>JAGYIL010000001.1 GCA_018402545.1 Saccharospirillum sp. | reverse complement strand
CCACTTTGGACCGAGGGTGAGTTGCCTCTGGGTTGAAGTCATCTTTTGTGGGAGGCCAGTCCCCTGGGCGACGGGGAGTATCCACGGCCGGTGAATGCTCCTGGTTGTTATTGCCCAGGTATTACAGCCTAAACAACGCCTTCTCCTCAAACCCAAATGCCTTGGCCAGTAACAGATCTGGAAAGGAATGAATCTGGGTGTTGTAGAGCTCAACGGCATCGTTATAACCATTACGCAGTAACGACAGATAATTCTCGGTGGTCTCAACCTGCTCCATAAACTCTGCCACCAGGGTGTTGGCCTTTAACTCCGGATACGCTTCCGACCTTGCAATCAACTGTCGATTAAGTGCTTCTACCTGGTCGTTGTACCGATCAATCTGATCAGGGCTGTCACCGAACTCAGGATTGGCCGTTCGAAGGTTGGTCAGCGCTGTCTGCAATTCCTGTTCATGCTCCAGATAACCCTGCAGTACCTGATTCAGGCGCGGTATCAGGTCGTGTCTTTTCTGCAGAATGGTGCGAATGTCCGCTTTCGTTTTATCGCATCGATTGCGTAGAAAGATCAGGTCGTTGTAGTGAAGTATCAGGGTATAGAGGAACAAAAATACCGGAATGAGCAAGGCGGTCAGCAGCAGGTCGGCTGGCGTCAGCGAGCCGGCATACGCCAGTAGTATCAGGAAAGCACTGAGCAGCAGGCCAAGGCTGACGGAGGTAAACAGAAAGCCCTGGGCGCCTTTGCGTTGGATGAGCCGTTGCTCATCGAGTGTACTCACAATATAAGGTTGTTCGTCTTCATGTTGCAGCGCCAGGCGGTCTGGCCGGTTTGCATCGAGCCCGGCGAAGCCCAGGCAATAGAGGTCGGCATCGGGCGGTAACCAGGACTCTTTGTAACGGCGCCTGCCCTGTCGGCGGGTTACCTTTTCCGAATAATGCATGGTGGCTTTTTCAGGGTAGACCCAGACGCGACCCGATTCATCGGTCAGTTCAAAGGGCAGGCGATGATCGATCTCTTCCAGGGTGACCCAGCGGGACTTTTTGCCTGATCCACGCTTTTCTTCTTCCAGGTAATGATAGGCAACGCATGGGTTCTCGGTCAGCTTCGACGTTAACGGCTCTGCCTGCAGGTCGATCTTCCCCTTGAGTTCTGCCAGCCCATAGCTCAGCCCCGTGGTTGCGGCGGTGGGCAGATGTTCAATAAGACGCTTGAGCCTGATGCGCCTGATACCCAGCCACAGCAGCAATATAGAAAAGCCTGCACCGCCTATACAGGCCAGCAGAGTCACCAAGCCGTTGCCGAAACGATTGCGTGGATAAACCTCGATGCGCTCAGCAACGGCCTGTTGCAATGTCGAATCCAGCCCTTCCGGCGCTGGAAAATAATCGGACGCCAGCTGTTGGAAGAAGAGCCGGTCCGGCCAGGGTTCGGCGCCGCGTGCAATTAACAATCGCATCGCCAGCAAGTCGGTTTGTTGCTCCAGGGTGGGTGACGAACCAAGTGCCGTCATACGAGTCTGGTACAGGGAGGCGGCGCGTTGCCAGTCCTGTTCGAGCTGATACAGGCCCTGGCCCCAGAGATAGGCGATCATGATCACCGTCATGGCGCTGACGTAGAGAATAAAACGGTGAACACCCAGCCCAATCAGTATCAGGGCGATGCCGACAGACACCAGGCCGGCAGCCAGGGAGATGATCAGTGCCGCACGCAACAGGCTTTGTCCACCGGCCGCCTGCAAACTGGAGTCGGTAATGGTGGCGGGCAAATTGAAGTTCAGAGTATTGAAAACCAGTGTTTGGTTCGAAGGCTGAAAGCGACCCAGAAGTTCGGCTCGTTGCCCTTCGCTCAGTGTCCATTCCGAATAGATCAGGTCGCCCTGGCGTTCACGGTAGGTCCGTTGCACCGCCCAGTTGATATCACCGGTCGACAGCGTCGGGTCGACGCGAAGCGTGCCGGTATCGTCGGTCAGTTGAAAGCGGGTACTGCGTTGCCCGCTTTCGAGGGTTCGGGTGCGCAGGTCACCGTCTGAATCCCGGTATTCTTCTTCCAGCAAGTACCGGACATACAAGACAGATTGCCCGGAGTAGGGCGCCGTCAACAGGTTCGATTCACGCTCTGTACGACCGGCCACGGCGTAGGGGCCGCTAGCCAGAACAGCAATGGGTGACTGTGGCAGCCGCTCCATCTGCCGGGATTCGCTGAGAGCGGTAAAGCCCCAGTTAAAGCAGAGTGTTGCCAATATCAGGCTGAGTGCACCCAGTATCAGTGCCAGCATGCGTTTTAACCAATAACCCATGGTTCATCCCTGTAATGCCCTGTTTCAGAATCATGTTAAAACAAGTGTTACTGATTATACACCGCTGCCTGCTGCAGAATTCCGGGCATAAAAAAGGCGACCCGAAGGTCGCCTAAAGGTGTGACAGTGAAGGAACTCAGCGGAAGACGCGCTGACGAACCCGTTCCAGGTTGGTCAGAATGGCATCCAGACGATCCGGGTTAACCATAAATTCCTGGAAGCCTTTCATACCTTCAGCGGCCATGGCCGGATCGGTATCACGGTCGTAGAACTGGGCAGTACCGTCGGCACTGGACAGCATGTCGAGGCCCTGCTGCAAGAAGGTGTTGTCACCGGCTTCAGCGCTGGCGTTAGGCGGTAGCTGGTTCAGACCCAGGTTGAGCTTAGTTTGTACGTCCGCCTGAGCGACGTAGGCCAGAAAACGCTTGGCGTCTTCCTTGTTTTTTGCACGAGCAGGAATGTGCACGGTATCGGTCGGTGCATCTTCGAACATGCCAATGCTCGGGTCGATCTGCGGGAACTGGAAGAAATCGAAGTTAGAGCCTTCCGGGAAGCTTGGCGTCAGGAAGTTACCCATCAGGTACATACCTGCTTCGCCATTAAGCAGGGGAGCCTGAGCTTCCTGCCAGCTGTAGGAGGCATGGTTTTCCAGGAAGAAACCGGCATCGATCAGTTGGCGCCAGTTTTCGAAGGTCGCACGGACACGCTCATCGGTATAGGGGATTTTTCCGTCCATCAGGTCGATGTGGAAATCCAGACCGTTGGTACGCAGGTTGATGTAGTCGAACCAGCCTGCAGCGGTCCAGAGGAACTTGGTACCGATGGTGATAGGCGTGTAGCCGTTGTCCTTGAGCGTCTGGTTGACGTTCATGAACTCGTCCCAGGTTTGCGGTTCGCTTAGCCCCAGTTCATCAAAAATGTCAGCGTTGTAGTACACGCCCCATTGATAATAGGTGGCTGGAACACCGTATTGTTCGCCTTCTACTGTCATTGAAGCCCGGGTGGATGAGAAATTCTGGTCCATATTGTTTTCAGACCAGACATCCGAGACAGGCTCGAACAAACCACGGTCGACAAAGTACTTCATCCGGTTACCTGCGAACCAGAATACGACGTCCGGTGGTGACGTCACCAGCCAGTTACGGATGGCGCTTTTGTAACCCTCGTGGTCGTACTCGTTCAGACGTACTTCAATATCCGGGTTGGCGGCTTCGAAATCGGCAATGATTTCTCCCCAGGCGGCCTTGGGCGCCGGGTCAGACTGGTTGGAGTTGATGACTAGCGTACCAGCACTGGCCTGGGTCATGAATAAGGCCCCGATGGCACTGGCTGTCAGTAAGGTTTTCAGTTTCATAGCCTCGTCCTTCTTTTTTGTTGTGATACATCTGGGGCGAGCCCCATTTCAATGTGTCACCGGTACACCGGTGGCACGGTTCTTCGCGCTTGAGCGCTTTCTTTTTGCGTCGCTGACCTTGGCCAGCGCATCAAATCGATTTACTTAATCTTCAGTCAGTGCCAGCACCAGCAAACTGTCCGGGTCCATGACGGGCAGTGGCAGTCCCACTGTCATCAGGCTCTCACCGTTTAGTCTTACTGCATCCCGGTTCATCCAGGCTGGGAGCGATTTCATCAAGTGGCCTGTTTTTGTAGACTGAAGGATGATCGAGAGTCGATATTGCTTGTCGGACCGTAGCCCCAAAAGTCGCAGCGACCCCGGAACCGACAGTTCGGGCATGTCTTGCTGAAACACACTGATCAGGTGATTCGGTGCAGCGCCGATCTGAAAGGCGATCTGATTCGGATCGACAGGCTGCAGGGCACTGCGAATCCCGCTGTGAATGACCGGTCGCCATTCTTTGTGCAGGGCAATGGCGTTAGTCAGTGCGTGCCGGTCTGCATCGTTCAGATGACGAACATCCCATTCGATGCCCATGTGCCCGAACAGCGCGGTGCCGGCTCGAACCTCTGTCGCGTGCTGACGTCCGGTGGTGTGGCTATGCGGTGGTCCGATGTGGCTGCCAAGCACTTCTGCCGGGAAGAACAAGGCGGCCCATTGCTGCATGCGCTGGCGCTCGTGCGCATCGTTGCAGTCGCTCAGCCAGAAGCGATGAGTATGCTGCAGAATGCCGTAGTCCATGCGGGCGCCGCCCGACGCACAGGACTCAATTTCAACGTCGGGATGCGCTTTACGCAGTTTTGCGAGCAAGGCATAGAGGGCTTCTGTCTGGCGGAAGGTCGCAGCCTGACCCAGAGCATCAGCCGCCTGTACCAAATCGCGATTCATGTCCCACTTGAGATAGGTAATGGGGTATTCATTGAGCAAAGCGCTCAGGTGTTCAAACAGGTAGGTTTGAACCTCGAACCGGGTCAGGTCCAGAACCCGTTGCTGACGTGCCAGAGGCTGATTCTGACCGGCTATGGCAAGTACCCAATCCGGATGTTCGCGGTACAGGTCTGAATCCGGGTTTACCATCTCAGGCTCAACCCAGAGGCCGAATTCAAGACCGGAGCGTTGCAGCGTTGCCGCAAGCGGGTGAAGTTTTTCCGGATAAATGCTTTCGTCTACGGTCCAGTCGCCAAGCCCCGAGGTATCGTCACGGCGCCCCTGAAACCAGCCATCGTCGAGTACGTAGCGCTCAGCACCCACATCAGCAGCGGCCTCGGCCAGGTCATCCAGCGCCTTCTGGGTGTGATCGAAATAAATCGCTTCCCAGGTATTGATATGAACCGGTCGCGGGCCTTCGTTTGGCCAGCTCAGGAGCGTAGTGCGAACAAATTGCTGGAAATTCGCAGCGATGCCATTGAAGCCCGATGACGATCGGGTCGCATAAAGCACAGGTGCCTTGAACTCAGCGCCGGGCGCCAGGCGTATTTCGCCGGGCAGCAGGTGTGCACCGGCCTGAAACTGGGTATGACCCTGCTGATTTCGTTCAACGCGCTGGCGGTGGTTGCCACTCCAGCCCAGATGAAAGGCGCAGACATCGCCCTGTTCCGCCGTAAAGCCTGGGGTGCCGGTTAGCAGGCCTGGAAAATGGTCGTGGGAGGTACGGCCTTTTAGGTTGGTCAGTTCCAGCGAACCGATCGGCAGTGCCTGACGGCGGGGTTGAAATTCGTTGACCCAGCGACCCGTAAACGACAGAACGTCGTTGTGCTCGCGGGGCAGGGGCCAGGTGGTCAGCCACTGCTCAAGGGCGAGCTCATCGTCACTCTGGTTGGTCAGCGTAGCGCTTACTGACAGTACATCGGTTGCAGCATCCAGGTTGACCTTCCAGTTAAGCTGAACCAGGTCTGAGCGACTGACCAGCACGAAGGCCAGTTCAGAGTCTGTTGCCTGGGTGGCGGTCAATTGCCACTGCTCGGCCCAGCCCTGGCCATGCTGATGCGAACGCAAGGCGGGCTCCAGGAAGGTACCGTCGGCCAAAGTCGGCGCAATACTCAACGGTCGGACTTCATCCAGACCTGCCTGAGGCAACGCGGGTTGCCACAATAAGGGGTCCGTCGACTGATGCAGCCGGACACCCCAGTAGCGAATAACGGGCGCGTCGTCGGGCAGCGCCTCGATCAGCAGGCTAGACCGTTCTGAATGCAGAGCGTAGACCGTCATAGTTATCCCTTGGTTGCGCCCAGTGTCAGGCCAGCAATGAAATGGCGTTGCATGGCGAAAAACAGAATCACCGGAGGTAACGCTGCCACAATTGAGCCCGCTGAAATCAGTTGCCAGGACGCCAGCCATTGGCCTCGCAAGGCACTGATGCCCGCGGTGATCGGCCTGACCTCATCGCTTTGAACCAGCACAAGGGCCCAGAAGTAGTCGTTCCAGATAAAGGTAAAAATGAGTACCGAGAGTGCAGCCAGTGCGGGCCTTACCAGCGGCAGCACGATCTTGGTGAAAATCTGCCATTCACTGGCGCCTTCAAGGCGGCAGGATTCAAACAGCTCGTCCGGCAGGCCAACAATAAAGTTGCGCATAAACAGCGTGCAAAACCCGGTCTGGAAAGCGGTGTGGAAAATAATCAGCGCCCAGATGGTGTCGTACAGGCCAGTCTGAATGGTCAGGTCACGCACCGGAATCATCAGAATCTGGAATGGAACAAAGTTCCCCCCGATAAAGACGGCAAAGATGGCGATGCGCCCCCGGAATTTGTACTTGGCCAGGGCAAAGCCAGCCATGGTGGCCAGACCGACCGAAAAGATCATGACTGGTACTGTGATCAGCACGCTGTTCAGCAGGTAGCGACCCATGTTGGTCCGGGCGAAGACTTCGGTGTAGTTCTCGATCAGCATCCACTGCTCGGGCCAGCCCCAGTAGTTGCCGGCATTGATGTCGGCAATGGAGCGCACCGAGGTCATCATGATGGCGGCCAGTGGCAGCAGCCAGATCAGGATGGTCAGCGGCAGCGCGACCTTGTAGCTGATCTGCGTAAAGCGGGACGTTTGTTGTATGGGAGTCGGAAACATGTCTTATCCTCGTTCCGCACGCAGCATGCGCCACAGGAAAAATGCGATGTACACCAGCATCAGCAGGAACAGAACGGTCGCGATGGCGGCGCCGTACCCCATGCGGTAACTGAAGATGGACTGCTCGTACATAAAGAAAGCCAAAACCGTGGTACTGCCATAGGGGCCACCGCCGGTCATGGTGGCCACCAGGTCGAAGGAGCGCAGTGCACCGATGACGGTAACCACTACCGCGATGAAGGTGGCCGGGCGCAATTGCGGAATAATCACCTTCCACAACATGCTCCAGCCGTGAGCGCCGTCCATACGGGCCGCTTCGATCTGGTCCGGGCTCAGGTTATTGAGGCCGGTGAGGTAGAGAATCATGGTGTAGGCGATTTGCGGCCACAGACCAGCAGCAATAATGCCGTAGGTGGCCATGGATTCGCTGGCAAGAATGGGCAGAGGCTCGAACCCGAAGATGCCGATGATGTCTTGCAGCAGGCCGGAGCTTGGGTCGTAAAACCAGGAAAAGACCACTCCGACGATGACCTGGGAGATTACAAAGGGGAAAAAAAACAGCGATTTGACGGCGCGAATGCCCAGCACTTGCTGGTTCAGAAAGAGGGCTACGCCCAGGCCGATGGGAACGGCCAACATGAAGAATAACAGCCATAGAACGTTGTTCCACAGGGCTGTCCAGAACTGCGGGTCGTCCATCAGTTCTGCGTAGTTGCCAAAGCCGATGAAGACTTTATCGCCAATTCCGTCCCAGTCGAAAAAACTGATCCAGATGCTTTGAAAGATAGGAATGATGACATAAACAGCGAACAGCAACATGGCAGGCAACATAAACAGCCATGGCGTCAGTGCATGCCATCTGCTTTGACCAGATGTCTCCTGCACGTGCAATACCTCGTTTACTTTCTTGTGGTTATTTTTTAGCGACTGTGACCGACGCTTTTAATTCTAGATTGGAAGAGAGTATGAGCACGCTTGGTAACGTTTTCAAGAAAATTTTTTAAGAAAGTGACCAAGCTTGAAGAATAAGGCTGATAGGCCCGCATAGTGCGGGATTGGCAATTGGTGTTGATGGCTGAAATCGTTTTCTTGGAAAGAAAGTGCTGTCGTCTCAGCCGTACCGGCACGAGTCTGTTACCGGTAGCCTTAGCGAGTACGCTGATGCCTGGGGTGGAGGGTGAAAGTCTGATACTGGGGTGCCAGAGCAAAGGCTGATCTGGCGCACACTCGCTACTTTCGGTGTGCCGCACCTCTGCGCGGCAGCCGGAGAAGTGCACCGAACATGCGGCGGGTCCATGCCAGAATGACTGACTGGCTATTTACTGATCTCTTCGTCAGGCAGGTTGTCCGGCCAGTGGCTCCTTGACCCAGTGTACCTGGACCCCGGCTTCTTCAAACATGGATTCACTGATGGTGATTTTCTCTCCCCAGCGCGACAGGAAATCTTCTGTCTGAACCGGGCAGTGCACCATGGTAATTCCTGTTTGTATTATCTTGGCGGCGCAATTGGGGCAGGGGAAGTGAGTAACCCAGATTTCACAGTTGGCCAGATCCCTCTTGGCAAAAAGGATGGCGTTTTCCTCGGCATGAATAGTCTTGGCGTACTTCATTTCGCGGTCATCGGTGTCGGCGCGGTCTGACACACCGTGCGGGTAACCGTTGAAGCCCAGCGACACGACGCGGTTGCCCTGTGTGATCACCGCACCCACCTGCGTAGACGGGTCTTTGCTCCAGGAGCCGACCAGCTCCGCCATCTGGAAAAACCGCTGTGCCCACTTGCTCGCCATACGTTGCTCCTGTTTGCCGGGAATGTACCGTAAGTCAGTTTACCGGTGTGGCGCAGTGCTGTCCCGTTGGATCCGGGAATTCGTACTCGTCTTGGCCGAATTTTGGTACTGTGACCGTCCTTTCGTTATTAGTCGCTGGAGTTCAAATTCATGTCAGCCAACCCTGTTCTGGTCGAAGTGGTTCGTAGTGATGCCGTTGAAAGCACCCATCGCGGGCGGGCAGTTATCGTACGCAGCAGCGGTGAGACGCTGTGGTCCGTTGGGGATGTGAATGCGCTGACGTATCCGCGCTCGTCGATCAAGGCCTTCCAGGCGCTGCCCATGGTGGCCAGTGGTGCGGCCAAAGCCTTTGGCTTTACACCAGCGGAACTGGCACTGACCTGCGCCTCGCACAACGGCGAGGCGCTTCACACGAACACGGCTCTGGCCATGTTGCAAAAGCTGGAACTGGCCGAGCCGGCACTGGAATGCGGCGAACACTGGCCCATGCAGCAACAGGCGCTGATCGACCTTGCCTGGCAGCAACAGACACCAGGAGCCCGGCACAACAACTGCTCTGGCAAGCATGTCGGTATGCTGGCGCTGGCGCGACACATGGGCTGGGACACAGAGGGCTACATTGAGGTAGATCATCCGGTGCAGATTGCCATTCGAGAATGCATTGAAACCTGCTGTGATACTCGTCTTGAAGGGGCGCCCATGGCGCCAGATGGCTGCAGTGTGCCAACCTGGGCCATGCCACTGAAAAACCTGGCGCTCGGGTTTGCCCGCTTTGGCGACCCGGATCAGTTGCCGGGCATGTATCAGCAGGCTGCGTTGCAACTTTACGACGCAGCCGTCAGCGAACCTATGATGGTGGCCGGTACCGGGCGCTATTGCAGTGAAGTGATGGCGGAATTGAACGGCAGGGCGTTTCTTAAAGTGGGTGCCGAAGGGGTCTACATCGCTTCTATTCCGGAGCTGAATGCTGGTATCGCCCTGAAAATGGATACCGGGTCAGCGCCAGCGGCCGAAACCGCCCTCACAGCGATACTGGCCCGGCTCGGGTTGCCCGTTAGTGAACAGCGAATGGCACCGGAAATCCGCAACTGGAACCAGCGGCTGACTGGCTACTGGCGACCGGTCGACGCAAGCTTTTCCAGTCTGTCACCGCTGTCACGGCGCATATAGAGGCGTTAGCCGGCCAGAAAATAATCGTTGATGAACTGAAACTCGGTGCGTACGTCCACCGCCGTCATGCCGGCAGCCCTGGCGGCCTCAAGCCCGAGATCGGCATCTTCAAAGACAACGCAGTCGCCGGGCTCGCATCCAATGTGGGCGGCACAGGCCAGAAAGGTATCCGGAGCCGGCTTTGGGTGTGTTACCTGATCGGCACCCACTACGATGTCGAATAACGATAAAATACCGCAGTGCTTCAGGATGTCCCGCGCTTCGGCGGTATAGGCACCGGTACCCACGGCCATGGGTAAGGTGCCATAGTGTTGGCGAGCCAGCTCTGCCAGTGGTGTGGCCTTAACGTAGCGGGGTGCCAGATCGGCGACCAGAGCCTCCTTGAAGGCATTCATTTCCTCCACCGGGGCACTCAGCGGATGCCCGGTTTCCGCCGCTACCCGCAGCAGGGTTTCGCGCGTGGGAACGCCGGCCAGGCTATGCATTAGCCGGGCATTTACCGGAAGGTTGTACTTGGCTAAAGTCTCCCGCCAGGCGATTTCATGCAACGGGCCGCTTTCGACCAGGGTGCCATCCATATCAAAAACAAGGCCGCGAAACGGCGTGACATCAAACATTGTGAGTTCCTGAGCGACGTGGTTGCCCGGGCTTTTTACAGTCAGCCGGGCTGTTGAAGGCCGGGAGTATACGGCAAATACCGACGCTTATCAGTGCTCGCCAAAGAGGTCGCGTAAGGCCGATTCCAGATCCGGAAATGCGAAGTTAAAACCTTGTTCCTTTAATCGGGCGGGGATCACCCATTGGCCATTGAGCACCAGGTCAGCCAGCTCGCCCATACCCCAGCGCAAAGGCGCTGAAGGGACTTTCAGCCAGTAAGGGCGGTCCAGCTGCCGAGCCAGTGTGCGGCTGAACGTATCCTGTGATACCGGGCCCGGTGCCGTTAGATTGAAGGCACCGGTATGGCCCTGCTCCTGCAACCAGGTGACCGCTGCGAGCCAGTCGGCCTCATGAATCCAGGATTGACCCTGATTCCCCTTGCCCAGTCTGGCCGCCAGACCCAGCCGGGCAGGCAAGGCCAATTGTTTCAACAGCCCGCCCCGGTTGCTGAGCACCAGGCCCGTTCTGATCAGAGTGATTTTGTTGATGTGCATCTGGCCTGCCAGAGCACTGGCTTCCCAGTCAGCCACCATGCGAGCGGAAAAGTCAGACCCTGCAGGTGACTGTTCCGTAACTGTCTCTGTGGTGGAACCGTAGTAACCAATGGCGGAACCACTAATAAGGTGGTCTATGCGGTATTGTTCGCTCGGCAACGGAGCGAGCAAGGCATTGGTGAGGCCGATACGCGAGTCACGTAACACTTGCTTGCGTTTGGCCGACCATCGCCCACCGGCAATACTGGCCCCGGCGAGATTGATGGCCAGGTTAAAATGGCCGGTCAGTTCATTGGGCGCCCGAACCTGGGTTATGTGCCGGGCTAGGTCGCCGGGTACAGGAGTGCTGTGTACCAGCCCCCAGACCTCGTGTCCGTTCTCAGAATAATGCCGGGCGAGTTGCGAGCCCAGCAGGCCAGTGACACCGGTAATCAGGACTTTCATCTTGGCTCCATTGAAATAATGACTTTAGCAACCACTTATACGCACCACATTGCCGGTCAGGTTGCCTGACCACCCAGCATAGCAGCAAAGTTTCACTCGCCGTGCCACCACGATCACCCTGCTGATCCGGACGCGGCGTCGCGACTGACTACCAGAACAGGACTTTCATGACTAAAGCGCTCGAAATCCATCAGCTTCGCAAGGTCTATGACAATGGTTTTGTCGCCCTGAAGGGCATCGACCTGAGCGTTGAAGAGGGTGATTTTTTTGCCCTGCTCGGCCCAAACGGGGCCGGTAAATCGACCACCCTGGGCATCGTGTCCTCCCTCGTCAATAAAGGCGAAGGCACCGTCAAGGTGTGTGGCTACGATCTGGTAACCGAGCGGGAAGCCGTAAAGCGTAGCCTCGGTGTCGTGCCTCAGGAATTCAACTTCAATTCCTTCGAAAAAGTGCAGGACATCGTCATCCAGCAAGCTGGCTACTATGGCCTCAAGCGCAAACTGGCCGAAGCCCGGTCTGAAACCTACCTGAAACAGCTGGATTTGTGGGACAAGCGCGACGTCCCGGCGCGCATGCTCTCCGGAGGCATGAAACGACGCCTGATGATTGCCCGGGCGCTGGTGCATGAGCCCCGTATGCTGATTCTGGATGAACCGACCGCGGGCGTTGATATCGAGATTCGCCGATCCATGTGGGCGTTTCTGAAGCGGCTGAACAAGCAGGGCACCACCATTATTCTGACAACCCACTATCTTGAAGAAGCAGAGAGCCTCTGTCGCAACATCGCCATCATCGATAACGGCGAAATCGTGGCGCAGGCACCGACGAAAACTCTACTGAAAGGCAAGCAACGTTCGACCTATGTAGTCGATGTGCGTGGCACTCTGACCATTGCCCCTGAACTGGATGGTTTCAGCAGCCGGCTGCTGGACGAGCACAGCATTGAGTTCGATCTGAGTCGTGAGCAATCCCTGAATGAGGTGTTTTCCCAGTTGGAAGCCAAGGGGTTGGACGTTGTCAGCATTCGGCCCAAGACCAACCGGCTCGAAGAGCTTTTTGTTGACCTCACCACCCACAGCAAACAGGAGGCCGAGGCGTGAATCATCCGTATTGGGTCGCATTTTCGGCCATTGTTTATAAAGAAGTTCGCCGTTTTACCCGTATCTGGATGCAGACCCTGCTGCCACCAGCCATTACCATGGTGTTGTACTTCATTATTTTCGGCAATCTGATTGGCAGCCGCATCGGTACCATGGACGGCTACGATTACATGCAGTTTATCGTGCCCGGGCTGATCATGATGACGGTGATCACCAACAGTTACGGTAACGTCAGTTCCAGCTTTTTCTCGAACAAATTTCAGAAATCCATTGAAGAACTGATGGTGGCACCGGTTCCGAACTGGGTCATTATGCTCGGTTTTGTTGTGGGTGGTGTTGCGCGTGGGTTGGCCTGTGGCTTTATTGTGACGCTATTGAGCCTCTGGTTTACCGACCTGCAAGTGCACAACGCCTTTGTAACACTCAGTGTTATTTTGCTGACGGCTGTTGTCTTCTCAACCGCCGGTCTCATCAATGCGATTTTTGCCACCAAGTTCGATGATGTCACCATCGTGCCCACCTTCATACTGACGCCACTGACGTATTTGGGTGGGGTGTTTTACTCGGTTTCATTGTTGCCCGATTTCTGGCAATGGGTCAGCAAGCTCAACCCGATTCTGTACATGGTAAACACCTTCAGATATGGCATTATCGGGCACAGCGACATACCGGTGCTGGCGGCCTATGGCATGCTACTGATGTTTGTTGCCCTGCTGATGAGCTGGGCACTCTACCTGCTGCACACCGGGCGAGGCCTGCGCAGCTAATACGTTCGACCACGGAGACTGACCATGGCTACCCCTGAAGCTTCACCGCTGGGAAAGACCAGCGCCTACATCGATCACTACGATGCGAGCCTGCTGTTTCCGATAGAGCGACAGGGCAAGCGTGATGAAATCGGCATCGACTCGCAACAGCTTCCCTTTCGTGGCGTTGATGTGTGGAATGCGTATGAGTTGTCCTGGTTGAACAATCGCGGCAAGCCGCTGGTGGCGATGGGTGAGATATTCATACCGGCCGAGTCACCGCGGCTGATTGAGTCGAAATCGTTCAAACTGTATCTGAATTCGTTTAACCAGACCCGGTTTGACAGTGTGCGCGCCGTGGCCGATCTTTTGGAACGTGACCTGTCGGCAGCCGCAGGAGCACCGGTACGGGTAACGCTGGTACCCCTGAATCAGATGGGCCACAGTGCAGACATCACTACACTGCCAGGTGATTGCCTGGATGAACTCGACATCGAGATTGAACACTACCAGACCAAGCCCGAATTGTTGCAGGCGGACGCTACGCGGGATGTCGAGGAAGTGCTGCACAGCCATCTTCTGAAATCCAATTGCCTGGTAACAGGCCAGCCAGATTGGGGCAGTGTGGTCATTGACTACCGCGGCCCGCGCATCGATCGTGAATCGCTGCTGAGATATTTGATTTCGTTTCGCCAGCACAATGAGTTTCACGAGCAGTGCGTTGAGCGGATCTTTCAGGACTTGAGCCAGCATTGTGGCTGTGAACGTTTGACCGTTTATGCACGGTATGTGCGGCGGGGCGGGTTGGATATTAATCCGTATCGGTCGAATGATGATTCGTTTGTGGTGGATAACAGGCGGTTGGTGCGGCAGTAAGCATTTTATTGGTTAGGGCTGTAACGGGAGGGTTCATCCATATCGCCCTAGCGGCCGGGATTCCACAAAAAAAGCCCCCGCTCCTTGCGTAGTTGAGTTGGCTCGGTGGCGGAGGCCGACCAGGGAGGGATTAGCCGGGGCACATCCCTGTGCCCCGCACTGTGTGCGCCTGCGGCGGCCCTGAACGCTCCTGGCGTTCAGTCGAACCGGAGGGTTCGTCCACACCGCCCTCGCGGCCGGGATTCCACAGAAAGCCCCCGACCCTTGCGGAGATGAGTTGGCTCGGTAGCGCAAGCCGACCCGGGAGGGATTGGCCGGGGCACATCCTTGTGCCCCGCACTGCGCGCGCCTTTGGCGGCCCTGAACGCTCCTGGCGTTCAGTCGAACCGGAGGGTTCGTCCACACCGCCCCACAACCAGGATTCCACAAAAAAGCCCCCGCTCCTTGCGGAGCGGGGGCTTTTTTGTGGAATCTGGCGGTGAGGGAGGGATTCGAACCCTATTCGAGCATTTTTTGCACCTTTCGACCTCCCCTGAAACCCCCTAAAATGGGGCTTTCCGGCGGTACTGTATAAATATCAGGGTCTAAAAGTGCGCGTCAATGAGACCAAAATGAGACCAAAATTGAAGGTTCGGGCCGGGGGTTTTTCCGGTGCGAATCGCTGAAAATTGACTTCGGCACAAATTATCGTACTCTTTGGGCGTCGCTGCAAAATCAGCGGCCGGGTTTGACGGCCCGGAAGTAACGGCGGACACGACCGCCCAGAGCGGTTTTTTTGTGTCCGAAGCACGGCACCAGCAGAGTTATGGGCGGGCCGTGCGGGAGGCCTATGGCCTGCCGGTTCCGTTTGCCGGTCCGTCAACCCGTACGGTTTCGTCCACCCTTTTGACGGGGGGTGGCGAATTCACTAACTCAAGCGGGTACCACGATCATGAACACTCCCTTATCAGCAGTTCCTTTCGAATTTGACTCCTACTCAGTTCGCGTAATCGATCGCGATGGCGAAATCTGGTTTGTTGCCTCAGATGTGTGCCAAGCCCTGGGATTGCCAGACACTCACAAAGCCGTTGCCAGGCTTGATTCTGATGAAAAGGATCGGAATAGTATTCCGACCCTTGGTGGTGATCAGCAAATGACGATCATTTCTGAGCCAGGCCTATATCGCATTACCATGACAAGCCGTAAGCCGGCAGCCAAACGTTTCACCAGGTGGGTGACCCACGAAGTCCTGCCAGCCATTCGCAAGTATGGGCACTATCACGATACCGACAACACGATGGGAGCCCTGGTTACCGATACCATCGGCACCGATGGCCATCAGCTATTGGGGGCGGTTATCAAAACCAAGGTGGCAGCGTTACCAAAAGAGGTGCGCCGCAAAGCCACGACCAAGCTCTGGTCGCAGATCCACACAGCCTTCCAGGTGCGAACCGCAGCGGACATCCCCGCCGACCAATTGGACAGCGCCCGAAACTTCATCGCCGCCTACGCCCTGGATGGTGAGTTCCTGCCCAAGGTGAGAGGCGAGGAGGCCATCATTAGCCTCGATATCTACGATGCCCACAACCTATACCGGCTGCTCTCGCGGATCGTCTCATTGAACAAGTACCGGGAACGCATTGGCACACTGGCCAAGGCGACTGACTCCATGCCGCTGAAAGACTTGTACAGCCAGCTCCAGGAGAGCCAGCTGACCTACAGGCAACTGGATAGGAAGCTTGGGGCGCAGTTGCTTCAGGCGCATCGGGCGCTTGGGTGTAATAGTGGTTCCCGTGAGGCTCCGGTGGTTTTGTGAATAAGCTGCGGTAAATGCCCCGGCAATCAGTTGGCGAGACGCATATTTCCGGGGTAACCTGAAATATATGCCCCAGAAGACATTGCAGCCGGGGGATCACCGTCGGAAAGGATGTTTTTTCTATTTTTGATGAAAGGCGTGTTGTGTCGTGTATAACGTCGCTAACCTCTTCATTATTGGGTTTTAGCAGGGTGCTGTGGTAGGTTCAATGCAACATCTGCCGGAATAATGGGCGGGTTTGATGTATAAACTATGAGGTATTTATATGAAAGAGGCATTTGAAGAAGTTCGAGAAAAGCTAAGGCAATTTGTTGAGGAGGGCGAAGATAACCACTTTAGTGCAGCTATAAGTAGCCTTTATTATAAACTCACTACTGCTTACCCAAGCATACCGGATGTAATAGATCCTCTTGAGCAGCTCCAATCATATTCAAATAAGCTTCATATAGCTGAAGGTGATGACGTCCGAAAATATTATCAGTTGTCTCTTGGGCGCCTGACCGTGCTAGAGAACAAAGCGGAGCAAGTCGGTGCCACGTAGGTACAGTGTCTACTTTTCGTTGGTAGCATCACACAAAAAATAGGGAATAAACGCAGTGCCAAAGAAAGAAATAGTAGCTAATTTTAAAGACCATCAAATAAGAGTCGTAAATACCTGGCTAGGTGGAGCCAAACTCTATATTGACGGGGACTGTAGAGATACTTGCAATGACTTATTTGCAAAGTCTGGCACTCCAAGTTTATCAGCGTCTATTGAGGGCGACGGCACCAAACATGTAATTGAGGTATTTATAAAAGCTATAGTTAATGTGAAAATCAAAATATGTGCTAACGGTGAGCAAATAGGTGGTGAATCTTTCTAAACTGCTTTTACATGAGTAAATGCCTAAATTGCAAACAGCGCAATTTGAGCCGGGCTCGCTACACAGTATTCCGCTCGCCGGTTGTGTGAGCATTAGGTACGGGAAAATATGCAAGAAATCTTATCTAAACACCGGCAAGACTTTGGCGAAATAAGGCGCTTGTGTCTGATTTGTCATGGGCTCGATTATTCGACTAGTAGCTTCTCTTCCAGTCAGTCGCGATTGCACCTGTCAAAAAGCTTGGAAGCTAGTTTACAAAACCTTATTTCGAGTAGCCTCTTAAACCTCGCTATTGCTCTGCGGATCAATCTGTATCAAGGAATATTAGATAAGAAAAATCTAGAGTTGCCTGAGTCTTCTTGGCTCTATTTCGATGAAGAACTCATCGACCGACCTGCCACCTTTAAACAGGTGATCGACAAGATTATTCATGCGGATACGGTAGCGAAACCGATTTTGCCGTCAGGCATGTGGAAGGGCGATACAAAAATAGCAATCCAGTTCAAAGGGACTGAGTTTGGCAAGAGGGCTTGGACTTTGAATATTGTTTTGGAGCGGTTCGCTGAGGATGTGCTTGGCCTGTTGGATGAGGTCGAGGCCCAAGATGCCTGACCATTCATTCCAGTATGTTCCACTCCTTGCGGGACTAATGAGACACTCACATTAAGCGCCACCACCTCTTTCAAAATATTGAACTACAGTGTTGGCTTATAAATTGAATAGTTGCTAATACACTTTGATTTAGTGCAAAAGAGGGATGAGATGTGTGGTGCCATTTATAACGTAAACGACCACCCTGCGTTGCCCGGAATCCTGTCTGAGGCAGGCTACACCCAGGAGGAAATAGAAGACATACTGGGCAATGTCGTCAATCCAAAGCGGGAGTTGAGGCCAACCGACCGAGTGCTTAGCCTGGTACCCACAAAGGAAGGGCAGCAGGTCATGTCAGCGGTGTGGTGGCTGAAGCTCGACAAACAGACTCTGAAGCCTGATACCCAGTGGGCATCATTCAACTGTCAGTCGCGCAGAATTCTGACATCGAAGATGCACACCATCCCGCCGCGCAGCTATCGGGCGGTGGTTTTTGCCCGTGGCTTCTTCGAGTGGCAGCCGATCTACCCAGGGGGGCGGCTCTATACAGCACTGACTCCGGACGAACAGAAAAAACCACCAAAGCCCATTGCCAAGCATCGGTTCCTGATTCATGACCCGGGTAAGATCATGATGTTGGCGGCGATGTGCAAGCACTGGGTCGGGGCTGATGGTCAACCGGTGGTTTCCACAGGGGTGATCACATTGCCACCACACCCCGATTTTATGGACATACACTACAAGTCGTTTCCCCTGGAGCTGCAGCAAAACGAGCTGGACCGCTGGCTGGACAAGAGTATTCCCCATGAGGAATTTGAACCACTGTTCAATCTCACCGATTACCGGCGATCGTTGGAGGCGGTGCCGGTAAACGAACCAGCCTTCGAGCCGATCGGAGATCCTGTTGCACTTGTACCGGGCGCCAAAGCCAGCAATGGCTAGTGCACTTCAGTCTTTATCTACCCAAGTGCTTCGACGTTGAATCTTATTGTCGCATCCTCATCGACTATGCTGTAATACATTGTAGTCACCAGCATTGAGGGTACCGCCATGAGCGTCACTACCGTTCGTCTTCAGGCAGAAGTTGAGAAGGACCTGGAAGCAATCGCCGGCAGACTCCACCGGAGCAAAGGTTGGGTCATCAATCAGGCATTGTCAGAATACATTGAAAAACAACAGCGTGAGCAGGAGCGTTGGCAGCAAACGCTGGAGGCGATGGAATCGGCTGCCCAGGGAAAAGTGGTTGATGCCAGCGAGGTCCATGGTTGGCTCAATAGTTGGGGAACCGAAAACGAGCAGGATGAGCCGGGATCAGGTAAGTGAAACTGGTTTACACAGACAAAGCCATTGAAGATCTCAAACGCCTCAGGGAGTTTATCGCGGTTCACAATCCGCCTGCGGCAGGCCGGGTAGCCGCAGAACTGGTTAGCAAAATCGAATTACTACCAGACTTCCCTGGAATGGGAACACCGGTTGAAATGGCACCGGTTCCTGACTCCATCCGCGATATGGTCTTTGGCAGGTATGTGGTTCGCTATTCAGTGCATGTGAGTACCATCATCATTCTAAGGGTATGGCACGAGCTGGAAGGTGAGCGATAGCCATTTAACCAGCCGCTGTTGCCGGCCAATTTTTCCATCGTTTCGCGGTTCCAAATTTGCCGCAATGCTCTGCGTTCAAGCTCACCGATTATGGGCAATCGCTTAAGATCAGCAACGGCTAGGGCGCTTCAGTCTTTATCCAGCCTAGCGCCTCGGCATTTAACCGGCACCGCGCGCAATAAGGGCCTGGTTCAGAAGGCGACAGAAAACGGTCAACAGCAACGGTATGGAAGGCGCGCCTCTTCCATTTGAGCGGTCCACCACAGAGCAAAGCAGTCTGCTGCCTGTTCAATAGGTGACGATCGATCTCACTGGGTAACCTGGCCTGAAGCACTGTTAGAATGTGTTGCCGTGGAGTTTCCGGCTCTGTCCAGCTTACGATGCCGGTGTAAGCGACAACAAACTCAGTAAGGCCCTTTCCCTCAACGAACAGCTCTGCAAAGCACTGGTAGCCGTAGGGTGGGGTTTCCCGCACAGTGACGCTGTAGACCTGGCCTTCGCGCATTAGGCGGGGCAGGAGGTCGAAATCGATGGGGCCTTGGAATCTGGAAGTATAGTACTGCATTTTCTAATATACTGTATAAATAAACAGTATATTAGCGAGAGCGAGCAGCATTTGAAAGTAATTCGATAGAACGCTGGTCGATTTGGGATGCCTAACCAGTCGCTGTACGTAGTCGCTTCTCCGCGGTTCCGCGACTGCAAACTGGCACGAAAGCTTGGGCGTTAGGCAAAAGGAGTCGGGTGTTGATCCGGTGCAAGTGAATGGTATGATAATGTCATACCCTACTTTGTTAGGAGCTCCAGTTATGAGCATGCACCGGAAAACCATTACGTTGACTGAACAACAAGACGACTGGGTAAAAAGCCAGATTTCAAGCGGTCATTTTGGCAATGACAGTGAATATATCCGCGATCTCATCCGAAGAGATCAGCAGGCCAAAGAACGTCTTGCTGCGCTCCGGCAGGCCCTCGCTGAAGGCGAGGCGAGTGGCAAGCCTAAACTGCTCGATATCGAAGCTATCAAAGCGGCTGGCCGTGCTCGGATGAAGGCGGCTGATTAATGCTTGAGCTGAGCATCACGCCAAGTGCGGAATCAGACCTGATCGGAATTTGGATGTATACCTGTGAAGAATGGGGAGCAGAACAAGCGGATAAGTACTTGGATCAGTTGGAGGTAAGAATGAAACAGCTGATCGACCATCCGCTACTTGGTGTGGACTACGCTCATGTTTTTCCAGGGTATCGTAGATTGGAAGTTGAGCGTCATGCTGTTTTTTATAAAGTTCTTGAACCGGAGGTGCTCATTATTCGTGTGCTGCACGAAGACATGGATGCACCTGACAGGCTTCTGGATTAATGGCAGCTAGTTTCCGTTGTCGAGAAGAGTACTTCTCAATTGAATATCTAGAAATTAAAGGTTGTCCCGAAACCTAAGCGAAAAGCGCTAATCTCGGAATTGTATAGTCCGACAATATTGAAGTTCCTGTGAGGTCTAACTAGTACTCCGGTTTCAATACCGTACTGCAGGTCCCCCTCATTGGAGGCTTCGCCAACAGTGATGTAATGGGTATAAAGGCTAAAAACCCCATTTAGTACCAAGGATACTGGTTCAGAAAGCCGATATGTCGTCCCCATTCCAAAAGAAAAGCGACTATATTCCGCTTCAGTTTGATGACTGACTCCACCGTGCCATGAGCAAGAACCTGTTCCTTGTGAACCAGAAAGCTGGCCATCGTTGCAGACAGTCGTAGTGCCTCCAATTCCATAACTACGGGGATCTACCGACAGCTCAGTTGTAGTAAAGAAACCGAACCTAGAAGTTAGATCATGCGCGCCAATGTAGTAACCCCAAGTATTGCTTCCAAACTTAAGTCCCACATCCATATCATAGCTTTGAGCGCTAGCAAAAGTGGGTATAAGAGATAGGGTAAGAGTTGCGATCCAGGTGCGGGTGAAACAATGAGCCATGCTGTCCTTGCCTTTTTATTTACTACATAACAGCAGACTACAATAGTAGCGTTCACAGTTCTATCACTCATATCTCCACAACACTGCTGTTCAGCGCCGGCACCTCATACCGCAACTCCCCCCCCTCAATCATCGCCTGGCTACCAGCCGCGACGCTCTCGCCCTTAACCTTAATCTGCACACCGCTGCGCGTCTCGACGGTGCTGGTGCCGTCGCCGTTGTTGCTGACCACGGTCACCACAGCACGGCCTTCGCCTTGCAGCAGTCGTTGGAATTTTAACCAGGGGTTGCGTGTGCTCATGCTGTGCGCTCCAGGGTAACGGTTTGATAGACGGCGGCACCGCCGGCGCCGTTGGCGGCCAGGCTGTTGCCGAGGACCAGGGCCCAGTAGTCCTGGTCCGGGTTGTTGTGGGTGACTTTGGCAAGCATGCCGGGCACCAGCACGCCGGGGGCGGCCGCTTGTTCGGGGATGATAACTTCCAGGTTCTCAATGACCTTGGGCCCGGTGGCGGCCAGCTCGTTTCGGCCGCGGCTGATGGCTGGCTGTGGGTCGGTGATGAGGTCATCGAAGATATCGGGCATGGGGTCGGTACCGCCGCTGCCCTGGCGGTGA
This sequence comes from Saccharospirillum sp., assembly GCA_018402545.1. Classification (GTDB taxonomy): domain Bacteria; phylum Pseudomonadota; class Gammaproteobacteria; order Pseudomonadales; family Natronospirillaceae; genus Saccharospirillum. Next base: position 2,806,334 of record JAGYIL010000001.1, on the reverse strand, counting down.
ACGTCGACGGCGACACCCTGGGTGATGCCGCTCACATAGCAGGCGTTGTAGGCGTGCCCGGGTTCGTACTGGGCGCTGCGGCTGCGGATCATGCCGATGTAGATCTCGGCGTCTGGTGTTGCGCTCGCCCACTGCCACGGCGGTACTTTGTAGCGGGGCTGAATGATCCAGCCGTCGCTGGCCAGGTTGGGCACCATAACGCCGCCGGCGGCTTTGACGATTTGGGCGATAACCTGGGCGGGGCTTTTATTGCGGTAGCTCAGGGCACCGGCAGGGATCGGCCAGTCGGGCAGGTTGGCGTCGCCACTGGTGGGCCAGGTGAGGGTGAACCCGGTGTTCTGCAGTTCAGCGGTGGCGGCCTGGGCGGCCGTGGTCGCCAGGGTATTGGTGTAGCTGCGCGCGGGGGCGAAGGGGCTGGCCATGTATTGGGTGCGGCTGACGCCGGTGATGTTGAATTTCTTGGTCGGGAAACGTTCGTCGCTGGTGTAGCGCTCGATCGCGAATACCCAGGTGTGGCCGTTGATGATCACCTGAATGTCTTTCATGCCCTGGTTGTTTGGCTGCACCAGCGCCAGGCTGCCCTGGCCATAGAGCGTGCCGGTGAACTGCCAACTGATGCTGTCGATGTCGAGGCTGATGCGCACGTTCTGGACATCAAGCGGGGCGCCGGTGGCCACGTCGGTGATTTGCAGTGTGTTCATGATGAGGTAAACCGTCCGTCGTTCAGGGGGGTCTATGGGTTCCGGGGGTGGTGCGTTGTCTTCGACCGGGTAGGGGAGGTTCCAGTTGCGCCAGACGGTATCGCCTGCGCCCCAGGGAATGCGGTGGTCGTTGTCGTGGGTGTTCGCCTGGCGGGCGGTGATGCCCGTTTGCACGTCGTGGGGCACGCTCGGGCGCTTGGGTGGTGTGTAGCCGAAGCTGAATACCTGGGCATCCCAGGCTCTCGGCGTGTAGGGCTCGCCCAGGCTGGCCAGGCTGACGCTGGTAGCGGTGTCGGTCTGGCGCAGTGCTTCGCGGATGGCCTCGTCGTCGTAGACGCTGCCGTACAGGTTCACGCTGTACCAGGGCAGGCTCGGTACCGCGTCCCGGTAGGGGGTTTTCATGATCCAGGGGCCGCTGTAGCCGGTGCGGTCTTTTTGCGTGGCCAGCTCCCAAGGGCTGCGCTGGCCGGCGTCCTTGGCGTCGGCGTTCTCCCATAGGTTGCGGCCGTCGTGGTCGTACCCAGTGCCCTCGTTCCATGCTGTTCCGGCGCCGTGGTTCCGATGGTCGGCGTCCTGGTGCCTCAGTCCGGCCTGGTGGGGCGTATGGCTTGCCCTGCCCCACGCGGCCGCCCGTTGGTCGTCGGCCTCGTTAGCGGCCGTCAGCGGGGCGTAGGTGCTGGCGCCGCTGGTGTCGGCCCGGGTCAGGCTCATGCGGTAGGCAAGCACCAGGGTCGGCTTTACCCAGGGCAGCGGCAAGCCGCTCGCGCTGTCGGCTAAGTCCAGCAGCACGGCTGTGGGGTACAGCGGTATGCCGTAGGGTCCGGTACTGAAGCTCAGTTGAACTTGGGTGGGCTGCTCGGGGATGTAGGTCATGCAGGCTGCAACACTTCACCAGCCAGTGGCCCGCTGGCTATCGGTCGATAAAACGGCCTCGGGTTAAACGTCACGCTGCCGTCGTTCACGCTGCTGTTGATCGACCAGGCGGGCTCTGTCGTTCCGGTGGTGCCTCCGGTCGTTACCTCGTAGACGTAGCCGTTCGGGGTGGTCGGGTGGATGATGGTGCCGCTGGCAAGGGCGGTTTCGGGGCTCCAATCGCCGCCGTAGTTGTCGAGTGCCAACGCGATCACGGCACCGCCCCAGTCGTTGTATTCGATGTCGAAGGTTCCATCGGGTGCACTCATGCCTTGGCCTAGCACCTGCCGGCCATTTGGGTCGTCACTGATCACGATGACTTCGCGCTCGGCAGCACTGCCGTCGATGGCTACGGTACCGGCGATGTGTGCGACCAGACCGGTACCGGGGTCGCCGTCACTACCAGCCACCGGATTGAATACCAAGGGTTCCTGCTCACTTGGAACAATAGGTCCGGTGGTCAGGTTGGTTTTGCTTTCGTCGGTATCGAACGCGAAGAATTCGACCGGTTGCCCGCTTTCAAAAGGTAGCGCTATATCCATGTTTGTTTCGCCAGTGAATACAAATCCTCTGCTTGTCACTTCTCTTGTTGATCCGGTTGCGAGTATTGACTGATGGCGCGCTGAATCCAGATTGGTCGGTAGAAGCAGTCGCCCATAGTGATTAAATGAATCCAGCAGCGGCTGCAGTTCATTGGCAACGATAACGTCGTCCCAAGTCGCAAAGAATAATACTTCTATGTTGGCGTAAGCGCTGTTCGACCTGCGTGCTCCGATGGAAGCCCAGTAATCGGATGAAGTGACCAATGAGCCGTTCCCAATTTGTTTATAGGAAAACTGAGGCACGACTCCGTTGTACATGAAGGAAAAATTCTGATTAAAATCGATGCAACAAACGTTTATTTCCCCTGGAACTACCACGCCAGGATCGGTGTCTACAGACGTTGAGCCTGCCGCTCCTCTCATAGTTCCGTCGGAGAGTATCCGACCGAAAAAGTCTTGCGTTCCGTTCTCTCCATTGCCCATATCAAAAGCATATGAATCGGAAATCGTTATTGGCCGATAAAGCAGCATCCCTGTGCGAACAGATACGTTTTCAAGGCTTACCCTGACCTTCAAAGCCTGGTTTATTCCATTAAGCAAAACCCCCTCTGTCGTTCTCTGAGGGTTATTTATGGGAACTGCGTTTTGCGGGAAGCTGGCAAGCCCATTGTTTATAAAGGTTCCGGATGCCTCATCCCAATCAGTGAAGTCGATAGCCGTCAGGTTATTGGGTAATGCCTGGGCGATCTGCAGCGCGCCGTTATAACGTCCCATCAGTTATGGTCTCCCCGCAGCTCAATTTTCAACTGGTCATCGTCCACAGTGGCCAGGCCTGGCAGGACGGTGCGAATTAGCCAGAACGGTGCAGCTGCTGCGTCGGTGTCAAAACGCACCGTGTTACCTACGCTCCAGCCAGTTCCCCAGCCATCGGCCTTGATGGTGAAGTAAGGGGTCTGCGTTTGCGGGTTGACCGGGCTGAAGTCCACGGCGGTGGAACCGGTGGCCACCAGACCCCGGTTTTCGCTGTACAGCTCGAACGCGCTGGATGACGTGAATTGCAACTTCCAGCGATCGGGCACGCTGCCCCGGTTGTCGATGGCGACTGGGAAGGCCACCTGGTTGTATTGGGCGTTGGTGGCTGTGCCGGTGTCGTCGTAGCCGCCGGGGTCGGTGGTGTAGCTCGCCCAGTCTTTTACCCGGGCACGCAGGCTGCCCATGTAGATGGCGCTGGCCACCCAGGTCTCGTTGGCAGGCAGGTCGTGATAAAGCGGTTGGGCCAGCTGCAGGGTGCCGTCGATTCTCGCCTCGGTGCATAGGGCCATTTCGTCGACGCGGTGCACCAGGTACAAATCGCCCACCAGGGCATTGCTGTCGGCATCCTGAGCGGTGAAGGGGTCGGCCAGGGTGACGGTGCCGGCTTCCTTGTCCACGGTGTACTGCAGTGGATCCAGGCGGGTTTCGTTGTCGTCTTCAATCCAGGCGTCGTGCAGGCGGTCGCGGCCGGCGCTGATGACCTGGCCAGCCGTCGGTGTGTCGATGGTGTCTTTTGCGGTATGGGTCAGCACCAGGATGTCGGCGTCGCGCAGAATCGGGACCTTGCCGTCAGCGGGAAGTCGCACCGGGTCGAGGCCCAGAATGGCCGGGTTCAGTGGAATGTTCTTATAGCTCACCGCATTATAAAAAACGGTGTTGGCCTGCACGGGCTTGGTGCCGAAGGTGATGTTCACCAGCCCTTTCTGCAGGTCCACCTCGCCGCTGATACCGCCGCCGGTAATGGTGCCCTCGTTGTCAGCCTGGCCGTTGTACTGGGTGCCGTTCAGGTCGTCACCGCGCATGGTGAAGCCGTTGGGACGCAAGGGCGCGGCGCTGGTGCGGAAGTAGGCGCCGAACAGCACGCCCCAGTCTTCACCGGTTAGCAGGGCCACGGGGGTAATCGTCACCCGGGCGGGTCGGCCGGCGTAGGCGTCGATTTCCACCAGCGTGGTCTCGTAGTCAATGGTGCCGATCGGGGTGCCGGTACCGGTCTGGGTGTTGAAGTTGCGCAGGAGGCGGCCATCGCCGTCGTCGTACCAGGTCTCGCTGCCGGCTTCCAGAATCACGCTGCCGGGTACCAGGTTGTCGTTGCTGGTCAAGTTGAATTGCCAGGCGTAGGCCGTCGGGCTGCGGTTAGTGGTACCGGCCACGGGCGTATTCGGTTGGCGGTACCGAACCTGGACGTTCTGGCTGTTGATCTTTTCGGTGGTGGTCTCCTTGATCACCAGGCTGGCACTGTTAAAAAAGGCGCCATTGGTCGGTGGCTTTTGTTTCTGGGTGGTCTTCACATTGCGCTCGGCCAGAATGGTGGTACCGGTGACGGTGGCCGCGCCGGTGGTGTAGTTAATGCTGCCGACCGGAGCGCCCAGGCGGCCCTCGATCAAGATGCCATTGCCGTTGTCCCGGATGCTCAGGGTCTGGCTCCGGTCGCTGCTGTCGACGGTATTGTCTTGCCAGTCTTTCACGACACGCGTTACGGATTTGATGATGGAGAACCGAATGCTGCCGGGTGCCAGGCCCGCCGGCAGGCTCAGAGATACGTCGGCGCGGGTGGTGTTGTCCGGTATCACTTCGTCGTGGGTTTCGGTGGCCACGCTGCTCGGGGTGTAGTCGTAGCTGATCGCCCAGTCGGTACCGGTGTCTGGCAGGTCACTGGTGTTTAGGCGCAGGCGGCCGTCGCTGTATTCCACGGTGCCAGTGGCGTCACCGGCCAGGGTGCCGTCACCACTGCCATCGCTCGCGCTTTTCTGCACGCCTTCGCTGGTCCAAGTCACGCTGACGGTGCCGGGCTCCAGGTCGTCGTGATCGGTGGTCAGGGTCACGGGTGTGGTGCCGGTGAAGCCTTCGCCGGTTACGTCGTCGTATCGGCTCGCCTCGGTCCAGCGGTAGAACAACACGCTGTTGGCGTCGGGCTGTGCGGTCAGGGTGGCGATGGCGCTGCCGGTGCTGTAGTCCACCTGGCCACTGCCTTCGCCGATCAGATTGCCAGCACCGTCATCGCGCAGCTCGTACCACTTGCCCAAGTACTGGTATGCCACCACCAGGGTGTGCGGGCTCGGTGCCGGGTCCAGCCCCAACACGTAGTTGAAATTGCGGTTGGTTTCGTCGATGTCGATTTTGCCGGTATGCGGGACGTGGGTTTTCGCGGCACCGGGCGTCCAGCTGATCGTTCCGGTCGCGCCGCTTACATCGATCAGGTTGATGGTGCCGTTCGGGTAATCGATCTCGACCTGGGTGAATATCCCGGGTTGGCCGGTTGGGTTCAGCAGGGCCTCGCGCTCGTCGTGGTAGGTCGTGCCGCTGATATCCAGCTCAATGGAACCCGGGACGATGGCCGTCGGCAGTGTGATCACGGTCGCGGGGGCGACGGTCACGGGTAGGCTTTGGCGCTGTCCGGAGGGAACAATCACGTCAGTAAATCCGCCGGGGCGTTGGTCGATCACCGGTGTTTCATTGCTGGCGGTGGGGATGATCGGTGCAAAGGTATCGGCCACGCGCACGCTGGTGGCGCCGCTTGTTGCTGGGTTGGCCAGGGTGGTGGTGCCGTAGTATTTCGCACTGGTCGCCGGCTGGGTGCTGTACACCTTTGAGTCGTTGCGAGGTACCGGGTGCGGGTCGTTAGCCGGGTAGTCCTGTTTCAGCTCCGCGCTCAGCTGCATGATGAACTGGCGGGCGGTGAAGCTGCGGATATCGCTGCCAACCACATAGGTAAACGTTTCGCGGGTTTCGGTTACGTCCAGCACTTTAACGAATTGCTTGGTGTCGTCGGTCTCCCCCTCCTGCAGCATGTAAGTTTCGCCACCCTCGGGGGCCGGAGTGCCATTGTTGGGGGCGTAGACGATGATGGTCTGCTGGCCTTTCAGTTGAGTACCGCGCAGCTGCAGGCCGGTTTCGGGCCCCTGGACGACGAACGATTCCACGCGCTGGCGGGCGTTGGCTCGTTCGTCGTAGAAGTCCTGGGTGGTGAACAGCAGGGCGCTGACGTTCGGGTCCTGGGGCTGGGTGCTCAGGATGGTGTGGGCATCCAGATACAGGTCGGCGGTTTGGGTATCCACCTTGAGAAAGGCCTTGCGCATGCTGGTATGGCCATAGGTCCGGTTTACCCGGGAGATGTCTTCAAACAGGTTGTTGATGTCGCCGTCGATGATCGGCAGGCCCGTCATCTGCCCACCGCCGTCGGCGTTGTCAGTCAGGCGTTCGGGTTGCATCAATTTAATGTCAGCGGCTGTGATGGCCATGGTTTATTCCTCGGGTTCGGGTGGCGGTTCGACGGTGAGCAGGCGCAGGGTTACCTGGTATTTCCAGGTGGGCACGTTGGCCGCCGTGGCGAGTCGGTGAACGGGAGTGGCCTCGATGGCCGGGCCCCGGGTGCGATCGAAAATGACGGCGAATTCACGGCCGTCGGCCAGCACCAGCGTCATGGGTGTGGTGGCCAAACCTTCCTTAGTCACCAGGGCATCCAGCGTCGCGCGGTCCAGCCAGTTTTCAGACAGGGTGATGGGGCGGCCGAATTGTTTGGCACCTTCTTGCACCAGCAGGCCACCGGTCAGGCTGCGCTCGGTTTCCTGCGCCATCTGGTTGAAGTTGAATTCATCGGTCCAGACCAGGCTGTCTGGTAATGTCAGGTCGTCGAGTGTCATTGGCTGGCTCTCAATCCGGCTTGTTCCAGGTATTCCATGAAGCGGTTCATATCCGCTGGGTCACCGGAGATGGTTGCGGTACCGCTGGGCAGTTGCAGATCGACGGTTTGGTTCCGGCTTGGTTGCTGGGTTTCCTGCTGGCTGGTTGTCTGATTGCTCGATGCCGTGTCGCTTCGGTTGGTGCGATCGTTGTTTGCCTGCTTCGCGTCTTCGGCTTGTTGCTTCTGTCGCTCCTGGTTGATTTGCTCGAGTACTTTCAGCGCTTCCTGCAGATCATTTAGAGCTTGCTGATCACCCAGGGCGCGGGCCTGTTCGATTTGGGCTTCCAGTTCGGCGCGTTGCTGGGCGAGTCGGCGTTGTTCAACGGCGTCCATGTTGCCGCGCAGGCGGTCCAGTTCGTTCTGCAAACCGGTCAGGGTGTTGGCGGCGCTGTCGCTGAAGGCGTCCATTTCAGTGCGCGCGGAAGCGATCGCACTTTGCAGAGCGCTGAGGGATTGCTGATCGAGCAGGTCGAACTGGTTTTGTGCACGCTCGGCCTGGCGCACCAATTGTTCACCCTGCAGGCTGCCGTCGCTGATCGCGGTCATTAAATCGCGGTAGGCCAGTTCCTGTTGGCTCCAGGCGATCAGCGTCTGGTTCTTGGCTTGCTCCACTTCGGCGGCAAACTGCGAGACACCACTGGCATCGAAGCTGGTCAGCATGTCGCGCACGTTGTCGGCCAGGCTGGTCTGCGCTTCTTCGACCCCTTGCTTGAGGCGTTCGACGTCATCGAGCACCGGCTGAACCGGCAGGTTCAAGGCCTCTTTGAAACTGTTCTGCGCAGCGACACCCAGGGTTGCCAGTTCATCATTGGCGGCGTTGATGAACCCGACGACTTGTTCAGCCAGTGACGTGGCCAATTCGCCGGACGCACGAAAGGCGTTGTTGGTGGCGGCAACCGTTGCCTGGGTGTCTTCGAGCGCGCGGCGAACGCGTTGCTGGCCGGCTTCGACGGTTTGGGCCAGCTCAGTGCTGGCGTCGCCGCTTTCCCTGAGCTCCTGCATCCGGCCGTTGATGGCATCGAGGCCGGCGGCGAATTCGCTGGCGCTTTGTTTACCCGCCTCGTTGGCGGACCGATATTGCTGTTCCAGCCGGACGAGGGCACCTTCGGATTCGACCTTTGCCAGCGAGGCCAGCAGGGCATCCGACACCTGCTTTCCAGTTGCCTGGGCGTTGTTGGTGATCTTGCCGAAGGTGTCGAGCGTTTCCTTTTCGATGGTCGAGAGGCCGCTGGCATAGCGCTCCGGATCCAGCCCGATATCGGACAGGGCTTCGTTTAAATCTTCGATATCGCCCTGGGTTTCCCGTGCGGCCTGACGCGCTTTGTCGAGGGCGGTTTCGGTTGTGTTGCCGAGCTCCTCCATGTTCTCGGTGGCGCGTTCGGTGTTGTCGGCGACCTCGGCAACGGCGGGCGCGGTTTCGTCGAAAGCGCGGGCTGCGGCGCGGCCGGATTCGAGTGCGGCTTTGCCGTAGTCCAGGGTTTGTTGCGCCAGATCTTTGGTGGACTCACGCGCTGCGTGGGCGTGAATGGCCAATTTCTGAAAGGTTTCGTCGCTGAGCAGGCCGATCTGATTCAGGCCGCCGGCCATCACTTCCAGGTTGGTCATGAACGAAGCGATCGCACCGGCAACGATGGTCAGAAAACCAGTTGCTGCAGCCTGCACGGTTTGGAACGCCGCCTTGAATGAATTGCCCAGGAAGGTGGCCGTCTGCATCAGCTTGTTAAAGCCGCCGACAATGCTCTCGGAATTGGTGACCAGATTGGTGGCCAAGCGAGCGCCCCAGTCGATCACCTTCTGGAAGGTTTCAATAAGCTTGTCGCCGGCACCGGCCTGGTCGAACAGGTCGAGTACTCTGTCGGTAGCGTTAGCAACGGCGGGGGCGAGTTCGGAACCGATGCGCCGGGTTAACCCCTGAATGCGCAGCTGAATGTCGTTGTAGACATCGTTGGCTTTGTTGAGTTGGTCGAGTTCCGCCTCGGTGTAAATGGCGCCGCGCTGGCGAGCCTCGGCCGCGATGGCGCGCAGGCCCGCTGCGTTGTTCTCCAGCAAGGGTTGCAAGCGGGCAGCATCAGACCCCAGTTTTTCCAGCAGCGCGACCTGTTCGGATTTGCTGTCGAGCTGCTCGATGGCACCGGCCAGTTTGATCAACTGCTGGTCGGGCGCGAGTTGAGAGAATTCGCGGATGTTGAGGTTCAGTTTGTCGAACACGTCGGCCGCTTCACCGGTGCCCGATGCCGAGAGTTCACCCAGTCGCTCGGTGATGCTGCCCAGTATGTTGACGACGTTCTCACCGGTCAGGCCAACGCGCTCGCCGGCGATCTCCCAGATCTGCAGAGCCTCCCGGTTGATGTTCAGGGCGGCGCTGGTATTGGTCAGGGAGTCGGCGACTTGAGCCTGGCTGCGGCTGAAAATACTGAGAGTGGCAATGGATGCGCCAGCCGCTGCGGTAAACCCGACAACGGCGGTACCGACGGCTTTGAGAGGGCCCACCAACTTGCTTAGTCGGCCGCCGGTTTTCTCGGATTCTTCCCCCAGGTTTTGGGTGCTTTTGCTTGCCTGGTCGGTACCTTTTGATGCGTCGACGGCGCTGTCGCGCATGCCCTTCAGCTCCAGACGCAGCGTTTCAACCTCAGCGTCGACGTCGATGATTTCAGTTTTCACCCGCTGCTGGGCACCGGCCAGGTCTTTGGTGCTAATGCCGGCATCGTTCAGGGTTTTGCGCAGCGATTGCAATCGCACCTGGTTGGATTGCCAGGCGGTGTCGGCTTCTTTGGCGGCCTTGCGGGCGCGCTCGAATTCGGCGGTCTGTTTGCGGGTTGGATTTTCAGTGAGTGCCAGTGCGCGGCCGAGTTCAGTGGCCCGCTGACTGGCGGATTCCTGCTGGTCGGCCAGATCCTGGGTTTCTTTTTTCAGGCTGACGAATTGGCCGATCAGGGCTTTTTGGTCGGTCAGGCTTTCGAGGCGGGCACGCAGTTCTTGCATGGCCCCGGTGGTGTCATCGAGCCCATCGCGAAATTGTTTGGTGCTGTCCGGCAGTTGGTCTTTGCCAGTCTGCTCCAGCTGCTCCATTTCCGACACCAGCGCTTCGATATTTTTCAAACCATCGACGGCGGCGGAGATCAGCAGATTGACGTGTTCGTTATTGCCAGCCATTAATCGGGGGCTCTCTCAAATCATGGTAATGGCCCGGTGTCCGGGTACCTGACCCCAGGCTGTAGTTGGATAAAGCAGTTCGGGTTGGTGACCGGCCACCCTGGCCAGCCACCAAGACCCTGATCAGATCATCGCCATTTCAACGAACTTGCTCAGGCCGGCACCGGTTCGTGTGTCGTCAGACAGCACGGTTCCGGAGAGGGTGAGCTCCGCAAAGTCGTCACCACCATGGCGCTGGAAACCGGATGTCGGCGAGAGCTTGATGCGGAAGTAGGTGGCGTGGAGCGGGTTACCACCATCCACCGCGTTCAAGCCTTCCCAGCGCAGCTCGTACAACTGCTGTGCGGCGGCCAGCGCCTGGATCAGGTACTGGGGGTTGCGCTCGTAGGTGACGGCCAGCGGAATGTTGGTGTCGGCTGTCGGGTACTGAAGGTTCGCCGGCGCGTCCTTGATGCGGATGCCGTGCGGGGTGCGGTCGTAGTCTTGCGCGTCGGTCAGAGCCACCTTGCCGAGGTGCGTCCAGGTGACGGTGCCGTCGGTTACCGTGCCATAACCGGCTGGCCAGGTTGGTTCAGTGGTGTCTGTGGTACCGGCAGTGGTGGCCATGTAGGCCTCGGTGGCATCGATGTAGACATCGCCTTCTTCAACCACTAACTCTGCCGCCCAGGTCACGTTGCCGAGAATATCGACCGTGATGGATTGATGTGGATCGGGCAGATACCGGAAACCGACCCGGGTACCGGACCAGGACATTAACGCTTCATCGTTGACCGTTTGCGCGCCGAGCTGCTCGATGTTGGCCAGAAAACCGGAGGCGATGTTTTCCGGGCTGATGTCGTTACAGGTGGCCTCGAAGGTGAACGACGACACTCGCTCGGATACATCCAGCTCGCCTCCGGCGACGGTGGTGTAATCCGGTCGGGATTGACGGTCGATCTCGATGGACTCAGTGAAGCTGGTCACGTTGCCCAGTTCGAACGGCCGGCCGCCACCAATCGGGCGGAGGATAAAGCGGCCACGGCCCTGGTAGCCGCGTGTTTCTGAAGTCAGTGGCATGGTTAAGCCCTCATGGTTTTGGAATGGTCAACGCATAGCTGACCGTTAGGGTGTAAGACACAGAGGCCATGTTTGAACCTCCTTCGGGGTGGGCGTATTCACCGCCCGAGAGTTGAATTTGCAGCACGCCGGGCAGCGCATCGATTTCGGTTAATGGCAGTAATGCCCGGATGATGTCTTCATCCAGTTCATCGAGCGCCGGCTCGTAATCGGATGGCAGCGCATTAATTAAGCCCGTGATGTTGATCTCCCGATCCTTGCGCACAGTGCGCGGCTTCGGGTTGGTTGGGGTGCTGGCCAGGGTGGCGATCGCGATCGCTGGCAGAACGATGTCACCGGTGCTCAGGCCATCGGCACGACCCCGAAACACCGTCGGGTCTGTGTTGAATGCATTGGCTGTGGTGATGCCGTTCAAGGCGTCGATTACTGCATCGACCAGTTCGGTACCGCGCGTCATCGTTTGGTTTCCTGTTGTCGGGCGAAGGCGAATTGCCGTTTGAATTCCGCTTGCAGTTCACGGCGCACCGTGGGCTCCAGCTCTTTCATCGAGGTTCGGAATACCTGGTTAACGGAGGGGCCGTACAAGTGCTCGACGCTGTTACGGCCGTCCCCCGTGCGCACGAAGACGCCGAAGCCGTTGCCTGTGTTCAGCGGTAGCAGGAAGGCTTTGCGCATCTTCTTCCGGCTGCCCTGGCGACTGACGTGCACCGACACACCGGCTTGCTTGCGGCCCGGTGCAATGGCGCGCATCGGGTCACCGGCTGCTCTGCGCGCCTGGCGGGATAGTTGCTTGCCACCAAACCGCATCAGGCGGGTAGGCCGGTACCGGGCAGTAATCACACTCGATGGGTTTTCCAGTGAGGCGGTTTTAGTGATTCTCAGTTGACGGTCGACGTACTCTTTTTTCAGGCGCACCTGGTCGCGTATCAATTTGCTGGCTTCGGTCCGGAGTTTTTTGGTCACGCGATTGACCGTCCGAAACTGTGCAACGCGCGCTGCACGCTCGGTACCTTTGATGACCTGGCGTGCCTGGGTAATGGCCGCCGCGTTAACCCGGTAGCTCATCGCAGCAGCACCTTCACCAGCACATCGAAATCAGACTGGCCCGGCATGGTTTGATCCACCTGGTAGGTCTGGCCGCGAATGATGACGGACTGACCTTTTTGCAGGTCCGGCACATCGGCTTTGCGCAGGGCGAGGGTAGAGCGCGGTTCGACCAGGCCGTCATACCCTGGCACGCTGACCAGTTCGTTGTCCGGAATACCATCCACCTCGGTACCGGCGAGCGTGACCGTTTCGGCAAAGGCATCGAAGCAGGCTTCGGCGGTTTCCTGTGCGAGGTTCGTGGCCATCAGTCGGTCCTCTCGTGGTGCGGTGCGTATCAAATTGGCGTGCTAAGTGAGGGTCATTATTAAGCGGGCGGTACCGGGCTACCTGTCGTGGGTGGCCCGGTACTGGAGCGGGTTAACCGGGGAAGTCTGGTTTGTCTTTCGGTGCGATGGTTGTGCTGGAATGTACCCCGGCGGCTTTGTCGGCCTGTTGCTCTGCCTGGCGTTCGGCGCGCACCTGGTCCGGGTCGTTCCCGCGCGAGTGAATCACATCGGACTGACTGCGGAAGCCCGCTTGCACTTCCAGCTTGAGCGCTTGTACATCCTGAACCGGGTGGAAGTAAGGCCAGGCGGGCGGTACCCAGCGCACGGCGTTGTTCGAGTCGTCGGCAATGGCATTAGCCAGTTGCGCGGCTTCAACAAAGCGGTTGATCACCGGGCGCATCAGTTGGCGCACAACCCGGTTCCACTGGTGCTGTTCTACCCGGCGCCGGTACTCCATGATCAGCACCCGCGCGGTGCGATCGCTTAGGCCGCCGAAGTCACCGGTCAGAAGTTCATAAGGCATGCCGAGGCCAGCGGCTAGGGCACGCGCACTGATCTTCTGAAAGGGCTCATACTCGCCGCCGAGTGAAGGCAGATCCGGAAACTTCACATCTTCACCAGGCAGCAAGGTGTAACCGCTGCCGGGTTCGATGTCGGCCATTTCACGGCCTTCGATGTCTTCTCCGGTGACTGGATCTTGCCCGGGTTCGTCCGGCACTGGCCTCATGAAAAAGGCGGTGAAGTGGCTGGCCTGTTTTTGACGCTCCAGGGTGGATTCGTCGAAGTCGTTCATCTGCTGTATTCGTTGCAGGCCGACGGCCATGGGCGGCACACCGCGCATCTGGCCCGGGCGCAGCACTTCATACAGATGGGCGACATCGCGCGCGGGCACGCGCGTCAGGTCGGCCAGGGCGGCACTGCTGCTGTATTGCTCGCCCGGGTGTTCGCGGTGAAACCAATAGGCCACACGCTGCCCCAGGCGGTTCAGTTCAATGCCCTGGACGATGCGGTTACCGTTCATCAATTGCGGATAGTCGATGAGGGGCAGCATGTCCGCTTCCAGCAGCTCCAATTGGAACGGAACCGTCAGGCCATCATCGAGCCGGCGCCAGCGAAAGCGCACAAAGGATTCACCCGCTTCACGCCAGGCACGCACGGCCGCTTCCTGCATGCCATAGATATCGTAATTGCCGGAGGCGTCGCACTCGTCTTCCCAGGGAATCCAAAGGTCGGTCAGCAGCCGGTCTTCGAACCGGGGCACGATGCCGGTACCGATCATGTTGGTGATATCGACCTCGATCGCGCGGGACGCCAGCGGCGCGTTGCGAATGGCATCGCGGGCGCGCATGCGAATGGTGCCGAGGTTGGCCATGTTGGCGAGGTTCGGGCCGGGGTTGCCTTTATCCCGAAACGCCTTGTTGCCGGGCTTACCCGCCTGCCAATAGGAATAGAACCGACGTGTCCGGTTCATGGCCCGGCGACCGGTTCGTTTGAGTTGCGACCACCACTTCAAAAGCCTGTTCCCCGCATTGGCCATACCCGGCGGTTACCGCCCTTGGCCTTTCGCAGTTCGCGTTGAATGGCATCCCGCGCTTGGAGCAGTTCGCTCATGTCACGGTATTCCACGGTGCGATCGGCAAAAGACACGCGGCGCTTGCCCTGGGCAATGGCTTTGTTGATGGTATCCAAATCGTTCTGGGTGAAGCTCATAGCCCTGCCTCAACTGCCAAAGGAAAAAGGGCCCGTGTTACCGGGCCCGGTCGGTTAGGTGCGCTTGGCGCGCAGCAGCATGGCGGGGCGTGTGGCGATGGGCAGTGGGTAGCTGTACAGCTCCACGTCGACAAAGGCGTTGCGCTTTTCGTCGGGGATGATCATCGGGTACACGTCCTGCCCGGGCAGGTTGATGGTGTCGAAGAACTCACCCGGGCTGAACGCCATCAGGAAGGCACCGGGCGCATTCACTGGGTAGAAGTGCGCTTTGTCGGTACCGATGGCCACTTTGGAACCATCGTCCGTGCCCCGGTAATTCACCCAGCGGATGCCGCCATAGGTGAACTCTTCATAAGCCATGCCGACGTCGTTGCGCAGCTCGGCCGCCTGCTGGGTGTTCAGATAGGTCTGACGTACTTCCGGGTGGGCGGTCAGGTCATCCCAGAAGTTATCGCCGACAATCGCTTCAACCATGGTGCGCCCCGGTACCCAGGCACCCTTAGCCGCTTTCTGCATGGTGCGGATCACCTGGTTACACTTCTTGCGCACCGCGCCCGAGGCGGGGTCGGCGTTGTCCAGGTCGAAGTCGATCTCAGCAGGCTGGGTCACACCGAACGCACTGAAGTAGTTTTCGATGATGTCGCCGTCGGCGTCGACGACAATGCCCTGCACGGCGCCGAGCATCATGTTTTCCCAGGTCAGTTCGACATCGCGCATCAAACCGGATGGGCCGTTCAGTCGGTCGGCCACTTCGGTCTGCACCTGCGCCAGTTCGGTTTCAGAACCGAAGGCGCGAATGCCGGAAATTTCCGAGGCGGTGATGCGATCGCTTTTGGCGATGCGCACGGTGCGGAAGTCCCGAATTTTACGCTTGCCTGCGCCGCCGGCGACTGGGGGTGCACCGCGCTCGGACGTCTTGATCAGCGACAGCACACCCTCTTTGCTTTCGATTGCGACCGTCTCGGTACGCACCCGGCGAGGGGTGAAAATACCGCGATTGCGCAGAAAGCTCGGCTGGTATTCTTGCTCGGACATCGCCTCCAGCAAGGTGGTCATCGAGAAGGCGTTGTTGCCGAAAATGTCTATGGTTGCCATGTGGAAATTACCTCTTCAATTAGCGCGCGATGATGCCCAGGCCTTCCAGGGCCAGGGTCGCGGTTTCGATGTTGCCTTCGGTCGCGCCTTCGAAGAACACCAGCTCTTTGCCGTTGACTTCGCAGTCACGAACCAGGGCTACGCCTTGCTTGTCGCCACCGGTGGCATCGACCGGCGCAAAGGCGACACCAAACACCGCTTCGCTGCCGTCAATGTTGGCCGGGTTCCAGGCGCGCAGCTTGTTCGAGGCTGTCACGCGGCCGACGATCTGGCCCGCTTCCAGCACTTCATCTGCCAGCACGGTGGCTTGCAGGCGGGAGCGGTGGCCGTTGGCCTCCGACACAATGAACTCGCCGGCGTGCCGGCCTTCTTCCAGGGTTGCCATTACCAATTACCTCGTTTCACTTGGTTTTTGTTGAAGGCATCGGACCAGGAAGCCTTGATGCCGCCATCGGGTTCTTCATCAGCACCTGTCGGCACCAGTTGCCCCTGCACCTGCAGGGCGTCGTCTACCGCTGCCTTGATCTCCAGAATGCGTTGCTTGGCTGCCGCCACCGTGAGGCCTTCCCGAATCCAACTGGCGGCCATTGTGTTCAGGCCATGCTCTGAGCACAGCTCGGCCAGAGCAGCCGGATCTGGCTTGTCTGCCGATGGGCTGCCGCCGTCATTGGGGGCGGGCGTTTGGGTGAAGGCTTCGGGGCTAGTGCCAGGCTCTGCAGGCGGGTCTTGTTCGGGCGTCGAGTCATCATCGTCAGTGGCACCACTGTCGTCAGCATTGCTCGGCTCGGGCGTGCTATCACCCGCCGCCTGAATGCGAGCCAGCACCGCTTCGGGAATGTCGACGGCTTCCGCCAGGGCAGCGGTGGCCGAGCGTTTGAGGCTTTCGACCTTATCGGCAAAGCCCAGCTCTACGGCCTCGGCGGCGGTGAGCCAGGTTTCTTCATCGAGCAGGGAGCGCACTTCCTCTTCGCTTTTGTTGGTGCGGCCCATGTAAGTGGCCATCAGCGACTGCTCGAACTTCTCCAGGTCGTTGGCGGTTTTGCGCAGCTGCTTGGCGTTGCCGGCGGCGAACGTCCAGGGGTTGTGGACCATCATCAGAGTGTTTTCAGGCATGATGATTTCATCACCCGCCAGAGCGATAACGCTGGCCGCACTGGCGGCGATGCCGTCAATACGCACAGAAACGGCGGCAGAGTGGGCTTTCAGGAAGTTATAGATGGCCAGGCCATGATCGACCTCGCCACCCCGGCTGTTGATGGTGACCTCGATCAGCTCGACGTCATCGCCGGCGGCCTCGACATCGCGAATGAACTCGCGATCGGTAAGGCCCCATTCGCCGATGATGCCGCGAATAGAGACCTGAACGGCCTTCGCCTCAGCCTGAGCGCGGACGGTGAACCATTGTTGGGGCATGATGTTGATGTCTCCATTGGGTGGATGGGGACATCATGCGGGGGGATTTGGGTGGGTGCCTGTCGTGGGCTATCTATCTCATAAATTCATTGGTTTAATGTGCTTAAAAGCCAATATAGGGTGCTTAGTTGATGTTTGATGAACCTAATCCATATGCTCGCAACTTGATATTCGTATCGCTGTTGTTCATTTTCTATTTTTGGTTTGATGTTGAAGCAGTAGAGCCAGCTGTATTGAGTATTTTCTATAATAAGTTCGCCATTAATAACCAATTTGCTTTAACGATTACTCCGTGGATATTCCTTGCATGGTTCTGGATAAGGTACTGGCAAGAGTCGGATAAAAAGGCGATCAAGCATATTAAAAGTTCATTCTATAATCTAACTCTAAGTCGTAGTTATACAGCAAAACTAAAAAAGGTTGCTCAGGAAGACTTGGACAAAGTAAATTTCTTAGATGATCCTGATGAATTAAGAGTGGCCTTGGATGGCAATGGTTTCATGGTGACAGGAGTAAGTGTCATTTGGCATAGAAAATTCTATATCATAGATTATAAATATCGGGAGCGAAGTGGTAGTTCGACGCGACCAGATAAGGAAAGAATTACGCGAATAAATATTTATATAATAGGTATTTTTGCATCGAATTTATTTCGATTCTTAGTCGAAGATAAAGTGTTCATGAGGGATCTATCACCATATGTTTTTTCCATCGCAGCGGTAGCTTGCGGACTTGTTTTATTGATTTTTTAGTGGAGCCGTCTTTCTCCCCATTAGAATCCTTTGTTTTTCTGCAATACTACCTGTACTGCAGCAGAGGAGTTGAATTCTAACTGTGGTAATAGCTTGAGTGAAGACGAAAGTATTGTGCACTTAGATAAGGATGGGTTCAGCAAGATAGAGTGACGTGGTATTGGTCTAGTCTGGGTAATAGGATTCCCTTATCAATTAATATGTATTGCTTTGTTTGTAAAGAATTGTTTCTGTTGGCTGATTTGCTTTGCATTCTGCCTTTTTCTTTCTTAGCTTATTAGTGGTTTCTGTTCAATTATAACATTGATATGACCAGCTGCTTCTTTCGATATTTGTAATTGCAAATTATTTAAGTCGCTCAGATTTACAGAGATTATCTAAATTATATACTGAGGTTCGACCCTATTGCGTATTCTCAGTAATAGGTTGTGTTTCATTCTTAATACAGACAAGGAGTGTCCATGAGCAAGTTTGGTGTGATTTTCGTGTTGGTAATCGGTGTATTTGTTTCAAGGGCCTTTGCAGAAGAGGCTGGGTCTGATGGGCCGGAACCTCAAGAGTCGGCTAATCAATTAGCGACAGAAGAACAATCAGATGCAGAGTCAGAAACAGAGCCAGAAACGGAGCCAGAAACAGAGTCAGAAACAGAGTCAGAAACAGAGTCAGAAACAGAGTCAGAAACAGAGTCAGAAACAGAGTCAGCAGCAGAGTCAGCAGCAAAGGCAGAAGCAGCAGCACAGGCAGCAGCAGAAGCAGCAGCAAAGGCAGAGGCAGCAAGTTTAGGAAATGAATTAAGTCGTTATTTCAGTTTTGGTATTGCTGTTATGCATTTCGGTGAGCCTCATATTGAAAAAGCTGAAGTTCGAGATGGAGTTGTTCGAGTCATTGAAGAGTCGGATTTCCGCGTAACACCTTGGCTTCAAGCACAGTACATTTTTGACGGGTCTTGGGAGGGAGACGGGTGGTTGGGCATAGATACCGATTACATTAAACCAGGTATCTTTCTTGGTTTGAGTTTAGATTCGGAAGGTAGTTCTCTTGATACTTTCGGAACTGGGGTCATGTTGTCATTTAAACGCACCTATTGGGGCGACGATAATGATACTAGGGCTTTGAATATCGGTTTAGGGTTGTATGCAACTCAAATTCAACGACTTGCTGACGATAGTCAGGAAGGTGAGAAATTACCTACTGACATGGAGTCTGTGCAGTATAAGAATGAAACTGAAGCCGGCGTCTTACTTAATTTTTCATTTTCAATATAGATTATTGGTTTCATTACAGGCCGAATGCAAGCTGAGTAGTTAACTAACATTGATAGGTATTACGTTTCATAATCTTCAAGTCATCTTCAATGGCCAAGTTTATATTCGTTTAAAGCCTGAGCTTTTAACAAAACCTTCCTTATTTTTGAACCCGGTTGTAGCGCTGGTTTTGGGACATTCACGACCCTCTAATTTTTCAGAGTTCTTTCTTTCAACCCGAGAAACCCGGTAACTATTCTGCTCCAAAGGCCGAGCCCAGGACGGCGGCTTGTCCCAGTTGATCCGCCGCACACCCAGTTGCAATCCAGCAGCCCGGTTCATAGCCGCCAGGTCGATGGCTTCGTTCCGGGCCCGGATCTTCTTCCAGGTCCCATTCTGCTGGCGCAGCTCCGCCTGCCACTCATCCCAGAACCAGGCACCCAGCCACTGGGGGAAGTGTAGGCGGGAGGTACCGTCGTCTGCCCGGCGGGCGGCGTTGGTGACGGCGTCTTTCAGTAAGTTAGGGTTGCACACCAGCAGCGGCACGTCGGCCTTGGCCCCTTTGCCGACCTTGCTCTCTTTGATCAGCGGTGCCGTGCGGGATGAGGCGCCTTTGTAGAGGGCGATGCGGCTGGTCAGGCGTTTGCGTGCACAGCGGCGCCACCATTCGTAGGCGTTGTCGGTCACGCCGTCTTCACCGCCGGTATCGACGATAGTCAGCCGCACACGCAGTTCCTGGCCTTCCACACTGGTGCGGTAGGTGGCGTTGACCACTTTGCTGGTAATGCAGTCCCAGTCTTCCGGGTAGCTAGCGGGGTCGAGCGGGGCGGGCTCGCCGTCTGCGCCTTCGCGCTGGCTGGTTTTGATCTCGTAGCGGTCAATCAGCCATTGCTCCTGTTCGGGCCCGTGGGCGTGCACTTGCACCACGAAGCGGGCGTTCTGGCCGCCCTGAACGTCGACCGCTGCGGTTACGAACCGGGCCTGTGCTGGCACGATGTACCGTGGGAAGTCTTCGGCGTTGTCTGCCGGGTCGTTAGCGGCCATGTCGGCCAGCAGGGCCCTGGGCAGATAGGGCGCGCCCTGGTCGGTATTCACGGTTACCTGCAGGGCCAGTTCAGAGCCGGAGCTGGCGAAGTCCCGCAAGCCCTGGAAGTAGCGAAGCAGCAGGCTGTACCAGCTCTGGTAGGCAGCAGCGACACCGCCGATCCAGTAGCTGGCGATGCTCGATTCAATACCGGTGTCTGACTTGATGCCGGTTTTGGTGATGGTCTGGCCATCGCGCAGCCATTCACCGTGCTCGAGCAGCGACTGCTTGTGGGTGGCATCGATGCCGGCACCGCAGTGCGGGCAATAGATCACAGCGTGCTCTCTGGCCAGGGCGGCGAGGTCTGCACTGCGGATGGTTCGGAGCAGCTCGGTTTCTTCCGGGATGCTGGCGAACAGGTCGAGTCCGGGCGTGGCCTGGAAGTACTCTTTGCAGTGAGGGCATGGCCAATAGAACCGGCGCCGGTCGCCGCGGTTGTAGATCCCTAATATGCCATGGGCCGGCGGCGCTTCGTGCAAGGTGGAGGGGCGGAAGTTGGGGTCGGTGATCGGCTTGCCGGGTGATGACTCCACCATGCACATGCCACGGCTCAGGAAGGTGGTGGTGCGCTTCAGGCCCAGTTGGAAGGCCGCGCCTTCGCCATCGATGTCGTCTGGCATGCGGTCGTAGTCGGTTAGCGCCACATAGCGGTAATCACTTGAGGCCAGCTGGCTGGCGGAGGGCCAGCCAATTTTGAGCCACATGCCGTGTTTGAACAGCTTGTCGTGGGTGTTGTCGTCGTGCGCCCGGCTGCTTTTCAGCTCGGCGATTTTGGGGCTGTTGCGAATGGCCCGGTCGATTCGGGTTTTTGAATAGTCCCGGGCTTTGTCTTGCGTCATCTGAACGATCAGCATGTCACCCGGGTCACAGGTGACGGCGTAGGAAACCCAAGCATCGAGCAGGCCCATCGTTTTGCCCGACCGGGCCGGGCCAACAAACACTACGGCCTCGTGGCCACGGCTGGCCAGCATCGTCATGGGTTCCACCATGTAGGGGGTTTCTTTGGCGGACCAAAAACCGGTGTAGCCACCGGGTTGGATGATCTTCAGGGTTTCGCCGGCACCGTCCGGTACGCTCACCCGTCGGGGTGGCCGGAAGGCTTCGGCAGCGGCACGCACGATGGGTAGGGCAGAGCCAAACATCAAACGGGTTCCTTATCTTCTGGTACTGGGTCTTCAGGCATGGGCGTCAGTTCCGAAAGCAGGTCGGCAATAGCGGACATCTCGGATTCCAGGGCCAGTTCAATGGCTTCGATCAGTTCCGGCGCGCAGCCGGTTCGGCGTTCGATGTTATCCGGTACGCTGCGCAGGCCCTGGGCCAGGGTGCTGAATGCCCGGGCGACGCAGTGCTCTACTTCGCTGGCGGGGATAAGCTCGCGGTCACCTTTCTGCAGTTCTCGCCGCTTGGCTTCCGATTCGTACCAGGCTTTGCGGTCTGTGGGCGGTAGCAAGTCCGGGTCGATCAGGGCCTGGGATTCGGTCTGCTCACCGAACCGCCACTTGGCGACATCGAGCGCATCGAACACCCAAGGCTGACCGGGCCGGCCCTTTTCGACATAGGGGCAGCCGCGCCGAATCCATCCGTCGACGGCCTGGGGCGAGACCTCGAAGAACTGCGCCAACTCGCTTTTGTTCAGCCGTCGCAGGGCCTGGGCTCCGTTCAGCTTGGTCACTTCAGACATGGCGACCACAACAACAAGCCATAGGGCGCCGAAAATCTCTCAAGCACTGCGCTTCCGCGCCCCCGTACCGCTCTGCTTTCGGCAGGGTCCCCGGCCGGTCTGAAGGGGCAGGGCGATCTGGTCGTTGCGGGCCAGCAGGTCGGATTCGTCGGCCCAGTCGTGCCAGGCGGCGTTGGCTTCGTTGCCTTCAATGAGACGCTTAACCCGGTTCACGCTCATGTCCATCACCCAGGCGATCTGTCGCGTGGACATGCCCTTGCTCTTCAGCAGCAGACATTGGCGGCGCTTGCGGATGTGACTCTTGTTCATCACGGGCGGGCGGATCGTTTGGCCGCCGTAGATGGCCACCAACTTAAGCAATGGCTCATAGCCGATGTCCTGAGCGATGGGGTGGTCGGGCCCGGGGCAATCCGGAATGTACAGGGTGCGATCGCCCCAGACTTCGCAAATGATAACGGCGGTCTCGAATCCAACTTCGGCCGCGATGGTCTCGATTACTGTGCTCATACTGTGCCCTGCCTGTTGGTTTTCATGTGTGTCCTAGTCCCATTACATCTGTGACACGCTTGCCGCGCAGACCTTGCAGCATGCGGGTTGTGGCGTTTGGGTTGGGTGTGCCGATCTACCATCTGTCTACCATCCGCGCGAAGTCGATCGACTGGGATGCGAGCCAGTGGTGGTAGTCTTCCAATGCCTGGCGCGTGCGTTCGTCGGCAAAGGTGTGGATGTAGGTGCGGTCCATCTTGCTCGGGGTGTGGTTGATCAGCAGTTCAGCGATCATGTAGTCCGTGCCCATGTCCGCCCAGGTGGTGCGTGCAAACTTGCGCAGGTCGTGGCTGGTCCACTGGCCCTGGCTAATTGACTGAATGAGTCGGTAGGCCTGCCTGCGTGAAATAGGCCCTGCCTCCCCTCCAAACAGATAGCCCGTTGATGTGTTCGCCCGGTACTGCTGTAGCAGGGTGATTGCCTGGTCGGTCAATGGCAGCCGATGTGCCTTGCGGGTCTTGGTGTTCATGGCCGGTATGTGCCACCAGCGGCCTTTGAAATCGAACTGGCGCCAGGTGGCCAGCCGGGTCTCGTTGATGCGTGTGCCGTGCATGGCCATGAGGGTGGCCAGTATTGATGCCTGCCCTGATGCTCGGGTGATGTTGGCGAACAGCTCGCTGGCATCGCTCGGCTTCAGTTCGCTGCCTTTCGGTACAGAGCGACTGTCCATGAAGTCACTGAGTTTGAACTGACTGAGTGGGTTGGCCCCGATGACATCCAGCGTGGCCGCTTTGTTCAGGCAGGCATTCAGCACGCGGTAAACCTTCTCGACGGTCGCAGGCTTCAGGCTGTCCTGCAGGGGCATGAGCAGTTCTGCATCGATAACGGGGCGGGTGAGATCGCGTGGGCGCAGGGCGGTTAAGCCGGGGGCACTGAGCAAGTGTGTGCGAAGGATGCTGACAATGTCGGCTCTTCGTTCGGGGGAGAGGCTTCTATCGCGCTGGGTGCGGTCCCGATACCAGACCAGGACTTCGCCCAGGGTTTTGCCGGTGTCGAGGTTGGCGCTCTGTTCGCTGCCGGCGACCAACAGCTTCGGTGCTTCCTTGCGAACTACGGCGGTGCTGACATCGGGCCAGCGGCCAATCTTCAACCAACGCGACTTGAACTGCCGCCCGACCAGATACCAGGTGCCGCTGGTCCGGTTGCTGTGGTACCGGAAATACAGGGAACGCAGTTGCTGGTCGTGCAGCTCATTAACGGTTGCACGGGCATGCCGGCGAATGGCGGCATCGGTAATGGTCAGTTGAGTGGTGGTCACACCAGACTCCGATAGTGGAAGCCCGGGCGGGCTTCAGGATTGCCACAAGCGTTCGCGTACCGCATGGCCCAGCGTGCGATCACTGAACCACCAGGCGATGACTGTGGCCGTGGCCGCCACCAGCATGTTCAGAATGGTTTGCTTTAGCACCGGATCTGCCGTGACGAAGAAGGCCACCATGGTGAACAGCACCAGAATGGCGGTGAGGGCAGGGCGGGTGATTTTGCGGGCGAACTCGGCGATGCGCAGCAGGCGGCTCTCGCCCTGGTAACCGGTCGCCGATGCGTTCTCCAGGCTGGCGACATAGGCCTGTGCTTCGGCCCGGCTTTCCTCGGTTTCCTTTAACACCTGCAGTTCATTCAAGCGGGTGTCCGCTTCCAGTCTGGCTAGTGCCATGTCTTGCTGGCCCTGGCGCAGATCTATGGTGGCATCGAGGCGCTTCATGGCCAGATCTTGCTTGTGGGTTTCGCGGGCCTTGAAGATGCCCAGCACGTTCGACGCCAGGCTGCCGAATACGCCCAGCAGGCCACCACTGGCCAGGTCGGTAATGGTTTGAGTTACGCTCATGCAGCTGCCCTCTCGGTTTGGGTTCGTGGGTCCAGGACCATCAGGTAAAAGTCCTGTTTGTTCATGCGTTTGAAGAAACGGCGGCAGGCGGCTTTCGATGCGCCGATCGCTTTTTGCCCGGCCAGGCGAGTGGCCAAGGTGCCGAGCAAAATGCAGCCCTGCACATCGGTGCGGTACCCGAGCGCGGCATCACCTGCCCAGTTGCCTGCGTGGGTTAAAATGAACGACCGGCCATCGACTCCAGTTACCAGGTACACCCAGCCGAATCGCGGCGACTTGTGCCAGACGCAGCGGTACCTGCCAGCGGGTATGCGGCTGATGTTCGGCTGGTTATTGCGATCGGGCAGTTCCAGGGTGTGGCAGAACACCTGGTAATCGACCATCAGCTTGCCGCGCGTGCCTTCGTTGTCGTCGGGGTCACGGACTAGCCAGATGGTTTTCATATTGGTAGCCAGCCCAGTCGATGCAGAGTCGCGATTGCTCCCAACACACTGAGGGTTGCGGTGCCGTAAGCCATGATCTTGATGACGCTGCGGTTAATGGTTCGTACATCGTCTGACGTTGCTGTCATGGCCAGCCGTTCATTAACGGTGTGCAGTTCTTTGCGAACACCGGCCATATCGTCCTTGAGTCCGTCGATGGTGTTTTTGATCACGCCGACCTCCTGCTCCAGAGTGCGGACGCGCGGTGGTTCCTCTTCGAGCTGTCTCACTCGGTGCTTGAGCACCGCAAGCTCCTGATCTATGTGAACCTGTGTCATGCGGCGCGGTACTCCTTAAATGAAAAAACCCGGCTCATTGGCCGGGTAAGTGCTGATTCTCATCGAGCTCATAGAGGTGGGCTCCCCTCTAGGGCAGAACGCCAAAGTTAGGGAAACAGTACCTTTCTACTGCAGAAATGTGATTGCCTGCAGGCATGAAGTGTTGCTACTGGCGAAATTGGCCGGAGGTATAGCGCATCTGCCCAGCGGTGTTGAGTACCTGGGCGACGCCTATTTGATACTTGGCGATTATTTCCAGGGTGGCGCGGTGGGCCATCCAGGCGGCTGAGACGTCGTAGCCCAGGGCTGTGACGTCGGCCAGTATGTATTCGATGGGGTTGGGGTAGCTGGGGTCGAACAAATCCTGGTTAGAGAGCTCACCACCCCAGCTGGATGCGGGGTAGTTGTGGAGGCGGTGTTGTTCAGCAGCTTTGCGCTCTTCCTGAAGCCGTATCTCCAGTGCTTCTCGTTCTCTCTTGACTTTGGCGAGCTCGAATTCTAGGTGGTCTACTTGATTGCTGAGGCTTGCCGCTCTAGTGTATTTAGTCGTTTCTCTGGAACTAAAAAGAAATCCAAAAAAATTGTACATGAAGTGAATCCTTCTGAGTGTAAAGTGCTTCCGAAGGAGTACACTTAGCAGGTCGAAACTGAATGTTAACTGAATGTAAACATTCTTTTCAAAAAGCGAGATTCTTTTCCATTTAGTGCGCCAAATAGATGAGCATATATTGTATGTATTAGCTATTGTCTACCTTCCCTGAGGGGCCTAATTTAACTATGTCGGCAATAGACGACCCAATCGAAGGTGCTGTGACGCCCTCCCTTAAATCAACTTTCATAGTGATACGCTCCCCTGCATTTATTTCATCTAAAAGTGATATTAGCTTTAGTAGCTTCTCGTGGAAGTCTCTTATTGAACTAGGCTTTTCATCTATATCAACACTGCTGTGCTCGAGAGTTAACAGATTGACACGCTGAATCTCGACACCTTGCGCTATTTCAAACTGCCTCATTTGCTTAGCTTGCCTGCAATTAAATAGAAAGTGATGACCTTTTAATTCAACTAATAACTCGACCAGTTCTATGGGTAGTGATAAGGCAAACTTATTTAAATAATCGTCTATCTGATGTGTGAACTTACTATTTTCCTGATCAATAAAATCGCCCCATGTCATTACTCCTTCTCCATATCTAGTGTGGTTAGAGAAAAAGTCTTGCCGGGATATCTGATCGTAATACGCTTGACTAAAAAGATCATCAGGAATTAGTTCGACAAAGTCCCCTGTTGCTTTGGTTGTGGTAACCTTATAGGTTTCAGAGAGGATTTCAATATAGCTGACAATTGTAGGCTTTAGAATTGTTAGTAGTTTAGATTGATTTCTACTTTCAACTTCTCCTTCAATTCTTTTTTGATCAGAATCCTTTCTATCACTTAGTTTCTGAGATATAGAATTCAAGAATAAACCAATCGTAACCACACCTAAGAAAACCTGAGCGGTCACCACAAGAAGAAGAGGGGCTTCATCAAGTTTTGGGGTTATATCTCCAAATCCTAATGTGGTGACTGTTACGACACTAAAATATAAGGATTGAATATAGTCAATTGAAATATCTACAAAGTCATCAGTAAAGATAAATGCATAAAGTATACTAAAAATAATGATATTAGCTAGGTAGATCAACCCATAGGTGAGTGGCGAGTATGAGCTAATATCCGAAAATTTTTTATAATATAACATTTAGCTTGGTTTTACCTCTGAATTATACTACGCCAACTCGACCTACTCGCCTGTGAACGTCCACGAAGCGACGGAGAATCGGTCGCCACGTGGCTAATAGTTCGCAATTACAGTCCCTGGCTGCTCAATTGTTTTCTTATATCGTCCTCGCCCAAACCTAGCATAACACCCTCTATTATCAACCCCCTACGAACCCTGTTGATTCTATCATTTGATGCTTGTAAGGCTGCTTTGTAGTATATTCCAAAAAGGGTTGGTGAACCGATACTTGAGTTCTCGACTGATTGATAAAAAGATTCCAAAGCCTCCACTAGTTCATGCGGTTGTGTGTTTAGTTTACTGAAATGAAGCATCCGATCTGTTTCTGAGAATAGTGTAAAAAGATCGGCTTTTTTCCATGCCCGAGATTTAGGCTCAAACCCACACTCTTCAATATAGTCGATCGTTCTATCTATTCTCTCTTGGATTTTTTCCTGTTCAGGAAAGTCATCGTTGTATCTGCTTAGCAATTCTTCAAAAGCGTCATCTCTATTGAAGTAGCCTTGAAGCATAGTGGCCACAATTGAAAGAGAGAATCGGAGGTCGCCCATTCGCTTGTAGTCAAGTGCGTTGAAAACCTTATGATTTTCAAAAAACTTGTTTTGAGAAAATCTTTCACAGAATGTCTTAAGTTCGCCTGCGTACACTGCATTATTAACTTCTATGTCAAGCAGTGAGTATTTTGTAGCGTTAAGGCGTCTAAAAACTTCGATTATCTCTGATTTGGAGAGCGATCCTAGGTCACGGACTGCAACATCATATTGAAGGAATGCTCTCTTTCTTCCTTCATCAAGTTCCCTGTAACTATTAATAGTGGTCAACTTTAAGTCCGGATCGCCGTCAAAGTACTGAATTAATGTACTTACTCGCTGCAATCCATCTACTAATAGTTGAGTGCCAGCGCCCGTTTCTAGATCAACATCACCATCTGCAAAATAAATTTCTGGGAAGGGGTAGCCTCTTAAAACACTGTCTAAAAAATGATTTTTATCTTCCCTTGACCAAACTAGCCTACGCTGAAATTCTGGCCTCGGGACTAGCTTCTCCTCCTTCACCAAAGAAATCAGCTCTCTAATCTTTTTATTGGTAGGTGCTGTTTTCATACTGACTCCAATATTGCTTTGCAATGTGAAATACCACGTATTTGATATTTTTTAAGAAACTCGGAATTACGATAGATTGCCCCGCTCAGTTTTCGCCTATTGAAATCTGGTGAAGCAGTGAGAGTGCGAATGGTATCTCTCCAGGAATCATAGGTTAAGAGTCTTGCTTCTTTGGGAATATGGTCGGGTCTTATCCATCCATAGATAAAATAATCTCCCAACTTGTTCATGCGAAAAGGCATCCAAGGTTTGCCAATCGCATATGTGGATAATTCAGACCAAACTGCGTCAAATAAGGTTGGAGACACAAATGCTATATCTATGTCTGAATCCCCATTAAACTCGCGGAACGCTGGTAAAGTAGAATGTCCTTTTTTTTTCTTCTCGAACAGTCCAAAACCCAGTTTTGCAGAGCCGACAATCTTTACTTCATCAGGTGAGATATGAACTCCGGTTGCTTTTGATACAGCATCACGGATGATCTCTAACTGATCTGCGGTTACATATGGGCTATTGCCAAGTATAATGTTTTCCTCAACGAAATCTCTGGGATCCTTCTTTAGTATGTCCTCTTTGAGTTGGTTAAGATTCATAAATTTTTCTTACTAAAATGACTTTCATTGTCGGCTCCCTTCCTTACTCCTACTGATTTAAGCTAGAATCTACCACAATGTGATTGTATGGCAAATATTGTTCGGACTAAAGCTCGTCGACATTTACATGTTGAGCAAAATGAAGAGGTAAAAAGTCGCAATCAATCATGATATTTTGATTTTTGTACTTTCGAAAACGCTAGTGTTGGATTGTAACAAAGATGTATGCCTTTTTTGGATGGCTTATTGTGATTGAAGTTTTGTGCGGCTATCAGGTGAGTGTTCTGCTATGCGCATAACTTGCGAATTAAAGTACTAAGCATATCATTTTGAGACTTTTGCTTGCAACGCACTGTAAGAACTCTCAATTAACTCCATGCCATATCTGCTAGTGTTTGAAATCGTAAGTAACCCGGTTTCAAGTAATAAGTGCAATTAATTATGCAGCAAGCAAATTAACTTGCTGCCCCAGAAATAGTTCATTCGGTGACTTTCCACCTCTCGTAGCTCTTGGCCTGGAATTTAGTCTGTCCATGACAAACTGGATTTGTTCATCGGTTACTGTGTTGAAGTCAGTTCCCTTGGGAAAGTACTGACGTATCAGCCCGTTTGTGTTCTCGTTGGTGCCACGCTCCCATGAGGCGTAGGGATGTGCGAAGTAAATGTTCGCTTTCAGTCCCGCAGCTATGGCTTCGTGTTCGGCAAACTCCAGCCCGTTATCCAATGTAATCGTTTTTACCCTGTCCCGGTATTGAGCCATGCTTTCGATAGCAGCATCTGCAAGTGCGTTTGCATTTTTTCCAGGAAGCCTTGCGATCACCGTGTACAGTGTTTTCCGCTCGACCATAGTTAGAAGCGCACCTTGATGGCCTTTTCCTATAACTGTGTCGCCTTCCCAGTCCCCGACTCGACTGCGGCTATCAACAATCGCTGGGCGATCGTCAATGCTCACACGATTCTTGAGCTTGCCACGGCGATCATAATGACCGTAGCGCCTTCGATACCGTTTCGAGGCCACTCTCAAGTGCTTATAGAGGTCCCCACCATTGGCTTTATCCGCGAGAATGATCTGATAGATCGTCTCATGGTGCAGCGACACTCCTGCATGTTTTTCAAGATAGCTGGAAACCTGTTGTGGGCTTAGATCCTGACGAATCAGCTGTTCAATCATGTGTCGGACACTATTCGTGACCTTGATCGCCTTATGTGCCTCGCAGCGACGCTTATCGGAAAACTCCTGGGCTTGCTTAGGCCTGTAGCCACGCAGACCACGGTTCCTTTGCAGCTCCCGACTGATGGTGGATGCACTTCTGCCCAACACATCGGCTATGCTTTTTTGTGAATGTCCTGCTTTCATTAGCGCATAAATTTGGTATCGTTCATTACTGGTCAGCTGGTTGTAACTCATAAGTGCTTTTTCTCTTGGCGGAGGAAGGTGCTGAGTCTACCAGCTGACCTCTCTCTCTATCCAATTGCACTTATTATACGAAACCGCGTAACTTTATATCGTGGTGTAACTATATTATTGCTATTGGGTTTAATTATCGCTTTTATCAAGCCGCTCGAAATTGCAATTAACCAAGAGGTCGATAAGTACATGTTCTTCTACTGAAAAATCCTTTAATACTGAGAATAGCTCCACGCCAGTATCCATAAAAAATGATGCTTCCAGGTATTGTGTCCCATCAATATCTTCTGCTGATACAAGTTTTTTTTGTTCTAGTACTTTGTATAAATCCACACTTTTTCTGTTGGAAATATTCATCCTTTTTTCGAGATCTACAGGAATGATGACTAACCTTGAATTGCCAAAAATTGTAGATTCATCTCCATACCATACTATCGCAAACAAGTACTCTCTGATCGCTTTTGGGATGGATGTTAGTTTTTCGTAAAATAGCTTAAGGTCGTCGATACCTTTTTGGAGTTCTTCAGTATCGTAGTCGAGGAATTCGAAAAGTTTCAATCCGTTATTGGCGGGACTTTTTGCTGGACGTTCGACGCTAGCAAGAAGACTTCCTGGTTCTGCAACTGAGGAAACTATTTCTCTCAATTCATTCTTCACATAGTTATGTAAAGCCTCTAATCTCGCTAGTGGGAGTTCTTCAATATCATCCAACAAGTCATCAATATCTATAATGTCCCGATTCTTGTCAAAGTCGAAATTTTTTTTCGGAACTGGAAAATCTCTACTATATGATGGTCTGTCCGTAATGATTAGAATAACGATCCTCTTGTATTTTTTCTCTAGTTTTTTCTCGAAAAAAACCTTGAGAGTTTTGGCTATTTTTGGGGATCGACTCTCTGCAGTTACTTGAACACAAACTGAAGCATTTTCATCCGCTAGATCAATAGCAGCATAATTTCTTTGGATTTTGTTTAAGTCAACTAACTGCCACTCGTAAATTATGTTTAGAGTGTCTTTGAAGAATGACTCCGCCTTCTTATTAAGATCGTAGTAGCCCTTTTTTGAACGAGATTTAAAAATATATCTCAGAACAGAGAGGTACATGATAATATCTTCGAAGTATCTATGGGACTTAATGCTCACATTTCCTCCTATCAGACTAGCGCAAAGCACAGTGGCGTGCGAATCAGGTATGTAGCCCACCGATAAGCTGCTTACTCAATCATATATTTTGGGCCATGGCTAAATCGGTGGTGGTTTGATTTAAGCCTGCTGACTCATATTAGGCTGCAGTATGCTACAGAACGGTTCAGGATCATATTGGTTCTGAATGGCTCCAGTTAGCTTGGTAAGGAGAAACTACTTTGCCTACACTAACTGATAACCATGGCATTGCGAGAATATTTTGGCAAGCTAGGGTCTGTAAGAAGTTTCATTAGCGCATTCCTACACTTGGCCCTTAATGAGGACTCGGATAGGTAAAGTGATGAAAGCTTTTACGAGACAAAGGTTGAAATAGAAGGTCCGCTTGGGGTTTTTAGGTTTTGTTTATAGAATTACCAGGCGGCTAGTACTGAGCATCACTACATTCTAGATTGGTTTCGTACACACTTTTTTACTTTGACGCAAGAGAGTTGCGTTGGCAGGCCAGCATACTCAAATACGGCGCATTTCGTCCCAGTTACCATTACTGGTGTATATATATAGGCCTACAGTGGCCGAATCAGTGCTAATTTGACTCGCAGGTGATATTTGCAGCCACCGGCTGGTGGCATCATTTTCACCATATTCAGATGACGAATAACTATACCCCAATTAGTAGGTACAGCTCAGCAACAATCCAGCGGGCCCACTCTTCCAGGCGTTCTTCCAGTTTGTCGGGCGTCATCTATCAGTCTCCATAGCCGCCGCGCCTGGTTTTAGCACGGCCGTTTGCTTCGTCACGCGGGTACATGGCCTTGGCCAGGTCCGCTTGTTGTTTCTGGCGCCGGTAAGGCTCTAGGTCTGCCAGTTCGGCTTCCAGCCGGGTTATGGTGTTGGCCCGGTCGTTCAGCCTCATACGCAGCTCCAGTACCAGCACTTCCGGGTCCAGGGCTTGCCCAGTCTGTTTGTCCACTACACCGCCGCCGTTGCACCCAGGGCAGGTCATTTCGAAGAACAGGCCTTTGGTGGTGCCCCGGCCCTGGCATTCGGAGCAGGTGGCCAGCGGCCGTTTCTTCTTGGTTAGGCTGGGGCCTTTCGAGTTCATGGGTCAGACGCCGGTTTTCAGCGCCAGCCAGCCGAAGAAGGCCGCGGCGCGGGTGTCTTTGTTGCTGTCGCCGTCCCAGCCGGTGCGCAGTGCTAGTACTCCCCGGCCCATCTGCGGTTTCAGCGTGCCCCAGTTGCCGCTTTGGGGTTTGAAGGTTCGGTACCGGCGTTGGTACAGCTCCAGGGTTTCGATGATGTGCCGGCCGGTTTGCTTCACCTGGCCTACGTTCTGAGCGATGCGGCCTATCACCTGGCGGTTGCCTTTGTTGTTGCGGGCATACACGGGCTTTATGGCCGCTACGTCCTCGATGGCGTAGTGGTAGTCGTGCTCGGCAATGAACCGCATCAGCTCCGGCAGTGTCATCATTGCCAGGGCCACGAGCTTGCCGTGTTCGTAGGTGGCTACGCCACTGGCGTTCGAGCCCGGGTCGATGCCGATGATCCAGTGGGGTGTATTCACGCCTTCGGCTCCGTTTTCTGGTTGCTGGTCGGCGGTACCGGTGTTCTGGTGCCGGCTTCACTCTGGTGGCGGTGTACCCGGTCGATGTCGAATTTACGCTTCAGCACGGGCACGGCAACCAGCTCTGGTGCTTTCCGTTTGCGGCCCATCAGTCTACCTCCAGCTGGTATTCAAAGGGGGCGTCTGGCTTGTGCCGGTGGTTCACGGTGTGGCCACCGTGGCGGGCTTTGCGCAAATCCCGCAGGCGGGCGCTGATGGTGGTTTCGCTGTAGTGGGTGTTGAACTGGTCTTTCACGGCTTTCTGGATCTGCCACAGCGTTCGCCATTGGCCGTCTTTCATCACCTTGTACACCCGGTACCGGCCGCCGCTCAGGTGGGCGTGCTCGTTTGGGGTCAGTTGCTGGGCTGTTGAACCTTGAATCATGGGTCACCTCACCAGTTGGTGTCGTGGATGTCGCGCAGGGCTTCTCGCACCCGCTGACGTTTGGTTTTGGCATCGGCACCGGCTTTCTCGAACCCGGTCAGATGGGTTGTGTTCTGGCGGTATGGGCTGCCGCCGCTGGCCTTCGCCCGGCCGAGCCAGCTGCTGATGAACTTTCGGATGCCGGCTGCGGTTTTGCGTTTGGCCGGGTTGCCGACCGACCAGCCGAGCATCACCCGCAGCTCGTCGGCGACGTCGATGCCCCGGTAGGCCTGCCCCAGGTTCAGCACGTCTCGCTCAGTGACGAAGTGCACCGGCGGGTGCTGGTCGCTGCGAAGGGGCAGGGCGATGTAGGTGCCGGCTTCGGGGTCTTGCTCGGGTGGGTCGATCAGCCTGGCGAATGTCCAGCCGGGCACGATTTCGACATCGTCGTCGACCAGTTCGCCGTTGAGTGACTGGGTTGGGTCTGACACAGCGGGATCGGGAGGGTTGGAATCCGCTGCCGGCGCTGGCCTCGCTTCGGCGAGGTCTGCGCAAATATTCTGATCCTGGTAGTTATGATCTTGGTAATACTCATCGGTCGGATTTTTTTCCGACCCTGGCTCGGAGATTTTTCCGACCCTTGCCGGATTTTTTTCCGAGGGCTGGATATTTTTCCGCCCCTCGGAGATTTTTCCGGGGGTCGGATTTTCTTCCCAGGGTCGGATATTTTTCCGACCCTGTGTCGTATCCGCATGCTTCACCCGGTTCCAGGCCTTGCCCTGCTCGGTTACCCGCACGTGGGTCTTGTTGCCGATGGCCATGGTTTCGATCACCCCCAGGCCCACCAGTTGTTTCAGGTAACGCCAGGCGGTGTCTGGCTTGTCGGTCAGCAGGGGCAGTTCGCTGATCAGCTTGCCCTTGCTCAGGTGGTACCACGTGTCGCCTTCGATCTGGGCGGAATCGGCCCAGGTGGGTAACTGGTGGATTAACGCGAACACCATGGCCTGCTGGCAGTTCAGGCCCCAGTCGATGCCGGTGGGCTGGTCGATCTGAATGGAGTACATCAGGTGATTTTTTTCCGAGGGTCGGAAATTTTTCCGACCCTCGGAAAATTCTCCATCCTTGGTGCGGTTCCAGGCTTTGCCTTTCTTGGTCACCCGCACATGGGTCCGGTTGCCGATGGGCATGGTCTCGATCACGCCGGCGCCCACCAGTTGCCTCAAATACCGCCAGGCCGTGTCCGGCTTGTCAGTCAGCAGGGGCAGTTCGCTGATCAGCTTGCCCTTGCTCAGGTGGTACCAGGTGTTGCCTTCAATCTGGACGGAATCGGCCCAGGTGGGCAACTGGTGGATCAGCGCAAACACCATGGCCTGCTGGCTGTTCAGGCCCCAGGCGATCGCGGTGGGCTGGTCTATCTGAATGGAGTACATCAGGTGGCTCATGGGTGGGGCTCCCTATGAAGCTGGGCCTGCTGACCGATCTCGAAACGCATAGTCATCACTGAGCGGTGTTGGTCGAAGCTGGTGAAGAAGTCGGCCAGGTCGGGCCGTAGGTCTCGGGCCTGTACCCGGTCATCGGTGAGGGCCTGAATGGCGAGGGCGATTTCGCATGGCATTCGCTGGCCCTGGTTCAGCCACTTGTTCACCCGGGCCGGGTCAACCGGGGCCTGAATGAACCCGGCGACCGCTTCGGCCAGGCGCACTTGCGCCCCCCTGCCATGCCCAAAACACCGGAGCGCCCGGTGCAACGCGGCTTGTTCACTCATGGCGTGCCCCTTCACTGTATGGATTTACAGGCTGAATGCGGGCTATTCCAGGGTGGGCCGATCGGTGGATACTGGTAACCATCAAGCGACCTGTCCGGATTCGGTTTCTGGGGGGAAGACGTCATCCAAGGAGCATTCGACGCCGGCCTCGTTCAATGCGCAGACGATCTTCCTGGAGTAGTGAAGGCTGGGCGTTCGACCACCGCTTTCGTAAAGCGCGATGCGTGACTGCGCTGCCCGGAAGCCACACCGCTCTCCAAGTTCTGCCTGGGTGATGTTTGCTTTCTCTCGATATTGCTTAACTAGATTCATGGCGCACCCGCATAAAATGACAAATCATAGTATTTTGAGTCGGATTAAATACTACAAAATGAAATTATGCAAATATTGCGTTTTGTGATTTTATGCAGGTATGAAGAGGCATAAATCCAAATGAGCGATATAGCGAACAGGCTGCGGGCCCGCCGCAAGTCACTGAAAGTCAGCCAAGAAGAGCTTGCCAGGCGTTGTGGTTGGTCGGATGGCCAAACCCGCATCAGCAGCTATGAGAACGGCCGGACCGTGCCCAACTACAGCGATATAGCGCTGTTGGCCCGCGCTCTGGATACTTCAGCCGCCTATCTTGCGTTCGGTTCTGCCGAAGAACGCGACAGCGAGTTGGCACCGGCACAAAGTGCGGGTGCTCCTCACCTTGAGTATGGCAAAGCGATCACGCCACTTCCTGGCACCGACAGTACCTCGACGATCCGTTTAGACAACGAGTTGGCACCTAAAGCCGACTTGGCCAAGTGCCGGTGGTTCAGGATTACTGACACCAGCATGCAACCGTTAATGCCGCCCGGTACCGCCATCTTCATCGACACGTCAGACACCCGCATACAGTCCGGAAAGGCTTACGCCGTGGACATTGGCGGGTTGATATGGGTGCGCTGGGTCTACCAGTTGCCCAAGGCTGAAGTTCGGTTGGCTCCCGAAAATACCGCGGAATGGGGTGATCACACCGTTGGTGCGGATGAGCAGGAAGACTTCATAGTGTTGGGCAGGGTGGTCGGATATTCCGTATTGGTTTGATCTATATGTCTGCCAAGCGCGGGTTCAAAGCGTAGAGTGGAAGTGGGGGTTATATGGATGATGAACGCAAGGAGCGTCAGATTCGGATTCTTTCAGAAAGGAAGCTTAGCGAGCTTGACCATAAAGAAGTGTTGGCGTTAAAGAAGCGTGGATTCATTACGGCCAGTTATCGGCAAGATTTTAGCGCTGATAAACTGCGGCTTCTTGATCTGCGGTATGAAGTCGAACCGGAAGGAGAGCGTTACCTGGCCTCTCTAACCACCCCCTGGTATAAAAAGCTCCTGCATGATGCGTTGGCGGGTATTGGTCGTGGTGTTTTAAACCAGGTTATCGCTCTCATTGTTACCGTCATTGTCACACTGCTCGGCATGAGGCAGGTTCTGGAATGGCTGGGTTAGCTGCGTGATTTGAAGCGCGAGCCCAGCCACTGCTAAACCGATATAGGCGGTCTTTTTTAGGCCCCCCTTTCTGTGGGAAGGCCCACGTATTTCCCGGTTAAATCGCTTCGCCTTCCTTTCCCCTCGGGTGCCCACAGCTCAGTGGGCCGATCTATCCAATCGCCTATTCGTTCCTTGTCATCAATAGTCATCGCAGACTTGATGCTCTGGGTTGTTGGTGAGATTGGCTTCTCTGTGATGCCTGCGAGTACGCAGCCCGGATAGCGGCTTACTCGCTTGTAGCGGACCGGCACACTCGAGTACTTGATTGGGATCGTTGAAAAATCGACATAGTGCAGCAGGGGGTTGAGGCCAGAGCGGTAACCGAATTGCCGGCAGTGTGATAAATAGCTTTCAATGGCCTGCTGAAACGAACAGGCTACGCCATCCAATTCGTTACCGTTGAATAATATACAGCCTTCGTAGTGCAGGTCGTTTCGTTCACCCAGTATTCGGCCTATGTATTTCGTCCAGCCGTTGACTTCCTCAATGGTGCCAAAACATAGAAAGGCACGGTTGGATAGCCCCGCGGGTAGAGTAGCTGGCATGTCCTGGTAGAAAGACTCCAGTAATTCGTATTCTTTTACCAGTGACCGGCACATCTTGAGGAAACGGGTTTCCAGTCTTAAAAAATCGATGAATAGCTTTGGCTTCTGCTCCAGCCGTTCGATGGCTTGAATTAGCTTGCCTTTGTTTAGCTCCCGTCGGGCCGAATGAAAGGGCCCGGTTTCAGGCTCAAAGATGTAGCGGTGCAATTCATCAAACAGTGCCGATATCCCATCCAAATACAGCAAGGAAATCTCACGGTCGCACCGTTTACTGTGCACGGAGAAATGAGTCTCCACGTCTAACATGCCTTTCCAGCTTGCACTCGCAAAATTCTTTACCCGATTCCAGCGTGCTAAAACGCCTGAATCTACCTCGATCTTCTGTCGATTATCTTCCATCACTTCTCTCCCGGGCGTATTTCCCATTCTTGAGTTCCCCCAGCGTCACCCTTCGGCGCTTCAACACCGGATCAATTAACCACAAGTCGACGTCCTTAAAATTACAAAATGTGTTGACAACTTGGTTTTGCGATTCTAGCATCATCTCAAGATATAACAAATTGTGGTTATTTGAATGAGTATGATCACCTACGGCAACTACCAGGCAGAACCAACCATCCTGGCCCCGCGCGAGACCCGTTACTTCCTGGGCATTGCCCAGGGGTTCAGCGACAAGCAGATCGCTCGGGATTGCGGCGTCAGCCCGCACACCGTCGCCGGTGCCCGCAAGCGCATCCTGTACAAGTTCGTCGCCCAGCTTCATGTCCAAACCATGGCAGAGGCCATTCTGAAGGCCGGCATGAAGGGAATGATCCGGGAACTCTGCATCGTCTTCTTCGTTGCTGGCCTGGTCATTCCGGCCGCTTTCATGGCCGACCACCAGCAACCCGTTCAACGCCACCGAATCAGCCGAATCACCCGCTACCGTTCAAGGGAGGTGCGCCATGTCATTAGCGCTGCTTAACCCCAGCCATAAGCTGCTGGACCTCATCAAAACCCTGGCTCTGCTCGGGTACAGCCAGATCCATGAAGCGGAGGAGGGCGATCAGATGTTGGTCGCTCGCGCCTGGCTGATTGAGAACGTCGACCTGGCCGATCGTGAAGATGCCAAAACGAAAGCGCTGCCAGCCATCTGGACCCGCTCTGTGTGCGCCCAGGTGCTGGAGTGGTCCGAGTTCAACCGGGACTGCAACGCCTTGCTGCAGCTTGCCTTTCGGCGCTCGCCGCTGGATCTCGCCCGGGAGCTCTACATCGACCCGGTGTGGAACCCGCACCAGCCCGCGCTGAACAACGTCATTCAGATGACCCCCAAGCTACAGAACACTTACCAGGGAGACCCGGCCGCGTGAGTACTCTACTTAAAAACCAGCCAGTGCCCGATCTGAAAGGGCTTATGGCGCAGGCGCAAGAATGGCGCTCACACAACCAGGACTACATCGGTGAACGTGGTGTCATCGTGTTCATGGGCAATGAAGTCCAGGGCTGGATGAGCGAGATCAGATACCCAGCCGGGTGGCAGCCGGGCTGTTTAGCCGTGGATGAAGAGGGCAATGCCTGGGCGGCCGTTGGCGGGAACAGTTACGACGGCGCCGAGCGGTGGCAATCGATCGCCCTGGCGCAGAGCCAGCCGGAGGTGCCGTTGTGACTCAGATCCTGACACACAGCCAGAACCTGATGAACCTGTCGCCCAGCGATGCCTCCCTCGATGCCATTCACATCGACGACATCGCCACCGCGCTCGCCAAGCAGTGCCGATTCAATGGCCACTGCCAGGGCTTTTACTCGGTCGCTGAGCACAGTGTGCTGGTGTCGTACCTGGTGCCCGACAGCCTGGCACTGAAAGGCCTGTTGCACGATGCCGCCAAGGCCTATCTGGGCGACCTGGTGTCGCCGGCGAAGGTGGTGTGCCCCGAATACGGTGAAATGGAAATGGCCTTGCTGCGTCGCATCCACAAAGCCCTGGGCGTGGATACGCAGAACGTCACCGGCCGCGAGTGGCTCGACATCGAAGAAGCCGACCAACTTGCCCGGGCCATCGAATTCGAAGCCCTGTTCAAGATGGCACCCTCTGCGCTTTGGCTGAACCGTTCACGGATATTCCCGGCCGGTGTGCCCGAGCACCTGCAGCCGCAATGCCTCGACTGGCAAGCGGCCCGGCTTCATTTCATTCAGCGGTTCGACGAACTGCGTCCGGTGAGGGGAGGTTACTGATGGCACGCGGCACCGTGAACAAAGTCATCTTGCTCGGTCGTCTCGGGCAGGATCCGGAACCCAGGGCAACGGCCAGCGGTACCCAGGTAGTCACGATCAGCCTGGCCACCAATGAGCTCGGGCC
The DNA here is from genome assembly GCA_018402545.1 of Saccharospirillum sp. Taxonomy (GTDB): domain Bacteria; phylum Pseudomonadota; class Gammaproteobacteria; order Pseudomonadales; family Natronospirillaceae; genus Saccharospirillum. The sequence continues at coordinate 2,767,625 of JAGYIL010000001.1, read as the reverse complement.
AAGAGATCAACAGGGCGTCCGTGGCCAGTCTACTGAATGGCACCGCCTGGTGCTGTTCGGAAAGCTCGCTGCCAATGCTCTGCAGTACTTGCACAAAGGCAGTCAGCTGTATGTGGAAGGGCGTCTACGCACCCGCAAATGGCAGGACCAAAACGGCACCGACCACTACAGCACCGAGATCGTGGTTAACGACATGCAGTTTATCGGTGGCCGTCCGGAGAGTGGGGCAGGGCAGGCACCAGCGGCACCGAGTAGGCAGGCAACGGCACCGGCTCAACCAGGTGCAAATAACTATGACGATTTTGATGACGACATTCCGTTCTGAAACGGCAATCAACCAAGAGAGGTAACATCATGAACCCGACTTACATCAAACTCGGCTGGGTAAAACCGGCCAAAATGGAAGAGCTGAAAGGCATGAGCTTCGACGCACTGAAACACAAGCGTCGCTGTGGTCAGTTCATCGAGGGTGTGCATTGGCGCAAGGCTGGGGATGGCATGATCTATTACAATTTTGAAGCGGTGGATGACTGGATTCAGAACGGTGACCATGGACTCAAGCAAGTTGGATGATCTGCGCCAGTACATCCGGGATAACCGGTTGGAAGGCATCGAGATCCGGGGTAAAACCATCCGGGTGCGGTTCTATTACGCTGGGGCCCAGCGTAATGAATCGCTGAAAGGGGTCGAGGTCACCCGGGCGAACTTGAAGTTCGCGGCCCGGCTCCGGTCCACCATCATCAACGAAGTCGCGACGGGTCAGTTTGACTACGCTGCGCACTTCCCCAATTCAAAGACGGCCTGGAAGTTCTCCAGCCGTCCGGAACGCTTGCTGTTTGATCGGGAGCTGGATAAATGGTTGAGCATAAAACGAGCAAGCGTGGCGCCGGCCACGTTCAAGAGCTACGCCAACAAGGCCGAGAAGCACGTTCGGCCGAAGTGGGGGCAAAACTACCTGGACGAGATCCGCAAATCGGACATCGAGCACTGGGTAAAGGTAGAACTTCACAACAACCGGAAGGGGCAGCCCTACTCGAACAAGACGATTAACGAGATCCTGATTCCGCTGCGCGGGGTGCTGGGTAACGCCTTCATCGATGAAGCGATCGGCAAAGACCCGATGAGCCACATCAAAAACCTGACGGTGGTGAAGGGTAAGCCCCAGCCATTCAACCAGGAGGAAATCTATAAGCTGGTCACTACTCCCACGCCAAACCATATCGAGCTGCTCGGGTTCGAGCTGGCCTGCTGGACTGGCCTAAGCGTTTCGGAGTTGCTGGCACTTGGGTGGGATGAAATCGACTTCGAGGCGAACACCATCAAGGTGACCCGGGCCAATGTGAATGGCCAATACAAGGTACCGAAGGAAGCCAGCCGCGAACGAGTGATCGATATGCTGCAGCCGGCACGTTGGGTGTTGCAGCAATTGCGGCCGCTGACGGGCCTGATGCCGGTGCATGATGTTCGGGTGTTACAGCGGGATAACAAAACCCAGGTGACCCACAAGGTGCGCTTTGTGATTCTGAAGACGCGGAACCAGCTACCGGTGCCCAGGGATATGAACTACCGGGACCGGTTCTTTACCGTCCACTGTCGCAATGCCGGTGTCCGGTACCGAGGCCCGAACAATGCCCGCCACACGTTTGCCAGCCAGCTGCTGACCAAGGGGGTGCCGAAGGAATGGATAGCAGGGCAAATGGGGCACACGACCACGAAAATGATCGACGATCACTATGGGGAATGGATTACAGAGGATGCGCCGCACATGGGCGAGATGGTGTCGAAGCTGTTGGGATTTGACGTTCCTGTGAGACCATCACAAGACCAAAAGCTACACCCTTTACTAGAAAACCGTTATAAATCAACGGCTTAGTATGGCGGTGAGGGAGGGATTCGAACCCTCGATACGTTTCCGTATACACACTTTCCAGGCGTGCGCCTTCAGCCACTCGGCCACCTCACCATATCGGTTGTCTGCACAGTGGCAAACAACGGCGGCGAAGGTTATAGGATGACTGGTGGTTTTGCAAGTTTTTGAGGTAAAACAACCAGTTAGGGCTGAAGTCGCGCGGTCTCTATGACCGCACTGTGCGGGGTTGCTCAGGTCGGTAGTGGGCTGACGAAATCAGCGGGGTTTAGGGTCGGAACGGGTTTGTCTTCGCCTGCGGGCGTGCCGAGGTAGATGAAGCCTACTATGTGGTCGGTTACCGCCAGTCCGAGGGTCTGCTTGAGCGTGGGGCTGTAGGCCGGTGCGCCGGTGCGCCAGACGGCGCCTATGCCCATGGCGTGGGCGGCGTTGATGAGGTTGGTAACGGCGGCGCCGGTGGCAAGCACCTGTTCGATGGCGGGTACTTTGGGGTGTTCGCTTATCTTTGCCCAGGCGATCAGCACCAGAGGCGCCCGCAGTGGGCTGTTGAGGAGCTTCTGGTATTGCTTGTCGGCCAGGCCGGGGTCGTCTTGCCGGGCGCTGTGGGCCATCTGCTCTCCCAGGCGGCTGCGGTCGTCGCCGCTGACTTCTATGAATCGCCAGGGGCGCAGCCAGGCGTGGTCTGGTGCGCGCATTGCGGCTCTATACAAGTCGGCCAGTTGGGCCTGGCTGGGGCCGGGGTCAGTCAGCCTCGGGTGTGAAACGCGCTGCTGTAGCAGGGCAAGTGCCGGGTGTGCCGGGGCTTTGGAGTCGGGGCTTTGGGTCATGGTCCACTCAGTGATTTAACGCACATTTTCAGTTATCGTACCCATCTGATTCGTTTAACATAAGCCCTTGAGTGTACTGGGGTTGCTACGGGATGCAGAAACGGCACATGGCCACTGACAATAAGAAGAATGGCTCACCCAAGCCGTCGGCCCCCATTCGAGGGCGTCGGGCAACAGACCCGAAAGGCAAAGTGCCCTCCCGGGGTACAGATACCCAATCGGTTGCCGACATTGAGCTGACCGATGATTTTACCGTTCTGCCGATCTCGGCCGAATTCAACTCCCGCTCGCTGATCTACCTGACTCTGGCCGGCACCCTGGTTAGTATTCTGTATGCGGGCCAGATTTCCAATCAGTTCTCGATCATTGTCGGGTTCTGTTTGTTGTACCCAACCCTGATCCGCTTTCTCAGCCTTCCCATGCGCCGTCGCTTCCCGAAGCAGGTCGGCTATACGCTGATGTTGTTTGATGCGTTTTTTATCGGTGCCATCCTGGTTGCCATGGGGTCACCGCTGGTGCCGACCATGTTGTTGCTGATCATGGCCAATGCCAGTTTTATCTGTGTGGGGCGAACCTCGTCCTATGTGCTTTGTTTGCTGTTTGTGGCGCTGGGTGCTGGCGTGATGTATCTCATTGAACCACAGCCCATCTTCACTGAGACCACAGTACTGACCAATGTTATTGCGGCCTTCGGGGCGGGCCTGCATGTCAGTGTGAATGCCTACTACACGGCGCAGCAAGCCCGTTATCTGAAGATTACGCGACAGGAGCTGCAGCGCCAGAGTCAGCAATACCGGGGGCTGTCTCAAAAGCTGTCGAAATACCTGTCGCCGCAAGTCTGGGAGACCATTTTCCGGGGTAAACGGGATGTGAAGCTGGAAACCCAGCGCAAGCGGCTGGTGGTGTTTTTCTCCGACATCAAAGGCTTTTCCGAGATTTCGGAAATGATGGAAGCCGAAGCGCTGACTGAACTGATCAACACTTACCTGACCGAAATGAGCCGCGTAGTTATGAAATATGGCGGCACCATCGACAAGTTTATTGGCGATGCCATCATGGTGTTCTTTGGCGACCCGGAATCCAAAGGGGTGCGTAAGGATGCCCTGGCTTGTGTGTCCATGGCGATTGAAATGCGCAAGCTGATGCGCATATTGCGACAACGCTGGCGGGCACAGGGTATTCAGCATCCGCTGGAAATTCGCATGGGCATTAACAGTGGTTATTGTACCGTGGGCAACTTCGGTGCCGAGACCCGTATGGATTACACCATTCTCGGCAAGGAAGTAAACCTGGCCTCCAGGCTGGAATCCTCTGCTGAACCCGGTGAAATTCTGGTCTCCTACGAAACCTACGCACTGATTAAAGACACCATTCTGTGCCGCGAGAAAGGCCGGATTAATGCCAAGGGGTTTTCCCGCCCGGTGCCGGTCTATCAGGTCGTTGATTTCCGCAAGGATCTGGGCGCACGTCACAGCTACACCGAAGTGGATCTGGAAGGCTTTTCGCTGTCGATGGATGTTGAAAAAGTGCGCAACTATGACCGCGACCGCATCATGGATGCCATCGACAAAGTCAAACAGTCACTCAACAACCTTACGCCCTGAGCGGAGCTACCGGCGTTCTGCTCCGGCCGCCTGACCCTGGAGCCCTCTGATGTCAATACAGTTCCCAACCGCACTGCAAATCGGGGAAGCCATAGCGCGCGGCGAGGTGAGCCCGGTCGAGCTGGCCGAACAAGCGCTCCAACAGGCAGACCAATACCCGGCCATTTATTTGAAGGTTCTGCATGACCGGGCTCGCCGCGAAGCAGAGCAATCGGCATGGCGACAAGCGCATGGTTGTCGTCTGGGCCCTCTGGATGGCGTGCCGATTGCCTGGAAGGATTTGTTCAATGTGGCCGGTGAAGTCACTACAGCCGGGGGACGGGTGTTCAGCGAACCGGCGTCGAGGGATGCCGATGTCGTGTATCGGGCCGGACAGGCGGGCCTGGTCAGCATCGGCAAAACCAATCTGACGGAGCTGGCATTTTCCGGTTTGGGCATGAACCCACACTATGGCACACCGGATGCGACGCCTGGCAACGGTGAACCCCGCGTACCCGGCGGCTCCAGCAGCGGCTCGGCCGTTGCCGTTGCCAAGGGTCTGGTTCCGGTAGCGGCGGGTACCGATACCGCCGGTTCGCTGCGCATACCCGCGGCTTTTAATGGATTGGTGTCCTACCGGCCGACCACGGGCCAACACTCGACCCGCGGCGTGGTGCCCCTGGGACGCAGCCTGGATACACCGGGCGTCATCGCCCGAACTCTGGAAGACTGCCTGTTGGTAGATGATACCTTTCGCGGCCAGTTCACCGAGGCTCGCCGGCCTCTGGCATCCGACCAGGTAACTGTCGTGCTGGATGAACAGGCACTGGATGATGACGGACTGGAAGAGGCAGTCCGGTTGGCAACACGACGGTACGCCGATCAACTGGAATCTAGGGGCATCAGAGTAGTACGCAAGGCCGTGCCGGTTGTCGGGCAATGTCATCAGCTAACCGCCCGTTTTGGCTGGCTGGGTGGGTTTGAAGCCCTGGCTGAATATAAGGAATTGCTCGAACGGGTTCCTGCAGACCGGTTTGACCCGCGGGTTCGGGACCGGATTCTGGCGTTTGAACAGCGCTCTGCGGCCGATGTAGTGTGGCTGTATCGTGAGCGGCGCGTTCTTCAGCAAGCATTAAGAGAACAGTTGGGTTCGGCAGTGTTGCTGTCACCGACGGTGGCGCAAACGGCCCCCCTGCTGGCGCCTCTGTTAGAGGACGATGAAGCCTACCGGGCGGCCAATACAGCCTGCCTAAGGTTGAGTATGGTGGCCAGTCTGCTCGACAGCCCGGCTATTACGATGCCTGCAGGGGTTGACTCACACGGGCAGCACATTGGCGTTCAGTTGATGGGGCTTGCGGGTCAGGATGAACATCTAAAGCGAGCTGTGCTGGCTTGCCAGTAGGAGCAATTCAAGTAGTCAGTGATCACTCTCGGTCGAGACAACCCGATTGCGCCCACTGGATTTAGCCTGGTACACCCGTTGGTCGGCGAGTTTCAGCGCGCGTTTGAATTCCGATTCGCCGTTAAACGCCGCCAACCCGGCGCTGAAGGTCAGGCCGATGGTGTGCTCGTCGAACTGAAAGCGTCGACTGGCGATGAGTTTGCGCAGTTCGTCGACGATGGGCAGTGCTTCCACTTCAGTCAGGCCTATCATCACCAGCACAAACTCCTCGCCACCCCAACGGCAGACGCTGTCAGATTCCTTCAGGTTGTTGCGCAGAACTTTGGCAAAGGTGGAGAGCACCCTGTCTCCCACGTCGTGGCCATAGCGATCATTGACGGCCTTGAAATGGTCGATGTCGATCAGGACAACAACGGCAGGCTGATCAGTCTGTTCCCATTTTAGCAACTGCCGCTCCAGACCAAGCCGGTTCATCAGGCCAGTCAGCGGGTCGGTCAGGGAGTTTTTCCGGTGCATGTCGGCCGTGTGCTTTATGGCCAGGTAGGATTGTACATGGGTCCATTCAATCAGCAGGCTCAGCAATACAATAAACAGCGTTGCGGCGATCAGGCGAGGCACGGCTTCCAGGGTATAAGGGTACAGCCAGGGCCAGTCGATCAGAATGGCGGCGATCAGCATCAGCGTGTACAGGCCACCCAGTATCTGGCCCCAGCGCCAGCCAGCAATGACGATCATCATCGGGATTAGCGTAAAGGCAAAGTAGACGCCCGTGCCATCCTGGCCGCCAGAGACAGTCAGGTACAGGGCAAACAGGCACAGCACTAATGCCAGTGCGACTCTGGCGAGGCGTGTCTGCTGGCGAACATGGGCAGTCACTACCAGAGTGGTAATGACGCAAATGACCAGCAGCAGAATCCAGAACCGGATCCAGATGCCTTGCCAGACGGCCAGCAAGGCAAAGGGCACCATGATCAAATTGCCGGATACCGCGAAAAAGCGCATCAGCACCAGTGTGCGCCTCAGCTCGATCTGTTCTGGTGTACTACCCAATTGCACGCTGGAAAGGTCTCGCCCGTCTGTTTATCAAACAATAGCATTCCGGCGGCTAATTGGAAGCCGTGCTGTAGGTCGACGCTTTTTACACAACCAATCCGGAGGTATTGCTGTTTTTGCCTTCAGAGGCTTAACTGTGGGGAATTATTCAAAGTGTCCCGCTATGTCAACCGTCCGGTTGGTTAGGTGATTCAGGAGCATTGCTCAGATTATGGAATTTAAAGACTACTACAAGGTGCTGGGCGTTGCTGACAAGGCGACCCAGGCAGACATCAAACAGGCCTATCGCAAGCTGGCACGAAAGTACCACCCCGATGTCAGCAAGGAAAAAGACGCCGAAGCGAAGTTCAAGGAAGTCGGAGAGGCTTATGAGGTGCTAAGCGACACCGAAAAGCGAGCTGAATACGATCAAATCAAGGCTTTGCGCGCTGCCGGAGGTAGCCGCCGCTCTGCAGGCGCCGGTGCCGGTATGAGTGACGACGAAGCAAGCCGGCAATTCAGTGACTTTTTCAGGTCTGTCTTTGGCGGAGGCATGGCTGGAGAGGGTATGGCTGGTAGCGGGTTTCGTCAGGCGGGAGGCAGCGAGTGGGGGCGTTCTTTCAGTCATCGCGGGCAGGACATGCACCATCGGTTGGCCCTGTTTCTGGAAGAGGCGGTGCAAGGGGTGCAGCGCACCCTGAAGCTGGAGATGCCGGCAGCCGATGCCCGGGGGCAGATGTATCACAAAACCAAAACGCTGAATGTGAAAATACCGGCCGGCGTCGTTGCCGGGCAACGAATCCGACTGGCCGGGCAGGGTGGCCCGGGTCACAGTGGGGGTGCCGCCGGCGATCTGTTTCTGGAGATTGAGCTGGCGCCACACCCTCTGTTCGCGGTTGATGGGCGAGATCTGTTGCTGACGCTCCCTGTCGCCCCCTGGGAAGCTGCGTTGGGCGCAAAGGTAGAAGTCCCGACACTCACCGGGTCGGTCAACCTGACCATACCCAAAGGCTCGGTGGGCGGTAAAAAACTGCGCCTAAAAGGAAGGGGCCTGGGCCGAAATCCGACCGGAGACCTGATCGTTACTGTGCAGGTGACCTTGCCTGCCCATCACTCGGCCAGGGCGGAAGCGCTTTACCGGGAGCTGGCCGAAGCGGAAGCGGGGTTTAACCCCAGAAAATCGCTGGAGAAAGGGTTATGAGCAAAGACATCACCACCGTCATTATCGATGAACAACAATTGCATGAAACCGGGGTCTGGCTGAGTTTGAGCGACCTATGTGAACGCTGCGGACTCCAGCAAACGCTGGTGGTTGAGTTGGTGGAACTGGGGTTGATTGCGCCAGCAACCGTCGCCGCCGATCGCTGGCAATTTCAGGTGTCGGTGGTGCCGACCTTGCATCAGGCGGTTCGCCTAAAAAGGGAGCTGGATCTCGACTGGCAAGGGGTGGCAGTGGCGATGGACCTGCTTGAAGAGTTGCAGGCGTTGCGTCAGCAGGTGCACTCCCTGGAGCGGCAGTTGGGCGTCAGGTAACCTGATCAGACATCGGCAAACCGCCGGCGTTGCCGGGTAAGGTTCAGGCTGAAAGCCAGAGCCAGGGCAGCCAGACTGACCAGGGTAGGCACCAGACCGAACCACTCCGACAGACTCCCGATCACCAGTGCTCCAATGGCCGGGCTACCCATGCTGACCACTGTCCAGATGCTCATCACACGCCCCCGATACTGGTCATCTATCATCATCTGGATCAGTGCCTGGCAGCCGGTGCCAATAACCGTCATGGCCAGACTGCACAGGCTGATAATGCCGATCAGCCACACCAGGCTGTTTAGCTTGAGCAAGGGCAATAAAGCAGCCGAACTGATGACCAGGCTCACCAGCACCAGTCGGCTGATGCGGGCCAGGTCGCCTCGCTGGCGCGACACAATAACGCCGCCAATGATGGAACCGGCGCCGGCGACACCGGTCAGCACGGCCAGGTTCCGCGCACTGCCACTGGTCAGTTCACCGGAAATGGCGGGCAGAAGCTCCAGCACGGAGCGGCCAACCAGACCGTTAGTTAGTGTCATGAGCAATACCAGCCGCACCAGCGGCGCCTGACGAATGAAGCGAAAGCCGGCCAGAAGGTCACCCAGCAGGCTGATACTGCGGTCCCGGGCAGCCGGGGCGACTTTTGGAACGCGCAAAAGAAACGTCAGGGTGCCAGAAAAACACAGGGCCGAGAGAGCAAAGGCAACTCCAACATTGGCAATGCTGATGATGCCAGCGCCCAACGCCGGGCCGATAATCCGTGAGACATTGAAGACAATGGCGGTCATTCCGATGCCGCTGGGTAGCAGGTGTCGGCTGAGAATTTTGGGCACCAGGGCCAGGCGCATTGGATGATGGGCTGCGGTGACACACCCAAATGCCAGAGCGGAGGTCAGCAACGCAGCGAGATTGATCGCATCCATAAAAAACAGCAGGGCAATGGCAACGCAAATCAGGGTGTTGAGTAACGCTGTGATAACCACACCACCGCGCGGATCGATGCGATCGGAAATCACCCCGAAAATGGGCGACAGCAGAAAAGTCGGGGCCAGCAGGATGGCGCTGGTTACACCGACCCATAAGGGGGAGAGTGTGACTTCCCAGACGCTCCAGCCGATCAGGAAGCGGGCTATCCAGATCCCCAGGGTGGCGAAACTGGTGGCTATGAAATAGTCGCGGAAAATGGGAGACGAGAGTGCCGAACGCGACGGAGGTTGCTTGGCAGGGCCGCCCGGATCAGTTGTCATGGGTGAAATAAGTCTGGTGCACAATGGCTCCCGAGGTTTACATGGATTCAATGGGTGGTCAGCTTGCCCCGGCCTGGTGCATGGACCACACTGTAATCATCAGTATAACGCAGACGGACCCTGCCAAGGGTGCAACGAAGCGTCTTCACAGGACAGCCTTTTTGGGGCCGGGCCACAAGGGCTGGTGCGTTAGGGCACGGAAGGCCAAGTAGCGATTCGTCACTGGAGGTTTCACTCTGCCTACGTCTATTGCTTCAGCAACTCAGTATCGGCTACCCAGGCTGACACGGGTCAACTATACCCCGAGAGTGCTGGGGTTTGGTGCCACCTTTGTTGCCATTACCTGGTTGACGCTGGAGCGAGGCTGGTCTTACTGGAACATGCCCGTTGCCGCACTCTATTTTCTGATTTACCCCCATCTTGTGTACTGGTACGACTACTGGCGTCGGTCGACTATCAGCAGTGAGCGCCGCGCCATGATGTTTGACGGGCTGGTGCTTGGTGCCTGGTGTGCCCACATCAACTTTTCTGGCTGGATTTCCTTTACCTTGTTAGCTGCAGTCATTCTTAACAATACCATGACCGGTGGTGTACGTCAGTGCGCCTGGGCGCTGGGTTTTTTTGTGCTGGGTATCGCTCTGATAGCCTTTGCTTCGGAAGTCGCGTGGTCTCCGGAGGCTCCGCTGGGGATCAATGTGCTGACCATGGTTTCGCTTCAACTCTATATATTCAGCATCGCCTGGGTGTTTTATATCCAGAAATCGCGGCTGGTTGGCACTAAAAAGAACGCCGAGCAAAAGAACGTGATTTTTAGCGCCATGCTGGAACTGAGTGATTTGAATGATCAGGTAGAATCGTTCGAGTCACTGGTGGCCGCCGCACTGGATGTTTTGCAACGACTGTACCCGGACCAGTCGTTCGGCTTTGTTTTGAAAGACCCGCGGGAACACGATGAGCTCTACTTTGCTGTCTTCACACCAGACCTGGATGAGGAACAGCAGACCATTCTCAAACGCCGTCTGGCCCGAACCAGAGAGCATCTGCCGCAAGGGTACTTTCTCAATACGACCGATCAGCACACCGGCAGTTTTGTGTTTCCTCTGCGTGAGCGCTTCGACCGGTTTCAGGGCTTGCTGTTGATACAGGGGGCAACCCTGCCCGAGGCGGAGCGTCAGGCTCTGCAACTGCTGATCAAACAACTGGGCACGGCGGTTGCCAACAAACTGTTGACGCTGGAGCTCAAGGCAGCTGCGGAGCGAGATGCGCTGACCGGAATCTACAATCGCGGGCATCTTGAATCGGAACTGACGGAAGCGCAAAACCGCCTGAAAGCCGATGCCAATGATCACTTTTCCGTGATTCTGATCGATCTGATCGGCCTGAAACCGGTCAACGATCAGTACGGGCATGCTGCCGGCGATGAATTGATACGTTTTGTCGCCGATGCGCTAAAGAGCATCTGCCGCGATCAGGATCAGGTATTCCGATACGGGGGCGATGAGTTTGTGATTCTGTGTCGCAGTGAGGATGAGAGCGGAGCGGCCGCTCTGATGCAGCGTATTGATCGCCAGGTGAAACAAAAAAACATCAGCCTTACCACCGATGACGGTGCTCAGGTAGAAACCTCCATTCAAATGAGTGTCGGCCTTGCCAGTTCCGATCAGGTGTCGCCGGAAGACGTGTTGAAACTGGCTGACGAGCGAATGTATGCCGACAAGGAGCGCTGGTACCGTGAGCGCAAACGGTACCGCTGAGCCGCTATTCCAGCTTTAAATGCGAAATATCCGGTGGCGGAGGTGGCGCTGTCCGATCGCTGTCTACCAGTGTGACGCCCGGTTCATCCAGCGACAAACCGGACAGGTCGACCTGGACCGGTGCCGGCCGTTCCGGGTTTTCCACCAGGGTGACGCCGGGTGCATCCAGTGACAGGCCGGAAATGTCGACCTGAACGGGAGCAGGGCGTTCCGGGTGTTCAACCAGGGTGGCGCCCGCCTGCGCAAGGCTGAAGCCGGTGGTATCGACTGCTACTGGCTGAATGTCCCGGTGTTCACCGATGTTGCTGCCCGCCGGCAGGACTGTCCAGTCGGAGGTGCTGCCGGGCTCTGTTTCCGGCTGCTTAACAGACCCGGCGTCGGAACCCTGTTGTTGCGTTGCTGAAGCGGATGCACCAGAGCGCGAGGCTCCTGCCGGTATGGCCTCGCCCATGGGCACAATAATCGGCTTGGCCCCTATCTTCTCAAGCGCGGCCTTGTACTTGGCCGCCGTCGGCCGGTCGACCTTTAGTTTGACCGGTTGCGGCTTGCCTGAAAAAAACGCCTCCAGTCGGGCCGGGTCAGTCTTGAACAGCTGTGCCATATCCGCTTTCACGAAGTCGGCATAAAACCCCTCGAGCAGATCACCCCGGAAATAGATGTCGTAACGCGCCTCGCTCATGGTGCTGGTCCTGTCGCTGGGAGCCTGTGGGCAGTATAGAGGATTACGGGTTTTGGTGTCAGTGACCCCGGCCACAGTCTCTCTGGTGCTCACCGGGTCATTGTGGGTCGTCCATTGGTCTCATTGTTTACAATTAAGGTTGAAAGTACGACGTTATATCCGTTTAATGGGCTAATTATCGTTTTATTGTAGACAATCTATGGAAGCACGCACTCAGGTCGACCGCATTTACCAGCAACTGCTTGAAGCCATCGTGCGCGGTGATATTGCGCCCAATGAAAGGTTGCGCGAGTCGGAGTTATCGACTGAACTGGGCATTAGCCGCGGCCCGCTGCGCGAGGCGCTGCACCGCCTGGAAAGCCGTCGGCTGGTGCGCAAGGTGCCTCATGTCGGAGCCCAGGTGGTCGGCGTGGACCGTCAGGAGCTGATCGAGCTGTATCAGATACGGGAAAACCTGGAGTCGCTTGCCTGTGAGCTGGCGGCGAAGAACATGACCGACGAAGCCCTGCAGGAGCTGGGCGCGGTACTCGCCCGACACGAACGCTACCTGGATGACCAGAATGACCAGTTTTACATACAGCAGGAAGGGGATCTGGACTTTCATTTCAACATCATTCAGGCCAGCGGTAACCGCTGGCTGATCAGCCTGTTGTGTGACGAGCTCTATCAACGAGTGCGCATGTTCCGGTTTCAGTCTGCACACCGGCGCGGGCGACCCCGCCAGGCACTGGAAGAACACCAGCGCATTTATGAAGCACTGCAACAACGCGATGGCGAACTCGCCTCGCTGCTGATGAAACGACACATTCGCTCGGCACGCCGGGTACTCGAACAAACGACTGAGGAGACTCTGCTATGAAGGCTGCAATCACGGCCGGCCGCCGCTTCCGCGATGCCCTGGCGGCACAAAACCCCTTGCCGATCGTTGGCACCATCAATGCCTACACGGCCATGCTGGCAGAGCGGGCCGGCCATTCGGCGATTTATTTGTCGGGCGGTGGCGTCGCAAACGCGTCCTTTGGTTTGCCCGACCTGGGTGTCACCACCCTGAATGATGTTCTGGAAGATGCGCGGCGCATTACCGGTGCCTGTGAACTGCCCCTGCTGGTGGATATCGACACCGGGTTCGGCGGTGCCTTTAACATTGCCCGCTGCATTCGTGAGATGGAACGAGCCGGGGTGGCGGCCATTCATATTGAAGACCAGGTGATGCAGAAACGCTGTGGTCACCGGCCCAACAAAGCCATCGTCAGCCAGGCGGAAATGGCCGACCGGATCAAGGCCTGTGTGGATGCGCGACAGGACGATGATTTCTTCGTGATGGCCCGTACTGACGCCTTTGCCCAGGAAGGCCTGCATGCGGCCATCGACCGGGCCCGGGCCTGTGTCGAGGCCGGAGCAGACGGCATTTTCGCTGAAGCTGTGCATACGCTGGACGACTACAAGGCGTTTGCCGAAGCCATGGATGTGCCCATTCTGGCGAACATAACCGAGTTCGGACAAACCCCTCTGTTTAATCAAAAAGAGTTGGCCGACACCGGTGTTGCCATGGTGCTGTACCCGTTGAGTGCTTTCCGGGCGATGAGCCTGGCGGCACTCGAGGTTTATCAGAGCATCAAGGTGGAGGGCGATCAGAAAGCCGTGGTCGACATGATGCAAACCCGAATGGATCTGTACGACGTCCTGAATTATCACGATTTCGAAGCGAAGCTTGATGCCCTGTTCAGCGAAAACACAGCTCGCTAGCCGGTACGCTGAGCATTCAATGAGACGTTTGGTGACTGCTTAAAACGGTTTCAGAACTAAAAATAAAACACAGACATTACGATACGTACAGGAGACTGATCATGGTGGACAAACCCGTATCCGGAGCCGGACTACGCGGCCAGGTAGCCGGAGAAACCCGGCTGTGCACAGTCGGTAAAGAGGGCAGTGGCCTGACCTATCTGGGCTATGACATTCAAAGCCTGGCCGACAATGCCCAGTTCGAAGAGGTCGCCTATTTGCTGCAGTTTGGTGAATTGCCAACGGCCGAACAACTGACCGATTACGCCAGCAGTCTGAAGGAAAAACGCGAACTGCCTCAGGCATTGCTCGAAACGCTGGAGCGCATTCCGGCCAGTGCTCACCCAATGGACGTGATGCGCACCGGCTGTTCCATGCTCGGTGTGCTGGAACCCGAGCACAGTTTCGATGAACAGGATGCCGAGATCGTGCGCATGCTGGCCGCCTTCCCGGGAATCATCTGCTACTGGTACCACTTTTCGCATTTCAACCGTCGTATAGAAACCTACAGCGATGCAGAGAGCATCGCAGAACACTTTCTGACGTTACTGCATCAGAAAACTCCCGATCCGGTCCACGTCGCGGTCATGCATGCGTCGCTGATTCTGTATGCCGAGCATGAATTCAATGCCTCAACCTTTGCGGCCCGCGTCGCTGCCAGTACCCTGACGGATATCTACAGTGCGGTGACCGGTGCCATCGGTACATTGAGGGGGCCCTTGCACGGTGGCGCCAACGAAGCAGCCATGGCGATGATCGAAGGGTTCAAGGACCCGGACGATGCCGAACAGCAATTGCAGGGCATGCTCTCGCGCAAGGAAAAAATCATGGGCTTTGGCCATGCGGTTTATCGCACCAGCGATCCACGCAATGCCATTATCAAAGCCTGGGCAAAACGGCTTGCCGAACAAAGTGGCGACAGCCATTTGTACGACATTGCTGAGCGGTGCGAGACGGTCATGTGGGACGAGAAAAAGCTATTTCCAAATGCCGATTTCTTTCACGCACCGGCCTACCACGCCCTGAGTATTCCAACGCCATTGTTTACGCCCATTTTTGTGATGGCTCGAGTCAGTGGCTGGACGGCGCACATAAAAGAGCAGCGCGCCAAAAACCGGATCATCCGGCCCAATGCGGATTACGTTGGCCCGGAAATGCGTGATTTTGTGCCGTTGTCAGAGCGTTAACTGATATAAGCAAAAACAGTTTCTCAGTGACTGTGTAACTCAAGTTTTGAAGTTCGCAAAATGTCGAGCGTCGGATGCCGGTGGTGCCTCTGTGGGGAAGTCCGCAGCAGGGATGCTGCGGCCTAGGCCCGAGACGTCGGACCGCCATTGACGGATTCACGCCGACCCCACAGAGGCATCACCGGTGTCTGACGCGGGCGACAGCCACCCAGGGACAACGAACTTCGAAACTTGAGTTCTCACTTTTGATTTTGTATTTGAACTTTCTATTTAAAACAGGACCCGACCATGAGTTCCAACGTAGATCTGAACAACCGCCCAGAGTACGACGATGTCTTGCAGGCCATTGCCGATTACGTGCTCGACTACAAGATTGACAGCAACGAAGCCTGGGATACCGCCCGTAATTGCCTGATGGACACACTCGGTTGTGGTCTGCTGGCATTGCGTTTCCCTGAATGCACCAAACACCTGGGGCCTATTGTTGAAGGTACCGTTGTGCCAAATGGCGCGCGTGTACCGGGCACACAACTGCGACTCGATCCGGTGAAAGCCGCCTGGGATATCGGCGCCATTGTGCGCTGGCTTGATTACAACGACACCTGGCTGGCCGCCGAATGGGGCCACCCGTCGGACAACCTGGGCGGTATTCTGGCCGTGGCCGATCACCTGTCGCAGGTGCGGGTCAGCCAGGGTGAAGCGCCGTTGACCATGGACGCTGTACTCGAAGCCATGATCAAGGCGCATGAAATTCAGGGTGTGCTGGCTCTGGAGAATTCGTTTAACCGTGTGGGTCTGGACCATGTGGTGCTGGTAAAAGTCGCCTCTACGGCAGTGGTGGCTAAACTGATGGGCGCGAACCGTGAGCAATTGCTCAGTGCGCTGTCTCATGCCTGGGTCGATGGTCAGGCGCTGCGCACCTACCGCCATGCCCCCAATGCCGGTTCACGCAAGAGCTGGGCGGCGGGTGATGCCACGAGCCGGGCAGTACGTTTGGTTGACATCGCTCTGCGCGGCGAGATGGGCATTCCCGGTGCGCTGACCGCGCCACAATGGGGGTTTTACGATGTGCTGTTTAGTAAAACCAATAAGGATCAGCAAGTTAAACCCGAGGCCGACCGCTCGTTCAAATTTCAGCGCGACTACGGCAGCTATGTGATGGAGCAGATTCTGTTCAAGATCAGCTTCCCGGCTGAGTTTCATGCTCAGACCGCTGCCGAAGCGGCCGTTACCCTGTACCCCCAGGTGAAAGACCGCATCGATGAGATCGACCGCATTGTGATTACCACTCATGAATCGGCGATTCGCATCATCAGCAAGGTTGGTCCGCTGGCGAACGCTGCCGACCGTGACCACTGCTTGCAGTACATGGCGGCGGTGCCCCTGTTGTTTGGCAACCTGGTGGCCGAGCAGTATGAAGATGATTTTCACGCGGCCCATCCGGAAATTGACGCCTTGCGTGAGAAAATGGAGATTGTTGAAGACAAGCGCTACAGCGCCGAGTATCACGCGCCGGACAAGCGTTCGATTGCCAACGCCATTCAGGTCTTTTTCAAGGATGGCAGCAGCACCGAGCAGGTCGCCGTGGAATACCCCATTGGCCACCGTCGCCGCCGTGCCGAGGGCATTCCATTGCTGGAGCAGAAATTCCGGGCCAACCTGGCCACCCGCTTCCCGGCAAGCCGCACCGCAGAAATCTTTGAGTTGTGCAAGGATGCCGAACGCCTTAAGAAAACCCCGGTGCACCGCTTTATGGACTTGATGGTGATCTAGCACTCCAAGACGCATCCGGATTCGTCCGGAGAGCGTATAATGAGCTAGATACGCAAATTCAGGTTCCTCTTGATGTTTCTGCATGCTCTGGCCGGTACCTGGCGGTACCGGCCTTTTTTATGGCTACTTCCGCTAACGCTTTTGCTCGGCGGGTGCGCCTTGCCAGCGTTAAATCTGATTACCCCTCACGACGGCTATGAACGCGCCGCCGACATTGCCTATGGCGGCCAGCCACGCCAGACGCTCGATCTTTACCACCCAACCGAGCCGGAAGCCGGAGCTCCAACGCTGATCTTCTTTTATGGCGGCTCCTGGCAGGAGGGTTATAAAGGTGGCTACCGTTTTGTGGCCCAGGCATTGGCCGACGCAGGGTATCGGGTTGTTGTGCCGGACTACCGGTTGTACCCGGAGGTGACGTTTCCAGCCTTTGTCGAGGATGGCGCGGCGGCCGTCGCCTGGGCGGTGAGCGAAGGCCTGGCGGATGACGGACTGGTGCTGATGGGGCATTCGGCGGGTGCGCACATCGCCGCCATGCTGGCACTGGATGAGCAGTATTTGAACCAGGCCGGTGTTGACCGTTCGCACATTCGAGCCTGGGTCGGGTTGTCCGGCCCCTATGATTTTCTCCCGCTGTCGGATCCGGATTTAATCGACCTCTTTGGCGGAGCCGACGGAATTCCCCAAACGCAGCCGATCAACTTTGTCAGCGCCGATGATCCGCAGGCGCTGCTGATCGACGGGCTCGATGACACCATTGTTCGCCCGCGCAATCTGCCCAATCTGGCTGAAGCCTACCGTCAGAACGGGATACCGGTTCAAACGCATCGCTATGAAGGCGTCAATCACAACGATACGGTCGCCTCGTTTTCGGTTCGCTTGCGTGACCGGTCACCGGGGTTTGACGATACGTTGACCTATCTGCGACAGCTTTACTGACTAGCCCAAAACCCGGCGAAACGGGGGGGATTTATAGCCAGACAGCCGCCGCGCTGGCCGCCAGCGTCATGATCAGTAAAAACCATTTCATGGTGCGCTGACTGACGTTTATAGCCAGGTGCACGCCGAGCTGGGCGCCGATCATGGTGCCGACCGCCAACACCAGGCCCGGCACCCAGGCGACCTGACCCCGGGCGATGAAGATCACCAGCGACACCGTGGTGAAGGCGATGGTGCCGAGCAGTTTATAGGCATTTGCCTTGACCAGGTCATAGCGCAGGGCGCCTGCCACTGCCGCGATCAGTAAAAAACCAACGCCCGCCTGAACAAAGCCCCCGTAAACACCGGTTAAAAACAGCCCCCAGCGTGCTTTGGGGCGCTGTTTGACGGTGTAGGGCTGTTCATCGGGGCCGGGAATCACAATGCTGGGTCGCACCAGCATGATCACCGCCAGGGTAATCATGGTGATCAGCAAAATGGGTTTGAGCAGGGTGTTGGGCAGAAAGGAGGCGCAGGCTGCTCCGACGGCCCCGCCGGCCATCATCGGAATCAGAATCGCCTTGCTGTCGTCGGTATCGAGCCTGCCCTTGGCATGAAAGCCGCGCAACCCGACGACGCCCTGCAGAAAAACCCCGACTCGGTTGGTGGCATTGGCCACATCGGCCGGCATGCCCATCGCCATCAGGGCGGGCAGGGTGAGGTTGGAGCCGCCGCCTGCCATCACGTTGATGATGCCGGCCAATAGGCCCGTCGAAAGCAGCAGGGCAATGAAAAAGGGGGTGAGTTCGTACATCGGTCGTCGCGTCCCAAAGAGTGGTGCACAGTGTACCGTATTGGTGCACGGACGCAGTGCCTGCTTTGGCAACGCAGTGTTGTTCAGTGCAATAAGGTCAAGTTGGGTTAATTTGTAATCACTTGATAAATACTGGGGTTCTATTATTTTTCAGTTTGGTATGCTCCGCATCAAATTTGAACCAGGCCCGACACGGCATGACCCTGACCATTGAGCTGAACCAGGTTACTCTGAAGCGCGACGATCAAACCGTGCTGAGTGACCTTAACCTGACGCTGAGCGAGCGCCGCATCGGCCTGATTGGCAACAATGGCTCGGGCAAGAGTTCACTGGTACGCCTGTTTAATGGCTTGCTACAACCCAGCCAGGGCCGCTTGCAGGTGCGGGGTCACAGTCCGGTCGACGGGCCTGAAGCCATGGCCGATCAGGTAGGCTTTATTTTTCAGAACCCGGATCACCAACTGATTTTCCCCACCGTGATTGAAGAGTTGATGTTCGGGCTGCGCAACCAGGGCCTGGGCAAGACAGACGCGCGAGAACGTGCCGAGCATTGCTTGCGGGAACACCACCGGTTCGACTGGGCCGAGCGACCGGTGCACTCCCTGTCGGAAGGTCAAAAGCAGTGGGTCTGCATCATGGCGGTGCTGGTCATGAACCCGGCCGTGCTGATTCTGGACGAGCCCTTTTCGGCGCTGGATCTACCCACCCGTCAGTTTCTGACCGACTGGCTGCTGGGTTTGCCGCAACAACTGATCATGATCAGCCACGATCTGGACGTGCTGGCCGCGTTTGACCGGGTGCTCTGGCTTGAACAGGGCCAGGTTCGGGGCGATGGCGACCCGGAGACCGTCATTGCCGATTACCGTACCGCGTGCAACGAGGCGTTCAGTTTATGATGACGCTCTACGTGCATCGCCAATCCTGGCTGCACCGGCAGCCAGCCGGGTTAAAATTACTGGTGCTGATGGCAACCAGCATCGCGCTCTATGCACTGACGTCATTGTGGACTGCCGGGGCAGCGCTGATCGCAGTCATTCTCGCGTACCGGAGCCTGGGGTCAGCAGGCTGGTCATACCTCTGGGTGGTCAAACCGCTCCTGCCCATGTTCATTCTAATTTTCGTGGTTCAGACCTGGAGTCAGTCTGTCAGTGCCGCCGTTCTGATGTTGCTGCGCATGCTGACGCTGATCTGGCTGGCCAATCTGGTCACTCTCACCACCCGGATGGACGCCATGATGGATGCTGTGATGCCCTTGTTGGCGCCCCTCAGGCGGGTCGGTGTGGCGCCACACCGCATTGCCTTTACCGTGGCGTTATTCGTTCGTTTTGTACCGGTATTGATGGCGGTGCTGAACAGTTTGCTTGAAGCCTGGAAATCGCGTGGCGGTGGCCGTGCCGTCTGGCGCCTGGCGATTCCCATGCTGATCAATGCCATTCGCATGTCCGATCACGTTGCCCAGGCTCTGGCAGCCCGGGGCGGTGTGCGATCACCCGAAACCCCCGTTTCAATGGTTCAACCCCAATAGGAGATAGCAGTGAAAGACCAAGCCCTCGTGCAAATGGCCTTGTACGCCGCCCTCGTCGCAGCCCTCGGCCTGATCCCGCCTGTGCCTTTTGTGACCGGCATTCCCATTACCGCACAAACGCTGGGCGTAATGCTGGCCGGGGTGATGCTCGGCCCGTGGCGCGGCTTTCTGTCGATGCTGTTGTTTGCGGGTGTCGTGGCTCTGGGTGCCCCTCTGTTGTCAGGTGGGCGTGGTGGACTGGGTGTCTTTGCCAGCCCTACTGCGGGGTTTATCATCGGGTTCCCGGTGGCGGCACTGGTGGCCGGCTATGTGGCCCGCCTGCTGCAGCGTCAGTCGATTCTGATCGCGGCCGGTGTTGGCGCGTTCGTGGGCGGGATTCTGGTGCTATATGTCTTTGGCATCCTTGGTTTCAAGTTGGTGACGGGCAGTGAGTGGTTGCGTTCGGTACAGGTGATGGCCGTGTATGTACCCGGTGACACCATCAAAGTTGTGTTAACAGCGCTGGTGGCTCAAGCGGTTTACAAAGGGCTGCCCGGAGCAGTGGCTACCCGACAGGCTTAATACTCAAGTTTCGGAGTTCGGGTTGGTTGGGTGGCATTGGTCTGCGTCGGATACCGGGTGTGCCCCTGTGGGGTCGGGCGGGATGCCGCCCACTCAATCCATCCATGGAGCCTAGGCCGCAGGATATGAATCCCATCCATGGGATTCACCCTCCGGGCTCGCTGCGCTCATGCTAAAACGCTCCCGGCGTTTTAGTCCCTGCTGCGGACTACCCCACAGGGGCACACCCGGCACCCGCCGCTTGTCTCCTCAGCGAACTCCAAAACTTGAGCTTGGCAATCAAAGCGGTTCAGGTCATCACATCATCAAACAACCAGAGTGTCACCGTCTCGCCAGGCGTAACCGGCCCGCGGTCTTGCTCCAGCGCTATATAACAATTGGCCTCAGTCAGGGAACTCAGTTGGTGTGAGCCCTGGCCGGAGCCGGTGCAGCGCACCTGAACCGTGCCATCCTGCAGATCCCAGTATCCCCGCTGAAAATCCATACGCCCGGGCGTTTTATGCAAGGGGTCTCTGGTGATGGCGTTCAGTTGTGCGAGCGGTTGGTGGGGCATGCCCATCAGGCAGTAAAGGGCGGGCACTGCAATAAGGTGAAAGGTCACCAGCGAGGAGACCGGGTTGCCCGGCAGGCCGATAAACCAGGCCTTGCTCAGGCGTCCAAAAGCGAGGGGTTTGCCGGGTTTTATGGCCAGCTTCCAGAATTCGATGTCGCCTTCTTCGTCCAGAATGTCCCGGGTAAAGTCGGCTTCGCCCACGCTGACGCCGCCACTGCTGATCACCAGGTCACTGGTCTCATTGGCGGTTCTGAAAGCCTGGCGCAGGGCATCGGGATCGTCGGGGACGACGCCCAGATCCAGTACCTCAACCCCGAGTTTGTCGAGCAGTGCGTGCAGGCCTGGCCGGTTGGAGTCGTATATTTGCCCGGGCGCGAGGGCTGTGCCTGCCGGTTGCAGTTCATCGCCACTGGCAAAGACAGCGACTTTAAGGCGTCTGCGTACAGTCACGTCGGCCAGGCCAATGCTAGTTAGCAGTGCCACATCGATAGGGCGCAGTCGATGACCGGCAGGCAAGACGACGTCACCGGCTTTCAGGTCTGTGCCGTGTAGACGGACATTGGCGCCGGGTTCCGGCAGTGGGTCGAAATTTACGCCCTCATCCGTAACCCGGGCATTTTCCTGCATTACCACGGTATCGCACCCTTCCGGCATGGGGGCGCCGGTCATGATGCGCACGCAATGGCCCGGTTTTAAGGCTTCATCCAGTGTCTCGCCAGCCAACACCCTTCCCTGAACCGGTAGCGGTTTGCCATTTACGGCATCCTGGTGTCGCAGTCCATAGCCGTCCATCGCTGAGTTATCAAAAACAGGCAGGTTTACCTGTGCCCGCACGGCTTGGGCCGTTACACGACCTACTGCCTCGGTTATCGCCAGCGTCTCAACGCCGTCAACGGGTGTTAACTGGGTCAGCATCCGCGTCAGCGCCTGGTCAAAGGGCAGCAGTCCGGGCAGGTCGTAACAGCTCATATCAGGCTCCGTCGGCGGGGAATTAGTGCTTTGTCAGCAGGGTATTGTGGCCGGGTGGCTATTGAAAAACCACTATCCAGGCCTATTCGCCGGGCCAGCTTTGCAGTTCTGAATGATAGACCCAGCGGTTTTTCACTTTGCGGAATTCCGAGATCTCGTGCAGTTGTTCGGGCTTGTCTTGCTCGTCCACATAATGGGCGATGAATTCTACCCAGCCTTTCTTTAACCCCGCTTTGCTGCGGATGACTTGCAGCCGTTGCCAGTCAGTGCCCTCCAGGTGGTCAGCGGTCAGTGCCGGGCAGGTGTTCGGATGCCAGGTTTTGATCAGGTAATTCAGCCGCTGTAACCGGTAGGCGGTGAATCGACTGCGCATCAGTGTTTCCGGATCCCGCGGGTAAGCACCGGCCTCTAGAAACCGGCCGCAGCAGCTGACATAGGGTTCTGTCTGGCCGCAATGACAGTGGCCGGAGCCGGGGTTTGTATCGTCGGGTGGTTTGTTGGAGGCGTCGGTCATTGTACGGTCCGGGTGCTGCTGATCAGGTTGCCAATGGCGCTGGCCAGCGCATCTGAGCGATGCGGGTGGCGCAGTGCCTGCAGAATCAGACCCGACAAGCCGGGTTGCAGTGCGAGCCCTTGAATGACCCGGTTGAAGCCGTCTGTATCGGCCAATACGGCCAGTCGGTCCAGTGCCACCAGCGCCAGGTCAGTATTGGCCAGCAGGCCCGGGTGACGGCTGAGCACGGCCAGAACTAAGTCCAGTTCGTCGGTAAAGTGGTTCAGCGAGTCGCTGACGAAGGCTTCAACCAGGCCTGTTGCCGGGCTTTGAGACAGGGCGCGCAGCGCTGCGACGCGTGTGGCGACGTCCTGATGCTGGTGCCCCAGTTCGATAATGCGTTCAGTCAGGGCGACGCCCGGTTTGTGGTGTTCGAGGGCGTTCAGCACCTGGTGGCGTGCGAAGTCGGGGATCGCGGGTAACTGGCGAGTGAGTGCTTGCTCATCGGCCGGGCTGCGCCGCTCCAGCACGTCGAACAGGCCTTGCAGGCCAATGTTGGCCCAGTCTTCCGATGCGCCTTCCTTCGTCAGCAGCCGTTGGGCATCGGCGTAAAAGGCGCTGGGCGGTGCACCCAGAATACGGCTGGCGCGGGCGTGCAAGGCGGCCATTTTGTTGTCGGGAGGCGTAAACTGATAGGGGTGGTCGGTCAGCAGGCGCTGGCGCTCTTTGGGGTCAGCAGTGGCGAGCGAGCGGTACAGCCGGTCAAGTACATCGGTCATGACGGCGGCAGGCATCCCACCCTGCTCGTCCAGTGGCAGTTTCATAAACCAGATGCTGTGTTGTTCGCGCTGCTCGGGGTTCCACAGCAGCAGTATCAGCCAGGCATGACTCAGGTGCGGATAAGGGTAGGGCTGCCCCTGATCGAACCGGGCAAACTGATCCTTACTGAGGTTACGCAACTGACTGCCCAGATCAAAGGCCCGGTAACGGGCGCCGCTGCGCTCGAGAAAATCAACAAGTCCGGGTGTCGTCTGGGTATTTGAGGTGCTCATACAGCGGCTCTGGTAACGGTCATGGGTGGCGCAGTGTACCGGATATGAGTCTTGTTATTAATCCCGGAGGTTGAACCGTTTGGTGGGCTTTTGTGCCTAGAGTTCGTGCTGACCACCGGGTAGGCTTGTCCGGGGTCGGCGTAGATCCTTCCATGGAGCCTAGACCGCAGCATCCATGCTGCGGACTACCCCGGACAAGCCTACCCGGCAGCCAGCACGTGGATAGTTGCCAATTCCGTATTTAATACTGATCGGTTTGTTAAAGTCGGGATGCTTTGCTTCGATGGGTCAGGCGTCTACACTGCGCGTTTTTTACTTATCCGCCAGAATATCGCGGAACGGGAGGAAGGTTTTTGTCTGAATTGTCGACGCTGTTGGACGAACTGGAAGCGGAGCTGAGAGAGCAGGGTTTCTGGAATGATGTACCGCCGTCCCCTGAGGCGCTGGCGAGTGCCCAGCCGTTTGCGGTGGATACACTAACCTTGCCGGAGTGGTTGCAGTGGATCTATTTGCAGCGCTTGCGTGCGTTGATTGAGGCTGATTTGCCGCTGCCTAGCGGGGCTCAGGTTAGGCCTTATGCGGAAGAGGCGCTGAAGTTTGAGAAGCGATCGACTCAGCAGTTGCTGGCGATTATTGACCGGATTGATGGCTGTCTGGGCAAGCCCTGACATCAAAAAAGGTGGCCGAAGCCACCTTTCAGGGCCCGTACCGCGCAAGGCGGGCCGGGGAGGACGGTGCGCTGAACGTCGCCTTACTTGGCGAAGTTTTCCGCTGCGAAGTCCCAGTTTGCCAGTTTCCAGAACGCTTCCAGGTATTTGGGGCGCAGGTTACGGTAGTCGATGTAGTAGGCATGTTCCCACAAGTCGACGGTGATGATTGGCGTCTGGCCTTCGGTGATGGGGGTGCCGGCGTTGCTGGTGTTAACGATTTCCAGTGAGCCATCGCTGTTCTTGACCAGCCAGGTCCAGCTTGAACCGAAGTTGTTGACGGCTTTTTCGTCAAATTCCTTCTGGAAGGCTTCGAATGAACCCCATTTGGCATTGATGGCGTCGCCCAGGGCGCCAGTAGGAGTACCACCGCCATTCGGGCTCAGGCTGTGCCAGTAAAAGGTGTGGTTCCAGATTTGAGCGGAGTTGTTGAACACGCCGCCGGAAGAGGATTTGATGATGTCTTCCAGGCTCTTGCCTTCAAACTCGGTGCCCGGAATCAGGCCATTCAGCTTGGTCACATAGGTGTTGTGATGCTTGCCGTGGTGGTATTCCAGGGTTTCCTGGGAAATGTGGGGTTCAAGTGCATTGATCGCGTACGGCAGTTCTGGCAGTTCAAAAGCCATGGTGTTCTCCCTCTGTCTTTTCGATGGGTGTATTAGCACGTTGTCATTCGTGACTGTACTATCTGGTCGGTTGGGGCCGGTTTCAAGTGCGACCAGGCGGCTATTTTAATGCGATTGGGCACAATTACCGAGCCTCTCTTGTTCATCGGGGGGCTGTCCCTATAATGACCCTACTTATTTATTGCACAGGTTGTTTCAATGTCGGACTCCAAACCGGGCAGTGACCTGCCCAAAATGGTACCAGACCGTGATCAGATCCGCGGTCGTCAGTCGACGACCGCTTCGTCCACACCACGCAACACTGCGTCTTCCGGGCGTGCAGAGCCGTCACCGCGCAGTGGTGGCAGTAATACGCCAACGCTGCTGTGGGGGCTGGTGCTGGTGCTGTTTGCCATCAGCGCGGGTCTTGGGTTATTGGCATACAGCCAGCAACAGACGCTGGCGATGTTTGATGAGCGGCTGCAACTGGCGGATGACCGCATCGTATCGGTGCAGCGTTCGATGACCGAGACCGATGAATCGGTGGTGATGAATGAAACGGCCATCAACAATCAGTTTCGGGCAATCAAGGCTGAGACCGATATGCAGATGAGCGAAATTCGCAAACTCTGGGCGGTCGCCAACGAGCGTAACCGCGAGTGGATCGAGACCAATCAGCAGAATATTGCGCAACTGCAGTCCAACGTACAAAGCCAGATCGAGGCGCGTGAGCAGGCACTCGCAGCCCTATCCAGCCAGCTGGACGAGCAGGCGGCTGTCAATGGTTCCCAGTCGGAGTCGCTGGCCGCGTTGCAGTCTGAACTGGACCAGACGTCTGAAGCCTTTGGCGAGTTGCAGGCAAGCCTGGAGAACCTGAACCCGGCCAGTCTGGAGGAGCGTTTGCTGTCGTTGACGCTGACGCAGGAAAACCTGCTGGTTGAGCAGGGCACGGCGACCATGAACCAGCAGCTGCTGCAAGAGGAAGTCGATGAACTGAATGAGGTTCTGCGCTCTATCGATGCAGGCAGGCTGGAAGCCAATCGCCGCCTGGTCGCTGTGAGCGAGCGGGTGGATGCGCTGGAAGACCGTATGCCCGGGGGGGTGCAATAAACTCGCATGACACTACGTGATGCCCGACTGGACAAGCCGCTGAATCCAAGACAGACCGCTATTGTGCGGCGCGTTGAGAAAGAGGGTCATGCGACCATTGACGATCTGGTCGAAGATTTTGGCGTAACGCCTCAAACGATCCGCCGGGATCTGACGTTGCTGGAAGACAGCGGGTTCATCGTGCGGTTTCACGGCGGGGCCAGCCCGGTTAATTCCACCGAAAATCTGCCGTATTTCGACCGGCAGATTCTGAATCAGTCTGCCAAGGATCGCATCGCCCGCACACTGGCAGACCAGATTCCGGACCATGCCAGCCTGTTCATCAACATTGGTACCACAACCGAGACCATCGCCCATGCCCTGATGAACCATAAGGGTCTGCAAATTGTGACCAACAACTTGCACGTGGCGACGCTGATGAGTGGCAAGGAAGATTTTCGGGTCATTGTGGCCAGCGGTGAGGTGCGTGCCCGCGATGGCGGCATCGTCGGTGAGTCGACTCTGGATTTCATTCGCCAGTTCAAACTCGATTACGGCATCATCGGCATCAGTGGCATCGACGATGACGGTTCCCTGCTGGATTACGACTACCGGGAAGTCCGCGTTGCTCAAACCATTATCGAGCACAGCCGCCAGGTGTTACTGGCGGCCGATCACAGCAAATTTGGTCGCCAGGCCATGGTGCGGCTGGGCAGCATTGCTCAGGCCGATGCCTTCTACACCGACAGCCCACCCCCCAAAGTCTTCCAGGATCTGCTCACCGAGCATCAGGTCAGACTGTTTGTCTGCGACTAGTTTACTCAAGATCCGGCAATCGGGTTCGGTCGAGTGGCATTGGTCCGCGCCGGATGCCGGGTATGCCCCTGTGGGGTCGGGCGGGATGCCGCCCACTCAATCCATCCATGGAGCCTAGGCCGCAGGATATGAATCCCATCCATGGGATTCACCCTACGGGCTCGCTGCGCTCATGCTAAAACGCTCCAGACGTTTTAGTCCTTGCTGCGGACTTCCCCACAGGGGCACACCCGGCACCCGCCGCTAGTCTCCTGGGCGAACTCGAAAATCTGTAGGGTTAATTATTACTGTGCAACTCACTGTTCAATTCAATCGCCGTTTTGTTCGACAGGCATTCCACCCGACCGGTTTCGGCGTTTCGCCAGAACAATAAATCAGACTGACCCGCCAGTTCCCGCGCTTTAACGGTTTTGACCAGCTGTTTCTTGTTGTCGAGCATGGCCACCTTGGTGCCAGCGGTGACATACAAGCCAGCTTCGACGGTGCAGCGATCACCCAGCGGGATGCCGATACCGGAGTTCGCGCCGAGCAGGCAATTCTTGCCCAGTGAAATCACGACTTTACCGCCGCCTGACAGGGTGCCCATGATCGATGACCCGCCACCCACATCAGAACCGTCGCCTACCATTACACCGGCGGTAATGCGCCCTTCGACCATGGATACCGCTTCGGTACCGGCATTGAAGTTCACAAAGCCTTCGTGCATGACGGTGGTGCCTTCACCAATGTGAGCGCCAAGCCGAACCCGGCTGGTATCGGCAATGCGAATGCCTTTGGGCACGACGTAGTTGGTCATTTTCGGGAACTTGTCGACGCACTGCACATCCAGGGTGCGGCCCGCCAGCCGGGCTTCCATTTGCCTTTCGGCGAGTTCCGGCAGGTCGATCGGGCCTTCGTTGGTCCAGGCGATGTTGTGCAGCAGGCCGAACAGGCCGTCCAGTGAACAGCCGTGGGGCTTGATCAGGCGGTGCGACAGCAGGTGCAGTTTCAGATAGCCTTCGGCGACAGACACCGGTGCAGCATCGGTTTCCAATACGGTCAGTACGATGGTCTGGCGGCTGCTTTCTGCAGCGCGGCAGAACTGGGCGCTTTCGCGGTGGCCGGCTTTGTCGAAGCCATCGGCCAGGGGGCTCATCAGGGCGCTTTCGACGACCAGTGCCTCATTGCCACCGTTGAGCTTGGCGACCTGGCTGAGGGTGGTGATCAGGTCGTCAGACGGGGCCAGTATCGGCTGGGGGTACCAGGCTTCAATGATCTTGCCGTCTTTGTTTCGGGTGGCGGTGCCGATCGCCACTGCAAAATAGCTCATGTGTTGTCCTCTCAATGTCGTTTTAGCGTTTTAAAAGTTGTCAGCTAGCCTGGGCGACCAGGCGTGTGAAGTACGCTTCATCGAAACCCACACCCACGGCGCCCTGATACTCGACCAGTGGCCGTTTGATCAAAGACGGGTTGGCGATCATCTGTTCGATGGCGCCGGTCTCGGTCAGGGTGTCGCGCTGTTCCTGAGGCAGTTTGCGCCAGGTTGTGCCGCGCTTGTTGACCAGTTGCTCCCAGTCGAGCTGCGTTAACCAGGTGCGCAGTAGCGCTTCGTCTGGCGGGGTTTTCTTGTAGTCGATGAATTCAATCTCGATCTGCTGGTCTGCAAACCAGGCCAGTGTCTTCTTGATGGTGTCGCAGTTGCGAATGCCGTAAATACGGATCATGGCGGTTCGGTTTCCTTTCGTGAAGGGGTGTTGCCCGTAGTTCACAGTAGGCAGCTTAAAGCAGTCGGCGCAGGCGTTCGGCAGCGTCGATACAGGCATCCAGTTCGGCGACCAGGGCAATGCGAACGTGGCCATACCCCGGAGTGACGCCGTCGATCGTGCGACACAGGTACTGGCCCGGCAAGACCCGGATATTGGCTTTTTCCAACCAGTCACAGGCGACCTGAGTGTCGTCGCGCTCCAGGTTGGGCCAGAGGTAGAAGCTGGCCTCGGGAATACGCACCGGCATCTTGTCGGACAGGATGTCGTGTACCGCCTGGTACTTCTGGTTGTACAGGGCACGGTTGGCGGCAACGTGGCGTTCATCCTGCCAGGCGGCGATGGATACCTGCTGATGCGGTATTGGCATGGCACAGCCATGGTAGGTGCGGTAGCGCAGGAATTCGGCAATTAGCTGCGCATCGCCGGCGACGAAACCGCTGCGCAAACCGGGCAGGTTGCTGCGCTTGCTCAGGCTATGAAACACAAGGCAGTTGCGATAGTCGGTATGGCCCATGGCCGCCGCGGCCTGCAACAGTCCGGGCGGCGGGTTTGCTTCATCGCGGTAGAGCTCGCTGTAACATTCGTCGCTGATCAACAGCACATCGTGGTCGATGGCCTTGCGGATCAGGTGTTGCAGCTGCTCCAGCGATAACGGCTGGCCAGAGGGGTTGCCCGGGGTGCACAGAAACAGCATCTGGCAGTTGTCCCAGTCGGCGTCGGTCAGGCCACTGAAGTCAGGTAGGTAGCCGGTTTCGGCCAGGCAGGGCAGGTAGCGCGGTTCGCCGCCGGCCAGATAGGTGGCGCCTTCATAGATCTGATAGAAGGGGTTGGGCATCCAGACGTCGCGTTTGGCAGAGCTGGCATCGAACAAAGCTTGTACCACCGAGAACAGCGCTTCACGGGTGCCGGTGACCGGCAATACGTTTTTGTCGGCGGTTAAACTGTTATTGGGCAATTGGAAGCGGCGCTGGCACCACTGGCTGATCGTCTCGCGCAGTGCGGGCAAACCGTTAGTGGCCGGGTATTGGGAAAAGCCCCCAAGGTTCTGGTTCAGCACAGGGCTTAGAAATTCTGGCGCTGCATGTTTGGGCTCACCGATGGACCAGGCGACTTCGGGCAGGCTCGCCGGTGTAATGTTGGCGGTCAGCTGCTTGAGTTTCTCGAAGGGGTACGGCATCAGCCGTGCCATTAACGGATTCATGGGCGTTGTCCCTGGTCGATGGTCTCGGTCAGTTGTTTCTGCAGCTCGGCGACGCGGTGAGAGTCGTGCAGCGGTTCATTCTGGTTGTCGACCACAAAGAAGACGTCTTCCACCCGCTCGCCCAGCGTAGAGATGCGTGCGCTTTGCATGCGCAGGTCGAGGCGTTTGAAGGCCCGGCCTATATCAGCCAGCAAACCGGGGCGGTCCGAGGTGATTACCTCGACCACGGTACGGTGATTGGCTGGGTCGTTACTGACGGTAATGATCGGCGCAATGCTGAAGTGTTTCAGGCGGCGCGACAGACGTCTGTTGGGCGTGGCGGTGTCTTCCGGGTCCTGAATGGCGAGCAGCAGACGGTGCTGTACATCGCGCAGACGCGCCGGGTTGTTGCCGATGCTGTGGCCTTCCTCATCGAGCACGATGAAGGTATCGAGGCTGAAATCCGATGCCGATGACGTCATGATGCGGGCGTCCTGAATGTCCAGTTCACAGCTGTCGAGGCAGGCGGCGATGTCGGCAAACAAATGCGGTCGGTCGGGTGCGTAAATGAAGATCTGGGTGGCGCCGGCGAAGCTGTGTTCGTCGGTTTCGCGAATCAGTACCAGCGGTACATTGAGGCCATGGTTGGCGATGGCGCGGGTATGCCAGGCGATGTTCTCCGGGCTTTCGCGCAGAAAATAGTCATCCCCCGGGTTGTCCCAAAGCTGCAGGATCTCCGCCTCGGTAAAGCCATCGTCGCGCAGCATGGCCATGGCGGCTGACTGAACATCGCGAATGCGTTCTTCCTTGTCCATGGGGTTTTCCAGCCCGCGTCTCAGGGCCGCCATGGCTTCGTTGTAGAGTTTTTTCAGCAGGGAAGCACGCCAGCTGTTCCAGAGGTTGGGATTGGTGGCGTAGATGTCAGCAACCGTTAACACGTACAGGTAGTTGAGCCGGTGGATGTCGCCGACCTGCTGGGTAAAGTGGTTGATCACTTCGGGGTCGGAAATGTCGAGCCGCTGGGCGGTGATCGACATCAGCAGGTGGTTGCGCACCAGCCAGACCACCAGGTCGCTCTCCCAGGCCGTCATGCGGTGGCGCAGCGCGAAACGACGGACTTCCTCGGCGCCTTCGACCGAATGATCGGTTCCACGCCCTTTGCCGATGTCGTGATAGAGCGCGGCGATGTAGGCCAGTTCCACCTTGGGTAGCTGGTGAATTACCTTGGTGGCAATCGGAAATTCAGCGGTGTTGTTGGCGTGGCGAAAGCGGCGCAGGTTACGAATGGTCAGCAGGGTGTGGGCGTCGACGGTGAAGACATGAAAAAGATCGTATTGCATCTGCCCGACAATCAGCCCGAACTCGGGCAAATAACGGCCCAGAATGCCGTACTGGTTCATCCGCATCAGGTTGGTGGATACGCCGGCCGGGCTGCGCAGCAGCTCCATAAAGAAGGTGATGTTGCGCAGATCCTGACGGAACTTGCCATTGATGCGATGCCGGTTGGCGAAGATCTGGCGAATGGTGGAGGCGCGGATGCCTTTGGTATCCGGGCGCTGTGCACAGAGCACGAAAATTTCCAGCAGGGCTGAGGGCGTGCGGATGAATACCGTGTCGTTCAGCGTCTCTATGTAGCCGTTACGGACCTGAAACCGGGAGTTGATTGGAATCAGCTGGTCGTCTTCGTTCTGGTGCAGAATGGCCTCGTCGAACAGTTGCAGCAACATGATGTTCAGGGCGCGCAGCTTGAATACCTGGCGGAAATAATCCTGCATCAGATGCTCGACCGCCAACTGGCCTTCGCGGTCCTGGTAGCCGAACTGTTCGGCGACTTTTTCCTGCAGATCAAACAACAGGCGGTCTTCTTCGCGCCCGCTGAAATGGTGCAGGGCGTAGCGGATGCGCCATAGATAATCCTGGCCGTCGATCAGGGCCTGGTATTCGGCATCGGTCAGGAAGCCACGCTCGACCAGCTCAGCCAGGTCGGTATCGCCGAAATGCCGTTTCGCTACCCAGGCGATGGTCTGGATGTCGCGCAGCCCGCCCGGGCCGGCTTTGACGTTTGGCTCCAGGTTGTATTCGGTCTCGTTGTACTTCTGGTGGCGGTGGGTCTGTTCGTTCAGCTTGGCTTTGTAGAAATCGTCGCTGGGCCAGATGTGTGCCTGGCTGATCAACCCGGAAACGCGTTGGCGCAGCGTCGGGTTGCCGCTCAGGGTGCGGCTTTCCATCAGGTTGGTCGTGATGGTGACATCGCCCCGGGCTTCTTCCTGACAGGCCTCCAGCGTACGGACACTGTGGCCGATATCGAGTTTCAGATCCCACATCAGGGTCAGAAATGCCTGTATTGAATCGACGTTGGCGTCGATGTCGGTTTCGGTATCGAACAGCAATAGCAGGTCAATGTCGGATTTGGGCAACAACTCTCCGCGTCCGTAACCACCGACAGCAATCAGGGCGATGTTCTCTTCGTTAAACCAGTCGAAGTGGTGCCAGGCTGCCGTCAGAATCTGATCCATGGCCCAGGTGCGGCCGAACACCAGAGTACGTATGGGCTCGCCTTGCAGGAAGCGGCGATCCAGTGTCTGATAAAGGTGATCCAGGGCCTGACGCAACGCCTTCATCGGCGGGGCTTGGGTCGTTACCTGCGTCAGGCTGTCTGCATCAATCAGGTCAGCATCGGCATAATCATTCAGATTCATGCACTCATCCTAAAGAGACGACATCACGGTGCGTTAACAAAAGGGTCCGCTTGAGGGTTCTGGGTAATGTTCCGGTTTAAAAGGACTCTTCCTGGCGGCGGGTCAGTACTTCAACGCCAGTGGCGGTTACCAGCAGGGTATGCTCCCACTGGGCCGAGGCTTTGCGGTCGCGGGTCACCACGGTCCACTGGTCACCGAGCAGTTTCGATTGTGGTTTGCCAGCATTGACCATGGGTTCAATGGTGAAGGTCATGCCTTCTTTCAGTTCCATGCCCGTGCCGGGGCGCCCGTAATGCAGTACCTGAGGTTCTTCGTGAAAGACAGCGCCAATACCGTGGCCGCAGTATTCACGAACAGTCGAGTAATAGTTGGCTTCCGCATGCTGCTGAATCACATGGCCGATATCACCCAAACGAGTGCCGGGCCGCACCAGTTCGATGCCTTTGTACAGGCATTCCTGTGTGATGCGGACCAGACGCTCAAGGTGTGGCTGCGGCTCACCAACGAAGTACATCTTGCTGGTGTCGCCGTGGTAGCCGTCTTTAATGACGGTCACGTCGATGTTGACGATGTCGCCTTTTTTCAGAATCTTGTCATCGCTGGGTATGCCGTGACAGATAACATGGTTGACCGAGGTGCAGATCGACTTGGGAAAGGGCGGGTTGCCGTAGTTGAGTGGCGCCGGGATGCCCCCCTGAACCTCGACAATGTGATGATGGCAGATCCGGTCCAGTTCCCCGGTGCTGACACCCGGCTGAACATATTCACCAATCATTTCCAGTACTTCAGCGGCGAGCCGGCCCGCCACGCGCATTTTTTCGATTTCTTCGGCGGTCTTGATGGTTACAGACATGAGTTTCCCAGGCGAACATGAATAATGGCGCATCATTCTAAAGCTTTTGGCTGCGACTTGCAGCACCGCTGCCGCAAACCCGCCCGGGGCTGCCCTGAGAGGTGCGTTTGGCGGGGCTGGGATGCCCTGGGTTGGTGCCAAAAAACTTTGAATCAGCCGTCGTTTATGGTATAAAGCGCGCCGCTTTGGACGGACTGTTCAAAGGAATGCCGCCTGAATCAACCAGGATTCGGGCGATGTCTATTAACTCTCACATGCACCGGCACATGATTCCGGGTGCCTTTGGTCAGGTTTGGTCAGGGGTTGAATCATGGGGTGTGTGGAGGCTTAACCCGAACCAGTGAGGATACTATGGCTACTGTTTCTATGCGTGACCTGCTCAAGGCAGGTGTTCACTTCGGTCACCAGACCCGTTACTGGAACCCGAAGATGGGTAAATACATCTTTGGTGCCCGTAACAAGATTCACATCATTAACCTTGAACATACCGTTCCGGCCCTGAACAAGGCGCTGGTACAGATCGGTGAGTTGGCTGCGGCCAAGAACAAGGTGCTGTTCGTTGGTACCAAGCGTTCTGCCAGCAACATCATTCGTGAAGAAGCTACCCGTGCCGGCATGCCTTATGTGGCACACCGCTGGTTGGGTGGCATGCTGACCAACTACAAGACCATCCGCCAGTCGATCAAGCGTCTGCGTGATCTGGATGCCGAAAGCAAAGACGGCACCTTCGACAAGCTGACCAAGAAAGAGCGTCTCATGCGTGAGCGCGAAATCGAGAAGCTGGAACGGACCATCGGTGGTATCAAGGACATGGGCGGCCTGCCCGATGCCCTGTTCGTGATCGACGTAGATCACGAGCGTATTGCCATCCAGGAAGCCAACAAGCTGGGCATTCCGGTCATCGGCGTTGTGGACAGTAACTCCAACCCCGACGGTGTGGACATTGTAATCCCGGGTAACGATGACGCCATTCGCGCCATCGAAATCTACGCCAGCTCAGTCGCTAACGCTGTTCTGGAAGCCAAGGCGGCCAATGCCACCCAGGCTGACGAATTTGTTGAAGTTGCTGACGCGGTTGTAGACACCCCAGCCGAGTAATCGGCGCACGGCTCAGGCAAGTGAAAAAGGGGCCTAGGCCCCTTTTTGCTATACAGACGCCTGATTGCGATGCACCTGTCGCTGGCCGTGAAACGAATTGTAGGGACTCTCGTGTGCCACAGGCGCCCGGCGAGTGAACCGAATCCATTTAATGAGTGAGGAATACACTATGGCTAACATCACAGCGGCCCTGGTAAAAGAACTGCGTGAGCGTACCGGTCTTGGCATGATGGAGTGCAAAAAGGCCCTGGTTGAGTCGAACGGCGATATCGAAGCGGCCATCGACACCATGCGCAAGGAATCTGGTCTGAAAGCGGCCAAGAAAGCAGGCCGTACTGCTGCCGAAGGCATCATCGTTACTCGTCAGTCCGCTGACAACAGCCGCGCCATGCTGCTGGAAGTTAACAGCGAAACCGACTTTGTCGCCCGTGACGATAACTTCCTCGACTTTGCCAATACCGTAGCCGACAAAGCCTTTGCCGATCAGCAAAGCGATGTTGCCGTCCTGATGGCCGGTGAACTGGAATCTGCTCGGGAAGCCCTGGTGCAGAAGATCGGTGAGAACATCTCCGTGCGCCGTGTTGTACTGCTCGGTGGCGAAGGCAAAACAGTTGCAACCTATGTTCACGGCGGCCGCATTGGCGTAGCCGTTGAAATGAACGGTGGCAATGAAGAGCTGGGTCGTGATGTTGCCATGCACGTTGCTGCGATCAACCCGCAGTTCGTATCGGCCGATCAGGTACCTCAGGAAGTGCTGGATCGCGAAAAAGAAGTGGTTTCCGCCCAGGCCGAGAACTCCGGCAAGCCAGCCGAAATCATCGAGAAGATGGTTCAGGGCCGCCTGAAGAAGTTTGTTGCTGAAATTTCTCTGCTGGAACAGCCCTTTGTTAAGGATCCGGACACCAAAGTCGGAACCCTGGCGAAGAACGCAGGTGCCGAAATTCTCAACTTCCTGCGTCTGGAAGTGGGCGAGGGCATTGAGCGTGAAGAAGTCGACTTCGCCGCTGAAGTCGCCGCTGCTGCCAAAGGCAACTGATCAAGTGTTTCTAAAAAGGGCAGTCTGACTGCCCTTTTTTTTGTCTGCACGGCAAGCCTGTGCCGACCGCGCGTAGCCCCGGCCTCCCTGTCGGGCCTGTTTACGCGAATCCCGCTTGCACCGGCGACGCTCGCGTCGCACAGTAGCGGCGCGGAGTTAACGTCCCCCGGTTGCCGATACCAGCGACCCAGTTTAGGAGATTACCATGCCCACGAAAGACCCCCACCCGCGCCATAAGCGCATTCTACTCAAACTCAGTGGCGAAGCGCTGTCCGGCGAGCAGGGCTTCGGGATAGACCCCAAAGTGCTGGACCGCATGGCACTGGAGATCGGTCAGCTGGTGGGTATTGGGGTTCAGGTCGGACTGGTGATCGGCGGTGGCAATCTGTTTCGCGGCAAGGCCCTCAATGAAGCCGGGCTGGACCGGGTAACCGGCGACCATATGGGCATGCTGGCGACGGTCATGAATGCTCTGGCCATGCGGGATGCACTGGAGCGCTCCAACATTCGCAGCCGGGTGATGTCGGCCATTCCCATGTCCGGTATTGTAGAGCACTACGATCGGCGCAGCGCCATTCGCTATTTGACTCAGGGGGATGTCGTTATTTTTGCCGCTGGCACGGGCAACCCCTTCTTCACCACCGACTCGGCAGCCTGCCTGCGCGGTATCGAAATTGAAGCAGATCTGGTACTCAAGGCAACGAATGTCGACGGCGTGTATAATGATGATCCCCGAACCAATCCGGATGCGGTAAAATATGACCGTCTGACGTATGACGAGGCATTGGAGAAACAGTTGGGTGTGATGGATTTGACCGCTGTTTGTCTGGTGCGGGACCATAAAATGCCGGTCCGGGTCTTTAATATGAACAAACCGGGAGCGTTGATATCGCTGATGGTAGGCGGTAATGAAGGAACGCTGATGGTAGAGGATATAACTGCATGATCGAAGACATTAAGAAAGAAGTTGAGGCGCACAACCGCAGAGCGATTGGCGCACTGGATGACGGCTTCAACAAGATTCGCACCGGCCGGGCCAACCCTGCCATTCTCGACAGCGTCATGGTCAACTACTACGGTACGCCCACCCAACTGAAGCAGGTGGCGAACATCAACGTCGAAGATGGCCGTACCCTGGCGATTGTGCCCTGGGAGAAAAATCTGGTGCCGGAAATCGAACGTGGCATCATGAAGGCCGATCTGGGTCTGAACCCAGCGACGTCCGGCGACAAGATTCGTGTGGTCATGCCGGCGCTGACAGAAGAGTCGCGCAAGGACATGATCAAGGTAGCCCGCGCTGAAGCCGAGAAAGCACGCGTGTCGATCCGCAGTGGTCGCCGCGATGCCAACGCCACCATCAAGGAACTGGTTAAAGAGAAAGAACTGTCCGAAGATGAAGGCCGCGGTGCCGAAGATGAGATCCAGAAGCTGACCGATGCCGCAACCGCTCAGGTTGAGGCGCATCTGGCCAGCAAGGAAAAGGAACTGATGACGGTTTAATACCGTTACGGGACCTTGACTCAGGCAGCATGGGATTCCCATGTTGCCTTTGTTTTTTGTAGGGACGGCGTAGCACACACAATAAAACAGTGCCGTCGCCGCTGAAATGAACAGCCAGATTCAGGGTGGTTGCTCGCGAATAGACATCCGCAAACGCCGCCCTGATTCAGTAAAGGACAATTATGACCACAGCACACTCAGCAGGAGACAGTTCTGTTCCTCGCCATGTGGCCATTATCATGGATGGAAACAATCGTTGGGCAAAAAAACGGTTGCTGGGCGGTATTTCAGGGCATAAAGCCGGTGCCAAGGCGGTGAGAACCGTTGTTGAGCACAGTGCCAGAGCGGGTGTTGAGGTGTTAACGCTGTACGCCTTCAGCTCTGAGAACTGGCGCCGCCCCCGAGACGAGGTAAACGCCCTGATGGAGCTGTTCCTGATGGCGTTGAACCGTGAAGTAAAGAAGCTGCACGAGAATAATTTGAAATTACGCATCATTGGCGACAAGACCGGCTTCAGTGCGGCCATTCAGGCGGCCATTGCCCGCTCGGAGGCACTGACCGTCAACAACACCGGCATGACGCTGGTGATTGCTGCCAATTACGGCGGGCACTGGGACATTACCCAGGCCGCGAGAAGTCTGGCCCGTGATGTGGCCTGTGGCAGGCTGACGCCGGATGATGTGACCGAAGCGGCGATGCAGGCCCGGGTCGCCCTGGGTGATTTGCCACCGCCGGATCTGTGCATTCGAACGGCCGGCGAGCAGCGTATCTCAAACTTCCTGCTCTGGCAGTTTGCCTATACCGAATTCTATTTCACCGATGAGTTCTGGCCGGATTTCAACAAAGAATCGTTGCAGCGAGCCTTCGCCAGTTTCGCCGGCCGGGTGCGCCGTTTTGGCCGAACCGACGAGCAACTGGAACAAAGAGTGACTTCCTGATTATGCTGATCACACGCGTGTTGACTGCGCTGGTACTGGCCCCATTAATGCTGGCCTGCATTTACTGGTTGCCGGAGACCGGATTTGCCGCCTTCATTGGCGCCATTGTTGTTTTAGGGGCCTGGGAATGGGCCAATCTGGCCGGTTTTCAGCGGTTGACCACCCGTCTGGGCATGGCGGTACTGACGGCAGCAGCGCTCGGCTTGCTGTGGTGGCTGCAGACCCGAACCACCCTGACCTGGCTGCAATTGACTTTATGGTCGCTGCTGTGGTGGCTGTTTGCACTGGTCATGGTGGTGCGCTACCCGGCCAGCCAGCACTGGATTCAGCACCGCTGGGTGCGCCTGCTGATGGCGTTGCCGGTGTTGCTGCCGCTCTGGCTTGGGTTGAACGTACTTAAGGGGCAGCCCAACGCCAATCTGGTACTGACCTGGCTGATGTTGCTGGTGTGGGGCGCAGATATCGGTGCTTATTTTGCCGGCAAGGCGTTCGGCAATCGCAAACTGGCGCCCTCGGTAAGTCCGGGTAAAACCTGGGCCGGCGTCTACGGCGGCATGGCCACCTCGGTCGTACTGTCCGCCGCGATGGCGCTTATTTTTCTGCCAGGCCTGACACCGGTGCAATGGTTACTATTGCTGGTCATCAGCGCGCTGGTGGTGGCCATATCCGTTCTGGGTGATCTGTTCGAAAGCCTGCTAAAGCGTTACCGGGGCATTAAAGACAGTTCTGGCTTGTTGCCGGGGCATGGTGGAATTCTGGACCGGATCGACAGTCTTTGTGCTGCCACACCGATGTTCTGTGTGCTCCTGTTGGCGGTGATCCTCTAGCCATGACCATCTCAAACGGCGTTTCAGAACCCACCTCCGCGCCCCGCCAATGGGTGACTGTGCTTGGATCTACCGGGTCCGTTGGCTGCAATACCCTGGATGTTATCGCCCGCCACCCGGATCGATTTGGGGTCTTTGCGTTGTCCGGTCACCGCAACATCGAATTACTGGCCCGCCAAATTGAACAGCACCGGCCACGTTATGCCGTGGTGGCTGATATTAATGGCCAGCGAGCACTGATGGCGCGTCTGTCTGATACCAGTACTGAAATACTGGTCGGTACTGCCGCGCTGGAAGCCATGGCCGAGCATCCGGATGTTCAGGTAGTGATGGCGGCTATTGTCGGGTCTGCCGGTTTGTTGTCGTCACTCGCCGCTGCTCGGGCCGGCAAGCGTTTGCTGCTGGCCAACAAAGAGAGCCTGGTGGTGGCTGGCGACCTGCTGATGTCGGCGGTGAAACGATCCGGTGCCGAATTGCTGCCAATCGACAGCGAACACAACGCCATTTTCCAGTGCATGCCCGGTGAGCACCGGCGACAGGGTGTTGCATCCGTGTTGCTGACGGCCTCCGGCGGCCCCTTTTTGAACTTTACTGCCGGGCAACTGGAGCAGGTAACGCCTGAACAGGCGGTGGCCCATCCAAACTGGTCCATGGGACAGAAAATTTCAGTCGATTCTGCCACCCTGATGAATAAGGGGCTGGAACTGATTGAGGCTTGCTGGCTGTTCGACTTGCAACCGGCTGATGTTGAGGTCGTGGTGCACCCACAGAGTGTCATTCACTCCATGGTGCGTTACATCGACGGCTCGGTGATCGCGCAACTGGGTTCGCCTGACATGCGCACCCCCATCGCGTTCGGGCTGGCCTATCCGGATCGTATAGAAAGCGGCAGTGCCGCCCTTGAGTTTACTGCCCAGTTGGGGCTTAGTTTTGATCAGCCCGACCGGGCCCGGTTTCCCTGCCTGCGCCTGGCTGAAGAAGCCATCGCCGTCGGCGGAACCTGCCCGGCAGTGTTGAATGCGGCCAATGAAATCAGCGTTGAAGCCTTCTTGCAACGGCGCCTGTCATTTCCCCAAATCGCCCACATTAATGAACTGGTGCTCAATCAGTTGGCCCACGAACCCGCTGAATCGGTTGAGCAATTGCTGAGTATTGACGCGCGCGCCAGAGCACTGGCCAAGGCCGCGATAGAGGCACGAACATGATGGCGATTCTGACCAATATTCTCGGTATTCTGGTGGCACTGGGTATTCTGGTGACCGTGCATGAATACGGCCATTTCTGGGTGGCCCGTCGTAATGGCATTAGGGTATTGCGCTTTTCAGTGGGGTTTGGTCAGCCGTTGTACCGCTGGTACGACCGCCATGGCACCGAATTTGTTATCGCCTGGATTCCGCTGGGCGGCTACGTGAAAATGCTCGATGAACGGGAAGGTCCGGTGGATGACACCGAACTCGACCAGGCGTTTACCCGCAAAACGCCGGCCCAGCGCATTGCCGTTGCCTCGGCCGGGCCCATCGCCAACTTTCTGTTTGCC
Source organism: Saccharospirillum sp. (assembly GCA_018402545.1). GTDB lineage: Bacteria > Pseudomonadota > Gammaproteobacteria > Pseudomonadales > Natronospirillaceae > Saccharospirillum. Next base: position 2,727,447 of record JAGYIL010000001.1, on the reverse strand, counting down.
ATTCTTGCCTTTGCTCTGTTGTACAGCATTGGTGTGCAGGGGCTTGCCCCCTGGGCGGATACGCCACCGGCGCAAACCCCGGCGGCTGAAGCCGGTGTGCAGCGTGGTGATGTGATTGAGCAGGTAGACGGTCGTAACGTTGACGACTGGACCGATATCAACCTCGCGCTGGCCCGGCGTGTCGGCGACACTGGCACCATTGAGCTGACCGTGCGCCGGGACGGACAGGTGCAAAACCTGGCCGTGCCTATCAGTCAGTGGATGGCCCGCGACAGCGAACCCAACCCAATGGCCAGCCTGGGGCTCTATCCTAGCCGCCCTGAGACGCCGGCACTGATTGGCCAGGTGGTTCCGGGTGGCGCCGCAGAGGCTGCGGGTTTGCAGGCCGGAGACAGGATTATTTCGGTCAATGGTCAAATGATTGAAAATTGGGTGGACTGGGTCGCTATTATTCAGCCCAATGGCGGCCGGTCATTGTCCGTCGTGCTGGAACGTGACCAGTCCCGGCAGACACTGACGGTCACGCCCGCTGAACGTGACGTTGAAGGCCAAAGCCAGGGCTACATTGGTGCTATCGCTGCGCCTGCCCCCTGGCCGGAAGAGCAGATTATCGTCCAGCGTGAATGGCCATGGACCGGCATCTGGCTCGGCCTTCAGGATACCGCTGAAATGGTCGGGCTCAGCTTTGCCATGCTCGGCAAGATGGTGACGGGCCTGGTGTCGGTAGAGCAAATTGGCGGCCCCATTTCCATGGCGCAGATGGCCGGTGATTCGGTTCAGGGCGGCGCCGAGAGCTTCATTCGCTTTCTGGCATTCATCAGCATCAGTCTCGGGGTGGTCAATCTATTACCCATCCCGATACTGGATGGCGGGCACATTGTGATGTATGCGGTCGAATGGATGCGTGGCAAGCCCTTGTCGGAACGTTTGCAGGTGATAGGGTCTCAAATTGGCCTGATGCTGATTGTCGGGCTGATGGTTTTGGCGTTTGTAAATGATATCGGCCGGTTATAACGGTCAGTGATCGGTCGACGAGACTGTCCCGGCTGCTGCCCCGACAGACCCGATTTTAACGAACAGGAGTAACTATGAGATTTGTTGTCGCGGCAGCCCTGGCGCTGGTGTTCAGTGCAGGTGCCATGGCGGAACCGTTTCGGGTTGATGCCCTGACCGTCAACGGCCTGCAGCGGGTATCGCTGGGGTCGGTATTGCAGGCGCTACCCATACAGGAAGGCGATCAGGTCGATTCCGACGCTGCCGACGACTGGTTACGTGCGGTATACAGCACCGGCTATTTCAGTGATGTGCAGGTGTTGCGCGATGGCGGCACCCTGGTCTTTGAAGTGACCGAACGCCCGGCGATCAACAGTGTCGATTTTTCCGGCAACAAGGTGATTCCGACCGAGACGCTGGAGCGCGTCATGTCGAACGTCGGATTGGAAGAAGGTGAGATTTTCAACCAGTCACTGCTTGAGGGCATTGAGCTGGAACTGGAGCGTCAGTACAGCATTCAGGGCCGTTACAATGCCACGGTAGTGCCTGAAGTGACGCCGCTGTCGCTGAACCGGGTCGACGTTGAGCTGGTCATCAGCGAAGGGCCGGTGGCGAAGATTAACCATATTGAAATTACCGGCAACTCGGTCTTCACCGACGACGAGTTGCAGGCAGCTTTGCGCCTGCGTGAAACCAGCAAGCGATACCCGTTTCAGTTTATTGCCCGCCGTAATCGTTTTGGTCAGGCCCAGTTAACGGGCGATCTGGCGCGCCTGGAAGATTATTACCTGGATCGGGGTTACCTGGATTTCCGGCTGGAGTCTCATCAGGTTTCAATCTCGGACAACAAAGCCGACATCACCCTGATTCTCAATGTCTTTGAAGGTGAACCCTACCGGGTGTCGGGGTTGTCGCTGACCGGCGATCTGGTCGATCTTGGCGATGAGCTTGAAGCCCTGATTGATGTCCGTGAAGGGGATGTCTATTCCCGCGTTGAGATCAGTGATCTGTCGTCGCGAATGAACGACGTGCTCGGAGATCAGGGCTATGCTTTTGCCGAGGTCAACAGCGAACTCGATCCCGACCGCGACGCCCGAACTGTGGATATCACGCTCAGCGTCAACCCGGGCAAACCTGTTTACGTAAATCGAATTGAGATTCGTGGCAACTCGGAGACAAACGACGAAGTCATCCGCCGTGAAATGCGGCAACTGGAGCGCGCACTGGTCATAAACAGTAATATCCGGCGGTCGCGCCAGCGCCTCGAACGCCTGGGTTATTTCAGCCAGGTTGATATCCGGACCCAGCGCATTGAAGGCCGGGATGATCTGGTCGACCTGATCGTAACCGTTGAAGAAACCACCAATAGCCAGATAACCGGGTCCATCGGTTACTCCGATCAGAGCGGCTTTTTCACCGAAGCCAAGGTTGAGCAAAAGAACTTTCAAGGCAAAGGCTACGACTTTTCAGCCTCGGTAACGGTGAACAACGCCGAGCAGAATTACAATCTGTCGTTCGAAGACCCGTATTTCACGATTTACGGCGTCAGTCGCGGTATCGATCTGTATTACCGCCGTACCGACTTCAGCGAGCAAACCTTCAGAACCTATGCGACCAATACCGCCGGTGGCCGGTTGCGACTGGGCTACCCGCTGTCTGAAAACCAGCGCATTACTTACGGCGTTGGGTACAGCCAGGATGAGTTGTTTCTGAGTGACAGCGCCCCCCAGGAGATGACGGATTTCCGGGACAACAACGGCAGTGACTATGAAATCATCGACACCCGTCTGACCTGGAACCTCAACAGCCTGAACGGCACTTTCAAGGCCAACCGGGGTCGCCAGCTTACCTTGTCGGGCGAAGTTGCCACACCACTGGGTGATCTGACCTACTACCGTTTGACGGGTAGTGCGGAACAGTACTTCCCGGTCAACGATCAGTACAGTATTCGTCTACACTCGGATGTTGGCTATGGCAGTGGCTATGGCGATGCCGACCGGCTGCCCTTTTACAAACACTTTTATTCCGGTGGGGTCCGGTCGGTACGCGGCTATCAGTATGGTTCGCTGGGTCCGTTGAGCACCCCCAATGTGGATGGCAACAATGACCCGCTGGACGACCCGTCGCCCATTGGTGGCAACATCAAGATCGAATACGGCGCCGAGTTGCTGGTACCCATGCCGTTTGTCGAAAATCAGGAGGCCTTCAGAGCTTCACTGTTTATCGACGGTGGTAATGTGTACTCAGATGACTGTCGCACTGGCAATACAAACTGTACCAATGGTGTGGATCTGTCCGACCTGCGATACGCGGCAGGGGTTGATATCACCTGGATCACGCCAATCGCACCGCTGAGTTTCAGTTACGCCTGGCCACTGAATGCGCGCGACGGGGATCTGGAAAAGAACTTCGCCTTTACCATTGGTATCGGTTACTGAGGCAAGGCTGGTTGAAATGGCAAGCGGTTGAGCCCACTACTCAGGTTTGGCCGTTCACTTTAAAATGACCTGCCGGTTGAGTGGCAGGTTGGTATTGCATCACTCGAACCGAAGGAGAGAGTATGAAGACTTCAGCACAACGCATTGTCCCGACCAAAGCGACTGGTCGGTCACGGGAATCTGGCTGGCTGAGCCGAATAGCCTTCGCGCTGGTTGCCATTGGCATGACTGCCTCTGTTCAGGCGACTGAAGTGGCACTGCTGGACCAGAATTATGTGTTGTTCAACAGCGATGCCGCCCAGGATGCCACCGCCGAACTGAAACGTGAGTTCGAACAGGAAGAACAGCAAGTGCAAACGCTGGGGCAGGCGATCCAGCAATTGCAGAGCCGGGCCCGGACCGATGCCGACATCATGACTGAAGATGAGTTGTCGGAACTCGAAAACGAACTGCAGCAGCGAGCACGCCAGCGCGACCAACTGGTGCGACAGCTTCAGCAAGTTCAGGGTGAGCGTCGCAATGCCTTTATCGAGCGTTACCAGCCGATGATGGCACAGGCCATAGAAGCAGCCGTTGACGGCCAGGAATACGACGTGATCCTGGACAAGGGCGCCGTGGTCTACCATCGTAATTCGCTGGATATTACCGAAGCGGTGCTGGAAGAATTCAACGCGCTGTACCAGGCGCAATAATAAGCTGACGAGTCAGACGGATGATCACAGCCCGACAGTTGGCTGACCAGCTCGACGCGCAGCTGGGCGGCAATGAACAGGCCTGGGATATGCCTCTGGAGCGAGTATCTGCTCTGGATAAGGCCCAGTCCGGGAGCCTGACGTTTCTGGCATCCCGGCAATACCTGGCAGACCTGCCAGACAGCCGTGCCACGGCCATTGTACTGAAACCGGATCTGGCCGATCGGGCTCCGGGTACTGCCGCCCTGATTTTGGTGGCCGATCCCTACCTGGGCTACGCCCGTATATCCCATCACTTCAGCCGCGAGCCGGCAGCGACCGGCCACATTGACGTCAGTGCTGTGGTGGCCGGGGATGCGGTGATTGGCGCGGGTGTAACCATTGGCCCCGGAGCGATCATAGGCTCTGGCGTGAGCATAGGCGAAGGCAGCCAGATCGGTGCGGGGGCGGTGCTCGAAGCCGGTGCACAGGTTGGCCGGAACACCCGGATCATGGCAAATGTTACGCTTTGCCATGGGGTGGTGATGGGTGATGATTGCCGGGTACAGTCAGGAACCGTAATCGGCTCGGATGGCTTCGGATTTGCACCCGATCAGGGTCAGTGGCAGCGCATTGCTCAGTTGGGCACTGTGCGCATTGGCAACCGGGTCGATATTGGTGCCAATGTGACCATCGACCGGGGGGCGATCGACGATACCTGTATTGACGACGATGTCATCATCGATAACCTGGTTCAGGTTGCACACAATGTCGTGATCGGCAAGGCGACGGCACTGGCCGGGCAAGTTGGTATTGCTGGCAGTACTACTCTGGGGGCCGGGTGTACCGTCGGCGGCCAGGCCGGGTTTGCAGGCCATATCGACATTGCCGCCGGCACGCATTTCACCGGCCAGGCCATGGTGACCAAAAGCATTGAAGACGCCGGTGTCTATTCCTCGGGCTGGCCGGCGCAGCCAAGTCGGGAATGGCGTCGAACCGTTGCGCGCTTGCGTCAGTTAGACCAGTATGAACAACGATTGAAGTCATTGGAGAAGGCGCTGGCAATGCGTCCCGCCGCTCCGGAATCTGAGGACTCTGAATGAGCATTGAACTGCCCCTGGACCATGAAGCCATCAAGCAATTTTTGCCGCACAGGTACCCGTTTTTGCTGGTTGACCGCATTACCGAGCTGACCCCTGGCGAAGCCATTGCCGGGTTCAAGAATGTTACCGGCAATGAAGAATTGTTCAACGGGCACTTCCCGGGTCAGTCAATCTTTCCCGGTGTGCTGATGTGTGAAGCCATGGCACAGGTCTCGGCCATTCTGGGTTTTGCGACCTCCGGCAACCGCCCGAGTGAAGGCTATCTTTATTTGTTTGCCGGGCTCGATAACGTCAAGTTCAAACGGCAGGTCGTCCCCGGTGACCGGCTGGATCTGTTCAGTACGCTGGTGTCCGAGCGCCGCGGCATTTTCAAATTCAACTGCCGGGCTGAAGTGGACGGGCAACTGGCGGCCACGGCCGATATCGTCTGCGCCGAACGGAAAGCAACCTCGTGATTCATCCAACGGCTCTGGTCGACAAGGCGGCCCGCATTGCCGATGGCGTGGTGATCGGCCCCTTTACCGTAATTGGCCCGGATGTCGAGATCGGAGAGGGCTGCTGGATCGGCCCGCATGTCGTGATCAACGGGCCAACGACCATTGGCCGGCACAACAAGATCTTTCAGTTCGCCAGTGTGGGTGAAGCCTGTCAGGATTTGAAATACCAGGGTGAGCCAACCCGGTTGATCATTGGTGACCACAACACCATTCGGGAATGCGCGACCCTGCATCGGGGCACCATTCAGGATAATGGCGAGACCCGCGTCGGCAGCCATTGCCTGCTGATGGCATACTCACACGTGGCCCACGACGTAGTGCTTGGCGACCGGGTGATACTGGCCAATTCGGCGCAGCTGGCGGGCCATGTAAAAGTGGGTTATCACGCTATTATTGGCGGCAATGCCGGTGTGCACCAGTATGTGTCGATCGGCGATCACGCCTTTGTCGGCACCGGTTCAACAGTGCTGAAAGACATTCCCGCCTATGTCACCGTTCAGGGCTACCCCGCCTCGCCACATGGCATGAATACCGAAGGGCTTCGTCGTCGCGGCTTTTCCGCCGAGGCGGTCAAGGCGTTGCGCAATGCCTATAAAACGGTGTATCGCGAAAGCAAGACTACCAAGGCCGCACTGGCTGAGCTGGCGCCGGTTGCCGAGCAATTTCCGGAAGTGGCCGTGTTTGTGCGCAGCATTGAAACCGCCAGTCGGGGCATTGTGCGCTGATGTCCCGACCCTTGCGCGTAGCCGTGCTGGCCGGTGAAGCCAGTGGCGACATTCTCGGTGCTGGCCTGATGCGCGCTCTGCGCGCGCGCCACCCCGACGTGGAATTTGGCGGCATAGGCGGTGAACGCATGATCGCCGAAGGGCTCGACAGTCGCGTTTCGATGGAGCGGCTCTCGGTGATGGGGCTAACTGAAGTACTGGGGCGGTTACGCGAGCTGTTCCGCATTCGGGCTGCCTACCGGGACTGGTGCATCCACTGGAAGCCGGATGTTTTTGTGGGTATCGATGCCCCCGATTTTAACCTTGGCCTGGAGCGTCAGCTGCGCGAGGCCGGCATCAAGGCCGTGCATTACGTCTCGCCCTCAGTCTGGGCCTGGCGGCAGGGCCGCATCAAGAAAATCCGCCGCAGTGTCGATCACATGCTGACTTTGCTGCCCTTTGAAGCCGATTTTTACCGCGAGCATCAGGTGCCGGTTACCTTTGTTGGCCATACCCTGGCCGACCAGTTGCCGATGGAACCCGACCGGCTGGCTGCAAGGCATCGCTTGGGCGTGCCGGAGCAGGGGCTTTGTCTGGCTGTATTGCCGGGCAGCCGGGGCAGTGAGGTTGGGCGGTTAGCACCGTTGTTTTTGCAAGCTGCAACGCTGGCTCAGAAAACCCTGGGCCCGCTCACGGTGCTCATACCGGCGGCAAATGAATATCGCCGCGAGCAGATCGAAGCGGCCGTGCGCCAACACGGAAATGGGTTGCATATTCAACTCTATGCGGGTCAGTCGACCGATGTCATGATCGCCAGCGACGGTGTCTTGCTGGCCTCCGGCACCGCTGCTCTTGAAGCCATGCTGCTGAAGCGTCCCATGGTGGTTTCCTACCGGTTAACGGCGCTCACCTTCCGGATAATGCGCGCCATGGCGACCACGCGCTGGGTATCGCTGCCCAATATTCTGACTCAGAGCGATTGGGTGCCGGAGCGACTGCAGGATGATGCAACGCCGGAACGCCTGGCGACTGATCTGGTTAAAATTCTCACCGATACCGACTACCGTGACCAGTTTGAACAGCGCTCCCGTTTCCTGCACCGCCAACTGGCGAGAGGCGCCGATGAGCAGGCCGCCGAAGCGGTGCTGGCCGTCGCCGGGTTCTCACCCCAATGACCCAGCAAGGCCTGGTTTTTCAGAGCACCACCGACCTTGTGGCGGGCGTCGATGAAGTCGGACGCGGGCCGCTGGCGGGTGATGTTGTAGCCGCCGCCGTCATACTGGACCCGAAACAACCCATTGCAGGCCTCACCGATTCCAAAGCGCTCACGGCAAAACGCCGGGAGCAGCTCAGTGAAGAGATCAAAGCCCGGGCACTGAGCTGGTGTATTGCCCGCGCCAGCGTCGCGGAAATTGACGAATTGAATATTCTGCAGGCCAGTCTATTGGCCATGAGTAGGGCGGTCGCTGGACTATCGGTGGTACCCGAATTCTGCCAGATCGATGGCAACAAGCTGCCCAAAGGCCTGCCTTGCCCGGCGGAAGCCATCGTCAAAGGCGACAGCCTGATTCCCGCCATCGGTGCAGCGTCCATTCTCGCCAAAGTCCAGCGGGATGCCGAAATGGTCGAACTCGATCAGCGCTACCCACAGTACGGCTTCGCCCGCCATAAAGGCTACCCGACTCCGGTTCATCTGGCGGCGTTACGAGCCTATGGTGCCATAGCCGAGCACCGGCGTAGTTATGCGCCCGTTAAGGCCATTGTCAGCCTGTAGCCAAACAACCCGGCTCGTGTAGTTCCAGCTACAGAGGTTGCCAACGTCGAAACTTGAATTACAAATAGCCCTCATCAGTACCTGCCCACTGGCCGCTTCAAGTAGTACCATGGTCGCCAGTCAAGAAGGAGAAAGCCCAGCGTGTCCGCTCAATTTGTACATCTCAGAGTTCATACCGAATATTCACTGGTCGACGGTCTGATACGCCCCAAGGCGTTGGTGCAGGCGGCGCTCAAGCAGGGGATGCCGGCGGTAGCGATTACCGACATCACCAATTTTTTCGGGCTGATCAAATTCTACAATGCGGCGCTGGGTGCTGGCATCAAGCCTTTGCTGGGGGCAGATCTGTGGGTAGAAAACCCGGCTGATGCGGCAGCGCCGTTCCGGATGACGGTGCTGTCACAAAACGCCCAGGGTTACCGTAACCTGACCGAGCTGATTTCCGACGCCTATCAGACACACCAGGTACATGACCGGGCCGTCATAAAAGCGGAGTGGATAAAGGCGAAAAACGAGGGCTTGATTCTGCTTAGCGGTGGTCGATTTGGTGACGTCGGCGAGGCGTTGAGCCGAGGCAAGGCCGATGTGGCAGGTGAACTTGCCCGGCACTGGCAGTCGGTATTCGGCGATCGTTATTACCTGGAGCTGCAACGCACCGGACGTGACCAGGACGAAGTCATCGTGCAGGGCAGTCTGTTGCTGGCACGCGAACTGGATATCGCGGTGGTGGCCACCAACGACGTCATGTTTCTGACCCAGGATGATTTCGACGCCCACGAAGCCCGGGTCTGCATTAACGATGGTGTGACGGTCGACGACCCCAAGCGAGCCCGCCGCTACTCCGACCAGCAATACCTGAAAAGTGCCGAGGAGATGGCGGAACTTTTCTCCGATTTGCCCGAAGCCATCGATAACAGCCTGCTGATTGCCGAGCGGTGTTCTACCACGGTAAAGCTGGGCGAGTATTTCCTGCCGGATTATCCCATTCCCGATGGCATGACCATGGATGAGTACTTCCGCCAGCTGAGCTTTGAAGGCCTGGAGCGTCGCCTTGCTGTTAGCCTGAAGAAGGACGATCCGGAGTACGCCAGCAAGCACGCCGAGTACGTCACCCGGCTCGAATTCGAGCTGAACATCATCATTCAGATGGGTTTTCCCGGCTACTTCCTGATCGTGATGGACTTTATTCGCTGGGCCAAAGAGCATGATATTCCGGTTGGACCGGGCCGGGGGTCGGGTGCCGGTTCACTGGTCGCCTATTCGCTCGATATTACCGACCTGGACCCGCTGGAATACGATCTGCTGTTCGAACGGTTTTTGAATCCGGAGCGGGTGTCGATGCCCGATTTCGACGTCGACTTCTGCATGGAAAAGCGCGACCGCGTTATTCAATATGTGGCCGATCAGTATGGCCGCCAGGCTGTGTCCCAGATTGTCACCTTCGGTACCCTGGCTGCCAAGGCCGTGGTGCGCGACGTCGCCCGCGTGCAGGGCAAGGCCTATGGCCTGGCCGACCGAATTTCCAAGCTGATTCCCGCCGACCCGGGTATGACGCTGACCAAGGCCATAGACGATGTCGCCGAGCTCAAGGAGTTTCTGGCTGATGACGAAGAAGGTATGGAAATCTGGGAGATGGCGCTCAAGCTCGAGGGCATAACCCGCCAGACCGGCAAGCATGCCGGGGGCGTGGTGATCGCGCCGACCAAGCTGACCGATTTTTCACCGCTGCTGTGCGAAGAGGACGGCACGGGTCTGGTCACCCAGTACGACAAGAACGACGTGGAATCTGCCGGTCTGGTCAAGTTCGACTTCCTGGGTCTGCGCACCCTGACTATCATCGACTGGGCACTGAAGATAATTAACCCCAGGTTGGCCGCCAAGGGCAAACCCGCGATCGACATCGCGCACATTCCGCTCGATGACGAACCCTCGTTTCAGTTGCTGCAGAAAGCCCATACCACGGCGGTGTTCCAGCTTGAATCGCGCGGCATGAAAGACCTGATAAAACGGCTGAAGCCCGACTGTCTGGAAGACATGATCGCCCTGGTGGCCCTGTTCCGGCCCGGCCCGCTGCAATCGGGCATGGTGGATAACTTCATCAACCGCAAACACGAACGCGAGGAAATGGCCTACCCGGATCCGCAGTATCAGCACGAGTGGCTGAAGCCGATTCTGGCGCCAACCTACGGCATCATCCTGTATCAGGAACAGGTGATGCAGATCGCCCAGGAACTGGCAGGCTATACGCTTGGCGGCGCCGACCTGCTGCGCCGGGCGATGGGCAAGAAAAAGCCAGAGGAAATGGCCAAACAGCGTGAAGTCTTCGCCGCCGGTGCGGCCTCCAAAGGGGTCGATGCGGAGCTGGCCACCAAGATTTTTGATCTGGTGGAAAAGTTCGCGGGTTACGGTTTCAACAAATCGCACTCGGCCGCCTATGCCCTGGTGTCTTATCAGACGCTCTGGCTCAAGGCGCATTACCCGGCCGCCTTTATGGCCGCGACCATGTCGTCGGAACTGGATAACACCGATAAGGTGGTTATCTTCATCGAAGACTGCCGGCAACTGGGCATCGACGTGCTGCCGCCCGATGTGAACGCTGGTGATTACATGTTCACGGTGAACGAGAATGATCAGATCATTTACGGGCTGGGGGCAATCAAGGGAGTCGGCGAAGGCCCGGTAGAGGCGATCGTTGCCGCCCGGTCGAACGGCGGGCCCTTTACCGACCTGTTTGACTTTTGCGAGCGGGTCGACAGCCGCAAGGTGAACAAGCGCTGTATCGAAGCGCTGATCAAGGCCGGCGCACTGGACCGGCTGGCCCCGCACCGGGCAATGCTGCTGGCCGCCATGGAAGATGCGGTGCGTACCGCCGAGCAGTCGGCCAGCAACCAGGCCGCCGGCATGATCGATCTGTTCAACGACCTGCAGGTGGAAAGCCAGAAAGCGCCCTATGCGCCCTATGAAGAGGTGATGCAGCATTCGCTGAAAGAGCGCCTGATGGGCGAGAAAGAAACGCTGGGCCTGTACCTGACCGGTCACCCGATCGATGAATACGAATCAGAAGTCAACAAGATCGCCTCAATGCGCCTCGGTGAGCTCGATATGCCGCCGGAAGAGCTGCGGCGCCTGCGCAAGCAGACCAAAACCCTTGCCGGTCTGGTGCTCGGTGTTCGCACTCGCCAGACCCAGCGCGGCGATACCATGGCCATTGTCTCTCTGGACGACCGGACCGGACGCATCGAAATGACCCTGTTCGGCGAAGACTATCAGCGCTTCAAGCCATTGCTGGAACCCGATCAGGTGATCTTCGTCGAAGCCGAAATTGGTTGGGATGATTACGCCGAACGCGCCCGAATCCGCGCACAGAGCATCTACACCCTGGCCCAGGCACGCCAGGAGCTGATTCGGGGCATTGAGTTCCGCGTCACAGAAGCCCAAACGCAGGAATTCCTCAAACGCTTGAACGATCTGGTACGCAGCGACCTGGAAGACGGGCAGGGCACCCCGGTCTGGATCAGCTATGAATCCCGCGTGGCTCAGGGCCAGGTACGGCTGAATCCGGCGCACCGGATTCCATTGGAAGATGAAGTGCTGCACCGAATTCGACAGACCTTTGACGATTCGGCCTACCGGTTTCGATATCAGGACTGACCCGGGCAGTCGTACGGAGCACCGTCTGTAGCTCAAGTTCCGGAGTTTGGTTGTACATTGGTGCCATGAGTCCGTGTCAGGCACCGGGGGTACCTCTCAGGGGTCGGCGTGAACCCGTCCGTGGGGCCTAGGTGTGATCTCTCAGTAGGTTGTTCATCCGGAACCTACCCGGATAATTGGAGGTGCGATCCAAACCAACCTTCAGGAGGCCCGGATGAACACCCATAAGAATGCCCGTCTTACTCCCTATGGTCGAGTCCTTCTCGTGCAAAAAGTACTGGAGCAAGGAGTGCGCCCCGAGGAGGCTGCTCAGGCTCAGGGAGTCAGTGTTCGAACGGTCTACAAGTGGCTGCGGCGCTACCGTGATGAGGGTGATGATGGGCTCAAAGAGCGCACATCACGCCCTCGTCGAAGCCCTTTAGCAACGACACCGGAGGTCGTGGATCAGGTCATTGAGCGCCGCCATAGGCGACAGACATACCGGCAAATAGCCCAAGCATTAAGGGTCGGTCAGAGCACTGTGGCGCGCATTCTCAAACGAAATGGGCTGAACCGTCTGGCACTGTTGTCGCCCGCTCCACCGGATAATCGCTATGAACACGACGCTCCCGGGGATCTGCTGCACCTCGATATTAAGAAGCTGGGGCGTTACAAGCGTCCGGGACATCGAGTCACTGGCAGCCGACAAAACAGGAGCCGTGGCGCTGGCTGGGAGTATGTCCATGTGGCCATCGACGACCATTCCCGCATAGCCTTCAGTTCTATCCACCCGGATGAATCGGGTCATAGTGCCTGCCATGCTCTGCTCAAGGCGGTGCGGTATTACGCCAGTCTTGGCGTTCGCTTCACACGGGTACTAACTGACAATGGGGCGTGCTACAAATCCAGACGCTTTCGACGTCTGTGTAAGCGCCTGGGGCTCAAGCAACGCTATACCAGGCCCTATAGCCCCCGCACAAACGGCAAGGCAGAACGGTTCATACAAACTGCTCTACACGAGTGGGCTTATGCACGCGCCTATGAGAGCTCGGAGCAACGTGGATGGTATCTGCCAGCTTGGTTGCATCTTTACAACTGGCATCGACCCCATGCTAGTCTGGACTACAAACCGCCGATTAGCCGAGTGGGGTTATCTGTGAACAACCTAGTGGATATACACACCTAGGCTTCGGCATTCATGCCTCAGACTACCCCGGAGAGGTACCCCCGGCACCTAACACTCAATTGGTTGCTAACTTTAAAATCCAGGTAATAACTCAAGTTTCGTAGTTAGAAATTAGCTAGCGGCCCTGCCATCCGTCGCGGGTTCAAGGCAATGCAGCCAACCCTAGCTCCGAAACTTGAGCCGGTAGTAAGCGGTAACTGTGCTGATTGTTTCCGTTTGTTCAAAGCTCAATAAGGTTTGATACGCTTGCTCAATGGCAGTCGGCCCATTAGGCTGATCGCATCATTGAATTGAACCGCCCGGGGTGTACGGCGGTCCTGAATGGCAAGGTCAACCCTGATAGACAGTTGACGTTGCTGCCCAGCCTGCTTTACTTGGCGCTTGGCGGGCACGCAGTACACCATTGACGGCACACTAGGGAAACGGCATGAATCCAGATTACTTGGAATTTGAACAACCCATTGCAGACCTGATTGCCAAAATTGAAGAATTGCGACTTGTTGGCAACCGCAATGATCTCAACATTTCAGGCGAAATCGAAAAGCTGAACGCCCAGTCGATCAAACTGACCGAGCAGATCTTTTCCAACCTCACCTCCTGGCAGATTTCCCAGCTGGCGCGTCATCCCAAGCGTCCCTACACGCTCGATTACATCAATCACATCTTTACTGACTGGGATGAGCTCCATGGCGACCGTCATTACGGTGACGATGCTGCCATCGTATCCGGCGTTGCCCGGCTGAATGAAGAGCCAGTGCTGGTGGTTGGCCACCAGAAGGGCCGGGATGTGAAAGAAAAAGTGCGCCGCAATTTCGGCATGCCCAAGCCTGAAGGCTATCGCAAGGCATTGCGCCTGATGCAGATGGCAGAGCGTTTCAAGATGCCGGTACTGACCTTTATCGATACCCCGGGTGCCTACCCCGGTATTGGTGCTGAAGAGCGTGGTCAGAGCGAAGCGATTGCCTACAATCTGTTGAAACTGTCGTCACTGAAGACGCCAATCATTTCAACGGTTATTGGTGAGGGCGGCTCTGGCGGGGCACTGGCCATTGGTGTATGCGATCACTTGAACATGTTGCAATACAGTACCTATTCGGTTATTTCCCCGGAAGGCTGTGCCTCCATTCTGTGGAAGACGGCAGAGCGTGCCTCCGATGCGGCTGAAGCCATGGGCATTACCGCGCCAAAATTGCGTGAGCTGGGCCTGGTGGATACCGTTATCAAAGAGCCTCTGGGCGGCGCGCACCGTAACCCCGAAGCCATGGCGGCCGATTTGCGCCACGCACTCATTGGCCAGCTTGATAAGCTGCGCGGTGTAGCGCTGGACGACCTGCTGGAAAACCGTTACAAGCGCCTGATGTCGTTCGGGCTCGAATCGGCCTGACTCGAAACTGGCCTGCAAAGCAACTAAGCTGTCTAAGGCGACGTCGGGCGACGTCGTTTTAGCTTTGGTCTGCAACCGGCCGCTATTCGTATTATCGTAGAGGCTCCGGTCGCCAAAGCCCGGATGACAGATCCCAGCATGGCAGAAACAGATGACGGCGGCTTATTCCTTTGCGTTTCGACACTACGACCCCCTGGTCTCAGACGACATTGCGCTGTTGCTCAACCGTTACCTGGAGGGCGCACGCGCGCTTGAAGGGGCTCCCGCCTATCTGTTCGATGTAGTGCTGCACAATGGCACCCTGATTGGCCAGATTGACCTGCGTGTGGGCGACACCCCCGCCCTGGTGACGTACGCCGGTCAAATCGGATACGGCATCGACCGCCCTTACCGGGGCCATCATTACGCCGCCAAAGCCTGCGAGCTGATTCGAACAGTCGCACTCGATCACGGCATGACTGAACTCTGGATTACCTGCAACCCCGACAACATCGCTTCTGTGCGTACCTGTGAACGCATTGGCGCCCGGTTCGTTGAGCGGGTGTCGGTGCCTCGCGGAACCGAACTTTGGCGTCGTGGAGACCGCGAGAAATTGCGCTATTGCTGGGGTCTGGCCGACACGGATATGGCATGACTGGCAGTGGCTACACCGCCGGTGAACGGTTCGATGCCTGGCTGGTCGACTATTCAGAACGACCGGTCTTTGTTGGCTACAGTGGCGGTGTCGACTCACATCTGGTCTTACATGAACTCTGTCTTCGGCTTCCTCCCGGAGACGTCATTGCCTTGCACATCAATCACGGACTTAGCT
The DNA here is from genome assembly GCA_018402545.1 of Saccharospirillum sp. Lineage (GTDB taxonomy): Bacteria > Pseudomonadota > Gammaproteobacteria > Pseudomonadales > Natronospirillaceae > Saccharospirillum. Next base: position 2,712,256 of record JAGYIL010000001.1, on the reverse strand, counting down.
CCCTTGCCGATGACTGGCAAGCACATTGCCAACAACAATGTGCTCAGCTTGGTTGTGGCTTTGAAGCCTATTCGGTGTCGGTAAATGCCAGTGGCGAGGGTCTGGAAGCGGCAGCCCGGCAGGAGCGCTATCGTATTTTTCTTGACCGGGTACCCCGGGGCTGCAGCCTCTGGCTCGGGCATCACCTTGATGATCAACTCGAAACCTTTATGCTGCGATTGCTAAGGGGCAGCGGCCTGACCGGTCTGTCGGCCATGTCGGATCAAACGAGTCGACAGCAGAGATCTATATTGCGCCCCCTGCTGACGACCGCCCGGGAAAGCATTGAAAACCGGGCCCTTCAATTGGGCTTGCACTGGATAACAGACGACAGCAACAACGATGTGCGGTTTGATCGCAATTTTATGCGTCAGCAGGTATTGCCGCTCATTGCCACACGCTGGCCCCAGTACCGTCAGACGCTGGCAAGGTCACTCGGTCACCTCGATCAGGCTGCCCGTGAACAGCAACGCCAGCTCGATGTTGAACTGGAGCATCGCCTGGCCCATGACGGCGCCCTGAAAACCGTGCAGCTGGACGACTGGTCAGCGGAACAGGTACAGGCACTGATTCACCGTTGGTTGTATCGGCAGAATGTAAGATCGCCCAGCGAAGCAGCGCTGCAACGCATCGTCAGCGAAGTGGTCAATGCCCGGGTGGATGCCCAGCCTGAAGTCGCTCTGGGCGACGGCTCAGTCCGGCGTTTTCGAACGGCTTTGTACTGGGTTCCGAACCGGGTAGAGCCGACTGACGCACCCTGCGATGTCAGTGAAGACTGGCAGCACTGGCCCGGCGTTGGTTGGCTGCGAGTACGACGCGCAGCAGACGGGCCCGGTCGGATCCGGGGCGAGCCGGCCGGCTGGCGCTGGCAACTGCGCCAGGGCGGTGAATCATTATGGCCAGCCGGGCGCTCGGCGCGGCGGGATCTGAAACGCCTGTTGCAGGAATACCGGCTGCCTCCCTGGCAGCGCGACCGGGTGCCGCTGTTATTTTCCGGCGACCAGCTGATTGCCGTTGCCAATCTGGCGGTGGACCTTGCCTGGCAGCCAGACTCTGGCGAGCCGGGCTGGGCGGTAGACTGGCAATCATCAAAACCAACAGAACCTTCCCGACACGGCAATGGCGACGATTAATGATTGAGGCAGGAGTGCTTTTTTGCTAATCTGGCCTCCCATCTTAAGTCGCACAAATTCCCACACCCGCACCACGTCTTATGGCCAGTCAAAATGCCATCGGGCGGGCTTTTGCGTTGTGTTGGGGGGTTGATTGCGGCAGACCAACTTTGCGACTATCGGATGGGATCTATTATGACGCGTTATATTTTTGTCACCGGCGGTGTGGTGTCTTCATTGGGCAAGGGCATCGCTTCGGCCTCGCTGGGCGCCATCCTTCAGGCGCGAGGGCTGTCGGTGACGATGCTCAAGCTGGATCCCTACATCAACGTAGACCCGGGCACCATGAGCCCGTTTCAGCACGGCGAAGTCTTCGTGACCGAAGATGGCGCTGAAACCGACCTCGACCTTGGCCACTACGAACGCTTCGTACGCACCACCATGACCCGGCGCAACAACTTCACCACCGGCCGAATTTATCAGGATGTGCTTCGCAAAGAGCGCCGTGGAGATTATCTAGGCGGTACGGTTCAGGTTATTCCGCACATCACCGATGAAATCAAACGCCGCGTCATTGAAGGCGCGGGTGATGCCGATGTCGCCCTGGTTGAAGTAGGTGGCACCGTAGGCGATATCGAATCGCTGCCGTTCCTTGAAGCCGTGCGCCAACTTAAAGTTGAGCTGGGCAGTCGCCGGGCACTGTCGATGCACCTTACACTGGTGCCTTACATAGCCACCGCCGGTGAAGTGAAAACCAAACCCACCCAGCATTCGGTAAAAGAGCTGCGCACCATCGGTCTGCAGCCCGACATCCTGGTGTGTCGCTCCGAACGCCCGATCGGCAAGAGCGAACTGCGCAAAATATCCCTGTTCACCAACGTCGAAGAGCGCGCCGTTATCCCCCTGCCGGATGCCGATACCATCTACCGCATTCCCGGTATGTTGCACCGCTCGGGTCTGGACGACATCGTGGTTGAAAAATTCGGTCTGGAATGCCCGCAGCCGGATCTGGCCGACTGGGAAGACGTCACCGACCGCAAGCTCAACCCGGATGGTGAAGTCACCATCGCCATGGTCGGCAAGTACATGGAATTGCTGGATGCCTACAAGTCGCTGATCGAAGCCATCGATCACGCCGGTATCCGGTCGCGGACCAAGGTCAACATTCGCTTTATCGACGCCGAAGAGGTCGAGAAACAGGGCACCGACTGCCTGGCCGGTGTTCAGGGGTTGCTGGTGCCGGGTGGCTTTGGTTACCGGGGCGTGGAAGGCAAAATAGCCACTGCGCAGTACGCCCGTGAGAACAAAATACCTTACCTCGGCATCTGCCTGGGCATGCAAGTCGCCGTTATCGAATACGCCCGCAACGTCGCGGGATTCGACGGCGCGCACTCCACTGAATTTGATCGCCAGACCCGCCACCCCGTGGTCGGTCTGATCACTGAGTGGATTGAAGCCGACGGCAAGAAAGTCGAACGTGATGACAAGACCGACCTTGGCGGCACCATGCGCCTCGGCGGGCAGGAATGCATGCTCACCGAAGGCTCTCGCTCAGCGGCCTGTTATGGCAAGCCTCGCATTGTTGAGCGGCACCGTCATCGCTACGAAGTAAATAACCATTATGTAGAAGACTTACAAAAATCGGGTCTGATCATTGCCGGTCGTTCGGTCGACGGCGCCCTGGTTGAAATTATTGAAGTGCCTGATCACCCCTGGTTTGTAGCCTGTCAGTTCCACCCCGAATTTACCTCTACACCCCGTGATGGCCACGGTTTGTTCAGTGGATTCATTGGCGCCGTACGCGCTATGGAAAAGTAATACAGGGTGGTGAGGGGTAGTATTTGGAGGGTTTTCCCCTATAATCCGGCGCTGTCCGTTTTGTAATAAAACTACATTTTGAGCGGTCGAGACTCAGGCAGGATCACAGCTGAAAAGCCGGTGTGACCCTGCAGTCGTCAAGGCTCGGGCGCCACAACACGGCTTATTGAACAATCAGGAGAGTCACAAATGGCCAAGATTCTAGACATCAAAGCACGCGAAGTGCTCGATTCACGCGGTAATCCGACCGTTGAGGCGGACGTTATTGTTGAAGGCGGCATTCGTGGCCGTGCCTGTGCACCCTCCGGCGCCTCTACCGGGTCCCGCGAAGCGCTGGAACTGCGCGATGGCGATAAAAGCCGTTACCTGGGCAAGGGCGTACTGAAAGCGGTTGCCGCCATTAATGGCCCGATTCGCGACGCGCTGCTGGGCTTTGACGCCCTGAATCAGTCTGGTCTCGACGCCACCATGATCACGCTGGACGGCACCGAGAATAAGTCCAACTTCGGCGCCAATGCCATTCTGGCGGTCTCTCTCGCGGCCGCCAAGGCGGCAGCACTGTCCAAAGGCGTGGAACTGTATGTGCACATCGCCGACCTGAACGGAACGCCGGGCCAGTACAGCCTGCCGGTGCCGATGATGAACATCATCAACGGTGGTGAGCATGCCGATAACAACGTCGATATCCAGGAATTCATGGTGCAGCCGGTGGGCGCAAAATCGTTCAGCGAAGCACTGCGCATGGGTGCTGAAATCTTCCATGCCCTGAAAAAGGTGCTGAGCGCCAAGGGCCAGAACACCGCTGTGGGCGATGAAGGCGGCTTCGCGCCGAACCTCGAAAGCAATGCAGCTGCACTGGCGGCCATTAAAGAAGCGGTTGAAGCGGCTGGCTACCAGTTGGGTAAAGACATCACGCTGGCGATGGATTGCGCGGCCTCCGAGTTTTATGAAAACGGCCGGTACAACCTCAAGGGCGAAGGCAAGGTCTTCACCTCTGAAGAGTTTTCCAACTACTTGCAGCAGTTGACCCAAGAGTACCCCATCGTCTCGATCGAAGATGGCCTGGACGAGTCTGACTGGGACGGCTTTGCCTATCAGACCCGCCTGATGGGCGACAAGATTCAGCTTGTGGGCGACGACCTGTTCGTGACCAACACCAAGATTCTGCAGGAAGGCATCGACAAGGGCATCGCCAACTCGATCCTGATCAAATTCAACCAGATTGGTTCACTGACTGAAACGTTGGCCGCCATCAAGATGGCCAAAGATGCCGGTTACACCGCCGTGATCTCGCATCGTTCGGGTGAAACCGAAGACGCTACCATCGCCGACCTGGCGGTCGGTACTGCGGCCGGTCAGATCAAGACCGGCTCATTGTGCCGTTCTGACCGTGTTGCCAAGTACAACCAGTTGCTACGCATTGAAGAGGAGCTGGGTGACAAGGCCATCTATAACGGTCTGAAAGAGATCAAAGGCCAGGGTTGAGCCGGTTTTGATGCCCGTTTTGGCGGAAATTGAGCAGTAAATGCAAAAAGGGGGCTTGGCCCCCTTTTTTGTTTGAGTCAGAATGCCGCCAGAGTTGTACAATGGTGTCCATTAATCGCCTCCCCTGAAACCACGGGGGTCATTACCCACTGCCACCGCAGCGTGGCTAACAGAGAGAACCGGACCGTTGAAAGCCACGGCTGTGCCACAATTGCAACGCAAGAACCCGCTGCGCTGGCTGCAAATAGGCTTGCTGGTGTTGCTGGTAATGTTGCAATTCCGCTGGTGGTTGGGCGAAAACAGCTGGGTCGATGTGAGCCGGCTGGAAGCTGATGTGTCCGCCCAGCAAAGCATTAATGCCGAGCGCCGGGCACGCAACGAGGTTCTGAGTGCTCGTGTTGCTGATCTGAAGTCCGGGCTTGATGCGGTCGAGGAACTGGGCCGGAGTGACCTCGGGCTGATCAGGCCGGGCGAGGTTTTCTACGTCATACCAGCCGAATGAAGCGGTGTGGCCGCTGATTTGGATGTGATGAACCTGACTAATCCCCCCCGAGTGCACCTGATATTTCCAGCCGCTGGCATTGGTAAGCGGTTTGGACAGCCACACCCCAAGCAATACACCCAACTGGCCGGTAAAACGCTGCTGGAATGGACGCTCGATGCCTGGAGGGATTTGCCGTTTCAGGGCGAGCGCATACTGGTATTGAATGGTAATGACGATCGGGGCCGGTCTTTGGCGGCGCGCTATCCGGGCCTGAGCTGTGTGCAGGGAGGGGCCGAGCGTGCCGATTCGGTTCTGGCCGGGCTGGCTGCCATGACTGCAGCGGATGATGACTGGGTGATGGTGCATGACATTGCACGCCCTTGCGTCCGCCGCGCAGATATTCTGGCGTTGCTCGACCACTGCCAGTCTGAAGACCGCGGCGCTTTGCTGGCGCGCCCACTGACTGACACCATAAAACGCAAGCAGGATGATCAGGTGTCGACGGTTGATCGCCGACAATTATGGGCCGCCCTGACACCCCAGTGCTTTCGATTCGGGCGCTTGTATCGCGCCTTGTCCCTGGGCCTGGCCAATGCCTTACCCCTGACCGATGAAGCCTCGGCGATGGAGTGGATGGGTGACCCGGTAGGACTGGTCATTGGCAGCGGCGATAACATCAAGGTAACGCACCCGGACGATCTGGCACTGGTGGCGTTTTATCTGCAACAACAGGGTCGGCTAACGCCGATCTGAGCTTTTTTCAGCGATTACTTGGAGTGAAGCAGGGCATGCGAATAGGCCATGGTTTTGATGTACACCGGTTCGACCTGAATGCCGGTCCCATGGACATAACGCTGGGTGGCGTGCAAGTACCGGCGGAGCATCCGCTGCTGGCACATTCCGATGGCGACGTCGTGTTGCATGCCGTCGCCGACGCCTTGCTGGGCGCTGCTGCACTGGGCGATATTGGCGAATGGTTTCCGGATACGGATGCACAATGGGCCGGGGCCGATAGCCGTGCCTTGCTGGCCGATGTCTATCATCGCATTACCGGGTTGGGCTATCGGCTGGTGAATCTGGACGTCACCGTCATTGCCCAGGCACCTCGTCTGGGTGAGTACAAGGGCGCAATGAAGCTGACCATTGCCGAAACGTTGCAGTGTGACCCGGGTCAGATAAACATCAAGGCGACGACCACCGAGAAGCTTGGCTTTACAGGTCGCAAGGAGGGTATCGCCACTGAGGCGGTATGCCTGCTGGAGGTGGTGTCCTGATGGAGCTGCCGCAGTGGCCCAGAGCCTGGGGTGATGTTGTCGGGACGGGACGGTTGAAAGCCGAACCGGCTGATTTTTACGTTGAGGAGGCCTTGCCGGAGACGGCTTGCGGCGAGGGTGAGCACTTATGGGTCACCCTGGAAAAAACCGGCCAGAATACCGCCTGGCTTGGCAAACAACTGGCCCGCTGGGCGGGCATTCCCCCCCGGGATGTCAGTTACGCGGGCTTGAAAGACCGCCATGCCGTGACTCGCCAGACCTTCTCCCTGCATCTGCCTGGTAAACCGGATCCGTCAGAGCCACTGATTATGGACGGTGTTCGGGTGCTGTCGCTCAAGCGGCATGGTCGCAAGCTGCGTACCGGTCAACTGATCGGCAATCATTTCGTGATCAGGCTGCGCGACTGGCAAGGGGATGCCGATGCCCTTGCACAACGCTGGCAAACACTGGTTGAGCAGGGGTTCCCTAATTACTTTGGTCCGCAACGTTTTGGCGACCAGGGCCAAAATCTGAGCCGGGCACTGGCCTGGATACGCGGTGAAGGCCGGTTGCCCCGCGGGCAACAGGGCATTCATGTGTCTGCGATGCGCAGCTTACTGTTCAATGAACTGTTGGCCGAGCGAGTGCAGCAGGGTACCTGGAACCAGCTGCTCCCCGGTGATTTCCTGCAATTCAAGGAAGGCAAACGGGGGTTTGAATGTCTGGAACCGACCGAAAGCGAATGGTCCAGGGTAGCGTCGGGCCAGTTATCGCCCAGTGCCAGTTTGCCCGGCGAGCAAACCGAAACCTTTTCCCTGCTCGATGAACGCGAGGCGCCTTTGCTGGCGCAGCAGTCAGAATGGACGCAGGCGCTGATTCGGCTGCGCATTCAGCGCAGCATGCGCAAACTGCGGGTTTATCCGGAGCAGGGTCAGCTTGAATGGCAGGGAGCGGATCCGCAATTCCGCTTCTTTCTGCCGGCTGGCAGTTATGCCACTGCTGTGTTGCGTGAAGTGTCAGCCTGGCACGAGGAGGAGTCTCAGTGAATCTTTCCGGTATCGGCATGACGTCCCAGCGTACTCGTCAGCGCCTGATTGAGCGACTCTTTGCCAAGGGCATTCGTGATGCCCGGGTCATGGATTGCTTTATGAAAGTGCCAAGGCACATCTTTGTTGATGAAGCTCTGGGTCACAAAGCCTACGAAGACATTGCCGTACCCATAGGTTACGGTCAGACCCTATCGCAACCCTATATTGTTGCGCGCATGAGCGAACTGGTGCTGGCAGCCCCTCACCATGAGCGCATTCTTGAAATTGGTACCGGTTCCGGGTTTCAGACCTCGGTACTGGCGCATCTGGTGGATGAAATCTACTCGGTAGAGCGCATCAAACCGCTGCAGCTGAAAGCCCGGGAACGGCTACGTCTGCAAAAACTTTACAACGTACGCCTGAAGCTCGATGACGGCTTCCTTGGCTGGCCCGATGCAGGGCCCTTCGATGTCATCATCGGTACGGCGGCCCCTGAAACGGCGCCGCAATCCCTGCTGGATCAACTGGTCCCCGACGGCGGTCAACTGATTTTGCCGGTGGGTACTGAAGAGCAGTTTTTGACCGTGGTGGAGCGCCAGGGTGATGAATTTACCGAGCGCCGCATTGAAGCCGTGCGCTTCGTGCCTATGCTTGCGGGCATTCAGACCGGCGATTCCGATTCGCTGAGACTCTGAGGTGTTGCTACCTGGCCGGTCGATCTTCAGCCGGAAAGGGATCCATATTATGAGCAGGGAGATACTGCGTGATTAAGTTAGTCGTGAGCTGGTTTTTTAAAGGCGTCGTTATGGGGGCGGCCGATGCCGTGCCCGGTGTTTCCGGCGGTACCATGGCGCTGATTACCGGTATCTATGAGCGGTTGATCAATGCGCTGGCGTCATTTCGGTTTGGTCTTCTAGGGCTCCTCAGGCGAGGCGAATTCATCGCGGTCTGGCGCGAGGTTGATGGCGCCTTTCTGGTCAGCCTGGGCGTTGGCATTATTGTCAGCCTGGTAACGGTTCTGAATCTCGTTCAGTGGTTGTTAAGTACGGCACCCCCAGTATTGTGGGCGTTCTTTTGCGGGTTGATTGTAGCCTCGCTGATCATGCTGCTGAAGGAGCACCGCTGGCGCAGAGTCGATATTGGCCTGTTCATCGCCGGAACGGCTATCGCCGCGAGTATTTCTTTTTTGGGCGAGATGGCACTTGCGGTTACGCCCGTGACACTGGTTTTAGGCGGGGCACTGGCCATATCGGCGATGCTGTTGCCCGGTATTTCCGGCAGTTTCATTTTGCTGCTATTGGGGCTTTACCCGGCGATCACAGCGGCGGTACATGCCCGGGATCTGGTCACCATTGCCTGGGTGGCCCTGGGTTGCCTGATCGGTCTGCTGGTGTTTAGTCGTGTGTTGCAATGGGTGCTGGCACGCTGGCACGATCGGGTGATGGGGTTCATGCTGGGGTTTGTTTTGGGCGCCTTGTTGAAAGTCTGGCCCTGGCAGCATGATCAGCAATGGCTGACGCCGGAAAACTATGTGAACCTGTCTGGCCAGCCATCCTGGTTTTTTACGGCCCTGTTGGCAGCGATCATTGGAGCGGCGCTGGTGGCCATACTGAGTCTCAAAACGGACGGTTCCGGGCTTGTCAAATCAGAAACATGAAGCAGTACTCGGTTCGAACCTTACGTCAGGCTGTTTTTAGATTAATTACACCTAATAAATTACCCTGTATTAAGGTTGGGCTATATTGCAGCTTTATGAACGGCGTTTGAGGGGTGGATGAAACCTATTTTGAGAAGGAATCCAGCGTGACGAATCTCGTCCGGGGGGCGTCAATTTTCTGGGCATGCCTGTGCACTCTGCTGGTGCTGGCGGGTTGTACCAGCAGTGCCTACCGTTCGCTGGAGCCGGCTGGAAGTAGCGCCCGTGGTTCGAGCAGTAGCAATACCAGTTCGCCGGTGGTTCAGTCACGCCCTGCGGGTGCCGCAACGACGTCAAACGCCCGTACGGCGTCGCCCGAGTCGCGTCCTGATCAGTATCGGGTTCGCCGCGGGGATACGCTTTACTCCATCGCTTTTCGGTTTGGTCTTGATTTCCGGCGACTGGCCGCTGCCAACGACATTGATAGTCGCTACACCATCTACCCCGGTCAGGTGCTGGCACTCAGGGAGGCAAGTACCCGGGCTGCAGCGCCTGCTCCGTCGGGGTCGTCCGCTTCGTCTTCGCCGTCTCGACCTACAGTCAATAACACGTCTTCACAAACGGTTACAAACCCTGCGCCGAGACCTGCAACGGCGCCGTCTTCATCGGGAAATGCCAGTAATAATAATCAGTTAACCTGGGTGTGGCCGCACAACGGGAAAATAGTGCGAACATTTGATTCTAATGTGTCCGATCGTAAAGGCGTTGATCTGACCGGTGAGATTGGAGATTCTGTGGTTGCGGCGGCAGCGGGTTCCGTTGTCTACGCAGGAAATGGTTTGCCTGGTTATGGCAACCTGATCATCCTGGAACATCAGGGCTCCTTGCTGAGTGCCTATGCATTCAATCAGGAATTGCTGGTGGCGGAGCAGGATCAGGTCAGCGCAGGGCAAGCCATTGCCCGAATGGGCAGGCAGGGTGACCAGCCCAGCCTGCACTTCGAGATACGGCAAGAGGGTAAGCCCGTCGATCCAATGAGGTTTTTGCCTCGGCGGTAACCGGGTTTTTTCCGGCCACAGGGCTTATGCCCTATATCGCACAGGTGAATGACTATGGCAGCACTCCGGGAACTCAACTCCGACATTGCGGAAGATACGTACACTCCGTACACCAATCTACTCGACACCCCCAATGACGAGGTCAGTGCCACTGAAAAGGCGGAGGCGGATGACGCCACCGAACTCGATTACGAGGCCGATTCCGACACCGAATTTCGCGATGCCGTCAATAATCTCAGCGGCATGCAGCGCTCGCTCGACGCGACACAGATGTATCTGAACGAAATCGGTTTTTCACCACTGCTCAGCCCCGAAGAGGAAGTCTATTTCGCCCGTTTGGCGCAAAAAGGCGAACCGGCAGGGCGCAAGCGTATGATTGAGAGCAACCTGCGGCTGGTAGTGAAAATCGCGCGGCGCTATCTTAACCGCGGACTGACGCTGCTGGATCTGATTGAAGAGGGCAATCTCGGTCTTATCCGCGCGGTTGAAAAGTTTGATCCGGAGCGCGGCTTCCGTTTTTCAACCTACGCGACCTGGTGGATCCGCCAGACCATAGAACGCGCCATCATGAACCAGACGCGCACCATTCGCTTGCCTATTCATGTGGTAAAAGAGCTGAACGTGTATCTGCGCGCTGCCCGGGAACTGACGCAAAAGCTCGATCACGAGCCAACGGCAGAAGACATTGCCGAGCTGCTTGAACGGCCCATAGAAGACGTGAAGCGCATGTTGGCGCTGAACGAACGCGTGACGTCGGTTGATACACCCCTGGGGCCGTCTTCCGAGAAAAACTTGCTCGACACCATTGCCGATGAAAAATCGGTAGACCCGTCCGAAACCCTTCAAGACGACAACCTGCGGCTCAGTATCGATCACTGGCTCGATGAACTGTCGGAAAAACAGCGGGAAGTGGTCGCACGGCGGTTTGGTCTGCGCGGTTTTGAAACCAGCACTCTGGAAGAAGTGGGGCGCGAAATTGGCCTCACCCGTGAACGCGTGCGACAGATACAGGTAGAAGCCCTGCGACGTTTGCGTGACATTATGGAAAAGCAGGGTTTGTCGGCCACCGCACTTTTTGGTGCCTGAGCTTATCGTTTCTGCGGCCGGTCTTTCCGTAATATTCAATGCATAAAAAAAGCGCCCAGTGGCGCTTTTTTTATGGGGAGCAGCCAGCCGTCTAGCGGGCGAGGGCTGCTCGCTTGCCGGGGACGCCGTTTTGTTCGTCGGCATCGGCGGGCGGGTCTTTGCGTTCGGTAATGTTGGGCCAGACTTCCGCCAGTTCGGCGTTCAGTTCTACAAATTCAATCTGGTCTTCTGGTACCTCATCTTCCGAGAGGATGGCCTCGGCCGGACATTCCGGTTCACACAAAGCGCAGTCGATGCACTCGTCCGGATGAATGACCAGAAAGTTCGGGCCTTCGTAGAAGCAATCCACCGGGCAGACTTCCACGCAGTCGGTGTATTTGCACTTGATGCAGTTCTCGAGAACAACGAATGTCATCGGGCCCTTCTCCCAATACCTGATGCTGAGTGTGTGCGTATTCTAGTGGCAGGTTCGGACCCCCTCAAGTGAGATCTAAGACCAAATACCCAAGGCTTTATAGCCAATTAGAATATAAATTGTGTTTTTAGATTTTAATGGCTCTAAAACCGGCAGCTTACCGTTTTTCCTGCTGTTCGGCCAGCCAGTTCAGAGCCTGCAGCGGCGTCATCCTGCTGAGATCAAGCTCGCGCAGCGCCTCAACCAGTGGGTGAGCCTCTGCGGCGAACAGATCACTTTGTTGGGGTGCCGGCGCCAGGTTGCTTGTACGGCCTGAGCCAGGTTCCGGACGTGCGGGTGAAGGCGCGCGCTCCAGATCGCTCAATTTGGCACGGGCACTGGCGATGACCGCGTCCGGAACGCCTGCCAGTCGTGCCACCTGAATACCAAAACTCTGGCTCGCCGGACCAGCTTGCACCCGATGCAGGAACACCAGTTTATCGTCATGCTCGGTGGCATCCAGATGCAGATTGCTGGCCTGTTGGTTGTGCTCGGGCAGGGCGGTCATTTCAAAATAGTGGGTCGCGAACAGGGTCAGGGCATGGGTGTGTTGCACCAGGTGTTCCGCAGCAGCCCAGGCCAGCGACAAACCGTCGAAGGTGCTGGTGCCCCGGCCTACTTCGTCCATGATGACCAGGCTGTTGGGTGTGGCATTGTGCAGAATGTTGGCGGTTTCGGTCATCTCCACCATGAAGGTTGATCGCCCGCCGGCGATGTCGTCTGATGAACCCATACGGGTAAAGATGCGGTCCAGCTTGCCGATGCGCGCTTCGCGGGCCGGTACAAAGCTGCCTATATGACCCAGCAACGCGATGACAGCAGCCTGGCGCATGTAAGTACTTTTACCACCCATGTTGGGGCCGGTGATTACCTTCAGGGTGATGTCGCTGTTTAGCTCCAGATCATTCGGTACAAAAGGCGTTTCAGTGACCGCCTCGACCACCGGATGGCGACCTTCGCGGATGATCAGCTCGGCGTCGTCGGTCAGGGTAGGGGCTGTCCACTGATAGCGGTCGGCGCAGGAAGCCAGCGCCATCAGCGTATCCAGCTGGGCCAGGGCGCGACCCAGTTGCTGCAGGGTGAGCAAGTCTTCGGCCAGTGACCGGACCAACTGCTCGTATAGGAATTTCTCGCGCGACAGCGCCCGGCTTTTGGCACTGAGAGCCTTGTCTTCAAATTGTTTGAGTTCCGGAGTAATGAACCGCTCGGCGTTTTTCAACGTCTGGCGCCGACTGTAATCGACCGGTGCCTGGGCAGACTGTGCCTTGCTGATCTCGATGTAGTAGCCATGGACTCGGTTGTAGCCAACTTTCAGGGTGCTCAGGCCGGTGCGTTCACGCTCCCGGGTTTCCAGCTGGATCAGAAAGTCGCTGGCATTGGTGTCAAGCCCGCGCAGTTCATCCAGTTCTTCATCAAAGCCAGGCGCGATGACACCGCCGTCGCGAATCACCACGGGTGGGTTGTCAATCAGCGCGCGTTCAAGTGTATCGAGCCAGACGGGCTGTTCTTTGAGATCGTCGCGCAGCTGTTGCAGGCGGGGCGAGTCGAGCGGGGTCAGCAATCGCTGCAGGTCGGGCAGTTGCGCCAGGGTGCTGCGCAGGCGGATCAGGTCGCGGGGCCGGGCCGAGCCCAGGGCGATGCGTGACAGCACCCGTTCGATATCGCCAATGGGCTTGAGTGCCGACTTGACCTCTTCAAACACAAAGTCGGTCAGCAGGGTGGTGACGCCATGGTGGCGGTGTTGCAACTCGGTCCGGTCGCGCAAGGGACGACCCAGCCAGCGACGCAACAGTCGACTACCCATGGTGGTGGCGCAGTGGTCCATCAACTGGAACAGCGTATTGTCTTCCTCACCGCGGACATTGATATCGATTTCGAGATTCCGGCGCGAGGCGGCATCCAGTATGACGGCTTCATCCTGTCGCTCGGGAACGATGGAGCGAATGTGGGGCAGCGCGCTTTTTTGCGTATCGCTGGCGTAGTTGAGCAGGCAACCGGCGGCTTGCAGAGCCAGCGGCATGTCTTCAACGCCGAACCCGCTCAGGTCGCGGGTCCCCATTTGTTGGGTTAGCGCCTGGCGGGCACTGTCGAGATCAAACAGCCAGACAGGCTGGTGACGAATGGCCGTACGGGTAATGAGTTCAGGGGCCGGGTGATCTTCGGGTAACAGCAATTCGCTCGGGCGCAGGCGCTCCAGCTCAGCACTCAGTGCCTCACCGTCTTTCAGTAGCTGGACGGTAAAGCGACCGGAGGCCATGTCCAGCGCAGCCAGTCCGTAATCATCGCGCCCGGGCCAGACCGCAACCAGTAAGCTTTCCTGCCGGTCGCTTAGAAAGGCTTCGTCGCTCAGGGTTCCGGGTGTCAGTACCCGCACAACCTTGCGCTCAACGGGCCCTTTACTGGCCGCCGGATCGCCGATTTGTTCGGCGATGGCCACGGTATGGCCCTGGCGCACCAGGCGACCAATATACCCTTCAGCCGCATGGTAGGGAATGCCGGCCATGGGGATGGGTTCACCGGCGCTTTGTCCGCGCTGGGTCAGGGTGATGTCGAGCAGGCGCGCGGCCTGTTTGGCATCCTGATAAAACAGTTCGTAAAAGTCCCCCATGCGATAAAACACCAGATCGTTCGGGTGTGCCTGCTTTATTTGCAGGTACTGTTGCATCATGGGTGTGTGTTGCATTTTACTGGCACTGGTTGGCGGCATAAGGTCGGCTTGGTGGCTGGCTTGAAATCGACCGCCCATGGTATTCGAATCACCGACAGGATGAAATGCATGACGGCTTCAGAAATGCCTGCAGCAGAAGAACTGGTCGCAGCACTGGCGCAACAGCTTATGTCATCGGGCTGGCGCATGGTGACCGTAGAGAGTTGTACCGGCGGTGCCATTGGCGGGCTGATTACCGATCGTGCCGGTAGCTCCGACTGGTATGAAGGCGGCTGGATCACCTATTCGAATGCACTGAAGGAGCAACTGGGGGTGCCCCCCGAAGCGATAGCCAGGCACGGAGCCGTGAGCGAACCGGTGGCGCTGGCCATGGCGGAACAGGGCCGGTTGCGAGGCGGCGTGGACGTTTCAGTTGCAGTCACCGGAGTTGCCGGTCCGGCCGGAGGCAGTGCCGAAAAACCAGTAGGTACCGTCTGGATCGCCTGGGCCTGGCCCGGCGGAATTGAAGCGACGTTATTTCACTTTGAGGGTGACCGCACCCGGGTGCGCAACCAGGCTGCTTTGCAGGCGCTACAGGGTCTGCAGCAAAGACTTTGAATTAATCGGGTCAACCGGCTTGTCAGGGTCGGTCACCCTGTGTAAGAATACTGGTCATTCATACAGGCTTTTGATGGGGGAACACCATGGACGCGAATAAAGAAAAAGCGCTAACGGCAGCACTTAGCCAGATTGAACGTCAGTTTGGCAAGGGCTCGGTCATGCGCATGGGGGATCAGAAGCACATCCAGATCCCATCCATTTCAACCGGTTCTCTGGGGCTGGACATCGCGTTAGGCATTGGTGGTTTGCCCAAGGGCCGGGTTGTTGAAATCTATGGCCCTGAATCCTCCGGTAAAACGACACTGACGCTGCAAGTTATTGCCGAAGCCCAAAAAGCGGGCGGAACCTGCGCCTTTGTCGATGCGGAGCACGCACTCGATCCGTCCTACGCCAACAAGCTGGGCGTGAATGTAGATGACTTGCTGGTGTCCCAGCCCGATACCGGCGAACAGGCCCTGGAAATCGCCGACATGCTGGTCCGTTCCAATGCGGTCGACGTGATCGTGATCGACTCCGTGGCAGCCCTGGTGCCCAAGGCTGAAATTGAAGGCGAAATGGGCGACATGCACGTAGGGTTGCAGGCCCGTCTGATGTCCCAGGCACTGCGCAAGATCACCGGTAACATCAAGACCGCCAACTGCCTGGTGATATTCATTAACCAGATCCGGATGAAGATTGGCGTTATGTTCGGCAGCCCGGAAACCACAACCGGCGGTAATGCCCTGAAGTTCTATTCCTCCGTTCGCCTCGATATCCGGCGTACCGGTACCATCAAGGAAGGCGATGAGGTTGTCGGTTCCGAGACCCGGGTTAAAGTCGTCAAGAACAAGATTGCCCCGCCATTCAAGCAGGCCGAGTTCCAGATTCACTACGGCAAGGGCATATATCACATGGGCGAAGTCATTGATTTGGGCGTCAAGCTTGGGTTGATTGAGAAAGCCGGTGCCTGGTATAGCTATCAAGGCGACAAAATCGGCCAGGGCAAAGCCAA
Organism: Saccharospirillum sp.; assembly: GCA_018402545.1. GTDB lineage: Bacteria > Pseudomonadota > Gammaproteobacteria > Pseudomonadales > Natronospirillaceae > Saccharospirillum. Next base: position 2,696,544 of record JAGYIL010000001.1, on the reverse strand, counting down.
TGCCGCCAAATTCCTTGAAGATAACCTGGAAATAGCCAAGACCATTGAAGGCAAAATCCGCGATGCCTATCTGGTCAGTAACGCACCCAAGGAAGACCCGGCCAAAGTTGAGCCTGAAACCGCAGACGCCACTCCAGAGGCGGCGGCTACTCCAGCTAAAAAAGGTAAAGCGGAAGTCTGATTGCATGATCTGCCGGCATTGTCTTCCTCTGGCTGAAGGGCTTGCAGTGGCGAGTCCGGAGTGCGACTGGCATGGCTGAAAAAACACCCTGGAACACGGCGCTGAACATGCTGGCGCGCAGGGAATACAGCCAGTCCGAGTTGCGAACCCGGTTAACCGAGCGATTCCCTGATCAGCTCGATGCCGTTGAAGCGGCTCTGGTGCGACTGGTTGACACCGGCCTGCAGAACGATGAGCGTTACGCCGAAGCTTTTTTGCGCTCGCAGATCAACCGGTCGAGAGGGCCGGTTCGGATACAGCACGAAGCCCGGCAAAAGGGAGTGGCCGAGTTGGTCCTGCCGTTACTCGATGAGTGGGATATCGACTGGTTCGAACTGGCAATGGATGCGGCTCGTCGTAAGTTGGGCTCATCCGACCCTGCCGATCAGAAAACCCGGGCGCGCCTCGCGCGCTTTCTGGCATACCGGGGTTTTAGTGGGGATCACGTTCGCCACTCTCTGGAAGCTTTGCAGAGCACAGACACAACGGACACTAACGGGTATGACTGACAGTTAAAACTGGCTGTACCAGCTTCCTGACCCCAGCGCAGGGCGAAGTGCCGAATGCGAGCTGATCGCCCAAGCGCTAATTCACCGTCAAAATACGACCTGCTCCCCTTCTCTCTGCCTGTCCACAGGCGTCCCTACTGGTGTCGGCCCCGGCATCTGTGTACTATTGCGCCCTTTAAACACTGCTGGCAAGGCCTGAAGCCTGCCGACAGAATTTTCGGGTTTTTCAGTCTGAAGGCAATCGTTCAGCTGGTGCACTGCGTATGGCACCCTGTGTTGCATTTTTCGGGCTAAACCCCACCCCAGACAGTAGTTTATTCACGTGCGGAACAGGACGTCAGACTGACCATGAAAACCTCTGAAATACGCCGACGCTTCTTGGATTATTTTGTCAGCCAAGGCCACAGCGAAGTTGACAGTGCACCTCTGATACCGGGCAATGACCCTACGCTGCTGTTTACCAACGCGGGTATGGTGCAGTTTAAAGACGTTTTTCTGGGAACTGATAAGCGCGATTACTCGCGGGCCACGACCTCGCAGCGTTGCGTCCGCGCCGGCGGCAAACACAATGACCTGGAAAATGTCGGCTATACCGCACGTCACCACACCTTTTTCGAGATGCTGGGCAACTTCAGTTTCGGTGATTATTTCAAGCGGGATGCCATCCAATTTGCCTGGACCTTCCTGACGCAAGAGCTGGGTTTGCCAAAAGAGCGACTCTGGGTGACGGTATTTCACGACGACGATGAGGCCGCCGATATCTGGATCAATGAAATTGGCGTGCCGGCAGACCGCCTGTCGCGGCTGGGCGAAAAAGACAATTTCTGGATGATGGGCGATACCGGTCCCTGTGGTCCGTGTTCGGAAATTTTCTATGATCATGGCCCTGAGGTTCCCGGTGGTCCTCCGGGCAGTCCGGATGATGATCTGGATCGCTACATCGAGATCTGGAACCTGGTGTTCATGCAATTCGACCAACTGGAAGACGGTACCCGGGTGCCGCTGCCGAAGCCGTCTGTCGATACTGGCATGGGTCTTGAACGACTGGCGGCCGTATTGCAGTCGGTTCATTCAAATTATGAGATTGACCTGTTTCAGCAACTGATTCGCGCGACGATGGACGTGACCGGGTGCAATGATATTGAGAACCGGTCATTACGCGTTATCGCCGACCACATTCGATCCAGTGCCTTCCTGATTGTTGACGGTATTGTTCCGTCGAACGAAGGGCGGGGCTACGTACTGCGCCGCATTATTCGCCGTGCCGTCCGGCATGGCCACAAGCTGGGCCAGAATGAGGCATTTTTCTTCCGTCTGGTCGATGCGCTGGCTACCGAGATGGGCGGTGCCTACCCGGAGCTGGTGACACTGAAAGATCACGTCAAAAAGGTTCTTCGTCTGGAAGAAGAACAGTTTGCGCGGACGCTCGAGCATGGCATGCAGGTCCTTGAAGAGGGCATTGCAGGGCTTGAAGGTAAGGTACTGCCCGGCGAACTGGTGTTCAGGCTTTATGATACCTATGGCTTCCCGGCGGATTTGACAGCCGATGTAGCCCGCGAGCGGGGTCTTGAGATTGATCAGGCCGGGTTCGACCAGCACATGGAAGCCCAGCGTGATCGCGCCCGCTCAGCCAACAAATTCAAAATGGATCGCAATCTCGACCTCGGGCTGCCGGGTCAAACCCGGTTTCTGGGTTACGACTCCCTGCTGGGTGAAGGCAAGGTCATCGCCCTGTTGCGAGACAATGAGCGTGTCGAGCGTTTGCATGCAGACGAGTCGGGCGTTGTGATTCTGGATCAGACGCCATTCTATGGCGAATCGGGTGGCCAGGTGGGCGACCACGGGCAACTGAGTGCCGACGGCGTTGTAGTCAGGGTTGACGACTGCACCAAGTTGCAGGGGCACCATCTGCATCATGTCGAGGTTGTGCAGGGCAATATAACAGTGGGCGATCGCTTGAATGCCACGGTAGCGCGTGAAGAGCGCAGCAACACGGCCCGTCACCACAGCGCCACTCACTTGCTCCATGCCGCCCTGCGAGAGATTCTGGGTGAGCACGTTCAGCAGAAAGGCTCTCTGGTCACCTTCGACAAGCTACGTTTTGACTTTTCCAATCTGGAACCGGTCACTGCAGAGCAAATCACCGCGATTGAACAGCGTGTAAACGAACAAATACTTGCCAATACACCGGTGCAGACCGAACTGATGACCATCGACGCTGCGAAGGCAGCCGGTGCAATGGCCCTGTTTGGTGAAAAATACGATAGCGAAGTCCGGGTGCTGAGTATGGGTACCGAAGGCTTTTCCAAAGAGCTGTGTGGCGGTACTCACGTCAGCCGGACCGGCGATATTGGATTGTTCCGTATCGTTTCTGAAAGCGGGATTGCTTCCGGAGTGCGCCGCATTGAAGCGGTTACCGGCCCCTATGCGCTGGCGAGCATGCAACAGCAAGACGCCTTGTTGCAGCAATTGGCAGTGACACTCAAGTGCTCACCGGATCAGCTGGTTGATCGTACTCAGCAGTCTCAGCAGCGAATCCGAGAGCTTGAGAAGAGCCTTGAACAGATGAATAACAAGCTCGCTTCAGCCGCAGGCAGTGATCTGGCGGCCAGCGCCCAGATCATTAATGGCGTTAAGGTTCTGGCGGCCGAACTGGAAGGGGCCGATGCGAAAACGCTGCGCTCAACCATGGATCAGCTCAAGGATAAGCTGGGTACGGCCGTTATCGTTCTGGCGGTAAAGGACGGTGCCAAAGTTCAGATCGCCGCTGGCGTGACCAAAGATACGCTGGGCAAGATCAAGGCTGGTGATCTGGTGAATCATGTTGCTGGTCAGGTGGGAGGCAAGGGCGGTGGTAAGCCGGATATGGCCATGGCCGGTGGCAATCAGCCCGAGCACCTGGCTGCCGCACTGGCTAGCGTCGTGCCTTGGGTAACAGAGCATCTTGCCTGAGCATTAATCGCCGTCAGCACGCGGGTGTGTTGTATTCGCGGGGCTGACATTGAGGGGCAGGGTGCGATTAACCCTGTGTAACATACAGCTACTGTTTCGGAACGGGTCCCATGGCTCTGTACGTCCAGAAATACGGCGGCACCTCGGTTGGTACGACCGACCGGATAGAGCATGTCGCTGATAAAGTGAAATCGTTTTGCGATAATGGCCACGATGTGGTCGTTGTCGTATCTGCTATGAGCGGAGAGACCAATCGCCTGTTGTCTTTGGCTGCTGCCATTACCGATCAGCCCAACCCGCGCGAAATGGATGTGCTGGTCTCGACCGGTGAGCAGGTCACCATTGCGCTGCTGAGCATGGCGTTGCAGAAGCGGGGCTGTTCGGCCCGGTCCTACACCGGTGACCAGGTGCGGATAGTGACCGACAGTGCCCATACCAAGGCGCGCATCAAGCATATTGATGTCGAGGCAATACAGAACGACCTGAAAACCGGCCGCGTGGTCGTAGTAGCCGGTTTTCAGGGGGTTGATGAGCTGGGGAATACTACCACGCTGGGGCGTGGCGGGTCCGATACCACCGCGGTGGCACTGGCTGCGGCGCTGAAGGCCGATGAGTGCCAGATTTATACCGATGTCGACGGTGTCTACACGACCGACCCCAGGGTGGTCGACAGTGCCCGGCGCCTCGACAAGATAACCTTTGAAGAAATGCTGGAAATGGCCAGTCAGGGATCTAAGGTACTGCAGATCCGCTCGGTTGAATTTGCTGGCAAGTACAACGTTCCGCTGCGGGTTCTGTCGAGTTTCGTCGATGGCCCGGGCACTTTGATTACGCTGGAGGAAGAACAGCCAATGGAACAGCCGGTGATTTCAGGCATTGCCTTTAACCGCGATGAAGCCAAACTGACCGTGCTTGGTGTGCCGGATATCCCCGGTGTGGCCAGTCGCATTCTGGGGCCGGTTAGTGCTGCGAACATAGAAGTGGATATGATCGTTCAGAACGTCGCCGATGATAACACCACGGATTTCACCTTTACGGTGCACCGCAACGACTTTGAACGAGTCAAAAAGGTGCTGAACGAAGTTGGCAATGATCTGGGCGCGCGTGAAGTCCGCGGGGATGCCAACATTGCCAAGGTCTCTATCGTTGGTGTTGGCATGCGATCTCATGCTGGCGTAGCGTCGAAAATGTTCGATACACTGGCGGCAGAGAACATCAATATACAAATGATTTCTACGTCTGAGATCAAGGTCGCTGTGGTTATTGCCGAACGCTACCTTGAACTGGCAGTGCGTGCGCTCCATTCTGCGTTTGAGCTGGATGCGCGTGAGCAGAATCGTTAAACCGGTCAGTTATCGGTTTCGATAGCGAAAGGCCTGCATTCCACTGCCCGGAATGCCAGGCTGTAAAGTGCGGATAAAGGCGGATTATTGCAGAAATGTGGACGGTCCGGCTTTATTTTTAATGTATGTGGTCAATACTCTGTTGTGCATTTGTTAAAAGGATGTTGGTCCCCAGGAATGGGCCACCACTGACAAATGGCACAACCAGGAGCTGGATACTGGAAGTTTCCAGAACATTTAGGAGAGTTTAGATGCTTATTTTGACGCGCCGTGTAGGTGAAACACTCATGATCGGTGATGAAGTCACTGTGACTGTGTTGGGGGTCAAGGGTAATCAGGTTCGTATTGGTGTGAATGCCCCCAAGGACGTTGCTGTGCACCGTGAAGAAATCTATCAGCGTATTCAGCGCGAGATGGGTCACCCCGAAGGTGAGGATGATCTGTAGTCAGCCAGGGCCGAAGCATGTTGATGAAATGGAGCTAATCGCTTCATTTTATTGAAGTTTTTCCTTTTCTTTTGCGAAAAACATGATAACATGCGCGCCGTTGTTTGGAGAGATGGCCGAGTGGCTGAAGGCGCACCCCTGCTAAGGGTGTATAGGAGAAATCCTATCGAGGGTTCGAATCCCTCTCTCTCCGCCATTGTTTTCCGGTAAGGCTGAAGGCGTTATAACCTCAGGTCACAGTCTGGAAAGCAAGGCGAAAACGGAGACGGTTTCGCCAATCTACGCGCCCGTAGCTCAGCTGGATAGAGTACCTGGCTACGAACCAGGCGGTCGCACGTTCGAATCGTGCCGGGCGCGCCATTACTACCGGTGTCACCAACTTACTGGTTGTTGATACAGGCAGGGTGGAATTAGAAAGCTACAGAGTAAGCGGCAAGGGCTACGCGCCAGCGTAACTTGCTTGTAAGGCCTCTCTCACCGGTGAGGTAAAACTTCGGTGTTGTACGCGCCCGTAGCTCAGCTGGATAGAGTACCTGGCTACGAACCAGGCGGTCGCACGTTCGAATCGTGCCGGGCGCGCCATTTCTGCTTCCCTCTTGTCGTCAAGACGTTTGTCTCTTGATTCAGTTGCAGCGTTTCAAACCCTGTTTGTTCACTTCCCCCTTGCCGTGGTTACCGCTACAGGCAGTTATTCGATCAGTCTTCTGTTATGCCCCCTGGGTTTGCTTCCAGCGCCCGAATCAGGGTGTCCAGCGCTGCTAGGGAGCGTTCGGCGCGGACTCTTTGCCACAGGTGTTCGGCATCCGGATGCACCACTCTAAGATGATTAAGCCATTGCTTGAGGCGCCCGGCACAGTATTTTTCTGGCATATCCCGGCGCACCTCACGCCAGAACTGAGCAATAAGCCCGGATAAACGCGCCCATGCCATGGGCGTCTCGTCATTTTCGCGGATACGACGGGCCAGATCAGGGTGCCGGATGGCACCGCGGCCCAGCATGATGTCCTGGGTTCCTGCAATTTGACGGCATGCCCGGTAATCGGCCGGTGTCCAGACATCGCCATTGGCGATCAGTGGTATGGTGATCGCGGCCCTTATGCGGGCGAGTTCGTGCCAGTGAGCCGGGGGCGCATAGCCCTGGGCGCGGGTTCGTGCATGAACGGTCAGTTCAGTCGCACCAGCGTCAGCAATGGCTCTGGCGTTGTCGAGCATCAGTTCGGTATCGTCGTAGCCCAGGCGCATTTTGGCCGAAACGACAAGGTGCGCCGGCAGTGCTTCCCGGACAGCTCTGACCACCTGGTGCAGGGTGTCTGGCTCACGCAGCAGCACCGCACCTCCCTGGCTGCGGTTTACCGTTTTGCTGGGGCAGCCGAAATTCAGGTCAATACCATCCGAGCCGAGCGCTATGGCACGTTGGGCGTTGGCAGCCAGGGCATCCAAGTGATTGCCAAGGAGCTGAACCCGAACCGGAGTGCCACTGTCTGTCCGGCCGCCTTGCAAAAGTTCCGGGCAGACGTTGTAAAAAACACTTTCCGGAAGCAATTGGTCTACGACGCGAACAAATTCGGAGACCACGCGATCGAAGCCGCCCTGAGCGGTTATCAGCCGACGCAGATAAACGTCGGCAAGCCCTTCCATCGGAGCTAGAATCAGGCGCATGTCAGGCTCGCAATCACGGTATGGTGCTCTCGAGTTGAGTGAAAAACAGCCGCGGAGTCTACCTGAGACCAAGGTCGAATCAAGGCCGAAAATCTCTGTCAATTCAGTATATTGCAACAGTTTGTTGCGAAAGTTGCTGAACTGGCCTCTGTTGCGCCAATTCTCGGATTTGGGGTACCCTACCGTCGCTCGGCGCTGTGCTGCTATCGGCAAAATCAGCCACAATCAATCATTTAGAGACAGAATTCAGACCGGCGGTCAGGGTGCTGAACGCACCGTTGCATCGTTGGTTTGAAGGGCAACTCTATGGCCGGCCAACAATAAGGATCTCCTGATGTCCGAATTGCTAACAGAAGGGTTTTCGCTCCTGATCATGGGAATGGGTACCGTCTTCGTATTCTTAACCGTTCTGGTGATTGGTACCACCCTGATGTCCAGGATCATAAACCGGTTTTTTGGCCAGCCTGAGCCGGAACCCCGGGGCAAGCGGCGACTAGCCGCCACAGAGGATTTGTCTGAACTGGCGGCGGTTGCCGCTGCTGTCAAGGCCGTGCACGGCCACTGACCATTGCCAACCCATTTCACTGAACGCTAAGGGCGATTGCCATGAGTGCTAACAAGAATCCAATCAAGCTGACCGATGTCGTACTGCGCGATGCTCATCAGTCGCTGTTCGCAACCCGGCTGCGCATCGATGACATGCTGCCCATTTGTGAAAAACTCGACAATATAGGCTACTGGTCTGTTGAATCCTGGGGCGGGGCAACCTTTGATGCCTGCATCCGCTACCTGGGTGAAGACCCCTGGGACCGCATCCGCGAGCTGAAAAAGGCGATGCCCAATACCCGTCAGCAAATGCTGCTGCGGGGTCAGAATCTGCTCGGTTACCGTCATTATGCCGACGACGTGGTGGACCGTTTTGTCGAACGTGCTGTGACCAACGGTGTCGACGTGTTCCGGGTGTTCGATGCCATGAACGACCCGCGTAATCTCCAGCGCGCCATGGCCGCAGTGAAAGCCAACGGCGCGCATGCCCAGGGTACGATCTCCTATACCACCAGCCCGGTTCACAATACCGAGAACTGGGTTCAACTGGCCCGGGAAATTGAAGATATGGGCGCCGACTCTCTGGCGATCAAGGACATGTCCGGCATTCTCACGCCCTATGATGCCTTCGAGCTGGTTACCAAGCTCAAGGCGGCGCTGGATATCCCGATCAGCCTGCACTGCCACGCAACGGCCGGTCTGTCGTCGATGACGCTGCTGAAAGCCATTGAAGCCGGTATCGATCATGTCGATACCGCTATTTCTTCCATGTCGATGACCTACGGCCATTCGCCGACAGAGTCGATTGTTTCTGCCTTGCAAGGCACCGACCGCGACCCGGGGTTTGATCTGCTCAAACTGGAAGAAATTGCTGCTTATTTCCGGACCGTTCGCAAGAAATACGCAGCCTTCGAAGGTCAGTTGCGCGGTGTTGATTCGCGTATTCTGGTGGCACAGGTTCCCGGTGGCATGCTGACCAATATGGAAAGTCAGCTGAAAGAGCAGGGCGCCGGCGACAAATTCGACGCTGTTCTCGACGAAATTCCGAAAGTCCGCAAAGACCTGGGTTACATTCCGCTGGTGACGCCGACATCCCAGATCGTGGGCACTCAGGCCGTGTTGAACGTACTGACTGGCGAGCGATACAAGTCCATCTCCAAGGAAACCCAGGCCATACTCAAAGGCGAGTACGGTTCTGCGCCGGCCCCTTTCGACAGCGACTTGCAGGCCAAGGTGCTAAATGGCGGCGAGGCCATTACCTGCCGTCCGGCCGACATGATTGATGACGAAATGGACAAGCTGACGGCCGAGTTGGAAGGCATCGCCAAAGAAAAAGATATTAAGCTTGCCGAGGCTGTGGTCGACGATGTACTGACTTACGCACTGTTCCCGCAAATCGGTCTGAAGTTCCTGCAGAATCGTGGCAATGCCGATGCCTTTGAACCGGTTCCCACCGCAGCAGTGGCCAGCCCGGCCAAAACAGGCAAGGCCGAGGCGGCAACCTATACCGTTGCCATCAATGGTAAGTCCTACGTTGCCCAGGTTGATGCGGCCGGTGGCGTCAGTGTGTCGATCAACGGTAAAACCTACAAGACGGACATCAGTGAGGGCGGGGAGGTCTCCTCGGCGCCCGCTGCGCCTGCCGAAAGTGGAACCGAAGTGCCTGCCCCGCTGGCAGGCAATATTTTCAAGATTCTGGTTCAGCCAGGCGATACCGTTGAAGAAGGCCAGGTGGTAATGATTCTGGAAGCCATGAAAATGGAAACCGAAGTCAGCGCTCCCCAGGCCGGTACCGTTGGGGCTATCCAGGTCAAAGAAGGCGACTCGGTGTCCGTTGGCGATACCCTGCTGACGTTGTGAGGGAATAACGAATGGATAAGCTCACTGTATTATTGGGGCAGTCAGGGCTCGCCAACCTTGGCATCGGTCAGTTGACGATGATCATCATCGGGCTGGTGCTGTTGTACCTGGCGATCAACAAACGCTTTGAACCCTTGCTACTGTTGCCGATCGGTTTTGGTGCCATTCTGGTCAACATTCCCGGGGCGGGCATGTACGCCGAACCCATCTACGCAGCCGATGGCCATCTGGAAGCGGCGGGTGGTTTGCTGTATTACGTTTACAGCATTGGTATTGAAAGCGGTGTCTTTCCGCTGCTCATCTTTATGGGCGTTGGTGCGATGACTGATTTTGGCCCCATGCTGGCCAATCCGAAGACGTTGTTTCTTGGCGCAGCGGCTCAATTTGGCATTTTCGGTACCATTATCGGCGCGGTCTGGATGTCTTCGATGGGCTGGATGGACTTCTCACTGGCTGATGCTGCCGCCATTGGGATCATCGGTGGGGCCGATGGACCGACCTCAATCTTCGTCGCCAGTCAGCTGGCACCAGACCTGCTGGGCGCGATTGCGGTTGCGGCATACAGCTACATGGCACTGGTACCTCTGATTCAGCCGCCCATCATGCGGGCGCTGACCACCAAGGCAGAACGCAAGATCACCATGACTCAGCTGCGGGTCGTGAGTAAACGCGAGAAGATCATTTTCCCGTTGATGGTCCTGGTGCTGGTGGCCATGTTCCTGCCCTCTGCAGCGCCGCTGCTGGGCATGTTCTGTTTCGGCAACCTGATGAAGGAAAGTGGCGTCGTCGAGCGGCTGAGCGATACCGCCCAGAATGCTCTGATGAACATTGTCACCATTTTTCTGGGGCTGGCGGTTGGCTCGAAGTTGAGTGCGGATGCGTTCCTGAACGTCGAGACACTGGGCATTCTGGTGTTGGGTCTGGCGGCATTCTGTGTCGGTACGGCTACCGGTGTGCTGATGGCCAAGCTGATGAACCTGATGAGCAAGACGCCGATTAACCCTCTGATTGGTTCGGCCGGGGTATCAGCGGTGCCGATGGCTGCCCGGGTGTCCAACAAGGTAGGTCTGGAAAACAACAATCAGAATTTCCTGCTGATGCACGCCATGGGTCCCAATGTGGCCGGTGTAATTGGGTCTGCAGTAGCAGCTGGGGTCTTGCTCAGTTACCTGGGCTAACTCCGGAAAGCACTAAGAAAAGGCGGCCAGGGGCCGCCTTTTTTCGTTCAGGTAGGCTGTCATTGCACCGGGCCGGCATTCAGCCTTTGAGGCAAGGGGCCGCCAGTGGCATACTGCCCATCGCTGTCTTTGGAATAGGTGTGGCATGGAGATAATCGCGTCATTTTCGACCCTGACCTGGGTGTTCATTGGTGTTATTGGCGTATTGCTGCTGTATTTTCATGGCCCGGTCTATTCCGCTCATACCGCTAACTACACACCCAGTATTCTCACCAGCATTGGCATCTTTGGCACCTTTCTGGGCGTAGCCCTGGGTCTGGCCGAGTTTGATACCGGGTCGATCCAGTCTAGCGTGCCGGCGCTGCTGGAAGGGCTCAAAACCGCGTTCTGGACGTCGATCGCCGGGTTGCTCGGCGCGCTGACCATCAAGTTCCGCTATGCCGTGGCCAGTATGCGCGTACGTGCTCATCGTGAGGCCAAACAAACCGCGACCATGGACGACCTGGCCTGGCATCTCGAGCGGATTTCCAATCATCTGGCCACAGAAGAAGCAGAGCCGGTCAGTTCCTTGCTGAAGCAACAGCACGATGCCCAGATGGCTCAGCAGAAACAGCTGGAAAGCACCATTCGCAACTACCAGGCGGATATGACCGAAGCCAACCAGCAAGCCTTGCAGCAAGCTATTGGCCATGTGATGCGTGAGTTCAATACGCGAATTGAAGAGCAGTATGGCGAGAACTTCAGGCAATTGAATCAAGCCGTCGGGCAGATGATTACCTGGCAAAAAGAGCACCGGGAATCCATAGAGGCGCTGGTAGAGAGTAATCGCCAGAGTGCTGAAAGTGCCAAGCTCGGTGCAGAATCCTTTGAACGACTGATTCAGCAAACCCGATCGTTCACCAGTGTCGCCGAAGACATGGAGGCGTTGTTGTCGACGCTACAAACGCAGAGCGAGAACCTGCGCGAGTATCTTTCGACGTTCTCCAACCTCGTGGTTGATGCCCAGCAGGGGTTGCCACAACTGGAAACCCGTATTCTGCAGCTCACCGAAGGTATGCAGCAACTGGTAGAAACCCAGGGAAAGCAGATGCGAACCCTGCTCGAAGGCTCGGCCACCGATATTCGCGATACCGTTAAGAACGTCAGCGATGTACTGCTTGAGGGTACTGAGCGAGCCCAGCAAAACATGGGGGCACAGCTGACGCAGTTGCTGGAGCGCAACGACAAGCAGATGCAACAGATGGATCAGGCGCTTGAGGCGGAATTGAACCGGGCCATGAAGTCCTTTGGTTACCAGCTGACGGCCCTGTCCGAGAAATTCGTCAACGACTACACCCCGTTGACCGACAAGCTGCATGATCTGGTCAGGCTGGCCGAGCAATCGAAATGAGAGACGACGCCGAACACATCGAACAGGAGGAGCACTGGGTCTCAGTCAGCGATCTGATGGCCGGCCTGATGATGGTGTTCTTGCTGGTGGCGATTGTCTTCATGGTCGATGCCGAAATAGAACGGAACAAAGTCAGTGAAGTGGCGGTGCTCTACGACAGACTGCGAACCCAGTTGTACCAGGATTTGCTGGAAGAGTTTGAACCGGACCTGGAGCGCTGGGGGGCCGAGGTCAACCCGGACCTGAGCATTCGATTCAACCGTGAGTCGCTGATATTCGGGCGGGGAGAGAGTGAGCTCAGCCCGGCTTTTGAATCCATTCTTGCCGAATTTTTCCCGCGATACATGCGCATCATCACCGCTGACCGATACCGGGATGATATCGCCGAAGTTCGAATCGAAGGCCATACCTCCAGCGGCTGGCTGGGGCAGACCGAAGACGAAGCCTATATTCTGAACATGGGGCTCAGCCAGGAGCGAACCCGGTCAACGCTGGCCTATGTGCTGAACTTACCGGCGGTCAGTAACCAACGCGACTGGTTAAAGGAGCACATGACGGCAAATGGTTTGTCCTCATCCAAACCAATCACCGACAGTACGGGTGACGAAGACGGAGAACGTTCGCGCCGCGTTGAATTCCGGCTCAGAACCGATGCCGAGAGCCGCATAGCCACCATGCTCGAAGAGCAGGATTTGTAGCATGGAACTGATTGATTTCCTCGAATTTGAACCCTTTAACCAGATGCGCGAGCGGATGGGAACGGATCAGCTCGGGCAATTTGAGCTGTTCGACCCTGACCGCCACCTGACCGGTGACGAGCGTTCGGCACTGGCCCGGCAGGGAATGGCATTGCCCCGGTCTGAACTGGGGCGGCTGCTTGATCATTGCCTGTGCTATAAAAATTCCCGGGTGGCGATTGCTGTAGACGACGTCCTGCATGTGGCACGCTGTGATCAATTCCCCGAGCGTGAACAGTACCGGGTAGGAACCAGTGCACGAGCCTTCGAAGGGCAGCCGCTGGTATGTCCGGCGTGCCTGCAGATTCTCAACTACAAAGGGTATGACGAACACAAGGCCCGCAAGGAGCACTACAACCGGCAGGTCGTTGAGCGCTTCACCCTGGACACTTTCTGGTCTGGCTATGTGCTGTACCCGCTGAACCGGGACCGCGAAAAAGTGAAGCTGCTCGACCGGTCAGACGATGCGGGCGAACCACAGACCATCGCGGATGCCGTATAGAAACACACAACGGCAACAGAAATCTGTTACTACTGCAGCCGCTTTGGTGGCGATCAGGTTGGGGCTCCCGGTGCCTGTAGCCAAGAGCTTGTTTTTTGTACAGCCGAATACAACCAATTTTCAGGGGAAAATACCAATGCCTGTCACCCGTTATCGCCGAATTCAACCAATCACCTTACGAGGCTTTTTGGTCGTGCTAGTCGGCCTTGTGCTGAGCGGCTGTGCAACCCGGCAGCTGCCATCCAATCTTTCCAGTGCCATTCTCAACAGTGATGACCTGCAAACCGTCGAGGACGGGCTGCCCAGCTACCTGCTGATGGTCGATGCTTTGGTCGAGACCTACCCCGACAGCGAGCAGATGCAATTAACGGCTGCGTCCCTGAACAGTGCCTATGCCGGTGTGTTTATTCCGCCAGAGCAAACTGAGCGTCGCCGTGCCATGTCGGCAAAGGCGCTGGACTATGCCTTTTCCGCCTTTTGCACTTACGATGACGACGCTTGCGGTCTGCGCGAGGTAAAGCCGGATCAGATCGAAGCGGCGCTGTCGCAATGGGATCATCCCGATGACTTACCCTACCTTTACACCCTGGGAACTGCCTGGGCCAGTTACATTCAAAACAACAGTGACGACTGGCTCGCTGTCGCTCAATTGGGCCAGGCCCAGGCCGTGCTTGAGCGCACAGTGGCGATCGAACCCGGCTATGAACGGGGTACCGCCTTGCTATATCTGGGGGTGATGAACAGCATCCTGCCGCCTAGCCTGGGTGGCAAGCCAGACGTCGCTCAGGCGTATTATGAGCAGGCACTTGACGCAGCCGATGGCCAGAACCTGATCATTCAGGTGTATTATGCGTCCCAGTTTGCCCGGTTGGTCTTTGACCGGGAGCTTCACGATCGGCTGCTTCAGGATGCGTTAAGCCGCGATCCGTATGTTGAAGGCCTGACATTGCAAAACCGATACGCCCAGCAACAAGCCGAGCGACTCCTGGCCAGCGCTGATGATTACTTTTAGTCCGTCACCGGCAGAGCGCCGGTCACGGCGACTGATTCGGGGTGCACGCACCCCAGCGAGGACACCATGACACCCATTCGTATGCTGACTGTCGGCATTATCCTGGCCGTTACTGCCGTGATGGCACAGGCCGAAGAATTGAAAATATCTACCCAATACCCCGACGGTAATGCGGTATTGAATGAGTTGCGCCGGGCCGGGGAGGCCATTGAGTCGAAAACCGATGGCCGGGTGGACATCCGTTTTTACCCGGGTGGGGTCATGGGCGATGATCAGGCGGTCCAGCGCAAGATCCGGATCGGTCAGTTGCAAGGTGCTTTTGTGCAAAGTGGGGCCCTGGCAAGCTCCTTCCGGGATTCTCAGGTGCTCAATGCCCCTCTGTTGTTCCGCGACTACGATGAAGTCGATGCCGTTCGCGAGGAACTGGACGGTGACATTGAACAGGGGTTTGACGAGGGCGGCTGGAAAACCTTTGGTTTGATCGAAGCAGGCTTTGCCTACGGCATGAGCCAGCAACCCATCAGCTCCATGGATACCTTGAAGGCCCAGAAACTTTGGTTGCCTGCCAACGATCCGTTTTCCGAACAGATAGCCCGGGCCTTCGGCATCAACCCCATTGTGCTGAACATTGGCGATGTGCTGACGGCATTGCAGACTGGCGCCATTGACGCCATTGTCGCGCCACCTGTGGGTGCCATCACCTTGCAATGGTACAGCCGGGTCGATTACCTGACGGACGCGCCTTTTATGTATACCTATGGCGTACTGGCCCTGTCCGAGCGCGCCTACAGTCGGCTTTCAACTGAAGATCAGGCCATTGTCGAGGCCGAATTCCGCACGGCCAGCGAGGCCATCGATCAGCAGACGCGAGTAGACAACTTGCGGTCATTCGCGGCGCTGGAGACGCTGGGTATAGATATCGTCGAACCGGGCGACGCCGACCGGGCTGCCCTGGAAGCAGAATCGGAAGCGGCCACCCGTCTGCTGATCGAACGCGATCAGTTCTCGGCCGATATCTATCAGAAAGTCAGTGACATCCTGGCCCGTCACCGGGAAGCGCTGTGACGGTCTGGCGCTTCCTGGACAGATGGATGGCCACGGCTGAGCGAGTCTTACTGGCGGCCATACTGCTGACCATGATCAGTCTCAGTGTCCTGCAGATAGGTTTGCGCAACCTGGCGGATACCAGCTGGTACTGGATTGACCCGTTCACTCGGCTGCTGGTGCTCTGGCTGGCCGTACTTGGGGCCATGGTCGCCACCCGAACCGGGGAGCACATTGCCATCGATGCACTCGGTCATTTTTTGAAGCCGCGCATGGCGAGGCTGATAAGCGCTCTGGCCAATGCCTTTGCTGCGCTGGTCACCGGCCTGATGGCGTGGCACGCCAGCCGTTTCGTACTGGATGAATACCAGTATGGGGGGACGACTTTCTCCGGGCTGCCCGTCTGGCCGTTTGAACTGATCATGCCACTGGGGTTCGCCTGGATGTGTTTCCGCTTTGGGCTCAATACTGTTAAACCACCGGTGAAACCTGCGATATGAATGCTCTAGTTTCGGCGTTGCTGGCACTGATTGCCGCTCTCGGCGCGCCTCTGTTTGTCATCATTCTGGCCGCAGCGGCCTGGGGCTTCTGGGTAAGCGGAATCGATCTGATGGTTCTGCCCATCGAGCTCTACCGGCTCACTGAAAATACCCTTCTGATGGCGCTGCCACTGTTTGCCTTTGCCGGTTTCCTGCTCAGTGAGTCGCGCACGGCGGAACGTCTGGTTCGAGTGTCCAGAGCGGCGCTGGGTTGGTTGCCCGGTGGCATGATTCTGATCGCCTTGCTGGCCTGTGCCTTTTTCACCATGCTGACCGGGGGATCCGGGGTCACAATCGTCGCACTCGGGGCGTTATTATTACCGGCGCTGACGCAGGCAGGGTATTCCGAGCGCTTTTCGCTGGGGCTGATCACCACCTCTGGCAGTCTGGGCTTGTTACTGCCCCCGGCCATACCGCTGATCCTGTACGGCATTGTCGCTCAGCAAATGGACGTGCAGGGCGTTGATATCCAGTCTCTGTTTCTGGCCGGGTTCATTCCCGCGGTGATCATGATCATCTCGCTCTGGTTGCTGGGCCTGTGGCAGCAACGGCACCAGCCAGTGCCACTGACACCCTTCAACCTGCGCGAGCTGGGTAGTGCAGTGTGGGAGTCGAAATGGGAGCTGGGCATACCGGCCATTGTTATGGGCGGGCTGTTCAGTGGCTGGCTGGTGGTATCCGACATCGCCGCGATCACCGCACTCTATGTGCTGATCATCGAAGTGGCGATCTACCGAGAGATTCCGTTACGGCGACTGCCCGCCGTTGCAGCAGAATCGATGAAAATGGTGGGTGGCATTCTGCTGATACTGGGCGTTGCCCTGGCGTTTACCAATTTGCTGATTGATCTGCAGGTGCCCGCCCAGGTGTTTGACTGGGTCAGTACGCACATCGACAGTCGCTGGGTGTTCTTGCTGTTCCTGAATGTGGGTTTGCTGGCGCTGGGCGCGGTACTCGACATCTTTGCCGCCCTGATTATCATAGTGCCGTTGATACTGCCGGTTGCTCTGGAGTACGGGATTGACCCGATTCATCTGGGCATTATCTTTGTGGCAAACATGCAGATTGGCTACTTTACACCACCGGTGGGCATGAACCTCTTTATTGCCAGTTACCGGTTCAAACGGTCCATTACCGAGCTCTACGTGGCAACCTTGCCGATGATGCTGGTACTGATGGGCGTAGTGCTGCTGATTACCTACTGGCCCGACATGGTGCTGTTCCTGGTAAAATAATCTGCGCTAAACGTTTGACTTAATTGGGAAAATCGCTAAAATGCGCTCCACTTTCGAGGATCACAGAATGGTCTTTTGAAAGGGGCCGGGAGGCATTGTATCCAGATTGGTGTGGGTGTGTAGCTTTTATGCCCGCAGGGTGCAGCTGGGGCACGAAGTGCCTGAGACTCATCAGCCAGAAGTTTAGGCCGGGAGGCATTGTATCCAAATTGGTGTGGGTGTGTAGCTCAGCTGGGAGAGCATCGCCCTTACAAGGCGAGGGTCAGCGGTTCGATCCCGTTCACACCCACCAATACCGTGGAGCGGTAGTTCAGTTGGTTAGAATACCGGCCTGTCACGCCGGGGGTCGCGAGTTCGAGTCTCGTCCGTTCCGCCATTTCTATTCCCCATTTTAAGCTAAGACACTGGTCGCGAGCTGGAGCGCCAGCCTGGTCGCGTCTCGTCCGTTCCGCCAATTAATACCAAATACTAAAGTAAGGCACTGGTCGCGAGCTGGAACGCCAGCCCTGTCTTCTTTATTCTAAATTTCCTGCTTTCTTTAAATTCTGCGGTCCTGTTTCGAAGAACAATCCCCCGACTAGCCCATCTGTTCTGAAATGACTGCATCCTCCCCGGTCTAAACTTGCTTGACTCGATCTATCGCCTATGGTGCTATAACCCGATTAAAACGATCGTTTGAAACGGATGATAGGTTTCGCTATGACCCAGACATACCCCGCTTTGTTCACGCCATTGGATGTAGGCCCCTTCACACTCAAAAACCGGTTCCTGATGGGATCGATGCATACGGGTCTTGAAGAGGCCAAACAGGGTTTTGAGCGCATGGCGGCGTTTTATGCCGAGCGAGCCCGGGGTGGGGTGGCGTTGATTGTGACGGGTGGCATTGCACCAAACGACGAAGGGGTTACTTACCCGGGTGCGGCCAAACTGACCAGCGAAGCCGAAGTGGCGTCGCACCGTTTAATTACTGAGGCGGTGCAGGCAGAGGGTGGCCGTATTTGCCTGCAAATTCTGCACACTGGTCGCTATGCCTATGTTCCAAACAATGTGTCGGCGTCAGCCCTCCAGGCGCCCATCAACCCCTTCAAACCACGCGAACTATCCGGTGAAGACATTGAGCAGACCATTGCCGACTTTGCCCGCTGTGCACGCCTGGCGCAGCAGGCGGGTTATGACGGTGTAGAGGTGATGGGGTCGGAAGGCTATCTGATCAATCAGTTCACCACCTTGCGCACCAATCACCGTGACGATGAGTGGGGCGGCGATATCGAGCACCGCATTACGCTGGCCGAACGCATTGTGCGGGCCATTCGTGACGTCTGCGGCGATGATTTTCTGGTGATCTACCGCCTGTCGATGATTGATCTGGTGGAAGACGGTAATACCTGGGATGAAATTGTGCTTCAGGCCAGGCAACTGCAGGCCGCCGGGGTCAATGTGCTGAATACCGGCATAGGCTGGCATGAGGCAAGGGTACCGACCATCGTCACCTCAGTACCCCGGGCTGCGTTTGCCCGGGTTACCGAGCGCATTCGCAAGGAAGTCAGTATACCGGTTGTGGCGTGCAACCGGATCAATACCCCTGAGATCGCCGAGACCATCATTGCCTCCGGTCAGGCCGATATGGTTTCCATGGCGCGTCCCTTTCTGGCGGATTCCGACTTCGTCAACAAGGCAGAGCAGGGCGATGCAGAGGCGATCAATACTTGCATTGCCTGCAATCAGGCCTGCCTTGATCACATCTTTGAGATGAAACTGACCTCATGCCTGGTAAACCCCCGTGCCTGTCGTGAGACAGAACTGAATTATCTCCCGGTGACGCAAGCCCGGCGAATTGCCGTTGTGGGTGCCGGCCCTGGTGGGCTGGCAACAGCGACGGTTGCTGCGCAGCGGGGGCATCAGGTTACCCTGTTTGATGAACATGACCACATCGGCGGTCAGTTTAATCTGGCAAAACGAATTCCCGGCAAGGAAGAGTTCTACGAGACCTTGCGCTATTTCCGGGTTCAGCTGGACCGCAACAAGGTCGAACTCAAGCTGGGGCAGCGCGTGACGGCGGCCGACCTGGCCGACTTTGACGAGGTTGTGGTCGCCACCGGCATCGTACCGCGTACGCCGGCTATCCCCGGCATTGACCACCCTATGGTGGTGTCTTATACCGACCTGGTCAGTGGTGCTGTCGCGCCGGGCAATCGGGTCGCTGTCGTAGGCGCTGGTGGCATTGGCTTTGACGTCAGCGAAGTACTGATTCACGGCGATCAGTCACCCAGTCTCGATATCGATGCATTTTCCCGGGAGTGGGGCGTGGACTTGACCGTCTCAGGTCGCGGTGGACTGGTGGCACCGCAACCGGAGCCCAGCCCGCGCGAGGTCTGGTTGCTGCAGCGCAAGTCCAGCAAAATGGGTAAGAACCTCGGTAAAACTACCGGCTGGATTCACCGGGCCACCTTGCAGGCCAAAGGCGTCCACTTTGTAACCGGCGCAGACTACCAGCGTATCGATGACGAAGGCTTGCACCTGATGGTTGATGGCGAATACCGGTGTTTGCCGGTCGATCAGGTTGTCATCTGTGCCGGTCAGGAATCGCGCCTGGAACTGTTTGATGACCTCGCGCAACATGGTATCGAAGCACACCGGGTCGGCGGGGCGATGCAAGCCGGTGAGCTGGATGCCAAACGGGCTATCCGGCAAGGGTCCGAGCTGGCAGCATCGCTTTAAAAAAGACAGTTACTGACGAGAATCACCGCTCTGTCTGCGGTGATTCCTGGTCATCTTGCCGTAAAATCCCCTGCAAATTCCCACAACAACCTTGCCCAATCGACATTTTTTCCACAACATTGGTCACACTCTGACGTTTTGACCCCTAAATGGCCATTCAAGTGACGATCAGGTCACACTTCCGTTGACTTTCAAGGGGTAGACTTGTGCGTCTGGGGTCACTCTCTGAAATTACGTATGCCAGGCATGCGTGCTACTCTGAGTCTCGGGCAGAGTGGCCCGACAGGCATGGGTCTTTTGATGGCGAGAGGGTGAGACCCGGTTGTTGTTAAAGGGTGTGGGGATGAATAGAGGTAAGGTATGGCATATCGCAACAGCAAAGAACTGATCGAAGCGGTCTTTTTCTTTGGGCGCAAAGGCATCACCAAAGAAATGCGTTATACCGAGTTCGAAGCCGTGCTGGATGGCGTGGTCGGTATGACCGGCCTGTCGTCGCGCGAGGTTCAGGCTGCCTATCTTAAAATCACGCCGTCACTTGAAGTCCACAGCGTTGTTCTCTTTCTGATTGAATTCGACGATCGCGGTTTTGCCGATCAGGACTGGAACATTCCATTGCGTCACCTGGCAGACACCGCCGGGCCCGGGCCGGATCTTGGCCAGGGGCCTATTCGGCTGGCCTGTCGCAGCCAGTGTTCAGTATCCTGGTACCAGCGCGAACTCTGGGAGCCCAAGATACGCGACGGGCTCAACCATTTTCAACTGATTCACGAAGCCGTCAGACGCAATAAACTGGGCATTATTACCGATGACGAGCCCTCGAAGCCCATGCCGGCACCGGCTGCCAGGGCTCCGGCAGACCCACCCACGATCAGCGAGCAGGTTGACGACGTCGGCGACTTCGAAGACCTGCCAGTCATTTCCGACCAGGTGGAACCCCAGGCACTAAGCGGATACAGCGAAGCAGACCTGAAAGCAGAACTGGCCAAACAGGCCCGGGAGTATCAGGAAAAGCTCGCCTTGCTGACCCGTCGCCAGAAACAACGTATTCATGGGCTGGAAGAACAGCACAAGGAAGAGGTTGAGCAGGTTAAACGGGCTATGCGCAATGAAGCCCAGACCTATCGCAACCGTATTCAGGAACTCGAGCAGCAAACCAATCAGTCCAGCGTACTGGGCGATAAACTCCAGAGCAGCTTTCGCAAGCTGGAGCGCGACAACCTGGTGTTGCAGGAGCAGTTCGATACCCTGAAAGAGCGACACGATGAACTGAAAGCAGAACATCTGGCCGCCTTGCATTCCCAGCAATCCTCTACCGCCGATGAGCAGGACAAAGTGGTTGCCTTAAAAGAGGCATTGACCGAAAAGAATTTCGAAATCGATGAACACAAGGAAGAGCTCCGCAAGGCCGAGGCCCAAATACAGGCACTGACAGAACAGGTTGCCGAACTCGAGCAAAGCGAAGACAACAACGATGACCTGATGGAACGACTGGATGGGCTCGACCTGGTGTTTGTTGCCTACCATCCTGGCGCTGGCCACATCAGCATGCCTTCACGGCAGCTGGCCGATTATCTGGAGCGGCCGATGGCGTTCGCCGCCCAGAAGTGCGGCGTCACGCTGGAGCAATACAAAGCCTGGCTGGTTCACTACGATAGCCCTGAATGCAACGAATGCGGTGTGCCGGTTAAGCGGGTCGACCAGCCCAGTGACTTTGAATCGGGCACTCACAACTTCTGCTCCCGTCACCGGGTGGTGTCCGGAAACGTCACGGCCTTTCGCAAGTCCAGTTGACCCGGAACAGTAACCAGGAAACCGGCGCCCCGTCCGGCGCCCCCCGTCTGCCTGCAGAGCCCAGCCAACTGGTTATCGACCGAACCCCCTGGGCGACATCACCGCTGGTCTTCACTATTCGTGGCGACCGTCTTCACCCCATTATTTCCGGTAACAAGTGGTTCAAGCTGCGTGCCTGGCTGGTTCGAGCCGAACAGCAGGGTGCCCGCCATCTGGTGTCGGTTGGTGGACCCTATTCCAATCATCTTCACGCCCTGGCCTACGCCGGAAATGTGATGGGCCTGGCCACCACCGGATGGGTGCGAGGGCCCGAACCCGTCACCTGGTCCGCAACGCTGACCGACTGTCGGCGCTGGGGCATGGCGTTACACTTCATCGACCGTGAGCACTACCGGCAACGCGAAACCAGCGAATTCGCAGCCTGGGCTTGCCACAACCTGGAAGACGCCCTGTTCATTCCCGAAGGGGGCTGGTCACCGCAGGCGATCGACGGCTCTGGCGCCTGGTGGCGACTGGCCGGAACCGACCTGAATGCGCTTGTCTGCCCGGTGGGGTCCGGAACCACTCTGGCTGGGCTGGTGCGCACCGCGCCAGAATCAACCCGTGTCATCGGGGTGCCGGTGTATCGCGACCCGGGTCATTATGCCTCGCTCATCGAAAAACTCGCCTCAGTGGGCGTTAAACCTGGCAGCTACACCCTCTGGACAGGCGCCGCCGGCAAAGGCTTCGGCCGGGTAACCGAGAAACAAACAGCCTTTATGGCCGATTTTGAGCAGCGGGAGGGCATTGACCTGGACCCGGTCTACACCGGTAAAACCTTTATGGCACTGCAGCAACGCCTGAAAGACGACCCGGGCCTGGTCGGGCAACGTCTGGGCATTCTGCACACCGGCGGCTTGCAGGGACGGCGCAGCCAGGCCGGGCTGTGATACACTGCGCGTTTTTAAACCGCAGGTAACAGGCTCGATGGCAAAAATAAACTGGTTCCCGGGGCACATGAACAAGGCCCGGCGACAAATCAAAGAAATCATGCCCGCCATCGACGTGGTGATCGAGGTACTGGACGCTCGCCTGCCAAAATCGAGCATGAATCCGGTAATCGCCAAAGCCCGCGGAGACAAACCCGTGGTGCGCCTGCTGAGCAAAGATGACCTGGCCGACCCGGACGTCACTGAGGCCTGGCGCCGCTACTACAGTGATGACGTCAACATGACTGTCTTGCCTATCGTAATGACCGACCGCCGTCAACTCGCCCGAATTCCTGACCTGTGTCGCAAGCTGGCGCCTTACCGGGGTGGTATCGGCAAGCCGGTACGCGCCGTGGTGGTCGGCATTCCCAATGTCGGTAAATCGACCCTGATCAACGGTCTGGTAGGGCGTCGCATCGCCAAAGTCGGCGATGAACCGGCCGTTACCCGCCGCCAGCAACGCATCCAGATCGCAGACGATTTCACCCTGATGGACACCCCGGGGATTATGTGGCCGTCACCGGAATCGGAAGTCGGCGGCTACCGCCTGGCGGCTTCTGGCGCGATTCGTGATACCGCCGTCGAATATGAAGACATTGCCCTGTTCGCAGTTGACTATCTGATGCAGCGCTATCCTGAGCGGCTGATCGAGCGCTACAAGCTGGACAGTATTCCCGAAGGTGCGATGGAATGTATGGAAGCCATTGCCCGCAAACGCGCTTGCATCAAGGGCCGCGACGTCGACTGGCACAAGGTCAGTGAAATTATTCTGAAGGAAATGCGCAGTGGCGTGCTGGGCCGAATCAGCCTGGAAGAGCCTGACCGAGATGTGCCATATCGCGAGCTCGATGTGGATCCTCACGCGATCTGAATTCTCTGGTTCATTCAGGTTCTGGTGTTCGGTTTCGTTGTGTTGCCAGGAGTCCGTGCCAGCCACCGGGTATGCTTATCCGGGTGGTGCGACACATCGCTCGGCGTAAACCCGTCCATGGGGCCTAGACCGCAAGATATGAATCCCCTCCATGGGATTCACCCTTTGGGCTCGCTGCGCTCATGCTAAAACGCTCCTGGCGATTTGGTCCATGTTGCGGACTTCCCCGGATAGGCAAACCCGGCACCTGGCACTTAGCTTGGCTGCGAACACCAAAACCTGAATGAGCCGGTCAATCGTTGGCGTCTAGCCCCATCATCGCCCGAATGTGTTGTTCGGCCGAGGCGGCCAGGGCTTTGAGGTGATAGCCACCTTCCAGCATTGATACGACACGTCCCGAACACAGATGCTCGGCCTGCTCCATAATCACTTTGGTGATCCAGTAGTAATCTTCCGTTTGCCAATTCAACTGACCCATGGGGTCGAGTGTGTGGGCATCAAAGCCAGCGGAGATGAAGATCATCTCGGGTTTGTGGGCCTGGAGCGCAGGTTTCCAGCGGGCTTCCCAGTCGTCCTTCACATCATCGATGGTGGCGAAAGCGACCTGGGGGGTCAGGATCATGTGCGGGTGTTCACTTTGCCAGTGGGTATTGGGGTAGAAGGGGTGCTGAAAGCTGCTGCACACCAGTACGTCGGGTTCATCAGTGAACGCTTCGATGGTGCCGTTGCATTGGTGGACATCAAAATCGATAATCGCTACGCGTTTCAACCCATGGTGCTGACGGGCGTGCTGAGCGGCCACTGCAATGTTGTTGAAAAAGCAGAACCCCATGGTGGAGGCGGGTTCGGCATGATGACCGGGCGGACGTACTGCACAAAAAGCCCGCTGATAGTGACCGGCCATGATATCGTCGACCGCCTGAATGCCAGCCCCGGCCGCGCGGTAACTCGCTTCCCAGGTATAGGGGCCCATTAGCGTATCCGGGTCTGCCTGAATCAGACCGTGTGAGGGGCTGATGCGTTCCAGCTGTTCAACGTAAATCGGGTGATGTACTCGCAGCACAGCTTCTTTGCTGGCCAGTGGTGCTTCGCGGTGATCCATTTGCTGGCTCAGTCCGCTGGCTTCCAGCTGATTGAGAATGGCATCCAGACGCTGGGGCGACTCGGGATGGTCGTTTCCCATATCGTGCAGGTGGTAAACCGCATGATGGAGTAAGGCTGTTGGAATCATCAGGCATCACCGTTGAAAGGCAAGGCAGTATACGACTACATTAGGCGAGGGGCCACTGTGCACCCCGCCCAAACCCCTTCTACTTTGGTGGTAGCATGCCCGACCTGAGCAACTTCTTTCAACCCAAGAGCATCGTCGTCATCGGGGCATCGGAGCGGGAAGGCAGCATGGGCGCGGTGGTCATGCAGAACCTGCGTCAGAGTGAGTACCCGCACCCGCTGTATGCCGTGAATATCAAAGGCTACGCCAGTGTTTTTGGTTATCCGGCGTTTCGTTATGTGCGTGAAATTCGTGATCCGGTTGATCTGGCCGTCATCTGTTTGCCGCCCGAATCGCTGATGCGGGTATTACGCCAGTTAGGTCGGGTCGGTATTCGGGCCGCCATCATCCTGACCGGTGGCCTGTCGCGCCGCCAGTCGCTGGGTACCGCGCGCAATGAGCGCATTCTGACCCTGGCCCGGGAGCTGAATATCCGCATTCTGGGCCCCAACTGCCTGGGTATTCTGGTGCCCGATGAGCACCTCAACGCCAGCTTTGCCCACCTGAACGCGCTGCCCGGGCCATCGGCCTATGTCGGGCACTCTGCCTCACTGGGCTCGGCCCTGCTCGACTGGGCTGGTGCCCGGGGCATTGGTTTTTCCCATTTCATGACAGTGGGATCGAGCGCTGATCTGCGCATTTCCGACATTGTCGATCATCTGTCGACCGACCGCCGGGTGCGCTCCATTCTGATTCATCTGGAGCACATTCGTGACGCCAACCGGCTGCTGATTGCGATGCGGGCCGCTGCCCGCTCCAAAAAAGTGCTCGCCATCCGCACCCAGGCCCGGCGCAGTGTGCCACCGGGTTTGCTCGACCGGCGACCGGTGGACGATGAATACTTCAACCGGGCCGGTGTATTGCAAGTCGACAGTGCCGATGGCTTGTTCAGCGGGCTGGAAGTGCTGTCGCGCGCGCGCCCGCTGCACCGGTCGAACCTGGCCATTGTCAGTAACGGTCTGGGTACGGCCATGCTGGCCAGTCAGCAATTGCAGGCCCTGGGGGGCGAGCTGGCTCCTATTGAGGATCACAAGGCAAAGTTGCCAACCCTCTGGTACGCCGAGGAGACCGGTTACAACCCGGCGATTCTGCCGCCTGAATCTAAAGGGCAGGATTATCTGGATGTATTGAAGGTTCTTGAACGGGATCCGGCAATCGGTGGCATTCTGGTCATCCACAGCCCCAACCAGCGATCCGACAGCACTGATGTTGCCCGCTTGCTGCAGCCCTACATCAAACGCAGTCGACGCATGTTTCTGACCTGTTTTATGGGCGGTGTCAGTATTGTCGAGGCGCGCAAGCAATTCGACAAAGCCGGCTTGCTGAATTTCGATTCACCCAACGATGCAGTTGAAGCCTTCTTCACCGTGGCCCGGCACGAGCTCGCGCAGGAGCGCCTGCGCGAAACCCCGACATCAACGTCACTGGGTTTTACCCCCGACCGCCAGCAGGGGCAGGATCTGTTCCGGCAGATTGAAGATCAGAAGCGCCGCTACTTTACCTGGGCTGAAGCCCGGGCGCTGATGCGCCTCTATGGCTTTACCCTGGTCGACAGTACCTTTGGCGTCGATTTTGACCAGGTGGTGCAGCGCCTGACGCCGCGCTATTTCCCGGCATCTCTGCGTCTGGTACACGAAGCCTACTGCTATCCATTTGCCTACAATGAAGCCCCCTCAGAGCGCTGGCGCGGTGTTCGCATTGAACTGGCCGATGAAGCCGCCTTGCGCGAAGCCCGTGAATCGCTCGCTGCCGAGAAAGCCGAGCAGTTTCCAGACAGTCGTACCCTGGGCTGGGGCGTGCAGCCGATGCGGCGCAAGATCGATCATCTGCAATTCAGCCTGGGCATGACCCGGGATGACGATTACGGCCCGCTTATTTTGTTCGGTGAGGGCGGTTCCCGGGCCGACATGCTGGCCGACCGCCAGGTGGCCTTGCCGCCGCTGAACAGTTCACTGGCCCGGCATATGATCATGCGGTCACACGGCTATCAGGTACTGGCCGAGCGCAGCGACAACCTGGAACAGGACCTGGCCCAACTGGTACGGGCACTGAAGGCACTGTCGCAAATGGTGATCGACTGGCCTCAATTGGCCGGGCTGGAAGCCAACGTGCTGCTGCAACCCGGTGAGGGCTTGCTGGTGATTGGTGTGGCCGCCTGCATTGGCGAACCACAGCGGCCGGCATTGAACCCCTATCCGAGTGAACTGATCGAGACTGTTACCCTGAAAAACGACCAGTCTGTTATTCTGAGGCCGATACGGGGCGAGGATGAGCCCCAGTTGAAAGCTTTTTACGGTCGCTTTGATGCCGACGCCTTACGCTTGCGTTTTTTTGGCAGCCGCTTGCATTTTGAACACCGGGAGTTGGCCACCCTGTGCCAGATTGATTACCGCCGCGAGATGGTGTTCGTGGCGTTATCGAAGCGAAACATCGTAGGCGAAATGCGGCTGTGGACCGACGTGAATACCAATGAGATGGAGTTCGCCATCATGGTCGAATCGGCGTTTCAGGGGACCGGGCTCGGCCGTCAATTGATGCAGAAGACGCTGGATTACGCAGCCGCACAAAGCATTGACCGCATTGTGGCGGATGTTCTGCCCGAGAACACGCCCATGCTGATGCTGGGGCGCCGGTTTGGCTTCAAGGCTCACCATGAGCAGGATGGAACCGTCCGTCTGACATTGCCGCTGAATGCAACCAGAGGCAGGGCTGATGAGTCGCCGGGTCGTCCAGGAAAAACCAATAACAGAGGCAAGTAAGTGCTATACGAATTGGGTCAGCACAGCATAGAACTGCCGGGCCATGCGCCGGCACCGGCGCCAACCGATCGGCTGATGCTGTGGCAGGGTGACGAACTGGTGTTGAACGGCGACAGCCATATCCACCAGCGCCGTGAGTGCCGCTTTGAGTGGCACCATGAGGAATTTGTCGGGTTGCTCGATGGTCATGGCTATTACACCGCCCGCCTGCAATCGACCAGCACGGTGACGACCCAGGCCCTGCGTGAAGTCGCCTCAGTCAGTGAAACCGCCTTTATGCTGGCCGCACGCGCCCGGGGCCTGCTCGACTGGCGACGCCAGCATCGCTATTGCGGCCAGTGCGGCCAACCCACCCAGGCGCTGGCCGGTGAGCCGGCCATGGTGTGTGAGCCTTGTCGGCTGAGGTTTTACCCCAGGGTCAGCCCGTGCATCATCGTGTTGATTACCCGGGGATCTGAGGTGTTACTGGCGCAAGGTGTTCGCAACCGCTCACGAGGCTGGTACAGCACCCTGGCGGGCTTCATTGAAACCGGTGAATCGGCCGAACAGGCCGTGCACCGTGAGGTGCGCGAAGAGGTGGGGGTTGAGGTGACCAATTTGCGTTATCAGGGCAGCCAGACCTGGCCTTTCCCACATCAACTGATGCTGGGCTATTGGGCCGATTACAACGGCGGTGATATCCGGCTTCAGGAAAATGAAATCGCCGACGCGGGCTGGTTTTCGCTGGATGCGCTACCAACCGTACCGCCGGGTTTTTCAATTGCCGGCTGGCTGATCAACCGCTATCGTCAGGCCAGGCAGGCGGGGATGGTATAGGGCATCGTCCCGCGCCACCTGAACGTTATTCGTCGCTTTTGTTGTCTTTATGCAGGCCCTGATAAACCACATAGCCCCAGATACCCATAAAGCCGAACATAAGACCGACGGTGAGCAGGCTTGCGAATACAACAGTGTCCATATACATGATCAGACTCCTCAGTGCTGAATGATTGAGATCAGTATAGGGAGCTGGCGAAGGGCGGGGCTTGATGTCTGTCAGGCAAAGCACGCCGGATACTTGATCTGGATCAAGTATCCGGGAGGGTGGTCTGCAGGCTTGGTTCAGGCGCTGATGCCGAGCTCGATGCGTTCGCAGTCAGCCAGGCTGGCAAGGCGGGTCAGGGCGTTGAAATCTTCAATAACGATGTCTTTGGCGCTGTCACTCTCACCCAGAATGCCCTGCTTCTGAAAGCGGGTGAACACCCGGCTCACCGTTTCCACGGCCATACCCAGGTAGTTGGCGATGTCGCCGCGTGACATGGTCAGCCGGAAGCTGGTGCCGGAGTAACCCCGGCGCTTGTAGCGGGCAGCCAGGTTGAGCAGGAATGAAGCCAGGCGTTCTTCGGAGCTCTTTTTGCTCAGCAACAGCATCATTTTCTGTTCTTCACGCAGTTCCTTGCCCATCAGCCGCATCAAATGACGGCGCAGTTCCGGCATCTGGCCGGAGAGGTCGTCGAGCCGGTCGACCGGTATCTCGCAGATATTCGAGGTTTCCAGTGCCCGGGCGGTGGCGGAATAGCTGACGGCGTCGTAACTGTCGAGACCGACCAGCTCGCTGGCCAGATGAAAACCGGTGATTTGTTCTTCACCCTCCTGGGTCAGCGAAAAGGTTTTGATGGTGCCGGTACGAACCGCAAAAATGGAGTGAAATGCCTCACCCTGATGGAACAGAATGTCACCTTTCTGCACCGGGCGCCCGCGTCGGATGATGGAATCGAGTTGATCCATTTCCTGGCCGTTCAGCGCCAATGGCAGGCAAAGAGGGTGCAGGCTGCAGGTGTTGCAATGTGTATTCAGCTTCACAGTGTGCTCGCTCCAGGCGGATTGACCCCTAATACAGGTCTGTTTTGTCTAACAGCCATGGTAGCTGAATCAACGTCCATTACCAGCCCCATACGGTTAATCGCGAAGGGTGAACTCAATGTTCACTTTCCGGAACCCAGGTGTTGACCGATGTCTGCGCCATAGGGCTGAATTCTCCGCCATCGCTCACCGGTGCCAATGGGATACCGGTTGCCTGTAGCGAGACAAAATCGTGAAGGGAACGGTCCGCCAACTGAGATGGAGCGACGTTTTGAATCGCCCGGAAAATGTTCTCCACCCGACCCGGAAATGCTTTCTCCCAGCCCCGTAACATGGCCTTGATTGACTGGCGCTGCAGGTTCTCCTGAGAGCCACAGAGATTGCAGGGGATGATCGGAAACTGCATAAACGCTGCGTAGCGTTCGATGTCGGCTTCCCGGCAGTAAGCCAGCGGGCGAATCAGCACATTGGTAGCGCTGTCGCTCAGCAGTTTGGGTGGCATGGCTTTGAGCTTGCCGCCGTGAAACATGTTCAGAAACAGGGTTTCCATGATGTCATCCCGGTGGTGACCCATGGCAACCTTGGTCGCCCCGATCTGATCGGCAAAGGCATAGATGGTGCCGCGACGAAGACGCGAGCAGATGCCGCAGGTGGTTTTGCCCTCGGGCACCATGTCCTGGACGATGCTGTAGGTATCGCGTTCCAGAATGTGGAATGGCACGCCGCGCTGTTTCAGGTAGTTGGGCAGAATCTCTTCGGGAAAGCCGGGCTGCTTCTGATCAAGATTGACCGCGACCAGTTCGAAATTCACCGGCGCGCTGCGCTGCAGGCTGATCAGGATTTCCAGCATGGTGTAGGAATCCTTCCCGCCGGAGAGGCACACCATCACCTTGTCACCTTCTTCAATCATGTTGAAGTCGGCAATGGCGCGGCCGGTTTCACGGCGCAACCGTTTCTGCACCTTGTTGAACTCGGTTTTGGCTTTCTTTTCGGCAGTCACTGACGGCGCGTCTCCAGCGGGGTCAATGAGCGGCTCGGCGGCGTCTGTCGGGTGATTTGACGTGAGGGTCATGCCTGAATCCATACCTGTATAGCTGTAGCGACAATGCGGGCGCGTGTTCTACCACCTACGCCCGCGTGGAACAAGCCTTGCGGTGAAAAAGTCGGCTTAAACTACCGTCGTGATCATTTGCCTTCGTAGGCCAGCAGGGTGAAGGTGGGTATTCCGGCTTCTCCCAGAATCTCGACACCGCCCATATCGGGGAGATCCACCACCGCGGCGGCTTCGACCACGCTGGCTCCCTGGCTCTGAATCAGTGTGGAGGCGGCCAGTGCCGAACCGCCGGTGGCGATCAGGTCGTCAAATATCAGCACCCGGTCACCGTCGCCACAGCTGCCTTTCTGCATTTCCAGACTGCGTTCACCGTGGGGCAGGGTAAAGTGCTCGCGGGCGACGTTGCCCGGCAGTTTGCCGCCTTTGCGCACCAGAATAATGGGCAGATTCAACTGATAGGCGATGATGCTGCCGAGGATAAAGCCCCGGGCTTCCAGAGCGGCAACGTGGGTGATGTCTGCCTCCAGATAGCGTTCGACAAAGGCGTGAGCGCACAGGTGCAAGGCCCGGTTATCGTTGAACAGCGGGGTCAGATCGCGAAAGGTGATACCGGCTTCGGGCCAGTCCGGGTAGCTTTTGATCCGGTTTTTCAGGGTGATCTGGTCAAAACGCATCGTTGATTCTCCGGGTCGGTTTGCAAACAAGCTGTCTGGCAGTTCATCCGCTAAGAGTTTAGCAGACTCAGCGACGGGCCCCGATAAGCTCTGGCAGGGTCCGATGCAGCAGAGCATCAATGTCCGGGTGTCGGCTGTGATCCGACAGGGCGCGTGGATAGCCGGGCGCCTTGCGGTCATCGCGCAGGTGCTGCCAGGGCGTTGTCGAGGCGATGAACCGTTCTGCAAAATCCGGGCTGATCGCCAGGCAACCGTTCAGAATGACATCCAGATAGGTTTGCAGGATAGGGCGTTCGGGAATCGGGTCATCCGCGCGAGTGCCGACATAGGCCCACAATGGCCGATGTGTCGGCAGGGGGGTATCACCCAGATTCTCGACCTGGCTCCAATCGATGCGAAGTCGGTCATAGCCGCGTTCACGCTGATCAAACCGGGCCAGGTTGTCGTCATCGACAGCAAAAACCACGCCATTGCAGCGAGCCTGGTGGTCCTGGTGCGCCCCCAGCGCTGTGGCCCCGTAATCCGGAACCGGAACGGACCAGCGTCGTGCGATCCCGCTGACATCGACGGCATAGGCCAGACCACTGACCCCGGTCCGGCTGCGGCTGTCGGCACAGATGAGGCTGCCATAGCCAAAGATGTAGTGCATGAATATCCTCCTAGCAGGTTGTTGAAAAAGGCTTCCTGCCTTTTTCAAAACACGAGAACCAAAAATTGCGATTTTTGCTTCTCTCACAAAATCGATGACTTGATAGTCATCAATTTTGCCGGAACGTCCTTGTTCCGGTAGCAGGCGGCTGAAATTCTTCGAATTTCAACAGCCTGCTAGTGGCCCATGGAAACCGCCTGAAACGCCAACCAGGCGGCAAAGACCAGCAGGCTTCCACCTAACGCCCGCCGCACCCAGGGTCTGTTCAGACCGCGCTGGAAAGGTTTTGCAGCGGCGCCGGTCAGCATCATGGCTGGTAGGGTGCCGAACCCGAAGCAGAGCATCAGGCCGGCGCTGGCCCAGGGGTTGGCGGCGGTTGCCGCGAAGCCGAGGGCTGAATAGACCAGTCCACAGGGCAAAAACCCCCATACCAGCCCCAGTGGATAGGCTTGTCGAAGGGTTGTGACCGGCAGCCAACGTTTTGCCAGCGGCTGCAGGCGTCGCCACAACGGCAACGCCAGCGATTCCACCCGAGTGATCCAGGCAGCGATGTTCAGATAATACAGGGCGATCAGCACCAGCAAAGCGGCAGCAATCAGCCTCAGTGCAGGCACGGTACTGGCCGGTAGCCAGGACAGTCCGGCACCGATCAGAAAACCGAGTCCGGTATAGGTGGTAATGCGGCCCAGATTGTAGGCAGCCAGTACAGACGTCCCCTTGCTGTTGACCCCGAAGGCCACGGTCAGGCCGCCGCACATGCCCAGGCAGTGACCGGCCGAGATGATACCGATCAGCACAGCGGACAGGGCATCAATCATCATGGCGTCGATGAGTCCTGCTGATTGGATGGTTCGGATTCACTGGGTTTTGCCGGGTGGTTTCTGGAACGGGAGCGATCGGGCCGGTCGGGGACCATATCACTGTCATCGTCGAACAGGATGCGCTGTGCCGGGCTGTCCAGGTCGTCATACTGACCGCTGTTAACCGTCCACCAGAACAAGCCGCCCCCTACGAGCAGCAGTAATAGGCTCACCGGAATCAACAACAGTAGAATGTCCATGATCATGCTCCGTTTACAGGGTGTTCGCTGGCTGTTTCAGGATAACCGACGCAGGCGCAGGGCATTTCCGACCACCAGCAATGAACTGAGCGACATGCCTATGGCTGCTTGCCAGGGGGCAACCCAACCCAGGGCCGCCAATGGCAAGGCCAGGCCATTGTACAGCAAGGCCCAGGCCAGATTCTGACGGATTACGCGCCGGGTCTTCCGGGCTGCCTGAATGGCCAGCGCCAGTGTCGACAGGTTTTCATTTAATAGCAGGGCATCGGCGGCTTGTTTGGCAAGGTCCGTTCCGGATGACATCGCCACAGAGACCGGTGCGCCGGCCAGAACCGGGGCATCGTTTATCCCATCGCCCACCACCGCTACACGTGCGCCCAGGCTGGTTTGCTGGTTGACCCAGCCCAGCTTCTGCTCGGCACTGAGACCGTAGTGAAACCGGCCGTTAACGCTCAGGTACGCCAGTCTCGGATCCAGTTCACCGTTGGGATCTCCGGTGAGGATATGGCAGCGAACGCCGAGCGCTTCAAGGGAATTCAGGGCGGGCAGTGCACTGCCGCGTAGGTCGTCGTTGACGGAAAAGGCGGCCAGGGCACGGCCGTTCAGGCTAAGCCAGATCCGGCCGGGGGCTGATGCTGGGGGTGCTGCTGAACCTTCACTGGCAAACTCCCAGTGACCCAGGCGCCAGGTACCAGAGGCATCCTGTGCCGACTGACCGGCCCCCGGGTGGCGTTGGTGATCCCGGAGCTTGCGTATCGGTGTGCCAGGTGGTTGTGCCTGTCGGAATGCCCGGGCAATGGGGTGCTCGCTGGTGCGTTCAAGTTCGGCTGCAACCGCGATCAGGTCAGCTTCGGTTAACCCCTGGCGCTCTGCTTCTATTTCAGCGTATACGCCCGTCAGTACGAAGTGGCCCTCAGTCAGGGTCCCGGTTTTGTCGAAGGCAAGGTCTGTTACCGATGCCAGTTGGTCGAGCGTATGACCGCGGGTAATGATCAGGCCTCGCTGGCGCAAACTGTTGGTGGCCTGGGCCAGCACCGTGGGGGTGGCAAGACTAAGCGCGCAAGGGCAGGTGACCACCAGCACGCTGATGACGACCCAGAAAGCCCGGTCTGGTGCCACCCAAAGCCAAACCAGGCCAATAATGGCGGTGATCAGCAAGGTCGAGGCGACAAAATGGTGGGCTCCCCGGTCGGCCAGTTCGGCCAGGCGCGGTTTTTCACTGGCGGCCCGTTCCAATAGCTGCATCAGACTAGAGGCAGAACTCTCCTGTCCGGTGCGTTCGACCTCGACTTCGACCGCCTGGGTTTGGTTCAACGTTCCAGCGAGAACGGCGTCGCCGGGTGCCTTGGGGCGTGGCTTGAATTCGCCGGTCAACCGGGACTCATCGAATTCGCTGAAACCGGATCGAACGACGCCATCAACCGGGCACAGTTCCCCAGCCTGAATCAGAATTCGCTCACCGGTACGAATATCGCGCAGCGCCTGGCGTTGCCAGTGCCCGTCCCGCCATACCAGGCAGGTCGCGGGCAGATGACTGGCCAGCGCATTGCCGCTGGCATGAACCGAGGTGCGGGCCCGAAATTCCAGAAACCTGCCAAGCACCAGAAAGAAGGTGAACATATTGACCGATTCATAATAGACCTCACCGCCACCGGTCAGGGTTGCCCATAGGCTGGCAATGAAAGCCGAGCCTATGGCGAGCGCCACCGAGACGTCCATCGACAGGTGTCGGACTTTCAAGCTGCGCCAGGCCGACCGGAAAAACGGCCCCGCGGCAATAACGACAACGGGAATGGTCAATACCAGGCTGGCCCAACGAACCAGCAGTTCGGTACTGCCCGTCATGTTGCCGCTGTAGATGGCCACTGCATTCATCATGGCCTGCATCATGCCAATGCCGGCTATGCCAATGCGCAATACATACTGGCGCTGCTCTTTCTGGCGCAACCGCTCTTCCTGGTCCGGGCGGTAGGGGTGGGCACGGTAACCCAGGCCAAATACCGCCAGAAAGACTTCGCTGAGTGGCAGCTGATCCGGGTTCCAGCTCACCTGGCAACGGTGGCTGGTCTGGTTGAAGTGAACACTGGAAACCCCGGGCAGACGGGCAAGGTGTTTTTCAATAAGCCAGCTGCAGGCAGAGCAACTGACGCCCTCTATCATCAGGGTGGCAGTCAGTTGGCCAGGGTTGGGCTGGCTGACAAACTCCGCTTGCACATCAGCGCGGTCATAGAGCAGCAGTTTTTCGCGATCGGTGTCGGTAACGGGGGGCGCTGCCGGCGCCTGAGCTGGATCGTGGAAGCGGTAGTAGGCTTCCAGGCCATTGTCGATAATGGTTTGCGCCGCTGCCAGGCAGCCGACGCAACAGAATGGACGCGGCTCGCCAGCGACGGTCAGGCTGTAGCGGTCATCGTAAACCGGCAAGCCGCAGTGATAGCAATCCGGGTTCATCGCACCCTGGGTAGCAAGGTCTGGATGGTGCTGCTGGGCAAGGTCACCCGGCCGTGTAAGCGCCAGTTGGTGTCGCTGTCCAACGGTTGCAACAGTAATGAGCGTTCGCCTTCAACGGTCTCGGGCAATCGACCGGTGAATCGGCCATCCTGTGTCCGGCTTAGTGTTACTTTGACATCGCGCTGAGCATGCGCATCGAAAGCGAACAGCAATGTCAGCGCTTGCGGCGCCGCGTCGAGGTTCCCCTCCAGGCGAACGCTGACGCGGTCACCGATCATCTGCATTTGGGCACCCAGCTGCAGTTCCATCGCCAGATCGTCAGCTTCGGTGCTGACGATGTAGCTACGACCGTCTTTGTAGACATCGTCGAGAACGGAACCATCACTGGTGACAACCGAAATGTAAATCATCCAGAATCCGGCTGGCACAACGAATATTAAAGGGCTGAATACCAGCCACGGCCACAACTGCCGGTACCAGGGTGTTATCTCAGTATGAGTCACGTTTTATCTCCAAAAATAGGCGACGTTTGCGCGCCGCTGCAAGGCTTGAAATGGGAAGTATCGGGGATCAGAAATTAGCCGGGCCGAAGAAACGACTTTCGGTTTCGGTGCTGACCTGTGAATCATCCAGTGCCGTGGCAGTAAAGAACACATCGTTGTTGGGCAATGTCAGGTCTTCAGGGGGGAGTACCAGGCGAACGGTAAACGCGACTTCACCGCCAGCAGGAATGTCAATTTGCCGGGGCGCGATCAATTCAACGCCCTCAAGACCAGCCACACTGAGGGCATAGCTGCGATCGACCTGTGACATGTTCATCAGTTGAATGTTGTAGCTGTTTTCGATCTGGCCCTGGGGAGTAATTCGGTGCAGGGCACCGCGCCCGCGCTCGATGGACATTTCCAGTGGCACCCGGGTGGCAATTACCCAGGCAAACAACACCACCATTATGGTAAGCGCAGCCGCATAGCCAATCAGCCGGGGGCGCAAAATATGCGATGGTTTGCCTTCCAGAGCGTGTTCAGTGGTGTAACGAATCAACCCCGGTTCATAACCCATTTTGTCCATGACGCTGTCGCAGGCGTCAATACAGGCCGCACAACTGATGCATTCGTACTGAAGGCCATCGCGAATGTCGATACCGGTTGGGCACACCTGAACACACAGATCGCAATCGATGCAATCGCCCAGATTCAGCGCTTGCGGGTCAATACCCCGGCGGCGAGAACCCCGGGGTTCCCCGCGTTTCTCATCGTAGCTGACGATCAGCGTGTCCTGATCGAACATAACGGCCTGGAAGCGGGCATAGGGGCACATGTAAATGCACACCTGCTCGCGCAACCAGCCAGCGTTGCCGTAGGTCGCCAGCGTGAAAAAAGCGATCCAGAACACCGCCCAGGCACTGGTATTGAAGGTAAAGAGATCCGGTATAAGTTGGCGAATCGGAGTGAAGTAGCCGACAAAGGTGATTGCCGTGGCCAGTGCGACCAAAACCCATAGCAGATGCTTTGCAAACTTGCGGCCAAACTTAAGCAGCGTCATGGGTTGTTCATCAAGCTTGATGCGAGCATTGCGCTTGCCCTCGGTCTTCTCCTCAATGAACATGAAGATCCAGGTCCAGACACTCTGCGGGCAGGTGTAGCCACACCAGACCCGACCGGCAAATACGGTGATGAAGAACAGTGCAAAGGCACAGATGATCAGTGCCCAGGACAGCAGCATGAAATCCTGCGGCCAGAAGGTGATGCCGAACACGTGGAACTGCCGGCTTGGCAAGTCAAACCAAACGGCCTGGCGGCCATTCCAGTTGAACCAGAGAGTGCCAAAATAGGCAGCAAACAATAACGCACCGCCATAGACCCGCAGTGAGCGATAGAAGCCCTTGATGCGGCGTACATAGATTTTTTCACGTTCCTGGTAAAGGTCGACCGTTTTAACGGTGTTGTCCGTGACGTCTTTGACTTCAATTTTTTGGGTCATTGTCCGAACTTACTAATAGGCTTGGGGAACACGCTTGTCTGTTTCCGAAACCCATTAAGGAGAGGGGAGGGGGCAGTTAACGCCCCTCCCCCCGGGTTTGGTGCTTACTGATTGCCCATGTTGTAGACATAGCCAGATAGTATGTGTACGCGCTCTTCACCCAGAATGTTTTCCCAGGCAGGCATGTTACCTGCCCGGCCATTGTTAAGGGTGTATTGTACTGAATCCCTCACCGATTCGCCGGGAATCTGGTATAGCCATATGTCATTCGTCAGGTTGGGGGCGCCAAGCGCCTGGTTACCGGTGCCGTCTTCGGCATGGCAGGCCACGCAGGAAGCGTTGTACAGTGCTTCTCCCTGACGGGCGAGCGTCGCGTTGACGTCATCGTGGTTAGACAATTGCACGACATACTCAGTGACGGCACGCACGCCCTGGGCACCCAGCGCATCGCCCCACGCGGGCATCTGTCCGCGACGGCCATTGACCAGGCTGGCTTTTATGGCATCACCGCTGCCACCGTACAGCCAATCATCATCGGTCAGGTTGGGAAAGCCATAGCCACCCTGGCCCGCCTGTCCGTGGCACAGCGCGCAATTGTCTTCAAACAGACGCTGACCGATACGCATGGCCTGGGCATTATCTGGCAATTCTTCCACAGGAATGTTCGCCAGGCGTTCATAAATCTCGCCGTATCGGCGATCGTGGGCGATCTGGGCGTCTGTGAGTTCCTTCTGCGAAGTCCAGTTCAACAACCCGTCCCAGTTGCCCAGCGGGTAAGCAATCAGATAACCCACAGCAAACACGATGGTTATCCAGAACAGGTTCAGCCACCATTTGGGCAGGGGGTTGTTGAACTCCTCGATGCCATCGAAGCTGTGGCCAGTGGTTGACGCCCCTTCGCCACCCGGATCTTTCATGCGCCGGGTCAGGGTAATCAGAATAGCCAGCCCGACGATCGAAATACCCGTCAGGATAAAGATGTAAGCACTCCAGAAACTACTCATTATTTGTCGTCTCCTGTCCTGGCTTGTGTCTTTTCATGCAGCGCTTCGTCTTCGAACGGCAGGTTGGCCGCTTCGTCGAACTTCTTTTTGCGTTTGCTGCTGTAGGCCCAAATCACAATGCCAAAGAACGCGATCATGGTGAAGATGGTGGCCAGACCTCTGAAATCGTTGATATCCATAGGGTTAGCGGCCTGTCACTAGGGTGCCGAGCTGTTGCAGGTAGGCCACCAATGCATCGATCTCAGTGACTCCGTCGACTTCACTTTCAGCATTGGCAATCTGCTCATCGGTATAGGGCACACCGACGCGACGCAGCGCGGCCATTTTTGCACCGGTTTTGGAGCCATCGACCGTCCATTCGAACAACCAGGGAAAGGCGGGCATATTGGACTCGGGAACGACCGAGCGCGGATCGTACAGATGCGCTTTCTGCCACTCGTCACTGTAGCGCTGACCAACGCGGGCCAGGTCAGGCCCGGTGCGCTTTGAACCCCATAGGAAGGGATGTTCGTAGACATCTTCGCCAGCCTGGGAGTAAGGGCCGTAGCGTTCAACTTCAGCGCGCAATGGCCGTACCATCTGGGTGTGGCACACGTGGCAGCCTTCGCGAATGTAGATATCCCGGCCTTCCAGTACCAGGGCGCTGTGGGGTTCGAGGCCTTCGATGGGCTCGGTCACTTCGTCCTGTGCGAACAGGGGAACAATCTCGACCAGACCGCCGAAGCTGATGGCTACCAACACCAGCGCGACCATCAGGCCGACGTTCTTTTCAACCGTTTCGTGTTGCATTGTATCCGTCCTAACCGTTAAGCGGGCTGTGCGGCTGTGTCAGCCACACTGGTTTTTTGTTCGCTCCGGATGGTCATCCAGACGTTGTAAGCCATCAGGAACATGCCAGAGAGAAACACGATGCCGCCGATCATGCGTACGACATACCCTGGCCAGCTAACTTCAACGCCTTGTACGAAGCTGTACATCAGTGTGCCGTCTGTATTGACTGCGCGCCACATCAGGCCCTGGGCAATGCCGTTGACCCACATGGCAGCGATGTACAGAACGGTACCAATGGTCGCCAGCCAGAAGTGAGCATTAATAAGGGGGATGCTGTACATCTGCGTCTGGCCATAGAGCCGCGGAAAGGTGTGATACATTGCGCCGATCGAGATCATTGCTACCCAGCCGAGTGCACCGGAATGCACGTGACCAATGGTCCAGTCGGTGTTGTGCGACAGCGCATTCACTGTCTTGATGGCCATCATCGGGCCTTCAAAGGTCGCCATGCCGTAGAATGACAGAGACACCACCAGGAACCGCAGAATTGGGTCGGTGCGCAGCTTGTGCCAGGCACCGCTCATGGTCATCATGCCGTTGATCATGCCGCCCCAACTGGGTGCCAGCAAAATCAGAGACATAACCATGCCGAGGTTTTGCGCCCAGTCTGGCAACGATGAGTAGTGCAGGTGGTGCCCACCGGCCCACATATAGACGGAGATAAGCGCCCAGAAGTGAACAATCGACAAACGGTAGGAGTAGATGGGTCGTTCAGCTTGCTTGGGCACATAGTAGTACATCATGCCAAGGAAACCGGCTGTCAGGAAGAAGCCAACCGCGTTGTGGCCGTACCACCACTGAACCATCGCATCCATGGTGCCGGCATAGGCCGAGTAGGATTTGAACAGGGACACCGGGATGGCGGCGCTGTTCACGACGTGCAACACCGCGACGGTGACAATGAACGCCAGGTAAAACCAGTTGCCGACGTAGATGTGTGGCATCTTGCGACGGCTGATGGTGCCGACAAAGACGGCCAGATAGGACAACCAGACCAGCGCGATCAGAATGTCGATAGGCCATTCCAGCTCGGCGTATTCTTTTGACGAGGTTAAGCCCAGTGGCAAGGTTACCACCGCTGCGAGAATCACAGCCTGCCATCCCCAGAAGGTAAACTTAACCAAGCCTTCGAAAGCCAAACGAGCTTGAGTAGTGCGCTGAACAACGTAGTAGGAGGTCGCAAAAAGTGCAGAGCCACCGAAGGCAAAAATAACGGCGTTGGTGTGCAGTGGACGCAATCGGCCAAAATGAAAATAGGGGCCGAAGTTCAATTCCGGGAATGCCATCTGGGCGGCGATGATGACGCCAACCAGCATACCGACAATCCCCCAGACAACAGTCATGATGGAGAATTGACGCACAACCGTATAATTGTACGTCGTCTGCTCCTCAGGCACGGTAGTAGAGTTGCTCATGGATCAGCTTCCGATAGGGTGTGTAAGGGTTAAAAGGATTAGGCGGCGAAAGTATGCTGAGTCGATATGCCATTTGCAAATGACACAGGTCAATAACATCGCCATAAGTTATTGTTTTGTCGATTTATTGCGATTCTTTCCCGAGAGTGTAGAACACTGTGCCGGTCCTGCTTGAATCCTGTACAGAATCTGACCGGACCGGCGGAAGTTTTACCTTCACTGGTTAGACGGCACTGCGCTTCAATCTGATCTGATCGGTGGTTTCACCACGTTGCAGCAGAGACTGTGCCCTCGCTTCCAGCGCCAAACCATGGCGGAAGTTTTTCAGACGAATTGAGCTGTTGCTGGTGCAGTAACCCTTGTGGGTGATGAGTGAGTCGTTGCCCTGAGTGCTGATCAGCAAGGCTTCAGACAAGCGGTCTTTTATGCGCACCGCTACCGGCTGCAGATTGCCGGTCAGATACTCAAGGCCGCAAATTCGTCCCCGGCTGTCGCGGTGCATCCAGCGAACGATGCCGAGCCGACCTTCACTGTCGGGGTCGTCGTCCTGATCGCGATGCATCAGTACGTCGCCAACGTTCAGTGAGACGGTATCGTCCCTGAGTCGAATGCAGGCCCCTTGTTTGCTGGTATTGAGAGTGGTGACACTGGCCAGTTGCTCTTCCCGGGTGCCGTTAACCCGCAAGTACTGATGCACCGAATGCAGGCCAATAGCGGCCTGGGTTTGCTGTTCAAGCAAGTCCCGTTCGAAACGGCGCGAGCCTACCTGCTTCCAGGCGGAAATGGCTTTCTTCAGCGTCATGAACAGGTCAATGCTGTCAATGTCGGCAGGCAGCCCCAGTTTCTCAGGAGACAGACCCTGGCGCTGGTGTTTCATATGCTGGCGTGCCTGTTCGATAACCGGCAAGGGGTTGAGCACCAGAATGGACTCGTCGTTCCCGGCTCCCTGGATTTGCCGGGCGGTTTGTATGCC
Source organism: Saccharospirillum sp. (assembly GCA_018402545.1). Classification (GTDB taxonomy): domain Bacteria; phylum Pseudomonadota; class Gammaproteobacteria; order Pseudomonadales; family Natronospirillaceae; genus Saccharospirillum. Next base: position 2,655,065 of record JAGYIL010000001.1, on the reverse strand, counting down.
CCGGTTGGCTTCGGTATCTATATAGAAGTAGCGTGTATTGAAGTCTCGCCGCTCCTGATGACTGAGCCGGGCACGGAAAGCCCAGTGGCCAAGGTAAACATCCAGAATCATGCGCTCGGTATGGCTAAGGTGTTCAGTCTGACTGGCTGACAACAGCAGCGCATGCTTGTAGCGCGTTTCTATATCGCCCCGGTCGGGTGCCAGTGCCTGAAAATCAGTCAGTCTTCGCTGGCTGGCGAATTGAAACAGCCGGTGCATTTCCCCCCAGAGCGCGCCGGGCTGGCTGCGGTACTGGGATGAAAAATCATTCAGATGGATCGACAGGGCCGATATGGCCCAATATACAAAGCGGGCCCACTCTTCTTTGGAGCGTGGCGTACAGTCACGCAGCAACAGCTTGGTCGCATACGACAGTTCACGGTTGCATTCCGACAGCAACGTTATTGAAAGCCCCCGGTCGGCCATGACCGGCGCTTGTTGCATATAGATGAGGTAATGCTGAATCAGGTTCTCGGTCAGTTCCTGGCGTATTTCGCCCTGCAGCGGGACCCGGTTCAGGTTGTGCAGATAAGAGGCAATCTTTTCCAGTCGGGCGCCAATGTGTTCAGCTTCCATGACCTGGTTAACCAGAACATCACGGTACAGTGCCAGAGTATCCTGGCTTAGGTGCAATGCCTGATTTGGCAGCGTAAGGTGCAAGGCCGCGAAACTCATTTACACTCTCCCTCTGGTCGGTTGGTACCCGTTGGGCTCTATCTCCCAGACTGACCATAGTCGGTGCAGCGAATGATCAATGTTCCAATTCACATTCCCGGGCGTCATTCTGTCAGAAATGTGATGCAAGTCACATTATGAGCACTGTTCATTTTCTGACTCGCGGTTATCGCGGCCCGCGGATGAAAGTGCCGGTGAACTGAAGACAGATTGCCTCCTTACCCGATAAACTTCGCCCGGACTGTGGGACTGTTATTGAATTGGCACTGGGGTGCATTGCTATGTTGTGTATGAAAGCCTGGGTATACGGCAAGGTTCAGGGCGTTGGCTACCGGATGTTTTGCCGGCGCCAGGCCCGTGATCTGGGTATTCAGGGCTATGCCATTAATCTGGATGATGGCCGTGTGGAGGTCATGATGATGGGAGACGAGCCGCAGCTGGCCGCCATGCTGGAAGCGCTGCATGAAGGGCCGCGCTTCTCTCAGGTATTGGGTGTCGATGTAGAGCGGGTAGACCCGGGCGATCCGCCTCCTGAGGGGTTTATGCTCGGTTAACCGGCGTTAAAGCGCCAGCGTTCGTGCCAGTAACGCAAGACTCTCTCCGGGTACCAGGTCTGGCCACGACTGCCATTGTAGCGCGCCAGGGCGCGAATCAGGCTGCCATCTTCAACTTCAAGATAGTGCGCGAGAATGGTACAGCCGTAGCGAAGGTTGGTGTCCAGATCAAAGAGGTTGTCATCTTCCCGACCGATCTCCCGGGTCCAGAAGGGCATAATCTGCATCATGCCGCGGGCGCCGGCCGATGAGATGGCGTACTGATCAAAATTACTTTCCACCTGTATCAGTGCCAGCACCAGCCCGGGGTCCAGCCCGGCTGCCGTTGCCTCACGATGGATGCGGCTGAGCAGGTCAATGCGTTCATCCGCCGGTTTGACCCAGCGACCCAGGGGCGTCGACATGCTGGCCAGCCAGACCTGGCCGACATAGCGGTCCTCGAACGAGCCGTCCTGCGCCAGGGCCGTTTCCAGGGAAGCCAGGAGTTGCGGGTCAGGGCTTTCCTCCGCTTGCACCGGTGCCAGCCACAGCAGGCATGCAAGGGTGAACATTATTGGTCGTATCACGGTAAATCCTGGCTCGAGGGTGGCTGCACACTGGCGGAGTTTAGCCGAAAAGCACGGCGCTTTGCCAAACCAGTGCCACTCAACCGGCTCCGAACTCCGAAACTTGGGTAAAATAAGGCGAGCTGTCCAGCCGGAATGTTTGCCGCTTAATTCAACGCGTGCCCGTGGTAGTCTATCCCGTGCGCAATCGGTATAATGCCGCCCTTTTCGAATTTGAACCGCCAGATCAGGATATCTTATGCGAAGCCAATACTGTGGGGGGCTGGACAGCGCCTCAATCGACCAAACCGTTACCATCAGCGGCTGGGTGCACCGTCGTCGCGATCACGGCGGCGTGATTTTTCTGGATGTGCGTGATCGCGCGGGCATTCTGCAGGTCGTATTCGATCCTGACCTCGAAGCCAGCTTCAACACCGCCGACCGGGTGCGCAGTGAATACGTCATTGAAGTGACCGGTCTGGTACGGGCACGCCCTGAAGGCACCATCAACAAGAACATGGCCACTGGCGAAATCGAACTGCTTGGCCGTGAGATTACCGTATTGAATGTCGCCAAGACGCCGCCGTTCCCGCTCGACGAATATTCGGATGTGGGCGAGGACGTTCGTCTGCGCTACCGCTTTATGGATTTGCGCCGGCCAGAGATGCAACAGAAGCTGATTCTGCGCAGCAAAATCACCTCCAGCATCCGCCGGCACCTGGAAGACCAGGGCTTTCTGGACATTGAAACGCCAATTCTGACGCGGGCGACGCCCGAAGGCGCGCGCGACTACCTGGTGCCAAGCCGCACACACCCGGGTGAATTCTTTGCGTTGCCGCAATCCCCGCAGTTGTTCAAGCAACTGCTGATGATTTCCGGCTTTGATCGCTATTATCAGATCGCCAAGTGCTTTCGTGACGAAGACCTGCGGGCCGATCGTCAGCCCGAATTCACCCAGATCGATATGGAGCTGGCGTTTGCCGATGAGCAAACCATCATGGGCATCACCGAGAACATGATTCGCGGCTTGTTCAGCGATGTGCTGAAGGTCGATCTTGGCGATTTTCCGCGCATGCCGTACGCCGAAGCCATGGAGCGGTATGGCAGCGACAAGCCTGACCTGCGAATCCCTCTGGAACTGGTAACCGTCAGCGATCTGATGAGCGAGGTTGATTTCAAGGTATTCTCCGGCCCGGCCAATGACCCCAAAGGGCGCGTTGCTGCCTTGAAGGTGACCGGGGGCGCCGAGCTGACCCGCAAGCAAATCGACGATTACACCAAGTTTGTCAGTATTTACGGTGCTCGTGGCCTGGCATGGATCAAGGTAAACGACGTGACTCAGTTGCCAGACGGCCTGCAGTCGCCCATCGTCAAGTTCATTCCCGAGCCGATTCTTAAGGAGCTGATGAGTCGCCTCGATGCGCAAAACGGCGACATCATTTTCTTCGGCGCCGACAAAGCCGGTGTGGTGAACGATGCTCTGGGCGCGCTGCGCTGCAAGCTGGGTGAAGACCTGAACCTGTACACGGCGGATTGGGCGCCCCTCTGGGTCGTTGACTTCCCCATGTTTGAAGTGACCGGTGAAGGCCGCCTGGCGGCGCTGCACCATCCGTTTACATCACCTTCCTGTTCGGCGGAAGAGCTGAAGGCCAACCCGGCTGAAGCGCTGTCCCGAGCCTACGATATGGTGCTCAATGGCACCGAACTCGGTGGCGGTTCGATCCGTATTCACGACGAAGCCATGCAGCACGTGGTCTTCGATGTACTCGGCATCAGCCCGGAAGAACAGGAAGAGAAGTTCGGCTTCCTGCTGTCGGCCCTGCGCTTTGGTGCGCCGCCGCATGGTGGCCTGGCTTTCGGTCTGGACCGACTGGTGATGCTGATGACCGGCGCTGAATCGATTCGTGAAGTCATCGCTTTTCCGAAGACCCAGACAGCCGCTTGTTTGCTGACCCGGGCACCGGGCGAAGTGAGCAACGAGCAGCTTAAAGAACTGAACATTCGTGTGCGCAAGCCGGTCGCGGAGTCCTGAGGGGCCTGGCACCGGTGGCTGAAATAACGAGGTAACTTATGGCAGGTCATAGTAAGTGGGCCAACATTAAGCACCGCAAAGCGGCCCAGGATGCCAAGCGTGGCAAGATTTTCACCAAGCTGATCCGTGAACTCGTCGTTGCGGCTCGCAACGGCGGTCCGGCGCCGGAGGATAATCCGGCGCTGCGCAGCGTGATGGATAAAGCGCTGACCGCCAACATGAAGCGCGACACCATCGACAAGGCCATTGCCCGTGGTGTGGGTGCCGGTGAAGGCGAAGACTACGAAGCCATGACCTATGAGGGCTATGGCGCGGGCGGCGTGGCGATTTACGTCAAATGCCTGTCCGACAACCGCAATCGTACCGTCTCCGAGGTCCGCCACGCCTTTACCAAGTGCGGTGGCAATCTCGGTACCGATGGCTCAGTAGCCTATCTGTTCAGTAACGCCGGTCAGCTGTTTATCGAGAATGGCAGTGAAGAAGCCGTGCTTGAGGCGGCGTTGGAAGCCGGCGCCGAAGATGTCATTAATCATGAAGACGGCAGTTTCGAGGTGCGCACCAGCGCCGAAGAATTTCTGACCGTCAAAGAAGCGCTCATTGAAGCCGGTTATGATGTGGAAGGGGAGGTCACCATGATCCCCAGCACCGAAACCGAGCTCGACCCGGACACCGCCGAGAAAGTGCAACGCCTAATCGACATACTGGAAGATCTGGATGATGTGCAGGCTGTGTATTCCAACGCGGTTTTCCCGGAAGCAGCGGAAGCTTGAACTTCTGGCGAATGGGTCCGGGAGCCGGACTGTGAGTCTGATTATCGGCATTGACCCGGGGTCGCGCAAAACCGGCTTTGGCATTATTAGCCAGGTCGGCTCGCGACAGGAGTACGTGACCTCCGGGGTGATTCGCCTGGAATCCTTCCCCACCTTTCCCGAACGGCTCGACAACCTCTATACCTTTCTGATGGAAGTCATCGGGCAATGGTCGCCGCAGGAAGCGGCCATAGAGCAGGTGTTTATGGGGCGCAGTGCCAGCTCGGCTCTGAAACTGGGCCATGCCCGGGGTGTTGCCATGCTCGCGGCCACACAGTCGAAGTTGCCGGTCAGTGAATATGCGGCACGCAAGATCAAGCAAGCGGTGGTGGGTAAGGGCGGTGCCGACAAGGTGCAAGTGCAGCATATGGTTCAGTTTTTGCTCAAGTTGCCGGGGTTGCCGCAGGAAGATGCCGCCGATGCCCTGGCCGTGGCGCTGTGTCATGCCAACACTCAGGCCGGGCTGATTCGTGTGGCTGGTAGTCGCCATTCACGCCGGGGGCGCTGGCTCGAATGACCGTGCTCTATGCCATCGAATTGTTTGGCGTCGCTGTCTTCGCCATGGCCGGAGCCCTGGAAGCGGCGCGCAACCGGCTCGACCTCTTTGGTGTGCTGGTGCTGGCTTTTGTATCGGCGCTCGGCGGGGGTACGCTCAGGGACTTGCTGTTGAATGTCTCTCCGCTGGCCTGGATCGGTGATGTCAATCTGGCCTATACCGCCTTTGGCGGCGGACTGCTGATGTTTTTTCTGGCACGCTATTTTGCCGTTCCGTTCAAGGTGTTGCTCTATGCCGATGCCATCGGCCTGGCGGCGTTCACGGTCTCCGGCACCCAGGCGGCGCTGGCGCTCGAACTGCCCGGGCTTATTGTGGTGATGATGGGCATGGCGTCCGGCATTTTCGGGGGCATTCTGCGCGATATCATGGCCAACGAAGTACCACTGATTTTCCGGCGTGACATTTACGCCACAGCCAGTTTTTGCGGGGCTGTTCTGGTCTGGCTAGGCCATCAGGTCTGGCCCGGGTCGCCCTGGATATGGGTGGCTGGGTTTGCCCTGGTACTGGCCGTAAGGGCCGCTGCCATACACTGGCGATTGTCGTTACCTGGCTTTCTCAGTACCGTAGCCTATCGAAAAGACAACCACCCGAGGGATTTATGATAGGGCGACTGCAAGGTGTATTGCTCGAAAACCGCGCGCCGGATTTGCTGATTGACGTGCACGGCGTCGGCTATGACGTTCAGGCGCCGCTGTCGACCGCGTTCAAGCTCCCGCCAGTTGGGCAGACCGTGGTGTTGCATACTCACCTGGCGGTGCGGGAAGACGCGCATCTGTTGTTCGGGTTTGGTAGCCAGAAAGAGCGCAGCCTGTTTCGTGCGCTGATCAAAACCAGTGGCGTCGGCCCCAAGCTGGCGCTTGCCATACTTAGTGGTATGGAACCGGACCGCTTCGTGCAATGCATTCATGACGACGACCCGAGCACCCTGGTGAAGATTCCCGGGGTTGGCAAGAAAACCGCCGAGCGGCTGATCGTCGAAATGCGCGATCGCATCAACGACCTTGGAGGGGCCGAACGATTGTTGGCCATGCCGGTTGTGGGTGAACCTGAATCCGGTGAGCCGCGACCCGAGGAAGATGCCGAAAGCGCCCTGGTCGCCCTGGGCTACAAGCCGGTGCAGGCCGCAAAAGCGATTGCCCGGGTCACCGAGCCCGGAATGGACTCGCAAAGCCTGATTCGCGCCGCCCTGAAACACATGATGTAACGGGTCTCACCCCGAACCGGATACCCGACCATGATTGAAACCGATCGATTTATAGCGCCAGAGCCCCAGAGCCCGCGCGAAGAGCAGTATGACCGGGCCATTCGCCCCACCAGTCTGGCGGAATACATTGGCCAGGCGGTGGTGCGGGAGAAGATGGACATCTTCATCAGCGCCGCGCGCATGCGCCAGGAACCGCTGGATCACACCCTGGTGTTTGGCCCGCCGGGTCTGGGTAAAACCACTCTGGCCAATATCATCGCCCATGAAATGGGGGTTAGCATTAAAACGACTTCAGGCCCCGTGCTGGAAAAAGCGGGTGATCTGGCGGCGATGCTGACCAATCTGGAATCCGGCGACATACTGTTCATTGATGAGATTCATCGCCTGGCACCGCACATCGAAGAAGTGCTGTATCCGGCCATGGAAGACTACCAGCTCGACATCATGATCGGTGAGGGCCCGGCGGCACGCAGTATTAAACTCGATCTGCCGCCCTTTACCCTGGTTGGCGCCACCACCCGGGCGGGGTTGCTGACGTCGCCGTTACGCGATCGCTTCGGCATTGTCGAGCGGCTGGAATTTTACAGTGTTTCTGAACTGACTCAGATTATCGAGCGTTCAGCCGGCAAGCTGGGTGTCACCGTCAACCCCGAGGGTGCCACCGAGATTGCACGCCGTTCACGGGGCACACCCCGCATCGCCAACCGGCTGTTGCGCCGGGTTCGTGATTACGCCGAGGTCAAGCACAGTGGCTCAGTCGACCACGAGATCGCCGATTTGGCGCTGGATATGCTCAATGTCGACAAAGCCGGCTTCGATCATCTGGATCGGCGGCTGCTGCTCATGCTGATCGAGAAGTTCGCCGGCGGGCCGGTGGGGGTGGAGAGCCTCGCTGCTGCGCTCAGCGAAGAACGCGATACCATCGAAGACGTTGTCGAGCCCTATCTGATCCAGCAGGGGTATCTGATTCGCACCCCCAGAGGCCGGATGGTGACCGATTTGGCCTACCTGCATTTCGACCTGGAACGTTCCGGTTAATGGGCGTTCAAACCCAGCCCCGGGGCTGTGCAAAGGGATCGAAAAGCCCAAAGGCCGTTTCGGACACTGCTAGTATTTGATCTGAAAACTCTTTAGCCTAGCGCCCATCGCTTTCAAGAGGAATTGGGTGTGGGCAGTCAATTGTCAATCTGGGAATTGGTCAGCGAAGCCTCGCTGTTAGTGCAGTTGGTCATGTTGACATTGCTGGCAGCGTCCGTCGCGACCTGGATCTTTATTTTCGAGCGGCGCAAGGTTTTGCGCGCCGCCTATCGTCGCTTCGCCGGTTTTGAAGAACGGTTCTGGTCCGGCATGGATCTGGCGCAATTGTACCGCCAGGTGAATGCCAATCCGGATCCTGAAAACGGCGGCGAGCATATCTTTCGCGTCGGATTTAAAGAGTTTAACCGGCTGCGCCAGCAAAACATGACCGACGCCGACGCCATCATGGCCGGCTGTCAGCGTGCCATGCGCGTAGCATGCAGCAAGGAAATGGAAAAGCTCGATCATCATTTGCCGTTTTTGGCGACCGTCGGTTCCACCAGCCCTTACATCGGCCTCTTTGGTACCGTATGGGGCATCATGAACTCCTTTCGCGGCCTGGCCTCTGTGCCTCAGGTTACGCTGGCCACCGTCGCGCCTGGTATTTCCGAAGCACTGATTGCAACCGCCATGGGTCTGTTCGCCGCTATTCCGGCGGTGATCGCCTACAACCGTTTCTCGGCCCAGGCTGACAAGCTGGTGGGTAACTACGAAACCTTTGCCGAAGAGTTCTCCGCAATACTGCACCGTCAGGCGCATTTGCTGGGCAATCAGCCGGCTCGCCAGCGAGAAGTGCCGGCATGATGACCGTTCGTCGTGGCCGTAAGCCAATGTCCGACATTAACGTCGTACCCTACATCGACGTTATGCTGGTGTTGCTGATCATCTTCATGGTGACCGCACCGATGATGATGCAGGGTGTTGAGGTTGATGTTCCTCAGGTGGTGTCCGGGCCGCTGGACCGCGATGATGAACAGGAGTACCTGATCGTCGCCGTGGATGAGCAAGGTCAGATATTCATCGAACGCGGCGAAGAGTCTCCCGAATTGGTACAGGTGGGGGCTGTGGGCGAATACGCCTTGCGGGTATTGCAGCAGCAACCCAGCCTGGAGGTCTATATCCGTGGCGACAATCGCGTTTCTTACGGCTCCGTCATGCAGGTGATGGCGGCCTTGCAGCAGGCGGGCATCAGCTCGGTCGGGCTGATCACCGAGGCACCGGATGAAAGCTGAGTTCGATCAGTGGAAATCCCTGGCAGGGCCTGTCAGTTCGGCCCTGGTATTGCACGCGGCGATTGGTTTTGTGTTGCTGGTGGGGTTTAGTTTTACCACGCCAACACCCGACAGCTTTGAATTGCCCCCCGCAATGCAGGCAAGCCTGCGGGTTGAGCCGCGCCAGCAGGCCGCGCCCCAGCCAGAACCTGAACCAGCGCCTCGGCCCGAGCCGGAACCTGAACCGGCCCCCGAGCCAGAGCCTCAACCGGAACCAGAGCCCGCTCCCGAGCCACAGCCTCAGCCTGAGCCGGAACCAGCTCCCAAACCGGAACCACAACCCGAGCCTGCTCCGGAACCAGAACCAGCTCCCGAACCGGAGCCTCAACCTGAACCGGCCCCCAAGCCCGAGCCGCAACCTGCACCACAGCCAGAACCTGCTGCGCCCGAGGATGCATTCAGCGACTTGCTGGCCGGGTTGGATGAAGAAGATGCCGTTATCGAGCAGCAGCAAGAGCAGGCTGAACAACGCCGGGCAACAGAGGCTCGGGTAGCGTCGGTGACTGACGATTACAAAGGCCGTATTGGCCAGCAGATTCAACGAGCCTGGTCACGACCTATGGAAATAAGGGTGATGGATCTGCGCGACCGGGAGACCGTCGTTCGCATTACTCTGTTGCCAACCGGGGAAATGCAGGGGGAACCTGTTATCGTGTCTAGCAGTGGCATCCCCAGCCTGGATCAGTCGGCGCTCAGAGCTCTGCAGAGAATACGGCGTTTTGAAGTGCCCGAAGACATGCAGGCGTTTAACCAGAACTTTCGCAGTTTTACCATTACGTTCAAACCAGAGGATCTGATGTAGTGAGAATAAAAGATTCAGTGATTGTCAGCTTGGTCGCCCTGATGTCTGTGATCTACTCGGGCCTGGTGCAGGCTGAAGACCTTGATATCGTTGTAACCCGGGGTTACGACACCAAAACCAAAATCGCCATTGTACCTTTCTATTGGGAGGGTGGGGCGACGCTGCCTGAAGAAGTGCACAGCATTATTGACCAGAACCTGACCCGCACCGGGCGGTTCGAAGCGCTGCCGCCGCGAAACATGCTGACTCAGCCGACGTCCGAACAGGCTGTATTCTATCGGGACTGGCGGCTGTTGAATCAGGAGTACCTGGTGATTGGCTCAATCGAGCCCGCAGGCAATGAGCGGGTTAAAGTCAATTTTGCACTTTATGATGTAGTTGAAGGCCGGCGCGTCGTGGCCGGCAACCAGACGGTGGGGGTGTTTCAGCTGAGAGATTTGGCTCACTCCATATCCGATCTGATTCACGAGCGCATTACCGGCGTGAAAGGTATTTTCTCAACCAAGGTCGCCTTTGTGACGCGTCGGCCGACGACCAACAACAACTTCGAATACCGGCTGCAGGTGGCCGATGCCGATGGTCAGCGCGCGCGTACGGTCTATCGCTCCAATGAGCCGATAATTTCGCCGACCTGGTCGCACAGTGGCCGTCGAATAGCTTTCGCCAATAAGGTGGGTGATCGCTGGAAGGTCTTTGTTCAGGAATTGTCGACCGGTCGGTCAAATACGATTAATGGTCCGCGAGGCTATACTTCAGCGCCCTCGTTCTCTCCCGACGGTCGCTACCTGGCCTATGTTTCCAGTACGGCGGGTAATCCGGAGCTCTATCTCTACGATTTCTCCAGTGGAGACAGCACCCGGCTGACGCAAAACAACTACATCGATACGGAGCCGAGCTTCTCCCCGGACTCAAAATCAATCGTATACACCTCAGAAAGGGGCGGGAGTCCACAAATTTATCAAATGGACCTTGCCAGTAAGCGGGCACAGCGCTTAACCTTTGAAGGCAGCCAGAACCTGAAGGCTCAGTACAGCAGCGACGGTGAGTATCTGGTGTTTGTGCACCAGATTAACGGGCGTTTCCACGTCGCTGCGATGGACCTGGCAAGCCGGGAAATTCGAATACTGACGGAGACCAATCTGGACGAATCGCCCAGCATCGCTCCAAACGGCACAATGCTGGTCTATGCTACTAAGTCAAGGGGTCGGGGGGTTTTGGCTTGGGTATCGCTGGATGGCCAGGTCACCAGTGAAATGCCCTCGATTCATGGAGATGTGATTGAACCATCATGGTCTCCTTACCTGAACTAGCGACACTTTTAACGGTGTACTTGAACTAGGTGATCAAGCAAGGCAAGATGCTGATAAGGCCTCGTGCTGAGCTGAGCACCTGATAATAATGATCGACAACAGATGGGAAAAGGAAAATGGCTAAAACCAAACTGATTCATATTGCTGCAATCACGTTCGCAGTATTTCTGGCGGGTTGTGCGTCCAACGACGTAGAAGAAACCAGTGGTGCTGAAACAACTGAAACTGGAACGGACGAAGGTCTGGGCGACCTGACCCTAGAAGTTGAACAGCAAGAGCCTGTTGAAATGGACACCTCGGCCGATGACGAAATGGCTGATGCAGTGACCAGTGAATTCATGGACCTGCTGGACCAGACCCTGATCTACTTCGATTTTGACGAGTCTGCAATCCGTTCAGAGTTCCGCACTGTGCTGAACGCCCATGCGATGAACCTGGCAGCGAACCCGAACATGAGCGTTGTACTGGAAGGTCACGCTGACGAGCGTGGTACTCGCGAGTACAACCTGGCACTGGGTGAGCGTCGTGCAAAAGCGGTTGCTGATTACCTGATGCTGCGCGGTGTGGCTTCCAGCCAGATCGATACCGTCAGCTACGGTGAAGAAATGCCGCTGGCTCTGGGCAGCACCGAAAGCGACTACGCAGAAAACCGTCGTGTAGAGATTGTCTATCCGTAATCGAGACACCATGTTTAAAAAAATGGTAATAACAAGTGCTGCCGTGTTCGGCAGCACTTTTGGTTTTGTTTTGCCGGTCATGGCTGAGCCCGTCGTCATTCAGTCGCAGCCCGACCATGTTTCCAACTCTACTTCACGAGGTACTTCCTCGTCACCCGGCCCAGACCCTGCCTTTGTTGAAAACCTGATGTTTCAGGTGCGTGACCTTGAGCAACAAGTGGCTGAGCAGCGTGGTTTGGTCGAAGAGTTGAACTATCAGATTCAGATACTTCAACAAGAGCAGAAAGAGCGCTATGTCGACCTTGATCAGCGTCTGTTGAACATGCAACAGCAGCTGGACATGCAAGCCGTGGCCCCTGCTGAGCGTGAAGTGTCACCCTCCCTCAGTGAAAATGCCGTCAGCGATGAAGATATCCTGGCGGAATACAACGCCGCGAGGGATCTTATTCGTAACCGGGATTTCCCGGGTGCCATTACGGCGCTGGCTGACTTTGCCCAGGCACACCCGAACCACGAACTGACGCCCAATGCCTGGTATTGGCTTGGCGAAGTGCATCTGGTCAGTCGGGAAGTTACCCAGGCTCAGGCGGCTTTCGAAACCGTTGTCGACGACTTTGAAGGCCATGCCAAAGTGCCGGATTCCCTCTACAAGCTTGGTGTTATTGCCCAGCAACAAGAGCAGGGGTCACGAGCGACCCAGTTATTCAACAGGGTGATCAGTGAGTACCCGGGCAGCCAGAGTGCCAAGCTGGCACAGGCCAGGCTTGATAGTAACTGAGAGCTCTTAAGCCCACAGGCGAGTCCAGGCGGGTTGTCGCGCTGTTTTATTACCCCTTACTCAATCACAGCGGGTCGACGGTGGTCGGCCAGCGGGTGATCAAGCCCCGAATGCCCGAGCCAGGGCAGTGATGAACAGGATGCATGAACATTGAACAAGAAGGCCGTAGTACTGCTGTCAGGCGGGCTTGACTCGACCACTGTTCTGGCCAAGGCAATTGCCGATGGCTATGAAGTCTATGCGCTGAGTTTCGATTATGGTCAGCGCCACGATGTGGAGCTGGAAGCGGCACGGCGCATTGCGACCGCTATGGGCGTGAAAGCGCACAAGGTGATCCCCATGGATCTGCGCTCACTGGGTGGTTCGGCATTGACGGACGACAGTATTGACGTACCCACGACCGAGACCGACGGCATTCCCGCGACCTATGTTCCCGCCAGAAATACGGTGTTTTTGTCTATTGCGCTGGGCTGGGCTGAAGTTCTGGAGGCGCAGACTCTGTTTATCGGTGTCAGCGCGGTTGATTATTCAGGCTACCCGGATTGCCGCCCGGAATTCATTTCCGCCTTTGAGCGCCTGGCCAATCTGGCCACCCGAATGGGGGTGGAGGGGCAGGTGATTACGGTGCAGGCACCCTTGCTGAACCTTACCAAGGCCGCGACGGTTAACCTGGGGCTTTCGCTCGGTGTTGATTACAGCATGACGGTCAGCTGTTATCAGGCGAATGTCGCTGGTGAGGCCTGTGGTCTGTGCGACAGTTGCCGGTTGCGGAAAATCGGTTTCGAGCAGGCTGGCGTGGCCGATCCGACCCGTTACGTGGCTGCTCAGTGAATTCAAAGTCTTTGTAGATCAAAGGCTTGGCGAAAAAAAGTCGGCCATCGGGGTTGCGCCGACCCGAAAAATACATATTATATGCGCCTCCTTAGGGTCGTTAGCTCAGTTGGTAGAGCAGTTGGCTTTTAACCAATTGGTCGCAGGTTCGAATCCTGCACGACCCACCACTTCCTCATTGGACCGGTTCGTTCGGGGTAGTAAGGCAGGCAAGCTGGCAAGTTAAAGCTAAGTTCTTGTTTTAATTTGTTTTTTTGTAGGTCATAGGTAAAATAGTCCAACCAGTTGAGGGTCGTTAGCTCAGTTGGTAGAGCAGTTGGCTTTTAACCAATTGGTCGCAGGTTCGAATCCTGCACGACCCACCAAATACTGAAAAAGGAGAGCCTAGGCTCTCCTTTTTTTATACCTGAATGTTCTCTCGCCCGGCCGCTGATGCCGGGTGCAGGCCGGTGAGGGGCAGGTTGGGGGGAGGAGAGGCATTGTTGTTTGAGCCTCTCACCCCCACATTGCCCGGGCAGGCAAGTATCGTCCTTCGCGATGGTGCAGTTTGTCGTTACACTGTATCCACTATGACTGAGTGACCGGGTAGCCATGACTGATGCTGTTGAATTGTCTGAACTGACAATCAATTTCGAAATACCAGTGACCGAGCAGGCCAGTAGTCTGACGCCGGATCAGGTGAAGACACTGAGCGCTGAGATCGAAGCGCTGCTGCGCGAGCAGAATGCCGTTCTGGTTGCACACTATTACACCGATCCGCTGATTCAGGCTCTGGCTGAGTCGAGCGGAGGGTTTATTGGTGACTCACTGGAAATGGCGCGCTACGGGCGGGATGTGGATGCCGAGACCGTCGTGGTCGCCGGGGTTCGTTTTATGGGGGAAACCGCCAAAATTCTGAGTCCCGACAAGCGTGTGCTGATGCCGACACTGGAAGCGACCTGCTCGCTCGACCTGGGTTGCCCGGCCGATGAGTTCGCCGCCTTTTGTGACCAGCACCCTGACCGGACCGTCGTTGTCTACGCCAATACGTCTGCAGCTGTCAAAGCCCGTGCGGACTGGGTGGTTACCTCCAGCATTGCGCTGGACGTGATTGACCATCTCGATCGGGCCGGAGAGAAGATTCTGTGGGCACCGGATCAGCATCTGGGGCGCTATATTCAACGGGAAACCGGTGCGGATATGTTGCTCTGGAATGGCTCCTGCATTGTTCACGAAGAGTTCAGGGCCAAAGGGCTTCAGGATATGAAAGCCATGTACCCTGACGCTGCTGTGCTGGTTCACCCGGAATCGCCCGAGTCAGTTGTGGCGCTGGCGGATGTGGTGGGGTCCACCACCCAGCTCATCGCTGCTTCCGAGCGTTTGTCCAATCAACAGTTCATTGTGGCGACCGATCGCGGCATCTTTTACAAGATGCAGCAGCGTTCACCTGGCAAAACCTTTATTGAAGCGCCTACGGCCGGTCAGGGCGCCAGCTGCCGCAGTTGTGCCCACTGCCCATGGATGGCGATGAACGATTTGCAGCGGCTGAGGCAGGTGTTGGTACAGGGTGGCGAGGAAATCCACGTCTCCCCCGAACTGATTCGTCAGGCGCGGATCCCGCTCGACCGCATGCTGGCCTTCAAGCAGGGTTGATCAAACCCGCTGCCTGAATGTCAGCTGGGCAGTAACGCCAGCTGGCGTTCGTAGTCAGATACTTTTTCTCGCAAGCGTGCCAGCTGGCTCGCATCTCCGGGTTGTTCGATGGCGCGCCTTAACAGGGTCAGGGCGCGGGATTCTTCTCCGCGATGCCAGTACCAGGCCGCTGTCGCTTCTGCCTCCCGGCTTTGCAGGCACTCGCCGCTGAGTCGGTGGCGCAATTCAAAGACTTCCAGGTACTGCCCGTTGATCCGGTCGAGCGCACCCAGCGCCTCACGGCAGGCGCTGGCGCTGTCCGAACGCGCGGTCAGTTCGGCGCTCAGATACCAGGCCGGGTCAAAATCCGGGAAAAGTGTCAGCAGCAGAGACAGCCGCTCCAGAGTAAGGCTGTTGTCAGCGTTCGTTTGAAATCTGATCCAGCCCAGCAGGCTGTTCGGGTCCGGATCTTCCAGCAGTTGCTGCGGTAACAGTTGGTCTGATGTTGCTGTCAGGCTTTGCCAGGCCGGGTCGGGAGCAAAGTCATCATCGGCGGCGTAACGCGTGTTAATGTACCAGCGCAGCGTGTCGTATTGATTGCTGGTCTGGCCGGTGGCTCCGGTAGCACTGCCTTGCTGGGCTTCCAGCTGGGCAGCGCGGGTAATGGCGCGCGGATGCGTCTGCCAGTAATCGGATCCGGAGCGCCCGCCCAACGACTGTTGTAACCGGGCAAAGACCGCAGCGCCTGCTGACGGGTTGTAACCGGCCTCGCGCAGCATATCGGTCGCGTAACGGTCGGCTTCGCTCTCCATCGACCGGCTGAACGACAGGCTTTGTTGTGCGGCACCCATTTGTGAGCCGATAAGCGTCGCACCGCCAATCTCGGAGTCCATACTAGCCAGGGCGACACCGAGCAGAGCGCCGCTGATTGCCAGCCAGGCTTGCTGACGGTTGTTGTCAGACAGCCGGTTAAAGTGACGCAGACTCAGGTGAGCAATCTCGTGGGCGACCACTGAGGTGAATTCGTCTTCGGTTCGGGCATTTTCCCAGAGCCCGAGATTGAACCCCATGACATTGCCCGGCAAGGCGAAGGCGTTGAAGGCTTTTTGCCGCAGCAGGACCACGCTGACCGGCCCCAGACTCGAGGTCGAGGTTTGCCTTAGCCGCTCGGCGCGTTCAGCCAGCCAGTATTCAAGCCAAACATCATTGATGACATTGCCCTGTCGCTGTAATCTGCGCTGCAGATAGCCGGCAACGGCGCGTTCCTGTTCCTGGGTCCAACCCAGGGAGGAGTCGCCAAATTCCGCGTGAGCGGGCAGCCCGACTGACAGGCAAAGACAAACCCAGGCAATGAGCTGTCTGAATCGGGGGAACCTGTTAAGCAGTACGTATTGCTCTGAAAAGGTTGAGTAACGATGCGGCCGGTCTTGCCTGGAATGCACGTGAGTTCCATACAACGAAGATGTGTTGCCCTATAATACGAGCTCTTTGGAGTCCCGACAGTGAGGCGTTGTAATTGACTTGTAAAAGTACCCCGTCACGGCAACTGGATGCCTGCGGTTTGCGATGCCCGTTACCATTGCTGCGCACCAAACAAGCACTTGCAGCTATGAAGTCGGGAGAGATTCTGGAAGTATTGGCGACTGATGCCGGTTCCTGGCGGGACATTCCCGCCTATCTGAGCCGAGCCCCCCACCAGTTACTGAAGCAGGACGATTCCGAAGCAGGCTTGTTTCGGTTCCTGATTCAGCGAGGAGAAGATTGATTTGAAACTGTATCGCGTCGTACAGGGATTCTTTTCACGTTATTTTTCAGATGAAGAAGCGGTTATTTTCTTTATCTTGCTGATGCTGTCGATCTTGCTGGTCTATGGCCTTGGACAGGTGCTTGCACCGGTATTCACCGCGGTTATTCTGGCCTATTTGCTGTCGCCCTTTGTCGATCGGCTGAACAATCTCAAGATTCCTCATCTGTTGTCGGTCACTGCGGTCTGTCTGGCCTTTTTCGGCTTGCTGGTGGTCGCCATGCTGATCATCGTGCCAGCACTGTTGCGGCAGATCACCAGTCTGGTCAGCGAAATGCCGGTCATGATCCGGCTGATGCAGGATCAGATTCAGGCGCTGCCGGAACGCTACCCGGAGCTTATTTCCAATGAGCTGGCCCAGCAATGGCTGCTGGGTATCGATTTGCGCGGCATCAGTCAGCAACTGACGGGTTTTCTGCCCAGAGTGCTCACCTTTTCACTAAACACCCTGCCCAGTGCCGTTGGCGTACTGATTTATCTGATTGTCGTGCCATTGATGGTGTTTTTCATGCTGAAAGACAGGGTAGTGCTCTGGGACAGTTTCAAGGCCACCTTGCCCGCCCGGCGCAGCCTGATGAATCAGATTGCCCTGGAAATGAACCAGCAGATTGCCAATTACATTCGCGGCAAGGTCATCGAAATTCTGATCATCGGCAGCATTTCCTTTGTCACCTTCGAAATGTTTGGCCTGAATTATTCGGCCCTGCTTGCCGTGCTGGTTGGCGTGTCGGTGCTGATACCCTATATCGGGGCGACCATCGTGACTATACCGGTCTTTGCCATTGGTGCCTTCCAGTTCGGATTCACCAATGAACTGTATTACGTCATGATCGCCTATCTGATCATTCAGATTCTGGATGGCAATGTTCTGGTGCCGTTGCTGTTCTCAGAGGCGGTTAACCTGAACCCGGTTTCGATCATTGTTGCGGTATTGCTATTCGGAGGCATCTGGGGCTTCTGGGGGGTCTTTTTTGCGATTCCGCTGGCGACACTGGTAAAAGCCATCTTCAACGCCTGGCCGAAGCACCAGGAAGCCCGCGCCGCCGAGGAAGCCAGCGTCGAAGGTGGAGTTGAGCATCAGGAGTCAGCGCAACGGGGGCCTGAACAATAACGGGGTTAGCCAGTGCGCCGGGGCCTGGCATCCAGTTCATCGAGTATGCGGTGAACATGATTGCGTGCATCCACGTCTATCCAGGCGCGCGCCAGGATGCCGTGCTCATCGATCAGAAAGGTGCTGCGCACCAGGCCGGTAATGGTGCGTCCCAGAAGCTCTTTTTCCCGCAGCACACCAAAGAGGTTGCACAACGCCTCGTTGGAATCTGAAATCAGTTCGAACGGCAGGCTTTGTGCGCGCTTGAACGCTTCGTGGCTGTCCAGACTGTCCCGGCTTACCCCGAACAGAAGGATGTTATGCTGGCGAAAGCGGTGATAATTGGCACCAAAGTCCTGGCTTTCGATGGTGCACGCCGGAGTGTTATTTTTCGGATAGAAGTACAGCAGAATCCTGTATCCGCGCAGGGCGCGCAGATGAACGTTTTTGTGGCTGGTCGCCGGCACCACAAAATCGGGGACTGGCAGACCTGGTTCGACGGTCATGTTGGTACTCCTTGTACGGTTATTCATGCGAAAGCGAGCCTTCGTATGTCGCATGGGTGTTCAGCCTGGCCGTCAGCGCTGCATGAGCAGGCACGGCCGGGACACAGCTTTATCAAGTATGGCTCAATTTTTGAACAATGCCAGTTGACCGTCTGGTCAGGTGATTGAAAGGGCGCTGGCCGGGCTTGTGTCGGTGCTGGCGCGCCAGTACCATTGCCGGTTTAGACGGTAGTAGTCCCAGCGTCCGGAATGACCCGTGTCAGCCGAGGCGATCGAATCAAGAGCACAGCCGGAGACGTTAGTTTCATGATCACAGGCAGTATTGTCGCCATGGTTACACCGATGCACCCAGACGGTGCCGTCGATTGGACCAGCCTTGAGCAGCTCATCGAGTTTCATATCGACAATGGCACCGCCGCCATTGGCGCCGTTGGTACGACGGGTGAAGCTTCTACGCTCGATATGAAAGAGCACGAGGAAGTGATTCGGTTTACTGTGGATAAATGCGCCGGTCGCATACCGGTAGTCGCCGGTACCGGCAGTAATTCAACGCGTGAAGCCATGCACCTGACCCGGGCGGCCAAAGCAGCGGGCGCCGATGCGGCCTTGTTGGTTACGCCCTACTACAACAAGCCCACTCAGGAAGGCCTGTATCAGCACTATTGCTACATTGCTGAGAACGTCGATATTCCGCAAATTCTTTACAACGTGCCCGGCCGAACAGCCTGCGACATGTTGCCCGAAACGGCGCTGCGCCTGGCCGAAGTCGACAATATTGTCGGTATCAAAGAAGCCACAGGTGATCTCGAACGCGCCCGCTTTCTGATCGACAACGCCCCCGAGGGCTTTGCCATATACAGTGGTGATGACGCCACGGCCATGGAACTGATGCTCATGGGTGGCCACGGCGATATATCGGTAACCGCCAACGTCTCGCCCAAAGCCATGTCGAGCCTGTGCGCAGCTGCAATGGCCGGCGACCGGGAGCTGGCGACTCGATTGAATGACCTGCTGATGCCCTTGCATACCAACCTGTTCGTCGAAGCCAACCCGATTCCGGTGAAATGGGCCCTGAATTTGATGGGATTGATTCCGGCGGGCATTCGGTTGCCATTATCGCCTTTGTCTGAACCCATGCACGATATCGTCCGCAAGGCGCTGATGGAATCGGGTGTTGTCTGACGTGAGACTTCCTCTGCTTCTACTGAGTGCCACGCTGGTGCTTGCCGCTTGCGGTCAGCGCGAGATCAACGTCGACTATAACCCCGAAGCCGAGGCCTCCTCAGACTGGTACCCGATACCGGTTGAAGAGCCCCGCACTGTCACCAATGCCGACCGGGCCGTCGACCGCCCGCCGGTGACGATTGACGATTCCCTGTTTGAACGCAGTGCCACCTCTGATCTGATCATCACTGACAATACCGACAGTTTTGGCAATGTGTCGTTGCAAGTGAATCGCAGCGCCAGCCTGACCTGGGAGTTGCTGGAAGGCGCAGTGGCGCAGTTGGGTTGGCCGGTGGCCGACCGGAATCGCAGTCAGTATCGCCTTGAGCTGGAAGATGCCGATGTTGCCAGCCGCAATCTGTTTGGGCGCATTGGGGCCTTTTTCAGTGGTGAGCGCCAGACGGTTTATCTGATTCTGGTACCCAGAGTCAGCGGTACCGGCATTGCCGCCGAATACCCGGATGATCTGGTATTGAGTGCCGAGGAGAACCGTCAGCTCATGAACGAGCTTCGCGACGCTTTGCTCGAAGGCCGGGCCTCAACCGGTGGTCAATCCGCTGATCAGGAGTAACGGTGATGCGGTTTACCTCTCTGGGCAGCGGCAGTAAGGGCAACGCCACGCTGATCCAGGCAGGCGAGACCACACTGCTGGTAGATTGTGGCTTTGGCCTGAAAGAAGCAGAAGCGCGCTTGCAGGCCCGGGGTATTAACCCGGCGCAGTTGACGGCGATCATGGTGACGCACGAACATGGCGATCACTTGCGCGGCGCGCCGATGCTCAGCCGCAAGCATGGTGTGCCGGTGTACACGACACCGGGTACCGCCCGGTCGTTCAAAACGCCTGTTCCCCTGTTTAAACCCATTAATGTGCACCGGCCGTTTCGAATTGGTGATGTTGAGATAGAGCCAGTCACGGTGCCTCACGATGCGCGCGAGCCCGTGCAATTCGTTTTCACGTTTCAGCAATACTGCATGGGCGTATTAACGGACCTCGGCAGCATTACCCCCCTGGTTACACGCAGCTATCAACGTTGCCAGGCATTGCTGCTAGAATGCAACCATGACCCGGAGATGCTGGCCAACGGGCCCTATCCGGCCAGTCTGAAGCGTCGTGTGGGGGGTGACTGGGGGCATTTGAGCAACCAGCAAGCGGCGCAGTTGCTGTCGAGCATCGAGCTGGATGGCTTGCAGCATTTAATGATTTCGCACATCAGTGAGCACAATAATCACCCTGATCTGGCCATGGCCGCTTTGGCCCCCGTGCTGCAGAACAACAGGGCGTTGCAAGTGCATACCCTGACCCAGGATGAAGGCTGCCCCTGGATTCCATTACAACCCGCCTAACTGACGAGGCCAAGCAATGAAAAAAACGGGTGAGCTATACGCCGGCAAGGCAAAAACCGTTTATACCACCGACGATCCTACGCTGCTGGTGTTGGAGTTTCGCAACGACACCTCGGCGTTCGACGGTGAAAAAATGGAGCAACTGGAGCGCAAGGGCCAGGTTAACAACCAGTTCAATGCCTTTATCATGAAAGCGCTGCAACAGGCGGGCATTGCGACCCATTTTGTAGACCAGCTCTCAATCAATGAAAGCCTGGTACGCAACCTCGACATGATTCCGGTAGAGTGTGTGGTGCGTAACCGTGCTGCGGGCAGTCTGGTGCGTCGTCTGGGTGTGACCGAGGGTCAGGAACTGACACCGGCTGTGTTCGAATTCTTCCTGAAGAACGACGCCCTGCATGACCCGATGATTAACGACTCGCACATCGCGACCTTTGGCTGGGCAACTGAAGCCGAAGTTGAGGCCATGAAGGCACTGACGCTGCAGGTCAACGAGGTTCTGACGAAATTGTTTGCCGATGGCGGGCTGGTGCTGGTTGACTACAAACTCGAATTCGGGCGTTTCGAGGGCAAGATCGTACTTGGCGACGAATTCTCACCGGATGGCTGCCGCCTGTGGGATGCCGGTACCGGCGAAAAGATGGATAAAGACCGTTTTCGCCAGAATTTAGGTAATGTTATCGAAAGCTATGAAGAAGTCGGTCGCCGTATTGGCATCGAGTTTCAGTCTTGAACTACGCTGGTGGCAGACACTCGACTAGTTGCCATTTTTTTGCATTTGAATTTTTTAAATTGTCAGTTGTTGGTGCAGACTCTGTCTGTGAAACGTGCACATGAGGAATCACTATGAAAATTTGGATGGCCACCGCTGCTGCGGCTACTGTTTTGTTTGCGCCCCTGGCGTCTGCCAAGGTGCTGATCGATATTGATGGCGGGCTGGGGTACAGCTTTAACTCACTTAACGAAGGGTCACTGGCGAATGATGAGATTGATCTGAAAGGCGATCAAAGCACCGGTAGCCCTATTGGACTGAATCAAGATGCCGAAAATGGCCTTTATGCCTGGACTAAAATTTCTGTACCTATTTTTCCTGATGTAGGGCTTAAATATCAGAACCTCTCCAGTGAAGGTACTAATTTCATTTCGGAAACGGTTACCTACGGTGGCGAAAGCCAAACTTACACGGAAGAGGTCAACTCTGAATTTGATTTGAGCTACTTCGACTTGTCATTGACATATGGCATCCCGCTGCCATCAGCCTCTGTTGATTTTGGTTTGAACTTCCGGTCTTTGATTGGCGGCTTCAGTGTTGAAGGCGATACGTCGGGTCAATCATTTGATACCGCCTTTGAAGTTGGTGGCACACCGATCATCGTACCCATGCTGTACCTGGGAGGTCACTTTGACATCCCCGTTGCCGATGTTCGTCTGGGTGGCGAGCTGAAGACCTTGCCGATCGGCGATACCAACATTACTGATCTGGAATTGAAGGGTACCTGGTTTGCACCGCTGCCGACCAACATGCTGGTAAAACTGGGCGTTGAAGCAGGTTACCGTAACTACGGCCTGACCATTGGTGACTCAACACTGGGTGCCGATACTTCAGATTTTGCCTCTGACGTGAACTATTCCGGTTTCTTTGCCGGTGCAGCGCTGAGCTTCTAATCTGACTTACCCATAGTCTGAAATTAAGAGATCCCTTAAAGCCTCCCGTCCGGAGGCTTTTTTGTTTATAGCCTGACTGGTCTAGTCTGTGCAGCAGGCTAATGAACTGAGAGCGCCGACAATGAAACCTGTTTTAGCCGCAGCTGATGTGGCGACCGTTGAAAAAGCCTGGGCATCGGATCAGGCCGGAGACGAAGGTACCTGGCCGCTAATGGAGGCCGCAGGCAAGGCCATTGCACGTGAGGTGGAAGCGCTGGTATCCGAAGGCGTCGTCTGGGTGCTGGCGGGCAAGGGTAATAACGGCGGTGACGGCTATGTGGCCGCCTGGCATCTCCACCAGGCCGGTTTCGATGTGTGTCTGGTTGCGCCTTTGGGGCCCTCGCGGCCGGGTTCGGACGCTGAACGGGCTCGTCAGCGTTGGCTCAATGTTGGCGGCGAACAGGAGGCTTTGCCAGAGATTGCCCCCGTTGTGATTGTCGATGCATTGCTGGGCTCTGGTCAGAGAGGGGCTCTTGCAGAGCCACTGGCCGACATGGTGGCTGCCGTCAATCAACAGGCCGCCTTTCGCCTGGCTGTTGATGTGCCTACTGGCCTGAACGCTGATACCGGCATCGCTGAGGGCGCTGTCTTTCAGGCGGGTCAAACCCTCAGTTTCATTGCGTTCAAGCCCGGTTTGTTGACTGGCGATGGCCCTGGCTGTGTCGGTTATCTGAGGTTGGAAACACTCGGCATCGATGCAGCCTGCCAGGCGACGTCAATGGGTCTGGCGTTGCATTGGCGCCTGGAGACGGCGCCAGCCTGGCCAGCGCGTACCGCCAATGGTCACAAAGGGCGCTTTGGGCAGGTCAGCGTTGTCGCCGGTTCAGCGGGTATGGGCGGTGCCGGACTGTTGTCGGCCCGGGCAGCGCTCGCGGCGGGGGCCGGTAAGGTGGTCTGGCACACCACGCCGGAGCATGCACAGGCGGCGTTGGTAGCACAACCTGAACTGATGACGGCAGCGCCGGAAGCCAGCGCCGTACCTGACTCGGCTATCCTGGTGCTGGGGCCGGGGTTGGGCCGTGGAACGGATGCGCAAGCAAGGTGCACCGCCTTGACCGGGCGGCGTCTATCTGGAGTGCTGGACGCCGATGGCCTGGTCTGGCTGGCAGCACACCCCAAAGCCCTGCCAGGCTGGGTACTGACACCCCACCCGGGCGAAGCCGGTGCGCTATTGGGACTTTCTGCGGCTGAGGTGCAGGAGGATCGCTGTGCTGCAGCGCTGGCGCTGAGCGAACGCTTTCAGGCGGTGGTTGTGCTGAAAGGGGCTGGAAGCGTAATAGCCGAGGCAGGGCAGCTCTGGTTCAGTCACCCCGGTACAGTGGCCATGGCAACTCCGGGCATGGGTGATACCCTGGCGGGGTGGATAGGTGGGCTGTTGGCTCAGGGTTTTTCACCCTTGCAAGCGGCCCAGTCGGCCACCTGGTGGCACGCTGCCCTGGCGCAGTCGTTGGCGCGCCAGCAACGCATTGTACTGGCGACCGACCTGCTACCCCTTATTCAGGCGGCTCGGCCAACCAGTCCCGCCCCAGGTCATTGACGCATTGGTTGCGCAAGCGGGTGCGCTGCTCGGTTAGCGTTTCGCCTGTGTTGCGCTGTGGATTGTCGTAATGGTAAACCCGAACCTGGTTCAGTACCGAGGTGCAGGTGCCCAGAAACACACCGCCCTGTCGCGATACCGGAGAGCAGGGCGCTGGGCTGAATTGCGTTTGGGTGCTGCCGCTGTCACTGGCTTCGCAGGCGCCCAGAGAGCCGCCGTCTACGGTGCTGATGCATATATTGCTGGCGTTGGCGGTTAATGGTGAGGTGCTGCAACTGCCCTCTGCGCCAAAGCTGGGCTGGCTGATCACGTCACTGGCACTGGCTTGCAGGGCCAGGCCATCGGTTGCCTGGTTGCCATCGCTGTCGGTTGCCACGACGACCCAGGTATAAGGGCCGGGGTCTGCCAGGGATGCGGCAAACAGCACCCCGCTGCTGGTCGTGACGCGTCCGGTAGGCCCCACCAGGGTGTGCTGAAACGACAACTCGCCCTGGATATCGGAGCGAGTTCCACTGACATCGACTTGCCAGTCAAGCGGCACGGTAAAGGGCGACGAGGGAATGGCCTGGTAATCGATCGTGATCGGATTATTGTTTGCCGGCACTGGTGGCGGGATCTCGAAAGCGGCGGCAAGTGCGTCATCGCCTATGGCAATGAGTGAGGCGTTTTCATCAAACAAGGTCGCGTAGGCAAGTGTACCGAGGATGTCACCCTCGTTGTCCAGGGCATTCAAGCCAGTGGGCGTCGCTTCAAATTGCACATGATCGTGGAGGTCGTCGAGCCAATCCAGGCCGGGGTCGGCTATATAGGGGTCAGAGAAGGGGTTGCGAGCGGTTTGCCATTCGGGCGCCAGCCAGGTTTGCAGCTGCTGCTGGGCAGATTGCTGGCGGTCTGGGGTAAAACCGCTGATCAGGTCATTGCGGCAGCCTGCACTGGCGGCGCATGCATCCAGCGCCTGGCCCAACCGATACTGGCTCCAACTATCGAGCAAGGCGTCGGTGGTCGGGTTGAGGTTAACCAGTGCTACGGTCTGCTCCGGTTCGTGGCGGTACAGGCCCGTCAGTTCAGTGACTGACTGATCGGCGTTTTCTATGGCTGCCTGCACTAGCGCTGACCGCTGACGTTCCGATAGCAAACGAAAGACGCCTTCCTGATTCGCCCGGCTGCAATCGGTCTCAATGCAGACCTCTGCCCAGGCGCCTGGCCGGCCTATCGCCACGGTTCCGGTCAGCCGATACAGTTGGGTAGCGCTGCCGGAGCGGCCCTCGCCATCGTCGCCTGGTTGGCTGCAAGCGGCCAGTGCCAGGGATAGCAAGGTAACCGTGAGGGTCAGCGAAAGGTACTGGGGCACAGAAAACTCCGAATCAGGCAGCCATCAGGCTGTCGTTACTACATCGGGCGAACTGCCCGGAACTTGAGGGTCGCTGACCTGAAACCGCTTTTTCGCTAAACTGATCTGCTTGAGCATGAGTTTGCGGATGAGCAGGTTAAGGCTATGCTGGCAACACCCGGCGTGAACAAACTTGAGCGCGCAAGCAAAACAGTGAGAACAATGTGAGTTGGATCATTATACCCAACCAACCATTGCTGTCAGCGATGGTGTGGGTGGCGATTGCCATGGTGGCGGGCTATGTAGCGCGGGCCTCGGTAATGCGCCTGTTGAACGCCTTAACCGGTTCAGTGCGGCTGCTGCTGCGTGCCCAGGCGAAATCGCTGGTTGCCGCGGCTGATCAGCTCGACCGACGTAATCGGGCGGTATTGCTGGAAATGGGGCAGCAGCGCCTGGAGCGACAGCTGGACCGTGAGTTTCACCAGGTATGGCATCTGATCGATCGCGATCTCGCCCAGTTTCCCCACTGGCAGCGTCAGATCAGTGAGCACATCAGCCAGCTTGAAGAGGATTATCACAAGACCGCCGAGACGCCACCGCCGGCCCCGGACTGGCTGGATTCCATTGCCGCCGTTGTAAGGCTAAAAGAAACGCAGAGCGGCAATCCGGCGTTCTCCGGTGTGCTCAAGGATCTCGAATCGAACCTGAACCGGCAACACGAGCAGGCATTGCACGATTATCGCAAGAGCATGAGCCAGCGACACCGACTGCTGCACAGCATGATGCCGCAGTGGCGCAAGCTCAGTCACGCCATTGAGCGGGTGAGGTCAGGTATTCGCGGTTTGCTCGACATGGCGCGCGACATTGACCGCCATATGGATCAATACCAGCGCCTTGTGACCACCGGAGACCAGGCCAGCCGGGGCCTGCAAGTTTCGCTGTTGGTTGAGGGGCTGTTGTCTGCTGTGCTGATTGCGTTGTGGGCGGGTGTTGCCTGGCTCAGTTTTGACCTGATGAATGCACCCCTGCAAACCCTGATGGCACCCGGCGAACCCCTGGTCGGCCTGGCCATGACAGACTGGGCCGGTTTGATGCTGATTGGCGCAAGTGTTGTGCTGGGCTGGGTATTGATGGAGTTGCTGCGCATTACCCGCGTATTCGACGGTCTCTACGGGTTGGATGCCCAGGTCAGGCGCCGTCTGGTCTGGGTATTGACGGGATTGCTGGTTGTGCTGGCTCTGTCTCAGGCCGGGCTGGTCTACTTGCATCAGCGAGCGGGCTTGCCATCTACCGATCTTGAGCGGCTGATTCAGTACCCGGTCATCGTCTACGAGGCGCCACTGCTGGATCAGGGGCTGGTCATGGGCGCACGCATGATGCTGGCGTTTGTGTTGCCCTTTATTCTGATTTTCTTTGCAGTACCGTTTGAACGGCTAATCCACAGTTTGCGTATTGTCGTGGTGGTTGTCATTGCCCTGGCATTGCGGCTGCTGGCCTGGGTATTGCGGTTGGCAGCCGGTTGGTTGTGGTATCTCAACCGGGCCGTGCAGGCCGTGTACGATGTCTTTATTGGCTTACCCTTGTGGGCGGCTTCCAGATTCAGGCCACGATCGGTCAGGGCAGCGGAACAGCAGGAAGCTGCGGCCGAAATCCGTAAGCCGGTGTAGTCCTGTCGTTTCAGTTGTTGTGGTGCTAACAGCTCCCATTTCCGGTCAATTACCGGTAAACGCTGTGGTTTCTGCTCCGGCCCCCGGTTAGACTGGAGTCCGTCTTTCGACGGTGCCTGTGCGGGCACGCCGGGTGCGTCCCGGGGTGTCGTGGCCAGTGGGGCCGGTTGTCCGGGTACTGAAAGCCCGGATGCCAAACCCGGGTTTGATATCAGGCAGGCGTCGAAAGGAACTCACGGGAAGGGCATAGCCCACCCTGGCAATACATAGTGAGTCGGGTTGAACCCGGCGCTCAACATAAGAAAAGGCAGGCATATTGATGCATTTGAAAAAAGGTTTGTTGGCCGGTGCGATTGCACTGGGTTTTGTAGGGTCGGTTATGGCCGAAGAGCTGAACACCGATGAGCAGAAAGCCTCTTATGGCATCGGCTTTGGCTTTGCGTCGAACCTGATGCAACAAACTCAGGGTCTGGAGCTGGATACCGAGGCGTTGATTGCCGGCATTGAAGCCGCCATGAGCGGCTCTGAAACCGCACTGAGTCAGACTGAGATCAATGCCGCTATCCAGGCATTGCAGGAAAAGCAGCAAGCCGCTATGGCTGATCAGCAAGCTGAGCAACAAGGCCAGATTGCTGAAAACAAAGCCGCTGGCGAAGCCTTTTTGGCCGACAACGCCGAGCGTGATGACGTAACGGTCACCGATTCCGGATTGCAGTATGAAGTCATGTCCTCAACTGACGACGGTGCATCACCGACGGCTGAAGACACGGTTCGTGTGCACTACCATGGCACGCTGATGGACGGCACCGTGTTCGACAGCTCCGTTGATCGTGGCGAGCCCATTGAATTCCCCCTCAGCGGCGTTATCGCTGGCTGGACAGAGGGCGTTCAGTTGATGACCGAGGGCGACAAGTACAAGTTCTACATCCCGGCAGAACTGGCTTATGGCGACAACAGCCCAAGCCCGACCATTCCGGCTGGCTCTGTGCTGATGTTCGAGGTTGAGTTACTGGAAGTATTGTAATTCAGGCGGCCGTTGTCTTCGAGGTAGTTGAAGGCAGCGGCTGATAGCCAAAACGAGGGTTTTCGGAATCACTCGAACAGGCATAAAAAAAGGCGTACCCAGGGTACGCCTTTTTTTATATATGGCTCCTCGAGCAGGACTCGAACCTGCGACCAATAGATTAACAGTCTACTGCTCTACCAACTGAGCTATCGAGGAATAAGCTCGAACTGACGTCGCAACCCTTTGGGCTGTTTGACGCCAGTGTTAAATTTTTGGCTCCTCGAGCAGGACTCGAACCTGCGACCAATAGATTAACAGTCTACTGCTCTACCAACTGAGCTATCGAGGAGCAACGGCGTTGTATTCTAGTGATTCGGTCTGATGTGTCAACACTAATGCGTTGTTTTTTTTAGGGTTTTTGCAACTGGGCCGGTTATTCAGCGGCTTTTTGGCGGCGGGTGAAACGCGCATTTCAGGGTGCCTGGGGTTTGGGTACGAAACTTGCTAATTTGAGACTATCGCTGGATAACCGTCAAAAATTTAACGAGGTACCCCATGGTCACATTGGAAATGGTCGATGCTGGTGTCAAAGTCGCAACCGGCATGCTGGTCAGTGGTCTTTTCTTCTGGTGGTATCTGCGCCGGCATACGTCGCTGGATCAGAAAGTAGTTGAAGACCTTCGCAAACGCCGGGAACTGATGGAGCAGGTGGCCAATAACGTGGGCCGTGTTCACCACGTCTATCAGCAGTACCTTTCGCTGGCGACCGAATTTGCCCGCTACGGCCAGCAATGGCCGAAAAGCCGACGCGATGAACTCACCCGGGTCGGGCAGGAGCTGGTAACGGTGTTTCACGACCTGACCGAAGCGGAAAGTACGCTGTTGCTTCTAGGCGAGAAAAAGCTGGAGCGCGCCTTGCGCATCTACGGGGCCAAGATCGTGAATTTGCGCCGCCAGGTCCATGCCGACAAGCATCAGTTCAGTGGCGAGGAGCTGCACACCCTCGATGAAGTCAAGCGCGAGATTGCCCAGTTGCGGGAAAGCTTTTTTGACGCCCTGAGTACTCGTTACATGCCGCGCCGGGCCGCCTGATGGCTAAAAAGCCCTGCAAGCGTTGTCAGCAGGTCCGTTATTCCGGGTTTGTGATAGTCATTATGTTGTTACTGGCTTACGGGTTGCTGAAAGCCACGACCTGAAGGCCAGTGCACCCCCGGGTTTCTGGCCACAATAGCCCCCACAGGCTCGCACTGCCTGGCCTGTTTCAGTAGAATGCCGCCCTTACTTCGCCAGCCAGGGTCGGTCTAAACCCCGTGACTCACAACGATCTTGAATTCCCGCCTTACGTTGCCGGGTGGGGCATGGCCAACGGTCATTTGCAATCCATTGTGCCGTCGGTTTTCCGTCGGGTCTCCGTACCCTACCAGCGCACCCGCCTGGAGCTGGATGACGGCGATTTTCTGGATCTGGATGAACTGCCGGCGCAATCTGCCGACGCCCCGCTGGTTATCATCAGTCATGGTCTTGAGGGCAACAGCCACCGTGCTTACGTTCAGGGCATGGCGCGTCATTTTCATGACGCGGGCTGGCGCGTCATTGCCTGGAATTTTCGCAGTTGCAGTGGCGAGATGAACCGGTTGCCGCGCTTTTATCACAGCGGCGCCATTGCGGACCTGAAAGCGGTAATTACCCATGGCATGGCCCAGGGGGCAGACAAGGTTTTCCTGGTCGGTTTCAGTATGGGCGGCAATCAAACAGTACTAACCCTGGCCGAGCAGGATCTGCCCGAAGCAGTGGTCGGTGGCGCTGCCTTTAGCGTGCCGCTGGATCTGGAGGCCTGCGCCCATGCCCTGGCGCGCCCAGCCCAGGGCATTTACATGCGCCGCTTTCTGCGCGATCTGAAAGTGAAGATTGCCGACAAGGCCGAACGCTTCCCAGACCAGGTCAGCCTGGCAGGCTACGACGAGATTCGAAACTTCAAACAGTTTGACGACCGCTACACCGGCCCATTGCATGGCTATCGCGACGCGGAAGACTACTGGCACAGCTGTTCCGGCGCCAACGTGCTCGACCGGCTGCGCCGCCCAACCCTGGTGGTCAATGCACTCGACGATCCGTTCCTGGCCAGCCCCTGTTACCGCCGCCCCGGTAATGCCTCACCCAATTTACTGCTGGAAACTCCGTTGCGCGGCGGCCATGTCGGCTTTATGCGCTGGCGCCTGAACCAGCCACTCTGGTCAGAGTACAGGGCACTGGCGTTTGCCCGGAGTTGTTTGGAAACGGCAAATTATAAAACCGGTGGCCCGGCTTTATAATCCAATTCGTCGGCTGCGTTTGCTTGGTTGCCAGGAGTTTGTGCCGGCCACCGGGTAGACCTGTCCGGTGTCGGCGTGGATCCGTCCATGGAGCCTAGGCCGCAGCATCCATGCTGCGGACTACCCCGGACAGGTCTACCCGGTAGCCGGCACTTGCTGCGGTGGTTTTTCTGGATTAAGCATTGTGAAACTAGGTAACCACGAAACAAAGGGGGTGTTGGGTACGGTCATTCGGGGTAGTCCGCAGCAAGGATGCTGCGGTCTAGGCCCCAGGGAAGGGTTTACGCCGACCCCGAAGGACCGTACCCAATACCCTCGAACTAAAGCCCCAGAGCCTATGCAACGAAGGCTGAGCCACAAGCGGAAACCAGGAGCCCCCATGACAGACCCGGAATTTGATCACTTGCTGGATACGCGCGGACTGCGGTGTCCCGAACCGGTGATGATGTTGCATCGTCAGATTCGGAAGATGGCGGTGGATGAAGTGGTGTGTGTGGTCGCCACGGATCCGGCGACCGAGCGCGATATTCCCCAGTTTTGTGAGTTTCTGAATCATACCCTGGTCCAGCATTCCAAGCTGGACGATGAGTATCGGTACTGGGTGCAGAAGGCAAGGCGCTGAGCGCCCTTAGGCGGTGGCCGGTACGTCCAGATTGGCCAGTGGCTGCCGGCTGAACCAGAACAGGCGAATCACCAGCAGCGTCGCTGCGCTGGTCAAGCCGGCAATCAGGCCGATCCAGAAACCGGCGGCGCCCATGGCGGGTACGATCCAGTCGGTAAAGGTCAGAACATAGCCCAGGGGCAGGCAGATGGCCCAGAATGACAGCATCATGATGTACATCGGAATGCGGGTATCACGGTAACCGCGCAGGGCACTGATGCACGTGACCTGCATGACGTCGGCGATCTGGAAGATGGCGGCGTAAGCCAGCAAGAGCCCGGCAACAGCTCGCACCTCCGGGTCGCTGGTGTACAGGCGGGCGATCAGGTCAGAGCCCAGGAAGAACAGAGTTGCGTAGACGGCGGCGATCGCCATGACCAGAACCAGTGAACTGCGGGCATTCAGTCGGGCGGCATCCGTGGCCCTGGCTCCGATCAGGAAACTGATGCGCAGGGTCAGGGCCATGCCCAGGCTTAGTGGCACCATGAACACCAGTGACACAACATTCAACGCGATCTGATGACCAGCCACCACCACCGGTCCGAGCGGCGCCAGAAACAGGGCAATCACCGAGAAGACGCTGGCTTCGATGAAGATGGTAAAGCCAATGGGTACGCCCAGTTTCAGCACGTATTTAATGTCGGCCCAGTGGGGTTTGACCCAGTCGTCGATCAAATGAAAGCGGCTGTAATGCCTGCTGCGGTTCAGGTAGATGATGAAGCCAGTAACCGCAACCCAGTTGGAAATTGCCGTGGCCCAGCCACAGCCGATGCCGCCGAGTTCGGGCATGCCGAGTTTGCCGTAGATCAGAATGTAGTTCAGTGGCAGGTTCATGCCGGTGCCGAGCAGGGAAAAGGCCATAAATGCCTTGGTGTGGCCAAGGCCGTCGGTCAGGCCGCGCAGGGCGGCGAACACCAGAATGGCGGGTATGCCCCAGGCAAAGGCTGATAAATAGCCCTGGGTGATGCGCGCCGTGTTGGTTTCCAGCTGCAGCGCATCCAGGATGGGTCGCACATTAATCAGAAACAGAATAATCAGCACCGCCGCACCGGCGGCAATGTACAAGCCCTGCCAGGTGATTGGCATGATGCGGTTCAGGGTATTGCTGCCACGGTAGCCGGAAATGATGGGTTGCAGCGCACTGAGTGCACCCATGAAAAACAGGAACAAGGGTACCCAGAGGCTGGTGCCAATCGCCACGCCTGAGAGGTCTTCAGCACTGGCATGACCGGCCATTATGGTGTCGATAACCCCGTTTGCCATCTGTGCCAGCTGGGCCACGAGAATCGGTCCGCCCAGTAAAGCCAGCGTCTTCCATTCGCTCAGAGTGCGTCCGACTAAACTGGCCTGGCGGATGGGTTTGGGTTGATGACTCTGGTCCACTGCGAAATCCTTGACGTGACGTTCGTTGTTTAAGAGGCGCTGTTTTTAAAAGCGCAACAGTATGCGCACTTTTGGGGCGTTTCGCCATGCAGTGTTTAATCGGCGAGGTCTGGCTTGCGTAGTGTTTCGCAAACAGTAAACTGCCCGGCGAATCATTCGAAGGCGAAACCATGCAGGCAAGCACCCTAATCACAAAGCCCAGCGCACGCGGTGACGTCGAAGTACTGCCTGTTGTGCAATGGGAAGCGGGTGTTAAAGAACTGCTCGGTTGCCTTAACCCCTGGCTGGTGCGAGACTGGCAAACGCACCTGGTGCCCGGTCCCGGTGAGCCGGTTTACCTACCGGCCGCAGCGGCTGATGAGCTGCATTGCATCGTTTTCGCCCATGGGTACTTTAACAGTGCCCTGCATGAGTTGGCCCACTGGTGTCTGGCCGGTGCTGAGCGCCGCCTGCAGGAAGATTATGGTTACTGGTACTGCCCGGATGGTCGCGATGCCAGGCAGCAGGCGGCATTTGAGCAGGTTGAGGTAAAACCCCAGGCCATCGAGTGGTGGCTGGCATCAGCGACGGGCCGGTTGTTCCGCACCAGTACCGATAACCTGAGCGGGACCCCGACCGACAGCCTGCCTTTTCGCCAGGCTGTGCAGCGACAGGCTGCCCGGTATGTGGTCGATGGACTGCCGGCACGGGCACATGAGGCGGTGAAGCGACTCTGTGATCAGTTCGAGCAGCCTTTGCCGCAACCCCATTGCTTTGTTGAGCTTCCTCGCTAGTCCTACCAATCTATGACTGGACGTGCGCACAAGGCGTCGCTTATGGTCGGATAATTCTGAACAAAGAATGAGGGCGAATAAATGGCTGCAATTAAGCGCGTCAGCTTTTTGGGTCTTGGGGTCATGGGGTTTCCCATGGCCGGGCATCTGCAGCAAGCCGGGTTTGATGTGTGTGTTTACAACCGAACCGCCAGCAAAGCGGCGCAGTGGGTTGATACCTACGGTGGTCGCCGGGCTGATACGCCCGCTGCAGCGGCCAGGGACGCCGATGCCATTTTGGTCTGCGTGGGAAACGATGAAGATGTTCGGTCGGTACTGCTCGGCGACGACGGAGCGCTCGCCCAGGCCAGGTCAGGCACACTGGTAATCGACCATACCACCACCTCGGCGGATCTGGCGCGTGAGCTGGATGCAACCTGCCGTGATAAAGGCTTTTCGTTTATTGATGCGCCGGTGTCAGGTGGTCAGGCCGGGGCTGAAAACGGTCAGCTGAGTATTATGTGCGGTGGTGAGCCTGAGGCTTTCGAGCGGGCTCAGCCCTTGTTTGACGCCACGGGCAAGCAATCCCGCTTGCTTGGGCCAGCAGGCAGTGGTCAGCTGTGCAAAATGGTTAACCAGGTGTGTATTGCTGGCATATTGCAGGGCCTGGCTGAAGGCATTACGCTTGCCAAAGCAGCCGGGCTCAATATCGAAGACGTGCAGCAGGTGCTCGGAGGCGGTGCGGCACAAAGCTGGCAATTGAACAACCGGGCTCTGACCATGGCTGAAGACAAGTTCGATTTTGGCTTCGCCATCGACTGGATGCGCAAAGACCTGAACTATGCCCTGGCCGAAGCGGGTCGACTGGGCCTGGATCTGCCCATGGCAACCGAAGTGAATGGCTACTATCAGCAATTGCAGGATGCAGGCATGAACCGCTGCGATACGTCGGTGCTGATTCGCCGGCTTGCGCCAGACTGGCCATCGAAATAAGTGACCCGCCCATCCGTTAACTGAGTGATTCGGCAGAAACGGGTCAACGGTGCTGAAAAAGTCGAGAGTGCATAAAAAGTGCGCTACAATCGGCACCGCTTGCGCAGCCGCGGGAGTGACACCCTGTCTGAAATCGGTGTCACGGGCCCAGCCCCTGCCACTGGTGTCGCGTATGACCGGTTTATGAAGCCGGTCGCCGCGATGGGTGGCAAACCCCTGTTGCTGGCAAGTGTGTAAACAGCAAGTGAGCCTGTGGCCCTTGTTGCGTTCTTTAGTAAGGCTTTACCGCCGAAGTTCGCCACCCCCGACGCGTTAATACCGGGTGGCCTTCGGAAAACGAAGGGTAACGATCCATATTGCCGGTCCTGACAGGACGGACGGGTCAGTTGCCGTAAAACCAACAGGTGCCCGGCCGGTGAATCGCCGAGTGCCTCCAACTATATTGGTCTGTGTGAATCTGTGACAAGTCAAGCTAGAAAACCTCGTAAACCCCGTTGGCACATCTCTCAATTCAAAGTCCCCGAAGAACCCGGAAAAGTTCGTTTCCACGATCTGTTTTTGCCCATCGCCCTGATGCGCGCCATTCACGAAATGAACTACCAGTATTGCAGCCCCATTCAGGCGATGACGCTGCCGTATACGCTGGCCGGTCACGACTGCATCGGCAAGGCGCAAACCGGTACCGGTAAAACAGCGGCTTTCCTGATCACCGTCATTACCGATCTGATGGAGCACCGCTTGCCGGAGCAGTACGCCGGTGAGCCCCGCGCCCTGATTCTTGCGCCGACGCGCGAGCTGGCACTTCAGATTGCCGAAGATGCCAAAGCCCTGACCAAGCACAGCCGCCTGAAAGTGGCCGCTCTGGTCGGTGGCATGGACATGGACAAACAGCGCAAGCAGCTGGAAGAAAGCCGACTCGACATCCTCGTTGCCACGCCGGGCCGGCTGATCGACTTCATGAATCGCAAGCAGGTCTTTCTGGACCAGGTGGAAACCCTGGTGATCGATGAAGCCGATCGCATGCTCGACATGGGCTTTATTCCCGACATCAAGACCATTGTGCGGGCAACGCCGAAAACCGAAGAGCGCCAGACATTGCTGTTCTCGGCGACCTTCTCACACGACATTCTCAATCTGGCCGAGCGCTGGACGCGTGAGCCGGTGCGGGTTGAAGTTGAGCCTACGGTGAAAACCGCTGAAGACGTCGAGCAGCACGTTTATCTGGTTACCACCGCTGAAAAGTACCCGCTGTTGCGGCACGTCCTGCGTCAGCCGAACGCTGATCGGGTGATGGTATTCGCCAACCGCCGTGACATCGTTCGGGACCTGAGTGAGCGCCTTGGCAAAGACGGCATTCAGTGCGAAGTGCTGTCGGGTGAAGTGCCCCAGGCCAAGCGCATCAGAACGCTCGATAACTTCAAGGAAGGCAAGGTACCCGTGCTGGTCGCGACCGATGTCGCCGGCCGGGGCATCCATGTTGAAGGCGTCTCGCACGTCGTCAACTACACCCTGCCGGAAGATGCCGAAGATTATGTGCACCGCATTGGTCGCACCGGCCGTGCTGGTGCCAAGGGTGTATCGATTAGCTTCGCCTGTGAAGACGATTCCTTCCAGATTCCGGCGATTGAAGACTACATCAAGCGCAAGATCGAGCTGGAACAACCACCGGTAGAATGGTTGGCTGAAATTGGTGAAACGACGCCCTTGTCGAAAGCCGACGAAGACGCTGAACAGGTAGCTGCTCAGTCAAAAACAGACGCCGAAAATGCCGACGCAGAACCGGCCGCAGAAACCGCTGAAACTCAGGTAGCTGAAGCAACTGCACCGGCAGACACCGACGATGCCGATCCGGTTGAAGAAGACGATAACCGGGGCAACCGCAAAGACGGTTCTGCGTAAGTGACTCAAGACCGACCGGGGCTGCACATCGTTGCAGACGAGAACATGCCCCACGTCGAGCCCTGGTTCTCAGGGCTCGCCGCCTCCCTGACCCGGTTGCCGGGTCGCACACTCTCCCGATCCGATCTGATGAACGCCGACGTTTTGCTGGTGCGTTCTGTTACCAGGGTTGATGCCGAGCTGCTCGAAGGCACGCCGGTACGGTTTGTTGGCAGCGCCACCATAGGTACCGATCATATCGATGAGGAGTGGTTGGCAGAGCAGGGGATTGCCTTTCATCACGCTCCCGGTTGCAATGCCCAGTCGGTGGTCGATTGGGTGTTATCCGTATTTTCCCGTCTGCATCTGGATCTCGACTTGCCCTGGTGGCAACAGACCATTGGTGTGGTCGGTGCAGGTAACGTCGGTGGCAAGCTGGTAAAGCGTTTGCATTCTCTGGGCGTTCGCACCCTGGTATGCGATCCACCACGGGCTGAACAAGGCGGGCAGGGCGGTTTTGTGGATTTGCGCACCGTGTTGCAAGCCTCTGACATTGTTTGCATGCACGCGCCCCTGACCCGAGAAGGCGATCATGCGACCGAAGGCATGATTGGTGAAAAACAGCTTTCCTGGCTAAAACCGGGTGCCTGGCTAATTAACGCCGGCCGTGGCCCGGTGATCCAGGAAGCCCCGCTGCAAGCCGTGCTAGAGGCCGGCAAGATAAAGGCAGTCCTCGATGTCTGGCCAGACGAACCCCGGGTAAGTGAAGCCTTACTTAGTGCGGTCTACCAGGCTAGCCCCCATGTAGCCGGCTACAGCCAGGAAGGCAAATGGACCGGAACTCGTATGCTGGCAGAGGCACTGTATCAGTGGGCTAACCAGCCCTTGCCGTCAGGGCCCGACTTGCCGGAAGGTCCCATGCTCGACGCCCACTTCTTTGATGCTGATTCCCCCGAGCAGCTAGGCAGTGAACTAATACAAGCCCTGCACGATCCGGCCCGCGACACGGTCGCGATGCATTACGCCCTGGATAACGGCCTCGTTCAGCCTGTTACGTTCGATAGCCTGCGCAAACACTATCCGAAACGCCGGGAGCTGGCAGCGGCCAGGTTGGTCAATGTGCCTGAGGAAGCGCAGAACTGGCTGAGTAAGCTGGGGTTTAAGTGTTAGTCGAATGACCCGCCGATGAGCGTATCGACCCTTTTTTAAGCTTATCTATAGCCCAACTGAACGTCGTGGTTTGCTAAAGGTGCTCTGGTGAAAAATCCTGAATGGGCGCCGATACATCTACAATGCTGCCTTCGGGGCTTTCGAGTACCAGGCGACGCTGGCCATAGAAAGTATCTTCCGGTTCGCTGAGCACGGTTAGGCCCTTTTCCTTCGCTGCCTCGAACACAGCATCGACATCACTGACGACCAGCGTTGTGTAGAACCCCCGGGGCTGTGGCTGTATACCTGCAGGAAGGATGTCGCTGCTGACGCTCATCATTCCCAGCTCAAGCTGGTGGCCGGTTGAAATCAAATGAACAAACCAGTCGCTGTCATAGTCCACCTCGAAATCGAACAGGGTCGTGTAAAACGCTTTGCTGGCTTCCAGATCGTCTGACAGCACATTCAGCAGTAATCGGTTAATCGTCTCCATGGTTGTTCTCCGGTTTGAATTTGGCTGAATACTAGTCTGCCACGTGGCTTGTCCATTTTGGTTTATCAGTGCTTTAACGTATATTCAGACAGTCGTTGCTGATGCCTGTCGAGTTTAAGAAAGGAAACCCTGACAATCAGCTTACTATAAAAACGCTGATTTAGAGGCGCTTCAATGGCTGATATCCCTTATTTGCTGATTGTCTCGGTGGCATTGGTCGCTATCGCCAGCCCCGGGCCGGCTACACTCGCTATATTGGGGACTTCCATGGCACAGGGGCGCCGTTTCGGGATGGCCCTGGCCGCCGGCGTGATGACGGGCTCACTTTTCTGGTCCGTTTCCGCAGCCTTTGGCCTGGGGGCGCTGATGTATTCACAGGCCTGGTTGGTGGAGGTCTTGCGCTATTTGGGTGCGGGTTATCTGTTTTATCTATCTTATAAGTCAATGCGCTCAGCCATTCGCCCCGGATCTAACGATCAGGTGGTTCAAACCCAGCTTAAACTGAGATCGACCTACATGAAGGGCTTGCTGATCCATTTGACGAATCCGAAAGCGATCTTCTTTTTTGGCTCACTGTATGCCTTGGTTATTTCGCCCGAAGCCGGTGCTGTTGATCTGTTTCGAGTCATTCTTGCCGTGGGCAGTGTCAGTATGCTGGTATTTTTCGGCTACGCCATTGTGTTTTCTATCGCATCCGTGCGTCGCCTATACCTTAAGCTGAGACGGTGGTTAGAGTCGGCGATGGCATTACTCTTCGGTTTGGCGGGGTTCAGGGTACTGCTGAAAGTTCAATAAGGCCGTGTACCCACTGGCCATGAATTAACTGCGGGCAAAGTCTTTGCCTGTCGCAGGTCCGTCAAGTTGCTCAATACGGAATTGGTTACGCCCCTCTGACTTGCATCGATACAGTAACTCATCGGCACGAACATAGAGCTCGTTCGGGGAAATGCTATTGCCGTTGAGCACACAGGCAACACCAACTGAGGCCGTTACCGGCTCGGCGCTGGACTGGGAAGAGATGACAGCCAGTTCCGACTGGAATTCCTGCAGCATGGCGGTAATCGCCTGGGTCGAATCGGTTCGGAACACAACCCCAAACTCTTCACCACCTATTCGGAAAACATGATCATCACTGCGTTGAAAGGTGTGCAATAACACCTGGCCAAGTTGTTCCAGCAGCTTGTCGCCCTGCGGATGCCCGTATTGATCGTTGAAGTTCTTGAAGTAGTCAAGGTCGATCAAAGCCAGGCAAAGCCAGGGGTTATCCCGATCTTGCTGGCGCACTGACTTCTCCAGTGTTGACTCAAAGGTTCTGCGATTTTTCAGGCCGGTGAGCGCGTCTGTAATCGACTCCTGCTCAAAGCGGTCTGCCAGTTGTTTCAGTTCCCGGGTTTTCAGCGCTACCTGGTCTTTTAATTCCTGGTTCATTTCCCGCTCCCGGTCGATCAGGTAGGTCTGATCTTCCAGCCGCTCCTGTTTGAGTACCCGAATACGGTCTGCCATCGCGAGTGACAGTACCAGCAGTTCAATCAGTGAGCCGATGTTCAATGCATTTTCGGTGAGCCAGGTTGAGGGCACCAGCGACAGCACGCGCCCGTAATAGGCAAATGCAGAGGCGATCAGAAATACCCAGGCGAGCAGGTAGATACGCGCTGTTCGAATGCGCTTAAGTGACAGATAGGTAGCGACGGCCAGCACGCCCAGCATGATGATCAGTGCCAGCGGAATGATCAGCTGGAACACCAGGGCATAATAGTCCAGCATCGCCAGTAGAATCGGTATCGCCATGGCCGCTGCGAGCACGAGCATGGCGCTGTCGGTGCGTGGCATACGCGTGTTCAAGGAGAGAAACCGGCGTGTAAAAATTATCAGCGAGATAAAGATGGAGCCGCCAAACACGGCGGTCGCTATATTGTTCAGGATGGGTGCATTCGCCAGTGGGCCCAGTGCAAGGTAACCTCGGAAGGCGAGATTCCAGAGCAAGAAGCATCCCAAATACAGGCTGTACAATAGAAAATCACGTTCGCGAGTGGCCATGCCGACGAGCAGGTTGTACAACAGCAGTATTGTGATTGCGCCATAGTAGAATCCAAACCAGAGTGCTTCCCGGTCTTTTTGCATGAAAAAGGTGCCCTGGCTGACGAGCGACAGGGGCAGAGCGTCGTAGAGGCCATCATGGGTGTCAAACCGGGCGACGAACTGAATCTGCTGACCGGGCGCGATGCTGATTGGAAATGCAAATGCCCGGTAGGGGAAAGGGCGGCCTGAGGTTGGGCGGCGGTCACCGGTTTGCCAGGTTCGCAGCGGTGCGTTGTTTTCATCCACCAGCCAGGCACCAATATAATCTTGCAATGGCTGGGCGACATCAAATATCAGTCGAATATTGGCGTCGGTCGGGTTGTTAAGGGTGATTCGAACCCAGTAGGCAGAAGCATCGAAACTGAAGTTTAAAACGGAGTTGGAGATTGGTACCCACTCCGAGTCGGGAGCGTTAAGGGCCGTGTTCAGGCTCCACGCCGATGCGTCAGCCGGTTCCTTAAGCAGCTCCACCCAGCCCGCCAGATCCCCGGGCAGTTCATTGGCCGGAATAACGGCGGCGGTTGCGATACCTGTGAATACAGTGGATGCCCAAATCAGCGCGGCAGTACAAAGCGTAAGGACCGAACCTTGCCTACTACATCTACTCCGCATTCTACCTCCCTGTAGAGGATGTGATCCTCCAGATAAAACTCTGTTCGAGCGAGTATAACTGCCCTTTGATGTCGGTGTAAGGTCATCGACCCTATTTGGGTGGCTTCACTGCCAGGGCTACGCCCAGGACCGCTATTGCGATGCCGGCCAGTGCAACGAGCCCCAGGGTTTCACCAAACAGTACCCAGGCTTCGATGGCCGTGACGGGTGGAACCAGGTAAAACAGGCTGGCAACGCGGGAGGCCGCTCCGCGACGGATCAGCGTCATTAATAACAGAATGGCTGCTATCGATAGCCCGAAAATCAACCAGAGCAGTGCCAGCGTGAACGTGGGCGTCCAGTCGATGATGCGTGTTTCAAACAACCAGGCACCAAGGCCAAGTATGAAGCAAGCCCCAAGGTACTGAATGAAAGTACCGGTTACCAGCGGCATACCGGTGCAGTATCGCTTCTGGTATAGAGTTCCTACCGAGATACCCAGCAGGGCCGACAAGGCACTTAGCACGGCAACCCAGCCAAAACCGATAAAGAAATGTCCGGGATTATTCAGATCCAGTTGCTCGGATAACACCAGAATAATGCCAATAAGCCCCAGCAAAATGCCCAGCCACTGCCGGCGGCGAATGGTCTCGTTCAGCCAGAAACGAGCCAGAACAGCAGTTACCAGTGGCTGCAATCCGACGATCAGCGCTGTCACCCCGGCGGGCATGCCCAGACCAATAGCGGTAAACACTGCACCGAGATAGAGCCCGTGAACGAGCATGCCGGCAACGCCAATGTGCACCCAGAGCCAGGGTGCTCGTGGCCAGCGTTCGTTCAAAAATTGTATCAGTACAAATAGGACGGCGAGTACGCCGATAAATCGTACGAACAGGAATGTGTATGGCTCGGCGTAGGGCAGTCCGTATTTGGCGCCGATAAAGCCGGTGCTCCAGAGCAAAACAAACAGGATGGGTGTCGCTTTCAGCCAAAGGTCGCGTGCAGAGTAAGAGGCCATTCAGGTTTCCGGTTGTTCAGTGTGGCGATCGGTTTAATCGGAGATGAGCGTACCGATGATAATGGAAAATCGTCCTGAAAGGGGGTTGCCAGTCGCTTTCCCGGCTGAACGCTGTGATCGTAATCTTGTGTTGGTGTGTTCTTATTATTTCTTTTTGAGACGTGGTATGACGTTTATATGAAAACGTTTTCTTTCGTTAAATTGTAATACTACTGCCATAGGCTGCCAATTAGTTCAAAAAAGGCATAAATGGCACAGAAATATTGTAATACGTGAAAGCGTTCTCTAAGTTTCTGGCTCCAAAAAGAACAAAACCAAACAAAAGGGAAAATCATGAAGAAACTCCTCCTTCCAATTGCGGTCGCAACAATGGTGCTCACTGGCTGTAATACCACCAGTTCAGAGGGCGACAGTGCGCCCATGAGCTTTGAGCCGCGCATCAACGCGACGGATGTGGTTCGCGGCGATGCGCCGGAGCTTGCAGCACTGGGTAGTCATGAGACTGGGGTGACCACCCTGACCGTGGTCAATGAAAACCAGACAGACCTGGCCAGCTCCTCTGAAGACGGTCTTGCTACCTATGATCGTTCGTTGACACTGGAGGTCTGGTACCCGGCTGAAGCCGTCAGTGACGACGTTGCCGATCGTACATCGAAAGCCATAACCCGAGACGGTGAGACAATCGCCACACTGCGTGGTCGAGCCGCCAGGGATGCCACACCCTTGTATTCAGGCGGCCCGTTTCCACTGATACTTGTTTCACATGGCTATCCCGGTAACCGGTATCTGATGTCTCATTTCGGCGAAAACCTTTCTTCCAAAGGGTTTGTGGTGGTCTCGATTGATCATATGGAGAGTACCTATTCAGACCAGTCTGTTTTCGCCAGTACCCTGCTCAACAGGTCTCTGGACCAAAACTATGTGCTCCAGGAAATGGCGCGGCTGAATGATGACAGTTCAAGTGTTTTCGGTGGACTGGTTGATGCCAGTAACGCAGGCATCATCGGTTATTCAATGGGTGGTTATGGCGCGATCAATACTGTTGGTGGCGGGCTAAGTGAGAGTGCCACTTCCTTGCCATTTGGCGGTACGCCGACACAGTTGGGGTTGCTGAGTCAGCGACAGTTAAGTGATCCGGGGTATCAGGATACCGTGGATTCAAGGTTCAAGGCTGTTATTGCCATTGGTCCGTGGGGTAATCAATATGGACTTTGGGATGCGGCTGGATTGGCCAATATTGACGTGCCGGTGATGGTGATCGGTGGCAGTGTCGACGATGTATCAAATTATGAAGGTGGAATAAAGCCGCTTTATCAGGGCTTGTCGGGTATTGATAAATACCTGCTGACCTTTCAGAACGCGAACCACAATGCGGCGGCCCCCATGCCCGCCCCACAGGAGGTGTATGCCACCGGTGAGGGATTTGATCACTATGCCGATGCCGTCTGGGACAATACCCGTATGAACAACATCACGCAGCATTTCGCCACAGCGTTTTTTGAGCAGTACCTGAAAGGTGAAGATCGCAGTGCCTACTTTGACCTGATCCCTTTGGCGCAGGACGGTGACGAGGAAGCAGGCACCACCTGGAAGGGTTTTAAGCAGCGCGATGCCATCGGCCTTGAGTTCGAGTTTGAACTGAAATAAAGAGTGACCCGGAAAACCTTGTGTTAACTACAGGGGCTTCTACTTGAAGCCCCACATGGCATAATCGGCACCCAATCAAGGATTAACCAACCGGGTCTATAAGCCCCAAGCAACAGGGACTGAACATGGTCGAAGCATTTTACTCTCATCGGATCGAGGGTCCGGAATTGGTCGAACACCATAGGGTGCTGAAAGGAGCGGGCGACGCACGTGAGCTGATCGATCAGTACCCCTGGGCTTCGGAA
Source organism: Saccharospirillum sp. (assembly GCA_018402545.1). GTDB lineage: Bacteria > Pseudomonadota > Gammaproteobacteria > Pseudomonadales > Natronospirillaceae > Saccharospirillum. The sequence goes on along the minus strand of JAGYIL010000001.1, from coordinate 2,611,881 downwards.
ATCGCGCTAACCGAGGAGTTGGGTGAAGGCGGTGGATTATACTTTTCACGAAGGGGTGAAAACGGAACGCAAGTGAGCCTTCAACTGGTGCCGATTGAGGTGGACAAAGGGTTTCTGGAGCTCAGTATTATCGCCAAAAAAGGGTTTCTGGGGGTTATTGGGCGCAAGTCAGTGACTAAAGCGTTTGACGAGTTGTCCCTCGCGGAAGCAAAGGCCTATGTGAAGCAATTGTTCGATTATTCAATCGACGACCTGTACCACAAACATAAAAAGTGACCGCCGCGTTTGAGTGCGGGTTCTGCGAAGCAGTCTCGTCGCTCTTATTGAACCCGCATCCATCCTGATTCGTCCTGCCATCGTACTGCTTGTGAAGCACTCTCCAAAGGCACTGGCATGACCACCGTTTACTGGCTAACGCGCGACCTGCGTCTTGATGATAACGCTGCATTGCATGAAGCCGCCAGGGGGTCGGCCCTGGTGTGCGTTTACATGATTGACCCACGCTGGTTCGAGCCCGGGCCCTTCGGATGGTCGCCCATGGGGCCTCACCGCTGGGCGTTTATTTGGCGCAGCTTAGTAGCGCTGGAATCATCGCTGAACGCCCTGGGGCAACCGCTCGTTGTTCGCTGGCAACGGCCTGAAGAAGGCCTGCCGGAGGTGGTAAACGCCGTGGGTGCTCAGCGACTGGTGGCCAGTCGACCCGCGGCTTTTGATGAAATGCAGCAATGGCAGGCGATTGAGGCTGCATTGCCATTTGTTCACTGCGACCTGGTCGAAACTCTGACGCTTTTTGATGAAGCAAGCCTGCCATTCAGTCTCGACGCTTTAGCTGACACCTTCTCCAAGTTCCGGCGTTCTGTCGAAAAATCGGGTATTACACTGATAACGCCACTCGCCAAGCCTGCTGAGTTGCCCGCTGCAGCGATCATACCTGATGCCGATCAGCGGCAGCTCGGCCCTGTGCCCGCTCAGTCCGAAACCCCGTTTGCGGGCGGGGAGGCCAGTGTTGCAGACCACCTGGAACGCTATCTCTGGAAAGACCAGTCCATCCTGACCTACAAGGTTACCCGCAATGCACTGGATGACGTGTCTGCCTCCAGCAAGGTGTCGCCCTGGTTATCCAACGGTGCCTTGTCGGTCCGGCGGTTAACGGCTGAGATTGCCCGGTTCGAACGTGAGGTTGACCGTAACGAGTCGACCTACTGGCTATATTTCGAGCTACTCTGGCGAGAGTATTTTCAATGGTACAGCCGGCGTCGGGGGCGTGAATTGTTCATCTCTCCGGGTCACAAAGGTCGGCATAGCGGGTCAACAGATGCGGGTAAGTTCAGGCGCTGGCTGTCGGATCCTGCCACCCATGCTCTGGTGCGTGCAGGCCGGGTTCAACTGGAAACCACCGGCTATCTGTCGAACCGGATGCGACAGATCATCGCCAGTGCCAGTATTTATGAAGGCCATTTTGACTGGCGACTGGGTGCCGCCTGGTTTGAACACTTTTTGGTGGATTACGATGTCGCCAGCAACTATGGCAACTGGCAGTACATTGCCGGGGTGGGGGCCGACCCTCGCGGTGGTCGGGTGTTCAATCTTGAAAAACAGGCTAGCCAGTTTGATGTCGACGGTTCCTACCGAAAGCGCTGGCTAAAAGAACCCTGAATTACCGGTTGGGTCTGTGCTCCATTAACAACTGGCGTAAGACGGCTTCGGTCATGTCGGATGAACCTTCCTGTAACGCAACTCGTAATTCGTCGATGCGCGACACGCCGCCTTCGACCGGGTCGATGTGGCTGAGCAATCGAAAGCCATCGAGCGTCAGTACACAATGGTTCACCGCCAGCGTTCGTTCGTGATCGCTGAAGCGCATCAGGCCTTCTTCGGTCAGCCACAGTACGGTATTGAAGCAGGCTATATGGCGGTCGCTGTGCAGGCCGTATTCATCCGGGGTGTCCGGGCCGCTGATATCTTCTATGTAGATCGACACCTGGCGCGGGAAATGGCGGTACAGCGTCGCCAGAATCCGCGCCATGTCGTTGTAGAATTCCGTGATGTGAATATCCAGCATCGGATTTCCCCTGGCTCAAATCGATAAGGCCCGAGTGTATAAGTCAGGCCTGAGTGTAATGGCTGAAAAAGCGTTCAAGCCGGTTCATGGCGTCGTTCAGCACTTCGCGCGGCGGCAGGAAAACCAGGCGGAAGTGATCGACATCGGGCCAGTTAAAGCCACGGCCGTGCACCACCAGCATTTTTTCCTGACGCACCAGGTCGAGTACCAGGCGTTCATCGTCGGTCAGCTTGAATTTCTGTTTGTCCATTTTAACAAACATATAAAGCGCGCCTTTGGGCTGCACACAGCTGAGACCGGGAATTGCTTCAATGCGTTCATAGCATAGATCCCGCTGATCGCGCATGCGTCCACCCGGAATGATCAGATCGTTAATGCTCTGGTAACCGCCCAGAGCCGTCTGAATGGCATGCTGGGCCGGCACATTGGCGCACAACCGCATGCTGGCCAGCATGTTCAACCCTTCGATAAAGTCGCTGGCCTTGTGCTTGGGGCCGCTGACAACCAGCCAGCCGGAGCGAAACCCGGCCAGCCGGTATGACTTGGACAAGCCGTTGAAGGTCAGTGTCAGCACATCCTGAGACAGGGCCGCCAGGCAGTGGTGTTCGACTTCGTCGTACAGGATCTTGTCGTAGATCTCATCGGCCAGAATCACCAGGCTGTGCTGGCGTGCCAGTTCAACAACATCCAGCAACAGTTGTTTGGAATAGACGGCTCCGGTCGGGTTGTTCGGGTTAATCAGCACAATTGCCTTGGTGCGCTCGGTGATCTTGCTACGAATGTCGTCCAGGTCCGGAAACCAGTCGGCGCCTTCATCGCAGTGGTAATGCACGGCTTTGCCGCCGGAAAGGGTGACCGCGCCGGTCCACAGCGGGTAATCGGGTGCCGGCACCAGTACTTCGTCGTCGGTATTGAGCAAGCCCATGCAAGCCAGCTGGATCAGTTCGCTGACCCCGTTACCGAGGTAAATGTCGTCGATTTCGACGCCCTGAACATCACGCTGCTGGTAGTATTGCATCACCGCCTTGCGCGCGGAGTAGAGGCCTTTTGAGTCGCTGTAGCCCTCACCCTGAGGCAGGTTGCGGATAACATCGGTGATGATCTCGTCCGGCGCATCAAAGCCGAAGGGTTTGGGATTGCCGATGTTCAGCTTTAAAATACGGTGGCCTTCATCCTCCATGCGCCGCGCTTCGTCGAGAACGGGCCCGCGAATGTCGTAAAACACATTGGCCAGCTTGTGAGATTTATGCAGCGTTTTCATGGCACTCCTGAGGATGCATTGAATCGAACCGGGGATGAAAGCCGGAATAGGATGAATAGCGTACACTGGGCTTTGTTGTAATGCCCGGGCGGCCACCGCCGCCCTAAGTGCTCAAAACCTGTTTAATTGCGCTGAGTATAAGGCGACGCCAGACACTTTCCTATGGGAGACCCGCATGAGAGATAAAATTGTGAAGACTGACGACCAGTGGCGTGCGGAACTGACGCCGGAGCAATACCGGGTAACGCGGCATGCTGGCACCGAACGCCCCTTTACCGGCACCTACTGGGACACCACAACCCCTGGTTTGTACCGCTGTGTGTGCTGTGGCGCCGAACTGTTCCGTTCTGATACCAAATTTGATGCCGGCTGCGGCTGGCCCAGCTTTTACGAATCCCTGAACCGGGATGCCATCATCGAGCGGGAAGACAGTTCACATGGCATGACCCGCATCGAGGTGCTTTGCGCCCAGTGCGAAGCCCACTTGGGCCATGTGTTCCCGGATGGTCCGGCACCAACCGGGTTGCGCTACTGCATTAACTCAGCTTCGCTGAATTTGGAAGAAGACTGAGTCATTGAGTGAAATTTCAGTGGTCTCGCAATTCGAGCGGCGGGTGCCGGCGATACCTCTGCGGGGGAGTCCGCAGCATGGATGCTGCGGTCTAGGCTCCATGGATGGATATATGCCGACCCCGCAGAGGTATCGCCGGTAGCCGCCGCGTACCATAGCCACTGATCCCGACAAGCCTTTTAACTGTTCAACCTCCCAACTTCCCTCTCAACCATTCGTTTTGATCACGAAACGATGTTCGAGCCGGACAAGTCTCTTTTTCCCGTCGAATTACCCCTCTTAACATTAAAGAAAGTGTCAACTTCGTCCTTGAACTTTAGGGGTCGATGCATTATCTTGTTTTATATTGAACGACCAATTAAAAAAGAACTGTGATCATTTGGTGGTAAAATCCGGTCAATTGAGATTCTTTTCATTGAGACAGGACGAGTGAAACGTTATGCCAAAGGTCGGAATGGAACCCATAAGGCGCAAGCAACTCATCGACGCAACGCTTGAGTCGATCGGTGAGGTGGGCTACAGCGCAACAACGGTGCAGAGCATAGCTCGCCGGGCCGGCGTGTCGGCCGGCATCATCGCGCATTATTTCGGGAACAAGCTGGGCTTGCTGGAAGCAACCATGCTGGAATTGCTGCAACAGCTCAAAGTGGATCTGCTGACCCGCTTGCCAGAGAACCCGACCCCGCAAGATCGTCTGGCGGCCATTATTGCCACCAACTTTTCAAAAACTCAGACCGACAGCCTCTCGGCCAAAACCTGGCTGGCGTTCTGGAGCAGTGCCATGCATGAACCGGCCTTTGCCCGGTTGCAGCAAATCAACAAATCGCGTCTGCACAGTAATCTGAGAGTCAGTTTCAAGGCGCTCGGACACGACAATCCGCATCTGGCAGCTACCTCTCTGGCGGCTCTGATTGACGGCTTGTGGTTACGCGGCGCCCTTACACAGGAAGGTATCGACGCCGAGCAGTGCATCGCGGTGTGCCGTCATCATGTAAACCAGATGATCGCCTCGATTCCATCCAAACCCAATGTATTGAAGGAGTCTGCCTGAAATGACAGCCCCGGCCACATCTACTTTGTTGCAGTCTTTTATCGATGGCGCCTATCGCCCCAGCCAATCCGGTGAAACCTTTCCGGTCGTCAACCCGGCGACGGGTGCCGTTTTGTATCAGGTTGAGCAGGCCGATGCCGCTCTGGTGGATGCCGCTGTGCAATCAGCGCAACGCGGGTTTGCAACCTGGTCGGCCATGAGTGCCATGGAGCGCACCCGTATTCTGAATAAAGCTGTTGCCCTGTTGCGCGAACGGAACGACGAACTGGCCCGCATCGAAGTACTAGACACTGGCAAACCCTGGCAGGAAGCCAGCGTGGTCGATGTCGTCACCGGAGCCGATGCCATTGAATATTACGCCGGGCTAACGTCTGCTATTGAAGGCACGCATCACGACCTGGGCGGTGATTTTTTCTATACCCGGCGTGAACCTCTGGGGGTGTGTGCGGGTATTGGTGCCTGGAATTACCCCTTGCAGATCGCCTGCTGGAAAGCGGCCCCGGCATTGGCCTGCGGCAACGCCATGGTGTTCAAGCCTTCGGAAGAAACGCCGATGGGTGCAGCCAAGCTGGCTGAGATATTCATCGAGGCGGGTGTGCCCGCTGGTGTGTTTAACGTGGTGCAGGGCGATCACCGTGTTGGTCAGGCACTGACCGCTCACCCGGACATTGCCAAAGTCTCCTTCACCGGTGAAGTCGGCACTGGCAAAAAAGTCATGGCTGATTCAGCGCGCACCTTAAAAGGCGTCACCATGGAACTGGGTGGCAAATCACCATTGATTATCTTCCCCGATGCCGATCTCGACAACGCCGTGGGTGCGGCATTGCTGGCCAACTTCTATACCCAGGGCGAAGTCTGTACCAACGGCACTCGTGTCTTCGTGCATGCCGATATTTACGACGCCTTTCTTGAAAAGGTCAAAGACCGGACCGAGCGCAATGTCGTCTTCGGCGACCCAATGCATCCGGATACCAACATGGGTGCGCTGATTTCCGCAGACCATCAGGCCAAGGTGCTGGCCGCCATCAAGGCAGGTATCGAGTCCGGTGCCCGTTTGGTGACTGGCGGCGATGCCGTTCACCCCGAAGGCTTTGAACAGGGCTATTTCGTACGCCCCACGGTGTTTGCCGACTGCACCGACGACATGCCACAGGTGCGCGATGAAATATTTGGCCCGGTGATGTCTGTTTTGAAATTTGAAGACGAAACCGAAGTAATAGCGCGCGCCAACAAGACCGACTACGGCCTGGCGGCCGGAGTCTTCACCAGCAATATTCAATGCGCGCATCGGGTCGTTGGCCAATTGCAGGCAGGTATTTGCTGGATCAATGCCTACGGCAATTCCCCAGCCGAGATGCCGGTGGGCGGTTACAAACATTCGGGCATTGGTCGTGAAAACGGCCTGGCAACGTTGAACCACTATACCCAGATCAAATCGGTCTACGTGGGTATGGGACCGGTCGAGTCGCCGTTTTAAACAGCACCGCGCCAGCGCGCTGCATGATATGAATTGAGTGGGTATTTATTGGATATGACTGTTTCGTTCGATCAGACAACGGATTACATCATTGTGGGGACAGGCTCAGCGGGTTGCGTGCTGGCCAATCGACTGTCGGAAGACAGCGATGTTGAGGTACTGGTGCTGGAGGCCGGCCGCAAGGACGACACCTGGAAAATACACATGCCCGCAGCGCTGACCTACAACCTCGGCGATGATAAATACAACTGGTATTACCACACCGAGCCGCAAGCCCACATGAACAACCGCAAGCTGTATTGGCCGCGAGGCAAAGTCTGGGGAGGCGGTTCCTCGTTGAATGCCATGGTTTATATTCGTGGCCACGCCTATGACTACGATCGCTGGCAGGAAGAGGGCGCCGAGGGCTGGTCTTACGCTGATGTATTGCCCTATTTTCGTAAAGCGGAAACCCGAGAAGTAGGCGCAGATGATTATCGCGGTGGCGACGGCCCGTTGAACGTTCATACCGGTGATCAGCCCAACCCCCTGTTCGATGCCTTTATAGAAGCCGGTCAGCAAGCCGGGTACCCGCACACCAGCGATATGAATGGCTATCAGCAGGAAGGCTTCGGGGTCATGGACATGACCATCAAGCAGGGTAAACGCTGGAACACCGCCCAGGCCTACTTGCGCCCGGTACTCGACCGCCCCAATCTGCGTGCGGAAACCGGTGCCATGGTGCAGCGAATTCTGTTTGAAGGCGATACCGCCGTGGGTGTCGAGTACATTCAGAACAAGAAAACCGTACGCGTCAAAGCAGAGCGGGAAGTCATTCTTAGCGGCGGCGCCATTAATTCACCGCAATTGTTAATGCTCTCCGGCATTGGCGATGAAACCGATCTTAAAGCGCTCGGCATAGACGTGGTCGCACACCGCCCGGGCGTTGGACAAAACCTGCAGGACCATCTGGAACTGTATGTACAGCAAGCCTGCACACAACCGCTGACGCTGTATAAATACACCCATCAGCCACACAAGACCATCGCCGGTGTCACCTGGTTCATCAACAACGACAAGGGCGCCTGCCGTACAGCCCACCTTGAAGCCGGTGGCTTCATTCGGTCCGAAGCCGGTGTTCGTCACCCGGACCTCCAGTTTCATTTTCTGCCTTCCCAGGTTATTGACCATGGCCGGGTTGATCCACAAGTGCATGCTTACCAGTGCCACGTCGGCCCGATGCGCCAGACCAGCCGCGGCTACTTGAAACTGAAATCCGCGAACCCGGCCGACCACCCAATCATTCAGCCCAACTTGCTCAGCACCGAACGTGATCGCTGGGAGATGCGTCAGGCGGTAAAACTGACCCGGGAAATTCTGGCGCAACCGGCGTTTGAGCCATTTCGCGGTGAAGAACTGCAGCCGGGCCCAAATGTGCAAAGCGATGAAGAAATTGATGCTTTCGTGCGTGAGAAAGCCGACAGCGCCTATCACCCGTCCTGTACCTGCAAGATGGGTGCGGCAGATGACCCCATGGCGGTGGTGGACAGCGAGGCACGCGTCTACGGGGTTAATAACCTGCGCGTTGTCGATGCGTCCATCATGCCCAGTGTCGTCAGCGGTAACCTGAACGCACCGACCATAATGCTGGCCGAGAAATGTTCAGACCATATTCGTGGCCGTACGCCAATTACACCGTCGACAGCGGCGGTATGGGAGCACCCAGACTGGAAAACGGCACAGCGCTAGTGCGCTTTTTCGCTTGGCTAAAGAGCAATAGCGTAAAAGAAAACGATTTAATGAGTTCAAGATTAGAAGTTAGCAATAGGTAAGCGACGGGTGGCAGGGCTGCTCATGCGGGGGTATCTGAGGCATGGATGCCGAAGTTAAGCCAACACGGATGTTTTCACGGCGCCCCCGCAGGAGTAGCCCTGCCATCCGTCGCGGGCTCAAGGCGATGCAGCCAATTTGAGCTCCGAATCTTGAGTAGCGACGTTCGTACGATGAGGTAAAGAGAAGTGCAGGGTCAGGCCAGCAAGACAACTTGTCAGGCTGGCAACAAGGGATGCCTGACCCTCAGGATCGTCATAGAAGACATTAACCGAGTAAAAAGAGGATAGAAAAGATGACTGTTTCAATCGCAAAGAAACTCACCGTTGCCATCGCCCTGACGGGCACCGCTGGCATTGCCATGGCCAATAGCTGTGAAGAAGTGCGTTTTGCCGACGTAGGCTGGACGGATATTACCGCAACCACAGCGCTGACCTCCGTAGTATTGGAAAGCATTGGCTATGAAACTGAAAGCCAGTTGTTGTCAGTCCCCGTTACCTACCGTTCACTGGAAAACGGTGACATCGACGTGTTTCTGGGTAACTGGATGCCTACCATGGAAGCAGACATCGCACCCTACCGGGATGCCGGCACCATCGACATTCTGGGCACCAACCTGGAAGGCGCCAAGTATACTCTGGCCGTGCCGCAGTATGTGTATGACGCGGGTGTTCAATCCTTCGCAGACATCGCCGAATATGCCGACGAATTTGACAACCAGATCTACGGCATCGAACCCGGCAACGATGGTAACCGCCTGATCCAGAGCATGATCGATCAGGATGCGTTTGGTCTTGGTGATTTTGAAGTGGTTGAATCGAGTGAATCGGGCATGTTGTCTCAGGTTAGCCGCGCCGATCGTCGCGACAACTGGATCGTGTTCCTGGGCTGGGAACCGCACCCGATGAACGCCAATTTTGATTTGGCCTACCTCGATGGTGGCGACGACTTCTTCGGCCCGAACTACGGTGGTGCTACCGTCCACACCAACGTTCGCAAAGGGTACGCTGAAGAGTGTGCCAATGTGGGTCGCCTGCTCACCAACCAGACCTTTACGCTGGCCATGGAGAACGAAGTAATGGCGCTGATTCTGGATGAAGGCATGCGCCCGAATGATGCCGCCACCCAATGGCTTTCTGCCAATTCCGACGTGCTCGACGTCTGGCTCGACGGTGTAACCACCCTGGACGGTGAAGCCGCTGCACCAGTGGCAAAAGCCGCGCTGCAGTAATTCCCCCTCCCGATGACCGAGCGGCCCATTGTGGCCGCTCCTTTCAACGAGACTGAGACTAACTATGGAAGCTTATAAACTGCCCCTGGGTAGAACCATGGAGCGCTTTGTCGATTGGCTGGTCGATTCCGGTGCCTGGTTTTTTGATAGCCTGGCGATTGCTCTGGAATGGTTAATAGACGGCGCAACCGACAACCTGCTTTTGCTGCCACCCTGGCTGTTCATTGCCATTACGGGTGTGATGGCCCAGTGGTTGCGTCGCAACACCGGGCTCACGGTCTTTACCGTTTTGTCCTTTCTACTGATCTGGAATCTGGGTTACTGGGAAGCGACAATTGAAACACTGGTGATGGTGGTGTGTGCAACCAGCCTTTGTGTGTTGATTGGCGTACCGATTGGTATTGCCGCTGCTCACCGGCCTTTGTTGTATACCCTGTTGCGCCCGGTATTGGATCTGATGCAGACCGTACCCACTTTTGTTTATTTGATTCCGACGCTGACACTCTTTGGTTTGGGTGTGGTGCCCGGGCTGATTGCCACCATAGTCTTTTCCATCGCTGCGCCGATTCGCTTGACCTACCTGGGCATTTTTCAGGTGCCCAAAGAGTTGGTGGAAGCTGGAAAATCCTTTGGGTGCTCCAATCGCCAATTGCTGTGGCGCATTGAACTGCCTGCAGCGGCTTCAAGCATTGCCGCCGGCATTACCCAGTGCATCATGCTGTCGTTGTCGATGGTGGTGATTTCTGCACTGGTGGGTGCCAACGGTCTGGGTCGACCCGTCGTTCGAGCGCTAAACACCGTAGACATCGCCAGCGGGTTTGAAGCGGGCCTTGCCATTGTATTGCTGGCCATTGTTCTGGACCGTCTGCTGAAACAAAAACACGAGGTGAGCTGATGATTGAATTTAAAAACGTCGACCTGGTGTTTGGCAAGAACCCGGAACGGGCGCTGCCCTTGCTCGACCAGGGTTATGATCGCGATCGGTTGCAAAGTGAAACCGGGCTCGTACTTGGGGTCAGCCAGGCGAATCTGAAAGTGAACAAGGGTGAGATTTGTGTGTTGATGGGCCTTTCCGGGTCGGGAAAGTCGAGCTTGCTGCGTTGCGTAAACGGGTTGAACCCGGTTACCCGGGGTGAAGTGCTGATTGAGCATAAAGGTGAGGTGTTGAATTTCTTCGATGCCGATCACCAGACCCAGCGTGAAATTCGGATGAAACGCATCTCAATGGTGTTTCAGAAATTTGCACTGATGCCCTGGTTGACGGTGGCCGAAAACATTGGCTTCGCTCTCGATGTTCAGGGGCTGTCAAAAGAAGAAATTGCCCGCCGGGTTGATGCCCAGCTGGAACTGGTTGGGCTGACCGAGTGGCGCAACCACAAACCCAGTGCGTTGTCCGGCGGTATGCAACAGCGGGTTGGTTTGGCCAGGGCACTGGCGACCGAGTCTGATATTCTGCTGATGGACGAACCTTTTTCTGCGCTAGACCCGCTGATTCGCCAGCAATTGCAGGAAGAGCTGCTGCAACTGCAATCGCGCCTGCAAAAGACCATTGTGTTCGTCAGCCACGATCTGGATGAAGCACTCAAGCTCGGCAATACCATTGCCATCATGAAAGACGGGTGCATTGTACAGCAGGGCAACCCGCAGGATATTGTGCTGAACCCGGCGACTCAGTACGTTGAAGATTTTGTGGCGCACACCAACCCTTTGCACGTTTTATTGTGCGGCGACATTGCCGACCCGCTAACGACGCTGCCAGCAAAAGACGACCACTATTGTATCGATACAAAACAGGATTGCTGGTTCAATGCCGACACCGGTGCAGCACAGTGTCAGCACCAAACAATAACGGTGCAACGCTGGCAGGAAGGTGACTCGATGGCTGACTTGAAAGAGGCTCCGACACTCGTCAGTGCCAGTGCAAGTTTTCATGATGCGTTGGAAATTCGCCACCGGACGGGGTTTGTCGTGCTGGTAGAGTGCGACGACCGCTCACTCAAAGTGATTGGCGACGATCAGCTTTACCGCGGGTTGTTGGGCAACCTGGGTTGAAACACTGCGTTTTATTGTGCTCCGCTAAGGCAGGCTCCTGACAAACCCCGTACACTGTCCGCTCGTCGATTGCGGAGGGTGAATATGCGGGGCTTGTTACTGGCCATCAGTGCTTACGGTATCTGGGGCTGCTTTCCTTTATTTTTCAGTTTGCTGGCCAATGTGTCGGCGTTCGAAGTGCTGGCGCACCGCATCGTCTGGGCCTATTTTTTTACGGGTCTGGTCATCCTGGCGCTGGGTAGACGCAAGCAACTGGCCGCCCTGATTGCCAATCGCCGCGCTTTGGCCTGGTTGTCGTTATCGGCCGCGCTGATTTCTATTAACTGGCTGGTGTTTATCTGGGCGGTGTCGGCGGGGCGGGTATTGGAATCGAGCCTGGGCTATTTCATTACGCCCCTGGTCAGTTTGTTTCTGGGCCGCTTGTTACTGAAAGAGTCCATGAACCGGTGGCAGGTGGTGGCTGGGGTGATTGCTCTGATGGCCGTTCTGTTCGAACTGATTGCCATTGGTCGTTTGCCCTGGGTCTCCCTGGTGCTGGCCAGCAGTTTCGGGTTGTATGGACTGGTGCGCAAGATGCAGCCGGTCGACAGTCTGAACGGTTTACAGGTTGAAACCATGGTCGTCGTGCCGGTTGCATTATTATACCTTGCCTGGCTTTGGTCGGCGGGCCAAATGATGTTTGCGCAATCGCTGAGCGATACCCTTCTGCTGATTGCAGCGGGTGCGGTAACGGCCGTGCCTTTGTTGCTATTTGCCGCTGCTGCCCGTCGGCTGGATCTGATCGTAGTCGGATTCATCATGTACCTGAACCCCACACTGCAATTTCTCTCGGCGGTGTTCATTCTCGATGAAGCCTACCCACCGCAGCGACTACTGACCTTCGTGCTGATCTGGATCGCCATGGGTTTCTTTATGGCGGGCTTGTGGCAAACCCACCGTCGCGCCCGGCGAGCAGTGGCCTGAACTCAGGCCGGCCAGCCAACTCTGGAAGCCAGGGATCTCAATCTTACTGTTAATCTCAAATTCACTATTTATACCGTTATCTACCTTGGCGCTTTCTGCAACTGCTGGTAGAGCGTTTCAGCCAGCGCTTTCAGTTCCAGTGCCTGGTCGGCGGTCATGTCGGTCTGACATACCAGTGCGGCTGGCACATCCGCCGCTTGCTGTTTCAAGGCCAACCCAGCATCGGTCAGCGTGATGGTCTTGCTACGCTCATCGGTCGCTGCGCGGCCGCGAATCAGCAGGCCCTTCTGTTCCAGTCGTTTCAAAATAGGGGTCAGAGTGCCCGAATCGAGCCGGGTATGGTGCACCAGATTGCGAATCGGAACGCCGTCTTCTTCCCAGAGTGACAGCATTACCAGGTATTGCGGATAGGTCAGGTCCAGTGGCTCCAGTAGCGGCCGGTAGGCGCGAATAAGGGCGTTGGTGGCAGAATAGAGCGCGTGACAAATCTGATTTGTCAGCTTCAATTGGGGCAGGGCGTCGGCGTTGTCAGTCACTTAGGCATCCGTCGTGGTCATTAGGCTTATAGTTTGCGCACAAGGTATTGACGGGTCAAGGCATACCCTCTATTATTTTGTGCACAAGATAGTTGTATGCAAGATAAAGCGTCGTCACTGTAAGTTTTGAGCCGATGCTCCGACCAATTCACTGCAAACAAGGGAAGTAACCATGAAAACCTTTTTTATCATTCTGGCCGCCCTGATCGTGCTGGCTTTTATCATGATTTATGTGCAGAACAGCCGGGCACCTGCTCTGGGTCATAACCAGGGGCGGCTTAAACCACTGTCATCAAAACCGAATGCGGTCTCAACCCAGGCAGAAGACGTCGCCAAAAGAGTTGCCCCCTGGCCATTCAAGGCCGATCAGGAAGCGACGATGGCCGCTATCCTCACCGCAGTGAAAGGCTATGGCGGGGCGGAAGTCGTAAAACAGGAAGCCGACTATCTTTATGTCGTCTTCACCACCGACCTGATGAAGTTCCACGACGATGCCGAGTTCTACCTCGATGCCGATGCCCGGGAAGTGCATTTCCGCTCGTCCAGCCGGGCAGGCTATTCCGATCGGGGACTGAATCGTCAGCGCCATGAAAAACTGACAACGCTGTACCAGCAAATTCAGGACTAACTGACAGTAGGATGGTTATGAAACCTTATGATCTGATTGTAATCGGCAGCGGGGCCGGTGGCCTGACGGCGGCTTTTACCGCCCTGGGTTTTGGCAAACGGGTACTGATTGTTGAGAAAGACCGGCCGGGTGGCGAGTGCACCTGGTCGGGCTGTGTGCCAAGCAAGGCGCTGATCAATCAGGCCAAAGAGGTCCACATTGCCCGCAAGTTCGCGACCATAACCGTTGATTCTGGCGCCATTCTTGAGCGAGTACGAGCCGTTAGCGAGCATGTCTACGAAGAGGAAACCCCCGAGGTCCTGCAAAAAGCCGGGGCTGACTATGTGAATGGCTTTGCCCGCTTTATCAGCCCGACGAGAATTGAGGTGGGTGACAAGACTTACGAGGGTAAAAAGTTTGTGCTGGCAACGGGCAGCTCGCCTTTTGTGCCACCCATACCGGGGTTGGACCAGGTCGATTACCTGACCAATGAGAACTTTTTCCAGCAAGCGACCTTGCCTGAATCGGTCATCGTGTTGGGGGGCGGACCTATCGGTATGGAGCTGGCCCAGGCCATGAACCGACTGGGTGTGAAGGTTACGCTGGTAGAGATGATGCCGGAAATACTGTCACGCGAAGAGCCGGAGTTTTCGGCACTGATTCGTCAGCGCCTGGCAGCCGAAGGGGTTCGGTTTGAAGTGGGCACCAAGGCGGTTGGCGTTGAAAAAACACCTGCTGGCGTGCGGCTGAACACCGAAAAAGGCTCTGAATCCGGTGCCCTGGAAGCGGACAATCTGCTGGTGGCTATTGGTCGGGCCCCGAATGTGAACGGCATGGGCCTGGAAGACATCGGTGTCGATGTCGACAAGGGGGTGAAGGTTAATCAGCATCTGCAAACCAGCGTTAAAAACATCTACGCCTGCGGTGATGTGGCAGGGCCTTATCTGCTCAGTCACATGGCCAACTTTCAAGGCAAGATTGCTGCCATGAACGCCATTCTGCCGATCAACCGCTCCGTTGATTACAGCCACGTTGCCTGGGCCACCTTTACTGACCCGGAATTTGCCCGTGCCGGACTGACCGAGCAGGAAGCACGGGAGCTGCACGGCGACAGCATTCGCGTCTACCGCTACGACTTTGCCAAGCTGGACAGGGCCAAGACCAAAGCCGGCGATGTCGGCCTGATCAAGCTGATTGTCAGCAAACGGGGCAAGGTGCTCGGGGCGCACATTATTGGCGAACGGGCCGGTGAGCTGATTGCCGAGGTGCAGGTTATGAAAACCCTGAATCTAAATTTTGGCAAATTGCAGAAAGTGATCCATCCTTATCCTACTTATGCAGACAGCTTGCGTCAGCTGAGTCAGCAGGTGTTTCTGGATAACATTTTGAAACATCCTGTGGTGAGTTTCTTTCGTAGTTTTGGTAAGGCAGAAAAGCAGACATCAGAGTAAGTGAACAGACAGTCTTCAGAGTAAGAGAGCAGGGGAAGTCCCGGGGGTTACCCGCTGGGTCGACCCTGCTCCAACTGCTCCCAGCCCGCGTTTCCTTCCCCTTTTCGCGGGCTTCTTTTTGCCTGCAACATTAGTTTTCCCGAATCGCATCCAGCAAGCCGGTACTGGCTGCCCGCTGGCGAATCCACTGGCGCACCCTCTGAATGCCAGCTTCCTGACGACGGCTGGTTTTGTACGCAAAGTAGAAGCGGTCACCGGTGATCAGGGTATGGCAGGGCAAACGAATCAGGTCCGGGTCTTCACTGGCGTTGTACATGTAGTCGTTGGTTAAGGCCAGGCCCTGGTGGTGCCGGGCTGCCTCCAGAGCCAGCAGCATGTGACTGAAGTGTTGATACCGGGCGTTTGCAGGCAGGCTTAAGCCGCCTTCGGCCAGCCAGCGTCGCCAGTCGTCTTTCTGCTCTCCGAAGATGGAGTAAGTCGACAGAAGCGGGCAGCGCATCAGTAATAGCGGGTCTATGGTGGTCGGTTCCGGTGTGTCAATCAGCCCTTCCTGATACAGATCGCTGCACAGTTGCTGCCAGTAGGTCCGGCTGCAAATAGGGAACAGCCGCTCGGTGTAGAGCAGGTCGGTGGTAAAGCCGCGCTGATCGTCGTGCAGGGTGATAAAGCAGTCGGCGACCCGGTCTGAGAGCTGCGGCGACTCGTTCATCATTTCCAGTTGCAGGTCGATCTCGGGGTGCTGGCGTTGCAGGTAGGGGAGGTTGGGGATGAGCCAGCGAACCGCGAACGAGCTGAACAGGGCCATGCGCAGTTGGGTATCCGGCTTGCCCTGCAACTGCTCACTGGCTCGTTCGATTTGCAGCAGGGCATTGGTCACCCCTTCGAGGTAGTGCCGGCCGGGCTCGGTTAGCGCCAGGTATCGCCCCTGGCGGGTGAACAGATCTTCCCCCAAATAGCTTTCCAGCAAGCGGATTTGATGGCTGACAGCACTCTGGCTGACGGCCAGTTCATCGGCCGCCCGGCTGAAGCTGTTGAGCCGGGCCACGGCTTCGAATACGGGCAGGGCTTTTAGCGGTGGCAATTTCATCGGCAGAGGCTCCTGCTATGTATCTAAAATACTAATACCATAAAGAAAATATCATTTTTCTCAATACTTGGGCGGCAGTAAACTCCTGGCATGGATTGGGATCAGGCCGATTGGCGTGCTCTCAGTAGTCGGGATATTCAAACGGGAGTGTAGCGTCATGCCGGGCAGAACCATCAACAGCGCAATCTGGTTGCTGGTCATCGGCAATGCGCTGGCGCTGGTGTCCGATGCGCTGATCAAGTGGCAGGGTAACGAAGTTCCGATATTTCAGTTCATTTTTGTCCGTACCCTCTGCGCCATGGCCATCCTGTTGCCACTGATGTCGATGATCGATCGCCAGCGGTTGTTTGCGGGCTGGCGCATGCATCTGATACGCGCGCACATCAGCCTGATGGGCATTGCCTGCATGGTGGTGGCGCTGGGTACTCTGCCTCTCGCCACGGCGAATGCGCTGTTCTATGCGGCGCCCATTCTGGTGATGGTCATCGCGGTGGTGTTTTTTAACGAAAAGCTGACGCCGCTGAGTCTGTTTGCGGTCATCAGTGGCTTTTTCGGCATTCTGGTTATCTTGCGTCCGGTAGCGTTCAGCTGGAGCAGCCTCAGCGCGATTGGGGTTGCGTGCTCACTGGCGATCAACATCGTGTTGATTCGCAAATTGCCGGGTGGTCAGTCGATGGTGCATACACTGCAACTGACTCACCTGCTCATGCTGCCGGCCGCCTTTTTATTAATGATGTGGGAGAGCGAGCCGTTCGACTGGACGATTCTGTTCACGGCCTTTGGCTCGGCGTTTTTTATCCTGTGCTACAACTTCACGGTGTTGATGGCCTACCGCTGGGTTGCGGCCAATGAAGTCACCAGTGCGGAATACACCGGCTTGCTGTGGGCCTTGCTGGGAGGCTGGGTGTTCTTCGACGAGGCGCCCGATCTCTGGTTCATCATCGGGTCGAGCATGATCGTGGTACCGCTGATTCTGATTGGCCTGAAGGAACGCAAGCGGGCCAAACTGCCAGTACGGCAGGGCAGTGTGACGCCCTGAGTCAATTTGGGATGTATCGCCATGAGCCCGCACCGGAGGGCAGGGACACTCTTGCGGGGGCGCTATAGATACATCCATGTAAGCTTAATTTCGGGATATGAATCCCATCCATGGGCTTCACCCTGCGGGCTCGCTGCGCTCATGCTAAAACGCTCCCGGCGTTTTAGTCCCTGCCTCAGATACCCCCGCAAGAGCATCCCTGCCCACCGGCGCTCAGTTTCGTGCAAACTCGGACATACGAATACTGCAAATTACATCGTACAGAAAAGTTGGTGTTACTCACTCACTACAAAGCAAAAATTCCAACAACGCTTTCTGCGCATGCAAACGGTTTCCAGCTTGTTCCCAGACCACAGAACGAGGGTCGTCGAGCATATCCATGCTGACTTCCTCGCCGCGGTGGGCGGGCAGGCAATGCATAAAGACAGCGTCTTTGTGGGCTTTGTCCATCAACGCCGGGGAGACTTGCAGGGATTCAAACACCCGAATCCGGTCGTCGGCTTCCTCTTCCTGACCCATGCTGGCCCAGACATCTGTTGTGACCAGATGTGAGTTTTCCACTGCTTCCACCGGATCACGCATGATTTTTACCCGGTCACCGGCCTTGGTCAGCAGTTCAGCCATGGGTTCAAAGCCTTCTGGGCAGGCGATGTTCAGTTTGAAATCGTACAGCATGGCGGCGTTGATGTAGGAATTGCACATGTTGTTGCCATCGCCGATCCAGGTAACGGTTTTGCCTTGAATGGAGCCGCGCGCTTCCTGGTACGCCTGCATATCGGCCAGTAGCTGGCAGGGGTGGTAGTCATCGGTCAGGGCATTAATCACCGGCACCGTTGAATACTCGGCAAAGGTTTCGATTTTTTCATGCTCGAAGGTACGGATCATCACCGCGTCGACCATTTGAGACAGCACCCGGGCGCTGTCTTCAATGGGTTCGCCCCGCCCAAGCTGGGTATCCCGGGGCGACAGAAAGATCGCGCCACCGCCCAGTTGCATCATGCCCGCCTCGAACGAGACCCGCGTCCGCGTCGAGGATTTCTCGAAAATCATGCCCAGCACCCGGTTTTTTAGGGGTTCAAACACTTCGCCGCGCTTGAACAGGCTTTTCAGTTCACCTGAGCGCTGAATCAGGAACCGCAATTCATCCGGGGTGAGATCATTCAGGGTCAAAAAGTGCCTGACGGACATGGGTGGGTGACTCCGTTCTGGGGTTTATGGTCCACGCAGCATGGCGGGGAAAACCGTTAAGTTTACTGAAGCGGCTAGTGCAGAGCAATTGCAAGCCGTCTGCGATATCTGCAGTGATGTTTTGCGGGTTTTGCGGGTTTTGTGGAAATTGGATTAAGGTGCTGATCAAGTGCTGGGGATCGGGTGGGTCTGTCCGGGGTAGTCCGCAACATGGACTAAAACGCCAGGAGCGTTTTAGCATGAGCGCAGCGAGCCCGAAGGGTGAATCCCATGGAGGGGATTCATATCATGTGGTCTAGGCTCCATGGACGGATTTACGCCGAGCGAGTGTCGCACCACCCGTGCAGGCCTACCCGATCCCCAACACGGGCCTTTGGCTAAAAACTAGGCCCAAGCCGTAGTCTGTTTAAGGGGTGAAGATTGAGAAAGCACAATTGAAAATGGGCAATTAAACCCTAACTAACAGGGCAAGCAGTTATTGCCACTGTCATCCCCTGTCGATTCAGCAGGATTGGCGTACAATAGCGACATCTGAAGCAACCTGTGGGATGAAACCATGACCGACACCCTGGCGAACATCAAAGAGCAAATCGAATCCAACCCGGTATTGCTGTATATGAAAGGCAACCCGAACCAGCCCATGTGCGGCTTTTCTGCACAGACGGTGCAGGCCGTTATGAGCTGCGGCAAAAAGTTTGCCTATGTTGATGTGCTGTCCAACCCCGACATTCGTGCCGAATTGCCGAAATACGCCAACTGGCCGACCTTTCCGCAACTTTGGGTCAACGGTGAACTTATTGGTGGATGCGACATCATTACCGATATGCATCAGAAGGGTGAGCTTAAAACCCTGATCGACGAAGTTGTGCCCGACGAAGAAGCCTGATCGGCTCAGTCTGAACTGCCAGTGGGTGACCGACAGGGTTGCCCGCTGATCTGGCCCGTTTCAGTGCAAGAAATCGGGTTTTGATCTGCCTAACAAGGCCCCTGCCATGACTCAGCCGCCCGAAGCACTCACCGATCACCAATTGCTGCGCTATAGCCGGCACATCCTGTTGCCACAGGTGGATATTGTGGGGCAGCAACGCATTGTTAACAGCCGGGTGCTCGTGCTCGGCGCTGGTGGATTGGGCAGCCCAATCTTGTTGTACCTTGCTGCGGCAGGCGTTGGTGAACTGCTGATTGCCGATGGCGACCGGGTCGATGAGACCAATCTACAACGTCAGATTGTGCACCGCACCCGGGCCGTGGATGAAAAGAAAACCTCGAGCGCCCGAGCCACGCTGGCGGAACTGAACCCAGACGTAAAGGTTACCGAGATCGATAGCCACCTCGATGAGGCCAGCATGCTCGCCTGGGCCCGGGGCTGTGATGCCGTGGTTATCGGCACCGACAGTTTCAGCAGCCGTTATGCCGCCAATCGGGCTTGTATGGCTCTTGGTATACCGCTTATATCGGGGGCGGCAATCGGTTTATCGGGGCAACTCAGCGTCTTTGATTTTCGTCGTGAGGACAGCCCCTGTTACAGCTGCCTGTTTCCCGACGGTCAGGACGACGATGTCAGTTGCGCCACCGCAGGCGTGCTGGGGCCGGTGGTGGGTGTCGTCGGGTCAGTGCAGGCGGTTGAAACCCTTAAGATACTGGCGCAGTTTGGCGAACCCCTGGTCGGAACCCTGCTGACACTAGATGCCACCGATCTGAGCTGGCAACGGTTCCAGTTCAAACGTCAGCCTGATTGCCCGGTTTGTCAGCAACGTTAGTGCATGCACACTGATATCTTACTATTCTATGGGTTACTACCGGGTATGTGAGGTTTCCCTCCGCCACCGCACCCTGCGGCTGAACGCAGGGTGACCGGTTGGCATCCCCGACCTGAACGGTCGGCGGTATTGAGTCGTTAGTCGATCGTTTCAGCGCTACAGGAGTACCATGATGGACACCCTCTTTCATAATGACACCGGTTTGAGCCATCAGTTCATCGTGGCCATGCCCGATATGAACGACCCCTGGTTTACCGGCACCGTTTCCTACCTGTTCCAGCATGACGATGAAGGCTGCATGGGGCTGGTGATCAACCGGCTGACGTCCATGACCCTGGGCGAAGTCTTTGAATCACTCAACATTGAGTGCGATAACGCTGATTTGCTGGATCGTCCGGTGTATTCAGGCGGGCCAGTGATGCCCGAGCACGGTTTTATCATTCATCGCTCCAACGAAGGGCCCTGGAGCAGTACGGTCAACAATGGCCACCTGAGCATCACCACCAGTCCGGATATCCTTCAGGCCATTGCCCGTGGCGCCGGACCTGACGACTACCTGGTGTGCCTGGGGTGTTCCGGCTGGTCACCCGGTCAACTCGAAGGCGAGCTGAAAGGCAATGCCTGGCTCACCGTGCCAGGGGATCTGGCCCTGATCTTTGATGAAGGTCTGGAAACCCGATACGACGCCGCATTGCGAAGGTTGGGCATCGATAAAACCTTTCTCAGTGACAGTGGTGGTCAGGCCTGACGTCTGACCATATACCTTTACAACCCTGATTGACCCCTGTTCTGTGTTAGGCTTGGCCGTTCCCGGTCAAGCTGGTTCAATGCTGAATTAATCCCTACCCTTCGGAGTTGTCATGTCCACCGCCGTCTCTGTCATGCCCGGCCTCACACTGGCAGGTATCGGACAAGGCTTCTGGCGCCTGTTGCCGTTATCGTTGTTTGTCATCGTTTTTGGACTCGCTTATGGCCTGGCGGCGGTTCAGACCGGGCTAACGCCGGTGCAAACCGTTTTCATGAGTTTGACCGTCTTTGCCGGAACGGCGCAGTTCGCCGCTCTGGAACTCTGGGGGCCGCAAATACCCATCGTGCCTCTGCTTATAACCACCTTCGCGATCAATGCCCGACATTTGCTCATGGGGGCCAGCCTGTACCCCTGGCTGAAACAGGTACCCGCAACGCAGCGGTATGGGTCTTTGCTGGTGTTATCCGATGCCAACTGGGCAATGACTCTGAACGATTGTCAGAATGGTAAGCCCAATCTGGGCATGCTGGTCGGCGGGGGCATCGCCATCTGGCTGACCTGGATGGGCGGCACCATTCTGGGCATGACCTTCGGCAACCTCATCGCCGATCCAACCCGTTTCGGGCTGGATATGGTAATGGGCTGTTTTCTGTTATCGATGGTGTTTGGTGGCCGCAGAAGCTGGCGCCTGGTGCTTATCTGGTGTGTTGCCGCACTCACCGGTTGGCTGGCCTACCGGTATTTACCCGACAATACCCATGTCGTTGCCGGAGCTGTTGGTGGTGGTCTGGTGGGCCTGTTCTGGCTTGAACGCAAACCCGCTGCCCGGGCCATGGAGAACGAGGCATGATGGCCACCGACGGAATGAACGGTTTGATCGTTATTGCGCTGATGGCAGCGGTCAGCTTGCTGGCCCGATTCGGCGGTGTGCTGGTAATGGCGGTCGTGCCGATCAATCAGCGCGTTGAGAGTTTTATTAATGCCATGTCCGCTTCGGTGCTGGTCGCCGTTCTGGTGCCCGTTGCTGTTGAAGGTGATCTGGCCGCGCGCATGGCCTTGCTCGCAACGGCCGTGGTCATGCTGGTCATGCGTCGGCCTATGCCGGCCATCGCAGCCGGCATTGCGGTAGCCGCCGGGTGGCGCTACCTGATGTGATGATTTTACCAGCCAACCCAGGTGGGTGTTAAAAAACCTAAGGGTCCGCTCCGAGCTCTTCGAGATTGGGGAGGTCCGCAACCGCCATGAGCGGATCAATGCGAATTTTCCAGGCCAAGTCTGCCAGCGTCATGCCGGGGATGATTACGGCGACAGTCAGTTACCAGCGCAACGTAGAAAGTAGGTTCACTCTGTTTTCTCTCTGTGAATTGCCCGAGGGCAATCGTTTTACCGTCGATATATGCCAGTGATTCTAGGGCGTACAGGCTGTATGGATGATGAACAAAAACCGCTCGTTGTTCTGGCGCCAATAACGCGCTCGCAGGTAGTTCCCAGGCACTTGGTGAGGGGTTGTGAACACCTTGTTCAAAAAAATACTGAAACCGGGGGTGGTCGGCTTGTCAGTCAGGTGCGTATAGATTGTCTCAGTCTCTGTCGAACTTTGGTGAATCATAAGGCTCGTCAAATGATTGACAATACTTTTCGACTGTTTCTGTTGGGCAGCTGACGGTTTTGACGCATTGCTGGTTAAATATTCATCAATTGAAGCCGGTCGTGGGTCACTGAAAAGAAAATGAGGCAGGCGGAGCGGAGTTCGCAGGCTTACAGGTAAAGTTGCTGTTTTGTGAGCCAGATCACGCATATGGTCCGGGATGAAAAAGAGCGCCGTTGGCGCGGTGCGGTAAACAATGAGGTGGTGGAAATGGGATTGATTAAGCTGTTTTCCCAGATGTCGGTACGAAGGCGTTTGGTCATTGGGTTCGGGTTGGTATTGGCGGTCATGCTCGCGATTACCGTGATCGGTGTGCGTAATGTACAAACCATTGATCAGGGGCTAACGGCCATCACTGATCAGAACTCGGTGAAACAACGCTACGCCATTAATTTTAGGGGCAGTGTACACGACCGTGCTATCGCCATACGCGATGTGGTTCTGGCGCCTGATACGGCCGCTTTGAATGAAGAGATTGCGATCATCGAGCGGCTGGAACGCTTTTATCAGGAGAGTGCCGGCCCGCTGAACCGGTTGCTGAACAATGGTGGCGATGTGTCCGCCAGTGAGCGGCAACTGCTCAGCCGCATTCAAGCCGTTGAACAACGTACAGAACCGCTGATTTCTGAGGTTATTGACCTGCGGCAGGCTGGCCAGCGCGAGGCAGCCGAACAACTTATGCTCGCTGAAGCCAAGCCTGCTTTCATCGACTGGCTGGCATCGATTAACGCCTTTATTGACTATCAGGAAGCTCAGAGTCAGGCCATTACCGACGACATCCGAGAAGGCGCGGCCGGGTTTACGGCCTTTATGCTGTTGCTGACCGGGCTCGCCATTCTGTTCGGGATTGTGCTGGCGATATTGATTGAACGCAGCCTGAAAGTCTCGCTGGGCGGTGAACCGCGCGAAGTGGCCGATATTCTGTCGAGGGTTCAGGAAGGCGATCTGAGCCAGTCCATTCGTACGTCACCTGAAGGCAGTGTGCTGCATTCGGTGCAACTGATGCAGAATCGGCTGGGTGAAGTGGTAACCAATATTGTGAATGCCTCACAGCAATTGGGTAAAGAAGCGGTGGTGTTGTCGCGGGAATCCAGTGATGCGCTGACGATGGCAGAGCAGCAGGGCGAGTCGACGACCGATGCCGCCAATCGCCTGGAAACCATGCGCCAGAGTGTGCTGCATACCGCTGAATTGCTTGAAGATACGGAAGAAAACTCATCGAAGACGGTTGAACAGTCTGAATCCGGTCGTCGGTTGATTGCCGAGACGGCGATTGAAATTCGCAAGGTGTCGGATGTGGTGCATGCGGCGGTTGATCAGATTCGTCAACTGGAAGCGCGAACCGGCGAGATCGCCAACATAGCCGGTGTGATCAACGGTATTTCCGAGCAAACCAATTTACTGGCGCTGAACGCGGCCATCGAAGCCGCCCGCGCTGGCGAATCCGGCCGAGGTTTTGCGGTGGTGGCCGATGAAGTACGCACCCTGGCGCAGCGCACCGGCGATGCCACCGGCCAGATCGAATCGATGCTGGGACAGATTCGTCAGGAAACTCAGGCATCGGTGACTGCCATGGAATCAACATTGCCGCAAATCGAACATGGGTTGTCGTTGAGTGAATCGTCCAATGAGGTGCTGACAACCATCGATAATCAGGCGAATGATTCGCTGAAAAAAGTTCGGCAGATTGTCGAAGTGATTCGCGTGCAGGTTGGTGACATCAATGAGTTGGTCGCGTCGATGGAAGGTGTTACCGAGAGTTCGGGTAAATCGATTACCGCCCTGAAGGCGAATCAGAATGCGGTCAACACTCTAAACGGGCTGGCGGCCGAACTGGAAGGGGAAGTCGAGGTGTTTCAGGTGCCGGTAGACAATCGGTCTGCTAAAAGGGCACGATAGAGCGATAGTACATAAAGGAAGCAGCGGCTGTCCGTGAGGGCAGCCGCTTTTTTTTTGATAGCAGCTCAGGAATCGCGGACCGCCGGCACAATGTGCTGACTGACCAGACGATGCAACCGGTCGCGATACCCACTTCGGCCTGAAGGTTCGTTTTCCTCGGAGGTGATGGCGATGGTCAGCTCCAGCTCGGGCAATACATAGATCATTTGACCCCCGTATCCCCAACCATAGTAACCGTCGACGCCGGAGAAGGTTTGGATAAACCAGCCATAGCCGTATCCACCGCCATGAAACCGGGACCGGGTACGTCGTTCCCAGCTTGCGTCAATCCAGTCTTGCGACAGCAGTTGTTCGCCGCCTTCCGTCTGCCCGTTCCGGCGAAAGAGTTCACCCAGTGCCAGCAGGGATTCCGGAGTCATGCCCACCTGATTGCCACCCATGGGAATGCCCTGGGGGTCTTTCAGCCAGCTGTCGACGCGTATACCGGCGGGCGCCAGCCAGCGGTTGGCCAGGCTGTGTGTGGACTCTCCGGCTTCACGCATCAGAATGGCCGACAACAGATGGGTACTGCCGGTGGAGTATTGCATATCGCCCCCGGGTTCTTCCTCGAACGGGCGGGCGAGGGCATTTTTCACCCAGTTATCGCTGACTACCCAGGCGCCGTAATTACGCCCGGAGGTTCGCTCCAGTCCGGCCTGCATCGACAGTAAATGGCCAATGGTAATGTCGTTTAACCGCGGGTCCGGATTCTCGGGAAGCTGGTCTTGCAGCAGGGGGGCGATGGGTTGATCGACGCCGTCGAGAATGCCCTTGTCGATGGCAATGCCGACCAGCGTAGCGACCAATGTCTTCGAAGCCGACTTGATATTGGTGGAGGCTGACAGGCTGGCCCCGTTATAGGTCTCGGCCCAAATCACCTCTCCCTGATGGGCGATGTGGATGGTTTTCAGGGTGGAAAGCGACCCGGTTGCGGTTTGCAGCCCGGATCTGAGTGCGTCGCTGTCAACCGCAATAACCGGTGCGGATGCCAGCAGTGTGATGGTCAGGGTTGTCAGAGTGCGGGCCGGAGCAGGTACTCCGAACGACAGTAATTGCATGCAGCCTTCCTGTGAAACGTGGCTCTTTGATACGGACACCGGTCACGCTTTGGTTCAGTTGCACCGGTGTGTGCGTGGATCAGGCTAACTGAAACCGGCCCACCAGTGCGGTTTGGTTGCTGGCCAGCTCGCGCAATTGCTGACTGTTGCTGGCCGCCTGGCGGGCGGTTTCGGCCAGGGATTCCGCCATATCGGAAATATGCACCACGTTTTCAGTCACTTCACGGGCCACGGCGCTTTGCTCTTCCGACGCCGTCGCGATCGAATGGCTCATGTCGTTGATGTCGGCCAGGCGTTTGACCATCACCGCCAGTGAGTCGCCGGTCTGTTGAGACTGGTTGGCCGAGGTTTGCGCCAGTGTCTGATTGCTCGACATGATGGCTACCGCCTGTTCTGATTGCTGCTGCAACCGGTCGATCATCACGCGAATGTCGTTCGCCGACTGTTGCGACCGCGTCGCCAGGGTGCGGACTTCGTCGGCCACCACGGCGAAGCCCCGTCCCTGTTCACCGGCTCGGGCGGCTTCAATCGCGGCATTCAGAGCCAGCAGATTGGTTTGCTCGGCGATGGACTGGATGACATCGAGTATGGTGGCCACCTGCTGGCTTTCATCACGCAGGGTCTCAATCACGGTTTTGGCGTGCGCCTGGGAGTCGTTCAATTGCCGCGCAGACTCAATATTTTGCGCCATGCTGGCCATATTCTGCTCGGCCGACTCCGTCACTTCAGACACTTCGGTGCGTGTGCGCTCTGCATTGGCGGCGACTTCCTGAATGGCGCTTTCCATTTCGGTGATGGCCGTGGCTACTGACTGGGTCTGTTCTTGCTGTTGCTCGACACTGGCGCGCGTGGTTGCGCTGACTTCCGACGTGCTGGCCGACAATTCAGCCACCTGTTCGGAAGATGTGCGAATGTCGCGAATGACATCGCTGAGCCGGTCGGCCAGGGTATTTACGTTGCGGGCAATCTGTCCTATTTCGTCACTGGAGGTGTGTTTGATGCGTTCGCCCAGTTGGCCCTGTGCCAACTGATCCAGCACGGCCAGGGTTTCGGCCATCGGCTTGCGAATGGACCGGACGATGGAAAACCCGATAAGCACCGAAATGAGCAGTGCCATCACCAGCAAGCCCAGGGTGATGGCAATGGCCCGGGTGGCCATGGCATTGCCTTCCTGGGTGGCCCGCGCCGACACACTGCGCGTCGTGCCCACCAGGCTGTCCAGTGCGGTGAGGTTGGAATCCATGGTGTCGTTCAGCTCGAGCAGAACCAGGGTGCTTTGCTCGTTCAGTTCAACATAGCGTTTGTGGCTTTGAAACAATCCCGATTCGCCGGCAATGGCGGTGCGTAACAGATCGATATAGTCATTGGTGTCGGCGGCATAGCGGGCAAAATTCGATTCGATCGATTCCGCCTTGGCGTTCAGTTGCTCCAGCGTTGTGGTTAGCTGGGACTCGATTTCGCCCATGCGCTCGGAAGAATTGATTGCCAGCGCCCGCTGCAAATAGGCCTGGGCGCCTTCTGCCTGAGAAACGATGAAGTCGATTTCCCACTGCAGACCCGAATCCCCCTGGGACGTGGCCCGGGAACCAATGGAATTCAGGTCCCCGGTAAAGAATATCCATTCATCGTCAAATTGCTGGGCTTGCTCCAGGGCGTTAAGGCGAGTCTGCACCCGCTGATTCTGCAGTGCCAGATGGTCGGCGCCGGTTGCAAAGAGCGAGTCTGCCAGGGACCGGCTGGCAGCCAGTTGATCACGAATGTCCGGATAGGCTTCGAGCCGTTGCATCAGGCTCTGAAACAGGCTGTCGTAGCCGCTGCGCGCGTAACTGAACTGGTTTTCCAGCAGCGTTCTGCGCTCCGCATCTTCGGCATTGGCGTGCAGTATGACTGCCCGGTTGGCCTCCTGGAGGGTGTTGCGCAGCCGGTTGGTATCATCCAGCAAGGGGCCCAACTGACCTGACGTCAGCTCCAGTTGTCCGGCCAGACGGTTTTCAACGACCAGGGAGTAGAGCGTAATCATCGAAAACAAGATCAGCAGAGTGGTAAAACCGGCAATAACCCGGGCAATCAGGGACAGCTTCATAGTGTTGATCCAAAACCTGACAGGGCCGGCCATAACCGGACACCGTTGAACATGTGGGAAAACTGTGATTATGCCGTTATTTGATCGATTGGTCAGTTATTGTTCTGTGACAATTTTGTTGACCTGGTAAAGAAGATTATCGGCAAGGTCGCGCGAGGGTTTAGGGGCGATGGGCATTAAGGGTATCAAATTCAGTGGGCATTGATTAACAGTACGCCGGATCAATCCCTATCGGGGTGATCCGGCGCTGGCCGATCAGCCTTGAAGCTTGCTTTTCAGTATATCGTTCACCTGGGCCGGGTTGGCCTGGCCTTTGGAGGCTTTCATCACCTGGCCGACAAAGAAGCCGAACAGCTTGTCTTTGCCGCTGCGATAATCGGCCACCTGGGCGGGGTTGTTGGCGATCACTTCGTCGATCATCGCCTCGATGGCGCCGGAATCGCTGACTTGCTTAAGGCCCTGTGCCTCGATGATCTCATCGGCCGACCCTTCGCCCCGGAACATGGCTTCGAACACGGTTTTGGCGATCTTGTTGGAAACGGTGTTGTCCTGAATGCGCTGTATCAGCAGGCCAAGATCTGCCGCCGATACCGGGCTGTCGGCGATGTCCTGTTCATGGCGGTTCAACTGGCCGGCCAGTTCACCCATGCACCAGTTGGCGGCCAGCTTGGCGTCTTTGGTGACGTCGACCACGGCTTCGAAATAATCGGCCATGGCGCGGCTGGCGGCCAATACCGTGGCATCGTAGTCAGAAAGGCCATAGTCGGCCTTGAACCGCTGGATTTTGGCATCCGGCAGTTCCGGCAGGTGGTCTTTTACGTCCTGAATGTAGGCGTCGTCGATCTCGACCGGCAGCAGGTCGGGTTCGGGGAAATAGCGATAATCGTTGGCGAACTCTTTCGAGCGCATGCTGCGTGTTTCGTTCTTGTCGGCATCGTAGAGCCGGGTTTCCTGGGTAACCGTGCCGCCGTCCTCGATGACATCGATATGGCGCTGAACCTCAACGTTGATCGCTTTTTCAACAAACTTGAAGGAGTTGATGTTCTTGATTTCGGTCCGTGTGCCGAATTCGGTCTGGCCTTTGGGCCGAACCGAGACGTTGGCGTCGCAGCGCAGGCTGCCTTCAGCCATATTGCCGTCGGAAATGCCGATGTAGGTGACGATGCTGTGAATCTTCTTCAGGTAGGCCACGGCCTCCTTGGCCGAGCGCATGTCCGGTTCGGAGACGATTTCCAGCAGCGGCGTACCGGCCCGGTTCAGGTCGATGCCGGTCATGCCCTCGAAGTCTTCATGCAGGGATTTACCGGCATCTTCTTCCAAGTGTGCCCGGGTCACGCCGATGGTGCGGGTGCTGCCGTCGTCGAGCACGATCTCGACTTCGCCCAGCCCGACGATGGGGTCATCCATCTGGGTGATCTGATAGCCTTTGGGCAGGTCGGGATAAAAGTAGTTCTTGCGGTCGAACACCGAACGTTTGCCTATGTGCGCATCGATGGCCAGGCCAAAGGCGACGGCCTT
The DNA here is from genome assembly GCA_018402545.1 of Saccharospirillum sp. Taxonomy (GTDB): domain Bacteria; phylum Pseudomonadota; class Gammaproteobacteria; order Pseudomonadales; family Natronospirillaceae; genus Saccharospirillum. Next base: position 2,582,743 of record JAGYIL010000001.1, on the reverse strand, counting down.
GCGCAAGGCGTTCTCGTTGAACACCGGCAAGGCGCCGGGCATGGCCAGATCGACCAGGCTCGCCTGGGTGTTCGGTTCGGCGCCATACTGGGTGCTGGAGCCGGAGAATATTTTGGATCGGGTCGAAAGCTGAACGTGTATTTCCAGCCCGATTACGGTTTCCCATTCCATGTTTTGGGTCCTCTGCTGGCAGCGGGCGCTGGGGCCCACTGCTCACGTGCGATTAACGGATGCGTGCGTGTCGTTCAATTGGCTCAACAACCGGTCTCAGAGTGCCGGTGCCTGCTGATGCCAGTCGGTCACCTGCTGGTACTGGTGGCCGATATTCAGCAAATGACTCTCCTCGAAATAATTGCCGATCAGCTGCAGGCCCACCGGTAGTCCACCGACCTGGCCACAGGGCAGGGCCAGGGCGGGCAAGCCAGCCAGGTTGGTCGACAGCGTATAGATGTCTTCCAGGTACATGGCCACCGGGTCGTTGCTTTTCTCACCCAGCGTCCAGGCCGGTGAGGGCGTAGTGGGGGCGAGGATGACGTCGACCTCCTGAAAGCCCGTCTGGAAATCGTCGCGGATCAGGCGGCGCAGTTGCTGGGCTTTCTTGTAGTAGGCATCGTAGTAGCCGGCTGACAGCGCGTAGGTACCGACCAGAATGCGGCGCTGAACTTCCGCGCCAAAGCCTTCGGCGCGGCTGCGCTTGTACAGGTCTTCCAGATCCACCGGGTCTTTGCAGCGGTAGCCGTAGCGGACGCCATCGTAGCGCGACAGGTTGGTCGATGCTTCAGCCGGGGCGATGATGTAATAGGCTGGAATCGACAGCTCGGTGCGTGGCAGTGAGATCTCTTTAACCGTTGCCCCGAGTTTTTCCAACTCGCTGACTGCCGCCATCACTGCCGAACGAATGCCTTCGTTGAGGCCGTCGCCGAAATACTCTTTTGGCAAGCCAATGCGCAGACCAGCCAGTGGTTCATTCAGGCGAGCCTGATAATCATCGACCTGCCGGTCCATGCTGGTTGAGTCTTTCGGGTCAAAGCCGGCGACAGCGTTCAGCATCAGGGCGGCGTCTTCGGCGGTTTGGGTCATCGGGCCGCCGCAATCGAGCGATGAGCCGTAGGCGACCATGCCCCAGCGTGATACCCGGCCGTAGGTGGGTTTCAGGCCGGTAATGCCGGTAAAGGCGGCTGGCTGGCGTATTGAGCCACCGGTATCGGTACCCGTGGCTGCTGCTGCCAGGCGCGCTGCCACGGCCGTTGCCGAGCCGCCCGAGGAGCCGCCGGGCACGGTATCCCGGTTCCAGGGATTGCGGGTCGGGCCGTAGTAGCTGGATTCGGTGGAAGACCCCATTGCGAATTCATCGAGGTTGGTTTTACCGAGCATCACTGCACCGGCACCGGCGAGGCGAGCGGTTACCGTCGACTCATAGGGCGCGATGAAGTTGTCCAGCATGCGTGAGCCACAGCTGGTGCGTACGCCCTGGGTGCAAAAAATGTCCTTGTGAGCGATTGGCAGCCCGGTCAGCGGCCCGGCATTGCCCGCGGCGCGGTGTTCATCGGCCGTGGCCGCCTGTGCCAGGGCTATGTCGTCGGTGACGGTAATGTAGGCGTTAAGGTCGGTATTGTGCAGCCGGATGCGCTCCAGGTAGGCCTGTGTCAGCTCCACGCTGCTGAAATCGCCCCGGGCCAGACCGGCGGCAAGCTGGGTCAGTGTTTTATCTAACATGTCGGGTCTGGCTCACTCTATGACTTTGGGGACAAGGTACAGGCCATCGGCCGCGCTCGGTGCAATCGCCTGGTAGGCATCGCGCTGATTGTGCTCGGTGACTTCATCGGGGCGCAGCCGCGCGGTGGCATCCAAGGGGTTCGACAGCGGCTCAACGCCCTCGGTATCGATCTTTTGTAACTGGTCGGCGAGATCGAGAATGCTCGACAGACTGGTCACGGTGGCGGCCATGGCGTCCTCCGTGACTTGCAAACGAGCCAGTTGGGCAACATTTTCCACCTGGGAGCGGTCTAGGCTCATGGTTGTGGATCTCCTGGGGCTAAGTTAGGGGCCAAACCACGCCGGTCAATGCTGTTGAAGCAGGCTTTACACATGGCTTCTTGCGGCATCGGGCGGGTGGATGACAAATCGAGTGCATTTTCACGGGCCGAGCCTGGCGCTTGGCTTCCCAACCTGAATTGATGACGGGCGTGATTCAAACCTGTGAATCTGCACCGGTGTTCAATTCACATCCGGATGTATTAACGCTTTAACTCTACCCAATAAATCATTGATGAGGCATAAGTTATCATATTTACAGCTTGCCCAAAATCCCTGCCATTGATACATTGCCGGGCTGTGTCATGGCTTTAATAGTGTGGATTTATTGGGTTGTCATCAGGAAATCCTGTAGCCGGTTTCCCATACCCTCTTGTACCACACCCATCAGAATTGGAATCATCAAAAAATGTTTAAAAAGATTCGGGGACTTTTTTCAAGCGACTTGTCGATTGACCTGGGCACGGCAAACACCCTGATTTATGTGCGCGATCGCGACATCGTCTTGAATGAACCGTCGGTTGTGGCTGTGCGCCTGACCGGAAACCAGAAGACCGTTGCCGCCGTTGGCGAAGAGGCCAAACGCATGCTTGGCCGTACGCCGGGCAGCATTCAGGCGATCCGGCCGCTGAAAGACGGCGTGATTGCCGACTTTCACGTCACTGAAAAAATGCTGCAGCATTTTATTGCCAAGGTTCACGAAAACAGCTGGTTTGCGCCAAGCCCCCGAGTGCTGATTTGTGTACCGTGCAAATCCACACAGGTAGAACGAAAAGCCATTCGCGAGTCGGCCTTTGGTGCCGGTGCCCGTGAAGTGTTTCTGGTTGAAGAGCCTATGGCGGCAGCGATTGGTGCCGGCCTGCCGGTCGAGGAAGCACGTGGTTCCATGGTGGTGGATATCGGCGGTGGTACCACAGAAATTGCCGTTATTTCCCTCAATGGTGTGGTCTATGCCGAATCAGTCCGCGTCGGTGGTGATCGTTTCGATGAAGCCATCGTCGCCTACATTCGTCGTAACTACGGCTCGCTGATCGGTGAAGCAACGGCCGAACGCATCAAGATCGAAATTGGCTGTGCCTACCCGGGAACCGAGATTCGCGAGATCGATGTGCGGGGTCGCAACCTGGCCGAAGGCATTCCGCGCAGCTTCACCCTGAATTCGAATGAAGTGCTCGAAGCCTTGCAGGAAAGTCTCTCGGCGATCGTTCAGGCGGTGAAAAGCGCGCTGGAACAAACGCCGCCTGAGCTGGCCTCTGATATCGCCGAACGCGGCCTGGTGCTGACCGGTGGTGGTGCTCTTTTGCGGGATATCGACAAGCTGCTGAGCGAAGAAACCGGCTTGCCGGTACTGGTGGCTGACGATCCGCTGACCTGTGTGGCTCGCGGTGGTGGCCGTGCACTGGAAATGATGGATGAACGTGTGTTCGACTTTTTCAGTGAATAATGGTCGCCTGCAGCCAGTGCCGGCCTGAAGCCGGCCTGACTGCATTGTTCTTGCGACCCGCATTTCATAGGAGAGTCTGTCATCAAAGCGCTGTTTTCTGCCGGCCCACAGCACGGTTATCGTCTATTGGTAGCCGTGGTGGTCTCTGTCGCGCTGATGGCTCTGGATGCCCGCTACACCCAGGTCGATTATCTGCGACAGACCCTGTCTTATCTGGTATCTCCCGTACAATCCCTGATCAGCCTGCCCACCGATATGGTGGAGTGGTCGAGCCGCACCTTCGCCGAGCGCGATGAGCTGATCGAGGACAACCGTTCGCTGAACAATCAGGTGCTGGTGCTCCGGCAGCAGGCGCAACGGCTGGCCGTACTGGAAGCCGAAAACGAGCGCCTCCGCCGTTTGCTCGATGCCACCCCTCGCTTCGAAGCCGACTACCTGACCGCAGAAATGCTCAGTGTCGACCCCGACCCTTTCACTCATCAGGTGATTATTAACCGCGGCGCCCAGGATGGTGTCTACGTTGGCCAGGCGGTGCTCGACGCCACCGGGTTGTTTGGCCAGGTGATTCAGGTCAACTCTCTTACGTCCCGGGTTTTGATGGTGGCGGACGCCAACCACGCGGTTCCGGTGCAAATTAACCGCAACGGCATGCGCAGCATCGTGGTAGGTACCGGTGATCTGAACGTGCTGGAAATGGAGTTTGTGCCCAGCACGGCCGATGTGCAGATCGGCGACCTGCTGATTACTTCCGGTCTGGCCGGGCGATTCCCGGAAGGTTATCCGGTCGCTGAAGTGCAGGCCATTGAATACGATACCGGCGAACCCTTTGCGACCATTCGCGCCAGGCCACTGGCTGAACTGTCACGCAGTCGAAATTTACTGCTCATCTTCAAGCGGGAGTCGGAATGAAAGCCAAACCCGCCAAGGGCTTGTGGGTTATTGCCCTCAGTTTCTTTATCGCCTATTTGCTCGCCGCGGTTCCGCTGCCACAGATGATAGCGCTGGCCAGGCCCGACTGGGTTGGCCTGTTTCTGATTTTCTGGGTCCTGGTATTGCCCGACCGGGTTGGCATTGCCGTTGGTTTTTGCGTGGGCTTGCTGCAAGACGTGGTGCTGGGAACCTATCTCGGGGTATTTGCCCTGTCGTACAGCGGGTTGGTGTATCTGGTGCTGCTGTTGCACCAGCGGCTGAGGATGTACCCGATCTTGCAGCAAGCACTGGTCGTGTTTCTGATTATTGCGGTCAGTCAGTTGCTGGTGCAATGGTGTCGTGATTTTCTGGGATCAGGCATCACCGGCGAAATGCATTTGTTACCGTCGCTGGTCAGCGCTTTGCTGTGGCCCTGGGTGTATGTAATTTTGCGGGCCTTGCAATTGCGGTTCCGGGTTCAGTAGGCGTTGCTGCTTGCGCTCTGTGCCGTCGCTGCAATCTTTGACCGGCCGGCCGATTTTTGACCTCGTTTTTATTGGAAGGAGTCTTCATGTCCCTGTACCTGGCTTCACAGTCTCCCCGCCGACGTGAATTACTGAGCGGCCTGGGGGTCGAGTTTTCCATTTTGCCCATCGACATTGATGAGCGTATGCAGTCGCTGGAAAGTGCAGCCGATTACGTCAGCCGACTGGCCCGCGAAAAGGCGGCCGCCGGATTGGCGGTTGTAGCCGGCCGGGGCGAATCCGGAGCACTGGTGCTGGGTTCTGATACGGCCGTTGTGGTCGACCGGGATATTCTCGGCAAACCGCGCGACCGGGACGATTTTCTCGATATGATGGAACGGCTCTCCGGTCGGGCGCACGATGTGATGACCGCCGTTGCGCTTGCCAGCCACGATCAGGTGGACGTTGAGGTGGTGACCTCCCGGGTCGTCTTCGCCGAGCTGATGCCGGAACAGGCCCGTGCCTACTGGGATACGCAGGAACCCTGTGATAAAGCCGGAGGCTATGCGGTACAGGGGTTGGCCTCGGTGTTTATCAAACGGATTGAAGGCAGCTATTCTGCTATTGTAGGTCTACCACTGCGCGAAACGGCCCAGTTGCTGACCCGGCGCGGTGTTACGGTCTGGGATGGAGCCCTGGTGTCAGTCTAACCGGGTGGTGGCTACAGTAGAGCGACCAGACAGTGTGAGCCTGGGGTATTAGCAGTGCGCCAGCGCTTGAATCGACAGGTACGAACAGGCTCAGTTATGAATTCAGAAATATTGGTAAACGTAACGCCGATGGAAACCCGGGTTGCTGTTGTTGAAAACGGCGCCGTCCAGGAGATATTCATCGAGCGGGAGCAAACGCGCGGCATCGTCGGCAACATTTACCGGGGCAAGGTAGTTCGGGTTTTGCCGGGCATGCAGGCGGCCTTTGTTGATATTGGTCTGGAGCGGGCGGCGTTTATTCATGCCTCGGATTTTGATCAGCCCAAACGGGAAGGCGAAGCGCAAAAGTCCATTCAGGCACTGGTGCGTGAGGGCGAGTCGATCACGGTACAGGTCATTAAAGACCCCATTGGCACCAAAGGCGCTCGTCTGACGACCCACTTATCAATCCCCTCGCGCTACCTGGTGTACATGCCGGATTCCAATCATATTGGCGTATCCCAGCGCATTGACGGTGAAGAGGAGCGTGAACGCCTGCGCGCTCTGGTGGTTAAGGTCAAGGCTGATGAAGGCATCGAAAAGGGGGGGTACATCCTCCGTACGGCTGCGGAAGGCATCGGCGAGGCTGAAATCCAGTCGGATCTGAACTATCTGAAACGCGTGTTCCGGGTGCTGGGCGAGCGCATCGTTGAGACCCCGGGGCCGGCCACTATTTACGAGGACCTGCCGCTTTATTTGCGCGTAGCCCGGGATCTGGTGCGTGCCGACGTCGAAAAAATACGCATTGACTCGAAAGAGACCTACACCAAGGTGATTGATTTCGTACGCAAGTACACGCCCGAAGTCGAGCCGGTATTTGAGTACTACCCGGGTGAGCGGCCGATTTTCGATCTGTTTGCGGTTGAAGATGAAATTCGCCGGGCGTTGGGGCGCAAGGTCGAACTGAAGTCGGGCGGCTATCTGATCATTGATCAGACCGAAGCGATGACCACCGTTGATGTCAACACGGGCGCTTTTGTCGGTCACCGCAACCTGGAAGAGACGATCTTCAAGACCAATCTGGAAGCAGTGACCACCATCGTGCGCCAGCTGCGTCTGCGTAATCTGGGCGGTATCATCATCATCGACTTTATCGACATGGACGACCCCGAGCATCAGCGCCAGGTGTTGCGCATGCTGGAGAAGTACCTGGAAAAAGACCATGCGAAAAGCAAGCTGACCGGCGTCTCCGACCTCGGGCTGGTGGAAATGACGCGCAAACGAACGCGCGAAAGCCTGGAACACATGATGACCGAGACCTGCAAGGTCTGTAACGGTCGCGGTCGTGTTAAAACGCCCCAAACCGTTTGCTATGAAGTGTTTCGCGAGATACTGCGCGAAGAGCGTGCCTACAATAACGACCAGTATCTGGTGCTGGCATCGCAGGAAGTCGTCGATCGACTGCTGGATGAAGAATCATCCAATCTGGCCGACCTTGAGGAATTTATTGGCAAACCGATTCGGTTTCAGGTTGAACCCATGTACAGCCAGGAACAGTTTGATGTCATTTTGCAGTAGGCGTTGGCGCGGTCTGACCTTCATCACCGGCGTTGGCAGCGGCGGTATCGCCGCCATGACACTGAAGCGCTGACCCATGGCCCGTTATCGCATTCTAAAATCCCTGGGCACCGTGTTGCTCAAGATAGGCGCGTTCTGGATACTGCTGGTAGCCGCCTATCTCGCGCTTGGCCGACAGTTCTTCCCTCAGGTCGAACGCTATAACGCTGAACTGGCGTTGCTGCTTAGCGACCGTCTCAATGCCTCGGTCTCCATTGGCCGTCTCACCGGAGAGTGGCGTCAGTTCAACCCCATCCTGATTGCCGAAGACGTGCAAATCAGCTCTACCCTCAGTGTCGACCGAATGCTACTGGAGCCGGCGCTGATGCAGTCGCTGATAACGCTGTCGCCGGTGTTCAAGCGGTTTGAACTGACCGGGTTTGAAGCCAACCTGGAGCAAACCGATGAGGGCTGGAGCTTTGCCGGCGTTAACGCCGGCTCTGGCGCAGCCAATACGCCGGATATGTCGCTGGAGCGGGTTATCGCTCTGATCCGCCAGCAACGTGATGTGCGCTTTACCGATATGGCATTGCACATTGAGCCGCTGTTGTTGCCGGGAATGACCGTAGCGATGGAATCGGCGCAACTGACCGGGTCGGGTAACGACAACTGGATGCGGGCTGAAGCCAGTGTCAATTACGATGGCCTGTCGGTGCCCATTGAACTGCAGCTTGAAAGCAGCCGGCGCGACGATCAATACGAAGTGGATCTGTATGCCCGGCACGGGGCTTTTGATATGGCACCCTGGCTGCAGGAGTGGCTGCCGGATGTGCGTCAGGCCGCTGTAGCGGGCGAGTACTGGGTGAGCCTGACCCGCGATCAGTGGCAGTCGATCCAGGCTCGCCTGCAGAGCCCGGCGACCCGGTTCAGCGGCAGCCGCAGTGCAATGGCCCTGCGCAATCTGGATATGGAGTTGTTTGCCGAGCGAAGTGCCGGGGGCATGAATGTCTGGTTGCACCATTTTTCCCATGAACTGGAGCGATCCACAGCCGCGGAACCCGAGGTTCAGGGTGAGTTCGTGGCCCGGGCCAGCCAGCGTCAGACTCAGTGGCAGATACAGTGGGATCAGTTGCCTCTTGCGCCGATCAGCGCCTTTCTGGCTATTAATGATGGCAGTGGTTATTGGGAGCAGGCCTTTCCACAAGCCAGTATTGACCAGGGTAAACTGTCTTACCGCATCGGTCAGGATGATTCATTGCGCGTGACAGCCAGCGTCAGGGATGTACGGATGCAACCTTACGCGGGTATCCCGGGCCTGAGCGGTGTCAGTGGCGAGCTTAGGGCGGAAGGGTCAAGGGCGCGGTTGAATTTCGACAATACCGGCGTCGACTTCCAGTTACCCGCCATTTATGACCAGCCGTTCTTGTTCGAGCGAATCGGAGGAGTTCTGGATGCTCGCTGGTCGGCCGGTGCCGGTGTGCAACTGGAAGGGCAGCATCGGGCGGCCATTGCCCCCGATGCAACGCAACAATCCCAGGGTGAGTCGGCACAGCCGCTAACCGGCCACTGGCGGGTGGATCTGGTCAATGGCGGCGACCTGGCGTCCGATCAGCGCGAAATCGGGTTTCGGCTGGCGGTGGCAACAGACGCGACCAATGCCAGCTGGGCCAAGCGGCTGACGCCGGACAATCGTTTGCCCGACCAGGTCAAACCCTGGATCGTAGATAACATTCAGTCGGGCCGGTTTTCGGATCTGGATTTCTCCTTTGTTTCTGGCTTTCGCAAGGGTCAGATGACCGATAGCGGGCTCGCGCTGGTGACCGATTTCGACGACGCCGTGGTCCGCTTCAATGACGCCTGGCCTGCCATTACCGGGGGGGCTGGCCAGGTTCAGTTAACCCTCGATGACCTGCGCGTTGAAGCGCAACAGGGCAATCTGGCCGGGATAACGCTCAATAGCGGCCAATTGCAATTGCCATTTGCAGAGCGGCAACTGCTAATCGACCTCGATGTGAGTTCAGCCGCGGGCAACGCCCTGGCGCTCTTCAAGCAGGACGGGCCGCTTGAGTTTCTGGCAGCCGATGTCGTCAGTGACTGGACGCTGACTGGTGACACCCGGGCTGAACTGGATCTTAGGGTGCCGTTGAGCGACGAGCCACTCGACATTGCGCTGACCAGTCAGCTCAGCAATGGCACGCTTGAACTGACCGAACTGGATCTGACTCTGTCGGCTCTCGGTGGTGACATTGGCTATAACAGCCGGCGAGGGCTCTACTCGAACCGCCTTGATGGTGAACTCTTCGGCGCCCGGCACCAGGCGCAACTGACGTCCGACCTGACCGGGGCAAATACCCGGGTCAGCCTGGCGGTTTCCGGTGAAACGCCGCTGGATGCCTGGGGCCGATGGCTTGAAGACCCCTGGCTGGCAGACCAGCCCTATCGCATTGCTACGGATGCACAACTGGACTTTTTGCCTGGTCAGACCCGCATTGCACTGACGTCGGATCTGGTCAACCTGCCGCTTTCGTTACCGGCGGCTCTGGGTAAAACAGCAGAGACGGCCCGACCGCTCGCGCTGGACCTGGTGTTTACCGATGGCGAGGGGCTGGGTATCTCCGGTCATTACAACGAGGTGGTGCAATGGGCATTCGACGTCTCACCTGATAACCAGTTTGAGGCGGGAACCGTGGCGTTGAACACGCCGCTGGAGCGGCGGATTCAAAACGGGATTTATGTCGATGCACTTCTGCCCGAGGCGGATATCGATCAATGGCGCGACGCCTTGCAAGCCGTCAGTGATGTCTACCGGGAAGCCGGGTCTCCCCTGGTTGAGCTCGGGGCCGAAGCGAGTACACAACCGATTCGCGAAGTGAATCTGCGCGGTGCACTGTGGCGCGGCCAGGGGTTGAACTGGACTCAACCTCGCATTCAGATACTCAGCAGTGATGAAGGCTGGCTGGCAACTCTGGAAGCCCGGGAGCTCAGCGGCCGGGTATTGATTCCCTTCAACGGCGATCCGCATTTCGCTGACTTTGATTTTGTGAACATCAACCGAACAATGCCACAAGCTGCCGACACAGCAACTGCGGTGGCTGACGATGCGCCTGCGCCAGACCCGATGGCCATGCTGCGGCCGGATGAACTGCCGGATGCAAATTTACAGATCGCCCGGTTGTCGATCGACGGTCGCGATATGGGCAGTTGGCGGGCGGAGATTCGTCGTGACGGTGACAGCGCCGTTCTGCGCAACCTGAGAGTCGAAATGCCTGAGGCTCGGCTGGATGGGGAACTGACCTGGCGCTATCTCAATAACGAACACCGCACGGCGTTCAAAGGGCAGGTCAGGACCGGAAACATACTTCGTGTACTGCAAAGCTGGGATTACGCCCCGGTACTCGAAAGCCGCTCCGGGCAGTTTGATCTGGATTTTGAATGGCCGGGCACGCCCGCCTATTTCGACTACGAACGATTGCGCGGCCGGATCGAACTGCGCCTGACCAATGGCTCGATTCTGGAACTTGATGAATACGAAGGTGTGAAACTGGTGGGGCTGCTCAACTTTACCCGGGTGCTGCGCCGTCTTGCCCTCGATTTTTCCGACCTGATTCGCGACGGCATCAGCTACGATGTGATCGAAGGGGAGCTGTTGTTTGACCGGGGCTTTGCCCGGGTAGGCGACCGGCTGCTGATTGACGGGCCGTCGACCAAGTTCCGTTTCAGTGGCGATGCCGATCTGGTGCGGGATGTGCTCGATGTTGATATGGTGATGACAGTCCCGCTGTCGAGCACCTTCCCGCTGGTCGCCCTGTTGGCCGGGGTGACGCCTCAGGCAGCGGCAGCCATTTACGTGACCGAACGGGTGTTTAACAACGAACTGGAGCGTCTGAGTTCGGCCCGCATGCACGTGACCGGCTCGCTTGAGGAGCCCGAACTGCGCTTCTATCGTGTGTTCGATAATAACAGCGGCAGTTCATTGAACCCCAGTGTAGGTGACCGGTTGCGTAATGTGGTGCCCACGAACCCGGGCAGTCCGGGTTCACCCTGAAGGCTGCGCGTTGGTGTGAACCCAACCAGGAGAGCGACACATGAAATGGTATCTGGCCCAGATGATCAGTTCGCGGTACCTGCAGGAAAATCTCGATACGGTTGACCGGCATTTGGCGGCCGCCGCCGAGACAGGTGCCGATGCGGTGCAACTGCCTGAAATGTTTGCGGTGTTCGGCGGCGGTGTTGCGAAGGAGCTGGCCGCCAGCGAAGGTGAGTTTACCGGGCCGGTCGGGCAATACCTGCGTGACGCCGCCCGCCGTTACAAAGTCTGGATTGTGGCCGGAACACTGCCGGTCTATGCCACGAACGAGGCTAAACCCCGGGCGCGCATGCATGTGGTCGATGATCAGGGCGAGTTGCGGGCCCACTACGATAAAATCCACCTCTTCGATGCCGCCGTGAGTGATGCCCAGGGCCGCTATCGTGAATCCGACCACTACCAGCCCGGCAGTGAGGTCGTTACCCTGGAAACTCCCTGGGGCCACTGGGGCCTGAGTGTGTGTTACGACCTGCGCTTCCCAGAGTTATACCGGCTGCAACGCAACCGGGGCGTGGATACCTTTGTGGTGCCATCGGCCTTCACCTGGTCCACCGGGCAAGCGCACTGGGAGGTGCTGTGCCGTGCCCGGGCCATCGAAAATGCGTGCTATGTGGTCGCCGCCAATCAGGGTGGAAAACACGATGAAAAACGCCACACCTGGGGCCACAGCCTGATGGTTGACCCCTGGGGTGAGGTTGAAAGCATCGGTGAAGGCGAGCAGGGGGTTACCCTGACGACCGACCTTGGGCGGGTTGAGTCCGTGCGGCTGAAGATGCCCACGCAGGAGCATCGCAGGCTCTAGTTGCTCTGTACCTGCCAGGAAAACAACCGGGGTTCATCGATGGCGCCTTCCGGGCTCAGTTGTGCTTCGCTGACCTGTAGCTGGCCGCTGCGATGCAGGGCAATCCAGGTGCGACACCGGCTGGCATAACGCTCCGAGGTGATGGTCTGGGCAGACAGGGTGCGTTCCCAGTCTTTGGGAACGCCGGTATCCGGCAATTGTTCATCGGGCTGGGTCTGCGGATCCGCCAGTATCGGCAAATTAGCCAGGTCTGCCGGTTGCCACGGCATGACCTCCAGTCGGGCATGGTGCGCAGCCATCTGTGCGCGGGCCAGCTCGACCTTGGGCCAGGGCGTGTTGAGGGCATCGTTGCTGAGCCCGTGAATGCCCGGCGCCAGCCATTGACCATTCGGATGGTCGGAACTGAACCAGAACAGGCCGGTTGCATCAAATAACACCAGGTTGAAGCCGGCGTACTGATCGATGTCGGGGAGCAGGGACTGGTGAAAGGTGCTGATGTCGTGCGATTGCCGCAAAAACGCCAGCGGCAGTTCGCCCCGACTACGCTGGCCCGACTTACCCAGATACCCCGGGCGAATGTTGGTCAGCATGGCGATTCGGCCTTGGGCGTCTACCGCCAGCCAGGTGCCTCCGGCTTTAAGGTCCCGCCCGGCCAGCACAGGCGTATCGTGCGGCACAGAAGGCTCCCACCAGTGCATGGCTTCGGCTGGCCGGTCCAGAAATTCATCGCGGTTGGCGGTCAGCAACAGGGGCCAGTCTTGCCCGGGTCGGTAATTCACTACGCAAAGACACATTATTCGTTCATCACCATGCTGTGCAGTGCCACCCGGTTGCCTTCGCTGTCACGAATGACGGCACGGAAACCAAAGGGCGCCAGGGAATGGATGGGTTGTTCGATGATGCCGCCCCGGGTTTCAACCTGCTCCATCGCCAGTTTCAGCCGCCCATGGCAGTTAAGGTAGGGCAGTGGGCCCACCCCGCCGGGCGCTGACGATTGCCGTATGAGTGCAACGGCGACCTCTCCCCGGCTGTGCCGGAACACGGCCATATCGGCCTGGGGGCGCTGGTCGTCGAGTGTCCAGTCGAGTACTGGCTGGTAAAAGGCGATGGCCCGGTCGAGATCCACAACGGGAATGTCCAGCCAGACGAGAGGGTTTGAGCGAATCAGTGGGGGCATGAGGGGTAAACCAGACCAGTTACGGAAGACAGGGCGTTAATTAAAACGACAGCACCCGATCGGTAAATGAGACAAGCGGGCTTACAACCAGGAAGCCAGGGTCTGTTGGATCTGGTCGATCCAGGTCAGCGGGTGTTGACCGCCTGCGTCGGCACTGACCGGGTTTCTCATGAAATAGCCGGGTGTCACCTCGGGCTGCCCGAGTGCCATATACAGGGCCGTAATGGCAAGTGTAACCACGGTAAGTGTGAACAGTGTTGAACCTTTCATCCCTGTACCTGACCTGTTTGAGTAAGTGCTGAGCCTGTCTACAACCCAACCAGTCTAGCACCAAGATTCCGCGCCCGAAAGTGACGGGAGGAACCGGTGGCCCGCACATGGGTTCAGGCCACCGGCAGGGCGGTCAGTGTCAGGCGTCCTTGCGCATGTCGGTCGATTCGAAAATCTTGTCGGCGCTGGCGGCTACAAAGCCCTGGTAGAGGTTGCCTTCGTCGTCATGGTAGCGCTTGGCAAACTCGTAGTAGCAGGTGGTGACGTCGTGTTGCTTGCCATCGGCAAAGGTAAAAGGCTGCACGCTGGCTTTGGTTGAACCCTGTTCCAGCAGCACCGCTGGCGATCCTTTAACCCGCCCGCCTGCCTCATTTATGCTGAACCCCAGCTCTTCAATCATCTGGTTCATCTGTTCAATGTCATTGATGCCATTGAGAGCATTCACATTGATGGTGAAGTGGTTGCAGCGCAGGCCAATCACGCTCAGCCAGGCCGCGTACTCGGATTCACTGGCCAGTTGTTCGTAGTCTTCATAAGACGGCGTTTGCCACAACGGCCCGCGCCAGAAGATGGAGGCATCGGCGACGTCATCCGGGTTGATCTGGTCGACCAGGCGTCGAACGATGGTCTGGGCGGTGTCGGTCAGTTCCTCTACGCGCAGCTCACTGAGAAAAATGCGCGGCAGGTCGGGGCTCGGGGGAATATAGCCGTACGCATCCAGCTTCTTCGAGGGAAAATGGTAGGGTTCGTACCGGCTGTAGCCCATGTCGAGAATGAAGGGCTCAAGGTGTTTCAGCTGGATGGGGCCAATATTGAAGGTGCGAAAGGCAACGTGGTCGTTCTGAACCACTTCACCCCGGGCGGTGAGGGCATTGGCAATGGCCTCTGCCTGAGGGGTCATGTTGATGTAGTCCTGCCACAGGTTGTCAAAAAACGCGTCGATCTTCATCTAAGTCTCCAGCGAGTAAAAGGGTTGGCCTGGTGGTCAAACCAGACGATGCAGGCAGTCTACTGAGCTGTGCTCACAGCGGTTATCAGCAGCACGCCGTCACTTTGTGAATGCGCGACCTATACGGTTGTCTGGCTGAGCAGCCGCTTCTGGACTAGGCTTTTGATCAGGCAGGTTGTTTGTCGTCCGGGTTGGACGTCTGCCAGTGATCGGAGGGTTTCAATTGACGCGTTGTGTGAAGCTTGGCCAATCTACTCTGTCCGATCCCGAGGCGGCCGTTCGGGACTTGCATCAGCAAATCAGTCAGCCTGACACCAGTCTGGTGGTCTTTTTTTGTTCGAGCCGGTATGACCTGACGAGTCTGGCCAATACGATTAATCAGCTGTTTGGCGAGACACCCGTTATCGGCTGCACCACCGCCGGAGAAATAGGGCCTGAGGGGTATTGTGATCACAGTATCAGCGGGGCCAGCTTTCCGGCCGATCATTTTGTGGCGTCTGTGGCGCGGCTCGACAGTCTGAAGTCAGCGGAAGTCAGCCGCTTGCAAACCTTTGCTCACAGTCTGGTGCTGCGCCATGAGAATAAAAAAGGCGAGTTACCCAATACCTTTGCCATGTTACTGATCGATGGCGTCTCCCAGCGCGAAGACGCTGTAACCCGAACGCTGTTTAACAGCCTGCCCACCATTCCCATTGTGGGTGGGTCGACAGGCGATGACCTGATGTTCGAGAATACCTGGGTGTTTCATCAGGGCCAGTTTCACACCAACAGCGCTCTGATGTTGCTGATGTCGACCCGGTGTTCCATTGCGCCGGTGAAGACCCAGCACTTTGTTGCGACCGATCAGCGTCTGGTGATTACGGCTGCAGATCCGGAGCGGCGCCTGGTCACTGAAATCAACGGATTGCCGGCTGCTGCCGAATACGCACGCCTGACCGGTGTTGATGTTGATGATTTGAATCTGATGCGGTTTGCCGATTCACCGGTTGTGGTGATGATAGAGGGCAAGGAATACGTACGGTCGATTCGCCAGGCCAACCCGGATGGCAGCCTGACTTTCTACTGCGCCATTGAAGCCGGCCTGGTGTTCCGGGTTGCCCGGGGCGTGGATCTGATTGAAAACCTGCGGCTTTCTCTGGAATCTGTTCGACAGACCCTGGGTTCACCGCAAGTGTTGCTGGCGTTTGATTGTGTGCTGCGCAAGCTCGAGATGGGGCAAAACGACGATACTGCCCGGGCGGGTGCGCTGACGCAGGCCTGCAATACCCTTGGCTTTAATTCCTATGGAGAGCAGTTCGGCGGTGTGCACGTAAACCAGACCTTTACCGGCCTGGCGATCGGGTATCCGGAGGGGGTGCAACCATGAAGTCCAGGTCGCCGGCAGGCCTTGCGGCAGAGGCCGGTTCGCCCGGGCCGGAAGCCGAGATTCGCCGGCTCAACAAAATCATTGACGCCCTTATGGACCGGTCCGAACGCAGCATGTCGCAACAGGGGTCTGATTTCGGGCTATTTCAGACGGCGCTGACACTGGAAGCAACGGTGCAGCAGCGCACCCGGGAACTGGCGCGAGCGCTGGAATACAACGAACACATTACTGAAAATCTCTACCGGCTGACTCGGGATTTGAAAGCGGAAATCGATCAGCGCAAGCGGGCAGAAGCGATGCGCACCGGTCAGTATGACATTCTCGAGCTCATTGCGGCCCACGCGCCTCTGGAATCCATTTTGCGTCAATTGGCGCACTGGGTTGAAGCCCAGGGGCATGTTGGGCTGGCGTCGATCCTGCTGCTCGACGACAGCGGCAAAGCCATTGGCCAGTGTATCGCTCCGAGCTTGCCGGAAGATTACAGCCGTGCGCTGATTGGTGTCGACATTGGGCCCAGGGCGGGTTCCTGTGGTACTGCCATGTACTTGAACCAGACCATTGAGGTCACTGACATCGCGACCGACCCGCTCTGGGATGACTATCGTGAGCTTGCGCTTGGCGTAGGGCTTAAGGCGTGCTGGTCGACCCCCATCACTACCCAGTCAAATCAGGTGTTGGGATCATTCGCTATTTATTACCGGCAAGTGCGAGGCCCCAGTGAACAACAGCGGGCACTGATAGCGTCGGCCGTTCATCTGGCCGGCATTGCGATTGATCGGGCCCGGGCCGAGGCCCGGATTCAGTACATGGCGCATCACGATGAACTGACCGGTTTGCCCAACCGGTCGCTGTTGCAGGACCGAATTGACGGAGCCATCGAATCGGCAAATCGCCGTCAGTCACGCACCGCGGTGTTGATGATTGACCTCGACCGGTTCAAACACGTGAACGACTCCCTGGGTCATCAGACCGGTGATGTGTTGCTCAAGGAGGTAGCCGGGCGGCTTCAGCGCTGTGTTCGCAGCAGCGATACCATAGCCCGCCTGGGTGGCGACGAGTTTGTCATCTGCCTGCCGGATATCGGTTTTGACACAACCGCTTCAACGGTGGCTGCCAAGGTTATGCACGAGCTGGAAGCCCCGTTTTTCGTCAGGAATCAACCGCTCAAACTCGGCGCAAGCATCGGCATAAGCCTCTACCCGGAAGACGGTGACAGCGCACACGATTTGTTGCGTACCTCTGATACCGCCATGTACTCGGCGAAAAAGAGCGGGCGGGGTCAGTATTGTTATTTTACCCGTGAACTGAATGAGGCAGCCCATGAACACCTGGTGTTGTTATCGCAGTTGCAGCATGCCATTCGGAACGATGAATTTGAATTGTATTATCAGCCCCTTTATCGCCTATCAGACAACCGCCTGACCGGTGCCGAAGCCTTGCTGCGCTGGAACCATCCCGACCGTGGCGTACTGGCGCCCGGCGAGTTCATGTACCTGCTCGAAGAGCATGGGCTGATGGTCGACGTTGGACACTGGGTGTTGCAAACGGCCTGCGCTGAAGCGGCGTACTGGCAACAGCAGGGGTTGCTGTGTCGGGTTTCGGTGAACCTTGCGGCAGACCAGTTCTACCGAGGCAATGTACTGCAATCGGTAAAAACGGCTCTGGCCACCTCGGGCCTGGTGGCCAACCAGTTGTTGCTGGAGTTTACCGAGACGGTCTTGCTGCATCATTCCGACAGCATTATTGCCATCATGCATCAGCTCAAACGGCTGGGCGTGCAGTTGTCACTGGATGATTTTGGAACAGGCTATTCCTCGTTGTCTTACCTGCATCGTTTTCCGGTCGATCAGTTGAAAATTGACCGCTCCTTTATCAGTGGCATTGACGAACATCCCAGTGCGATGGACATAGTGACTAGTATCATTCAACTGGCGTCCAGCCTGGGAATACAGAGTGTTGCCGAAGGGCTGGAAACACGGGCGCAACAACAAACACTGACCCGGTTGCAGTGCAATTTTGGCCAGGGTTATTTCCTGGGTCACCCGATGCCGGCAGCGGATTTTGCCAGCATGCTGGCCCGTGATACGCAGTAACCTGAGCTTAGACTGAGCCAGCAACGGCTGATTCAAATACTTCGAGCCGTCGGGTTGGCCAGTTCAGAATGGCGGTACGGCTGATCATTTTTTCTGCCAACTGTGGCTGGCAATTACGAATCACTGTGGCGGTAAAGTCGGCCATAAAGCGCGCTTTCATTTCAGCTCGTGCCCGATCGGGGCCGGGCTCCTGATAGGGGGCCGACGAGAGTAGCAGAAAGCCGTCATCGGGGATGCGGCCCTTATCCATATTGCCCTGAATAATGCCCGCCGCTTTTTGAATGGGGTGCGATAAATCCGGGCTGAAAGGGCCGATGATCAGCGCGATGTTGGGAACGTGCAGAAAATCAAAGCCGCGACCCACGCACAGGGTCCATTCCCGGTGCTCAACAGCCAGTTCACGGTTGCTGCTGCGAATCTCGGCGATATGGCGAATGTTGCCTTCCAATAGGGGCATCAGGTCGTGCCGCACCTGGCCGGGCATATCGGTGAACATGGCTTCCAGGCGGGCGGACAAATCCGGGTTTTGGTCAGACGCCAGGGTTGAGAGGTCGAGTCGGGTACCGGCCTCGTTGTGCAGGATAAGGGCATCTTCATCGGTCTCAAAGCCACAGACCAGTGGGTAAACGCTTTGATGGCCAGCCCCGAAAATCGCCTCGACTTGCGCTTTAATGCCTTGCGCATGCGCCAGTGCCGCTTTGTCATCACAATTAAACCCCGCACAGCCACGCGCGGTATCGCCTCTGGAAAAGTGATAGGTGATGATCATCAGTACGCGTCGGCCCTGACCGATCGAGTCACTGACCATATCCGCCAGAAGGTCACCCAAATAAGGCCAGCCAAGGTCGAATATGCCACCGAGGTTTCGAAATGGGCGAATAATGCCCAGCGGGGTCTGGGTGGCGTGGGGCAAGTGAATGCGTCCGTCCATGCACTTCAGAGCGATGATCTCAGTGCTGTGTTCAGCCTGGTAACGTTGTCGCGCCAGGTGATTCTCCGGGTCGCAAAATCGTTCCGAGTGGGTGCGGCTCAGGTCGAGCAGCCAGTCGATGCGGTCCTGGATCGGGCGGGTATGCATGGCACGAGTCTCAGCAAGGTCGTATCGGCAGTATAAAGGGCAAGCTCCCAGTTTGGCGAATACCCGGCCGCGCTCGCCATTCTGTTGTGGCTTCTGGTAGTCTTCGAACGTTGTTTACTCGTTGTGTTGGAGATTTTTATGCCCGCCTGGTGGCCGTTCGTACTGGTGTATACCGCCGCAGTAATCAGCCCGGGACCGGATTTTGCGCTGGTGGTTAAATCGGCGCTTACTCGGGGAAAGCGTGCCAGCACGCTGAATGCCCTGGGCATCGGTTTGGGGGTTACCCTTCATACGTTGGTTGCTGTGTTGGGTGTGTCGGCCCTGGTGCAGTCGAGCCACTGGCTGGCGATGACATTGCCCTGGCTGGGGATAGGGTATCTGCTGTATCTCGGCTGGGGTGGGTTGAGTGCGCAACCGACACCGCCGGGGCAACCGCTCGACAGTTCCGCCACGGTCAGCGACCGGGGGGATTTCTGGCAGGGGTTTCTGACCAACGTGCTGAACCCGAAAGCGCTGCTATTTTTCTCGGCCATTCTGCTGCAGTTGGTGGAGGGCCTGAACGGGTGGATGCAGTCTGCCCTTGTCGGTTATGTGTTTGTGGTGACCAGTCTGTGGTTTGGTCTGGTTGGTTGGGTGTTGTCGCAACCGGTATTGCAGCGCCGGTTTTTAAACCGGCGCCACTGGATCGACCGGGGCGCCGGGGTGATTTTTATTGCCTTGTCTCTGCTGTTTATTTGGGACTGGTGGCAGCGTTGGATGCTTTGAGCGCACGCTTGGCAGACTGATTGCGGCCCAGTGTGCGCAACGAATCGAGCGTTAACAGCAACAAAGCCGCCCAGATCAGGCCAAAGGTCACCAGCTTGCCGGGGCTCAGGGTTTCTCCATAAACAAACACCGCCAGCAGAAACATGCCGCTCGGGGCAATGTATTGAAAGAAACCGAGTGCGGTCAGACTGATGCGATTGGCCGCTGCCGCAAAGCACATTAATGGCACCATGGTGACCGGGCCAGCGGCAAACAGCAGCAGGTTTATTGACCCGGTGTTTTCGATCAGATTGCTGGTCGGGCTGGTGGTCAACAATAAATAACCTGCGGCAACGGGCAGGAGTAAACCGGTTTCCAGTGCCATGCCGGTGAAGCTGTCGACGCCGATTTTTTTACGCACCAGACCATACAGCGCAAAGCTGGTGGCCAGCAGCAAGGCAACCCAGGGCAGGCGACCGAACTGAATCAGCTCGAAGGCAACAGCGGCGACACACAACAAAGCGGCGATGGTGCGCACCCGGTCGAGCCGGTCCCGGAAAAAGATCATGCCGAGCAAAATGTTCATCAGTGGGTTGATGTAATAACCGAGGCTGGCGCTGAGCATGTAATTGCTTTGCACCGCCCAGATGAACAACCCCCAGTTAAACCCGATCAGTATCGTCGAGGCGAGCAAATTCCAGCGGGTTCGTGATGAGCGCAGCGCGGTCATCAGCGCATCGCGTTTGCGAAACAGGAATATCAAACCCAGCGTTAACAGAAACGACCAGATGATGCGGTGCGACAACAGTTCCGCTGCTGCGACGTCGCCCATAACCTTGAAATAGATGGGGGCTACTGACCACAGAATGTAGGCGGTCAGTGCGTAAAAAGCGCCGCTGCGCGTTGCGGATATCATAGCTGCCTCAAATGTTGGTCAGTGAATCCTGGGCGTTGCCCGGGTTCCGGATCAGGTCGATCAGGGTGTCGATGGCGCTGAGCAGCGTATCGCGTTTCAGTCGGCCACCGATGCAGATGCGTACCGCCTGGGGGGCAGCGAATTGCCCCGCCGCAAACACTTCTGCCGGTTTCAGCTGAATGCGATGCTCGGCAGCGCGCGCTACCAGATTGACCGCACGCCAGGGGGCGGGTAAATCCAGCCAGACGTTGAAGCCGCCGCCGCGCGGGGTGAAGCCGGCCTGTCGTAACCGTTCGCACACAGCATTCTGACGCCAGTCGATCTCGGCTTGCTGATGGGCCAGCAATTGATCGGCATAGCCGTTGTTCAGCCAGTCGCAGGCAACTTCGGTGGTCAGCGGAATGGCCATCCAGCAGGTGGCGCGAAAAGCTGCGCCGATGGCATTAACCCATTCTTCCGGAGCGCGCATAAAACCGACATGCAAGCCACCGCACAACGCCTTGGACAGGCTGGCGATGGTGACGGTGATGTCCGGGTGGCGCAGGCTGAAGGAGGGCTGGGCCGGATCGCCCAGACAACCCTGTACGTCGTCTTCAACAACGGTGATTTGATACTGTCGGCAAATGAGCGCCAGCTCATCAATACGCTGTTGCGACATCGAACCGCCGGTTGGGTTCTGCATCCGGGTCATTAGATACAGTACACGTGGCGGGTGACGCAGGCACTGGCTTTCCAGCGCTTCGGGGGTCAAACCCTGGTCGTCGATCGCCAGCGGCATCAGTCGCAGGTTCTGCTGCGTGGCTGCCGCGACCAGCCCCGGGTAGGTCAGCCCTTCACAGGCCAGGCCATCGCCGGGCTGCAGCAGGGCATTGAGCGCAACGTAGAACCCGTGCTGGCCGCCCAGGGTGACCAGCAGGTCGTCACTGTTGAAGTCGCCCAGGCCTGTTTTTAGCAGCCATCGACGGCCTGCTTCACGGTGATGTGCAAGGCCAAATTCAGACTGGTAGCGCAACAGGTGAGGCAACACATCAGAGTGCTGCAGTGTGGCCAGAGTTCGGGTTAACTGTTCAGACTGATCCATCTCCAAAGCAATGCTGAAGCCCAGGTCGATGCCGGTATCGACCGTGGAGTCGGTCACTTTGAAGCTGGCGGTGCCGGGGTTCAAACCGCGAATGAAAGTGCCGCTGCCGACCCGGGCTTCGATCAAACGGCGACGCTCTGCCTCGGCATAGGCGCGGGTGACGGTGCCAACAGTTACACCCAATTCCTCGGCCAATTGCCGGTGCGTTGGCAGACGGTCGCCGGGCTTGAGTTCGCCATCGTGAACGGCACGCTCGATGCTGTTGGCCAATGCCTTGTATTTGGGGCCGGTTTGACCGGTCAGTGTTAGGATTGTCATGGTGACAAAGAACTGCTTGCAGTGAATTGTCGTCGTATTACACTGCAATTGTTTGCTTTTGTCGAACACAAATACGGATTCATTGTTGCAAGTTTCGGAGTTCGCGGTTGGTTTTGTTGCCAGTCGCTCGCACCGGCCACCAGGTAGGGCTATCGAGGGTCGGCGTAAACCCGTCCATGGGGCCTGGACCGCAGCATCCTTGCTGCGGACCACCCTAGATAGCCCTACCTGGCATCCGGTGCTAATCCTTTGCTAACGAACTCCGAAAACTTGAGCTTTGAATATTGTATCGATACAAAGGAAGGTTTATGAACCCTTATCGTTTTTATCAGGATGCCTATCAAACCGAACTTGATACTCAGGTTGTTCGCCTAGAGGGTAATCGCCTGGTGTTGGCCGATACGATTTTTTATCCGCATGGCGGTGGTCAGCCGGGCGATAGCGGTGAACTGATCGTCGGTGACCAGCGCATTGCTGTTGTGGACACCCGCTACAGTCAGGACCGGTCGGTCATTGAACATTATTTGGATGAAGCCGCGTGCGAAGGGCTTGGCCTAAGCGAAGGCGATGCGGTAACGATCACCCTGAACTGGGAACGCCGCCATCGTCATATGCGTATGCACAGTTGTCTGCATTTGCTGTGTCACCTGATCAAAGACCCGGTGACCGGTGGTAACGTGGGTACCGATTTAAGCCGGGCTGAGTTTGATTTGTCGGAACCACTCGATAAAGCCGAATTGGAAGCACGGTTGAACGCCACCATTGCCGAGGGTGCTTTGGTGTCGACCGAGTGGTTACCCGAATCGATTTTGGATGAACAGCCGGAACTGGTGCGGACCATGAGCGTGCAACCACCGCGTGGTCACGGCGCCATTCGAATGGTGCGGGTTGAAGGGCTCGATTATCAGCCCTGCGGTGGCACTCATGTGAATAATATTGCTGAAATTGGGCAGGTGCGAATTCCCAGTATCAAAAGCAAAGGCAAGCAAAATAAACGGATCAATATCGAACTGGTCGACTGACCCTTCTTAAACCGGGGCTGCGGTTGCAGCCTGAGAGGCCTGACTAAATGGACGCTTTAACCCTCGGGTTTTTACTTCCGATCGTGGTTTATACCTTCAGTACAACGATAACACCGGGGCCCAATGTGATAATGGTAACAGCCTCCGGCATGAACTTTGGTTTGCGCCGCACCATGCCGCACATTACCGGGATTTGCATCGGGTTTCTGACTCTTAACTTAGTTGTCGCCAGTGGCATAGGCGCGCTTTTGCTAGCCGTGCCGCAACTGCACTGGGCGTTGAAAATCATCGGGTCGATATACCTGCTATGGCTTGCCTGGAACATTGCCACGGCGGGCGGCATGGCCCGGGTCGACGGCGAGGCTCGCCCGATGCGCTGGTGGCATGCGGCCCTGTTTCAGGTCGTGAACCCCAAAGCCTGGGCCATGGCGATTACCGGCATAGCCGCTTTCAGTTTACCGGGTGATGCTTATTGGCCGAGTGCACTGACCGTGGCCTTTATGTTCGCGCTGATGACCTACCCCTGCAGTTGCGTCTGGGCAGTACTTGGCTCCCAGTTACGCCGCTGGCTGGAAGAGCCGGCACGGCTGCGGATGTTCAATATGGCGCTGGGCATTCTGACTGCCCTGTGTGTGGTTTTTATCCTGATGTAGTGCCTGGCAAACAAGTTGCCCAACCCTCGCCGGCGAAATCCTCCCTCGTCGCGCGAGGATTTTTTTACGGTTTGTCGGCGGCAACTAGCCAAAGGCACTGGTAGGGCTGCAGTACCAAATCATCTTCTTCGCTGTAAACCGCTTCGCTGATCAGATCTCGGTATTGGTGATCCTCGTTTTTTGGTACCAGTCGCATCAGTGCCAGCGTTTGGGTGACTGAAGTGACGTTGAAGACGCCGTAAACCCGCTGTTGTTCGCTGTCGCGTATCACCACGAACAGATTTGAGCCCAGATCCTGTACCCGCTGGCGGCTGGCCGGGTGGAAAGCCTTGCTGCCTTTACGCAGACGAAGCCGGTGCGCCAGCTCCTGGCTGACCAGATGGGAAGGGTGCCTTGCATCTTTCATGGCTTCGGCAAGCGGTCCCCAATCCCAGATCTTGCGATTGATGGAACGCAGTCGGCCGGTGCGTTCAACCCCGGCAATGTCATTGGGCGTGGCGATCAGTGATTGCAGATAAAAAGCCGGCACACCCTGAAGCGTCATCATCAGCGTCTGGGAGCAGAGGAAGCGTTCGATCTGCCATTGATCCGGGCCGGTGCGGGTGCCCTTGAGCGCGTCGAAATAGCTGATGTTGATTTCGTAGGGGCTGTCCGGCCCGCGCGGGTTGGCTTTCATGCTGACGTAGCCACCGAACTGGTGCATGCAGTCGAGCAGGCTCTGAATTTCGTAGGGTGGCAGAATGCCCTCCAGTGCGCGCAGTCCTACGCCATCGTGGCTGGCGGTGAAATTCAGATAGGTACCGCCCTCCGGTGGCGGGGCCAGTGTCAGCGCCCAGTTAGTCAGTAGGTCGGCATTGCCCCGGTTCAGGGTGTAGAGGATCAGTGGGGGCAGGGCGAACTGGTAGACCATGGCGGCTTCGTCGCCCTGGCCAAAGTACGACAGGTTTTCCTGGTGGGGCACATTGGTTTCAGTGACCAGTTCCACCCAGGGAGCAATAGCGTCGACCAGATCCCGCATGAGTTTGACCACTTCGTGGGTCTGCGGCAGGTGAATGCAGGAGGTGCCGAGTTCCTTCCACAGAAACGCCACCGCATCGAGTCGCACCAGCCGTGCGCCCTTTGACAGGTAGAATAGAAAAATATCCATCATCGCCAGCAACACATCGGGGTTGCTGTAGTTCAGATCGATCTGGTCTTCACTGAACGTCGCCCAGACATGACGCGTGCCCCTATGCGTATGGATGGGAGCCAGCAAGGGGCTGGAACGTGGCCTTACCACCTCGGAGACATCGGTCTGCGGGTCCATCTCGATAAAGTAATTGCAGCCGGGTTCCTGATTCTGAATGTACTCGATGAACCAGAGGTTTTCGCGCGAGCAATGGTTCAGAACCAGATCGAACATGATGCCGAAGCGGCGGGCCAGGGCATCAATGTGGTCCCATTGGCCAACACTGGGGCGAACCTGCTTGAAATCGATGACCGAAAAGCCGTCGTCGGAGCTGTAGGGGTAAAAGGGCAGTAGATGAATATTGGTGATCAGGTCGGGGTAGAAATCTTCCAGAAACCGCTCCAGCTGCATCAGCCCCGGTTCTTCACGCTGGCGAATGGCATCCCCGTAGGTAATCAGTAGGGTGTCGGTCTCATCCAGCCCCGGGTCCCGGGTGTGATGGTAGATGACAGGCTGATAGCGCTGCACCAGACCCATCAACTGGTCGGTAATCGCTTCCGCACGGTGGGCGCCATACAACCGGGCCAGCCGGGTATGGGCTGAGATTTTCAACCGGTCCAGTGAACCGTCCTGGCTTGTCATAATGCGTCCTCTTGTTCACGGTTATACTTTTGCGTCACAATTCGGCTTGAGTTTGGCACGGCTTGAGCCGGCGTGCACCGCATTGGTGCTACCGGCCATTTTGGTGCAGAATGATGACCGATTTAGGGGCTGGCCGTTCCTTTTGGCTGACCCGGGCACCGCTCCCGCCCGACAAGGGCTGTAGGGAAGGTGACCTTGTTGTTTTGCATCGCAAAGGTCGCGCCAAAAATGTTACTGGTCAGGGAATTGCAAGACTGAACACAGACTCGCTGAGCCAGACCAAGCCGAACCGGTCAGCTCAGTGGCGCTAAACACACTGGAAGAGGACGTAACATGATCCGCAAATGTTTGTTTCCCGTGGGTGGCTATGGCACCCGGTTTCTACCTGCCACCAAAGCCCTCCCCAAAGAAATGCTGCCCATCGTCAACAAACCCCTGGTGCAATACGGGGTGGAAGAGTCCATTGAAGCCGGCTTGTTTGAAATTGGCTTTGTAACTGGCCGCGGCAAACGCGCCATTGCCGACCACTTCGATATTTCCTACGAGCTGGAACACCAGATCAACGGCTCCGACAAGGAAAAGTATCTGACCTCCATTCGTCACGTCATGCATGAAGGCGTCTTCTCTTTTACCCGCCAGAAAGAAATGAAAGGCCTCGGCCACGCCATCCTGGCCGGCGAAACCCTGATCGGCAGCGAACCCTTCGGCGTTGTACTTGCTGATGACCTGTGCATTCCGGATGCCGATGGCGACAACGTCATGGCGCAAATGGTCAAGGTATTCAAACAATTCCGCTGCTCCATCGTCGCGGTGATGGAAGTACCGGAAGACGAGATTCACAAATACGGTGTTATTGAAGGCGAAGAGATGAAAGACGGTCTCTACCGCGTGAAAAGCATGGTCGAAAAACCGAAGAAAGAAGACGCCCCCAGTAACCTGGCCGTCATCGGTCGCTACATTTTAACGCCGGATATTTTCGACATTCTGCGTGACACACCCCCGGGCAAGAATAATGAAATTCAGTTGACCGACGCATTGATGACTCAGGCACAGGATGGCGTTGTGATGGCCTACCGGTTCAAAGGTACCCGGTTTGACTGTGGCTCGGTTGAAGGCTTTGTTGAAGCGACGAATTATTGCTTTGGAGAGTTGTATAAAAAGGGTAATTTGAACTGAGTGTAATGTTCGGTGTTGCAGTATGGAGTTGCACTGAATCCTGGCACCATGTTTGAGATTAAAAGGCCATATACTTGTGTATGGCCTTAGTTGTATTGAGACTTTGGGTAATTGGTTTCCAAAATAGACCGAATTATTGGTTGTTGAATCTAAGCTTCAGGGTCTGATAGTTTTGCTATTACATTTTTTGAGATGTCGATCGCAAAAGTAAGCGATAGTTGCTTGTGTCTAGTTTTTAACTATAAATTTTCGACAGTTCTATCATGGTCAAATGACGCATGGGTAATGAGGCCTTGAGCGAAAGTTAGTTTTTGATAAATACACTAGGGAAGAAAATGGATGCAAGGTCGCATGATATTATTTTTAGGTAAATTTGCAGCAGGGATCTCTGTTATTTACTTTGCAACTGTTGTTATTGGAATGATATCTGAAGTTGATGCTGTAGCGGTAGTAGGGACGGTGAATAGATATAGGTAAAGTGTTCGGGAATGCATTTTTTTCCAAGTAGATACTCAGCTAGCGATACCTCGGTGAATACTAAGAAAGTCAGGGATGTGAAATGAAGAATTCTATATTTTATCTTGTATTGATATGTGTAACTTTATCTACCAATGAAGCATTGGGGAGTGCAGAATCTTGTCTTGATGGAAACCTTAAAGAATATAGCATCATGCGCGAAGAGGTTTATGCATATTCTATTCTAATAAACGAATTATGTTTTAGCCGACGGATTGGAGTAGGTTCTGTAGTCCTAGACGTGCCAATAGTTGCACTTTTTCAAGGTAAGGAAATGCAACAGCATATTTTTGGTAGCGGTCTGAATGCTAGAGGGTTGACTTTATACAGCTTGGAAAGTAACAGCTTTCGGAGTGTAACTGAGCCACTTCTTTTGGAAAGAAGTACTGAAAATATTTCGGAGGTGACTGTTAATGGTTATAAATATAAGGTAGCAGAGTACGAAAATGGTAGAACTCGATTGTTGCCAGCTAATAATGCGTCTTTCTATGTGGATTGTGCTATGCAACGAGGAGTAACGATTTATTGTACTTTTCATGTTTTTGTCTCTGATAGCAATATTCAGTATGGGTACTTGGTTTCAGAAGTTGAGGATCCAAAGAGTTTTGACTGGATGCTACTATATTCTAAAGTCGAAAGATTCGTGGAAAATATTTTGATTGAATAGATAAAATTTTAGGGAGAATGGAATGCCGGATTATCTTTTTACGCACGTTCAGATCCGAGCCAACTTTGAAGCGAGTAATTTGATATTTACCTATCGACCTCATGCGAACACTTCCAATTATAGGTGCTTGCTTAATTTAAAAGGTTTTTTTTCCAGTTTTGTTGCTTTTTTAGCTTTGGTTAGTGAGCCGGTATATTCTGAGGAAATAGGATGTTTGGATGGCAGTATTATAAATCAGGACATAATCTTTCAAGATTTTAAGGTGACTTTCAGTCATTCTGAGGATTGTTTGTATTCTAGGGAAATGGATATAGCCTCTTACTTAAATAGGAGAGAACGCTCAAAAAAAAGTGTCGAGTTAGAAATGTTTATGCCTGGCTTTATACCTCCCATAGAAGTGATAGATAGTGATTATCATGCAGTAGAAGATGGTGGTCTGGTTAAGGCGAGAGTCGCTTTTTCATTTGGGCCAACGATAGAGATGATAAGCAGCCTTAAAAGTAGGTATATACGTGATGGAGAGTTTTTGAGGGATAGGGGGGATTATCAAGAGTATCAATCTTTATCTTCTGGAAAGCCTGTATCTCTCTACACTCCTAGAGACGGCTCGGCTTATTTTGTTGTTTGCTACAATGAATTGTCTGTGTGTAACATTAAGGGGATTTTTCCTGAATTTAGAGTCCTGTATTCCATGACAGTATATGATGTTGAATTTTATGATTGGAAAATAATTCATAGTGATGTTGGTGATTTCATGAGGGAGTCTACACGTATGCAGTGAGGAGGTTGTCGCCTAGATTTTACTTGCCGACTTCTCTAGTTTTTAGTTTGCGACGGACCAAGTGCGGGCTGCCGGGTTAACCTGTCCGGGGTAGTCCGCAGCAAGGAAGCTGCGGTCTAGGCCCCATGGACGGGTTTACGCCGACCCTGTACAGGTTAACCCGGTGGCCCGCACGATTTCCCGGCAACCAAACTAGCCCTGATACCGCTGCATTACCAGAGTCGCGTTGGTACCACCGAAACCGAAGCTGTTAGACATGACTCGGTTTAGAGTCACGTTGTCTTTGCGTTCGGTTACAACATTGGCGTCGCCGGCTTCCGGATCGAGATTTTCAACGTTTTTGCTGGCGGCGATGAAGTTGTTTTGCATCATCAGCAGGGAGTAGATCGCTTCCTGCACGCCGGCAGCGCCGAGGCTGTGACCGGAGAGTGACTTGGTTGACGCCACGGGCGGCATTTTGTCGCCGAAGACGGTGCGCACGGCTTTCAGCTCAGTAACGTCACCGGCTGGTGTTGAAGTACCGTGGGCGTTGATGTAATCGATGTCGCCTTCGACCGTGCTCATCGCCATCTGCATGCAGCGCACTGCGCCTTCGCCACTCGGTGCGACCATGTTGTAGCCATCGCTGGTGGCGCCGTAGCCGACGACTTCCGCGTATATTTTGGCACCGCGGGCTTTGGCGTGTTCCAGCTCTTCCAGTACCAGCATGCCACCGCCACCGGCGATGACGAAGCCATCGCGGTTGGCGTCGTAAGCGCGGCTGGCGCGTTCCGGTTCATCGTTGTACTGGGTTGAGAGGGCACCCATGGCGTCGAACAGACAGCTCATGGTCCAGTGCTCGGCTTCGCCGCCACCGGCGAAAACGATGTCTTGTTTACCAAGCTGAATCAGTTCTGCCGCGTTGCCAATGCAGTGAGCACTGGTAGAGCAGGCCGAGGTGATCGAATAGTTCACACCCTTGATCTGGAACGGGGTAGCCAGGCAGGCCGATACCGTAGAACCCATGGTCTGGGTCACGCGGTAAGGGCCAACACGCTTCAGGCCTTTTTCGCGCAGAATATCGGCTGCTTCGGTCTGGCTGTCGGAATCGGCACCGCCAGAACCGGCGATCAGGCCGGTGCGGATGTTCGAGACCTGCTCGGGCGCCAGGCCTGAATCTTTGATCGCCTGATCCATGGAAATGTAGGCATAGCCCGCTGCCTTGCCCATAAAACGGATGGCTTTACGGTCAATGTGATCAGCCAGGTTGATGTCGGGCGTGCCGCTGACGTGGCTGCGCATGCCCATATCGGCGTATGTCTGGTTAAAACGAATGCCCGATTTGCCTTCACGCAGGCTCTCGGTGACGGTCTCGGCATCGTTGCCCAGGCAAGAGACAATGCCAAGGCCGGTAACTACGACTCTTCTCACGATCAGGCTCCCATTTGTTCAGGTTTGAACAGACCGACTTTCAGGTCCTTGGCAAAGTAGATGGGTTTGCCGTCGCATTCAACCACGCCATCGGCAATGCCCATAACCAGGCGGGATTCCATCACACGCTTGATGTTCAGCTTGTACACGACTTTCTTGGCATCCGGCATGATCTGGCCTTTGAAGGTCAGTTCGCCAACGCCCAGGGCACGGCCTTTGCCAGCATTGCCGCGCCAGCCAAGGAAGAAGCCGACCAGTTGCCACATGGCATCCAGGCCCAGGCAGCCGGGCATGACCGGGTCGCCAGGGAAGTGGCACTGGAAGAACCAGAGGTCCGGGTTGATGTCGAGTTCGGCAATGATTTCGCCTTTGCCGTACTGGCCACCTTCATCGGTGATCAGGGCAATGCGGTCCATCATCAGCATGTTATCGACCGGCAGCTGGGCATTACCCGGCCCGAACATGCGTCCGTAACCGCATTCGATCAGGTCCGCTTTGTCTAGGGAGGAAGGGCGATCTGTCATAACTGTCGGATTCCGTGTAGTTGATTTTGAGTGAGAAGTAATTAGCTTCGAGCTGCTAGCAATAAGCCTGTCAGCGGGTGAAACCATTCATGTAAGCAACGCCATGGGTTGTGAGCTGGTGCCAGTGTAGCTCATGCCCAATGTTGTTTTTGAGGCGTTGCAGTGCCAAACAACTCGTATAGTGCCTGACAATACTGGAATCCCCCCGGCTATTCCATGCTGTGCGGGAAAAAGTGAGTGAAGGCGGGCGCAGGGGTGAACCCCTGACAGGCAGTCTTTGACTGCCTGGTCAGGATAGGTTATTGCGGGGTTATGTCCGCTTCGCTGCCAGACCCGGACATCAGAAAGACCCCCGAAATGGACTGGTCAGCTTCGTTGCTGGAGACGCCAAAGCCGCCCACAAACTCCAGCCCCTGGTCTTCGCTGTTGATAAACAGGCCCTGGAACTCTCCGGTCAGGTCCGTCGCCTGCGGAGACTGATCGCCCGGGTTATAGCTACTTACGTCTTGCTCTCCCTGGCCATAGTCGATAAACAGGTCATTGGTATTCAAAAGCGAGTTTTTAACCTCACCACTGAAATACAAGCTCCACCAGGAACCGTCCGACATATTTAAATTCATGCCAGCGGTGGTGGTCAGATCGTCCAGATTCACATCCATATAGCCGTCCGCACTCGAGAGCGACTCACCGTTGGACGCTGAGACATTGATGCAATCCAGACTTGAGCAGAGGGTCAGGTTTCGGGTGCCGGTCAGCGAGGTCAAATCCGCCGGTTCGGCAAACACATAAAAGAAGGGCGTGGTATCCAGGCTGGACTCAGACAGCGAGGTGCTGCTTTCCAGCAAGGTCGCCGGGTCGCTGGGGCTGGCGTTCCAGATACCCCATTCAACCGTCTGATCGCCCCGCTCGAGAGTAACCAGACTTTGTGGGTTGGTTTGTGTTGGTCCTATGTATACTCGGTCTGGCGACACATAGCCATTGTCGAGCTCGGTGAGGGTTTCACCCTGGTAATTGACAAACACCGGGCCATTTTCGCCTTCCACCCGGTATACGAAGTGCACGGCATCGCCGTCACTGTCGGTCAATACAATAAAGCCTTTGCCGGGGTCGTTGGCCAGTTCTGTTTGCTGTGCCTCTGTCAGGCGGACATCCGCTGTTATGGGCAGGTTTTCTGCCTCTTCTCCCAGGTCGGTCAGTTCATCGTCGAGCTCCGACAGCAATGCCAGCAATTGAGCCTGCTGCTCGTCTGTTAACTGAGGGATGGTCGGCGGTGGTTCATCGCCGGCAAAGGCCTCTTCCAGTGAGAGGCCATCTTCATCGTCATCCTCAAGGTTTGCTTCCGGCTCGTCGTCTGGTGCCGGTTGGCCGGGTTGGCCTGTCCCCGGCACAGGGGACTGGTTCAACCGGGCAGGTGGCTCCAGAAGCCCCTGGGGCGCGCTGGCCGGACCGACCTCTGCAAACAGAAAGTTGCCGCCCAGACCCAGATTCAGACTGCCGCTTTCGTTGCTGACGACAATGCCGCCATCATAAACCCCCAGCAGCAGGCTGGATTCGGCCAGAACGGCCTCGTAGTGGGTGCCGCGTATACCAATGCTGGCGTTGGGGGTACGTACTTGGTACGCATCGCGGTCAGTGCTGCCAATACTGCCGGTAATGGTCCGAAAACCCCCGGCGAGCAGGTCCATCAATACCTGCTCCTCATCGTTGCCGGCATCGCGGCTGTGGTATTCACTGATTCTCAACCGGGAGTCCGGACTCAGGGCCAATACCGCGTTGTCGTTAAAGCGAATCTGCAAGCGGCCATCGGCGCCGGTTACCAGGGTATCGCCCTCGTCCACATCGGAACGCCGTGCGAGGGTGCGTTGTTCGTTATTGGCGTCGAGGGCATAGACTTCACCCTGGGCGATGACTACCTTGCCAGCCGAAGCCAGCGCGGCAAGCGGCAGTATTAATACCAGGCTCAGCAATAACTGAGTTAATCGAGCCAGGCCCGCATGGTGGAACAGGTGTAATGTCGGCATGGTCAGGGCTCCTAAAACGTCAGGGTCAGGGACTGGCTAATCACCCACTGATCCCGGCTGTAGGCATTAATGTTGCTGTCGAGCCAGTCATAGCGCAGGCCGCTGCGGCTGGTCAGCCAGGGCTCGGGAACCCAGGTCAGGCTGGCATCGAACGACAACAGCTGATCAGAGCGTCGCTTGTTATCGGTCGTGCCCTGTTCCACAAAAAGACGGTCATCGGCCTGATACCGGTGCCACTGGTGCTCCAGCACCAGGGTCGACGTCAACCGGTTCGGCCAGCGCCAGTCGAGCTGATAGCGTTGTGCCAGCCCGCGCCATTCGCTGTAGCCGTTATCGGTTCCGGCCCGGCTGTATTGAACATACTGACTGCTAACGCGGTGACGGCGGGGCGCATCCTGCACGGTGGCAACCAGACCGAGTGCATCCCGAACACTGTTGCTGCGGCCATCCTGCTGGGCAAAGGCCATATTGGTCGATGCTACCGGCCCCAGCCAGACGGTCTCCCAAACCGGGTAGGTTGCTTCGCCGCTCAGGTTCAGACTGAATTGCCAGGGAGTGCTGTCCAGCCAAAGCTGACCGGCATTGACGGCCAGCGTCTGACGCGACCGGTCAGTGGTGCTCTGATACCGCCACTGGCCGTTCAGGCCCAATTGGTTGTAGCCACTGTTGCCGGGATACAGGGTGGTAAAGCCTTGCAGGCTATAGATGTTTGCCGCCCGGAGGTGAGTGGGGCGCACCCAGGTGCTGCCCAGTCGAAAACGCCCAAAACTGCTGTCAATGGCTTTTGATGATTCGCTCAGATCGGTCAGCCCCAGCAGGTTGGGGGCCAGTGGCTCATCCAGCGTTGCGCCGCCGTTGATGTTGGTGTCGTACCCCACATCAAGCCCGGCAAACATCTGAAATTGCTGAATCTGGGCCCGCTGGGCAGCATCGATTCGCGCCAGAAAATCGTTGATGTTATTGCGTACATTGGCCGGTGGGTTGGTGGCCCGAACCCGCTCAAACTCCGTTCGGCTCCGTTCCAGATTGTTATTGATGAAATAGGCTCGCGCCAGATCGAGCCGCACCCTGTGCCGTTCGGGTGCAAAAGACAGCACCCGCTCCAGTGCGAAAATGGCCTCCTGCGCCCGGCCTTCCTGAATCAGCACGCGGGCGTAGTAGAGATCAAACCGCGGCGTGCCCTCGAAACGGTCAAGAATCTCGCTGGCCATCACCCGGGCGTTGGGCCAATCTTGCGCGTCGACCATGGCAATGAACTTTGCCAGGGCGGTGTCTTCGTCGGCATTATCGGCCGATAAAGGTGCGGTTGGTTCTGCACCGGGTTCGTTGCTTTGCGTCGATTGAGGCGCTGCCGGATCAGTAGAATCGGACGAATCAGATTCCGCGAAGGCGGTCGTCAGCGACAGGGCAGTGAGGAGGCCAACGCCAAGCCGGAAAAGGGGGGTAAACAGTCGTCGGGTGTAAACCCGGTACTCGGACAATGCAGCAACAGTCATAATGCAGCGGTTCCGCCGTGAATCCGTTGGTTTTACACCGCCGCTGACGCCAACGGTGTGCGTAAACCCGGCCGAAAGACTTAATTGACCGAAAGTGGTGACAGTATAGCCCCAAACGTCATCGCTCTGGCAGTCTGACCCGGGCAAAAAAGCGAAATTGGGGCTACCCTGAGAACAGCGGGGTATTTGAACAGAGGTCAAAACGACAGAGTCGTTAATCGATTGGGGTCGGGTGGAAACCCGTGGCTTCCGAGCAAAATAGAAACCGACAGGAAACAGTGATTTGGAATTGAACCAGTCTTTGAACAAAAAGTTTTTGCTGATTGACGATTTTTCCAACGTGCGCAAGTCGGTCAAGGGCATGCTGAATTCCCTGGGGGTCAGTCATGTCTCCGAGGCGTCCAATGGAACAGAGGCAACCAAAAGCGTTCGTGATCAGACGTTCGATGTCATTCTCTGTGACTACAATCTCGGAAAAAGCAAAAACGGGTCTCAGCTGCTGGAAGAGTGGCGCACCCGGGGCTGGTTGTCTTACCAGACCGTCTTTGTGATGATCACCGCCGAGACCTCGCGCGATTTTGTGATGGGCGCCCTCGAATTTCAGCCCGATGACTACCTGGCCAAACCCTTCGCCATGGATACCCTCCAGAACCGGCTGGACCGCTGGCTGGATAGACAGTCGGCGCTGGGGCCGATTAACCAGGCGCTGGATAAAAAAGATTACCCGGCGCTGGCCAAGGCGGCGCGTGAGGTTATGGAAACCAAACCGAGATACCGGGGCTGGGCGCAACGAAAATATGTGGAAGCGTTGTACCACCAGGGTCAGTTGACCGAAGCTGCGCATTTTCTGCAAGCCCTGCTCGACAAGCGGGACCTACCCTGGGCACGGCTGGAACGGCACCGGATCGACGTGCAGGAAGGCAAACTCGAGGCCGCTGAGCGCGGCCTGAAAACGCTGATCATGCTGCAGCCCAATATGGTCGAGGCGTACGACCTGCTGGCTGAAGTGCAAATGCAGATCAAACAGCCCGAAAAGGCACAGGAAACCCTGTCACAGGCACTGGTTCGGTCGCCGCGTAATATTGCCCGCCAGCGTGTTTTCGCCGGACTGGCGAGCGACAATGGCGACCATGTTGCTGCCACCCGGGCCTACAAGGAAATCGTCAGCCTGGCCGATGGCACCATGCATGAATCATCCCGTGGTTATAAAGATGTGTTGCGCTCTACCCGAACGCAATTGCAAAGCCTGGATGACGAAGCCCTCAAGCGCCGGTTGCAGAAGGATGCCCAGTCACTGCTGAAGAAACTGACCAAACAATACCCGGATGAACCGGATACTGAACTGTTCAGCAAGGCCTATCGGGCTTACCTGGCCGATGCAGGCGATGCGGAATCAACCGACCGGGTGTTTCTGGAATCGATCGCCGCGGCAGCGCGGGAACAAATGGGTGAGCTCGGTGAAGACAGCGCACTGGATATCGTCGACATTCTTTATGAAAAAGGGCTGTCGAAAGAAGCCGATGCCCTGGTCGAGGAATTGCGCCAGTATCATAAAGAGTCCGGTAACTTTGTAAAACGGCTGAACCAGTTACAGGCCGAACCCATCACCCAGGAAGCCCGGCGTCATGCCCACAAGGTGAATACCGAAGGCATCGAATTGTACAAGCAGAAGGATTATCAGGCGGCGACCAAACTGTTTGAAGACGCCCTTAAGTTCTCGCCCCGGCATCCGGGCATTATTCTGAATTTCGTTCAGTCGAGTTTGCTGCTGATGGGGCAGACCCGAGTGTCTCTGTCGCAGCTTGATCGCTGCCTCGATATCGTCAACCGGTTGGATTATCTGCCTGCCGACCACTATCAGTACGAGCGCTATACCAGCATTCGAGACAAAGTCATTGCGCTGCATTCCAAGGTGAAACATGAGCAACCCAGTTGATATGCACACCATCATGGCCGCCACCGTCCATGATGTGAAAAATGCCCTCAGCCTGATCGATAACGAACTGCGTGAAGTCATCGACAGCATTCACGAGCGCGAGCCGGAAAGTACCCTGAAATTGAACCGGCTGCGACTGGAAGCAGGGCGAATCAATAACGATCTGGTGCACATGCTCGGCCTGTACCGGATGAACACCGATACCTTCCGGCCAGATTTTGATGAGGTCCTGATCGAAGACGTTATTCACGATGCGACCTCCCGTTACCAGCAAACGCTGGCATCACTGGGCATTCATCTGGGTATTGAACTGGAAGACCCGGACATCGCCTGGGTCATCGACCCGGTGCTGATCGAAGGCGTACTGGCCAACATTCTGACCAACAGCATTCGCTACACCAAAGACCGGCTCGATTTCCGGGCCTTTATGGCGGACGGCGGACTGTGCATTACCCTCACAGATAACGGTGAAGGCTACCCCGCGAAAATGATGAATTTCATGAGTGAAACCCCGAATCAGGGTGAACTCAGTTTTCAGAACGGCAGCACTGGCCTCGGGTTGTATTTCTGCCAGCAGATCGCTCAATTGCATCGCCAGGGAGACGCCGAAGGCTACATCAAACTGACCAATCACCCCGAGCATGGCGGGGCCGTGTTCACCTTGTGGCTACCCTAAGTCCGGCAGGCTCCTAGTTGACCTTTTGGTCAGCTTTGGTACAGTCCCCCTGTATGAACTACCCGTGACTCGCCATGATCAGCCCCGTACAGAACACCTCATCGACACTTGATGTGTCCACTCTGACGCCCGAACAGCTTGCCCAGGCAACCTTGCTACTGGGTCACAGCATCGATTTCCCCGAGCCCGACACGATTCGCCAGCGCCCAAACTCTGCCCTGGTGATCCATCGGGGGCGCATTGCCTGGCAGGGACCTGCCGTGGAATTGCCGGTGGCGCAGCAGGCTTTTGCCCGCGTTGAAGACTATGGCGATGCCTGGATTCTGCCCGGTTTGATCGACACCCATGTCCACGCCGCCCAAATGCCGGTGATGGCCAGCTGGGGCGAGCAATTGCTCGACTGGCTGAACCGCTACACCTTTCCGGCCGAGCGCCGTTTTGAAGACCCGCTGGTCGCCCGTCAGCAAAGCGATGTCTTTCTGGATGCACTGCTGGCGCATGGCACTACCACCGCCATGGTGTTCGGCACCGTGCACGAGGCGGGCACCGATGCCCTGTTCGAATCCGCCCGCGAGCGAGGCATGGCACTGATTGCCGGCAAGGTGCTGATGGACCGCAACTGCCCGGTTTACCTCAGCGACACAGCCGACAGCGGGTTTGAAGCCAGCGCCCGGCTGATTGAGCGCTGGCACGGCACCGACCGCCTGCACTATGCCATCACCCCCCGCTTCGCGCCGACCTCGACCGAAGCACAACTGGAACGTGCCGGTGCCTTGCACAAAGAGGCCGCCGGGCTGTACATGCAAACCCACGTCTCGGAAAACCCGGATGAAGTCAGTTGGGTACAGTCGCTGTTTCCGAAGGCCAGAGATTATGTAGATGTCTATGAACACTACGGTCTGCTGCACGACCGGGCTGTGCTGGCACACGGACTGCACCTGACTGACCGCGAATGGACCGCCCTGCGTGAGCACCAGACGCGCATTGCCGTTTGCCCGACCTCCAATACCTTTCTGGGCAGTGGACTCTTCGATTTCGCCCGGGCAGAGCAGGAAGGCGTTGTGCTGGGCCTGGCCAGTGATGTCGGCGGTGGTACCTCGCTGTCGCAACTGGTCTCGGCCGCAGAAGCCTATAAAGTCGGTCAGTTGAAGGGTTACAAACTGACGGCCAACCAGCTGTGGTACCAGATGACCACGGGCAATGCCCGGGCGCTGCATCTGCAGGCTGAAATCGGCACCCTGGACAGCGGTAAAATGGCGGATCTGGTGGTGCTCGACCCGACTCGCAGCGCCAATCTCAGCGCGCGTCTGGCGCAGGCAGAGTCCCTCGACGAAGCGCTGTTCGCGACCCTGATTCTGGGCGATGAACGTCTGACGCGCGCTACCTGGGTGGCCGGAGAGCGCCGTTACAGCGCCTAGGCAGCCGCCGCTGTCAGTTGCATTGAACTGTGAAGCCGCTTAAGCTCGAAATGTACGCGGAATCAGTGGGTTAGACCGGCGCGAGCGCGGGTCGTCAGCCACTGGCTTCGCCCTCTCTATCACCTCAGTGCGGGAAGTCATCATGGTCGATCAGGCCCAGAAACGCTTGAAAGAAGAGTTCCAGACCAAGGAAAAGGCAGGGCGAATCCGGCAACAGAACGAAGCCATCATTCTTGAAGCCGCCGAAATTGAATTCGCGCAACACGGCTTCAAGGGCACCTCGCTGAATGCCATTGCCGAACGCGCGGGGCTGCCCAAATCCAATATCCTGTATTATTTCCAGAGCAAGATCGGCCTCTATGGCGCGGTGTTGTCAGACATACTGGGTATGTGGAACCAGGCCTTCAACACCACCACCGCCGACGAAGACCCGGCGGAAACGATCTACGCCTACATTCGATCAAAAATTCGCTACTCCCGCAGTCACCCTCTGGCGTCGAAGATCTTTGCCATCGAGGTGATTCAGGGCGCCCCCCACCTGAAAAAGTACCTGGCACAGGACATGCACCACTGGGCCCTGGGCCGCACCGAGGTGCTTAAAGCCTGGATCGATGCCGGCAAAATCGACCCGATTGATCCACTGCACCTGATGTTCATGATCTGGGGCAGCACCCAGCATTACGCCGACTTCGCCACCCAGATCGAATGGGCGCTCGACAGCGACGGGCTGACAGAAGCCGATTTCGAGGCGGCAGAACGCACGCTGACGCACGTGATTCTCAAGGGTATTGGCCTGAAGGTGCCCGGTGAAGCCTGATGCCTGTATTCTGAACGCCAGGCCTGATTTTAGCGCCGGGTTGGAGTACAGTAGCCGCCTTTTACTGGTCTCGTAGGGCTGTATGACTGCTGAATTTGACGACATTCGTCCTTTTAACGACGACGAAGTACCGCTCGTATTAAAACGTGTGCTGGCCGACCCGGAAATGCACGCTGCCATTGGTGCCTGGGTAGCCCCCGGCTTGAACCGCAAGACCCCCTGGCTATTGCGCCCCCTGATTCGCCTTGGCCTGGCCTGGCAATTTCGCGGCATCCGCCGGGTGGAGGATTTTCAACCCCGGCTGCGCGGTTACCTGAAACGCATTCTCGACAAAAGCGTCGCCGACCTGACTGTCTCGGGGCTGGAGTCGCTCGACCCGACCAAAGGCTACCTCTTCGTCTCCAACCACCGGGACATCGTCATGGACCCGGCCATGGTGAACTGGACGCTCTACCATGCTGGTTTCCAGACCGTGCGCATCGCCATTGGCGACAACCTGCTGAGCAAACCCTTTGTCAGCGATCTGATGCGGCTGAACAAAAGTTTTATCGTGCGGCGTTCGGTCAAGGGCATGAAAGCCAAACTGAAAGAAGCACAGATCCTGTCGCGCTACATTCACCACTGCATTACCGTCGACCAGGCCAATGTCTGGATTGCACAGCGCGAGGGGCGGGCCAAAGACGGTTACGACAAAACCAACCCGGCGGTCATTGGCATGTTCAGCCTGAGCAAACCCAAAGACCGCGACTACGCCAGCTACATTCGCGAACTGAACATCGTGCCGGTGACCATCAGTTATGAAGTGGATCCGCTGGATCTTTCCAAGGCGCGAGAGCTTTATGCCCAGGAGCACAAGGGCGGTTACAAGAAAAAGGCTCACGAAGACGTACAGTCCATCGCCCGCGGCATGACCGGCTGGAAAGGTCGGGTGCATCTGGCCTTTGGTGAAGTACTGAACG
Source organism: Saccharospirillum sp. (assembly GCA_018402545.1). Classification (GTDB taxonomy): domain Bacteria; phylum Pseudomonadota; class Gammaproteobacteria; order Pseudomonadales; family Natronospirillaceae; genus Saccharospirillum. Next base: position 2,542,883 of record JAGYIL010000001.1, on the reverse strand, counting down.
GCGATTATGAAAGAGACACCGAAGTCGCAGCGGCAATCGATGCCCAGGTGCACAAACATTACCGCGTGTACGAATCAAACGAATGGGCCCACGCCACTCTTCATGGTGACCACACCGAGCCGACCAATGCGGATGCAGTGAAGTTGGCTGAACGGGTAGCGGCAACGCGGGATACGTTGAAACCCTATATGCTGCGCCAGTATGCGAATGCGGTGCAAATGAAGCGGGGCTTGCCGGCACTTACCTCAGCAATGGATGCTGCTGCGCCAGAGTCTGACGATACCAAGGATCAATAGGGACGGGCGTTTGGGGAAGCAGCCCCCGCTTGGGAGGCCGCGGCTGACAGGTTGCCGATAACCCGTGCCGGTCACCAGATAGGCTTATCCAGGGTCGGCGTGAACCCATCCATGGGGCCTGGACCGCAGCTCCCTGCTGCGGACCACCCTGGATAAGCCTATCTGGCAACCGTCACTGGCCTTCTATGGCGCGGCCTCTAAAGCTCACTGACCCAGTTACGGATGACCAGCCGGCCACTGCTGCCATTGCGGGCGAAATCAATTCTTCGAGGCAGGGATTCTCCGGTTTCAGTGAAGTACAACGGGTAGTCCACTTGCCAGCCCGATTGAGAAATGCTTTGTACTTGCCCGTTCTCCGTATCCCGGTTAACGGTAGCTTCTATGCCCGGGTAGGGTTTGGCGCGCACCCAGAATTGCAGGTAGTCGAGCGGCAGATCCAGTTCGGTAATTTCGTAGGCTAGCTCGCGCAGGGTGCTGCGGGTCACCTGATCGGACCCTTTCGTTAGAGTCACTTCGCCCGGTTCACCGCTAATCTGAACGGCACCTTGCCCCAGCGGGCCGCTCAGTTCGATCTCGAAGTCCTGCGCCCGTTGCTCCCAGTCCACATTGAAACTGCTGGCTTCGGTGGCGTTGCGAACCGCCATCTTGCCCGACAGCGCCCAGTTTTCGGTCAGCTCACTGGCCCCGGGCTGCTTGCCGAAACCGGCACATCCAGTCAATACCAGAGTGGCCAGAGCAACAACGATGAGGGATCTCATCGGTCGATGTCCAGCGTTTCAATGATGTTCCTGGCGGTCGGGCTGTTGCTGTTCCAGCTAAACGCCTGGTCGAGCCAGCGCTGGGCTTCTTCCTGTTTGTCCTGTTCCCACAATACCGCCGCCAGATGCGCCGCTACTTCATCGGATTCCATGGATTCCAGAGAGCGACGTAACCAGCGCTCTGCTTCTTCCAGATTACCCAGGCGGTATTCCACCCAGCCCTTGGAATCCTGGATTGCCGGGTCATCCGGTTGTTGCTCCAGCGCCCGGTCGATGTAGCGTTTTGCCTGGTCCAGATTCATGTTGCGGTCTGCCCAGGTGTAACCCAGTGCGTTCAGTGCCGAGGCGTTATCCGGCTCCTGCTCAAGAACTTCGGTCAGGTTTGCTTCAAGCAATTCATACTGGCCCAGGTTGGCCGCCATTAGAGCCTGGTCGTAAAGCAGGCTGGTATCACCCGGGTGGGCTGACAGGGCTTGCCCGTATACGGCCATGGCCTGGTCAGTATCACCCAGTCTGCGAAACAGGTCGGCTTCAATGCGCCATAGTACCGGGCTTTGGGCCGGGTAATTCTGGCGGGCCTGATGCAGGGCTTCCTGGACATCAGTGGGGCGAGTGTCTTGCCATACTTCACTGAGCTCAGCGAGGGCCGACACCAGGTAAGGGGGAGCTTCGACGCTTAAAAAGCGCTGGGCAGCTTCATCCGGCACGCGATTAATGCGACTGATTCTGCCCAGAAAATAGTGTGATTCATCGCTGAATTCAGAGTTTGTCAGTCGTTCGAACAGCACTTCTGCGGTGTCGTAGTCTTCATTGTCGAATGACTCACGGGCAAAGGCACGGGCGATTACCGGTTCGTTCGGAAAGCGGTTGAACAGGGATTCCAGTGTCTCTGTTTTGTTGGTATCCGAATCGGCATAGGCAAAGCCGGCGAAGGTGGTGGCGACCTGGCTGTTGTTTGGATAACGCTCGGCCAGGTCACTGATTACCGTACGGGCCTGTTCAATGTCGTTCAGTTCTAGATGGAGCCGGAATTCCAGCAGGCCTTTGTCCGGACTGTCTTGCTGTGCCCGGTTAGCCCTGATGACCTCCAGCCCCTGTTCATACTGGCCCAGCGTCGACAGCAACTGGGCATTGGCAAACCCGATGCTGGTGTTCTCCGGATGTTTGGCCTCGGCCTCGGCCAATACCGGCAGCAAACGTTCCTGCTGGTCGGCGGTCAGGGTGGAAATGCCAGCGAGTGCCACTTCAATTTCGGCGTCCGGGTCGAGCGTCAGCCACTGATTCAGCGCCCGGCTGGCGGTGACCTGGTCTGCATTGGCCAGGCTGGCGATGGTCAGTGCTTGCCAGCCTTCGGCATTCTCCGGCTCGAGCCGCAACCAGTGGCCAGCATGTTCGCCCATGGCGTCGTAATTGCCCACTACCTGGTTCAGGGCCGTGGCGCGCTGGGCTACTTCCAGATCGTCGTATTGCCGGTCGAGGCGGCTGTAGAGCTGCGCGGCTGAGCCGTAGTCGCCACGGTTGGTGGCGATTTCTGCCAGCAGCAGGGTGTAGAAAGCCTCTCCGGTTAGCGGCGTTGTCGCAATGCGGGTTTCGGGCCGGGGTGCTTGCGCTTCGGATGAGTCGGTTTGAGGTGCGGCATCGCCCGATGACTCTGCCTGGGAGGCTGTCGTGGTGCAGCCACTCAAGGCCAGGCTAAGAACCAGAGTGGCCAGCAAGGTGCGTTTGAAAGGTGCTGTAGATGTCATGTGTCTCGGCTTCGCAGTCTGATGATGAGGGTTACGACCTGGGTTAAAACACAGGTTACTCCGGGGTTTTGTGGCCGGAGGTGTTGCCCTTGGGTGCACCGACTGAATCACAGCCAATGCAGCCAACACCATGATTAGGGTGTACGCACAGGGTGATGGTTCAGCTCAGTCTCGGGTGGCTCGGACAGTGCATCCCGTCATGCGTCATAGCTATCGGCAATCATGAGTATAGCGGCCGCGGCATTGTTTGTGACCCGGCTGCCCTCATACTGCCTTCCAGTGCCTGGTTAGAGTGACCTGTGGGTGGCTGCCGGGTACAGCAGGCGAAGCGTAAATCCGTGTAAAGATGGCAGCCTTCTGGCTTGTTAGAGCATGGGTGCCGGGCGTTATCACAGTCGCCTCGGGACCGGAAAATCGGTAGACTACGCGTTTGATCAACGAAGTGAGCAGGCCCCGTCCAAACATGTCATTGCTGGCCCTAGGTATTAATCACAACACGGCGTCAGTAGACGTTCGGGAGAAAGTCAGTTTCGCTCCCGAAACCATGTCCGATTCCCTGGCGTCGGTGTTGTCGATTCCGGGCATCGAGGAGACGGTGATTCTCTCCACCTGCAACCGCAGTGAAATCTATTGCTCCCTGACCGAGCCTGCTGTTGGCATAGAAGCCCTGATCCAGTGGCTTGCCCTGACACACCGCATTTCCCCCGACGAACTGCGCGCTGCGCTCTACATTCATGCCGATGCCGATGCAGTCTCCCATCTGGGTCGTGTTGCGGCCGGGCTCGATTCGATGGTGCTGGGCGAACCGCAAATTCTGGGGCAACTCAAGTCGGCCTTCGCCGTTGCCCAGGAATACGATTCGGTTGGGCAGCAGTTACACCATCTGTTTCAACACAGTTTTCGTGTGGCCAAGGAAGTGCGCACCCACACCGCCATTGGCGAGAATGCCGTCAGTGTTGCCTATGCTGCCGTGCGTCTGAGCACCCGCATCTTCGACCGCCTGGACCGGTGCCGGGCGCTGCTGATCGGGGCTGGCGAAACCATCGACCTGGTGGCCCGCCATCTGCGCGACAAAGGCGTCACCGACATCGTTGTTGCCAACCGAACGCTGGCCCGGGCTCAAAGCCTGGCGTCGGAGTTCGGCGCCCGTGCGGTACTGCTCTCAGACATACCCGATGAACTGCCCGGCGCCGACATCGTGATTTCCTCAACCGCCAGCCAGTTACCTATTATCGGGAAGGGCATGGTGGAGCGAGCGTTGAAGAAACGCCGCCACAGGCCGGTGTTCATGGTCGATATCGCCGTCCCTCGTGATATCGAGAGTGAAGTCGGGGATCTGTCAGACGTCTATCTATACACGGTGGATGATCTCAAAACCGTCATCGAAGCCAACGTACGCAGCCGGCAGGAGGCCGCGCGCGAAGCAATGGACATCATCGCCCGCTCGACCGATGCATTCAGTCAGTCGTTGAAAGAACGCCAGGCGGCTGACACCATTCGCGCTCTGCGTCGCCAGGCCGAAACCTTGAAAGACGTCGAGCTGGAAAAAGCCCGTCGAGCTCTGGAACAGGGTGTCGACGCCCAGCGGGTGGTCGAGCAACTGGCCCGGGGGCTGACCAACAAATTACTCCACGCCCCCACGGTGGCCTTGCGCAAGGCCCATGGGGACGGTGATGACAAGGAAGCCAGTGACTGGGTTTCCCGTCTGTTTGATTTATAAGGCATCCAAGCGTCTATGAAAGACTCCATCCGCCAGAAACTGTCTGAACTGACAGAACGTTATGACGAACTGGCACGTCTGCTGTCCCAGCCCGAGGTGATCACCGATCAGACCCGGTTCCGCCAGTATTCCCAGGAATATGCGGAGCTTGAAGACGTCGTTGGCTGCTTTGCCCGCTATGAGGGCGTTGAGCGTGACATTCGCGATGCCCGACAGTTGCTGGACGACAGCGACCCCGAGATGCGCGACATGGGCCGCGATGAAGTGAAGCAGGGCGAAGAGCGCCTGGATCAACTGACCGATGAGTTGCAGATTCTGCTGCTGCCCAAAGACCCGAACGACGGCCGTAACGTCTTTCTTGAAGTGCGGGCAGGCACCGGTGGTGACGAAGCCGCCCTGTTTGCCGGTGACCTGCACCGGATGTACGGCCGATACGCGGAACGCATGGGCTGGCGCCTGGAAGTGTTATCGGCCAGTGAAGGCGAGCACGGTGGTTTCAAGGAAATCATCAGCCGCATCAGCGGTGACCAGGTGTATTCTCATCTCAAGTTTGAATCCGGCGCCCATCGGGTTCAGCGCGTCCCGGAAACCGAGAGTCAGGGGCGAATTCACACCTCAGCGTGCACCGTCGCGGTGATGCCTGAAGCCGACGAACTGGCCGAAGTCGAGATCGACAAGGGTGATTTGCGGGTCGACACCTACCGCGCCTCGGGCGCCGGCGGTCAGCACGTTAACAGAACCGATTCGGCAGTGCGCCTGACGCACCTGCCCACCGGGATCGTGGTGGAATGCCAGGATGAACGCTCCCAGCACAAGAACAAGGCCCGGGCCATGTCGTTACTGGCCGCCAAGATCATGGACGCCCAATCCAGTGCCGCCGCCCGTGAACAGGCCGATACCCGGCGCAGCCTGGTCGGCAGTGGCGATCGTTCCGAGCGCATCCGTACCTACAACTTCCCGCAAGGGCGCATTACTGACCACCGCATCAATTTAACGCTCTACAAGCTCGATGAAGTGATGCAGGGCGCTTTGGATCAGGTCGTGGACCCGTTGGTGCAGGAGCATCAGGCACAACTGCTGGCTGACATGTCGCAGTCCTGATCTGCGCTGACCTTACAGGAAGCCAAACCTATGTCAGACACTGGCCTGAACCAGGTTCGCCAGGCGCAGCAATGGGCTCACCAGCAGGGCCTGGAAGCACTCGATGCCGATCTGTTGCTTGCCTTTGTGCTCGATAAAAGCCGAACCTGGCTTTTTACCTGGCCCGATCGGGAACTCACGGATGACCAGCAAAAGCGGTTTGGCGACCTGATTCAACGACGTCTTAATGGCGAGCCGGTCGCTCATATACTCGGCACGCGCGAATTCTGGTCTCTGCCGTTAAAGGTAAACGCCAGTACGCTGATTCCCAGGCCAGACACAGAGACACTGGTCGAGACCATTCTGAACCGCTTTGACCAACTTTCATTGAGAGTGGCGGATTTGGGCACCGGTACGGGTGCCATAGCGCTGGCACTGGCCAGCGAACGACCCGGCTGGACCATCAGCGCTTTTGATGTTCAACCGGATGCCGTGGCCCTGGCGCAAGAGAATGCGCACCATCTGGGGTTGCCAGTAACCGTGGGCCAAAGCCACTGGTGCGATGCATTGGCGGATCACAGCCTGGATCTCCTAGTATCGAATCCCCCCTATATTGCCGCCGATGATGTTCACTTGCAGCAAGGCGATGTGCGCTTTGAACCGCTGACGGCTCTGGTAGCCGCCGAAGATGGACTGGCCGATATTCGAATTCTGATTGAGCAGGGGCGACGGGTTCTTGCCCCAGGTGGCTGGTTGTTTCTAGAGCATGGCTGGACGCAGGGTGAAGCGGTCAGAAAGTGTTTTGAAAGCCAAGGCTATGCCTCAATAGCAACCGTGCAGGATATGGGAAACCGGGATCGGGTTAGCTTTGGCCAGTGGAACCCTGTGCCTGGTTCGCTTTAATTTACTCAGGTTTTGGAGTTCGCTAGCACTGGGTTAGCATCGGATGCCAGGTAGGGCTATCGAGGGTGGTCCGCAGCATGGATGCTGCGGTCCAGGCCCCATGGATGGGTTAACGCCGACCCTCGATAGCCCTACCTGGTGGCCGGTGCGGACGACTGGCAACATGGCCAACCGCGAACTCCAAAACCTGAGTAAATTAATAGACCAGGCGAACCACGGTTTCAGCCACGCAGGCTGGGCGTCGGGTGTGTTCGATATTGACGGTGACTTCTTCCGTGACTTCCAGCCCGCGACGCACTACTTCAACCGCGACGATCTTCTTGGTAGCCCGTATCCGGCTGCCCGCTTTTAGCGGGTAGGGAAAACGTACCTTGTTCAGGCCGAGATTGACCACCATTTTCGCGCCAGGGTAGGGCGGATTGGCCGGGTCAACTGAGTTGGTAAGCTTGGGAATCATCGACAGGGTCAGAAACCCATGGGCGATGGTGGCCCTGAACGGAGATTCCTGTTCAGCCCGTGCCGGGTCGGTATGAATCCACTGCTGGTCTTCGGTAACCTCGGCAAAGGCGTTGATGCGGTCTTGCTCCAACGTAAGCCACTGGCCCTCATAAACGATGTCACCCAACTGGCTCAGCAGCGTCTGGCGCATGGCTTCAGCACGTGGGTTATCGCACTCGGTAAGGGAGTCCTGAGGGGCATCGACCGGCTTGCGATCCTGGTCCAGAACCCAGTTGACCCATTCGTGATTGCGGGCGCTTTGCCAGAGTTCGTTCCAGTACTCGCGCCACTGCGGCGCAATAAGCTCCCTGAATTCCGCCTGGTTCTGGCTCAGGCGTTCTTTCTTTTCTTTGATTAGATCGATGACACTCATGTCCGGGAATCCATTTCACACAGAGGCTGGTCCAGCGGGAATAATAGGGATTATACGCCAAAACCCCCGTATCGCTTAGTCTGGAGGGAAATGAGTGCGATGAAAGTAGGTCACTGATGGGGCTTTTTTCACAGCCTGTGAGCTGGCTCACAAGCCGGAGATGGCCACCGGGAAGAAGCAGTCTGGTTAATAACTGAAGTTTCGGAGTTCAGTTGTCCATTGGTGCAATGCGTCCGTGTCAGGCACCGGGGGTACCTATCCGGGGTCGGCGTGAACCCGTCCGTGGGGCCTAGGCTTCGGCATCCATGCCTCAGACTACCCCGGATAGGTACCCCCGGCACCTGACACTCAATTGGTTGCAAATTCCGAAACTCAGGTAATAACTCAAGTTTCGGAGTTTGCAATCGATTAGCGGCGGGTGGCAGGGCTGCTTTTGCGGGGGTATCTGAGGCATGGACTAAAACGCCAGGAGCGTTTTAGCATGAGCGCAGCGAGCCCGAAGGGTGAATCCCATGGATGGGATTCATATCCCGAAGTTAAGCCTATATGGACATATTCACGGCGCCCCCGCAAAAGCAGCCCTGCCATCCGCTGCGGGTTCAAGGCGATGCAGTCAATTTGATCTCCGAACCTTGAGTTATTAACTGTCGTGGGTCAGCGACTCGTCCAGTGCGCCGGGTTCCTGCCGGGCCCAGCGATTCAGTTTTACCTCCAACTGGCGCAGCAGGCGGGCCATGGCGCCATCTGATGACCAGGCGACATGAGGTGTCACGATAACGTTTGGCAGGGCCGCCAGTTGCCAGATGATGTGGTCTGGCGGGGGTGGTTCACTGCTGGCCACATCCAGCGCCGCCGCGCCGATGACGCCCCGGGTCAGGGCATCCAGTAAATCGGGTTCAACCACCAGGTCGCCCCGGCCGCTGTTGATGAGCAGAGCGTGGGGCTGCATCAGGCTCAGCGTGTGTTGGTTGATCATGCCCCGGGTCTGGTCGGTCAGCGGGCAATGCAGGCTCAGAACATCGGCCAGCGACAGCGCGGTTTCAAAGGCGGTATAACCCGGCCTGATGGTCTCAGCCCCGGGCCGTTCAGCGTAAACCACCGAGAGCCCCAGGGCCTGAGCGCGGCTGGCAACGGCCGTACCCAGATCCCCTTTGCCAACAATCACCAGACGCTTGCCAGTCAAGGTGTTGATCGGTGCGATGCGGTTGCAGAAAAACGGGCTCTGGCTCCAGCCTTTATCGTCGGCATCTCTGAGGTAGGCCTTCAGATTGCGAGCCAGCGCCAGCATCATCATGATGCAGTGCTCGCCAACGGCGTCAACGGCGTAACCGGTGGCGTTGAACACGGCAATGCCCCGGGCCCTGCAGACTTCCAGATCGACGTTGTTGGTGCCGGTGGCTGTTACCCCAATGCACTTGAGATCGGGAAGCTGGGCCAGCAGGGGCGCATCCAGCACCACCTTGTTGACCAGAGCAATCTCGGCCTGTTGCAAGCGTTCGAGGCGCTGTTCAGGTGATGTTTTGTCGAAGCTTTGCCAGTCGGTTACGGCGTCTGGTGGTGTCAGCGTCTGTTCATCGGGAAAGGTGGCGGCGTCGAGAAATACGGCTTTCATGAGGGCTCCGTCAGCGGTGGCTCTGTGCCCCTGAATGTACCCCATTTAGAGAACCCGTGCCCACCTTGCAGGCACCGGTTCTGCTTTTGTTTCAGCCGACTACTTGAATGCTCAGACCTTGAAACGAGACAAATTTTGCCGGATTTTGCGGCTGACGCCATGCAACTCGTCCGACTGGGCCGTTGCCTGATCGACGTTGTCTGCCAACTGATTGGAGGCATCCTGAATGGCCGAGGCGATGCGGCTGATCTCCTCCGTCGCTATGTTCTGCTCGCGAGAAGCCTCTGCAATGCTCTGTGCCCGTGAAGAAATGTCTTCTATCGATTCGGCAATAACGTTAAGGCTGTTGGTTACCTGCTGGGCGCTGCTTGCCGTTTCATCGGTCAGGGTTTTGCTGCTGTTCATGATCGACACGGCCTGTTGGGTTTGCTCCTGCAGGGTTTCAATCATGGTCTGAATCTCGCCGGTAGCCTGGTGCGTGCGTTGCGACAGAGCCCGCACTTCATCGGCGACCACAGCAAAGCCACGCCCCTGATCACCGGCGCGAGCCGCCTCAATGGCCGCATTCAGAGCCAGCAGATTGGTTTGCTCGGCGATGTTCTGAATGGTCGACAGAATGGTGTTGATCTCCAGTGCCTGCTCATCCAGTTTGCCGATAACACCGGTAGCGGTGTCTATCTGCCCGGTCAGCTTGCCCATGCGCTGCCGATTCTCAGCGGCATTACCCATGCCTTTCTGGCCTTCGGTAGACGCTTTCTGAGCCGCTTCGGCGGTATCTCCCGCGTTTTGTGCCACCTCGGCCGAGGTAGACGACATCTCATTAATGGCGGCGGCTACCTGGCTGATTTCGCTCTGTTGCAACTGAATGGCATCGTTGTTGGCCTTGGCATTCCTGCGTGATGAGTCTGACAGGGTTTCCAGCTCATGGGAGTAGCCCAGGCTTTCCGACACCAGTTGATGCACCGACTCGACAAACTGATTGAACGATTGGCTGAGCGAGCCGATCTCGTCGTCACGCACAACGGTGAGTCGGCGAGTCAGGTCGGCTTCGCCCTGGGCAATATCAGACATGGCTGAGTCGAGCCCGGCCAGGGGACGCAGCAAGTAAGAAATCAGAAAACCCGAGACAATGGTCACAATCAGGATCGTCAGGGCAGATACCAGGGTGTTGCTGAGTGCCAGGGCACCGAGTCCGGCAAAGGCCTCAGTGCTTTTGACCATTAAGACGACCTGCCAGTCACTGCCTTCAATTGGGTAGGCGGCACTGAGCCAGCTTTCACCATTGACGGAGACGCCAGAGGTGGCTGTACTCAGTCGGGTGTTTCCGATCAACCCATTGAGATTCTCTCCCAGCCAGTTTTCGTCCGGGTGTACCAGAAACTGGTTGTCGCCATCGATCAGTGCGGCATAGCCTGACTCGCCCAGTTCAACCCCTAGCACTTCCTCAACGATATCGGTCAGGGCAACGTCGGCGGCGAGCACATTGGCGCCCACCGGCTGGGCAAAGCTCATCACCAGATTACCAGAGGACGCATCAATATAGGGGGCGGTAACAATGCGTTGCTGTTCCTCCTGAGCTTGAATGAACCAGGGCCGGGTGCGGGGGTCGAAATCATCGGGCAGGGATTCAGCCGGGAACATGATCATTTCACCGGCCCGGGTACCCAGATACATATAGAGAAAGCTACCCGCGTTGTTGCCCTGCGTCAGCACCGGAATCGGATCTGGGGCGTTGGCAATGGCCTGGGCGGCCGATTCGACCACCTGTGCCTTGCTGGCCAGCCAGGTACTGACAAAGCGGCGGGTACTGGTGCCGCTGCGTTGCACCGTGTCGGAGACCGATTCAACCAGGGCCGACCGGGCTTGCTGGTAGTTGTAAACGCCGTTGATGGCGACCAGCACCAATACGCTGAGCGCCACCCCGACCATCAGGCGGGTGCGAATAGTCCAGGACATCATGAGTCGGGCTCCCAGGAGAAGTAATACCAGGCCATTCGCATTTGAATGACCGCTACCTAATTTATAGATCAGGTAACGGCACTTAGGCCAGTTTCTTTAAACCGGTGGCTCGCTCAGGCCGGCTGGTTGGCCTGCACCGCCGTCAGCGCAATGGTGTAGACGATGTCGTCGACCGTGGCACCGCGTGACAGATCGTTCACTGGCTTGCTCAACCCCTGCAGCATGGGGCCGATGCTGACGACATTGGCGCTGCGCTGCACCGCCTTGTAGGTGGTGTTGCCGGTGTTCAGATCCGGGAAGATGAACACCGTGGCTTTCCCGGCTACCTTGCTGTTAGGGGCTTTGCTGGTGGCGACCGAGGGGGTAGACGCGGCATCGTATTGCAAAGGCCCGTCGATGAGCAGGTCCGGGCGTTTCGCCTGCGCCAGTTTGGTCGCGGCCCGTACCTTTTCTACATCATCGCCAGAGCCTGATTCACCGGTGGAGTAACTGATCATCGCGATGCGTGGCTCTATACCGAACGCCAGGGCCGAGTCGCCACTCTGAATGGCAATGTCGGCCAGTTGTTCGGCATTCGGGTCCGGGTTAACGGCACAGTCGCCATAGACCACCGCCTGGTCGGGCAGCAGCATGAAAAAGACTGACGATACCAGACTGGCATCTGCTTTGGTCTTGATCAGCTGCAGCGCGGGACGAATGGTATTGGCTGTGGTGTGTACGGCACCGGACACCAGGCCATCCACATCGCCTTCGGCCAGCATCATGGTGGCAAGTACCACGGTGTCTTCCAGTTGTGCTTCGGCCATTGGCGCCGTCAGACCCTTGTGCTGGCGCAAGGCAACCATGGGCTGAATGTAACGCGGGCGGGCCTGGTCCGGGTCGATGATTTCCAGGTCGGGTGGCAGCGTCAGGTTGCGACTGGCGGCGACACGCTCTATGTCGTCACGCTTGCCCAGCAGCACACAGTGGGCGATGCCACGCTGCTGGCAGGCAATGGCCGCCTGCACGGTTCTGGGTTCATCTCCCTCAGGCAAAACGATGCGCTTTTTGGCCTGGCGGGCACGGCCGACCAGCAGGTGACGAAAGGCCGGGGGTGACAGTCTCGGTTCGAGGCCAACCCGGGCTCGTTGTGCCAGCCAGGCGCCATCCAGATCGGCCGCAACCGCGTTCATTACGGCATCCATGCGGTCGACATCGTCGACAGGTACTTCGGTGTTCATGGCATTCAACCGCTGGGCGGTCACGAAGGTATTGGAGCTGACTTCCATCATCGGCAGGCCAGTGGCGAAGGCGGCCTGGCACAGATCGATCACGGCGTCATCAAGCTTGAGTCCGCCCGTCAGTACCAGACCGGCCAGGGGTACCCCGTTTAAAGCGGCCATGCAACTGGCCAGAACGATGTCTTCACGATCGCCCGGGGTTACCACCAGGGTGCCGGCTTTCAGGGTATGCAGCATGTTGCGCATGGTTCTCGCGCAAACGGTGATGGCCTGGACTCTGCGGGTCTCCAGCTCGCCTCTGTTCAGCAGTGTTGCCTGCAGATGGTCGGCAACATCCCGGGTGCGGGGGGCTACCAGCAGCGGATTCCAGCGAATACCCCCCAGAAACCGGAACGATGGGTTCGAAAAGACCGGAAGCGAGGTGATGATCTTGTCGGGGTCGGTGGGAATGGCCAGGTGCTGTTCGCCGTCTTCACTCGGTAATATTTGCTGGTAGTCGGGCTCTGGTGCCCCGATTTTATTGAGTATGCAGCCGACCACCCGGGCGTTGTCGATGCCGCCAAACAGGCTGGCGCTGACCTGAATTCGTTCATTCAACTGCGCCGTACTTTCTGCGTTTTTCGCGGCCACCAGAATGACGTCGGCATCCAGTGCCCGGGCCATGTTCACGTTCAGCTTGCCGATGTAACTTTCATCACCCAGCGGCACCAGCCCTTCGACGATCACGACATCCGCCTCGCCTGCCGATTGCTGAAACAGCTGGATGACGTCTTCCATTAAGTCGTCCGTCCTGTTTTGAGATAACGCCTGCTGCGCCGTTGCCAGGCTGATCGGGGCGGCAGGGTGCAGACCGAGCGTAGCGTTGATCAGGTGAGTCGACCGTTCCGGCCCCGGGTCAGTGCCATAGCGCTGGGCGATGGGTTTGCAAAACGCCACCCGAATGCCGAGTTGATCCAGGGCCCGAACCAGGCCCAGGCACACCGAGGTCAGACCGGTACCGGCACCGATGGCCGTCATGAAAAAAGTGTGTTGCACAGGCGCTCCCTGGTGATCAGTTAATCGGGGTGTCGTTGATCAGCCGCAGGGTGTCCTGGGCGATCATCCATTCTTCCCGGGTGGGAATGACGGCAGCAACCGGGCCCTTGCTTGCTGAGATTTGGCCCCGGCTATCACCATGCGCTAAGTTCAGGGCATCGTCGAGTTCAAACCCGAATACACCCAGGCGTTGCAGAACATTAGCGCGAATATCTGCAGCGTTTTCACCGATGCCTCCGGTAAATATCAGGGCATCCAGCCGGCCGAGCGATGCCGCCAGGCCGCCGATCTGGCGGGCCAGGCGAAAACAGAACACATCAATGGCCTGGCGCGCCTGACGGTGCCCTCCAGCTGCCGCTTCAGTGAGCGTGCGCATGTCGTTCGACAGTTCCGACAGACCCAGCAGGCCGCTGTCGCGGTTCAGCATCTGGGTCACATCGGCAATGCTCCAGCCGAGCTGCTCACTCAGGTACTCATGCAGGCCCGGGTCGATATCGCCACTGCGAGTACCCATGACCAGCCCTTCCAGAGGCGTCATTCCCATGGTGGTATCGATCGAAAAACCGTCGGAAATTGCCGTTGCACTGCAGCCGTTGCCCAGATGCGCGGTGATAATCGCATGCGATTCCGGGTTCAGCTCCAGTTGTTGTACCGCCTGTTGCGCGACGTATTTGTGACTGGTGCCATGAAAGCCGTAACGTCGAACGCCCTGCTCCCGGTAGAGTTTCATTGGCACGGCATAGAGAAAGGCTTCCGGATCCAGCGACTGGTGAAACGCTGTATCAAAGACAGCCACCTGGGGCACTGACGGATACAACGCCTGCATCACCTGAATTCCCAGCACATTCGCCGGGTTGTGCAGAGGAGCCAGGTTGGCGCAGGCTTCGATGCCGCGCAGGGTGGCCTCGGTAATCCGGGCTGAATCGGTAAAGGTCTCACCACCGTGTACGACCCGGTGGCCGATACCCGCCAGCGGTTCTTTTAATGCAAGGCGGGTCACGAGGTTGTTGACCGCTTGTAAGGCACCCGAGTGACCCTGGCCGGGCAGGGGTGTGGTGTGTTTTTTTTCATCGAGATGCCAGTTCAGTTCGGCACTGCGAGTGTTGAGCCGATCGACTGAACCCGACAGGATGTCGCGGCCGGTGGTCATGTCGAACAGCGAAAATTTGAGCGATGAACTGCCGGAATTAATAACAAGCACCGGAACTACAGCCATGGAGTTGAATCCTTAACCGGTTTGATGGCGGGCCCAACAGGGAGCCAATAGTGTGTAAGATAGGTCGAGCTGACGCCTACAGACTGACGCAGATTCAGCGCGCCATTACCGTGCCGGAGTTTGGCAAGTCGTGAACCTTAAATGAGTATATAAGATGATAGCTACCTTGGGTAATGACCTGCATCAGGTCCCGATGCGCACCGTCCAACGTCGCCATCGCCGAAGCCTCTTGCTGCTGGTTGCCGCAGCTTTGTGTTGGTTTATGACGTTGCCAGCCTGGGCCATGCCCGAAGGGTACGGAGTACTTCAGGGTGGTGGCTATTTTGTCGGCCGGGCCGAGCCCGAAAGCCACGTAAGGTTCGCCGGGCAATCCGTACCGGTAGACGCAGAAGGCCGCTATATTCTGGGTTTCGAACGCATGATGAGGGGCGAGTATCCGTTATCGGTGAGTTTGCCCGGGCAGGCAGAAAAGCGGTTTCAACTGGAAATAGAAGGGCGGGACTATCGAATTCAGCGCATCGACGGGCTCGATCAATCCCGGGTAAACCCACCTGAAGAACAGCTTGCCCGCATACTGGCCGAAGCGGAACGCATCAACGCAGCCCGTGCGCGCCGGGTCGACAGCGAAGGCTGGCTAGAGCCTTTTGTCTGGCCCGCCTATGGGCGAATCTCCGGGGTTTATGGCAGCCAGCGTATTCTGAACGGAACGCCTTCAGCGCCGCACTGGGGCATCGATGTTGCGGTACCCACCGGTACACCAGTTTACGCGCCAGCCTCTGGCGTGGTGACGCTGGCAGAACCGGATTTGTATTTTAGTGGTGGAACGGTGCTGCTGAACCACGGTATGGGGCTGACGTCCAGCTTTCTGCATTTATCCGGTGTGCATGTCAGCGTTGGAGATCGGGTTGAGCAGGGTGAGTTGATCGCAGCGGTGGGCACCACCGGTCGCAGCACCGGGCCGCATCTCGACTGGCGTGTGAGCCTGGCCGATGTACGTATCGACGCTGGCCTGATGGTGCCGGAGCAGGATGAGTTGTGCACCGTGGAAGGCGAGGGCGAACAGGTTGTGGTGCTGGTGCATGGCCTGGGCCGGACCGACAGGTCGATGGCAAGGCTTGCAGGTGCTCTGCAGGAGGCAGGCTTTGCCACCTGTAATCAGGAATACCCGAGTCGCAAGGAGACCGTACCAGAGTTGTCAGCCTATGTGGCGAACGCCGTGGAGCGTGTGAACCGGGAGGGCTACGACACTGTCCATCTGGTCACTCACTCACTCGGCGGCATCCTGGCCCGCTACTGGCTGCAACGTGCGGATTTGCCGGGGCAGGGTCGTGTTGTGATGCTCAGTCCGCCCAATCACGGCAGTGAAGTGATTGATGCGCTGGGCGATCAGGCCTGGTTTCAGTGGATCATGGGGCCAGCGGCGTTGGAACTGGCAACCGATGACGAGGCGCTGGTGAACCAGCTTGAGCCCGTCAACGTGCCCGTCGGCGTGATCACCGGAACCCGTTCAAGCGACCCCTGGTTCAATGTTCTGTTTCAGGGTGATCACGATGGCAAGGTATCGGTGGCCAGTGCCCGACTGAGCGAGGCCGATGGCTTCCGCCTGGCAGAGGCTGGCCATACCTTTATCATGAACGATGAGGACGTGCGGTTCTGGGTGGCCTTTTTTCTGACCAATGGCTTCTTTCCCTGAGTTGGAATCGTGGCTTTACAATGCATCGCACAGCTTTTTCTCCGGCCAGGGGTGCTGTCGCTTGAAAAATAGGAGAAGCTGCAATGGCGCAGTACTACAACACCGTCTAACAACAAGAACAAGACTGGCACTGTGCACAGCTCACGCGATCACCGGATTGCAGGTCATGTCTGAACAGAAAGTGAACAAAGCCGACAGTGCGGGCCTATGCGCCGTTTGAAGGCTTGTGTTTCTGACAAAAAATCCTCAACATGAAGTGGTCCCTTTGGGAAACATAATAACAGCGAGAGAGAACACTATGATTAAAAAAACACTCTTGGGCGTAGCAACTGCTGCAGCACTCGTCGGTGCCGTACAGGCCGAAGAAGTTAAAATCGGCTTCCTGGGTGGTTTTACCGGCCCGATCGAAAGTCTGACCCCACCGATCTATGACGCAGCGCGTCTGGCGGTCAGCCATGTTAACGGTCAGGGCGGTATTCTGGATGGCGACATTCTGGTCATGCCCAGCGCCGACACCACCTGTGTTGATTCATCGGCCGCCACCAACGGTGCCGACCGTTTGATCAACTCCGAAAATGTAACGGCCATTGTCGGCGCCCTGTGTTCCGGTGCGACCATTGCCGCTGCCAACAACGTGGCGGTTCCGGCCAGCGTCGTGATGATTTCACCGGCGTCCACCTCACCGGCGATGTCTGAACTGAACGATAATGACCAGGTCTTCCGGACGCCACCGTCAGATGCCTACCAGGGTGAAATTCTGGCCCGGTTGCTGATTTCAAAAGGCATTCAGGATGCCGCGGTTACCTACGTGAACAATGACTATGGTAAAGGTCTGGCTGATGCGTTTGCCGCGGCTTTCGAAAGCGAAGGCGGCATGGTGATGGCCAATGAAGCACACGAAGACGGCAAGGCCGACTACCGTGCTGAAATCGGTTCACTGGCATCTACCGGTTCGCAGAACCTGGTTGTGCTGGCGTATGCCGACGGGTCGGGCCAGACCATTCTGCGTCAGGCCAATGAAAGCGGTAACTTCGTAACCTACGTCGGTGGCGATGGCATGGTCGGTGATGGCCTGGTTCGCGCCGTCGGTGCGGATGTGCTGGAAGGCATGATTGCTACCAAGCCGGGTACTCCAGACCTGCCAGGTTCTGATGTGTTCGCTGAACTGGCATCTGCGGTTGAACTGGATCCAAACGCGACCTTCGCCGGTCAGTCTTACGATGCCGCCTTTATCATTGCGCTGGCCATCGAATCAATGGGCGAAGACAGCCGTGAAGGCCTGAGTGACCACGTACGCCGCGTAGCGACTGCGCCGGGCGAAGTGATCCTGCCGGGTGAGTGGAGCAAAGCCAAGCGTTTGCTGGCAGCCGGTCAGGACATCAACTACGAAGGCGCAACCGGCCAGCATGAATTCGATGCCAACGGTGACGTTCCTGGCGTGATTGTTGAAATGACTGTGCGTGATGGTCGTTTCGTAGAAGTTGGTGAAGTGAAGTAAAACGCGAGAGTAACGCTCCGCGAGCGGACACCAAGTAAGTTAAACAAACCGGCCTTCTGGGCCGGTTTTTTATTGGGTGGCTTTCAACAAAAGCGCTGTCTTGTGCCCAGGTTTCGGGCTTCAAATAGTGGCAATGGTCCGCGCCGGGTGCTGGTGGTGCCTCTGCAGAGGCATCTCAAGCATCCGGCGCTCGTTGCGTACAAGCTTCGGAACTCGTTTACCGGGCCAGGGCAGCCAGTCGCTGCCAGAGCCGGTTAACTGCCGCATTTCGAACCAGCGCACATCGATACAGCCGGATTTCTAAAGGCGCATGCCAGCGCTCAGCCCCGCAGATCACCAGTTCACTCTCACGCAGTTCCCGGCGAATACACAGCTCTGGTACCCAGGCAATACCTGCGCCAGTTAATGCCATGCCTTTTAACCCTTCCGCCATGGCGGTGTCGTAGACTGTTTTTAGCCTTAATCTGATCGGGTCCTGCTTTAACATCAGCCGGAGTGTCCGGCCCAGAAAGGCCCCGGGTGTGTAGGCCAGTAGCGGAATTTCTTCCTGGCCTTCACTGTCGAGCGAATAGCGTGGCTGGTCGGTGCCTGGCAAGGGGACAGATACCGGTACCAGACGTGTGTGGCCCAGGGTAATGGAAGGGAAGGTGGAGGCATCGAGTTGCAAGGTGGCGTACGAGTCGTAATAGATCTGCAGTAAATCACACTGGCCTTCGCGCAAGGCGTGCAGCGCCTCTTCAACGTTCATTGCTACCAGGCGCATGGTCAGGTTGTTCATCACATCCCGGTGCTCGGTCATCCAGTCCGGGAAGAAGGAGAATGCCAGGGAGTGTGCGGCGGCTACACGCAGCGTGGCTTGCTGGTTGGCGTCCAGTCCGCGCAATCGGCTGACGGTTTCGCGCAACTGAGACATCACGGTTCTAGCTGTCAGCAGGAATAGTTGGCCTTCGTCGGTCAGTCGCACCGGGGTTGTTGAACGGTCTACCAGGGGAACCGCCAGTGTGGTTTCCAGCGCTTTAATGCGTCGACTGAAGGCTGGCTGAGTCACAAAGCGTCGCTCCGCCGCGCGGGAAAAGCTCAGGGTATCGGCCAGGGCAATAAAGTCCTCAAGCCAGCGCGTTTCGAAGTCCATTCAAGCTCCTTGGTATGCAATATTTGCATACTATAGCTGAAAACGGCATTGGTCGGCGAGCCATGCGAAGCGGCACAATGCGTTCTCCGGTCGCCGATTTGGCAAGCCGGACACACCCCGGAGGACACAGAAAACCATCATGCTGCCAACGCAGAACGACACCGCCATTCGCACTGCCCCTGAACCCACTCAGCCAACCCGCCTGGAACGCGATCTGCTCGGTCAACGGACCGTCCCGGCCGGGGCCTATTATGGTATTCAGACGTTGCGTGCCGCCGAAAACTTTGATCTGTCGGGCGTGACGCTGGCTCACTTTCCCAAACTCATTATTGGGCTGGCCATGGTAAAAAAAGCCGCCGCTGCGGCCAATGCAGAGCTCGGGTTGCTGGAAGAGCGCCGGTTTCAGGCGATCAGTGCAGCCTGTGACCAACTGGTGGCCGGGCAGCATCACGACCAGTTTATTGTCGATATGATTCAGGGCGGTGCCGGTACTTCCACCAATATGAACGCCAATGAAGTCATTGCCAATCTCGGTCTGGAATGGCTCGGTCATGCAAAAGGCGCATACCAATACCTGCACCCGAATAACGACGTAAATGCGTCCCAATCGACCAATGATGCCTACCCGACGGCGATTCGGGTGGGTTTGCAATTGTCACATGCAGAGCTGGTCGACAGTCTGGCGCTGTTGCGGGATGCGCTGGCCGACAAGCGCGATGAGTTTGCCGATGTCCTAAAAATGGGCCGTACCCAGTTGCAGGATGCGGTACCGATGACGCTGGGCCAGGAATTTGGCGCCTTTGCCACCACCCTGGGTGAAGACATCGATCGCATTGCCGGCCTGTTTGATCTGCTGCGGGAAGTGAACCTCGGTGGCACCGCCATCGGCACCGGTCTCAATGCCCATCCGGACTATGCGCAGCTGGCGGTGACCCATTTGTCGCGACTGTGCGGGCACCCGATGCGACTGGCGAATGATCTGATTGAAGCCACGTCAGACATGGGCGCCTTCGTCTTGTTTTCCGGCATGACCAAACGGCTGGCGATCAAGCTGTCGAAGATGTGTAACGACTTGCGCCTGTTGTCGAGCGGCCCCCGGGCCGGGTTCGGCGAGATCAATCTGCCCGCTCGTCAGCCTGGTTCGTCGATTATGCCCGGCAAAGTAAACCCGGTGATCCCCGAGGCAGTAAACCAGGTCGCCTATCAGGTGATCGGAAACGATCTGGCCATTACCATGGCGGCTGAAAGCGGGCAGTTGCAGTTGAATGCCATGGAGCCGCTGATTGCCTATAAACTGTTCGATTCAATGCGCCTGCTGCGTCGGGCCATGGATATGCTGCGCACCCTGTGCATCGAAGGCATTACGGCCAACCGGGAGCATTGTCTGGCGCAGGTTAACGCCTCTATCGGCGTCATTACCGCGCTTAACCCCTACATTGGCTATGACAATGCAACCCGCCTGGCCAGCCTGGCATTGGCGACAGGACACAGTGTCAGGGATCTGGTATTGGCTGAGGGGTTGATGCAAAAAGCGGAACTGGATGAGGCGCTGAGTCTTGAGCGGCTGGTATACCCCGGTCGTCAGATGCAACCGGCGACGGCCTAGAGTTCTGAGCCGGATATTAACCACTTAATTTATCGAAGGGCTGTCGGGTGCGTCTGTTGGGGGCCGTTAGACCGCATGGATGCGGTCTCCGAGCTTACAGGGAGGTATTTACAGCGTGCCCCAGCAGACGTACCCGATAGCCCGATTGGCACCGTAGAAAGTACTGGCTCGGGGGATATCTATTCCACGAATTTCCGGCTAATAACTCTAGTGCCCGGTCAGCCAGTGGCCCAGCATCGCCAGTTTTGAAGGTGCTGGTCCGTCTCTGGCTTCACGCCTATCGGCCTCATTAAACAGGGCATACATGCCTCTGACGCCCAGCCAGCGCAGGGGCTCGGGCTCCCAGGGTCGAACCCGGCGGCCAACCCAGGGCAGGCGGGTCAGGTCGGTGTCCCGGCCCAGAGCTAGATCGCAGAGGGTGCGCCCGGCCAGGTTGGAGGTCGATACGCCCACGCCGACATACCCTCCGGCCCAGCCGAGGCCAGTTTTCGGGTCCAGCCCGACGGTGGCGCACCAGTCGCGAGGTACCGCCAATACACCGCACCAGGCATGATCAATACGCGCCTTGCTGGCAGCCGGGAAGTACCGGTTCAGGATTCGGATAAGGTGGCGAATGGTTTCAGGGTCAGGTGTGCCCCGGTGGTCAATTTTACTGCCCAGACGATAGGGCAGGCCACGGCCGCCAACCGCGATTCGGTCTTCACGGGTGCGCTGGCAGTAACAGTAGGCATTGGCGAAATCACCTACGATCTCCCGGCCGTTCCAGCCGATCTGTTCCCACACATCGGGTGGCAAGGGCTCGGTTACAATCTGGGCAGAATTGAGCGGCAGCCAGTCCCGTTCCGATCCGGGCAAAGTGGCCGTAAAACCTTCGGTTGCACGAAGTATAATGGGCGCCGTTACCCTTCCCTGGTCGGTTTTCGCTGCGCCCGGCTCCAGAGTGTTAACCCTTGTGCGTTCAGCGATCCGCACGCCCAGACCCTCAACGACTCGCGCCAACCCTTGCACCAGTTTGGCAGGCTGAATGCGGGCGACGTTATCAATCTCCATCGCGCCCAATGCGCCCGGTATTGAAAGTCTCGCTGCGACTTCGTCCTGACCCAATGCCCGAATCCTGCCCGCCTCACCCCAGTGCTGGCGGTGTTCTATCTCGGCGTTCATGCGGTGCAGCTGTGCCGGATTAGTAGCGATCAGCAATTCACGGGTGCGATAAATATCGGCGTCGATGCCCTCGGCCGAGGCAACAGAAAGGATTTCATCGACGCTGGAACCCATCGCATCGACCATAGCAAGCACGCTCGCTGCATTACTGCTACTCAGATAACGTTCATGATCCCAGGCAAAGCCCCCGGTCAACCAGCCACCGTTACGCCCTGATGCGCCAAAACCCGCGAATTCGGCTTCGAGAATGATGACATTCAATTCCGGCTTGGCTTTCTTGAGGTAATAGGCCGTCCATAAACCGGTGTAACCCGCACCTATGATGCAGACATCGGCGGTGACATCGCCATCAAGCGCCGGTCTGAATGGCGGGAAGCCACCGATATCCTGATACCAGAAAGAAACGTCACCAGTGGTTTTTGGCCAGTTATAGAGAGTCATGAGATGCTCAATTGAGTTGTCCGTCATTCAGCTAAAACAGTCTACGTCATTCAGACAGTCGTGCATAAAAAAGGGGAGCTGAAAGCTCCCCTTTAAAGTACCTTCATCAGGTCAGGCGTGATGCGCCACTTTTTCCGGGAACAGCCCTTTGGGTGCGTAACGCAATACCAGGCTGATGGTCAGGCCGATCACAAATACCCGCGCCTGCAGCGCTCGGCTATCGAGATCACCGGGTGGCTGCCAATCGAACCAGGCGGTACCCATATTACGCGCTACATCGATCAGGAACAGCGCTGCCGGTTCCGACATGGTCCAGATAATGTAGATCAGTACCGCCCCAAAGATAGTGCCTTTGTTATTACCGGCCCCGCCAAGAATCACCATAACCCAGACCAGAAAGGTATGGTTCAGCGGCAGGAAGCCACTGGGGTCAAAAATGCCGTTAAAAGTGACCAGGGCGGCGCCGCCAATACCCATCAGCACCGAGCCCAGAATAAAGACTTCCAGGCGGCGACGGTTGACGTCTTTGCCCATGGCGGCCGAGGAGTTTTCGTTGTCACGAATGGCGCGCATGGTACGGCCCCAGGGGGCGTTATAGGCGCGGTACAGCAAGAAGTAGATGACAGCAATCATTACTGCGGTGACTGACAGATAGGCTGCGCGGGCAGCAATAAAGCCGATGTCTCCGGCCTGTGGTACTGGCCAGGGCAGGGGGGATACCGTCAGTGTACCCCTGGTCAGCCAGTCGGCATTCTTCAGAAAGGCCTTGATGATTTCGGCAATACCCAGCGTCGCAATAGCCAGATAGTCACTGCGCAAGCCCAGGCAAATGTGGCCGATGAAATAGGCGATGCCGCCTGCAATGGCACCACCGACCAGCCAGCCAACCCAGACCGGCAAACCAAAACCGCCAATAAACCCGGCTTCGGATTCAATGGCTTCGGCAACTGGCCCCAGTGAGGTGACGACCCAAAGATACAGAATCGCGGAAGCAACAATGATAAGCGGCAAGCGGATCTTCTTGCTGATACCGAAGCGCTTCAGTTGGGTGAGGCTATAAACGATGGCGATCGAAAGCAACGCCTTGAGGCCAACGCCGCCGAGTTGGCCGGGCAGGTCGGTGCTCCAGAAGTCGTCGTTGGTCGGGAAACTGAACAGCATGGTAATAAAGCCACCAAGGGCGACAAAGCCCATGATGCCGGCGTTAAACAGACCGGCGTAGCCCCATTGAATGGTCAGGCCCAGCGCCAGAATGGCGTAACAGCTGGCTTCAGCCAGTACCCGGACACTGTAAGCGGAGCCCTGAGAGGCAAATACGATCAGAATCAATGCAGCCAGCAGGCTGAACAGGATGATGTCTTTCTTTGGCAGTTGCATCAGATGATCTTCCCTTTAAACAGGCCGGTTGGTCGCCAGATCAGAATCGCCAACAGGATGAAAAACGGAATGGTGATTTTGTATTCAGTAGGCACAAAGGCCAGCGTATTGGGCAAGTCGAGTGCGGGGATGGCTTGCTCCAGCGGGCGCAACACGAAGGTCCAGTTGAATACCGCCAGCGTTTCCGTCAGGCCAACCACAAAGCCGCCTGCCAGCGCCCCGTAAGGGCTACCTACGCCACCAACAATAGCCGCTGCGAAAATCGGCAGCAAAATCATGAAGCTCAGGTCAGGCTTCAGCGTTACGTCCAGTGATAGTAAGGTGCCAGCCGCACAAGCCAGTGCACCGGCAATAATCCAGGTGACCCCGACGACGGTGTTGGTGTTGATGCCAGAAACCTTGGCCAGATCCGGGTTATCCGACATGGCGCGCATGGCTTTACCAAGCCGCGACTTGTTCAGGAACAGGTGCAAGGCTATAACGGCGAACGCCAGGAACAGGAACAGCAGCAATTGAGGTTCGGTGACCACCAGGTTGCGCGAGGCCGATTCAAACGGCAGGTCGATGCGGAAGATCGCTTTGCGATCATCAATATAGAGGCTCTGTGTACCGGTGCCGGCGAAGAAGCGAATCAGCCCCTGCAGCATCAGCGTAACGCCGACCGACGCCATCACCATAACGACCGGCTTAACGTTGTTTTCCCGCAGCTTTTTGTAGAACAACTTGTCGATGCCCACGGCGATAAAGGCAGTCGCCACCATGGCAAGCGGCATCATCACAAAGGCGGTGGGTAAGCCGATGGCCGGGCCTACGGCCGGAAACAAAGCGGTCAGAATCAGCACCAGAAAGGCGCCCAGTGTCATCATGTCGGCATGGGCAAAATGGGCAAAGCGCAGAATGCCGAACACCAGAGTGACACCGATGGCACCCATGGCGTAGATCGAGCCAATCACCGCGCCATTAATAACCACACTGTTAAAAAAGAAAATAAATTCGTTCACAACGGACTCCTATTAACCGTCAGCCACCCAGGAAGCTTTTTGCCACTTCCGGATCGTTCAGCAGGTTCTGGCCTGTATCGGTAAAGCGGTTTTTACCCGCCGCCAGTACGAACCCCTTGTGCGCAATGCGCAGTGCCTGTTTGGCATTCTGTTCAACCATCAGCACGCCGACGCCGCTCTCGTTAATGGCGATCACCCGCTCGAAAATTTCGTTCATGTACAGCGGGGAAAGACCGGCCGTTGGTTCATCGAGCAACAGCAGGCTGGGCTCAACCATCAGGGCGCGACCCATGGCGACCATCTGGCGTTGCCCACCGGAAAGTTCACCGGCCGGTTGTCTGCGCTTGTCTTTCAGGTCGGGGAAAAAGCTGTAGACGCGTTCGAGCATGTAGCTGAAATCATCGCGGCGAATAAAGGCACCCATTTCCAGGTTTTCCTCGACCGTCATGCTGATGAAGACATTATGCTCCTGGGGGACAAAGCCCATGCCCTTATGTACGAGCTTATCAGGAGACAGGTTGGTGATGTTGTCGCCACGCAGTTCGATGCTGCCTTCACTGACGTTCAGCAAACCGAAAATGGCTTTCAGGGTGGTTGATTTACCAGCGCCGTTGGGGCCGACAATTACGCCAATCTCACTCGACTCAATGGACATGTTGACGCCATTGAGGATGTTCATGCCGCCGTAACCGGCATGAATGTTTTTGCATTCAATCAGTGCCATATTACGCTCCGGCCTCGTTCGGGTCACTGCCAAAATAGGCTTCAATCACTTGGGGGTTGTTGCGAATTTCTTCGATGGTGCCCTCGACCATAACGCTGCCCTGGGCGAGTACGATCACCGGGTCACACAGTTCGGCGATCATGTCCATGTCGTGCTCAATCACCAGAAAGGTGTAGCCCATCTCCTGGTTCAGACGCTTGATATTGCCCACCAGGTCTTGCAGCAGGGTACGGTTGACGCCTGCCGCAATTTCATCGAGCAGCACTACCTTGGCATCGACCATCATGGTGCGGCCCAATTCCAGCAGTTTCTTCTGGCCACCAGAGAGGTTACCGGCCAGTTCGTTCTTGACATGATCCAGGCCGATGAAATCGATCACATCCATTGCTTTTTGCCGGACGCCGTTTTCAAAGTCGCGCACTTTGCCGGGTTGAAACCAGGTGTTGAAGATGTTTTCGCCCGGCTGATTGGGCGGCACCATCATCAGGTTTTCCAGCGCCGACATGTGCGTGAATTCCTGTGCGATCTGAAAAGTGCGCAGCAGGCCTTTTTCAAACAGGACGTTGGACGGCAGGTTGGTGATGTTTTCGCCCGCCAGTGTGATGGTGCCCTGGTCGACCGGAAACGCGCCGGCGATCAGGTTGAACAAGGTTGATTTACCAGCCCCGTTGGGGCCTATCAGGCCGGTGATCGAACCTTCTTCAACGGCGATGGAGCAGTCATTAATGACGTGCAAGCCGCCAAAGGCTTTCGATACGCCCTGTACTTCGATGATGGATCCCATTAACCCTCCCACATTCAGTCTTCAACCGTCGCTCTGCGGCAACTGGTCGCATCAAGTGATCGCGCTGTCCAATTCTGTAAACACACCGCCGGCCCGAGGGATAAGGTTCGGTCGGTGAAAGCCGCTATACAATAACGGGTGGTCAGGGATAGAGATTGGTCAACCCTGATGATACCCGGTTCGTCTGGCTGGTCGTGATCACGCTCGAGAATTGGAAGCTCGATCAATGTTTGATTTTTTATTGTTGATCGTTGCGTCAGTGAGGACGCCCGAAGTGTTGACGGCTTGGCCGGCCACTTCTTGTCGTTTTGATGCCCCGCAACCTTACCCGATTGCAAGGGGCTAAGATAAAAAATCCCGGCGATTCTACCTTGTACACCTGTAAAATCAAAAGGAAAGCCGGGTAAATCAGGGCTCCCAGCCTGTATTTTTACGAGATAGGCGAATTCTTGTGTAGCGTCTGCGTGACAACCGGGCCGGGTGGTTAAATAGCACAATGACAGCCCGGTCACCTCTCCCCTATACTGCGCGACCCGTTTCCACAAAGCTGTACCCCATGCTCAGTTACCGACACGCCTTTCATGCAGGCAACCATGCCGATGTACTCAAACACCTGGTTTTGATCCAGTGCCTCGATTATCTGACGCGCAAGGACTCGCCGCTACGGTACATAGACACCCATGCTGGCGCGGGCATGTACTCATTAACCGCACCGCAGGCGCAGAAAACCGGCGAAGCCACCGAAGGCATTGTTCGTCTGCAGGCCAAGCCCGGCCATCATCCGCTTATCAAACGGTATTTGAGTCTGGTCGCTCAGGCGAATGACTCGGCAGCGGGTAACCTGTACCCGGGCTCTCCCTGGATCGCGCGGCAGTGCTTGCGCCCACAAGACAAGCTGGTGCTAACCGAGCTGCACAGCAAGGATCACGATGCCCTGGCAGCTCTGTTTAACCGGCAAAAGCCCGTCAAAGTCGCCCGCCAGAATGGCCTGGAGCGCCTGGTCTCCGAATTACCGGTACCGGAACGCAGGGCTTTTGTGCTGATTGACCCTTCTTACGAAGTTAAAGCGGAATACGACGACGTCGCCACCGCAGTCAAGCGCGCCATGCAACGGATGTCGACAGCCGTCATCGCCGTCTGGTTTCCGGTGGTGCAGCGTGAGCGGGTAAGAAAACTGGAACGGCAGCTGACCGGACTGGCAGAAATGCAGGTCTTTGAGCTGGGCATCGCGCCGGATTCGCGTGAACACGGCATGACCGCCAGCGGCCTGATGGTCCTGAATCCGCCCTGGGGTCTGGATACAGTACTGGAAGAGGTCATGCCTGACCTGATGTCGGCGTTGCAGGTCCCCCAGGATGGTTTTTTTCGGATTCGCCGCCACCCGGTCAAGGGCACGCCAGGCAAGGGTGCTGCCGGCCGGGGCTGATCAGCCGCCCCGCCGTTTGCTCCAACCCAGGGCGATCAACCCGGCCAGCGGCAACAGCGCCCAGTAAGGCCCGCCCCAGCGCTGATAGGGCGTCAAGCCTTGTCGCAGAGTGACACTGCCGGTGACGGCAGCCACTTCAAACTGCCTGCTGCGCTCCAGAATCTCACCGTTGGCGTCAATCAGCGCACTGATGCCATTCTGAGTCGAGCGTACGATGGCCCGGCTGTTTTCAATCGCCCGCATCCGGGTGATCTGCAAGTGCTGGTGCGGCGCCAGTGAATCACCGAACCAGGCATCGTTACTGACCATGATCATCAGGTCCGATTCCCGGGCCAGGGCCATCGTCAGGCCCGGGTAAGCCGCTTCGTAACAGATTACCGGTGCCAGACGGCGCTCTTCGCCACGGTGCATCCAGGGCATGGGCGTCTGCGGCTCGGGTGCCGGTGTCAGTGTCGACATCGGGATGTTGAAAAAGTTGATCAGCCCGCGCAATTGCTGTTCAAACGGCAGGTATTCGCCAAAAGGCACCAGATGCTGTTTGCGGTACTCGCCATCGGCTGTACCAAACCCAAGCAGGGCATTGAAGTAGCGACCGTCCTGCTGGGTGACAATGCCGGTGATGATGCCCTGCTGGCGCTCATTGCCCACGCGCTCCAGGTCTTCGAGATAGGCCGGAATGCGTTCCGGTCTTACCGTCAGCGCGGCTTCCGGCCATATCATCAGATCAGCGCTGTCATAGCGGCGAGCCTGCTCGCTGTAAAATTCCAGCGTGGGCCGCACCTGGCTGCTTTGCCATTTTTGCGCCTGGGCAATGTTGCTTTGAATGGCGACGACGTCGGCGTCGTCGGCAACGGTCGTCCAGCGCTCGGCAGGCAGCACCAGGCCCAGCCCCATCGACAGCACGATGAGGCCTGCACCCAGGCCGGGTGCCAGGCGAAGGGAGCGATTAGGCTGAGCAGGCAAAGCCATCGCCAGCGCGGCGGAAGAGAACGCTATGATCGCACTCAGGCCATAAACGCTGACAACAGCCGCCAGCTGCCCGGCGGGTGTGTCGGTCAGCGCATAACCGGCAAACAACCAGGGCATGCCGGTAAACAACCAGCTTCTAACCCATTCAAACACCAGCCACAACAGGGGCGCGGCCAGCCACTGGCTGCCACGGCCCTGCTTGAAAAAGCGATGATACAACCAGGCCTGCAGACCTGGCAGCAAGGCAATAGCCAGACAAAAAACGGTGGTCATCAGAACTGACAGGGGGATCGGAGTGGCCACGGTTCGCATGCTGCCATAGACCCAGGAAATACCTAGCCCGAACAAGCCAGCGCCATAACACCAGCCCAGCCAGAAGGCTTGCTTTGGTGACTGGGCGCGTTCCGTTACCCAAAAATAACCGATCAGACTGAGCCAGGCCAAAGGCCAGAAACCAAAGGGCGCCAGTGAGAGTGGTAGCAGGATGCCGGAGAACAGCGACAACAGTGCCAGCGAGGCGCTAGAGCGTAAAACAGGAGCGGTAGGCATCATTACAAGAATAGTCCGACGGATTGCAAGCCAGTGCGCATAATGCCCAGACTGGGTAACGTTTTGAAGACATGCTGTGGTCTTGAGGTGTAAAACCGCAAAGGCGGGGCTCTGGCAATCTGCCAGACCAATCGTCAAAACTGTGACGATGTGCGGGCTTTTTGTCTAAAGCTCGTCAAAGTATGTGCATTGGATTCACAGTTGCAACCATAGGGGCTAGCATTAGGGTTGAAAAAAGCTGTAAAGCGCAGCTGGTTTAAAATTGAGCACCTACAAGGTAACCAAAATAAAATGAAGACCCTGGCACTCAAAGACATCTCAGCCGTTTCACTCGATGACTTGCTGGGCGGCATTTCATTCTTTCGGGAGTTGCGCGAAGTCGACCCAAAACAAGCCGAGTTCCTGGCCACCTATGCCCGGGTAATGGCTGCCGACCCGGGCGAAATTGTTATCCACCATGGTGATCATGACCCCAGCTTCTATTTTCTGCTGCGCGGCCAGTTGCTGGTGTATCCTGACGACCACAACATTAAGGGTGAGCCGCTGAGCGTGATCACTCCAGGGCATGTGTTCGGCGCGCTGGCAATGATCTGCAACGTTGACCGCACCGCCACTCTGGTTGCTGACCCCAGCGGCGGTGAAGTAAAACTGGTCGCCATCGATGGTACCGGTTTTGGAGAACTGAACGACTATACCCGGGTACGCCGCCACACCAAAATTCTGTTCTATCGCATGGTGGTGGCCAACACCCGCTGGAAGCTTGAAGTCTATCGCATGCAGCAACCCAATCATGTGATCAGCCGTGACATGCGCAAACTGGAACTGTTCCGGGGCACGCCAAACAGCGAAGAGGAATTGCAGTCGCTGGCTCGCCAGGCGCAACAGATGACCGTATTGCTGATGCGCTGGAACAACCTCTTCTACGAGGAAGGCAGTGGCGACAACGGCGCGAGCCCGATCAATACCGACTGACCAGCCTGGCGCGACCAGGCATTTTGGCTTGAAGGAAGGTGCACAAAATGGAACTGAAGGCGTTTATCCGTCACGGCTTTACCTGGGCTCGGTGGTCATTGATGGTGTTCGCTGCCGGATGCTGGGCTGAATCGACCGATACCGACCCAAGGGCCATCGAACTGCTCGAGCGAATCGACACCCTGTACCAGCAGGATTCCGCACGGGCCATCATGACCATGAGCATCGTTACCCCGGATTTTGAGCGGTCATTGTCGCTGGAATCCTGGTCGCTCGGGCTCGACTATGCGCTGGTCAGGGTGTTGGAGCCACAGCGGGAGCGAGGCGTCAGTACTCTGCAACGCGACAACGAAATGTGGAATTATCTGCCCAAGATTCGCAAGGTCGTTAAAGTGCCGCCATCGATGATGATGGGCAGCTGGATGGGGTCTGATTTCACCAACGATGACCTGATGCGCGAAGTCTCCCTGGTGGAGGAATATCGGGTACAGCTGAGCGAGACAGACACCGAGTATCAGTTGGACTTAACGCCCCGCGAGCAAACCGTAACCGTCTGGGGGGCCATGGAGATCACCATTCGCAAAGATGATCTGCTCCCGGTTCGCCAGCGCTACTTCGATGAAGACGGAACCCTGATGCGCGTCATGGAATTCAGCGACATAACCGACTACGGTGACATCACCTTGCCTGCCACCATGACGCTGACGCCCATGAACAAGACCGGACACCAAACCACCGTAACCTATCAGGAACTGGATTTTGGCGTAGACCTTACCGAGGACTTCTTCACGCTCAATAACCTGCGCCGTCCGTTCTGAGCCGCCCCCATGATGATGCTCAAGCTCGCCTTTCGGAACATTCTGCGCAACCGGCGGCGGACCTTGCTGACGGTACTGAGCATGGCTGGCGGCTACCTGCTGGTGTCTGTGCAGCTGTCCGTTACTGAAGGCAGTTATGATCAGGTACTCGACTTTTATACCCGGGACACCACCGGTCATGTTCAGGTGACCGTTGACGGCTTTGTAGAGACGCCAACGCTCTACAAGGCGTTCAGCTTAACCGACGACCTTCAGCAAGCCATAGACGCCTTGCCGGGTGTTCAGGCCACGGCGCCGCGTATCGAAAGCAGCGCGCTGGGCTATGGTGACACCCGCAGTTTTCCGGTAAGCGTGAGAGGAGTCGACCCCGAGCGTGAGGCTGCACTGTCTTATCTGGCCGACAAGGTCAGCGCCGGGCGCTACCTAAGCAGTGAACCCGATGACCAGGGCTACGCCGGCGTGATGATCGGTGCTCAGGTGGCGCGGCAATTGGCACTGGATGTCGGCGATGAACTGATACTGGTGTCGCAAGGGGCCGATGGCTCTCTGGCGAATGATCTCTACCGGGTGCAGGGTATTGTGGGGCAACCCGGTGATGTGGAAGAACGCTGGGTGGTAATGCCGCTGGCCGCCGCTCAATCCTTTTTCGTGTTGCCGGGCGAAGTGCACCGGCTGGTCATACTGGGTGCCGACTATCGCAGTGCGCCGCGGCTGGCGGAACGAATCGGTGAGATGTTGCCAGGTCAGGAACTGACCGCGAGCTCCTGGCAAACCGTAGCCCGGGAATTTCATGAAACCATGACCGCCGATAAAGAGGGCGGCATGATCACCCTTTACGTCATCGTCTTTCTGGTCTGCATCGGTGTTCTCAATACCGTACTGATGTCGGTGCTGGAACGTACCGGGGAATTCGGTGTTTTGAAAGCCATCGGGACATCGCCCGCGCGCCTGTTCTGGTTGATTGTGCTGGAAACCCTGTTACTGGCGGTAATTGCTTGCCTGCTTGGTGGCTTGATCGCGTTACCCATTAACCTCTGGTTCACCTTGCAAGGTATTGCGCTTGCCGAGCCGATGGAAATTTCCGGTATCGTGTTCTCCCATTATCGGGGTCAGATGTCGGCCTACGTGTTTGGTTTTCCGATGCTGGTGATTCTGATTGCCGCCGCGCTGATCGCCCTGATGCCGGCCTTTCGCGCAGCCCGCATTGTGCCGGTCGACGCCATGAGGACACTGTAGTATGGGTTTAACCGGCCGACTCGCAATACGCAACCTGGCACGAAACCGGCGACGCACCTTGCTCACCGCCATGATCATCAGCCTGAGCCTCACCGCCCTGATGTTTACCGATGCGCTGATACAAGGCATGACCGACACCATGGTTCGGTCAGCGACACGATTGTATTCAGGCGATGCGCAAATTCACCATCGCGATTTTCTAGCGCGTCAGGACGAAAGCCGGGTGATCGATGACCCGCAAGCCGTGCTGGAACAATTGGCCCGGGAACCCGAAGTTGCCGGTTTCGCCGCCCGAACGCTGGCCTTCGGCATGGTATCAAGTGCGGCCAATAACCGCGCTGTGCAAGTGGTGGGCATCGACCCTGAGGCTGAGGCCGGGGTTTCCAAAATTGCCGGCGCGATGATCGCCGGTGACTATTTGTCGGAAGCCGGGCCGGTCACCCAGCTGCTGATTGGCGATCGGCTCGCCGAACTGCTGGAGGCTGATCTGGGCGACCGCATCGTGGTCTCGGTGAATAATCAGCTCTCTGAAGCCGCCGAGCAGCAGTTGTTTCGGGTCAGCGGAATATTTCATCTGAATGCCCGTGCCATGGACGAAAACCTAGCGTTTATCCGTTTGCCCGAAGCCCAGTCGATGATGGGGCTCGACGGCGCCGTCCATGAAATCGCGTTCAATATGACCTCGGCTTCCCTGGCAACGGATACCAGCCTCGGCTTATGGCAGCGCCTCAGCAATGACCGCTGGGTCGCCCAGGGCTGGACAGAACTGATGCCGCAACTGGCAACCATGCTGCAACTGACCAACAGCAGCACGATCATCGCCGGGATCGTGTTGTTTATTCTGGCGGGGCTTGGCGTGATCAACGGTTTATTTATGTCGATTTACGAGCGAACCTACGAATTCGGTGTCTTGCTGGCGATCGGCACGCGCCGGCGCCAGCTGTTTAAACTGATCATGACCGAAGGGCTTATTCTGGCCCTGGGGGCTATTGTTATCGGCCTGATACTGGGCGTTTTGCTGATTACCTGGTCTGCCTCAGTCGGTATCGATTACGGCTCGATGGAAGTCTCCGGCGTTGCGCTGGCCGAAATCATACGGCCGCAGCACCGGTTCATGCAATACAGTGCCTTGCCATTCTGGGTGCTGATAATGACCTTGGTGGCCTGTATTTACCCGGCCATTCACGCAGCGAGAATTGTGCCTGCGAAGGCACTGCACAAGAGTTTGTAGTGGCCAAATAACCCAGGTTTCGGAGTTAGTTTTCCCATGGTGCCAGGAGTTCGTGTCAGGCACCGGGTACACCGATCTGGGGTCGGCGTGGACCCATCCATGGGGCCTAGACCGCAGCATCCTTGCTGCGGACTTCCCCAGATCGGTATACCCGGTACCTGACACTCAATTGGTTGCCAATTCCGAAATTTGTGTAAGTAACAAAGGGAGACAGTTATGTCGTCGGTGATCGAAACCCGGGACGTCAGCAAGCATTACGGTGAAGGCGATACGCTGGTCAAGGCGCTCGACCGGGTGAGCCTTGGCATTGCGCCGGGTGAGTTTACCGCCATTGTCGGGCCATCGGGGTCGGGCAAGTCGACGTTGTTGCAGCTGATGGGCGGGTTGGATAACCCGACTCACGGGCAGGTGCATTTGGCGAACAAGGACATTACACAGATGTCGGGGCGTGAATTGTCGGATTTTCGACGCGATCATATCGGTTTTATTTTTCAGGCCTACAATTTGATTCCAGTGTTAACCGCTGCCGAGAACTGTGAATACATCATGCTGTTGCAGGGTGTGCCCGAAGCCGAACGACGGGAGCGGGTTTATGCCATGCTCGAGCGGGTCGGACTGGCGGGGCGGGAAGGGCGCTTTCCGCATCAGCTGTCCGGTGGCCAGCAGCAACGGGTGGCCGTGGCACGTGCCATGGTCAGCCGGCCAAATATTATTCTGGCCGATGAGCCGACGGCGAATCTGGATTCACAAACCGGTTCGGATTTGCTCGACATGATGCACGACTTGAACCGCAACGAAGGCATGACGTTTGTTTTCTCCACCCACGATCCGATGATTATGGAGCGAGCCAGCCGGCTGATTCGGCTGAAGGACGGGTGCATTGATTCCGAGTCTGAACGTGAAGCGTAAATTCAGAAACCGCTTCGTGGTCGCGAAAGGGGTTGTTGGACAGGGCGTTATGGCTGCGTTGGTTGGGCTGGCAGTTAATGCCCAGGCCGAGGTGGATGTCTGGTGGGATTTGTCTGCCGGGGCGGACGCTGTGGCTTATCCTCAGGTAAAGGGCTTGCCCGATGACGCCCAACCTCCAGCCTGGGCACTGGACCAAGCCTTGAGTGGCCGTTTGAATCTGGCCTGGTATCCCACGACATCCTTGGAAGTGGGGGTGCATTATGGCCTGGCTGAACAGGCCCGGTTGGCGCAGGCGGACGGTGACGATGCCTTGCAGCAGGCACTGGAATCCGACCCGGCCAATTTTCGCTGGCGGGATCTCGATGACACGCTGGTTGACGACGACCCGGTTCGCATTCGCCAGAATCTGGATCGCGCTTATGTTCGGGCCTATCCCGGTTTGGGGGATATCACGCTGGGGCGTCAGCCCATCAGCTTTGGGCTTGCACGAGTGTATTCGCCGGTTGACGTAATACTGCCTACCGGACTGCAGGCGCAGGAGCCTGATTATCGGGCGGGAGTTGATGCAGTGCGCTGGCTGGTGCCTTTGGGTGCGGTGTCTGAGTTGGATCTTGGCTGGGTGTTTGGTGACGATTCGGTGTTGTTCGCCCGCGGTTATACGCAGGCTGGCCGCTTTACCTGGGAGGCCACCGCGCTGACGGTGAATCAGAAACACCAGGTTCTGGGGCTGGGTACCCAAACCTCGATGGGCGATTGGGGGCTGTGGCAGGAAATGGCCGTGCTGGCGACTGAGCAGGAGCGTGACGGCGGCACAGGTTTTCGCGCCACTCTGGGGTTTGATCAGCAGATTCTGGACGATGTCTATGTGGTCGCTGAATACCATTTCAACAGCCTGGGTGTCGACGGAGACTACGCAGAGATAAGTGATTCCGGCTGGCATCAAACCGGCCTGGTCTCTCCCTGGGGGCGACACTACCTCAGCCTGCAAGCGTCGAAGCCGCTGTCGCCACTGTGGCAGGCATCGCTCGGGCAAGCCGTTAATCTCAGTGATGGTGGCCTCCTGTTCACCGGAGCGCTCAGTCGCAGTTTGGGCAACAACAGCACACTCGATCTGACGTTCATGCATGCCCTGGCGGAGCGGCCTGAGGTCATTGATGATGAGCCCCGGATTTTGGATGAGTACGGCGTGTATCCCTCCCGGATTCAGGTAAACTGGAGCACGGTGTTTTAAGTGCGATCACCGTGCGGCACTTTCAGCCCAACCCCTCGTTAAATGAATTCCGAAAAGGCAGGACCATGTTCAAGCAATGGGAGCAAGCTCCCCGCGGTACTCAACTGAGCCTCAATGATGTGCTCAGTGAACTGAAAACCAATGAAGACGGGCTTATTCCGGCGATCGCCCAACAACACGATACCGGTGAAGTGCTGATGATGGCCTGGATGAATCGGGCCTCGATCGAGGAGACTCTGGCGGAAGGTCAGGTCTGCTACTGGTCCCGCTCACGCCAGACCTATTGGCGCAAGGGCGAAAGTTCTGGTCACCGCCAGCGCCTGGTCAGCATGAAACTCGATTGCGACGGCGATACGCTGTTGCTGCAGGTCGATCAGCAAGGCCCGGCGTGCCATACCAATCGCCGCGATTGCTTTTTTTATGAGCTGACACCCGAAGGTGTAACGCTTACCACAGACCCCGACTCGGGCCTGCCCTCAGCCTAATCAGGAAGTCACTGAATGTTGCCGTTAGATGTACTGCGCCTGCTGGCGCTGTCTACCCTCTGGGGTGTGTCCTTTATTTTCATGCGCGTTGCGGCACCGGAATTTGGTGCGGTCAGTCTTATCTTTATCCGGATGGGTGTGGCGGCTTTGTTGCTGTCGCCGTTGCTGCTAGTCCGCCGTCACCTGGTCCTGGTTTGGCAATATAAAGCGCCACTGACTGTTTTGTCGGTGACGAACCATGTTCTGCCGTTCTCCTTGCTGGCGTACGCAACCCTGAGTCTGGAAGCAGGCTTTACTTCGCTGATTAATGCCACGACACCTCTGTTTACCGCACTGATCGGCATGATGTTTTTCGCCACGGCCGTTACCCGGCAACAGTATCTGGGCTTGGCCATCGCCTTTGTCGGGGTCTATGTGTTGTCGGGGAACCGGCTGGATTTCTCAGTGGGTGGTGATGGCTGGTCGATTTTGGCCGCGTTGGCTGCAACGCTCTGCTATGGCGTGGCCGGTAATTTTACCAAGCAACGACTGTCACATTTGCCGGTGCAGGTGGTTGCCGGTGGTAGCACTGCCTTGTCGGCATTGATTCTGCTGATTCCGGGCCTGTTGCTTTGGCCGGAAACCATGCCTTCTACTCAAGCCTGGTTGAACACCCTGGCACTGGCCCTGTTCAGCACGGCGCTGGCGTTTCTGGTCTATTTCCAGTTACTGTCGAGCGCGGGCGCAACGGCAACCTCCACGGTGACCTTTCTGGTCCCGATCAGTGCGCTGGGGTGGGGGTATGTGTTTCTCGGGGAGACGATCAGTCTGACGGTGTGGCTGGGAATGGCGATCACCCTGTTCGGGACCGCCATCACCACCCGGTTGATCCGGTTTGGCCGGCCAAAGCCGGCTACGGATCAGGCGCCGATGTAGAGCGCGCGCGGACGAATCAGTCGGGCATCGGTCTGGAACTCGTGGTAGTGCGAGACCCAGCCGAAGACCCGGCTGCAGGCAAAGAAGGAGGTGAAATACTGCTCCGGAATGCCCAGCGCCAGGTAGACCGCACCTTTGTAGAATTCCAGGTTGGCGTGTATTTCCTTACCCTTTTCGCTGAAGACTGACTGGCAGGTGTCTTCCACCGCCACCAGCGTCTCCATCAGGTTTTCCCATTCAGTGCCTTCACAGAACTGGCGTGCCATCGGCTTCAAAATGGCTGCGCGCGGATCCAGTGCTTTGTACTCGCGATGGCCCATGCCCATGATCTTGACTTTGTTAGCCAGCGCATCACGCACCCAGGCGTCGGCTTTATCCGGTGATCCTATGGTTTGTGCCATGATCACGGCAGCTTCGTCGGCACCGCCGTGCAGGGCCCCGGAGAGGGCGCCCAGGCTACCGGCAACACTGGCCTGCAAACTGCCCTGGGTACTGGCGATGACGCGGCCGGCAAAGGTTCCGGCGTTAAAGCCGTGATCCAGCTGCAGAATCTGGGTGGCGTTGATGGCACCCAATGCTTCGGCTGATGGCTTCTGGCCTTGAATCCCATACAGCAGTGTTTCCAGAAACCCGAGGCCGGCAGGCAGTACCCGAACCTGACCCAGAGTGCAGAGGTTGTGCCAGACACGAACGACGCCGTTCAACCGGGCGGCCAGTACCAGGCCGTCCTGCCACTGGTCTGAAACAAAGTCTGGTGCAGGCTGATTGGGTGTCAGGTTGGCAACCGGGGCCACACTTTGCAGCACCGCCATCGGGTGCAGGGTACGTGGCAGTTGTTCCAGCAGACGCAATTCTGTAGCGGTAAGTTCAGATTCAGCCGCCAGCCAGAGATCCAGAGCGCGAACCTGGTCTTCGGTCGGGTGTTCACCGGTCATCAGCCAGTAGGCAACGCCTGCAAATGGCTGCTTTACCAGTTCTTCAATCACTTCACCCCGGTAAGTCAGACGGCCGATTTCGCCCTCAACATTGGACAGTCGGGTCGCGCCGACGACGACGCCTTCGAGTCCTGAATTGATATCGGTAGTCATAAAATCACCTTCAATACGCTGTGAGGGCGCTATTAAACGCGCCCGGTTTTGGTTAATCTAATTAAACTTTATTAAGTTATGATAAGTAGAGCTAATCATGCGCTTCGAAAACAGTGAACTGCGTATCTTTTTGAGCGTGGCCAGAACCGGAGGTTTTCGCTCGGCCGCCGCTGATTTGCACCTGACTCAGTCGGCGGTCAGCCAGTCGGTAAAGCAGCTGGAGACCAAGTTGGGGGTGCCGTTACTGATTCGCGAACGCCCGGTCCGGTTAACCCCGGCCGGCCGGCGACTGTACCGGTATGCCGATGACCAGCGTCAGCAGGAACAACAGGTGTTCAGCGATCTGAGCCGACTGTCCCGCGGGCTGGACCAGCGGCTGACCGTTGCCATCGACAGCACCAACAATCGCTTTGCCGGCGCCGAGCTGATTTCGGTGTTCAACCGGCGCTGGCCCGAGGCGCGATTGCGAATTATCGAGCAGCCCTCGCGGACCATTGTGCAGTCGGTCATCAGCGGTGAGGTCGAACTGGGGCTGGGGCCCTTTCAAACCCGAATGGACCGGTTTGAGCGAGTGCCCCTGTACCGGGAAAAACGACTGCTGATGATCAACCCCACCAAGCCGATACACAGCGGCGCCCTCACACTGGCCGACTTGCGGCGCATTCCACTGGTGGTTTCGTCACTCGATGAGCCCGACCAGCGGCCCTATCAGGAAAAACTGCGCGACCGCTTTCAGATGATCTGGCAAATCAGCAGTTTGAATGTACGCCTGAATCTGATCGATCAGGGTCTGGCGGTGGGATACATCAGTACCGAGGTGACCCGGCAGCTACCCCAGATCCAGCATTTCCGGCCTTTGCTGGAGTTTGACTTTGCCAGCATTGAACGCCAGGTGGGGGTGTTTTACCGGTCAGACCGCGAACTGAGCCCGGTCACTCGGGATTTCATTCAGGTCTGCCAGGCGTTCTGGCAAGACCGGCGCGCACTGATTTCCAGTGAGGGTTTTATTTCAGCCTCAGATAATCAACGGTGATTTCCCGGGGGCGGTCGAGCTCGAAGGCGAACAGCTCGAGGTGACTGATGTTGCTCATGTCCATGTCGCGGCCTGAAGGCGCGTTGCGCACGTCCTCCAGTGAAAATTCAATCAGGTTCCAGCCATATTCGATAATAAAGGTGTTATTGAAGCGATCCTGGTACAGCAGGGATTGTTCATGGGCCTTGTCATTAATGCGCAGCGTCAGGGGCATCGGCAGCAGGCTCGGGTTGTAGACCGCAAAATTTAGGCTGGTGTAGCCGCTCCAGTCATTCGGCATGCGTGTCATCCGGGCCCCTGAATACGTCTGGGTGGTCAGGCGCACCAACATGCTCTGGTGGCCATGCCAGGCGCGTGCGTCTGTGCGGGCAACATCGCCTTGCCACCAGTTGATTTCATAGTCGTTCTCGAAGTCGGACAAGACCGGAAGCGTATTGTGCAGCCGGTACTCAGTCATGCTGGCCTGGCTAACCATCACCAGTTGGCTGACAAAGAGGCCGGTAGCAATCAGCCGGCCGGTCCAGACCTGTGCGCTGGGCGGGTTCAGCCAGAACATGGCCAGCCAGGCACCGATCAGATTGCGCTCCACATCCTCCCAGCTTCGGGTGCGGCCGGTATTGTGTTGAATGTACTCGACGATAATGCTGACCAGAAAAACCGCTATGCTGATCGCCAGCCAGTGCGGCCAGGTGCGCATGTCGAGATTGTTGCGCAGTGCAAAAATTGCAAGGGCGAAAAACACAATGTGCCCAAAATTGAGCAGGGTGCGTTCAAGTTCCGAGTCCAGCCCCAGGCCAGCGCTGTAGAAGAAAAAGGGAATGCAGGCCACCAGGGCGGCGGGTAGAAACCAGCGTTTCAGGAGTGTCAAAAGCGGAGTGCGGGTCATAGGCGCCAAGTGTTAATGCTGCGGATTGGGAGCGTCCTTGTCCTGTGGCAGAGTAATGCCATCGGCAGAAGGGAGCCTGGTGCAGACTATGCCCGTGTGCGACGTTGATGTACACCGCACAGGGGTTTTACGTTAGGCACCGACCGCCAGAAAGCAGTCGACCAGGCGGGGAATATCACGTTCTGCAAGTCCTGCGACGTTCATTCGGCCGCCACCGACCATATAAATACCATGCTCAACACGCAGCGCATCGATTTGTTCATTGGCAAGCCCGGTGACCGAGAACATGCCCCGGTGCTCGCCAAAGTAATCGAAGCGATCACTGTCGCTCCGGTCACGGAACTGGCGCACCAGTTCGGCACGAAGATGATTAATGCGCTGGTTCATCACCGTCAGCTCATCCATCCACAGTGTTTTCAGATCGTCCCGCCCCAGAATGGCAGCGACCAATGCCGCACCATGATCGGGTGGCATGGTGTAGCTGCCCCGGGCCACTTCCAGAATGCGACCCTTGGCTTTCAGGCTCTCTTCGAGGGTATGACCTACTACGATGGCCGCGCCGGTACGTTCGCGATAGAGGCCAAAATTCTTGGAACAGGAAGTGGCAATGATCAGTTCGGGTAGCCGGTCGGCCAGCAGCCGCAAGCCGGCGGCATCCTCCATCAGCCCATCGCCAAAGCCCTGGTAGGCGATGTCGACAAAGGGCAGAAAACCCTGCTGTTCGGCCAGCTCAGCGATGCGCTGCCAGGCTTGCAGGGAGATATCAGCCCCGGTCGGGTTATGGCAGCAACCGTGTAACAGCAGCACATCCTGTTCGCCGAGCGTTGCGATCTGGTCGAGCATGGCGGCTTCGTCGACTTGCTTGGTGGCAACGTCGAAATAGGTGTAGTCGGCGACTTTCAGGCCCGCGGCTTCCATGACGGGGCGGTGGTTCACGTAACTGGGGTTGCTGATCCAGACGGTGGCGTCGGGCCGGGCGCTTTTGATCAGTTCCGCCAGCATGCGCAGCGCACCACTGGCCCCCGGCGTCTGAATGCCCGCGGCCCGGCTATGGGCGGCGGTGCCACCAAGCAGCAAGTCGATCAAAGCGGTATTGAAGGTTTCATTGCCGGCAAGACCAATGTAGCTCTTGGTGGTCTGGTTTTCGGCCTGTTCACGCTGTGCTTGTCGAACTGCGGCCATGATCGGGGTGGCACCCTCGGCGTTGCGATAGACCCCAATGCCCAGGTCCATCTTGTCGCTGCGCTGATCGGCCATAATGGCCAGGGTTAACCCCAGAATCGGATCCTGTTTCGGGGCATTGAGACGTTCAAACATTCGATCACTCCGCATAAATAAGACAAGGTGTCAGGTTCGGGCCGAGCTGTTACCGTGACCGGATCAGCCCGCTGGCAGCGATTACGCCCAGGGTCACCAAGGATAACCCCAACAGCGTGATCAGTTCGACGCTTTCGTGCAAAAAGACCGCCGCCAGTACCGTCGCGCAAACCGGGGTCAGGGAACCGATGGCCGAGGTGATTTCAGCCCCCAGAGCCCGAATCGCGTAGCCATAGAGAAAGCCCGCTCCCAGGCCCACGGCAAGCCCCTGAACCGCCAGTTGCAACAGCCACTCCCGCGGCGGTACGGTGCCGAGGTCTATGCCGGTTCCGCTGACGAGCCCCCAGAGTAACAGCAAGGCGCCACTGGGAACTGTTAACACCGCGGCAGTTTCCAACGGGGCCAGTCCACTCTGACGGACACTGAGTGTAAACAGCGCCCAACACAGGCTGCACACGAGAAACATGACTTGCCCCTGAAATACAGCGCCACTCATGTCCAGACCAGTCGCTGCCAGCATAAGCAGAATGCCCATAACAACACTGCCCAGGCCAGCAAAGCGTGCCAGGGTTAACGGCTGCCGGAAAATAACCACAGCGAGTGCGGTCACAAACAGAGGCGCCGTACCGGGAATCAGCGTGCTGCCCTGAACCACCGGTGCCAGCCCCATGGCGTGGGCACTGAGCAGGAAAAACGGCAACCCGGCGCCAACCAGAATGCCAGCCAGCCACACAGGGTGTACGGCCAGAATGGAGTGGCGCCGGCGGATGAACCAGGGCAGCAGAATCAGCCCCGGCACAGCGAAGCGAAACAGCGTCAGCTCGAAGGTGCCGAGTGCAGAAAGAGCGCCAAAGCGAAGCGATAGAAAATAGCAGGACCAGATCAACACCGTCGCCAGCGCCGCCGCATAACCGGCCAGACGCAAGCCAGGGGTAGACAATTGTGGCAGCACATCCGTCAGGCCCCGGCGAGGCAGTGAGGCCGTGGCTGTGCTTTGAAGTTGGTGTGTCATGCGCGTCACTCCGCAGGCTGTGCAATCGAATAGGGCGCCTAGTGTGACTCAAGCGTCCTGGTGGTTTTGAGTGAATATGAGTAGTCATTTCACCAAAATTAGCTGGCCGTGCTATCGTCACTCTAAATAATGATGAATACTGCTAAAGGGGTTTATGATGCTTGACCGAATCGATCGCAGACTGCTTGATGCAGTGCAACGCAACGCCCGCCTGACAACAGCCGAACTGGCGGAGCGGGTAGGGCTGTCGGCATCTCCCTGTGCCCGGCGGCTGCGCCGGCTGGAAGACGAAGGCTACATCAGCGGCTATCGTGCACATCTCGACCGGCAGCGCCTTAACCTGGGCATCACCATCTTCGTGCACGTACGGCTCAACCAACATCAGGACAGCCTGGTCGAAGCCTTTGAGGACACCCTTCGAGACATGCCCGAAGTGATCGATTGCCACACCGTATCCGGAGCATTCGATTACCTGTTGCAGGTCGTCACGGCCGATTTGCCGGGCTATGAGCAATGGGTGCGGCGTCTGCAGAAAGTCCCGGCGGTCAATACCATCGACAGCAGCTTTGCGATTCGGGCGGTCAAGCAACAGGGGCCCTTGCCGTTGCTGTGAACCCGGTGGAGACCGGGGCAAAATGGCCGTACAATGCCCCTCCGTTTTTGAATGACCCCGATAGGCGACCCTTGCATGTCCGATTTCACACGAGATCATCTGGAAAACTGGTTAAAGGACCTGTCGGTCCGGCACTACCTGTGCCCGAATTGCGAAGGCATTCACCTGACTGATCTGGAAGAACAGCTGGGGGTTCTGGAAAGCCGGGTTTTTCTGGATGAGGGCATGATCATCATCTCCACCGAGCTGCCCATACGCCCGTCAGCCGTATTGCCCTTGCACGGCAGCCTGAACCTGGTGAATTTCGAGCACCCGCTGGTGAAGGTAACGCTGAACCTTCACGACGACGAAAT
This sequence comes from Saccharospirillum sp., assembly GCA_018402545.1. GTDB lineage: Bacteria > Pseudomonadota > Gammaproteobacteria > Pseudomonadales > Natronospirillaceae > Saccharospirillum. Next base: position 2,500,008 of record JAGYIL010000001.1, on the reverse strand, counting down.
CCCCCGCCTCGTCATCAGTGGAATCCTGATCGCCGCCGAGCTGTCACCGACCTATTTCAACGCCTTTCTAAGCGCAGTAACCGGGAGCACCCTGAATGTGCTTGAACACGCAACGGCGCTGGACGTACTGTTTCTTGATGAGCCCGAACTGGATGTAGATGCAAAAGGCGATGCGTTGCATTGACAGAATTGAAGGCTGAATTGGCAGAAGACTGAGTGCTGGTTGCCGGGTAGGCCTGTTCGGGGTAGTCCGCATCAGGGATGATGCGGTCTAGGCCCCATGGAAGGGTTTACGCCGACCCCGAACAGGCCTACCCGGTGGCCAGCACGAACTCCCGGCAAGTGACAAACCCCAACTCCGAACGTAATGGGTTTTGCGAGAGAAACCAATATGGTAAATGACACCTCTGATCATACCTTTGTAATCGACCACTGGCGGTTTGATGTACAGCCCCCTGAATCCCAGGTGGGTGCGCCCGATGATGTGAATCGGCGCTGGGTGCATTGTCAGCGGGACGATGCCGGATTGCCGGGCTGGCTTTCGCATCTGGATATTGGCCGCGGGTTGCGCCAGGCCTTGTTGGCGGAAGATACCCGGCCCCGGTTTGAACCCGTGGGTGATGGTTTTTTACTGATTTTGAGAGGCGTAAACCTGACGCCGGGTGCCGAGCCCGATGACATGCTGAGCCTTCGCATGCTCTGGTATAAGGATGGGTTGATCACGCTGCGCAAGCGGCCGTTCAAGGCCATTGCCAGTGTGCGTGAACGGCTCGAGCAAGGGCAGGGGCCGGTATCAGTCAGTGCCTTGCTGGTAACGATTATCGAAGCACTGAATGATCGTATCGGTGAATTGCTGGAAGCCTCGGAGCGAGAGCTGGAAAGTCTCGAGAGTCGCGACAGCAGTGTGAATCCACAGCAGTATTTGTCCGACCTGACGCATTTTCACAAACGGCTGTTGCGTTTGAACCGGTTTATCCGACCACAGATGGGCGCATTGGACCGGTTGGCGGGCGAGGCCGGCGAATGGTTGTCGGATCGGGATCTGATGCTGCTGGCCAATCAGCGTGACGTGACGCTGCGGATGCTGGAAACCATTGAAATGTTGTTGCAGCAGATACAACTGGTCAGAGACGAACAGCAACAAGTGCTGGCCGAGCGAATGAACCGCAACACCTACTGGCTGTCAGTGATTGCCGGTATCTTCCTGCCACTGGGATTCCTGACCGGACTGTTTGGCATTAACGTCGGGGGGATGCCCGGCGTCGATGATGGCATGGCGTTCTGGTATACCTGCATCGGGCTGGGCGTTGTGGCCGTCATCGAGTTTTTGATACTGCGTCGATTACGATTCTGGTAATAAAAAAACCGGGCTGAACCCGGTTTTTTTGTGCCCATTTTACGGCTTGGGCGCGTTGTCGGCTTGTGCTGGCAGGTTCTCCACATTGTAGTGGTGAACATCCCGCTGCGGAAACGGAATGCTGAGGCCGGCTGCTTCGACGGCGATTTTCACTTTTTTCTGCATTTCCCACCAGATTGTCCAGTAATCATCAACCGTCGCCCAGGCGCGAATTTGCAGGTTCACCGAGCTGTCGCCCAGGGACTGCACCATCACCTGAGGGGCCGGATCCTGCAGAAAACGGGATTCTTCATCCACCAGTTGTTGCAGTGCGCGGAAGCCGGCATCGAGATCATCGTCGTAGGCAACGCCCACAACCACATCCATCCGGCGGGTACCGTTGCGGGTGGAATTCTGGATGGTGGCGTTCCAGACGTTGGAGTTGGGCGCAGAGATGTACTGGCCATCCGGTGTCTTCAGGATGGTTGTAAACAGACTGATCTCTTCCACCGTACCGCCGGTGCCGTTAAAGGTGATGTAGTCTCCGACCCGGAAGGGCCGCAGAATCAGCATCATTATGCCGGACGCTATGTTGCTCAGGGTGTCTTTCAACGCCAGGCCAATGGCCAGGCCGGCGGCACCCAGCAAGGCGACGATGGAATTGGTATTGACGCCGAAAATATCCAGAACAATAACCACGGCGACGATATAGACCGCATAACCGGCGATACCGGCGAACAGAGGGATCAGCGTTGGGTCCATGCGTTTGATGCGCTTGCCGCTGTTGCGGATCGACTTCTTAACGGCATTGGAGACGATGCTGGCAACAATAAAAACCGCTATGACCAGCAGGAGGTTATAGCCGACGCTCAGTATAAAGGGCGAATTCTCGACCCAGAAATTGACGATCCAATCGATCATGTACAGACTTCCTTCAGGCTTTTAGACAACATCTAGCCTATCGCTAACCCGGAATAATGCAAAGCCTGAGCGCCATTTATTGCTCGGTTTGCCCATGCGCCAGAGACTCCAGAATGGCGCAGTCGGACGATTGATCCCCCGGGCACTGGGACACCAGTTCAATCAGCGTTTGTTTCATCGCGGTCAGTTCGCGAATTTTATCATCCAGCTCTTTAAGATGCTGTCGGGCCAGCGCATTGACCGAGGCACTTGCCCGGGTAGGGTCATCGTACAGGTTGAGCAGAGAGCGGCATTCTTCCAGCGAGAACCCCAGCGTTCTTGAGCGGGCGAGAAACTGCATCCGTTCAATGTCCCTGTTGCCGTATTGGCGGTAACCATTACCGGCCCGGCGGGATTCGATCAGACCCAGGCTCTCGTAGTATCGAATTGTTTTTGCCGGTAAGCCGGATGCTATCGCTGCGTCTTTAATCAACATGATGCGTCCCTCCTGTTGGTCGTGGTTCAACAGACAGTTTTGACCTTCCAGCCCCGGGAATGTCAAGCCTGAATCGGGTGGCTTTTACCTTCGGGCTGGACTGGCTCTGCTATAGTTAGGATATCCGGTTGTTGCTGGGTCGTATCGAACAGAATAGCCGGTCCCGGAATATTCATGTGTTACATCACTACAAGGGTCCCACCATGCCAAAAGACCATTTGCGAGCCTTGCTTGAGCGGTTACGAGCGACAATGGATGAAGGCGAAATCAGCCCCCAGCAGCAGGAGTTGCTGGCCAAGGTTGAGTACCACATCCACAACACGGATGAACCGGACCCGGAAGAGCCCACGCTGCGGGAATCGATGGAGATGCTGATCGAAGACCTGAGCGTCGATCATCCGCGCAGTGCGGCTGTGGCCAGAAACATTCTGGAGTCACTGGCCAGTATGGGCATCTGATGGTCGACGCAAGGATTGGCTCATCAGTTGGCCAGTCGCTGCCTGACCTGACTGACGACTAGCAAGACGGCAAAGGCAATAACGGCCGTCACCACTATCGCCGGGCCACTGGGGGCGTTGGTTAGCCAGGAGCCGCCCAGGCCAGCCCAGACACAGATGACGCCTAGTGTAGAGGCGCCCAGTGCCATTTGCTCGGGGGTTTTGGACAGCCAGCGTGCGGCGGCGGCCGGTATGATCATCAGGGCTGTAATCAGCAGTATCCCAACAATCTTCATGGCGACCGCAATGACCAGAGCGATCAGAATCAGATAGACAATACGAATGCGCTCGGTGGCAATCCCTTCGGCCCGCGCCAGATCCTCGTGAACGGTGATGGCGAGCAGCGGCCGCCAGATCAATGCCATGACCGGTATCGCCACGACCAGAATAGCCGCCACCCAGAGTACATCGCCCTGGTTAACCGCCAGCAAATCCCCGAACAGCAATCCACTCAGGTCAATGCGTACCGATTCGGAAAATGCCAGTACCAGCATGCCGATCGCGAGTGAGCCGTGTGACAGAATGCCCAGCAGAGTATCAGACGGCAGGCGGCGCTGGCGTTGCAGGCCGAACAGCAGCAACGCCAGGGCAGTGGTGACCAGAGCGATGCCGACCGTCAAATTGAGGTTAAGTACCACGGCCAGGGTTACCCCCAGCAAGCCGGAATGTGCCATGGTATCGCCAAAATAGGCCATGCGGCGCCACACCATGAAACTGCCCAGCGGGCCTGCGAGCAGAGCGATGCCGGTACCGGCGAGCAGGGCGGGCCAGAGCATCTCAATCATGAACATGCCCTCCCTGTTCAGCCAGGCTGTGGTTGTGGTCGTGGTGGTGACTGTAAAAGGCCAGTGCATCGGCATGTTTGTGCCCGAACAATTGGGTAAACTCCGGTTGGCGGGTGATGGTTTCCGGTGCGCCGGTGCAGCACACATGACCGTTCAGGCAAACGACCTCGTCGGTAGCGGCCATGACCAGGTGCAGATCGTGAGAGACCATCAAAATGGCGCAACCGCGCTCGTCGCGTATGCGCTGAATCAGTCGGTACAACTCCACCTCGCCGTTGAAATCCACGCCCTGTACCGGCTCGTCTAGCACCAGCACATCGGGTTGCTTCAACAAGGCACGCGCCAGCATGACCCGTTGAAATTCACCGCCACTCAATTGCTGGACCGGCCGGTCGATCAGGTGCGGAACGTCGGTCAGGCGCAGCGCATCAATCACCGCTGTCCGTGCAGCGCGATGGGTCAGCGTCATCAGCCGGTAAACCGACAAGGGCAGTGAATCGTCGATGCTGATGCGTTGCGGCATATACCCGATGGTCAGTGACGGTGCCAGCGTCAACTGGCCTTCACTGACCCGGTGCACGCCCAGCAGTGTTTTGATCAGGGTCGATTTGCCCGCGCCGTTGGGGCCAATCAAGGTCACGATCTGGCCGTCGAAAACGCTGAGATTGACGTTGCGGATAATGGTTTCACCACCGAGACGAACGCCCAGCTGCCGGGCTTCAATGAGGGGTTGTGTGCGTGGCACGGGTGCTATCTCTCCTGACCGTCAGGCGATGAAAGGGTTGGCTGCGTTGCTGTACGGCCAACACAGGCTTGAAGTTACAGTGTATCATACCAACTATTGATCATTCTCCCAGAACCCAATCACAAGAGTTGACTATGTTGTTGTTGAAAACCCTGGCCCGCCGGGCCTGGCCACTGGCGGTGCTGGTGTTATTGGTAAGCCCGGCCCGGGCCTTGGCTGAACCGCCCCGGGTGCTTGTGTCGATCGCACCGCTGCACAGCCTGGTCGCCCAGGTGATGGAGGGCGTGGCCGAGCCGGAGCTGGTTTACGAGGCCAGTCAGTCACCCCATTCCAGTGCCATGACGCCGCGTCAATTGAAAGCGGTGGTGGAGGCGGATCTGCTGTTCTGGATCGGGCCTGAACTTGAAACCGCGCTAGCCCGGTTGTTACCCCGGCTTTCAGAAGACGCTCAGGCCTTTGAACTCCATGATTTCGATGCCGGCATGACGCTGCTGCCGATGCGCGAAACCCTGTTTTCGGTGCCGGGTACCGGTGATGACCATGGCCATGACCACGGAAACCTGGATCCGCACATCTGGCTGTCGCTCGACAACGCGCGGCTATTTGTCGATTTTGTGGAAGCCCGGCTGATGGAACGGGACCCGGACAATCGCGACCAGTACCAGAGCAATGCCGAACAAGCCCGAACTCGCCTGGTTGCTTTGGGCGAGCAATTGAATGACCGGTTGAGCTCAAGCCGAGACACGCCCTACATCCTGTTTCACGATGGCTTCCAGTATTTCGAGCACGACCAAAATTTGAATGGGCTGGGTGCTCTGGTGCTGAACCCGGACATTCCGCCCGGACCAAGAACCATTGCCAGGCTGCGTGATCTGGCGGCGCCGCTTGAGCGCGTCTGCCTGTTTCGTGAACCCCAGTACAGCGAACGGTGGCTGATGCCGCTGGTGGATAATCTCGACAATGCAACACTGGGTACAATTGACCCTCTGGGCCAGTTATCCGAACCCGGTACCGGACTTTATGCTGATATGATGCTGCGACTGGCCAGCGATCTGGCCGCTTGCCTGGGAGATGCCTGATGGCAGTACCTGACTACGAGGCCGTCCTCTGGGATATGGACGGCGTGTTACTGGATTCAGAACGGCTGGTGCGCTCTGTGTTTACTGAAGTAATGGCCAATGGCGGGCCGGTGCCGGACGCCGAGCGCCGCTACCTCGAAACCATTGGTTTGAACAAAGCCGGTCTGATCGAGTGGTTTCTGAACTACGTTGATTCCGTAGACAGCGCCGTCTACTGGATCAATCAGACCGGCGACCGTTACACCGAACGTGCAAAAACCGATCTGGTATTAAAACCCGGTGTGATCGAGTCACTTGAGCACGTTGCCCGTAGCGGTCGGCGCCAGATGGTGGTGACCAGCACACGCACCGAACTGGCCGAGGCCAAGCTGGAGCGCGTCGGCTTGCTGGGTTATTTCGAATCATTGCTGGGCGGTGATCAGGTAAGCAAGGGCAAACCACACCCCGAACCCTATCTCGCCGGTTGCACCCGACTGGCCGTAACTCCGGCCAGCGCTCTGGTGGTTGAAGACAGCCCAAATGGCGTGCTGGCGGGGCTGGCCGCCGGTTGCAATGTACTGCATGTGCCAGACCTGGTGCCGACTGACCCTGAGTGGGCCGGGCAGCTGGCCGCGACGCTGACCTCGCTGGAAGCCTTTCCGGGCTGGCTTGATGGTGCAGGTACGGAGGTCGCTCGATGATGCAGCTGGACCACATTGAGCCGCTGGCCAAGCTCGGCATTGACTGGGTTGGCAGTGACGACAATGGCACCCACTTCCAGATTCCCCTGCACGGCAATCGGAACGACAAAGGTACGGTCTTTGCTGGCAGCCAGTACGCGGCACTGGTGATAGCAGGCTGGTACCACACCGCACGTTGGGCGGGTCTGAACGGCTTGCCTGAACAGGTTGCCATAAAAGACAGCCAGGTACGCTACCCGAAGGCCGCCCGCTCCGATCTGGACGTCCGGTCTCACTTTACAGCCTCTCCTGATTTACGGCCGAGCGGGCACTGGCGTGCCCTGGTTGAAGTGACTGCCCGGGATGCCGAGGGCGATGTGGTTGCCGTGCTGACCGGCGATTATCGGGTGCTCGTACCCGCCGACGCATGAAGCCGAGACAGGTAACCCTGACCCAACTGTTTTTGCAGCCCCGTGTACACCGGGTGTGGATGCTCAAGCATGGGTCGCTGTGGTTCGACCTTCCAGCAGAGGTCTGTGAACAATTCGATACGCTCTGGCAACACTATTGCGATGCCCTGAAACCACCACCGACCGGGTTTCTGGCTGACAAAGACCTGGTTGAAAATGACGCGCTCTTTGCCCTGTTCGCCAGTGCTGTCTATCTCGATAGAACCTTGCCTGGTTTTAGCAGTGAAGCCAGGGCAGGGGGGCTGTACTGGCAGTTTGATGTTGAAGCAGTTTGAAGCCAGGAAACTTTGGTACACTAGGGCAAACGGTCGAAAGAGCCTGCAGGAATCTGAATGACGCAACTGAGTGTTAACCTTAACAAAATAGCCCTGCTGCGGAATTCCCGTGGTCGCGATTTTCCTAGTGTGGTGGCATTTGCCGAAAAGTTTATCGCGCTGGGTGTGCACGGTATTACCATCCATCCGCGGCCGGATGCCCGCCACGCCACCGCGCAGGATGCGCACGATTTGAAAGCAACGCTGGCCGCCTACCCGCATGTGGAACTGAATATTGAGGGGTACCCGACCGAAGACTTTCTGGCATTGATTGAAACGGTAAAACCCAATCAATGCACTTTGGTGCCGGATGAACCGAACCAGCTGACGTCCGACCACGGTTGGGATTTCAGCCAGCATGCTGAACTTCTTGAGACGGTGCTGGCTCGCATACATGCCGCTGGTGTGCGCAGCTCGGTATTTCTCGACCCCGACACCGATCAGGTACAACGCGCTGCCAAGTCCAGTGCCCAGCGTATTGAACTCTATACAGAAGGTTTTGCCAGCGCTTATGGCACCGAATCGGCTGACGCTGTGCTGGCGAGGTACCGGGAAGCCGCAGACCTGGCTCGACAACTGGGTCTGGGCGTCAACGCCGGTCACGACCTCGACCTGAATAATCTGCCGACGTTTCTGACCATCCCGGCTGTACTTGAGGTATCGATTGGCCATGTGTTGACCGTTGAATGCATCGAGCGTGGCATGGCAGCGGTGATAGCGGACTATCTGGCCATCTGTTCGACCAATCTACCCGGCTGACCTGTTGCTGGCCGGTTTTCCGAAGCCCGGGTGATGAACCGGGCAGACACTTTTCTGGATACAGGATACTCCCCATGGAACTGGCCATTGCCGACCTGGATGCCACCGCCATCTACAAGTTAATGGTAGGCTCGATTCAACCGCGCCCAATCGCCTGGGTGTGCACCCGCAACGAGCAAGGGGTGTTGAACCTGGCTCCGTTTTCCTTTTTTACCCTGGTCAGTGTTAATCCCCCGATAGTCGCTTTTGCCCCGTTGCGCAAACCCGACGGCAGCGAAAAAGACACGGTGCTAAACCTGGAAGCCTGTCCGGAATTTACTCTGAATATTGTCAGCCATGCCGTGGTTGAAAAGATGAACCAGACCTCTGCACCACTGGAAAGAGGCGACAGTGAAATTGGTTTCGCCGGCCTGTCGACCACCCCGTCCTTGACGATTCAGCCACCGCGCATTGCCGAAGCACTGATCCACTTTGAATGTCGGTTGCGCGAGATCCAGCGTTTTGGAGATGAACCCATGGCTGGCCGTCTGATACTGGGCGATATTGTGCATGTGCAGGTTGCCGACCCGCTGTATGACCAGGGGCGCATTCTGGCCGACAAACTGGATGCCGTCGGCCGTATGGCGGGCAACACCTACAGCACCACGCGCGATACCTTCGATATTGAACGGCCTGGCTAACAAGGGTGTCTTTTCTGCTGCTGTTCGCCGTTGCCTTCGTGGCCGCAACCCTATGGCCATTGGGCACGGAATTGCTATTTATGGGCCTGGTGCGGGAATCGGGCCACCTGTTTATTGCTTACTGGTTCGTGGCAACGGCCGGTAATGTTCTGGGTGCCTGGCTGATGCTGATGCTGGCCCGCTGGGCGCGCCAGGCGGGTGTCGTATCATCACGCTGGCAACCGGCGCAGAGGACAGAGCGTCATCTGCAACGCTGGGGGACACCTTTGCTGGCCATGGCCTGGTTGCCGGTTGTGGGCGATTTGTTGCCGGTGGCAGCCGGGTGGTTGCGCATGCCACTCGTAGCGTCTGCATTCTGGCTGACGCTGGGTAAAGGCGCGCGTTTTTTCCTGCTTGGTTTCTGGCTGGTATAAAGCCGCCGACGCACACGGCAGCAAGCGAATTAAGCGACTACTCTATTGTTCAGGCACATAGGTGATCGAATTTTATAGACCGCGCTCTCACGGATGAAGACGCATAACGACATAACCCTGGGAGAAACCGTTTGAACTTGGATCATTTGCTGGAAAGCAATCGACAATGGGCAGAGCAGATCACCGCTGAACAGCCGGATTTTTTCAAGCAACTGGCGCGTCAGCAAAAGCCCGAACTGTTGTGGATTGGCTGTGCCGACAGCCGGGTGCCAGCCAATGAGATTATGGGGTTGATGCCGGGTGAGGTTTTTGTACACCGCAATGTGGCCAACCTGGTGGTACATACCGATTTGAATTGCCTCTCGGTTATTCAGTTCGCCGTGGATGTGCTGAAAGTAAAACACATTATTGTGACCGGGCATTACGGGTGCGGCGGGGTGGCAGCCGCCTTGAACAATCAGCGGCTGGGGCTGATCGACAACTGGCTGCGCCACATTCAGGATGTGCTTAAGATCTACCGCCGCTATTTTGATGCATTGCCCGATGAAATGACTAGACTGAACAGACTGTGCGAAGTGAATGTGATGGCGCAGGTGCTGAACCTGGCTGAAACTACCATCGTTCAGAACGCCTGGGAGCGTGGCCAGGCCGTGTCGTTACACGGCTGGATTTACGGCCTGGATAACGGCATTCTAAAAGACTTGGGTGTCACGCACTCGAAAGATACCGATTTGCGTGAAACCATGCACAACCGGATAAAAACCCTGTTGAAACAGGCAAAATAATGAATCAGGTTAAACCAATACATAGGGCCATTGCCCTGGCGTTGGCATTGCCCGCCGCTTTACCGGCCTGGTCGGGTGGTGTGAACCAGAGTGACCGGGTTCAGGGCATGGCCCTGTTCATGCACGAGTCGGCAGATAACATTCAGTGGCTTTGGTTGGGTGGCATCGCGATAGGCGCACTGGTGTTCCTGCTATTCGTGCGCTGGATTCATTACGCCATGATCAGGCGTCACAAACCCAAGAAGAAAATACCGGTCAATAAGGATTATGCGAATGATCCTTCCGGCAAGAAGAAAGCAGCTCTAACCAAGCCCGCCAAACCGGTTCCGCAACGCCCCAAGCAACCGGAAAATCGCAAGCGGCGTTACTGAATCGGATGGGGCGTTATTTCAACGCCGCCAGTTGCTCCAGCTGTTGCTCCAGTTCACGCACACTGTGAGCGTAGCCATCGGCTTTCTCCCGTTCTTTGGCGATAACCTCATCCGGCGCTTTGGAGACAAAATTCTCGTTGTTGAGTTTGCCTTCAACCTTGGCCAGTTCCTTGCTGGTTTTTTCCAGCGCCTTGGTCAGGCGTGCCTGCTCGGCCGCGACGTCGATCAACCCCGCCATGGGCACCAGCACTTTGAGCTGGCCCACCAGTTGAGTTGCTGATACCGGTGCTTCATCGTTTTCTTCCAGCCAGGTCACGCTTTCAAGCTTGGCCAGCGTTTTGAGGAAGTTTTCGTTTTCGCTGAGTCGGCGTTTATCTTCATCGCTGCCCTTCTGGAACAACACTGGCAAGGGTTTGCCCGGCGCGATGTTCATTTCTCCGCGAATATTGCGTACGCCAACAATGACGCCCTTTACCCATTCAATATCGGCCTCGGCGGCAGCGTCAATTTTGGCAGGGTCGGCCTTGGGGAAGGGTTGCAACATTATTGTGTCGCCTTCACGTGCCGCCAGATCCCGGATCGACAACCAGATCTCTTCAGTAATGAACGGCATGATCGGGTGAGCCAGGCGCAACAGAGCTTCCAACACGCGGACCAGGGTGCGCCGGGTACCGCGCTGAACCTCGGCTGAGGCGTTTTCGTCCCACAGCACGGGCTTTGACAGCTCCAGATACCAGTCGCAGTATTCGTTCCAGATAAACTCGTACAAGGCTTGGCTCATCAGGTCGAAGCGGTAGTTCGTGTAGTGACGCTCGACATCCTGCTCCAGCCCCTGCAAGCGGGAACTGATCCAGCGGTCCGCCAGGCTAAGCTCAACCTCGCCGCCGTTCTGACCACAATCCTGCCCTTCGGTGTTCATCAGCACGTAGCGCGCCGCGTTCCAGATCTTGTTGCAGAAATTGCGATAGCCTTCGAGGCGTTTGACATCGAAATTGATATCCCGCCCCTGGCTGGCCAGCGAGGCCAGGGTGAAACGCAACGCATCGGTGCCGGATGAGGCCATACCTTCCGGAAAGCTTTTGCGCGTCATCTTTTCAATTTTTGCCGCCAGTTTCGGCTGCATTAAACCACTGGTGCGTTTGGCCACCAGGTCGTCAACGTCAATGCCATCGATCAGGTCAATCGGGTCAATAACATTGCCCTTCGACTTCGACATTTTCTGGCCATTTTCATCGCGAATCAGCCCGGTGACATAGACCTTCTTGAACGGAACCTGAGGGGTGCCGTCGTCGTTCTTGATGAAGTGCAGGGTCATCATCATCATTCTGGCAACCCAGAAAAAGATGATGTCGAAACCGGTCACCAGTACGTCGGTCGGGTGAAAGGTTTTTACCAGATCTTCGCGTTCCGGCCAGCCCAGCGTTGAGAATGTCCAGAGGGCAGAGCTGAACCAGGTGTCCAGTACGTCTTCGTCCTGCGTCAGTGTCAGGCTGGCGTCGAGGCTGTATTTGCTGCGCACCTCGGCTTCGCTGCGACCTACGTAGACGTTACCGTCCGCGTCGTACCAGGCGGGAATCTGGTGGCCCCACCACAGCTGGCGTGAAATGCACCAGTCCTGAATATCGCGCATCCAGGAGAAGTAGGTGTTTTCCCATTGCTTGGGAACGAACTGTATATCGCCGTTTTCCACGGCTTTAATGGCCGGTTCAGCCAGGGGTTTTGCACTGACGTACCACTGATCGGTGAGCCAGGGTTCGATCACCGCATCGGAACGATCGCCACGGGGCACCATCAGGCTGTGGTCTTTAATGGAGTCGAGCAGGCCCAGCGCTTCAAAATCGGCAATGATTTTCTTGCGGGCATCGAACCGGTCGAGTCCGCCATAGCCTTCAGGCAGGGCGCCATTGAACTCCTCGATGGGTTTGCCATCGTAGGTATAGGCTTCGGCGGCGTGTAGTATTTTGGCGTCCTGATCGAGCACATTGACCAGGGTGGCACCGTGGCGCTTACCGACTTCGTAATCGTTGAAGTCATGAGCCGGTGTGATTTTGACGCAGCCGCTGCCGAATTCGGAATCGACATAGTCGTCGGCAACAACAGGAATACGACGGCCAAGCAGTGGTAAATCAACGAACTTGCCGATCAGGGACTGGTAACGCTCGTCGTCCGGGTTAACGGCAACGGCGGTATCGCCCAGAATAGTCTCCGGGCGCGTAGTGGCCACGACAATGTAGGCTTTGCCATCGGCGGTGGTGGCGCCATCGGCCAGTGGATAACGGAAATGCCAGAGTGAGCCCTGTTCTTCCTTGTTTTCCACTTCAAGGTCGGAAATGGCCGTGTGAAACACCGGGTCCCAGTTGACCAGGCGTTTGCCGCGGTAAATCAGGTTGTCGTCGTACAGCCGCACAAAAACTTCACGCACGGCGTTGGACAGGCCTTCATCCATGGTGAAGCGCTCGCGAGTCCAGTCGACCGAATCGCCCAGCCGGCGCATCTGCGAACTGATGGTACCGCCCGACTGTTCCTTCCACTGCCAGACGCGGTCAATGAAGGTTTCCCGGCCGAGATCGTGGCGGGTTTTGCCTTCGCGCGCCAGCTCACGCTCAACCACCATCTGAGTGGCGATGCCAGCATGGTCACTGCCGGTTTGCCAGAGTGTATTGCAGCCTTTCATGCGATGGTAGCGGGTGAGCGCATCCATAATGGTTTGTTGAAAGGCGTGACCCATGTGCAGCGACCCGGTGACGTTGGGCGGCGGAATCATGATGCAATAGGAGTCGCCCTGACCCGAGGGTTTGAACCATTCGTTGCTTTCCCAACGCTGGTAATGCTTGCCTTCAATCGCTTGCGGCTGGTACGTCTTCTCCATGAGGGCTCTTAACTCGCTTGGCTGACGGTGAAAAAAAGGGGCAATTGTCGTTAGGCCCCGGAGTCTGATGCTTGCCATTATACATGGTCAGAGGTGCGAAACTAATCGTCTGGCGTGGCTGGGTCTTCGCTGTCGTCGCGTTTGAAAGACTCTGGCAGGGGCAAGTCGTTGTCTTCATACCACTGGCTGACCAGTGACCGGAAATCCTGCTGCAGCCGGTTGCGCAAGTCGCGTTCAAACAGCTTCAGATAGTCCGCCACGGTATCCTCAATCCAGTGATCGAAGACGGTTTCCAGTTGTGCCAGCACCTGTTCGGGATCCGGCCCCGGGGGTGGCTTGGGTGGCTCTTCGACCGGTGGCGGGGTTTGCTCTTTGCGAACAATTTCAGTGATCGGTCGCAGCGGTGCCAGTGACGCCAGCTCCTCGGCCGCCCGGGCTTCGGCTTCATTGCGGATGCGAATCAGCTCGGACAGCGACTGACTCGACAGAAAAGGGTTGTCCGGGTTGACGTGCGTGGGGCTGCGTTTGTCGACGATTTCGTCGAGCAACGGAATCTGCGATTCCGACCGGGCAACCCGGTCGAGGCTCTGGCGAATGTCTTCCAGATCCTGCAGCAGGCTTTGTTTGGAATCCTTCTGATCCATTTATACCCTGTCTCGCAGGTCGTGCCGCTTCAGCGGATAGCCCCGGTCCTGATAGAACTTGTAGTGCGACCGGGTGGCGTTAAGGACGGCAGGGTCCTGGCTGACTACTTCAAAGACGCGCTCGAACCGGGAAAAATACTCCGGAATCTCAGCGGCCAGATTGATCAGAACATCATGATGCTGGCCCGGCTCTGCGTGCCAGCCAATCTGCACATCATCGTCGCTGCCTACGAGCAAGCTGTGCGCCAGAAAACTTTCAACCGGCGTCGACCAAAGCACTTCGCTGACGGACCGGGCCATGGCTTCATCATCCACAGCCAGCAGTACACGGTGCCGGTGACTGCGCGCTTTATTGACCAGACGCGCGGCATAGGCATAGCGGTCGGCGGCTTGCAGCACCGGAACAATATGGAAATCTACCTGGGTCATGAGTCGGGTTCATCAGCGCGAAAACGCCATGGTACCTAAAGCGGCTGGCAGCAGGAAGAGAGATACAGCCATTGGACCGCGTCGGATACCGGGTATGCCCCTGTGGGGTCGGCCTAGGCTCCATGGACGGATTCACGCCGACCTCGCAGAGACATCGCCGGTGGCCGACGCGGGCCAGGGCCACTTCTTGAGTAACCCCCCAGGTCAATGGCTCAGCTGGCTGAGCAAATAGTGGGTTAGCAGGCCTACCGGGCGGCCGGTTGCTCCCTCTTTGGCAGAGGTCCAGCCGGCGCCGGCGATGTCTAGGTGGGCCCACTTGTATTTTTCGGTGAACTGGGAGAGGAAGACCGCAGCGGTGATGGAGCCGCCGGCTCGACCCTGGCCGATGTTGCGCAGGTCGGCGTAGGGGCTGTCGAGTTCGTCGCGGTAGTCGTCCCACAGGGGCATTGGCCAGCCGCGGTCCCAGGCCGTGGTGCCGGCGCTGACCAGCTCCTGTTGCAGGCTGTCGTCGTTGGCGTAGACCGCCAGCGGGTGGTGGCCCAGGCCGATGACGATGGCGCCGGTCAGGGTAGCGATGTCGACGACGCTGGCCGGGTCGAAGCGTTCAACGTAGGTCAGGGCATCGCAGAGTACCAGACGGCCTTCGGCGTCGGTGTTGATGATCTCGATGGTCTTGCCCGACATGCTGCTGACCACGTCGCCCGGGCGGGTGGCAGTGCCCGAGCACATGTTTTCGGCGGCGGCTACAACGCCAATGACGTTGAGTGCCGGTTTCAGTTCGGCAATGGTGTTCAGGGTGCCAAACACCGAGGCGGCGCCCAGCATGTCAAATTTCATGTCTTCCATGCCCTGGGCCGGTTTGATCGAAATGCCGCCGGTGTCGAAGGTCAGGCCCTTGCCGACCAGAACGTGGGGTTTCTCACTGGCAGCCGCGCCCTGGTATTTCATCACCAGAACGTAGGGTGGGTTGGCACTGCCCTGGGTTACGGCCAGGAAGGAACCCATGCCGAGCGCTTCCATTTCTTTCTGGCTGAGAATCTCGACGCTGATTTCATCGTAGGCATCGGCCAGGTTCTGGGCCTGCTCTGCCAGGTATTGGGGGTTGCAGATGTTGGCGGGCAGGTTGCCCAGCTCGCGGGCAACGTTGACGCCATGAGCCAGGGCCTTGCCGGTGCGAACCGGTGCTTCGAGGGTATCGTCTTTACTCAGGAAGGTCAGCGCTGTCAGGGTGCTGGCATCGGCTTTTTTGGATTTGGTGGTGTCGTACTGGTACAGGCCGGTCAGAATGACCTCGGTTGCTTTCTGGGCCGTCCAGGGCAGGGTGCGGCCAGCGACCTGAATGTCGTCGAGGGCGATGCTGGCGGTTTTTGCCTGGGTGCCTTTTAACGTGCTGATGGCCGCTTTAATGACTTTAATGAACTGGTTTTCACGGAAATCAGCCTGTTTGCCAGCGCCGATAACGAAGACCTGGCCAGCCGGCAGATCGGTGTGACCGAGCAGCGGAGTGACCTGTCCGGTTTTGGCGGACAGCAGCTTGGCGTCGCGCAGCGACTGTATCAGCTTGGGGTGCGTTTCGGTCAGCGCGGTCAGGGCGGCGCTGTCTGTGTCTTCAAAATGGAAAATAACCAGGGCGTCAGTGTTGGTAGCGCCGAGTGCGGCGGATGAAACGGTAAATTGCATGATGTCTCCAACCTAATAAGCGGTGAACATTGGAATTGACCGGGTAGCAGCCCGGTTCGTAGCTTCATGATAGCCAATGGAGCCACTACTTGGCAGCGCTGCCACGGTGCACAGGCAAAATTCTTTGCCTTTGAGGTGTCAGCAGAGGCGAACGCTGATCGGTCAGCGTTTGGGCCGATAGTAGATCTGAGTCCAGCTTGCCTGATCCTGCCAGCCGGTTCGTTCCGGATTGGTGTAGCGCCAGAAGACGCCCATGCCGGCCAGTCCCCAGGCGGGAATGGCTGCCAGTAGCCTCAGGGTGGCGTGCATCCAGCCCAGTGGCCGGTTATTGGTTGAGGCCAGGTGAATGCGCCAGGCGCGCATGCCAACGGTCTGGGTTTTGGTGACCCAGAACCCGGCAAAATAGAAATAGATGATCAACAGGTTCCAGAGTATGAACAGGGGGTTGCCGGGGGCAATGGCATCAGCACCGGTCAGGAGTTTGTTGAGCGCAACAGCCACAAAGCCCAGCAACATCAGCACGCCCAGTAGCACCAGCCAGTCGTAAATCAGGCTGCCAATCAGGCGGATCAGTCCTGCGGGCCGGAGGGGTAGGGCGTCGGTCATGGGGGTACCTGTCAATCGGAATGGTCGGCAGGGTAATGCAATGCGTGTTGCTTGCCAAGATTCAACCGGTGGCCTGTACGCTGGCTGGGCGCTGTCGAGAGGGAAAAAAGAACAGTTACCGGTAGAGAAAGTAGCGGGTAGTCGTTTATCATTTGCGTTCACCTAACCAAGGAGCGCGATGCAATGGCCACCGGGAAGCAACGGGTCGTTGATGACATGGAGCAGAACGTACACGATGCCTCTGTGCTGCTGAAGGCATTAAGCAATGAATGCCGCTTGCTGATTCTGTGCAATCTGCTCGACGGTGAAAAATCCGTTTCCGAGCTGAATCAGCGCATCGACCTGAGTCAGTCGGCGTTATCGCAGCACCTGGCGCGATTGCGCCGCGATAACCTGGTGAAAGTGCGCAAACAGGCACAAACAGTCTATTACCGCATCGCCAGCGACGAGGCAGAGCAGGTTATTGGGCTGATGCACAAGCTCTATTGCGAATAGCCAGCGGAGTTGAAAGCCGACGTTATTTTGACGACCATGGCCGTAACCTGCGTTTTAACTGCGTTGTGAAGCACAGTTTGAGGGCAGGGGAATTGACTTTGCTGTGAAAGTGTATAGGTTACTTTTTAGTCAGGGAGAAGATGACCGGTAAGACCACTACAATTTTCAGCGTTGCAAGTCACGGAAAGACGAGGTGTACCAGGCAGGCTGTCTACCCCCAAGGGGTACGCGGTCGCTATACAGTACCATTCGACTGACCAGACAGGGCGAACATGACCGAAGCAAAACCCAGACTCGATGCCAATGTCAGCAGACTGCACGCACCCCGGTACAGCTCTAGCGAGCTGCCGCCACTGCCGCCCCGAATCCGTCTCGCTGCCCGTTGCTGGGAGCGTGTCTGGAACCTGACACTCAATCAGGCACCTGATGCCCAGTGCGAACCCATCAAGAGCTTTATTCAGCGTTTTAATACGGAAGCAATAACGACGCGCGGCTTTATGCGGTCTAACCGGAAGCTGTGCTTTGCCATTACCGGTGAAGACATAGGCGAGCAGGCAGAATTTGAACTGGCGATGACCATCATGGCGCGACTTGAAGCCGAATACGGGCTGATTGAACGGGTTGAAGACCGCCCGGCGCAGATTTGGCCTTATCAGGCGTTCAGTGATTTCTGACAGACCCCATGACTGGCTTAAGCAGCTGAATGGTCGGATGTGAACCGGATCAGCCCGCCAGCCATTTTTGCCAGATAGCGGCACCCCAGACAACCACGGCAATAAAGATCGTCAGCAATACCGCAGCGGAGCCCATGTCCTTGGTGCGTCCCGACAATTCGTGAAAATCCGTACTGACCCGGTCAACCAGGGCTTCAAGCGCGCTATTGATCATCTCAACGACCATAATCAGCAGCAGCGACGCAATGAGAATGGCCGCCTGCCACAGGGTGGTCGCTATCCATAGAGCGGCGGGTACGCCGATAAACAAAGCGATGGTTTCCTGCCGGAAAGCCTCCTCGTGCTTTACCGCACTGCGCAACCCCTGCCAGCTGTAGCGGGTAGCATTGATCCAGCGTTGCAAGCCTCTGGCGGGCAGGTTGCGAAGTTCCCTGATGCGCGAATAGGAATCCATGAAGTGGTGTTAGCCTCGTTATGATGTGCGTTGTCTGGCCAGTTGGCGGTTGGTGGCCTGTGTTGCCTGCGCATCCATCGGGTCGCTTGGCCAGGGGTGTTTGTTATAGCGGCCACGCATTTCCTTGCGGATCTCAGGGTAAACGCTAGCCCAGAAATGTGGCAAATCGATGACACTGGCCAGGGTGCGCCCGTTGGGCGCTTGCAGATTAAGCGTCAGCGTCAATTTGCCGCCAACCAGCCTGGGTGTCTCCGATAAACCAAAGGCTTCCTGCAACTTCAGATCAGCTGACACCCGGCCGGTATCCGCGTCGTAGACCAGCGGAACCGCCCGGCCGGAGGGCGCTGTCCAGTGAGACGGGCAAAGTCGATGCAAGTGTTGCACATTGTCGTAACCGACCCAGGCGTTGAGTACCTCGGGGGTGTTGAGCCCCGACAGACGCGTCAGTGCGCTCAAATAAGGTTCCGCCCAGCGCACCAGCACCTCGGGAGCCGGCAGTTCGGGCCAGTCGTCCGGCAGGTGGTGGTGTACCAACTGATAGCGATCGATCCAGTAACCGAGCGATTCAGTGCCAGGCCACTGCCTGACAGGTGTCTGAATCAGACACTGACGCCAGGCTTCTACTTTTTGGCGTGCGTCCGATCGGGTGGGCCGGGTAGACATCACAAAGGCACCGCGACGTTGCTCGGCTTCAAACCGGTCCTGGTCGGGCCGGTAGCGTACGGTTTCCGTTTCAGGCAATGCGGCTTCGATGGCCGCTTCATCCAGCGGCCATAAAGCATGGGCCAAAATGCTGCCGCTCTGGTCCTGGCCGTGTATCAGCAGATACCAGCCGGGTTTGGGGTCTTGTTCCCGGCTCCGAACTTGCCGGCCGGTTGCCAGTCTGGCGTTTCCGTCTGAATCTACCCGGACCAGGCGTTGCGGAAACGCCCTGATCAGTAAGGCATCGGGGAGGAAGTCTGTCTGATTGTTGAGCGTTACACCCAGTGATCGGGCCAGTCGCCGGGTTTCCTGTTTCAGGCGTGCATCGCCCTTCGCGACCAAACTGGAAAATGAGTCTCGCACCGGCTCAGGCAAAGGCTGATCCAGGCTCATCAGGGCGGCAAACCACAGGGCGTCGCTGACCAGACCAGCGTCGATGGCCAGGCTGACCAGGTGTGCCAGCGCCGGGGGAAGCCCGACACTGATCAGTGTTCGGCCATGATCGGTCAGTTGTGTGCCTGTGGTGTCTATGGCCTGCCAGGCGTGAAGCTGATTCAGCGCGACTTGCCAGCGACCCGGGTTTGGTGGCGTCAGCCAGAAGGCATCCTGGCGCAGCAGCCCCCAGTCGGCGAGGTTCAACACCAACGGCTTAAGGTCGGCCTGGGTGATCTCGGCGGGTTGATCGGGCGCCAGGGCATTGTGTTCGGTTTCTGACCAGAGTCTGAAACACAGGCCAGGCCCCTCCCGGGCCGCACGACCGGCTCGCTGATCAGCACTGGATTTACTGATACGCCGGGTGACCAGTTCAGTCAGATCGGTGTGTGTATCTACCCGGGCATGGCGTTCACGGCCCAGGTCGACTACGCAGCGCACACCGGGCAGTGTTACGCTGCTTTCTGCCAGGTTGGTGCTGAGAATCACGGCGGCGTTACTGGAGCGAAGCTGATCGATCAGATCGTCGTTGTTCACCTGGCTGTGGACGATGTAGCTGATGCAATCGGCCGGCAATCGCTGGTTGACGCTTTCAATGTCGCGCAGACCCGGCAGAAAGACCAGAATATGGTCGTCACACTGGCGTCGGGCCTCGTCGATGACCCCCATTAGCTCTGCCAGCCAGTCTTTCGTCCGCACCGGGCGGTAGTGCAGGGTCAGCGGGTGAAGTTGCCCGTCTGATTCAACCTTCGGCAGGGCCAGCCGTTGGTGCAGGGTATCCATGGCCAGCGTAGCCGACATGACCAGCAATTTAAGGTCGGGCCGGAACAAGGCTCTGCAGCTGTGTAGCAGAGTCAGGCAGGTATCCTGATCGAGCTGACGTTCATGGAATTCATCCAGAATGACCGTGCTGACGCCGGTTAGTTCCGGGTCACGGGTAAGGCGGCGCAGGAAGGCGCCATAGGTAGTGACTGTCAGGCGGGTTGAGGCGCTGCGCCGGGTCTCATCGCGCAGGCTGACCCCTACCGTCTGGCCAACCGGTTCATCCAGTTGGCGGGCCAGCTGATGCGCGGCCAGTTTGACGGGCAGCCGACGAGGCAGCAGTAACAGGATTTCCTCGCCGGTCTCCTCCAGTAGCCACAATGGCAACCGGGTCGTTTTGCCCGACCCAGGGGGCGACTGCACCAGACAGCCGCCTGTTTGCCAGCTCGACACAACGTCTTCGCGAATGGCATCAACAGGCAGAGCCGGCTTCATGCCAGCGGGTTACCATAGGGCAGAAACCGGTTATCGGTATGAGCCTTGACCCAACGAGTCAGTTCGACATTAGGGAAGGCCCCCCGGGGTTTCAGGGTTTTACAGATCCAGATTGCCGGGTTTTTGTCACCGGCCTCCCAGCCAGCCCAGTGCTGCTCGGCCAGGGTGAAAAACCGGACCAGGGCAATCAGGGTTTCGGTTTCCAGCGGCTCTAGCACCGGCTGCCACTGCGACTGGGGTTGTTTCATCCACCCTTGCAACTCGTTCAGAGCATCGGGGGCCTGCGCCGGGAAAAAATCGGCATCAGCCTGACCGAGCGTTGCAGCCTGAATCAGGGTATCGCGGGCCGGGGGTTGGGGTGCGGTATTATCGGGTGTCCAGGTGCCAAGAGACATAGAGGCTCCGTAGAAAAGGTGAGGGTGGGCAGTATATCGCAGCCGTCGGCCAATTGAACCCGCTGCAAGCGACCCCATTTAACCAGGTAAATTCAAGAGGGAAAGCAATGAGTAAGCGACGCGATCAGCTGGGTTTCTGGTGCCTGAAACAGGTTTTTCATCAGGGCTGGCTAACCCGGTACCGCTGGGTTCATGACCGGCTGATGCGTGGTTTCCGCCATTACGCCGACCGGGACCTGGCCGATGCCCAGGAGCTATATGGCTTTCTACTGTTGCACCGGGGGTCGGATGTTGGCCACAAGGCCAGCGGGGCACGGTATTTAAGCCGCGTTGCCAGTGTTGACCGGCCCAAAGCGGCCTGGCAAATGCACCAGTGTTATCGCGATGGCAATGTGCCTGGCTTCGCCGCCGACGCCAGCCGGGCAGAACATTACTTGCGACTGGCGGCCGAGGGCGGTCACCCCCTGGCCCTGAACCTCCTTACAGAGACTGCCACTCCCGCGCCCAGGGCTGAGTAAACCCCTCGACTACGTCGCTGGCATTGTTGTACTGGGAGCAGAGGATCTGCAGTTTGGCCAGCACCGCTTCCAGCGGCATGCTGCCGCAGGCGACCGCCCCCACCTTGCTGAGCAGGCTGCTGGCTGCATACTGGCCCAGGTGCACTTCTCCGAACAGACACTGGCTGCGCACAAACACGGGTATGGACTGATCGCTGGCTTTTTCCAGGATGCGCTCGAGCGCCGAATCGGTCATCACATTGCCGCTGCCGTAGGTGTTCAGTACCAGGGCGCGGTAGTTCCGGTCGACCATGCTCATCAGGCCATCCATCGGCATGCCCGGAAACAGGGTCTGAACGCCCAGCGCCGAGGGGCGCCAGGGCCGGTTAAGATCCAGACTGTTGGTGCCAGGTGGTTGTGACCAGAGACTGTCGGACCAATTGGGCGTCATAAAGGCGCTGTCTGCAGCAGTATCAACCTTGCTTACCCGGCTGGCGGGCAGGCAGCGGCCGTTGAATGCGACAAAAACTTCGGGCTGTTTCCGGGTCAGAATATCCAGCGCCAGGGTCAGGTTGCCAAAGCCATCGCTGTTCGCATGTATCAGGGGGCGCATGGCACCGGTGATGACCACCGTTTTACCCGATCCGGCCAGCAGAAAACTCAGCGCGGCGGCACTGTAGGCCAGTGTATCGGTGCCGTGAATGATCAGCACACCGTCGCAGTCCGCACTGATGATCTGATCGCGCAGCTCATACCAGTGGCCGGGGCGGATGTCCGATGAGTCGATCAGCGGTTGCCACTCCTGCCAGCTCAGGCTGTGCTCCTGCCAGGCAACCAGACGATCATCACTGAGCAGTGTGGATTTCAACAAGCCCGCCTGAGGCGCCAGGCCCGAGGGAGTCTCTGCCATACCGATGGTGCCACCGGTATTGATGATTAAATAATGCGCCATGCCTGCCAAGCCTCTGATCAGTGGATAGTGAGGGGTGCTGCCTCAAAAAAACGCGCTATCAAACCATTGATCAGAGAGGCTTGCAAATGCAATGCAGCCCTCTGGCGGCTACTGTGCCTGGCGGGTGGCGGAAAGCGAGATTGAAACCGACTCGGCAAACCGCAAGGCGTGAGGCTTGTCGATCTCCACCTCAGCGAAGCGGACTTCCTTATGCTCCATGATCAGCGCCAGGACTTCGTGAGTCATGCGTTCGAGCAACAGGAACTGGTTGTCTTCAACAAAGGCAATGATCTGTTTGGTAATCACCCGGTAGTTCAGAGTGTCTTCGATCTCGGTCGAGTGAATGGCATCGCTGGCGTCGAAGCGAATGGTGATGTTCAGCAGAATGTCCTGCTTGTTTTTGATTTCTTCTTCTTTAATGCCCACATAGGTGCGCAGGCGCAGATCCTTGATGCGGATACAGGCTTCGGTGTTTTCGTGAATCATCATCGACGTCCCAGCAAAGTAAGGAATTCATTGCGTGTGTTTTGCGACTTGCGAAAGCTGCCGAGCATCACCGATGTGGTGGTTTTCGACTGTTGTTTCTCGACGCCGCGCATCATCATGCACAGGTGCTGCGCCTCCAGAACCACACCCACACCGGCCGCACCGGTTACTTCCAGCACGGCATTGGCGATCTGCTTGGTCAGTTGCTCCTGAATCTGCAATCGCCGCGCAAACATGTCGGTAATGCGCGCAAATTTGCTTAACCCCAGCACCTTGCCCTGCGGAATGTAGGCGATGTGTGCCTTGCCAAAAAAGGGCAACATGTGGTGTTCGCACAGCGAATAGAACTCGATATCCTGCACCAGTACCATTTCATCGGTATCAGCGGTGAATACCGCGCCGTTGGTAACAGTTTCGAGATCCAGTGAGTAGCCAGCCGTCAGAAAACGTATGGCTTTCGCTGCCCGTTCCGGTGTGTCGAGCAGGCCATCGCGGGAAGGATCTTCACCGAGATCGTTGATCAGGGTCTGGTACAGCTTGGGCAGGTTGTCAGTCATGTAACAGCTCTTGTAAATACAGACTGCCATTATACGACAGTCTGCCAGCGTTGGATGATTGAAGTGCGCTATCGCTTAGCCAGATTTACAGGCTATCGAGGACGGCCAGCACGTCATCGTGATGGCTCTTGGTCTTAACCTTCTCCATCACGTGGGCCAGTTTACCCTCTTCATCAATGATAAAGGTGATGCGGTGTATGCCATCAAATTCACGGCCCATGAATTTCTTCAGGCCCCAGACACCGAATTTGTCCGCAATGCTGTGGTCTTCATCGCTGAGCAGATCGAAATTCAGGGATTCCTTTTCAATAAACTTGACCAGTCGCTTGGGCGCATCCGGGCTGATGCCAAGAGCGACGGCATTGCGCTTTTCCAACTCCGCCTTGCTGTCGCGAAGGCCGCAGGCCTGGGTAGTGCAGCCGGGCGTCATCGCCTTGGGGTAAAAATACAGAATCACCTTCTTGCCGCGAAAATCCTTGAGTGACACGGTTTCTTCGTTTTGGTTAACGGTTGTGAACTCTGGCGCGGGGGCGCCGGTTTTGGGGAGGTTTAGGGTGCTCATAGTTGGGTGTCCTGTAGTCGTATACCGGTTTTTAGCGCATAAGATCGGATTTAATACGCCGATAATTGGTGCTATGGATTCTTTAATTATCGCATGACTGAAGTAACCACGGACTGAGTGACTGTTGCCGGGTCGACCTATCCGGGGAAGTCTGCAGTATGGATCGGTCCGACGCATCGGCTGCAGTCTAGGCCCCATGGATGGGTTGAGTGGGTGGCATACCGCCCGACCCCGGATAGGTCGACCCGGTGGCTGGCACGGCTAGCAGGCACTTACTGTGGGGTGAGATACGTAGCCACAGTCTAATAATAGGGCCACAGTAGAGGGCTTCAACCAGTGGCCGACTTCCCCAGTCTTTGAACCGGTTTGTGACTGTCGAAACCGCCCGATTTAAGGTATCCTCACCACCCCGGTGAGGCCACCTTCAACGCATTGATTTTCTTATGTTTTTCGAGAATGAACGCAATCAGTTTTTCCGACCGATGACCGGTAAATACCGGGCTCAGCTGGTTGAGTGTCTGACCGAGCTGTACCGGCGGCTCTACAGCAGCTCCAGTGCCGATTACGGCCATGCCCTGTCCCGCGAGGATGTGGTCGACACCTTTCAGGGAGCACTGGTGCGGGCGCCGGAAATGGCCACCGACGATGGTGACCGGGAAGGCCGGTTTCGGACCAGCCGCGACCAGGCCGTCTGGTCGCTGAACACCCTGGTCGAGCATGGCTGGCTGGAAAAGCAGGTCGACGAAGCCACCCTGCAAAGCACCTTCAATTTCAGCCGGCGCGGCCGCCAGTTTACCGAACCCTTTGTCGCCGGGGATCTGGACCAGATTCGTACCCGCCACCGCAACACCCGCAACGTCCGTAACGCCCTGCAGGCCTTTCTGGAGCGCGGTGAAGTTTACGACGTACTCGATGCCTGGGAGTATTCGGAGCGGATTATCAGTGATTTTACCGACATTATCGCCGAACTTGACGAGCGAAAGCGGGCGCTGGTGCGGGAAATGGAAAGCCAGGTGATGATCCAGCGTGTCAGCCAGGACTTCTTCGACTTTATGGAAAAACGCTTTCAGCCGGACCTGTCGATTCGGCTCAGCGCCGACAACGTCGAAAAATACCGGGACGACATCGCCACCTGCATTCGACAGATCCGTGCCCAGGACCGCAGCTTCAAAGCACGCGCCGAGCGCCGTTTGCGCGAATTGCTGCCCGACCAGATTCAGGAAGGGCAGAGCCTGCTGTGGTCCGTACTCGACAACATCGAGAGCCGGCTCAAAGCCGCCAGCGACATCATGGTACCAGCCCTGCGTCGCGCCCTGCAGGGCTTCACCAAAAGAGCTGACATCATCATCCGGCAGATCAGCTACCTGGCCAGCCAGCAACATAACGATGTGGTTAAGGTGTGTCAGCGCCTGAGCCAGCTGGACACCGCCGACCGGGATGCCGGCCTGGCCCGGGCCGGAGCGGCCATGTCGGTCACCCGGGTTGGCTTTATCGACCCGGTAAGTGTGCGCATGCACGCCGCCCGGACCCGGCGCCACTTCGCCATGGACGTGACCGAAGATAATCAGGACGACTTCGACACCGAAGCGCGCAAGGAACTCTATGTGCAACAGGTGCTGGACCAGGCCTTCCTGATCAACGACAACCGGGTGCGCAACTATCTGATCAACCAGCTCAGCCGGGGTGAGACCGTCTCCACCGCCGATCTGCCGGTCGAGACTGCAGATGATCTCCTGGCCCTGGCGCATGCCATTGAAGTCGGGGCAGCCAGTTCACTGTCGTCCGATTATCGCTTTATCGTCGAGTGGACCGGTGATTCGGTCGCCTCGGAATACTTTGAATCCCAGGACAACTTCAGCATCCGGCTCGAACCCCAGCGCGCGAGTGAAGTCCCCGAACAGGAGTCAGACCATGTTTGATGATCTCGATCACCGGCTTGAAACTGCTGGTTTCAGTCGTCAGGAATACAGCGAACTGCTGATTCGGTTGCTCGATTATGGCGTGATCTGTCGGGATGAAAGTCAGATTGAACAGCAACTGTACGATCGCTATTTGCGCCTTGAAGGGCAGGTACAGGATTACCTGGAACTGATCGGGATTCAGATTCAGCACGATCGCCGCTTCAACTTCGTGCGCCTGTTCCCACCCGGCGCCGAAGTGCCTGGCCTGGATGACAGCGGTGAAGGGCCCTTCAACCAGGGGTTCCGGGTGCGCCTCAATCAACAGGAAGTGGCGCTGGTGCTGGTATTACGCAGCCTCTACGACCGCGCCTTGCGTGAAGGTCAGGTTGACGACAACGGCTGTGTGCTGGCATCGCTGGAAAACATCACCATATCCTTGCGCAACCTGCTGAAGCGATCACTGCCCGACAACGTCACCGAGCGCAAACACCTGTTCAAGCGTCTGCGCCAGCTGCGACTGATTCAACTGAGCCAGGACGATGCCCTCGACAGCGGCGACTTCTGGGTGCGCATTCGACCCATGATCATGAGCTACGTCTCCGATGACGTGCTCGGCGCTTTGCTTGAAGGAACAGAATTGCCCGACACAGCCGAAACGTCGACGGCGGCTGACAAAGACCCGGAAGAAAGCAACGGAGATGAAGAAACTCAACACCCGGACCGCATTACCGTGACCGACCCCACTGCCTCCGTTTTTGCACAGGACTGACCATGTTTTTAAAAAAATTCATCTACGTAAACTGGGGCAATATTCCGCTGCTGGAATTCGATTTCGGGCCAATCAACCTGCTCAGCGGCGGTAACGGGTCCGGCAAAACAACAGCCGCCGATGCGCTGCAAACCATCATGACCGCCGCGCACGATACGCTGTTTCATTTTAACCCGGGGCAAGACGAGGCGACGCAGCGCGGGCGTGGCAAGCAGGTGCGTACACTGGCCTCCTATGTGCTGGGTTGCGACGACGGCTCCTACGCGCGTCCGGATGGTGCTGTCGGTTACCTGGCCGCCGTGTTTCACCCGACTGAGGGTGAGCCGGCCGAACCTTTTACTGCCATTATCGGCGCCAGCGCCTTTCTCGACAAAGCCGGCAGTCAGCCGATCGCGCGGCTGGGCGACATCAGCTATATGATTGCGCCCGGCGAGCAACTGAGCCAGTCCGATTTCGTGATTGAAGGTGACACGGGCCGCAGCGTGGTAAAACTGGATGCGCTGGTTGGTCGCTTGAAAGCCCAGACCGTTTCGATTGAAAAGTACGACACTAAAAAGCAGTATCTGCGCCGTTTCTATGCAGCCATTCGCGGCCGTAACGATGCGGTCAGCGAGCGCGAAGCGATGAACGCCGCACGCGCTTTCTCCCGGTTTATGGCCTACAAACCCGTGAAGGGCATCAACGCCTTTGTAGCCCAGGAAATTCTGGAGCAAAAGGATCTGGGTGAAGCCATTCGCACCGTGTCGGACCTGATGAAAACCATCAGCGGCATGGAAGCCGAAGCCAACCGGCTGAAAAACACCATCGACCGACTGACCACATCGCGGGCACACAGTGACCGCTACATTGATCAGTGGCTCGACTACAATCTGGCGGATTACATTGCCGCCAAGTCCCGCTTTGTGAACGACCAGAAACGCTACCTGACCGCCAAACAGGAGCAGCAAAAACTCTTGCAGCAACGCGATACCGTGCAATCGGATCTGGATGTCGCCGAGCAGCGCCGGGACCAGTCACACGAACAACTGGTATCACTGGAAGCTCAACGGCGGGGCGTCGGCGCGCTGCAGGATAAAGACAAGTTTGAAACCCAGGCCGAACAGTGCAAGAAAACCCTGACTCAACTGGCAACACCCTTGTTACAGCAGGACGATGCCCTGCAACGCAGCCTGAAAGCCAGCGCCCAGATTCAGCAAAGCCTGTTGAAAACCAGCCTGGCGACCGAGCTTCCGGAACTGGCTGGCAAGCAACTCGGGCAACTGAGCAAATCAGTGATGCAGCAATCGGACAGCCCGGTCGACTTTCGCAGCCTGATGAACCGTGACTGGATTGATCTGTCGCCGCTGGAACAGCATCTGGATGATGTCATTGCCCAGCAAAGCCTGATGAACCAGTGGCGTGAAGCCTGGTTCAGCGATGGCTGGTCGAGCACGGGTGTCAGTCTGCGTGATCAGCTGCAACGGGTGCAGGACCGGCGTGAACAGAAGCTCGCCCAGATCCGCCAGTCGATCAGCCGCAAGCAGCAGGACATCGATAGCCTGGAAGGCCAGCAATTGAATTACCCTTACCACGTGCGCACCGCGCTGGAGGCGATTCGCAAGGAGCTGCCCCAGGCCGACCCGCGCGTGCTGTGCGACCATGTCGAGATTCGTGACCCGAAATGGCAGTCGGCGCTGGAAGGCTATATCGGCGGTGCCCGCTTTGCGATTCTGGTTGAGGCCAAGTACGAGGCGGACGCCATTCAGATTGTGCGCAACCTGCCCAAGGATAACCGCGCCCGGGTTATTCAGGGCAGCAAGGCCCGTCAGGATGCCGAACGGGTTACCCTGCCCGCCAATTCGGTGGTGCATCTGATGGAATTCGATCATTCCGTTGCCCGCGCCTACTTAACCGCAAGCTACGGTCTGGTTGAGCAATGTGAAGACGCCGAAGCGCTGAAAAAGACGCGTCGCGGTGTAACTCATCAGGGCCTTGGCAGTGGTGCTTACGCCATGTATCGCTGTGATATGCCGGTCTCTGACCTGGTATTCGGGCAGGGTGCGCGTGAACGCGCCATGGCCGCCAAAAAAGACGAACTGATGACCCTGGCTCAGCAGGCCAACGACTGGCAAACCCAGGTGCAGGAGGTCAGCGCGCTCTACCAGGCGGTGAACCAGTTGGCGCACTTGAACCATGCCGATCTAATGCGTGACATGCTCGAAGCTCAGCGCGCCTTGCGCATGGCCGAGCAGGCCCTGGCCTCGCTGGATCTGAGCGACGCCCAGGGCCTGGAAGACGAATATCGTGAAGTCAGTGAACAACTGAAAGCACTGGATGCACGCATTCGCGAATTGATCGAACGCAAGGGCAGCCTGGGTGAGCGCATCGAGACCCTGTCGCGTCAGTGCAAGGCCCTCAGCGATCAGCAGGAAACCACGGAATTGCACAGTGAGCGCAAGGAAAACTACCTGCGTGATCTGGTCAGTGTGTGGCCCGAATTTGACGTCGAGGCTCGCCTGGAAGAAGCCGACGTGGCGGCCGAAACCGCCGATGCCGATACCCAGGAGAACCTGCGCAAATCGCTGGAAAGTGAACTCAACGCCCGCGCCCACGAGCTGGAACAATTGCTCAAGGATCACAATCAGGATTGCCAGCCCCAGGATGCCATCGCACTGGATCTGAACTACAGCGAATTGCACAGTGCCGATTTCTTCAAGGGCATCGTATCGCTGCGCCGCCAGGTGGATCAGGTACATAACCGCCTGAAAAACAACATTCTGGTGGAAAAAGTCGATAACCTGGGTGCACTGAAAGACAGCTTCAACAATGCCTTTGTGACCAACCTGTGCCACGCCATTTATCAGTCAATCAACGATGGCAAACGGGTACTTGAAGATCTTAATGCCGAGCTTGAACACCACCGGTTCGGAGCCGACCGCGAACGTTACTGGTTCGACTGGGATTGGGTACCGGAATACCGGGAGTACTGGCATTTCTTCGATGAAGTGATCAAAAGCCCGTCGCTGGGCGAAGGACAAACCCTGTTCGATACCGAATTGAGTGCCCGATCAGCTCAGGTCCGTGACCAGTTAATGGAGATGCTGCTCGATGATGACGAGCAACGGGCCCTGCGTGAACTGGAGCGGATATCTGATTACCGTAATTACCGCAATTACGAAATCTACAAGCAGCCGGAAGGCAAACAACCGATCGCGCTGAGCCAATACGGCACCGGTTCGGGCGGGCAGCTGGAAACCCCGGCCTACATCATCCGATCGGCGGCCATTACCTCGGCTTTCCGTTTTAACGAAGGCGATTCGCACCTGCGCATGGTACTGGTAGACGAAGCCTTCTCCAAAATGGATGAAACCAGATCCAAAGAGGTCATCCGCTACCTGACAGAATCGCTCGGATTGCAACTATTGTTCATCATGCCGACCAGTAAATCCGGCCCCTTTATGGACATGATTTCCAATCAGTTTGTATTCTCCAAGGTACCGCTGGCCCAGGGCAATCGGGTAGGGCAATTGAACACCCGCGTGCTGGTCGACCGGCAAAAATGCAATCAGGATAAAATCCGGACACTCTGGGCCAACCACCGCAAGGTGATCCGGCAACAGGCCGAACTGGATTTCATGGCAGATATTGAATAAAAACAGGCAAGTTTCGGAGGTCAATTGTTCCCCGGTGCCAGGAGTCCGTGTCAGGCACCGGGTATACCTATCTGGGGTCGGCGTGAACCCATCCATGGGGCCTAGACTTCGGCATCCATGCCTCAGACTTCCCCAGAAAGGTATACCCGGCACCTGACACTCACTTGGTTGCGTACTCCAAAACTTGAACGAAGAGTATGGCAGATCCAGCCGATTGGGCGCCTTACCTTAGTTACTCAAGTGTCGGAGTTCGCTAGCAAGGAATTAGCACCGGATGCCAGGTAGGGCTATCGAGGGTGGTCCGCAGCATGGACTAAAACGCCTGGAGCGTTTTAGCATGAGCGCAGCGAACCCGAAGGGTGAATCCCATGGATGGGATTCATATCCTGCGGTCCAGGCCCCATGGACGGGTTTACGCCGACCCTCGATAGCCCTACCTGGTAGCCGGAGCGGGCGACTGGCAACATTGCCAACCGCGAACTCCGAAGTTTGACTACTATACAGTTCAGCAATTTAACGGGTTTCGGCAATAGGCGGCTAAGGAAATATAAATGGCAATACATGAAATCAAACACCCACTTATTCAGCATAAACTGGGTTTGATGCGCGAAGCGGGCATCAGTACCAAGCATTTCCGGGAACTGGCTGGTGAAGTTGGCAATTTGCTGACCTATGAAGCGGGACGGGAGCTTGAAACCGAGACCGTTGAAATCGAAAGCTGGACCGGTTTGCCCTTGAAGGTGCAGCGGATTAAGGGCAAAAAGATTACTGTGGTACCCATTTTGCGAGCCGGGCTTGGCATGCTTGATGGGGTTATGCAGCTTATTCCTAATGCCAAAGTCAGTGTTGTCGGGCTGTACCGGGATGAAGAAACGCTGGAACCGGTGCCGTATTTCGACAAGGTCATCGAAGATGTCGAAGACCGGACAGCATTGATTGTCGACCCCATGCTGGCAACCGGGGGCACTCTGATTGCCACGATTGAATTGTTGAAGGCCAAAGGGTGCAAGCGGATTATGGGCTTGTTCCTGGTCGCCGCCCCGGAAGGCATTGAGGCCGTGTTGAAGGTTCATCCGGATATCGATCTCTATGTGGCCTCGGTGGATGACCGCCTGAACGACCAGGGCTATATTATTCCTGGCTTGGGCGACGCGGGTGACAAGATATTCGGGACGCGCTGAGAACGGCTTGCCAAACCGGTGATGACCATTTAATTTGCTGCAAAACTGGAAATAGAGTCTAAAGTAGGGGGTGTGGCAGGCCGAGTTCTCGCCGGAGGCAGTTGATGGCACCGGGCGAGGCTGGCACCTAATATCAGCCTGACGGAGTCAGTGCTGTGGGATACCGGGCTAAAATCATGCAAAAACAGCGTTTGTTAATTGTTGACGACAATCTCGACTATGCGCGCAAGCTGAGGGACTACCTTGCGAGCAATGAATACGATGTTGATGTGGAATCCGATTCATCCGTCGCCTTGCGCCGTATACGGGACGAGCAGCCCAGTGTGGTGCTAATCGAAGTCGATTTGCATGGAGACAGCGGTCTCACCGTGTGTAAGCTGAGCCGAAAGGAGTTTAAAGGCGGCATTATCCTGCTAAACGACACAGCGGATGAACTCGATCAGGTGCTGGGGCTCGATCTGGGTGCCGATGATTACCTGTTAAAGTCGGCCTCACATCGGCTTATTCTGGCGCGCTGCCAGGCCCTGATGCGGCGCTCGGATCGCGCCCGTGCAGCCGAGATTCCCGCCAAGACCGAGCGACTTCAGTTCGGCGACCTGATCATCGACAACACCATGCGTGAAGCCTGGCTGGGTAGCTCCACCATCGACCTGACCAGTGCCGAGTTCGACCTGCTGTGGCTGCTTTCCAGCCACGCAGGCCAGATTCTAACGCGTGAAGAAATATTCAACCGCTTGCGTGGCATTGAATACGACGGTCAGGACCGGTCGGTCGACGTGCGCGTATCTCGCATTCGCCCCAAAGTCGGGGATGATCCGGAACACCCCCGTCGTATTAAAACAGTGCGTAGCAAAGGCTATTTGTTTGTGGGAGAGGTGTTCAAGCACTGAGCCGGCACCAAGCTACTTTCGTTTCGCCCGGTACACCTTGAACCCGCGCCCGTGGGCCATCTCTTCAAGCATTCCAACCGTCGCTGGCAGGCATGACTGGTAATCCAGAAACTCGTTGGCAACCCACCAGAGTGTGCCACCGGATACCAGCCAGTCGGCACTGGCCCTGAATAGCGCTTCACTGGCTTCGTAGTGCGTGCGAATCCCGGTATGGAAGGGCGGGTTGGTGATGATGGCATTGAAACGGGTACGCTCCAGTTGTGCCAGCCCATCCGACCAGACCACCTGGTAACGATCTTCCGCAGCCACTCTGGCCAGGTTTTGCTCGGTGGAACGAACCGCCAGCCAGTCGATATCCAGGGCGGTGACGGTGACAAGCTCTGAGCGACCCAGCAATGTCTGGGCAATGACGCCACTGCCACACCCAAAATCCAGGCAATGGCCTTTCATGACGGGTAGAACACTCAGCAATAAGTCTGTGCCTTTGTCGAGGCGGTTCTGGCTGAATACTCCCGGAGCGGCTTGCAACAGCTGGCCCTGGTAGTCAAATTCAGTCCAGTTTGGCGCCACTGGCAGGGCGGCATCGGGCGCGATATGCAATTGATGCAGCACGCAATGCCTGGCACTGTCCCATTTTTCGGTTTCCGCCCAGTCGAGTACGCGCTTGGGCAGGCTTTTTATGCCGCCTTTGTTCTCACCGACCACCCACACCTGGCAATGAGGATGCTGCTGCACGAAACTAACGACCCGGTGCAGCCACCAGGCCAGGCGTTCTTTGGCTTTGGGATAGAACAGAACGATGCCATCTGTCTGAGCCGGCCAGTCATCGTCGGCCGACAAGGCATTCAACCCGGGTGTGTTGAACACACTGCGGTCCAGACAAACAGTCTGATCGGACGTTTTGATCAGTCCGTTGCCTTCAGGCGCATCCAGCCAGAGAATGCTGAGCGCGGAGAAGTGAGTCTGGTGACGTTCAAGCAGTTGCCAGCTTGGGTGCATAAGTGATCGGTCCTTAAAAACGCAGAGTTTAGCAAACTTGTGATAGCCAGGGACAGGCTCATTGACGGGCGGTTTGGTTGGCGAAGGGCGCGGAGTCGACTAGGTTGGTCGCAACTGGTGGACGTAAAAAAACGGACACCGGGGAAGATGTCCGTATAAGCATGGGGCTGGGCCCACATGGGAGTAGTCAC
This sequence comes from Saccharospirillum sp., assembly GCA_018402545.1. Taxonomy (GTDB): domain Bacteria; phylum Pseudomonadota; class Gammaproteobacteria; order Pseudomonadales; family Natronospirillaceae; genus Saccharospirillum. The sequence goes on along the minus strand of JAGYIL010000001.1, from coordinate 2,466,465 downwards.
CATACTGCTGCTACCAACAGTATTCAAAGTATAGTGACTGCCTCAGGTTTCGCTGGCTTTATATAGAATTAATGGGTACTAAACTTAAGCTTTTTAACTACCTACCGACATATTTCCCAAGGCGCACCTTTGGCGGTTGTGCAATAACAGGGTGGATACATGGTCAAACTGAGCAAATTAGCGGGCATTGCCTTTTTGCTGGCACTGGGTGTGATGCCCGTTATAGGCCACGGCTACGGAACCGTCGGCCATGCCAGCCAGCAATTGCGACTGCTTGCGGCCGAATTGATTCAGCCCGTCCTGAATCGGCAGGCACTGACCGTCAGTGTGCCGGATCTGCCCTACGTGATTCTCGATACCGAACCACAACGATTGCGACAACAGCTGGATGTTCTGGTTGCTGAGGGCCTGCTGCAGCGTGAAGCCGTTGTGGCTGAACAAAGGGAATTGACGACTCAGGGGTGGGTAACGCGCAACACGGCAGGCGTGCAATATTTACCAGTCGCTGGGGTGTTGCAACCGACCATTCGCTATGGCGATGCCGAGCTGCTTCGCCTGGGTGAGATAACGCTCGACCCACAGCCCGGGGGCGATACTCAGGCGCGGATCAGCTTTACCTGGCAAGTGGATAATCTCGCCGAGTGGGTATGGGCACCGGTATTTGATAACGACGTACGCCTGAACCGGATAAAAGCGAGTACGAAAACGCCCATACCGGGGTCGGCTGAACTGGTATGGGACCCGGTGGCGCAGGGCTGGATATTGAATGAACTGGACGCCTTTCCGGATCAGTGACCCGGGTGGGCCTTACACAGCCGTTGATTCAACTGAAATATTGCCGCCTTTAGTGCCGTCGGCATCAATAGCGCATTCAGCGTGGGTTCCTCGGCCAGCAAAGCCTGGATAACCTGAACCAGAATGTCCGACCAGTCATCCGCAATAAAGCATTCCGGTGGCAATTCATGCAGTGCATCCATTAACAGGCCTTTCATTTCCGGCATGCGGCGTTGCGCGCACTCGTTAAAAGCCAGGCTGACGATCATATCGGCGACCTGATGCCTGCGCAGAAAAACAAGGGATGGCGCCGGCGCTTCGGTCGCGGCTTGGTAACCAGTCATTGACAGCCTCCTGTTTCGACTCAACGGCCCGTCAAGCTACGCCGGTACTGGCCAACCGGCAACGCATAACCCTGGGGAGAGGGTGTGTACAAGATGTCGATAACTCAGTGTGAGTGAATGCTCACAGGGCAGGCCTTGACCGTTCTGGTCAGACTCTTTGTGTATCTTTGTAACTAACTGGGACTAAAAAACTCGAGTCTGCAGCGGCTATAGTGCCGTGATCGAGAGCGAGCAATGTAGAAAGCAACGACCTGGTTTGTTTTTTGATTGACCCGAGTATCGAATGGCCTCCCGGGAGCTTCCCCGCAGGGCAGTATGCGATCAGGTAAAACAGACGAGTTTTGGAAAGCTGGGCGTTGGCTTAAACCAAATTATAAGGAAGACAAAGCGATAGATATCGGCCTGTCGATTAGGTTTTTTTAAACGTGAATAACCCTGGCGCGTTTATCGGATAATGCGGTCAGTTATTCAATTCAATCTTCAGCCTTACAATCCAAAAAAGGTGTTATTGGACTGGTTGTTGAATTAACAGGCGATGAAATTAAGACTGATTAAAATGGTTTTTCGCAGTTTTGCGAAAATTATGCGGCAAAAAATGTTCTTAATATCACTTTTTGTTAAATTATAGTTTGCATCTTTAAGGGCATCTGACTAAATTAGTGATATTGAATTGCTCTTTTGGAATGAGTTTTCATTCCAGATGCCAAAGTAATAAATGAGAAGGAGATACCCATGGCTGTTGCCAAAAAGAAAACTGCCGCCAAGCGTGGCCCAAAACCCGGTGCAAAACGCACTGCCAAAAAAACAGTAGCGCGTAAGACACCTGCCAAGAAAACCACTGCTAAAAAGGCACCTGCCAAGAAAGCAGCGGCCAAGAAAGCACCGGGTCGTCCTCGTGCGGCAGCAACGGTCACTGCCTCTGCAGTAAATACAGCCGTACTGTCAGCCGCCAAGAAACTCGATAAAGCCGAAGCCGATCTGGTGAAGGCGCAAGCCAAGTTGGATGCAGCTGCAGCCAAAAAGGCAACCGCTAAAACCAAGGTGGCAACCGTTAAGTCTGCTGCCTCAAAGCGTGCGCTGGATACAGCTATGGCCCAGGAAAAGGCAGCCAAAGAAGCCGTTGCCAAACTGAAGCAGGCCGTAAAAGCGGCGAAATTCGACCATAAAGTCGCTGAAATCGAAGCCCAGGCTGAAGAACTGAAAGCCAAGGTTGAACTGAAAGCGGCTGAATTCGAAATGAGCCTGACTGCCAAGCAGGAAGAAGATCTGGCCAAAGAAATCGCCAAATTCGAATCCAAATGGCGTCAGGCACGGGTCCGTAAGGATGCCAAGAAATTGAAGGCTTTCCGCGCCAAAGAAGAAGCCAAGAGCAAGGCAGCGGCACGCAAAATCAAGGCAAAGGTCAAGTCACTTGCCAAGAAAGAAGCGGCCAAGCAAAAGCCGGGCCCCAAAAAGCGCGGTCGTCGGCCTGGTCCGGGTCGTCCGCCAAAGGCGAAAGCCGCTGCAGCAAGCTGAGTAGCGCTTTACAGACCTGAAGAAAGATCCTAAAGCCACCGCCAGGTGGCTTTTTTGTATTCTGACGAAGCTATTCGCTGTGCTAAACTCCCGGTTTTTCAGGGTTCGATCCTATGACACGATTACTGGCCATCGATACCACGGGTGATTACTGTTCACTGGCGTTGAAAGACGGAGACCGTGTTTTACAGTGTCACCAGAACCTGCCAAGGCAGCATGCACGCCAAGTACTGCCGTTACTCGACCAATTGTTTGCCGAATCCGGTTGGGCGAGAACCAGCCTGGATGCCGTTGTTTACGGGCGTGGCCCCGGCTCTTTTACCGGCATTCGTATCGCAGCCGGTATTGCTCAGGGCATTGCTCTGGGCGCCGATTGCGGCGTCATTCCGGTAAGTACGCTGCAGACACTGGCCATTGAAGCCGCCTCTGCCGAACCCGATGCCAGCCAGATATGGGTTGCGCTCGATGCGCGCATGCGCGAGCTCTATGTTGCCAGTTATCAGGTAGAACAAGGCTTGCCCGTGTTGCAGGGCGATGAATCTCTGCTGTCGCCCGACCAATTGTCCGAGCCACCAGTCACGGAAAACCGGTCGGCTTTTCATTTGGCGGGTAATGGCTGGCAAACAGACTATGGGTTCAGCGATGCATGGGTAGCTTGCCTGGCGCAACAAGCGCCCACCCTGATGTTACCCAAAGCGATCTGGGCCGCTGAACTGGCTTTGATGTTGCTGCAACAGGACCCCAGTGTGAGCGTTGCCCCCGAACATGCCCTGCCAGTGTATTTGCGTGACAAGGTAACCTGGGACAACAAACCCAAAGTTGGCGAGTAGCCGGTTTTATTCAATCTTCGACCGTCTTCGGTGCTCGAGGTGGTCTTTAACACATTAGGGATGTATTCATGTTGTCTGAGCTGCAAATCATTGTTCTGGCTCTGATTCAGGGAATCACCGAATTTCTGCCCATTTCCAGCTCAGCTCATCTGATACTGCCGTCTCAGTTATTGGGCTGGCCCGATCAGGGGTTGGCTTTCGATGTTGCCGTACATGTCGGTTCCCTGCTGGCGGTGCTCTGGTATTTTCGGGCCGACGTAGGGCGCATGCTGTTGCACTGGAGCTTGCATCTGGCGCGACGTCCGCACGATGCCAGCGAACGGACGCTGGCCTGGTGGATTATTCTGGCAACCATTCCTGCCGTGATATTTGGCTATCTGTTTCAGGACCAAATCGAGACTCACCTGCGCAGTATTCTGGTGATCGCCATCACCACCAGTCTGTTCGGTGCTGCCTTGTGGTGGTCGGATGTTGGCGTGGCAGAAACGCGTGTCCTCGGCCAGTTGAACTGGAAACATACGCTGTTGATTGGATTGGCGCAGGCCATCGCGCTGATACCGGGAACGTCGCGCAGCGGTATCACCATGACCGCCGCCATGGCGCTCGGTTATGGCAAAAAAGACGCGGCCCGGTTCAGTTTTTTGTTGTCCATACCGCTGATTTTTGCGGCTGGCGTGCTGAAAACCGTCAGTTTGATTCAGCAACCGGATCTGGTGTACTGGAACCAGCTGTTCATAGGGACAGTGCTCTCCTTTATCAGTGCCTATGCCTGCATCGCGCTTTTTCTGAAGTGGATTGAGCGAATCGGGTTTTTCCCGTTTGTGTTGTATCGCTTTGTGCTGGGCGGCGTGTTGTTTTTTATCTATTTTTCACTGTGATTGGAAACTTGCAGCGGAACAGCCAATAACCCATGACCGAACCCACGCCCTGGTTAGACCTTTACATCGAAGCGGGTGAGTCCGGCAAGCTGTCGGCCACGCAGACGGAACCCCTACTTGCCGTTCTGAGCCGAACGGTGACGACGCGACCAACCGGGCTTTATCTGACCGTAGTTGAGGGTGCGTTGGGCTTGGCCAGCGGTGAAGCACCAAAGCAGCATCCCGTTAGTGTCGATTTTATCAGTGGCGCAGCGCGGCATCGCCAGCAGTATGGAGGGGGTCGGTCTCAGGCCATCGCCCGGGCTGTCGGGCTGCATCAGCGCAAAGACCTGCTGGTTCTGGATGCCACGGCGGGCCTTGGTCGGGATGCCTTTGTGCTCGCCAGTCTGGGCGCGACGGTTATTATGATGGAGCGACACCCCATTGTACGGTTGTTATTGAGTGACGGTCTGGAACGGGCTCGCAGCAGCGGTGACCCCCTATTTGAACGAATGAGCCTGCATACAGGCACGCTGGAAGGCCATACGCAGGCAGTATCTCCCGATGTCGTGTATTTGGACCCTATGTTTCCCGAGCGCCGCAGCAAAGCGGCGGTAAAAAAAGACATGGCGCTGTTTCATTCACTGGTGGGTGCCGATGAAGATGCCGATGCCTTGCTGGCACCCGCGTTGGCCTGTGCACAGCGTCGGGTGGTGGTAAAACGCCCGCGGATTGCGCCTCCCCTGGCTGGAAAAGCGCCCCCAATGGTACTCGCCGGGAAAAGCAGCCGCTTCGACATCTACCCGCTCAGGTCCATGACGCAAGGCCACGACCCGGCGACTTAATGGCTGCGTTCCTCGTCGCCTTCGCGCAGCCCGGTCACCTGCATGATTGAGTACAGCACCTGAGCAGGCACTACACTATCAGAGGCCAGTACAATGTTCAGGATGCGGTCGTCGAATTCCAGACAATGCTGATCATTGACCGTGATTGCCTGTCGGGTTTTCAGGGTCTGCAGGAAATTCTTGAACAGGGCCTTGTCAAAAAACTCTGGAGCATTCAAGCCATTGAGCACTGACAGACGCTGTGCCATCTGTTGTGACTGATTTTCCACTTCGGTACTGGTTGCCTGGCCCGAACCGGCGCGAATCAGCACGGCCAACGTTAGCAGGTAGCGCTCCAGAGTCGGCACCATAATGGCCGCCAGCAATTCGAGTTTCAGCCGGCTGGCGGTACCCATCAGGGAGGCAAACCAGCGATCTTCCTGGCGATGTATCAGACCGGCCTGATGAAAAAAGTCGATCCAGACTGGCACCTGGTGCTGGGCTTCCTCGACGCTGGGGGCGAGGAACAGTTCGCTTTGCAAATAGGGATAAATCAGGCCGACTCGCTCTCTGAGCTTGTCGAGGCTGATGCCCTGGCCCTGTCCGAGCAAGGCAGCGACCAGTGCCGGAATGGCATAGAGGTGCTGGACGTTGTTGCGGTAATAGGACATCAGTACCGCGTTCTGGCTGTCCAGGCCAAAAAGGTCACCTAGCTTCTGGGGGATACGCCGCAACATGCCCATTTGCTCGGTATAGTCGATCCACTGTTTGGCATCGCCTTCTGGCCAGGTGATGTGTGTATCGTATGGCAGATGTTGCTGCAGTTCCGTTAACAGAGTTAATTGTTGCTGCAACAATTCTCCATCCATGGCCTGGCGTGGCGTGGCCAGCAGAGTCAGGGCGACCAGATTGATCGGGTTCAGAGCGGCGGCTGAATTGATGCGGGTAACCACCGTGCGCGACAGTTCGTCGACAAAGGGCACCATCCAGCTGGGCCGATCGTCCGGTCCGTAGCTGTGTTGATCCCAGCCAGGCTGAAGCGTGGAGAGTATGGTGTTCAAGTGCAGTGGCTCACCTATGTTCAGGAAAACCTGCCCGTAGTTTTTCAGACGACGCACTGATTTGACCAGATCAAACAGGTTCTCTTTTTTCTTTTCCTGACCCTGTAATTCGCCAAGATAAGAGCGAGATTCGAAGACTTTCTCATAGCCGATGTATATCGGAATGAAAACGATGGGCCTGCTGTGATCCCGCAAATGGCTGCGTACGGTCATGGCCAGTGTTCCCGTCGCCGGAGAACGCATCCGGCCGGTGCGTGAGCGGCCGCCTTCCACAAAATACTCTACCGGATAGCCCCGGGAGAACACCGAGTGCATGTATTCGTTGAAAACGGCGGTATAGAGTTTGTCGCCACCGAATTTGCGGCGAATGAAGAAGGCCCCGCCACGGCGCAGCAAGGCGCCAACAACCGGCATGTTCAGGTTTTCACCGGCCGCGATGTGAGGCACGTTCAGCCCCTGGTAATAAAGGGTGTAACTCAGCAATAAATAGTCGAGATGGCTTCGGTGACAGGGCACGTAGACGATTTCATGGTCTTCAGCCAGCTTCTTTACCGGCTCAAGGCCATTGACCTGTACGCCGTTGAAAATCTTGTTCCACAGCCAGGTCAGAATGACATCGAGAAAACGGATAACGTTGTAGGACACATCAGCCGCGATGGTATTGGCGTGCTTCTGAGCCAGTCGTTCGGCTTTTTCACGGCTGATGCCCTTGGCCGCAGCATGGTTTTCGATGGCTTTTCGAACCGGAGCCGTATGCAACAGGTGGCTGACCAGTACGCGTTTGTGAGACAGGTCTGGCCCGATGACCGCAGTACGGACGCGGCGGAAATGCACGCGTAACACACGGGCGACCTTGCGGCTGGCAATATCGGTATCCGGTTCGTCGTTAACCAGTTGGCGTAATGACACCGGTTCATTGATTTCAAAATAGGTGTTGCGGCCGTTAATCAGCACCGTAAACAACTTCTTGAGGCGGCCGGCCAGACTCCAGTTTGAGCTGAGCAGCACCTTTAGCAGGTTATTGCTTTTGCGTGCGCCGCGGCCCCAGAACAGAGCAACCGGCACCAACAAAATATCTTCGTCGGGGTTTTCAGTCAGGTAATTCAGCATGGGCTGAATGAGCGGTGCGACACCGCTGCGATGACGCCTCAGCACAGAACGCCGCGCATGAATGCTGATCAACGGTCGGCTGCCTTCAAGGCCCGGTAATCCCAGGCGTCGCGACAGATCGGGTAACCCCAGCTTGCGGCACTGATGGTCGAGCACCATGGCATCGGCGGTGGATTGTTGTTCCAGCACATAAACTACTGGCGTGGCCTGGGTGAGGGCATTCAAGTCCACCCTGGCGGGTTTGTTGTCGGTTCTGACCCATAAAAACAAGACGCTTTGAACACAGCGACTGATCATATCGAGCAACGAACGCATAGGGGGGCACCTGCCTGCCAGAATGTAATGGCGCTAGTTTACCTCAACCCAGACAAAAACGCAGAACCGCCCGGTAATCCGGCACTCAGTAATGTGGCGGTGGCTGGTCGACAATATCGGGTGACAGGCCGTCTTTGAGATCCTGATGTTCCGCAGCAAGGCGTTGCAGGGCGAGCTCAAGGCGGGTCAGTCGTTGTTGCTGATCGGCGATGACCTGGTTCAACTGGTCGATAGTGTCGTCCTGGTGAGTTAAACGTATTTCCAGGTCTGTCAGGCGGTCTTGCTGGTTCATAATCGTGGTCCGGGGCTGGTTTTTGGCGTGATTTTTGGCATTATGACGGGCTTTGCGGTGACAGATCACGGGCATTTTGGTACCCGGGGTATCGAGCAGGAAGCTCAGTCACGGCGGTTTTGCAGTGGAACCTGCCTGGGTAGCCATTGCCATCAGTTTGGTGCCAGGTGTTGATAGAAGTAATCTACTTACAGCAACAGTCTACTTATAATAACAGCGTATCCAGGGATTGAGCGTAAAAATGACAACAATTCGAACAGTTGAGTGGTAATTATGAACGCAAGAATATTTTTGATTCGTGCCGGCGTGGCGCTGCTGGTAGCCCTTCCGGCACCGGTGATTCTGGCCGCCGCCCTGGTTCTGTCTGGTGTCGGTGGCGACATGACCCTGGCCGAACTGACCGACAGTCAGGTCAGTGGGGCAGAATGGTCGGCGTTTGCAGCGGTGTTGATTGTGGTGTGTGTGCTGGCCATTCTGGCGCAATATATGGCTCAGCCGCTGTTGGGACAAGCCGAAAAAGATGATCGCGAAGAAGGCATCGTCAAGTGGTTTAATGTGAGCAAGGGGTTTGGTTTTATTACCCGGGATAACCAGGAAGATGTCTTTGTGCATTTCAGGTCCATTCGCGGACGTGGTCACCGTTCACTGCAGGAAGGGCAGCGTGTGAAATTTGGTGTGGTCGAGAGTACAAAAGGCTTGCAGGCTGAAGATGTTACCGTGGTTCGACAACGATAAATCGCGGCATTCAGGCACAAAAAAGGCGGGTTCAACCCGCCTTTTTTGTGCCTGTTTTATGCCTGGCCGGTTTTCCAGTTGATGGCGGTTTCTGTGCCATCCGGCATGATCTGTACCCAGGCATCGGGATCGTCAGATTCAGTCCAGCCGCCTGCGGCAATACGGGTTTCCTGATTGAAATGTTCACTGGCGGCGCGTGCACAGGCTGCATCGTCAGACCAGGGAAGGTCACTGCTGTTTAACCACAGGCTGGTGAACCGACCAACCACCCGTTCGAGCACCAGAATAGAAAATGATTGGCCGTGCCAGTAGCCGGTCATCGCTACCGCATTCTTGGGCATTCCTGGCTGGCGTTTGGCAGGTTGCACCTCATCCAGTTGATCTGCAAGCCAGCTTCTCAGAGTGTCGGCGGAGGTGCTGGCAATGTATATTTCAATGTCGGTCGCTTCGGTCATGCGAAGGCTCCAGTAAGAACAGAAGTATGCGTAACAGGCTGATGGCCAGATACCCCATCAGCGCGAAAAAGGAACCCAGCCCCATTAGCAACAGGCCCAGCAGCGTTGTAAGTTCCTGCTGCAGACTGGGCGCGAGCAGGGCGTCTGCCAATAAAATCACCATAAGGCCGGCACAAAACACAAAGCCACCTGTGGTAAAGCGTTTCAATGCGACCTCAGGCTCGGGGGTTCGGGCTTTCAGCCAATGATAGCATCGGGTTCGCCGGGAAGGTGGAGCTGTCATAGCTGAGTACGGTACTCCAGGGTTGAACGGGCCGGTTAACGGCCGGGTCATTTACCCGTATCATACGCGCCATCATTCTATTCGTAAAAAGGCCGTCTATGTCCTCTGCAACACTCGCTCTGGCAAAAGAACTGATTTCACGCGCCTCAGTAACCCCCGACGACAAGGGGTGTCAGGCTTTAATGGCCGAGCGACTGGCGGCCGTTGGGTTCACGAACGAGTCAATGCGCTTCGAAGACGTCGATAACCTGTGGTCGGTTCATGGTGACGGCCAGCCTTTACTGGTGTTTGCAGGCCACACGGATGTTGTACCGACCGGCGAGGCGTCTAAATGGACATTTCCGCCGTTTGAACCGACGGAGCAGGATGGCATGCTGTACGGTCGTGGTGCGGCCGACATGAAAGGCAGCCTGGCTGCCATGGTCGTCGCCGCCGAGCGGTTTGCAACACGTCATCCGGCGCATCAGGGTCGGCTGGCGTTTCTGATCACCTCGGATGAAGAGGGCGATGCCTATAACGGTACCGTCCGGGTTGTCGAAACCCTGACCGAACGGGGAGAGCAGATCGACTGGGCAGTGGTTGGTGAGCCGTCCAGCACTGCTGTGGTGGGCGATACCATCAAAAACGGCCGGCGTGGTTCCATGCTGGGGTATTTGACGGTGAAGGGTGTTCAGGGGCACGTGGCTTACCCGCACCTGGCCAAGAATCCGGTGCATTTGGTGGCACCGGCGATTGCCGCGCTGAGCACCGAAGTCTGGGACCAGGGCAATGACTATTTTCCGGCGACCAGCTTTCAGATTTCGAACATCAGGTCCGGTACCGGAGCCACCAATGTGATTCCGGGTGATGCTGAGATCATGTTCAGTTTCCGGTTCAGTACTGAAGTCACAGTCGAGCAATTGCAACAACGTACCCGGGCACTGCTCGATCAGCAGGGGTTCGACTATGACCTGCGGTTTGAAGTAAAAGGGCACCCCTTCCTGACCGATCGCGGTGCTTTGGTTCAAGCTGCAACCGCAGCTGTAGAACAGGTGCAGGGGTTTGCCACCGAGTTGTCGACCGCTGGTGGCACCTCGGATGGGCGTTTTATCGCCCCGACCGGTGCCCAGGTTGTGGAGCTTGGCCCGGTCAACGCGACCATCCATAAGGTGAACGAGTGCGTATCCATTGCCGATCTGGATACTCTGACTGAATTGTACCTGGCAATTATGGAGAATTTGCTGACGGACCCGGCTGCGTCGTAGCAGCAGGGTCCTGCAGGCCTTTTAACTGCAGCTGCAGTGCCTGGCCACTGATCTGTACCTCGTACAGGCTGAAGCCCAGTGACGCCACCAGCAACACCAGTGAGGCGGCGAACAGCACGGGTGCCGGGGCCAGGTAACTGCAAGAACAGCAACAGCATCGATAGTACACAAAGATAAAGGCGATAATGCCCAGCACCTGCACTGCGCCGAATGGCGATAATACGGACTTTCAGATGCGGATTGTTCGCGCAAATCCCGGTCCGGGTGTTCCGCATTTTGCTTAATGAGGATCGAATCAGCTGGGCGATGACCAGAAAACGATTGGTGTGGAGGCCAGTAACAGCGGAAATGGCCGGAAACAGTAAAGCAGGTGTGGTCAGATTCATCGGCTTACTGAACTCCAGTGTATGCATTTCCAATGTGATGTCAGGGGCTACCGGTCAGAAACGTGAATAAAGACGAAAGAGGTCGCTATATTATCAAAATCATGGCCTGGTTTGATACTCCTGAAGACCCTATTCCCGAATTGACCGTGGAAGAAGCCATTACCGTGCTGATGGTCAGAGATCATGATGTCCGATCACACCCGGACGCCCGTGAAGGCGGCCATTATTAAACAGTTGATGGAACGCACCGGCGAACCGCGCGATGACATTCAGGCTCTGGTTACCCGGGCCCAGCAGGCCCACGCGGACAGCCATGGTCTGTATCAGTTTGCAAGTTACTGAATGAGCAGCTGAGCGTCAGTGAAAAAATGGATCTTATGGTCGATCTATGCGCATAGCACTGGCCGATGGGGTGATCGACAAGCATGAGATCACATGATCCGGCATCATGTCTGACCTCCTGTACTTGCACCATAGCCACTTTATCAGGGCAAAGCATCTGCAATGGAGGCAAATTGACTCGTCATAGACAATTTATTGACACTCGGACGCCTGTTTGGAATCAAGGTTTTAATTTATTACTAATAGGTAGCGGTGCGTTGCAAATAACGTAAAGGCAACCGATACTGCGCTGTGACCGGTATCTCATACTAAAGATTAGAGCGCTTGGCCGCCATCAAGCATGGTTAATGTGCCTGATACATCATTTTCTGGGTACATGCGTGAATCGAGCAATTCCTGTACCAGACGCTGTCATCGGCAGTGTTAGTTGGAACAGGCTATGCCTCCGTTGACATGATACGGCGTTCGTCAAGGTTTGGGGTCCGACCGAGGCCGAGCAGGCAAAAGCTGCGGTAATTCAAGCTCTGAAAGGGCTCCCACGGTTGATGAGGCTGCGTCACACAGTTGCCTGACGCCCTTTGCGGCGGCACCTGATCATGAAGGGCTCAGCTATGCCAGCCAGCCAGGGAGCCATGCAATCGATGGGTCCACGCTATGAAGCACCCAACGAGGCTACCGGCCTGAAAGTGCCTTCCTCGTCGAGGCAGTTGCAGCGAGTGTCACCACAACCAGCCATTACAGATACCCTGACGCTGACTTCGCCACATTATCCCGCGCAGCCAGAAGCCCCGGTATTGGATGAAACCGCTGCAACAGTTGAGGCCCCAATATACGTTGCTGAGGTGGAAGACGAAGCAGAACGCGTACGCCAGAAAGTCGAGCATTTCGAATACGATTTCTCGGATGACGTCCTGATGACGAAGCCAGTATACGACCCTGGTGTCGGCACTGGAGCCCTTTGAACCGGGTTCAGTCCTACGTCGGTCATAGCCATTTCAACGTGTTGTCGTTCGATGACATGCTAACCGTTATGCCGTTATCAGCCACGCATCGGCGATTTTCCGGCGGCAGAACTCGTTACCTGGAAAACTCTTTGACGACGTCTCACGCCTGGGCTTTTTGGCGATCGGGTGATTTCGGACCTGACACACAGTTACGCTGAGAATGACATTTCAGATTCCCGGCAGTGGCCACTATTTGCTGCGCGGCGACTCGGAAGCCTTTACGACAAAGTCCGTGAGAAAGTGAGGATACGCTGCAGCTGACCAGCGGCGTGCGCGGTGTGGTCAAGCAATACCACCTGTTCATGGCAAAAGCGGTGCAGGCAGAGTCTGTCACGCCTCTCGTTCCCTGGCACCTCCGGGCCATTCCTATCATGCCATTGGTGATTTTGACGTAGGCCGGGTCAACAGTGGGCTCATAATTCACCGCCGATTTCGCCAAACGGATGAGTTCAAAAGCTCCAGGATCTGGGTTTCGTCAAGATCCGCTACACCACAGACAATGAATACGGCGTGCGTTACGAGCCTTGGCATATTCGGGTTGTTTGAGATACAAGACATTTTAAAAAAGCGGGCTGAGCCCGCTTTTTTTGTGTTCGGTGGGTCCTGCCTACAGCCAGAGATGCGTGTCAGTCACCGGGTAGGCCTAACCGGGGTCGGGCGGAATGCCGCCCACTCAATCCATCCATTGCGGTCCGACGTCTCGGGCCTAGGCCGCAGCATCCCTGCTGCGGACTTCCCCGGTTAGGCCTACCCGGCAACTGACACTTGGTTTCGGGTTAAATAGACATAGCCCAGAGAAACGTCTAATCAACTATCAGCCTTTCCGGGCCTGCTTCACCGCATCAGCAATCAGAAACGACAGTTCCAGTGCCTGGTCGGCATTCAGTCTTGGATCGCAGTGGCTGTGGTAGCGTTCTGCCAGGTCGTGCTCGGTGATCTCGAAGGCGCCGCCAATGCACTCGGTTACGTTGCGGCCGGTCATTTCAAAGTGAACCCCGCCTGCGTGTGTGCCCTCGGCCCGGTGAATCTGGAAGAAATCTTTGACCTCCGACAGAATCGAATCAACGGCGCGTGTTTTGTAGCCGTTGCCGGTCTTGATGGTGTTACCGTGCATCGGGTCACTGCTCCAGACTACGTTGCGACCTTCTGCTTTTACTCGCTGCAACAGTGCCGGGAAATGGTCGGCAATTTTATCGGCACCCATGCGCACGATCAGGTTCAGGCGGCCGGGTTCGTTATTCGGGTTCAGGATATCGATCAGGCGGATAAGATCTTCCGGGTCGGTACTGGGGCCAGCTTTCAGCCCGAGCGGGTTGTGAATGCCACGGCAGAACTCGACGTGTGCACTGTCGAGCTGACGGGTGCGGTCACCGATCCAGAGCATGTGGGCCGAGCAATCGTACCAGTCGCCGGTCAGGCTGTCCTGACGGGTCAGGGCTTGCTCGTAGGGCAGCAGCAGGGCTTCGTGAGAGGTGAAAAACTGAGTCTCGCGGATCTGTGGCGTGTTTTCCGGAGAGATGCCACAGGCGCTCATGAACGCCAGGGTGTCGTCGATCATGTCGGCCAGGTGCTGGTAGCGTTCGCCCTGGGGGCTCTTGTCGACAAAGCTCAGGTTCCACTGGTGTACCTGGTGCAGGTCGGCGAGGCCGCCCTGGGCGAAGGCGCGCAGCAGGTTCAGGGTTGAGGATGACTGGTGGTAGGCCTTCAGCATTCTCGCCGGGTCGGGTACACGGCTGGCTTCATCGAAGTCGATGCCATTGATGATGTCGCCGCGGTAGGAGGGCAGGGTGACGCCGCCGATGGTTTCATCGTCGGCCGAGCGCGGCTTGGCAAACTGGCCGGCCATGCGGCCAATTTTGACCACCGGGCTTTGCCCGCCAAAGGTCAGCACAACGGCCATTTGCAGCAGCACTTTGAAGGTGTCGCGAATCTGGTTGGAATTGAATTCCTTGAAGCTTTCCGCGCAATCGCCGCCTTGCAGTAAAAACGCATCACCATTGGCGACGCGGGCCAGTTGCTTTTTAAGGGCACGGGCTTCGCCGGCAAACACCAGCGGGGGCTGGTGGGCGAGTTCGGATTCAACGGCGTTCAACGCCTCCTGGTCCGGGTAGGTGGGCAGTTGGCGGATGGTCTTTTGGCGCCAGGATTCAGGGCTCCAGGGTGTCATGGGGTGTCCTTTGATTCAGTTCCGGGTTGGGTTCGCGGGTGAGGTTTCAGCATAACCTGACGGATGCGGAATTCACGACATGGCATTTTATGCGATCGATTCACGATTGCTATTGATGATTCGGCAATGCTGGTATGCGCCGAGGTTATTCTGGTAACGATTGCCCCGTTTCCGGGGCGACCATTAGCCGGTAAATCGACCGGCCAGATATTGCAGCGGGTGCTTCAGGGTAACGCCTTGCTGGCGTTGCGCCTGGCTTCGACAGGAATAACCGGTTGCTACCCACTGGTCAGCGGGCTGTTTTTCCAGCAGGGGGCGCCAGGAAAGATCGTAAATTGTGGCTGAAGTGCCTTTGTTGCGGGTTTCATGGCCATAGGTGCCGGCCATGCCACAGCAGCCCACCGCTTCATGTTCGAGCGTTAGCCCAAGGGCCGAAAAAACCGACTGCCAGTCTTTCATGCTGGCTGCAGCATTGGTTTTTTCGGTGCAGTGGCCCAGTAATTTGACCGTTCCCGGCTTAAACCGGCTTTGCAGTGATTCCAATTGTGCTAGCCGTTGACCCAGAAATTCCTGCAACAGCAGCACCGGAGTCACATCACCTTCCAGGTATTTTTTATATTCCGACCGGTAAGCGAGGGTCATCGACGGGTCGATACCGACCAGTGGAATGCCACTCTTTGCCAGCTCTGCGAAATCTCTCTGGCGGCGCCTGGCAACCCAGGTAAAGGTTTTCAAAAAACCATGAACGTGCAGCGGTTTTCCGTTGGCCCGATAGGGCATCACCCAGACTCTGAATCCCAGTTGCTGCAGGCAACGCAGAATATCGGCCACGGTGCCGGTGTCGAAAAAGCTGGAGAACGCGTCCTGCACGATGACCACAGACCGTTCTCGCTCGGCCGCTGGTAACCCCTGAAGGATATCAGCCTCGGCCCAGTCGATGCCCAGCTTGTGCATCAGGCTGCCCAGCTGGTGGCGGTGGATGCGCGGGCTGTCGACCATGCCGGCCCCATGCTCCAGAAACCACTGCACCGGTTTTGCCGCCATCAGGCCATTGTAGACCCATTTGAAGGGTCGCCTTGCCAGCCAGGGAATGACGAATTCCAGGGTGCCGATGAAGTAATCCTTCAGCGGACGCAAATAACGACCGTAATACAGATGCAGAAATTTGGCACGGAATTCTGGCACATCGACCTTGATCGGGCACTGGCCGGTGCATGATTTACAGGCCAGACAGCCCGACATCGACTCATAGACTTCGTTACTGAAATCGTAATCGCCACGTTCCCGGCGCCAGGTATTCCAGGCTCGCGGAATCCAGTGCAGCAGAGGGACACGACGCGCTTCGGCCGCCGCCAGACTTTGGGTATTTTGCCCCTGTTCGCCGAGCAGTCGGGTCCATTCTCGAACCAGGGAGGCACGACCTTTGGGCGAATGCTTGCGCTCGCGGGTGCCTTTCCAGGAGGGGCACATGGCGTCGTTCGGGTCGTAGTTGTAGCAGGCACCGTTTCCGTTGCAGTACATGGCTTCCGACTGATAAGACCAGCTTTCCACCGGAATGGTGCGGTCGTAGTCGCCGCGCAGTGTCACAGCATCAATGGCCAGCAACTTGAGTTCTGGTGCAGTCGTGGCGATTTTCCCCGGGTTGAGCTGGTTGTGAGGGTCGAAAGCGCGTTTAATCGCCTGCAGTTCCGGGTAGAGATCGCCAAAGAAGGCCGGTGCAAACTCAGAGCGCACGCCCTTGCCATGCTCACCCCAGAGTAGGCCGCCGTACTGCTGAACCAGTTCGACCACGGCATCGGTTACGCGGCGTACCGTTTTCACCTGTTCCGGGTCTTTCATATCCAGCGCCGGGCGCACGTGCAACACACCGGCGTCTACGTGGCCAAACATGCCGTAAGTCAGACATTCGTCGTCCAGGACTTTGCGGAACGCCATGATAAAGTCGGCCAGGTTTTCGGGGGGGACGGCCGTATCTTCCACAAAAGGCACGGGCCGGGCTTCGCCCTTGGCATTGCCCAGCAACCCGACGGATTTCTTGCGCATGCCCCAGATTTGATTGACCGCCTTGTTGCCCCAGGCTACTGAGTAGCCGTTGCACTTGCCGGGCTGCCCTTGCAGCGCATCGAGAGAGTCAGTCAGGCGTTTTACACCTGCCTCAAGGGTCGCATCGTCGTCGGCCGTGAATTCCACCAGGTTGATGCCATTGACGATTTCGCCCTCGGCTGATGGAAAAAACTCGGCCACGGTGTTCCAGACGATATCGCCCTTGGCCAGCTCCAGCACCCGGCTGTCGACGGTCTCGATCGAAGTCGGCTGTGCCTGCATCAGTGTTTGGGCATCGCGCAGGGAGGTTTCGAAGCTGTCATAGCGCACGTTGACCAGCGCTGAAACCTTGGGAATCCGCAATACGTTCAGCCGCGCCTCGACAATAAAACCGAGGGTACCTTCCGAGCCGCACAGAATGTTGTTCAGGTTGAGCCGGCCCTGTTCATCGCGAATATGGGCCAGATCGTAGCCAGTCAGGCAGCGGTTCAGTTTCGGAAAGCGGGCCTCGATGTCTTGCTGACGACGCTGATGAATATCGTCGATCGTCTGGTGGATCTGCCCGGCCAGGCCCGGTTGTGCTTTTGCTTTAGCAAGGTCGTTTTCGTCCAGCGGTCCGGTTTCCAGCAAAGTGCCATCCAGCAGCACCGTACTCAGATTCAGCACGTGATCCCGGGTTTTGCCATACATGACCGAGCCCTGGCCACTGGCATCGGTATTGATCATGCCACCGATGGTGGCCCGGTTACTGGTTGACAGCTCCGGCGCGAAAAACAGGCCGTGGGGCTTCAGCGCAGCGTTCAACTGGTCTTTAACCGCGCCGCCTTCGACCCGCACCCAGCCTTCTTCAGCGTTGATTTCCAGAATCCGGTTCATATGGCGTGACAGGTCGACCACGATGCCGTCGGTCAGCGACTGGCCATTGGTGCCGGTACCGCCACCGCGTGGGCTGATAACGATTTTGTGCCAGTTGGGTTGGCTGATCAGCCGGGTCAGGCGCTGCAGATCTTCGCGATGGCGCGGGTAGATCACGGCCTGAGGCAACACCTGATAAATGGAGTTGTCTGTCGCCAGAACGGTGCGGTTCGCGTAATCCGGATTCAGTTCACCCTCGAACCCGGTTTTGCGCAGGGCATCGATAAAAGCAAGATATTGGCTCTGGACCGGTGATACATCTTTCAGGCGTGGAATCATGAACTGGGACACTTGGCGACAACGACGGAGGCTATTCTAACGAAATACCCGCCAAATTCGAGGTCAGTTGACGCCAGGGTGTAAATCCTCGCTCTCTAGGCCGTTTCTTTGTGCCAGGCCCGAAGCCGGAGGAGGGCAGCCAGTACATCGGTTCGGGTGATTTCACCGATGAGTTTGCGGTGATCGGTGACCGGGTATTTTTTGGGTTTGTCCTGGGTCATGATCTGGGCGAGATCGATGATGCTCATCTCACCCGACATGGTGAGCACATCATGGCGCATGATATCCGAGACCAGGGTGGTGTTTTCCCGGAAGTAGCTGTCGGTAATCAGATGCTTCAGGCAATCCTGCTCGGAAATATAGCCAACCAGATGGTGCTGATCGTCAACCACCGGACCGCCGAGCATCTTGTTTTTCAACAGCTTCTGAACGGCTTCGGTAACGGTCGCTGTTGCTGGAATGGTGACCCGGGCCGGGGTCATGCAGTCAGCAACGGTGAGGGACTCCTGCTTCATGATGGACTTCTCCTTCGAGGCTAACGGGAAGCGTAACGGCCGGTGCAGCTGCGCTTCTCAGATCGGGTGCCCCGGTTGGCGGCACCCTGTTATTAGCTTAGTAGGCGGGCGGGAGTCTGTAAAACTCAGCGGCCCAGGCTGGTTAAAATGTGGGCGATCGCATCGTCTTTTTTGAGGACGACTTTGTCATCGGTGCCCCGTGCCTTGTATTCCAGCTCGCCGTCGGCCAGGCCGCGGTCGCTAACGACCAGTCGGTGCGGAATGCCCATCAGTTCCATATCAGCGAACTTGACGCCCGGGCTGGTTTTCTTGTCGCGGTCATCCAGCAATACCTCAATGCCGGCCGCTTGCAGGTCGGCGTAGAGTTGCTCGGCGACTTCCATCACCTTAGGTGTTTTGTGCGCATTGAGCGGTACGATGCCGACCTGGAATGGCGCCAGCGCATTGGGCCAGATGATGCCGTTTTCATCGTGGTTTTGCTCGATGGCAGCAGCGACGATGCGACTGACGCCAATGCCATAACAGCCCATGTTCATTATCTGGCTCTTGCCGTTCTGGTCGAGCACGGTCGCGTTCAATGCCTTGGCGTATTTGTTGCCAAGCTGAAAAATGTGGCCGACTTCAATGCCTTTCTTGATCAGCAGGGTGCCTTTTCCATCCGGGCTCGGATCGCCTTCGACCACGCTGCGCAGATCGGCAACGGTTGGCAGGGCGACGTCGCGCTCCCAGTTGACGCCAAACCAGTGTTTGTCGTCCTCATTGGCGCCGGCACCAAAATCAGACATGACGCTGACAGACCGGTCGATGATCATCGGAATCGGCAAGCCAACCGGGCCAAGTGACCCCGGGCCGGCACCTATGGCAGCACGAATGGCCTCTTCACTGGCCATGGTCAGCGGGGCTTTGACACCGGGCTGTTTCTCGGCCTTGATCTCGTTCAACTCATGATCACCACGAACGATCAAGGCGATCAGGCCGCCTTCAATGTCGTCTTCCGCTTCGACGATCAGTGTTTTGATGGTCTTCTCAATGGGCAGGTTGAAGCGTGTGACCAGGTGTTCAATGGTCTTGGTATCGGGTGTATCAACCTTGCGTAATTCTTCTGTGGCTTCGCCTCGCGGTTCCGCCGGCATCAGCGCTTCGGCCATTTCGATATTGGCGGCAAAGTCGCTGCTGTCGGAAAAGGCGATGTAGTCTTCACCGGAGTCGGCCAGTACCTGAAACTCGTGCGAGGCCGCGCCGCCCATGGCGCCAGAGTCGGCCAGTACCGGGCGGTAGTCGAGGCCCAGGCGGTCAAACACCCGGCAGTAGGTGGCGTACATGTTGTCGTATTCGGCTTGCAGAGATTCCGCTTCGATGTGAAACGAGTAGGCGTCCTTCATGATGAACTCGCGAGCGCGCATCACACCAAAGCGGGGCCGGAATTCATCGCGAAACTTGGTCTGAATCTGATAAAAATTAACCGGCAATTGCTTGTAGCTGGTCAGTTCATTACGCGCGATATCGGTTATGACCTCTTCGTGGGTCGGGCCGAATACAAAGTCCCGCTCATGGCGGTCTTTCATGCGCAGCATCAGGCCGTCCATGGCGTCGAAGCGGCCACTTTCCTGCCACAGTTCAGCCGGCTGAATGCTCGGCATCAGCACTTCCTGAGCCCCGGATCGGTCCATTTCTTCGCGCACGATGCGCTCAACTTTACGCAGTACCCGCAAGCCCGTCGGCAACCAGGTGTACAGGCCGGAGGCCAGCTTGCGGATCATGCCGGCCCGCAGCATCAGTTTGTGGCTGACAACAACGGCATCGGCCGGGGTTTCCTTGACGGTGGCGATCAGGTACTTGCTTGCGCGCATTGGAGATCTCTGGGTTGCAATGAGTGTTGGCCGCGTATTGTAGGGACAATACGCCTGAAGGTGTAGTGGTGCAGGTGCAGTTACAGGCTTATGTTGGCTTTGTACGTTGAACCCGCGATGGATAACCGGGCTGTTCTTGCGGGGTCGCCGTGAATACATCCGTGTAGGCTTAACTTCGGCATCCATGCCTCAGATAACCCCGCAAAAGCAGCCCGGCCACCCATCGCTAGCCTGCTACGAACCCAAGTTACGGACTTGGCAACCAACTGAGTGTCAGGGGCCGGGTAACCCTATCTGGGGAAGTCTGAGGCATGGATGCCGAAGTCTAGGCCCCATGGATGGGTTCACGCCGGCCCCAGATAGGGTTACCCGGCCCCTGACACGGACTCCTGGTACCAAGCCGCCAGGCTACCACTCGCCCTGGTTGGGCATTGATGCCCACGGTTCCTGGCTGGGCAGGGCGTCGCCTTTTTGCAGCAGCTCTATCGAGATGTTGTCCGGGCTGCGCACAAAGGCCATGTGGCCGTCGCGAGGTGGGCGCAGAATAGCTACGCCGCTGTCCTGCAGGTGCTGGCACAGGGCGTAGATGTCGTCGACGCGATAGGCCAGGTGGCCAAAGTTCCGGCCGCCGCCGAGTACTTCATCCGACTCCCAGTTGTAGGTCAGCTCAATTTCCGGCTCACCGGGTTCGGTGGCCAGAAATACCAGGGTGAATTTGCCGGCGGGTACTTCTTTGCGGCGAATTTCCTGCAGGCCAAGCAGATCGCAGTAAAAATGCAGTGAGGCGTCGAGGTCGGTGACGCGAATCATGGTGTGCAGATACTTCAAGGTTATTCTCCGTCCGCGGTGGCTTTAAAGGGTAGGGCTTCAATCATTTGCTGGCGGTAGTTTGCCACCATCTCTGCTTCTTCGTCACAAAAGCGTTGCACCGCGTCCCTGAAGTCCGGGTGCGCCAGCCAGTGAAAGGAGTGAGTCAGGGTTGGCTCGAAGCCGCGCGCGACCTTGTGCTCGCCCTGGGTGCCCGGGTCGAAACGCTGCAGACCGTTGCGGATGCAGTAGTCGATGCCCTGGTAGTAGCAGGTTTCAAAGTGCAGGTTGTTGTATTCGGCCAGGCACCCCCAGTAACGACCGTAGAGGGTGCTGTTGTCGCGAAAGCACAGGGCACCGGCCACGGCTTCGTCGCCCTCATAGGCCATAAAAAGTACCAGGGTTTCAGGTTGGCGGGCCAGCAATTGCTCAAAAAACGCCCTGTTGAGGTAGCCTTGACGGCCTCTCTTAAGATAGGTCGCGTGGTAAAACACATAAAAGCGGTGCAATGTGTCCAGGCTGATGTCGGTGCCTTCGAAACAGCGTAAGTTGAGGCCCTGTTCGGTAATGGAGCGCCGTTCCTTGCGAGTGTTTTTCCGTTTGCGTGAGCTGAACCGGTCAAGAAAGTCGTCGAAGTCCCGGTAATTCCGGTTTTTCCAGTGAAACTGGACATCGCAGCGCTCAGCCCAGCCGGTCTGACGCCAGAGATGCGTGGTTTCGATATCTGGAAACAGCAGATGGGCACCGCTGTATGCCTGACCGCGAACCCTGTCTTCGATCGCGCCCGCCAGAGTAGTCACCTGGCTTGCAGTCAATGGTTGGGTTGCGCGCGGTCCCTGTGACGGGGTGTAGGGAATTGCCGCCACCAGCTTTGGGTAGTAGGGCAGGCCATGCTGCTCGTAGGCATTCGCCCAGGACCAGTCAAAAACGTACTCGCCCCAGGAGTGCGTTTTGACGTACATCGGCATCCATAGGCTCTGGTCGCCCTCATTGAGACTCAGATGTTCCGGCTGCCAGCCTGAGTTCTCGCTGCAGACGCCGGTTTGCTCAAGAGTCGATAAAAACGAAGTCCGCAGGAACGGGTTTTGCTGAGCGGCAACATCGGCGGCCCAGTGGGAGTGCCAGGTAGCGGTTGGCATAATCGGTTTCCATAAAACGTCCGGCTATTATAGGCACCGTATGGCAGGTTCCAAGCCGACATCGCAATGCCCGCGCCGCTTAAGGTAGAATGACCGGTCGAAGGAGGACATCATGTTTGAACTGGATTATCGACTGCAAAATGATTGTGTGGAAGTAGGCTCGCTAATGGTCAGCCGCATTCTGCTGATGAAAGATGCCAATTACCCCTGGCTGATTCTGGTGCCGCAACGTGAGGGCATCAGCGAAATCTACCAGCTGGATGTAGACGACCAGGAACAGTTGATCTGGGAAAGTTCGTTTGTTGCCGAGCGGCTGATGGCTACCTACGACGGCGATAAAATGAACATCGCAGCACTGGGGAATGTCGTTCCGCAATTGCACATTCACCACGTGATGCGCAAGCAGGACGACGCCGCCTGGCCTAACCCCGTTTGGGGTGCTGTGCCGCCTAAAGCCTACAGCCGGCATGCGTTGCGTCACCGGGTAGAGCAATTACAAGCCGCATTTGAAACCTCCACGTTCAAGCCTGCTGAGTTGCCGCCGGCCTGATACGGTCCGGTGTCATCGAAGGTTCACGCAATTGTCAGATAGCTGACATCTGAAACTGAATAATAAGGCTCTGAACGATGGAGGTTTATTATGAAATGGTTGCAGACGATTCAGCATCTCGACATCCAGACGTTTAACTGGTGCATGGCACGGCGTCGACGCGAGCAATTGACGGCGCTGAGCCGGGCAGTGTCCAGAACGGCCGATGGCTGGATGTACCTGTTGTTCTTTGCTTTCTACGCCCTGGTGCAACGTGACTCAGGCCTGGCCCTGGCGACACTGGCGTTCTGGGCCTATGGAGTGGAGCGCAGCATATACTGGGTTCTGAAAAACACTTGCCGACGCAATCGTCCGCAACAGGCGCTGGATGAATTCACCAGTTTTATCATTCCTTCCGATAAGTTCAGTTTTCCATCTGGCCATACTTCCGGCGCTTTCCTGTTTACGTTTCTGGTGGCCAGTCAGCTACCGGCCTTGCTGCCCTTTCTGCTGCTCTGGTCTGTTGGCGTTGCCGGTTCCCGTATTTTTCTCGGCGTGCATTTCCCAACGGATACGCTAGTCGGCGCGTGCCTGGGCAGTCTGGTCGGTTATGGCATGCTTGGTTTGTTCACAACGCAGGGGTGGCTGTGATGAAGGTCTTATATGGTGTTCAGGGAACCGGTAATGGGCACATAACCCGCGCACGGGTTATGGCAGAGGCGATGGCATCGCGCGGTATCGAGGTCGACTGGGTCTTCTCCGGCCGGGAGCGCGAAAAGCTGTTTGATATGGAAGGCTTTGGCGATTTTCATTGTTTTCGTGGCCTGACCTTTCAGGTTCACAACGGTAAAATCGACATGCGACGCACCATGAACGATGCCTCCATGAGCGACTTGTGGCGGGATATTCGAACCCTGTCCCCCGAGCAATACGACCTGGTACTGACCGATTTTGAACCGGTGGTCGCCTGGGCGGCGCGTCGTCGTGGCGTGCCCTGTATTGGCATTGGGCACCAGTATGCCTTCGCGCATGATATTCCCAAGGCAGGGCACTCTGTGGTGTCTGAAGCGATCATGCGCTGGTTTGCACCCGTCACTCTGGGGCTGGGCGTACACTGGCACCATTTTGACAATGAAATATTGCCGCCGATCATCGAACCGGTAAAACAGCCCGAGCCCGGTGATCTCGATTCTGTGCTGATCTATCTGCCGTTTGAAAACAGCCGCAACATCATCGAATTGCTGGCGCCTTTGAAGCGGACCCGTTTTGTCATGCACTGTGGCGATCTCGCCCCCGGGCAATATGGCAATGTGACGGTTCGGGGGTTCAGCCGCGAAGGGTTCAAGGTGTCTTTGCACCAGTGTGGCTCAGTAGTGTGCAACGCCGGTTTTGAGCTGACCAGCGAGGCGCTGGCACTGGGCAAACGAATTCTGGTTAAACCCTTGCACGGCCAGATGGAGCAATCGTCCAATGCTGCTGCACTCGAGCAGTTGGGCCTCGGACAGGTAATGCCGGAATTGAGCGCCGAGACCATTGCCTATTTTCTGGCAACCGGAGAGCGGCAACTGGTGAATTACCCGAACGTGGCCGAGGCCATCGTCGACTGGTTGCAGCAGTATCCGACCCGATCGGTGGCCGACCTGGTTGCTGAACTTTGGCAGGATGTCCAATTCAGTACCCCTCAGTCCATTCAGGCGGCCTGACGCCAGCCAGGGCCATCCCCGCTTTATCCTGACAGCCCCTGGCCATTGCTGGCTCTGCGGGCTGTTCGTCCACCAGTGTTGACAAAATTCCAGGCTGCGACCAGCAACTCCCCCATTGTTGCCCCAACGGGTTCAGAGGTACAACAGAGGCCTCAATCATTGTCGTTGAAATGATGACTGGACCAACAGGCCAGCATGGTTTCCGATCCCGAACACAAAAAAGACAAGGGTGAATACAATGGCAAAGGCAAGCCGCTATGTGGCGCATGAGCCCGATGCTCAGGGGCATGTGGCCTGGCAAGCAGCTGAGCACGATATATGGCAACGGCTGGTCCGTCGTCAGAACAAGGCTATTCCCGGCAAGGCTTGCCAGGAGTATCTGGACGGCCTGGAACACCTGAACCTGCCCGAAGACCGGATACCGCAACTGGCCGAAATTGATGCGGTGCTGACCAAAGCCACCGGCTGGAAGACAGCTCCGGTACCGGCTCTGATCGATTTCTCCGAATTTTTCCGGTTACTAGCCAGCCGCCAGTTTCCTGTGGCGACCTTTATTCGCTCGGAGCGTGAACTCGATTATTTGCAGGAGCCGGACATCTTTCACGAGATATTCGGCCACTGCCCCATGCTGACGCACCAGGCCTTTGCCGACTTTACTCAGTTGTACGGCGAACTGGGGCTGAACGCCTCGAAAGAAGACCGCGTCTTCCTGGCCAGAATGTACTGGTTCACCGTCGAATTCGGGTTGCTGCAATCGGGTGATAACCGGGCCATTTACGGTGGCGGCATCCTGTCATCCCCCGGCGAAACCGATTATGCCTTCAACAGTGAAGTACCCGAGCGGTTGCCGTTTGATCTGGTCTCGGTACTGCGTACCCCTTATCGCATCGACATTATGCAGCCGGTTTACTATTGTCTGGAGTCGGTAGATCAGCTTTACGACATTGCCCGCATGGATATTATGGGGGCCGTTCAGGAGGCTAAGCGGCTGGGCTTGTTTGCCCCGCGGTTTGAGCAAAAGAAGGCGGTATAAACCGGTAGCGATTTGTGACCTAAATGAATTAATAAATTCAAGTTTCGGAGTTCGCCCAGGAGACTAGCAGCGGGTGCCGGGTGGGCTCCTGTGGGGTAGTCCGCAGCATGGATGCTGCGGCCTAGGCTCCATGGACGGATTTACGCCGACCCCACAGGGGCCTACCCGGCATCCGCAGCGGACCAAGGCCTCTCAGGTGACCCGAACTCCGAAACTTGAGTTAACTAAGGAGACAGCATGACTCTCGCAGCAGAACACTGTGAGGCCTGCCGGGCCGGGGCGCCCCAGGTTTCAGATGATGAATTGGCGGAATTGATTAAAGACATTCCTGACTGGCAGCCGATCACCCGTGACGGCATGTTGCAGTTGCAACGCAGTTTCAAGTTTAAAACGTTCCGCGCCGCTCTGGATTTTACCAATCAGGTTGGTGAGTTGGCCGAGTCGGAAGGGCATCACCCGGAAATAGTTACCGAGTGGGGTAAAACCACGGTGACCTGGTGGACTCATAAAATCAAAGGCCTGCACCGCAACGACTTTATCTGTGCGGCCAAAACCGATGCTCTGGCGAAAATTCAGTGACAGCCACAACGGGGTGCTGTCAGCGCCCCTGTTAATGAGTGAATAAGGCTGTAAAGAACAGTTGACAATAGGTCGCTTCTGCGGCAGCTTAGGCCTCCGGCAAGATCACCGTACAGACGGTAGATAACGGAGAGCAGCATGCGGCTGAAAATTGAATGCGAAGAACGTCTTGGTATCTGTGCCGAGGTGCTGGATATTCTGGTTAATCACCAGATCGATTTGCGCGGTATCGAGATTGACCCCACCGGTGAGATCTACCTGAATTTTCCCACCGTTGAATTTGACGAGTTTCAGCACCTGATGCCCGAGATTCGCCTGATTCCCGGCATTCACGACGTTTCGATGATCCCCTATATGCCGACCGAGCGGGAACAGCAGGAATTGCGAACCCTGTTGAAGACGCTGCCAGAGCCGGTGATTTCAATCGACAGCAAAGGATATGTGGTGATCGCCAACGAGGCGGCGCTGGATATTCTGCAACTGCCCGATGCCGATGTGGTCAACAAGCTGCTCAAGAACTGGGTAAAGGGCTTTAACTTCAATAAATGGCTGGGCGGCAAAAAACCGGCCACCGAGTCGACCCACATGCAGTTGAAAGGCCGAACGTTCCTGGCCGACATTTACCCGATCTGGCTACCGGGTGAAGGCCCCGAAAGTGGTGAAACGCTGTTTGCGGGCGGGGTGATTACCTTTAAATCCCCAGAGCGTTTGGGCCGACAAATGACGGCCTATCACCAGCAAACCGGTGAGTTCGAAATGCTGATCGCTGAAAGCCAGTCGATGAAGCGTGTGATCCGCCAGGCCAAACGCATGTCAGGGCTCGATGCGCCTTTGCTGATTACCGGCGAGACGGGCACGGGTAAGGAATTACTGGCCAAATCCTGTCATCAACACAGTCTGCGTAAAGACAAGCCCTTCCTGGTGCTCAACTGCGCGGCTCTGCCGGATAACGTCGCGGAGAGCGAGCTGTTTGGCTATGCGGCAGGTGCGTTTGAAGGCGCTACCCAGGCCAAAAAAGGCATTCTGGAGCTGTCTGAAGGCGGTACCGTGTTCCTGGATGAGATTGGCGATATGTCAAAGGTGCTGCAAAGCAAGTTTCTGCGCCTGTTGCAGGATGGCACCTATCGGCGGGTGGGCGACGAGAAAGAGTACCGGGCCGATGTACGCATCATCTGTTCAACCCAGAAAGACCTGTTGAACATGGGTCATAAAGGTGAATTCCGGGAAGACCTCTACTATCGACTGAATGTATTAACGCTGCACATTCCGCCGCTGCGGGATCGCAAATCTGATGTGTTGCCCATGGCCGAGCGATTTATTGCCCGCTTTGCCGAACCCCAGCGGCGACGCATCAAGCTATCCCGAGCCTGTCAGAACGCGCTGCAACAATATCCCTGGCCCGGTAATGTCCGCCAGATGGAAAATGCCCTGTTACGGGCGGTCTCTCTGGCCGAAGGTGACATCCTCGAGCCGGAACATTTGCAATTGCCGAGTTTTACCAGCGGCTGGGGCTATGCAGAGGAGAATTTCGACGGCTCCCTCGACGAGGCAATGAAACGCTTCGAATCCGACCTGTTGCGGCGGCTCTATCCAGCCTACCCAAGCAGCCGACAACTAGGCAAAAAACTCGGTGTCTCGCACACAGCCATTGCCAACAAACTGCGCGAATACGGCATCGGCAAACACGCCAAGCGATAAGTGGGAGTCTGGTGTCATGAGCCAGAAATTCGTAGGCGAATTAGCCTGACCGACAACCGAAGCTTCAGCGCCATTCGGATCACCGCGCACGCCTACTGAAGGCACGCCGTGAACCCTTCCCTGGGGGCTCGAAGACCGCGTCCATGCGGTCTAACGGCCTTCAGTAGGCGCACCCGGCAATCCTTGGTGAACAAGTGGTTAAATAAACACGAATTTCTGACTCATGACACCAGAGTGGAACTGGTAGCCTGTCGTTGTCTCACTGGTTTTCACTCTGTATCAGAAAGCGTCCATTCAGATAGGGTGGTATAGGTAGCATGGTTCTGTAACTTATTGATATAAAAAGACTTATTAGCCTCTGTAAAAAACGTCCGCCAGACTTTACGGAATTGGCTGACACCGCACTTCAACTAACCTGATGGCACTCTCTGGCGTTCTGCCCCGGGTAGGTTCACAGTTTCTCCAGCCTAAAACAGCGCGCACTTTCTTCGTTTCCGACGGTGGAACAGCGCTGACAATAAAAACAGATTTGTCTTAACTGGAGATACGCACCATGACCGATATGCAGGTACAAGGCACCGCCAACCCGCTGGCCACAGACGGTTTCGAATTTGTCGAATACACCGCGCCAGACGCTCAGGGGATCCAGAATCTGAAAGATCTGTTTATTGGCCTCGGTTTTACCGAAGTGGCCAAGCACAAGAACAAAAACGTCTGGCTGTACCGCCAGGGCGATATTAATTTTGTGGTGAATGCGGAACCCAATTCTCACGCTGAAAACTTCGCGCACCAGCACGGCGCCAGTGTGAATGGTATGGCCTGGCGGGTAAAAAACGCCGCCAAGGCAATGGACCAGGCCGTTGCAGCCGGTGCCAAGCCCTTTACTGGTAAAATTGGCCCGATGGAACTGAATATCCCGGGTGTATTTGGTATTGGTGAAAGCACGCTTTATTTTGTCGACCGATACGATGGCTCATCTATTTACGACATCGATTTCGAGTTTTATCCAGGTTGGGAAGAGAAGGTCGCCGAAAACAGCGTTGGCCTGGAATATGTTGATCACCTGACGCACAACGTTCAACGCGGCAACATGGGCGTTTGGGCCAGTTTTTACGAGCGCATCGGTAATTTCCGCGAGATTCGTTACTTCGATATCGAAGGTAAATTGACGGGGCTGGTATCAAAAGCCATGACCTCTCCATGCGGAAAAATTCGCATCCCGATCAATGAATCGAGCGACGACAAATCCCAGATCGAAGAGTACCTGCGCGAATACAAAGGCGAAGGTATTCAGCACATCGCCCTGGCGACGTCAGATATTTATGAGACTGTGCGCACTATGCGCGAACGCGGCATGAAATTCATGTCAACGCCGGATACCTATTACGACAAGATCGATGAGCGCGTGAAGGGCCACCAGGAACCTGTCGACCAGCTGCGTGATTTGCGCATCCTCATCGACGGCGCTCCTGAAGATTCCGGTATTTTATTGCAGATTTTCACCAATACCGTTATTGGTCCGGTGTTTTTTGAAATCATTCAGCGCAAAGGCAATGAAGGCTTTGGTGAAGGTAATTTCAAAGCCTTGTTTGAATCAATCGAGGAAGATCAGATTCGCCGTGGTGTGATCAAGGGCGACTGAATAAAAGAAAGACGGGCCAGAGTTCTGGCCCGATATGCATACTATAAGAAAGCTGAACACAAAAGTTGATTCGTGTGCTCAGCTTTTATCCGCCGCTTCCTGAGCTTTGCTCAGCACCCCTCGCAACAATCTCAATTCTTTCGCCGTAGGGCGTGCCCGACGATACAGAGCCTTCAGGTGGTCTAAAGCCTGACCGGGCGCTTTGGTGTTGGTAAAACCAATCTCATCGAGCGTTTGTGCCAGGTGATCGTAAAACCGGTTCAGATCCTCGTTTAATGGATATTCTTCTTCGACTTGCTGCAACTGGTTTTGCCGCTGACTTGCTTTGAACACTTCGTAGCAAACCAACTGAACCGCCTGGCTGAGGTTGAGCACCGGGTAGTCCGGGTTGGCATCTATGTTCAACTGTGCGTGGCATTGCTGAATATCATCGTTATGCAGACCCATGCGCTCACGGCCAAATACAATGGCGACCGGCGCCTGCTGCTGCAACGTAACGGCTTCTTCGGCGCATTGTTCTGCCGTGTAGGCGGGCAACCGTATGCTGCGATCACGAGCGCTCGTGCCAACTACCAATACGCAGTCACTGATCGCTTCTGCCAGCGAGGACACGACACGCGCGTTGTCCAGAACATCCGTTGCCTGACCGGCGCGACTGTAGGCTTCTTCGCTCGGAAAATCGACCGGATTCACCAGCACCAGGTCGGACAAGCCCATATTCTTCATGGCCCGCGCTACCGCGCCAATGTTGCCGGGATGCCAGGTCTGGATCAGGATAATGCGAATGTTTAAGGCCATGACGGGTAAGCGCCCCCTGGAAATAATAGAGGCGCAGTTTACCTGAAAAGGGTGGGGAGGGTCAGGCTCTCAACGCCTAAAATGCCTGGGACTGATAAGGCGTAAGCTGCACGCCCGCAATGCGCCACTGGTCTTCACTGTTCAAACGCATGGCATAGTAGGCCATGTATTCGTCGCCTTCACGGTCGCGCAGCCAGATCGGCTGTATCCAGGCGTCGCCCCCATCCCGCGCCTCTTCAAAGCGCATGACGGTGAAGTCGATCAGTGGGCGATAGCCTTGCTGGACCATACGATAGAAGCGATCGGGTGAGCCAAACTGGCGCTTGATGCCGGCATCGGCAAAGCCGTAGGCCGTATCAGCGTCACCATTTTGTAACGCGCCCAGTTGCTGGGTAATCAGGGGTTGAAACTGCTCCGGCGGGGTGGTCTCTTCGGCCAGGGCGGCGGTGGCCAGACCCAGGCTCATGATTGCGATTCCAAGCCAGCGTTTCATGACACACTTCCCCTCTGATCAGTATTTGTACAACTGGATACGCAGGGAAAGGATAGCTGGTTTTAAACGAAGAGCTTTATTTTAAATAGTTTGAATGCAACCACCTTGTGAGTGTTGGCTGCCGGGTGTGCCTATCCGGGGAAGTCTGAGGCATGGATGCCGAAGTCTAGGCCCCATGGATGGGTTCACGCCGGCCCCGGATAGGCATACCCGGTGGCCGACACGACATCCAGCCACCGAATAAAGATTTACTTGCGCTTGGCAGGCAACTCGCGGGTTCTGGCGGCGATGACCGCGTTGTCCCGGATCTGGAGGATTTCGATCAGATAGCGGTCGATTTTGATGCTCAGGTTGGCATCGGGGATGTCTTCAATGTGTTCCAGAATCAGGCCATTCAGGGTTTTGGGGCCATCGATGGGCAGTTCCCAGCCCAGTGCGCGGTTGATTTCCCGGATATTGGCAGTGCCGTCAATTACATAGGAGCCATCCCGCTGGGGGTGAATCTCCTTGCTGCTGTTGGCGAAATCGGTCGTGAATTCACCGACGATCTCTTCCAGCAAGTCTTCCAGCGTTACCAGACCCTGAATATCGCCATATTCATCGACGACCAGGCCCATGCGCAGCTGTTGTGCCTGGAAATTCAGCAACTGAGTGTGCAGCGGCGTGTTTTCCGGCACGAAATAAGGGTCTTTCGCCGCCTTGGTCAGCATGACCTTGCTTGGCTCATCGGCATAGAGGAATTCAGCAGCATCACGAATGTGCATAATGCCGATGACCTTGTCCAGATCGCCCTTGTAGAGCGGGAAGCGGGTGTATTCGGTGCGACGGATCTGGTCGGCAATGGTATCAATGTCGTTTTCCATATCGATGCCCGACACCTCGTTACGGGGCACCATGATGTCGTTCACACTGACGTTTTCCAGCTCCAGAATACCCAGCAGCATGTTTTGGCGCTGCGCCGGCAGGCTGTCTCCAGACTCGTTCACAATGGTCTTCAATTCTTCCGCCGACAAAGCTTCCTGACCAGCATGCGAGTGACCTACGCGCATCAGCCAGAAAATAGCCTTCACAATCAGATTAACCAGCCAGATGGCAGGCTTCAGAAAGACAAGAAGCGGACGCAAGACATAGGAAGCTGGAAAGGCGATTTTCTCAGGGTAGCGCTGAGCCAGGGTTTTCGGAGTGACTTCCGAAAAAATCAGAACAACCAGAGTTAGCGTGACCGTAGATACACCCAAAGCCAGGTCCGGGTGTTCGGGCATCAGTCGAATCGCAATGATAGTCGCCAGCGAGGCTGCCGCGATATTGACCAGATTATTGCCGATCAGAATGGCACTGATCAGTCGGTCGGGCGTATCGAGAAGTCGACGGGCCTGGGTGGCGCCGCGATGGCCTTCATTGGCAAGGTGTTTGAGGCGATAACGGTTCAGAGACAGCATACTGGTCTCTGAACTGGAAAAAAATGCAGAGAATAGCAGCAGCAGGCCCAGCATAAGAAACAGCAGGCCTATGGGTAGATCGTTCAAGGTGGGGAACCTAAATTACCGAATAAGTGTGCTTTTTAGCGGTGCGAGGGGTTCAGTGTCAAGGAATAACCGGAATTGGCGCACATTTTAACCCTACCCATAGCGGTGCAGCAGGTATTCCAGCACGAATTTGGAGCCGAAAAAGGCCAGCATCAGAAAAATGAAACCAAACACCGTCAGCCTGCTGGCCAGCGCACCACGCCAGCCGAGGTAAAAATGACCAAACAGCAGCACGGCAAAAAACAGCCAGGCGACAAAGGTGAGCACGGTTTTATGCACCAGATCCTGGGTCAGCAGATTATCAACAAAGAGCCCGCCCGAGATCATCGCTGCGGTTAGCAGGATAAAGCCGATCATCAGCCATTCGAACAGCAAGCGCTCCATGGTCTGCAAGGGCGGTAAAAACCGGTTCAGCCGGCCACTCAGGTGATGCTCGTGTAACTGGCGGTTTTGAATGCCCAGCAAGAGGGCGATCAGGGTGGCAATGGTGATGACGCTGTAAGCCAGCATGGACAGAAATACATGCAATACCACGCTCGGCTGATAAAGCCTGGGCGCAAATTCCTGCGGCGTTACCGCAACAACGATCATGATCAGGGCAGCGGCCGGCAACACAAAGGCAAAGAAGCTGTGCAACGGCTTGGACCAGCCACTGATGAGCAAAACCGTCACAATGAAAAATGTAATGACCGAGGCCGCGTTGGTCAGGCTGATTTGCAGCGCTCCGAGCACAATGACTTCGGACGCGAGCGTCGACAGATGAGCAAGAACCGCCACAGCGGCAGGCCAGAATACCCAGGCCCGGGGTGGCAGCTCCACCCGGTAAAGGCCACGCAGGGCGATGGCGCCACTGAAGATGTATCCCAAGACGGCAAGCCAGATCAGCATTCAGGTTCCTTGAATCGGGTAGTTTGGGGTTCGACCGGGGTCGGGTGACTGAGTGTCGCATAAATGATAGCGATTCCCAACCGGACTGCACGCTCGGGGTGGTCGAAAAGCCATCATAGAGACCAGCGCGCCGCACTGTTATACTGCCCCGATTCTCACTTGCACGGAAGTCATGATGTTTAAAAGCCTGTCCGAACGTCTGTCCCAGACGCTGAAACAGATCTCCGGTCAGTCCAAACTGACGGAAGACAACATCAAGGCCACCTTGCGCGAAGTGCGCATGGCCTTGCTGGAAGCCGATGTCGCCTTGCCGGTCGTCAAAGCCTTTATTGACCGGGTACGTGATCGCGCCGTTGGTCAGGAAGTCAGCAACGCCCTGAACCCGGGCCAGCAGTTCCTGAAAATCGTCCAGTCTGAACTGGTCGAGGTTATGGGTGCCCAGGGCGAACCACTGGATTTAAGCACACAGCCGCCGGCCGTGATTCTGATGGCCGGTCTGCAGGGGGCGGGTAAAACCACCACCGTCGCCAAGCTGGCGCGCTACCTGATTGAGCGCGACAAGAAAAAGGTCATGGTGGTTTCGGCCGACGTCTATCGTCCTGCCGCTATTAAACAGCTCGAAACCCTGGCCAGCGAAGTCGGGGCCGTGTTTTTCCCGAGTGATGTGTCCCAGAAACCGGTGGCCATCGCTGAAGCAGCCATCGCAGCGGCACGCAAACAGTATATAGATGTTGTTCTTGTGGACACCGCAGGTCGACTGGCGATCGATGAAGCCATGATGGCCGAGATTCAGGCGCTGCATAAGGCCATCAACCCGATTGAAACCTTGTTCGTGGTCGACGCCATGACCGGTCAGGACGCGGCCAATACCGCCAAGGCCTTCAACGAAGCCCTGCCGCTGACCGGTGTTGTGCTGTCCAAGGCCGACGGCGATGCCCGGGGTGGTGCGGCGCTTTCGGTGCGACACATTACCGGCAAGCCGATCAAGTTCATGGGCATGGGTGAAAAAACCGATGCCCTGGAAGCCTTTCACCCGGACCGTGTTGCCTCGCGCATTCTCGACATGGGCGATGTGCTGTCGCTGATCGAAGAAGTCGAACGCAAGGTCGACAAGGGCAAGGCCGAGCAACTCGCGGCCAAGCTGAAAAAAGGCAAAGGCTTCGATCTGGCCGATTTTCGCGACCAGCTGCGCCAGATGGACAGCATGGGCGGCCTGATGGGCATGGTCGACAAACTGCCGGGCATGGGCCAGATGGGGCAGGCGGCCAGTCAGATGCAGGGCGCAGAGAAGCAGTTCAAACAGATGGGTGCCATCATCGATTCGATGACTCCGGCCGAGCGCCACTTCCCCGACAAGATCAACGGCTCGCGCAAGCGCCGCATCGCCATGGGCTCCGGCACTCAGATTCAGGACATCAATCGCTTGCTTAAACAGCATAAGCAGATGTCCAAGATGATGAAGAAGGTCGGCAAGAAAGGCGGCATGTCCAAGATGATGCGCGGCATGGGCGGCATGATGGGCGGCGGCGGTGGCCTTCCACCGGGCGGTTTCCCGGGTGGCGGCGGACGCGGCCCCTTCGGCTGATCGGCATTGGTCCGCACCGGACACCGGGTGGACCCCTGTGGGGTCGGCGTGAACCCGTCCATGGGGCCTAGACCGCAGCATCCTTGCTGCGGACTTCCCCACAGGAGTCCACCCGGTCCCCGGTGCTGGTCTACGGAAGCAACATCGAAATTGGAAAATCAAAGTCCGGCGGGTGCCTTGCGACTTGATTTACAGCCCCTAATACGTATACTTTCGCGGCCTTGAAAACCGGGGTGGGCCCGGTTTTCGGTATAACTTTGGGTTAATGAACGAGTGTTTCAGCTTGCTGAAGCCGGTTCGCGATCAGGGGTAACCCTCTGAAGATCCAAAACGGCAGGTGATTTCAAAGCTTGCCCAGACAGGAGGACGCGATGGTAGTCATTAGACTCTCACGTGGCGGTTCTAAGAAGCGCCCGTTTTATCATATTTCCGTAGCCGACAGCCGTAATGCCCGTGACGGGCGTTTTATCGAGCGTGTTGGTTTCTTTAACCCGGTCGCCCGTG
This sequence comes from Saccharospirillum sp., assembly GCA_018402545.1. Classification (GTDB taxonomy): domain Bacteria; phylum Pseudomonadota; class Gammaproteobacteria; order Pseudomonadales; family Natronospirillaceae; genus Saccharospirillum. The sequence goes on along the minus strand of JAGYIL010000001.1, from coordinate 2,431,401 downwards.
GTCAGGAAGAGCGCTTGCGCGTTTCTCTGGATCGCGTCGAATACTGGGCCAGCAAGGGTGCGCAGACTTCTGACCGTGTCGCCCAGCTGCTTAAAGAGTACCGGAAAGCCCAAGGCTGATCCGTCCAGTCAAGGGTTGATGTATGACGCCGGAAAACCGGAAGAAATGATCGTACTGGGCCGGTCTCCTCGGTTTATGGTATTCAGGGCTGGGTGAAAATCTACTCCTATACCGAACCGATGGACCGGATTCTGGATTACGGTCACTGGTTGCTCAATATGAACGGCCGCTGGACACCGATTACCGTTGATAAGGGCGCAGTCACGGCAAGGGCATGGTGGCACACTTTGAAGGGTGTGATGACCGTGACCAGGCCAAGCAGTACTGCGGTGCCGATATCGGGGTAACAAGTGATCAACTGCCGACGCTACCTGACGACGAGTTCTACTGGTACCAACTGGAAGGCTTGCGCGTTGTGAATGAGCAGGGTGTCGTACTGGGTAAGGTGGATCATATGATGAGTGCGGGGGCCAGCAACGATGTGTTGGTGGTCAGTGGCAGTGCCGACAGTATCGACCGTCAGCAACGCCTGATTCCGTACGTACCGGATGTATATATCAAAGACGTGGACCTTGAAGCGGGTCAGATTCGAGTTGATTGGGATCCGGAGTTTTGACAATACCGTCAGAGGATGAGCGGGCCGACATGGCTGTTCAACCTGAGCACAAGCAATGGTTCGGTGTGGTGAGTCTGTTTCCGGACATGTTCGAATCCTTTTGATCAGGGCGTGATCGGCCGGGCGGCCAAACAGGGGTTGATCGAAGTCGGGTTCTGGAACCGCGCGATTATACCCACGACAAACACCGTACCGTGGACGACCGACCCTTCGGGGCGGGCCTGGCATGCTGATGAAGGTGCAACCCCTGCGGGATGCGATTCAGGCAGCGAAAGCCGCCAGCGGCAACCAGGCCAGGGTGATCTATTTGTCGCCTCAGGGCAGACGACTGGATCAGACCGGCGTACAGAGCTTGGCGCGGTATCGGCACATGATATTCGTTTGCGGCCGTTATGAAGGCATCGACGAACGTGTGATCGAGACCGAAGTGGATGAGGAATGGTCGTTGGGTGACTTTGTGCTCAGCGGTGGCGAGTTGGCCGCCATGGCGTTTATCGATGCCATTGGTCGGCAGGTTCCCGGCGTACTGGGGCATGAGGCATCAGCGGTTGAAGATTCGTTCGCCGATGGATTGCTGGACTGTCCACATTACACACGACCTGAAGTACTGGATGGAATGAGTGTGCCGGAGGTACTGCTCAGTGGTCACCACGATAACATTCGTCGGTGGCGGCTCAAGCAGGCACTGGGGCGCACTTGGCAACGTAGATCAGACCTGTTGGCTGACCGGGAAATGACCGCAGAACAGCAGGCGCTTTTGGACGAGTATCTCAATGAGCAGAACTCGCGCAATGGATCAGGAGCGATTTGATGAGCAATAAAAATTTGATTATTCAGCAGCTCGAAGCTGAACAGATGAACAAAGAAATCCCTGCTTTCGGCCCGGGTGATACCGTGGTTGTTCAGGTTAAAGTTAAAGAAGGCGAGCGTGAGCGTTTGCAGGCCTTTGAAGGTGTAGTGATCGGCAAGCGTAACCGCGGCCTGAACTCAGCTTTCACGGTTCGTAAAATCTCCAGCGGCGTTGGTGTTGAGCGGACCTTCCAGTCCTTCTCGCCGGTTGTGGACAGTGTGGAAGTCAAGCGTCGTGGTGACGTGCGTCAGGCCAAACTGTACTACCTGCGTGAGCGTTCAGGTAAGTCTGCACGCATCAAGGAAAAAATCGATCACAAGCGTTAATGCGCTGAGCGATTATCGCTCTGTGACGATCTTGAAAAGGCAGCCTCGGCTGCCTTTTTTATTGGTGTTTCAGGAGAGCAAGAGCGCATGAAACAGCCTGTTGCGAAAATATCACGGTCGCAGGGGCTAAAGTCCGCCTTTGGCGCGGGTTTCGCGTTGACACCCAGCGGCGCGCTCAGTATGTTTTGAGCTCCCTTCCGTGCGGCCGGCGTATGCCTGGCCGATGTTGGATTCCAGTCAGTTAATGAGGTCAGTTTTGAAATCAGTCAATGTGGGATTATGCGGTCTCGGTACCGTAGGCAGTGGTACTTTCAACGTCATGCAGCGCAACCTGGAAGACATTGCGCGCCGTGCCGGAAAGCCTGTGCGAATTACCCACGTTGGAGCCCGTCGGGATAATCCGGCCTGCCACCTCGGCAGCGTCAAGGTATCGCGCGATATCTTCGATGTTGCACGGGACCCGGATATTCATATCCTGGTGGAACTGATCGGCGGCAACGATGTCGCCAAAGAACTGGTGCTCGAAGCCATCAAACATGGCAAGCATGTGGTGACCGCCAACAAATCGATGATTGCGATCCACGGCAACGAGATATTCAAGGCAGCTGAAGCCCAGGGCGTGGTGGTAACTTATGAAGCGGCCGTCGCCGGTGGTATCCCGATCATCAAGGGCATCCGCGAAGGCCTGGTCGCCAACGACATCAAATGGCTGGCTGGCATCATCAACGGCACCGGTAACTTTATCCTGACCGAAATGCAGGAGAAGGGCCGTGCTTTTGAAGATGTCCTGAAAGAAGCGCAGGCACTGGGCTATGCAGAAGCCGATCCGACCTTTGATGTGGAAGGTATTGATGCCGCTCACAAGCTGACCATTCTCGCCTCCATTGCCTTCGGCATCCCGCTGCAATTCGACAAGGTTTACACCGAGGGCATTACCAAAATTACCCGGGAAGACGTCCAATACGCTGAAGAACTGGGTTACCGCATCAAGCATCTGGGCTTTACCCGTAAAACCAACGAAGGCGTAGAGCTGCGAGTGCACCCGACCCTGGTGCCATCCAAGCGCCTGCTGGCGAATGTGAACGGCGTATTGAATGCGGTGTTGGTGGAAGGCGATGCAGTGGGACCGACCATGTATTACGGCCCAGGCGCTGGTTCAGAGGCGACCGCATCGTCGGTAATTGCCGACATCGTCGACATCGCCCGCGAAATTGATAACGCCGGTAACGTCCCACACCTGGGTTACAGTTCAGAAACCGAGAACATGCCAGTTCTGCCGGTCAGTGAGATCGTCACCGCTTATTACCTGCGCATTACCGTGAAGGATGAAATTGGCCAGATGGCCAACATCGCGCGCATCATGAGCGAGAAGGGCATCAACATCGAAGCCATCATCCAGAAAGAGCCGGAAGATGAATCGGATGTCGTGCCACTTATTCTCCTGACGCACCCGGTACGTGAACATAGGATGGACGATGCCATCAGTGCCATGCAGGCACTGGAGTCAGTCACCAAGCCGATCGTTCGCATTCGTGTTGAACAGTTGGATGGCTAAATTGGTTTTATAGCCCAAGTTTCGGAGTTTGGTTGTCCATTGGTGCCATGAGTCCGTGTCAGGCACCGGGGGTACCTATCCGGGGTCGGCGTAGACCCATCCATGGGGCCTAGACTGCAGCATCCCTGCTGCAGACTACCCCGGATAGGTACCCCCGGCACCTGACACTCAATTGGTTGCCAACTGTGAAACTTGAGTTGAACACCCGTCGGGCCTGTACCCGGCCGAACCCTTTCTAACGAGACTTGATTCGTGAAATACATCAGCACGCGGGGCCAGGCCCCAACCCTGGGTTTTGAAGATGTTTTGTTAACCGGTCTGGCTTCAGACGGTGGCCTTTATGTGCCGGAAGTCTTGCCCGAGTATTCGCTGGATGAGATTCGCCAGTGGCGCGGCCTGCCGTATCACGAACTGGCCTTTCACATCATCAAGCCCTTTGTTGATGGCGCCATCGCCGACGATGAACTGGCGGCCATGTTGAAAGACACCTACAGCGTATTTGGTCACAAGGCCATTGCACCGCTGACCCAGCTGGACCACAACGAATACGTGCTGGAACTGTTTCAGGGGCCGACCCTGGCGTTCAAGGACTTCGCCCTGCAGCTGCTCGGACGCATGCTCGATCATGTGCTGGAAAAGCGCGGTGAGAAAGTGGTTATCATGGGCGCGACCTCGGGTGATACCGGCTCGGCGGCCATTGAAGGCTGCAAGCGTTGCAGCAATATCGACATTTTCATTCTGCACCCGCACAACCGCGTCTCCGACGTGCAACGCCGCCAGATGACCACCATCACCGGCGATAATATCTACAACCTGGCCGTTGAAGGCAATTTCGACGACTGCCAGAGCATGGTGAAAGCCAGCTTTGGGGATCAGTCCTTCCTGCGCGGTGAGCGCCGTTTGGTCGCGGTCAACTCGATCAACTGGGCACGCATCATGGCCCAGATCGTTTACTACTTTTACGCCTCGTTGAACCTGGGTGGGCCAGACCGCTCCATGGCGTTCTCAGTACCGACCGGAAACTTTGGCGACATCTTCGCCGGCTATCTCGCGCGCAAGATGGGGCTGCCGATCAGCCAGTTGATCGTCGCCACCAACCAGAACGACATCCTGCACCGGGTGATGAGCAACAACGTTTACGAAAAGCACCCGCTGGCGCATACCCTGTCTCCATCCATGGATATTGTGGTATCGAGCAACTTCGAGCGCCTGTTGTTTGACCTCTACGATCGGGACGGTGCCGTTCTGGCCGACCTGATGAACAAGATGAACACCGAGACCGTCACCCTGGACGAAGCCCGCCTGGCCAAAGCCCGTGAAGTCTTCGACAGTTACGGCGTCGACGATGCCGTCACGGTCAGCACCATCAAGCAGGTGTTCGAAGAAACCGGCTATCTGCTCGATCCGCACACCGCCATCGGCGTCAAAGCCGCCCGGGAGACCCGGCGCAGTGCCATCGACCCGATGATCACCCTGGGCACCGCCCATCCGGTGAAGTTTGCCGACGCGGTCAAACAGGCTGGTTTGGAATCTCCGGAATTGCCGCACCACCTAACCGATCTGTTCGACCGGCCGGAGCGGTATGACGTACTGCCAAATGAACTCGTCCGGGTTCAGGCCTATGTCGCCAACGCCGTCTTCGGCGAGGGTAACTGAGCGGCGTGGCCGCTCCCTTTCCCAACCTCCAGACCCGGCCCGTTCCTGACGGAGCCGCTGTCTCCGAGCAAGCACTGCTGGACCGGATCTATCGGTCTCGCGGTGTGCGCTCATCGCTGGAACTGGACTCGTCCCTGCAGCATTTATTGCCCTGGCAGACGATGAAAGGCATTGAGCCGGCGGTTAAACTGTTAATCAAGGCGCTGGATCAGCATCAGCGCATTCTGGTTATCGGTGACTACGACGTCGACGGCGCTACCAGTACGGCCCTGGTCGTTCAGATACTGCGAGCCCTGGGCGCCCAGGTAGAGTACCTGCTGCCCAATCGTTTCGAATACGGTTACGGCCTTTCGGCTGCCATCGTCGAGCAGGCGTTGACGCTCTCTCCCGAACTGATCATCACCGTGGACAATGGCATCGCCAGCCTGGATGGCGTCGCAGCGGCACAGGCCGCTGGCGTTGCCGTGCTCATTACGGACCACCACTTACCAGGTGCCGACCTGCCACCGGCTGAGGCCATTGTTAACCCCAACCAGCCAGGCTGCGACTTTGCCAGCAAAGCGGCTTGTGGCTGCACGGTGGCGTTTTACCTGATGATTGCGTTGCGCGCTGAGCTGCGCGACCGCGGCTGGTTCGAGCAACAGTCGGTTCAACCGCCGAATCTTGCCCAATGGCTGGATCTGGTGGCCCTGGCCACCGTCGCCGATGTCGTACCGCTCGACGCCAACAATCGCCGCCTGGTAAATCAGGGCCTGGGTCGAATCCGCGCCGGACAATCCCGGCCTGGCATTCAGGCCCTGTTCGAAGTCGCCGGGCGAGAATGGCAAAGGGCTCAGGCGTCTGACTTCGGCTTTGTTGTCGGGCCCCGTCTCAACGCTGCAGGCCGACTGGATGATATGGCGATTGGCGTCCGCTGCCTGCTGACCGATAACCCGGGCGAAGCACGCCAACTGGCGGCGCAACTGGAAGACCTGAACCGCGAGCGTCGGGCCATAGAACGCTCCATGGTGGTCGAAGCCCAGCGAACACTGGAACAGATCAGCGATTTACCGCCCCGTAGCGGCCATGTTCTGTACCAGGCCGACTGGCACGAGGGGGTGATCGGCATTCTGGCCTCCCGCATCAAAGAGCAAACCCACCGACCCGTCATCGCACTGGCCGGCTCGGATAGCGGCCGACTGAAAGGCTCAGCCCGCTCCATTCCCGGCTTTCACCTGCGCGACGCCCTCGACTGGATCGCCAAGCAAGACCCTGAACTGCTGATCACCTTCGGCGGCCACGCCATGGCAGCCGGCCTGACGCTCGCGGAAGGCAACGAAGACCGGCTGCAACAATGGTTCGAACAGGCCGTTCAGACGCTCTGTGAGCCAGAGGCCCTGCAGCCTATGGTCATGACAGACGGAGCGCTCAGCGCCAAAGAGCGCGATCTGGGTACGGCGTTGGCCCTGGAACTGGCAGGTCCGTTCGGGCAAGGCTTTCCAGCACCGGTCTTTCAGGGTGATTTCTGGATTGAGCAGCAAAAAATCGTTGGCGAGCGGCATTTAAAACTGAGTTTGTCCGATAAAGAAGGCCAAAGCATCGAGGCCATTGCCTTTAATATCGATACTGATATCTGGCCAACGCAAGCCAGGGCGTTATCCGGTATTTATCAATTATCCTGTAATCGATACAGAGGCCGGGAAACCGTACAGCTTATATTTGATGCAATAAAACCCCTTGAGACGATATAGGCTTTATAAACAGCTATTAAAACTTTTCAGTATTTCATTATTGAATTCACTGAGACAGGCGTTACCACCTTAGCAAGTGCTGGTTGACGGGTAGGCTTGTGCGGGGGAGTCCGCAGCAGGGATGCTGCGGTCTAGGCCCCATGGACGGGTTCACGCCGACCCCGCACAAGCCTACCCGGCGGCCAGCACGAACCCCAGGCAATACAGCAAACCCAGCCACCAAAGCCGCGCCACAAAATCGGCCGAAAGCCACTTAAGCATTGTTTTTTAAAAGGTTATTGGGATATCACTACCCCCGGCATATCAATTTCGTTAAAATGCGCGCCCCGCTAAATTTCATGGGTTTGTACTATCAAGACACGAACAGGAGCGGTACGTGGAAATTAATCCGATTAAAGAACAGATAAAAGACCTCAAAGCGCGCACCGACGTGCTTAGGGGGTATCTTTGACTTCGACCAGAAGATAGAGCAGCTGGCTGAAGTTGAACGGGAACTGGCAGAACCGAATGTCTGGAACGACCCGGAACGGGCGCAGGCACTGGGTCAGGAGCGCAGCTCCCTGGAAACCATTGTTAACACACTGACCAACCTGATCGACGGTGTCCGCGATGCGAGCGACTTGCTTGAAATGGCCGCCGCCGAAGACGACGAAGGTACCGTCAACGAGGTTATCGCCGACCTCGACGGCCTGGAAGCCCAACTGGCTAAGCTTGAGTTTCGTCGCATGTTCAGTGGCGAGATGGACCCTGCCAATGCCTATGTTGATATTCAGGCCGGTTCCGGCGGCACTGAAGCCCAGGACTGGGCTGAAATGCTGCTGCGCATGTACTTGCGCTGGGGCGAAGAGAAAGGCTTTAAAACCGAACTGATGGAAGCATCGGCAGGCGAAGTGGCCGGCATTAAATCAGCCACCGTTCGCTTTGAAGGTGAATATGCCTTCGGCTGGTTGCGCACTGAGACTGGCGTACATCGCCTGGTCCGTAAATCGCCGTTTGACTCGGGCAACCGTCGTCATACTTCGTTTTCGTCCGTGTTCGTTTCACCCGAAGTCGACGACGACATCGAAATCGACATCAACCCGGCTGATTTGCGCATCGACGTCTACCGCGCCTCGGGCGCTGGCGGCCAGCACGTCAACCGGACCGAATCGGCCGTGCGGATTACGCACAACCCGACCGGCATCGTAACCCAGTGCCAGAATGACCGTTCCCAGCACAAGAACAAAGACCAGGCCATGAAAATGCTCAAGGCCAAACTGTATGAGTTCGAAATGCAAAAGCGGAACGAAGCGGCACAGGCGGTCGAAGACTCCAAGTCAGACATCGGCTGGGGCAGCCAGATTCGCTCTTACGTGCTGGACGACTCTCGCATCAAGGACCTGCGCACCGGCGTTGAGACGCGCAACACCCAGGCCGTGCTGGAAGGCGGGCTCGACCCCTTCATCGAAGCCTCGCTGAAAAAAGGCCTCTAAGCCGGGCACCGATTAATCTGCAGCCGCCCCAGGCGGCTGAGCAACACTGGACAGACTGCATATGACCGACAAGCACACCGACCACGATGAAAACCACATCATCACCGAGCGCAAGCAAAAACTGGCAAGCCTGGCCGAAAGCCGGCCACAGGCGTTTCCGAACGACTTCAAACGCAGCCAGATGGCCGGTGAGCTCCAGGCTCAGTACGGCGAGCTTGAAAAAGAAGCCATTGTCGATCTGAAAGTTGAAGTCAGCGTTGCCGGTCGTGTGATGCGCCGGGGCGGCCCCTTTGTTGGCCTGCGTGATGTCAGTGGTCGCATTCAGTTTTACCTGGGCAAGGCCTTGCAAAAGGAAAGCACAGACTGGCAATTGCTGGATATTGGCGACATCGTCGGCGTGCGCGGCACTCTGTCCAAATCGGGCAAGGGTGAGTTGTACGTTGAAGTGACCAGCGTTGACGACATGGTGCTGCTGACCAAATCACTGCGTCCGCTGCCCGATAAATTCCATGGCCTGTCCGACCAGGAAATGAAGTATCGCCAGCGTTATGTCGACCTGATCACCAGCGATGAAACGCGCCGGACCTTCCAGATTCGCGCCGGCATCATCAATGGTATTCGCCGCTACCTGTCGGATCGCGACTTCATGGAAGTCGAAACACCCATGCTGCAGGTGATTCCCGGTGGCGCCACGGCACGGCCGTTCACCACCCACCACAACGCCATGGACATCGACATGTACCTGCGTGTGGCGCCGGAGCTTTACCTGAAGCGCCTGGTTGTTGGCGGCTTCGAGAAGGTCTTCGAAATTAACCGAAACTTCCGCAACGAAGGCGTCTCCACCCGGCACAACCCCGAATTCACCATGCTGGAATGGTACCAGGCCTATGCCGACTACCATCAACTGATGGACCTGACAGAAGACATGTTGCGCACCCTGGCGCGGGATGTACTGGGCACGACCGAACTGGTGTATCAGGGCGAAACCTTTGATCTCGGCCAGCCGTTTGAACGGGTGACCATGTTCGATGCCATCCTCAAGTACAACCCATCTCTGTCCGCAGCCGATATTGATACCCGCGAGGCCGCTGCTGCCGTGGCCACTGGGTTGGGCATTCAGGTAAAAGACAACTGGGGCCTGGGCCGCATTCAGACCGAGATTTTTGAAGAAACGGTCGAGGAAAAGCTGCGTAACCCGGTCTTCATTACCGCCTACCCGGCAGAAATTTCCCCCCTGGCGCGTCGCAACGACGACAACCCCGAGGTGACCGACCGTTTTGAGTTCTTCATCGGTGGTCGCGAAATCGCCAATGGCTTCTCGGAGCTCAACGACCCGATCGACCAGGCTGAGCGCTTTAAAGCCCAGGTGGCCGAGAAAGATGCCGGTGACGATGAAGCCATGTTTTACGATGAAGACTACATCAATGCCCTGGAGTACGGCCTGCCGCCAACGGCCGGCGAGGGCATCGGCATTGACCGGTTGGTGATGTACTTCACCGACTCTCCGTCGATCAAGGACGTTATTCTCTTCCCCCATATGAAACCTCGCCAGTCGGGCGAGTGAACAGGAGCTCAGCATGTTTGACCAGGATCTGGATCTGAAGATCAAAGAACACGAAGAGAAAATCGAAGAACTGCGCCAGTTAAAGGAAGCGCAGTCCAAGCGCCAGGAAGGGTACGACCTTTACCATGAGCAAGTGCGAAACCTCTTCGATGAGTATGGCATTTCCGAATACGATATTTTTGATGTTCGTGCCAAGGCCATCGTCGACTGGTTGAAAGCCCATGGCAAGAAAGCCGACAAGCCTGCTTTCTTTGAGGAGCTGCAAAGCTACTTCGCGCGTCTGGGTGGCAGCAAGGGCTCACGCAAGGCCGCCAAAGCCGCCAAATCGACCGGTCCCAAGCTGGAAATCGGTGTTTATGTGCATCCGAATACGGGTGAGCGCATCGAGAAGAAGCGCCGTAACCCCAAAACACTGGATGAGTGGATCGAAGCGTTTGGCATCGAAGAAGTCGCTCAGTGGCGTGAAGCCAGTGAATAGAGTTTAGTGGTTGAATCAGCCGACCAAAGGTCGGCTTTTTTTGGCCTGTCGATTAGCCCCTAAACAGCCGGCAATGGACGCCGGTACCGCACACTTAAACGACATTTGGATGACAATTTACAAAAAGATACAACATAAGAAGTCGGCGCATCTTGATGACTTTTAAAAAAGGGTTTAGGCGATATATCCCCAATCGTGAAAACCAACACTTGCAGCCCCCCATTATTCGTACGCGACCAAAAATTAGTGCGGAACTTGTAAAGAAAACTTTGTAACATATTGAAAAATAAAGGTTTTATTTAGTTGATTAAAAAATGATCAATTTGTTGAAGGCCCTGAGTAATGGTGGCTGGGGGCGGTTCAATTGGGGTTGTTCACAAAGATATCCACAGTTTTTGTGGACACTCAGCGCCAGCCCTTGCCGCGTCTGGCGTGAGTGTATGCGAGCCTTACAGTCAATATGGTGGCGCTTTTTGGCGGGCGTGAAATACTTTGATCGGGAAACGGGATCAGGGGGGTTCAGGCATGGTTCAGCCAGAGCCGGTAAGCTGGGTCCATGGCAATAACGATGGCAACGTATGAAGGAGCCACAGTATGAACAAAGCAATGGGTCTGGCACTGGTCATAGGCATGGCGACATCCGGTCTGGCGGTGGCCGATCATGATGAGCACCGCTACCGCGGTGAGCGTCAGCAGTTTTTTGCTGAAGGCCGGGTAGTGCAGGTGGAACCCGTCTATGAAACCTACTACTACCGGGAGCACAGCCGGGGCAACAGCGATCACCGCTATGAAATCTGCCGTACGCGCGATGTGGAAGTCAGCCGCAGCCATCGCAGCGGCAACCCGGCCGCAACCCTCATAGGCGGTGCTGTGGGTGCTACGGTCGGATCGCACAGCGGCAACTCACCTGAATCCCAGGTGTTCGGGGCAATCGCCGGAGGAATCATTGGCGGTGCGATTGGGCACGAACTGGGCGGTCGTGGTGAAACGACGGTGCGTTACCGGACCGAGCGCGAGTGCGAAGTGGAATACCGTCACCGGCGCAGTGATCTGGTAGGCTATGAAGTGCGCTACCGGTACAATGGTCGCGAATTCATGACCTTTATGGACCGTCACCCCGGACGCTACGTCGAACTTGCTGTGGAGGTGACGCCCCGTTAATTGAAGAGGCACGTTCATGTCAAGCAATGCTGCGGTGCGCCTCAGGCGCCTGGGAATCAGCGCCGGAATTCTGTTAATGCTGATGACCTCGGGTGCTGTCCGGGCTGAGAGTGGTACTCACCCCTGTACCGGCGAACGCCTGCCTCTGTCGACAGAGAGCCAGGTAGTGCAAGCCGCCGAATGCCTGTTTGATGGCCGGGTGGTCAAGGTAGACAGAGTCAGTGCCGGGAACGACTGGGCCTATCGACTGCGCTTGTTGCTCGATGGTGGCCGGGTCCGAACCGTGGATTTGAATCGAACATCGGGCATGCCGACCAATCCGGCGGTGCTGGAGGAAGTGAATGAAACTCTTGATCGTTGAAGATGAAGCCGGTTTGCGCGAACACCTGCACGGCGGATTCAAAAAAGAAGGCTTTGCGGTCGACACCTCGGCCGATGGCAACGACGGCTTGTTTCAGGCAACGGAAAACGACTACGACGTCGCTATTATCGACCTCGGTTTGCCCGGCCTTGATGGTATAGAGCTGATCCGCCAGTTACGCGCCGCCGACAAACAGTACCCGGTACTGATTTTGACGGCGCGCGGCCACTGGCAGGACAAGGTCGCCGGCCTGGAAGCCGGTGCCGATGATTACCTGGCCAAACCCTTTGTGTTTGCCGAGTTACTGGCCCGGGTTAAGGCGTTGCTGCGTCGCAGCGTGGGCATGGCGACCGCTACATTGACGGTGGGCCCCTACGAGCTGGACACCGCTTCGCGTCGGGTGAGAGTCGATGGCCGGGATGTCGAGTTGACCAGCTATGAGTACAACACCCTGGAATACCTGATGATGCATCGGCAAAAAGTCGTCTCCAAGACCGAGCTAACCAATCATCTGTACGAGCAGGATTTCGATCGGGACAGTAATGTCATCGAGGTGTTTATTCGCCGCCTGCGCAAGAAGCTGGATCCCGATAACGAGCGCAACCCGATCACGACCCAGCGGGGCATGGGCTATCGATTCAACGCGGACGCCGTGGCTGAATGACCAGCTGATGTCTGTGTTCTCGCCACGCAGCACCAGACCCGGAGCAACGTTTTCACTGCGTCGACGCTTGCTGGTTTCGGCGAGCCTCGTGCTTCTGGTGTTTCTGGGTGTGACCGGTGTCGCCCTGGACCGGGCATTTGAACGCAGCCAGATGTCGGGCCAGTCGGAACGCCTCTTTTTGCGCATTCTGACGTTACTGGCCGAATCCGAGTATCAAACCGATGGCCTCTGGCTCCCTGCTTACCTGGCCGAAGAACGCTATAACTCTCCCGAGTCGGGGCTGGTAGCCCTGGTGCTGGATGAACAGCGCCAGGTGGTCTGGCAGAGCCTGTCGAGCCAGTGGTTTGATCAGATCGACTGGGTCGTTGCCCAGGCCAACATCAACATCGGGCAGGAAGACTTCGGGTTTCGTGGCGACTATATCTTCGAGCGCTATGCGGTGTTGTGGGAAGCGGCAGACGGGCGCGAACAACGCTATGAATTCTGGGTGCTGGAGACCGCAGCCCCCCTGAACCAGATTATTCAAACCTTTCGGCAGCAATTATGGGGTGGTCTCGCCGCAGTCACTCTGGCCTTGCTGATGGCGCTCTGGCTGGTCGCCCGCTGGGGGCTGAGGCCCCTGCATCAGTTAGCGCAGAACCTGCAGAAAATCCGCACCGGCGAACAGGGGCGCTTGCAGGGGCGCTACCCGAGTGAACTGCAGCCGCTGACGGATAACCTCAATCGCCTGCTCGATGCCGAGCAAAGTCAGCGCGAACGCTACCGCACCGCCATGGCTGACCTGGCGCACAGCCTGAAAACGCCGCTGGCGGTCATTCGAACGCTGGAGCCAGCCGATAGCCGGGAGTTGCACGAGCAGGTGCATCGTATGGATCAGATCGTACGCTACCAGCTGCAGCGGGCTGTCACGGAAACCCGGCAGGGCCCGGTGCTTGGCCAGAGAAGTTCATTGAATCAGAGTCTCGACCGCCTTGGTCGGGCGCTGGGCAAAGCCTTTCATCACGAAGATAAGGTGCTGGATTTGCCCGAGCCGGACCAGGAATGGACACTGGCCATGGACGTCAACGATGTTCTGGAAGTCTTCGGCAACCTGCTGGAAAACGGCTTCAAATACGCCCGCTCGGTCATCACTGTTTCGGTGACGCGCCAGCCAGAATTTCCCGATTGCTGGGTGGTCGACATAGATGACGATGGCCCGGGAATCGACCTCGAACGACGCCATGCCGTACTCAACCGGGGTCAGCGGCTCGATACCTTGCAGCCAGGGCAGGGTATTGGCTTGAGTATGGTGACCGATATTCTGGGCAGCTACGGCGTTTCGCTGCGCATAGACGATAGCCCCCTGGGCGGCGCCCGCTTTCGACTGGTTTTGCCTGCGGCGCCCTGACACCCTCCTTGCAAGCGACTACCCTGATTAAAGTCACCCGATTACCTGCCGATTAGCTTTGGCAGATGGCCATTGGTGCGCAGGTAATGCTCTGGTAATCAATGGCCGTATTATTAATCAAAGGATGTCACCCCATGTCGATTCAATCCCGTATCCGGTTCTCCCTCTCTGGTCTGTTTATTCTGTTGTGCGTTGTGGCGCTGGCGGGGTTTATTGGTTCCCGGGTCGTTGCCAGTCTTGCCAACTACTATTCCGGCAGTCTGATTCCCGCCATTCAGGTGTACAACGACATGCGGGTGGCGGCTAAGGAGCTGCAGGTTGCAGTTTACAGTGGTGATGAGGCATCGGTAGACCGCTATGAGGCCCAGGCGCGCGATACAGCCCAACGCCTGGCCGCCGCCACAACTCAGGGGCCTTTCCAGGAAGATCAGCAGGTGGTCGGCCCGATCAATGAAATCGTCAGCCGGCTGGAACGGTTGCGAGCGCTGGTCGTTGCCCACCCGCCTGGTGACGAGGTTACACCGGAGCTGGTGCAGGCCATCGACGCCTGGGATGCCTACAAGCCCAATGCCGATGCGGTGATTGAACACATCATTACCACTGTCGACGGTCAGATTCAGTCGGTACAGGCCACGGTGCTCAATGTGATTGCAGCCATTGCAGCGGTCTCCCTGATCGTGTTTCTGGGGGTGGCCTGGTCACTGGGCGGGGTACTACGGCGAGGCATGAGTAACCTGCTCAGTTCGTTTGCCGCAGTGGCAAACGGCGACCTCAGCGTTCGGGCCCAGGCAGATGCCAAAGACGAATTTGGTGAACTGGCCCGGCACTTCAATCATCTGGCGCAGAGCCTGACCGATACGCTGGGTCAGGTCGCGCAGCTTGTGACCGAGCTGCATAACATGTCCGGTGAGTTCAACGCCGCAAGTCGCAATTACGCAGAGCGCTCCCAGGCCCAGTCCGAAGAGACGCAGCAGGTTGCCACGGCGATGACGGAAATGTCAGCGACGATTCGCGAAGTGGCACAGAACGCCGAAGAGACGTCACATCGTGCACAGGATGCCAACCAGCATGCTGGTCATTCTCGCAAGGACATTGAGCAGGCAATCGACTCAGCCCGTGCCATGCAGGGGCAGATGAGCACACTCTCTGACAACATTCTGGAATTGAAGGACCAGTCCGACGCCATTAGCACCGTCGTTAAAACCATTAACGACATTGCTGAACAAACGAATCTGCTGGCATTGAATGCTGCCATTGAAGCGGCGCGTGCAGGGGAGCAGGGGCGGGGGTTTGCCGTCGTAGCTGATGAAGTTCGCAACCTGTCGGTTAAGACTTCACAGTCCACCCAGGAAATCGAGAGTGTTATTCGCTCGCTGCAAACGCGCAGTGAGGCTGCCGCCAGCTCCGCCCGTGACAGCGTCGAGGTGGTGCGCAGTAACGGAGAAACAATCGTTGCCATTGGCGAGGGTCTGCAGCACATTCTGGATTCAGTATCGGCGATCTCATCCATGAACGAGTTGATTGCCACGACCTCTGAAGAGCAAAGCAAGGTGGCAGAAGACATGAACACCAACGTGGTGCGCATCAGCGATCTGTCGGAAGCGAACGCCTCTGAGACCCAGCACCTGGTCGCCGGCATACAACGCATTGATGAAATGGCGCAGCAGTTGAGCGAGCTGATTCGGCGTTATCGGTTGTAATCGGTCGCTGATTTTGCGTTATAACCAGAGGCGATGGCCGTGGTCGTGCAGCCAGCGTCGATCAGCCTGCCAGCCGGGGTGCAATCTGCCCACTTCGGCCCAGAATGTTGCCCCGTGGTGTGGGTGCAGCAAGTGCGCTGTCTCGTGGGCGACCAGGTAATCGACAATACGCTCCGGTGCCAGCATGATCAGCCAGTTGTACTGTATGCGACCGGTAGCGGTGCAGTGCCCCCATTTGGTTTTGGTACGGCGCAAGCAGACATCGGTTAGGCGATTTTCCCAGCCTTCAGCCAGCACCCGTTGCCGGGTTTTTTTAAACAAATAATGCTTAGCCTGGGTCTTATAGAAATCGGCCAGTACATGGTGGACGTGGGGTTTGTCCAGAACCGGTGCGACCAGAGTCAGCCGGTCTTGCTCGCGACGCCACTGTGACCGGGCGCCACGTTGCAGTGTCAGAGTCAATTGCTCATCCATCAGCGGGCAGTGTGCTTGATTGCTGAAGTCGGGTTTTTGCAATTGCTTCTCGGCCTGGCTGTGCAACGCCTTGTTTAGCCAGTCTTCACGTTCGACCAGAAAGCGTTTCAGGTCGGTATCGGACAGGTGCCAGGGAGCGCGCAGTTCTGGCGCTCCGTCCCGCACATGCAACGCCACGGTCTTGCGCTTTGAACGCCTTACCGGAATGGTACCGCCCGACCAATTGAGTGTTTCGGTCATCGGCGGTTGTCGGGCATCAGCGGTTCAATAAGGGATTCGAGCCCTTCGGAGCGGATCAGCAGTGCCAGCGCCATCAGTTCGCCCAGCTTGCCGGGAGGGAACCCCTTGTTCTGAAACCAGAGCAAGTATTCTTCGGGCAACCGGATCAGCGGTTTTCCGCTATATTTACCGAAGGGCATTTCCGTGCGTGCCAGTGCCAGTAAATCGTCGTGTTGAAAGGACATTCTGTGGAAACCTCGTTAGTCGTCAGTGACGCACTACCTGAATTTGTGCAACGCCAGGCACAGGTCGCACTTGGGCGCTTTCTGCAGGAATCTTCGTCTGCCGGGACGTTCCGTGGGCGATTTCAGAAAACCGCCCTGTTGATTCAGGAGCAGCAACCTCATCCGATAACCGGTGAGACCGTGTTACTGCCCATGGCGTTATTGCACTGGCGCGATGCAACCTGGCGCTTATATTTTCGTGGCAGCCGGGGGCGGTGGCAGCGCTACCCCGGCGCAGAGCCGAGCGTCAGTCCCGCCCCGTTGTTGAACAAGGTTTACCGGGACGAACTGTGCCTGTTCTGGCGCCAGTAGGTGTCCAGGCGGTCCAGCGCCAGGTCGAGTGTTTCTCGACCGGTGCCAAAGTTCAGCCTGACGCTGCGCGGGTCGCCGAAGTCTTTACCGTCGCTAGGCATGATACCGGCTTCGTTAAAGCGGGTCATGGCCTCGCCAGGTGCCAGGTCGCTCTCAATCCAGGCGAGGAAGGTAGCGGGGGCTGGTACATAATTCAGCCCGTCCAGCTCGCTAATGACAGTCGCCACTCTGTCCCGATTCGCCTTTAAATGAGTCTGCAATGCCATTAGCCAGTCGTGCCCTTCACTGAAGGCCGCTTCGGTCGCGACCAGCCCCATAAAATTGGGATGGGGCATCAGATCCTGACCTTCTCCTTGTAGCTTCCGGCGCAGGTCGCCATTGGGAATGATGGCGAAAGAACAGCCCAGGCCTGCCACATTGAAGGTTTTGCTGGCTGCCATCAGGGTAATACTCTGGTCAGCGATATCGGGCAGGGAACCGGCCGGGCAGTGGCGTGCTCCCGGTTCCAGAATCAGGTCGCAATGTATCTCATCCGAACACAGCATAACCCGGTGCTCGCGGCACAGCTCAGCCAGACGCTGCAATGCATGCTGATCAAGCATTAGGCCCTGGGGGTTCATTGGGTTACACAGAATCATCAGATGGCAGTCCGGGTCCGCCAGAGACTGTTCCAGCGCCGCCCAGTCCCATGCAGCGGGCGACCGGGTAGACACTGGTAATTTAACGGCGGTGGCTCCCCTTAATTCGGCGGCTTTGCGCAGCGGTGGATAATTGGGTTCCTGCACCAGCACCCGACCCCCACGGGCAAAGGTGTCGATAACCAGATTGAAACTCGGCACCACGCCCGGCAGCCAAACGATCCAGCTCGGGTCAATAGCCCAGTCATACTGGCGCTGGCACCAGTTAACCACGGCCTGGTTTAGCCCCGGCCAGGGGTGGCTGTAACCATAAACCGGATGAGCGGCTCGGGACTGAAGCGCGTCTGTTACGCAAGGCGGAGAGGCCAGATCCATATCGGCAACCCACATCGGCAGTACCGGTTGGCTGCGGTACAACTCGTGTTTGATGGCATGGGTATCGCTGCGGTCGATGGTGTCGAAAGTAAACGGCATGGCGGGGAGGGGATCCTGAGGGCTGTTAAAGAGTACAGTTTGTTGATAAATGCTGCCCGATGTTCTGGCTGGTGGCAAGCACCGGCTGGCCAGTGCAGACGATTGGCAACCTAGCAAACCGCGAACTCCGAAACGTGAGTTGTTATACTCTGCCGCCAGCCCCATAGTGGGGCGGGAGCAGGTCAAGACGGGTCCTGACAGCAATCAAGAGGGTAATTCCAGTAATGGCGTCGGAACGATTTGGGGGCACTGAGCGGTTGTATGGCATCGACCAGACCCGGTGGCTCGGTGAGCAGCACGTAATTGTTGTGGGTGTGGGTGGTGTTGGTAGCTGGGCAGCCGAGGCCCTGGTGCGCACTGCCATCGGCCGCATTACGCTGATCGACCTCGACGACGTCTGTGTGTCCAATACCAATCGTCAGTCCCACGCCATGAGCAGCACGGTTGGCCAGATGAAGGTGGATGTTCTGGCCCAGCGCTTGCGCGATATTAACCCCGACTGTGAGGTCGAGACCCGGCATGATTTTCTGACGCCGGACAATCTGATCTCGCACCTGACACCCCGACCTTCAGCGGTGCTCGACGCGATCGACAGCGTGCGCGTCAAGGCGGCGCTGATCAATCATTGCCAGCGACAGAAAATTCCGTTGGTTACCACCGGCGGTGCGGGTGGCCAGACGGATCCGCTGCAGATTCAGGTGACCGACTTGTCGCGCACCGAGCAGGATCCACTGGCCGCCCGTACCCGGCAGTTGTTGCGCCGGGAATATGGATTCAGTCGCAATCCGAAACGAAAATTTGGCGTAGACTGTGTTTATTCGACCCAGCAACTGCTGTACCCCCAGGCCAACGGTGATGTCTGCGCCACCAAGCCTGGCGACGACGGCAGCCGGCGTCTCGACTGTGCCACTGGCTTCGGCGCCTCCGTGATGGTGACGGCCAGCTTCGGCATGGTGGCCGCAAGCCGGCTTGTCGACAAGTTGCTGAAGATTAAAAACCGCCTGGATAATCCGGCCGATCAGGCCGGGTGATTCCAAAGACTCTGACGGCTGTTGTTAACATCGTCCGGGCTATACACTGGCTACCAGACAACCATGCGTGAGGGACACCATGCTGACTCAGTTTCTGAAATTTTTTAAAGCGTTGAATTCAGACGCCGGCCCCTGGCAATTATCCTTCGCCGTAGGCCTGGCGCTTATTATTGGGCTGACGCCTCTGTGGTCGGTGCACAACCTGCTGATCATTCTGCTGGCCTGCATTCTGCGGGTGCATTTTGGCACCTTCCTGGTGTTTTGGGTGGTGTTCACCGGGTTTGCCTACCTGATGGACCCGGTCTTTGACGCCTGGGGTTACGCCTGGCTGACGCATCCCGGGCTGACCACCACCTGGACAAGCCTATACCAGAGTGACGTCTGGCAGATCATCAAGTTCAATCACACCATTACACTCGCAAGCGTCGTGGTTTCGGTGCTGCTGTTTATGCCTGTAGTGCTGATCATGCGGTACGGGGTGGTGCAGTACCGTGCCCGGCTGATGCCCTGGGCGAACCGTCTGAAACTGGTGCAAATTGTTAAGGCCAGCAAAGTCTATTCCCTGTACGAACGAGTGAGCTAAGGAGCGCCACAGATGAAGCTTTTTCGATGGAGCGGCCTGATCGCTTTCGTGGTTGTGCTGTCACTGATCATTGTGATCGGCGTCCTGTTTCTGGACAACTGGGTTAAATCGGGCCTGGAGGCCGGTGGTACCCGGGTTCACGGCGCAGAAGTCAACGTCGCCTCGGTGGATTTGTCACTCAGCCCGCTTGGGTTTGATGTTCGCGGCGTCCAGGTAACCGACAAGGAAAACCCTGAGCGTAACCTGTTTGAACTGGATACCGCCCGGCTGGCGATGGATCTGCCCAAGTTGTTTCTTGGTAAAATCAGCATTGATGATCTCACCGTATCAGGCATGAGCGGCGGTACCGAGCGTGATGAGCCCGGGCGTATCGTTCCGGTCGACGCTAGCGACTCCGGGCCTGGAGTGACTCAGAGAGCCCGGGATGCGGCCGCCAGCAGAGCTGAATCGGTTCGTGCGGAATTACCAGAACCGGCTGACGCGGTCGAGCAGGCACTGACCCAAACCCGGTCAGCCACAGACCAGGCCAGCACCACCTTTGAGCGTTCCCGTACTGAGGTTGGCAGTGCCCTGAACAACCTGCCGGACGATGAGTCCATTGCGCAATACGATGAACGCATCGAAGCTCTGCGTGGCCGCTCACTGAACTCATTGGACGCGATTCGCTCGGCCCGCTCAGACCTTGAAGCACTGCAGCGTCAGGCCGTGGAAGATCAACTGTCAGTAGCGGCGGCGCGCCAGGCGGCAAATGCGGCTGTTAATGATAGCCAGGAGGCACTGGAAGCCGCGTTGGCGGCACCGGCTGCAGACTGGGCTGAATTGCGCGAAGCCTACCCCCTGAACCAGGCCTCTGCGGTTCGGGCCGGTCGGTTGTTGCTTGGTGATGCCATATTCGACCGTTACGATCAGGCCCGTAAATACTATACCCAGGCCGCTCCCTGGCTACGCAGACTCGCGCCTTCGGGTGGCGAGCAGGAGGAAGCAGCGCCAGCCCGGCTGGATGGCCGCTATGTCCGGTTCGACACACCCAACCCAACGCCTAACTTTCTGTTGCGTCAGGGGCTGATCAGCTTTGAGGCGGATAACTGGCCCTGGTCACTGACCATGAGTCAGGTAACCGGCCAGCAACGCCTGACCGGGGAGCCGGTTCGACTGCAATTAATGCGGGGCGAAGCCGGTGATGAGGCCATGCGCATTGATGCGGTGCTGGATCGCCGACAAGCGACGACGGTCGATCGTTTTGAATTACTCGGCCGTGATCTTGCCTTTTCGCCCCGGTCGTTGGACCTGGGCGGCGTCGATGTCGACTGGGCACCAGGCACGGTTGATTTGGGTGGTGAAGTCACGGTAACCGGTGATCAGGTCGAAGGCCTGATCGAACTGAGCTTCAGCGGCTCAGAATTTGAAGCCCGCGGCGAAGGCCAGATCGCAACAACGCTCGGCAACGCGCTTGAAAGCATAGCGGCGTTCGATATCGGCATTCGAGTCACCGGCGACATCGATGCGCCGGAACTGCAACTGACGTCCGATCTGGATAATCAGATCCGCTCGGCACTGTCGGCCGCCTTGCAGGCGGAATACAACCGCTGGCTGGAGGCCACCAGAGCGCAGCTGGATGCCGAAGTGGAAACCTTGATAGCGCCCTTGCGGGCACGGTTTGATGAGATTGAAGCCCAGGGCGATGCCGTCCGGGATCAGGCTGACGAGTTTCAGCAGCAGGTGATGGACCGGTTGGAGGCACTGGAGCAGGAACTTCAGGATGAACGCGATCGCCTGAGTGACGCCGCCGATGCCGAACGCCGCCGTGCCGAAGATGAAGCCCGCCGGCGCGCCGAAGACGCGTTGGACGGCCTGGAGTTACCTAGCTTTTAATCCAAGTAACGGAGTTCGCGGCTGTCTACGCTGCCAGTCGCCCGCACCGGCCACCAGGTAGGGCTATCGAGGGTCGGGCGGAGTGCCGCCCACTCAACCCATCCATGGGGCCTGGACCGCAGGATATGAATCCCCTCCATGGGATTCACCCTTCGGGCTCGCGGCGCTCGTGCTAAAACGCTCCTGGCGTTTTAGTCCTTGCTGCGGACCACCCTCGATAGCCCTACCTGGCATCCGGTGCTAGTCCTGTGCCAGCGAACTCCGAAACACGATTTCTAATACTGAGGTCGGCCGGTTGACAGCCGGCCTGATCTAACAACGGAAACTGGCTATGCGCATAGATGTAGTACTCGAGGTGGAGGCAACCGATTCGCTGATCGCCATCGATTTTCTGGTCGATAACATTGAGCTGTCGAAATCCCGCCTGAAAGACATGATGAACAAGGGCGCGGTCTGGCACGTTGATGCCAAAGAGAACCGGCAACGACTGCGCCGGGCGATGACCGATCTGAAAATCGGCGATCGGCTGGAGGTCTTTTATGATGAAGACCTGTTGTCGCTGCGACCGCCATTGCCCCGTCTGGTTCAGGACCTGACGCACTACAGCGTCTGGGACAAAGGGCCGGGCTTGCTGATTGAAGGGACCGACTGGGGTGACCATGCATCGCTGATCCGGCTGGTCGAGCTTTACTTCAAACCGCGCCGGGAAGTCTTTGTTGTGCAGCGCCTTGATAGCGCGGCCTCTGGTCTGGTCATTGTCGCTCATAGCCGCAAGGCCGCGGCGCTGCTAACCGAGTTGTTTGATACGCCTAATGCGGTGAGCCAGCAATTTCGCGTCGAAGTAGCGGGTGATGCACCTGAAAGCGGGGATATTGATACCCCACTGGACGGCAAGCCAGCCCAGACCCGGTTCAGAAAACAGCGTTATGAAGCCCATCCGAACCGGTCGGTACTGGATGTCTGGCCGACAACCCGGAACAAACACCAGATTCGCCGGCACCTCGACAGCATTGGTCACCCCGTGATGGGCGACCCGCGGTATGGTAAAAACAACGAGAGTCACGAGAACCTGAAATTGAAAGCGGTTGAAATGCGCTTCGACTGCCCAATTACTAAAGAGACGCAGGTGTTTTCGTTGTTGTAGTGACTGATGCAGCACCCCGGTTTTTTCGTGGCTGGGGTTGTGACACCGCGTTATAATCGGCTGTCACCCGTGGTGACCGAGCCCAACCCACACGACTACATAACAAAAGGATCCTGACTGTCATGTTCGAACGAGTTCAAGCAGCCCCAGCCGACCCCATTCTCGGGTTAAACGACGCCTTTGCCGCCGACAAGCGCCCGCACAAGGTCAATTTGGGCGTCGGGGTGTTTATGAACGATGCAGGGCAGACACCGATTCTGAACACGGTTAAAAAAGCCGAAGCCGAGCTGGTGAATTCCGAAACCACCAAGAGCTACCTGGCCATATCGGGCGACGTTGAGTACGGCCGCCAGGTGCAGGCATTACTGTTTGGTGCTGATAGCCCGGTGATCCTGGAGAAGCGCGCCCGCACCGCGCAGTCGCCCGGTGGTACCGGTGCCTTGCGCACGGCTGCTGAATTCATGAAACGTCAGTTGGGGGTGGGCCGCATTCACGTGTCTAACCCAACCTGGGCCAACCACGGCAATATTTTTGAGAGCGCTGGCCTCGGTATCAGCCAGTACCGGTATTACGATGCCAAACAGCAAGGGCTCGATTTCGACGGCATGCTGGCTGACCTGGAGCAGGTTGATGCCGGCGACGCGGTGCTGTACCACGGCTGCTGCCACAACCCGACCGGCATCGACCCGACCAGCGAGCAATGGCAACAATTGGCCGAGCAGGCCAAGCGCAAGGGCTTTGTCGTTCTGTTCGACTTTGCCTACCAGGGCTTCGGCAAGGGTATGGATGAAGACGCCGCTGGTTTGCGCGCCTTTGTCGACCGCATACCGGAACTTATGGTCGCCAATTCGTTTTCCAAAAACTTCGGTCTGTACAACGAACGTGTTGGTGCCATGACATTGGTGGCCAGCTCGGCTGAAACCGCCGACAGCGCCTTCAGCCAGGTGAAATCCATCATTCGGGGGAATTATTCCAATCCGCCGGCGCATGGTGCCAAAGTGGTTGCTGCTATTCTGAAAGACGACACCTTGCGTGCCGAGTGGATTCAGGAAGTGGCGGATATGCGCGATCATATTCATGAATTGCGTGATGCCCTGGTTGCAACCCTTAAGGCCAAGGGTGCTAAGCGCGATTTCAGCTTTATTCAGCGCCAGAACGGCATGTTTTCGTTTTCCGGGCTAACCGGTGATCAGGTCACCCGATTGCGCGAAGACTATGGCATTTATATGGTCGGCAGTGGTCGCATTAATGTCGCGGGTATGTCGAAAGCCAACATCAATGCCGTCTGTGACGCCATCGTCGACGTATTGTAATCAGACCGGGCGGGAGCAGATCGGTAAACCGGCTCTGTTCCCCTACGGTAAACCAAGCTCCCAGCCCAGTGATGCCCATGAAACCCTTTAAAGTTCATTCCAGGTACCAGCCAGCGGGAGATCAGCCCAAGGCGATCGAACAACTGGTAACCGGCTTGAACGCCGGCCTGACCGCTCAGACCCTGCTCGGGGTGACGGGCTCCGGCAAAACCTACACCATGGCCAAGGTCATTGAATCGGTACAACGCCCGACCATTGTACTGGCACACAATAAAACGCTGGCAGCCCAGTTATATTCCGAATTTCGTGAGTTTTTCCCTGAAAACGCCGTCGAGTATTTTGTCTCCTATTACGACTACTATCAGCCTGAAGCCTATGTCCCGTCTTCCGACACCTTTATTGATAAAGACGCGTCGGTGAACGAACACATTGAACAAATGCGGCTGTCAGCCACCAAAGCGTTGCTGGAGCGCCGCGATGTTCTAATTGTTGCGACGGTATCGGCCATCTACGGTCTGGGTTCGCCCGAATCCTACCTGAAAATGATTTTACATCTGAAGCGAGGCGATGCCGTTGATCAGCGACAGGTGCTGCGCCGTTTGGCGGAATTGCAGTACAGCCGAAATGACATCGAGTTTGGTCGCGGCACCTACAGAGTCCGGGGCGATATCATTGATGTATTTCCGGCCGAATCGGAACTGGAGGCATTGCGCATCGAACTGTTCGATGACGAAGTGGAAAACCTCAGCCTGTTTGATCCGCTCACCGGTGAAGTACTGCAAAAGCTGACCCGCTATACGGTGTATCCGAAAACACACTACGTAACGCCTCGCGAAACCATTCTGGCGGCCGTCGATAAGATTGACGTTGAACTAAAGGAACGTCTGACGGTACTGGAGGATAACCGCCGTCTGGTCGAAGCCCAGCGGCTGGAACAGCGCACCAAGTACGATCTTGAAATGATGCGCGAGCTGGGTTACTGCAACGGCATTGAGAACTATTCGCGCTATCTCTCTGGCCGCAACCCGGGTGATCCGCCACCGACGTTGTACGAATACCTGCCCAAAGACGCGCTGATGTTTATCGATGAATCCCACGCGACCTTGCCGCAACTGGGTGCCATGTATAAAGGGGACCGCTCACGCAAGGAAACTCTGGTTGAGTACGGTTTTCGTTTGCCTTCGGCACTCGATAACCGGCCGATGCGGTTTGAGGAATGGGAGCGCTTGGCGCCCCAGGGCATTTATGTGTCGGCCACACCGGGTAAATACGAGGAAGAACATACCCAGCAGGTAGTTGAGCAACTGGTTCGACCCACTGGTCTGGTTGACCCTGTTATTGAGATTCGCCCGGCAACCACCCAGGTGGATGATCTGCTGCACGAAATCAACTTGCGGGTAAACGTGGGTGAGCGGGTTCTGGTAACCACGCTGACCAAGCGCATGGCTGAAGATCTAACTGACTATTTGAACGAAAACGGCGTCAAGGTACGGTATCTGCATTCGGACATCGACACCGTGGAACGGGTGGAAATCATTCGTGATTTGCGGCTGGGCGAATTTGATGTGCTGGTTGGTATTAACCTGCTGCGCGAAGGTCTCGATATGCCTGAAGTGTCGCTGGTGGCCATTCTGGATGCTGACAAGGAAGGCTTTTTGCGCAGCGAGCGATCGTTGATTCAAACCATTGGCCGGGCAGCCCGCAACCTGAACGGCAAGGCGATTCTGTACGCCGACAGAATGACCGGTTCAATGGAGCGCGCCATTGGCGAAACCGATCGGCGCCGCGAGAAACAGATAGCCCATAACCTGGCCGAGGGTATTACACCTCAGGCGCTGGTCAAGGACGTGCAAGACATTCTTGAAGGGGCGGTGGCGCCAGGACGCAAGGGCAAGATTGCACGCAACCGCAAGAAGGTTGAGCGCATCGATGCCGAAGCTCGCGATTACGCAACCATGACAGCGGCGGAACTGTCGAAAGTGATCGTACGGCTGGAAGACGACATGCACCGGGCGGCGAAAGACATGGCCTTTGAAAAAGCGGCCGCCTTGCGTGACGAGATGATGGAAGCCAAAGAACATTTAAAATCAGTCTGAAGGCTCCGAGGTTGAATGTTGAACGGTGGCTGCAGTCGCACCGGTTACCGGTAATACCTCTGCGGGGTCGGCGTAAATCCTTCCCTGGAGCCTAGACCGCAACATCCATGTTGCGGACTCCCCCGCAGAGGTATTACCGGCATCCGTCGCTAGCTCTGTGCCAACTACAAAAAATTATATCAAGGACTCTTATGGTGCCTGGTTTTTTAAGCGTAGGGCAGGGGCCCACAGTAGTGATGCTTCACAGTTCGCTGAGTTCATCAGGCCAGTGGCGTGATCTTATTCGCCAACTACGGAACCGGGCCCAGTGCCTGGCGATGGATTTATACGGCTACGGCGAAACGCCGATGCTAGCGCTTGAAAGTACGCAGTCATTCACGCTGTGGCATGAAGTGGCTTTGCTGGAAACCTTGCTGGAAAAAGAGCAGATCCTCGGAACAGTGAGGCTGGTTGGGCACTCTTACGGTGCTGCTGTCGCACTGGCCTTTGCGCAAAAACATCCTGATCGAGTAGAGCGGCTGGTGCTGTTTGAGCCGGTGTGTTTTTCCATTCTGGAGAGTGGCCATGCGGGCTTGAAGGATCTTGAATCGGTGTTGCATGTGTTCGATGATGCACCGACCGCATCAGACCCAACGGCACAGGCCCGGCGATTTATCGAATACTGGAATGGCCCGGGTGCCTTTGATGCAATGCCCGAACGGCTACAACAGCTTTTCACGCACCAGGTTAAGAAAGTCGATCTTGATTTTCAGGCGCTGATGCACCCAACGTTCACCGCAGAAGCTCTGGCTCCGCTCGCTTATCGGCTGACGCTGCTGCATGGTGAGCAAACCCGGGCCAGCGCTCGCGCCCTGATAGAGCAACTTAAACACTGGTTGCCGGAGGCGAGGGTAGTAAACACGCCGGGCGGTCATATGGCGCCGCTGACTCATGAAACGGCGGTGAATACGCAAATCGAGCGATGGTTGCATCTGAATGACTAAGCGAGGAAACCCCATGCCCTATGTAAACATCAAGATCACCCGTGAGGGTGCTACAGCCGAGCAGAAACAGCAATTGATACAGGGCACCACTGAATTGCTGAGGGATGTGCTGGGTAAGAACCCGGCGACGACCGTGGTCGTTATCGACGAGGTCGAGACCGACAACTGGGGAATTGGCGGCGAGTCCGTCACGGTTCGGCGAAAGCGCGGCGAGTAGTTCTTTTGGGTCGAACTGCCAGTTCGCAGCTGGTTTCCCGGCTGACATAACAAAAAAAGCCACCCGAAGGTGGCTTCTTTCGTTATGTAATCTGGTAGGACTATCCAGATGGGCTCGCCTACGGCTCACCGCCCTTCGGGTCGAACTTAAAGTTCGCAGCCGGTTTTCCCGGCTGACATAACAAAAAAAGCCACCCGAGGGTGGCTTCTTTCGTTATGTAATCTGGTAGGACTATCCAGATGGGCTCGCCTGCGGCTCACCGCCCTTCGGGTCGAACTTACAGTTCGCAGCCGGGTGCCCCGACTGACATAACAAAAAAAGCCACCCGAGGGCGGCTTCTTTCGTTATGTAATCTGGTAGGACTATCCAGATTCGAACTGGAGACCTCTACCATGTCAAGGTAGCGCTCTAACCAACTGAGCTATAGTCCTGAAGAACGAGGCGTATGATACCTGTACCGGCTTTTAGTGCAAGCCTTTTTGGTAAAAAGATAACGGATTCAACCAGTTACCGGGTTTGGAGCCTGTTAAGACAGGTGATCAGTAGGCGTCTTTGATCAGGCGGACGCCGGGCTCTATGGCGCGGCGCCAGCTGGCTTCCAGATCATCCGAAAACTCGGGATCATGCTTTCTCAGTGTGCGCATCAGGGCACTTAGCCACAGGCCATACCACTCTGGCTTGATGTTATAGCCGTGGCGGTCGTGGCTTTTGCCCAGAGCTCTTAACTTGGTGTCGGGCATGCCGCGGGCATGCAGTACCAGTTGCATGATGCCGTTTCGCAGCAGATGACGCTGTTGTTTCATATCAGTCTCGACAAACTGCGCCCGAATGGCGTCTGAGCTGCTCATGAAATGGTCGTAGAAATCGATGAAGAACCGGTCTTTGTTACAAACGCGTCCATAGCTTTGAAATACACTGTCGCTGTCTTTCGACGTCATTGTGGTGCCTCTTGAAAGTGCAATGTTAGTGGCCTTTGCGTTTTGCGGTCCTTGCAACGGGCCGAACGGGTAGGCTATCAGCAGAAGACTAGAAGTTTACTGATCGAAATCAAGAGGTTGGCTATGTAGGAGGTGGGGGGGGGGCAACAAACCCAGATCACACCGTGCATCGGGCGATCCGGGTTCGTATGAGTACAACGGGGTTGGTTATTCGCTGACGCGCCAGCTCTGTACCTTTTCCAACCCATTTTCGAGTATCCAGGTATTCAGCAATTTGGGCGCACGGGTTTTCTTTTCTACCGTTTCCAGGCTCATCGGGTGACGATAAACACCGGGCTCCAGCGCTTTTGCTGGCTGTGGACGGCCCTTGCCAATTACCTTTTTCGGCTGCTTTTTGGCGTACTCTTCAAAAAAACCGGCCAGGCGTTTTAGCAACGCCGATTGTTTTTGGCGAACCAGGGTTTTGGTAATCCAGTCACCAATTTTTACACTGCGCCGGGAAAACAAATCTTCTTCGGTAATGCCGTATTCGCGCTCCAACGTCGCCAGATATTCCATGTAGGCGTTAAAACCGGCTTCTTTTTTCAACGCGGTTTCTTTTAGGCGAATCAGGTTTTCAAGCTCGGATTCGTATTTCTGAATTTCAGCATCAATGTTTAGCGCATCGATGCGAACAGCAGAGTGTGTTTGTGTCATAGGCTTCCAATGTTCACGGTTATTATCAATAGTGACAGTGTGATGGGAATGCCGGACCATCTGCTGGCAAACCCGTTGAATCTTTGTGTTTGTGACACCCCATATGCCTGAGCAGGCACCAACTGAGGTAGTAGCGCCATCAGTAAATGCCAGAGTCGGCAATGGACCTGTCGTTCACCCTGGGTTTTAGTGCAATAGTTAACGCAAAAAACAGAAATGACAGACTATATCCGTTGCTTTTGCCAGACTGGATCAATGGTGCGATATAGCTTTTATGACTGGCCATTGAATCAGCAGGGGTTTTAAAGCGGGAGCAGTAACCCGTTAAAGCGACTCTTCTAAAGACGTTTTCAAATAATTCTGGTGTATCCGCATTGGGATTGGTGGTTCACCCAAATCCAATTCGCCCCGAAATAATATAGTACAAATAAATAGTCTGCCGGGCGAAAAGGCGGTATTGACGCCGCTGGAATATTAGTCGAAATCGCAGTTGCTTTCAATTGCCGTAATAGACTTACAGTGACCGAATAATATGGCTCACTTTGCCAATCAGGCTAAGGGTTTCATGTTCCGGCACCACCAGAATTTCAAAATCCGGGTGTCTCGGCAGTAACCTGGGGCTTGGGGTCAGCTGCAGCTCCCGTACCATCAGCTCGCCATTGTAGCCAGCCAGTATGATATCGCCCTGGCTGGCTCTGGCGTTGCGGTCAACGATCAGGGTGTCGCCCGCGATGATGCCAGCCTCGGCCATGGCCATACTGTGCACTGACACCAGGATGCTGGATTCCGGATTGCGGATGCACAGGCTGGCCAAATCAATTCCCGGTATATCGTGATCGAGCCCTTCATCATCATCGACGGACTGGCCTTCGACAAAAAGCGGCAGATTCAGTTGCGGGCCTGTTTCGCAGCGACCGAGCAGTTGTACTGACATAACGACTCCTCCAAGTACTGTTTATACATACAGTATGGTGGAAGCAGTCGGGTTTGCCAACTGTTGGAATGAAGTTTACGACGCTTGAACCGACTCGGCGCCTCGTAACATCGCCATAACCAGTTCTTCGGCGTCAAATTTGGTCAGGGCCTCATTGGCGCCCACCTGATTGGCGTAGCTGACGCTCATTTCGCTGTTCAGTGAGGTGTGCAGAATGATGTAGGCACCCGCCAGATCAGCGTTGTCGCGAATATTGAAGGCCAGTTCGTAGCCGTCCAGGCCAGGCATCTCGATGTCACTGACCAGCAGGTCAATGGGGTGGCCGTTGCTGGCTTCGGCTTTGAGAATCTCCAGTGCTTCCATGCCGTTGTTGGTCACCTGATAGGTAATGTTCAGGTTATCGAGCGCATCAGACAATTGCCGTCGGGCGACGTGAGAGTCATCTACCAGCAGAATGTTCAGTGGTTTGAGTTTCTCGCGCTGAACGTCGGTCAGTACCGTGAACTTCTTGTCGGCGGGTGCCGGGTAGACAATGGATAGCAGTAACTCGACATCCAGCAGCTGAATGGTCTGTTTTTCGTCCATCAGCAAACCGGTCAGGAAGGCATTGCGCCCCAGCATGGAGGGCGGCGTTTTAATGTCGCGCCAGTTGGTGTCGACAATGCGTTCGATCTTTCGAACCAGAAAGCCGACTTCACGTCGCTGGCAATCGGTAATGATGATGGATGCCGAGGCGATTTCTTCTGGCGACAATGGCTGGTAGCCGACGGCATAGGCCATATCGATGACCGGAATGGTCTTACCCCGTATGGTCGTTACACCCAGCACCGAAGGGTGGTCCTGTGGCATTTTGGTGAGCTTGGCAGACGGGATGATCTCCCGCACTTTGAGAGTGCCAATGGCAAAGGTTTGACGGCCCGTCAGTGTAAACAGGAGTAACTTTTGGGCATGCTTTGCCTTACTGCTCATAAAAACCTCGCGAAACTGTCCTGGCACCCGACAGTTCGGGCACCCTTGTCATGATACGTTATCGGCCAGTCGTCACGAAACCCAAGGGCGTATTTGACCACTGATCAGCCTGGTCAGAAATCGGGTATGGTACAAAACGCAGGTAACTGCGTAATGGTAGTCTTGCCAGAGGCCGGGTTGGATGGTGTATTTGTGTGGGATCAGAGTGCGCGCGTCAGGCAGGTGGACGCAGCGTCCTCCACCTGGGCTCACTGTCCGGATACTGTCGACGAAATAATAAGGAAACCGTAAGCGATGTGCATGGCCGCAAGGGTGTTGGTTGTTTTGGGGTGTATTGGGGCCAGTGGCCAGAGTCTGGCTGAAAACTCATTCAGCCTGGGGCTTGGGGTGACGGCCGGTGAGCAGCCCTTCGGACAGGGCTGGCGAGCACTGCCGGCACCGAGTTTTACAGTCGAGTACGAGGGTTACCGGTTGGCAACCCGGGGCCCGGGGCTGGCGGCTGACCTGGTGCCTTCCCGGGCGCTGAGCCTGGGGCCGCTGGTGCGATATTCAGGGGGGCGGGAGAGCGATGAACTGCCGGCGAAATATCAGCAGCAGGCCGACATTCCCGCCTCTGCAGAGATCGGCGTCACTATTGGCTCAGGCATTCCCTGGCGGGTGATTGGCGTGCCTTTGCCCGGTGTGCTGACGGCTTCGGCGGATCTGGTGACGACCTTGCCTGGCGGCCATGAGACGGCCATTGTTGCACCCTCGGTAGGCTGGGTAAGCCCGGTGACGGAACAATTGACCCTGATCGGCTCACTCGGCAGTCAGTGGGGAACCGAAGCTCATATGGAGACGTTTTTCGGAGTGGAGGCAACGCCCGATACTGGTGTTGGAGCGTACCAGCCCGGAGCGGGTTTAAAGAATCTGAGTCTCAGCCTGATCGCCTCCTATCAGCATACTGAACGCTGGTCGACGATTTGGCTGACGTCAGTGACCCAATACCAGGGCGACGCTGCCGATAGCCCGCTGGTGCGGGATACCGGCGCTTTAAACCGGGTGTTTCTGGTGTGGGGCGTCAGTTACAACGGCCTGTTTTAAGGGCTACTTTCTAAACAATTCCACCAGTTCATGCAGCTCAGTCGACAGGTTGTTCATCGCCTGGGCACCACTGACCGAGCTGTGTGCCTGCTCGAGACTGTGATCCGCCAGGCCGCTGATGCGAGTCAGTTGCTGGTTGATCTCTTCAGACACCTGACTCTGTTCCTCGATGGAAGTGGCCATCTGGTGGGTCATTTCGGTAATGCGACTGACCGCGCTGGCAATTTCATGCAGTGCCTGATCGGCTTCTTCCACTCGCGCGACACCCTGCTCGGCAATATGCCGGCCTGCATCGGCGGCCGATTCCGCCTCACCGGTTTTTGATTTCAGGTTGTCGATGATGTTCTGGATCTGTTGAGTAGTTTCGGTAGTTCGAACGGCCAGGGAACGCACTTCATCCGCCACAACGGCAAATCCGCGGCCGTGTTCTCCAGCACGTGCGGCTTCAATCGCCGCGTTCAGCGCCAGAAGATTGGTCTGGTCGGTGACACTCTGAATAAGTTCTGCTGCCTTAGAGATTGAATCGGTCTGGGCGACCACTTCACTGACCGTGGCGCCGATCGACTGTACGGCCTGTGCCAGTTGTTGAATCTCATCGCGGGTTTGCTGAACGGTGCGCGTGCCTTTTTCGGCCAGGTCGTGGGCGGTGTCGGCTTCATTGGCAGTCACTTGCACATTACCAGACACTTCGTGAATGGTTGCTGTCATTTCATTGATGGCCGCCGCAATCTGGGTGGTCTCGCTTTGCAGTTCGTCGATGGCGTGTTCGGACTGGCCCGCCAGTTCGTGCGCCTTTTGCGATTGCTGAAAGACCTGACGCGCGGCATCGTCTATTCGGGTCAGGACGGTATTGAGATGCGCACTGGTGACGCTGGCGGCAAGTTCCACCCGAGCCAGCGACAGCGATGCATCAGAATAGGTGCTGGCGATAAGGGCATCGTTGAAGCGACCTTCCAGTTTGCCGGCAACGGATGCCAGTGATCGCTTCTGGACCTGGCGACCGTAGAGAGACGCTGCGCCGACGGCGACAGCACCGGACAGCGCCGCCAGCCATTGCCCGCTGTATGCGCCGAGTGCAATCATCGCGGCAACCAAAACCGCGGCAGGGCCAAGAGCAACGGCCGCATCGCGGAACCGGCGAAGCGGGGCGATGCCTGATTTGCCGGCGTTGATGCGCTGATAGATGCGAAACGCCCGGTCGATGTCTTCGCGCTGGGGTTTTACCCGAACGGATTCATAACCGACCACCTCGCCACCTTTGGTGATGGGCGTCACGTAGGCATTGACCCAGTAAAACCCGCCGTCTTTGCGCCGGTTCTTAACCAGGCCCATCCAGGGGCTGCCGGCCTTGAGGTAGGTCCACATGTTCTCAAAGGCGGCCGGTGGCATGTCGGGGTGTCGGATCAGGTTGTGCGGCTGACCAATCAGTTCGTCACGGGAATAACCGCTGGCATCAACAAAGGCCTGGTTGCAATGCTGAATGCGGCCTTTCCGGTCAGTCGAGGATATCAGTTGCTGGTCGTCCGCCAGGACATATTCGCGATCAGTGACGGGTTGATTGTTGCGCATAAAAATCGGATTCCTGAATTAGCTGGCCAAAAACATTATAGGAGCGTTATCGGCCAGCGTTCCTTCAAGATTAGCCGTTTGTCATCAACCATCGACCAGAAAAACCGTTAACGCCTTGGGGCCGTGGGCACCATAGACGAGCGTTTGCTCGATGTCCGCTGTCTTGGAGGGCCCGGAGATCAGCAGGGTATTGGTCGGCATGGGGCCTGTCCAGTCTTCTTCCGTGATCAGTTGGTACCAGCTGCTGAACAGTCGGCTGACCGGCAGGATGGCGATATGCAGCGGCGGTGCCAGAGTCATCAGTCTGGGTTCAGTGGGGCTGGTAATGACGACCAGTGAGCCGGTATCGGCCAGGCCCGCATGGCAGCCGGTGATCGCGGCATCGGTCTGATGAAACAGCTCGCTTTGCCAGGCTTCAACGGGCTGATCGTACCCGTGGAATTGAAGGTCGGGCGCGTTGCTGGTCAATTCGTGATGCAAGGGATTGTCGGGTGCGATCAATACCCGTTGAGCGCCTGCCTGCGTCAGTCGTGCCAATACAGCGCGGCTCAGTTCGTCCCGACTCACCCTGTGAACCTCGCCATGCACTGCCGCTTGCTGGGCTATAAATCGTTCGATACCGTCTTCCAGCGACCAGCGACGTTGTTCCATGACTGTAAAATCTGGGTGGCTCGCTGCAGGAATCGGTTTGCGCTCACGCAGTCGGCTCAAAATGGTTTGGCGGGCAGAAGGGGTCATGGTTTTTGCCTCCCGGAGCGGGCGTTCATGGCGCTGTGCAGGGTGGTTTTGGCCAGTTTTGGCGCACTGCGGTAGCGGGTCCAGCCGCCCAGTCGTTTCGGGCTCAGTGCCCTGAACTGACTGGCCAGGCGCGTTGACTGACGATAGAGCAGCGGGTGACGGTGCACGATGCGCCAGAAAGTCCAGATCAGTGACTCCAGTCCAGATCGTTTGCTGCCGTGGCCTGGTACCGTTGAGGGGCGTGTCTTGTCGCCGTCGACGGCTTCGCGACGCAGCCGCAACAGCAGACTGGGCAGCGGAATGCGCACCGGACACACTTCTCCGCAGGAACCGCACAGTGATGAGGCGCTGGCAAAGTCCGGCGTTTGCTCCAGCCCCAGTAATTGCGGCATCAGTACCTGACCAATGGGCCCCGGGTAGGTGGTGCCGTAGGCATGGCCACCAATGCGCGTATAAACCGGGCAATGGTTCATGCAGGCGCCGCAGCGAATACACTGTAGGGTTTGGGCCAGTTCGTCGTCCTGGTAAATATCGGAGCGGCCGTTATCGACCAGCACCAGATGCACGGCCTCCGGACCGTCCTTTTCACCCGGCTGACGCGGCCGGCTGATCATGTTGACGTAGGTGGTGATGGACTGCCCGGTGGCAGAGCGGGTCAGCAAGCTCAGCAAGGGCGCAACATCGGTGAGACTGGGAACCACTTTTTCGATGCCGGTTACGGCGATGTGGCAGGGCGGCGTGGTGGTAGTCAGGCGGCCATTACCTTCGTTTTCGACC
The DNA here is from genome assembly GCA_018402545.1 of Saccharospirillum sp. Lineage (GTDB taxonomy): Bacteria > Pseudomonadota > Gammaproteobacteria > Pseudomonadales > Natronospirillaceae > Saccharospirillum. The sequence continues at coordinate 2,396,477 of JAGYIL010000001.1, read as the reverse complement.
AGACACAGTGTGCCGCTGTCGGCAACGGCGAAATTGACACCGGAGATGCCTACGTCAGCCTGCATGAACTTCTCACGCAATTGCTGTCGGGCCTGGTCGGTCAGGTAATGGGCATCTTCGCGCCGTTCGACACCGGTCATGGTGTGCATCAGTTCGGCAATTTCAGCGGTGTTCTTGTGAATCGCCGGCATGATGATATGCGACGGTGTTTCTTTGGCCATTTGCACAATGTATTCGCCAAGGTCCGATTCGAGCACGCTGTAACCGCGTTGCTCCAGATGGGCGTTCAGTTCCATCTCTTCGGTCACCATTGACTTGCCCTTGATCACCGTTTTCGCCTGGCGTTGCTGGCAAATCTCGGTGATAACCCGGCAGGCTTCGTCGCCATCGCGGGCCCAGTGCACCTGAATGCCGTTGGCCTGGCACTGGCGCTCCAGTTGTTCCAGCAAGTCGGGCAACTGCCGCAGTGCCCGCTGCCTGATGGCTTGGCCAAGATCACGCAGGGCGTCCAGATCCCAGTCGGCAAAGGCGCTGCTGCGCTTGTGCATCAGGCCGGTCATGGCTTTATCAAAGTTGCCACGCAACTGGCGGTTGGCCAGTGCAGATTTAACCTGAGGCTGAAAATTGATGGCGCTGTTGTGACCCTGATGCGCGATGTCGTGCCGGGTTTCAGTCATCGGTTACGCCTCCCGGTTTGATTGAGTGCGGTGCCACAGAAAGCTCAGCAAATGTTCGCCGGCCAGACCCGTCTTTTGTTTTTCGGCGACGCCGGTAAGGTTCATCAAACACCCGCAGTCGGTGCTCAGAAAGCGGTCGCAACCGGTCTGCTTCAGAGCAGCGACCTTATCGTTCGCCATGGCACCGGAGATATCGGCATGCCGAACTGCGAAAGATCCCCCGAATCCGCAGCATTCGGTCACCTTGGCCGGCTCGACCAGGGTGACGTTGTTCAATTGCTGCAGGAGGGCCGGGCCGCTGTCGGCAACGCCCATTTCCCGCCGCGATGAGCAGGAAGTATGCAGGGCGATGGTGACGGGCTCACCGGTATCGGTCAGTTTGATCTGACAGACATTCACCAGAAAATCGGCCAGATCCCAGACTCGGGCTGCCAGCTTGCGGGCTTTGTCGGCATCGTCCGTCCCGTCAAACAGCTTTGGATAGTGATGTCGCATCATGCCAGCGCAGGAACCGGAAGGAACGACAACCGGCCAGTCACCGGGAAACAAATCCAGCTGGGCTCGTGCCACTGCTCGGGCTTCGTCACTGCGACCCGAGGTATAAGCCGGCTGTCCGCAACAGGTTTGATCCTGGGGGTAGATCACCTCAATGCCTTCCCGCTCCAGCAGATCGACTCCGGCAAGGCCGGCCTCCGGGTAAAACAGGTCGACCAGGCAAGTGCCAAACAAATAGACCTTCTCGGGTTTGCTCGGGTAGAGCAGAACGGGCTGTGACATCGGAACCTCAGCATTAAAAGGATGTGCACGGTTGCATCGCTCGCCATGGCTGGGGTACGATGCTCTGTTAATTGGTAATACCAATTTACCAAATGTTTTGGGTGAGAATAGGCTGACTTCACAGGGCTGTCAATCCGCCATGTGAGGGCCAGTCATGCGAGAGGGGTGACATGAAAGCAGAGCGAATGTCAGACCAGGTTGCCCGTGTGGTGGAGAAAGCCATCACCGAAGGGCAATACCCGGTGGGGAGTCAGTTACCGCCCGAGCGCGAACTGGCCGTTAAGCTGGGCGTATCTCGCCCGACGCTGCGACAGGCGCTGGGTACCCTGGCCGCTCGGGGCTGGCTGGAGAGTCGACAGGGCGGTGGACACCGCGTGTGCCAGCACCTGGGCGATGGTTTCAGTGATCCGTTACTGGCCTTGCTCAGTACCGATAAAGACTACCAGTACGATATTCTGGAATATCGGAACGCTCTGGAAGGCATGGCTGCCTGGTACGCTGCCTTGCGGGCGACAGATGCAGACCGTCACCGGCTTCGGGCCTGTGTGGCTGAGCTGGAGCGGAGCCATCAGGCAGGCAACGCAGCAGAGCAGGCAAGAGCCGATGCTGAATTTCACCTGGCGATCGCCGAGGCAAGTCACAATGCGGTCTTGTTGCACAACATGAAGGCGTTATTCAAAGTGCTGGCATCGTCCATTGCCGAGAGTGTTTTTCAGATTGCCGGGCAGGGGGATACCGCTGATCGTTTGCTGGAGCAACACCAGCGCTTACTTGAGGCTATTATGAGTGGTGACGCTGTGGCAGCGCAGCAGGCTTCGCAAACGCACCTGGGGTTCGTAGAATCCTGTTTGAATGAATCGCACCGCCAGGGGCGCCAGCGCCAGCGTGGGTTACAGGCCTTTAAAGTGATGCCTGGCTAAACGGCGGTTTCGCTTTTAGTAGCCCTCGGGCATGATGGGCCTCTGGCTGCTGGCCAGTCAGTGTGCCACAGACGCCGTTTTATACACTAAGCGTCAGGGCAGCCCACCTCAGGTTGCAATATCAGTCGTACAATGCCAAAGAACAGGAGTTTCACGCACACATGACCGTTGGTGTATCGTATTCGTACAAGACCGCCCTCATTCTGGGTCTGGCTACCGGCGGCCTGACAATCGCAACCGTTAGCCAGGCTGAAACCTTTGCCGAATCTATTCAGGAATGCCGTTCACTGACGGACCAGCAGCAACGCTACCAGTGTTACGATGACGCTGAGCAGGTGCTCGCCGAGGCGCAGAGCGTAACGCGCGATATTGGCAAGTTCGATTACGAATCCATTTCCGACCCCATCACCGGGCAAACCGAGCACTCAGTGTTCCTGCGATCGGATCGTGGCCTGAACCGCCGACGCAACCCGATCGAGCTGGAGCTCACCTGCGATTCAACCCAGCCAGGCGACTACCAGCTGGTGCTCAATTGGGGAGAGTTCCTGCCCAGCACCGAGCCCGAGGTAACCACCCGTATTGGCCAGGGCGAATCGGTTACCGGTACCTGGCAAACTGATCGTTTTCGTGAGCGCACTATCTTCCCTGGCGCTGCATCGGGGTTTTCCAAGATCGAACTGGTTGATCAACTTGAAACCGAAACCGAGGCGGGTAATGCCACTCTGGTGTTTCGAACCACACCCTATAACTACAGCGCCATCACTGCGGTGTTTGATATGACCGGTTTTACCGAGGTCATTGAGCCCATGCGAACGTCCTGCCAGTTTTAACGGCCGACCGGTGACGCCGCTGTTAAACGGGCGTCATCAATCCTCTCTGTAAGCACCCCTTTACAAACCACCCGGAGATTTATTGTGCTAATTCGGTCTCAGTTTCACCACTAAGGTTTCCGCAACACCCCGGGAGCTGCTAGCGTGCCTGAGGCATCCGTTTTACGGCCTGTCTTCAATCCATTGACGGATTGTTGCGTAAATCGGGCAAGGATGCAGGCGTTTTGTCGGAAGGTGGCGCTTCAGCGCGCGACTGATCTGGTTCCCGAAAGGGCGCCAGGGCAGCGCATGGCTGGGTCATGTTGTCTCCAGGCCTGTGAATGCGGTGTACCTGGAAGGGCTCCGTGTTTCTCAACTTCGACAAACAAGGAACTGACATGACCCTGTCTCAATTTACCCTGCGGCACAGCCGCAGATGGTCTGGGGCCTCGCTGTATGCAGTGATAGCGGGGCTCTGCCTGTCACTGGTCGCGGCAACTGCCCTGGCCGAATCTGAAATTTCCGAACGCAACCTCTCAGGCCAGCGAAATGTGCTGGAAAAAACACCCCCGTCAGCATCGGACAATGCAGCAGGCATTCAGCCGTTCAGCCGTTTTGCCGCACCCATGAACCGATACATCATCACCGGCGATGCTGCTGCCGTGGCGCGGTATCGCGGTGAAGTATCCGGCTACCAGGCGACCAGCCCGGAAGGCCGCGCTTCGCTGGATGTGCATACTCCCGAAGTGAGGGCCTACGGGCAGTACCTGGAGTCTCAGCAGGCCAAGTTGCTGCAGCAAATCTCCCTGCGCCTGGGTCGTTCTGTTGAGGTCATCGACCAGTTTCACCTGGCCGTCAACGCGGTGGTGGTGGAATTGACCGAAACTGAGGCCAGCCAACTGGCAAGCTTGCCGGGCATTCGCAGCATTCACAAAGATGAACTGAGACAACTGACACGAACACCCGGCGATGCATACGGTTATGCCTTGCCCGGTACTGATGACACTGGCTCGACGGCCTGGCTGTGGTGGTCTGTGGTGGTTGCACTGAGCCTGGTGCTGGCAACGCTGGTCTGGGCGCTGGCAACCGGGCGACTGAATCGCCGCCATGGCCTGGCGGCCTCCTTGCTGGCCACGCTGGGTCTCGCCGGGTGTCTGTGGGAAGGCGGGTTTGCCTGGATTGGTGCACCCGAAGTCTGGCGTGGTGTGGCAGGCCAGGCCGGTACCCGGGGTGAAGGCGTGGTGGTTGGTATTATTGATACCGGGATCAACCCGGTCAGTGATTCCTTTGCCGAGGTTGATGGCGACGGTTACCGGCATCGCAACCCGAAAAGCGGTTATCTGGGCGTCTGCGATCCGGATTCCGGGGTGTTTGATCCCGACTTTCCCTGTAACGACAAGCTGATTGGCGCCTGGGGATATGAGCTGATCAACGAAGGCAGCCCGCGCGATACCGACGGTCACGGCTCGCATACAGCCGGAACCGCAGCCGGAAACCTGGTGTACAATGCAGCGGTTACGGCCCCCACCGGTTTTACCCTGACCAAGCACATTGCCGGGGTGGCACCGCGCGCCAATGTGGTTGCCTACAGCGTGTGCGGAGAAGCCGGGTGTTACCTGAGCGCCATCTTGTTCGCGATCAACCAGGCCATTGCCGATGGTGTTGATGTGATCAACTACTCCATTGGCGGCGGGGCTTCCGACCCCTGGGGCGATCCGGATTCCCTGGCCTTTCTGGCCGCGATGGACGCCGGTATTTTTGTGGCTACCTCCGCAGGCAATTCCGGGCCGGATTTCGCGACCCTGGGTAACCCGGCCGATGCCCCCTGGGTCACCTCGGTAGCAGCCAGCGCACACCCCCTATTCTACAAAAACACCCTGGTGGATCTGAGCGGCGGGCTGGAGCCGCCGCCGGTAGAGATTGTGGGGCAGGGTATTTCACCGGGGTACGGCCCGGCGCCCATCATCGACGCGGCCGACTACGGCAACCCCCTGTGTCTGGCCGATGAGTTCAGCGCCCGGTTCAATGCAGAAATCGTTCTGTGCGAGGCGGGTGAAATCGGCCGGGTGGCCAAGGGCGAGCATGTTGCTGCCAATGGCGGCGGTGCCATGATTCTCACGCGGGAACCCACCACTCCGGATGGGTCGGGCTATCTGGAGACCGATTCACATGCCTTGCCGGCGACCCACATCACCTTCACCGATGCAACCCAGTTGCGGGAGTGGCTGGCCTCTGGGCACGATCACCAGGGCCGACTGACGGGTACCGAGATGGTGTATGAACCGGAAACGGCCGATGTGCTGGCCTATTTCAGTTCGCGCGGGGTAAACCCTTCGGTGCCCAGTGTAGTCAAGCCCAATATCACAGCACCGGGCCGAGCCATTTTTGCGGCCTTTCACGAAGGCTACAGCGATGCGGACCAGGATTATAACGTCATCCAGGGCACCTCGATGTCGAGCCCGCACATAGCTGGCGCCGGCGCCTTGCTGACCGCCCTGCACCCGGACTGGTCACCAATGCAGATTCAGTCTGCGATGATGACAACCGCCGTTAAAGAGCACTTTAAGGAGGATGGAACTCGCCAGGCCGATCCGTTTGACATGGGCGGCGGCCGTATTGATTTGCCGCGCGCCGCACAGGCCGCCCTGGTTCTCGATGAGCAGCTCGATGCCTTTCTGGCAGCCGACCCGTTCGTGGGGGGCGAACCCTCTGTGCTGAACCTGACCGGGCTCGGGCAGGCGCGGTGTGTGGTGAATTGCCAGTGGACTCGCACCGTTACCAACGTATCGAATCAGAGCACACACTGGCGCACCCTGCGTCAGCCTGGCCTTAGCGTTTCGCCGCAACGGTTCCGTCTGGCTCCGGGCGAAAGTCAGGAATTGACCATTGAAGCGGATGCATCGGACGCCCCGGTCGGCGAGTGGCAATTTGCCCAGTTGGGGCTTAAATCGCTGACCCGCAATGTCCCTGATGTTCATTTTCCGGTTGCGATTCAACCAGCACTTAGCAATCTGCCCGGCGCTATTACCATCACAGCGCCGCTTGCCAGTGATGTCGTCAGCCTTGATGGGTTGAAAGCGGTGGAAATCAGCTCGGCCGAGGTCAGCATGACCGGCCTGGCCCAGTCGACCGCTACTGAGGCAGCCCTGGTATCGGATCCAACCAACGACAACCCCTTCGACGGGTTTGACCCCGCTGTCGATGGCACCTTCTTCTTCACGCTGGAAGTGCCGGAAAATGCCACGCGGTTTGTGGCAGAGGTGTCTGCTTCGGAGTCCGGTGATCTGGATGTCTTCGTTGGCTCTGGCGACACCCCGGGCTTTGGTAGCATGATCGACTACGCTGCCACCGGGTCAGCGCTTGAGTACATCAACATTGAGAACCCGCCAGCGGGCACTCTGTGGGTGGTCGTGCAGAACTGGGAAGCCGGGCATACCGAGCCCCAGGCACTGACGATTCACACCGCCGCTGTGACGGGCGATGAGGGTAACCTCACCGTGGATGTACCAGTCACTGTACCGGCCGGTGAAACCTTTAGTGTGGACCTGGGCTTCAACCTGCCAGACTCGGTTGCGGGCGAGCGTTATTACGGCTCATTCAGTCTCGGAACGGACGGCTCGAACCCCGGAAATCTGGGGACGGTCCTGGTGGATCTGGTTCGCCAGTAGCGGCTGGTTCAACTGCAGTTTCAAGGGCCCTTCACGGGCCCTTTTTTTATTATTGGGCTGGCCGGTTAGCGCCTAGTCTAGCCCGCCGTTTCCATCGCTTTCTTCCTCCAATACAGCGATAAAGACACTTACGCCACCATCATGGGGTTGTCTGAGCATCAGCTGTTCACCGTCGAACGACCACTGTGCGGCTGATTCAATGGCGTTAATGTAGGGTCGCTCCAGGCTACCTTTCGGGCACAGGGCACGTGTGCCGATCATGGGACCGGTCGCAAACACGGTGTCAGTCAGCCGAACGGAAGCCGCATAGTTATTGCAGTCAGCTTTCAGGCTGATTCGTCCTTCGCTGTTGAATCGGAGCAGATACCGGTCCGGGGTGTCTGGTTGCACCCGGGTACCGTCTTCATTAAGGCTGTATTGCCACTGAAAGACCCGGCCGATAAGGGGGTGGACTGATTGCGGTTCGGTCGGCCGGGTATCGATTGTCGATTCGGCCGGTGTCGTGGTGGTGCCGGTGTCTCCGGCATTGACACTGGCCGCCAGTAGCAGGCATGCAGCCAGGCGCCAGGCGCCTTTTGGCAAGCTGGTTAGTATCATAAAACGACTCCATTGGCAGACAGTTGTGCTCAGTTTAGACCCCACTGGCTGAACGAAGGGTGAACCATGACCCGTTTGGTTGTGAAGGGTGTTGGGCGGTGCGGTTTCTGGGCTCCAGGCCCCGTTATTTGGCGGATGCGCCGCTTTCTAGTATGGTGTAGGGGATTGCGTTCGCAATCGGTCTATCCACGCAGCCACCCTGAGAGCCTCGGGTGGTTCTGCACGCTGCTTCCGATCGAGGCTCTTAAGAGCGAGGTAAGGCTATGAATGATGTAAGACAGTTCGAGCTGATCGTTTCTGAATCGTTTGATTTCGGCGCCCTGGAAATAAGTCGTGATGAAGAGGGCGAATTGCAAGCTAACCTGGAGCCTATTGCCGATATCCTGTCGGCCTCGGGCATTGAAGAAGGGTTGCTGAACAACAACGACGTGTTATCAACGTTGATCAGCACTCTGTACGATTTTCATTTGCAGAATGGTGGCCCGGCTGACCTCGAAATTGAGCGTTTCCGTGCCGTTCAGGAAGCAACACAGGAGTACGGTCGCGCCGGCGTTGTCGGCAGTGCGACCTTGCACTGATAGATCAGTATCGGGGGGGTTGTCCACTGACCTATAGTGAGTCAGGGGATAGTGAGTCAGGAGGTGCTGCGTCTGCCGGTTGATGGCTGACCCGGAAGCACCACTCATACATTCGATATGTTCAAGGCGGGGGTTCCCCGCCTTTTTTATGGCCCAAGCACGGGTTATTTGGTCTCCGTGGCTTCTTTGTCGTCCTTTTTGGTTGCATTTTGTTCAACCAACAGGGACTCCAGATCCAGCCCGGTCAGTTTCTTGAGTCGGTACAGCAGGAAAAAGATGGCGCCCATCAGCACAATGGTGCTTGGCAAGGCGATAACCGGATAACTCAGGGCCGTCATTTTACCCAGCTCTTCGCTGAAAGCCGTGGTTCCGGGTGGGCTGACCAGGATTATTCTGGCCAGCACATAATTCAGTACCGATGACAAAAAGAAAGAGGCGGCAACAATGAAGGATACCAGCGACAGACTTTGTTCAAGTTGCTGGTGGGTGCCGCGTTGGTCCAGTGCCTGATTGACGCGATCTATGGCAATCAGCTGAGCGTTGAAGATAAGCGTGCGCACCAGCGGCCAGCGGGTCTTCTGGCTGATCAGCACCGCCAGGCCCAGCAGTCCGGGAATAGCGGCTTCCTTGATGGCAATGTATTTCGGATCCAGTTGCAGCAGGCTTATGCCGCCGGTCAGAAACACGCTGATCACACCGATAACCGACATGGCGTTCAGTTTTCCGGTCTGGCGCATTTCCCAGAGGCCATAGCCAATTGGAAAGGCCAGGGCGACTACGATGCTCCAGGCTGGGCCGAGCCGCTCTGGCCCGCTGAACCTACTGAGTATCACGACGGGAATAATGATGTTGAACAGCAGATTACTGAAAAATCCGCCGCGCTGTGGTTGCTGAGTCAAAGCCTATCTCTCGACGTACTGATGATTTGCGGTAAAGTGTAAGCAATTAACAAGCCCGAGGCACCCGATATCGGGTCTGAAGGTCGTAAACTCTCATCGTTCCGGCAAGGAGTCTTCGCGAGTGTCCTGGCAATACGTGGTTTTTCTTGCACTGTTAGTTGGCTTTTTCATCACCCACAAGTCCCTGAACTATTTCATTCGTCGCTGGGTCGAGACCAAGGACGTACCGGTTCAACGCAAGGCGCTGGTGCGTAAATTGCTGCGAACGGTGCATGCCGTCAGCTACCTGATCGCTGTGGGGCTGACGTTTGGCATTGAATACGGCGAGCTCACGGTATTTCTGTCGTCGCTGTTTGCGGTTATCGGCATTGCGATGTTCGCTCAATGGTCAATTCTCAGCAATTTGACCGCCAGCATGATCATCTTTTTCCAGTTTCCGTACCGGATTGGCGACCGGGTCCGGATTCTCAATGCCGATTTTGATCTGACCGGTGAGATCGAGGAGATCTCTTCTTTTCACGTCATGATCCGGCATGATAAAGGCGACTTGATGACCTTTCCGAATTCGCTGATGCTGCAGACGCCGGTCATCAAGCTCGCAGGCAGTAAAACCTCAGTGATCAATCGGGTCGATGTTGATCTGGCGCCGCCCGAGACGCCGGGAGGCACCGTATAACAGGCTCAACACCACGATAAAGACGATCAGAAAGGCCGGCACAATTTCCAGCGAGATGCGGTCGGCCAATACGCCCGCCAGAGCGGGCAGGCTGGCAGCACCAATGCCGGCAGCCGCGATCTGCATGCCCATGGTGTTTGCCAGGTGGGCCTCGCCAACCCGCAAGCGGGTGCCGGACACCAGGCCGGGAAACACCGGAGCGAAGGCAAAGCCGACCACGCCTATGGCCATTAAACCCACCCAGGCTACCGGATTCCAGGCAAGTAGAGCTGCGCCGGCCAGCGCTAGAATCAGGCTGTAAGTGACCAGGCGGTGGTTGCCCAGGTGATTGGCAAAAACGCCGGCGACCATGCGGCCTAGCGTAAACATGCCCCAGTAAATAGCGATCCACAGCCCTGCCGCCGCCGCCTCTACTCCGCGTGATTCGGTTAAAAGAGAATACCCCCACAGACCCAGTGTCAACTCCAGTCCGGTATAGGCGAAGAACAGACCCATGCTCAGCCAGACTGCTGGCGTTGTCAGGGAGGCGGCGAAACTGGCTGGTGCTCTCACCGGCTGTGGTTCAGCGTCTATTGTCGGGTGTGTCAGAGCGACTTTGCCGGCATCTTCGGTCAGGGAGGGCTCAGTCTTTGCCGGTAGCGGTGTTTCCCACAGCGTCGCAGAGACGAAGAAACAGATGCCCAGAAAGATCTGGGCACTGCCGACCAGCCAATAGCCGGGCGACCACTGCCCGGTCAGATTCAGCATGGCCGTCATGATCAGCGGACCCAGCGTAATGCCGACGCCAAAACTGGCGTGCAACCACTGCATCAGCCGCTCGCTGTAATGCTCGGCAACGTAGGTATTCAGGCCTGCATCGATGGCCCCGGCGCCCACGCCCACCAGCGTGCCAAGCAACACGAAGGCTGCCCAGAATGGAACCAGCGTAAAGGCCAGCAAGGCAGCGCCTGTGAGAGTGCAACTGATGGCCAACAGCCGCCCGATGCCGAAAAAGCGACTGACCGCGCCGCTGAAAAAACTGCTGATCATATAGCCGGCCGTGGTGGCAACCAGCAGCCAGCCCAGGGCATCCAGAGGCTGCTCGAAATCAGCTCGGATGCCGGGCCAGGCAACGCCCAGCAAGCCATCGGGCAAGCCCAGCGAAATAAAGGCAATGAAGCACAGGCAGATAAGAATCAAACGGCGGCGGTCGGTCATGCTTCACTCCAAAACAGGGGAGACACCAGGTCAGGCCGTCGACTCCCTGAAGACGCTAACGGGCCACTGACTATATCGATTAAGAAACCCGCCAGCAATCCACGCCAGCGCGGTCTGTCTTCCCGTCATCATCGGGGCTATGAGGCCTGAGGCGGCTGTATCGCGACACCTGTCCTGCTGGGACGAAGCGTTCTGAACGTTGTTCTCCTGCCCGGGTCGGAGTATCGTTCCGGGCCTGTTTTCTTTCCATCTGCCAGTCTGGTACCTGTCGGAGACGTGTCATGAAAGGTCGTTTGATGCCGGTGTTGCCGGTACTGATCAGTGCGTGCTTGCTGTTGATGCTGTCGTTCGGGTACCGGGCCGGGTTTGGGCTCTTTATGCAGCCCATTTCCGAGGCGCGGGGCTGGGGCCGTGACGTTTTGTCACTGGCGCTGGCGGTGCAGAACCTCGCCTGGGGTGTCATTGCCATTTTTGCCGGTGGCCTGGCCGACCGGTTTGGCAATCTTAAGGTGCTGTTGGCCGGCGTATTGTGTTACGCCGCTGGCATGTGGGGCATGTCGTATTCGACCACTGAACTGGCCATGGTCTCCACCGCGGGATTGCTGGTGGGTGCCGGTGTGGCGGGCACTGCCTTTGGCATTGTCCTGCCGGCGCTGGCGCGCGCGGTTCCGGAAGACCGCCGGGGCTGGGCGTTGGGGGTTGGTACCGCGGCCGGCAGTTTTGGTCAATTTCTGGTGGTGCCGCTGATGCAGGAACTGGTCGATCTGGCTGGCTGGTTCCGTGCCTTGCAGTGGCTGAGTGCATCGGCTTTCATCATGGCCGTACTGGCGTTGCCGCTGGCGCCTTACGGAGGTGCCAACGACACCTCGAGCCCCAAAATCGACGCCTCGCTCTGGACCATTCTCAAGCGGGCTTTGAAGGTTCGCTCCTACACCTTGCTGGTGCTGGGCTTTTTCGTTTGTGGATTTCACGTTGCCTTTATCACCGTACACATGCCGGGCTATGTGGTTGACCTTGGCTTCGATGCCAAGGTCGGTGCCTGGAGTATCAGTCTGATCGGTCTGTGTAACGTCGTTGGCGCCTACGTGGCTGGTGTGCAAAGTAGCCTGCGTCCAAAGCGAACCATTCTGGCATTTATTTATCTGGGACGCGTGGTGGCCATTACCGCCTTTTTGCTGATTCCAGTGTCTCTGGTGACCATACTGGTGTTCAGTGCCACCATGGGCTTCCTATGGCTGGCGACGGTACCTCCGACCTCAGGCCTGGTTGCCGTATTGTTTGGTACGCGTTACATGACCTTTCTGTACGGTGTTGTGTTTTTCAGTCACCAGGTCGGCAGTTTCAGCGGCGTTTGGTTGGGGGGCTGGCTGTATAAAAATTATCAGAGTTACGACGGCATCTGGATTGCCGGTATTGTGCTCGGCCTTATTGCCGCCTGGCTCCACTGGCCCATTGAAGAGAAAGATTCCATCGCTCGCATTCAGCAGGCATCGACTTAATTGTTAAGGAAGCACATGACCTATATTGCACCGGCAACCAGTTTTCAATCGCTGATTCGACTGTTGAAATACGCGCGCGGTTACCGGCGACGCATTATTGCCGCGACGGTGTGTTCCGCGCTGAACAAACTGTTTGATATCGCACCGGAAATTCTGATTGGTATTGCCATTGATGTGGTGGTGAATCAGGAAGCCAGTTTTGTCGCCCAGCTTGGCCTGGTTACACCCCAGTCGCAAATCATTGCGCTGGCGGTGCTGACGTTCGTGATCTGGGCCGGGGAGTCGCTGTTCGAATACCTGTACATGATTCTGTGGCGTAACCTCGCACAGCATCTGCAGGCCGACATTCGACAGGATGCCTACGAGCACATTCAAAAGCAGGACATGAGTTTCTTCGAATCGCGCAGCAGTGGTCAGCTGATTTCGGTTCTAAACGACGACGTCAACCAGCTTGAACGATTTCTCGACGGCGGCGCTAACGACATTATTCAGGTCCTGGTGACCGTTGTGGCCGTCGGTGCCGTCTTTTTCATTTTGTCACCGCTCATTGCGTTTCTGGCGTTCACGCCGATCCCGCTGATCATCTGGGGCGCGTTCTACTTTCAGAAAAGAGCCATGCCCCTGTATGCGGATGTTCGTGAACGGGTCGGTGTGCTGGCGACCCGCCTGAGCAACAACATTGGCGGCATGGCGACCATCAAATCCTTTACCGCCGAAGAGCGGGAGGCAAAACAGATTCGCGCCGACAGCGATGCCTATGCCGAAGCAAACCGTCGTGCCATTGCGATCAGTTCGGCGTTTATTCCGATTATCCGTATGGCGATTCTAACCGGTTTTCTGTTTACCTTCGTCGTTGGTGGTTTTCAGGTATTGAACGGTGTGCTCGGTGTGGGTGCCTACGGCGTACTGGTGTTTCTGACCCAGCGTCTGTTGTGGCCCCTGACTGAACTGGCACAAACCATTGATTTGTTTGAACGTGCCATGGCCAGCACCCGCCGCATTCTGGTGCTGATTCACACCGAAGTATCGGTTCCCGACGATGGCGACCAGGTATTCAATGGCCCGGTAGCGGGCCGGGTTCAGTTCAAGCAAGTGTCCTTCGAATATGGTCAGAGTGGTGCCGGTGTCCATGACGTCAGCATTGAGGTGCCCGCCGGCAAAACCCTGGCCCTGGTTGGGGCAACCGGGTCCGGCAAATCGACGCTGATGAAACTGCTGCTGCGCTTTTACGAACCCCGCGAAGGGCAGATTGAACTCGATGGTATCCCCATCCACCAACTGTCATTGCGCGATCTGCGCACCCACATTGGCCTGGTCAGTCAGGATGTGTTCCTGTTCGATGGCACGATAGCCGACAACATTGCCTATGGCCGGCCCGATGCCAGCCTCGAAGACATTCAGGCCGCTGCCAAAACAGCCGAAGCGCTGGAATTCATTGAACGACTGCCCGACCGGTTCAATACCCAGGTGGGTGAACGCGGGGTTAAACTGTCCGGCGGTCAGCGTCAGCGTTTGTCGCTGGCGCGGGCATTGTTAAAAGACCCGGCGGTGCTGGTGCTGGATGAAGCGACCAGTGCGGTCGACAATGAAACCGAAGCCGCGATACAACGGTCACTCGCCCACATCGCTGAAGACCGCACCGTTATTATGATCGCGCACCGCCTGTCGACCATTGTGCATGCCGATCAGATCGTGGTGCTCGAGCACGGCCGCATTGTGGAGCAGGGTACCCACACCAGTCTGCTGACGGGTGAGGGTGCGTACTGGTCTCAGTGGCAGGTACAGACCGGACAGTTGGCCCAGGTGGAGCTGGACCGGTAAGCACCGGGTCAGACATTTACCGCCCGGGTTGCGGGCGGATCGTCGTTGCGGCGGCTGGCCCAGTCGGTGAGCTGCCCGATCTTGTAAAGCAGCACCGGCACCATCAGTAAAATCAGCAGGGTGCCAAAACCCAGACCAAACACCAGCCCCACGGCAATGGGTTTGAGCAGGGCCGCATCGATGCTGGTTTCGAACAGCAGTGGTGACAGGCCGGCCATGGTGGTGATTGACGTCAGGATGACCGGGCGCAAGCGCGACGTTGCTGCGGCCACGGTGGCCTCGTAAAGAGACTGACCCTGGGCGTGCAAGCGGCGGAACACCGCTACCAGAATAATCGAATCGTTAATCACGATGCCGGAGAGGCCGATCAGCCCGAAGATCGAAATCGTGGACAACGGCATGTCCATGATCCAGTGGCCGGCTACCGCACCAATCAACCCGAAAGGCACGGTAATCAGCACCGCAAAAGGCCAGAGCCAGGATTCAAACACCCAGGCCAGAATAAAGTAGATTAGAATGATGGATATCAACACCGAGACCAGGGTGTCGCTGAAGAACGCATCCAGTTCTTCGGCCTGGCCTTCGATGGCGTAATCAACCGGGAACTGCGAAGTGACCATCGGCATGATGTCAGCCTCCAGTACGCCATACAGATCCGATAACTGATCGCCGCTGTAACTGCCGGAGACGGTAACCGACAGGACACCGTTGCGGGCACTGATGCGGTCGAGCCCCTTCTGATAGGAAAAATCAACGAGGCTGCCCAGTGGCAGGGTACTGCCGTCGCTCACCTGAATCGGCAACGATTGCAACCAGCTTTCGCTTTCACGCTGTCGGTCCTCCAGTTGCAGGCGAACCGGGATTTGTTCGAAGCCGGTTTCAACGGTGTACAGGTTGAGGCCGGACAGTTGTGACGAGACCTGACGCGCCACATCGCTGATTTCTATGGCAGCGGCCTCGGCGGCGCGGGTTCGTGTCAGCTGATATTGCTGGGCGTCGAAGGGGAGGTCATCGGTCACGTCGCTGAGGTTCGACAGCGTTTGCAGTTGTGCCTGCAGCAACAGGGACGCTTCTTTTAACTCGTCGATGTCGTTGCCTTCCAGCCGAATCGACAGGTCACCGCCACCGCCCGGGCCCCGAAACGACCGACCTGTGGAAAAGCTGCGTACGACGGCGGGCAGTTCATAGTTCTGCTGAACACGTTGCAGGATCTGAGCGTTGGTTAGTGGCCGGTCGGTGTCACTGGTCAGTGAAATGTTCAACTCGGCGCGACTGGGTTCATCGAGCTGGTTGTACTCGTGGACCATGGTATCGATCAGGCCGCCACCGACGGATGAGTCGATGGACTGAACCATGGCTTCAAGTTCATCCAGTGCCTGTTCTGCCTCTGCGAGGCTGGTGCCATCGAGCAGGTCGAGCGAGACGCTCATGGTCGGTTGGTCCAGAGACGGCGATGCCTCGAACGCAATTTTGCCGCTGGTGACTGCCCCGAGTGCGATCAGGCTGATCATTGCCAGCGCCGCGATAAAGATGGCGCCATTGCTGATCGACAAGGCGACCAGAGAGCGAAAAGGCCCGTCGCGGAATTTTCCGAAGGCTGTGTCAAACCCCGCCCGCCAGGCACTGGGTTCACGCATGCGTTTGTGGTGGCCCAGGTGGCCGGGCAAAATGATGAAACACTCGATCAGAGACGCGACAATGGCGGCAGTGACGACGATGGGAATGTCGATCAGGAAGTTGCCAAAGCTGCCGCCAATCAGCATCAGCGGTAAGAAAGCGGCAATGGTCGTCAGGCTCGACGCCACCACGGCGGGCATCATCCGCAATGCTGCCGTTTTGGCGGCTTCCCTGGGGGCCAGCCCTTCAGATTCCAGTGCTGCCGTGTCTTCGGCCACGACAATGGCATCGTCGACGATAATGCCAATGGCGATGATGAACCCGAACAGACTGATGGTATTAATGGTGGTGTCGGTGTACCCCATAAACGCCAGGGTACCCATGAACGAAATGGGAATGCCCGCTGCGACCCAGACGGCCAGGCGGGTGCGCAGGAATATAAACAACACCAGTATGACCAGAATCATGCCGCCGATGCCGTTGGTCAGCACCAGATTCAACTGAGCTTCGACCACGCGCCAGACTTCGTTATAGGCGTGAAAACCAACGCCATAGGGCAGCTCCAGTGCGAAGTCGCTCATCCATTGCTCAAGCAGTTCCGCGTTTTCCAGGGTGTCTTCTCCGGCGACACGTTCGATCTCGAGCTTGATGGCGGGCAACCCCTGGTAACGCAGAATGTCGGCGGTGTCGAACCGCTCCTCCACGCTGGCCACTTGTGATAGACGCACCACACCACCGTCCGCATTCTGGGCAACAATGGCATCTTGCAAATCAGAGACGGTCCAGTCGGGGGCGTCGGTGACCAGTGCTGTGGTGTTTTGGCCGACCGTGACTGAGCCAGCGGTGGAGACAGCAAACTGGGTGCTCAGGCGGCTGGCCAGGGTGTCCAGTGTTATACCGAGCGAGTTCAGGGCGGCAAGGTCAATGGTGATCAGCCGTTCGCGGCCGGGCACGCCATCCAGTTCAACCGTCGCCATGCCCCGGTTCAGTAACGATTGCCGGGCTTCATAGCCGAGTGCGGTGAGCTCGCTGCGTTGCACGTCGCCGTAAATCAGTACACTGGCGACGGGTTCGGTAATCTCGATGGCTTCAACTTCATCCACCTCGGCCCCGTCGGGCAAATTCAGCCCATCGATGGCTTCTTCCAGGGCGGTCAGGCCCTCGGCAGCGGTATAGTTGTCGGAAACACGGGCGAACAGACTGACCCCGCCCTCACGCGCCGTTGAGCGTACAAAATCGAACCGCCGCGAATCCTGTATGGCGCGATCCAGTGGTTCGGCGATGCCGGTGCGTACCGCCTCGGCATCGGCATTCGGCCAGTCGATACTGGCGCGTACGATGGGCAGTTCGGTATCGGGAAACAGTTGCGAACGGACCTGTTGCAACCCCCAGATACCGGCACCGATCACGACCATCATCAACAGGTTAGCCGCGAGGCGATGGTCGAGCAGCTTGGCGTAGAAACCGTTCATCAGTTGCTGTCTCCGCTGCTGAAGGCGGCCGTGGTGCCTGGTTCGAGCACCGTTACCGGAGTGCCGTTGGTCGGCTGCGACAGCCGGGTAATCAGAATGGTGGCGTCGGTGTTCAGCGCGTCACTGTCAATCAGAGCCCATTGTTCGCCGTCGCGTTGCTGGTAGCCGAGTATGCGGATGGGCAGGGCTTGCAACACGCCATCGGTAATCTGGTAAATCTGGTCGCCGTAATAAACGGCATCCTGAGGAATGGCAAAACTCTCGATGGCGGGCAACGTCAGACTGATTTCCAGGGTTTCGTTGATCAGCACCGGGATGTCCTCTGGCAGGTTCAGAGTCAGGTCTACTGAACCGGTGTTGGACGTCGCGGCCAGATTGTCGAGGGTCAGCGGGTAGGGCGAATTGTTCAGCCACGCCGTAGCTTCGATGTCGGTTCCGGCGATGCTTCTATAAACCCGCAGGGGGACCTGGGTGCGCACAAACAGCGAAGACCGGTCGACCAGGCTGAGCAGGGTTTCACCGGCATCTACCTGAACCTGAACCGCGGTGTCGACGGACACAACCTCGGCGCTGAACGGCGCTGTAGGGGTGAGGTCCTGTTGCTGGTCTTGTACCTGTTCAAGTTCTATCAGCGCCTGCTCCAGTTGCGATTGACGCTGGGCGGCTTCATCGTCGTAGTTGGCCACGGTCAGTTCAGCGCTGCGCCAGGTTTGCCGGGCGGCGGCGACATTGGTTTCGTTGGAAAAGCCCTGTTCCAGCAGGTTTTGTTCGCGCGCCAGATCCCGTTCGGCAATGGCCAGTGCTTCGAGGTTGCGTTCATGCTGACGCTCGGCGATGCGAATGCCCGCCTGTTGCTGGTCTATGTTGGCTTGTTGCTGGCGCAGCGCCCAGTCCATCGCTGGGGCGTCAATGCGCAACAGAGGCTGACCTTCGGCGACCGACTCACCGGACCGGACCAGAATGTCAGTGACCCGGCCCTCCTGGGAGGCGGTAATGGTTTCCTGGCGTTTTGCCTGAACGGTTCCCAGCAGGGGAATCTGTGGGGCATGGGCGGCTCTGGATACGTCCAGAGCTTCCACCTGAATGGCCGAGCTGTCCACGCCGTCGCGTCCCCAGCGCGACCCGGTAATGCCGGCCCGCATTGACATGGCAGCGTTGCCGCGGCGTTGCTCGCTGGCGGTTGATTCTTCCGGTGCGTTCATCCAGCGATAGCCGGCAAAACCAATGGCTAACAGGGCCACAACGACCACGCCTTTCTTCCACATTCTGACAGTTCCAGTTATGTAATTGACTCGAAGTTTACGCATGAATCGTGAAGCAAATGTGCACTGGCCGGTCAATGTTCGGTAAACGCCCGGTGACGTTTTTTTCAAATACCGGATTTCCTGTCGGCTCAATAGTATGACCGGCGTTCGCTTTCCGGTAGACTGCGGTGCTCTGTTGGCTGGTTGGCGGCGCGTGCCGCCCGCTCGAATACGGTCCCTTGGTAGGGGTAGGTTCGGGTGAGATGCCTGTTAACAGTTCGACTCAACGTATGTGTCCTGTTCACCCGCCGGGTGATTTTGACATCCAACACGTGGCCCATGGTAGGGGTCACCACTGAAGGAGCACCACAATGCCTGTTATTACCCTTCCAGACGGTTCCCAGCGCTCGTTCGAACAACCCGTCAGCATCTTGCAAATTGCCGAAGACATCGGCCCTGGCCTTGCCAAAAACGCGGTAGCCGGTCGTATTGATGGCGCCCGTGTCGATCTGGTCGATGTGGTCAGCAGTGACGCAGCGGTAGAGATTATCACGCCAAAAGACGACGACGGTCTGGAAATTATCCGGCACTCCTGCGCTCACTTGCTTGGCCATGCCGTCAAGCAACTGTGGCCGGATGCTCGCATGGCGATCGGTCCGACCATTGAAAACGGCTTCTATTACGACATCGATATGGAGCACCGGCTGACCGAAGACGATCTGGTCGCGCTGGAAAAACGCATGCTGGAGCTGGCAAAAACCAATTACCCGGTGGTGCGCCACAAGGTCAGCTGGCAGGAAGCGGTAGACGCTTTCAAGGCACGCAATGAGCCTTACAAGCTGGAGATTCTGGAGCAAAACGTCGCCCGGGATGACCGGCCAGGCTTGTACCACCACGAAGAATACGTCGACATGTGCCGCGGTCCGCACGTGCCGAACATGAAGTTCTGTCACCATTTCAAGCTGATGCGGGTGTCCGGTGCCTACTGGCGTGGCGACAGCAACAATGCCCAGCTGCAGCGGATCTACGGCACTGCCTGGGCCGACAAGAAGCAACTGAAGGCGCATCTGCACTTTCTGGAAGAGGCGGCCAAGCGCGACCATCGCAAGATTGGCAAAAAACTCGACCTGTTTCACCTGCAGGAAGAAGCGCCGGGCATGGTGTTCTGGCACGCCAACGGCTGGACGCTGTATCAGGTGATCGAACAGTACATGCGCCAGAAACAGCGCGAGCATGGCTACCAGGAAATTCGCACGCCGCAGATTGTTGACCGGTCGTTGTGGGAAAAGTCGGGCCACTGGGACAAGTTCGGTGACGACATGTTCACCACCCACAGTGAATCCCGGGATAACGCCGTCAAGCCGATGAACTGCCCCTGCCACATTCAGGTGTTCAATCAGGGCCTTAAAAGCTACCGTGACCTGCCGTTGCGACTGGCCGAATTCGGCAGCTGCCACCGTAACGAAGCCTCCGGTGCCTTGCATGGCATTATGCGGGTGCGCGGCTTTACCCAGGACGATGGGCACATTTTTTGTGCTGAATCCCAGATCCAGTCAGAAGTGGCTCAGTTCATCGAGATGTTGAACGAGGTCTATCACGACTTCGGGTTCGATGAAGTTATTCTGAAGCTGTCGACTCGCCCTGAAAAACGCGTCGGTAACGATGAAGACTGGGATCGTGCGGAGCAGGCACTGGCCTCGGCACTGGATGCCTATGGCAAACCCTGGTCGCTGTTGCCGGGAGAGGGGGCTTTTTATGGCCCTAAAGTCGAGTTCACCCTCAAAGACAGTCTCGGTCGGATGTGGCAGTGTGGTACCATCCAGGTCGACTTCTCGATGCCGGGTCGTCTGGACGCCCAGTATGTGGATGAACATGGCGACCGGCAGACACCGGTAATGCTGCACCGGGCGACACTGGGCAGCTTTGAACGCTTCATCGGCATCCTGATCGAGCAGCACGCCGGGGCAATGCCACCCTGGCTGGCACCGGTTCAGGCCATGGTGTGCAACATCACCGATGCGCAGGCCGATTTCGTACAAAAAGTGCAAAATCGCTTGATTTTTGAAGGGTTTAGAGCCAAAGCCGACTTGAGAAATGAGAAGATCGGCTTTAAAATCCGCGAGCATACAATTCAACGGGTTCCTTATTTGCTGGTTATTGGTGATAAGGAAGTCGAAAACGAGGCCGTAGCGGTCCGCACCCGAGAGGGCAAAGATCTTGGTGTCATGTCCATTGACGCGTTCATCGAGATACTCAGCGCGGATAACGCCCGAAAAGGCCGTCTGGTAGAAATGGAGAGTGAGTTATAAAACGCAACGCGAAAGGTGCAAAAGCGGCGGCTAACCGTCATGTCGTAAATGAGCAGATCAAGGCGGACGAAGTTCGCCTGATCGGTTCCGGCGGTGAGCAAATCGGAGTGGTTCCCTTGCAAGAGGCCCTGCAGAAAGCTGAGCAGGAAGGCCTGGAACTGGTGCAAATTTCGAACGGCGATCCAGTGGTCTGCAAGATCATGGACCTCGGCAAGAAGCTCTACGAAGAGAAGAAAGCCAAGGCAGTGGCCAAGAAAAACCAGGTCCAGGTGCAAGTCAAGGAAGTCAAATTCCGGCCGAACACCGACATTGGTGACTACAACGTCAAGCTGCGTAATCTGACTCGTTTTCTTGAGCACGGTGACAAAACCAAGGTTACCCTGCGCTTCCGGGGCCGGGAAATGGCTCACCAGGAGCTGGGTATGGAATTGCTGGCTCGCGTTGCGACAGATCTTGAGCATCTGGCAACAGTCGAGCAGCGGCCCAAGATGGAAGGCCGTCAGCTGACCATGGTCATGGCGCCGATCAAGAAGAAATAATGCGTTTACACGAATAATCAGCTTTACAGCTGGTTATTCGTGCAGGGTCTGGTATCCTGCGCGCGTCGACGGCCTTGAGCCGTCGTTTTTTATGGTGGGTTAAGTGGCTTTTGGCCGGTTAGACCATCGTTGAAGGGGCTCGGGGTGAGGTTCATTACCGGGCGACATGGCAACCGTTAGCTCCCGATGCCGGGTTTACCAGGCATCACCGGGGATGCGACACGGTTATTGGAAGTAGATCGGGAGATTGAAAATGCCTAAGATCAAGAGCAACTCTGGCGCTGCAAAGCGCTTTAAGAAGACGGCCAACGGCTTTAAGCACAAGCAGTCTTTCCGCAGCCACATCCTGACCAAGAAGAGCACCAAGCGTAAGCGTCATCTGCGCGGTACCCAGCTTATTGCTGAGTCCGACGTAGCGCTGATCAAGCGCATGCTGCCCTACATTTAAGGTCTGGCCTTGCTGTTAAAAAGCAGCAGGCTGAAAAACAGGATTAGGAGGAAAGAAATATGGCACGTGTAAAACGTGGTGTAGTGGCTCGTCGTCGCCACAAGAAGGTACTGGACCAGGCTAAAGGCTATTATGGTGCTCGTTCACGAGTATTCCGTGTTGCCAAGCAAGCAGTCATCAAGGCAGGACAGTATGCGTATCGCGACCGTCGTCAGCGTAAGCGTCAATTCCGCGCCTTGTGGATTGCCCGTATCAATGCCGAAGCCCGGGTGAACGGTCTGTCTTACAGCAAGTTCATCAACGGCTTGAAGAAAGCAGCGATCGAAATCGACCGTAAGATCCTGGCGGATCTGGCGGTGCACGACAAGGTTGCCTTTGCTGCACTGACCGAGCAGGCAAAAGCCAAGCTGGCTTGAGACTGACTGGTTAGAAAAAAACCCGCCGAATGGCGGGTTTTTTTATGGCTCTGAATTGCATAAGCGAACAAGGTTTGCCGGGGTTCACGCCGGCGGCAATACCTGATGCAATGCGGTCAGGTCACTACGCTCAAAGGCATCCAGGTTGGCCAGCGTGACCGCGGTGATGGCTTCCAGTGCTTCTTTGGTAAAGAACGCCTGGTGGCCGGTGATCAGCACATTGCGAAAGGTCAGCA
Source organism: Saccharospirillum sp. (assembly GCA_018402545.1). Lineage (GTDB taxonomy): Bacteria > Pseudomonadota > Gammaproteobacteria > Pseudomonadales > Natronospirillaceae > Saccharospirillum. The sequence continues at coordinate 2,374,078 of JAGYIL010000001.1, read as the reverse complement.
GACGGGCAAACACATCGTCGCGCAAAATGTCGTCGGAATTGTCTTCAAAGAACAGGTCGGCTTCTTCTTCGTAGACATCCAGCCCCAGGTAACCCACAGCACCGGTTTTCAGAGAAGTGATCACATCGCTGGTGTTGATCAGCGCGCCGCGGCTGGTGTTGATCACCATGACGCCATGCTTCATTTTCGCCAGGGTGTTCTGGTTGATGATGTGCCGGGTTGAAGCAACCAGCGGGCAGTGCAGTGAAATAATATCGCTGTGTGCCCAGAGCTCATCCAGTTCAACGTATTCGGCACCGGCGGTGACCGCCGCTTCACTGGGGTAGGGGTCGTAGCAGATCACCCGGCACCCGAAACCACGCATGATGCGAATAAATGCCTGGCCGATTTTACCGGTACCGATTACACCGACGGTTTTACCATGCACATCAAAACCGAGCAGGCCGTGCAGGCTGTAGTCGTTTTCGCGAACCCGGTTATAGGCACGGTGCGAGTTCCTGTTGAGTCCCAGTATCAACGCGACGGCATGCTCGGCCACGGCAAAGGGTGAGTATTCGGGCACCCGGGCAACGGTGATACCCAGCTCAACAGCGGCTGGCAGGTCCACATTGTTGAACCCCGCGCAGCGCAGCGCCACCAGTGAAATGCCATGCTTGCGCAGTTGTTCCAACGTTGGTCGGTCGACACTGTCGTTGACGAAGCAGCAGACCGCATCGTGCCCCTGGCTGAGCGCTGCCGTCTGGGCATTCAGGTGGGGTTCGAGAAAGGTGAACTGGTGCTGTGACTGGGTGGCCTGGGTAAAGAATCGAATGTCATAAGGTTTGCTACTGAATACGGCGACTTTCATGGTTAGCGAGCTCCCTGTGCCGGTCCGTGGGTGTGTTAGTGCAGGGCGCGATACAGAGTGACTGGCCCGGCTGACGCCAGCATTGCTTTATTGCTGGCTGAAATCAACCCGCTGGCCATTCAACTGCAGTGACAAAACCCGAATTTCCTCTTTCAGGTCGCCGTCTTCATAGCGTCCGAAGCGCATGGGAGTGTAGCCCAGGCCGGGCGCGATCCAGATCAGTTTGCGTTCATCGCGGCTAACCGGCTCGGTCTGTTCAACGATCCAGGTGTAGATTTCTCCCTGCGGCAGTTGCAGCATCTCTTCACCGATAACCCGAAACGACATGTCGTCAGGCCGCTTGTGGCGCAGCACATTCAGCGTGATGGATTCTTCACCGCGAGCCAGAGCCTGTTGCAACGCCAGCTGGTAGCCGATGGCATCATAAATGGGGGCTGCGAAACGTTCGTCGATACGGTCTTTTTCCACACGCCCGGTGACACGCTGGCGTTCATGGTCGAAACGCAATGACTTGGTGGTCTTGACCCAGAACACCTTGCTTTCGAATTCATAGCGCGTCGGCCGAATCTGGTTGTCTACAACCGTCAGCCAGCTCTCTTCGCGAAGTGACAGGGTGCGGCCATCGGTACTCAGGCGATAGTGCCATTCATCGGGCGCGGTTTCCCGCAATTGAAGCGTACCGCGGGCTTTAATGTCGATGGTGCCATGCCGTATGGCTTCCATTTCGGCCGTGAACGGTTGCATGCCCTCGGCCAGGGCCGTCAGGGATAGAGCATAGATGAGTGAGCTGATGAGCAATCGTTTCATAGCGATGCAGTATCCAGCAGACGCCCGCCTTTGGGAAGGGGGTGGCCGTCCAGTAGTACCTGGTTGGCGTCGAGGCGCAGCCGCCCCTTTACAAACCAGTCTACGACCGTCGGATAGAGTCTGTGTTCCTGCGCCAGTACTTTTCGGGCCAGCGAGTCGGCATCGTCCTGCTCCGATATAGGCACTTCAACCTGGGCAATGGGCGGGCCGCCATCGAGTTCGGCGGTTACAAAATGCACGGTAGCGCCAGCTTTTGAATCGCCGGCGTCGAGCGCACGCTGGTGGGTATTCAGGCCGGGGTAGCGGGGCAGCAGAGAAGGGTGGATGTTAATCATCTTCCCTGGAAACCGTCTGACGAAGTCGTCGGTGAGAATGCGCATGAAACCTGCCAGAACAATCAGATCGGGTTGCTGGGCTTCAATCAGTTCAGCCAGGGCAGCGTCGAAGGCTGCCCGCTCGGCAAAGCCGGTGTGGTCGATCGTCAGCGCCTTTACGCCTGCCTGACGTGCCCTTGACAGACCAAAGGCATCAGGACGATTTGAAATCACCGCGACGATGTCGGCATCCAGCGAGCCTGTTTGGCACAGGTCGAGCAGTGATTGCAGATTGGAGCCCCCGCCACTGATCAGCACAACAATGCGAGTCACGGTTAAACCCCGTCGATGATGACAGCGTCGCCCGTGCGTTGCTCAACCTGACCCATCACTACCGGGCTTTCACCGCTGGCTTTGAGCTGGCTGAGAATGTCTTCCTGTTCACTGGCGGGCACAACCAGCACCAGGCCAATGCCGCAGTTGAAGGTGCGGTACATTTCATGGGCATCAATGTTGCCTGCTTTTTTCAGCCAGTCGAAAACCGGTGGCTGAGTCCAGCTGTGGGCGTTCAGGCGGATTGCCAGCGACTCGGGTACCACTCTTGGCAGGTTTTCATAGAAACCGCCGCCAGTGATATGGGAGATGGCATGAACGGACTGGTTGGCCAGCAAACGCAGCACCGATTTTACGTAAATGCGGGTGGGGGCCATCAGCGCATCGGCCAGGGTGGTCTCACCCATAGGCTGTTGCAGGTCAGCGCCGGAGATCTCGATGACCTTGCGAATCAGCGAATAGCCGTTGGAATGCGGGCCAGAGGAGGGCAGGCCGATCACGCTGTCGCCAACGCGCACCCGAGTGCCATCGATGATGTTGTCTTCTTCGACCACGCCGGTGCAGAAACCGGCCAGATCGTAGTCGTCACCCTGGTACATGCCGGGCATTTCCGCAGTCTCGCCGCCGACCAGCGAGCAGTTCGCCTGCTGGCAGCCTTCACCAATGCCTTGCACCACCCGGGAGGCGATATCGACCGACAGTTTGCCGGTGGCGTAGTAATCGAGAAAGAACAGCGGCTCGGCGCCGCAGACGATCAGGTCGTTCACGCACATGGCGACCAGATCGATCCCAATGGTGTCGTGTCGTCCCAGTTCCATGGCCAGCTTCAATTTGGTGCCAACCCCATCGGTGCCAGAGACGAGAACTGGCTTTTTATAGTGGCTGGGAATACGACAGAGGGCGCCAAAACCACCCAGGCCACCCATGACTTCCGGGCGTCGGGTACGTTTAACTGTGTCTTTGATGCGTTCCACCAATTCATTGCCAGCGTTGATATCAACACCGGCGTCTTTGTAACTCAGGGGTTTGGGCGCGTCTGACATCACTGGCTCCATTGCGGTAAATCGGATAAAAGAAGGGTCTGGCCAATACCGTTGCGTCAGCGGATGACGATCCTGGCCACAGCCCTCTTGGGCGCGCGGATTGTAGCAGGCCCTGTGCCGGGAATCAGCTTGTCTGTTCGGTCAGGAAATGACGGTCGCTTTGCACAATAATATCGACGACACGACCTGATTTTCGCAGCGCGCTCTGTCACAATAGTCGATCATCACCTAATAGAAGCCGGACTTATGCTTTTTCGAACTGTCTCCCTTGCCTGTTTGCTGTTGCTGGCACTGCCTGTCTGGGCGGCCCGGACGGTGGATGTCTATTCCGATTCAGCCATTCTTGCTCAGAATGCATCCGACCGGGATCAGAATCAGGCAGTACGGGAAGCACTGGGCCGGGTATTGATTCGGGCGACCGGTGATGCTGACATTGCAAGCCAGGGGCGTACAGAACCTTTGCTGCGCAACGCAACCGATTACCTGTCGACCTTCCGCTTCCAGGCAAGTGATACCCTGCTGACCAATGTGCTCGGTGAATCCGTAGCAACCAAGCGCATGGTCATGCAGTTTGACCAGCAGGCCATTGAACAATGGCTGGTGAACCAGCGTTTGCCGGTTTGGGGTACGCGCCGCCCGGAAGTGCTGCTGTGGCTGGGCGACCGTCTGCAAGGGCGAGACCGTATACTGACCGATGGCGACAACCATGAAATGGCGGTGGCGCTGGGCAACCGGCTCGAGGAGCGCGGGCTGCCGGTCTTGCTGCCGATCATGGACCTGACCGATACCCTTAATGTCTCTTTTACCGATGTCTATGGGCTGTTTACTGGCGATATTGAAGCCGCATCGGAGCGATACCCGAGCGATGCCATTGCGGTTGGCCGGGTGGCGCAACAAAGTGGCGGCTTTCAGGCCGACCTGGTGTTTCTGGTGCGCGACAACCGTGAGCGCTTGCAAGTCACCGGAGAGACTGAAGCGGAACTGATGCAAACACTGGCCGATGAACTGTCGAACCGAATTGCCGATCAATACGCTGTATTGCGGGATCCGGCAATGGCCGGGCAGTTGGCCTTGCGGGTGAATAACGTCAGTGAACTGTCGACACTGGCCGCCGTGGAACGTTATCTCGAATCCTTGAATGTGGTCTCCCAGATCACCCTGCGCCAGGTTGAGGCTGACTCGGTGCAATTTGATCTTGAGATCAGTGGTGACCGCAACCAGCTACGGGACGTGTTGGCGCTGGACCGCCGGATTCTGCCGGTGGAGGAGCTCACCCTGGAAGCCCAGCTCGATAGCGAACTGGTGTATCGCTGGCAATGATTACCCGTCTTTTCCCCGGGGTAACGCTGACTGATTTCAACGACCCGGCAGGTCTAAATAATCTGCCGGCCGCCAGGAGATTCTGAGTGGCGATTCAACAACTCCCTCTTGGCGTCACCTTTCGGGAAGATGCCGTTTTTGAGGACTATCTGCCCGGTGACAACGCCCAAACGCTGGGCGCTTTGCGCCACGCTCTTGCGCGTCTGGATGAAACCCTGATCTATCTCTGGGGTGCGAGCGGCTCCGGCCTCACCCACCTGCTGCAGGCCTGTGTTCACGACCTGCAATCGCAGGGGTTGGAGAGTCTTTATCTGCCGTTGGCCGATTGTGTGCAATACGGCCCGGACGCCCTGGAAGGGCTGGATGAAATGGCGGTGCTGGCACTCGATGACATCGACAGCATTGCGGGTCTGCCCGACTGGGAAGAGGCCCTGTTTCATTTGTTCAACCGGATGCGAGACAGTGGCCGCGTACTGCTGGTCACCAGCCACACCAGCCCGCTAAACCCCACCGTCGCCTTGCCCGATCTGGCCTCGCGTCTTAGTTGGGGTTTAACCTTTCACATTCAGCCGCTGACCGATGAACAGAAAACCGACTGGCTGATCTGGAAGGCGCGGCGCCGGGGGCTAACAATGGAACCGGATGTGGCGGCTTTTCTGATCAACCGGGCGGCGCGCTCGATGACCGCACTGGTGGATGCCTTCGAACGGCTCGATCACGGCTCTCTCGCTCAGCAGCGCCGGCTGACCATTCCCTTTGTGAAATCTGAACTCGGGCTCTGAGCTTATCAGGTTGTTGAAAAAGGCTTCCTGCCTTTTTCAACACACGAGAAACAAAAATTACGATTTTTGCTTCTCTCACAAAATCAATGACTTAATCGTCATTGATTTTGCCGGAACATCCTTGTTCCGGTAACAGGCCGCTGAAATTCTTTGAATTTCAACAGCCTGTTAGAGCCCGTCTTCCTCTTCCGGGTCCCGCGGGGCTTCTTCTTCATGGTCTGACTCGTCTTCTGCCGGTTCAGGCTCCAAACCATGTACCTGTGCGTAGAGATGAATGAAGGTTCGCACCGAGTCTTCAGCCTGAACCGCCATCAAGCCTTCGGTATCCATGATCCAGCGGCGCTGATCATCCAGATCCAGAGGGTCGATGTCGGTAAACAGCTCGCTAACCGGAACGACCTCGGCGGCGACCTCTTTGTCGTAGGCGTCGTACATCATGTCGAGGCAGTATTCGACCAGGGCCGGGTCTTCGCAGTAGACCTCGCCATCGTTCAGGTCTTCGGCCCATTCTTTCAACACATCCAGCACGGTTTCGCCGCGATCCAGCAAGTCTTGCAGGGGCGGGGCGCCGGCGGCATTCTGCCCGCTGTCCCAGTCGATGAGCCAGGCGTCTTCCGGCTTGAGCAGAACACTTTTGTACTGGCCGTTTTTCAGGCTCCAGGCGACCGAATAGGGGTACCCCTGATCTTCATCCGTCACTTCAAAGGCGATAAAAACCGGTAATTGCATCGGGTTCGTTTCCGTCATCAGTAAAGGCGCGCAGTATAACGGTCACAAGGCCCGAGGCACAGGACACCGGACAAGGCATCCCCTATACTGGCGGCTTTGTACTAAAGAAAGGGTGTCGGATTGATGAGTGATGAACGCCAGCTCCGTAATTTTTACGACCGGGATGCTGAAGAACAAAACGCTTTTCTGGAAAATACCTGGTGTAACCACTGCCAGCAAGTGGATTTGGGCATGACGGACCCGGTTGAATATACCCTGAAAGGGCGGTTGTTCATTGAGGGGCAGTGCCGGGTGTGTGGCGAGACAGTCACCACTGAACTGGTTGAAGACGACGATGACGTAGATGGCTGAGCCACTGCGCATTCTCTATGAAGATAACTGGTTGCTGGCCGTCGACAAGCCCGCTGGCTTGCTGATGCACCCCAGCTGGATTGACCGGTCCGCCACCGACACGCTGGCAGGCCGGGTAAAACACTACCTGCAAGGGGCGCCGGTCCATACCGTGCACCGACTCGACCGGCCCACCTCGGGCATTGTGCTGATCGGCAAAACTGCCGATGTGGCGCGCCACCTGGCGGACCAGTTTGCCAGCCGCACCGTTACCAAAACCTACTGGGCACTGGCCCGTGGTTTCACTGCTGAAGCCTTTGCGTGTGACCGGCCTCTGGTGGAAGAACCCGATGCCATCTCAGACCGTAAAGCGCAGCAAAACAAGGCCGCTCAGTCAGCAGAAACCCGGTTTCGGCGCCTCGCCATTGCCGAAGTCGGTCTGGCCGTCAGCCGTTATCCCAAGACGCGGCTCAGCCTGCTCGAGTGTCACCCGCAAACCGGGCGCAAGCACCAGATACGCCGCCATCTTAAAACCCTGCGCCACCCAATTGTCGGTGATACACGTTACGGCGACCGGCACCACAATCACTGGGCTTTACAGCATCGGGTGCTGAGCTCGCTGGCCCTGCGTGCCATGGAATTGAGTCTGTCTCACCCGGAGACAGGCGAGCGACTGCGCCTACGTGCCGGGCTGAGTGACGATTGGGCTGATCTGCTTCGACTACTTGGCTGGTATAGCCTGCAAAGCACTGTATTGACAGAACTGGAACCCGATTGAATGCGCCCCGGTAACGCTCAAAAACAGTCGACAGAAACCCCGGCCAAGACGGTTTCCGATCTCGACCTCGGGTTCATCGCCCGATCACTCTGGCCGTATTTATGGGCCTACCGCGGGCGAGTGGCCATCGCCCTGGTGTTTCTGGTAGCCGCCAAAGGGGTGGCGGTAGCCATGCCCTGGGCACTGAAGCACATCGTTGACGGGCTCGATTCTCAACAGGCCCAGGTGGTTGCCGTGCCACTGGCGTTTTTGTTCGCCTATGGTTTTTTTCGCTTTACCTCGGTGGCATTTGGCGAGCTGCGCGATGCTATTTTTTCGCGCGTGACCGAGCGCGCCATGCGACTGGCATCGCTGGAAGTGTTTGAACATTTGCATCAACTGGAGCTCGACTACCATCTGAGCCGCCAGACCGGTGGGTTGAGCCGCGACATTGAACGCGGTACCAGCAGTATTCACTTTCTGTTGCGGTTTCTGGTGTTCAATATTGTGCCGACGGTTCTGGAACTGTCGATGGTCGCGGCCATTCTGATCATCAATTTCAATGTCTGGTTTGCGCTGATTACGTTGTTTGCTGTGGTGGTTTTCGTGCTGTTCACCGTGGTAATTACCGAGTGGCGCAACCGCTTCGTGCGCGAGGCCAATACGCTCGACAGCCAGACAAACACACGCGCCATCGATTCGCTGTTGAACTATGAAACGGTTAAATACTTCGGCAATGAAGCCTGGGAAGCAAAACACTACGACCGGAACCTTGAGCAATGGGAAGGCGCCCGGCTGAAAAACCGGATGTCTCTGCTGATGCTCAACACCGGTCAGGCACTGATTGTTTCAGCGTCGCTGACGCTCATGATGTGGCTGGCCGCCAGGGATGTCGTCAGCGGTACGATCACCCTTGGCGATCTGGTAATGGTGAATGCTTATGTGATTCAGCTGTTCATCCCCCTGAACTTTCTGGGTTTCGTGTACCGGGAGATTCGACGGGCCCTGACCGATATTGAAAAGCTCTTTGGTTTGCTCAGGCGCCCGGCAGCCATAACCGACCCCGAAGATGCCACCGAACTGGCCGTGCCGGAAGGCCGTATAGAGTTTGACCAGGTCGACTTTGGCTACCATGCCGATCGCACTATTTTGCATCACTTCAGCCTGACCATTGAAGCCGGTCAGAAAGTAGCCCTGGTGGGGAACAGCGGCGCCGGCAAATCCACCGTCGGGCGGCTGCTGTTTCGTTTCTATGATCCTCAGGCCGGTGATATCCGCATCGATGGTCAGTCAATTCGCTCGGTTACGCAATACAGTTTGCGCCAGGCCATCGGCGTCGTTCCACAGGATACCGTTCTGTTCAACGACTCCCTGTTTAACAATGTACGCTATGGCAACCCCGATGCCCCGGACGATGCCGTCTGGCGCGCCATCCGTATGGCGCATCTGGAAGACTTCATCAACAGCCTGCCCGAGCGGGAGCATACCCAGGTTGGTGAGCGCGGGTTGAAAGTATCCGGCGGAGAGAAGCAGCGAATTGCCATTGCCCGGGTGCTGCTAAAAGACCCGCCTATTCTGGTGTTCGACGAAGCCACCTCGGCGCTTGATTCACAAGCCGAGCAGGCGATTCTGACGGCGATGAATGAGGTTTCCCGTAACCGCACCAGCATCGTTATAGCGCACCGTCTGTCGACGGTCATCGACGCTGATGCCATCGTGGTGATGCAGGGCGGGCAGGTGGTTGAGAGCGGAACCCATGCGAAACTCTTGGCGGCCGATGGCGTTTATGCGAGCCTATGGCGTACCCAGCTCGATTCACAAAGCAGTTAACTTGGAGGCCTGGCCGTGAGCCTACTCAGACCCATGCAGGAAGCGGATTTCAGAGCGTTCTGGCCAGTATTTACCAAGATACTGCAACGCCGTGAAACCTATTCACTGGACCCAGGCCTGCCGCTGGAGCAAGGCCTGCGTGACTGGCTCGAGTATCCCGATGAATCCTGGGTGGTTGAGCAGGAAGGCAAGATCAAGGCGATTTATTACCTGAAAGCCAACGCCACCGGGCCGGGTGCTCATGTATGCAACTGTGGCTATATGGTCAGTCTGTCGGCGCGGGGCCAGGGGCTGGCGCGAATGATGTGCGAGCATTCCCAGCAACGGGCGCTAGAGCTCGGATACAAGGCGATGCAATTCAATTCAGTGGTGTCCACCAACCGGGTGGCGGTCACCCTTTGGGAAAAACTGGGTTTTCGCAAAGTGGGCATTTTGCCCCGGGCCTTCAAGCACCCGGAGCACGGCTACATCGATTCGTTCGTCATGTACAAATGGCTGGAAGAGTGATTCAGCTTACTCAACCGGTTCAGTTAAGGATGCTTCACGGTCTATCGCTTGCGCCGGGCTAATCAGTCGGATCACCTTGGTGCGAGAAACCCAGCCAACGAACTCGCCGGTGTCTGTCGTTACTGCAATGGGTGCAGTGTCACGAATCATCCGGGGCATCAGACTTTCAAGATCGGCCGATTCGAGCACGCTGGTTACCGGTGACACGCTTTCCCGCAGGGTTTCCTGCGTTGCCGATTGCAAATTATTCAGCGTGACGATGCCTTTCAGGTAGTTGCCTTCCAGTACCGTGGCGTAGTCGAATCCGTGGCGCATCATCCAGTCTCTGGCTTTGGCGACGGTTGTGCCGGTGCTCAGCGTCGACACCGGTTTGGCCAGCACGTGACGCGCTTTCAGTACCTTTCCCCGGTTCACGTCTTTGACGAAGTCGGCGACGTAGTCAGTTTGCGGAGACAGCAGAATGTCCTGCGGATCACCCTGTTGCACCAGGGCTCCATCCTTGAGGATGGCAATGCGGTTGCCCAACCGCAGGGCTTCGTCGAGGTCGTGAGTGATAAAGACGATGGTTTTATGCAATTGTTGCTGAAGTTTCATCAGCAAATCCTGCATTTCTTTTCGGATCAGCGGGTCGAGGGCTGAAAAGGCTTCGTCCATCAGCAGAATATCCGGGTTGGTAGCCAATGCCCGGGCCAGGCCGACGCGTTGTTGCATGCCGCCTGACAGCTCATGAGGGTGCTGATCACCAAAGCCCTGCAAACCAACTTGCTCGAGCCAGTCTGTTGCGATGACGCGTGCATTTTTTTTATCGATGCCCTGTACCGTCAACCCATAGGCAACGTTGTCGAGCACGGTTTTGTGCGGGAAGAGGGCGAAACGCTGAAACACCATCGACATCTTGTGCCGGCGCAGTTGAATGAGTTCATCCTGGCGCAGATTCAGTACGTTCTCGCCGTCTATGCGAATGCTGCCTGAAGTCGGGTCTATTAACCGGTTAATGTGCCGTATCAGTGTTGATTTGCCGGAACCCGACAAGCCCATAATGACAAAGAGCTCACCTTCTTCGATGGACAGATTGACATCCTGCAAGCCCAGGGTATGACCGGAATCGGCAAGTAGCTCGTCTTTTGAAAGCCCTTTTTTAATCGCCTGGAGATGACGCTTTGGGTTCGGCCCGAATATTTTGTAGATCCCGGAAATTTCGATCTTGGCCATTACTTGTCTCCCTGCTTCGGGTATTGCAGGCGCTTGCCATAAGCCTGGGTGACACGATCGAACAGAATGGCCAGCGCAACAATGGCCAGCCCTGCCAGTAAGCCACGACCTACCTCAAGCCGGTTTATGCCGGCCAATACTTCCTGCCCGAGACCGCGCGCACCGATCATTGAGGCGACGACCACCATGGACAGGGCCATCATCGTCGTCTGGTTAATGCCCGCCATGATGTTGGGCAGGGCCAGCGGCAATTGCACGCCGAGCAGCTTCTGGCGGCGGGTTGCACCAAACGCCGTTGCCGCTTCCATGACCGAATGATCCACCAGGCGAATGCCGAGATCAGTGAGGCGAATCAGCGGTGGTACAGCATAGACAATTGTGGCGATCAGAGCGGGTACCTTGCCCAGACCAAACAGCATGACCACCGGAATCAGGTAGACAAAGCTGGGCATGGTTTGCATGACATCGAGAATGGGCAGCGCTATTTTGCGAAACCGTTCGGACAACGACATCAGCACACCGACCGGTATGCCGACAATCAGGCACATGATCAGGGCAACAATCATCAGCGCCAGCGTTTGCATGCCTCGATCCCATTGCCCGATGACGCCGATAAACAGCATCAACAGAGTCACCCCGACCACAAGGGGCCAGCGACGACTGCCAAACCAGGCGATGGCCGCCAGGGCGGCAATGACCAGGTACCAGGGTGAATTGCGCAACAGTTGTTCGACAGATACCAGAAAGGTCAGCAATGGCTGACTTAATCTTTCCAGTGAATCGGCATAGTCAATCACCAGTTGATTAACAAAACCATCGATGCCCTGGCGCAGGGAACGTGCATCAAGAATCTCGGGGAAGGCCACACATGCGTCCTTTGGTTACGGCGGGCAGGAAAGTGGGCGGCTGCTGTGCACAGCCGCCCGGCGGTGGGCGATTAACGGGCTGCTTTTACTTTTTCAGCCACGTCGGCCGGTACCCACTGAGTCCAGAGTGATTCGTAGTTGGCCAGGAAGTACTCTGCAACCTGGTCGGGCTCGGCGCCCTGTTCATCGGCCCAGGCCAGCAGGTTGTTTACATCATTGGTCGGGATGTTGATGTCAGCAAAGAAGGCGGCAATTTCGGGGGCGTCTTTCTGCAGGGTGGTCGGAATGGTCTTTTGAATGCTTGCCTTTGGAAACGCACTGGCCACAGGCGCTTCGCATTCAGGGTCCATGTTGCAGCGGAAGCCTTCAGGGTCGTAGGCGGGCATCTCGAGTTCGACCATGTCATATTTGCCGAGCACCGCCGTTGGAGACCAGTAATAGGTTACAAATGGCCGCTGGCGAGCGTAGGAAGAGGCTATGGCAGCATCGAGTGCAGCGCCACTGCCCGGCGAAAACATGATGTAATCGTCTTCCAGGCCAAAGGCTTGCAACAGGTTGTTGTTGATGGCACCGCATACCCAGCCTTCCGGGCAATTGTAGATTCGGCCCATACCTGGTTCTTCGCGGTCTTCGAACAGTTCTTTGTAGTCTGGCAAATCATACACCGAGGTAAGGCCCGGGTTTTCATCAGCGACATAACGGGGAATCCACCAGCTTTCCACACCGCCGGAATACACATCGCCCAGAGACACAACGTCACCGGATTCATTGGCGTTGACCCATTCCTGTGGCGCAGAATCGATCCACAATTCGTTGTACAGGTCTACATCGCCTCGCACAAGGGCGGCGATCATCGGCACCGTGTCGCCGGATTCAACTACAACGTCGCACCCGTAACCGTCTTCAAGGATGGCTTTTTCGATTTCGACCATCATCAGGTTCGACATCCAGCTCATGCCCGCCAGACGCACATTCCGGTCCAGTTCACAGGCCTGAGCCGTTCCAATCAGGCTAACGATCGCAAGCCCCAACCAGGTGAGGTATTTCATGGGTGATTCCTTTTTCAGTGTTATTGGATGAAGGCTGTGTTGCCAGTATGCAGGCCACAGTGACGTAATCTGCACACAGTATTGACCAGTCAAATCTGTTTTTCCAACCCGGAGGACGGCTATCAGTGACCGTTGATAACAAATTACGCGTAATCCCGGGGTTTGGACGCCCTTGAATTGCAGAGTCCGGGTTGATGCTTGAGAAGCGCGTCGTACCAATGCAGGATGGCACCTCCAGAGCCCGCATTGCTAAGGTAGCCCCATGACTGAGATCCCCGTTTCACCGTTGCAGACCGAGCAGGAAGGTGCATTGCGAGTGATCAGCCTGCACCGTCCCCAAGCCCTGAATGCCTTGGATCTGAGCTTGATTGAGACACTGGATGCAGCACTGACCGATGCCTTTGCCGACGAAACCGTCAGCAGCATTTGGTTGCAGAGCTCCCAGGCCCGGGCATTCTGTGCCGGCGGTGATGTGAAAGCCCTGTATCAAGCGTCAGTCAATCAACCCGCCGACGTTCAGCGAGCTGAAGCCCTCCGCTATTTTGCGGCGGAGTATCAACTGGACGCAAAAATTGAACACAGTCCCAAACCCATCGTGGTTTGGGGGCGCGGCCTGGTAATGGGTGGTGGCTGGGGCCTGTTTGCCGGAGGCGATCTGAAACTGGTGGATGCCGAAGCCCGCTTTGCCATGCCTGAATTGCAAATCGGCCTGTTTCCCGATGTCGGGGCGGCTCACTTTCTGCAGAAGCCAGACTGGCGCGCGGGGACCCTGATTGGCTGCTCGGGCATTCACCTGACGGCGAGCGACGTGGTTGCGCTCGGTTATGCCGACCGCTGTGTCGATGAGCCGACGGCAGCGAACCTGAAGCACCGGCTGGCCAGTGGCAGCACCTTGGCCGAACTGCCAATCAATGACGTAGAGGACAACTCTGTTCGCCAAAGCCGGGAAGGCTGGCAGGCCGCGCTGGATACCCTGCCCGAGCCCAGCCTCAGTGACTGGATGGCGCAGGTGTCACGCTCAGAATTTGAACCCTTTAAGCAGGCTGCCCGGCAATGGCAAAGCGGCTCTGCATTGAGTGTTGCACTGACCTGGCACCATTTTCGGCGTTTACGGAGTGCCAGCCGGGTCGAGGCGCTGAATCAGGATTTGATGGTGGGTGCCCATGCTGTTGCAGAGCGCGAATTCCTTGAAGGGGTGCGCGCCTTGCTGGTCGATAAAGACAAATCACCGGCCTGGCTTTACCCCAGTGTGATTTCTGTGCCCATGAACCTGATCGACCGGTTTTACCGTCCAATTCCAGGCGCGCCGGTGATTTCAGCCGATCCGATTCGGACAACTGATAAAAACAGTAACCCTTTTCCAGTAACCAAGCACAGGACCTAACGATGACGACTCCTCAAACTCTGGCCGGAAAACACATTGCCATCACCGGTGGTGGTCGTGGCCTTGGGCTGCAAATGGCCACATCACTGGTCGAGGCTGGTGCCCGGGTGGCGCTGATCGACATCGACCAGGCATTGGTCGAACAGGCGGCGGCACAGTTGAGGGACCAGGGCCATGCCGCCCGGGGCTATACCTGCAATGTCGCCGATGAAGCCTCGGTGCAGGCCTTGTTTGCGCAACTCAAACAAGACGAGCGCCAGTTGGACGGGTTGGTCAACAACGCCGGTATCTTGCGCGATGGCTTGTTGGTCAGGGTGAAAGACGGTGAGGTCCAGACCATGACCCTGGCTCAATGGCAGGCGGTGATCGACGTTAACCTGACCGGTGTCTTTTTATGTGGACGCGAGGCCGCCGCCTGGATGGTGGCTGGCGAGACACCGGGAGTTATCATCAATATAAGCTCCATTTCGCAGGCCGGGAACATGGGGCAGACCAATTACAGCGCGGCCAAGGCGGGCGTTACCGCCATGACCGTCACCTGGGCGAAAGAACTGGCCCGTTACGGCATTCGCGTGGCGGGCATTGCTCCGGGTTTCATCGAGACCGAAATGACCGGCAGCATGAAGCCGGAGGCGCTGGAGCGTGTCAAGCAGTCTGTACCCCTGAACCGGGTAGGGCAGCCGGACAATATCGCCCGGGCAGTCACATTTATTCTGACGAACGATTACTATTCGGGACGAATTCTGGAAGTGGACGGCGGGTTACGCATTTAACGCGCCCACTGTCTTTACCCAGTAACGAATAGTGCGTCACAAGAGGATTCCCGTCATGACCACAGAGATCGTAATTGTCGCCGCCAAACGTACCCCCATGGGCGGCTTCCAGGGCTCGCTGAGTGGCCTCTCAGCAACCGAGTTGGGCGCAGCCGTGATTGCCGCCAACCTGAGCGACAGCGGTGTAACGCCGGATCAGGTGCAGGAATTGCTGATGGGTTGTGTACTGCCCGCCGGCCTGGGCCAGGCACCGGCGCGCCAGGCCGCTCTTGGCGGCGGTTTGCCGGAATCGGTACCGGCAACCACGGTCAACAAAGTCTGTGGCTCCGGCATGAAAACCGTGATGATGGCCGCCGACCAGATTCGCACCGGCCAGATCGACATCGCCATCGCCGGCGGCATGGAATCAATGACCAATGCGCCTTATTTGATGGACAAGGCACGCTCCGGCTACCGCATGGGTCACCAGAAGGTCTACGACCACATGTTTCTGGACGGCCTGGAAGACGCCTACGACGGCAATGCCATGGGCGTGCATGCCCAGACGACCGCCAACGAATTCAAGATCAGCCGTGAAGCCATGGATGAGTTTGCGCTGCGCAGCCTGAGTCGCGCCCAGACCGCAATTGAACAGGGCTACTTTAAAGCCGAAATCGTTCCGGTAACGGTCAGTTCGCGTAAGGGCGACACCCTGGTGGAACACGATGAACAACCCGGCCAGGCCCGTCCGGATAAAATACCACAACTGCGCCCCGCCTTTGCCAAAGACGGCACCATAACCGCCGCAAATTCAAGCTCGATCAGCGATGGTGCCGCCGCGCTGACGCTGATGAGTCGCAGCAAGGCCGAAGCGCTGGACCTTAAGCCACTGGCTGTCATTCGTAGCTATGCAAGCCATGCCCAGGCGCCCAGCACCTTTACCTGTGCCCCCATTGGCGCTATGAACAAGGCGTTGGAACAGGCTGGCTGGAAAGCAGAAGACATCGAAGTGGCCGAAATCAACGAAGCCTTCGCCATGGTTACCATGCTGGGCATGCAGGAAGTCGGTTTAAGCCCGGAGATTACCAACGTCACCGGTGGTGCCTGTGCGCTGGGTCATCCACTGGGTTGCTCAGGCGCTCGCATACTGGTGACTTTACTGCACAACATGATCCGGCTGGATAGGAAGAAGGGCATGGCTGCGTTGTGCATTGGTGGTGGCGAAGGCACAGCCATGTGTCTGGAGCGTCTATAAGCCAGTATTCCTGATTGGATTAAACGTCAAATCTGGTCAACACCGGCCTGGCACAACTCAAGCCAGGCCTGAATACCGGGGCTGCGGTACTTCTGGCGGTGCAACACCAAATAAAAGTCCCGGCTGAAATCCCGGTGGGGAAGCCTAAGCGGCACAAGGGTGCCGCGCCTGAATGCCTCTTTCAGCGAGACGTGTGACAGGCAACTGATGCCCAGCCCAGCTTCAACGGCGCGTTTAATTGCTTCGGTGTGTTCCAGCTCCAACTCAATGGTCAGATCAGACCAGATGCCGTGCATGCCACGCTCAAACGTTTGCCGGGTACCTGAACCGGACTCACGAACAATCCAGTTCGCATCCAGCAGGTGCTGGTCGTTCAGGGTTTGAACATTTGCGAGCGGGTGATCCGGAGCGCAAAACGCAACCAGGGTATCGCTGCGCCAGCGCTGAATATCCAGATCGGGGTGGTTGATTTCGCCCTCGATCATGCCCAGATCCAGTTCAAAGTTAAGCACCTGGTCGACAATGGTCTGGGTATTGGCAACCTTGAGCTGCACCCGCGCCGAGGACTGGCGAGCCTTGAACTGAGCCATCAACCCGACAGCGAGGTAGTTGCCGATGGTCAGCGTCGCCCCGACTTTGAGCAAGCCCAGATCCTGATGATGGGCCAGTGCCTGGTCCATCTCCAGCGCCTGGGCAAGCAAGGCTTCTGCCCTTGGCCAGAGCTGTCTGCCAAGCTCATTCAGCTTCAGGCGTTTACCCGCCCGTTCAAACAACCGGACCGAATACAGTGACTCCAGTTCTTTGAGAGACCCCGAGGCTGCCGACTGGGACATGTTCAAACTGGTGGCCGCCCGGCTGATGTTTTCGTAGTGAGCCGTGGCCAGAAAGACCTGTAATTGACGCAACGTAAATTTCATAGTGGCAAAACCGATAACGTATATTGATAATAGGCATTTTGCCGATAAGGGCGGTCTCGGTATAGTAGTGTTATATAACTTATTATTCTTTTTTAAGAGGTTTATATGTCTAATTTGAATATAGAGACGGTCACCAGCGTACAGCACTGGAACGACACCTTGTTCAGCTTCAAGACCAGCCGTGATCCGGGTTTTCGCTTCAAGAACGGTTACTTCACCATGATCGGCCTGGAACAGGACACCGGCCGTCCGCTGCTGCGCGCCTATTCCATTGCCAGCGCCAACTACGAAGAAGAACTCGAGTTTTTCAGCATTAAGGTTCCCGACGGCCCGCTGACCTCCCAGTTACAGAACATTAAACCCGGCGACCAGATCTATGTAGGCCGTAAGCCGACCGGTACCCTGGTAACCGACCATCTGCTTCCCGGGAAAAACCTCTGGTTGCTGTCGACCGGAACTGGCCTGGCGCCGTTCTTAAGCATCATCAAAGACCCGGAAATCTATGAGCAGTTCGACCGGGTCATTCTGACCCATGGTGTGCGCCACGTGTCGGAGCTGGCCTATCGCGACATGATCGAACAGGAACTGCACGAGCACGAATACTTCGGTGAGGTCATTCAGGAAAAACTGCTCTATTACCCAACGGTCACCCGCGAACCCTTCCGCAACCAGGGTCGTCTTACAGACCTGATGAAAAGCGGCAAGTTGTTTTCAGACCTGGGCCTGCCAGCACCGAACAAGGAAGATGACCGCTTCATGCTCTGCGGCAGCCCGGCCATGCTTAAAGACACCACCGCCATTCTGGACGAGATGGGCTTCAACGAAACCCGTGCCGGACACATTGGCGAGTATGTAATTGAGCGGGCTTTTGTAGAGAAGTAATTTATTGCCGTCAGTATGCCAGGAGCGACCACATGCTGAGTGCTGGCTGCCGGGTATACCTCTCCGGGGAAGTCCGCAACATGGATGTTGCGGTCTAGGCCCCATGGATGGGTTCACGCCGACCCCGGAGAGGTATACCCGGCTGCTGGCACGGGCTCTCGGCACTGATTCAGTCGTATTTGAAGCGGCTTACTGACGTTTTCTGTTGCTGGACTAACGTGTTCAGTTGTTCGAAGTTGGATACGTTGCGGCGCGCGTTGGAATAGATCGCGTCGGATAATTCCGCAATTTCCTGAATGGTTTCCGAAACGGACTCTGCCGCCTTTTGTTGCTCGGATGTGCCTTCCGCGATCATCCGGCTCATGTCGGTGATGCTGCCCAAACTGTCCAGAATAGTTTGAATGGACTTGTCGGTATTGTCGGCCTGGGTAACCAGCGATTCAGCCTTGTCGCGATTGGTGCCCATGCGGGCTACCGCCTGATTGGCGCGTTGTTGTAGCCGGTCGATCATCTGGTAGATTTCTTCAGTAGACTGCTGGGTCTTGCTGGCCAGGCTGCGCACTTCATCGGCCACAACCGCAAAGCCGCGACCCTGTTCACCCGCCCGGGCCGCCTCGATCGCCGCATTCAACGCCAGTAGATTGGTTTGCTCCGCAATGTTTTGAATCACCTCCAGAATCTTGCCAATGTTGCTCGACTCCTGCTGCAGTTCAGATACTACGTCGCTGGTTGAGTGTATTTCCTCCAGCAAACTGCTGATCACTTCGCGGCTGGCATTCATGTTTGCCTGACCTTCCGATGCCGATTCGTTCACTGCCTCCACCTGAACCAGAGTGTCATTGGCATTGTCGGAAATATGGCTGGCTGCTGCGGTCATCTCTGTCACAGCGGTGGCGATGGAAGCTGACTGATCCTTCTGGCGCAGCAACTTGGTCGAGCTGGAACGTGTGGTTTCCGTTACCTGTTGCGTAACGGAATCGACCTCGCCGGAGGCTCTGGTAATGTCACGAATAACGGCCTGTGTTTGTTCCACCAACTCGTTGATGCCAGCAGAAATTTGCCCGAATTCATCCTGGGAGGTGATCTTCATCTTCTGAGTCAGGTCACCGGTGGCGACCGCGTGCAGCACCTCGGTAATGCGCTTAAGCGGCGTCCGAATACTGCGAATCAGCGACGCCATTACCAGCAAGGCCACCAGAATCGAAGCGCCCAATACCCCCCAAACCGTCAGCGCCGCTTGATGATTGGCAGAGGTCACCTCGCTGGCCAGCGCCACACGCCGGTTGGACAAGTCGACCGACAGTTCGGTTAATGCATCAACACTGCGGTTGATGCTGTCGGCCAGTTGACCCAACTGCAGGGTACTGAGTTCGCTGGCAGCCAGAGAGGCACGATACCGGGGCAGGGTACCGGTTTCTCCGCTTACCGCCGTTCTGAGCAGATCCATATAGGTCGACAGGTAGCGAAACAGAATCTCGTTATTGCTTTCCAGCCGTTCCATGCGAGTGTCGGCACGTTCGATTTCCCGTTGAAGACCCGCTTGTACATTATCGACCTGTTCGGCGCTGGAAAGCCCGGTGATACCGCCGACACCTGACCGGATAAGTGCAATTCTATCCAGAACATAAGTTGCATCTGCGCCAACCTGGCGTGAGACCGAGTCGGTCTCCATGGCCAGGTTTTCCAGCACCCGGTCGACAATTTTCATATCGTTGGTATAGGTCAGCCAGCGCGAATTCTGAGTCTGAAATTCCGACAGAAAGGAGGCCCGGCTGTCGAGAACGGTGCGCCGGGTGCTCAGGTGCTCTGCTGCCAGTGCCATGGCTTCGTTCACATTGGAGTAGGCGGCTGACAGTTGTTCCTGCAGCTCGGGTGCATTGATTAACCGATCACTCAGTTGCTGGTTCAGACGGTCTACTTCAACCAGTGCCGTTTCAAAATCCGCTTCGTAGCGCGCCAGGGCGTCTTCTGATTCAACCGCCGCATGCTGCGAGACTGCCTTGTTGGCATTCTGGATACTGATGACCAGTTCGAAGGCGTTTTCTACCTGAGGAACGACCTCATCGGTAGTGATGCGAAACAGACTGGCGATGGACGCCTGGTTGGTCAGTGCAGTCAGGGATATGCCAATGATGAGCAGGAGCATCAGGCCAAAGCCCAGAGCTGTTTTCATTACAACCGTGATTTTCATAGATCAAGCTCCACCGGCGAGATAGTATTGTGATTAAAACAATGTTGCTGCACTGCGGCCTGTTACCTGGGCAACCGCTGGTCGGGCCATTAGGGCTTACTGGTGGTAATCAGTAAATGATGCCGGCACCGGCGCGTTCATGGCAGACGTTACCCTGGCAGGTTGAAAGCTAACCGTTGCTTCGGCATCCCGTTAGCCAATCATTGTCGTTATTGTTCGGGTCTACCGGCCATTAAGTCGTTGCAGACGTCTGTCTATATCGGCAGTTTAGTAGATTCTTGAAGCAAAGAAACAGGAGAGATTCATGCAACCCCTTCGCATAGCCCACTGGGCTATGATCGCCTTACCTCTGTTGCTCAGCGCCACGTTACAGGCAGAACCGATTAAAATTGCCCATGTTTACGGCAAAACCGGGCCCTTTGAAGCCTATGCCAGGCAGAGCCACAATGGCCTC
Source organism: Saccharospirillum sp. (assembly GCA_018402545.1). Lineage (GTDB taxonomy): Bacteria > Pseudomonadota > Gammaproteobacteria > Pseudomonadales > Natronospirillaceae > Saccharospirillum. The sequence continues at coordinate 2,353,517 of JAGYIL010000001.1, read as the reverse complement.
ATGCTGGGGCTCGAATACGCCACAAACGGTACCTTTGAAGTCGATGGCCGGGCCATTGAAGTCATCGAGAAAGACACCGGGCTGGACCCGGCCAAAGGCCGTGCGCTGCTCGAAGAAGCCTACGCTGACGACAATGCAGACCTGGCGGTTGGGCCGATGTCTTCCAGCGTAGCACTGGCCATGCTGCCCGTGGCTGAAGCATTTGAGAAAATATTGATCGTTGAACCAGCCATGGCCGACGCCGTAACCGGAGACGACGGCAACCGCTATATTTTCAGAACGGGTCGCAATGCGATGCAGGATGCCGTTGCCAACGCGGTCGCCATTGGCCGCCCGGGGGTGAAGATTGCGACGCTGGCCCAAGACTACGCCTATGGTCGTGATGGTATCACTGCCTTTCGCGATGCACTGGCCGGTACCGGTGCCGAAGTGGTGCACGAAGAGTACGTGCCGGCCGATACCACCGATTTCACCGCAGCGGGTCAGCGCATTTTTGACGAGTTGCAAGATGCAGAAGGCGACCGGGTCGTGTTTTTCTATTGGGCCGGTGGTGGCAACCCCATGGCTGAACTGCAGGCGATGAACCCCGAACGTCACGACATTCGGTTTGCAGCCAGTGGCACTAATTTGTCGGGCCTGGTTCGCTACAAGCCATTTGTCGGTCTCGAAGGGGCTATCTATTACTACTACGAGACTCCGGGCAACGACATCAACCAATGGCTGGTCGAACACCACCTGGAGCGCTTTGGCACGCCACCAGATTTTTTTGCCGCCGGTGGTATGGCAGCGGGTATCGCCGCCGTTGAAGCGATTCGCCGTGCGGGCTCAACCGACACAGAGGAACTGATCAGCACCATGGAAGGCATGCGCTTTGATACGCCCAAGGGTGAAATGTTGTTCCGAGCAGAGGACCACCAGGCCCTGCAATCGATGTATCACTTCCGCCTCAGTGCTGAAGAGGACGTTGAATGGGCTATCCCTGAACTGATGCGCGAGCTCACCCTGGATGATATGGACGTCCCGCTAGGCCGCTGAGCGCCTGCCTGCTGGTGACTTGTTAATCTCTGGGCGGCGTTGCGTCAACCAGAGCAACTCATCATCCGCCGCTGTTCCAGGCGAACCCTCACTCTGGGTGAGGGCGCCTCCTACTATTCGCCGATGGGTCTGGCCGGGCCCGGTCTCTACACTGGTAGCATCTACCCTAATTGTTAAAGGCCTGCACTTTTTCGGGCAGACCCGACACCGGACATTGCTGTCAACAGGAGACCTGGGATGGCTGGCAACATGATGATTCACCCGCTGAATACCAGCGATATTCTACGCAATGCAGCGCAACGTTATCCCGAGCAAAGCATAGTTTCTGCGATGACAGATGGCAGCCGGCATCGCTACCTCTATCGGGATGCGCTGCATCGGTCGGCCCAGGTTGCCCACCTGCTGGCGCGCTCCGGTATTCAAAGTGGCGACCGGGTGGCCACATTGGCAGTAAATCACTATCGCCACCTGGAGCTGTATTTCGGTATTTCTGGCATGGGGGCGGTTGTACACACCCTCAATGCGCGGCTGTTCAGTGAGCAGTTGCAATACATTATCAACCACGCCGAAGACCGTTGGGTTTTTTTGGATCCGGAGTTTCTGCCTCTGCTGGAAGAGGTTGCCGACCAGATTCGCAGTGTTGAACGGTTCGTAGTGCTGTGTGATGAAGACAAAATGCCCGAATCCAGTGTACTGACCCTGGATAACTACGAGCACTTGCTGGCCCAGATGCCGACGGAATTTCACTGGCCGCGCCTGCCGTCCGATGCCCCTTGTGGACTTTGCTACACCAGCGGCACGACCGGCAACCCCAAGGGGGTTATGTACGAGCAGGGCTCGACCGTGTTGCATGCGATGATGAGCGGCTCCAGCCAGTATCTCGATTTCACAGAACGGTCGGTCGCCATGCCGGTAGTACCCATGTACCACGTCTGTGCCTGGGGCGTACCGTTTTCAGCACCGCTGTATGGCGCCAAACTGGTGTTGCCGGGCGGCAACCTCGATGGTGAGAGCTTGCAGTCTCTGATTGAGGAGGAGTCGGTCAATCAGGCCTTTGCGGTACCGACCGTTTGGCTGAACCTGCACAATTATCTTCAGCAGAGCGGCAAGACGATCGATTCACTGAAGGTAATCGGCGTCGGCGGGGCGGCATCGCCACTGAGTCTGGTCGAGATTTACGACAAGCTCTACGACGTCTACTGGATGGGCATCTGGGGCATGACCGAGACCAGCCCACTGGCGACAGCCGCGAATCGCACACCGCAGATGGACGCCATGCCAGATGAACAGCGCTACGAACTGCAAAGCTCGGCCGGGCGCCCGATGCTGGGTGTGGAAATCGAGATCTTTGATGAAGCAGGTCGCCCCTTGCCGCATGACGGCAGAACCCGGGGCAACCTGCGCTGCCGGGGCCCCTGGGTGCTAGCCCAGTATTTCAAGGGCGAGGGCAAAGACAAGTTTATCGATGGCTGGTTCGATACCGGTGACGTAGCCGTTATTAACCCCCAGGGCTATCTGCGCGTGGTGGATCGCAGCAAGGATGTGATCAAATCCGGAGGCGAGTGGATCAGTTCGGTTGAGCTGGAAAATGCTGCCCTGCACGACGACGCCATTAACGAAGCCTGCGTGATCGGCGCCACCCACCCAAAATGGGATGAACGCCCGCTAATGCTGGTGACGATTCGTGCCGGTAAAACCCTCGATGAAGCTCGCCTGCGCAAGGTATTGGCAGAACGCGTCGCCAAATGGTGGCTGCCAGATGCTATCATCCAGGTCGACAGCTTGCCGCATACCGGCACTGGAAAACTGCGCAAGGTAGACATTCGCGACGACTACCGGGATTATCTGGTGGAGCGAGACAAAGCCTGAACACGAGTTGGCCCTGGGGTTGTTTGCCGTGCCAGCCACCGGGTTGCTCTGTCTGGGGCCGGCGTGAACCCGTCCATGGGGCCTGGACCGCAGGATATGAATCCCATCCGTGGGATTCACCCTTCGGGTTCGCTCCGCTCATGCTAAAACGCTCCTGGCGTTTTAGTCCCTGCTGCGGACCTCCCCAGACAGAGCAACCCGGCAGCCGGCACTGCTCAGGTGGCAAAAGGTAGTGTTTCACCAAGTCTGTCTCGCTTCCCACGATTTAAATTCTGACTGACACAGGACCAAGCCCCGGATGTCACCGACGTTTTTCATCCTTATTTCGCTGCTCTACGTCATCCTGTTGTTCGTCATCGCACTCTATGGTGACCGGCATCCGGTCGCCCGTCGCTGGCAGCCCTGGGTGTACAGCCTGTCGTTGGCGGTCTATTGCACCAGTTGGACATTCTACGGGGCTACTCGTCAGTTTGCCGAATATGGCTGGGCCTTTGCGCCTTCGCATGTTGGTGCCATTCTGCTGTTTCTGGTGGGTTATGCGTTTCTGCTAAAAGTGGTGCAGGTCGCCAAACGCGAGAACGTGACCACCATTGCCGACTTTATTGCCAGTCGGTTCGGGCATAGCCGGGCTGTCGCGGTGTTTGTTGCGTTGATCTCCCTGGTCGGGATCGTGCCCTACGTTGCGCTTCAGTTGAAAGCCATCTCGGTGAGTTTTAACGTGGTCGCGCCAACGATCACCGCGGGCGAGTATTGGTATAACGACTCGGCACTTTATGTTTCCTTGATTCTTGGGCTGTTTACGCTTCTGTTTGGCACCCGTCATCTGGATACCTCTGAACACCACCCCGGCATGATGCTGGCGATAGCCTTTGAATCGGTGGTCAAACTCTTTGCCTTTCTGGTGTTGGGCTACTGGGCGGTCTATGCCGTTGGTGGTGGCTTTGCCGAGGTTGTTAAAACGGCGGTGAATACTCCCGAGATCTGGTCGATCATGACCGATTTCAGTAGCCCTTATATTTACACTACCCAGGTGATGCTGGGGGTTGTCGCCATCATCGCTCTGCCACGGCAATTTCATGTGGCCGTCGTTGAATACCGGGATGAGCGCGACCTGCGCATGGCGCGCTGGATTTTCCCGCTCTACCTGGTGCTGATTAACCTTTTTGTGCTGCCCATGGTGCTGGTCGGGTACGAGTACTTTTCGACCAATCCCGAGCAACTGGAATACATGACGCTGATTCTGCCGATGATGATGGGGCGGGATGATCTGGTGGTCCTGGCCTTTATCGGTGGTTTGTCGGCGGCGACGTCGATGGTGATTGTGGCCAATATTGCGCTCAGCACCATGCTCTCGAACGAAATTCTCTTGCCCGGGTTGATTCGACTTGGCTGGTGGTCTGCCGATGCGCCCAATCTTGGCCGCCGGGTCGTCTGGTTGCGTCGTTTGGGCATCATGCTCATCGTGCTGGCCGCCTTTTTCTATTACCGGCTGATCGTTGCCTTTGAAGGGCTGGTGGCGATTGGTCTGGTCTCATTTGTTGCCGTTGCACAGTTTGCACCGGCGTTATTTCTGGGCCTGTACTGGACCGCGATGAACCGGAAGGGCGTGTTATGGGGGCTGGGGCTTGGGTCAGCGGTCTGGTTTTATACCTTGCTGATTCCGTTACTGATTCGTGCCGGCCTGATGCCCGATACCTTGATGGACGGCCTGTTTGGCCTGAGCTTTCTGCGGCCTCAGGCCTTGATGGGTGTTGAGGGGCTAGACCCCATTGTGCACGGCACCGCCTGGAGCCTGGCGCTGAACGTACTGGGGCTGTTGCTTGGCTCTGCTTTTGGCCGCGAAACCCTGAAAGACCGGATGCAGGCCTCGCTGTTTGTGCACGCCAACCGGTCCGATTCGGGCTTGCTGCAGAACGCCAGTCGAACTGTGTCAATTGGTGATCTGCACCTGTTGCTGGGGCGTTTTATTGGCGCCGACAAACTGCACCGGTTGTTCTCGCGCTACACCAACCCGCTCAATGGCCGTTTACTGACCGACCACACTGCCGATGACGATTTGCTTTACCAGGCCGAGCGTTCGCTGTCGTCTGTGCTGGGTGCACCTGCCACCCGCTTGTTGTTTGAACGGTTCGATCAGCCGATGACCGGCCAGTGGCGGCATCTGTCGACCATGGTGGATGAAGCCTCACAGGTGCTGAAGTTCAATCGTGACTTGCTCAACTCGGCGCTGCAGTCGATCAGTCAGGGCATCAGCATTGTTGATCGTGATCTGAACATCGTGGCCTGGAATCAGGAATACCAGCGCATGTTTCGCTACCCGGAGGGCATGCTGCAAGCCGGACAGCCGGTCGAGGCTCTGCTGCGGCATAACGCAGTGAAAGGCGAACTGGGCGACGGGGACGTTGACGAACTGGTAGAGCGGCGCCTGGGCCACCTGAAAGCAGGGTCTTCCTACCGGATTGAGCGCAAACGGCCGGATGGCAGTTACCTGGAAATTCAGGGTAACCCGATGCCTGATGGGGGTTACATCACGGTATATTCAGACATTACCGATCGCCGCCGTATTGAAGATCAGCTGCGCCGCAGTAACGATCTATTGGAAGAAAAAGTCTCCGAACGCACCGAAGCACTGCAGCTGACCAACACCGAACTGGAAAAAGCCAACACCAATAAAACCCGCTTTCTGGCTGCCGCCGGGCACGATCTGGTGCAGCCGCTGAATTCGGCAGCCCTGTTTGCCGCGAGTCTGCAAGCCAAGCTGCGGCGCCTGGATCAGACGCCTGAACTGCTTGGCCTGGCCGAACAGATCGAACGCTCCTTGCACTCGGCCGATAACTTGCTGGGTGAATTGCTCGAAATTTCCAAGCTGGATTCGCACATCATTCATCCGAACCCGGAAACCATTTCCCTGGCCAGCGTGCTGGCCTCTCTGCACGAAGAATTTGACGTGCTGGCGCGAGACCGGGGCATTCACCTGACCTTCGTCAGAACTTCGCTATGGGTACACAGCGATGCCCGGCTGTTGCGGCGCATGCTGCAAAATCTGCTCAGTAATGCCTTGCGTTACAGCCAGCGCGGCCGGGTTACTTTGGGGGTTCGGCGGCATGGCGCTCGCTGTCGCATTGAAGTCTGGGATACCGGCCCGGGCCTGACCGAAAAACAACAGTCCGAGGTGTTCGAGGAGTTTCATCGTCTACCGGATACCCGGAGTGAAGAGCGCGGCCTTGGGTTGGGCCTGGCCATTGTGCGGCGTTTATCGGTGCTGCTCGAGCACCCGGTTACGGTGCGCAGCGAGCTGGGGCAGGGCAGTATGTTTGGCATTGAATTGCCGCTGGCCGCTGCTGGCATAGCGACGGGTAAATTAGCCGTGCCGGCGGCTGGTTCCCACCAGGGGTATCACATTCTCTGTGTCGATAATGAAGTACAGATTGTTGAAGGCATGAACAGTCTGTTGGCCGAATGGGGCTTCAGTGTTTCGGTGGCCAGCCAGCCGGAACAGGCCTGGGATATGGCCTGCGAGCATAAGCCGGACCTGATCGTGATGGATTACCATCTGGATCAGACCTTAACCGGGCTAAGCGTACTGGAAGACTGGCACAACCGGGGGCTGGCCGACGTGCCGGTGATTATGATCACGGCCGATTACACGGAAGAGGTGCGCCAGGCGATCGAGAAGCGGGGCTATCGATTACTGAAAAAACCGGTGCGGCCACTGCAATTGAGGGCTTTACTGGCGTCTTTGTTGCGGTAGTCAATTCAATTGTCAGAGATTGCTGAATAAACGAGCGGCGGGTGCCGGGGTAGCCCTTGTGGGGAAGTCCGCAACATGGACGTTGCGGTCTAGGCCCCACAAGGGCTACCCCGGTGCCCGGTGCGGGCCAATGCTTCCCAACTGACCTGAACTCCGAGCTGAGTCGTTAGTTCACCTACTCAGGCACTTCCAAATACTGGTTGTACATGGCGGCCTGGGTGCGGTTATACAGATTGAGCTTGCGGAATATTTCGGAGACATGAGTCTTGATGGTGGTTTCCTTGACGCTCAGCTCGTAGGCAATCTGCTTGTTCAGGTAGCCACGGGCAATCAGCGCCAGAACATGTTGTTGCTTGGGGGTCAGGCTGGCGAGTTTGGTAATGGCGTCGATGTCTTCATCGATGCTGTGGTTGTCAGCCTGGTGGTTGGCGGGGAAATACCCCTTGCCGCTGATCAGCGCCTGCAGCGCTTCCACCAATTGTTCCAGAGACAGTGATTTGGGCAGATACCCCAGGGCGCCGGTGGCTTTTACGTGTGCCACGGTTCTGCTGGCTTCATTAGCTGTGATGACTGCCACCGCAACTTCCGGAAAGCGGGTTCGTATTTGAATCAGGCCGAGCAAGCCCTCGCTGCCGGGCATTTTCAAGTCGAGCAACAACAGGTCGGTGGCGCTATTTTCAAGGTGGAGCAGCGTCGATTCCAGGGTGTCGGTCTGCTCAATCGTGACCGGCGTTCCGGTGTTCGACAGGGCTTCAGACAGCGCATTGCGGAACAGCGGGTGGTCGTCGGCGATCAGGACTTGAAGGGTATCCGTCATGGCATTCACAGCATCGATGTTGTCGTTTTTATTGACCGGCAGTGTAGCACTTTCAGACGGGAGTTTAGCGCTGGAGCGGCGGCTCTCCTCCTAAGGTAGGAGGAGTGACCTGAGTGGAATTTCAGCAAGCAGCTAACCTGCCTTTATGGCGGCCTGATCTTCGTCGCGTTGGTTCTGTTCCAGTTCTTTGATGCGTTGCAGCATGGTTTGGGAGTCAGACATGAATTGTTTGACCAGTGTTTCCATCTCTTCGATGTCTTCGTTGCTCTCTGCCCGGTTATCCTGGGCATTCACCTGCTCGGTTCGGGCGCTAAGCTCGGCAACCAGAGTCTCAGTGGAGCGAAGCAGGGCTTGCAGCTGATCGATTTCCTTTTCCTGGGCCGGCAGTATGTCGTCGGTGTCGGCCCCTTCACGCAGGTCGTCGACGAGGTTGCGCAGGGTATCCAGGCTGAGTTGAATCTGTGCGCTGAGCGTTTCGAACTCTTCAGCGGTGGCGCCTTGAGGAGCCTCTGCTTTGGTTTCTGTGGTGTCAATCGGCTGGGCGCTTAACTCTTCCAGTGCCTGCTGGGCTTGTTGCAGCTCCATTTCCAGCATGGCAACGCACGATTCTGAATCGCGCACCAGCAATTCCAGCCGGCTGATTTCATCGTCCTGAACCTGCATGGCACGCTCCGGATCGTTGCCTGAGCGCAACTGCTCCAGCGCATCGCGCAGACTGGCCACAGACTCGGCCTGGCTGGAGGCGTTGGAGGTCAGCTTTTTGACATGATCCGGGTTCACCGCCTTGGGCCCGCGTACCTGCAGGTCTTTCAGGCGATTCTTCAGTCCGTGAACCTCGGTTTCGAGCTCTTCGTTCTCATGGTTGGCGGCTTCCAGCTCCTTCTCCATCAGATTAACGCTGACATCAGCCTCTTTGACATAGCGGTTTAGCGCCTGAATCAACTCAGCCTGCTGGTTGGCGTACTCGTCGCCATCGGGGTCTATTTGCTGCAATTTCAGTGATAGCTGGTTGATGGCCTCCTGCATGTCGTACTTGTCGCACTTGAGCTTGTAGATCTCGTCGGCGTACATGCCTTTTTGCGGGCGCTCAAAATTGCTTGGGCTGGACGTGTTGATGGATTTGAGGGTGTTCATCTCCTGTTCGAGCAGCCGGATCCGGTCGCGAGCGGCGGCATACTGGGCTTCGTACTGTTTCAGGTCTCGGGTGAGCTGGTCTTTGCCCAATTCCGAGTTGGCCCCTTCCTGACGTGCCTCGCGCGCCGGTTCAAGGCCGCTGTCTTTCAACACCTGGTGCGCCTGGTGCGCCCATTCCTCATCGTCGATTTCGCCGGCCAGCAGCTTTTGTTCAAGGTCCAGAATGCGGCGGCGAAGCCAGTGAATATGGGCCGGTTCATCCGGTTCGGGGGTGCGATGCAGGTCGTTTCCGGATTCCGTCAGTTCGGCTTCCAGTGTATTCAGGTGGTGTCTGAGTTGTTCCGGAATGGTTTTGCCGGCGCTGTCGGCTGCTGCCTGCGCCGATTTGAAATCCTGGGTTAGCTTGCGGTTCTGAGCCCGCAAGGCCGCGATTTCCTGTTGCTTTTCCTGTTGCCGGCGCAACTTCTGCCAGCGCATCTCCTTGAGAATGGCGACTAGCACATGGTAGAGCCGGTGCCGGTAAAACAGGAAGATCGTGATGACCACATACACCACGGCAATTTCCGCGATGATGAACAGGGTCATTTGATCAATAAACATAGACGTCGCTGCCCTAGACCTGATCGACCCAGCGACGCTGGCCATCATTGAGCGACTGGGTACCCGAGGCGGAGTAGGTATCGGTGGTACCGACCAGGTTTTTCAGCAGCGTCAGACGTGCCTGGTTCTGTGCCGACAGGGAGGCCAGCATTTGCCGGTTCACAGCGGTAGAGCGGCTATTTTCGTCCAGGCTCGCTTTCAGTGTTTGCCATTGGGTCAGGAGCGGGGCTTGCTGCGTTGCGTCCAGCTGTTGTTCGCACCAGGCGTGAAAAGCCGGGTAGTCGGGTTCGATTTCCTGGTCGGAACACCAGGTGAGTAGCGCTTGCGAAGCCGTTAGCAGTGTTTCAGTCAGGGAGGATTTTCGGTCGAGGACATTGGACAGCAATGCCAGATCACCGGTTTTCAGGGCCCGGTGTTCATCGGCGAGTATCGGTTCAAAAGCCTGGCTGGCATCGAGCGCTCTGGCGAGCGCCGCCTGCAGGGCGTTGAGCGTTTCGGTATTCATGGTCTTGTCCCCGCGGTTTACCCGGCGACTGCCTGAACCCTCAAACGATCAAAGGCCCGACTCGAAGCGTCGAAAGGCGGCCGCCAGCTTATTATAGTCAATAGAGTAATCGCCGTTTTGAATGGCGGTTCGAATGCGATCGACCTTTTCCTGGTCGATGTCTGGCAACTGCTGCACCTTACTGTTGACGGTACGCAATACCTCAGCGCGATCCGACAGCTTAACCACATCGTCTGTGTTCTTGCCGCTATCACTCTTGTTTACAGCTTCAGCACTTTCTGTGCCAGCTTTTTTGGTCGACTGAGCATTGTCGCTTTCGCGGCTCTTGGCAGACCCGGTTTGTCCCGATGAAAGGCCGTTCAGATTAATGGCCATTGTGGTCACCTCATGTGAAGTTGGTTTTTCCTGAAAGGGGTAGCGGCCCTGACTTCAGAAACTTGAGTGAATTTTGTGAAAAAAGTCAGCTTTTTCTTCAATCACTGTATCAAATTGGTTAAAAACCAGCCAGTTGAGTCGGTATGCCCTCACTGGGTATTAATCTCCACCACGCCTTTCGATTTTACATAGGCATGAATGGTTTGCCGGGACGACAGGTTTCTGACGGGTATTTGTTGCCCCTCGGAGCCTTCCCTGAGTGCTTCACCCTCGGTCTGAACCGACAGGCCGGCGCCGGTAGCGAATATGATAACGCGGTCACCCCGCTCGATCATCACCGGCGGTTTGGCCACAAAGGGGGTTATCACCGTCCCCTGTGTCAGGTTCCGGGCTACTTCGTACCCGCTCAGATCGGCCGCGTTGTTATAGTGGCCATGGCGGAGTGTGGATACATCCGTCATCGCCAGGCTCAAATCAGCCGGTGACAGGCGCTGACCGCGCGACAGGCTGCGCGCGGTTACGACCACGGGTACATTCACCGTCAACCCAACCGGAATATAGACCTGCCAGCCCAGACTTTCGCAGGCAACTCGGGGGGTCAGCCGGTTGGATAACGAACTGCCTCGCCAGTCGACCAGTAAGGGAGCGGGGCAGGGCGCCAGGTTGGCCGTGGCATCATTGACAGTAATGGTGGTTGATATCTGTTCATCAGGAACGTTCGGGTGGTCGTCCCTGACACGTTGCAGCAGCGAGTGTTCCACGGCCTGGGCAATCTGCTTGCCCGCCGTTTGGCTGACCGTTTCAGTGGCATTGGCCGTATATGCCAGGCTGGCTATGGTCAGGATCATGCCGGCGATTCTGATGCCCGGTTTACCTTCAATGCGCGATGCCGTGTCTGACCGGTCTCGTCCGGTTAAACCTTCTGAAACATCCGCCGATAGGTACAAATGTCTGATCATGCAGTTGTCCTTGGACGATTGCCGACTATGCTTGGTGAAAAGTCACCATAAAAAGGGCGCTTGCTGGCAATTCGTTGCCAGTGGGCTGAAAATGCCGCTGGTGCATTCGCCAGTAAATTGACGAAACGGTTCGGGCAGCGCCTGTGTTACAGTCCGTCTGCAAAGGCTGTGCCGACCTTTCTACAAAGGCGTTACCGACTGTCGTGGAGTCGCGGCAGGAGTCGGACTCGGTGTCCGGCAGTTAACCGTATTATCAGTGGAGAATTCTATGGCCGGTGTTCTGGACAGTGTGAACCAGCGTACGCAGTTGGTCGGGCAAAACCGCCTGGAACTGCTGCTGTTCCGCCTCAATGGCGATCAAATTTACGGCATTAACGTTTTTAAAGTTAAAGAAGTGCTCCAGTGCCCCAAGCTGACTCAGATGCCTCACGCCAGCAAGGTGGTGAAAGGCGTTGCCCATATTCGCGGCGGCACCATACCCATTCTCGACCTGAGCGTAGCGACGGGCAATGCGCCGATAGAACATATCGAAGACAAGTTCACCATCATCACTGAATACAATATGAAGAGTCAGGGCTTCCTGGTTCAGGGGGTGGAGCGCATTATCAACATCAACTGGGAAGATGTGCAGCCACCTCCCAAGGGAACCGGTCACGATCATTTTCTGACCGCGGTGACCAAGTACGATAACAAGCTGGTCGAAATCATCGATGTTGAGAAGATTCTGGCGGATGTCACGCCGATGCAGGAAGACTTCAACGAAGACCTGCTGACACCCGAAGTCGCCGCCAGCGCGGTGTCGAGACAAGTGCTGATCGTTGATGACTCCAAGATTGCACGCAAGCAGATTCAGCGCACCCTGGAGAAAATCGGGTTAACGGTTGTTGCGCTAAATGACGGCCGTGAAGCGTTGAATCACTTGCTGGCCCTGATTGACGAAGGGGTGCAACCGACGGAGCGCTACCCGATTATTATCTCTGATATCGAAATGCCGGAAATGGATGGCTACACCCTGACCCATGAAATCCGCAACCACCCCCAGCTCAAAGAGGCTTACATCGTGTTGCATACCTCGTTGAGTGGTGTCTTTAATAAGGCGATGGTGCAAAAAGTGGGTGCCAACGATTTTCTGGCCAAGTTCCAGCCTGATATGCTGGCCCAGTTGGTGATAGAACGGATTACCAACCTGGGCGGTAATTTGCCAGCGATCGAAGGAGAGGCATGAAACAACAGGCAATCAGGCTCTTCCCGGCCGTTGGGACGAGTAAGGACAAAACCAGGCTGACAGGTCAGCAAACCCAGTGCCCTAGGGCCAGGAGTGCAGGGATTAATGGTCGACGTTGAAAAAGGGTACCAGGCATTTTGTGACTACCTGGAAAAGCACAGTGGGATATGTCTGGGTGCCAGCAAGCAGTATCTGGTGTCGAGCCGGTTGCGAAAAATACTGCAGCAAGCCGACATCACCAATCTGCAGGATCTGGTAACAGCGATTCAGCGACCTGGTGGTCAAAAGTTGCGCGCTGACGTTATCGACGCCATGACCACCAACGAAACCCTCTGGTTTCGAGATATCCATCCATTCCGGATTCTGGAAGAAAAGCTGTTGCCAGAGTTTTACCAGCAACGCGGCGCTCGCCCGTTGCGAATCTGGTCGGCCGCCTGCTCAACCGGGCAGGAGCCTTATTCGATCTCCATGATGATCGAGGAATACAAGGCCCGTAACCGGCTGGTTAGCGGCGGCGAGAAAATCGTCGCGACCGATATTTCCGCCTCGGTGCTTGATGCCGCCAAGTCGGCCGAATACGCCATGCTGGCCATCGGCCGCGGCCTTGATCCGGAGCGACTGAAAAAACACTTTATCGAGGCTCCCAATGGGCGCTGGAAGGTCAAGCCAGGCATTGCCCAGCGAGTCGAATACCGCTCCCTTAACCTGCAGGACAGCTATGCCTTGCTCGGCAAGTTCGACATTGTGTTCTGCCGCAACGTGCTGATCTACTTCACCGCCGACCTCAAACGCGACATTCTCTCCCGCATCCACGCCACTCTGAACCCGGGGGGATATCTCCTGGTTGGTGCTTCGGAAGCGGTAAACGGCCTGAACGATCTCTATGAGATGGTGCATTGCCGGCCTGGCATTATTTACCGGAAGCGGTAACCCCTCCTCATCGGTTAAGCCTTGCCGCTTTGCCGATGATTCTCCCCTAGTCTTATAGTAACCCGTTGATTTACAAGGTTTTAATAACTTGGCACTCCCATTGCAATACCTTCTGTGAATTCAGAAAAACGGCAATGAGGTTCCATCATGGCGGCACTGGGCTTTAACAATTCACTGGGTATACACGACAACGCTTTGCTGGTGCGTGCCCAGCGTTCCGAGGTGCTGGCCAATAACCTGGCCAACGCGGATACCCCGGGGTTCAAGGCTCGTGATATTGATTTCAAGGCCATCCTGAACGGAGAAGTCCAGCGTACTCAGAGCCTCGAGGTCAACCGGACCCAGGCCAACCACATTCCCGGCAAGTCGGGCGGTGATACCGAGCTGTTCTATCGCAACCCCTATCAGCCCTCAATCGACGGTAACACCGTGGATTCAAACGTTGAGAACGCCGAATTCACCAAGAACGCCATGTCGTACAACGCCAGTTTTGATTTTCTGAATCGTAAATTCAAAGGTCTTACCAGCGCCATCAGAGGGCAATAATCATGTCACTGTCGAACATTATTAATATCGCCGGTACTGGCATGAATGCCCAGTCGATCCGGCTGAATACCACCGCGAGTAACCTGGCCAACGCCCAGAGTGTCAGCTCCAGCGAGGAAGACACCTACCGGGCGCGCAAACCGATTTTTCAGGTGCTGCAACAGGCCGGTATCGACCGCGACTGGTCCGATGTGGATCTGGATCACGATGTGGGGCAGGGCGTTAACGTTCGTGCCATTGTTGAAAAACAGGATCCGCTCGACATCCGTTACGACCCCACCCATCCCTTTGCCGATGAGCAGGGGTATGTCTACTACCCGAACGTTAACGTGGTAGAGGAAATGGCTGACATGATTTCCGCCCAGCGCAGCTTTACCGTCAACGTTGAGGTGTTCAACACGGCCAAAACAATGCTGCAGAAAACGCTGACGATGGGGCAGTAAACGACATGAACCCGATCAACCATTGCCGCGGCCAGAACGCCCACGAGAGGAATCATCATGGCTGACATTAACGACGTAACCGGTGCGGGGGCACTGAGCCAATACGACATTGCTCAGAAAAAGCCCAAGGAAAATACGTCCAACGAGCTGGGAAAAGATGACTTTCTGAAGCTGATGATTGCTCAGTTGAATAACCAGAACCCGCTTGAACCTCAGGCCAATGCAGAGTTTGTGGCTCAGCTGGCGCAGTTCTCCCAGGTCGAAGGTATTCAGAACATGAGCAAGGGGTTCGAGTCGTTATCGAATTCCTACAAGTCGTCTCAGGCACTGCAGGCCAGTTCCCTGGTAGGCGGGGCCGTCACCATTGAAGGTAAACAGGAGAGCCTGTTGCGCCATGGTGAACTGGTTTTCGGGATGACTGATGTACCTTCCGGCGCCAATGGAATGATGCTGCAGATCACCAACAGTGAAGGCGAAATGGTTGAGTCGGTTCCTTTGGGTAACCAGCCTGCCGGTGAACTGAACTTCAAGTGGGACGGTGCCAATCTCGAAGTGAACGGTGAAATGGCTGATATCGACTACGACAAGTTCCCTACCGACGAAGACGGCAACATTGTTCCGCATGATGCCGGTATTTACCGCTTCAATGTGGTTGGCAACGTGGACGGAGAGCAACAGTCTCTGGGCACTCATACCAGTGCCCGGGTCGATTCGGTCACCCTGAGGCAGGATAACGACCTGCAACTGAACCTGGCCGGTGGCGGCAACATCACCATGGCCGATGTGAAACAGATTAATCAGGTGTACTGACCGGCGCTTATAAACCAAGCGACAGAACAGAACATCAGGAACCGTTACCGGTGATGGCTTCATCCCGGTTTTGAACAGCGCAGTGCGAGGAGCAACCCATGAGTTTTGGTACTGGCCTGAGCGGCATTGCCGCCGCAAATAAAGACCTTGAAGTAACCGGTAATAACGTTGCCAACGCCAGCACGACGGGTTTCAAAGCCAGTCGTACGGAGTTTGGTGATGCCTACACCAATTCCTTCCTCGGCTACGGTCAGGATAAAGCCGGTGCCGGTGTGCGCGTCAGCAACATCGGGCAGAAGTTTGACCAGGGCAACATCAGTCAAACCAACTCAGCGCTGGATCTGGCGGTTGATGGCAACGGCTTCTTTGTCATGGAGTACCCGAACGGCTCTGTTACCTATACTCGTTCCGGTATTTTTGGTGTCGACAAACAAGGGTTTATTACCGGCAACACCGGGGCCAAGTTGCAGGGGTTTGGCGTTGATGAAAACGGCATTGTAAATGGCGTACTGACCGACCTGGAAGTCGATACTGGCAATCAGGCTCCGCGTGGTACCCACGATGTGGATTCGAGAGTAAACGTACCGGCCGGTGCTCAGGTATTGCAGCAGGATGGGACCATAACCCGTACCAACGGGCTGGCCATTGGCGCAGCCCAGACGGGCTCTCTGGTTGATACTAATTCAACCCTGTCAACAGTCGGCTTTCCAACGACTGCAGGCAGTTCGGCAACCTACCAGGGTGATCCGGTTGGTGTAGGCTTGCCCTGGACGCCCAGTGCCGTTGAGGCCTCCTGGACATTCGACGTTACCATTCAGGGCCCCAACATCAATGGTGGCACTACCCCCCTTACTGCGAACCTGCAGCCGTTCAGAGACACCGCCACCTATAACAGCGTGGCTGATATGGTGTCGGCTATTAACGGTAGCATTCAGTCGGACTCCGACTTGGCGGGCAAGATCCGGGCGGTCGAAAACCCCGCAGGCACCATTACGTTTGAAACCAATGGTCCTTATGCCACCGATGGTACCTCCTTTGTTGGCCTTGCTAACTCAACCGGCACCCTGCTGGATGCAGGTTGGATGAACTTTGCGACCCCGACTGTTACTTCACCGGTCGCTGGTACCGAGCTCTTCACCGCGGGCGGATTTATTGACCTGACGTCCGACCCCGGTCAGGCCGCCAATATTCAGGGCAACGACCAGATGGAGCTTGAGTACAACAACTTCATTCCTGGCACCAATACCACCCTGACCAGTGGTACAACCCTGAACACGCTTGACAATACCGATCCGTTTGCCAACGCCGATGCGGGCAACGATATTGTATTTAATATTAACGTGGGCTCCCTGAGCAGTGCCGTTACCATGACGGTTCCCGCCGGTGGGTACGCCAACCAGGCAGCCTTTGCGACGGCAATAGAAACGGCGGTTAACGGTGCCCTGGGTGCCAACACCATCAATGCCAACGTGGACGGTGCTACCAACCGGCTGGTATTGAGCACAGATACGGCGGTTGGCATTGGGCCGGAAGACATCAGCATTATTCACAATGCGGGTGCTACGACCTCGTCCATCAACATGAATACCGTGGGTATGGCGGTGTCTTCCTCACCAGCGCCAACCCGCGTACTGGGTGAACCGGACACGCCGTTCAATAACCAGCTCGATGTTATCGTAGATGGCGGCGCTCCTCTGACGATTACCATCCCACCGGGCAGCTATTCCAGCTACAACCAGCTGATTGATCAGATTAACACTCAGATTCAGACCACACCGGGCCTGGCAGGTGAAGTGGAAGCCTCTCATGTGAACGGTCGTCTTGTGCTCGAGCGCACCGATATTGGTGAATTTCCGATAGACATTGATGTCGCTGATCCGGCGACCGGTGAATCGATTGATGCACTAGGCTTCGCCAGCAGCACCAAAACGGTTGGAACTGAACCGATAGACCGCAGCCACAGCTTTCGGGTAAACCTGACCGTACCAGCGCCTGATGAAGATAACCGGTCTGGCTCTGTCGTCATTAGCCTGGATGAAACCATTCTGTCAGTCGATCAGCTCGCAGCGGCGATTAATCGTGAGTTGGCTGCCGTTCCTGAAGAAGATTACATCGGCGTTCAGGCCGAAGTCGTACGCGATGAGAACGACAACAAGAAGTTGCAGTTTGTCGCCATTCAGGAAGGTGAGGCGGCCATCGTGTCGGTCACCAACATTCTGGCACCGGGGGATGATCTGGATGTCGAGCAACTTTATGCCTTGCTGCAGGTTGATCCCTTCGATGCCAATTACCTGGAAGTGGGTGAAGCCGCGATCACCAATGGCTACCCGGAACAATCACTGGTGCTGTTCAATGAAGAGGCCGATGAGCGGACGCCCATTACCATTCCAGAAGGGGCCACTGCTGCTGAAATAGCCGCCTTGCTCAGTGAAGAAGCTGGCGTGGATGCAGAAGCGGAAACGCAGGTTCGCTTGCTGGCTGAAAACTATGGCAACTCCGGCGATATGGACATCATCATCAATGGTCAGCGAATTACTGCCAATTCGTACCAGGACATGGTCGATGAAATCAATCAGTATCAGCAATCGTCGCTAAACAGTATTACGGCCGAATTGGATGACGATACCGGAGATATTGTTATTACGTCTTCGACGGGTATTGATGTTTCGGTATCAATCGACTCACCTAATGACAACGACACCTTAACGGTTCAGGGCTTTCAGGGCACCGCACCGGTCGTCCTTGGAGGCGAGCCCGATGCCGAAGTGAACGCCAAGATTGGTGGTTTTGTCGACATCATATTGAACGAAGGCTACACCATGATAGAGCCAGACCCTCGGGTCACGGGCCTGTTCAATGGTTTGACCGACAGCAGCTTTGAAGACTACACCATTAACGCCTTCAACCCGGATGATACCTCAACCTACAATGAAGTCGCGTCTCTGCCGATTTACGACTCCATCGGTAACCAGCATCAGTTGCAGTTGTTTTACGTCAAGAACCCGGGCGATGAAAACCGTCCCAATGCCCTGAACTCCTGGACAGTTTATGCCCAGATTGATGGCGAAAACATTGGCGATCCAGATACCAGCCTGCCGTTCCCGGAAAACACCGAGCCGAGCATGGCCTCGTTCCAGCTGTTCTTTAACCCGGATGGCACCATTGACGAGGAAAACACCGGCGAGTTCCTGATCTCTAACTGGAGCCCGATCGACCCGGAAACCGGAGAGCCGACCGGAGCCTACGTTGGCTTGCCGGAGGCACAGGGTGGTCGATTGCCGATCCCTGACCCGAACGTCAACTCGAACTTCGCCATTTCGTTCGATGGCACCACTCAGTACGGTGGTCCTTTCGCCCGGTACGACTTCCAGCAGGATGGCTATGCCAGTGGCAGGCTGCAGGATCTTGAAGTGGGTGACGACGGCATCATTTTCGCCCGCTACACCAACGGCGAAGCGCAGGTGCTCGGGCAGGTGGCGTTGGCCAGTTTTGCCAACAATGAAGGGCTCGACCCGGTCGGCAACACCGAATGGAAAGAAAGCTTTGCCTCCGGTGATGCGACCATTGGTGAGCCAGGCACTGGCTTGTTGGGCAATCTGCAGTCGGCAGCCCTGGAGGATTCAACGGTGGATCTTTCCGAGCAGCTGGTGCATCTGATCATCGCGCAGCGGAACTATCAGGCCAGTGCGAAGACGATTGAGACGGCCAACGCCGTGACTCAGACGATCATCAATCTACGATAAACGGGTCGTAGCTTAAAACGGAAGCGGCGTTGAGCATTGCTCAGTGCCGCTTCCGCAAACCGGCAATTCAGGCCAAAGCTTGCCGTTTGGCCGTCGTTTTTTTAGTCCGTCCTTTCCTGTTTCACGTCTTTCCTTGTTCTGCGTCCCTCAGGTTCCGCGTCTTTTCTGTCCTGCGTCCGTTCAAGCAAACCTGGCACACCTTTCGCAATACCCCCTGTACAGTCTATTAAAGCGGCAGCAGGAGTCCGGTATGGATCGTGCCCTCTACATTGCAATGACCGGCGCCAAGAACAACATGATGGCGCAAACGTCACACTCCAATAACCTGGCCAACGCCTCAACCACAGGCTTTCGGGCCGACTGGGCGCAGGCCCGGGCGATGCCGGTATACGGTGAGCATTTCCCGACCCGTGCTTATTCGATGACCGAACGACCAGCCACTGATTTTAACGACGGTCCGCTGATTGAAACCGGTAACGAACTCGATGTTGCCGTAGGCGGCGATGGCTTTTTATCCGTGCTCGATGCCGAAGGTAACGAAGCCTACACGCGGCGCGGCGATCTGGCGGTAACCCCTTTGGGTGAATTGATCAACGGTGTGGGTCAGCCGGTTCTGGGTAACGGTGGCCCCATTGTTTTACCGCCTTATGAAAAGCTGGAGATCGCTGGCGACGGCACCATCTCCATTCGCCCTGCAGGAGGCGGCCCCAACGAAATGCTGGTGATTGACGCCTTGAAAGTCGTCAATCCCGATCTGCAGAATTTTGAAAAAGGCACCGACGGCCTGTTTCGCCCGAGAGAGGGTGAAACGGTACTTGCTGGAGACCCGGCATTGCGAGTGGTCTCCGGGTTTGTGGAAGGCAGCAACGTTAACGCCGTCGCGGAACTGACCAACATACTGGCCATTAACCGCCAGTATGAAATGCAGATCAAAATGATGAAGGCATCGGACGATGTGTCCCAGGCCGCTGAACAATTGTTGCGCTTGAACTGATCGGGCCCGGCAGGAGAGTAAGTCATGCACAAGGCATTATGGGTAGGTAAAACCGGTCTGGAGGCACAGGACATCGCCCTGGCCACCATCTCCAACAACATGGCCAACGCCAGCACCACCGGGTTCAAAAAGGAACGGGCGGTGTTTGAGGACCTGATCTATCAGGTGCAGCGTCAGCCTGGCGGGCAGAGTGCCCAAAACACCCAGCTACCCTCGGGGCTGCAGCTGGGAACCGGTGTGCGCACCGTTGGCACACAAAAGATGTTCACCCAGGGCGACCTGAACATGACCGAACAACCGCTGGACATGGCGATCAATGGTCGCGGTTTCTTCCAGGTGCTGATGCCGGATGGCAACATTTCCTACACCCGGGATGGCACCTTCCACCTGAATGCCGATGGCGACATTGTGACGGCAAACGGCTACTTGCTGGAGCCCAATATTCAGGTGCCCGAGCAGACTAAAACCATCACCGTGGGTAACGATGGCATTGTTACCGCCGTTTCGGAAAACGACAACATTCCGTTCGAAATCGGGCAGATCGACGTGGTCGACTTTGTTAACCCGGCGGGCTTGCAAGCCATCGGCAACAACCTTTACCTGGAAACAGCCGCCAGTGGCCAGCCACAGGTGGGTGTACCCAGCCTGGACGGGTTCGGCGCCATCATTCAGGGGGCGCTGGAGACATCCAACGTTACCATCGTTGAAGAAATGGTCGATATGATTTCAACCCAGCGCGCCTACGAAATGAACTCCAAAGTGGTCAGCACAGCAGATCAGATGCTGGGCTTCATTAACCAGAACCTGTAACACCTAATGTGGCACAGCCTTGGTAAACGAAAGGGGCACAGCATGAACATACACAGCGTACCGAGTTTTCTTGTGGTACTCGTCACCTTCACACTGGCGGGGTGCGGCAGTATGCAAGTCACTGCCCTCAGTGATTCCCCCAAGCCAGGGGATCCGGATTTTGCGCCGGTACCGTCAAATTCACTGGAACCACCGCCGAGTAACGACGGGTCTCTGTTCAACGATGCCTATGGCATGTCGCTCTATGGCGATAAAAAAGCCATGCGTACTGGCGATATTATCACCGTTGTACTCGCTGAAGAGACTCAGGGCAGCAAGTCTTCCCAGAGCTCGTCGTCCAAGTCCAGCGAGGCTGGCCTGAACGCGCCTGTTATCGCCGGAGGTGCGCCTATTGAAGCGCTTAGCGCCACCATCCAGGGAGAGCGCAACTTCTCTGGCCGGGGCGATGCGGACCAGAGCAACAGTCTGAGCGGCAATATCTCGGTTACCGTATCGGAAGTCCTGCCAAACGGTGTACTGCGCGTGCGTGGCGAAAAGTGGATCACACTCAACACCGGGGCCGAGTTCATCCGTATTCAGGGCATGCTGCGCCCGGAAGACATTAACCTGGACAACACCGTCTCCAGCCAGAAGCTGGCCGATGCCCGCATCTCCTACAGCGGGGCCGGTGGACTGGCCAGTGCGAGCCAGCCCGGTTGGCTGACCCGGTTCTTTAACTCCCCATTGTTTCCGTTTTAACAATCCATGCGCTAAGCGGGCCATCGAATGGCCCGCAACTTGCTAATTCATCAACGCACGCCCCAAACCGCCAACAAGGTGACACCATGAAACGCTTCACGATCACACTGGTTCTAATGCTGCTGGGCAGCCTGGCTTATGCCGACCGGATTAAAGATCTGGCTGGGGTGCAGGGTGTGCGAAACAACCAACTCGTGGGCTACGGCCTGGTGGTTGGCCTGGGTGGTACGGGCGACAGAGCCCCCTTCACCAACCAGACCTTCCGCAACATGATGGAACAGTTCGGCATTACCATTCCCGAAGGGGAAGACCCACGGTTGCGGAACGTCGCGGCCGTCAGTGTGCATGCCACCTTGCCCCCGTTCTCCAAGCCTGGTCAGGAAATTGACATCACCGTCTCCAGTATCGGCAACGCCGACAGCTTGCGTGGCGGCAGCCTGCTGCTGACACCGCTGCGCGGCCCGGACGGCCAGACCTACGCCGTCGCTCAGGGCAACCTCGTCGTCAGTGGTTTTGGCGCCGAAGGGTTGGATGGCTCTTCCATTCAGGTCAACGTCACCAGTGCCGGGCGCATTCCCAACGGCGCCATTGTGGAACGCGGTGTCAACAGCACCTTCTCGCAAGGCGATTACCTGACTTTCAACCTGCACCGGCCCGATTTCACCACAGCCCGGCGCATGTCGGAAACCATCAACGATTTGCTTGGCCCGGGCGCAGCCTCTGCTGTTGACGCTGCTTCAGTTCGGGTAACCGCCCCACGTGACCCTAACCAGCGCGTCAGTTTCATCAGCGTTCTGGAAAACCTGGAAGTCACCCCGGGGGAGGAATCCGCCAAGGTCATCATCAACAGCCGCACCGGTACCATCGTGGTTGGCCAGCATGTACGCATTGATCCTGTTGCCATTACCCACGGTAATCTGACGGTCACCATCGACAACGCCTTGCAGGTCAGCCAACCGGAAGGATTCACCGATGGCGAAACCGTCGTCGTGCCCGACACCGAAATCAACATCGACGAAGGTGACAACCGGATGTTTCTGTTCGGCGGTACCGTTACCCTGAATGACATTGTGAATGCCGTAAACCAGGTAGGCGCTGCGCCGGGTGATCTGATGGCGATTCTGGAGGCGTTAAAATCGGCCGGGGCGTTGAAGGCAGAATTGATTGTTATCTGACTCTGGCACATATCTTGAGTGCACAACTGAGTGTAACGGTTCGCTTCGGTGAACCGGCAACGTTTAACCCATAGAGCGGCAAATCATGGCTTCACAAATCGACGCAGCCTTTAACTACAACGATCTTAATGGCCTTAACAGCCTGAAATCGCTGGCCCGTAAAGACGATGCCGCCGCTCTGAAAGGTGTTGCCCAGCAATTCGAATCCATGTTCATCAACATGATGCTAAAAAGCATGCGCGATGCCACCGATGTTATGGCCTCTGACTTGTTGAGCAGCAACGAAACCAAATTCTACCGCGACATGCACGACCAGCAGCTCAGCTTGCATCTGGCAGAAAGCGGTGGCTATGGGCTGGCTGAAGTGATGTATGAGCAGATGTCGGCCAATTTGCCTCAGCGACCGGCTGACTTTCATAACATTGATGTCAAATCATTGAACGACAGCTTGCGCCCTGAATTGCCGGTTGCACCGGCACCTCGTGACCCGGCGGGGTTGAATGCTGCAGAACCGACGTCCAGCCTCAATCTGACGAATCCTGAACTGGATAAGCTGTCGGCGTTTGAATCCCCGCAAGCCTTTATTGAATCCCTGTTACCTCATGCCGAGCAGGCCGCTCAGCGGTTGGGCGTGGAACCGCGCATTCTGGTTGCCCAGGCTGCCCTGGAAACCGGCTGGGGCAGGGCGATGATTAAGGACGATCAGGGTGCCAACAGCTTCAACTTCTTTGGCATAAAGGCCGACCAGCGCTGGCAGGGTGCGGTAGCCGATACGCAGACGCACGAATACGTAGAGGGCAACCGGATTTCAATACGCGATGCCTTTCGCGCCTATGACGACCCGTCCCAGTCGTTCAATGATTACGTCGACTTTCTAAGCAGCAACCCGCGTTATCAGGCTGCACTGGATCAGGTATCCGATTCTGAACAGTTCGTTCGTTCGTTACAGTCTGCCGGCTACGCCACCGATCCGGATTATGCCGATAAAATCCTGCGCATCGCCAACAGCCTGCCCACCACCGATGCTGAGCTCAGCTCGGGTCAGGCATAAGCCGGAGGCCACGGAATGAGTCTGCTCAATACGGCAATTACCGGTCTTAAAGCGCAACAGGAAGCCCTGCGGGTTACCGGCCATAACATTTCCAATGCCAGCACGCCGGGTTACTCGCGCCAGGAAGTCGTACTTGATACCAACAGCCCTTTGTTCCGGGGCTTTGGCTTTGTTGGTCAGGGTGTCGATATCCAGTCGGTACGGCGAATTACCGATCAGTTCATGATTGCCCAGCAACGCACCGACACCAGTGAATTTCAGCAGCTGAACGCCTACAAGGTCAACATCGAACAGGTCGATCGTATTCTGGCCGATGAACGCACCGGCCTGCAGCCGCAACTGGACCGCTTTTTTGCCAGCCTGCAGGGTGGGGCGGATAACCCGGCCTATGTGCCGGCGCGTGATGTGGTGCTGGGTGAATCACAGGGGCTGGTCGACCGGTTCAAGACCATTCACAAATACCTGACCGATCAGAACGAAACCCTGAACAGCCAGATGCAGGCCATGGCCGGTCAGGTAAATTCGCTGGCGGCTGGCATTGCCAGCCTGAACAACGAGATCGTCAGTGCACGTGGCAGTGCCAGCGCCCAGCCGCCCAACGATCTGATCGACAAACGGGACGAAATGGTTCGGCAGTTATCCGAATACGTTGATATAGACGTCACCGTCGATAACGACCAGTTCAATATTTCCATTGGCAGTGGTCAGGCGCTGGTGCTTGCCAACCAGGCCAACCGAATTGAAGCCGTACCGGGTACTGAAGACCCCCAGCGTTTTGGCATTCGATTTGTCAGCCCGATTGAGCGCAATGACATTACGGCCGACATTGCCGGCGGCCAGCTTGCCGGCCTGTTGAACTTCCGCTCAGACGCGCTCGACCCGGCGATGAACAACCTGGGTCGCATTGCCGTTGGTTTCGCCCAGGAATTCAATAACCAGCACAAGCTGGGCATCGACCTGAACGGTAACTTTGGCCAGAACGCGTTTCAGGACATGAATGATCCGGACCTCGCCTCCGTTGGCCGGGCCCAGGGCAGTAGCGACAACGTACTGCCACGCAACCAGGTGCTCAGCGTTTTCTTCGAAGACACCCGGGAACTGACCACCAGTGATTACACCCTAAGCCTGACCGGCCCCGGCGATTCACGCTATGAAGTCATTCGTAAAAGCGATGGCGCCGAAGTGGCCAATGGCTCCCTGACGGGCGACTTCCCGGACTCGATTGAATTCGATGGCCTGCGCGTTCAACTGGAAGGCGGTAATTTCAAAGAAGGGGACGAGTTCACCATTAATCCACTGCGTGGTGCCCCGGCTCAACTTGATTGGCTAATCGATGAGCCGGCTGAACTGGCCTTTTCATATCCCATGCGGGCCGGTACAGGCGTGGGCAACCAGGGCACCGGCGAGATCGACCAGGGCACCATGCTCAGTCGCGACAGCGAAATCTTCTCGGTAGACGGACAATTATCACCGCCGTTGGTGATTGTGTTTGAAAGTCCGACCCGCTATTCGGTTTACGATAACAGCGACCCGGGCAACCCGGTCTCACTAGACCCGCCGCTGGAGAACATCGAGTTTGTGCCGGGTGTCACCAATACCCTGTTCACGGATGACCCGGGCGAAACCATTGTCAGTAGCTGGCGGCCACGTTTGCCGGAAAACCCGGTACTCGCACTCGATGGGCCTGCGACAGTGGCCCCCTACAACGGCATTAATTCAGAACGCTTTGTGTTCTCCAGAACGGATCCGGCTACCGGTGAAGTGACAGAAGACGAAACCCTGGTCACTCCGAGTGGAGCCAGTGCCTCGGAAATAGCAGAAGAATTGAACCGTGTGGATGGGGTAACGGCGCGCGCCTTCAGTGAAGTGCAAATCGCCAATTTCACCAATTCCGGTACCCCTTACGACCCGGATAATCCTTTTGAAGTCTGGGTAAACGGCTTTAATCTTACCGAAAGCGATCTGGGGCCAAATCAGAACATCTACGAAGACGGCTACCCGACCGAACTGCCAGAAGCAATGAACCCCAATTTCCTGGCAGACCGAATCAACGCCCATTACGACCTGCAACAAGCCGGTATTCGCGCCAAAAGCGATGGTGAGACTCTGACTATTACCCAGGAAAACGGCGAAGATATATTCATCGAAATGCGGGGCGACAAACCCGATGACGTGATTGTTGGAACACCCCCGGTAGGGCCTGGCCCGACCAACGGAGCGGTCGACCCGGGTGATAGCTTCGAAATCAGCACCGGTGAACGTTGGCCTTTAGAGCCGGTAAGCGGCAATACCCGCGGTCAACTCAACAACCTGACTGGCTTCGATTTCAGCGAAGGTGGCCCCTACACCTATGAAATGTACCTACCTGACGGTCGCACCGGGCGCATCACCCTGGAAGGCAACCACGCTACCGCTGAAGACGTCAAAGCTGAAGTCGAATCCAAAATCGGCGCCTTGCTCGACAGCCCCGGTCGGGTACAGGCTCGTATCACTGCGCGTGGTGAGCTGGAATACCAGATATTCATGAAAGTAGAGGGCACCGGCAATGACGACACTGTAGGCGTTAACGTAGGCGGCCAGGTCGACGTGACCATGGCGGACGGCATTTCCCTGCAAACCCGCCCCGAGGCAGGCGCCATATTTACCGGTACCCCCGAAGCCAAATCCACCTACCAGGGGTTTCAGTTTGAGATTGGCGGACGGCCCGAAACCGGAGATGAGTTCACCATCGGCTGGAACGAAGGTGGCGTCAGCGACAACCGTAACGTGCTCGACCTGGTCGGCCTGGAAACCACCGACACAGTTAACAATCGCGATGGCGGCATGACCTTCACCGAAGCCTACAGCCAGGCGGTAGAGCAGGTGGGTACCAAAACCCGCCAGGCACAGATACAAACCGATGCCGCAGAAGGCGTGCTGGCTTCCACTGATGAAGCTCTGAACTCCGTTCGTGGAGTCAACCTCGATGAAGAAGCCGCCCGCCTGATCGAATTCCAGCTCGCCTATAACGCCAATGCCCGGGTCATCAGTATCGCCCAGGAAACCTTTGACGCCTTGCTGGGGGCATTCCGATGAACATGAGGTCTCTGAATCATGAGTGATCGTCTGTCTACTTACTGGATTTATCAGCGGCCGGTTAACGACATGCTGCAACTGCAGTCGAACCTGAACAAAACCCAGGAGCAGATCAGCACCGGTAAACGTATTCTAACCCCGGCCGACGACCCGGTGGGCGCCTCGCGCGTGTTGCAGCTGAACCAGGAAATCGCGCTGATGGATCAGTACGAACGCAACATCACGCTACTGGATGCTCGCCTTGAGCAGGAAGAGGGCGTACTCGGTGCCGTGGAAGACAGCGTTGCCCGTATTCGTGAACTGGCCGTTAAAGCCGGTAACGCCGGCGTTTTGACCGGAGAAGACCGCAAAGCCATCGCGGCTGAAATTCGCGAGCGCGTAGAAGAAATGTACGACCTGATGAACAGCAAGGACGGCAGCGGTGAATACCTGTTTGCCGGCTTCTCGGGCGGTACCCAACCCTTTGTTGAAAACCCCGGCGGCGGTTACGGCTATGAAGGCGACGAAGGCGTGCGCTTCCTGCAGGTCAGCCAGACCATCACCCTGGCCTCCAGCGACTCGGGCAAAGACGTCTTTATGGACATACCCTCTGACAAGACCAGTTTCACCAGCTACGCTAACCCGCAAAACACCGGCAACCCGCCCGGTATTGTCTCGGCGGGTGTAACACTGGATCAGGAAGCACTGGACGCCTTTTACCCCGAAGATGCCGTCATCAGCTTCGAAAACCCGCTGGACGTTGACCCGCCGGAGCAGAACTTTACGGTTCGACGCAAATCTGACGGCCGCGTGCTAGATGGTTTGCAGAATGTGACCTACAACCCGGGTTCACCCATTCAGGTAGGGGGCGTCTCAGTCAACATCACTGGCAACCCAAACCCGGGTGATCAGTTCATCATTGAATCCAGCAATAAGCAGGGCGTGCTCACCACCTTCGAGAAGTTCCTGTTTACGCTTGAGAATTACCCCCCAGGCACTGGTTTCGATGAGGTGTATGACCAGAACATCAGCCAGACCCTGAACAACCTCGACAACACTATCGAGAATGTCTCCCAGGTGCGCGCCCGCATCGGCGCCCGCATGAACACCTCTGAAAGCGTGATGAACCAGCATGCCGACAACAAACTGGCCGCAAAAGACATCAAATCCGGTATCGAAGATCTCGACTTCGCCGAAGCCGTTAGCCGGTTGCAAATGGAAAGCTTTATTCTGCAGGCGTCTCAGCAGAGCTTTGCCCAGACTAGTCGGCTGAGTTTGTTTGATTTTATCTGAGTTGAGAGCGGCGAGCTGCTAACCTAGGGAGCCTCTGAACAACTCCCCCAGTAATGCTCAGTTCTGCTACAATCCACGCGGCGAACATTAGCCCTTGTGGCTGCAATACCCGGAGGTATCGGTGGTACAACACGCCCTGGTGACACGGCTTCAGGCGATCCTGGAGCAACCCGACCGCCTGTCTGTGACGCTCCCGGCCTGGCAGGAAAAGATGGTGGAAGCTCTGCAAGCCCTGCCTCAAGCCCGCGCCGAAGCCCTGCTAAACGATGTACAAACCGTCATCCAGGAAAACCGTACCCTGTTCGAACAGGAAAGCCTCTCCATCCTCAGCACTCTGGTACAACAACCCAACGCCGCCCGAACCAAAGCCAAAGCTGGCCGTTACAAAGACGTCGGCAAGCTCTGAATCTGCCTGAAAGTCGCACCATCATCTGTTTTTAGCTCGCAGCTCACAGCTAGATACTAAAAACTACCCTTTATATTCCAAAAAACTCTAAAAGCTTTCTCTCCCACCGCCGTTAACACAACTGTAAACGAGCGAACATCGCTGACGGAATGCGCCAGTCGGCCTCCGGGACAGCGTTAGGAGAGAGAATCATGGCCCAGATCATTAATACCAACATCGCTTCGCTGAATGCTCAGCGGAACCTGAACAACTCCCAAGGTGCGAATAGCACGGCTCTGGAACGCTTGTCTTCTGGTCTGCGCATTAACAGCGCCAAAGACGACGCCGCCGGTCTTGCGATTTCCACCAAGTTTGAATCCCAGACCCGGGGCCTGAACCAGGCCATCCGGAACGCCGGTGACGGTATCTCCCTGGCTCAGACCGCTGAAGGCGCTTTGGGTACGATGACTGACAACCTGCAGCGTATTCGTGAGCTTTCGGTTCAGTCTGCAAACGCTACCAACTCAGATGAAGACCGGGTAGCCCTGCAGCAGGAAGTTTCTGCTCTGGTTGCTGAAGTAACTCGTACAGCCGATGAAACCAACTTCAACGGTCGTAACCTGTTTGATGGTAATTTCAATGGCACTTTCCAGATTGGTGCTAACGCTGGTCAGACTGTGGACGTTCAGATTGGTGAGTTGACTGCAGGGCGCCTGGGTGCCTCTGATCAGGTCGGTGTAAGTGCATTCGGTACTGACGAAGCCATTGGTAATGGCGATCTGATGATTAATGGTGTTGCCATTGCTGCATCAAAAGCTGGCGACGATACTGCGTCTACCGACAACGCAGCAGCATCAGCCATTGCAAAAGCCGAAGCCATCAATCGCTACACCGATGAAACTGGCGTAACCGCTTTCGCGAACGAAAATGTCGCAGCTGGTTCGGAAATGACCGCCACTGCAGCTACCGGCACCATTTCGCTGAATGGTGTGGATATAGAAATTTCGACCTCCAGTGAAGAAGGTGCGACCAGGGCTTCTGTTGCCCAGGCCATTAATGCCTATACAGAGCAAACCGGTATTCGTGCTGTTGATACGGATTCTGATGCAAACGGTGTTCAACTGGTTGCCGAAGATGGTCGTAACATTGAGCTGGATCTTGGTTCATTGACGGCGGCTCAGACCGGTCTGGCTGCATCAGACACCTATGAAGGTGGTTACACTCTGGTAGCGAATGGTGATGTGAGTGAAATCACCGTCGAAGGTGGCAATGGCACCGGCAACGGCGATCTGTCCAACGCGGGCTTAACCGCCGGCACCTACAGCCGTGCAGTTGCTGCTTCCGTCTCTGAAGCCCAGGATGCCAGTTTCACTGCGGGTGTGTTGGAAGACGATGATGCGACCTTCGTTAATGTTGTTACTGCAGACTATACAACTGCCGCAGCGATGGTTGACGACTACAGCTATTCCGTCGCAGTAGATGGAGAAAATGTTTATTCCGAAGCGTTCCCAACCGGTGTTGCAGATAACCTGGATGCAATGGCTTTCATTGCCAATGATATCAATGCCAATGCGGGTAATGGTGTTATTGCTTGGGAGGAATTCACCGGTGAGCTGGCAGTAGCGGGTCTGATAGCCGGTGATCAGTTGGAAATTGGTGGCACGGCCGTCGTTGCAACCAGCGATACGCTGGAAGATCTGGCCAAGGAAATTAACGAAACTGATTTCGGTGCAGATTTGCAAGTTTTTGCCGAGGTCAATGAGGCGGGTACAGAAATCAACCTGACAACCCGTAACTTCGCGGCAACAGCAGCCACTGTTGAATTTACCCAAGCAACGGGTGGTGGTGCAGCGACGCTGGGTGGCCAGGCTCTGACAGATGCAACCGAAGGCGCCATCACCGGGTCTGTCCGCTTTGCCAATACCGATGGCACAGACACGTCGTTCAACCTTAGTACTGCAGATAACACAACCGATGAGCTGATTGACACGGATACATCGCTCTCGGGCTCGTTTGAAGGTGTTAACGGTCTGGAAGATGGTGATCTGGTTATTAACGGTGTAACCATCGGTTCAGCCCGTACCTCTGCTGACACAGCCAGTGCAGTCGTAGCCTCCGACGGTGGCCAGATATTCTCATCCACCAAGGAGTTGTCAGCCATCGCGGTTGCAGCGTCAATCAACGATGTGTCTGATGAAACCGGCGTATCTGCAGTTGTTAATGCTACTGAAGTTATCGGTGGCGATGGAACCAACGCAACCGATACCGCTGCTGCCGAATTCGAAGTCGGTGATCAGGCAGGTATTTTCATCAACGGCGTCGAAGTGGGTGAAGTTACGCTCCAGGCCGATGGCAGTGGTGCGATTGATACTGACCGGGCACGCGCAGACGCACTGAACCTGATCAACCAGAATTCTGGTAAAACAGGGGTTACGGCAGAAGACAATGGCGTATCGCTGACATTGACGGCGGCAGATGGCAGGAACGTGTCAGTCGCCATTGATGATAAGTCAGGCCGTGAAGAATCCATTGGTGCATTGTTCGGTTTGGATGGAGCGGTTGATGGTATCGGTGAGTCCTCCTTTGGCGAAGCAAGCGTCAATGGCGATCTCAGTGCTGAAGGTGCTACCTACGAGACTACCTACGGAACCGTCAAGCTGGAAAGTGCCGGACAGTTCACCATCGAAGGCGGGTCTCGCGGTGCGGAAGAGCTGGAAGCTCTGGGTGTTCGAGTGGGTACTTTTGGTGGCGGTGAAGACGGTCAGTTCCTGAAAGACATTGACATCTCTACCTTCGAAGGCGCTCAGTCGGCGATCACCGCGATCGACAATGCCCTGCAGACCGTAGCCAGCCAACGTGCTGAACTCGGTGCCCTGCAGAACCGGTTCGAGTCTACCGTCAGCAACCTGGCTATTACTGCCGAGAACCTGACAGCAGCTAACTCCCGAATCCGGGATGCGGACTTTGCGGCTGAAACCGCTGAGCTGTCACGGACTCAGGTACTGCAGCAGGCTGGTATCTCGATTTTGGCCCAGGCCAACCAGCGGCCGCAGCAGGTGTTGTCACTGCTGGGTTAATCCGGTAGTCGGGTCGGTTTCCGGCCCTGGCTCTCCTCTTAATCAGAGCAGGGAGCCAGGCGGGGACCGACCCACACTGATTAACTGAGTGTGACCGGAGGTTTAAATATGAGTGATTTTAGTGGCTATAACACAGCACTGAATGCTCGGCCTTCCACACCTGAAAGCCGTTCGGTAACGGCAAGGCCGCAGCAGGAAAGCGGCAATGGGTTACCGGCAGAGGTTGTGAAACAGGCAGACGGCAAGAACGCTTTGTCGACTGTCGGCCTCTACACCAAAGCACAGGAAGACATGGCAGGGCAAAACCCCGCCAACCCTTCAGGCGCTGTGGAGTTAGAGCAGGCCGTGGCAACGCTGAACGATTATGTTCAAAACACGGAGCGAAAGCTGAACTTCCAGTTGGATGAAGACGCAGGGTTAACCATCATTCGCGTTTACGACAAGCAGACTGATGAGTTGATTCGGCAAATCCCCAATGAAGAAGCCGTATCGTTGGCCCAGAAATTGAATGAAGAAGAACCGTTACTGTTGTTTTCGGCGCAAGTGTGAAAGGAAGCTGTTAGCTACGAGCTGTTAGCTTTGAGTTAAAGATTTTTAGCTTTAAACTCGCAGCTCCTAACTCGCCGCTACAGAAACTTACAAACAGGGTATCAAGGAATGTCGGCCTCAGCCGATACCTTGAGTATCCTGTTTTTGTGTTTGCAGGTTCTGAACGTTTGATTGAATGGGTGAACTATGGCGAGTATTGAGTCTCTTGGTATCGGATCGGGCTTGTTGACCAGTGACCTGGTTGACCAGATTATCGCCGCAGAGCGTGAACCAACCGAACTGCGTCTTGATCGCAAAGAAGCCGAAGTCGAAGCCAAAATCACCGCCTACGGCGAAGTGCGCAGCGCGCTCGATAAAGTGCAGAGTGCTGCATCTTCCCTTGCCAGCGGGAACCTGATTCGCGGTACTACGGCGTCCAGCAGTGACGAAAGTGCCCTTACCGCCACCACCAATTCCACGGCCGAACCTGGCAATTACCGCGTAGCGGTCGATCAGGTCGCAAGCGCCCATACCCTGGCTACCAAAGCCTATACATCAGTGAGCGATACCGTTGGTACCGGCACACTTACGTTCAAATTCGGCACCACCGGCTATGACGAGGCGACGGGTGACTACACCGGCTTCGAGCAAAACGCAGAACAACCCTCCTTCAGCATCGATGTCGATTCGAGCAATAACACGCTGTCTGGCCTGCGGGATTCCATTAACAAAGATGTGGAAGGCGTGACCGCCAGCATTGTGTACGATGGCGTCGGCTATCGCTTGCTCCTGAGCAGCGACGAAACCGGCGAAGAAAGCAGCATGGAGATCACCGCCAGTGGCGATGCCGGTTTGCAATCACTGGCCTATAACGCCGCTCAGAACGACCCGGACAGCAACATGCGTGAAACTCAGCGCGGTGAAAATGCATTGCTGCGGGTGAACGGGCTCGATATCACCTCGGCCAGCAACCAGGTTGATGAAGTGATTCGGGGTGTGACCCTGAACCTCAATCAGGAAACCACCGGCACTATCAACCTGAATGTTAATCGCAATACCGGTGAAGTAGCCGATAAGATGGAAGCCTTTGTCGAGGCGTTCAACGAGTTCAAATTTGTCTATGACGAAGTAAACAAGTTCGACCCTGACGAAGGCACCGGTGGCCTGTTGCTGGGCGACTCAACCCTGCGCAGCACCTACAGCCAAATGCGCAGCGGCCTGAACGCCATCGTCGAAAACCTGACCGGCGCCGATTTCCGCAGCTTGGCTGACGTAGGGCTCGAAACCGACCAGACCCAGAATTTCCAGTTCCAGTTTGATCGCACCAAGTTTGAAGCCGCCCTGAATGCCAATGCCGATGCCCTGTCCGGCTTGCTGGCGCGCCAGCAAACGGCCACCGACAGTCAGATCCGATATATCGCCCAGGGGGAAGATACCAAGCCCGGCAACTACGATGTTGTGATCGAAAAAGCCGCCGAGCAGGCTGTCTGGGAAGGTCTTAGCGCAGCAGGGCTCGATTTTGCCAGCGATGTGGTCATCGGTGGCAGCAATGACGAGTTCGCCCTGCAACTGAACGGTACCCAGCGTACCGTATCGCTCGAGCAGGGCAGTTACAGCAACGGGGACGACCTGGCGCTGATGCTGCAGTCCTCTATCAACAGCGCTTTTGTCGGAACCGGCCAGTCTGCTTCGGTTCAGTTTGATGCCGATAATCAGAGTTTTTCCATTACCTCATCCAAGTTTGGCTCTGCCTCAACGGTCAATATTTCATCTGCTGATCCAACCTTGGCGAATACGCTGGGGCTTACGCCGTCAGGAACCGGCCAGGTGGCAGGCCAGTACTTCTCGGGTCTGAGTGATGCCGGCTTTGCAGCCACTACCTCTCCTGGCACTCAGGCAGTTGACGAAGACTCTGGTATCAACTTCGAAAGCAATAGCGTCAGTTTTGATCTGGAACTGACGGGCGTAGCAGGTGCGCCCGCAGGGCCAGTTAACATTACACTTGATGAAGACTGGAGCAGCGTGCTCGATACCGACGGCAACGTAGCGACCGAGCGTACGCGCGAGGATGCACTGGCCTACATTCAGTCCGAGCTTAATGCGGCTGGGTTTGCCGGCATGGTGCAGGCCGAATTCAACAGTGCCGATCGGCTGGTGTTCCGTACAGAGCCCGAGGCAGGTACCCAGGAACTGACCGTTTCGAACATTAACACCACAGGTGTTGATGTTCTGGGGTTACAGTCAGGCACCGGAACCAGCGGGTTTACGCTAAGTGATGCAGCTGACTTTTCCCTGAGCTACTCAAACCGTTATGGTGATGTAAGCAGCGGCGTGGTTAGTGTGGCGGCGGGTACTTATGAAACCCCCGATGACCTGGCAGCGGCCATTCAGTCACAAATTAACGCAGACCCGGCGATAGCGGGCGGTGCTCAGGGCGCCATGACCACCAAAGGCAGCCGGGTACTGGGTGCCAATGTTGATTTTGATTCGAAACCTTCAGAAATTCAGTTGAACCTGAATGGCACTGACTACAGCCTGCGGGTGGATGCGACCAGCGGCGCGTCAACGCTCGACAGCATCAACGCGGCCATTGCAGCAACCCCGGGCCTGGCCGGCAACATAGAAGCGACTCTGGACTCCAATGGTCTGGTACTTAATACCACGGCGACCGGTTCTGGCCAGACACTTGAAATCACCAAAGATGGCCTGGGTGCGACAACTCAGGCTGGCACCGCCGATTTGCGCACCGGGGTGGATTTCAGCGCCGACCCAACCAGTTTTAGCCTGACGGTTGATGGCATCGATATTGATGTCAACGTTAATGGCGATGGCACCACGGGCACAAACGATGGTGAATCGAACCTGGCCGTCATTCAGCAAGCGCTCGATACCGCCCTTGCCGCAGCCGGCGGCGGTGGCGAGTTCCAGGCAGGTGATGTTGAAGCCAAACTGGATGAAAACGGCCAGCTTTATTTCGAAACTCTGTCCAAAATGGGCGAGCCGACGCTGATGACCTATGGCGCCAGCGCCGCCATCAGTGTGTCGAATACCACGGGAACCTCCCTCGGCATCAGCGACGGTGCCGGCAATGCCGGGGCGGATGGGTTTGGCATGGCGAAAGGGCTTTACCAGGGCTTCGACAGTCAGGCGACCGTCAGCTATAGCCAGAATGACAGCGGTAACGGCCGTTTTGCCATCAGCTTTGGCAACGACACTCAGGTTCAGTTCGACAGCGTAGACCTGGAAGCCGCAGCTCAGCTCGGCTTCTCAACCGGTACCGGCGACGCCGGTGAACCGGCCCGGGGCCAGGATGTAAAAGGCACCATTAATGGCGTAGAAGCCACCGGCAGCGGCCAGTTGTTGACCGCCCGCGATGGCAACTCTGGCGCTACCAATGGTTACTTGCTCGGTGGTACCGGTGCGGATTTCTCCAGTGCCGTGACCATCGATAACAGCAACAACAATTTGAAAGTTGTCATAGACGGCGAGTCGTCTGGCACCATCACCCTTAACAGCGGCGTTTACACCACGGGTAATGCCCTGGCAGATGAACTGAAGCGTGCCATCAACGCCGATGCGGCCTTGCAGGCCGATGGTAAAGCCGTGGATGTACAGTACGATCCGGAAACATCCACCTTTGGTATCTTCTCGGTCGAGAAGGGCGCCCAGTCCAGCGTTCGGGTTTCCGAGATTGATGCGGGTGCAATTGATGTCTTTGGCTTCACCACCTCTACACAGGGCGTAGCCGGTAAAGACGCCACCGGTGAAAAAGACCCGGCGGCCGGGCTTATTTTGCGCGTTGCCGGTGCGGGTACCGGTGAGCGTGGCAGCGTGAGTCTGGTCGAAGGTATTTTCGCCAAACTCGATAAGACGCTCGATAGCTTTTTGAAGTCGGAAGGCCTGATCACCAATCGCGAAAAAGCGCTTGAGCGGGATATGGAAGGCATTACCGAAGACCGGGAACGCCTGGATGCCCGTCTGGAGGCACAGGAAAAGCGTTTGAAGGCCAAGTTCCTGTTCAACGATCAGATTGTGAATCAGTTGAAGAGTACTGAAGACTTTTTGACCCAGCAGTTTGAAGCCATGGCGGCAGGTAGGGAGTAATTGGCGAAAGCTGTATGGTAAGTTTTCAGCCAAAAAAAACCCGCCGAGGCGGGTTTTTTTGTTTCAGCTGGCCAATTAAGCCGCTGAAGTGGCAATCACCGAATCGGCGGCCTTGATGAAATCTTCCATCTTGTCGAAGTTCAGGTAGCGGTAGATATCCGCTGACATGCTGTCGATCTTGTTGGCGATTTCCAGGTACTCGGCAGCCGTTGGCAGCTTGCCGTTCAGGGCAGCAATGGCGGCCAGCTCGGCGGAAGCCAGGTACACATTGGCACCGTCACCCAGGCGGTTAGGGAAGTTCCGCGTAGAGGTGGAGACCACGGTCGACTTGGCCGCTACCCGTGCCTGGTTGCCCATGCACAGTGAACAACCCGGCATTTCGGTGCGGGCACCGGCACGGCCGAAAATGTTGTAGTAGCCTTCTTCCATCAACTGGGCCTGGTCCATCTTCGTCGGCGGGGAGACCCACAGACGAGTGGCGATCGGCGCGTTGTGCGCGTCGAGCAGCTTACCGGCAGCGCGGAAGTGACCGATGTTGGTCATGCACGAACCGATGAAGACTTCGTCGATCTTTTCGCCCGCCACATCAGACAGGGTGCGGGCATCATCCGGATCGTTCGGGGCGCAGAGAATCGGCTCCTTGATCTGGTCCATGTCGATTTCAATGACGGTGTGGTACTCGGCATCTTTGTCGGCACGCATCAGGTTCGGGCTGGCCAGCCACTCTTCCATCGCCTTGGCGCGGCGTTCCAGGGTACGGGCATCGCCGTAGCCGTTGGAGATCATCCAGCGCAGCATAACGACGTTGGAGCGCAGGTATTCAGCCACTGAGTCTTCACCCAGGGTGATGGTACAACCGGCGGCAGAGCGTTCGGCTGAAGCGTCAGACAGTTCAAAGGCCTGTTCAACGGTCAGTTCTTCCAGGCCTTCAATCTCCAGAATCCGACCGGAGAAGACGTTCTTCTTGCCTTTCTTCTCAACGGTCAGGTGACCTTCTTTGATGGCGGCGTAAGGAATGGCGTGCACCAGGTCGCGCAGGGTGATGCCAGGCTGACGCTTGCCCTTGAAACGAACCAGAACCGATTCCGGCATGTCCAGCGGCATAACGCCAGTGGCAGCGGCAAATGCAACCAGGCCAGAACCGGCCGGGAAGGAGATGCCCATCGGGAAGCGGGTGTGGGAGTCGCCACCGGTACCGACGGTATCGGGCAGCAACATGCGGTTCAGCCAGGAGTGGATGATGCCGTCACCCGGGCGCAGGGAAACGCCGCCACGGTTCTTGATAAAGTCGGGCAGGGTGTGCTGGGTTTCGATGTCGACCGGTTTCGGGTAGGCCGCAGTATGGCAGAACGACTGCATTACCAGGTCAGACGAGAAGCCCAGGCAGGCCAGGTCTTTCAGTTCATCACGGGTCATCGGACCGGTGGTGTCCTGAGAGCCGACGGTGGTCATCTTCGGTTCGCAGTACTGGCCAGGGCGAACACCTTCAAGGCCACAGGCCTTGCCGACCATCTTCTGTGCCAGGGTGTAACCGGCTTTGCTGTCAGCAACGGCGCCCGGGCGACGGAATACTTTGCTTGGTTCCAGGCCCATGGCTTCACGGGCACGGTCGGTCAGGCCACGGCCGATGATCAGCGGAATACGGCCACCGGCGCGTACTTCGTCGAGCAGCACTTGGGTGTTCAGTTCGAATTCGGCAATTACGTTGCCATCGCGTTCAACTTTGCCAGCGAAGGGGTAAACGTCAATCACGTCGCCCATGTTCAGCTCATTGACGTCAACTTCGATGGGCAAGGCACCGGAATCTTCCATGGTGTTGAAGAAGATGGGGGCGATCTTGTTGCCTAGTACGAAGCCACCAGTGCGTTTGTTCGGCACGAACGGCATGTCTTCGCCGGTGTGCCACAGCACGGAGTTGGTGGCCGATTTACGCGAAGAACCGGTACCTACCACATCACCGACCAGAGCAATCGAGTGGCCTTTTTCTTTCAGCTTTTCAATTTGCTGAATCGGGCCGATTTCGCCTTCTTTGTCGGGTGTCAGGCCGTCGCGGCTCATTTTGTACATGGCCAGGGCGTGCAGCGGGATATCCGGACGCGACCAGGCGTCCTGCGCCGGAGACAAGTCATCGGTATTGGTTTCACCGGTGACTTTGAAGACGGTCAGGGTCAGTTTTTCAGGCACGTCGGGCTTGTTCAGGAACCACTCGGCATCAGCCCAGGATTGCATGACGCTCTTGGCGGCGGCGTTGCCGGCTTTGGCCAGTTCATCAACATCGTGGAAGGCATCGAACACCAGCAGGGTGTGCTTCAGCTCTTCGGCGGCGGCTTCAGCCAGCTTGTCGTCGGTCAGCAGGCCAACCAGGGTTTCGATGTTGTAGCCACCCTGCATGGTGCCGAGCAGTTGCACGGCTTCTTCGGCGTCGATCAGCGGGCATTCGGCTTCGCCTTTGGCAACGGCAGACAGGAAGGCGGCTTTTACATAGGCGGCTTCGTCAACGCCAGGCGGTACCCGGTTGACG
Organism: Saccharospirillum sp.; assembly: GCA_018402545.1. Classification (GTDB taxonomy): domain Bacteria; phylum Pseudomonadota; class Gammaproteobacteria; order Pseudomonadales; family Natronospirillaceae; genus Saccharospirillum. The sequence goes on along the minus strand of JAGYIL010000001.1, from coordinate 2,315,045 downwards.
ATCAAATCTTTAATGAAGGCTTCTTCGCCTGCAGGCGGGTTTTTCAGCAGCTCCACCAGCGCGGTTACCTGGTCGGCAGTCAGCGGCTTGGGCGGAATGCCAAGAGCGGCGCGCTCTTCGACATGGTTACGATAGGCTTCTAGCACGGTTAATTCTCCAACAGTGAAGGGGTTGCGGCGCGGCTGAGCCGGCAGGGCAACGGGGTTGCCTGAAACACCGGACGCTTGCGTCAACAACCGGGACTGGCTGAGCATAAGCGAGGCGCAGTTTAGTGAAAAACAGCACAAAAGTTAAGTAATGGCACCTTATACCCTGTATTCATGGCATGAATAGTAGGGTGGGTGCCGAGGGCCTGGCTACTTACCGATGAGGCTCATTGATATCGATTATTCCGAGACGCCAGGTTCCACCTGGCTGTCTTCCACCAAACTCAATTCTAGCTTGTCACCCTCTATCTTGGCGATGGTTACTGTCAGTGGCTGGTTCAGCATAAAGCTCTGGCTTTCACCCTTCATCATCATGCGCAGGGGGTCGTAGCTCAGTTTTTTCTTCTGGCCGCGCAGATCGATGAAGCCGGCAGCGCCGTTGTCGTCGAGCTGGGCGATGATGCCGCCCGAGTTGATGTGAACGACGGTGGCTTGCCAGCTTTGTTCAGGTTGCTGGCTTAACCAGTCCAAACGCAGGCGGTTTTCAACTTCGTTGGCGGCTTTGCGGCTGTTGCCGAGGCGTTCGTTGAGGTCGTCGGTCAGCTCGGCGGGCAGAGTGAAGGGCTGGCCGGCCAGTTTGGCGTGAATCAGCCGATGCAGCGCGAGATCCGTGTATTTACGGATTGGGCTGGTTACGGTGGTGTAATGGTCGAAACCGAGGCCAAAGTGGGGTGCCGTGGTGCTGGACCAGGCGCCGCGCTCCAACCGCTTGAGTAGCACGCTCAGCAGCGGGAAGTCTTCGACCGTGCGAGCGGCGCGCAAAATAGTTTTAAAACCTTCCGGGTCATGGCCATCGGTATCGGCAACGTCTTTGGCGAATTCGCGCAGCAGGCCTTTGAGTTCCTCTTCACGGTCGGGCCGAAAGCCGGCGTGGGTCATGAACAGGGCATTGTCTTCGGCCAGCCAGGCGGCGGCAATGCGATTGACCGCGAGCATGCTTTCTTCGACCAGGCTGTTGGCGGTGTTGCGTTCTTCTTTCACCACACCGGTGACGTTCAACTGTTCATCGACCTTCACCCGGTAGTCGGGTCGCTCCTGCATGATTAGGGCGTTGTTCTTGCGCCAGTCGAACAGAGCTTTGCAGCATTGTTTGAGCGTTTCCAGGTGCCAGTGGGCAGCCGGTATTGGGGCGGCGCCGTCGAGCCATTCGCTGACTTCCTGATAGCTCAGTTTGGCCGTACTGCGAATGACCGCAGGGGTAATCGCCAGTTTGCTCAGGCTGCCGTCGGTAGCGACGCGGATGTGAAACACCAGTGCCAACCGGTCAGCATTGGGCGTCAGTGAACACAGGTCGTTAGCCAGGCGTTCGGGCAGCATGCTGATCGGGCGGCCAGGCAGGTAAGTCGTGGTCAGGCGTTGCCGGGCTTCGACTTCAAGCGGTGAGTCGGCAGGGAACCAGGCAGCCGGGTCGGCAATGGCAACGCGCAGTAGCCAGCCATCGTCGGTTTCTTCCGCATAGAGGGCATCGTCCATGTCTTTGGTGGAGGCATTGTCGATGGTGACAAAGGGAATGTCGCGCAAGTCGCTCCGGCCTTCGCTGGCTGATTCGATCAGGTTTTCATTGAGCGCTTCGGCAGCAGCCAGGGCTTCGGCTGAAAAGTCGCCGGGTAACTGGTGCTTTTCAATGGCAATGGCATGCCAGGTACCAGGCTCCTCTTCGCTACCGATTACATTGATTACTTCAGCCTGGGCTTTGCCGGTTTCCCATGGGTGGCGGGTTACTTTGGCTTTAACCCATTGACCATTGTTAGCGTCTGCGGTCTTTTTGGGCGGCACGAACAGCCATTTTGCATGCCCGATAACTTCGGGTTCCACACCCTGGGCTTTGCCGCGCACGACATAGCGGCCCATAAACTCGGTCAGCGGTGACGATACCAGTTTGACCAGATCAGCGTTGACCTTGCCTTCGGCGGTTTCCTCAATGGTGAACTCGACTTCATCGCCGGGGAATACCTTGGCCATGGCATCGGGCGGTAGAAAATACTCGGTGGCGTCGGCAGCGATTACGAAGCCGAAACTGCGGCCGGTGCCTTTAATAGTGCCGCGCATGACCAGGGGTTCGGGCGTGGTGGACTTGATGTCACTTTTCAGAGATTGAAGCTGGGCGAGGGCTTTGGCATCGAGCATAGAGGACCTGAATCGGGTTCGCATTTCGTTGTGGGCGCGCAGTATACCGGAAACGGTCGGCTTTTTGATAAGCTGGGCGGGTAAAATTCGAGGAGCCACCCATGGCCGATATCCGCTCGCTGGACGCCGCTCGCAAGCAGGCGCGAAAGAAAAAAGCCAAAGCGACCACCCTGTGCAAGCACGGCCACCATCGCTGGGAGGTCGATAACCAGCCTCAGTTTGATGTGAAAGCCGGGAAGCTGCTGACCCGGTATCGGTGTAGTCGGTGTGGCGAGGTTCAGGTTAAAGCCCGTTGAGCCACTAGTTAGACCAGCGATCCAGATTCGTCAGAAAGGTTCTGGCTCGCTCGGCATTGGCTTGCAGCTCGGGGTCGTTGGGCGTCAGGGTCAGGGCTTCTTCCCACACATCCAGTGCTTCGCCCAGAAAGCCCTGGCTGTAGAGCAATTCGCCCCGTTCCTTGAGTAGGGCCGACTCACTGGCCAGGCGGGTATTCAGCTCTTCAAGCATCGGTTCCGCTTTTTCAGGGTCGAGCTCCGTCATTTCAGTGAGCAGACGTCTTGCACCGGCCAGGTCGTTCAACGACATGCTTAATGCAAAGGCTTCCTCCAGTTGCGGCCATTGTTGTTCGGCGACAGCAGCCTCCTGGGTTCTGGCTTCCTGGCGTTCCGTCTGCTGGGCTTGTTGAATGCTGTTCAGCAATTCCTGGCTCAACTCGTTGGGTGACAGCCGGTTCGACAGAGTTAATGCCTGTACCGCACGGAAAGAGTCGTTTTCATACAGCGCTTGTCGGCCGGAGGCATAAAGTTGCCGCGAGATGGTTTTCAGCTCCTGTTGAAAGGTTCGGTAGCGTTGTTGGGTAAAGAAGTTATTGGGCGTCGCTTTCAGCAGGTTCTCTTCGCTGTCGCGAATGGCCAGCAAGTAGCGGGCGCGGGCCAGTAGAATGGCATTTTCACTGCGGTTGATGCTGTTCAGGCGGCGTTGATCGTATTCGCGGCGCTGTGACAGCAGTTCCGGCGCTTCCGGCAGGTTGGCCAGGGCCGCGTCCAAAACCACAATGGCACCTGCCCAGTCGTTATCGGCTTCATGGCGGCTGGCGCTTTCGAGTTGCTCATCGATGTAGTCGGATCGTCTTTGCTCAATGACGCTCGAGCGTTGGCGTAATTCCGGGTAGGTCTCGTGTTCAGGGTCCATGGCATTAATGGTCGCCAGGGCTTTATCGTACTGGTGGTTTTCAACCCAGGTATCTATTTGTTCGTTCACATTGCTTTGTTGTGCGTAAAACTGGGCGCAGCCAGTCAGCAGGAGGGCGGAGCCTAACATCAGAAACAGGCGGATCATGACTGCGACTCCCTGGCACTGGGCTCGTTGACAGCGTTCGCTCCGTCTTCATGACGAGCGTCTTTAGCTGACGCGTCGGCCCAGGTGTTGACGGTTAAGACGTCTACGGTGCTTTGTAAACCCTTGATCTGATGCGACTCGTTGGCATGGATGAGCAAGGGGTGGCGCTGATTGAGCATGGAATAGAAATTTCCGTCAGTAACCACCTGGCCTGAGTCGGCCAGGTCGCAGAGGCGGGAAGCCAGGTTGGCGGGCTCTCCAATCACGGTGTATTGCATTCGTTCATGTGACCCGAGCAAACCCGCCAGTACCGTGCCGCCGCTCACCCCGATGCGAATCGTAAGGCAGGGCTGATTGGCCTCGGCGCGCTCCCGGTTCATGGCGGTGATCCGATCGCGAATTTGCAGGGCACACTCCATGGCGTGGAAGCGATGTTCGGGGTCCGATTGCGGGCAGCCAAATACCAGCATCGCGCAATCGCCGATGTATTTATCGACGTTGCCATGGAATTCGTGGCAGGTGTTGGCGAATTCGGTGAAATAGAGGTTGAGTACCTCGGCGGTCTCTTCCGGGTGGCGCCCTTCGCTGAACGCGGTGTAACCCACCAGATCGACAAAGAGAATGCTGGCATCGACGCGTTTTCCTTCCCGGGCCAGCTCGACGTTATCCTGAGCCATGTAGCGGGCGGCGACCGGGTCACTGACAAAGCGGGAAAACAGCTGTTCAACCCGTTGTTTCTGTTCCAGTTCGGCTGACATATGGTTAAACGACTGCGTCAGGTCGCTGAATTCACCCTGGTGCTGGCCGCGAATTCGAAATCCATAATGGCCTGACTCAATGGCGCGGGTACCCTCTATCAGGTCGCGTACCGGCTTGGCCAGCGATTGGCCCAGGCGAATGGCGATGAGCGTAATGGATAGCACCAGCAGTATAACGACGACCACACCGGAGCGGACGATGGAGCGCTGGCCGGCAATCATCTCGGACCGGTCGAGACCCACCCAGGCGGCCCCACCGCTGACACCCCGGAACACAACCGGAGAATAGAACCAGACCGTTTCTTCGTTGGTTTCGATCTGTCCCTGGCTACGATAAGCCTGGTCTGCGTTCACGGCGGGCAGGGAAGTGCCGGCTTCTGCCAGCACGTCGCCATCCCGGTTTACCACGCTGGCGGCAACGACAGAGGGCTGATCGCTGAGTGAAAACACCAGGCTGGCGAGGCTGAGCTGGTCTTCGGTGAATACCAGCTCAACCGAGGCGGCCGCCAGTTGTGATGACAGGCTGTTGCCGGTGTCTACAAACTGTGTCTGCATCATCGAAAACTGCCGGTAGACCAGCGTATAGCCAAGAATGCACGACGCCAGCAAGACCAGCATGGTCATGATCAGGGCGAGCTTGTGTCCAAAATGCCATTTCATCAGAGATTCACGTGGTTTACCGGTTGTAATCGCTTTAAGGCGATATTAAATTCCCCCGGCAATATTATCATGCTCCGGAGCTAGTGGTGAGCCTGCGCTCATTCTGTCTTTGATTCCTGCCTAACCTGTTTCTCAGCAGAGAGGCCTTAAAGGTGATTTCCGTCACAACTTGGAAATACCCATGAGTCAATAGTGCCTGTTAATGGCTGAACTGTGCGTCAGTTAACGTTAAAGATCGTCTGGAGGCCTGTAATGGCGCGCCTAAAGGCGTTAGAATCTCAGCATGATTGAATCTTCCTCGCTAGTCTCTTTCTTTCAGGCTTGCCAATGGGGCGTCGCCTTCCTGTTTGTACCGCTGGTTTGCTGGTACGAATGGTCGCGTTCTTCCGTATTTTGCCGCTGGTGCGCCCTGCTCAGCGGGTACGTCGTTCAGCTGGGGCTGATCGTTCTTCTGGTGGATTCCGGTTTCGAGATGTCCACCGTCATTTTGTTCGGCTCAATTTCTGCCTACGCCTGGATCAAGCTGATGACAGGCTGGCTACCAACGGTTCGCAAAGCCGCCGCCTAGGCGCCTGTCGGACGTCTAGCGCTTCCTGTTCAATTCCAACCTACACATTTATTCATTTAGCCGTTACATTGCGATGCCTGTAGCGGGCTCGCCTTGTCGGGTCGGTTTTAGTCAATATTCGGTTTAGAGGTTCGACGTCAGATGGACATGGAAACTCTGGTCAGTTGGGTGACCAGCGCTTTGAATATCGGTAAAGAACATACCTGGATCATTCAGGTGTTTGTGATTGTGTTGCTGACCACACTGGTCAGTTTCGCTATTAAGAAAGTGTTCGATAAGCTGGAAAAATCGGCGAAGAGAACGAACACCTTCTGGGATGACTTGCTGATTGGCGCAGCGCGCAAACCGGTCAGGCTTTTCATCTGGTTGAATGGTCTGTTGCTGGCAACCGATGTGGTGCGTCGAGTGTCGAACGAGCCCATTTTCGATTTTGTCGATCCGGTGCGGTCGGTGACCTTTGTGCTGGTGTTCGCCTGGTTTATGGTCAGCTTCATCCGCAAGGGTGAAGAAATGGTTCAGGATCCGAACCATGCCTCAAAACCCATGGATGCCACGACGGCCTCTGCACTGGGCAAGCTGATGCGGCTTTCCGTGCTCATCACTTCAGCCCTTGTAGTACTGCAGAGCCTGGGGTTCAGTGTATCCGGTGTGCTCGCGTTTGGCGGTATTGGCGGTATTGCCGTGGGTTTTGCCGCCAAGGATTTGCTGGCCAACTTCTTTGGTGGTCTGATGATTTACCTTGATCAGCCCTTTCGGGTGGGGGACTGGGTCCGGTCACCGGACCAGGAAATCGAGGGGACCGTCGAGAACATTGGCTGGCGCCTGACGCGCATCCGAACCTTCGACAAGCGACCGATCTATGTACCCAATGCCACTTTTGCCAACATCACGGTTGAGAACCCCTCGCGGATGTTCAATCGTCGGATCAACGAGAACATTGGGGTGCGCTATTGCGACGCCGGAAAAGTAGCGGCCATTGTTGCCGATGTGGAAGCCATGTTGAAAGAACACGAAGCGATCGATCAGGATCAGTTGCTCATGGTGCACCTGAATAAATTTGCCGCTTCGTCGATTGAGTTCTTTATCTATACCTTTACCAAAACGGTGGTGTGGAAAGAGTTTCATGAAATAAAGCAGGATATCCTGCTGAAAATCATCGATATCGTTGAAGGCCACGGGGCCGAGTTTGCCTTCCCGACACACACCATTCATATGGCTGAAGCCGAGTCTGAAGCCGGCCCGGAACCTCAGCAGAGTAACTGATGGGCGTTGCCGCAAGCCCGCGTCCGAGCGGGCTGCTGATGTTCAGTCCTGCGCCTGTACGTAAAATTGCAACATACCGGCAAAGGTGTCCGGATGGGTTTTCTCAAACGCCTCCCAGTCGTTCAGGTTGGTCAGGGCAGGGCGCTGGTTGTTCACGCTGGCCAAAAACAGACGTCGGGCGTCGGGTGACAACACAAACCCCAGAAATTTGAGCGCATTCTGATCGAGTAGGGCTTTGATGCTGGCGGGCGAGTAGCAATGTTCCTGAACGTGAAACAGCAGGTCCCGACAGCCGCTGGTGGAGTAGAAATCCCGGCTTTTAAGCAGAGCGCTGTAGTCTCCTTCCAGCCGTTTTTGCAGCAGGTGCTCGCGAAAACGGCGGATGTCTGCCTGGCGGGCGGTATACCCCAGCTGCGTTATTTGCCCCTGAGCCTGACTGACGATTCTGCGGGCGCGCTCGCTGTATAGCCCGATTTTCAACAGGCCATTGGCTTCCAGGCGGCGTTGCAGTGCTTTTAGCCCTTGCTCCGGGTCGCTCATGTGATGCAGTACCCCCGAACATTCAATTACATGAAAGCGTTCGTCGAGCTGGTCCAGTTCAAGAATGTCGGCCTGCAGAAACCGCACATTGTGAATACCATAACGCTCAGCCATGCGCTTTGAATAAGCCAGGCTGCGCGCGCTGAGGTCTACGGCGGTCACTTCAACATTGCGGAAATAGCGGGCGACGTGCAAGGCATGCCGGCCCGTGCCTGAGCCAGCCACCAGAATTTTAATCGTCCCCATATTGAAGAACTGAGGTGCTCTGAAGCCTTCCAGCTCAGCTTCAAGCGCCCGGCCGTAGTTGGTCGGGGTGTTGTAGCCCAGGTGCAGCCAGCGCGGGTAGGGGTTTTCTTCATATTGCTGACGTACTTCCCGTGAAATGCTATCGCGAATCGGCGTTAGCTGTTCAATATCCAATGCTAACGTCATTTCTTCCTGCAGTTCTATGACGCAGCGACGAATGATTGGCCGGACATAGCTTGGCCACCGGTTCAAGGCAAATCGAGTGAGCTGTTCACTGTGCGTTAGCAGGTGCAGAGGTTCATACATGCCATACATCAGCAATGCGCTGGTCAGATCGGCTGGTTGAGACTCGGGGGTGGACAGGGCGGTTTCCAGCAGATCCCGCAGGGCTTTCAGTAGAGATTGTTCTTCGTCATCCTGTGCCCATACGTGTTCATTGTGAATGCCCTGAACCACGAAAGCCGCAGCCAGGCGCAACAGCGCCGGGTCAGAGAACTGCTGGGCAAGGCAATTGAGCAATACCTGTTTGCGCACCTGAATCAGAAACTCCTCCAGTTCTGCCTGGCTGAAATACAGTGTATTCAGTGCCAGGCCGAGCAGGTCGTCCCGGGCGAGATCTTGCAGGTCGACGACGGCATTGGGGTCGTCGAGTTGATATTTGTGCCGCAACAGCGAGGCGGTCAGCGGTGCCAGGCCATCGTGATCGACTTTGTCGAGTTTCAGCCAGCGAACGACGTCGTCTGCCAGGGCAGGCTGGTAGCTGTCGGCCTGAATATGACGGGAAACCTCAAACAGCTTGGCCCGAATGTGCGCGTCGTTGGGGTGTAGCTGAAACAGTTGGCGATAGCCGTTGAACGCCTGCACCACATTGCCCTGGCGTGCAAAGGTGTATACCAGTGAGGTAGCGGCCCGGGTTTCTTCGGGAGCCAGCTCCAGGCTGCGGCTGAAATGGGCGAGAGCGTCGTCGTAATGACCCGTTGCCAGCTTTACATGGCCCAGAGAGTACCAGCAACCGGCATCATCCGGCGTCTGGTTCAGGGCAAATTGCAGGTAATGCTCAGCCCGCTCGTAAAAGCCCTCGTCCAGAGCAATACGTCCCAACAGGTTGAGCGCTGGCGAGTAATTGGATTGACGCTCGAGCAACTGTTGGGCGATCGCCCGCGCCTGACCCCGGTACTGGGCTGTGTGCTCATTGCTTACCCGGTCGCTCAGGCTCAGTTCGTAATAGTGCCGCGCCTGTTGATCCAGTTCAGCCAGGGTGTCGGTTGGTCTCGCCGTCGACAGAGCCGATGTCTGCCCCGGTGTCGCCAGCGCCTGCGATGAGTGTCTCATAACGCACCTTTATGGGTGAGCGGCCAGGCCGCTGCCAGTGTCGGGCGGTCAAAGTTTGACCGCCGGTCGTGAAAAAGCGGCAATGAGTCTCCGGTTTGGCGCGAGACTGGCCGTTTTTTCGTTCATTGACAGAGGTATTGCCAAGGGTGTGCCAGTTTTGCACCGGTCGTTACCTGGCGTTGCTCGATAGCAGGTATCGCATCTCAAAAAAACACTCAACAATTCCGGCACAGTGCCGCTACATGGATTAAGCTTGTTCGGCGATCAGTGATGCGCGCAGAGCCACGCGGGGAGTGTCCAGATGCTATCCCGGGGCAAGGCAGATCAATGTTTACCGGGGAGGCTGAGGTGAAAAAAACATCCAGTGGTCTGAGAGGAAACACTATGTACGCACAGGGGATTAAGCAGTACCAGTCGGTCAGTACTGAAACCTCCATCATGGACGCCGACCCCCACAAGCTGATTCAACTGCTCTTCGAAGGTGCGCTTGCTCGGATATCCACCGCCAAGGGGCATATGGCTCGCAAGGAATACGACAAGAAATCCAGAATGATCAACTCTGCAATCGACATTGTCGGTGGTCTGCAGGACAGTCTGAACACCGATACCGGCGAGTTGGCGCTGAACCTTGAGCGATTGTACGACTACATGCTGCGCCGCCTGTTTGAAGCCAATGCGCGCAATGATGAGGCGATTCTGGATGAAGTCGCCGGATTGTTGTCCCAGATCAAATCGTCATGGGATGCAATACGCGATGAAGCCCTGGCTCAGAACCGGCCAGGTAAATAAAATGGCGATGTTGCAAAGCACAGCCAAAAGCCCTTTCAGGGTGTCGGAGGAGACCCTGCTGGCCCAGACCAACGATCTGATTGTTCAGGGCTTTGAGCTGCAGGACATGCAATCGCTGGATGATCTGGAGCGCTGGGACGATGCCGTCAACGACATTCTCATGGTTATCAATGAACAGGTGCTGAACTCCGGACTGGCAAGTCCTGCTCTGAAGCGGCGCATCGAATGTCTGCTCGAACTCTACGTGTCTGTGCTGGCCAGCCTGTCGGAGCTACAACAAAGCCATACCGCTCAGGCGACAGAATTGCGGCAACAACGCCGGGTGATCGCCGGCTAATCCATGGCCTTGTAACCTGTCAGGGCTGGCATGGCGTTTACGGGTCAATGCTGAAATTTCCAAAGGTCATCTGTCCCGGCAGCGGGACGTTGGCCACTCTTGAGCGCTTATAGACGCGTGTTCCTGTCGGTTTCCATCCTGAATTCGTTAAACCTCTGTTACATTCTGTGTTCTGTTGCATGGAACTTAGCGTTTTTCTATGGTAAGCCACTGAAAATAAAGGCATTATCGGGTTTTTGGCGCGTTTTCTCCGGAACCGCCGTGAGTTTGACAGGGCGTAAGTCTCGGTCTTTACTGTTTCAATACAGTCAAATTCCTGACGTGGAAAGTCGGGCCTGGTGCCATCTCAGCTGTTTTGATGTGAGGAAATGTTCCCAATGTGGCGTGAAATTAAGCTCCTGGTAGTAGACGATGATGATCAGCGTCGTCGGGACATTAAGGTTATTCTGGATTTTTTGGGCGAAGTTAACGTTACCCTGGGTAGCGACAACTGGCAGGAGCAGGCGGTCGCCGAATTGGGTGGATCCGATGAGCTGGTAGCTGTAGTGGTGGGGTCAACCCAGCTGTCGCTGGCTCGTATGGTTCAGGCCGTTGCGGATTGGGATGAGGGCTTGCCCGTCATTCTGATGTCCGAACATCCGGAATATGAGTTGCTCGACGACAGTCTGCGCCACCGGGTCATTGCCCGGCTGTCGATGCCACCGACTTACAACAAATTGCTCGATACCCTGCACCGTGCCCAGATGTACCGCGAACAGTTTGATCTGACGCGTGGCCGGGGCCAGCGCCGGGAAGTGAATTTGTTCCGTTCGCTGGTCGGCACCAGCCGGGGCGTGCAGCAGGTTCGTGAAATGATGACTCAGGTGGCTGACAAAGAAGTCACCGTCATGATTCAGGGCGAAAGCGGCACCGGCAAAGAGGTGGTTGCGCGCAATCTGCATTACAACTCTCACCGTCGTCACAAGCCCTTTGTGCCCGTCAACTGCGGGGCCATTCCGGCCGAGTTGATAGAAAGCGAGCTGTTTGGTCACGAAAAGGGCGCCTTCACCGGAGCCATTACCTCCCGGGCCGGCCGCTTTGAAATGGCCGAGGGGGGCACCCTGTTTCTCGACGAAATTGGGGATTTGCCGTTGAACATGCAGGTGAAGCTGCTGCGGGTGTTGCAGGAACGAACCTTTGAGCGGGTGGGTGGTAACAAGACGTTTAACTGCGATATTCGCGTCATTGCGGCGACGCACCGGAACCTTGAGCAGATGATTGAGGAGAACACCTTTCGGGAAGACCTCTATTACCGGTTGAATGTTTTCCCGATCGAAATGCCGCCACTGCGTGAACGTTCCGAAGATGTACCTGTTTTGCTCAATGAGTTGATCGCCCGGCTGGAGAATGAGAAACGCGGGTCTATTCGCTTTAACTCGGCAGCAGTGATGTCGCTGGTACGGCATGACTGGCCAGGCAACGTTCGCGAGATGGCGAACCTGGTTGAGCGGCTCGCAATTATGCACCCCTACGGTGTGGTGGGGGTTCAGGAACTCCCCCTGAAATACCGGCATGTTGACGATGATGACGAGTCGGTTCTGCCATTGCCAGTCTTGCCGGAGTCGGAATCGTTCAGCATAACCCATTCGGAGCAGGCTGCGTTGCTGCCGGTAAATGGACTGGACCTGAAAGAGTACCTGACCGAGCTTGAGCGCAACCTGATCCAGCAGGCGCTCGACGATGCACAGGGCGTGGTGGCACGCGCGGCAGAGAAGCTCCACATACGCCGTACGACCCTGGTTGAAAAAATGCGCAAATACAAAATCAACAAGCGTGAATCAGTTTAGAGTTTTGAGCTTCGAGCTTAGAGCTTAGAGCTGCGAGCTAACAGCTAACAGCTCGTAGCTCGCAGCTCAAATTGGCACCCCTCTTGCTAAACCCCTGTAAAGCGCCAATAAATGGTCACTGGGAGAAGGCATGGGTGTGCCACAATTTGACAACCTGAATCAGCAGCAAGGCTCGGCCGAAATGTCCGAGCAATCGCTTGCTGATTTGAAACAGGCGTTTGCGACCTTTAACCAGGTTTCCGAGCAACTGACCGAAAGCTACCAGATGCTTGAAAGCCGTGTGGTAGAGCTCAGCGGTGAGCTGGCGACGGTCAGTGAACAACGCATGCAGGAGTTGTCGGAGAAAGAGCGCCTCGCCGATCAGCTGGAAAGTTTGCTGAACCTGCTGCCGGCCGGGGTGATCGTTATCGATAATACCGGCCGAATTGGCCGGATTAACCCGGCTGCCGAGGCGCTTCTGCGCACCGACGCCAACCCCCGATTGATCGGCGAGCCCTGGGTTCGCATCATCCGAAATGCTTTTAAGCCCCGCCAGGACGACGGCCATGAGATTTCACTGGTCGACGGACGCCTGGTCAGCATTGAAACCTGTGCGCTCGATAACGCAGGCCAACTGATACTGCTCACCGACCAGACGGAAACCCGCGCCCTGCAGGCGCAGCTGTCGCGTCACGAACGGCTATCGGCCATGGGGCGTATGGTCGCCTCTCTGGCGCACCAGATCCGCACGCCCCTGTCAGCCGCCATGTTGTATGCCTCCAACCTGAAGAACCCCCGGGTTAGCCAGCCGGTGCGCGAGCAGTTTGTCGATAAATTGCTGGGCCGGTTACACCATCTCGAACAGCAGGTGCAAGACATGCTGGTGTTTGTGAAGGGCGAGTGCAAGCTGATTCACAGAGTCACCGTCGCCGATCTGTATTCGGCCATGCAGGACAACTTATCCGTGCTGATTCAGCAGCACCCGGACGCTCTGGAGTGGCGAGACCTCAGTAACGGCGCCGAGTTGCAGTGCCAGAAAGATGCGCTGGTCAGTGCCCTGAGTAACCTGGTTACCAACGCCTTCGAAGCAATACGGTCCAACCCCAGAATTTCCATCATTGCCCGCGAAGAAGCCGGCCGGCTGTTGCTGACCATTTCGGACAACGGGCCGGGCATGGACGAGGCGACCCTCAATCAGGTCACCGAACCGTTTTTCACCACCAAAAGCCATGGTACCGGGCTGGGTTTGCCGGTGGTTATGGCCGTCACCCGGGCGCACCAGGGTGAGTTTCATATAAACAGTCGGCCGGGGGAGGGCACTCAGGTTGCCCTGTCTTTTCCGGTTAAAGGCTAATCGCCAGCGTGACCTGGCGCGCGGCAAATCGCCGTCAGATATGAGGAGAAATGCATGCGAGTACTCATTGTTGAAGACGATGCCAGCCTGAGAGAGGCGGTCAGCGATACGCTGAAGTTATCTGACTACGAGGTCATTGAAGCCGATTGTGGTGAAGCGGCCATCGTACGACTGAATGAAAACCAGGTCGACTTCATCGTCAGCGATGTGAATATGCCGGGCATGGATGGTCATGAACTGCTGGCCTATGTGCGCCAACACCAGCCCCAGATTCCGTTCCTGCTGGTAACCGCCTACGCCACGGTCGAAAAAGCGGTGTCTGCCTTGCATGCGGGTGCTGTTGACTACCTGGTCAAACCCTTCCAGCCCGAGCAACTGATCGAGCTGCTGGAGCGCCATGGCAGTCAGCCCAATACGGCCATCGATGAGCCCATTGCCAATGAAACCTCAAGCCAGCAGGTGTTGATGCTGGCCCGCAAGGTGGCCGTTACGGACAGTACCACCCTGATCAGTGGCGAAAGCGGGACGGGCAAGGAAGTGCTGGCACGATACATTCACCAGCACTCGCCCCGGGCCAAGCAACCTTTTGTTGCGATCAACTGCGCCGCCATTCCGGAAAACATGCTGGAAGCGACGTTGTTTGGCCACGAAAAAGGCGCCTTTACCGGTGCCATTGCCAGCCAGCCCGGCAAGTTTGAACAGGCTAACGGTGGCACACTGTTGCTGGATGAAATTTCCGAAATGGACATGGGCTTGCAGGCGAAACTGTTGCGCGTGTTGCAGGAGCGCGAAGTCGAACGCATCGGTGGTCGCAAGGTGGTTGAACTCGATGTCCGGGTACTGGCGACCACCAACCGCGATCTGATGCGGGAAGTACAGGCCGGTCGGTTCCGCGAAGATCTGTACTACCGGCTAAACGTTTTCCCGCTGCAGTGGCAGCCATTGCGAGCACGCCGGGGCGACCTGATACCGCTGGCGAACCACCTGCTCGCCAAGCACGCTAAAAAAATGCACAAACCACGCGTCATGCTCGACGATTCTGCTCGTGCCCGAATACTGACTTACGACTGGCCCGGCAATATTCGTGAGCTCGACAACGCCTTGCAACGAGCGCTGATTTTACAGTCTGGCCAATGGGTGACCGCTCAGGATCTGGGGCTGGAAGGCGAACATCTGATCGACTTTGAGCCGGCCCGGCAGCAGGCCATGGCGCATCAGTCAGAGGCTATGTCGAACAGCATCGCCGAGCACGACAGCAAGTCTGATGAACCGGAGGCGGCCGTGCATGAGTCCATGCAAGTTGACCTGAAACATCGTGAGTTCGAGATTATTCTGGATGCGTTACGGGTCACTCAGGGACGTAAAAACCGGGCGGCGGACAAGCTGGGTATTTCAGCCAGGACCTTGCGTTACAAGCTGGCCAGAATGCGGGAGATTGGCATGGATGTGGATGGGGCGATTGCCGGTATTCGGTGAGGTGGTTTGAAAAACGAACGGCTGTGCCGTTCCCCCTCTCTCTAGCTCTCTCCTCCAGAGGTGGAGAGAGGACTTTCAGTAGCTCCCTCTCCCGTCCCACGGGAGAGGGCACTCTTGTCAAACCAAAGAGCTTTTCTTAGACAACCAGTGTTCGTATTCTTCCTGATTCAACGCCCGGGCTTCGTCTTCCAGCATGACGGGAATGCCGTCGCGGATGGGGTAGGCGAGTTTGGCGGCGGTTGAAATCAGCTCTTCCTTTTCCCGGTCTATTTGCAGCGGTGCTTTGGTGACCGGGCAGACCAGAATATTCAGCATTTGTTTATCGATCATCATTGCGGTGGCCCTCGTGGCTGCAGTCCGTTGTCTGTTTGGTGTCTTGCGGACGGGTGTCATCCGCTGGCGGCTCATCATAGTCTGGTAATGGTACGCCCGGTACCGGGTCAATGCCGCCTTCGCACCCCGGGTGGCAGCGGGCAATGCGTTTGATCGCCAGCCAACTGCCTTTGAACGCACCGTGGTGTTGCAAAGCGATCAGGGCATATTCCGAGCAAGTCGGGTAATACCGGCAACGTGGCCCGAGCAGGGGGCTGATGGCCAGCCGGTAGAATTTTACCAGGGCGATCAGCGGCCATTTCAGCACGATGCAGGCTCCGCCCAGTTCAGGCTTCGCGAGACCATTGTGTGCCTTCGCGGGTGTCCTGAATGAGAATACCTGCCTGCTTCAGTTCATTTCTGATGGCATCGGCCCGGGCGAAGTCTTTGGCCTTTTTGGCGTCCTGCCGTTGCTGAATCAGATCTTCAATGTCTGCGGGTTGCATGCCGTCTTGTTGCTGGCCATGGAACCAGGTCATTGGGTCTTGTTGGGCGATGCCCATAATACCGGTAATGGCAATCAACTCGCCTTTCAGCCTGGCACGTTCGGTGTTGTCGGTTGTCTTGAAGAACTGACCGGTCAGTTCATAAAGCGCGGCTATGGCTCTGGGAGTGTTCAGGTCGTCCAGCAGGGCTTGAACCGCTTCCAGGGACGATAGATTCTCTGGCTCAACCGCCTCAATATCCTGACTGTCGCGCAACACCGTGTAGAGCCGGTCCAGTGTCTGACGGCTCTGGCTCAACAACTGTTCCGACCAGTTCAGGTTTGAGCGGTAATGCGCCGATAACAGCGTCAGCCGAACCACTTCACCCGGTTGTTCGTTCAGTACGTCCCGCAACACCGTGAAATTGCCCAATGACTTGGACATTTTCTCGCCTTCCACGTCGAGCATGGCATTGTGTACCCAATAACGGGCATAGCCCTGGCTGTCCGGCACGCAGCACAGGCCCTGGGCCATTTCATTCTCGTGGTGCGGAAAGATCAGGTCACTGCCACCGCCGTGAATATCGATGGTATCGCCGAGATGCGCCATGATCATGGCGGTGCACTCAATGTGCCAGCCGGGGCGACCTCGACCCCAGGGGCTGTCCCAGCCGGGCAAGTCGTCACTGGAGGGCTTCCACAGTACGAAATCCATTGGGTGGCGCTTGTAAGTGGCGACGTCGACCCGGGCGCCTGCCAGCATATCGTCAATGTTACGACGCGACAGTTGGCCGTAGTCTTTCATGGAATCGACGGCGAACAGAACATGGCCTTCGGCGGCGTAGGCATGGCCGCGGTCGATTAGCCGCTCAATGATGTCGATGATCTGCGGGATGTGTTCGGTCGCTCGGGGTTGCAGCGTGGGTTCCAGATTACCCAGTGCTGCCATGTCTTCCTGATAGGCTGTCGCGTATGTGTCGGCAAAGGCTTTGATATCGACGCCTTCGGCTTTGGCGCTGGCGTTGATCTTGTCGTCAATGTCCGTCAGGTTACGGGCGAAAATGACATTCGAAAATTGGGTTTTCAGAACCCGGTACAGCAAGTCGAACACCACGGCCGAACGGCCATTGCCGACGTGAATGTAGTTGTAGACAGTAGGGCCGCAGGCGTAAAACGTCACTCTGTTCGGGTCGAGCGGTACAAAGGGTTCTTTCTTGCCGGACAGGGTGTTGTAAACAGTCAGCGTCATCTGCGGTTCCGAAGCTCTCTTGAGTGAAATTGAATGGTTAGCTGTGGCGGCAGTGTAACACCGCCGCGACATAGGGTCATGAGCCGGATTCGGCGATGGCACCCTTCATCACGCCCTCAAAGGCGCGCACGCGCCACCGGTCTCGCGGGTATTCTGCCGCCAGGCTGCTAGCCAGGTGCGCGGCGATCAGCTCAACGGTGGTGTCGGTTTTGAGGATCTCGGTGCTTGCCTCGGGAAGCCAGACATCAAACCGCCCTTGTTCGGCGTCGTAACCGACATGGATCAGGTCTGAATCTGAAGTCTGGCTGTCTACAATATCCTCTTCGGTGATCAGGTAGATGTCCTGAAAGCGTTCCGCCCAGTCTCGCTCTACTTCGACATCGCGCTGACCGTTGCGGAAAATTTCAATGCGCGACCGGTGCCCGTGGCAGATGCGCTGACAGTCACCCTGGTGTTTTTTCAGGCCGTGCGAATAGTGATAGAAGGGGCCGTCGATCAGTTCGCTGCGCAGGCGCAACACGACCTGGGAGACGTTATCGGGCACCAAGGTATTGAGGTGCGCCTCCAGTGTTGGGCGCACGGAGTCGATGCTGATGTCGTCGGTTTCCACCAGATAAACCGCTTCACGTGGCGATTCATAGTAAAACCGGCGTTTGCCCCGGGCGTTACGGAATTCCGCCTGAATGCGTTCTCCGTTATCGGTTTCCTGCAGCGTCAACCCGGGCAGTTTTGCTGGCAGCACCAGGGTGTGATCCATGCCTGAATCAAGCGCGGCCTTAAGCAGTTTCTTGACGTGGCCGAAGTCGAACACCATGCCTTCGTCGTTGAGATCGCCCACCAGCTCGACGTCAACAATCCAGCTTTCGCCCACCACACCCCGGGTTGGGTGAAAATAGCTGAAATCGAGTACAGTCAGATTGTCTACGAAAAGGCGGCTCATTATGGGTCCGGTCGCGAAAAGGGTCGCGTATTTTAGCAGCTTGACAGGCTTGAGGGGAGGGCGGTCTGTATTTATAGCTTCCCGGGTGGAAGACGATATCTGTAATACTTCGCAACCGTGACTATTGTTGGCTAAACTTTCTGCAAACCTCCCAGGAAACCTGCCGTGAAAAAAGTCGACCCCTGGCTTGAAGCCGGGCTGAAGGCGCGGGAAATGCGCAAAAGCCTGGGTTATTCCTACCTGGCCGCTGATGAGATTATCCGAAGCATGCGCGCCTTGCGAGAAGCCCTGCCACTGCCCGACAGCAGCAAAGCCCTGCCTAAGCCTCCCCTTGAGGAGGAGCCTGATAGCTGACGTGTGTTACCCAGTATTCGCTCTCGCCGGCTGGCGTTTGCACCCGGATTTCATCGTCGATGGTCTTCTTCAGCAGCGCCCGTGCCATCGGTGAGTCGATGCTGATGTAGCGCGGGTCCAGGTCGAACTCATCCGGGCCGACCAGGCGCATTACCCGGGGGGACTCATCTTCATCGACCACCCGAACCCAGGCACCAAAGAAGATGCGGCTTTGATCATCGGGCAGCGTGGCGACCACCTGCAAGGATTCGAGTCGCTTGGTTAAAAAGCGCACCCGGCTGTCGATCTGTCGCAATCGCTTCTTGCCGTAAATGTATTCGGCGTTTTCAGATCGATCCCCTTGTTTGGCCGCATCAGACACCTCCTGTGTTACCAGCGGGCGCTCCACATGCCACAGTTCATGCAGCTCGGCGCGCATTCTGGCTTCACCTTCGGGCGTAATGTAAGGGCTGCTGCGCGGACGCGGTGGTCGGTAACGGCTCATCGTTGTCCTCGAATCAGTTGTCGAATGATAAAGCGGTTCGGGTTCAGGTGATTAGCCACGCTCTGTGCGACAGGCAGGGGCTCGCCACTGATCCAGGCAGCCAGGGCCCGTGATGCCAGTGGGATTGAACATAAGCCTTTTGAGCCATGAGCCAGGTTAACCCACAAACCCGGGTAGTAGGGCGGTGCCGGCAAACGGTGGGTCAGACGTTTGGTCAGGCCGGTTTGATAAAGGCTGATAAAGCCGTCGGCATCGGCCAGCGGGCCCACCTGGGGAAAATAATCGGGTGAGGCGCAGCGTTGGCCGGCGCGAGCATCGCGAACTGCCTCACGGCCGCTGATCAGTTCCGGCAGTCGTTGATGGGCGTTGTTCAGGTTGTCGGTATCGTCCTGCTCATGTCGGGCAGGCTCGGTTTGACCAACGTGAAAGCTGGCGCCCAGGCTGTGCGCTCCGTCATAGGCGGGCACCAGGTAGCGGTCTGAACAGATCACCGCTTTCAGTCCCGCAAGGGCCGGGGTCGACTCAATGCGAGTGACCTGGCCACCGATGGGTTTCAATGGCAAATACTGGCTCTGCGACAGTGAAAGGGCGTTCCAGGCGTTGCACAGTATGACCTGTGAGGCCGCCAGAGTTTGTTGGCCGCCGTCGGTCTCGCACAGTACCTGCCAGTGCCCGTCTTCACCCTGGTGTAACGCGGTGACGCGGTGTTGGGTGCGCACCTGAATAAGCGGGTGAGCCAACCGGTGTTGCACCAGCGCCGGCGGCTGAACCCAGCCACCACCCGGAAAAAACAGCGCTTCGCAGGGAAGGTTTACGCCCGCCTGTTCACTGGCCAGAGATTGGCTGACGCAATCAGCCAACTCCCCGGCAAAGGGGTTTTGCTGGTGCAGGTGATTGAAGCGCCGGGCTTCCTTGCTGCCCTGGTTCAATTGCAGCAAGCCACATGCCTGGTGCGGCACGGTCTCTGGCAAGGTCGCCAGGCGTCGCTGTGCCAGGTGCAGGGCCCCGGTGTAAAAGCGGTTTACCGGCGTGTCGTCGTGAGACAGCCGGGCATAAACAGCGCCCTGCTGGTTGCCCGAGGCACCTGCCGCTACCTCACCCGCCTGTTCCAGTACCGTCACCTGCCAACCACGACGGGCCAGCTCCCGGGCGGTATGGGCACCGGCCAGCCCGGCACCGACTACAATGGCCGTGCGATTGCTGGCGTTTGCCGGGGCAGCGGGCCAATGCCATTCGTTTTGCGGCCACAGGCCCGGCTTGGGCGGCCCCACAATACCGGCAAAACGACCATGCAGCATTTCACGCTTCTTG
The DNA here is from genome assembly GCA_018402545.1 of Saccharospirillum sp. Classification (GTDB taxonomy): domain Bacteria; phylum Pseudomonadota; class Gammaproteobacteria; order Pseudomonadales; family Natronospirillaceae; genus Saccharospirillum. The sequence continues at coordinate 2,295,112 of JAGYIL010000001.1, read as the reverse complement.
CCGAACCCGGGCCGCCGGGAAACGGTGAAACCGGCACCCCGAAGACCGTTGCGGACCTGGCTGGCCGAGGTGAACGTCGCAAAAGACGTGTCAGCATGGCTTAAACGGGCCATCGATTGAAAGAGCGGCGGCTGCCACATGTCCGGGTTGCGGCTGGGCGTGAAGCCATCGAGAAACCAAGCATCTACTCGGGCATTCAGGTCGCTCAGGGTGTCCTGAGCGTCGCCAAATAGCAGCAACAGATCGACCCGTTCGTTCAACTCCACCATATGAAAACCCGGCAAGCGGGGCGGGTACTCTATAACCAGCCGTTCGACCCGTCCCGACAGCGTGGGCCAGGCTTTCAAGGCCTGCTGTATCTGGTGTTTCGACAAGGGGTAGCGTTCGGTACTGATAAAGGTCAGACGGGCGCTGGCAGGTGCGGTTTGTTCGAATAGTTCCCAGGCAGCGAGGGCGCTCAGTCCGGTGCCGAAGCCCGTTTCAGCGACGGTAAAGTGACTGTACTCAGCCAGTTGGGCAAAACGCTGTGCCAGGTTGTTGCCTTGCAGAAAGACGTAGTCTGTCTCGGCGTAGCCGTTGTCGGTCGAGAAATAGAAGTCGTCGAAGTAAGCAGAGCGCGGAGAACCAGCGTCTGTGAACACCAGGTCGGGGCGTTGCATGGCGGCTTGCTCTGTGTTGTCTGCACCAGCGTCCGGGTCAGCGCTGAGGTTATTCATTGTCGGTTATCCCCGGCGGTCAGTGCGACACTGGTAAATCCAGCAATTGGTTCAGCCAGCTCTCGAAATACTGTTTGGGCAGTACCACGTCGTCCATCGAAAAGCGTTGCAGATCTTCCAGCGTGTACTGGGTTGCCAGGTGCAGCTCCCACTGAACCACAACATCGTCGGCGATATCCAGCGCCAGCTCCGGGCTGGCTGGTATCTGATCATCAGGCTGGTGATCGAAATCGTCACCAAACCGCACGCACCATTCAACGATCTGGAAATGGCTGAACCGGGACATAGACCCAAGCAACCCCTGGCTCAGCAAATCGGCCAGATTGGACAGGGTATGGGGTTTGGTAATAGGCGTGCTGGACCAGGCCATGGGACCACTCGTTCAAATTTGTTGCAGTGTATCATCGCACCCGAATTTACATAAGGTGACAACGTTTCGGGTAGATCAGATCTCAGGCTTAAGGCTGATCATTTTTTAGAGTATGCAGAATTGACTAGCGGCGGTGGCCGGGTGTGCCTCTGTGGGGGAGTCCGCAGCATGGATGCTGCGGTCTAGGCTCCATGGATGGATCTACGCCGACCCCACAGAGGCACACCCGGTTGCCGATGCGGGCCAGTGCCACTAAGTTGACTGTATCTCAAGCCCAGCTATCGCGGCGCTTGCTGCGGACTTTGGGGAGCAGTACGCCCATGATTAGGCCAATGACGATCAGGCTGCCGCCGGCGATCAGCATGCGGCTTTCCCGGGTTTCGCGGGTGTTGGCCAGGTTTTGCCGGGCGACATCGAGTTCATTGCGTAGGCTGGCGTTTTCCTCGGAAAGCTGCTGATTGCGCTGGTCGAGATTGATGGCATCTTCGCTGACCTGGGTGATCTCGCGCAGCTCGGTCGTCAGACGCTGGTTTTCCGAGCGCAGCGTGTCCAACTCACCGGTAACATCGCCCCGGTCGGCCAGCAGACTGGTGTAGCGTTCGTCGAGTTCGGTGACCTGCTCCTGCAGGCGGTCTCGCTCTGCGACAAGGGCTTCCAGCTGAAGCTCAGCGGTGGGCTCCTCCTGCACAAAACGCTCCGGGATCCAGCCTTCAATACCTTCTTCAGTGCGCACATTGTAATAGCCGTTTTCCGGCTCATCCTGCAGGGTTTCCATGCGGGTGCCCGATGGAATGGTCTTCAAAATTCGGAACTGATCGCCGGCTCCCGTTCGAACATTGACCCAAAGCTCATCGATAAGCCACAAGGTGGCACTGCTGGCAGTGCCACTGAACATCAGTACCAGAGTCAGACCGAGGATCAGGCGGGTTTTGGAGAGCACAGTCATTAATTCAGTTCCCATGAAATCTAAGTTGGTTAATAAAATTGGCTAATAAACAGACGCAGATACTGTCGAAACAGTTTACACCCGGTGGGCACTTACAAAACAGGCCCCTTACGTTGCGTTAAGGTAATACTTTTTTAAACGGCTTGATGCTGACTTCGGCATAAACACCGGCGCCGACATAAGGGTCTGCCTCAGCCCAGGCCCGGGCATCGGCCAGCGAATCAAATTCGGCAATAATGAGTGAGCCGGTGAAGCCTGCTTCACCCGGATCGTTCGCCTCAACGGCAGGGTTGGGGCCAGCAATGAGCAACCGCCCCGCGTCTTTCAGTGACTCGAGCCGCTTGAGGTGGTCAGCACGCACACTCTGGCGGCGTGCCAGACTATCGGGAACGTCTTCACAGACGATGGAAAACCACATGGTTCATTCTCCTCAGACAGGGGGATGGCCGACAAACGTCCATAAATCAGGCATCATACGGCACCTGCCTGAATCCTGACAATTAAGGATACTATGACCAACATTGCCCACACTTGGGAAATGCACTGCCACAGCACCTTTTCGGATGGCGCTCTGTCGGCTCAGGGTGTCTATGACCTAGCGCTGGAGCGCCAGCTGGAACATCTGGTGCTAACCGACCACGACACAGCCGCCGGCTACCGCTGGTTGCGCGAGCACGGCACCTTGTCTGATTCGCTACGACTCTGGCCTGGGGCTGAGCTGTCGACGGTCTGGATGAAGCGTTCTGTGCACGTCGTTGGCATTGGTATGGATGTGATGTCACCCGCCTGGCAGGCCGTTGAGGCCCGCTATGATCAGGCCCGAGAATCCCGGTTTGAGCGGCTGCTGTTTGTATTGCGGCGTGAAGGACTGACACTCGATGAAGCTGCCATACGTGCCCAGGCCGATGGCGCCACCCTGGGTCGCCCGCACATAGCGCGTTATCTGGTCGATACGGGCCAGGCAAAAGACAGCGCCCAGGCCTTCAAGCGTTGGCTGGGAAACGGCAAGGTAGGCGATGTAAAACAGTCCTGGCCAGAGCTGGAGCAGGCTGTGGCGGATATTATCGATAACGGTGGCTGGGCGGTGCTCGCCCATCCGCACCGGTACAAGCTGACCTGGCGCAAGCTGGAGCAACTGCTGGATGATTTTACCGCCGCCGGCGGCCAGGCTGTTGAAGTCAGCTGCCCGGCGATGCCACCTGCGATGCGCCAGCGGCTGGTCGACCATTGCTGTGAGCGCGATATTCTGATCGGCGGTGGTAGCGATTTTCATCAGCCGGAAGTGCCCTGGGCAAGACTGGGATACTATCCTCAGTGGCCATCTCTGGGGCCGAAGCTGGTGGATAGCTTATTAAACAGCTAAGCGATGTTGTGTCCCTCCGTTTGCCGATGCAAACGGTTCCGCATCGGCCCGCATTAGTGCTAAAGTGCGCCTGTTGTACAAACTTCTGACAATCCCTCTTGGCGGGAGCCAATATGAGCCAGTTTTTTGCGATACATCCGGAAAACCCCCAGCCACGGCTGATCAAACAGGCCGCCGCCATTGTTCGTGAGGGCGGGGTGATTGCCTATCCAACCGACAGTGCCTATGCACTCGGCTGTCATATGGAAGATAAAAAGGCGCTGGATACCATTCGCCGGATACGGCGGATTGACGACTCTCACCCCATGACGCTGGTGTGTCGCGATCTGTCCGAACTTTCCACCTTTGCCAAGGTCGACAACGTCGCCTTCCGGCTGATCAAGAACAACACGCCGGGCCCGATTACTTTCTTGCTCGACGCTACCCGTGAAGTCCCGCGCAGAATGATGCACCCCAAACGTCGTACCATTGGCCTGCGGGTACTGGGAAACCGTATTGCCGCTGCGCTGCTGGAAGAGTTGGGTGAGCCGATGATGAGCACCACGCTGATTCTGCCCGGTGAAGATGAGCCCCAGAGCGACCCCTATGAAATCCGCGATATTCTTCAGCACGAGCTGGACCTGGTAATCGATGGCGGGTTTTGCGGTTTCGAGGAATCCAGCATCATCAGTTTTCTGGAAGATACCGTCACCATCGTGCGCGAAGGGGCGGGCGATGTGGAACCCTTCCGGGTCTGACCATGACCAGACCGGGTAACCTCCGATTCAGGATGGCAAGGCGCAATGGCTGAACCGAACGACAACTCCGAACTGGACAACGCCGGGAATGACAGCGGCGTAGCAGAGCCGATTGCGCCTGGCGCACTCTTCACGCCCTCGGAAGCCCCGGTAGTGGAGGTTGGCGCAACACCCAAAGAACGGGCGTTGCAGCGCCTGCGTGAGCGCGCCCAGTCAGAGCAGTCGGAAATGCCGTTTGCCATTATCGATGGCGAGGCGATGACGCAGATCCCCATGGATCTGTACATCCCGCCCGATGCGCTGGAAGTCTTTCTGGATGCTTTTGAAGGCCCGCTGGATCTGTTGCTGTACCTGATCAAGAAGCAAAACCTCGATATCCTCAACATCAACGTCTTCCAGATCACCGAGCAGTACATGCAGTACGTTGAGCTTATGCACAGCATGCAGCTTGAGCTGGCGGCCGAGTATCTGGTGATGGCCGCCATGCTGGCTGAAATTAAAAGCCGCATGCTGTTGCCCCGTTCCAGCGATGCCGAAGACGAGGAAGAAGAGGACCCCCGGGCGGAGCTGATTCGCCGTTTGCAGGAATACGAACAGTTCAAAACGGCGGCGGAAAACCTCGACGAACTGCCCCGGGTCGGACGCGATATTTATACGACCAACGAACACCAGCCCGATTACCAGCGGCCGCGCATTCACCCGGATGTCGATATGCGCGAGATATTGTTGGCGCTCAAGGACGTGCTGGCTCGGGCCGACATGTTCGAGGAACACGAAATTCAGCGGGAAACCTTGTCTACCCGGCAACGCATGGCGGATGTGCTGGAAAAACTGAACGGCACCGCCTTCGTACCGTTCATCACCTTGTTTGACGCCGCTGAAGGGCGCCTGGGCGTGGTGGTAACGTTTCTGGCGATTATGGAGCTGACCAAGGAATCCCTGATCGACCTGGTTCAGAACGAGGCCTTTGCGCCCATCCACATCAAGGCTCGCAGTGAATGATTGACGAAAACAACGATCAAACCCGACCCGGGGAGTCCACCGGGGCTCAGCCCGATGAGAGTGACGTTTCCGCAAACCCGGTGCCGTCGGACGAGCAACAAGACACAGAGTCAGCAGAGGCGCCTGGCGAGACAACCGGCCAGCCGGATTCAGACCCGGCAGCGCATGATGACCAGCAACTGGACGACCCGGCATTGCCCGGGGCAGAGCTCGCCGACGAAGACGAAGACACTGATCCGGAGCTGGAGTCGGGCGACCCCTATGGCGGTCATGCGCCCGAGGAAGTCAAACAGATTATCGAAGGGGCTTTGTTTGCCGCCGGTACGGCCTTGTCCATTGCGCAGATTGCCGCTTTGTTCGAACCCTACGAACGGCCGCATCGCAGCAGCCTGCGTTCCCTGATGGCAGAATTACTGGCGGATTATCAGGGCGGCGGTGTTGAGCTGGTTGAAGTCGCCAGCGGCTACCGGTTTCAGACGCGCCATTCGATCGGAGCCTGGGTCAGCCGCTTGTGGGAAGAACGGCCGCAGCGGTATTCGCGGGCTTTGCTCGAAACGATAGCGCTGATCGCCTATCGCCAGCCGATTACCCGCAGCGAGATCGAAGACGTGCGCGGCGTGTCGGTCAGTACCCAGATTGTACGAACTCTGCTGGAGCGCGAGTGGGTGCGCGTGGTCGGGCACCGTGATGTGCCCGGACGGCCTGCCATGTACGCCACCACCCGTCAGTTCCTTGACCATTTCGGGCTGACCAGTCTGGATCAGTTGCCGAGCCTGGGTGAGATTCGGGATCTCGATGACATCAACCCGCAACTGGGTCTGGAAGGGGATGACGACCGTTCAGTTGGCGCCGTGGATAATCAGGCCGAAATCAGTTTCAGCACCATGGTCGACAAGCTGCGTGAGGGCGAGCGCAGCGGCAAGACCGGCAATACCTTCATTGACGAACAGCTCGACGATGAGCTGTCAGAAATGGATGCCGTCAACGATGCCATCGAGCAGGCGTTCGAAGCCCAGCGAGCGGGGCACAACCACCCGGATCTGGATCTGAGCGATGCCGACGAGGAGTCGACGGAAGGTCAATCTGAAGCAGCCGATCAGGCAAGCGACAGGCCTGAGCATTACGAACCAGGTTCCGTCCAATCGGAACAGGAACAAGCACCACAAGCACCACAGGAAGAAGAAGCGCTGAGCGAAGCAGAGCAATGGCGCATCATTCAGGAAAAACTGGCACAACAACAAGCCTTGCTGGACGGTCGTGAGAGCGACCAGCCGGGCGGAGACGATGATAATGAGCACTGAACGCATTCAGAAAGTACTGGCCAAGGCGGGCAAGGGATCTCGCCGCGATATGGAAAAAGCCATAGAGGAAGGCCGGGTGAAGGTGAATGGTGAAGCGGTATCCCTGGGCGACCGGGTAGGGCTGAACGACACCCTGGAGCTGGACGGCCGGCCGGTTAAGGTCGAAGACCTTCGGGCCCGGCGGGTACTGGTCTATAACAAACCCGAAGGCGAGGTCTGTACCCGTCGTGACCCCGATGGCCGCCCCACGGTGTTTGACCGTCTGCCGGAGTTGCCCGGTGAGCGCTGGATCGTGGTCGGACGCCTCGATTTGAACACCTCGGGCCTGCTGCTGTTCACCAACGACGGTGAACTGGCCAACCGCCTGATGCACCCCTCCAGCCAGATCGACCGTGAATACGCGGTGCGGGTGCTGGGTGAGGTCAAGCCCGAGCACGTGCAGCGTATGCACGAAGGCGTTGAGCTGGAAGATGGCCCGGCGCGTTTTACCGACATTCAGGAGTTCGGGGGCAGTGGTGCCAATACCTGGTTTCACGTGGTGATCATGGAGGGTCGCAATCGCGAAGTGCGTCGGCTCTGGGAAAGCCAGGACCTTAAGGTCTCGCGGTTGAAGCGGGTTCGTTACGGCTCGGTGTTTCTGGATTCCGATGTGCGGGCCGGAACCTGGAAGGAACTGCCGAAAAGTGAAATCGACAAGCTGGCGAGGTTGGTCGAGTTGGAACCGGCCCCCTGGAAATCGATTGTGCAGGGCAAAAACGATCCCAATCGACGTAAGGTCGCTAATCAGCGAACGCGCCGTTCAGTCACAGCGCCGCGGCGCAAGAGTGGGGCCATTCGTCGTAAATAAGGCGGCATAAAAAAACCGGCCTAGACCCACTCGCCCTCATGGTTGCGGACGTGGCTGGCGACTACCCGGTTACGGCCGGCGGCTTTGGCCTGATACAGAGCCTTGTCGGCCCGGGTAACCAGCTCGGGCCAGTCGTTCTCGTTTTCGTAATGCGCCAGGCCAACGCTGACCGTGATTGGCTTTTTCGGATCCGGCGAGCGGCACACCGTCTGAATGGTTTGCCGGATTCGTTCGGCAACCTGGCGCGCCAGCGGCAGGTTGGAATTCGACAACAGCACCAGAAACTCTTCCCCTCCAAACCGAAAACAGGCATCACAGGCGCGAACGCAGTCTTCCAATGCCCGGGCGACGTTGCGCAGCACGTCATCGCCGGCCAGGTGGCCATAGCGGTCGTTCAGTTGTTTGAAGTGGTCGATGTCGATCATCAGCACGCTCATGTCTTGCTGCAGGCGACGGCTGCGGTCGATTTCCCGATTCAGAGTAATGGCCATGGCACCGCGATTGCTGAGTCCGGTCAACGGGTCGATCATGGCTGTTGCGATGGCCTTGCGGTGCGTTAGGCTGTTGCGCAGCGGGTAGATCAGGGTGTCCATGATCGATTCAAGCAGAGCCAGGTCCTGTTCGGCCAGGCGCAACCGGTGCGTGAAGGTGATCTCGCCATACTGCTCGTCATTCAGGCTGAGCTGATAGTTGCAGCGGTGTCGACCCGGTGTGCCCATATGCAGGGACAGGCCCGCATCGCAATTGAGGTAGTCGCAACCGGTCAGCGGAATCAGGTGCTGAACTTCGGTGAAGAAGGTGCGCAGCAACTGCTCGGTATCCAACGAGGTTTGCAGGTGCATCATCAAATGCAGCCGGAAATCCTTGAGCTGGTCCGCAGTTGGCGTATCGATCGCTGATAAACCGGCTTTTATGGATTTGACGGTTTTGCGTTCTTGCCAGTTTGGCGTTTGGCTGAAGCTACTGGGCATGATGTCGTTGCCGGTTACAGGAGTTAACGCTTGTTAAGCGATTAGTGTGCCAAGTTTAAAAGTCGTTAAAAAACAAGGGTTTGAGGCGGGTGGCGTCAGTGCGTTGGCGGATCGGACAAGAGTTGCCGCTATTTGGATTAGCGGCAGTGGCGGGATTTTGTCGCGTCTGGCACGTACCGGCATGACAGACGCGTAAAGCCAACTATTGAGTCAGAAAGTCCCGGGCGTCCCAGGATATACCGTTGAAGGGTTGGCTGAGCGGGCTAAGCAAGTAGCGGTACAGTGGCATGTGCACTTCGGGTGCTGGCACGGTTTGCGGGTCTTCGCCGGGGTAGGCCTTGGCACGCATGCCGGTGCGAGTACCGCCAGGGTTGATGCAATGCACCCGCACGCGGGACGTGTTCTGCAGTTCATCTGCCAGGGTCTGCATCAGCCCTTCGGTGGCGAACTTGGACACGGCATAGGCTCCCCAATAGGCCCGGCCTTCACGACCCACACTCGAGGTGGTGTAGATAATGCGGCCGTTCGGGCCAGCTTCGAGCAGTGGCAATAGCGCCTGCGTCATATGAAAGGCACTGTTCAGGTTAACGTTTATCACCGAGTTCCAGACCTTGGGCGGATATTGGGCGATGGACATCTTGTCACCCAGCAGCGAGGCATTGAGCAACACGCCATCGAGCCGGCCGTAGGTTTGCTCTATGCCGTGGGCCAGTTCCTGAGCCGACTCGGTGGTCAGTTCATTCAGATCGAGCGGCAGGATGATCGGTTCCGTCTGGGTCGTGGCTTCAATCTGATCGTACACCGCTTCGAGTTTTTCCTGGGTGCGGCCAATCAGCACCACGTGAGCGCCGGCGCTGGCAAAATCCAGGGCAGCGGCTTTGCCTATGCCGTCACCAGCCCCGGTGACAACAATCACCTGACCGGCGAGCGCATCGCTGGTTTGGGTCTGGTGCAGGAGATCCAGTGTGAGGTCGGTGCGGGCAAGCAGTGTGCCGGAGTCCGGTTGTGTCATGTTTGTGTCAGCCATTGGGTTGCTGTGTGTTTCAGTTCAAGCGGGGTATGTACCAGGCCCTGGGCACCCCATTGATCGGGTTGGTCTTCTTCATGCAGGTAGCCAAAGGTGCAGGCCAGGGTGTGCATTCTGGCAGCCTGGCCTGCCTGGACATCGCGCTCGTGATCTCCGGCGTAGAGGCAGTGCTCCGGTGCCAGTCCGAGCTGATCGCTGGCGGCCCAGAGCATGGCCGGGTCGGGCTTAATGGTGGGCAGGTCGCCCTGGCACACCAGGGCCGGTGGTTCCAGTTCGAGCAAGTCCGCCAGCACTTTCTCGGTATGGGGCCGTGGTTTATTGGTCACGATGCCCCAGGGAATGCCTTCGCGGTCGAGCTCCATCAGCCAGTCGCGGATGCCCGGGTACCAGCTGTTGAGGGTAACCGGAGTATCCAGAAACAGGGCCAGAAAGTCAGCCCGCCGCTGATCGAACCGGGGGTGCTCGGGCGTCATCTGATGAATCTCGCGAATAGCTGCCCGGGCACCGGCCGAGGCGAAATGCTCGCGGTGTTCGGTCAGCCGCGGTAACCCGACCTGATCCGCATACGCATCCATAGCCGCCATAAAGGCCGGTGCGGAATCGAGCAGGGTGCCGTCGAGATCAAACAGCAGGCCTTTGCGAGCCATCATGAGGCATCCGTTTTGCGGCAGGCCATCAGGTAATTGACGGACACATCGGTGTTCAGGCTGAAGCGGTTGCTGAGCGGGTTGTAATGAATGCCGCGCAGATCGAGCGCTTTCAATTCGTGCTGTTCCGCCCAGCGCTTCAATTCCGAGGGGCGAATCAGTTTTTTGTAGTCATGGGTGCCTTTGGGTAGCAGCCGCAGCACATATTCGGCACCGACTATCGCCATCAACCAGGCCTTGGGATTGCGGTTGATGGTCGAGAAAAATGCATAACCACCCGGCTTGAGCAGGCGTTGAATGGCCGCCATGATCGAGGTCGGGTCGGGGACGTGTTCCAGCATTTCCATGCAGGTGATGGCATCGAACTGGCCCGGGGCTTCCTCTGCCAGGGCTTCGGCAGTCATCTGCCGGTAGTCAATGCTTTCGAGGCCGCTGTCGAGCGCGTGCAAGCGCGCGACTTTCAAGGGTGCATCGGTCATGTCGATGCCGGTGACCCGGGCGCCGCGGTGAGCCAGGGCCTCGGTGAGGATGCCGCCACCGCAGCCGATATCGAGTACGGTTTTGCCAGCTATGTTCAGGTGTTCATCGATGTAGCCGGCGCGTACCGGGTTCATGGCGTGCAGTGGCTTGAACTCGGAGTCCGGATCCCACCAGCGGCTGGCCAGGGCTTCGAATTTGGCGATTTCAGACGGGTCAACGTTGTGCGTCACAGTGTTTCCTGCATCAGGTTTCTGGAGCCATCCGGCGGGGTGATCGCGAGCGTCGCGTCCATGCCGCTGAACCCCGAAAGGCGCAGCATGGAGCGAAGCCAGCCTGCTTATTTGCCGGCAGCGATGCGGTCACGCCACTGGCGAGCTTTGGCCATGATAGCGTCCTTGTCGAGCGTCGTCAGCTTGCGATCGTTCAGCAAGCGCTTGCCGCTGACCCAGACGTTAGTGACCTGGTCGCGACTGGAGGCATACACAATGTGGGATACCGGGTCGTAAATGGGCTGGCTTTCCAGATCGTCCAGTCGAATGGCAGTGATGTCGGCTTCTTTGCCAACCTCCAGGCTGCCGATCTCCTGATCCCAGCCCATGGCTTTAGCACCATTCAGAGTCGCCATGGCCAGCGCCTCATAGGCGGGCAGGGCGGTAGCGCTCTGGCTAACGGCCTTGGCCAGAATGGCCGCGGTGCGCATTTCGCTCATCATGTCGAGGTCATTGTTGCTGGCTGCGCCGTCGGTGCCCAGTGCTACGTTCACGCCGCGTTTTTGCAATGCGTCGACCGGGCAGAAACCGCTGGCGAGCTTCAGGTTGGATTCCGGGCAGTGAATGATGTGCGCACCAGTCTCAGCGATGTCGTTAATGTCGTCTTCATTCAGGGCGGTCATGTGCACGGCCTGGAACTGATCGGTCAGCAGGCCGAGTTCGCGCAGGCGACGTACCGGGCGGTTGCCGCGCTTTTCGATCTCGCCGTCGACTTCGGTCTGGGTCTCGTGTACGTGCATCTGGATCATCAGTTGGTGTTCTTTGGCCAGATCGCGTATGCGGGTCAGAGGCTCATCGGAGCAGGTGTAGGGCGCGTGCGGGCCGAACATCATTTTGACCAGTTTGCTGTCTTTGTATTTGGCGACCAGCTCCATGCCCAGATCAATGTGCTCATCCGGTGTCTTGGCCCAGTTGGTCGGGAAGTCGATAACAGAGAACGAGAACTGGGCGCGCACACCGGCTTTTTCTACACGCTGGGCGGCCGAATCCGGAAAGAAGTAGTTGTCGGCAAAGGTGGTGGTGCCGGAGCGAATCATCTCGGCGATCGCCAGTTCGGTGCCGTCACCGACAAAGTCTTCACCCACCCAGGCCCCTTCAGCCGGCCAAATATGATCGTTGAGCCAGGTCATCAGCTCAAGATCATCGCCCAGGCCGCGAAACAGAGACATGGCGGCGTGACCGTGAGCATTGACAAAGCCGGGTATCAGCGCCTGTTCACCCAGATCCAGCGTGTCGGTAGCCTGGTACTGGGCGTTGGCGTCTGCGGTGGGGAGTATGGCGGCGATTTTGCCGTCTTTGACCGCCAGGCTGTGATCGACCAGAACGTCGCGGGCCGGGTTGACGGGAATGATCCAGCGGGCGTGGATAAGGGTGTCGACTGTTTGCATGAAGGTCTGCCTGTTTAGCGATGTTCGATGTGTTTTCGACTCGGTTGACCCGGTGGCCTGGGTAGTTGCGTGGTAGAGGCAACGACCGGGACCTGTCTGATGAGTCAGATTAATGCGGCATTCTAGTGGCTTGGGCGTTCGATCACCAGTGGGCGGCTGGAAGGTGACCCGAATCCGAGCCTGCACAGCGGCTGGCAACCAGCCTCTCTACCCGGCGGATGGCTATCTATCTCATTGATTTGTGGTATGATTTCGCCCTGTTTTACGCCGCTCAAGCACCGGCCCCAGGCCGCAACAGAGCGACTGACTGAACATAAAGGATACGGTACCGCATGGGTGAGCTAGCCAAAGAAATCCTCAACGTTAATATCGAAGAGGAACTGAAACAGTCTTACCTCGACTACGCAATGAGCGTGATTGTCGGGCGGGCATTGCCCGATGTACGCGATGGCCTGAAACCAGTGCACCGTCGGGTGCTCTTTGCCATGAGCGTGCTGGGTAATGACTGGAACAAACCCTACAAGAAATCCGCCCGTGTGGTTGGTGACGTTATTGGTAAGTATCACCCCCATGGTGACTCTGCTGTTTACGACACCATCGTGCGGATGGCGCAGGACTTCGCCATGCGCTACACCCTGGTCGATGGCCAGGGTAACTTTGGGTCGGTCGATGGTGACTCGGCCGCCGCCATGCGTTACACCGAAATCCGGATGGAGCGGCTGGCGCACGACTTGCTGGCCGACCTGGAAAAAGAGACCGTCGATTTCGTTGAAAACTACGACGGCACCGAACTGATTCCCGAAGTACTGCCGACTCGAGTGCCTAACCTGCTGATTAACGGTTCATCGGGCATTGCGGTAGGTATGGCGACGAACATTCCGCCCCACAACATCAGCGAAGTCATCGCTGGCTGCCTGGCGTTGATGGAAAACCCGGATCTGACCGTCGATGATCTGATGGAGCACATCACCGGGCCCGACTTCCCCACCGGCGCCATCATCAATGGCCGCAAGGGCATCGTTGAAGCCTACCGGACCGGCCGGGGCCGCATTTACATTCGTGCCCGTGCCGAAGTGGTCGTTGACCCTAAAACCAGTCGCGAAAGCATCATCGTTCATGAGATTCCCTACCAGGTCAACAAGGCCCGGTTGATCGAGAAGATTGCCGACCTGGTAAAAGAGAAGAAGATTGAAGGCATTTCTGAACTGCGCGACGAGTCCGACAAAGACGGCTTGCGCATTGCCATCGATCTGAAACGTGGCGAATCCGGCGATGTGGTGCTGAATAACCTCTACGCCCAAACTCAGCTGGAAACCGTATTCGGTATCAACACCGTGGCACTGGTTGACGGCCAGCCGCGCATTCTGAACCTGAAAGAACTGCTCGAAGCCTTTATTCGTCACCGCCGTGAAGTGGTGACGCGCCGCACGATTTTTGAACTGCGCAAAGCCCGGCAACGCGGCCATATTCTTGAAGGTCTGGCGATTGCGCTGGCCAACATCGACCGGATGATCGAACTGATTCGCGGTTCTGCCACCGGTGCGGAAGCCAAAGAGCGAATGCTCTCGCAAAGCTGGGAGCTTGGCGAAGTGTCGGCCATGCTGGAACGTGCCGGTTCTGATATTTCCCGACCGGAGGACCTCGACGAGCAATTCGGTGTGCACGACAACCGCTACCAGTTGTCACCCGAACAGGCTCAGCAAATTCTCGACATGCGTCTGCAGAAGCTGACCGGTCTGGAGCACGAGAAGCTCATTGGCGAGTACAAGCAGATTATCGACACCATTGGCGAGCTGCTGCGCATTCTAGACAGCTACGAGCGCCTGATGGAGGTGATTCACGAAGAATTGCTGGAAGTGAAAGCCCAGTACGGTGATGAGCGGAAATCCGAGATCATTGCCAGCCGGCTCGATTTGTCGATGGAAGATCTGATCACTGAAGAAGACATGGTGGTCACCATTTCCCACGGTGGTTACGCCAAGACGCAGCCGCTGACGGACTACGAAGCACAGCGTCGTGGCGGTAAAGGCCGTTCGGCGTCTGCCTTGAAAGACGATGACTTTATTGAGCATTTGCTGGTCGCCAACACCCATGACACTGTGTTGTGTTTCAGCAACCGGGGTAAGGTGTATTGGCTGCGTGTCTTTGAAATACCGCAAGCCAGCCGAAACGCTCGCGGCCGACCGATGGTGAATCTGCTGCCGCTGGAGCCTGAAGAGCGAGTGACGGCAATTCTGCCGATTCGTAATTACGATGCCGATCACTTCATCTTTATGGCGACCGCCAGTGGTACCGTTAAAAAGACGACACTGGATGCGTTCTCGCGGCCGCGCTCAGCCGGTTTGATCGCTTTGTCCCTGGACGAGGGTGACCGCCTGGTCGGGGTCGCACTGACCGATGGCAAGAAGGAAGTGATGCTGTTGTCTGACGCGGGCAAGGTGGTTCGTTTCAGCGAAGATCACGTTCGTGCCATGGGTCGCACCGCGCGCGGTGTACGTGGTATTCGTTTGGGTGCTGGTCAGTCTGTTATTTCACTCATCATTCCGCAAGCTGGCGGCACCATCATCACGGCTTCTGAACGTGGTTATGGCAAACGCACCGATATCAGCGAATTCCCGACCAAGGGCCGCGGTACTCAGGGCGTGATCGCCATGGTTACCAGCGAACGCAATGGTGCGCTGGTGGGCGCGAAGCAGGTCTTTAATGGCGATGAAGTCATGCTGATCAGCGACCAGGGCACGCTGGTGCGAACCTCGGTTGAGGGTATTTCCGTACTCAGCCGGAACACCCAGGGTGTTACCCTGATTCGACTGGCCGAAGACGAGCATCTGGTCAGTATCGAACGCATTGAAGAACCGGCTGAAGACGAGTCGGTACTCGATGTCGCCGAAACGCCGGATTCGGAAATCGTTGCCGCCTCACCAGGCGAGCCGGATGGCAATGACCCGGATGATGCGCATGACGTTTCGGGCGATGCTGATCAGGAAGATGATCCGCAGTAATAGTGAATAACGCCGTCGGTTAGACGGCATGATCAATCAGACCAGGAACGCGAGCGATGACCCGGGGATACAATTTTTGTTCTGGGCCTGCGATGTTGCCCGATGCCGTGATGCAGCGGGCGCAACAGGAATTGATGGAGTGGCAGGGCACCGGCATGTCGGTGATGGAGTTGTCGCACCGGTCTGACGAGTTTGTCGGTGTGCTGGCTTCGGCTGAATCCCGCTTGCGGCGGTTGCTGGGCGTTTCCGATGATTTTGCCGTGCTCTTTGTACAGGGCGGTGCCACCCTGCAGTTTTCCTGTGTGCCCATGAATCTGATGGGGCGCGGTGGTGCAGCCGAGTTTCTGGATACCGGGACCTGGTCGGTCAAGGCCATCAAAGAAGCCGCCCGCTATGGTGAAGCCCGGGTGCTGGCATCGACAAAAACCGAAAACTATCTACGGGCTGTGCGCGCCGATGAATTCACCGCTAGCCCGGATGCTGCCTATCTGCACTATACCCCCAATGAGACCATTGGCGGTGTCGAGTTCGATTACGTGCCGGACTCGGGTTCTGTGCCGCTGGTCGCGGACATGTCGTCCTGCATTTTGTCGAAAACCATTGATGTAAACGACTTCGATCTGATTTACGCCGGCGCTCAGAAGAACATTGGCCCGGCCGGTCTGACGCTGGTGATAGTGCGCCGCTCGCTGTTGGGTAAGGCGTTGCCGGGTACACCCTCATTGCTCGATTATCAGGCGCAGGCCGAAAACGGATCGATGGTTAACACGCCGCCGACCTTTGCCATCTATTTGTCGAATCTGGTGTTCGAATGGCTCGAAAGCCAGGGCGGCGTTGAGGCGTTTGAACGTTTGAATGCCGAAAAATCCGATTTGTTGTATCGGGTTATCGATGACAGTGGATTCTACTCGAACCCGATTTCGATCCCGCACCGTTCACGCATGAACGTGCCCTTTATACTGGCCGATGAACGGTTGAACGACACCTTCCTGGCAGGCGCTCAGGAAGCCGGGCTTTACAATTTGCAGGGCCATCGCAGTGTGGGTGGCATGCGTGCCAGCATCTACAACGCCATGCCGCTGGCGGGCGTTGAAGCGCTGGTCTCTTACATGAAGGAGTTCGAGCAACGTCATGGCTGAGCAACGTCCCCCAAAAGCTGATGAAATCGATTCGCTCGATCTGGCGCAGTTGCGCGAGGTCATTGACCGTCTCGATCTGGAAATTCTCGAGCGGATTTCTGCCCGGGCTCATTGCGCATTAAAAGTTGCCGATGTGAAACTCAAGGCCGATCCGGACAATGCCGTTTTTTATCGTCCCGAGCGTGAAGCACAGGTGCTGACCCGGGTGATGGAACGCAACCAGGGCCCCCTGGGTAATGAAGACATGGCGCGGCTGTTCCGCGAAATCATGTCGGCGTGCCTGGCGCTTGAGAAACCGCTTGAAGTGGCCTACCTCGGTCCGGAAGGCACCTTCACTCAGCAGGCAACGCTGAAGCATTTTGGCCAGTGGGTGCAATCCAAACCCATGCCCGCCATCGATGAAGTATTCCGCGAAGTGGAAGCTGGCGCCTGCAAGTATGGTGTGGTGCCGGTCGAAAACTCGACGGAAGGCGTGGTGAACCATACCCTGGATACCTTCATCAATTCAAATCTGAAAATCTGCGGTGAAGTTGAGCTGCGCATTCATCATCACCTGATGGTTGGGCCCAATACCCAGCGCGGTAAAATTTCTCGCATCTACAGCCATCAGCAATCACTCGCGCAGTGCCGCAAGTGGCTTGATGCTCATATGCCGATGGCCGAGCGCATCGCCGTCAACAGTAATGCCGAGGCAGCGCGACGGGTGCACGGCGAGTGGAACTCGGCAGCCATTGCCGGTGAAATGGCGGCCAGTCTTTACGACCTGGACATTATTGAGCAAAAGATCGAAGACTCGCCCGACAACTCGACCCGGTTCCTGATCATTGGCACCGAAGACGTGGGTACCTCCGGTGAAGATAAAACATCCATCGTAGTCTCGATGCGTAACGAGCCGGGTGCACTCTACCATTTGCTGCGACCCTTCAATGACCACAACGTCGATATGACCCGGCTGGAAACCCGGCCATCGCCCTCGGGTAACTGGACCTATGTGTTCTTTATCGATTTTTCCGGCCACCTTGGTAACGAGAACGTTCAGCGAGCGCTGGCTGAGATTCGTGAAAAGGCGGTTGAAGTCAAGGTACTCGGGTCATACCCGAAGGCGGTTTTATAATTCACTGGCAGTGTTTGAACGGTGGACTGGTGTTTGGCGTGTTGGTCGCTCTGCAGGGAAATAGAGGAGACACTATGAGCTGCACAGGCGATCTGTGGCTGCGGGTGGCGCCATGACGCCACCCGCAGCGAAGCCCCGGGTACTGATTGTTGGCCTGGGGATGATTGGCGCCTCCTTTGCCAAAGCCCTGTGTCTGTCGCAGGCGGCGACGGTGATTGGACTGGATGCCCAGCCAGGCATCGCCGACAAAGCCCGGGCCATGGGCATTGTGGATGAAGCTGTCTCCTTTCCCGATCTGAATACAACCTTTGATGCCGTGATTCTCGCCGTGCCGGTGCTGGCTATGGGGCCTGTGCTGACCCAACTGAAACCCTGGCTCAGTGCCGATACCGTTATCTCTGATGTCGGCAGTGTTAAGGGGGCCGTCGTTGAAGCCGCCCGCGACGCGTTGGGACAGCTGCCCGCAGGTTTCGTGCCGGGTCACCCAATTGCCGGGGCCGAACGTTCCGGCCTGGCCGCCGCCAAATCCGATCTGTTTGATCATCATCTGCTGATTCTGACGCCCCTGCCAACCTCATCAGCGGAGGCGGTGCAGTTACTGACTCGTCTCTGGCAGTCGGTGGGTGCGGATGTGGTGACCATGTCGGTGTCGCGTCATGATGAAGTGCTGGCCGCAACCAGCCACTTACCGCATTTGCTTGCCTTTTCGCTGGTCGATACGCTGGCCAGGGAGTCCGAGAACCGGGAGATTTTCCGGTATGCCGCTGGCGGCTTTCGGGACTTCACCCGCATTGCCGCTTCGGATCCCACCATGTGGCACGATGTGTTTCTGGCAAACCGCGAGGCGACGCTCAGCATTCTGCGTCGATTCCAGTCTGATCTTGATGTCCTTGCCGATGCCATCGAGCACCGGGAGGGCGCTACGCTCAAGTCGGTGTTCGGTCGTGCCAAGTCTGCCCGGGACTATTTCACCGAAATCCTCAGCAGCCGTCAGCGCCATACCGATGATATCCGCAAGAATTTGATTGCGGCGCCGGTTCGTGCGGGCCTGGCCGGAACGGTAGTCGTGCCTGGTGATCGCTCCATATCTCATCGCGCTGTCATTCTGGCTGCCCTGGCTGAAGGCCAGAGTGAGCTCAGGGGCTTTGGCAACGGCCACGACAATCGCACCACGCTCGAAGCCTTGCGCAAGCTGGGCGTTTGTATCGAGGCAGACGATGCCGGTTGTGTGCAGGTGACCGGTGTGGGTCGTCGGGGGTTAAAGGCAGCGGACAGCCCGTTGTATATGGGCAATTCTGCCACCTCAATGCGGCTTATGGCGGGTGTGCTCAGTGCCCAGTCTTTCAGCAGTGAGTTGATTGGTGATGCCTCGCTGAGCCAGCGGCCGATGGATCGAATTCAACAGCCATTGCAATCGATGGGTGCTCGCATCGACCTGTCGCCACGAAAGACAGCGCCCATTGTTATTCATCCTGCCGAAGTGCTGAAACCGCTCGACTATAAACTGCCGATGGCCAGTGCTCAGGTAAAAACGGCGCTGCTGTTTGCCGGGCTGTGTTCCGGTGTTTCGATGCGTTTACAGGAAGCAGGTCCCAGCCGGAACCATACTGAAGTGTTATTGGCCCGACTGGGTTGTCCGGTTCACGCGGACGCTGGGGTCATTGAACTGTCGGATGCGCCCCAATGGGCTGGCTTTCAGTACGACATTCCTGGTGATTTTTCCCTGGCTGCCGTGCATCTGGCGGCGGCCAGTCTGGTTCCAGGATCCGAAGTCAGCTTGCTGGGAGTCGGTGTCAACCCAAGTCGCGTCGGTCTGCTTGATGTGATGGGGCGTATGGGCGCCCGCATTGAACTGACCAACTATCGTGACCTCGGGGGTGAGCCTGTGGCGGATCTTCAGGTAAACTACGCGCCGCTTGACGCGACCGAGGGTGCAGCGGACGTAACCGGACTGCTGATCGATGAGTACCCGCTGCTCTTTGTACTGGCGACCCAGGCAGAGGGGGTCTCCCGGTTCAGCGGTGTCCGCGAATTGCGATACAAAGAAACCGACCGGCTGAAAACCATGGTGGAAGGACTGACCACTCTGGGCGCCGACATAGAATTGAAAGGAGATACCGTCATTATCCGGGGCCGGAACGATCGCCCTCTGGACGGCGGTATTGTTGATTGCGGCGGTGACCACAGAGTGGCACTGGCCTATGTGGTCGCGGCGCAGACGGCGCTGCGACCCGTCATAATTCGAAATTCAGGGCGCGTATTGGGCGCCTATCCGGATTTTGCCGAGCATGCACTGGCACTTGGCTATTCGGTGACCGTAGAGGATTGATTATGTTATCCAAAGCTCCCGTCATCACCCTGGATGGGCCTGGTGGCGTAGGAAAAGGCACCGTCAGTGGTCTGTTGGCCAAACACCTGGGCTGGCACTACCTCGACTCCGGTGCCCTGTACCGCCTCGCAGCCCTGGCGGCGATGAATCATGGCGTTGATTTTGACAATGAATCCGCCCTGGCCGTGATTGCCGAGCATCTGGACATTCGTTTCCAGCAGGAAAGCGGTGCCGCCGTCACGATCCTGCTGGAAGGTGACGATGTGACCCGGCAAATTCGTACCGAAGAAGTCGGCTCGAATGCCTCCCGTGTGGCTGCCTTTTCCCGGGTCAGAGACGCGCTGTTGCGCCGCCAGCGGGCCTTTCGTACCGAACCTGGTCTGATCGCCGATGGCCGCGATATGGGTACGGTGGTCTTTACCGATGCGCCGCTCAAGATATTCCTCACCGCCACCAGCGACGAACGGGCTCGTCGCCGGGTGTTGCAACTGGAGCAGGGCGGCAGCGTAGTTGAGTACGAACAGGTGTTGCAAGACATTAACGAGCGGGATGAGCGCGATCGCAATCGCACAGTCGCCCCGCTGAAGCCGGCTGAAGACGCTCTGGTCATCGACACCACTGAACTGAGTATCGAGGCGGTTCTCGAGCGCGTTCTGCAGCAGGCAGCAGACCGAGGTCTGGTGAGTCGTTGAACCCGCTGAATCGGCTTATCAACGAGAATTTACAGGGATTAGGCTGAATTTAACCCGGATCAGGCCAAAAAAAGGGTTGTACCCCTTGGTTCCGGGCGCTTAATCCGTATAATACGCGCTCCTGATTTCCGCTATTTTCGACTCGGTTTTCGGACCGGAATTGGACGTAGCAAAGACCCTGGCAGACCGCAGTTCCAGCAAAGCGGCTCCAGGATATGTTGGGTTGACCCGTGCGGGCTGGCGTGCGGAAAGGTCTGTATTTACGAGAGAGTCGCACTCCTCACACCACAGGCCGTTAATCATTGGGACATTTAATCGAATGACTGAATCTTTCGCCGAACTTTTTGAAGAAAGCTTAAAGACCATTGAAATGGAGCCGGGCTCCATTGTTACCGGTGTCGTTGTCGCCATCGACTCTGACTGGGTAACTGTACATGCTGGCCTGAAATCTGAAGGTGTTATCCCTCGCTCACAGTTCCTGAGCGAAGAAGGTGAACTGGAAGTGGCCGTGGGCGACGAAGTTAAAGTTGCTCTGGAAGCGGTGGAAGACGGTTTTGGTGACACACGCCTGTCGCGTGAGAAAGCCAAGCGTTCAGAAGCCTGGTCTGAGCTGGAAAAAGCTTACGAAGCGGAAGAAGTAGTCAAAGGTATCATCAACGGCAAGGTCAAAGGTGGCTTCACCGTCGATATCAGCTCTGTACGCGCTTTCCTGCCGGGTTCACTGGTCGACATCCGTCCGGTGCGCGATACCGCTCACCTGGAAGGCAAAGAGCTGGATTTCAAAGTTATCAAACTGGACCGTCGTCGTAACAACGTCGTCGTATCCCGTCGTGCCGTACTGGAAGCTTCCAACAGCGCTGAGCGTGAAGAACTGCTGGCCAGCCTGCAGGAAGGCCAGGTTGTTAAGGGCATCGTCAAGAACCTGACCGACTACGGTGCTTTCGTAGACCTGGGCGGTGTTGACGGCCTGCTGCACATCACTGATATGGCGTGGAAGCGCATCAAGCACCCGAGCGAGATCGTTCAGGTGGGTGATGAGATCGACGTTAAAGTGCTGAAGTTCGACCGTGAGCGCAACCGCGTTTCTCTGGGTCTGAAGCAACTGGGTGAAGATCCCTGGGTCGACATCAAGGGCCGTTACCCGGAAGAGTCTGTTGTTAAGGCACGCGTAACCAACCTGACCGACTACGGCTGCTTTGCTGAGCTGGAAGAAGGCGTTGAAGGTCTGGTACACGTTTCTGAAATGGATTGGACCAACAAGAACATTCACCCGTCCAAGGTGGTTTCTGTTGGTGACGACATCGAAGTCATGATTCTCGACATTGATGAAGAGCGTCGTCGTATTTCTCTGGGTATCAAGCAGACCGTCGTAAACCCATGGGAAGACTTCTCCAACAACTACAACAAGGGCGACAAAGTCTCCGGCAAGATCAAGTCGATCACCGATTTCGGTATCTTCATTGGTCTGGAAGGCGGCATTGACGGCCTGGTTCACCTCTCTGACATCAGCTGGAACGAATCCGGCGAAGATGCAGTACGCAAGTACAAGAAAGGTGACGAGCTGGAAACCACCATCCTGTCGATCGACCCTGAGCGTGAGCGCATTTCTCTGGGTATCAAGCAGCTGGACAGCGATCCGTTTGCCGAGTACGTCAGCGAGAACGACAAGGGCGCTATCGTGACCGGTACGGTCAAGGAAGTGGATGCCAAGGCCGCTATCATCACCCTGTCTGGCGAAGTAGAAGGCACCCTGAAAGCCTCCGAAATCTCGCGCGACAAGGTTGAAGATGCGCGCAACGTGTTGAAAGAAGGCGATTCAGTTGAAGCCAAGATCATCAGCGTTGACCGCAAGAACCGTGCAATTACTCTGTCTGTGAAGTCGAAAGACGTTCAGGACGAGAAAGTTGCAGTTCGCGACCTGAAAGAGAAAACCGTTGAAGCCTCTGGCCCGACCACCATTGGTGATCTGATCAAGCAGAAAATGGAGCAGGGCGACTAATAACTCGCGCTGTCTGAAAAAACCGGCCCAGTGCCGGTTTTTTTGTGCCTGTGAAAAAGTGGATTTGAATAAACAGGGATGGCTTAGCCGGTGACGTGATTGCCGGAAGTCTGTTCGAATTAGGGTGAACCGTAAAAAAACGTTAAAAAATAAACACTTGTGTTATTTCAAAGGGTGAATTAGTCTAAATATTGACCGTAAAGGAAGACCCGACCGGGGAGGTTCGAAGATGACCAAATCCGAGTTAATTGAACGCATCGTCGACCGTCAGAATCAGCTGTCAGTCAAGGATGTCGAGCTCGCAATCAAGACAATGCTCGATCATATGGCTGAAAGTCTGGCAGATGGTGAGCGTATTGAAATTCGCGGGTTTGGAAGCTTTTCTCTGCATTACCGGTCACCCCGCGTAGGGCGCAATCCCAAGACAGGCGAATCCGTTACTCTGGAAGGCAAGTACGTGCCTCATTTCAAGCCGGGTAAGGAATTGCGCGAATCGGTCAACATTGCCATCGAAAGCGACTGACGAGTTACCCTGTACCCCATCTCTAAGCCGGGAGGCTTGCGTTAAACATGATCGCCCGATCACTCCGACTCATTATTCTGCTGGTTCTGCTAGTAATGTCCTGGCTATTGGCCTTTGGTAACAACCAGAGTGTGGCCCTGACATTTCTGGGATGGATGACCCCCGCGCTGCCCCTCTTTGTTTGGCTGGTGCTGGCGGTATTCCTGGGCATACTGATCGGTCTGGTATTCGGACGACTTGCTGGCCGCAAGGCAGCCCGGAAGTAGATCATGATATCCCTGTTGAAACAGGCCTTTCAGCGCCTGGTTAACCCCATGTCCGGCCCCCGTTTTCAGCTTGATCCGTTTGAGCCGTTGTCGGCTCAGCCGGATCGTGAGCTCGATGTGTTGCTGGAACGGCTGGCCGTTGATGAAGATACCCTCGAGATCCATCTGGCTTTGGGCGAGTTGTTTCGCAAACGAGGCCAGATCGACCGTGCCATTCGCGTGCATGAGGCCATCCTTGAAGCCGATCTATCCGAATCGGATACCAGCAGAGTGCGAGTAGAGCTGGCGCAGGATTTTTTCTCCGGCGGCTTCCTTGGGCACGCTGAATCCATTCTCGAATCGATGATTGTCGGCGATGGTATGCTCGATTCAGCCCGGGCATTTCGCCTGTGGCTTGCCGTGCTTGAGCGTGAGCAGGAGTGGGAGCGCGCGATTGAACTGGTACAGAAATACGGCCAGGCAGGGTCGGGCAGCATCCGCTTGGCCAACTTCTATTGCGAACTGGCGATCAAGTTAAGCCACGAAGGTCAGACGGCCGAGGCGCGTCAGGCGTTGAAAGAAGCTCGCCGGGTTTCCGACAGTGCCAGAACCTATCTGGTCAGTGCCGAACTGGATACCACTCAGGGCAACTATCACCGGGCAATCCGGTGGTTGCGTGATGGTCTCGACCGGGATGTTCGACGCATCGATGTGATACTCCCGGCGCTAAAACGGCTTAGCCGTCTAACCGGCGGCGAGGCGAATTTTCGAAAGTACCTGGAAACGCTTTACCAGCGTCACCCCAGTCATCGCATTCTAAGCGAATTGCTCGACCTGGTTGGGCCGAACGATCCCAGGGCTCTGCAATGGCAAAATGAGTTCGAGCAAATCGTGCATTCCGGCGCCTCTTTCGAGTTGATGCAGCGATGGATCGAGCAACGTCAGGACATTGGCGATCGTGCCCGTTCGGTACTGATCGAATCACTGAAGCGCATTAAACTGCGGCTATCGGATCAGTACCAGTGCACCCACTGCGGTTTCCAGTCAACCACCCTGTTGTGGTATTGCCCGCAATGCGAGCGCTGGGAGACGCTGTATTCTCGCCATGAACAGAAGACGTTTGAAGCAAGTAATACCTGAGCATAGGGTAGGGCGTTGATTTATAACCGAAAATCCTTGATTTCAAATGATGAGTTGGTATTATTTGCCCCGCTTTCAGCAACCAGCTGAGTGCCTGTGTCCCGTTCGTCTAGTGGCCTAGGACACCGCCCTTTCACGGCGGTAACAGGGGTTCGAGTCCCCTACGGGATACCATTTATTTTTCTGTTTTGAGGGCATTGTTGTTCTTGAGGCAAAAAACGCGGGAATAGCTCAGTGGTAGAGCACAACCTTGCCAAGGTTGGGGTCGCGAGTTCGAATCTCGTTTCCCGCTCCAATTATTGTTAAAGCAGCCTAATGGCTGCTTTTTCTGTTTATGGGAACCGAGATTCCATCTCGTTGCGATCCATCACGTCCCTGTGATGGCCCCTTCGGGCGCTAGCGCGTCGTTAAACGCTCCTGGCGTTTAATCCCGCTCCAATTATTGTTAAAGCAGCCTAGTGGCTGCTTTTTCTGTTTATGGGAACCGAGATTCCATCTCGTTGCGATCCATCACGTCCCTGTGATGGCCCCTACGGGCGCTAACGCGTCGTTAAACGCTCCCGGCGTTTGATCCCGCTCCAATTATTGTTAAAGCAGCCTAATGGCTGAATTTTCTGTTTATGGGAACCGAGATTCCAGCTGCGATCCATGACATTCTTCCGGACACAAAAAAACCGGAACATTGATCAGATGTCCCGGTTGTTGTTGAATGCCGCTCAGGTCACACCTTCCTGGTGTCCCTTTTCCCTGGCAAAGCGAACCTCGCTCCCTCAGTTTTCCCGTCCTATAACGACGACCGCTTCCCGTAACCGGTTATTGGTCATCCGTGCTGATCCTCCCTGACCATGCCGTCCCTGACAGCTTCTTCCCTGGTTCGATCCTTCCTGGTTCAGCCCTCCCTGGTTCAGCCCTCCCTGAGCTCACATCCCTGCCTGCTTATCTTCCTGAGCCTGCTTTCCTTGGCAGATAAAATCATCCCTGCAGACATCCCTGTCTGTTGCCTCCCTGTCGAGTGTCGGCTTCCTGCCGTCTTCCCTGTTTCCCGCGTGTTGCGGGCCCTACGCCTGTCTGTGCCGGTTCCCTGGCGGTGGTGCCATCCCTGATTCGGTGGTTATTCGTCGGTCATGCCTACTTGAATGCGATCACGGTTCTTCTCGAGCGTGGCCGGCCCAATGCCCTGTACGTTCATCAGGTCTTCAGGGGCAATAAAGGGGCCGAATTCATCGCGGTAGGCAACAATGGCTTCGGCTCTTACCAGGCCGACGCCGTCCAGCAGATCGGCCAGTTTTTCGGCAGAGTCATTGTTGATGTCAACGTGCAGTACTACGGATTCTGCGGCGGCTGTTTCAGTGGGCGCTTCCTCGGCGTGTGCCAATGGCAGTAGGCAGCTAAAGGCCAGTCCCAGGGTGATGATTCCTTTTTTCAACATCGTCTTTCCTTATCGGTTGTTGGTCGTTTTTGTGGTGCCGTTACAGCGGGCAAGACAAAAAGTAGCAAGCTATCCGATCAGAAAAAACAACCAATGTTCAAGTATACCGTGGGTATACCCCGGGTGGCGTCTGATTACACCTTCCGAACACTGTTGTGAAGTCGATCACAAGCTTTCGCAGGCTGCTTTCGTCGGGGTTGGAGAAGGTACACTGTGGAATAAGATGCGGGCGGGAGTTGTTCAGAGGCTCCCTTGCTTTATAATGCGCCAAATCTTGCTTGGGCAGGTTCATGAGTAACCCTCTGTATCGTCGAGACGTGATTTCCATCGGAGATCTGTCACGCACCGACCTCGAATTTATCGTTAATCGTTCGGCTGAGCTCAAACACTCCGGCCCGTTGCCATTGCTGAAAGACCGACTGATCGCCAGCTGTTTTTTTGAAGCCTCCACTCGCACACGGTTGTCATTTGAAACGGCGGTGCAGCGCCTGGGCGGCACGTTGATCGGCTTTTCCGACAGCGGTAATACCTCGGCCAAAAAAGGCGAGACCCTCTCCGACAGCATTCAAATGATTGCCTCCTATGCCGATGCCATCATCATGCGGCACCCACAGGAAGGGTCGGCCCGGCTGGCGGCCGAAGTGGCTGGTGTGCCGGTCATCAATGGTGGCGATGGCGCAAACCAGCACCCAACCCAAACCTTGCTCGATCTGGTCTCGATCGCAGAATGCCAGGGCCGGCTCGATGGTCTCTCGGTGGCCCTGGTCGGTGACCTCAAGTACGGCCGAACCGTGCATTCACTGGCTCAGGCACTTGGGCATTTCAACCCCACCTTTTATTTTGTATCGCCCGATGCACTGGCGATGCCAGCTTACATTGAAGACAATCTGACGGCGATGGGCATTCGCTTCAGCCGCGTCGAATCGCTGGAAGAAGTGATTCCCATGGTGGATGTGCTGTACATGACCCGGGTGCAAAAGGAACGTCTGGATCCAACCGAATACACCCATATTGCCTCTCAGTTTATTCTCAAGGCCGATATGCTGAGTCACGCACGTCCCAACCTGCGGGTCATGCACCCTCTGCCCAGAGTTGATGAAATACACCCCAGTGTCGACCGGACGCCCTTTGCCTACTATTTCCAGCAAGCCGAAAACGGCGTTTATGCGCGCCAGGCACTGTTGTCCGGTGTCATGAACGAAGCCATTGAATTGCCATTTCCGGGAGGTCGGTGAAATGTCTGCGATGAACCGGGGCAAAATGCTGGTAGAGGCCATTCAGTCCGGCACGGTGATCGATCATATCCCGGCCGGAAAGGGGCTTACGATTATTGGGCGGTTACAGCTGAAGAATGCTGAGGTTCGCCTGACTGTCGGCTTGAACCTGCCCAGTCATGGGGGTGGCCTGAAAGATCTGATCAAGATTGACGAATGGCGCTTTACCGAGAGCGATGCGGCCGAGATGGCCCTGTTTGCCCCCCGGGCGACCGTCAACATCATTGAGGATTACCGGGTCGTTCGAAAATTTCCGATTGGTCTGCCAGAGCGCTTTGTCGGTGTCTTTGCGTGCCCCAATACCAATTGTATTACGCACAATGAACCGGTCGATACCCGCTTCAGTGTGTTGGTCGCCGGTGAGGCCGTTAAGTTGAAGTGTCACTATTGTGAACGTGCCTTTGCCGACAGCTTGTTTATTGAGCAGGGCAGCCTCTGAGCCGGGGTTGCCAGGTCGCCTTTAGGCACCCCGGTATATCTGTGCTTCAGGCCTAAAAAGCCTTGTTTTTCAGTTGCTTATTTTAATCTCATCTTTATAGTAAAGGCTTTTTACAGCCTATTTCCGACGGGAGTCTCGACAGTCCATGGAAACCCTAGCTCAACTGCATGACCGCGCGCTCGACGCGGTTCGCCATGCCAAGGAAACTCAGGAACTGGATGACCTCAGGGTCCGGTTTTTGGGTAAGAAAGGCGAAATCACTGCCCAGTTGAAAGGCTTGGGAGCCCTGTCCGCCGAGGAGCGCCCGGCCGCCGGTGCCAAAATCAACGAGGTCAAGACGGCCGTGGCAGACGCCATCGCCGCGCGCAAGGCCGAATTGGAAGAGGCCGCACTGAGCCTGCGTCTGGCCGAAGAGAAGGTGGATGTAACCCAGCCGGGTCGTCGCCAGGGGAAGGGTGGGTTGCACCCGGTCACCCAGACGCTGCGTCGCATGGAGTCCTTCTTCACCGCTATTGGCTACGATGTCGCGGTCGGCCCGGAAATCGAAGACGATTATCACAATTTCGAAGCGCTCAATATTCCCTCGCACCACCCGGCGCGTGCGATGCACGATACCTTCTATTTCGACGCCACCACCTTGCTGCGTACCCACACGTCGCCGGTGCAGGTACGTACCATGGAAGCCGGTGAACCGCCTTTTCGGGTGATATGCCCGGGCAGAGTCTACCGCTGCGATTCCGATTTGACCCACACACCCATGTTCCACCAGATGGAAGGGCTGATGATCGATACCGACGTCAGTTTTGCCGACCTGAAAGGCACGGTGGAGGAGTTCCTGCGGGTGTTTTTCGAAAAGGAACTGGCGGTTCGTTTTCGTCCCTCCTATTTCCCCTTCACAGAGCCATCGGCCGAAGTCGATATCGAGTGCGTGATGTGCCGGGGCGACGGTTGCCGTGTTTGCAGCCAAACCGGTTGGCTGGAGGTGATGGGGTGCGGCATGGTGCACCCGAATGTGCTGGCCGCCTCGAACATCGACAGCACCACCTACAAGGGGTTTGCATTTGGCATGGGGGTCGAGCGGTTGGCGATGTTGCGCTACGGCGTCAACGATCTGCGACTGTTTTTTGAAAACGACCTTAAATTTCTGCGCCAGTTCAACTGAACCCCGGTGGCCCGTCAAAAAGTCAGGATGGTTAACAGTTTATGAAAATCAGCGAACAGTGGTTACGAGAATGGGTGAACCCCGATCTCAGTGCACAGGCACTGATGGATCAGATCACCATGGCCGGTCTGGAAGTCGATGGTGCCGAGCCAGTAGCCGAAGCGTTTTCCGGTGTGATCGTCGCTCACATCACGGCCTGCGAACCGCACCCCAATGCCGATAAACTGCAGGTGTGCAGCGTCGATACCGGTTCAGAATCGGTGCAGATCGTCTGCGGGGCACCCAATGCCCGCGCTGGAATCAAGGTTGCACTGGCGCAAGTCGGTGCGGTGTTGCCGGGCAACTTTAAGATCAAGAAGGCCAAACTAAGGGATGTCGAAAGCCAGGGCATGCTGTGCAGCGAGAAAGAGCTTGGCTTGTCAGACAACCACGACGGCATTCTTGAGCTGGTTGATTCGGCACCGGTCGGGCAGGATGTGCGCACTCTGCTGAACCTCGATGATCTGAGCATCGAGATCGACCTGACCCCGAACCGGGCAGATTGCCTGAGCATTGCAGGCCTGGCTCGCGAAGTAGCGGTACTGAACGATCTTACCCTAACTGCACCGGCGATTGAGCCCGTCGCGGCAACACATCAGGATACCTTTCCCGTCACCCTTGAAGATCCGGTAGGGTGCCCGCGTTACGTAGGGCGGGTACTGAATAATGTCAACGTCGCAGCCCAGTCGCCACTGTGGATGGTTGAGCGGTTGCGCCGCTCGGGCATTCGTTCAATCGATCCGGTGGTTGATGTCACCAACTACGTAATGCTGGAGTTGGGTCAGCCACTGCATGGTTTCGACCTCGACCGACTGAAAGAGGGTATCACGGTGCGCCGTGCGCAGGATCAGGAAACCCTGGAGCTGCTCGACGGCCAGACCCTGACGCTCGGTAACGACATTCTGCTGATCACTGACGCTTCGGGCCCCCTGGCGATGGCCGGTGTCATGGGCGGCGAGCAGAGCGGTGTCTCCCCGGAAACCCGCCGGGTATTTCTGGAAAGCGCCTTCTTTGCACCCATTGAAATAGCCGGCAAGGCCCGTGGCTTTGGCCTGCATACCGATGCCAGCCACCGCTTCGAGCGAGGCGTAGACCCGGCCTTGCAGGAGATCGCCGTTGAGCGAGCCACCCGTTTGCTGGTGGATATCTGCGGCGCAGAACCCGGCCCTACTCAGGTACATGAAGTACAGGCGAATGTACCGGTACCGGCGACCATTGCGCTGCGCGCTGACCACGTCAAATCGGCGCTGGGGCTGGAAATAGCCGGTGAAGAGATTCAGCGGATACTGACCGGACTGGGCTTTGCCGTGCAGGAAACCGCCGCCGGTGAATGGCAGGTTGTGGCACCGAGCTGGCGTTTTGACATGGCGATCGAGGCCGATCTGGTCGAGGAAATTGCCCGTATCTACGGCTATAACCGCTTGCCGGTGACCCAGCCCAAGGCCGCTCTGGGACCTCGGGGCAAGCCGGAGCAGCGCGTCACCACCGCAGCCATCGCCGATCGGTTGGCCGCGCTTGGCTACCAGGAGGCCATTACCTACAGCTTCGTGGAACCCGCGTTGCAACAGGCCATGTTCCCCAAAGAAGCGGGCATTAAACTGGCCAACCCCATTTCTGCCGATATGGCCGTGATGCGGGTATCCCTGTGGCCGGGCCTGGCCCGCGCTCTGACGTATAACCTGAAACGCCAGCAAGACCGGGTCCGGCTGTTTGAGACGGGCTTGCGGTTCCGGGAAACCTCGAAGGGGACAGAGCAGATTGCCATGGTATCCGGCATAGCGACCGGCAGCCGGCTGCCTGAAGCCTGGTATGAAAACGGTGAAGCGCTCGACTTTTTTGATGTCAAAGGCGATGTCGAGCAGGTTTTGTCGCTGGTGAAAGGGGTTGAATTCGATTTTCTGCCGGGTCGTCATACAGCCTTGCACCCGGGCCAGAGCGCCCGCATCGAACGAAATGGTAAGCTGGTCGGCTACATCGGCGCCCTGCACCCGAGCCTGGCCCGTCATCTGGACATCAGACAACCGACCTTTTTGTTCGAACTGCGCCTGGATCGGATTGTCAAAACCGAATTGCCAGCCTTTACAGCCCTGTCACGGTACCCCGGCAGTACCCGTGATCTGGCCGTTGTTGTTGATGAAGAAACCCCGGTTGCAGACCTGATGAACAGTATTCGTGAAATGGCCGGAGAGGACCTGGAAAGCTTGACCCTCTTTGATATCTATCGTGGCAAAGGTATTGATTCGCAACGAAAAAGCGTGGCTCTGGGCTTGACCTGGCAGAATCCTTCACGCACTCTTACTGATGAAGAAGTAAACAGTTTGATGGATTCGATCATCAACACCTTGCAGACGAGGTTCGATGCTGCGCTGAGGAACTGAGAATGGCCCTGACCAAGGCGGAGATGGCAGAGCGCTTGTATGAAGAGCTAGGCCTTAACAAACGTGAAGCAAAGGAAATGGTCGAAATCTTCTTCGAGGAGATTCGCGACTCGTTAGTGCATAACGAACAGGTTAAGCTCTCGGGGTTCGGCAATTTTGATCTCCGAGACAAGCGTCAGCGCCCTGGCAGGAATCCGAAGACGGGAGAGGAAATCCCGATTTCAGCGCGCAGGGTGGTGACATTCCGTCCCGGTCAGAAGCTTAAGGTAAAAGTCGAGGCATATGCTGGAACCGAGCCAGAATAATGAATTGCCTCCTATCCCAGGGAAGCGATACTTCACCATTGGTGAGGTCAGTGAACTGTGTGCCGTCAAACCACATGTCCTGCGTTATTGGGAACAGGAGTTTCCGCAGCTCAGTCCGGTGAAGCGTCGGGGTAACCGTCGCTATTACCAGCGGGATGATGTCGTGCTGATTCGCCAGATTCGTCACCTTCTCTATGAAGATGGCTTTACCATTGGTGGCGCCCGGCAAAAACTGTCCGATCCTGAAGAGGGCGAAGTCATGCAGCATCAGCATCAGGCCCTGATTCAGGATATGATTCGCGAACTCGAAGCTGTATTGAAGTTGCTCTCCGACGATTAATCGTCAAAAAGGTTTGATTTTTCAACTGCTTAGCGTATTATTCGCGACGTTTTCGGGCATTAGCGCAGTCTGGTAGCGCATCGTCATGGGGTGGCGAGGGTCGCAGGTTCAAATCCTGCATGCCCGACCAAAAACACCACAAAAGAGCCGACTGAGAAGTCGGCTTTTTTGTGCCTGCAGGAAAGGAAAATCGTGGGGTGGCTCAAGCCGCAGCCGGAACGCCGGCCGGTTCAAATCCTGCAAGCCCGACCAAAAAACTTCACAAAATAGCCGGCCATTGAGCCGGCTTTTTTGTGTCTGACGTTTAAATAACTCAATTCTTGGGGTGCGCGTACACCGGTGGCTGATTCGTACCATGGCCACTTAGTGAGCTTCGAAAGCTAAGTAATAACCACGTTTTGTCGGTATTCCACCCCAAGCGGCAAAGATTGGCCCATCCTTTGCTCTGTCTCCCTTGTCAGTGGTCATTTCGAGTGTAAAGCGACTGTATTTTGTCGCCCCGAGCCCGAATCGACCCGAATCACCGGTTTTTTTGACGCTCCGATTGGCAGGGGCGTTTAAGGGGAATACAGATGTCCGATCATCGTCTCGATATTCAGAATGTTCTGGGCCAGATGCGGTCCATTCGCGAGCAGATGAACCCGCCTGCCAATACCGCCAACCGGCCAGACGGGCCGGGCTTTGCCAGCCAGTTGCAGCAGGCCCGGGAACAGGCGAACCCGACCGGGCAAGTGCAGGATAGTCTGGCACCACAGGGCATCAATGCCTCACAAAGCACGCCATCTGGTGAAGACGTTCCTTCTTTTGGCGACATGTTCAAGTCGGCCATTGATACCGTGAATGACAATCAGCAGGCGGCCAGTGGCATCGCTACCCGTTATGAGATGGGCGACCCGTCGGTCGACTTGCCCGAGGTGATGATCGCCTTGCAGAAATCCAGTGTTTCCTTTCAGGCGATGACCGAAGTGCGCAACAAGATGGTCGAAGCCTACAAAGAAATCATGAACATGCCGATCTGAATTGCGTTGTTGTCTCGGCGCATGATGACGGACTCCGGTAACTGGAGACAGGCTAACCAACAGGATAGAGCATGACTGAAAACGTACCCGCTGCCACTGGAACGGCCATGGGCGGCCAATCGCAACAGGATGACAGTGCTTTGCCAAGCCGCTCGCGTGGTGAAGGTCGCGGTATGACAGCGACCGAACGCTCGGACATGGTTGAAGCCGACACCTCTGCAACCAGCCGTTTGCACCCGCTGGTGCTGGGATTCAACAAGCTGGGCATGATGCGTCAGTTCGGCTTGCTGATCGGACTGGCGGCCAGCATTGCGTTGGGCCTGGCGGTTGTGCTCTGGTCGCAGAAAGAAACCTACCGGCCGCTGATGAACAGCACCAACAGTTATGCTGCGGCCGATGTGATAGAAGTATTGCAGGCCAATGCAGTCGATTTCGACATCGACCCGGCCAGTGGTGTCATTCTGGTTCGTCAGGGCGATTTGCACCAGGCACGGCTAGCGATTGCCGGGGCAGGGTTATCGGATGACCAGACCGTCGGTTATGAGTTGCTCGATCAGGATCAGCCGCTTGGCACCAGTCAGTTCATGGAGAACACTCGCTATCTGCGCAGCCTGGAAGGCGAACTGGCGCGTACCATTTCGTCGATCAATCAGGTTCGCACCGCCCGGGTTCACCTGGCTATACCGGAACGTTCCGTCTTTGTTCGTGATCAGCGACAGCCGACCGCATCGGTCTTTGCCGACCTGTATGCCGGTGCCGAAATGGATCGCGATTCTGTCAACGCCATACGCAACCTGGTGGCCGGTTCGATCCCCGAACTGCAGCCGTCCAATGTATCCATTGTTGACCAGCGAGGCCGGCTGTTGTCTGACGATACCCAGACCGCCGCCGAAGAATTGACCGACCGGCAGTTCGCCTACACCCAACGCGTTGAAGATCGCATGGTCAATGCCATTAACTCCATTCTTAGCCCGGTTGTGGGGAATCAGCAATTTCGTGCTGAGGTGTCGGCCGACATTGACTTTACCCGGGTTGAGCAGGCTGAAGAATTGTACAACCCCGATCTGATCGCCTTGCGCAGTGAACAAACCATCGACGAAGAACGAACCGGCGAAGCCGAGGGTGACATCCCTGGCGCACTCAACAATCAGCCGCCGGGCCTGGCCGAAGCGCCCGAAGAACTGGATGAAGAAGGCCAGCCGGTGCAGCCACCTACCTCCAGCCGCAGTGAGGCGACCCGCAATTATGAAGTTGACCGGACCCTCAGCTACACTCAATTCCAGCAGGGGCGGGTACGCCGCCTGACCGTTGCTGTGGTAGTAGACGATGTAATGCGTACTGACCCGGAGACCGGAGAAGCCGCACGCGAGCCGTGGACTGAAGAACAATTGCAACAGTTGCGCTTGCTGGTTCAGGATGCAGTAGGCTATGACCCGGCCCGGGGCGACAGCATTAACGTGATCAACTCCAGTTTCATGGGGCCTGATGACACCGTCGACGCGCCACAGTGGTACACTCAACCCTGGTTTTGGGATATCGCCAAACAAATTCTGGCGGGCCTGTTCGTCCTGATTCTGGTGTTCGGCATTTTGCGTCCGGCACTGAGAAACCTGATGAACCGGGGAGAAGCCGAGCAGGATGGGGACGATGACATGCTGGCGTCATTGGATATGGACGAAGACTCCATTACCGACGACAAAGTCACACTGAGCACCGTCGACGAGTATCAATTGCCGGGTCCATCTGAAAGCTTTGAACGGCAACTGGATGCCCTGCGCGGCTTGATAGCAGAAGACCCGGGCCGGGTCGCGCTGGTGCTGAAACGCTGGATTATGAGCAATGACTGAACAAAACCCGAATCTGCCGGTGCCCCGGCAGAACAGCAAAGAAGACGCCGAGCGCGCCCTTGATGGCATTCCCTGGCTCAACCGGGCCGCCATTCTGCTGATGAGTGTCGGTGAAGCCGACGCCGCCGAGGTGCTCAAACATCTTGGGCCCAAGGAGGTGCAGCGGGTCGGTACGGCGATGTCGGGGTTGTCTGAAGTCCGTCAGCAGCAACTGGAAGGGTCAGTCAGACTGTTTCTGGAAGAGGTGGGCGGCCAGACCAGTCTCGGCATCGGCGCCAACGATTACATTCGCAATATGCTGACCCAGGCGCTCGGGTCCGACAAAGCCTCGGGTCTGATCGACCGTATTCTACTCGGGGGCAACACCACCGGTCTGGATACCCTGAAATGGATGGAAGCCCGGGCCGTGGCCGATATTATCCGCAACGAGCACCCCCAGATTCAGGCCATTGTGATTGCCTACCTCGACCCGGATCAGTCATCCGAGATTCTGGCCCAGTTCAGTGAAAAAGTCCGGCTCGATATCATCATGCGCGTGGCGGCACTGGAGACGGTGCAACCGGCGGCGTTGTCGGAACTGAACTCCATCCTCGAGAAACAGTTCTCGTCCAGTGCCGGTACCCAGGCACAGTCTCTGGGCGGCGTGAAGACGGCGGCGGAGATCATGAACTTTCTCGAATCCAGCGTCGAAGCCGAGATCATGGACGGCATTAAGGAGGTCGACGAAGACCTGGCGACCGAGATTGCCGATCTTATGTTTGTGTTCGACAATCTGTCCGAAGTCGACGACCGGGGCATTCAAACCTTGCTGCGCGAAATCGCCACCGACACCCTCAAGGTTGCCCTGCGCGGAGCCGACCAGAATCTGCAGGAGAAAATTCTCGGCAACATGTCCAAGCGGGCGGCAGAGATACTCAAAGACGATATGGAAGCCATGGGGCCGGTACGTCTGACCGATGTCGAATCGGCGCAAAAGGAAATTCTCAACATCGCCCGGCGCATGGCCGATTCCGGAGAGATCGTTCTCGGTGGCTCCGCAGGCGATGCAATGGTATGACGCCCGGGTATGAGCGGAGCAACCCAGGCGTCATTCACCCGGCAGTAGCAGAAGGCCTGTCATATGATGCCAAATAATGCCGGTGGGCCGACCAGAACCGCAGCCGGATCGCCTAAGAAAGGCGCAACGGGCTATACAGCGTCCGGACAGGATGCCCCCAACGTTGAACCCTATCAATTGCCACGCTGGGATGCCCAGGGTAAACCGGTGCCACAGCCCGGCGACCGCCAGCCCAATACCAGCACGGTCGAAGACGTCCAGCCGGAGAGTCTGAGCCCTCCCACAGCAGAAGACATTCGCCAGATCCACGAAGACGCATACAACGAAGGCTTTGAATCCGGTTTCGAACAGGGCATGAAGCAGGGTCAGGCGACTGGCCAGGCGGAAGGCTACAAGACCGGATACGACAGCGGTGAACAGGAAGGGCTGAGCGCGGGCAATAAAGCCGGAATGCTGGCAGCCCAACAAGCCGAGGCGGAGCGCATCAGCACCGAGTTGGCGCCGCTGGCCGAGTTGTTTGAACAGATCAACGCCGTGCTGGGGCAACAAACCGATGAGCTCAAATCGGGCCTGGTCGCGCTCGCAGCGCGCATTGCCCGCAATGTAATCGACGCCGAGCTGACGCTTCACCCCGACCACATTCAGGGCCTTGTGCATGCCGCCGTCCAGGCGCTGCCCAACGCCGACGAGCGATTCACCCTGGAGATCAACCCCGACGACCTGTCTTACGTGGAACGCATCGCCGAGCCGCACTGGAACCTGGTGCCCACACCCTCGGTCAGCCGCGGTGGCTGCGTGATTCGTACCCGCTTCAGCTACGTGGATTACACTCTTGAACATCGCTATCGTCAGCAGGTCAGCAACTTGCTGGCGCATGCCGGGCTCAGTGAACAGCTGGCTGAAATGGAGGCGCCCTGGCCCTTGCCACCTGCTGAACCGGAGCCCGAGCAGGTCACCGGAGGCGTTTTGGACGAGGACATGCCGTCCGCTGAAACAGAGCCCGAAATCAGTGCTGAGTCTTCCGTAGACGACCCGTCTGAAGCGGCAACTGACGGACCAGACGATGACATTCTGCAGGCAGATGCGGAGAATATCGAAGTGCCTGAACCGGTTCACAGTGCACACCTTCAGGACGATGTCCCGGAGTCTGGAAGCGATGAATCTGATGCCCGTGCAGCAGAAAGATCATCGCCCGCAGCAGATGAACGGGAGGCGTTCCAAGAGCCGGGCCAGCCAACGTCAGCGGAGGCGGATGCCGCCGATGTCGCTGGCGAATCGGGTGACGATGCGCCTAAAGCTGGTCGGGCCGTCGAATCGGATAACGATGAATCCCCCGGTCGGCAAAAACCCCCGGAACCTGATGGCAACACCCCATGAGTAAGGATCTGGGCCTGTTTCTAAAGGACTGTCAGCGCTGGATCCCTGAACGCAGTCCGGTCATTGTTGAAGGCAAACTGACCCGAATGGTGGGGCTCACGCTGGAAGCCATTGGCCTGAACGCCACCGTGGGGGAGCGGTGTCTGGTGATCGACCGGCAAAACCGGATTGAAGCGGAAGTCGTGGGTTTTCAGGACGACAAAGCCTTTTTGATGCCGGTACAACCCATTTCAGGGCTGCGTTCCGGTGCCCGGGTAGTGCCTCTGGAAAGTGCCAGCGAACTGGTGATTGGCGATGAACTGCTGGGCCGCGTCGTCAACGGCTTTGGCGAGCCGATCGATGGCAAGGGGCCACTCAGTTGCCGGGTGGAGCAAAGCCTGAACGGGGTGGTGATCAACCCCCTGCATCGACAGCCCATTCGCGAACCGCTCGATGTTGGCATTCGCGCTATCAACGCCTTGCTGACGGTTGGTCGGGGCCAGCGCCTGGGCTTGTTTGCGGGTTCGGGTGTGGGCAAGTCGATGCTGCTGGGTATGATGACCCGCTTCACCACGGCCGACATTATCGTGGTCGGGCTCATTGGCGAACGCGGCCGGGAGGTCAAGGAGTTCATCGAAGACATTCTTGGTGACGAGGGACTGGCCCGTGCCGTCGTCGTGGCATCACCGGCCGATGACGCGCCCCTGTTGCGATTGCGTGCGGCCCAGTACACCACCAGCATTGCCGAATTTTTTAGAGCCCAGGGCAAAAACGTTCTGATGCTGATGGATTCCCTGACCCGTTTTGCCCAGGCCCAGCGCGAAATCGCCCTGGCCATCGGTGAACCACCGGCCACCAAAGGGTACCCGCCTTCGGTCTTTGCACGCATACCGCAACTGGTGGAGCGGGCCGGTAATGCCGAGGCCGGTGGCGGATCAATCACGGCTTTCTATACTGTATTGACCGAGGGGGATGATCAGCAGGATCCGGTTGCCGATGCTTCCCGTGCCATTCTGGACGGCCACTTTGTGTTGAACCGGCGCCTGGCTGAAGAGGGCCATTACCCGGCCATTGATATCGAGCAAAGCATCAGCCGGGCGATGCCGCAGGTTGTTTCAGCGGCTCATATGAAACAAGCGCAAACGCTCAAGCAAGTCTGGGCGCGGTACCATCAGAATCGGGATTTGATTGCCATTGGGGCTTATAATTCGGGGTCGGACAAAGACATCGATGAGGCGATACAGATGTTTCCGATCGTTCGGGGGTTTTTGCAGCAGGGGCTAAACGAACAGGTGCGGTATCAGGAAAGCGTCGCCCAATTGCAGTCGCTGACACCCGGCCAGAATGCGCCAGCCCCCTCTGCGATGAAGAAAGGCCGGCCTTTGGCCCGGCCGCAACGCGCCCCGTAAGGGTCGCGCAATGATCGCACCATGAACCAGGCAGGCAGTACGCCATGAAACGTTCACAGCGCATGCAATTGATCGAGAAACTGGCCCGGCAACGGGAAGATCAGGCAGCTCAGGCGCTTGCCCAGACGCGTCAGCGCCTGGAGCAGGAGCGGGCTCAGCTGACTGAACTGGAAGGGTATCGGGGTGAATACCTTGGCTATCTGGAAACCCAGGGCAGCGCAGGGCTGTCCATTGTGCAATGGCGTCGTACCCAGGGTTTTATCGATCAGTTGGGAGGCGTGATTGGTCAGCAGGAAGGGGTCATAAAACAATGGCAACGCCAGGAGCAGCAAGTGCTGATGCAATGGCAGAAGCTGTATCAGCGACGCAAGAGTATTGGCCAGCTGGTAGACAAACTCTCGTTGCAGGAAGTGATTGAGGCGGACAAACAAGAGCAAAAAGCACTGGATGAGTTGGTCGGGCAGATGGCGCAGCGTTCAGGACCGGGCCGATAACCCGGGTTCGGCTTGCCAGCCCGCCCATGCAACCAGTAAAGTAACTGACAGCGGGCCAGATTGTCGGGAGGCGCTATCCTCTTTGGAGCCGTCTACAATAACAAAGGGCGCCCACCCCAGAGCCCAATACACCACAGAGGATTTACTATGACAGTGTCGGCAATTCCCAGCGACAACGGGCGCGAAATGACCATCAAGATAACTGGCCGGTTTGATTTCAGTTCGCACCAGGAATTTCGCCAGATCTATGAGAACGCCTCACCAGATATCAAGGTGTATATTATCGACATGTGCGATGCCACCTATCTGGACAGCTCGGCGCTGGGCATGTTGCTGTTGCTTCGGGATCACGCCGGAGGTGACCATTCGGAAATCCGCATTGTCAATTGCAATGAGGACGTTCGAAAAATTCTGACCATTTCCAATTTCGGACAGTTGTTCAGGATCGAATGATCACCCATCCGGCTGCGCAACCTCCGGGGCAGGGGCTGCGGATTCTGATCGCAGATGACAATCAGTCCGACCGCATGATCCTGCAGGCCATCGTAAGGCGGGAGGGTCATGAAGTACTGCTGGCGACCAATGGCCATGAAGCCGTTGAACTGTTCAAGCAGCACGCCCCCGACATTGTCTTGATGGACGCCCTGATGCCGGTCATGAACGGTCTTGAAGCCAGCCGTGCGATAAAAGCCCTGGCAGAGAGCGACCTGGTTCCCATCATCTTTCTCACTTCCTTGCAGGATGCCGAATCCCTGGCCGAATGCCTCGACAGTGGCGGCGACGATTTTATGTCGAAGCCCTACAACCGGGTCATCCTCAAGGCAAAAATCAACGCCTTCAGCCGAATGCGGGCCATGCATGCCCAACTGCAACGCCATAACCGGCAAATGCTGCTGGAACAACAGGTCGCCAAAACCGTTTTTGACAATGTGGCACACTCCGGTTGTCTGAATCTGCCCAATATTCAGCACTCCCTGTCGCCGATGGCTGTGTTTAATGGCGATACCGTACTGGCCGAACGCAAACCCGATGGTGGCATGTTGCTGTTTCTGGGCGACTTTACCGGCCATGGCTTGCCCGCAGCCATTGGAGCCATGCCGCTGGCTGAAATTTTCTATGGAATGACCTCCAAGGGTTTTTCGATGGAAGAGGTGTTGCGCGAGGTCAACAGCAAGCTGCGTAAAATACTGCCGGTCGGGGTGTTCTGTTGCGGTGCTATGGTGGAACTGAATTTTCATAACAAGTCTGCCCGGGTCTGGGTTGGCGGTGTGCCCGATGTGTACCTGTACCGTGAACAGAGCGGAACGGTAGAGCGATTTGCCAGCGCGCATTTGCCGCTGGGCGTGCTCGACCCCTACGAGTTTGATCCGCACAGTCAGGATGTGGTGATGCACAACGGCGATCGGGTGTTCTTGTGGTCAGACGGCATTATCGAAAGCCGAAACCCGGTCGACGAAATGTTTGGTGAAGAGCGGCTCAATCAGGTGTTTGCCCGCACCGACCAGCCCGATCGGATTTTTCAGTCGATTCTCGATCAGGTCGACCACTTTATGGGCGGCAGCGACCGGGACGATGACATCACCCTGGTAACGGCCAAAATGGTCGATATCGAAGACATCGGCATGACCACCTACGAATCGAGCAAGGGCTCTATCGGCGGTCCGGTCAGCTGGACCCTGAGCCTGGCACTGCACGATCAGAGCCTGGCGGCATTTAACCCCTTGCCGCTGGTCATGAATCTGTTAATGGAAGTGGAAGGGCTGCGGCCGTTGGGAGGTCAGCTGTACACCCTGCTGGCTGAATTGTTCAGCAATGCACTGGAACACGGTGTGCTGGAGCTGGATTCCGGGTTGAAGACCGGCCCCCAGGGTTTCGGGCAGTATTATCTGCAGCGCGAACAGGCGCTGGCAACGCTTTCGGATGGCAGTGTCCGGCTCACTCTGACCCATCGGCCGCTGGAGATAGGCGGCGAACTGATCATGGAGGTCACTGATACCGGAAGCGGGTTCCCCTTTGCCGATTTCGGTGATGAAAAACCAGGGCCCGACCAGCAACCCAGCGCTCAATGGGATTACAGCGGGCGTGGTATCACCCTGATCCGGCAATTAAGCGACGAACTGACCTATCTCGACGGTGGTCGGTCGGTCAGGGCCATCGTTCGCTGGCCGAGATACTGAGCATTTGTGCAGTGGGTTCTGGCTCGTTCCAGTCATCTTGCCAGATGGCTTGATAGCCTGGCTGTAAAACTCAGCCGATAACGCCTATTATGAATGCCAGTGACCGACTTACGGAGCCCCAGGGACGGTGCACAATTCAAACACCCAACGCGAGGCTGCCATGTCTGATTCCGATACCCCAACTCAGATAGACGATCATCTGGATGTGACCATATTGGGTGAGTTGCGGGCGCTGCTCGAAGACGATTTTCCGGATCTGATCGACACCTTCCTGAGCGACGCCCGGATTCGCGTCCGTGAGCTGGTGCGCACTGTGGATTCCGGTGTCGCGGAAGATATTCGACAGTCTGCGCACAGCTTCAAAGGCAGTACGCTTAATGTCGGGGCCAAGCAATTGTCCAGCCTGTGTCGTGAGCTTGAAGATCTGGCTCGCTCAGGTCGAACCCAGGGATCAAAAGGACTGGTCGACCGGATCGAAGTCGAGTTGAATCAGGTCGAAAAGCTGATGCGCGATTCTTACCTGTAGATTAGGCGAGACCTGCCGTAAGACACTGCAGTTGGACGCTGCAGTCCCAACCACTCCAGGTAAACCCTTGTAAGTAGCTGCTGTTTAGACCAGTTACTTTGCAGGGTCGATTGAAACTGGTCGTCATGGCAGTCCCGAGATTCTTTCATTCCCACCCCCTGTCAGGTCGATGTAACCTGCTTTTCACCTGAATGGCCCGAGCTTTGCAATTGATCCGGAACACCTCCTATGTCGGAAATGGCACCATGCAGTTATTGTCGCCTCAGTTTGCCGTAAGCAGTAACCGGGAAGCCGTCGTCGCCGATGCGGATGCAAAGGCACCCGCCCAGTCTCAGCGCGGCTTTCAAAGCGTTTTTAGCGAATATGCCCATCGATCTGAAGGCTCAGCACCTGCAGCAGCCAGGCTCGCTTCGGCCCGCTCTTCTGAAACTCCGGCCAGTCGACTCTCTGGCCAATTGTTGCCGCAGCGGCAAACCGATACCGGGCCACTTGGCGAGTCGGAGCTGGCGCTGGACAATCTGGCAGAAACCCTGGAACGGCTGACGGCAACGCTGGAGAATTTGCTTGCGCTTGAACAGGACGCGCCCGAAGGTGAGACGGGCCCGCTAACTGAACTGCTGGTCGGCCAATTGGGTCTGACCGAAGAGGCCGCCGATGATTTTATTAACACCCTTCAGACTTGGGTGGCAGAGCCGCCAACGGTTACCATGACGGCTGAGGCCTTGGCTGATCTCGGGTCCGAAGCGCTGGTGGCCGTTCAAGCCATGGCTGAGTCGCTGGCGTCACTGGAAGTAGATGTGAACCAGTGGTACCAGCAGGTTGCGCGGTTGGCCGATGGCCCCGGCATCATGAATACCGGCTTCCCCTTAGCCGGCAACTCTGCCACTGGAGTCGTGCCGAGTGAACGCACGATGCTAGAAACATTACAGCAATGGTCTCAGGCGCTGAACGAAGGGCAGGGTGGCATGTCGCAGTTGATTGCTTCCATTGCTGAGCGTGTCAGAGCGGTTCTCAATACGGCGGCCGGGGGCAGCCTGCCATCGACCTTCGACCAATCCCGTCCCGAGAGTGCTCTGTTAACCCAGGAATCGACGCTGCTTGCCGACAAGCCGGCACCGGCAGCCGATACTCTGTTCAGCAAGTTGCTGCAGGCGGGTGGAGCCGTCACTGACCATTCAGACTCACTGACTGCGGCTCGTTTGACTCCGCTGGCAGCGGCCGTGGCCGATGATGCCAGGCAGCCACTGCTGGGTGGACAGCCAATTCCCGAGAAAGCCGATGCCGTTAATGCGGTCATCCAGCGCAGCCTGCAACAACCAGTACTGGCCGGTGAAGCAGGCCGGCAATTGGGTGAGCGGCTGGCGTTGATGGTCAGAGGCGACATACAGCAAGCCACCATCCGGCTCGACCCGCCCGAGCTAGGCATGATGGACGTCCGAATTACCGTTCAGAATGACCAGACGCAGGTGCAGATCGTTGTACAGAGCCCACAGGTTCGCGAGGCCCTGGAAAGTCAGAGTGTCCGGTTGCGTGAATTTCTGGAACAACAGGGTTTGTCGCTGGCGAAACTCGATATCCGGGAAGAGTCAGCCGGGCATCAACAGGCAGGCAGTGACCAGGGTAACGACACTGGCGGCAACACAAATGGCCTGGCAACGGGTGACGACGAAAGTACCGATGAGTCAGCGACCAGCGTAGCCTGGGGGCAAGGGCTGGTCGACCATTTCGTCTGACCCGACTAGACTGTTGCAGTTGCACCCGGGTGCCAATGCTGTGTAGACCTGACTCTTGGCGCAACCCTTGCTAGCCAAAGTAGAGAGGCAGGCGGTTTTGACACCCTGACAATGCAAGCGAGTAATGATTAAACGAGGGTGTCCCGACAGGGCTGCCGACCCATCAGGTAAT
Source organism: Saccharospirillum sp. (assembly GCA_018402545.1). Taxonomy (GTDB): domain Bacteria; phylum Pseudomonadota; class Gammaproteobacteria; order Pseudomonadales; family Natronospirillaceae; genus Saccharospirillum. Next base: position 2,251,709 of record JAGYIL010000001.1, on the reverse strand, counting down.
TGGAAGTAACGCATGGCTGAAGAACAGCAAGCAGATGTCGAGGAAGCGACTGGTTCGGGCAAAAAGAAACTGAAGATGATGCTGCTGATCCTGGTCGGTGTATTGGTTGTGGCAGGCGTATCGGTCGGTGGCACTCTGTTTCTGTTGAGCCCGGGGGCGGACGACGCTGCGGGTGAAACGGAGATGTCGGAAGAAGAGATGAACGCAGCCATGAACGCTGGCCCGGCCAACTACCTGGCCATGCAGCCGGCCTTCGTGGTCAATTTCAACGAAGCGGGCCGAACCCGCTTCTTGCAATTGGAGTTGTCGCTGGTGTCTCGCGATGGTGAGGCGATCGATACCGCCAACATGCACATGCCACTGTTGCGCAACAACTTGCTGCAAACACTGGCAGAACAGGATTTTGAAACACTGAAGACGGTAGAAGGCAAAGAACAGCTGGTCGCGTCGCTCACAGCGACGGTCCAGGCAACGATAGAAGAAAAGCTCGGCCGACCCGGTTTTGAAACCGTGTTGTTTCGCAGCTTTGTAATGCAATAGGGGCTGCCGTGCAGGACTTACTGTCACAAGACGAAATTGATGCGTTGCTCCACGGCATCGATGACGGTGCCGTTGAAGAGGAAGATACCGGCGACGCCAATGGCGTTAAATCCTACGATTTAACCAGCCAGGACCGCATTGTGCGCGGTCGCATGCCCACGCTGGAAATGATCAATGAGCGTTTTGCCCGCTATACCCGCATCAGCATGTTCAACTTCCTGCGTCGCAGTGCCGACGTTGCTACCGGTGGTATTCAAATACTCAAGTTTGGCGAATACGTACATACACTCTATGTTCCGACCAGCCTTAATCTGGTCAAAGTTCGGCCCTTGCGCGGCACGGCGCTGTTTATTCTGGACGCCAAGCTGGTGTTCAAGCTGGTCGACAATTTCTTTGGTGGCGATGGCCGCCATGCCAAGATTGAAGGTCGTGAATTTACCCCGACCGAGATTCGCGTGGTGCAAATGGTGTTGTCACAGGTCTTTCAGGATATGAAAGAGGCTTGGGGCGCCGTGCTCGATGTGGACTTTGAATACGTATCTTCCGAAGTGAACCCGGCCATGGCCAACATCGTTTCCCCGAGCGAAGTTGTGGTGGTCAGCACCTTTCACGTAGAGCTGGATGGAGGTGGTGGCGACCTGCATGTCACCATGCCCTATTCAATGATTGAACCGGTACGTGAAGTACTCGATGCCGGTGTGCAAAGCGATGTCGATGAAATTGATGATCGCTGGGTCGATTCCCTGCGTCACGACATTCTGCGCGCCAAGGTACCCATTAACGCAACCGTGGTTGAGCGCGACATCAAGCTGCGCGACCTGGTTGATCTGGAAGCCGGGGACATCATTCCCATTGATTTGCCGGAAACCCTGACGCTGGCGGCGAACAAGGTGCCGCTGTTTGAATGCACGCTGGGGCAGTCTGGTGAAAACCTGGCGTTAAAAGTGATACGCCCGTCTCCCATGGCCAAACGTGATGTGGGTGACCTGAAATCCCGCTTGTTGGGGCAGCGACGGCGCAAACGTGAAGAATATGCGGTCGAGGCGATCAGCCAGACGGTGAAAGAGGAGAGTAACGATGAGTGACAATGACCTGCCACCGGAAGACGAGACAGACGCTGGCGAAGAAAGCAGTCAGGACGATCAGGCGCTGGCCGATGAATGGGCTGCTGCCATGTCGGAATCCGGCGACGACGAGCGCGATGACGATGTCCAGAGTGACCCTACCAGGGCGCCGCTGGAAGAATTCGGCGCGGCTTCGTCGGTCGCTTCTCATGGCGATTCGCCAAACCTGGATGTGATTCTCGACATCCCCGTGGTTATTTCCATGGAGGTTGGCAACACCCAGATTCCGATTCGAAACCTGCTGCAGTTGAACCAGGGCAGTGTGATCGAGCTGGATCGACTGGCGGGTGAACCGCTGGACGTTCTGGTTAACGGAACCCTGATCGCACATGGCGAAGTGGTGATGGTGAACGAGAAGTTTGGTATTCGCCTGACCGATGTCGTCAGCCAGCAGGAACGGATACAGCGGTTACGATGAGCACCCCGATCTTTGACGCTACCAACAAAACTTTGACGTCTGTACGCGCATCGGCCGTCTTGGGGCTCCTGATATTGCCTGTCAGCCGGGTGGCTGCCAGCACCAGTTCCGCCATTCCCGGCGGGGGTGGCGACTATATGCGCCTGGGTTTAACCCTGTTGTTCATTGTTGGCCTCATCTTTGCGTGTGGCTGGTTAGTACGACGAATGGCTGGCGGCTCTGGCTTCAATAACCGCCACATCAAAGTACTGTCAGTGATGCCTTTGGGTACGCGCGAAAAGTTGATGTTGATCAAGGCGGCTGATGAAACCCTGCTTATTGGGGTAACCGCACAATCCATCTCCACGCTGCACCGCTTTGATGGCCCGCTCGATCTGACAGACGCGATGCAACCCAGTCCATTCGCCGATCGAATGAAAGGCTTATTGAAAGGACTGGACAGTGACCCTCTGGCCAAACATAGAAAAAACCCACAGAAAACCCCGGGCGATTCGGACCCCCAATCGTAACCGTTGTCTTGCTCGCATCGCGCTGGCTGCGTTGCTGTTACTGGGCGCCGTTGCCCAGGCCCGCGGGATACCCGCCATTACCCTGACGAGCGATGCTGACGGTGGCCAGACCTACTCGGTAACCCTGCAAATTCTGGCGCTGATGACAGCGCTGACCTTTATTCCCGCCGCTTTGATGATGATGACCAGCTTTACCCGCATCATTGTTGTCTTTGCGATCCTGCGGCAGGCGATTGGCTTGCAGCAAACACCGTCGAACCAGATGTTGATTGGTCTGGCGCTGTTTCTGACGTTCTTTATCATGACGCCGGTATTGAACGAGGTGAATGAAAACGCCATTCAGCCCTATATCAACGAAGAAATCCTGCCGCTTGAAGCCATCGATGAAGCCATTGCCCCGATGAAAACCTTTATGCTGGCACAGACACGGGAAACAGACATTGCCATGTTTATTCGACTGGCGGACATGGAAAACGAAATCGAAACCCCACAGGACACGCCACTGAATGTCCTGGTTCCGGCGTTTGTTACCAGTGAGCTGAAGACCGCCTTTCAAATCGGGTTTCTGTTGTTTATTCCGTTTCTGATCATCGACCTGGTGGTCGCCTCTGTGCTGATGGCCATGGGCATGATGATGTTGTCACCCATCATCATTTCGTTGCCGTTTAAAATCATGCTGTTCGTTCTGGTGGATGGCTGGGCCATGATCATGGGTTCAGTCGCTGGCAGCTTTGCGTAGGGAGTCATCCGATGGATGCCATTAACATCGCCGATTTGTTTTCCGAAGCTCTGTTTATTGTGGTCGCTATTGTGTCGATCCTGATCGTTCCGAGTTTGGTGGTGGGCCTGGTGGTTGCCACTTTCCAGGCGGCGACGCAGATCAATGAGCAGACGCTGAGTTTTCTGCCGCGTCTGCTGGTCACGCTGATGATGATGATTTTTGCCGGGCCCTGGATCGTTGGCATGGTGGTGGATTTCACCAATACGCTTATTTACAACATCCCCATTCTGATTGGGTAGAGGCAGGCTCTTGGTCATCACCGACGCGCAAGTAGCGAGCTGGGTCAGCGATTTTTTCTGGCCGTTTTTCCGCATTGGCGCCTTTTTTATGATTGTTCCGATCTTTGGTGCCCAGGTCGTGCCGGCACGCATTCGTCTGGGGTTGGCCTTTGCCATGACAGTCGCGCTCTATCCGGTCTTACCCCCTATGCCAGTCATTGAAGTAACGGGTTTGCAAAGCCTGGTGATCATTGCGATGCAACTGTTGATAGGGCTCACTCTGGGGTTCGTTGTGCTCACGATTCTTCAGGTATTTGTGTTGGCCGGGCAAACAATTTCCATGCAAATGGGGCTGGGGTTTGCGTCCATGGTCGACCCGGCCAATGGCGTATCGGTTGCGGTGTTGAGCCAGTGGTACCAGGTGCTGGTGACGCTGGTGTTCCTGTCGATTAACGGCCACCTGATTGTGCTCGAGGTGTTGGCGGAATCCTTTGTTTTGATGCCGGTTAGCGAGTCGGCGTTTAGCCAGAGTGTGTTTATGTCAGTGGCCCAGTTCGGTGCCTGGCTGTTTGAAGCATCGCTGATGCTGGCGCTGCCGGCCATTGCGGCACTGTTATTGGTAAACCTGACCTTTGGTGTCATGACGCGCGCTGCACCTCAGCTAAACGTCTTTGCCCTGGGCTTTCCGGTGACGATGCTGGCCGGGCTGGTCATCGTCTGGGCCAGTTATTGGGTGGCATTGCCCATGGTGCAGCAACTGCTCGACGTGCATCTCGACTTTATGTTGCAGATCCTTCAACAACCCTGAGAGGGTAAGCCGGCCGAAATCCAGTAAGTTTCGCCGGGTAATGCAGGAGAGGCCGTCCCATGGCTGAAGAAGACAGCTCCCAGGAAAAAACAGAAGAACCCACGGCGCGAAAAAAGGAAAAAGCGGCGGAGGAGGGCAACATTGCCCGCTCGAAAGAGCTGAACACCTCTGCCATTCTGGTGGCGGCTGCAGTGGGCCTGTTGATATTCGGGCCGGCCATGGCGGGTAACTTGCTGGACATCATGAAGTTCAGTTTCAGTTTCGATCCGAACGCGAGCTGGGATACGTCGGTCGCCCTGGCGTATCTGGAAATTTCGTTCGTAGAGTCCATGTGGTCGTTGCTGCCGCTATTCTTGCTGTTGCTGGTCGCCGCCTTTTTCGGGCCTATTGGTCTGGGTGGCTGGAATTTTTCAACCAAGGCCATCGCACCCAAAGGCAGCCGCCTGAACCCCTTGTCCGGCCTCAAACGCATGTTTTCAATGAACGCCCTGGTAGAGCTGTTGAAAGGCTGGGGCAAAGTGCTGGTCGTCGGCAGTGTGGCGGTGCTGGTACTGGTTGGTCTGAAAGACGACTTTATCAGCATGGTCTTCGAACCCACCATACCCTCTGTCCAGCATGCTGCCATTGTTTTGGCGTGGACATTTCTGCTTATCTGCTGCAGCACCATTATTATCGCAATCGTCGACATTCCGTTTCAGATTTACAGCCACACCAAGAAACTGAAAATGACGATGCAAGAGGTCAAGGAAGAGTACAAGAATACCGAAGGCAAACCGGAAGTGAAAAGCAAAATTCGGCAGTTGCAGCGAGAAATGGCCAACCGCCGGATGATGGCCGACGTTCCGGACGCTGATGTGGTGATCACCAACCCGACTCACTATGCAGTCGCGCTCAAATACGACCCCCAGGGCATGCCCGCGCCCATGCTGCTGGCAAAAGGTGTTGACGAAACCGCCCTGAAAATTCGGGAAATTGCTGGTGAATACAAGATACCGGTTCTCGAAATGCCGGCGCTGGCCCGGTCGATCTATCACCATACCGAGATCGGTCAGGAAATACCGGAAGGGCTTTACGTGGCTGTTGCGCAGGTACTCGCGTTTGTCTTCCAGACTGATCAGTGGAAAAAGGGCCGCGCCCCCAAACCTGAACGCAAACCTTCAGTCGATATTCCTGATGATCTTAAGGCCGACGACTAGTTTCGGCGTTGACAGGGCCTCCTTGGCCCAATCCTTGCGATACCTCCTGTAACTCCCTGCATTCGCCTGAAAATTGACAGATGGCCCTATTCGATAATCTCAAAGGTTTTGGTACTCAGGTCCGCTCGCTGGACCGCGGCGCTGTTCTGACCAGCACGCGCAGCAATGCCAAAATGATGACACAGCGGGTGCTCGGCATCCCGTTTATGATGCTGATGGTGCTTGGGCTGATGACGCTGCCCGTGCCGCCCATGCTGCTCGACGCCTTCTTCACCTTTAACATTGCGCTGTCCATCGTTGTGTTGCTGGTTGCAATCTACGTATTGCGCCCCCTCGATTTCGCCGTCTTTCCTTCGATCATTCTGGTAGCCACCTTGTTGCGACTGGCCTTGAACGTGGCCTCTACCCGGGTTGTGCTGCTGTACGGTCATGAAGGTGGCGATGCGGCCGGGAAGGTGATTGAGGCCTTCGGTGAAGTACTGATTGGTGGCAACTATGCCGTTGGTTTCATCGTCTTCGCCATTCTGATGATCATCAACTTTGTGGTGGTGACCAAGGGTGCGGGCCGGGTGTCTGAAGTCAGCGCGCGGTTTACCCTCGATGCGATGCCGGGCAAGCAGATGGCCATCGATGCGGACTTGAATGCCGGGCTGATTGATGCCGAAACCGCCAAGACCCGGCGTTCGGAAATTGCACAGGAAGCCGATTTCTATGGCTCGATGGACGGTGCCTCCAAATTCGTTCGCGGCGATGCCATTGCCGGCATCCTGATTCTGGCGATCAACATTTTCGGCGGGCTCGCCATCGGCATGATGCAGCATGACCTGGATTTCGGTCAGGCATTGCAAGTCTATGCCCTGTTAACGATTGGCGATGGACTGGTTGCTCAGATCCCGTCGCTGCTGCTGTCGGTAGCGGCCGCCATTATGGTGACGCGCAACAGCAACAGTCAGGAAATGGGCGACCAGATCATGGCGCAAATGTTTTCCACGCCCAAGGCGTTGGGCATTGCGGCCTTTATGATGTTCGTTATGGGTGTGTTGCCGGGCATGCCGCACACCGTGTTCTTGACACTGGCGTTTCTGGCAGGGCTTGGCGCCTTGTTTATTGTCTTTCGTCAAAAGCAGGCCGATGGGGAGAACTTCTTTCCCGGCATGCCCGACAAGCCATCCAAAGTACCCGGTAAAACCGGGCCGGCTGGCAAACCACTTAAAGGTGAGCTGGCGGGAACGGATGCTCCGGCGATTGCCAGCGAAAGTGAAACCCGGGAGCTGAGCTGGGATGATGTGCAACCGGTCGATATCGTCGGTCTGGAAGTCGGCTACCGGCTGATTCCCATGGTTGATCGTTCCCAGGGCGGGCAGCTACTGGGGCGCATCAAGGGGATTCGCAAGAAGTTGTCTCAGGAGCTGGGTTTTCTGGTGCCATCGATTCATATTCGCGACAACCTGGATCTGATGCCCAATGCCTATCGGCTGACGTTGATGGGCGTCGGTATTGCCGAGGCCGAGGTGTACCCCGACCGGGAGCTGGCCATCAACCCGGGGCAGGTATTCGGGCCGCTGGAGGGCGCCAAAACGACTGATCCAGCCTTCGGTCTGGAAGCCATCTGGATTGAAGCTACCCAGAAAGAGCGCGCACAGACGCTGGGTTACACCGTGGTCGATGCCAGTACCGTGGTAGCCACACACGTCAATCATTTGTTGCAACAACACGCCTATGAGTTGCTTGGCCATGAGGAAGCCCAGCAAATGCTCGACCTGCTGTCGAAGAAGTCGCCGAAGCTGGCCGAAGAGCTGGTTCCCAATACCGTCTCGCTGAGCCAGTTGCTGAAGGTGTTGCAGAATCTGCTGATCGAACAGGTACCGGTTCGCGACTTGCGCAGCATTGCTGAATCGCTGACGAACCTGCAGCCAAAGACCCAGGACATCGGCCAGTTGACCAACGCCGCCCGGATGGGGTTGTCCCGGTTGATCGTCCAGGGCATCGTCGGGAACGACAGAGAGATACCAGTCATCACTCTGGACCGCTCGTTGGAACAGTTGTTGCAGAAGACAGTTCAGCAAGCCGGAAATGATGGGAATCTTGACGGGGTATCGCTGGAGCCGGGCATGGCTGAACGGTTACAGCAATCGCTACAGGAAACCGTTTCACGACTGGAGCAGGAGGGCAAGCCAGCGGTGCTGCTGGTCTCGGCATCGGTTCGAATGCTCCTGGCGCGATTTGTACGCCACGGTGTTCCCAATCTTAAAGTCCTGAGTTTCCAGGAAATTCCGGATAACAAACACATTACCATTGTTGCGTCTGTAGGTGGCCAGTGAGGAATCGTCGATGAAAGTTAAACGCTTTGTGGTGCCCAGCATGCAGGTTGGTCTGAAGCAGATAGGCGCAGCCCTGGGGCCGGGTGCGGTCATTTTATCGAACAAGAAGCTGGCCAGCGGGCTGGAGATAGTGGCCGGTGTCGACGAAGCCGAACTGGCGGAGTACCAGGCCAGCCAGCCAGCCGCTGTTGACCCTCAAGCGATCATCAAGGCATCAACCGAGCGCAACGGGTCCACCAAACTGGACCCGGCGTCCATGCAACATTTGCTGGAAGCACTGGCACCACAGACCCGGGCTGCCTTTGCCGGTACTGATGCCGCACCGGCACCCGTTGCCCCGGAGCGCACTCAGGCCGCTGCATCGGCACTGAGCAGACCCGCGCCCGCAGCTACGAAACCCGAGCGGTCCGAGGCGGCGCCCGCTGAACGCTGGGGCGCGGATCATCAGGCGCGTCGCGAGGCTGCCGGTGAGCGCAGTGCAGACGACAAGCAATGGGTACGGGTCATGCGCGAAGAGATCGACAGCCTGCGTCAGTTGCTGATTCAGCAAACCGAACATCTGCAGTCGGCCACACCTTCAGCCATGTCTCCACAGCGAGAGCGGCTCGAAGCCCGTTTGCAGACACTGGGGTTAAGTTCACCGGTGCAACGCTCGCTGCTGCGTCAGTTCGACAGCGAGACCAGCCTGGATATCAACTGGCGCCGGGTAATGGGGCGCCTGGCAGCAGGTATGACCGCGCCGGTATTTGACCCGGTTGTACAGGGTGGACAAATAGCACTGTGCGGCCCCACCGGTGCGGGCAAAACCACGACACTGGCCAAATTGGCGGCCCGTTATGTCAAACACCACGGCAGTGCGGGCATTGCCATTGTCAGCACCGACTTTTTTCAAATGGGTGCCCAGGATGCGCTGGCAAACATCGCCCGGATACTGGGCGTGCACTTTGTGGGCCTGCAAGAAGGCGAGTCGCTGACTGACGTACTGGCGGGCCTGTCCGATCGTGACCTGGTTCTGATCGACTCCAGCGGTAGCCGCGAGGCGCTGGCCCATTGGCGGGAACAGGTGATTGATACCGGCCTGGATCAACGGCTTCAGACCGTCATGGTATTGCCCGCGACGGCGCATGCCGATGGCCTGAGTCAGTACATTAAAGGCTTTCCGGGACGGCGGATTGATGGCGTTGTTGTCACCAAGCTCGACGAAGCCCCCTGTTTTGGCGGAATTTTTGACGCTATCCTCAGGCATCGGTGGCCGCTGTGGTACACCACCGATGGCCAGAACATTCCGGCGGATATTGCCCTGGGTGACCCGGTGTTGCTGGTCAAGCGGCTGGTCAGAGGGTTAAGTGAGACAAAAACCAAACTGGCGTACGCCAGTTGAACACCGGGATTGAGCACCGTCGCTGGCGCTAAAGGTCTGACCTGAACACAAGCACCGACAAAGTGACGCTAATTGCCTATACTGTGGCAAGACTGGAGAAACAGAATCGAATGAGTGGTTTGAATCCTATTCAAGTGATTGCCGTCACCGGCGGCAAAGGCGGTGTTGGCAAGAGCAACATGTCGGTCAACCTGGCGGTCGCCCTGGCTGAGCTTGGCAAACGTGTGGTGTTGCTGGACGCCGATCTGGGTCTGGCCAATATTGACATCCTGCTGGGCATCTCCGCTGGCCGTAACATCAGCGACGTGCTTAATGGCAACGCCGAATTGCGGGACATTCTGGTGCCTGGGCCGGGTGGGGTGAAGATCATCCCTGCTTCGTCCGGAACCCAGAAAATGGCCAACCTCGGTGAGCGTGAGCATGCCGGTATCATTGCCGCCTTCAGCGAACTTGGCGATCAGATGGATGTGCTTATCGTCGATACGGCGGCAGGCATTTCCAAGACGGTCACCAACTTTGTGCGGGCCGCCCAGGAGGCGATTATAGTCGTGACCGATGAACCCACCTCGGTCACCGATGCGTATGCCTTGATCAAGGTCCTTAACCGGGATTGCCAGGTCGACCGTTTCCGCGTAGTGGCCAATATGGTTCGTACGACGTCGGAAGGGCAAAACCTGTTCAATAAGTTGTCCAAAGTGACGGATCGCTTTTTGGATGTCACCCTGCAATATGTGGGGTCGGTACCGATGGATGAATCGGTGCGCAAGGCGGTTCAACGGCAAAAGGCGGTCATAGAGGCTTATCCGCGTTCAAAGGCGGCGGTGGCTTACCGGTCGATTGCCCAGAAAGTGGCCACCTGGCCTTTGCCCAGCACTCCCAGAGGGAATCTGGAGTTTTTTGTTGAGCGACTCGTCAACGGAGCGGGAGTCGCCTGAGATGTCGGTGCAGCAGTACACTATGTATCAAACCGAAAAAAAGGTTGATTACAACCAATTGGTCGATGATCACGCCGTACTGGTCAAACGCATCGCGCACCACTTGCTGGCGCGGTTGCCAGACAGCGTGCAACTGGACGATCTGGTTCAATCCGGAATGATCGGTCTGTTCGAGGCGGCTCAGAATTACGATAACGCCAAAGGGGCCAGTTTCGAGACCTACGCGGGGATTCGCATCCGCGGCGCCATGCTCGATGAAGTGCGCAAAGGTGACTGGATTCCCCGCAGCGTGCACCGCAATTCACGGCGAATAGCCGATGCGATTCGCGAGATTGAAATGCGCGAGGGGCGGGACGCCCAGGACCAGGAAGTGGCGACCTCACTGGGCATGAGCCTCGACGATTATTACGGGCTGCTCAAGGATACGCATGGGTCGCGCCTGTTCAGCTTCGAAGAACTGATGGAACAGGGCAACGGCGACTTGCAGGACTATCAGGCCAATCACAGCCAGACCCCGCTGCCGGCGATGGATGTCGAGCACGACCAGCTTAACCAGCATCTGGCAGAAGCCATCAAACAACTGCCCGAGCGTGAGCAGCTGGTGCTCTCCCTGTATTACGATGAAGAACTGAATCTCAAGGAAATCGGCGCGGTACTGGGTGTCAGTGAAAGCCGTGTCAGTCAGATCCACAGTCAGGCGGCGTTGCGGTTACGGTCCAAGCTACGGGACTGGCAAGCCGACACGTCCTACATTTGAGTCGCCTTACCGGGTTGCTCGCCGGGCCTGTTGCAGCGGCCCAACCTGGCTTCGAAAGCCACACCGCGCTTTACCCACCCTCACGATGGGGTAAACTAGCGACGAATTCATACGCAGGTTCGGCAATTCCCCCCCTAAACTATTGTGATCACCGGTCGATACCTTATTCAGTTGGGTCCTTCTGGAGCGGCGTCAGTGGCCCGGATGTTCAACCACCATTGAACCTGGAGAGCGTGTCCGACGAGCGCGTTATGGGTGTTGACCCATTGCCTTGTCACCTTGGGCAGACAGCGGCTGGTTGTCAGACAGTTTTGGGAGCAGGTCAGTGACTTGCAGAACGGTAATGCACCGTACTGAGGGTTACAGGACTGGATTGCCGGATGTCAGAGTCTATTATGTCTGGGACGGTACCATTCGGGAGAGGCTTTAGGAGGTCATCTTGAACAAGAACATGAAAATTCTGGTAGTGGACGATTTCTCGACAATGCGCCGCATTGTCAAGAACCTGCTGCGAGATCTGGGCTTTAGTAACACCCACGAAGCGGATGACGGCAACACGGCCTGGCCCATGTTGCAAAACGGCGATTTCGATTTCGTCGTGACTGACTGGAACATGCCGGGCATGACCGGTATTGATCTGCTTAAAAAGATTCGGGCCGATGAGCGCCTCAAGGGAACACCGGTGTTAATGGTGACCGCTGAGGCGAAACGGGACCAGATTGTAGCGGCTGCCCAGGCTGGCGTGAACGGCTATGTTGTTAAGCCGTTCACGGCTGCAGCTCTGAAAGAAAAGATCGAAAAAATCTTCGAACGTGTCGACGGTTAAGTCGGGAAACGTCCCAGTAGTTAAAAGAGGCCACCATGGCTGATGCACACAAACCGATAGCGCTCGATTTCCACAATGCTCTGAAAGAACTGGCGCCCGTATTGCTAAACCAGGTCGAACACGGCCATATGGATGAAGCGGCCGCAACGCTGGTGACCTTGCAGCATGCCCGTCAGGCGGGCAGCGGTGACAGTGAGTTTTCAGCGGTATTGAAAGAGAAAGCGGCTGAATTGCATCGTCGAATTGAAGCGGGCGAAGTCGAGTCTGCGCTGGAGACCCTTCAGGAGATGCAGGATGCCCGCGATCGCGGCCTGTATCAGGAGGTGGGGCGTCTCACTCGAGCGTTGCACAGCGCCATTACCAATTTTCACATCGATTCCGACCCGAGTGAGCGGGTAGAGGCCCTGTCGGAAATGACCGATGCCACCGACCGTCTGGAGTACGTGATTCAGCTGACCGAGAAGGCCGCCAACACCACCCTTGACCTAGTCGAGGAGAGTATGCCGGTCGTGGCCGGACTGACCTCAGAAGCGACCCGGTTGAAAACTGAGTGGAAGCGACTGGTCGACCGGGATTTGAGTGCCGATGAATTCCGGTCTTTGTACTGGGAAGTGGATGCGTTTTTTGATCAGGTCACGGCTCAGTCGCAGAGTGTTTACCAGCATTTGTCTGACATTCTGATGGCTCAGGACTTTCAGGATCTGACCGGCCAGGTGATCAATCGGGTCACCGGCCTGGTCAAGGAAGTTGAAGCCAGCCTGGTCGATCTGGTGTTTATGGCCAGTCAGGTGGAAGAGATTACCGGCATAGTAAGGGATGGCGAACCTGAGAAGGAGACCGACAGGCTCAAGGGCGAAGGCCCACAGATCAACAAAGCTGCAGAAGATGTCGTTGCCAATCAGGACGATGTTGATGATCTGCTGTCCAGTCTTGGGTTTTAAGGAGCACGCCAATGGGCTTCGAAGCGGATGAAGAGATATTACAGGACTTTCTGGTCGAAGCCGGAGAGATTCTGGAGCAGTTGTCTGAACAGCTGATCGACCTCGAGAAGAGCCCGGATGACCGGGATCTGCTCAATTCGATTTTTCGGGGCTTCCATACGGTTAAGGGCGGCGCCGGCTTTTTGCAACTGAACGCATTGGTCGATTGCTGTCACGCGGCTGAGAACGTCTTTGATACGCTGCGCAACGGGCACAGAACAATCGATGCGGAGCTGATGGACGCCGTGCTAAAAGCGCTCGATTCCGTCAACGACATGTTTGCCCAGGTCAGCAGTGGCGCAGCCCCCGAACCGGCAGATCCGGAATTGGTTGAGTTGCTTCATCAGTACGCCGCACCGCAGGTACCGGGTGAGCAGATCGGTGTAGTCAGCGATGACACATCGGCGCCTGAAGCACCGGCCCAGTCGCCAGAACCAGCGGCGGGAGACGACATTACCGACGATGAGTTTGAAGCCTTGCTAGATGCTCTGGAAGCCGGCAAAGGCGGCGCGGAAACCCCGCCCTCATCGCCAGCCGAGCCAGCGGCCGAGTCGACCAGCGGTAATGGCGACGAGATTTCCGACGACGAATTTGAAGCATTGCTCGACCAGTTGCATGGCAAGGGCAAATTCAATGCCGATGGCACGGCCGCCGCTGCCGCAGACGAGCCTGCCGCTCAGCAACCTGAGCCACCTGAGAAACCCGAAGCGGAGGCACCGGCTGGCGCCGCCTCGAACAACGATGAAATCTCGGATGATGAATTTGAAGCCTTGCTGGATCAACTTCACGGCAAAGGTCAATTCAAGGTCGAGGCGATTCCCAATGCGGCTCAGCCCGCTGACGCCGGCGCAACCAGTGCAGAGGCGCCGGTCGACAAAGCTGAGGCCAATAAGCCTGCCGACGCTAAACCCGTGAAAGCCGAGCCCGAAAAGAAAACGCCTGCACCAGCCGCATCGGCTAAAGCCGAGGCACCCCGTCCCGCGAAGGCAGAGCCAGCACCGGCCGCGCCGGAACGGGCCAATGCCAATGCCCAGGATACAACCGTTCGGGTTGATACCAAGCGGCTGGACGACATCATGAACATGGTGGGCGAACTGGTGCTGGTACGTAACCGTCTGGTCCGATTGGGGGTCGAGCTCGATGACGAGACCTTGCAGAAAGCCGTCGGCAACCTGAATGTGGTGACGGCCGACTTGCAGGCTTCGGTCATGAAGACTCGCATGCAACCGATCAAGAAGGTATTCGGGCGTTTCCCCCGCGTTGTGCGAGACCTGGCCCGAAGCCTGAAAAAAGACATTGTGCTGGACCTGATCGGCGAAGAAACCGACCTCGATAAAAATCTCGTGGATGCCCTGGCTGACCCGCTGGTTCACCTGGTGCGTAACTCGGTGGATCACGGTATCGAAACCCCGGAAGTCCGCGAAGCCGCGGGAAAACCACGCACCGGCAAGGTGGTGTTGTCGGCCGAGCAGGAGGGCGACCATATCCTGCTGATCATTCGCGACGACGGCGGCGGGATGGACCCGGACAAACTCCGCGGTATTGCCGTAAAGCGTGGCGTTATGGATCAGGAAGCCGCCGACCGCCTCAGCAACGCCGAATGCTTTAACCTGATTTTTGCCCCGGGCTTCAGTACCAAGACCGAGATTTCCGACGTCTCCGGCCGGGGCGTCGGCATGGACGTGGTGAAAACCAAGATCACTCAGTTGAACGGGTCGATCGACATCGACTCGCAAATGGGCGTCGGTACCATTATTTCCATCAAGGTGCCGCTGACGCTGGCGATCATGCCAACGCTGATGGTGATGTTGGGCGACCAGGCCTTTGCACTGCCCCTGGTTAACGTTAACGAGATTTTCCATCTCGATCTGACTCGCACCAACGTGGTCGACGGTAAAGAAGTGGTGATGGTGCGTGGCAAGCCCATACCGCTGTACTATCTTAAACGCTGGCTCACCCGGGAATCGATGCCCGAAGGCGAAGAGACCGGGCACGTTGTTGTCGTGACAGTAGGCACCCAAAAGGTGGGGTTTGTGGTAGATCAGCTGGTCGGCCAGGAAGAAGTGGTGATCAAACCACTGGGACAGATGTTGCAGGGTACGGAAGGCATGTCCGGTGCAACTATTACCGGCGATGGCCGAATCGCCCTGATTCTGGATGTCCCCGGCTTGCTCAAGGCCTACGCCCGGCCCTGAATCAAGGGGTCTTTGGCGTGATGCAAGGTCGGGTGGTGTAGTTGGAGTGGGGACGTTGATGGCAGGCTCGTCCCCGGTCGCGCACCCTAGACCCAATATAACAAGAGAGGCGGAACCCCATTCGGCATGCCAGGGCGCCCGTCAGGACACACTTCCTTCCAGGGAGAAGTAAATGCCCATTTCGGTGCTGATCGTAGACGATTCCAGCTTTTTCCGAACCCGCATTCGCGGACTGATCAATTCCCACCCCGAATTGAACGTCATAGGTGAAGCGACCAATGGCCGTGAAGCCGTCGACAAGACTGTCCGCCTGAAACCCGATGTCGTGACCATGGATTACGAAATGCCGCTGATGGATGGCATTTCAGCAGTTCGCGAAATCATGGCGAAACAGCCGACTCCGATTCTGATGTTCTCGTCGCTGACACAGGCCGGTGCCCGTGTCACCCTCGATGCACTGGACGCCGGCGCGGTTGATTTTCTGCCCAAGAGTTACGAAGACGTGGGCGGCGGTCCCAACGCCCTCAAACGCGCCTTGTGCGAAAAAATACTGGCCATGGCCGGCCAAGCCCGGCGCCACCGGGTGCCGGTGTCTACGCTGTCCAGGCCGGCGCCTGCCCCCGCGCCTGCGCCTCCGGCCAGGCCGAGTGCCCGCAAGCGCTACACTCAGCGCTTTGATCTGGTAATGCTGGGAACCTCGACCGGTGGCCCGGTAGCACTGCAAAAGATACTGACGCAAATACCCGCGAATTTTCCTGCGCCCATTCTGATGATTCAGCACATGCCCGGTACCTTTACCGGTGCCTTTGCGGACCGGTTGAACCGACAGTGCCCGCTCAACATCCGTGAGGCCAAAGATGGCGATGCACTGCGCCCCGGAGAAGCCCTGCTGGGGCCGGGTGGCATGCAGATGATGCTGAACGGTAAGGGTCGCATCAAGATTTTTGAGGGCGATGAACGCCTGAATTACAAGCCTTCGGTCGACGTGACCTTTGGCAGTGCCGTTAAGTATTACGGTGCCAATGTGCTCGCGGTCGTGCTCACCGGCATGGGGGCCGACGGTCGTGAAGGGGCTCGTCTGATCAAGCAGTCCAACGGGGTGGTCTGGGCTCAGGAATCCAGTACCTGCGTTATTGATGGCATGCCCTCTGCTGTCGTCAAGGCCAACCTGGCCGATGAAATCATTCCGCTGTCCGATGTCGCGCGGCGCCTGGTCGAGGTTCTGACCTGACCGGTTCAATTTCCTCTTCAACTGACTAGAGTTGATACTTGGCGCGGGCATTGCTTTATTTTCTGCAATGGATGTAAAAGGGCAAACAACGTCCGCCAACGATAAAAAGGGGTAGAGATGATTGCGCTGGCTGGCCTTATTCTGGCCTGGATCGCCGTATTTGGCGGTCATTTGCTGGAAGGCGGACAAGCAGGTTCGCTGACCAATGTCCCGGCGGCCCTGATCGTGTTGGGCGGGACGCTGGCGGCGGGGATGATTCAGTCCGATTTTGCCACCTGGCGCCTTGCCTGGCGCCTCTTTCCCGGTATTTTCAGTCACGCTCAATGGCAAACGGAAGCAACAGAGGCGAAGCTTGTCCGCTGGTGCCAGATTGCCCGGCGCCAGGGGCTTTTGTCACTGGAAGCGGACTCGAACCGCGAACAGGACGACTTTGTTCGCCTTGGCTTGCAGTTGCTGGTCGATGGTGAAAGCGTGACAAAAATCCGTCATAGCCTGGAAGTGTCGATGGACAGCCGCGAGAGTCGAACCCTCCGGGCTGCTCATCTGTTTGACTCCCTGGGTGGCTATGCACCCACCATGGGGATCATCGGCGCGGTGCTGGGGCTGATACAGGTGATGACTCAGATTGAAGATACGGCCGCACTCGGTGCCGGTATTGCCACCGCCTTTGTCGCCACGATCTATGGGGTGGGTCTGGCCAATTTGTTCTTTCTGCCCGTTGCGGCGCGCCTGAGAAGCATGGCCGAGGCCCGCTTTGGCTTCGAAGACATGGTGCTAGACGGTATTCTGGCCATTGCTGATAGCGAAAACCCACGGGTACTAGAGCGCCGGCTGAAGGAATACCGGCCGTGAGACGTCACCGTCGCCGTACCCGGTTTCAGGGCGCCCAGACGCACCGCTGGATGATTTCCTACGCCGATTTCCTGACCCTGCTGTTTGCGTTCTTTGTTTTTCTGTATGCCATCTCATCAATAGACGAGTCCAAATTTCAGGCGGTGAGCCAGAATCTGTTGCAGATATTCGATGTACGCCCGAGCAGCGTCGACCCCATTGAATTGAACGCGACCCCGCAGGGCCCCGATGTGTTCAACCCCCTGTTTCGGCCCGAGCCGATACCGTCAACCCGAGAAGACGTGTCTGATACTGAAACCTATCAGCAGGAATCGACCCTGCTGCAGGTACGACAGCAAGTTGACGAACAGTTTCAGCAACTGATTCAGGATCAGTTGATCAGCGTCAGTGGTACGGAAAACTGGCTGGCGATAAATTTGGAAGAGCCGGTTTTATTTTCTCCCGGATCGGCCGATATAACAGCCAGTGCCGAAGCGGTTTTGTACGAAGTGGCCAAAGTTCTTGCGCCGTTGCGAAACCCGGTTGCAGTTGAAGGGTATACCGACTCGTCGCCCACGGGAAACGACGAGCTGAGCAATTGGGGCCTTTCGGCGTTACGGGCGGTCAGTGTCGTTGAATACCTGGAGCAGGGTGGCATTGCCCCGGAGCGGTTGTCAGCACTGGGGTTTGGCCAGTATCAGCCGCGCTTTGATGAAACCAATGCAGCGCGGGCAGAGCGAAATCGCCGGGTGAGCATCGTTATAACCCGGCTGAACACGCCCAATGTTCTGGTGCCGCCAACCGCCGCACCGGTGAATGATGATCCGGCTAATTGATAGGCCAGGTTGAGCAGATAGGTTGAGGAGTTGTCATGCACGTTTGGTCGGTAGCCAATCAAAAAGGGGGTGTTGGAAAAACCACAACAGTGGTTTCTCTGGGCGCCATGCTGGCCGAAAAAGGCAAGCGGGTACTGATATTTGACCTGGATCCCCAGGGGTCTCTGACCAGCTATTTTGGTCATAACCCGGACGATATGGACAACAGCGCCTTCAACTTGTTTGCGAACAAGGGCAAGGTACCCGAAGACCTGCCTGGCCAGCTGTTACTGGAAACCTCCCAACCCGGTTTATTCCTGCTGCCAGCCTCAACCGCACTGGCCACCCTGGAGCGTAACGTCAGCCAGCAAGATGGCATGGGCCTGGTGGTATCCAAGACGCTGGCGCACCTGTGGGATGATTTTGACTACGCCATTATCGATACACCGCCGATTCTCGGAGTCTTGCTGATTAACTCCCTGGCGGCTTGCAAACGCTTGCTGGTACCGGTGCAAACCGAATTTCTGGCCATCAAGGGGCTGGAGCGCATGGTGCATACCATAGCCATGGTCACCGCTTCGCAAAAACGAACCCTCGACTACCTGGTGATACCGACGATGTTTGATCGACGGACCCAGGCATCGCTTAAGGCATTGCGGACGCTGCGCGAGCAGCACGAAGGGCATATCTGGCAATCCGCCATTCCGGTGGATACCCGGCTGCGCGATGCCAGTCGGGAAGGGGTAGGTATCAACCAGTTGGCGCCGGATTCCCGGGGTGCCCGGGCCTATCAGTCCTTGCTGAAGTCGCTGATGGCGTTGGGGTAGGGTGATGAGCTTCTGTTCTGATGCAGCCAAATGCCGTGTGTCGACTGCTGGCTTGAAAGCCTGGGGTAACGGGTGCCTCGCATGGTAAAGACGACGCGCACGACCGACGTAAAAGTATCGGCTACCGATGTGGCTCTGGCCAATTATCTGGATGCCATGTTGCACAGCGCGACAGAGGCAGACGACGCTCGTTGGCCCGACCTTGACCCGGAACCCGAGGCGCTGGCGAAACCGGCAGAGCCAGCACTGGTCGTTGACCCACCGGTTACAGCGCCCGCGGTCGATGTGGCACCGCCGCTGGTAACCCCCGCGCCAGCAACCGAAGAGGTGGACATTCAACTCCCTGAGTTGGAAACCCGGGAAACGTCGCTGCCAACGGTGGAATCAACACCTGCTGAACCCCTGACTGAGGATATCCCTTCAGTTGAGATTGCGGAGCCTGCGTCTGCGACAATCACCACACCGGAATCGGTGTCGGATGAAAACGACCTCAGTCGCTGGCTCGACAATGGCCGGCCGGCCTGGGCACAGCAGCGGTTTGATTGCCTGGTATTTGTGGTCGACGGTCTGAAACTGGCCGTACCACTTATCTTGCTGGGCAATATTCACCCTCTGGATCGGGATCTGACTCCGTTGTTTGACCAGCCGGAGTGGTTTCTGGGGCTGTTGCCGGTGCAGAACGGTCGGAACCTGAGGGTGGTGGATACCGCGCGGCTGGTAATGCCAGAGCGGTATCGCCCGGAGAGTGTTGAAGAGCTGGCCTTTGGCGTTGGCGTCTATGGCTCGGACTGGGCCTTTGGGTGTCATCAGATTGAGGGCTCCATTTCACTGGAGCCCGACGCCGTCAAATGGCGCAGTGCCCGCACCAGCCGCCCTTGGCTAGCCGGTACCATCATTGACCGGATGTGTGCTCTGGTGGATTTGCACGAGTTCGCCAGAACCGCATTCAAGGCCCGCAGTGCCTGACCCGATCGGGCCCTTGCTGTGAATCGGAATCAGGCGCTGGACGGGCAACTGGAGTACACTATAGTGACGAAACGCAGTCGCAACAGCATTTATGAGGGTGAGCTATGACAGCGCAAACAGCGAAGACCGGAAACGACCCGATTCTGCAATGGGTGACCTTCCGTCTGGGCGAGGAAACATACGGCATTAACGTGATGCAGGTGCGTGAAGTGCTGCGTTACTCCGAAATTGCGCCGGTGCCCGGCGCGCCCAGTTATGTGATCGGCATTATCAACCTGCGCGGCAACGTGGTCACCGTGGTGGATACCCGTGAGCGCTTTGGTCTGGCACCGGCCGATGTGACCGACAACACCCGCATTGTGATTCTGGAATCGGAGGATCAGGTGGTCGGAATTATGGTCGATGCGGTGGCTGAAGTGGTCTACCTGCGTCAGTCAGAAATCGAAACCGCCCCCAACGTCGGCAGTAACGAGAGTGCCCGTTACATACAGGGCGTCTGCCATAAGAACGATGAACTGCTGATTCTTATTGAAATTGAAAAATTGCTGACCGAGCGCGAATGGGCAGAAATAGCCGACCTCTGAGCATTGCCGGCAGACCAACCAGACGCGATGGCGCAACTTGTGCATAACCCTCTGAAACGTCAAGAGTCTGACTGGACAGGGGGTAACATCGCATGGCAATGACAGAATTTTGGGTCGCACAGGGGTTTTCGCTAGGGCCAACACTGGTTATCGGTGGTTTGATCATCCTGCTGGCTCTGGTACATTGGCGCCACGGGCGGAAGCTGCGTCAGCTGGAAGCACAGCTGGGGCAGAGCCATCAGGCATTGCGCCAGGAAATCAAAATGATGGGGCAGGGCGCCATTGGTGTGGGTCACCGGGTAAAACATCTGGAAAAACAGTTGCGTACCCAGCCCAGCCCGTTTGAACAATTGCTGATGCAATCTGCCAAAACTCCCGAACCCGCGCCCGAAGCAGAACGCCCCAGGGCACAGCCGAAGGTGGCACCGATTGAGAAGCCAGCCCCGGCGCGCTCACAAAGCCGGGCGGAGCAAGCCCTGGCGCAATGGATGAGCGACACCCGACACACAGCATAAGGACACCCCTTGACTCTGATCCAGGCTATTCGAATCGCTGCCAGCCTCTCCCTTGTGGCATTGACACCGCTGGCTGCGGCTCAGAGTCATGACCCCTTTGAATCGACCAATCGGGTTATTTACCGGGTCAACGACGGCCTGGACCAGGCCGTATTGAGACCGTTGTCGGTAACCTACCAGACCGTCACACCCGATCCGATGGAGCGCGGTGTGCGCAATTTCTTTCAGAACATTGGCGAAGTACGTAATGCGACCAACAACCTGTTGCAGGGTAAATGGCGTGCCACCGGCTCCTCAACGGGACGTTTCCTGATTAACTCCACGGTGGGCTTGCTCGGGGTGTTCGATGTCGCGCGTCACATCGGGATCGAACGAAAAGTCGAAGACTTCGGGCAAACGCTGGGTGTCTGGGGCCTGGGCCCCGGGCCCTACCTGGTATTACCCCTGCTCGGACCGTCCAGCGTTCGCGACAGTTCCGGCTTCCTGGGCGATATCTGGCTAAGCCCGCTGCAGTACTCCGATTTCAACCTGGTTGAGCGCAGCGGTCTGGCAACGCTGGACGGCCTGCAGACCCGTGCCGACTTGCTGGGGTCCGATCGGCTGATGAGCGGAGACGGGTATCTGGTACTGCGCGAGGCTTATTTGTCGAAACGCAATTACGATGTGTCTGATGGCAAAAACGTATCCGACAGTTTTTTGGATGGCCCGGTTGGCTCATCCACTTCAGACGGTGACTTTGTTGACGAGGGTGGTTTCGGGGAAGCAGAAGACCCGGACGACGCCTTTATTGACGAGTCGTTTTGAGCTGCCCCGAAAGTACCATTAGCGGTTACCGCAGGCTGAGTATCTCCATGCCCAGCTGATAGGTCTGATCATCCCTGGCATCGCATCGCAGTACCCGGGCCCTGGCATCCAGAGAGCGAAACTGCTCGTTGGGTGATTCGATCGTTACCCCCACCTCGGTTCCCTTTGCCAGCGGCTGTGCCGCCACCAGGCTGATGCCGGTGGCGCTCAGATCGGTGCACTGGGCGGTCAGGGGCGGGGTTTGATCGGCCAGGTGTATCAGGGCTTCCGTGTTTAGGGTCATGCGTATGAAGTCGCGCTTTTCACCGTAGTCTTTGTCCGCTGTGCTCATGGTCACCTCTCTGTCCCGTTCGGGTCGTGCGTCGGTTTGGACAAGCTGTTTCGGGATCACGACACCATTCAGTGGTTGCGTTCGCTGACCCACCCCGTTAAGTTGCCTGCACTACCCTGGGGAAGTCAACAAGATGCCACTCACAGATGCCACACTTTTGGTTGTTGATGACGAACAAGCCATCCGGGACTCGATTGTCGCCTACCTGGAAGACAGCGGCTATAACGTGCTGGAAGCCGAAAACGGCCAGCAAGCGCTGGCCTTGTACGAGAAGAAGTCGCCGGATCTGATCATCTGTGACCTGCGCATGCCGGTTATGGATGGCCTGTCACTGTTACGCCGCATTATGGAGCTGACCGATGAAGTGCCGGTCATTGTTGTATCCGGTGCCGGTGTAATGACCGACGTAGTCGAGGCACTGCGCCTCGGCGCCAGCGATTACCTGATGAAGCCCATTGTCGATCTGGGTGTGCTTGAGCATTCGGTTGAACGGGCGCTGGAGCGCTCCTTTCTGGTTAAGGAGAATTACCGCTACCGGGTAGAGCTGGAATCCCGCAATCAGGAATTGCAAGACCATGTGGATCGGCTCAAGCTCGATCTGCAGGCGGGCAGAGCAGTGCAGCAGCGGCTGCTGCCTGAATTTGCCCTGACTCACGATCACTATCGCATCAGCCACCAGATGGTGCCTTCCAACTACTTGAGTGGCGACCTGGTCGATTATTTTCAGGTCATCCCCGGTAAGCTGGTGTTTTACATGGCCGACGTGTCGGGACATGGCGCCAGTTCTGCCCTGATCACCCTGTTGATCAAAAATCAGATAGATCGGCTGCGTGATGAAATGGAAAACGATGCGTCCGACGTGGTGCTGATTCCAGCCCAGGTTCTGCGACAGATCAATCTTGAGTTGATTCGCACCCAGACCGGCAAGCATGCCACCATGTTCTATGGGGTGATTGATACGGAAGATAACACCCTCGATTACGCCTCGGCGGCGCATTTCCCGGCGCCGGTACTCTGTACCCGTGAGGTCTGCAGGGCCATTGAACCGGAAAGTCTGGCGGTGGGCCTGTTCGACGATGCGATGTTTGAAAACAGGCGTCAGAAACTGGACGGATTCGAGCGACTTTCTGTCGTATCCGATGGCTTTCTGGAGTTGCTGGCTGACGTATCTTTGCAAGAAAAGGAGGCGCATTTGCTTGAGTTAGGCGCAGACCCAACCCATACTATGCAGCACGTTTTGACGCAGATGACGAGCGAGGGGAAAACCCGGTCTGCCTCAGACGACATTACAGTCCTTACCGTTGAAAGGGTTAAGTAGGTCGGATAATAGATGAGTACCGGTCGCGTTTTAATGGCGAACAAGTCGGGCTCTTATGTCATTAAATTGACAGGAGACGTGCGCATGACGTTGTGCACGACACTCGATGCCTGCCTGAAAAATATGGTTGAAGATCCCGCCTTTACCTCTGTGATTGTTGATCTCAGCGATGCCGAAGGCATCGACAGCACCAGTCTCGGACTTCTGGCAAAAATTTCCCGTCTGGCAACGCCGGTGATGGGGCATGTGCCAACGCTCATTTCCAGCAAAGCCGACATCACCCGGATCGTCGATACCATGGGGTTCCGCGACAGAGTGTTCGTGATAGTTCCCAATGCCGATGTTGAAGCTCAGGATGCCCTGAGCGAACAAAGCCAGGAACCGCTCGATGAGTGGTCAGCCCACGAACGGGTGCTGGAAGCGCATAAAATTCTGATGTCACTGAACGACCAGAACCGGCAAACCTTCCGGGAACTGGTTGAGTGTATGGAAAATCAGCCGCACTGATCACCGGTAACGGTTGGTCAGCGGTGTACAAAAGGTCTTGAACGCGCGACGCTAACCCGTTGCGCGTCTTTGTTTAGGGAGAACCATTTTTGTGACACACGCCAACGAAGGGTCACCACTGACGATCGCCGTTCTCGGCGGTGGCAGTTTTGGCACCGCCATTGCCAACATTGCCGCAACCAATGGCCACCGCGTCCGGTTGTGGATGCGCAGTGAGAAACAGGCGGAGGATATCCGCACCCAGGGAGAGAACAGCCGTTACTTGCCGGGGTATGCGCTCAGTGCCAACCTGACCCCGGTGCTGGATTTGAACGAGGCCGTATCCGATGCCGACTGTGTTTTTGTTGCGGTACCCAGCAAAGCTTTTCGCTCAGTGGTTGAACAGGCTGTTCCGTTGTTGCAGCCACATACAGCTCTGGTCAGTTTAACCAAGGGCATCGAGCCCGGCAGCTTCCGGCTGATGAGTCAGATCCTGCATGATCTGGCGCCGGCGCACGATATCGGTTGCATCAGTGGGCCCAATCTTGCCAAGGAAATTGCCGATCACCAGATATCCGCGACCGTAATTGCTTCCTATAGCCAACCGCTGCGCGCCCGGGTTCAAACCATGCTGAGCAGCCAGTATTTCCGGGTATACGGTAACCCCGACATCTACGGTGTCGAGCTGGCCGGTGCGCTAAAAAACATCTATGCGATCATTACTGGCCTGGCGTCAGCGCTGGGGATGGCTGAAAACACCCGGGCCGCCATCATCACCCGGTCGCTGGCCGAAATGTCGCGTTTCGCGGTGCGCCTGGGTGCCAACCCGATGACCTTTCTGGGTCTGGCCGGTGTCGGTGATCTTATAGTTACCTGCAGTTCCAAGCTCAGTCGCAATTATCGGGTCGGCTACTATATTGGCGAGGGTGACTCGCTGAAGCAGGCGATTAAGCGAGTGGGCGAGACCGCCGAGGGCATTAACACCCTGCGCATGGTGCATGAAAAAGCCGGTGAAATGGGGATCTACATGCCGCTGGCCAGCGGGCTTTATGCAATTATTTATGAAGACAAACCGATAGCCGCGGTCGCGGGCCAGCTGATGGCGGGTGATCTGGCGCAGGACGTTGAATTCATGGGAGCGGGTATCTGATGGCATCGTTGAATCGGGAAGGAAAGGAACACCAGGTTATCCGGGCGCTGTGCATGATTCTGTTCTGGATCGTCCTGCGTATCAGCCTGCTGGTTACCGGAGTGCTGGCCATTGTGCAGTGGGTGCTGGCCTGGTTTGAAGACGACCCCAATCCGCAACTGGCGAAGTTTTGTCGCCGTCTGGCGCTATACCAGAAGCAGTTGCTCGATTACCTCACCTTCATCAGCAATGACAAACCCTTTCCGTTTCGGGACTGGCCGGATGACCCGCAAAGCGAGTTCGACGAGGCTGCATGATTCTTTATTTACTGCGCCACGGAGAAGCTGAACCCTATGGTCGGGCATCTGACGATGTATCACGAGCCCTGGTGTCGGCCGGAACCAAAGCCGTTAAACGGGTTGCCGCGGAACTGGCGCCGGTTGATGCGGTGTACTGCAGCCCCTATCTTCGGGCTCGCCAAACGGCGGAACTGGTGTTGTCGGCGACCGGTCAGCAGGCTTACCACCTGTATGACGGGCTGACGCCCGACAGCTCAGTACCGGCACTTATGGCCTGGCTGGACACGATAAAACCAGAGCGGCTATTGCTGGTCGCGCATAACCCCTTGCTCAGTTCACTGGCAAGCCAGCTGACCGGTTTGCCGGGCGGCGTGGCGCTAAGCACGGCCAATCTGGCCTGTCTGGATGTATCCGATTTCCTGCCCGGAGGCGCTGAACTGCTCTGGGTAAAGTAAGGGTTCAAACGAGCGTTTGAATTTGCCGGATGACTCGGGTAGATTGTTCGCTGGTCTGTTGATCCCTGGTTGCTATGAAAACCCAACTCCATTTTGCACACGCCAATGGCTTTCCTTCAGCAAGTTACCGTCGCATGCTCGATGGCCTGGCGCCTCATGTCGAGCTGAAGACGCTGCCGCTGATCGGTCACCACCCGGAGTATCCGGTGACCAACAACTGGCCACATCTGAAGCGGCAACTGATCGACAGCATCGAGCGGCAGTGCGACCGGCCGGTAATTGGTCTCGGCCATTCTCTTGGAGGTGGACTGACCATCATGGCGGCGCTGGAGCGCCCCGACTTGTTCTCCAGCATCATCATGCTCGACGTGCCGCTGTTCAGCCGGTTCGAAAGCTGGGTGGTGCGCAGCGTCAAGGCGCTGGGTCTGATTGACAACCTGACGCCGGCCGGCCGGTCAAAACATCGGCGGCGCACCTGGCCCAGTGCTGATGACGCCCTGGCTTACTTCCAGTCTCGTGGGCTGTTCCGGCAGTTTCACCCAGACTGCATCCGGGACTATCTGGCCTGTGCGACCCGTACCGGGGCCGATGGAAGCGTAGAATTGTCTTACGAAGTGCCGGTTGAGCTGGCCATTTTCCGGACCGTCCCGCACACCCTCTGGGTGCAGCCCGGACAGTTGCAGGTGCCCGGTGGCGTTATTCTTGGTCGGGATACCGATACCGTGCGCAAACATCAGTATCTGCGCATGAAGCATAAGTTGAATCTGGTCGGATCGCGTTTGCCGGGCAGTCATATGTTCCCGCTGGAACACCCGGATGAAACCGCAGCCGAGGTGCTGTCGCTTATTCATCGATTGCATTCGCACCAGGCTGCCTGATATGAAATCCTTTTCCCTGCTGGGCGGGCAGGTTCAGGGTGTCGTGATGGGGCAGGGGCAACCTGTGCTGGCGTTGCACGGCTTCCTGGATAACGCTTTCAGTTTCAAACCTCTGTCGGCAGCCATGCCGGATGTCGAAATCTGGGCGCTGGACCTGCCCGGCCATGGCAACTCGGCAGCTCTTGCCATGGCCGAGGGGTGGTCCATTACCCAGTGGTTGCCGGTGCTGGGGCGTGTCATGGATGATCTGAACTGGGACTCCTATACACTGCTCGGGCATTCGCTGGGGGCCATTCTGGCGCAAATGCTGGCGGTGGTGGATCCCCGTATTGAGCGACTGATCTGCCTGGATGCGCTCGGCCCCCTGACCGAGACCGATGAAGGCAATCTGGACCGGATGCAGCGCAGCTATAAGCAACGTCAGGATAGCCCGGGCGGACGTCGCTATTATAAGACAACCGATGCCCTGTGGCAGGTACGGGTTGGTGGCCGGTTTCCCCTGTCACCGGCCAGTGCGCGGGTTCTGTCGAGCCGGGGCGTGGGATTGAATGACCGCGGCTGGTTCCATCGGTATGATCGGCGGCTGCGTCAGGACAGTGCCTGGCGCATGACGGAAAATCAGGTACAGGCGCTGTTGCGTCGTATAGAATGCCCGCTGGATCTGGCCCTGTTCGATGACAGCCCGCTTGGTGCGGCAGGGTCAGTGCTTGACGACCGGCTGGCTTGCGTACCGAACCTCAGTGTGGCTCGGTTTCCCGGCGGGCATCATGCGCACATGGAGGCCCCGCAACCGTTGGCCAGTTGGGTGCGTTCGCGTCTGTAGTCCTATTGTCCCAAGCCTGGAGCCTGGCATCGCGCCATCAGGCGCCCATTAGACTGAACCTCCGGGAGTAAGTTAAACGTGAAGTTAGCCGGCCTTTCCAGCGCAGTTCCCGGAACCTCGCCCTTGCATGAAGAACGCCTCGACAGCGTCTATCAGCGCATCCGGCAAAGCGGTGCGCGGCGAGTGCTGGATCTGGGGTGCGGTTCCGGTTCATTGCTGGTCCGGTTGATCAACGATCCGCAGTTTTCACACATTGTCGGCCTGGAATCCTCCGGCGTGGGATTGGCGGTCGCGCGAAATATGTTCACCGACACCCTGGCCAGTGGCCGGCTTAAGCTGGTCGCAGGCTCCTATGCAGAGCCGCACCCGGCACTGACCGGTTTTGACATGGCGGCCATGGTGGAAACCATTGAGCACGTTAAACCGAACGATCTGTCCAGGGTCGAGCAGGCAGTGTTTGGGCAGATGCGGCCGCACCGCCTGATCATGACCACACCAAACCGGGAGTACAACCCCTTGCTGGGCCTGGCACCCGGGGAGTTTCGGGAGCCTGACCACAAGTTTGAATGGGACCGGCAAAAGTTCATGCAGTGGTCACGCGGGGTGGCGGCTCGAAACGGCTATGTCGTGCGTTTCGCCGGCATCGGCGAGGCTGACCCTGAGCTCGGAGCGCCTACCCAGACAGCCACTTTCTCATTGCCAGCCTGACAGAATCTGCCGACATCCGGTAAACCAATGTTGAAGACCGGTTAAAGTTATCTGCCGGCTCGGGGTATACTGTGCGTACATGTCACCGTTCGGAATCTCTATTTCAATGGCTTTAACCGACAGCGCGGTCAATTTATCCAGCACCGACGATCAAACCGAGTGCATCGAACACTTTACCCGCCTGGGTGACTGGGTGCGGTTTGCCGCCAGCGCCATGGACGCCCACCAGGTCTTTTTCGGGCATGGCTTCGAGTCTGGCTGGGATGAAGCCGTATTTCTGTGTTTGCGCGCCCTTGATCTCGACTGGGATGCTCCGCCCGCTGTGTTGTCGGCAGCTCTGTTGCCACGAGAGCGCCGGCGGCTCTGGACTCTGATAGGACGGCGCTGTCTGGAACGCATGCCAACGGCCTATCTGCTGGAAGAGGCCTGGTTTTGCGGCGAACCGTTCCGGGTTACACCCGATGTGCTGATTCCCCGGTCGCCCATTGCCGAGCTGATAGAGGCTCGCTTTTCGCCCTGGTTACAGCAGTCACCAAGCCGGATTCTGGATCTGTGCACCGGCAGTGGTTGTATTGGTATTGCGATGGCACGGGCTTTCCCCGATGCCAGTGTTGACCTGAGTGATCTCAGTGATGCGGCCGTCTCCATTGCCGTCGACAACGTCGATCAAAAAGACCTGGGGTATCAGGTTCGGGTACTTCAGGGCGATCTGTTTGCCACACTGGATGACCAGCAATACGATTTGATCGTCGCCAA
The DNA here is from genome assembly GCA_018402545.1 of Saccharospirillum sp. GTDB lineage: Bacteria > Pseudomonadota > Gammaproteobacteria > Pseudomonadales > Natronospirillaceae > Saccharospirillum. The sequence continues at coordinate 2,222,964 of JAGYIL010000001.1, read as the reverse complement.
CCCGCCTTATGTCGATGAAGAAGATCTCGCCACCATGCCGGCCGAGTTTCATCACGAGCCGCGACTCGGCTTGGCGGCCGGCCATGATGGCCTGGAACTGGTGCACCGCATTCTGCGCGAAGCGCCGAAATACCTGACTGACGATGGCTGGCTGGTCTGTGAGGTCGGCAACAGCTTTGGCGCCCTGACGACCGCCTACCCGGATATGGACCTGCACTGGCCCGATTTTGAGCGGGGCGGGCACGGTGTTTTTCTGGTTTCGGCAGCTGAACTCAAATTGCATTTTGCTTGATCGCTGCCGGCAAATAAGACACCCGGGTGCAAGCCAGCATGACTGTGACCTCGGGTCCCGTTGCCAGCAAATGCAGCCCCACCTTTTTTATGGCCCGGAAACGAGCCTGTTTTAATGGAGTGATAGACGCTCATGTCTGGAAATACCTTTGGCACCCTCTTTACCGTCACGACCTTTGGTGAAAGCCATGGCCCGGCTCTGGGCGCCATTGTCGATGGCTGCCCGCCCGGGCTGGAGCTAAATGAAGCCGTATTGCAACGCGATCTGGATCGGCGCAAGCCGGGCACCAGTCGCTACACCACCCAGCGACGGGAAGACGATGCAGTGCGCATTCTAAGCGGTGTTTTTGAAGGCCGTACCACGGGAACGCCCATCGGCCTGATGATTGAAAACACCAATCAGCGCAGCAACGATTACAGCGACATCATGAACACCTACCGGCCGGCCCATGCCGACTATGGGTATGACCAGAAATACGGCTTTCGGGATTATCGCGGCGGTGGTCGCAGCTCGGCGCGTGAGACGGCCATGCGCGTTGCCGCCGGTGCCATTGCCAAGCAGTATCTGGCATTACGAGGTATACAGATTCAGGGCTATCTGAGCCAGCTCGGCCCGATCCGGGCAGAGCGGATCGACTGGGACGCGGTTGAAACCAACCCCTTTTTCTGTCCGGACCCGGATAAAGTGCCGGAAATGGAAGCCTACATGCAGGCCCTGCGCAAAGAGGGGGATTCCATTGGTGCGCGCATCAGCGTGCGTGCTACCGGCATGATGCCCGGGCTGGGTGAACCCATTTTTGATCGACTCGATGCAGATCTTGCCCACGCCCTGATGAGCATCAATGCGGTAAAAGGCGTCGAGATCGGTGATGGTTTTGAGGTGGTTAACCAGAAAGGCAGTCATCATCGCGATGAATTGTCGCCGCAAGGGTTTCTGAGCAACCACGCGGGCGGCATTGTCGGCGGTATCTCGACCGGGCAGGCGATTGAGGCCCACATTGCGCTCAAACCGACATCAAGCATTACCGTACCCGGCAAAAGCATAACCCGCAGTGGCGAGCCAATTGAAATGATTACCAAGGGGCGGCATGATCCCTGTGTGGGCATACGCGCCGTGCCCATCGCTGAGGCCATGATGGCCATTGTGCTGATGGACCATCTGTTGCGCCACCGGGCGCAGAATGCAGAGGTGGTGCCGCCGTTGCCGCCCATAGCGGGGCAGGTTGAAGGTAAATGACTGACACTGAGGTGCTTATCCAGTGACGACGAAGCGGGAGTTGGGAATGAGAATAACTAAAAAGTTGATGGTCGCGGTGCTGGCATTGGGAATCGCCGGCACGGCCATCGCCGATGTCGCCCGAAGCCATTTCACCCGGGGCATTACGGACCGTGAACCGGTCGATCATCTTACGACCGCCAGCAACATCAACCCGCTGTTTTTCTTCACCGAACTGGTGGACATGACCGGAACCGAAGTGACGCACCGCTGGCGGTTCGAGGGGCAGATAATGGCGGATGTTACCTTTCAGGTAGAGGGACCGCGCTGGCGTGTCTATTCCAGCAAGGAACTGCTACCCGAATGGAATGGCCTATGGACGGTTGAGGTGCTCGGGCCCCAGGGTAACACTCTGACCCGCAGTAGCATCAGCGTTCTGAATGATCGATAGCATAGATCCGTGTGCTGAGGGTTATGGCATCCACCCAGGGGACTTCCCGTACGATGGCGTCAAATGTCGCCTGCCATCCGTCGGTGGGCTGACCGGGTAATACCGTCAGTTCCAGCGTTGTTTTTTGCTGGTGATAGTGAATGTTCAGCTGTTCATAACCGCGGATACCGCGCTCGAACAACAGGTTCTCGATCGCCGGGCGCAAGGGAGCAAGCGGCGCAGGCGTTGCATCGGGTAAGTCCTGCTCATGGTCAATGTGCAGGGTAACGTCAGTGACATTGCTGAACTGTTCCTTAATGGAACGCAAGGCCCACTCGTTAATCTGATGCCCCTCCGACACACTCAAATACCCGCCTACTTGAATATGGGCGTCAATGAATACGCTCGGCCCCATCATTCGGGTACGCAGCATATGAACGTCCTTCACCCCGGGCACCGAGGCCAGCACTTGCTGGAAGGCCTGTTGCTGCTCCGGTTCGACGCCCCGGTCGACCAGTTCCTGAAGGGCATTCCAGGTAAGACTGATGCCCATATGCCCAATCAGACCGGCGACGACAACAGCGGCAATGATTTCCACAGTTGGGTAACCCAGCATTGTGGCAACAACGCCTACCAGTACCACCAGCGAGGAAAGACTGTCGGATCGGGCATGCCAGGCGTTGGCCTCAAGCAACGGCGAGCGTGCCCGGCGCGACTGAAACAGAGCGTAATGAAACAGGCCTTCCTTGAGTGCCAGAGCAATCAGAATAGTCACCAGAGCGGCGAGGCTTGGTTCCGGACGGCTATCTTCAAAAAACAAATGGATGCTTTCGTAGGCGATGCCAGCGGCCACCGCCAACAATAAGCCGCCGAGCATAACGGTACCCAGTGTTTCGAACCGGGCGTGCCCATAGGGGTGCTCGGCATCGGCATCGTGATGGGACACCTTGGCTAGAATAATTAGCGGCACGTCGGCGGCCAGGTCACTGAGGCTATGCATGGCGTCGGCAATCAGGGCAGGTGACTTGACGCTGACACCGACCACGATCTTGATCACGAAGGCGATGGCATCGACGGCAACGCAAATCCAGTTGGTGCGGTCGATCACTTTTTTGCGTGTTTCGCGGCTAAGAACAGGTTGGTCGTTGCTCGTGGTCATGCGCGTCCCCGGTAGGCTGCATCGGTAGGCGGGATCATGTCGCCGTCTTCATCCAGTTCCGGGTAGGGTAACCCTCTCTGGTCACAATAGCGCGCCATTTTGGGTTGAGCCCAGCGAAACAGGGTGCGGTGATAGTCTTCATCTTCAGCCACCGGGCGCCGGTAGTGGCCTGCTGCCTGGCGCTGGTGCAGCGCCTCCAGAAGGATGATAGCGGCCGCGACTGACACATTGTAGCTTTCCACCATGCCCATCATTGGTATGGTCAGGTGCACGTCAGCGGCAGCGCTGGCGGTCTCGCTCAGTCCGTATTTTTCGGCACCCATGACCAGTGCGAAAGGCTGGGTGTAATCGGCGTCCCGGTAGCTGATGGCTCGCTCAGACCACTGGGCAGCATAGAGTTTTAAGCCCTGGTCGCGGGCAGCCTGCAGTGCCGCTTCAATGCTGGGGTGGCCAATTGAGGTGACAAAGCGGGAACTGCCGCCGGCGGTATGATGATAAACCAGCCGGCCCCGGGCCGGTTGCACCATGTGCACGGTGGTGATGCCGACGGCATCGGCGGTGCGCAGCATGGCAGAGATGTTTTGCGCCTTGTGCACCTGGTCGGTCACCAGCGCCATATCGGGCTGGCGCTGTTGCAGGACGGTCTTGAATTTGTCGAAACGGGAACGGCTCATGGTGTTAGCTCAATTTCGGTGTTCGAATTGTTTTATAGGCATTTGTCCGCAGCGGCTACCGGGGCTACCCCTATGGGGTCGGCGTGGATCCGTCCATGGAGCCTAGGCCGCAGCATCCATGCTGCGGACTCCCCCACAGGGGCAGCCCCGGCATCCACTGCTAGTCACTATTGCGAAACTAGGAACATAGGGTATTAAACCGGGGCTGGCTAAATTCGGCGCGCAGTATACCTCAGTCTCGCGGGGTATTTGAGCGCTGCAGCCGGTTAGGCTGGCAGCGCTCAGGGGCTCTGGTTTATCGGGTGAAGGGATTTGTCGTGGGCAATTCAATCGCGTTTTTGAACTGGCTCAGTGTCAGGCTGTCGCGACCGAATGAGAGGTCCTTGTCGGACATGACCGACTCTCCGAACGAATACATCACTTTCAAGCCATGTTCCCGGGTGTCGGCATCGTACTGTTGCTGTGCCTCGCTCACCGCTTCGTTGCGGTGTTGCCATTCGGTAACGGCCCGTTCGCCATTGCGTTCTTTCATCAGCGACAGGGTGCTTGCGGGTGACAGAATAAGCGCGCTGGCATTGTTGCCGCCAAAGCCTTTTGAGTTGATCAGTGTGCCCAGCATGTCGGCGCCCTGGTGACCGGCGTAATGGTGGTTCATCAGAATATTCAGATGCGACTGATTCACGTCGTCTGCAATGTGATCGATGGTTCGAATGCCGGGTATCCAGCCTTCCGCCCAGACACCCAGTGCGGCGGTGAGCTGATCACCGGCCGCCGGGCCCAGTGAATGGCCAACGTAGGATTTGATGGCCGAGACGGCCCAGTGTTCGATACCGAAGGTTTTGGCGACTTCGTTAAAGATATGCGATTCGGTGACGCGGTTTTGGGGCGTACCGGTGCCGTGTGCCATCACAAAGGTGCGCTGTAGCCCGGCATCACCGAGTATGGCGCGGGCCAGGGAGGTGGCTTTGGCCAATGTGATGTAGTTGCCGACGCCGGGCCCGGAAATGGACTTCTTGTTGGCATCGGCGTTGACGAAGACATCGGCGACGCTGCCATAGACGGTGGCACCGGTTTCGAGTGCCAGCTCATCGTCCATCAGCACCACGAACTGGCTGGATTCGGCCATGGTAAAGCCGGCGTTGGATGAGAACGGCCGGCAGGCTCGGCGGTTGTCGGTGACATCGCTGTTGTCGAGCTGCCGCAGCTGTTCGTCTTCGGCCAGGGCGCCCATGACTCGGAAACCCTCCATGATTTCGGGGACGACCGGTGCCTCTGAATTGCCCACGATGGCAACGCGGCACTTGCCCGCTTCGATGTCGGCGATACCCTGGCGCAGGTTGTATAAAAAGGTCGCGCAGGCACCGGCGTTGGAACCGGTATTGCCAACACTGTTGAGTATGTAGCTGTTGATGAAGTCGGCAGTCATTTCCGGCATCGACAGTGGCATCATTTTGGAGGTGATGCGATTGCCGGTCAGCGGCGACTGATACAGGCCTTTCAGACCGGCCTGGTCCATTTGCGAAATCGAGGACCCGGCGTACACCGAGACCTGATCCGGTCGAATCCGGTCGAGCACCGACTGCCAGGGCATGCCCAGCGACCGTATTGCATCGGACGCACCATAAACCGCCATTTGCAGCCCGCGCGGGTGGTGCGCCGCGTTGTAATAGTCAGCCGGGTTAAAGCCCTCAGGCAGTGTGCCTGCCGACGAGACTTTGGACTGGTAGGTCTCCGGCAGCAACACCGACATCGACTGATCGACCTGAACCTCAACCGGGTCGGCACTGGCATCGGTAACCTGCCAGCCAGCCGGCAGTGGCTTCGGCAATTGGGATCGCTTGAGCTGAAAGTGCAGGCCATCGGGGTGCTTCAGGTTGGCTTTGCGGTGCGTGGGCACGGCATCCGGGTCGAAGTGACTGGCCGGATTGATGCGACGGATCAGGGTGCCGTCGAGCAATGCCTGATGATCGGTACTGGCCGGATCGAGCTTCATCAGACGCGACAGGTCCTGCCAGGTGGCCGCCATCTTCTGGTCATCGAGTGCTTCGTGCACCATGCGACGATAAGCGTGATGAAGGGAGACCCGCCCTGCAGGGTTGATGCCTCCAAATCCGGTGATGACGGGAAGTTTTCTCATGGTTAAGTGCCTGTGATTCGTTCACTTAAAAGTCAGTGCGCATGACTATAGTGCCTGTTTCAGTGCTGAGGTATTACAATTATGCCGAATGATGTAACTTATAAGCCATTATTCGCGTATTGAGTGCCGTTGCCCATGAAAATAGCCTTTGCCGTTTGCGAACAAGCCTTAATGACGGGGCTGGCACTGCCGTTGGAGATGTTTTACGCCGCCAGTCGCCACCGGGTTCGCCACCGGCGCCAGGAAGACCTGACGCTGCAAGTGGTGGGTGAGGCGACGACAACGGTACTGACCGGTGGCCTGCGCATCGTGCCGGATACCGACTTTGAACAGGCCGACCAGGCTGACCTGGTGTTTGTGCCCCCCTTATGGGGAACCCCCTGGCCAGTGCTGCAGGACAGTCATCCGCTACAGCGCTGGCTGGCTAAACAATATCAGGCTGGGGCGCGACTGGCGGCGACCGGAACCGGCGTCGGACATTTGGCCGAAGCCGGGTTGCTGGCTGGGCGTGTGGCGACAACGCACTGGTATTACCTGGAACGCTTTGCTCGCCGTTATCCGGCTATCCGCTTCGAGGGGCACCATTTCGTAACCCATGAAGACGGGATCTATTGTGCTGGCTCGATCAATGCCCAGACTGACCTGGTACTGTTTCTGATTGAACAGACCTTCGGCGAGGAAGCGCTGGCCCTGGTGGAACGACAGTTCATGCATGAGCTGAAACGCACCTTTTCAACGCCGTATTTTGAACCGGGCGGGGCCATTCATCACGATGAAGGGGTTAGTCTGGTGCAGGCCTGGGTTCGCCAGCATTTGGCGGAGGAGATTACCGTTGATTCTCTTGCGGGCCTGCTCGATCAGTCGGTGCGAAATTTCAGCCGCCGCTTCACCCAGGCGACCGGCGAGAGCCCAATGGAGTATGTGCAACGTCTGCGGCTGGAGCACGCCCGGGAATTACTGCGTGACAGCAACCTGACCGTAGCCGAAGTGGCTGAGCTAAGTGGTTATCGCAACCCGGCTTATTTCGGCAAGATTTTCCGGCAAAAACTGTCGCTGACACCGGGCGCGTATCGCAAAGTAGTGCGCAGCAAGGTGTTTGCTGCCGGTTAGCTCGTCGGGTTGCTTTTAGCGCGTGCTTTGGCGGCTTTTTTATGGGGGCGTAACCAGGCGACGGCATAGATGAAGGTAGTGAGCGTGGTGCCGGTCAGCAGTAGACCGCCCAGCAGGCCGCGCGGTGAAAAGATCAGTAGGATGCCGTAGATAAGGTAACCCAACAGCAAAAAGCTTATCCAGCTGACACCGCTCGGAGTAGGGCGCAATGCGAGCAGTATAACCAGCAACAAGGGCAGACTGACAAAAAAGCCGACCACCAGGCAGGAGGCGATCCATTCGCCCACCGGCATGCTGCCGAAGGCAGGCCCGTACAGAAAAGCGCCGGCGTAGATGCTCAGTAACATCAGCCAATAGCTGTTGCGCAATCGACGGTTCAGATTAACCGTCTGGCCTGTGTCATTCGTCATTAGAGCTTACCTTCAGTGCAAGTTGAGCCAGTCGTTTGCCCTGGTGTCTGGCCAGTTGTCGAACCTCATCGGTTAATGGCCGGTGTGAGGGCCCGGCTACATGAGAGCTACCATAGGGTGTGCCACCCTGAAAGCCGTCGTGCAGGGACTTTTCGGTGAACGGCAGGCCGGTGATGATCATGCCATGATGCAACAGGGGGATCATCATCGACAACAGGGTAGACTCCTGACCGCCATGTGGGGTCGTGGTGCTGGTAAACACCCCGGCGGGTTTGCCCACCAGTTTGCCCGATACCCAGAGTGAGGAGCTTTGTTCGAGAAAATATTTCAGCGATGCGGCCATATTGCCAAAGCGACCGGGTGAGCCGAGTGCTAGACCGTGACAGCCGGCGAGATCGTCGAGTGTACAAAACAGGGGGCCATCGTCGGGAATGTCGCTGCCTGTTACTTCATGGTCGGCGCGTACCGCCGGCACGGTGCGCAGTCGCGACTCGATGCCAGCCACTTCATCGACGCCCGAGGCGATGGCTTCAGCCAGTTGCGCCAGGCTGCCATGGCGGCTGTAATACAGAATCAGCAAATAGGGCACTTACAGAATCTCCCGAATGGCTTCGGGCGGGCGGCCAATACGCGCCCCTTTACCGGTCACCAGTATGGGTCGCTCCAGCAATTTGGGGAACCGGGCCATGGCGTCCAGTATTTGTGCATCGCTGCTGTTGCTGTCTAGTCCGGCCGTCTTGGCGTCGGCTTCCTTGTGACGCAATATATTGGCAGCTGAGAGACCCAGTTGTTCAAGCAGGGTTTTTAGTTCCGCGACCGACAGGGGGTCGGTGAGATACAGTCTGACCCGGTAATCGATGCCCGCGTCGTCAAGCAAGGCTTTGGCTTCGCGGGATTTGGAACAACGCGGATTGTGATACAAGACGGAGGTGGTCATGGCGGATATCCTGTCAGTCAACTTGAAAGGCGATTCTGGCCCGGACCCTCGGGTACTTGAATGAGGAAACAGGGTGAAAGATCTGCGGGGATTGTAATGAGTAACGCAGCAGAGTGACACCACCGTGCTCAAGGAGACCCAATGACTGAACTGGATACGATGCGCAGCGGTGCAGTATTTAACCCGCTTGATCCTGAATTGCGACAGTTACGCTTTCAGGCCAGGGAGCGTTGCGCCCGGTTTGCCCATGCGCCCACCTCTGGCAACCTGAAACGACTGACGGCCCTGTTCGATGCCTGCGGTCAACACACCTTTATCGAACCGGGCATACAGGTCGATTATGGCACACAGATACGACTGGCAGACCGGGTGTATCTGAATTTCGGGTGCGTGCTGCTCGACAGCGCCTGGATCGATATTGGCGAAGGCAGCCTGGTCGGGCCCGGCGTCCACCTTTATACCGTGTCGCATCCGCTCGATGCAGAACAACGCGCTCGCGGCGATGAATTTGCACGCCCCATTACCCTGGGGCGAAACGTGTGGGTGGGTGGTCAGACGATCATTTTGCCGGGCGCCACCCTGGGCGATGGCGCGGTAGTGGCGGCCGGCTCGGTGGTTAGGGAATCGGTGCCAGCTTACACCCTGGTTGCGGGTAACCCGGCCCGTTGGGTGAAGGACTTGCCGGCTTAGCCCTCTGGTCCAGACTCGTACAAGCGCTCAATTTCATTCTGATGCCACATGGCCGCTTCTGCGCCCCGGTCACTGCCCTGGTAAACGCCGAGGGCCGTGAGCTGTTGGAAAAACCCCGGGCGTGGAATCGGATCTTTGCCGTTCTGTATCACCAGAGAGGCCCGCTGCGGCCGCCCAAGGCGGGCATCGTCTTCCTGTATCGCTTCGAGCAAGGCCGCCAGCGCCTGAATTTGCCCGGGCGGGGTGAGGCCAATGGCGTCGGCCACAGCCTTGTAGGTGGCTGTCATGCTGCGCAAGCGCAAGCCTTCCAGTACATGCAACAGGGCGTTAGTATCGGTCATCGGGCGCCAATCGCGGCTGGCTTCAGGGTGTATTGACGCAGCATGGCGGAGAACTCCGAGAGCGCCTCTACACCAGCTGCATCGGCTTTTTCGCACCAGGCTTTGAACGCCGCCATCAATTCCTCTTTCGAGCGGGTGCGCAGCGACCAGATGTGATTGAGCTCTTCTTTCAGGCTGTGCAGCGTGCGCAGTTCCGGATGTTTTTCGAAGAAAGTGTTCATCCAATCATGGCGGGCATCGTCCCAGTGCTCCTGATTTTGCGACAGCCACAGGACCAGTCGACGATAATGCGCCCCGGCCGATGCTTTGATGCGGCGGTCACTTCGAATGGTGCGTCGCAGTACCTGCCGCTTGAACTGGGCCATGATGCGAAAACGGTCGTTGGCCGCTGCCAGAGCGGTATCGGCGTCGATCAGGGATTTGCTGGCTACCCTGTGCACCACCGGGCCACGGCGAATGTCCCACGCCAGGCCCATCAACTGAAGGGTTCGGATGTAAAACCAGCCTATGTCGAATTCATACCAGCGCGAAGAGAGCCGGGCGGAGTTGGGGTAGGTGTGGTGATTGTTGTGCAACTCTTCACCACCAATGAAGGCGGCGATGGGCACCAGATTGCGCGCGGCATCGGGGCTTTCAAAATTCCGGTAACCCCAGTAGTGCGCCAGGCCATTGATAACACCCGCAGCCCAGATCGGAATCCACAGCATTTGCACAGCCCAGATGGTCAGGCCGATGGGGCCGAACAGGGCGATATTGATGCCAGCCATCAGGGCGATGCCCAAATAATTGCCCACCGGGTGGCTGTATACCTTGCGCTCCAGCCAGTCGTCCGGGGTGCCATTACCATAGCGCGACAGCGTCGCCGGGTCGGCGGCTTGCTTGTAGAGTTCAGAGCCTTCCAGCAACACTTTTTTTATGCCCAGCACTTGCGGGCTGTGAGGGTCCTGTTCGGTTTCACAGGTCGAGTGATGTCGCCGGTGAATAGCCGTCCACTCCTTTGTTTTGATTGAGGTGGTCAGCCACAGCCAGAACCGGAAAGCGTGTTTCACGGTCGGGTGCAATTGCAGTGCTCTGTGGGCTGAATGCCGGTGCAGAAAGACGGTAACAGCAATAATCGTGATGTGAGTCAGAATCAGCGTATAAACCAGTGGGTGCCACCACTGCCACTGCAGCAGGCCGGTTGCCAGAGACATTCGTGTTTCCTCTTGAATTTCAGCATTCAGTATAGGTCGGGCCGGGCTCACCTCCAACCCGGTTTGCCCTTAGGACTCCGACTAATGACGGGTGCGCGGCAATAAGCGACGTACAGGGTCACTCTTGCGGAAGGGGATCAAATTTATCGGTGTGACGGAGGTCACATTTACTGCAATTTGTAAAGAGAGTGTGAAGTCGTTCCGCTTGCGTCTTCGCCTTTATTGCTATGTTCGCCAAATTACCAATAGCCCTCGGCTGGGTGGAGCGAACAACTATGGAATTGCAGCAATCAAACAGTGATGTTTCCGGGTGGGTCCGGCGATTGGGTGGACTGGCACTGGCCGGTCTGCTGACCATGCTGGTCGGCTGTGCCCAGGATTTCGACGGTGATGATACCGCAGCCCGTTCCCTGAACGAGGCCGGCAAGTCACTCTATGCCAAAGAATGTGCCTCCTGTCATGGTGGCAGTGGCGCGGGCGGCTCTGGCGGCCCACTGGTCGGCTGTGCCTCCTGCGGCAGTACCGAGTCGCTGATTGCCAAGATTAAAAAGGACATGCCCAGTGCGTCCAATCCGTTGCGCGGCCAAAATGCACAGGACGTCGCCGAATTTATATATGTAGCTTTCAATGAATCCACCAGAGGCAGTGTTGACCGGGCAATTCCCGGTGTTGCGACTCTGACGCCGCGCGAGGCGGTCTACAAGCTGGCGTTTGAGCTGGCTGGTCGCTTGCCTGAACCTGAAGAAGTCACCCGTTTTACAGAAAGTCTGGAAGGCGAGCGGGAAGTGGTGGCTGGCTTCATGGAGGAAGATTACTTCTATGAACGGTTGAAAGACGTGTTCAACGACAGCTTCCAGACCGATCAGTACCGTCGCTCCAATGGGGGTAACCCGGGTGAAGTCTACAACCGGGATGTGAACGAAAACGACAACCAGGACATTTTTGATGCAATGGACTGGTATGACCGGGTGCTTGATCCCGACAACGACGATATGGCCGATTTTCCGCTAAGCTCCGCCTATCTGCGCCATTTCTCAGATGAAGCCCTGTCACGCAAACCCCTAATGTTCGTCGAATATCTGGCACGCAACAACCGGGATTTCCGTGAACTGGTCAGCGGCAAATACACCGTCGCCAACGCCTTCTCCTGGCATGCCTTTGCCGGAGATACCGACCGGCCGAACGTCCGGGCAGTTAACCCCGATGCCAGTGCCAGCAATGGCGCGTTGCCGGTTTTGCCGGAACCTGAATGGGAAACCTGGCCAAATGTCGAATCGCTGAACAACTATCTGGATGTCGCTGATCTGGTTGGGCGTGATACCAACGGTAACTCAACGCGCACCAATGGCAATCTCACAGCCCAGTACGTTATGGAAGCCTTCCCCTATGATCCGCGTGATATTCGGGCGGTACAGCTTTACTACAACGATGTGGGTGGCAATGTTAAGAATTCCGGTATTCCGCACTCAGGTGTACTGACGGATCTGGTTTTTCTGAACAAGTTCACGGCGATGGATACCAACCGTCATCGCCATCGTGCGCGCATGGTCTACTGGTTCTTCGGAGGCAAGGATCTGCTGGCCATAGAAGGCAATCGTGACGTTGCTGCGCTGGAACTGGATGAAGCATCCAACTCTTCGGTTGGGGTAAGCGACCCGACGCGAACCAATGCAGATTGTGTGGTTTGTCATAAGATCATGGACCCGGTTGCGGAGGCGTTTAGCCACTTTCGCCTCGATGGTGTGTATCAGACCGATGAAGAGCTGCAGGTGCTGAGGCAGGGGGATGTTCCTCTGACACCCGGTGTTGAAGTTGGCTGGTCGCAATTGAACGCCGGTTTCGATCAATTCAGTACCAGCAACAACTACAACGGTCGCGAAGTTCAGTGGTTGGGTGAAACCATTGCGCAAGATGCCGCCTATGCCCGGGGCATTAGCCAGATTGTAGTCAGGGGTTTGATCGGTCAGCCAATAATGGGTGCTCCGAACCCGGATTCACCTCAGTCCTATCGTGATGCCTACGCCCAACAAGCCCGGTTGATTACCAATGCTGCATCCGAGTTCTCGGCGGCCGGCTATGACATCAAAGAGCTGGTGTATGCCATTACCAAGAGTGGTTATTACCGGGCCCGTGGTTTGTATCAGCCGGGTATGTCTGATGAATACGACAGCCTGGGTACTGCGCGTCTGATTCCGGCGCATTTGCTGAATCAAAAACTGCGTGCCATTAATTCGGGAGGCTGGCGGAACAACGGCACGGTGAACCTCTATTCCCGCACCGGTCGTCGTTTTATGGGCGGTAAAGATTCACGCGAAGTGCTTGAAGACGCCGAATCGGCCAGTGGTATTATTGCAACACTGACGCAAGCCATGGCCGTGGAAGAGTCCTGCGATGTTGTGCGAAACGAGTTTAGAATGCCACGCAATGAACGTCATTTGTTCCGCCTGGTAGAAACCTCGACAGACCTTGAAAGCGAATCCGGAATAAACCGCAGAGCAGAAGCACTGGCTGTCCGCACGACGATTCAGTCGCTCTATCTGGCATTGCTACACGAAGAAGTTGAGCTGAGCAGTGAAGATGTGGATATCGCATTCGAGCTATTCAGCACGGTAGTAACCGAAGGTATTCAGTCCGGTTGTAGTGTATCGAGTAATGCAGAACACGCCTGGTTTGCAGTGCTGGTGTATCTGATGAACGACTATCGCTTTATTTACGGATAAGGGTCACACAGATGAAACGCCGTGATTTTATTAAAACACTCAGTGCAACCGGAATGGCCGTATGCAGTCCCATGGTCATGACGCAACGGGCTTATGCTGAATCGACGCCCGTGAATCGGTATTTCGTATTCCTGCATCTGGGAGGAGGCTGGGATCCGACCTCCCTCTGTGACCCTAAAGGTAACCGGTTGCGCCAGGCCATCGACCCGGGTGCAAGGGAAGGTGGCTCGCCCGTCAATCGTTACAGCGAAGGTTCCGTTCGGCGCGCTGTCGATGTCGCGCTGGAAACGGGTATCGATGAAGATATGCGCTATGCGCCTTACCTTGGCACCTTTAATAGTGGTGATCAGGGCACCGAGAATTCAGGCCTGCCTATCGAGATGATTCAGCGGATGCTAGCCGGTACCATAGCGGGCGATGTGCTGACCGCGAACATTGAAGGTGGCTTTAGTTGGGCAACGCAAAAATCCACCAATGCGGCAACCATACGTAGCAACGCCGCCGCCATTCTGGAAGGATCGGTCAATACCATCAATTTTGACACCCTGGTTGCCGATTCCCCCGAGTTGTTCAACGGCCTGGTCCGTAACGATACCAATATGGCTGCCAACTTATTTGTTTATGATGCCTTTTACTGCCTGTATGCCCAGCACGTTCGCGTGTTGAACGGGGTAGATAATCGCACCAACGGCCACGATACCGGCACCCGCTTTGCGGACACCGGCAGCATGGATACGTCATACCCTGATTTCAGTGCTTTGTATGCAGCGGCCAAGGGGGCGGAAATGCCTCTGGCCTACATCACCAATGGCGGTGGCAATAACGAAACGGCTGGCCTGGTTGCACGGTCCAGCGCCAGTGACGTGGGGGTATTTAATGCACTGGCCAACCCGGAAGGCAATTACCTGCAAAACGGCCTGGACTCACTGATCGAACAGGCGAAAGATCAGCGCCGACAATTGCTGGCCGAGAAAGAAACACTGCCCAGACGGGTGCGTTTGAAGAGCCAGTTGTATATGGTGCGCGATGAAGGCGTTGCTTTCTCCGGTGTTGCCGCCCAGTTGGCCTCGCCTCCAGAGGGTACTCCCCAGAAAGCCCTGGATGACCGGGCCCGTAATAGCCGCCAACGCCAGATGCGCATCGGCGCTGCTGCGATGGACGCGGGCATGGCCTCATCCATGCAGATCGGGTTTGGTGGGTTCGATACGCACAACAACCATGACAACAATCAGTTCCCGAGAATTCGAGATGTCCTGGTCGACTTGCATTACCTGTGGCAGGCGATGGATGTCTACAATATTACAGATAAGACAACGGTTATTCTGGGTTCGGACTTCGGTCGTACGCCCTGGTTCAACGGCGGTAATGGCAAAGATCACTGGGCTGTTACCAGCTATGTGTTGCTGGGGCGTGATGTGGCTGGCGGCAGCGTAGTCAATGCGACGGATGCACTGGTCGGGCCGCGAAATGTTCAGGTTCAGGGTGGCCGGCTTGTGCCAACGGCTTCGAACAGCAGCGGTATCCGGATGACGCCTGCTCACCTGCACCGGCAATTACGGGCAGCCGGTAATATTCAGAACCATGCCTTTTCACAACGTTTTCCCATTGACGTTGACGCAGATCTCCCGATACTCGGTTAACAACAATCCTTTGGCAGTGTGCCCCGGGGCGCACTGCCTGCGGTAAACGGATAGTGCAGATGACATACACAACACTGGTAAAGGCAGCAAAAGCGAGCGGGTTGACCATGCTCTGCCTCGTTGCGCTGGGCGGCTGTACGACAGTGCAACCCTGGGAACGGGGTGTACTGGCCAAAGAGGAAATGAGCTGGTCTCCGAACCGGCTTGAATCGACACTGAACGGCCATGTTTATTTTTCCAAAGAAGCGTCATCGGGTGGCGGTGCCGCTGCTGGTGGTGGTTGCGGATGCAATTAAAGGTTAAGCATTGAGGATAACGGATGTCTGAAGCAGTAAAGCAGTTGGCCCGCAGTGCACTGGCCATTCCCGGGCTGGTTTCAATGGCACAGGCGGCCGCCCCGGCAGAGTCCGAAGCAGGGTATCAGTACACTTATTACACCGAAGATGATTCCCCGGAAAGCCGAACCGACGGTGGCGCTCAGGAACGTTACACCATTCAGGTGCATCAGTTTTATCTGATGATGCCTTATGGTTCCAACATGAGCTGGGATGTCGAAGGCAGCTTCGAAACCATGTCGGGTGCCTCTCCGGTATACACCTACCTGGATGACGAAGACGTCACCCGGGTGTATATGGCTGGCGCATCCATTGAGCGCCGTTTCGATTTGTATGGGACAGGCCGTTATTACTGGTCGCAAGCTGATATTGGCGCACAGGCTGGTATATCCGTTGAACAGGATTATCTGGCGCTGAGTTCCGGCATCGATGGGTCGCTGCAAATCAATGATCAGATGACCACGCTTAGCGGCGGGGCGACGCTGGGGTATGATTTCCTGGATCCGACTCAGGATTATTCCGATCCGGCCGATCAGCAGGCCAACACACCGGGGCGTTTTGCCGCCAAAGACCAGACCAAATGGCAGGCCTCCATCTTTGAAGGCATCAGCCAGATCATTGATATGAATACCGTGGTTCAGGCGGGTGTCAGTGTGACCCATCGTTCCGGCTACATGTCGGATCCTTACCGCGAGCGGGCGGGGGCCGAGGTGCCTTACGACATTCGTCCGGACAGCCGAACCCTGGTAACGCTCTCGGCGGGTGGTCGCAAGTATTTCCCGGGCATCGATGGCGCCTTGCATCTGGATTTCCGTTTTCTGGCCGATAGTTGGGATATCTGGTCGACAACAACTGATCTGTCCTGGTACCAGAACTACGCACCCGGGTGGGATTGGTTCGTACGCAATGAAGTTGATTTTCAGCTGATACCTTCGTTGCGTTATTACCAGCAGACTCAGGCCTATTTTTACGAGATTCCCGATCATGGTGTCGCAGACCCTTACTACACGGCCGACACAACCACCTATTATTCCAGTGATCCCCGGCTGTCGAATTATGGGGCGCTGAGCATGGGGCTGGCACTAAAAACTGATTTTAGAAACTACTCCTGGACCATCACCGGCGAGCGTTATGTTGCAAACCCCTCATACGGGTTTAACTTCGATGATGAAACGCCGGGTTTGCCAGCCTTTTGGCGACTGACAACGGGTCTGGATTTCCGTTTTTGACCGGAGCGTGCCTGGATGTCAGGGGAGGGTGGCATGGCAACTCGTCGGCTGAAGCAATGATCACAGGCATGTGGTGATGACTGAACCTGATCCCAAGCCCCGACAGTACCATTTCGAGGCCATGGGTGGCCCCTGTGACCTGGCCGTTTTTGGTGCTCCGGATAGCTTGCTGCAGCGCCTGAAAGACGAAGTCGTCCGGCTGGAACAGCGTTATTCCCGTTACCGGCCAGACAGCCTGGTCAGTGTTATTAACCGGAAGGCGGGTATCGTTCAGTCTGTCGATGCAGAGTGTGCAGGGTTACTGAATTATGCCGACCATTGCTATCGGCTCAGCGACGGCGTTTTTGATGTTACGGCAGGTGCTCTGCGGCGGGCCTGGGATTTCAGGCAGCAACGCATCCCCGACCCGGCCGAGATAACAGCGGCTCTGGCCGCTGTTGGTTGGGAGCGGGTTGAATGGGACGGAGAGCAGTTGCGACTGGAACCCGGCATGGAGCTCGACTTCGGTGGCATCGTGAAAGAGTTTGCTGCCGACCGCCTGGTGGCGCTGATGGCTGAAGCCGGATGTCGCGGCATGGCCAACCTGGCTGGCGACATTGCAGTAACCGGAGCACGGCCAGATGGCCGCCCCTGGATGTTGGGTGTAAGAGACCCGCGAGGTACCGGTCAGGCCATGGCCAGCGTTGCGCTGACCCAGGGTGGCTTGGCCAGCAGCGGGGATTACGAGCGGGGGTTTACCCACAAGGGTGTGCGTTACAGTCATATTCTGAACCCGCACACCGGTTGGCCTGTTACGGATGCACCGCGCGCCGTAACCGTAATTGCCGACCACTGTATTATGGCCGGCAGCCTTGCCACCATTGCCATGCTCAAAGGTAAAGATGCCGAAAGCTGGCTGGTGAAGCTGGAAGTACCTTTTTTACTATGTGATGCGGCTATGAATGTGTCTGGTACGCTGGTCACTCCTTAAACACTGTTTACTGCAAAAAGGCTCAAGGTTACTACCCGATGATTAAGCACCTGACCAGAATTTCAATGCTCTGTACTGTCATGCTGTTAAGCATGGCAACACTGGGCAATGCCGTTGCATCGGAGTTTTTACCGGTGGACGAAGCCTTCGAGTTAACCGTTGAGCGCAACGGCGACCAGTTGAATTTGCACTGGGACATCGCCGATGAATACTACCTGTACCGGGATCAGCACCGGGTAAATACCCGTGACGGTGCTGAAGTCGGTGAAGGCCAGCTGTCTTTCAATGTATTGGAAAAGTACGACGATACGTTCAAGGAAATCATGCCGGTCTATTACAACACCATGACCGCAGACTACGCGGTATTGGCCGATCAGGGTGTTATTGAAGTTGTCTATCAGGGTTGCGCCGATGCCGGTTTGTGTTACCCGCCCCAGACCCGGGTGTTTGATATTAATGGCGAGGCCATGGCCACACCGGTATCAGGCACCGCAGCCACCACCGCAGCTGGTTCTGCCCCCGCTCGCAGCGCCTTTGATACCGAAGGGCAGGCAGGCTCCGATGTAGCCAGTCTGTCGCTGGCGCTGGCACTGGTATTTGCGCTGCTTGGTGGCATGGTTCTCAATCTCATGCCCTGCGTGTTTCCGGTGCTGTCGCTCAAGGCAATGCACCTGGCCCAGTGGGGGCAAGACACCCATCATTCGCGGCTGCATGGCTGGATCTACACCCTGGGCGTGGTGCTCAGTTTTATGGCGGTTGCGGCTGTATTGTTGCTGTTGCGGCAGTTTGGAACCTGGGTAGGCTGGGGCTTTCAGCTACAGTCGCCGATTTTTGTTGCCGGCCTGATCATGCTGTTCTATGTCCTGGCACTGGCCATGGCCGGTTACGTTGAGGTAGGCCAGCGGTTAATGGGTGCCGGTCAAACCCTGACGCAAAAACCCGGTGCCTCCGGTACCTTCTTTACCGGCGTTCTGGCAACGCTGGTGGCCACACCGTGCACCGCCCCGTTTATGGGGTCGGCAATCGGCTTTGCCCTGCTGCAACCGCCCGCCGTGGGGTTACTGATTTTCGCGACCATGGGTTTTGGTATGGCCTTGCCCATACTGGCAATTACCTACTTGCCGGGCCTGGCACGCCGACTGCCGAAGCCCGGTGCCTGGATGAACGTTTTTCGTCAGCTAATGGCGTTTCCCTTGTTCGCCACGGTGCTCTGGCTGCTTTGGGTATTGATTGAAATTCAGGGGACTACGGTGCTGTTGTCGGTGGGTATCGGCCTGATTCTGCTGACCATGGCAATTTGGCCAGCGCTGGCTGTGACCTCTGGCAACGGGCTGGTTGCTCGCTTCCTAAAACGCGGCCTTCGGGTTGCATTTGTGGCGATTGCCTTTGTGATGGTCTTCGACCAGCGCCAGCAGGTTGATATCTGGCAGCCTTACGATGCCGCCATGCTCGACAGTTACCAGATGCTCGGCCAGCCCGTCTTTCTGGATGTTACGGCGGCCTGGTGCATCACCTGCAAAGCAAACGAGCGCGTGGCTTTGTCGGGCGACCGGTTCGAAACGCTGGTCAAACAACAGGGGGTTCAGCTGATGAAAGCCGACTGGACCAACCCCTCGCCTGAAGTCGATGCGCTGATCGAACGCTTTGACCGCCAGGGCGTTCCTCTCTATGCTTACTTTCCCGGTGACGGTGGACCGGTGCAGCTGTTACCCCAGGTGTTAACGCCTGGGTTGATTGAGCGCACTTTTTCCGCATCCTGACGGTCGCCCGTTCCGGGCGCGTGCTGTCCGCATCTGATGATGCCAGGATCCACTCGCAACAGGGGTTTGCCCGGCAAGCCCCAACGCCATCGTACGGAGAGAGATACCCACACCGATGTTATTGCCAGGCATTATCGACATTGAAGCCTCCGGATTTGGGCGGGGCAGTTATCCGATCGAAATAGGGGTGGCAACGGAATCCGGCGAAGCGATGTCCTGGCTGGTAAGACCCGAGTCTGACTGGGATCACTGGGACGACAAGGCAGCCCAATTGCATGGGATTACCCGGGAACAACTGGTTCGGGACGGTTTAGGTGTCGATAGCATCGCCGATCATCTGAATGAAATGCTGGAAGGTCAGATTTTGTACAGCGATGGCTGGGGTTTCGATTCCGGCTGGTTGGCACTGTTGTATTATTGTGCCCGCCGGACCATGACGTTCCGGCTGGAAACCCTGCCGCGCATACTCACCGAGTACCAGCTCTCGGTGTGGGATGACACCAAGCTACGCATTAGGTCCGAGCATGCGCTCAGCCATCATCGGGCTGGTGAGGACGCCCGTTTGTTGCAGATGACTTATGAAGCCACGGCGCTGATGGAATATCAGGCCCAGTTGAAACGCTCTTGAGTTTGACTCACTGCCGGGCCTCTTGAATCCGTCTATTTCATCCCGATCTTGTCTTCAACACATACTGTTTTATACGCCAATCCAAGCGAGACCGATCATGTCTGTTGCAGTTGCGATCAAGAATAAACTGGCGGCG
The DNA here is from genome assembly GCA_018402545.1 of Saccharospirillum sp. Classification (GTDB taxonomy): domain Bacteria; phylum Pseudomonadota; class Gammaproteobacteria; order Pseudomonadales; family Natronospirillaceae; genus Saccharospirillum. The sequence continues at coordinate 2,202,958 of JAGYIL010000001.1, read as the reverse complement.
CTGTCGCCCCGTCACCTGAGCGTCGATAACGAGAGTCATAAACATTCGGTGCCCGAAAACAGCGAAACCCATTTCCGGGTAGAGATCGTCAGTGAGGCGTTTGCAGGGGTACGGGCGGTTCAGCGTCATCAGAAGGTCTACCAGTTGCTCCAGGAAGAACTGGCCGGGCCTGTTCACGCGCTGGCGATTCATGCCTATGCGCCTGATGAGTGGCAGGGTGAAGCCCCAGCGTCTCCCGACTGCCAGGGCGGTAGCCGCAGCGACTGACTGACTAGGCCGGGCTGTTCAACAGCAGGTACAGGTCGGTCAAAATGTCCGGTATGTCGTTGAACATCTGGCTGAGCAGGGCCTTGTTGCGGTACAACGGCCGGTAGTCGGCTTCGTCGGCAAAGAGTCCTGACGCCACTTCAATGGGTAACAGCAAGGTTGCCAGATCGTCTTCACTGGTGTGAGTAAACCGGTCGGGGAGGGCAAAGACCACTTCCATAAAACCCACAGCCCAGGCCTGCATGTCCGAGTCTTCCCATTCTGTGTCCGGCTCGAAACTGAGTGCGACCTGATCGTCAGAATAGAGCTCGTCTGAGATTTCCCGATAGAGCGATACGCAGCTGTCAGCAAACTGCTGCGCTTCGGCTTCAGGCAAGTCGGTCAGAGGCTGGCCGAGGGTGTCGTTGAGCCAGTCGTCTGACAGAGGTTCCTGAGCGATGACCAGCGCAGTCAGATAACCGTGCAGGCCGTGAATGTCGAGACAGTCCTCACTGCGGTGATCATCTTCCAGCCAGTCGGCCAGGGCATCCAGATCGGTCTCTGAGGTCATTGGTCAGGCTCCGTTGAGTTGAATGCACGGAGTATACCGGGTTAGTGGCCCGGTTGAATATGCACCGGTGGTCGGTGAACAGCGGTAAGTCTCTGTTCGCAAACGGGTTTCCATGTTTGGCGAGGGCCGTTACAATGGCCCGGATTCTCCCCGTAGTTCAACTGGATAGAACGAGGCCCTCCTAAGGCTTAAATCCTGGTTCGAGTCCAGGCGGGGAGACCAGGATTATTGATGAGGAGCGGGTTCATACCATCCGGTCGATACCACCCTCTGAATCGCCCAGTCCGTCTGGTCACACCGGTAACCCGGCGCAGTCAGCGGCTTCAGTCAATGGAAACGAGGTAGGGTATGTCTGATACACTGGCAATCATAGGCGGGACCGGTCTGACACAGTTACCGGGGCTTACCATTTCCAACGCACACGATGTACAGACGCCTTACGGCTCACCGTCGGCCCCCATACTGGAAGGCGAGCTCAACGGCTATCGGGTGTTGTTTCTGGCCCGGCACGGGCATCCGCACCGTGTACCACCGCACCAGGTAAACTATCGCGCCAATTTGTGGGCGTTGCAGAATCTCTATGCGACCGACGTCATCGCCATTAACGCCGTGGGTGGCATTACTCGCAATATGACCAGTCAGGCGCTGGTGGTGCCGGTGCAGATCATCGACTACACCCACGGCCGGGAATCGACCATTTTTGAAGGTGAGCTTTCCGGAGTGACCCACGTCGATTTCAGTTACCCCTATACTGAAAGCTTGCGTCAATTGCTGCTTAAATCCGCCAAGGAAGTGTCCGAGCCGGTTATTAACGGTGGGGTCTATGGTGCGACCCAGGGCCCCAGGCTGGAGACGGTTGCCGAGATATTCCGCATGGAACAGGATGGCTGTGACCTGGTGGGCATGACCGGCATGCCGGAGGCAGCGCTCGCCCGGGAGCTGAAATTACGCTACGCCAGTTTGTCGGTGGTGGTGAACCCGGCAGCAGGCAAGGGTGAAGGGGTGATTACCATTAAGGAAATTGATGAGAATCTCGCCGCTGGCATGGAGCGGGTCAAACGCATCGTTGAGACGGCGGTCAATCGCTTTTATACCGACTGACTCGGCGTCTGCTCAGCCGGTAAGTGGATTGAACATCGCATAAAAAAAGCCAGCAATTGCTGGCTTTTTTTATGCGATGTTCCCGGGTAGAAGCGCGATGGTCAGGGTGCTTCGCCTTCCGGCGCGTCGAATTCGAGCGGCACAATGTAGATTAGCAGGCCCAGCTCCGGGTTGTCGATGTAGTGCAATTCGGAACTGCGCATGCGCCGGCGCTGCTTCATCTCGATGCTTTCGGTGGCAACATAATACTGATTATTGTTTGAGGTAATGATGTCAGTTTCGAAGACGTTGCTACCCAGGGCGCTGGCTTCCTGGTCGAGACTCAACCCCATGAAGGGCATCGACTCATCACTTGGGCCAGTGTTGGCATTTTCGTCGATGAGTCGAAACGGGTTGTCGGTCTGGGCGTACCGGATCAGTTGCAGGTCGGTATTGAGATGCAGGTAGCGTTCAACGTAAAGGTCCAGATAGCCCTGAAGCTCGTGCTGGCTGCCGTAGACATCGCCAGCGTCAATGCGAATCGGGACAATGTCGTTTCGGCCCGGAACCGGCTGCACCCAGCTCTGGTGATACAGCACCCGGTAACCACGGCTGTTTTCCAGGGCTGCTTTTTCCTCTGCCAGGGTCCATTCGGCTTCGCTCAGTGGCTTGAACGGAATGGGTAATTGTTCAGCATTGCTGCCTGTGCTGCCGGAGCCATCCGTTTGAGTGTTACTGTCGGTGATTGCCACGGCCGGCGAACGCCGCTCCAGACTGGGGTAGGTAGGCCAGCGTTCCGGGTTTTCCGGGCGACTGCCCGTGTGTTCGAAAATCAGCACTTCAACCTGAAACCAACTGCCCTCAAATTCAGCAGCGGCGGGCAGCGACATCAGCCCGGCCAGCAAGGTAATGCAAGTCTTTCGGAACGTCATGACGTGTCTCATTGGGGTTTCCTGCTGACCAGTGTGATGATTTCTTCAACCGTGTCAAACCTTGACGCCGGCGTTGGGCTGTCGGTAATGACATGCAGCATGGTGCCATTTTTCAATTTGAAGCGGTGTGGCTGCGACTGAATCAGCTGGACCAGGGTGAATGGATCAATCGTGGTGTTTTTGCTGAACTCAATGGTGCCACCGGACAAGCCGATATCTATACGTTGGACACCCAGTGGTTCGAGCTTCTGACGCAGCTCAGTTACTTTAAAGAGGTGGTTCACCGGTTCCGGCAACAAGCCGAAACGGTCGATCATCTCGACCTGCAAATCGCGCAGCTGCTCGGCATCTTCACTGGACGCGATGCGTTTGTAGAGGGTGAGGCGAGTATTGATGTCGCCAATGTAATCGGCCGGGATCAGTGCCGGTATGCGCAGGTTGACTTCGACACCGGGGTTGTCCAGATCTTCCGGGTTGAATGTCTCGCCTCTCTGGATGGCCTTGACGGCCTTGTTCAGCATGTCCATGTATAGCGAAAAGCCGATGCCTTCAATATGGCCACTTTGTTCCTCGCCCAGCAATTCACCGGCACCGCGAATTTCCAAATCATGGGTGGCCAGTGTAAAGCCGGCACCCAGATCCTGGGCTTCGCCAATGGCTTCCAGCCGTTTCTGGGCATCCTTGGTCAGCGTTTTCCAGGGTGGGGTCATCATGTAGGCATAGGCCTGGTGGTGCGACCGGCCAACCCGACCCCGCAACTGATGCAGCTGAGCCAGGCCGAACCGGTCGGCCCGCTCGATCAGAATGGTGTTGGCGGTGGGTACATCGATGCCGGTTTCAATAATGGTGGTACACAGCAGAACGTTGAACCGTTTGTGGTAAAAGTCTGACATGATGCGTTCAAGCTGGCGTTCCGGCATCTGACCATGAGCGGTCACAATCCGGGCTTCCGGCACCAGCTCACGCAACGCCTGGGCGGTTCGCTCAATGGTGCTGACTTCATTGTACAGGTAATAAACCTGGCCACCGCGGAGTATTTCGCGCAATAAGGCTTCCTTGACCTGGGCATCATCGCGCTCGCGCACGAACGTTTTTACCGACAGGCGACGTGCCGGGGGGGTGGCAATGATGCTCAGATCCCGTACGCCGGACATCGACATATTCAGGGTGCGCGGAATCGGGGTTGCCGTCAGGGTCAGAATGTCGACGTTAGCCCGCAGGGCTTTGATGCGCTCTTTCTGGGTGACACCAAAGCGGTGTTCTTCATCGATGATCAGCAACCCCAGGTCTTTGAAGCGAATGTCTTTTTGCAGCAATTTGTGGGTGCCGACAACAACGTCGACCTTGCCGTCTGTGATGCCATCTATGACCGATTTGGTATCGCCCGTGTTGCGAAAGCGGCTGAGTACTTCGACCCGCACCGGCCAGTTGGCAAAGCGATCGTTGAAGTTCTCATAATGTTGCTGGGCGAGCAGGGTGGTTGGCACCAGTATGGCTACCTGGCGACCGGCGTTGGCGGCAATGAAGGCTGCGCGCATGGCGACTTCGGTCTTGCCGAAGCCGACATCGCCGCAGACCAGCCGGTCCATCGGCTGGGGGCGACGCATGTCTTTGATGACGGCGTCGATGGCGTCGGCCTGATCGTCTGTCGGTTCAAACCCGAAGCCAGCGCTGAACTGGGCGTACTCAGTTTCGTCAAACGGGAAGGCATGCCCCCGGCGGGCTTCGCGCGTGGCGTAAAGGGCCAATAGTTCTGCGGCCGTATCGCGAATCTTTTCAGCGGCCTTGTGCTTGGTTTTGCTCCAGCGGTCATGCCCCAGCTTGTGCAGGGGTGCGCTGTCGGTATCCGCCCCGGAATAGCGGCTGATCATGTGCAGGTTGCTCACCGGCACGTAGAGATGGCTGCCTTCGGCATAACTGAGCTTCAGAAATTCCTGGGCTTGCCCATCCAGCTCGAGAGTTTCCAGGCCCTGGTAGCGGCCAACGCCGTGATCGAGGTGAACGACGGCGCTGCCCGGGTTCAGTTCGGTCAGGTTGCGGATAACCTGGTCGGATTGATCGGATTGAGCGCGGTCTCTGCGCTTTCTCTGAACGACGTAGTCGCCGAATAACTGGGGCTCGCTGATCAGGGTGATGCCAGCATCCGCCAGCACCAGGCCCTGGCCCAGCGGTGCGACGGTCAGGCCTATGGCGGCGTCGGACTGATCCAGAAATCCGGATACCGTGTCAAAGGGTTCCGGTCTGATCCGGATGCGCCCGAGCAGCTCTTTAAGCGCTTCACGCCTGCCCAGTGATTCGGCACAGAACAGCACTCTGTGACCGGTTTCCTTGAGAAAGCACTCAAGACGGTTCAAGGGTTCCTGTGCCCGGTGATCCACCGGAAAGTCAGCTGGCGGTTCAGTGCTCAGGTTCAGGTGTCCGTGTTGTTCGCGGACGGGCGCCGTACTGAGCGACAGCCGTCGGAACTGGTTGAGCCGGGTGAAGACTTCGTCACTCGGCGTAAACAGCTCCCTTGGTGTCAGAATGGGCTGGGTAATGTCGTGGCGGCGGTTTTCGTATCGGCTTTCAACTTCCTGCCAGAAGTGGTCCAGTTGGCTGACCAGGGTTGTCTGGTGGGCAACAAGAGCGTGCTCGGGCAGGTAATCCCAAAAAGAATCGGTACGCTCATAAAACAGGGGCAGGAAATATTCGATGCCACCCGGCGCGATGCCTTCACTGACCTCGGTGTAGGTGCGGCAGCGGGAGAAATCGGCTGCAAAGCGTTCCCTGAAAGCTTGCCGGAACCGGGCAATGCCGGTCTCTGTCAGCGGCACTTCCCGGCCCGGCAGCAGGGTGATGCGTTGGATGGGCTCGCCGGAACGCTGCGTTTCCGGATCGAAGTACCGGATCGACTCGATGTCTTCATCGAACAGGTCGACGCGAACCGGTTGCTCGGAACCCATCGGGAAAATGTCGAGAATTGAGCCCCTGACTGCAAATTCGCCGTGCTGATACACAGTGTCGGTGGCCCGGTAACCGGCCGATTCCAGTTGCCGGCGCTGCTGGGCGATGTCGATGGTCTGGCCAATGTGCCAGTCAAAGGCGGTACCGATGATGGCTTCTTTGGGCGCCAAGCGGTGACTGAGGTTGGCGGCACTGGCGATGCAGATCACCCTGGGGTTCTTTGCCAGCGCATTGAGCACGCTGAGTCGATCCGAAATGATGTCTTCGTGCGGTGAAAAGTTATCGTAAGGCAGGGTTTCCCAGTCTGGGAATACCAGAATGTCCCAGGTGTCTGTTCCTTTGAATACCGTCAGCTCCTGTGCAAGCCGGTCAACATCGGCCGGTGTATCGGCAATGAGCAACAGGGTGCCGTCGTGGTGCTTCATGACGTGAGCAAGGTACCAGCCCGTGGCGGCACCGTTGATCTGGCCGATGTGACGGTGATCACCGGGCTGCAGGGGGATATTCAGCGAAGGGTTGTGCATGGGCTAGAGTTATCAAGTCAGTCGGAACAGGGCGCGAATGCTAGCAGACTTGGCTGGCAGCGCCCAGCGCTGTGGCGAGCCAATCAGCCTCTCAGGCCCGGTTTTACGGGAAGTCGGCAAAAAGGAATCTCATACTATGGTAGCCATCCAAACCACTGATCTTTATACTTACGCACGATTTTTTGGGGTGGGTTTGCCGTCGTGCCGACATTGTGTCGTTTTAGGCATAAATCGGTTCGGATTTGGCCAGCCTGAAAGCAATATTTGGTTTGCGTCGTTGTCCGGGTGCCGTGCGGACCCGGAATGACGGCGCAGGTCATTGGACAGAGCACACTATGATAACGATCAAGAAAGGGCTCGACTTGCCCATTTCCGGCGCTCCGCGTCAGGAAATTTCGGATGGTCAGCCGGTCAACACAGTGGCTTTGGTCGGTTACGACTACAACGGGATGAAACCGACCATGTTGGTAAAGGAGGGTGACCGGGTCAAGCTGGGTCAGGCCGTCTTCACCGACAAGAAAAACGAAGGGGTTGTCTACACAGCTCCGGCTTCCGGCCTGGTCAAGGCCATCAATCGCGGCGCGCGCCGTCTGTTCCAGTCTCTGGTCATCGAGTTGGATGGTGACGACCATGAGCAATTCGAGGCAACACCGGCAGACCAGTTCAGTTCGCTGAGCACCGAAGCGTTGCGTGAAACCCTGGTAAAGTCAGGTGCCTGGACTGCTTTTCGGACGCGCCCCTATTCCAAGGTGCCCGCAATCGATTCCGAGCCGGTGGCCATTTTTGTACAGGCGATGGATACCAATCCGCTGGCGGCTGATCCGGCTGCAGTGATCGCTACCGACACTGAGGCCTTTACGCAGGGTCTGACACTGCTGACCAAGCTCACTCAGGGCAAGGTTTGGGTGTGCAAGGCGCCGGGCAGCCAGATTCCTACGGCTGAGGGTGTTTCCGTTGAAGAATTCGGCGGTGTCCACCCGGCTGGCAATGCCGGCACCCATATCCATTTTCTCGAACCCGTGCACGCTGGCAAAGTCGTTTGGACTATTGGTTATCAGGATGTGATTGCCCTGGCCAAGCTGATTGTCACCGGTGTTCTGCCAACCGACCGCATCGTCGCACTGGCCGGCCCTCAGGTGAAGGAGCCCCGTCTGGTTCGGACACGTCTGGGTGCGTCTCTGGTCGAATTGACCCGTGACGAGCTGAAAGAGGGTGAGAACCGTCTTATTTCCGGCTCGGTATTTGGAGGGCGTGGTGGGCTTGAAGAAGCGGCCTATCTCGGTCGTTATCACGCTCAGGTCAGTGTGTTGGCCGAAGGCCGTGCACGCCCGATTTTGCATTACCTGCATGCCGGTAAAAACCGCCATTCGATACTGAACATTTATTTGTCCAAACTGATGCGCGGAAAAACCTTCGATTTCAATACCACCACCAACGGCTCTGAACGCGCAATGGTTCCGGTGGGGCAGTATGAGAAGGTGATGCCTCTGGATATTCTGCCGACTCAGCTGCTGCGTGCGCTGATTGTGGGCGATCTGGATTCGGCGGAAAAGCTGGGCGCACTGGAGCTGGATGAAGAAGATCTGGCGCTGTGCACCTATGTGTGTGCCGGCAAGTATGAATATGGCCCGATCCTGCGGGAAAATCTGACTCGCATCGAGCTGGAGGGGTAAGGCATGGGTTTACGTACAACGCTAGACAATATGGCGCCGCTGTTTGAAAAAGGCGGCAAGTATGAAAAGTGGTATGCGCTTTATGAAGCGGTAGATACCATTTTCTATATGCCCAACTCCGTTACCCGCACCACGGCTCACGTGCGTGATGGTATGGACCTGAAGCGCATTATGATCACAGTATGGCTGTGCACCTTTCCAGCCATGATCTGGGGGATGTGGAACCTAGGCTTCCAGGCCAATACCGCCATTGAAGCAGGCATGGCCGTCAATGACGGCTGGCGCGAAGCGCTGATCAGCCTCTTTGCCGGTCACGATCCCTCGAGCATCTGGGATAACCTGATTTACGGGGCAGCGTATTTTGTTCCCATCTATGCGGTTACGTTCATAGTGGGCGGTTTCTGGGAAGTGACCTTCGCCATGGTGCGTGGTCACGAAGTCAACGAAGGCTTCTTCGTGACATCGGTGCTGTTCGCGCTGATCTGCCCGCCAACACTGCCATTATGGGCGGTTGCGCTGGGTATCACCTTCGGCGTAGTGGTCGGCAAGGAAATTTTTGGCGGCACGGGTAAGAACTTCCTTAACCCGGCACTGACAGGACGCGCCTTTCTGTACTTTGCCTACCCGGCAAGTATGTCGGGCGATGCGGTATGGACAGCCGTTGATGGCTTCTCGGGCGCAACGGCGCTGAGCTTCGCGTTCAGCGACGGCCTGGTAGACGGCATGCTGGGCAGCCTGACCTGGCTGGACGCTTTCCTGGGTATTCAGCAGGGCTCAGTTGGTGAAGTGTCTACGCTGATGATTCTGCTTGGTGGCGCGGTATTGCTGATAATGGGTATTGCCAGCTGGCGGATTGTGCTGGGTACGCTTGTGGGCATGATCTTGTTGTCGAGCCTGTTCAATCTGATCGGGTCTGACTCCAACCCCATGTTCGGTCTGCCCTGGTACTGGCACCTGGTCATTGGCGGTTTTGCCTTCGGCATGATGTTCATGGCCACCGACCCGGTTTCAAGCTCTATGACCAATACCGGTAAAATCTGGTTCGGCATTCTGATCGGCGTAATGACGGTATTGATTCGCGTCGTTAACCCGGCCTTCCCGGAAGGCATTATGCTGGCCATCTTGTTCGCCAATATTTTTGCACCGACCATCGACTATTTCGTGGTTGAGCGAAACATTAAACGGAGGCTTGCTCGTGTCCAGTAACAAAGACTCCATCACCAATGTACTCAAGGTTGCCCTGCTGGTATGTCTGGCCTGCGCAATCGTCGTTTCTACTGCTGCTGTAGTGTTAAGACCGATACAGCAGGAAAACCGTCAGTTGGACTTGCGTCGCAACATTCTGGCAGCGGCTGGTTTGCTGCAGGATGGGGTATCGGTTCAGGAACAATTCGAACAGGTAGACACCCGTCTGATCAATCTGGAAACCGGTGAGTTCTCAGACGAATTCGATACCGAGACCTACGAGCCACGTGATGCCATTCGGGACCCGGCTTTGTCCGAATCGATTCCGGCCTCTGAAGACATTGCCGGCATCAAGCGTCGTGAACAATACACCGAGGTGTATCTGATCAACGACAGTGAAGGGCAATTGCAAACCCTGATTCTGCCTGTTAGGGGCTATGGCCTGTGGTCGACCTTGTGGGGCTTTATCGCCCTGGACAGCGATCTCAATACGGTGCGTGGTTTCGGGTTTTATGAACATGCTGAAACACCGGGGCTGGGTGGCGAAGTTGATAACCCCAACTGGAAAGAGCAGTTCATCGGCAAAGAGGTTTATGGCGATCAGGGCAGCGTTGAGTTAGCCGTTAAGAAAGGCTCGGTCAATCGCAGCAATGATATGGAAGCGACGCACATGGTCGACGGTCTGAGCGGCGCAACGCTGACCAGCCGCGGCGTCACCAGCCTGATTCAATACTGGCTGGGCGAGCGTGGGTTCAAGCCATTTCTTACCAAACTTGAAGCGGGAGAAGCCTGATCATGTCTGAGACACGGAAGGTATTACTGGCACCTATTTTTGCCAACAATCCCATTGCGCTGCAAATCCTCGGGATTTGCTCTGCACTCGCGGTCACCACCAGTGTGAACGTCACCATTGTGATGTGTATTGCACTGACGTCGGTCACGGCGTTTTCAAACCTCTTTATCTCGATGATTCGCAATCAGATTCCGAGCAGCATCCGGATCATTGTGCAGATGACCATTATTGCTTCGCTGGTTATCGTGGTTGATCAGATTTTGAAGGCTTATGCGTTCGAAATGTCGAAGCAGTTGTCCGTCTTCATCGGTCTGATCATCACCAACTGCATTGTGATGGGACGTGCAGAAGCCTTTGCCATGCAGAACCCGCCGGGCATGAGTTTCATTGATGGTGTTGGCAACGGGCTGGGCTACAGCGTTGTGCTGCTGTTTGTTGCGGTCATTCGTGAATTTCTCGGTGCTGGCAGCCTGTTCGGTGTGGAAATTCTGGCGACGGTCAATAACGGTGGCTGGTACATTCCAAACGGCTTGCTGCTGCTGCCGCCCAGTGCCTTCTTCATTATTGGTGGTTTTATCTGGATCCTGCGTACGGTTTACAAGGACCAGGTTGAGGAAAATGACTTTACCATGAAAGCACACGTCAAGAAGGAGGCCATGTAATGGAAGCATTAATCAGCCTCTTTATTCGCGCAGTTTTTGTTGAAAACATGGCCCTGGCGTTCTTTCTGGGTATGTGTACTTTCCTGGCCTTGTCCAAGAAAGTGTCTGCGGCGATTGGCCTCGGTATTGCGGTTATTGTGGTACAAACCATTACCGTGCCGGTCAACAACCTGTTGTTTAACTTCGTGTTACGTGAAGGTGCGCTGGCCTGGGCTGGCTTTCCGGATGCAGACCTGAGTTTCCTGGGCTACCTGAGCTATATCGGCGTGATTGCCGCCATTGTTCAGATTCTGGAAATGGTACTCGATAAATATTTTCCGGCACTGTACAACGCCCTGGGCGTGTTTTTGCCTCTGATTACCGTGAACTGCGCCATTCTGGGTGCTTCCCTGTTCATGGTTGAGCGTGACTACACCTTCAGTGAATCGGTCGTCTATGGCATTGGAGCCGGTGTGGGCTGGGCGCTTGCGATTCTGGCACTGGCGGGCATTCGGGAAAAACTCAAGTACAGCGATGTGCCAGCGGGTTTGCGTGGTCTGGGTATCACCTTCGTCACCGTTGGTCTGATGTCCCTGGGCTTTATGTCGTTTTCGGGCGTTTCCCTGTAACCGGTAAGGAATGAACAGATGACTACAGAAATTATACTCGGTGTTGTTCTGTTCACCGTAATCGTGCTGTTGCTGGTCGGCGTTATTCTGTCGGCCCGCTCCAAGCTGGTGAGCAGTGGTGATGTAACCATCGAAATTAACGAAGATGCCGACAAGGCCATTACCGTGCCGGCAGGAAGCAAGTTGCTGGGTACGTTGGCGAATGACGGTATCTTCCTGTCTTCAGCCTGCGGCGGCGGCGGTACCTGCGCTCAGTGCAAGTGTAAAGTTCTCGATGGCGGCGGCGCTGCCCTGCCAACGGAAGAGCAGCACTTCACCAAGGGTGAATTGCGCGAAGGATGGCGCCTGGCTTGCCAGGTAGCCGTCAAGCAGGACATGAAAATTGAAGTCGAGCCCGAGTTCTTCGGTGTAAAGCGTTGGGAGTGTACGGTTGAATCCAATCCGAACGTGGCCACCTTCATTAAAGAGCTCACGCTGCGCCTGCCGGAAGGGGAAAATGTCGATTTCCGTGCTGGCGGTTACGTCCAGCTGGAAGCGCCGCCACATGAAGTGCACTACAAGGACTTCGACATTGAAGAACGGTTCCATTCAGACTGGGACAAGTTCAATGTCTGGCAGTACTCTTCCAAGGTGAACGAGACCACCATCCGGGCCTACTCGATGGCGAATTACCCGGAAGAGAAGGGTATCGTCAAGTTCAATATCCGGATCGCTTCTCCCCCGCCGGGAACGAATTATCCGCCGGGCATAATGTCTTCATACGTTTTCAGTCTGAAGCCGGGTGACAAGATCACCGTGTTTGGACCGTTTGGCGAGTTTTTCGCCAAGGATACCGATGCGGAAATGGTGTTCATTGGTGGTGGTGCTGGTATGGCACCCATGCGGTCCCATATTTTCGACCAGCTGAAGCGTTTGAATTCAAAGCGCAAGATCAGCTTCTGGTACGGGGCCCGCAGCTTGCGCGAAACCTTCTATTCGGAAGAGTACGATAAACTTGCCGAAGAGAACGACAATTTCGAGTGGCACCTGGCCTTATCGGATGCGCTGCCGGAAGACAACTGGACCGGCCATACGGGCTTTATCCACAACGTTCTCTATGAGCAGTACCTGAAAGACCATGAGGCGCCAGAAGATGTCGAGTACTACATGTGTGGTCCTCCGATGATGAACGCCGCTTGCATCAAGATGCTTGAAGATCTGGGTGTAGAGCGCGACAACATCCTGCTTGACGACTTTGGCGGCTAAACCACGCTCTGCAATTGGAGAATTGATGTTTTATGCCTTGAAAAAGCCTGCAGTGTGGCTGTGCCTGGTGGCATGGCTACTCTCGGGCTGTTCTGGTTGGGGCGCTGCCGAGGTTCACAAACTCAGCGGCTACTCCATGGGAACCAGTTACACCGTCAGTATTGTCGCCAAGGAGTCTGAAGCCCGGGCGCTGGACGGGGAAGTAAGAACGGTCATTGAAGATGTAAACCTGGCGATGTCCACCTACTTGCCACGTTCTGACGTATCCCGGTTTAATGAATCGCCAGTCGACGGCTGGATTGCCGTCTCCCCCATGACGGCCGAAGTGGTCAGTCTGGCACTGGAGGTTGCTGAAGCCAGTAACGGTGCCTTTGATCCGACCATAGGGCCTCTGGTTGATCTGTGGGGCTTTGGTCCCAAGGAAACCACGGATCAGGTGCCGACTGAAGACGAGATTGAAGCAGCATTGGCCATGGTCGGCTGGCAAGCCATTGAAGTCGACAATACCGCCAACAAGTTGCGTAAATCGGAACCACGCGAACTGGATTTATCGGCGATCGCCAAGGGCTATGCAGTTGATCAGGTGGCCGACATGCTGGAAGCCAGAGGCATCAATAATTATCTGGTGGAAATCGGTGGTGAGATGCGTTTTGCCGGCACCAAGCCAGAAGGTGAAGCCTGGCGTGTAGCCATAGAATCGCCCGACAGCGAACGCCGCTCTGCTTATAAAATACTGGAAGTCTCCGATGGCTCCATGGCAACCAGCGGAGATTACCGGAATTTTTTCGAGCAGGACGGGATGCGCTACTCTCACACCCTGGATCCGCAGACGGGGTATCCTATTCGGCATGATCTGGTTTCCGCGACCGTTATTGGTGACCGCAGTGTATTGAGCGATGCCTACGCTACCGCCTTTATGGTGCTGGGCGCCGAAGCAGCGATGACACTAGCCAGCGATCAGGATCTGGCTGTCTACCTGATTCAGCGTAACGGGGAGGGGGATACGGAAACCCTGTCCGAGCGATTCGAGGCACTGTTTGAGCAAAGCAACTAAACTGCAGTAAACCTGGCCTGTACCGGATCTGGTTCGAATTTTTAACCGACAACCGGTACCGGCCTAATTGGAGGTGCTTATGGCGACCTTTTTCGCTGTGTTTGTATTCATGCTGCTGGTGATTGCAGCAATGGCGGTGGGCGTGATCTTCGGGCGTCAGCCAATTAAAGGCTCTTGTGGCGGCATGGCTGCCGTGGGTATGGAAGCCGAGTGTGACGTTTGCGGGGGCGATAAAGGCAAGTGCGATACTGAAATCAAGTCCGCCCGAAAAGCGGCCCGGCAAAAAGCCCTGTCTGATCTGGGTGTAGACGCAACCCGGTAATGAGGGTGATCGGTTATCACCCTGCTCAGACAGTTTCTAAGGAGTAAGCATGTCGGAAGCACAATACGATCTGGTGATCATCGGCAGTGGACCTGCCGGTGAGAGCGCGGCCATGAACGCCGCAAAAGCGGGTAAAAAGGTGGCCGTTGTCGACCTGCGTCATCTGGTGGGTGGCAACTGCACGCATCAGGGCACGATACCCTCCAAGGCACTGCGCCATGCGGTTAACCAGGTCATGCAGTTTAATCGCAGCCCGATGTTCCGGCATATATCCGAACAGAAATGGTTGTCGTACAGTCAGGTGCGGGAATCGGCACACCGGGTAATTGACAAACAAGTGTCAATGCGAGCCCGTTTCTATAGCCGTAATGGCGTTGATTTGTATTACGGTGTTGCCAGCTTTATCGATCCGCATACCATCAAGGTAGACCGCTCAGACGATCAGGCCGATATTCTGTCAGCCCATGAGATCATCGTAGCCACCGGTTCTCGGCCGTACCGGCCACCTGAAGTTGATTTTAACCATCCCCGGCTGTTCGACAGCGATACCATTCTTGATTCCACAGAAACACCCAGGCATCTGGTGATTTATGGCGCCGGCGTTATCGGCAGTGAGTATGCGTCGATTTTCAACGGTCTGGGTTGTAAGGTGGATCTGATCAACCCTGGTGACCGCCTGCTGGCCTTTATGGACGATGAAATTTCCGATGGCCTGAGTTACCACCTTCGTGGTCACGGTGTACTGGTGCGGCACAATGAGGAATTTGTCAGCGTAGATGGTTTCGATGACCATATTGTGCTGACACTTGCTTCCGGCAAAAAGATCAAGGCCGATGCCTTCATGTGGGCCAACGGGCGTTCCGGTAACACCGACAAGCTTAACATGGCCGCTGCGGGCCTGACCGCCAATAGGCGGGGGCAACTGGAGGTGGATGAATTTTACCGGACCTCGGTGTCGCACATTTATGCCGTTGGTGATGTCATTGGCTGGCCGAGTCTGGCCAGTGCAGCCTACGATCAGGGCCGCAGTGCTTCTGGCGTGATCGTCGATAACAATACCTACCGGCACATTAACGATGTGCCCACTGGCATTTATACCATTCCGGAAATTTCGTCGGTGGGTAAAACCGAACGCGAACTGACGCAGGCAAAAGTGCCCTATGAAGTGGGCAAAGCCTATTTCAAAGACACGGCCCGGGCCCAAATCACCGGCGAAGACGTTGGGATGCTGAAGTTATTGTTCCACCGGGATACGCTCGAGCTGCTGGGGATCCATTGTTTCGGCGACCAGGCCGCGGAAATTCTGCACATTGGGCAGGCCATTATGGCGCAAAAGAATGGTGGCAATAACATTCAGTACTTCATCGAACATACGTTCAATTATCCGACTATGGCCGAAGCTTATCGGGTGGCGGCGCTGAACGGCTTGAACCGTATTTTTTGACGCAGGTTACCCTGTCTTATCGGTTTATAAAGCAGCCTCAGGGCTGCTTTTTTTGTTTCTGTAATCAGTAAACCCCTCTTTTGGGCTGCACGTAGCGATGAACACGAATGGAAGGCAAAAAGGCGTCGTCTTCCAGCCGGTTGTCGCTGCGAACCAGCCGCTGTCGTTCACCGGGAGGGGTGGCTGTGGGGATTGAGAAGTCGGGCAGTTCGTTGATGCCCTGACTGGGAAACAATAGCGGCAGCGAGACATTCAGTGATTTACGACGTCCATCGGCAAAGACAAGGTTGGCACGCAGTACCGGCGCCTGTTTCTGCACACGGGCCAGGGGTTCGGAATCTGGCAATGAAGCCAGGCGCTCCATCTGGATGCGGATGTGTGCCGATTCGGTATTGAGTTTGATCAACCGCTCCCAGGCCTCTTTTTTGGTGATTTTCTGGATGGAACGTCCGCTGGTGTACCAACTAAAGCCAACTCGATCGGGACGTTTAACCACCAGAGGAATGTGCCGGAAAACCTGCTTCAGGTGCAAGCGGGTCATGCCTTCCCGGCCCAGGGCTTCGTTAAGCCCCTTATAACGTCGTGCCAGTTGGCCCTGGAGCTCACGCCAGTGAACGGAATCGGCTGTTTTTATCGCTTGTACCCGGTTGCGAAACCGGTCTTTGGCGATATTCACTTCAGCCGCGAGCGTTATCTGTTCTCGGTTCAGGGCAATCAGCCCCGGGTAGACCCGGGTTTCCCGACCGTCCTGGTCGTCCTGATACCAGAGATCCAGTAGCAAATCCTCTAGGTCGGGCGCCCGCACGGCTCCGTTCCAGGGTGCAATCCAATGCGCGCTGTCGTACTGATGAACCGAACGGGAAAATGCAGAAATTGAGCGTCGTAATCGCTCGAACTCATCAAAGAGTTGTTTTTCACTCATACTTATACCGTTATCTACAGCATGGTCTTCAGCATAGTGGATGTGGCTGGAGTTGCCAAGGTATTCATTGCAGGGCAGACAGGCGGGGATAGGTGGCGCAGGACGGGTCTTTGCAGGGTAAGAAAGCGGGCCCGATAGGGCCCGCAGGTGTTTTCAGGCCGAATGGGCCTTGATGATGCCTTCCATCTTAATTTGGTCTTCTATGAACTTGCGAATACCTTCCGCGAGTTTCTCGGTCGCCATCGGGTTATTGTTCATGCCCAGGCGGAAATCAGATTCACTGATCGCTTCCGGTTGCTTGCCCGTCGCCGCTGGTGCGACCAGAGCCTGTTTCAGTTCACCGCTGTCGTTACTCAACTCTTCCAGCAGGGCGGGGCTGATGGTCAGGCGATCGCAACCGGCCAGGGCTTCAATTTCTCCGGTGTTGCGGAAGCTGGCACCCATCACAATGGTTGGGTAGCCGTGTTCTTTGTAGTGCTTGAAGATCTCGCGAACACTGATGACGCCGGGGTCGTTTTCACCGGTGTAGGTCTGGCCTGTGTCTTTTTTGTACCAGTCCATAATGCGGCCGACAAAAGGAGAAATCAGGGTTGCGCCAGCATCGGCGCACGCCTGGGCCTGTTCCATGCTGAACAAGAGGGTCATGTTGCAATGAATACCTTCTTTTTCCAGGACGCGGGCGGCCTGAATGCCTTCCCAGGTACTGGCGATCTTGATCAGAATGCGGTCGCGGCTCCAGCCTGCTTCTTCGTACAATTCAATCAGTCGATGGGCTTTGGCGAGGGTGGCCTCGGTATCGAACGACAGGCGCGCATCCACTTCTGTGGATACGTAGCCAGGTACTTCCTGAAGGATTTCCTGACCGATCGAGGTGATCAGCCGGTCGATACCATCGTCAAAATTGCTGGCGTTAGCCATGCAACGCTTGATCAGATCGTCGTAGAGCCCGCTTTCCACGGCTTTTAAAACCAGCGAGGGGTTGGTGGTCGCGTCCTGGGGTTTGAACTTCTTGATGGACTCGAGTTCGCCGGTATCTGCGACGATGACGGTGTATTCTTTCAGCTGTTCAAGTTTGCTCATGTCGACTCTCTTTTTGCTGACCCCGGGGGCCAGTGATGGTGGCTGGGATAAGTGCTGGTGCCCCCCGTCAGGCGTGTTCCAGGGGTTCAGCATCAAGCAATTCAACTTCTGACAGTGCCCGCTCCAGCAATTCCAGGCTGGCACCGGGTTTATGCATGCCTTCACTCAATACGCGGCGGAAACGCCGTGCACCCGGCTGTCCCTGAAATAAACCCAGAGTATGTCTCAGGGCATATTTCAAAGGTTTGCCTTGCTGCAGGTGTTGGTCAACCCATTGAACATACGCAGAGACCAGCGCTGACTGGGATTTCAGGGCCGGAGCCTGACCATAGTAGGTTGGGTCCACCGATTGCAGAATCAATGGGTTCTGGTAGGCCTCGCGTCCGAGCATGACACCATCGAGGCCTTCATCGAGCAGTGAGAGGCAGGCGGCATGATCCTTGAGCCCGCCGTTGATAATGATGTTCAGGGCAGGGAAATCAGCCTTCAACTGCCTGACCCGATCGTAGTCGAGCGGCGGTATCTCCCGGTTTTCCTTGGGGCTGAGGCCGCTGAGAATAGCCTTGCGTGCATGGACTATGTAGGTGTCGCAGCCGGACTCGGCGGTGATGCCGACAAAGTCGCGCAGGAATTCGTAGCTGTCGTAATCGTCAATACCAATGCGATGCTTCAGTGTGATGGGCAGGGATACCGCGTCGCGCATGGCTTTGAGGCCGTCGCGGACCAGGGCGCCGTGCGCCATGAGTATCGCGCCAATCATGCCATTCTGGACCCGGTCGGAAGGGCAGCCTGCGTTCAGATTGACCTCATCATAGCCCCATTGTTCCGCCATTTTGGCGCAGGTGGCCAGATCTCGTGCATCGGAACCGCCCAGTTGCAGGGCCAGCGGGTGCTCAGATTCGGTATAGGCCAGAAAACGGTCGCGCTGACCATGAATGAGCGCGCCCGTCGTAACCATTTCGGTATAAAGCAGGGCACGACGTGTCAGCAGCCGGTGAAACTGACGGCACTCACTGGTCGTCCAGTCCATCATGGGGGCTACGCTGAAGCGATGTGGGTAGCTCAAGTTCATCTCCGGTGGCAGCATCAGACAGGCTGGCGGCACTCCGGGCACCGCCTGCCAGAACATTCAGGTGCGCATCATAGCCAATATGTGACGCCAATATAACCAAAAGTCGCCATAACTACGGCATAGGGGAGTGCTACGCCGGGGCAAAACGTTTAGGAACGCCCTCCGGATGGTGTGGCATGCCGGCTGTCCGAGGAACGCTGCCACTACGTTTGACGCATTTGAACGGTCTGGACATTCCTGCATGAGTCCGCCTTATGGCAACGTTCCTCTGATAAGTCAGAGCCCAGGAGGCGTTATTCAGAGGATCCCTAAGAAATCGGCGCTAAATATGTGCTTTTATTAACAAATTGAGTGTGGAACACTGATGCAATGGGTGGTTGCTGGGTATACTGGCAGAAGGGATGCGTTGTTTGCCGGTTCACTGCGCAATCGGGCTGATCACCGGTATGATGATTGGCCAGAGTCGGCGAACAGTAACGCCACCCACCGGAGTCGCCGCCAAGGCAGCAGGCGGTTGTTGATCACGTCCCGTACGTGAGTCCCGCAACAAGGTTAGTGAACGATGAGTACAGCCACATCTAAGGAAGCGATCAAGACCGAGCTTGAAGCCACGCTGCAGCAAGCGCAGTCTGCACTTGAGAGTTTTAGCTCTGACACGAGCGATCTGGTGCAATTACAACAATCACAGGATCTGATTGGACAAATGCGGGGCATCTTCCAGGTTCTGGAAGAAGAGGGCGCCATCGCCCTGTGTGACGAGTTTAATGCACTGATTAACGCCATTCCCACCGGCGATTCAGTCGATAGCGACGATGTACGCGTCAAACTGGATGCTATGAGTGGCGGACTGGTCGTACTAAGCCGTTATCTGGAGTTTTTAAGCCTCGGCCAGAAAGCCATACCAGCAGTACTGTTGCCTACCATCAATCAGCTTCGGCGCGCCCGGGGTGTGACTTTGCTGGGAGAGGGGCATTTCTTTCAGTTCTCGTTCAAACCCGGCAAACCGTCAGACAACAAAGTTTTCGAGTTTTCACCTCAGAAGGTTCGTCAGCTCAAGAAGTTCCGTCATATGTACCAGGCCGGCTTGTTGCACCTGTTGCGGGGCGAGCGCACCGTGGGTGCCTTCAAGTACATGGGTCTGGCGTTAAACCGGATTGATCAGCTGCTGGCCAACGCTCCCTGCGCGCCGCTGTGGTGGGTCGCCTCAGGCGCTCTGGAATCCATGGCCAATCGCAGTGCACTGATGACCGGACCTCGCAAGATGCTGTTTGCCCAGCTCGATCGCCATCTGAAAGACCTGATCAGCCACGCCCCAAAGTCGCTGAGCAAGCAGCCTTCGCTCGCGCTGATGAAAGAGTTTCTGTTTCTGCTCGCCATGAATCCGGCCGAAAGCCTGAGAGCGCGCCAGGTCGCCAAATTCTACAACCTGCCCACCCTGGGGCAGAGTGATGACATGCTTGAAGAGCAGCGTCAAATCCTGTTCAGCCCCGGCCGAAGTGTCCTGTCGAGTGTATCCGACGCCCTGAAAGAGGACATATCGGTCATTAAAGACACCGTCGATCAGGCTGCGCGCGGTGATAGCGGCTTTTCAGCGCGTACCTTGCAGGAGCGCATGACCAAGGTGGCCGATGTGTACGTTATGCTGGGCCTGCAAAGTCCGGCGAATGTGCTCAAACAGCAAGCGAAGGTGATTGCAGGCTGGGCTGACAATGCAGCCCCCTCCAACGAGCAGTTGCTGACCATTGCCGATGCGGTCTTGTACGCGGAAAGCGCTTTGTCGCGCATTTTGCAGGGTCAGCGTCAGTTGGAAGGCAGTGGCGAGAACAAGGCCGCGCTGGCGCAGTTGCACGATGCACGGGTTGTTCTGATCGATGAAGCAGAGGCTGGCCTGGCTCTGGCCAAAAGAGCCATTACCGCTTACATGGACTCCCAGGGTGACCGACTGCACTTGTCAAATGTCGTGCCGACGCTCCATGGCGTAAAAGGGGCCTTTGTCTTCCTGAACAGTATGACCGCTGCCAACCTGATTCAGCGTGCCATTAACTACATCAGCCGGGATCTTGAAGAATCCGGCACCATGGTCGATCCGGGGCAGCTGGAGTCACTGGCCGATGCCTTGTCGAGTCTGGAGTTCTTCCTAGAGGGCTTGCTCAGCGATTCGGCCAATGAAGATATCCTCAAGCTCGCCAAACACAGCCTGGCTGCGCTGTCGGTGTAATTCAATATCATGAAACTGATGACGCAATGGCCGCTGTTTGCCATGCTGGTGCTGCCTGGCCTGGTGCTGGCTTACATTGCCTTGCGTCTGCTGGTGCGCCGTGGCTGGGTGCGGGGTTTTGTTCGAGGCACCCTGGGTGTTGCCTGTCTGGTCGGCCTGGTGATCATCGGCCTTTTTATTGTTGATCTGGCGGCTTATCGCGCCTTTACCCGGGAAATGGTCATTGCAACCCTGTCGTTCAGTCAGCAGGGCGAGCAGAGCTATGAGGTCAATCTGGAGACCAATCAGGACCAGCAACAACGCACCCTTATGTTGTATGGCGATGAATGGCAGCTGGATGCCAGAGTGCTTACCTGGTCGGGGCCGCTGGTGGTGTTGGGTATGGAGCCGGTGTATCGGCTGGACCGGATCAGCGGGCGTTATCAGACCGTGGAACGGGAGTTGAACGCGCCAAGAACCGTTATCGATTTGCGTGCAGATGCACTCTGGTCGGCGAGTGAGGTCAGCGATTGGTTGCCCTGGATCAACGCACGGTTTGGCAGCAGTGTGTATCTGCCCATGGTAGATAACGGCCTGTTTGAAGTTGTGCTCGGTGCTCAGGGGCTGGTCGCGAGACCGGTCAATGAACCGGCTCGCGATGCGCTGGGGCAGTGGTTTTCTGACTGAACACCACTGAGTTGCGTCGAATTACAGAGAGAACAGGTCCGACAGGCGAGTTGCCAGCATCATGTCGCCTTCAGTACGCAACCGACCTGCCATAAATGCCTGCATGCCATTCAAATCGCCTGAAACGATTTCTTTCAACGTATCTTCATCCATGATCAGAGTGACGGATGGGTCCTCATGTTCACCGGATACCAGTTTGCACTGGCTGTCTTTCACGATCAGGTGATAGGTGTCGCTGTCGTTGATGTTGAATTGAAACACAACATCCAGGCCCGAGGCGGCGTCGGCGTTGAATTGGGATTCGATGTTGTTGAACATGTCTGCGGTCGAAGCCATGGTCTGCTCTCCGGTAAAGGGTGGCTGAATAGTCAGTGTCTGGATTGTAGAGAGCTGAAGGTTCAAAATCAAACGATTGTTTGAAACGTAAGTTTAACTGATGAGAAGGAGAGAATTGTGTGGGCTGAATACGGTGCATTTGTATTAAAAACCATCACCCTGGTCGTTATTCTGGTGATTGGTCTGATCGCGGTAGCTCGCGCATCGCAGGGAAACAGCGGTGGATCCAAGAAATCCGGGGGTCGTTTGCAGGTCGAAAAACTTAACGACCGCTTGGCGGCAGGCGCCGATCGCGTTCGACAGGTGGTCATGTCAAAGAAAGCCTACAAGGCACAGCAGAAAGCTCAAAAGGCCGACCAGAAGGCTACTGCCGGGAAAGCGACCGATCAGGTCTGGGTGCTGCGTTTCAAAGGCGATATGCAGGCGTCTCAGGTAGACAACTTGCGCCGCGAAGTCACGGCGATTATTCAGGTGGCCAGCGCCCGTGATGAAGTGGTGGTAGTGCTCGAAAGCCCGGGGGGTGCCGTGTCTGGCTACGGCCTGGCGGCATCGCAGCTGGTGCGTCTGAAGGACGCCGGGCTGTCTCTAACGGTGTGTGTCGACAAAGTGGCCGCCAGCGGCGGTTACATGATGGCGTGCATCGCAGACCGGATTATAGCGGCTCCCTTTGCGGTCGTCGGCTCCATAGGCGTGCTGGCACAGGTGCCCAACATTCATAAACTGTTGCAACGACATCAGGTTGATGTAGAGGTGTTAACGGCGGGTAAACACAAGGCGCCGATGACTCTGATGGGTGAAAAAACGGAGGAGGGCCGTCAGAAACTGCTGGACGACCTCAAGGCCATACATGAACGTTTCAAGGAGCTGGTAGGGCGCTACCGTCCGCAGCTGGATCTGGCCGCAGTCACTGAAGGCGATTTCTGGTTGGCGGAAGACGCGCGCGAACTGGGATTGGTCGATCAACTTGAAACCAGCGATGCCTATCTGCTGGCCAAAGCAAAGAGTGCTGAAGTGGTCTCAGTTACCTGGGTGCCTCAGGTGGGGGTGGATCAGCGTCTGAAAAAGGCGTTTTCCTCGTCTCTTCAGGGGGCTATCGAGTCATTGTCCCAGCGGTATATCCCCTGAGCTATTAATGGCAGGTGATGGTCTTGGGGTGGTGAGGCGGGAGGGCAGAGCCGGTCGGCTCTGCCCTCGGGGGCTGGGAACAACAGCGCTATCGGTTATTGAAGCCGGGTGACGTCGACATAGAGCGTCAGGCGCTGGCCGGGCTGCAGATATTCCTGACCGATGGTGTTCCAGCTTTGAATATCGGCAATGCGCACGTTAAAGCGATTGGCGATGCGGTATAACGAGTCGCCTGCCCGCACGACATAACCAACTTTACGCACGACTTCACGTCCGTTCCTGACCGATGACGAAGAACTGGCTGACGCACTGGTTGATGGCGTGGCATCATTGCTGACCCACACGGCCAGTGTTTGCCCCGGGCGAATAACGTCCCGCGGTGCCATGTTGTTCCAGCGGGCGAGGCTTTGAACCGTGACGCCAAACTCTCTGGAAATGTCCCAGAAACTGTCTCCTGGCTGAACCACGTAGTCGACTCGTCGGGTGTCTGAGCTGCCTGAGGCATTTTGTCGCCGCTCGAGTCGCTGACCCGCACTCATCGAATAGGCATTGCTGCTGGCCGAGGCGGTGGGAATCATCAGCGCGTCGCCTGCGCGAATCATACTGCCGTTTAAATCATTCGCTTCCTGGATAATGGCTACAGTCACCCCGAAGTCACGGGCAATGGTCAGCAATGAATCACCGGGTTCGATGGTGTAGCGCTGCCAGGCCATGCGTGAGTCGAGCGGCAGGTCGGCCAGACGTTCCCGGAAACCGGCGGCTTTATCGGCATGTACCAGGAGCCGGTGCGGCCCTTCAGGGTTGGTTGCCCACTGGTTGAAACCGGGATTCAGCAAGTACAAATCGCTCAGGTCCATATCGGCCATGGTTGCAGCTTGTGCAAGGTCGATCTGGCTGCCGACGTCCACAACCTCAAAGAATGGCTCGGTATCGAGCAGGGGCAGTTCAATTCCATAGGTTTCCGGCGAGTGAATAAGTTTGGCCAGTGCGAACATCTTGGGGACATAGGCCTCGGTTTCCCGGGGTAGGTCCAGGTTCCAGAAATCCGTTGGTTTGCCTTCGGCCCGGTTGCGACGCATGGCGCGCATCACCGTGCCCGGACCTGAATTGTAGGCGGCAAGTGCCAACAGCCAGTCACCATCAAACATGTCGTTGAGTTGATCGAGGTATTCCATGGCAGCCCGGGTCGACTCGACCACATCGCGCCGTCCGTCATACCACCAGTCCTGCTTGAGTCCGAACATGCGCCCGGTCGAAGGTATGAACTGCCACATGCCAGCGGCGCTACCGTGAGAGTAGGCGAACGGATCGAACGCGCTTTCAACAATAGGCAACAAGGCCAGGTCGAGCGGCATATCCCGAGCCTGGAGTTCCGCAACAATGTGGAACATGTAGCGACCCGCGCGTTCACTGACGCGGTCGAAGTAACTCTGGTGGCTGGCATACCAGCGCAATTGCGAGGTGATTCGCGGGTCTTCCAGTGTCAGGTCGAATTCAAAGCCGCGACGCAGCGTTTGATACAGGTCTTCCGGGTAATGGGCATAGGGGTCGTAAACCGCGCGAGCGCGCTGGGTTTCAGCGTTCAGGTCCGGCGCTGTATCAAACAGATAATCGGTTGCGGCCAGGTCGGCGAGCAGCGGATCAAAAACGGCTTCGGTTTCGGGTTTAGCGGCTTCATCCAGGGCGGTGTCCAGTTCGCTTTCAACCAGAACCTGCTCGCTGACGTCAGCGCTGGCCTCCGGATTCGGCTCAGCTGTGGTCTGGGAAAAAGACGAGAGTGCAGGCAAAGTACTGCATCCGCTGGTGACAAGGCCTGCGACGGCCAGCGGTATCAATAGTCGTTTGGATGCCATGTATGAGTCGTTTCTTTTTTGATGCTGGATTCCAGTTGAGCGATAATTCTATGTTGCTATGGGGTGCAGGGGCAAGTTAAGGCATAGTAAGGGCGAAGTGACCAAGCCGCTTTGTGACACTGAGCATCAGTCAGGGGATCCTATTACGGCGCTTTATGACGTATTCTGACGTGCGCTGACTTTAATGAGGGCATTTTGGCTAAACGGATAGGTTTCAGATTCAAACAGTGGCTTCGAGCAGGGCCTCCGTCCGTGGCCGTCCAGGAATCAGCCCTGCACGACTGGTACAACACCCCTATGGGTGGGCGTTTGATCGAGGTCGAGCGACAGTTGGTCGCCCGTGCTCTGGCTGGCCGCTTCGGCACGCACCTGGTGCAGCTGGACTCCGGCTATCACAAGCCGTTGTTTGAGCCCCGGCTGTATGGGTGCGGTGTATTAATGACGCAACTCGATAATCGAGCGCCTTGCCCGAGTGTTCGGGGCGATGCTGAAGCTTTGCCGTTTGAACCGGAAAGCCTTGATGCACTGATCATGCATCACACCCTGGATCAGTGCGATAACCCCTATCAGGCAGTACGTGAAGCGGCTCAGACATTGAGGCCTGGTGGCATACTGGTGATTGTCGGTTTTAACCCTTATTCCACCTGGGGCCTTCGTGCCTTGTTCAGCCGTGCCCGCTCCGGCCTCTGGCGCAGCCGGTTCATCAGCAGTAATCGGGTTTCGGACTGGATGCAGTTGCTGAACTTTGAACTGGAGCGCTCCGAAAAACACGGATTTATGTCACCCTTCTCCCGGCCGGCCTGGCTCTCGAAGCTGAGGTTTTTTGGCCGGCTGCAAAAATCTCTATTGCCCGTCACTGGCTCGGTCTATTTACTGGTCGGATGCAAACAGGTACCGGGACGAATTAATGGCCGTGCCCGCTGGCGCGCAAAACCCATACTCGAATCCGGGTTGGCCGGCCGAACCATCAGGAAACAACATGAGCAATAATGAACAAGCTGGCCAGGCCGTCGTGCTCTACACCGACGGTGCGTGCCGGGGTAACCCTGGCCCGGGTGGCTGGGGTGTATTGATGCAATACGGACAAAAACGCAAGGAGCTCTACGGCGGTGAAGATCAGACAACCAATAACCGAATGGAACTGATGGCTGCCATTGCCGGGCTGGAAGCCCTCAAACGCACTTGCCAGGTCGACATTTACACCGACTCCCAGTACGTGCGCAAAGGCATTACCGAATGGATACATGGCTGGAAGAAGAATGGCTGGAAGACATCGGCCAAAAAAGACGTCAAGAACCGGGATTTATGGCAACGGCTGGACGACAGTATCGCCCGCCACCGGGTCAACTGGCACTGGGTAAAGGGTCATGCGGGTCACCCGGGTAACGAGCGGGCCGACGCATTGGCCAATCTGGGGATTGACGATCGCAGTGTACGTGCCTGAGTGAGGCTGCAACGCGGCGGGTAGTGTGATTCAACCTATTTGACGATGAGAATTTTGACAGCATGAGACAGATTGTACTGGATACGGAAACCACGGGTTTAAGCCCCAATAAAGGCGATCGCATCGTGGAAGTCGGGTGCGTAGAACTAGTGGATCGCAAGCTGACCGGTCGCCATTTTCATTACTACATCAACCCCGAACGTGACATTCCCGACGAGGTGGTTGCGGTACACGGTATCGATAACGATAAAGTAAAGGATGCGCCCAAATTTCGTGACATTGCCCAGGAATTCTGGGATTACGTTCACGGTGCCGAGCTGGTCATTCACAATTCAGCCTTCGACATGGGCTTTCTGCAGATGGAGTTCAACCGGCTTGCCGATGAAGGTTTCTCTCAGTTTGGGCAACTTAATGCCGTCTGTGGCGTACTCGATACGCTGAAGCTGGCACGCGAAAAACACCCGGGTGCCAAGGCGTCACTGGATGCCTTGTGCAAACGCTATGGCATTGACAATTCACACCGTACTTTGCACGGCGCCTTGCTCGATTCGGAAATTCTGGCCGACGTCTATTTGCTGATGACAGGCGGTCAGACCGCCTTGATTCTGGACGACGAAGAAGAGAAGAGTTCGGAGCAGGTCAGTTTTGACGCCAGTGCCGTCATTGCCTCTAACCAGCCTCTCAAGCGCGTTCAACCAACACCTGAAGAGCAGATGGCTCACCGCGAGATGATGGCAGTTATAGAGAAAGCAGCAGGCAAGGCACCTTTGTGGCTTGAACTGGCAACCCCTGGTGACTAAGGGTTGGCCAGTTCTTTACCGCCGGGTTTGCTCAGTGCAGGGAACGCCGGATCACGCCTACGTAGAGGCCTTCAATGGCGAAATCCTGCTGGGTTAGATCAACCCGGATGGGTTCGAAGTCTTCATTTTCCGGGTAGAGCGTGACAGTCTGTCCATCACGTTCATAGCGTTTGACGGTGACTTCATCGCCTACGCGGGCCACGACAACATCGCCATTACGGACCTGATCGGTTTTGTGAACCGCGATGAGATCGTCTTCCAGAATGCCCATGTTCTTCATGCTCAACCCCTGAACCTGCAACAAAAAATCTGCCTTGGGGCTGAACAGGGTAGAGGGAAGGCTCAGGAATTCTTCTATCTGTTCCTGTGCCAGTATGGGTTCGCCTGCGGCAACCCGGCCGACAACCGGCAAGCCGGACTCGGGTTCCTCGGGAAGGCGAATGCCGCGCGATGCGCCGGGGATGATCTCGATGGCGCCCTTGCGGGCCAGCGCCTTGAGGTGTTCCTCAGCCGCATTAGGGGAACGGAAGCCCAGTTGGCTGGCGATTTCCGCACGGGTAGGGGGGTAACCCGTTTCCAGCATGTGGTCTTTTACGAGGTCGAGAACTTGTTGTTGACGAGCCGTCAGTTTAAACATAATGTCGCCCTGTTTTTATATACAGTAGCTGTGATTATATACAGCCTGTGGTCGCTGTAAAGGATTCTCTGGTTTGAAAAGTAGCAGTCAATACTTTCCGGTTGCTCTGTTGAGCGCGGAGTACAAAGAAGGCATTTATGAAGATGTCTATTCGCTGAAACCCAATACCAGTACCGACAATACGGTGGAGATTGCGCTGGTTCGGTTGCATTCGGAACAGGTATCGCGGGGTCACCCGGTGTTACTGGTGCATGATGCCTTCTCTAACCACTGGCAGTGGCTCGATTACGGAGTCGGTGGTGTTGCCGGTGCCCTGGTACGCGCAGGGTACGACGTCTGGCTAATGGACTGGCGCGGGCATGGTCTGTCTTCCCGCAACCAGAGGCCAAGCCTCAATACACTCGATGCGATGGCTGAGTTTGATTTGCCGCCTGTTATCCGGTTTATAGAGGAGAAAACGTCACAGTTACCTACCCTGGTCAGCCAGGGGTACGGTTGTGAAATGGTGTTGCAGCATGCCGTTGTAAAACAGTACAAGGCCAATGTTGTATTGTTGAATGCAGCGCCGGTCTGGCCGCGCCGGGTATTCTGGATTCCGGGCGTCAAGGCCTGGCACAGAATCAGGCTTGGTTTACGGCGCTGGCATCGAAGGGAAGGGCGGGAAGAAATCGAGCCAGCTTCGTTGTTCCGGCATCTGTTGCGTCGTCAGGGCTGGTTTGGGCGCTGGCGCGGCTACGATCGGGAGCTAATGAAACCCCGGTTAAAAGCAATGGAGTCTCGTCTCTACTGGGTTCTTTCGGCACAAAAGACGGATTTCGGGCTCAGGCGACTGGGATTGGATCCGTCACGGATCACCACCGGTGCTGGCGCCCGGGACTGGCTGACCTTGATGACTAAGATCAGCCCCACCCATAAGCCGACAGCCCAGTAACGAACCGGCTGGTTTGCGCAGTCACCAGAGCTCGATTGCAATCAGCCCGGGCCTCGGTGACTGCCACGCCTCAGGCTCCCGTGCGACCCGGTAGCACGTCCTTCAGTTTGGCATGCATGGACCGGAGCAAGTTCTCAGTGGCAGACCAGCCAATGCAGGCATCGGTTACGGAGACACCCGGCTTGAGCTGTGACAGGTCGTCCGGAATGCTCTGGTTTCCCTCTTCCAGGTTGCTTTCAATCATTAAGCCAATGATCGACTGATTGCCCTCAAGAATCTGGTTGGCAACGTTGTCGGCAACCAGGGGTTGAAGCGCATGGTCTTTATTGGAGTTTGCGTGCGAGCAGTCGACCATGATGTTGGTCGGTACACCCGCCTTGCGCAACGTGGCTTCACACTGGGCGACGCTGACTGAATCGTAATTCGGTTTGCCGTTACCGCCGCGCAGCACAACATGCCCGTAGGCATTGCCCTTGGTATGGATGATGGCAACCTGGCCTTCCTGATTAATGCCCAGGAACCGGTGCGGTGATGACACGGACTTGAGTGCATTGATGGCGACATCAAGGCTGCCGTCGGTGCCGTTCTTGAAACCAACGGCTGAAGACAGGCCGCTGGCCATTTCACGGTGTGTCTGGCTTTCTGTCGTTCGCGCGCCTACAGCAGACCAGCTGATCAGGTCTTGAAGGTACTGCGGTGAAATCGGGTCGAGTGCTTCTGTGGCTGTCGGCAGGCCAAGGTGGGCAATATCCATAAGCAACTTGCGACCAATGTGAAGACCGTCTTCAATTTTAAAGGAGTCGTTCAGGTAGGGGTCGTTGATCAGGCCTTTCCAGCCAGTGGTTGTGCGGGGTTTTTCGAAGTAAACCCGCATGACAATCAGCATGGATTCGCTGACTTCATCGCTTAACGCCTTTAGGCGTTTGGCGTAGTCAATGGCCAGCACCGGATCGTGTATTGAGCAGGGACCGATGACCACGATGATGCGCGGATCGGTTCTATCCAGTATGGCGCGTACGGCATCGCGACCGGCATTGATAACGGCAGCGGCTTCTTCGGTGACCGGAATGTCGGCTTTCAGGGCATCCGGCGTGAGCAGAATTTCCTGGCTTTCTACGTTTAAGTTCGCTAATGCTTGCATGATAACGCTAGGGCTCTCGTTAATGGCTCGTTCATATTGGGTGTCGCCAGGCCGCTAACGGTTGTAAGCCCCGTCGGGGTTGGCCTGAACCTGCAGGAATGATAAGTAAGTAAAGAATAAAATACAACCCGTAAAGAAAAGGATACAGATTGGTGGTCTCTCGTTCAAAAAGTAAGAAAAATCAAAAACCCTGGTCCGGATTGCTCGGTGGTTTCGTCGTCATTGTTGTATTTGCGGCGGCAATGGGGATTGCACTGGAAGAGATGGCAGCCGGAGAGGGTGAGTACCGGCGGACTGTCTGGGATCGACTGACAGGTAAGCCAGCGGTGCCCGTCGGGCGGGCACAGGTCAGTGTGCAGCTGGCTGTGGAGATCTGCCGGCAACGGGTGGCGGGGCAACTTGGCCGTGAGTTGCTGCAATCGAGCTTCGACCAGCGCTCTTCCCGGTACAACACCGATTTGCAAGTGCACACTGTGTTTCTGGATCTAACCCTGGAGGGGCGGGAGCGCGACGACATCTATGCCCGGTGCGATGTTTCAGCAGTTAACCGCTTAATATTGGAGTATCGGTTGCAGAACTACGGGAATATGTTCTGGGGGTGAGGTACAGGCGGGCGTGCTGGCGATTGCCTGCTAAAGGGCCGGTAAAGAGATTATGCTAAAAATGAATAATTGATCATCTTTATATAACCTGATAGAAATTGTGCAGTGTGTGTAGTGAAACGCAGCGAGCCGGGTGGCGGCCGCTGCACAGTACAGACCGACAACAAAAATGCGCCGGGAATCGTTCCGGACCTGCACCGAACAGGCAAAGGGGAGCACTATGAAGTTGCAGCAATTGAGATACATCTGGGAAGTAGCTCATCACGATTTAAACGTATCGGCAACGGCACAGGTTCTTTATACCTCCCAGCCTGGCATCAGCAAGCAGATCAGGCTCCTTGAAGACGAACTCGGCATTGAAATTTTTGCCCGCTCCGGCAAGCACCTGACCCGTATTACGCCAGCCGGAGAAGCGGTGTTGAAGGTCGCCGGTGAAATTCTGCGCAAAGTCGATTCGATCAAGCAAATCGCGCAGGAGCACAGCGACGACCGCCAGGGCAGTTTGAGTCTGGCCACCACTCACACTCAGGCGCGGTACGCCTTGCCACAGGTTATTGATAGTTTTATTCGCGACTTTCCAGACGTGTCTCTGCACATGCATCAGGGAACACCGGTACAGATTGCCGAAATGGCGGCCGACGGAACCGTCGACCTGGCTATTGCAACCGAGGGAATGGAGCATTTTTCGGATCTGGTAATGATGCCATGCTACCGCTGGAATCGCTCCATCGTCGTCCCCCGGGAGCACCCGCTGGCAAAGCGCTCGCAAATCACGCTTGAAGACGTGGCAGCCTTTCCGATCGTAACTTATGTCTTTGGCTTTACTGGCCGGTCAAAACTGGATGAAGCCTTTCTGGAACGTGGCCTGACGCCAAAAGTCGTCTTCACCGCAGCGGATGCCGATGTGATCAAGACCTACGTCAGATTGGGGCTGGGGGTCGGTATTCTGGCGCATATGGCCATCGATCCGGAGCAGGACCGGGACCTGGTCAGTCTGGATGCCAGTCACTTGTTTGAGGCCAGCATCACCAAAATAGGCATCCGCAAGGGCACCTTTATTCGCGGCTTTATGTACCGGTTCATCGAGCGCTTTGCGCCCCACCTGAACAAGTCGGTTGTCGACGAGGCGATGGCCACGACCAGTCGGCATGAGCTGGATGAGTTGTTTCAACACACCCAGTTGCCAACCTACTAGCCGGCTCAGCGACCGGCCGCAGTCGATCAGTCGGTAAAAGGCAGTGCACCGGGTTTTCCGCCGGCGTGCAATCCGCATTCTTTCTGGGTGGCTTCCTCCCACCACCAGCGACCTTCGCGTTCGTGCTGTCCTGGCAGTACCGGGCGTGTGCAGGGCTCACAACCAATGCTGATAAAACCGCGTTCATGCAGGCTGTTGAAGGGAATCTCCATCATTCTGATGTAGTTCCAGACTTCCGCCGATGTCCAGTTTGCCAGTGGATTGTATTTGTACAGATGCTCGGCGCGGCCGGTGAAGCGGTCGTCGCGCTGTACATTGGGGACTTCAGCCCGGGTGCTGGGGCTTTGGTCTTTTCGTTGCCCGGTAACCCAGGCATCCAGGCCACTGAGTGCGCGCTCCAGCGGCTCGATTTTCCGAATGCCGCAGCACTCCTGGTGGCCATCCTGATAGAAACTGAACAAGCCCTTTTCACGCACCAGGGTTTGCAGTGGTTCTGCTTGCGGTGAGTAGAGCTCTATTGGCAGATCGTAGTGATTGCGGACCTGATCAATAAACCGATAGGTCTCCGGATGCAGGCGGCCGGTATCCAGGGTAAATACCCGGGGCGATTGGGTCAGCTTGCTCAGCATGTGAACCAGTACAACGTCTTCCGCGCCGCTGAACGACAAGGCGATGTGTTCGTGTGTGTCGAGCGCACGTTTGAGGATGTCGCGGGGCGACAGCCCGGAAAGTTCCAGATTCAGTTCGGTCAGATTCATGATAAGGCACGGCAGTCACGGTGAAGCGGCGACTCTACCAGCTTGCACGGGTTTCGTTAAATAACCGCATATCATAAGGTTATGTAGATGGCTGTTTGCGCCGGGACGGCGCGTTTTCAGCTGCGTGGGTTTCCGTGGAACGGTTCCACGTGGAGCGTTCGCTGTGGAACACTTTTTGATCAGCTGGTAAAAAAGGTCAGTTACTGTGGCCTATCTGGCAATACTGCGATTCACTTAATGGCGTTGCCTTCTTTTTGCCAGCCCAGTACCGTTAGCCGCTGCAACGTTTCCCACCATTAGGATGAGCCAACTGTGGAATTAGCCTGCCTTGACCTGGAAGGGGTTCTGATCCCTGAAATCTGGATTGCCTTTGCGGAAAAAACCGGTATTGATGCCCTGAAGGCCACTACCCGGGATATTCCGGATTACGATGTACTGATGAAGCAACGCTTGCAGATACTGGACGATCATAATCTGGGTCTGAACGAGATTCAGGCGGTGATCGCAGAGCTTGAGCCGCTTCCCGGAGCCAGGGAGTTTGTTGATTGGCTGCGTGAGCGGTTTCAGGTTGTTATTCTGTCGGACACTTTTTACGAATTCGCGGCCCCTCTGATGCGCCAGCTGGGTTACCCGACGTTGTTCTGTCATCGGCTTGAAGTCGACGGTCAGGGCAAGGTGCTGGACTACGTCTTACGTCAGCCCGATCCGAAGCGAGCCTCAATCAAGGCGTTTCATGGACTGAATTTCCGGTGCATTGCCGCTGGCGACTCCTACAACGACACCACCATGCTGGGCGAAGCCGACGCGGGCATTCTGTTTAATGCACCGGCTAATGTGATTGCCGAGTTTCCGCAGTTTCCGGCAGTGACCGGGTACGACAACCTGAAAGCTGCCTTTTTGCAGGCGAGCAACCGGGTATTACCCGCCTGAAACCGTCCCCAGAGCATTAAGAATATGCGCCACCTTGGTGGCGCTTTCCTCGTATTCATCGTCGGCGTTACTGTCGGCGACGATGCCTCCGCCACCCGAGCACATCAGCTGGCCAGGCGTTCTCAGTAGCGACCGGATAAGAATGTTGCTGTCAAAGGACCCGCCGTCACTAAGCCAGAATGCAGTGCCGCAATAAGGCCCACGTGCGCACACTTCCAGTTCATCAATGATCTCCATTGCCCGGCGTTTTGGTGCACCGGTAATGGAGCCGCCAGGGAAGGCGTCGCGCAGTACGTCCAGCGGTGTCGAGCCAGTTGCCAGGTCTGCGGTGATGGTACTGACCAGATGATGCACGTTACTGAATGCTACCGGCTTGCACAGTTCCGGTACTTTCACGCTGCCCGCACGGGCGTTGCGGGAAATATCGTTGCGCAGTAAATCGACAATCATCAGGTTTTCAGCCCGGTCTTTTTCGCTGTGCTCCAGCGCACGCGACAAACGCTGATCTTCTTCCGGCGATGCCCCTCTGGGGCGTGTGCCTTTGATGGGTTGCGTTGTGATGCGCCCCTGGTCGATGGTGATGAAGCGCTCTGGTGACACGCTCATCAGTGTGTGATCAGCGGCGCGATGATAGACGGCGTAGGGGGCCTGAATCCGGTCGATCAGGTGACTGTAAACCGACCAGTCAGAAGCCCCGGTCTCTATGTCTGCGTACCAGGGGCGGGTGAGATTGGCCTGGTAAATGTCGCCGGCGAGAATGTATTCCTTTAATGCTGCGAAGTGCTGCTGGTAGGTTTCCCGGCTCATGCCCGAGCGCCAGGCGAGCGGCTCTATAGGGGGCGGAATTTCAGGGGTTGGGGGTTGTCTGCGAACGGTCTCATACCAGGCCATAACGCGCTGTCTCAGCGAATCGGGCAGGTGCTCTGACACGCACAGAAGCGCACGCTGTTGCTGATGATCAAACACCAGGCTCCACCCATAGCGGTCAATACTGGCCAGGCAGGTTGGGCTTGGGTGGCGGCTGGTCAGGCCGTGCAACCCATACCCGGCCTCGTAATTGAGATGTCCGGCCAGGCCTGACGAAAAGGGCAGGTCACTCCCGGTGACGGGGTTGGGCTGGCGGGCGGCCAGCCAGCTGAGAAAATCAGGCGTGTCGATCAGCGTTGTCTGACCCTGTTGCTCACACTCAACCTGCTGAGTGGCGAGCATCCGGTATCTGGTTTCCGGCCAGGCCGAACACCACTCCCAGCGGTGGCCTTCCCGGGCGGGATTGCCGGAATGAAACCAGATGGCCCCGGCTTCATTCGCCAGGGACGCAAAATAGGGGCGGGCGGTTGCTGTGTAGGGGAGTTCCAGACGCTGCAAGGTGATCACTTCTTCGTAAATAAGCCGGCGCTATTCTAGCGATATTGTGCTGAAAGTCCTGCCGCAGGGCAGGTTTAGTGAAATTTCTTCTGTAATGAATCGGTTACCGGGTAAAAAGGGGACAGATCCGACACCCCCCGAACACTGAAAGTTGACCGGGTTCACAAAAGGAGAGCACCATCCTTAATGGTTGACAGTACGACGCACTCAATAATAAAAAACCACTTCAGGAGTGAACCATGAGCACCGTTCTCGTTATCGATGCGGCTTGCGATTTGCCGCCTAGTTTTATCGATGACCGCAACATTAAATTGTTGCCTATCGCCATTCGGGTTGATGATCAGACCCATACGGATGTCAAGGATGCTCAAAAACTGACCGACTTCTACGCCCAGGACAGGCTCGGTCGTAACCACGATGCCGAATCCATTCCCTACAGCAGTGAAGAAATCGAAAGGCTGTTTCTGGATGAGCTGGTAACCGATTACGACTTTGCACTGGTGCAAACCGTCAGCCGGAAACGCAGCCCGATTTACGACAATGCCACCAGGGCTTCACACGCCATTTTGCGCAGTTATCACGATGTTCGTGAGGCGGCTGGGCGCGACGGAAACTTTGGCATGAGGGTGATGAACTCGGGAACCCTGTTTTGTGGGCAGGGTGTGCTGGCTGCTTTTACCAGCGACATGATTGAACGCGGCAAAGCGAAGAACGAGATTCTCAAACTGGCCGATGCCATGCGCCAGCGCATCTATGCCTACCTGGTCGCTCCGGACGTGTACTACATTCGCGAGCGGGCACGAAAGAAAGGCGATGAAAGCGTTGGCATGCTTACGGCTCTGGTGGCTAAATCGCTTGATATCGTACCGATACTGTCAGCGCGGGGTGATGACACGTTTCCGGTCGCCAAGGGGCGAGGATTTGGCGCCAGTGTCGACCGGTTGCTGCGCTACACCATTCGTCAGGTAGAACACGGCTTGCTGACGCCTTATGTCGTGGTGTCGATTGCCGGCGACCTTTCTGGTCTGGAAAGCCATGAGGGCTTTAAAGCATTGCAAAGCGCGGCAGCCAGTAAGGGCGTGACAGTACTTAGTTGCGTGATGGGACTGACGGGCGGGCTGAATGTTGGCCCCGGCAGTATCTGTGTGGCTTTCGCCGCCGAAGACCATGAGTTTGACGGCTAGACGTCCTGATCTTTTCATTCGCTGAGCAAAAGGGGGGGAGACAACCAGACTCGGGTCACCTATTCTGAGACAGTGCCAACTGAAAGGAGAACTCGCTCGCTCATACCGGTCCGGTGCCTCCAGGCCAGGCTTGGTTGCCGGGTGTTCAGGCCCGCCGGGAAGTCGTTTGTTCAGTCAGATATCGTCTGGGCAGCCAGGTCACCAGAATGGCTGTCGCGCTGGAGCAACCCTGCTTGCTCCGCTGTCCCGACCAGGAGAAGTTATGCACGCATCTGCTCGTGAAGGTTCCAACCCGAAAATCTATGCCCTTGATACCAACGTCCTGATCCACGACCCCAATGCGGTTTTTAACTTTGAAGAACACCAGGTTCTGGTGCCCATGGTGGTGCTGGAAGAACTCGATAAACTCAAAGTTGGCAGCACGGCTCTGGCGGCTGATGCTCGCCAGTCGGTGCGCACCATCGACGCGATTCTGGGAGGTGCCACGCCCCAGCAAATCATGGAGGGTGTCGGTATTGAACGCCAGCACACCCAGCAAAGTGTGGGTACGCTGAGCATCATGATGCCCAGAGATCCCTCGGCGTCTGTTCTGCCGGCACACAGCAACGACAACCGCATCATTAACGATTTGCTGGCGCTGCAAGCTCAGCATCAGGAAGCGGAGGTGGTGCTGGTTACCAAAGACATCAATATGCGCCTCAAAGCCAGAGGCAGCGGCCTGCAATCTGAGGACTACCATAACGACCAGCTTATTTCCGATATAGACAGCCTCACCACTGGCTACCATGCCTTGGAGGGCAGTTTTTGGGAGCAGATTGAAGCCGTTGCCCCCCAGAATATTCGAGGTGAACGTTACCATGTGATCGAAAAGACGGTTTTGGCGGAAGTACTGAACGAACCGTTTTATGCCAATCAGTTTTTTTACGATCAGAAAGAGTTTGTTGGCCGTATTCACCGGGTGGAAGACGCTCAGGTGTCGATAGAAATGCTCAACACCGGGGTGTTGATGCGTCAAAAAGCCTGGGGGATGGTCCCGCGCGATTTATATCAGGCCATGGCCATGTATCTGTTGTTCGATCCCGAAATCGATCTGGTCGCGCTGAATGGGGCTGCCGGCAGCGGCAAAACCATGCTGGCGCTGGCCTGTGCTCTTGAACAGACGATGGAAACCAAGCAGTACAAGCGCATCATCGCGACACGCAGTACACGTGGGCTGGACGAAGACATCGGCTTTTTACCGGGAACCGAGACCGAGAAAATGCAGCCCTGGCTGGGCGCCTTTACCGATAACCTCGAAGCGTTGCATGCGGAGGATTTTGATCCGGGCAGCAGTCAGGATTTTGTAGGCGCCAAGGTGCCCATCCAGTTCAAGAGCCTGAATTTTGTTCGCGGACGCAGCTTCCAGCAAAGCTTCATGATCGTCGACGAAGCCCAGAACCTTACCCCACACCAGATCAAGACCATTATTACCCGGGCCGGGCAGGGTACCAAGGTAGTGTGCCTGGGTAACCTCGCTCAGATTGATACCCCCTACCTGGGGCCAACCAGTTCAGGACTGACCTACATGAGTGAGCGGTTCAAGGGGTTCGAGCACGGTGGCTCCATTACGCTCGAGGGCGTTGCGCGCAGTCGGCTGGCGGCGTATGCGGAATCGCATTTGTAGTGGCTGCGGTGTAAATGTCGTTAACCCAGGTCAGTGGGTTGACGAAAAAGTGACATAGTGCTTTTCTCCGATGGGGTTGAGCCGTATTATGGGCCACTGTGGGTGAACTGGCATTCCGGTGGTCTGTATTCTGGGCCAATGCCGGTTCCTCTCTGCTGTCACAGGCCTTCAGAGCCATTCGACAGTATCTTTTTCCCAGGACGGACAAAACCTCAGGATGAGAAGTGCAGTTAACGATTGAGGTGGGTGCGTGATCCAGGTAATCGTGGTAGACGATCATGATCTAGTGCGGATGGGGCTGGTCCGGTTGCTGGGCGACGCTGATGGCATTGAAGTCATCAAAGAAGGCGCCAGCGGCGAAGACGCCATTCGTCTTGCCAAAGAGCATGAGCCGGATGTCATTATGATGGATGTGCGCATGCCCGGCATCGGCGGCATTGAAGCCACCCGCAAGATTCATCGTCAGTTTCCGGATATCCGCATCATTGCCGTTACCGCCTGTGGCGACGATCCGTTTCCTGCGCGCCTGTTACAGGCCGGAGCGGCCGGCTACCTGACCAAAGGCGCCTCGTCCGAAGAGATGGTGCTGGCCGTGCGTACAGTGGTTGCCGGCCAGAAATATCTGGCCCCCAATGTGGCTCAAAAACTGGCGCTGCAAAACGTTGGGGCAGGGGGGTCACCTTTCTCGGAACTGTCTGACCGGGAAATGCAGATTGCCACGATGATCTGCTCCTGCAAGAAGGTTCAGGAAATTTCCGATAAGTTATGCCTGAGCCCTAAGACGGTGAATACCTATCGCTATCGGATTTTCGACAAGCTCAGTATCTCCAGTGATGTGGAACTGACGCACCTGGCCATTCGTCATGGCATCCTGGAACCCAACGAGATGGTATAATCCTGGCTA
This sequence comes from Saccharospirillum sp., assembly GCA_018402545.1. Lineage (GTDB taxonomy): Bacteria > Pseudomonadota > Gammaproteobacteria > Pseudomonadales > Natronospirillaceae > Saccharospirillum. Next base: position 2,164,850 of record JAGYIL010000001.1, on the reverse strand, counting down.
TGCCAGAGACAACGCACCCCTTTGACCACAAAGCCTACCTCAAACATCTGACAGCCCGGCCTGGTGTGTATCGCATGTACGATGCCGACGGCCAGCTGCTTTATGTGGGCAAAGCCAAGAACCTGAAAAATCGGGTATCGAGCTATTTTCGCAGCCGCGGGTTAACCAATAAAACCCTGGCACTGGTGGCGCGCATCCAGCGCATCGATACCACCGTTACCCATAGCGAAACCGAGGCACTGTTACTTGAACAAACTCTGATCAAGCAGTACAAACCGCCCTATAACATTCTGCTGATAGACGACAAATCCTACCCCTATATCCGACTGACGACCGAACACGAATCGCCCGGGCTCTATGTGCACCGGGGTGCCCGACGCGGTAAGTCCGAATATTTTGGTCCCTTTCCCAATGCCAGTGCGGTGCGGGAATCTCTGGCGATATTGCAAAAAGCATTCAAGGTGCGTCAGTGCAAGGACAGCGTCTTCACCAACCGGCAACGCCCCTGTTTGCAATACCAGATCAAGCGCTGCAAGGCGCCCTGTGTCGGCTTTGTCAGTGAAGAGGAGTATCAGGCCGACCTGGAGAAAACCCGGGCTTTCCTGCAGGGTAAGAATCAAACGTTGATTCAGACCCTGGAACTGGAAATGGACACCTCGGCAGCCGAACTGGATTTTGAAAACGCCGCCGAAGTGCGTGACCAGTTGCTGGTGTTACGCAAAGTTCAGGAGCAGCAGTACGTCTCCAGCGACCGGGGGGATGTCGATGTCTTTGCGCTGGAATCCGGCGACCTTGGCCTCTGTGTGCATTACCTGATGATTCGTCAGGGGCGTCTGCTCGGCAGCCAAAGCTACTTTCCCAAACCCGGCATCGAAGAAGAGCCGGCCACCATCATGCTCAGTTTTCTCGGTCAGTATTATTTTGGGCGTACTCACGATGATTGCCCGCAAAGTGTGGTGCTGAATGTTCCGGTAACCGATAAAGACTGGCTGGAAGCGGCGCTGTGTGAACATTTTGGTCGCAAGATTACGCTGAGCAGTTCAGTGCGCGGGCGCAATGCCCGTTGGCTGGAGCTGGCACAAACCAATGCCCGGGAACAACTGCAGCAACGCATCAGCCACCGCCAGCAGGTTGTGCAGCGTTTCGAAGCCTTGCAGCTGGCGCTGGAGCTGGAGGAAATGCCAGAGCGCATCGAGTGTTTTGACATTTCTCACAGTTCCGGTGAAGCCACCACAGCATCTTGCGTTGTTTTCGACCAGAACGGCCCAAACAAGAGCCTGTATCGCAAATTCAACATTGAAGGGGTGACTGCCGGTGACGACTATGCCGCCATGTCCCAGGCGATTGAGCGTCGCTACAGTCGTTTGCAAAAGGAAGAAGCCAAACTGCCCGATCTGTTGATTGTTGACGGCGGCAAAGGCCAGATGAAAATGGCGAGAGAGGTCATGGATGAGCTGGGTGTGGCGATCCCCCTGCTGGGCGTGGCGAAGGGGGAAACCCGCAAACCAGGGCTGGAAACCCTGTTCTTTGAAACGCCGGACCAGGTTATCCAGCTGCCGAACCATGCACCGGCCCTGCACCTTATTCAGCATATTCGGGATGAGGCGCACCGCTTTGCCATTACCAGCCACCGGGCCCGGCGTAGCAAGGCCAGAGTAGGGTCGCTACTGGATGAAATACCCAATGTGGGCCCCGGGCGTCGCAAAGCGCTGATACGCCATTTTGGCAGTGCACAGGGCGTCAAGGCCGCCAGTCAGGAGGAAATAGCCCGGGTGAAAGGGGTGTCCCGGGCGCTGGCGGAATCGATCTATGAATTTCTGCACAGCCGTTGAACCGGCATCGGACAGCAGGAAACGACTGTGAAAAAAGTACCCGTCCGGGCCATGCAATGGTTTACAGTGTGGAACAAAGCTGGAATCCTTCCGCCCGTTGGACGCAAAGCGGACCTTGCTGGTCCGCACCATTAAAGGAAGGCTATGAACATACCGAATATCTTAACGCTGTTCAGGATTCTGATGATTCCTGTCGTCGTTGTCGTCTACTACCTGCCGCAAAGCTGGTCGTTTCTGCTGGCCGCAGTCATATTTACAGCAGCAGCCATAACGGATTGGGTAGATGGCTACCTGGCTCGCAAATTGGGTCAAATGACCCCTTTCGGTGCCTTCCTCGACCCGGTAGCCGATAAACTTATCGTAGCGGCTGCGCTGGTGGTGCTGGTCGAAAGTCACAGCAGCATCTGGATGACCGTGCCGGCGGTTGTGATTATTGGCCGGGAAATCGTCATTTCCGCATTGCGCGAGTGGATGGCGGAGCTGGGCAAGCGTGCCAGTGTTGCAGTAAACATGCTGGGAAAGGTTAAAACCACTTTGCAAATGGTTGCCATCGTTATCCTGCTGACTCAGGATCCTGCCATGCGCACGGCGCTCTCGGCAGAATGGCTGGCCAATCTGGGCCTGCTGGCACTTCAGGTATCCGCCGTGTTGACCCTCTGGTCGATGATCGTCTACTTGCGAGCCGCCTGGCCGGAATTGCGACCCAAGACCTGAGCGCTCATCTGAGCCAGGGCGGTGTCGCGGCGGAAAAGTCAGCTAAGTGCCTAAATTGTAAAGAAAAATAATTGACGCCCCATAAACGAATGCTTAGAATGCGCGCTCGTTGATTGGGGTTGGGTAGTGTTTCCAGCGCCGGATGAACGAAGCAGTAAAGCGGGAATAGCTCAGTGGTAGAGCACAACCTTGTCCGAGGTTGGGGCGGGACGCGCAGTCTCGCGAGTTCAGGCTTCGCAGAAGCCTCATTCAGCCGGACAGTGTTGGTGCATTATCATTGGTAATGGGTAGTAAAGCGGGAATAGCTCAGTGGTAGAGCACAACCTTGCCAAGGTTGGGGTCGCGAGTTCGAATCTCGTTTCCCGCTCCAATTGAAGCGCGACCCGAGGGTCACGACCGGGATGCCGGCCAGTTGAATCTCGTTTCCCGCTCCAAATAGAAAGGCTCTTCTATAGGGCAAGCCTGTAAAGGCTGGATGGCAGAGTGGTCATGCAGCGGACTGCAACTCCGTGTACGCCGGTTCGATTCCGACTCCAGCCTCCATTTCCTCACTCGGAAGTGGCTAAATAACCCTAGTCAGGGTTCTGCAATATCCGCGGCATCGTGACCGCACTGATACAGTCCTCGATTCGCCCGGATGGTGAAATTGGTAGACACAAGGGACTTAAAATCCCTCGGCCATTGCGGCCGTGCCGGTTCGATTCCGGCTCCGGGCACCAGTTTCAGCCATAGCGCTTACTAACCTTCAGCTTTTGCCAGCCCTTCTGCACATCCTTTTCAAACCACTTTCTTCATAAACTGCATTAAGTTCGTCAGTGGTATTAGAATGCCAGGGCCAGTTGGCGTTCATCGTTGGGTATTGCCGTCTTGTCGGTGTCGTTTACGGCCTCGGAACGCGTTTTGCCGAAGGGCCGAAACACGAACACCAGCGTATCACTGTTGTCACCCGTCTGTTTCATCTGCGCGCGCCTGGCATCGTTGTATTCGCCCTGTGGGGGCCAGCACAGCACAGCGCTGCTCTGTCCGTTGTGCAGCACGTCGTCCAGCGTTTTCCAGTAATCTCTGATGGTGCGGGTATGAATGATCTGAACCTTGCGGGTATCAACGCCAGCACGGGCCAGCGCACGTTCATTCGGCAGGCAGGGTGGTGCGATAAAGGTAATCCATTGTTTCTTCTGGCTCAATTGCGCCAGCACAGGGACCAGCAGCTGCAATTGCCGCAACCCTTCTGACTGACAGAAGACTTCCGTCAGGGTGCTCATTGTCAGCGCGTCAGCAGCTGCCCGGCCGTGATGTGGCTGTGGCCGCGTTGCCCGGTTGCGCCAGACGGGAGTGTGACGGTCGATTTCGGTCTGAGTGATCTGTGCGGTTGCGGACATGACGGCCTCCTGGTTACTGTTCATCTATACAGTAACTGTAGTTATATACAGTGATTCGGGTGTCGTCAACTTTTTTGTGATCGAGTTGGTGTCTTTGCAGTAGTGATGGCTGATTTTCTGGCTGGCAAGGCAAAAAAAAGGCCCTGCTGAGAGGGCCTGGTCGGGGAAGCTGGTGTGAGGTCGGGGAAGCGCGTCAGCGATGTTCGAATAAAGCGGTGCTGTCGGTTCCGCTCTGGTAACGAACACTGAAAGGAGTCAGCAGAGCCAGCGCGATCGACGCTTCATCGTCGGTTCGGCAGGCAAAGGCGTTGATGCCGCAGCGACCCATATAGAACACCTGATCCGGCAAAAAGTCGCCAATGGCCCGAAGCTCACCGGAATAGCCATAGCGTTCGCGCAGCAGGCGGGCTTTGGAGAAGCCCCGGCCATCGGCGAACTTGGGAAAGCGCAGTGCAATCAGTGCCAGGTTGTCCAGGCTGCCAGTCACGTCCTCTGCCATCTGTTCATCGTTCAGCCAGACACCGATGTCGCGATCGGAAGCGTCCCATTCGGCCTTTTGAGCCAGGTAGAGAGCCAAAGGCAGAATGATCGGGCCTTGGGCCGGCAGGGGCGCGTCGTCTTCAACGAGTGTCCAGGGGTCGTCCTGGCGCTGGCCGTCTTTAATGAGATTTTGCATAAACACGCTCCTTGAACGGCTCGATGCCAATTCGGTCAACGGTATCGATAAAGGCTTCGTCGGGTCGGCGGTGGTCAACATAGACCTGAATGACCTTGTCGACCACGGCGGGCACTTCGTCGGCCTTGAACGACGGTCCGAGGATCTTGCCAACCCGGGCATTCAGCCCGGAGTCGCCACCGAGCGATACCTGGTAGAACTCTTCGCCTTTTTTATCCACACCGAGAATGCCGATATTACCAATGTGGTGGTGACCACAGGCGTTCATGCAGCCGGAAATGTTAAGGTCGATGTCGCCCAGATCAAACAGATAATCCAGATCATCAAACTGAGCCTGAATCGCCTCGGCAATCGGGATTGACTTGGCGTTGGCCAGAGCGCAGTAGTCGCCACCGGGGCAGCAGATCACGTCGGTCAGGGTGCCAATGGTTGGGGTGGCGAAGCCATGTTGTTTGGCAGCTTCCCAGAGATCGAACAGCTGATCCTGACGCACATCGGCCAGGATCAGGTTTTGTTCGTGGCTAACGCGCAATCCGCCCAGTGAGAATGCATCGGCCAGTTGAGCAGCCGCGCGCATTTGGCCCGAGGTGCAGTCGCCCGGGGCATAACCCACCTTCTTGAGTGACAGGGTAACGGCCGCGTAGCCCGGTTTTTTGTGTCCAGTGACATTGCGTTCCAGCCAGCGGCCGAAGCCTGGGTGGGCGTCTTTCTGTTCGGCCAGCACAGCGTCGGCATCACTCAGTTCGGCGTAATCCGGGTCGACGAAGTGCTTGCCTACGCGCTCGATTTCAGCCTCGGTCAAAGTGCCCGGGCCGTCTTTCAGGTGGGCCCATTCAGCCTCAACCCGATCACGGAAGGCGTCTACGCCCAGCGCTTTAACCAGGATCTTGATCCGCGCCTTGAATTTGTTGTCGCGCCGGCCGTTCAGGTTGTAGACCCGCAGGATGGCATCGAGGTAAGTCAGCAAATGCCTGGCTGGCAGGTAATCGCGGACGTTTTGGCCCACCAGCGGCGTACGGCCGAGGCCACCGCCGACAAACACGCGAAACCCGATATCCCCGGTTTCGTTTCGTACCAGTTCCAGGCCAATGTCGTGAAACCGGACGGCTGCCCGATCTGAATCCGGGCTGGCATTGACGGCAATCTTGAACTTGCGCGGCAGGAAGGCGAATTCGGGGTGTAGGGTCGACCATTGGCGAATCAGCTCGCACCAGGGGCGCGGGTCGGCAATTTCATCCCGCAACACACCGGCGAACTGGTCGGTGGTGGTGTTGCGAATGCAGTTGCCCGAGGTTTGAATGGCGTGCATCTGCACCTCGGCCAGGCCCGCCAGTATGTCGGGCACGTCTTCCAGGGCGGGCCAATTGAACTGGATGTTCTGGCGCGTCGTGAAATGAGCATAGCCTTTGTCGTACTGTTCAGTCAGGTCGGCCAGACGATAGAGCTGCCGGGAAGACAGCAAGCCATAGGGGATGGCGATGCGCAGCATTGGCGCATGGCGCTGGATATACAGGCCATTTTGCAGGCGCAGCGGCAGGAACTCGTCATCGGCGATTTTGCCGTCGAGGTAGCGCTCAGTTTGCTCTCTAAACTGGGCAACGCGTTCATCGACCACTTTTTGATCGAACGAATCGTACAGGTACATGCAGTCCGCCTATCCAATGAGGGTGTTGGATCACACTATAGAGAAAGCTTCTTATTCCATAAACAATTTATATTTCATAATTTTATGCTATACCGTTATATGAGACGGCTTGAACCGACGTCCAATAGACGATTAAATGGCTCGCGTAAATAGCATTCTGGTCCAAGAGCGCTGGCTGCGGCCGGGTAACGAGGTTCCGCCGGATTGGTTGCCCGGGATCTATGGGCTGCAAAGGCAGTGCGACAGAATGGTAAAAACATCTCTTCGGCATACCAGAACGATGGATGCTGCCACACTAAAGACATGCTCACAAAAAGAACAAAAAGGGGAATTTAATTATGGCAACAACCAAGAAATCAGGCATGACGGATGCTCAGGCGGATGCCATCGCGGCGGTTATTATCGTCACTACCGTTGTAGTTGCAGCGGTCTACTGGGTTGCAACCGCAACCTGATAGCACCTTTGCTCTGCACAATGTATCGCCGCTGAGGCCCTGCAAAGGGCCTTTTTAGCAGGTGGCTTGCGGGCAGTCTGTTCAGGGCGCCAGCAAGGTAACCAGACCTATCAGGCTGAACACAAACAGCACGGTGAACAGGATGCCACCGATGATAAAGGGCCAGATACTGCCTGATGAAAAATCGCTGACGCGGTTTTTATCGCTCTGCACACCCACCAGCCCAGCCAGCAGGCTAATCAGTAACTTCGACCATCGCGATTTATTGGCACGATTTTCGGTGTCATTAGCAGTCGAACCTGTCTTACCGGACATGATACAGTCTCTCACTTCAGTATTATCAAATAGATTTCATAAATGCGACCCTGCATCCTGCAATGCGACAAAGCCCCGTAAAACGGTGGCCGGCAGGGTGAAAGGGGGTGTCGTTTACTAGAGAATACGCCCGGTGCAACTAGTATCAATAGTATCCAACGAACACCCGAAATCATCAATCAGACACAGCACAACCCATACTACCTGCAAATCAACAGTGAGCAATGCCTGACATTGCCGGACATTAAAAAGAAAAACAGAGGCCAACAATGACGCAAACCATGTCTCATCAGCGAAGTGAGTTGCTTGAAAGCTTGCATGCCCGCCTTCAGCCCCACTTCCCGAAAGAGCACAGTGATAATCTCAAGACACTGATTCATGCCCTGTTCAAGCATGCATCAATGCAAGACCTGCTTTCCTATGAAATGACCGACTTGGCCGGTCTGGTAGTTTCAATGTGGCGCACCTTGCAGGGCGGGAAAGCACAGCATGGGCTGGTTAACGTATTCAACCCCAATGTCGAAGAGCACGAGTGGCAGTCGCCGCATACCATTGTGTCCATTCTGCATTCGGATTTGCCGTTCATTATCGACTCTGTTCGCCTCACCCTGAACCGCCTGGGTGCCAATATTCATACCATTTTTCACGCCAGCCTGGCTGTATCGCGCAACAAAAGCGGGCAATTTGGCGGCTTTACGGGCAAGGGTGCCCAGGAATTGCTGCTGCTGATTGAGGTAGACCGCACAACCATCGCCAGTGAGCGCGATCGTATCGAGAGCGAAATTCGCTCCGTGGTTCAGGATGTCGAGCGGGTTGTTGACGATTACACAGCCATTCTGCAGAAAACCCGCGATGCCATCAGCGACTTCAACACCCTGAAGTACCCGGTTGATGCCTCGGAACTCGATGAAGGCAAGGTATTCATGAAGTGGCTGGCCAACAACCACTTCACCTTCCTGGCCTACGATGAATATGTTGTCGAGGGAGATACGGTTAAGCAGGTGGAGGGCAGTGCACTTGGGTTGTTCAAGAAGAGCCCGAAACGCCGTGACGAGACCATTGCCGGAATGTCCGAGCACCGCCGTTCTCATGTCTTTGAAAAAGAACTGCTGATTTTCTCCAAATCGGGTCACCGGGCCAATGTTCACCGCCCGGCCTATTCGGACTATGTGCTGGTCAAACACTTTAATGACAAGGGCGAAGTGATTGGCGGTCGCCGGTTTCTGGGTCTCTACACCTCGACGGTTTACAACGAGGCACCGGTCAATATACCTGTGGTGCGTCGTAAAATTGAACTGGTTCTGGAAAAGAGCGGGTTTGCCGAAGGTGGCCACAATTACAAGGAGCTGGCTTCCATTCTCTTTACCTTCCCGCGCGATGAGCTGATTCAGGCGTCGGTCGATACCCTGTTGAGCATGACGCTGGATGTGCTGGCCATTCAGGAACGCAAGCGCATCCGGTTGCTGCTGCGCAAGGATATCTATGGCAAGTTCCTGAACGCCATCGTCTATATGCCGCGCGATATCTTCAATTCGCAACTGCGGCAGCAGGTGCACGATTTGCTGGTTGAACAGTTCGATGTTGAAGGGTCAGATTTCACCACCTTTTTCAGTGAATCCGTACTGGCACGAACGCGGTTTGTGTTCAAACTGAGCCACCCGATCGACGAAGAATTGCCGACCGAACTTCTGGAAAAACGCATTGTTCAGATCGCCCGTCGCTGGACGGATGAACTGCAACAGGCGCTGATCGAGTCGTTTGGTGAAGAAAAGGGGATGCGCTTTCATCAGCGTTATGTCGAGGCTTTCCCGGCCAGCTACCGTGAGCAATACAGTGCCCGGGTTGCGGTTGCTGATATTCAGCGCATGGAATCGCTCAACGCGACCAATGCCGATCCCATCACGCTCAGCTTTTACCGGTCGATGGAGCCGACGGGCAGTGAACTGAAACTGAAGATATTCAACAAAGGCTCGGCATTGCTGTTGTCCGACCTGATTCCGGTTCTGGAGAACCTGGGGCTTAAGGTCATCGACGAATACCCCTACGAGATCAATTACGGGGAAGACAGCTGCACCTGGATCTACGATTTTTCCCTGCTGTACGAGCCCGATCCGGACCTTGATCCGGCCAAATACCGCGATGAGTTCTCCCGGGCCTTTATCAATATCTGGAATGGCCGGGCTGAAAACGACGCCTACAACCAGCTGATATTGCGCGCCCGCTTAACCTGGCGCGAAGTCGCCATGTTGCGTGCCTACGCGCATTACATGAAGCAGCTGCGCTTTGGCCTGTCACAGGAATACATCGCCGATACACTGATCAAGTACACCGAGATCACGGATATGCTGGCCGAGCTGTTCTCGGCCCGGTTCAGCCCGGCCAAACAAAAAGGCAAACCTCAGGTCGACAAGTGGTTGCAGGGCATTGAACAGTCACTGGAGAGCGTCAACAACATCAACGAAGATCGCATCATGCGGCGCTACGTTGAACTGATGAAAGCGACCTTGCGCACCAATTTCTATCAGGAAGATGAACCTGGCCGCCGCAAGGATTACATCAGCTTCAAACTGAACCCGGCCAAAATCAGCGGTATTCCCTTGCCGAGGCCGATGTTTGAGATCTTTGTCTACTCACCCCGCGTCGAAGGTGTGCACTTGCGTGGTGGCAAGGTAGCGCGTGGTGGACTGCGCTGGTCCGACCGGATTGAAGATTTCCGAACCGAAGTGCTGGGGCTGGTCAAGGCACAACAGGTTAAGAACGCGGTTATTGTACCCGTGGGTGCCAAAGGCGGATTCGTTGCCAAACAACTCCCATTGGACGGTGATCGCGAAGCCTTTATGCGCGAAGGCATCGCCTGCTATAAAACCTTTATTCGGGCGTTGCTGGACGTCACCGACAACCTCAAAGAAGGTGAGTTGATTGCCCCCGAGAACGTCGTGCGCTACGACGAAGACGACCCTTATCTGGTTGTCGCCGCCGACAAAGGCACCGCCACCTTCTCTGACATCGCCAATGCGGTCGCCGACGAATACGACTTCTGGCTGGGAGATGCCTTTGCCTCAGGCGGCAGTAATGGGTATGACCACAAGAAAATGGGCATCACCGCCCGGGGTGCCTGGGTCAGCGTACAGCGTCATTTTCGTGAGTTGGGGTTGGATGTCCAGAAAGACCCGATCAGCGTGGTCGGCATCGGTGATATGGCCGGCGATGTTTTTGGCAACGGCCTGCTGCGTTCGCAAACGTTGAAGCTGGTGGGTGCCTTTAACCACCTGCATATTTTTGTGGACCCCGAACCCGATGCCGCGGCGAGTTATGCCGAACGGCAGCGCTTGTTCGACCTGCCCCGTTCAAGCTGGGAAGACTATGATGCGTCGCTGATTTCCAAAGGGGGCGGTATCTTCAGCCGAACGGCCAAATCGATTCCGGTTTCCAAGGAAATGAAGGCGGTGTTTGGCATCAGCAAGTCGAAGATATCCCCGAACGACCTGATCAGTGCCATGCTCAGGGCGCCGGTAGATCTGCTGTGGAATGGCGGTATTGGTACCTACGTTAAAGCCAGTCATGAAAACCACACCGACATCGGCGACAAGGCCAACGATGCGTTGCGGGTCAACGGCAACGAGTTGCGCTGCAAGGTGATTGGCGAAGGGGGCAACCTGGGTTTCAGTCAGTTGGGGCGGGTAGAGTTCAACCTGAACGGCGGGCGCTGCTTTACCGATTTTATCGACAATGCCGGTGGTGTCGATTGTTCTGACCACGAAGTTAATATGAAGATCCTGCTGGACGACCTGGTCGCCAATGGAGACCTGACTGTCAAGCAGCGTAATGAATGGCTGTTCAAGCAGACCGAAGATGTATCCCGTCTGGTCTTGCGCAATAACTATCGCCAAACCCAGGCGCTGGGTCTGGCGTTTACCGAGTCGAGCCGGCGTGTGGAAGAATACCGCCGTCTGATCAATTCCATGGAAGCCGCCGGAAAATTGAATCGCTCTCTCGAGTTTTTGCCCTCGGATGACGACATTACGGAGCGCAAGACACGCGGCCTGGGACTGACGCGGCCTGAGCTGTCTGTGCTGATTTCCTATGTGAAGGGGGATCTGAAAGAGCAGCTGATTCGCGAAAACGTCGCTGAAGATGCTTACCTGGAAGACGCGGTAGCGACCGTTTTTCCTGAAAAAATGCTCAAAAAGTTCGAAGGGCCGATGCGCCAGCACCGGTTGAAGTCGGAAATTGTCGCCACCCAGGTGGCCAATGACATCTTCAACTACATGGGTATCGCCTACTTCAACCGGCTTCAGGAAAGCACCGGCGCATCGCCCGTCGAAGCGGCCAAAGCGTATGTGGCAGCGCGGGATATCTTCGGGTTGCATGGACTGTGGGATCAGATCGAAGCTCTGGATCATCAGATTCCGTGCGAGCTGCAAAGTCAGCTGATGTTACGCACCGCCCGTATGGTTCGGCGAGCCAGCCGCTGGCTGGTGAAGAATTACCGCACCGGAATCGACATCAGCAACGTCATCAGTTTGTATCGGGAGCCGGTAGAACGGATGATTGATGCGCTGGAGACGCTGTTGCCTGAAGAGCAAAAAGAGAATTGGCTGAAAGAAGCGGCAGCGCTGGAAGAGCAGGGGATTCCGGCCGACGTGGCACGTCGAGTTTGTGCGTCCGAAATTCTGTACACGACCCTGGGGGTCATCGCCGTGGCACAGACCCAGGAGCGCGATCCTATGCTGGTTGCCCAGGGTTACTTCCGGGTCGGCGATGCACTGGAACTGGATAACTTTGCCGACCAGGTCAACAGCCTCAGTGTCAATACGCACTGGCAGGCCATGGCCCGGGAGTCATTCCGGGACGATCTGGAATGGCAGCAACGACGCATTACCCAGGGGCTGTTTGCGCAAATGGAGAAGGGCAGCGAGCTGGAACCGGTGGTCTCTGAATGGCTGGAACGCAATACCATTTTGGTAGAGCGCTGGTTACGAATGATGAGTGAAATTCGGGCTGTCAATGAACCCGAATTCAGCATGTACAGTGTTGCGATTCGCGAATTGCTGGATCTGTCACAGGCAACGATGCCAGAACTCTGAAGCAACAAGCGTAAGCAGAAGGCAGTTTGAAAAAGGCTCCCCCGGGAGCCTTTTTTGATAAAGGCCAGCTTGTGTGCGCATTGAAAGTCAGCATAATCAACGTCTGAACACCCTTCACCGATCCCGACACCCCCGGAGACCCGTTCTGCATGGCGCAGCACCTCATTGTGGACTTGTACATTTCAGTAGATGACTATCTGCGACATTACAAAGGGCAGGTATCACAGGTGGTGTGCGAAGCGCGTGATGGTCGGCGGGTTCGTTTCCCGTCCAGTATCCTGCAGCGCTTCGTCACCCGCAGCGGCATACACGGCAGTTTTCGCATTGAATTTGACGATGCCAACAAGCTGGTATCTGTTAAACGCATTGCCTGATTGAAGCGCGCTGGCGGCTCTTAAGTCTGGGCTGGGCCGGTGCTATACTGCGCGCCGTCCAAAACGGAGCCTGCCCATGTATAACCTGATCCGCCGTGCCTTGTTTACCCTTAGCCCGGAAACCTCCCACGATCTCAGTCTCGATGGGTTGGGTGCCTTGCAGCGGCTGGGGGTATTGGGCGCGTTCAGCAAGAAACCGGAAGGCCGGCGGACAACGTTGTGGGGCATAGATTTCGACAACCCGGTCGGTTTGGCCGCCGGGCTTGACAAGAATGCCGATTATCTAGATGCGCTGGGGACCCTCGGCTTCGGCTTTGTTGAAGTGGGCACGGTAACACCACGGCCGCAACCCGGTAATCCTCAGCCGCGACTGTTTCGGTTGCCTGAGCATCAGGCAATCATTAACCGGATGGGCTTCAACAACAAGGGTGTCGACTATCTGGTGGAGCGGGTTAAACGCAGCCACTTCCGGGGGGTTATTGGCATCAATATCGGCAAGAACAAGGACACCCCGGAAGAAGACGCTCTGAGCGATTACCTCACCTGCCTCGACAAGGTATACGCCCATGCGCACTACGTGGTGGTGAATGTGTCGTCACCGAATACCCCCGGGCTGCGCAATCTTCAGTTTGGCGAGGCCCTGACCCGTTTGCTGGCAGGGCTCAAGGAACGGCAGCAACGCTTAACGGCGATTCATGGCTTCAAGCCCCTGCTGATCAAGATCGCCCCGGATATGACTGCCGATGAAGTGCAGAGTGTGGCCCGGGCCCTGGCAGAGTTCGACATTGATGGTGTGGTAGCGACCAACACCACCCTGGCGCGCGATGCCGTTGTGGGCCACCCCCATGCAGAGGAAACTGGTGGCCTGAGCGGCGCCCCCTTGCTCGAGTCATCGACCCGGGTGCTGACACAACTGCGCGAGGTGCTGCCAGCGCAGGTACCCATCATTGGCGTTGGCGGCATCTGCTCTGCTGCCGATGCCCGGAAAAAGTGGGACGCCGGCGCCGATCTGGTTCAAATCTACAGTGGGTTCATTTACCAGGGGCCGGGCCTGGTTCGGGACTGTGTGCAGGCTTCTTTGTCTCAGGCTGAACAAGGCTGAGTGTGGTTGTTAAAGGGGAGTGAGCGACCTGAACGTTTAGCCAGGGCCGCAAAAAGGGCACAAAAAAGCCGGCAGAATGGCCGGCTTTTGAGTCAAGGGTAGTTAGTGTTGGATGACAAGGGTCAGTGGGGCATCAGTACTTCGTTGATACGGTGTACACCGCGTACGCCTGTGAAACCATCCCACTGATCGGATCGTCCTTCGCGCCACCCGTTCATCCACTCCTGATGGACCTCGGGTTTGCCGTCGGGACATAAACTTTTGGATCTACCCTCAAGACCAGCCATATAGCCTTTTTGATAAGCACGTCCTAGCGGGTCACGTTTTTGTCGCTTCATAAATAGACCTCTCTTTCAGTCCATGGGATTAAACCCGGCCATCCGAGCCGAGCGCTGTGAAGCTCTTATTACGACTATCCTTCTGGTACTGTTGTATCGAAAGATGGCCACCGGTGTCGATGACCAATTCAGTCTAAAAAACCTCGTTTTAAGTGCTCGATGTCATAAAATGGTGGTTGTAATTGCAACACTGCTCTGGAATCGGTGTTGTAAGGCGAGCCATCTAACCCTGTTCGTGGGTTTTAATAAACTCCCGGCAGTCATTTTTGTTTTTTTATAGAGATTTTGTCTAACCATGCCTTCAGACGCTGTTCAAACGCCGCACAACGAAATCTGGATCACTTGCCCGAACGGTTTTCATGCCTTGCTCAAGCGGGAAATTACCGACCTAACCGGTGTGGTGCCGCGCGACTGGGCCCGGGGCATGGCGCTTGACGCCCCGTTGCTGGAGGCCTATCGCCTGTGTCTCTGGAGCCGGCTTGCCAACCGGATCTATTTGCCACTGGGGCAGACAGATGAGATGAGCATGGACGGGCTCAAGGCACTGGTTGACAGCATCGACTGGGACCAGCATGTGCGGCCCTCGGGCACGCTCAGAGTGGATTTTCAGGGGCACTTGCCGGGTATTGACGACTCACGGTATGGCGGGCAGAAGGTTAAGGATTTTATTGTCGACCAGATGCGCGAACGCCATGGCGTGCGCCCGGATGTTGACCGGGATGCACCGGACATCAGCGTCGTTGTACTGATAGGCCGCAAGCGCATCGATCTGGCGCTGGATCTGTCCGGCGATTCGCTGCATCGGCGCGGCTACCGCCGGGCGACCGGTCCGGCCCCATTGAAGGAGAACCTGGCGGCGGCGTTGCTGTTAGCCACCGGCTGGCCGGAGCGAGTCCGGGCCGGAGAAAGTTTCATCGATCCGTTGTGTGGCTCGGGCACTCTGGTAATCGAAGCGGCGATGATCGCCGCCGACTTTGCCCCGGGGTTGTTGCGCCCGCGGTTTGGCTTTGAAGGCTGGCTCGGGCATGACCGGGCAGCCTGGAATACCTTGCTGGGCGAGGCGCGCGTCAGACGTCAGGACGGTGAAGCCGCCATGGTGCCGGTACTGGGGTACGATGCCGATGGCGGGGTGGTTGCCCGTGCCAATGAAACCCTGGAGCGGCTAGGTCTCAGTCGCCAGACGCGCTGTTATCACAAGCCACTGGCCGAGTGGTCGCGGCCAACGCACCTGGCACTCAAACCCGGGCTGGTGGTGACCAATCCGCCCTATGGCGAACGCCTGGGTAACAAACCTGAGCTGCTGTCGCTGTACCTGAAACTGGGCAATCTGGCTCAGACCGAGCTGGCTGACTGGACGGTGGCGTTGCTGACCTCCGATACCGTTCTGGCTCGGGAAACCGGGTTGCGAGCCGCCGAGAAACTGCGCTTTTTCAACGGCCCGATAGAAACCCACCTCTATGTATTTCCAGTCGGTGACCGGACCGCCCATCAGCCCAGCCAGCAGGTGGCGCAGGATGACGCTTTGCGCAATCGTCTGTTAAAAAATCTGAAATTACGGCAAAAGTGGCTCAAAAAGGAAAACATAGAAGCCTACCGCTTGTACGATGCTGATCTGCCCGAATTTGCCATCGCCATCGACTGTTACGGCGACAGTCTGCACGTTCAGGAATACGCGCCGCCCAAGGAAATACCCGAAGAGAAAGCCCGACAACGCCTGATGCATGCTTTGGCGGTGCTGGCAGACGTAACCGGGGTGCCCGCTGAGCGTACTGTGCTCAAGCAGCGCCAGCGGCAACGCGGCAAACAGCAATACGAACGAAAAGACAGTGCGGGAGACGTCTTCACCATTGCCGAACACGGCGTTAATTTGCAGATCAACCTCAGGGATTATCTCGATACTGGAGTGTTTCTGGATCACAGACCAACACGGCTCTGGATTCAGCAGCATGCTAAGGGCAAGCGCTTCCTGAATTTGTTCAGCTATACCGGCGCGGCAACGGCCCATGCCCTGGTGGGCGGTGCCAGCAGCACAACCAGTGTGGATCTGTCACGCACCTATCTGAACTGGGCGAAAGACAATTTGCGCCACAATGGTGGTCAGGTATCGGGCCATCATCGCTTTATCCAGGCCGACTGCATGACCTGGATCGAAGAAAACAACGAGACCTTTGATCTGATTTTCATGGACCCGCCAACGTTCAGTAATTCGGCCCGCATGACGGATACCCTGGACATACAGCGGGATCACCCGGGCCTGATCCGAGCGGCCATGAACTCACTGGCCAGCGACGGTGTGCTGATATTTTCCAACAACTTCCGCAAGTTCAAGCTGGATCCGGAATTGCAGGCTTTGTATGACGTCAAGGACGTGACTCAGGTGTCGATTCCATTCGATTTCAAACGCTCACGGCCGCATCAATGCTGGCACTTTCACCACAAAGGGTGATGTCAGCGCCTAATGCCCATTGAGCAGGGCCCCCGCTTATACCCTGGGGGCCGTGCACCGGAAGGCGACAAACTTGGGATGCTGGCTGACCGGCGTGACCTGGCTGAACCAGCGGGTCAGTGTCTTGTGATAGTTGAGATGCCGGTTGCCAACCACCCAGAATTCGCCGCTTTCTGCCAGGGCGCCTGCGGCCTGTTCGAACAGGCTGTGGGCGATATCAGTGGTGAGGGTAGTGCTCTGATGAAACGGCGGATTGCAGAGAATGAGCGGTAAATCGGTTAGGCCCAGGCCACTCAGGCCATTGTTGTGATGTATATGCACCTGGCGTCCGTTAAGGGCAGCACTGGCCGTCGCTGACGCAGTGGCCTGGCGGCTCTCGTCGATCAGAATGGCCTGGCTGTGCGGATGCCGGTGCAGATAATTCAGCGCCAGAACTCCGTTGCCGCAGCCCAGGTCCACGAACCGGTCGACCGACGGTAACTGGTCGAATTCAGCCAGGAAGGCCAGGGCGCCCGGGTCGGGGCGGGCTTCACTGAAACAGCCGGGCTGGGACATCAGGCTGACCTGACCGGCGACATACTCATGCGCCAGGTCGGGGTCATGAGCCAATTCTGGTGAACTCTGAATGTGCGGGTTCGTCAACGTGACGCAACGGGCTTTTTTAACCGCCAATCCGGGATTTATCTGTCCGAAATACCGCTGCATGACTTTTTGGTGACCGCGGCTCAGGTGTTTCACCATGCCGGCTACCCAGCATTGTCCGCCTTCGGCGAGACGCCCGGCGATCTGGCTAAGTTGCCATTCAAAGAGAGAGAGCGATTTGGGGGCATGCACTATCGCCAGAGCGTAGTGGGCCTTGAGGTCACCGCTTGACTCAATAAGACGAGGTGCACTGGCCTGGTTGGCGCTGACGTTTCGCATCAGGGCTTCAGCGGCCATGGCGCTGTCGTTCCACCAGTCCGGGTTGGTCGAAGCAAGAGCCGTCGCCAGTGCACCAAACCCGTCGTTGACCAGCAACACCGGGCCAGCAGGACCGTCGTGTTCCTGCAGTCGTTGCAACACCAGCTCATCGGCCGCGTTGTAGGCTTGCAAGGCCGGAGCGGGTGGCACCCGGCAAAGCGTCAACTGCGTCAGATCCCCGATCATCAGACTTTAACCAGCACCAGGCCCGCTTCCATGTGGTGTGTGTAGGGAAACTGGTCAAAAACCGCAGCGGCCTCAATGCGGTATTCGGAACCCAGAGCGCGCACGTTGGCAGCCAGGGTGTCGGGGTTGCAGGAGACGTAAACAATGCGCTCGAAATGGCGCGCCAGGTCCAGGGTGTCGTCATCGAGACCGGCCCGGGGCGGGTCGACCAGCAAGGTCTTGAAATCGTAGTCCGATACCGCCCATTCGCGCAGTCGACGCGATTCGGTGCGCCCGAGCCAGGCGTTGGCGAAGTCTTCACTCGACATCCGTGCGATGGTCAGGTTTTCGACCCCGTTAGCTTCGATATTGTGCTGGGCACTCTGTACCGATACCCGGGAAATTTCCGTAGCGAGTGCGCGGTTGAAATTGATAGCGAGTGGAATTGAGAAATTGCCATTGCCGCAATACAGCTCCAGCAAGTCTCCTTCACAGCCTGTTGTGTGGTGTTTGGCCCAGCCTACCATCTGCTCGCAGACGCCGGCATTGGGCTGGGTGAAGGAGTTTTCGTATTGCCTGAAGTGGTAGTCCTGCCCCCGAATGGTCAGAGTTTCATTCACATAGTCGCGCGACAGAACCAGGCGCTGCTTGCGTGCCCGGCCAATCACCGGGAACCCCCATTGTTCCTGCCAGTGCCGCCCGCGAGCTTCCCAGGCATCGTCCAGCGCCTTGTGATAGATGAGGGTGATCAGAGCGTCGCCTTGCTGGGTGGTAATGAATTCGACCTGAAACAATCGTTCCCGCAGCTGTGGGTCTTCAAGCACGCTGTTGCGTACTTCAGTCATCAGGCGGTTCAGCAGTTTGCTGGCGACCGGGAACTGGTCAACCCGAACCGGGACTTTTGGGTCGGCCGGGTCAAACATGGCGTACCAGGAATCGTCGCCTTCGTGCCAGAACTTGAACTCGGCGCGCATGCGGTAGTGGCTGGGTTCAGACCGAAACACCTCGGGCTCGGGCAGGCTGATGCCGTCAAACAGCGTTTTCAGGCGCTCAACCTTCTCGGTCAGCTGTGTTTCATACTGTTCGGGCGCAAAAGGAAAAGGCATGACCAGTCCAGTTCAGGATTCGGGCCGCCATTCTAGTTATTCCCGGCTCTCAAACCAGTTTATACCGTTATCTAGATTGACGAATTTTGCCAATAGTCGAGTGCAACGGGAATCAGTATAATTCCGGGCCCTCAAACAGGCTGTTTGGCCTGACGTTTATCATTCATATTGGAGTTTGCGTGATTCAAGACGCTGTTAGCCCCGAATTGGCCACAGAAGCCCCCGATCCAAAGACCGTATTGGGGGATATCCCTGATTTTCTCGGCAACCGAACTCCGCAAGCCTGGGTTGAGAAGGCGCTGGACAACCTGACGGTGCTGCTGATCGACCACGCCCAGTGTGAAAAAAAAGCGGCTTCGGCGGCCATGTCGATGATGTACAAATACGTCGATCGCCGTGAGCTACTGTCGAAAATGAGTAAGCTGGCACGTGAGGAGCTGGTGCATTTCGATCAGGTGCTCAAGCTGATGGATGATCGTGAAATTCAATACACGCATCTTACGGCGGGTCGCTATGCCGGTGCCTTGCACGAACTGATTCGCAAGAGCGAGCCAGAGAAGCTGGTTGATCGGTTGATACTGGGTGCTTTCGTTGAAGCCCGTTCCTGCGAACGGTTCGCGGCGCTGGTGCCGGAATTGTACCGACGGGGCGATGAAGTGCTGGGTCGTTTCTATTTCTCGTTGCTAAAGAGCGAGGCGCGGCACTACAAAGACTATCTGACGCTGGCACGACAGTATTCACCGACGGATATTACAGATCGAGTTGCTGCTTTTCGGGAGTTGGAAGCCAGTTTGATTGAATTGCCGGATGAGACCTTTCGGTTTCACAGTGGTGTGCCAGTGCAGGAATGACGGTCAGGCTTGACCGAACGCTAACTGGGCAACACTGAACCGGTTAAGCGTTTTGCTATCCTGCTCGAATTGCAAGTACCAGCCCAACTTATCCCAATCACCCATTACCAGGCGTTCACGGTCTGGTTCATTATCGTCCATGACCATGTGCCAGTCGGCCATATGGGTATGGCCATGGATCAGCCCGGCGTGCCGGGTGCCTCTCAGCGCACGTTTCACGGCTTTTTGATTCACATCGATGTAGCGGGGCGCATCCGTTCTGTTTCGGTCTTTGCTGGCCTTGCGCAGGTGTTCGGCCAACTTTAAACGCCAGGCCAGAGGCAGTCGGCGCAGGGTGCCCAGCACGGCGGGAGACTGAATGATCGCCCGGTAACGCTGATAGCCGCGGTCATCGGTGCACAGCCGATCGCCATGGCTTAACAGCCAGGTCTGGGTGCCAAATTGAACCGGGGTCGGGTCTGGAAGCATGGTCGCACTGCAGCGTTTGGCGTAGTGGTTACCGAGGGCGAAATCTCGGTTACCGACCATTAAATAGACCGCTGTGGTTTCAGTCAGTTGATGCAGCCGTTTGGCTATGTCGTCATGCAGGGAGGTAGTGGCGTCGTCACCGACCCAGTATTCGAAGAAATCCCCCAGAATGAACAGGGCTTCGTTCTGGCTGGCAACGTCGTCCAGAAAGGCATAAAAGGCCCGGACCAGGTCCGGGCGGGACTCGCTCAGGTGCAGGTCTGAAATCAGAACGGCACGGCGGTGGTGTATCATCCAATCATTCCAGAATAACGGCTTTTTCGATGATGACGTCTTCGGTCGGCACATCCTGATGGCCAGCCTTGAAGGTTGTCGGTACCGCTTTGATTCGGTTAACGACGTCCATGCCGTCGGTTACCTCGCCAAAGACGGCGTAACCCCAGCCATCGGTACTTTCCGATTTGAAATCCAGGAAGCTGTTGTCAGCAATGTTGATGAAAAACTGTGCCGTGGCCGAATGCGGATCAGCGGTACGCGCCATGGCAATGGTGCCGACAGTGTTCTTAAGGCCGTTGTTGGCTTCGTTGTCGATGGGAGCGCGGGTGGAGCGCTGCTTCATGCCAGGCTCAAAGCCGCCGCCCTGGACCATAAAGCCGTTGATCACCCGGTGAAAGATCAGGCCATCGTAAAAGCCGGCATTCACGTACTCGGCGAAGTTGGCGCTGGTGTTGGGCGCTTTTTCGGTATTCAGGGTCAGGGTGATGTCACCCAGGTTGGTGGTTAGCAATACGTTCACAGGTTGTCCTCGGGTTATTGCGTGAGATTAAGGTGCAACCGCTTGGTTGCTATCAAGGTGTTTTCCATCAGAGTGGCTACCGTCATCGGACCGACACCGCCAGGGACTGGGGTTATCCAGGCTGCTTTCTCAGAGGCCAGTTCAAAATCCACATCGCCAGTCAGTTTGCCATCGTCAGTGCGGCTGATACCCACATCGATCACGATGGCGCCTTCTTTGATCCAGTCGCCCTTGATCAGGCCCGGCCGGCCAACAGCGGCCACGAGGATATCGGCGCGACGTACATGTTTTTCAAGATCGACCGTGAACCGATGGGCGCAGGTTGTCGTGCAGCCGGCCAGCAGCAATTCCAGTACCATGGGTCGACCAACGTGATTCGAGGCACCGACGACCAGAGCTTCCTGGCCACGCAGATCCACCCCGGTTTCGCGCAGCAGGGTCATAATGCCTTTGGGGGTGCAGCTTTCGAGCATGGGCCGGCGTTGAACCAGCCGCCCGGCATTGAACGGGTGAAAGCCATCGACGTCTTTATCCGGGCGGATACGCTCGACCACGGTATCGGCATTAATATGCTCGGGCAATGGTAGCTGGACCAGAATGCCATCAATGGAGGCGTCGTCATTCAAGTCGTCGATCAGCGTCAGCAACTGAGCTTCTTTGGTCGATGCTGGTAGATCGTAACTGACTGATTTGAAGCCAACTTCATCGCAGGCGCGGCGTTTGCTGCCAACATAGACTTCAGAGGCCGGGTCAGTGCCGACCAGAATAACAGCCAGGCCAGGTGGGCGAATCCCCTGGCTGGTCAGGGCGGTGACTTCTTCGGCGACACGGGCGCGC
Source organism: Saccharospirillum sp. (assembly GCA_018402545.1). Taxonomy (GTDB): domain Bacteria; phylum Pseudomonadota; class Gammaproteobacteria; order Pseudomonadales; family Natronospirillaceae; genus Saccharospirillum. Next base: position 2,143,304 of record JAGYIL010000001.1, on the reverse strand, counting down.
ACGCGGCTAGCCGTCGCCTTACCGTCCAGTATGTTTGCGGGCATGGAGAGGTTCCTTGGAAGTTTTGCGGATTTTCGCATGCCCGTCTGGGTCGGGCAAGGAAACACACTCAGTTCAAGGATTGATCGAATTAACTGGAAAAGGGTCTATCGTCTTGTTTTTCCTGAATTTTTTTAAAAAAGTGTTTGACGGCACCCCAGCCCGTCAGTAATATGCGCCCCACGTTGACGAGACGTACTGATCGGAGCATAGCGCAGCCTGGTAGCGCATCTGGTTTGGGACCAGAGGGTCGGGGGTTCGAATCCCTCTGCTCCGACCATTAATTTAGTAAGGTGTCGTCTCGGTGGGCAGGCGGTTTCGCCGCTCTGGTAGCGTGACCTTTTGGGATTACGCGCCCGTAGCTCAACCGGATAGAGCACTCGCCTTCTAAGCGAGTGGTTGCAGGTTCAAGTCCTGCCGGGCGTACCAGTCTCGTAGCGATAATTTGTGGTGGGCGTAGCTCAGTTGGTAGAGCCCTGGATTGTGATTCCAGTCGTCGTGGGTTCGAGTCCCATCGTCCACCCCACTTATTATTTCAGAAAAGGCCGGTCTCCGGCTTTTTTTGTATGTGCGCTAAAAAAGTCGGGCGGTTTTTCGCTTCCCGATGGATTCAATCGCTGGTTGAATCGTTATTTGTCAGCCGGGCGGCCGGATACCGTTGACTGGGCTTGAATAGTACCCCCATCACCCCTACATTAACCGCCCCCGAAATAACCCAATGTACAGATCGGGCTTAGTTTACCGGTCATTACCTTATAAAAGAGCAAGAGGAAGCCTCATGCAAGTGTCTGTCGAAGCGACTACCGGTCTGGAACGCCGTCTGAAGGTGGGTGTCCCCGCCAGTGAAGTGGATAATGCGGTCAGTGAAAAGCTGAAGCAAACAGCTCGCCGCGTGCGCATCGACGGTTTCCGTCCGGGTAAAGTTCCTGTTTCCGTGGTTAAACAGCGTTTTGGCGATGGTATTCGCGCTGAAGTGCTGCAGGAAGTAGTACAAAACAACTACGCCAAAGCCCTAACTGAAGAGAAGCTGACGCCTGCCGGTTCTCCGCGCATTGAATTCACTCAGGACAAGGCGGGCCAGGACGTTGAGTTTGTTGCCACCTTTGAGGTTTTCCCTGAGGTTAAGCTGGCTGCGTTCGACGGTTATGAGTTCGAAAAACAGTCAGCAGAGATCGCTGAGAGCGATATTGACGACATGCTGGCCAATCTGCGCAAGCAGCGTGCTGAGTATAAAGTTGTCGATCGTGCCGCGGCCGATACCGATCAGGTCAAGATCGATTTTGTCGGCAAGGTAGACGGCGAGGTGTTCGATGGCGGCAGCGCTGAAGATCAGACCCTGATTCTAGGCTCCAAGTCGATGATTCCGGGCTTTGAAGACGGCATCGTCGGCATGAAAGCCGGTGAAACCAAGGCGGTTGATGTCACCTTCCCGGAAGAATACGGCAACAAGGAGCTGGCTGGTAAAGCGGCTGTATTCGATATCACGCTTAACGAAGTGGCTGAAGCAGAGCTGCCCGAGTTGAATGAAGCCTTCTTTGAAGCCTTCGGCACCAAGGGTACCGACCTCGAAAGCTTCAAGGTTGAAGTCCGCCAGAACATGGAGCGCGAAGCCCGCAACGCACTCCAGGCCAAGCTGAAGAACGATGTAATTGAGAAGTTGGTCGAAGACAACAGTCTCGACGTACCCTCAGCGCTGGTTGATGACGAGATTGGTCGCCTGCAGCAGCAAGCCGTTCAGCAGTTCGGTGGTGGCGCCCAGATGGACCCCTCCAGCCTGCCCAAAGAGTTGTTCCAGGAGCAAGCCGAGCGTCGCGTTAAAGTCGGCCTGCTGATGAACGAAGTGATTAACAGCGGTGAGCTGAAAGCAGACGACGCCGAAGTGCGCGCCTATATCGAAGACCAGGCTTCCGTATACCAGGAACCACAGCAAGTCATCGACTATTACTACAGCAATCGTGAACTTTTGAACCAAGTTCGTGCTGTGGTTGTTGAAAACGCAGCAATCGACTATATCCTGAGTAAATCCAAGGTGAACGAATCCACCGTAAGTTACCAGGACGCTGTTAAGAACAAGGCGGCGGCACAAGGCTGAATGCCAGTGCCGGCTCTGATGTCGGCAGCATGAGGCAGCAATGAGAGTTGGCGCTTCCTTGGGGGTGCCAACTTTTTTGTTTTTTGAATACCAGGAGTCGAGTCAATGTCAAAGTTTGATGCCAACGGGTCCGCACCCGATATCATGAACGCCAGCGGTCTGGTACCTATGGTCGTTGAGCAGTCGGCTCGGGGTGAACGGTCTTACGATATCTATTCGCGACTGCTGAAAGAGAATGTAATCTTCCTGGTCGGTCAGATTGAAGACCATATGGCTAACCTGATTGTCGCGCAGCTGCTGTTTCTGGAAAGCGAGAACCCGGACAAAGACATTTCGCTGTACATCAATTCACCGGGTGGCTCGGTCACTGCCGGCATGGCTATTTACGACACAATGCAGTTCATCAAGCCCGATGTGAGCACCATGTGCATTGGACAAGCAGCCAGCATGGGCGCGCTGTTACTGACAGCCGGTGCCAAGGGCAAACGTTTCTGTCTGCCCAATTCACGGATGATGATTCACCAGCCACTGGGCGGTTTCCAGGGTCAGGCGTCAGACATCGAGATCCATGCGCGTGAAATTCTGGAAATGAAACAGCGTTTGAACGACATCATGGCGTATCATACCGGCCAGCCGCTTGAAGTTGTCGAGAAAGACACCGATCGCGATAACTTCATGAAGGCAGACGACGCCGTTAGCTACGGCCTGGTCGATAAGGTCATGCAGAGCCGGAATGCCGGCTGACTGTGATGAAATCGCTAAAATACCTGTAAAATCAATCGGTTGATCACGTTTACCAAACAACCACAGTGGTTTCCCTGAAAAAACTTGCATTATCGGGGCTGTGGTTTCATCTTTAATCGAGCAACCGTTACCAATGGAGTAGTTGAATGGCCGACGATAGAACCGGAAAAGGCGAAGACGGTAAGTTGCTGTATTGCTCTTTCTGCGGAAAGAGCCAGCATGAAGTCCGTAAGCTGATTGCCGGGCCTTCGGTGTTCATTTGCGATGAGTGTGTCGATCTGTGTAATGACATCATTCGCGAAGAGCTGCAGGACAATGGTCCCAAGCACGAAAGCAGTAAACTGCCGACTCCCGCGGAAATCCGTGAAACGCTGGACGAATACGTCATTGGCCAGTCGCGCGCCAAAATGGTGCTTTCGGTCGCCGTTTACAATCACTACAAACGCCTGCAGTACGGTGAGCACAACGATGACGTTGAGCTGAGCAAGTCCAATATTCTTCTGATCGGCCCGACCGGTAGTGGTAAAACACTGCTGGCCGAAACACTGGCTCGTATGTTGAACGTACCGTTCACCATTGCCGATGCGACCACCCTGACCGAAGCCGGTTATGTGGGTGAGGATGTCGAGAACATCATTCAAAAATTGCTGCAAAAGTGCGATTACGACGTCGACAAGGCTCAGCGCGGTATTGTCTACATCGATGAGATTGACAAGATCTCCCGAAAATCCGACAACCCCTCCATTACCCGGGATGTCTCCGGTGAAGGTGTTCAGCAAGCCCTGTTGAAACTGATAGAGGGTACAGTAGCATCAGTACCGCCACAGGGCGGACGCAAACACCCTCAGCAGGAGTTTTTGCAGGTCGACACCGGCAACATCCTGTTTATCTGTGGTGGTGCTTTCGCGGGGCTGGAAAAGGTGATTCGCAATCGCTCTGAAAAGGGCGGTATTGGTTTCAGTGCTACCATGAAGACCAAGGACGAAAACCGGAATCTGGGTGAAACCATTGCCGATGTCGAGCCGGAAGATCTGGTCAAGTATGGTCTGATTCCGGAGTTTATTGGTCGTTTGCCCGTGGTTGCTACCCTGACCGAACTGGATGAAGACGCCCTGATACAGATTCTGACCGAGCCTAAAAACTCCCTGGTAAAGCAGTACCAGAAGTTGTTTGATATGGAAGGTGTCGAACTGGATTTTCGCATCAGCGCGCTCAAGGCCGTTGCTCACAAGGCGATGGAACGTAAAACCGGGGCCCGGGGCCTGCGCTCCATTCTGGAGAACGTGCTGCTCGACACCATGTATCAGATTCCCTCGGAAACCGGGGTATCGAAAGTGGTTATTGAAGAGAGTGTTATCAAGGGGGAATCCGAACCCCTGCTGATCTATGAAACACAGGACAGCAAGAAAACAGCGGGTGGTCAGCACGACTGATCTGAAAACGGGCTCTAGGGCCCGTTTTTTATTCCGCGACGACGCTGTTGGCGCTTCCATGTCGCAACCGGGCAGGTAAAAGTTTTATTGCCCTAAGCTCTTGATTTGGCGGGCCCAGGCGCCATTATCAATTCAAATCTGAACAGTTTTCGAGGTTACCATGGAGCATTCTGACTCCCCGGCAGGCGATCCCATCGTATTACCGTTGCTTCCATTGCGTGATGTGGTCGTTTATCCGCACATGGTCATTCCGTTGTTTGTTGGTCGCGAGAAGTCCATAGCGGCTCTCCAGGCTGCCATGGACGATGGCAAGAAAATACTGCTGGTCGCCCAGCGCAATGCGTCTGATGATGAGCCCGATCAGGGCGATCTCTATCATGTTGGTACCCTGGCGACGGTGCTGCAATTGTTGCGACTGCCAGACGGCACGGTGAAGGTACTCGTTGAAGGCGTTGATCGTGTCAGGATTGACGAGCTGGAAGAGGGCGACGAGTACATTAAAGGGCACGCCACCCTGATGACCGGTGGACAACTCAGTGAGCGCGAGAGCGAGTCACTGGTTCGGCTGCTGATGTCCCAGTTCGACAAATACGTACAGCTGAGCAAAAAAGTACCCTCAGAGGTGATTACCTCTTTGAACAGTATTGAGGAACCGGGTCGCCTGGCGGATACCATTGCTGCGCATCTGTCGTTGAAGATAGATGAGAAGCAGCAGGTTCTGGAACTGTCGGCTGATCGCGACCGGATCGAGCATCTGTTATCGGTTCTGGAAACCGAAATTGACCTGCTGCAAGTCGAAAAGCGCATTCGCGGTCGGGTAAAAAAGCAGATGGAAAAATCCCAGCGCGAGTATTACCTGAACGAACAGATGAAGGCGATTCAAAAAGAACTGGGTGACCTGGATGAAAGCAACCCCAATGAAATTGAAGAGCTGAGTGGCAAGATTGATAACGCTGGCATGCCTAAAGAGGCGCTTGAAAAAGCCAAAGCTGAATTGAACAAGCTGAAAATGATGTCGCCGATGTCTGCGGAATCGTCGGTTGTTCGCAATTATCTCGACTGGATGATCAGCGTACCCTGGTCCAAGAAGTCGCGTGTGCGACACGACCTGAAGCGCGCCCAGGAAGTTTTGGAAGAAGACCACTATGGTCTCGATGAGGTTAAGAAACGCATTCTCGAATACCTGGCGGTGCAGCAGCGCGTCAAGAAAGTCAAAGGGCCGGTATTGTGTTTGGTAGGACCGCCAGGGGTCGGTAAAACTTCTCTGGGGCAGTCCATCGCGCGCGCAACAAACCGCAAGTTTGTCCGAATGGCACTCGGCGGGGTTCGGGACGAATCGGAAATGCGTGGGCATCGACGTACTTACATTGGCTCCATGCCTGGCAAAGTTGTTCAGAAACTGAGCAAGGTTGAGGTGCGCAACCCGCTTTTCCTGCTCGACGAGATCGACAAGATGGGGATGGACCACCGCGGTGACCCGGCGTCTGCCTTGTTGGAGATTCTCGACCCGGAACAAAATCACACTTTTAACGACCATTATCTCGAAGTGGACTATGACCTGTCGGATGTAATGTTCATCTGTACCGCCAACTCGATGAACATTCCCGGTCCGCTGCTGGATCGGATGGAGATAATCCGCATTCCGGGTTACACCGAAGATGAGAAAGTGGCGATTGCCGAAAAATACCTGTTGCCCAAGCAGTTGAAGGCTAATGGACTGAAGGCAAATGAACTCAACCTGACCACCGGTGCGATCAGCGACCTGATTCGCTATTACACCCGGGAAGCGGGTGTTCGCGGGCTCGAGCGGGAGATCGCGAAGGTTGCGCGCAAGGTTGTTATGGCCAACGTTCTGGAAAAAGAAACCAAAACGACCACCATCGACCATGACAATCTGGAAGAGTATTCTGGTGTCCACAAATACAAGTTCGGATTGGCCGACAAGGAAAATCAGGTCGGTATGGTCACCGGTCTTGCCTGGACATCGGTGGGTGGCGAGTTACTGAACCTCGAGGCGACCTCGGTGCCTGGCAAGGGCCGTACTGTGCAGACCGGCTCGCTGGGGGATGTCATGAAAGAGTCTATCCAGGCGGCCATGACGGTGGTTCGCAGCCGGGCACAAAGCCTGGGCATCATGCCCAACTTTATTGAGAACCGTGACATCCATGTGCACGTCCCGGAAGGGGCTACCCCCAAGGACGGACCGTCCGCCGGTATTGGCATGGCTACTGCTTTGGTCTCAGTGCTGACCCGCATACCGGTTAGGGCCGATGTCGCCATGACCGGTGAAATTACCCTGCGCGGGCAGGTGTTGCCCATTGGCGGCCTGAAAGAAAAGCTGCTGGCAGCTCGCCGTGGGGGTATAAAAACCGTTATCATCCCTAAAGAAAATGTCAGGGATTTGAAGGAGATACCGGACAATATCAAGAAAGAACTGGATATTCGTCCTGTTGAATGGATAGATGATGTGTTAAATGTAGCCTTGGAGCGTTCTCCTACGCCACTGACCGATGCCCAGGTGGAAGCGGAAATGGCCAAGACTCGCTCTGAGAACCAGACATCATCTAGCCTCAGCACTCACTAGAACCGCTTGACAGTGGAATTTTGAGGCTGGTATAAAGTGGGTTCGACATGAATTGAATGCACGGGCTGAAAAGCACAAACAAATAACAAAACAGGTGCAGAGTGCTTTAGTAAGCGCAATGCCCCGGGTTTAACACCCCAGGCATTGCCAGGGACATAAAACTGCATCACAACGAAGTTAAAGGGGAAAAGTGTGAACAAGTCTGAACTGATTGATGCTGTAGCGGCTGCGGCTGACATTCCAAAAGCGGCTGCTGGCCGTGCACTGGATGCAATGATTGACTCTGTAACTGACACGCTGAAAAGCGGTGATCAGGTCGTACTGGTGGGTTTCGGTACCTTTGGCGTTAAAGAGCGTGCGGCCCGTACCGGTCGTAACCCTCAAACTGGCCAGCCGATCGAAATCAAAGCGGCCAAAGTACCGAGCTTCAAGGCCGGTAAAGCGCTGAAAGACGCCGTAAACTGATTGAAGGGTCTCGGGTGGGAGCCTCAGGGTCTCACCAGAACCCGGTTTGAACCGACAGCGTGTCAGCCCTGATGCGCTTTTTTTTTATCTGAATATCCGTAGTGTCCAGACGGGGTGGGAAGCTAAATGCTCCAGTTTTTCCGTAATGCAGCCAAGGGAGTGACGGGGAAGGTCATCGTTGCCGTTATCGTCGTTGCCTTTGCTTTTTTTGGTGCCGAGTCCATCGTCGGCATTGTAAACAATTCCGACCCGATTGAAGTTAATGGCGAGGGCATCAGCGATACGCAGGTGCAGCGACTGGTTCAGGAACGTCAACAGCAACTGATGCAGCAGCTGGGTGAAAATGCGACCCCAGAACTGTTGAATTCGTCTTTTATTCGCCAGTCAGTCGTCAACGCTCTGGTCAATGAAGAAATTCAGCGACAGGCGAGTGTTAATCTCAACCTGGCCGTCAGCGAAGAAGAAGTTAACCAGAATATTCTGACCATTGGTGCGTTTCAGTCGAATGGGCGCTTCGATGAAGAAGCCTTTCGTCGGTATATCGCAATCAACGGCTTTACTCCGACGACGTTTCGCAGCCAGTTGAGCAGCCAGATACGCCTGGAGCAGATGCAGGCGGGACTGGTTCGTTCTGCCTTTGAATTGGAGCGGGATGTCGAACGGTCTGCCGCGCTGGAAAGCCAGCGCCGGGAAGTGACTTATCGCCGCTACAACGCAGAAGACTTTCTGGATCAGGTCGACGTTACCGAACAGGATATACAGGCTTATTACGAGTCCAACAGTGACCAGTTTCTGAACCCGGAGCAGGTTCAGGTTCGCTACGTTGTTCTAAACCAGAGTGATTTGATACCGGACATGGTGGTGACCGAATCGGACATAGAGTCCGAATACAATCGCTATGTCGCAGAAACCGAAGCTGAAACACTACGTGAAGTGTCTCACATTCTCTTTGCCGAGAGTGACGACCCCATGGCGGCGGCTGAGGCCGCCAAGGCACGTCTGGACGCTGGTGAGTCTTTTGCTGACCTGGCCGAAGAGTTGTCTGATGACCCGGGCAGCTCGCTCGATGGCGGATTCCTGGGCGAGTTGAGTGAAGGTCTCTATGTCGATGAATTTTACCAGGCGGGTCAGCAACTGCAGACAGTTGGTGATGTGAGCGATCCGGTACAAACCGAGTTCGGTGTGCATCTTATCCGGCTGGAAACGCTTGAGCAGGCGGATGTTGAGTCACTGGAGAGCGTTCGTGACGCCCTGGAGCAAGCCGTGCGCGAGCGTAAGGCGCGTGAAGAATTTGGTTTGCTCGAAACAGAGATGGCCGATATTGCTTTTCAGAGTGACCGCATTGACGAGGTGGCTGAAACCTTCAATACGGCGGTTCAGACCTCTGACTGGATAAACCGTAACAGCACCTCTGGTATTGCAGCTTCTGCGTCATTCGTGACCGCGGCTTTCTCTGAACCTGTGGTCGACGATGGTCTGATCAGCGATGTAGTTCGCCTGGAAAATGGCGGCCTGGCGGTAATGCAGCTGGAGGCTTACGAGCCGGAGCAAGTGCAACCGCTAGAAGCAGTGCGAGACCGGATTGTTGACATTGTGACCAATGAGCAGGCCACTGAGTTGGCTGAGCAGGCAGCGACCGATGACCTGGAACGGGTGAAATCGGAAGGTGTGGTTACGGATGAGCGCTGGTCTTCGCCTAATGTGATCGATCGCGATAACAGCGAATTGCCCTCAAACCTGGTGCAGTTCAGCTTTGAATTGCCGCGCCCGGCTGCCGATGGTCTGACTGTCGAGCGGTTTACCGCGGGTGAAACCGTCTATCTGGTTGCCGTGTTGTCAGTAACGGAAGGCGAGGTTAGTGACGATGTTCGCCAGTCAGTTGCTGATTACCTGGCGCAGCGTACCGGCCAGGCTGACTACCAGAGTTTCTTTAATGCACTGCGTACCTCTGCCGATGTGCGCATCAGTGGCGCCTTGTCCCAGTAACGGAGCCACGAGTCCGACCCCTGCGCCAGAAGCATTGGGGTCGGCTATACTGAGTATTGCAAAGGCCGCCTGAGCGGCCTTTTTTAATGGCGGGAGCCTGAGATGAATTCACAGCATCAGAAACTGACCCAGCTACTCGATGAAAATGCGATTACAGCCGAAGACTTTGCCTATTGCCTGGGCATCGAACCGGCACAGGCTGAGCGGCTGTGCGCGGGGAAAAAGGCGCTTACCCCCAAGTTGGCCCGGCAAATAGAGCAAACCTTTTCCAAGCCCGCATACTGGCTCGATGACGCCCAGGCGGCGACTCAGGGTACCGGTCCGAGTTTTGATCTGTTTGGGTAACCGGGGAACTGTCCATGAATGAAAAACATACAGAATTGCTGAGGGGCATTCGCCTGGTCGCTTTCGATGTAGATGGCGTGCTCACCGACGGGCGCTTGTACTATGGCCCCAATGGCGAATCCCAAAAGGTTTTTCACGTCCGGGACGGGGTGGCCTTAAAGGTGCTCCCAGATGTTGGCATCGACGTCGCAGTCGTATCGGCCAAAGACAGTCCAGCGCTACGAGCCCGTCTCAACGACCTTGGCGTCAAACATGCCTTTGTCGGGTGTCACGATAAGCTGCAGCGCTTGCAGGCGTTGGCTGGGGAGCTGGGGCTGGCGTCCAATGAGATCGCCTTTGTCGGTGATGACTTGGTGGATCTGGAGGTGATGGCCTGGTGTGGCTGTAGCCTGGCACCGGCAGACGCTTACAGCCTCGTGCTGGAGCGGGCCAATGTAGTATTGACGGTTAAGGGCGGGCAGGGGGTAGCCCGATGTGTGGCGGATCTCGTGCTGAACGCCCAGGGGCTTTATCAGCAGGCCTACACCCTGGCGGCCGACGCTCATTTTGAACGTCGGCGAGATCCTTCAGACCGCTGAAAGCAGACTACCGCATCGCTACGTTAGCCGGTCACCAGGTCAGGCTGAGCTTTGATAAAGTCATCCAGCGCCTTCATTTGTGCCAGAAATGGCTTTAATTGTTCCAGTGGCAAGGCACTGGGACCGTCGCACTTGGCCTGGTCCGGGTCGGGGTGGGACTCTAGAAACAGCCCCGCAATCTTCTGCGACATACCGGCCCGGGCCAGGTCCGTTACCTGCGACCGGCGACCGTCGGCCGAGTCGGAGCGGCCACCGGGTTTCTGCAGTGCGTGGGTGACATCAAAAATAACCGGATAACCGGTTTGCTTCATGATGCCAAAACCGAGCATATCGACCACCAGGTTGTTGTAGCCAAACGAGGTGCCGCGCTCACAGAGTATCAGTTGATCGTTGCCCGCTTCTTCGCATTTGCGCAGAATATGGGCCATTTCGTGAGGGGCCAGAAACTGGGCTTTCTTAATGTTGATGACGGCGCCGGTTTTGGCCATCGCCATGACCAAATCAGTCTGGCGGGACAGAAACGCAGGCAGTTGAATAACATCGGCGACGTCGGCAGCCGGCTGGCACTGGTAGGGTTCGTGGACGTCGGTGATCACCGGCACGTTGAAAGTTTGTTTGATCTCCTGCAGTATCTTCAACCCTTCGTCCAGACCCGGGCCTCGAAACCCTGCAATTGAACTGCGGTTGGCTTTGTCGAAGCTGGCCTTGAACACGTAGGGAATGCCCAGATCTTCAGTGATCCTGACATAATGTTCGGCCATGGTCATCGCCAGGTCGCGGCTTTCAATGACATTGATGCCACCAAACAGAGTAAATGGCTGGTCGTTACCGACGGCCAGGTCTTGAACAGATACAGCACGCTGTTGCATAACAGTGTCCCTATTGAATTGGGCTGCCATTGTAGCCGTTGACCGCGAGAAGCTAAACCTGCCCATGCTCTCACCTGAACTGAAAAACACCATTCAGACCGCCTACAGCGAGTACCTCACCGCCCGTGACCTCAAGGCACGCAGCGGTCAGAAGCACATGCTGGCACACATTGCTCGCACCTTGTCGGAGGTTGAGCTGTCGGCTGATGGCGAGCGCCAGGGCGCAGCACCCATAGCGGTGGTTGAGGCAGGTACCGGTACCGGTAAAACCATTGGCTATGCACTAAGCGCCATCCCGATCGCCCAGCATTTCGATAAACGGCTGGTTATCGCTACGGCCACTGTGGCCCTGCAGGAGCAGGTGGTTCAAAAAGACATTCCCGACATTCTGGCTTCAAGCGGGTTGAGCTTTAATGCCGTTTTGGCCAAGGGCCGCGGGCGCTACCTGTGCTTGCAACGCCTGGAACAAAGCATCCAGATGCAGGAAGGCGCGGTGACAGCCTTGTCGCTGTTTGAAGAGACGATGGCAGAGGATGAGGCCGCCCTGCAGGTCTATACCGACATGTTGGACCAGTTTGGACGAGGGCAATGGAGTGGCGATCGGGACCAGTGGCCCGACCGGCTCGACGATGAGCTCTGGCGTCCCGTGACCTCCACGCACCGGGAGTGCCTGAACCGGCGTTGTCCGCACTTTCAGAATTGCCCTTTCTATGAAACCCGCAAGGAACTGGAAGACGCCGACGTTATCATTGCCAATCACGATCTGGTGATGGCTGACCTGGCGCTGGGTGGCGGTGTGATTCTGCCGGCACCGGCCCAGACCATCTATGTGTTCGATGAGGGGCATCACCTGCCAGACAAGGGGCTTTCCCACTTTGCCAGCCAGCTGCCGTTCAAGCAGACGCTGAATCAGATAGAGGGCTGGCGCAAACAACTGCCCAAGGTCAGGCTGGAGCTGGCCTACGGTGACACGGAAGAGACGCTGCTGGATCAGGTGGAAGCCGCCATCGGTGATGCGCATCTGTGCCTGACCGACGCCTGGGGGGCGCTGGCGCCGGTTCGTCAACGGCTCGACGGGCATCTGTCGACCCTAACAGTTCATGATCCGGACTGGCTTGCCCAGACGCAGGCGTTGCTGGCCCCGCTGGAGCAACCTTTGAAGCAACTGTGCAATGCGTTGCTGCGGCTGGACGAGTCAGTTCGCAAACGCCTGTCTGCTTCTCAGGATGTGGATGAGAAGGGGCGACTGGAACAAACCCTGCCGCTGCTGGGTCGCTGGATGGGGCGTGCTGAGCCGGCGCGCGATCTGGTGGTCTCCTGGCTGCAGGAAGACAAGGCAGAAGCACCGCCCACGGCGCGCTGGTTCGACAACATCGACTTGCCGGATTATCAGGACCTGGTTCTGAACGCCAGTCCGGTCTCCGCCCAGTCGATTTTACGCCAGCATATCTGGAACCGTTGTTTCGGTGCCATTGTGACCTCAGCGACGCTGACCATCGCGGGTGATTTTAATCGCTTCGCTCTGCAGGCAGGATTACCAGACCACACTGGCTACCTGCAGGTGTCGAGCCCCTTTGATTACCAGTCACGCGTGATCGCGCGCGTACCGGCGATTGCCTGCGATGGCGGCCTGCGCGAGGCGCACACCACAGCGATGATTGAAGCGGTGCAGGAATACCTGCCAACCTCGACCGGGAATCTGGTGTTGTTTTCATCGCGTCAGCAAATGAACGAGGTGTATAGGGGGCTCAGCGCCGAATGGCAGGAGCGCGTGATGTTGCAGGATGCCTTGCCCAAGAACGCTCTGATCAATCATCATCGGGAGCGGCTTGAAAGCGGGCAGGGGTCTACGCTGTTCGGTCTGGCCAGTCTGGCCGAGGGGGTGGATTTGCCGGGCAATTATCTGACGCACCTGATGATTGCCAAACTGCCGTTTGCGACACCCGATGATCCGATTCTTTCAACCCTGTCTTTGTGGTTGGAACAACGGGGGTCGAACCCCTTTGCCCAGGTCAGCTTGCCAACGGCCATCATTCGGCTGGTTCAGGCCTGTGGTCGACTGATTCGCAACGAATCTGACAGCGGCACGCTCTGGTTTATGGACCGTCGCCTGATCGACAAACGATACGGCAGCCTGGTTCGTCAGTCACTGCCGGATTATCGCTGGGAAGTGGAGCCCCCCGCACCGCGTTAGTGGGAGGCGCGGCTCACAGATCCTGTGAATCGAGCAACGATTGCGACAAGGTGCCTTTGGGCAGTTGCATGGTAATGCAGTGCAGGCTACCGAACTGCTCGATTAATGCCCGACAGGGCAAGCCCACAACCCGGTGCCCGGGGAAGGCATCAGCCAGGCGTTCCAGCGCAGCGCCATCCTGGGGGACGCCGTAGGTCGGTACCAGCAAGAGCTGATTAGCAACCAGGAAGTTGGCGTATGTTGCTGGCAGACGCTGGCCATCCTGATTGAATTGAGCATCGGGCCAGGGCAGTTCAATCAGCCGGTAAGGCTTGCCGTCCGCATTGGTGAACGCCGCCAGCTCGCGTTTCATGGCACTAAGTGTCTCGAAGTGCACATCGGTTTCATCCTGGCACCCCTGAAACACCAGTGAATCTTCGGGCGCAAAGCGGGCCAGAGTGTCGATATGAGCGTCGGTATCGTCTCCGGCGAGCGCGCCGTTTTCCAGCCAGAGTACCTGCCGTACCCCAAACCAGGTTTTCAGGTTTTTCTCGACCGTCGAGCGCGACTGTTCACCGTTCCGGTTAGGGTTCATCAGGCAGGCCGTGGTGCCAAGCAGAGTGCCCTGGCCGTCCGATTCGATACTGCCACCTTCCAGTACCCAGTCGACAGACTGCATGGGCACCGCAAAGAGACCCTTGTCGGCCATGGACTGGTTCAGGGCGTTATCGTTACGGGCGTCGAATTTTCCACCCCAGCCGTTGAAGGTGAAATCCAGCAGCAGAGGCTGATCGTTTTCGAGCACGGTAATGGGGGCATGGTCGCGGGCCCAGGTGTCATCGCCATTGACCAATACCAGATGGCACCGGGCCTGGTTGATGCCATCGCGTTCGAACATGACCTTGAGCCGGTCTGTATCAATGCTGGCATGTACCTGAATCACGACATCCTGGGTGTGACTGAGTGAACTCAGCAGGTCCAGATAGACGTCTTCTGCATCGGACAGAGCGTCAGCCCAGTCACTGTCGGGGTGTGGCCAGGTAATTAGAATGGCATCCTGCGGATTCCATTCAGCGGGCAGGTAGCGTTGGCTCATAGATTATTCGTCACGCCTGAAATAAAAAGGGCAAGCAGTATACAGGCAGTTGTCGGTTTTTGCTTGTCTGTCACGCAACCAATAACGTTCCGTTACAGCAAGTGGGTGTCATGAGCCGCGGCTCTGTGCCTGAACTTTGAACAAGTGCCGGGTTAACGACTGGCGCTGTGTTTCGCTCAATGACTGGAACTCGAGGTGCACCCGGGTTCCCGAGCCGTCGGTAATGGCCTCTGCCACCCGGGCATGGCAGAACAGCGATAAATAACTGGGGGAGAAAATCAACGCCAGGGCGAGGTCCTCACCGACCGGGTGGGCACCCTCAAGCCTGCACTGGCAGCCGCCTTCACTGATGTCGATCGGCTGCGCCTGGAGGTGTTCAGTCTGAGTGGTCTGAATATGCAGGTAGCGGGTCATCAATGTCAGTTTGGTGTTGAACAGGTCCATCAGTTTGCGCGTGGCCGGGTCCTTGATGCGCTCCAGAAACTCACTGAACTGGGCATCCACCTTCTCAAATTCTTTCAGCACCGCGACCTGATGCAATTGAGGGAAGTAATCAGCAATGGCGGGGCGCTCCGGATCAAAGGGGGTAGCGGTAACGTAGGCGGTATCGGCGACGCGAAAGAATTCCCGGCGATCAGTGTCCATAATGCGCTCCTTTGAGAAGGCGGTGTTTGGTGGCAGGTTGCCCGACGCTCATTGTGTTAAAGAGTGTAACGAAGACGAAAAGCACCTGTCTGCAGCCCGAGTGTACCCAAATTGATCTTGGCACGCTCAGGGCGGGGTGGTTTAATGCCCGCCATGCTGAATCATATCCCGCTTTTGGTCGGTTTGCGTTATTTGCGTGCCCGCCGCAGAAACCACTTTATTTCCTTCATATCCGGCGTCTCGATGATCGGCCTGACCCTGGGGGTTATGGTATTGATCATCGTGCTGTCGGTGATGAATGGCTTCGATCGTGAATTGCGTAATCGCATTCTCGGCATGGTGCCGCACGCGACCCTGTCGCAACCGGGTGAAATGACCGACTGGCAATCCGTTGTAGACACCGTCACCGAGCATCCGCAAGTACTGGGTGCCAGCCCTTATACAGAAAGCCAGGGCATGCTGGTAGGTCGCTCCCAAACCAAGGGCGCACTGATCAATGGCGTTGACCCGTCTACCCTGGCTGATGTGTCCATTCTCCCCAATCACATGGTATCCGGGTCACTCGACCCATTGGTCGAGGGCGGTTTTGGCATCGTGCTGGGTGACATCATGGCGCGCACGCTCGGCGTCGGCGTCGGCGACCGGGTTACCATGATGGTGCCAGAAGTGACGGTCAACCTGGCCGGTGTCACTCCCCGGTTCAAACGTTTCGAGGTTGTCGGTACCTTTTCGGTAGGCGCAGAGCTGGACGCCAATCTGGCGGTGGTACACATGACAGATCTGGGTCGGATACTGCGCTATGGCGATGCCGTCGATGGCGTTCACCTGAAAGTGGACGACCTGTTCGACGCCCGGCGGATCGGTGTCGAGGCTGGGCGCGAATTGTCCGGCCGCTATCTGGTCAGTGACTGGAGCCGAACCCAGGGCAATCTGTTTCAGGCGATTCAAATGGAAAAACGCATGGTCGGCTTGCTGCTGTTCATGATCGTGGCTGTTGCAGTGTTCAACATCGTATCGAGCCTGGTCATGATGGTGACGGACAAACAGGGTGAGATTGCCATTCTCAGAACGCTGGGCGCGCGAACCGGTCAGATTATGGGAATATTCATTGTGCAGGGCACGGCTATCGGTCTGATTGGTATCTCCCTGGGGGTTCTTCTGGGGGTCGTGGGTGCCTGGTCTGTGGCCGACATCATTGCCTGGTTCGAGCAAGTGCTGAACATTCAATTCCTGAATGCCGAGGTTTATTTTATCAGCTATATACCGTCTGAATTGAAGTGGTCTGACGTGCGGTTGATTGCGGGCTCGACTTTCGTAATCAGCGTACTGGCAACGCTGTACCCGGCCTGGCGGGCGTCTCGAATTTCACCGGCGGAGGCCCTGCGTTATGAATCGTGATGTATTGCGGTGCGAATCTGTCGGTCGGTTTTTTAAAATGGGCCCTGAGCAGGTCGAGGTGTTGCACGACATCAATTTCACCATCGACCCTGGAGAGCTGGTCAGCATTGTTGGCAGTAGCGGTTCCGGAAAGACGACCTTGCTTAATTTGCTGGCCGGGCTCGATTCTCCGAGTGTTGGTGAGGTCTATATGGCCGATCAGGCCATGTCCAGTCTAAGCGATCGCCGGCGCGCCCTGCTGCGCAATCAGCACATGGGCTTCGTTTTTCAGTTCCATCATCTGTTGCCCGAGTTTACCGCGCTGGAGAATATCTTGCTGCCACAGGTAATAGGGGGCATGAAGGCTTCGGACAGTGAACCGAGGGCGTTGCAATTGCTTGAACGGGTTGGCCTGAAAGACAGAGCGCGGCACCGCCCGGCTGAACTGTCTGGTGGTGAACGCCAGCGCGTAGCGATCGCCCGTGCGCTGATTAACCACCCGCCCGTGGTGTTGATGGACGAACCCACGGGCAATCTGGATGACACGACCTCAGAGCAGGTTCATGAGTTGATCATGGAATTGAACCGGGATATGGATTCGAGTTTTATTGTGGTGACCCACAATCAGGATTGGGCCCGGCAAATGCCGAAACAATACGTGTTGAAACGCGGCCGTCTGGAGTTGTTGATAGCCTAACGACCCGTCATTCACCTCGTCGTTGTTGCCTTAACCGGTTGCGACGACGGCGGTTCAAGCGCATTCGCCAGTGGTAGAGACCACTGATCAGAAAATACCCGAGCGGCGCCAGTACCAGTCCGCACAAAACCCCGCCCAGAAAGGTTGGCCAGTAGAGGTCCAACAGTAGAGTCGATCCCCATCCGTTTTGCTGAATTGTTTCGAACGCGATCACAGATCGGCCGGATAACTGTGCGCCCAGCCAGTAGGTACCATAAAATATCACCGGCATGGTGAATGGATTGCTCAGCCACACCAACGCCAGTGCAATGGGCAAATTTGCGGTAAAGAAAATCGCGGCCAGGGCAGCCACTGGCATTTGGCCGGGTATCGGCAACAGCGCCACGAACAGACCAATAGCGAAGGCCCGGGCGACACTGCGCCGATTGAGATGCCAGATACCGGGTTCATGCAACCAGTGCCCAAACCGGTGCAGGACGGGCAGTTGCCGAATGTGATCTGGGTGGGGCAGCCATTTTTGCAGGGTACGCCGGGGCATAAACGATTAGCACTTGAGGTAGACGGACAGTATGCCTGTTTAAAGGAGCCAGCTCTATATGGTCAAGGGTATGACCAGCCTGGCAGTGCTGAGTATCGGCCTGCCCTTACTGTGGTTTTACACCGGTGTTGGCTGGGCCAGCGGGCTGGTTGCGCTGGTTGTACTGGTTACCCTTTGGTTTCGGCCCGCCCTGGCTTTGCTGCTGTTGGTTTTTACGGCAACCTTGCTGATGCGGCTGGAATATGAAGCGAGCTTTCTATTGCCTCCTCAGTGGCAGCACAAGACAGCGGAACTGACCGTGTGTCTGTCTCAACCGGCCCGGGTATTCGAAGATTATCAATCCGCCGTCGCGACGGTGACCGATCAGCATGCTGAACTGGCGTTGCGTCAGTTGCGGTTCACCGCCGATGCCGGGCGAATCCTGAAAGCGGGCGACTGCGTCCGGGGCGATTTCCGTCTCAGAAAACCCGTCGGTGCGCTGATACCCGGTCAGTTTAATGCGACGCGCTACTATTTCAGTGAACGCATCGACGCGCTAGGCAGCTTGGTGGCGATCCACAGCTTACAGCCACAGCCAGGTGTACCCGTGCGGCTTCACGACCGGGCGTCGCCGCAGTTTCAGAGCGCAGATGCGCGGGCCATCTGGTCTGCGCTCAGTCTGGGGTGGTCTTCCAGTTTACCCGCTCATCTGGGCGACCTGTTCGAGCAGACTCAGTTGAAACACCTGATGGTCGTCAGCGGCATGCACGTGGGCATGGTTGCAGCTTGGGGGTTGCTGCTGGGTCGTGCTTTGTTGCTCCTGCCCGGCATGCCGCTGAACCGGAGCTTTTACCTGCAACTGGCCTGGGTGGCATTGCTGTGCGGGGCCTTTGTTGGCCTGACCGGGTTTGGATTTCCCGCGTTGCGGGCCTGGGTCATGCTGGCTATTCCATTGCTCGCCCTGAGTGTGGGGCGGCGCTTCAATGCACTCGATGTTCTGGCCTGTGCTGCTGTCGTCATTACGCTGTTTCGACCCCAGGCCTGGCTCAGTACCGGTGCCTGGCTGAGTTTTCTACTGGTGGCGATTATCGTGCGCCTCGCCGAGCGCTGGTCGCAACGCGATCATTCAACCGTCTGGCTAGCGCTCAAGCTGCAAGCCACACTGACGCTGTTGATGATCCCCATTACGGCAGCGATGGGGTTTGTCTGGCATCCCTTGTCGCTGCTCATCAATGCCCTGATGATACCGTTGGTGACCTTGCTCCTGCTGCCATGGTCACTCTTTATAATGTTGCTGCCTGACATCGCCTGGGTCGGTGGTTATGAGTGGGTGGTTGCCTTTGCCCTGGCACTGCTTGAGTGGGTGTCACCCTGGTACCAGTCGGCTCCGGCCTGGACCTGGTGGCAAATCGGTCTGGTCTCTCTGTTGCTCTGGTGGTTGCTGAGCCAGACCGTGGAACGACCGGTACGCTGGATTGCCACGCCATTGCTGGTGGTAGTTGCGATGGCCATGGCTTCCTCCAGATCTGAAGTTGACACCTTTCAAATGACCCTGCTGGATGTTGGACACGGTCAGGCCATGGTGTTGCAGTGGCCAGACCAGACCTGGCTCTATGACCTGGCTGGTCAGTGGCAGGATGGCAGCAGCGTTGCCCGGCAGCGTCTGGCACCCTGGTATCGGCGTGAGTCCATTCAGCCCGCCGGGCTTCTGGTCAGTCACGCCGATGCCGACCATGCAGGGGGTGCCTATTGGGCAGTGAGGGAATGGCCCGCGGCCAGCCGGCTGTCTGGCAATCCGGATCGGTTGGCTCAATTGAGCGGCCGGCCTGGCTGGCGTAATTGCCATCGCACGAGTGCCCGGAACAACGCCTTGCCATTCGAAATGATTCCGGTCCCGCTTGCGTTGCAGACCAGTAGCAATGACACCTCCTGCGTAATATGGATTCCGACGCCTGTTGGGGCAGTGTTGATCACGGGTGACGCCAGTCGAATGGTAGAATACTGGTTACTGCAGACGCACCCGGAGTTGTTTCCGGCAGCGGCCATTGTTGTTGGTCATCATGGCAGTCGCACCAGCAGTGCCTCTGCTTTTCTGGATGCCAGCCCTGAGGCTTTATTGCTGGTCAGTTCAGGAGACCGGCACCTGCCACGCTGGCCCAATGCCGATCTGGTGGCTTATACCCGGCGCCACGACCGAACGCTGCACAATACAGCGGACCTGGGAACCTTCAGGCTGACCGTCAAAGACGGGCGAATGCAATTGAACGATTACCGCTCGGCCTTTCGGAAACGCTGGCTCAAATGAGAATTATTTCACAACCTGTTTTAAAGCCATGTTCTGACGGAAACAGTATGGTAAATTACGCCGGAGTCTATGGAGGTACGCTAAGTGTTTGAAATTATTAAAGCCGGTGGGTGGTTGATGGTCCCCATTGTGTTGTGTTCCATCGTCGCCATTGCCATTACGGTCGAACGTTACTGGGCGTTGCGACTGGCCAAGGTAATGCCCAAAGATCAATTGCCGAAAGTCTGGATGTGGATCAAGAACCACGAACTGGATTCGGCCAAGATCAAGGAGCTGAAAAGCGGCAGCCTCTTTGGCTATATTTTGTCGTCAGGATTGACGGCGTCTAAGCATGGCCGTGAAGCCATGAAGGATGCCATTCAGGAAGCGGGCAATCATGTTGCCCATGAAATGGAAAAATTTCTGAGCACCCTGGGCACCATTGCTGCGATCGCACCTCTGTTGGGTTTGCTGGGCACGGTATTGGGCATGATCGAAGTATTTACCGCCATCATGGTTCAGGGCAGTGGCAACACAGGCGTACTGGCCGGTGGTATATCCCAGGCACTGATAACCACCGCCGCCGGCTTGAGCGTGGCCATACCTGCGGTTATTTTTCACCGTGCGCTGACTCGCCGGGTGGATGATTTGCTGGTTATCATGGAACAGGACAGCGCCAAACTGGTTGATGCCATTCATTCCGATGCCAAGTCGAGCTGACGGGAGCTGCCCATGCGATTCAGACGCAGCCGCCAGGAAGAAGCGCAGGTCAATCTAACACCGCTGATTGATGTCGTTTTTCTCTTGCTGATCTTTTTTATGGTGTCGACCACCTTTACTCGTGAAACTCAGTTGCAGATCGATCTGCCTGAGAGCAGCAGTGAGGCCGTGCTCGGTGATGAACGACCAATCGAAATCCAGGTCGATGCCCAGGGCCAGTACGCGGTTAATAACACGCCCTTGCTGCGCTCTGATACCGAATCCCTCAAGCAGGCTCTGGCCGAAATGGCAGGCAGCAGCCGGGATACCACCGTCATTATTACCGGCGATGCCCAGGCACCGCACCAGGCCATGGTTTATGTGCTGGATGCGGTGGGTCAAATGGGATTCTATCGGGTCAGCTATGCTACCCAGATACCGGAAAACCCCTAATCAATGGCGCCGGCAAGCAGCGAATGAACTTCTGGTACGTTCGACCTCTCACGCTGGTAGCCCGGCTGTTGTTGCCTTTAAGCTGGCTGGCCGGGGTGATTGCCCGGCGCCGGTTTCGTCAACGCCATTCGGGTAATTACGGCGTTCCCGTTTTGGTCGTCGGTAACCTGACGGTTGGGGGCACCGGTAAGTCGCCAGCTATTCAGGCACTGGTGTCCAGTCTTCAGGAGCGGGGGATGCGTTGTGGTATCGTGTCGCGCGGTTACGGCGGACAGAGCCATCACTATCCACTTCTAGTAAGTACCGAAACCGATGCCCGTCAATGTGGTGATGAACCCAAGGCGCTGGCACAGCAACTGGGCTGCTCCGTGGTCGTAGACCCCGACCGCGACCGGGCGGTGCGTTTTTTGGTGAAACAGTGCCCGCTGGATGTGATCGTTAGTGATGATGGCTTGCAGCATTATCGGATGGGGCGCGATTTTGAACTAATCATGATCGACGGTGTGCGCGGTCTCGGTAACGGCCAAATGCTGCCAGCCGGGCCGTTACGTGAACCCCCTGCTCGATTGACCACTGTTCAATGGCGGGTAGCCAAGGGGCAGCGGCCAGCAGCCCTTGACGTTGATGCGGTACTGACACTCAATCCCCAATGGCCCGTCAACGCACAGGGCCATTCCCTAGCCAAAAACACTGAAATCCGTGCCTGTGCCGGCATCGGTTACCCGCAGAGCTTTTATGAGCAATTGGCAGAGCAGGGGTTTCGCTTGCTGGCCACTCATTCGCCCGGCGACCATAGACCTGTCCCGTCAGACTGGCTGGCCGATGTCGGGCTGCCCCTGGTGTTGACGGAAAAAGACGCTGTTAAATTAGAAAGACCCTGGCCAGACCATTGTTACGTTGTCAGGCTAGAACCCGAATTACCGGCTGACTTGCTGGACTCCATAGAATCTGCCCTCAGGAGCGCCTAAACATGGCAACCATAATCATGATACCGGCCCGCTACAGCTCCAGCCGATTACCTGGTAAACCCTTGCTCGATATTGGCGGGCAGCCCATGGTGGTTCGAGTGGCAATGGCGGTTCAGGCCTGTGGCGCCGACCAGATTGTGGTCGCCACCGATGACGAGAAAATACGGCATGTCGTCTCGGAGGCCGGCTTCAGCGTTGTGATGACCCGGGCCGATCATCCATCAGGAACCGACCGGTTGCAGGAGGCGGCTGAGCAACTGGGGTTGCAGCCCGATGACATCATCGTCAATGTGCAGGGCGATGAACCGCTGATGCCCGTTGACAACGTTTTGCAGGTCGCCCAATTACTGGAGCAAAATCCCCAGGCTCAGGTTGCTACGCTCTATGAGCCGGTTACCAGTCTGGCCATGGTCACCAATCCCAATGCGGTAAAACTGGTGCAACGGCAAGACGGTGAAGTCATGTACTTCAGCCGGGCAGGTATTCCATTCGACCGGGACAACACCCGGACAGCACCGGAAGGCGTCTGGAAACGACACATTGGTTTATACGCCTATCGCAAGAGCGCGCTGGATGCCTTCATTGGCTGGCCGGAAAGTCCGCTGGAGCAACTGGAAAAACTCGAGCAACTCCGTTTTATGGAGCATGGCGCCTGTATTGTTGCGGCTCCGGCTGCGCAACCGGTTCCAGCCGGTGTCGATACCCGGGAAGATCTGGAAGCGGTTCGCGCTCTGTTTAACAAGGAGACCCCATGACAGTTACTCAGCCAACATCGACATCGGTATTGTTCGTTTGTCTTGGTAATATTTGCCGCTCTCCAACGGCCCAGGCGGTATTTGAAGCCCGGCTGGCTGACTCGCCACTGGCGGCAGACGTTGAGGTCGATTCAGCTGGCACGGCGGCCTATCATCTGGGCAAAGCGCCCGATCCGAGAAGCCAGGCTGCGGCGCGCGCGCGAGGCTACAAACTGGATCACCTGAGAGCCCGACAAGTCACCCCCGAAGACTTTCATCGGTTTGATTACATTCTGGCGATGGATTCCGACAACCTAAGCAACCTGAAAGCAATGGCCCCCGAAGCAAGTCGGGCAACCCTGGCATTATTTCTGGATTTTGCGGCGGCTTCCGAACTGCGGGACGTTCCCGACCCCTATTTTGGTGGCGACGAGGGTTTTGCAACGGTGCTGGATCTGTGTGAACAGGCCAGCCATGGCTTGCTGGCGCATTTGCAGACTGCCTCACGATGACGATCGATCCACAGCCTCAGGTAGACCTCTCGACCGCCAATACCCTGGGTGTTCCGTCAACGGCAGCCTGGTGCGCCGAACTCACCGACCCCCGGGATTTGCCGGCGCTGGTGCGCTGGGCAAGCGCCCGGGGCTTGGCCGTTCGGGCCCTGGGTGGTGGAAGCAACCTGGTACTGAACGAACAGGTCAGTGGACTGACGATCAAGATCGCCATTCGCGGTAAGACTCAGGTTGAGACTGAAGCTGACCACCAGCGCTGGCGTCTGGGGGCCGGGGAGTCCTGGCATCAGACCGTCGTTGATCTGGTGGAACAGGGCGGTTCCGGTATTGAAAACCTGGCGCTGATTCCAGGCACCGTTGGAGCAGCGCCGGTCCAGAATATTGGCGCTTATGGTGTTGAACTGGCGGACTGCCTGTACCGGGTTGAGGCCTACGATATTCTCGAGGAGCGCTGGCGATATTTCACCCGGGAAGCCTGTCAGTTTGGTTATCGGGACAGTGTGTTCAAACAACTGGAGAATCGATTCATCATTACGGCGGTAGAGCTTGAGTTGAATCGAACCTTTGTGCCGCAGTTGTCTTATGGTCCGTTGCAGGCATTGGCAGCGAAACCTGATCTGACCGCACAGGATGTAATGGAAACGGTCATAGAGATTCGGCAGTCACGTCTGCCAGACCCCGACCACCTTCCGAACGCAGGCAGCTTCTTCAAAAACCCGGTTATTTCTACCGAGCAATATCAGGCGTTGTTGGTTCGTCACGATGATCTGGTGGTTTATGAGCAACCAGAAGGCTGGAAACTGGCGGCTGGCTGGTTGATCGATCAGTGTGGGCTGCGCGGACAAAGCAATGACGATGGGGTGGGCTGTTACGAACGCCAGGCCCTGGTGCTGGTCAACCCAAAACGGGCGGCAGCGTCATCCGTACTGGATTGGCAAACCCATGTGCAGGATGCCGTGTTTGAACGATTTCAGGTACTGCTCGAACCAGAGCCACGTTTTTGGAGCTGAAGCGTTTGCAGCAAGCACCCATAAAAAAACCGGCCGAGGCCGGTTTTTTTATGACTAAGACAGGGGTTACTTGTCTTGCTGTTCTGCCATCTTGCGACGACGCACTTCACGAGGGTCGTTCGGTGCCCGACCGGCTGGCTTGGCGACGTCTTCTTCGCCATCCTGAGCGGTGGGTTGCTCACTTTCCGGGGTCTCAGCTGTCTGAACAGACGCGGTCTGTTGAGGCTCTTCCGTTACCGCCTGCACCGGCGCAGGTGTTTCGTCTGATTCAACCTGGTTAACGGTTTCCGGCGCTTCTGGCACGCTTTCAGTCGTTGTTTCAGCAGGCTCAGAGGCTGACGCTTCTTCCGGGGTTTCCGTGGTGGTCGCCTTTGCTTCAACGGAATCGTTTTGGGTTTCAGACTCAGTGTTTTCCGAAGGTGCGTCGGCGTTTTCAACAACCCTGGCTTCGGCAACGGCTGGCTTAACGTCTGACTCCGCTGAAGGTGAGGCTGCAGGGGCAGATTCGGATGGTTCATCCTGATCAGCCGGTTGCGCGGTTGCCTCGTTATCTTCTGCGTTAATCACTTCGTGCTCAACCCTGGGGTTGGGCGACTCTTCCAGCTTGGAAGGCTCGCTGTGCGCCGTGTCATTTGACTCAACCGTGCTGGGGTTGGCATCGGTCTGCGGTGCATCAGCGGTTGGTGTCGTCGTTTCAGCCGTTGACTCAGCCGATGCTGCTGCTTCATCGGCTCTTACCTTAGCCGCGGCACGGGCATCATCAGCCGATTTTGTGCTGATCATCTCAATGACGGTTTCGATGTCACTGATGATTTCACCGGGCTTTTCCGGGTTGGGCCGTTTGCTGGCATTTTTGCTGATACCCCGAACCTGACGATTCTTACCGACTTCGGCCAGAGGCACGCGTCCGGTGCTGTCGTCTCGCTCTTCGCGACGCTTCATTTGTGGCTGGCGTGGCCGACGGTCAGTTTGGCTCTCGGCGGAATCAGCGCTGCTTGGTGCAGACGGAGCGGGTTCTTTTACCGGTTGCCTGGTTTCTTTGGTGTTGGCATCGGGTGTTGCCACTGCATCACGGTCGCGCGATCCCCGGCCTGCATTGCGGCCATTGCCCCGAGAGGCGCCGTCACGGTTCGAATCCCGGTTGCTGGTGCCACCACTGTCACGATTGGTGTCGCGAGCGCTATCACGGCCCGACTCGCGGCTGCCGTCGCGGCTACGATTGCGATTGTTCCGGTTAGGGCTGCGACGGTTACCGCGATTGTCATCGCGCTGTCGCGAGCGGTTGTCCGGTTTGCGATCGGTCGCGGGCTTTTCCTGTTTTTGGGTTTCTTCGTCAGACCCCAGCAACTGGCTTACCCAGCCACCCAGGCGAGAAAACAGACCTTTGCCTTCAGAGCGACGCTTTTCCACCGCTGTTTCTGCGGCTGCACGCGCTGGCTTGGCCGGGGCTTCGCTGCTGGCTTCCGGTGCAGACGGCGGTACCGGCGCACGCGGGGTTACCTGCAGGCTGGAGATGGCTGCTTCCTGAGGCTTGGTTTGCGCTTCCAGAACCGTTTCGGTTTCAGACGGTTTTTCTTCCAGTTTCAGGGCGTAGCTGGGCTCGGCGTTGACCAGCGTTTCGTCATCGTCGCGCAGACGCACGACTTCATAGTGCGGGGTTTCCATTTGCGTGTTGGGCACGATCAGAACATGAACTTTCTGACGACGCTCAACATCGAAGATGGCTTCCCGTTTTTCGTTCAGCAGGAAGGTAGCCACAGTCAAAGGCACAATGGCACGAATCTGGGCGGTGCGCTCTTTCAGTGATTCTTCTTCGATCAGTCGCAATATGGCCAGTGACAGTGATTTTACATCACGAATGATGCCGTGGCCGTTACAGCGTGGGCAGACAATACCGCTGGTTTCGCCCAGTGACGGGCGAAGCCTTTGTCGGGACATTTCCAGCAAACCAAAACGCGATAGCCGGCCTACCTGAACGCGGGCACGGTCGGGTGAGGTAGCATCCTTGATGCGCGCTTCCACTTCACGCTGATGCTTGGACTGGTTCATATCGATGAAGTCGATCACCACCAGGCCACCCATGTCACGCAACCGTAGCTGACGGGCAATTTCTTCGGCAGCTTCCAGGTTGGTGTGGAAAGCGGTTTCTTCGATATCAACGCCTTTGGTCGAGCGGCTGGAGTTGATATCGATCGACACCAGAGCTTCGGTCGGGTCGATAACGATCGAGCCGCCACTGGGCAGTTTTACTTCGCGTTGAAAGGCGCTTTCGATCTGCGCTTCAATCTGGTAACGATTGAACAGCGGTACCGGGTCTTCATAAAGCTTCAGTTTACTCTGGTAATTCGGCATCACTTTCTGCACAAAATCCAGGGCGTACTGGTAGGCATCTTTGCTGTCGATCAAAACTTCGCCGATGTCCTGACGCAGATAATCGCGGATCGCACGCAGAATGACGTTGCTTTCCTGCAGAATCAGGAAGGGCGCAGAACGGCCTTCGGAGGCTTGCTTGATGGAATCCCACAGTTGAATCAGGTAATCCAGGTCCCATTGCAATTCTTCGGCACTGCGGCCAATACCTGCGGTACGAACAATGCAGCCCATGCCATCGGGAATGGTGACGCCCTGAAGCGCTTCACGAATCTG
The DNA here is from genome assembly GCA_018402545.1 of Saccharospirillum sp. Classification (GTDB taxonomy): domain Bacteria; phylum Pseudomonadota; class Gammaproteobacteria; order Pseudomonadales; family Natronospirillaceae; genus Saccharospirillum. The sequence continues at coordinate 2,116,358 of JAGYIL010000001.1, read as the reverse complement.
GGCGCGTTCATCGCCTTCGATGCGACGCGAGATACCACCGGCACGTGGATTGTTGGGCATCAGTACCAGGTAGCGGCCAGCCAGACTAACCATGGTGGTCAGGGCAGCGCCCTTGTTACCGCGCTCTTCCTTGTCGACCTGTACAATGACTTCGGTACCTTCTTTGACCAGCTCGCGAATGTTCGCACGAGAGGACATGTTGGCATCGACAAAGTACTCGCGGGCGATTTCTTTCAGGGGGAGAAAACCGTGGCGCTCGGCGCCAAAATCGACAAAAGCTGCTTCAAGGCTGGGTTCTACGCGGGTGATTTTGCCTTTGTAGATGTTGGCTTTCTTTTGCTCGCGAAAACCGGTTTCGATATCCAGGTCATAGAGTTTCTGGCCATCGACCAGGGCAACCCTCAGTTCTTCTGATTGGGTTGCATTGATTAACATTCTTTTCATTGAGGGACGATACTCTGTAGTAAAGCATGGGTGACAGAGCAGCAAGGGCAGGGATACAGGCGGGCGAACACCGATAGAAATCGGTAACACACAGGTCAGTGCAGGCGACAACGCCAGCACAGTGGATCGGTGCTTTCCATTAACAATGGGGAAACGGACAGAGTCTTATGGGGATGCCTGCTCTATTTAGAAGCACTTGCGCGTTTGTGGTGAAGTGCTTTCTTCCATATGACCCCATCGTCATACGCTGTTTCAAACTGTACTTGCTGCCCAACCGATTCTTGAGTTGCACGTAACGTCGGTGCAACAGGTTGGGAGGTCTGCCCCTTGCCGCCTGTGTGGTCTCTGGGCGGTAGGATGATCAGAATCCCAGCGAGTAACAGTGTAGCAGTAGACTCCCGGTTGAACAATCACTATGCGGAGCGGGCGGTATGGCGCGCCAGGTTGCGTTGCGAAGCCTCCTTTCATGAACCGACTGCTGGTACAATGCCCTGATAACTTGCCTTTCCACGGCAAGTACCTCATTACCGTTAGCGCTGTTGCAGCAAGTTGCCTGTTACCAGGCAATAAAGGTAGCGATATTCAAGCCGGGCACCGGTGTTGGCAAAGCAGGGCATTGTGGCAAACGTCGAACTCTATGAAGTTGAAGAAGACCGGGCTGGTCAGCGTATCGATAACTTTTTGATCGGTCACTGGAAGTCAGTTCCCAAGAGCCGGGTATACCGGGTACTGCGCAAGGGAGAAGTCCGCGTTAATGGCAAGCGTGTGAAGCCCGAATATCGCCTGGAAGGCGGAGACACGGTACGCATTCCTCCGGTCCGCATTGCTGAAAAGCCGGTCAATACGGCGGTTCCGAGCCAGGCTCTTCGCCACCAGCTTGATAAAGCCATTCTGTATGAGGATGATGTGCTGGTTGCCCTGAACAAACCCCATGGCCTGGCCGTACACGGTGGGTCAGGTATTTCACTGGGGTTGATTGAGTCGTATCGGATCATCCGGCCAGAATTGAAATTTGTTGAACTGGTTCACCGGCTCGACCGGGATACTTCGGGTGTGGTGCTGATCGCCAAGAAACGCTCGGCCCTGAAAGCGCTGCAAGACGTTTTCAGGCATAAAACAGACGTAAAAAAGGTGTATTGGTGTCTGGTGCACGGGCACTGGCCTGAAGAGCAGCGCTTTGTTGATGTACCCTTGCGAAAAAACGAAGCTCAGGGCGGAGAGCGTATGGTCAGCGTCGCGCCGGATGGAAAGCCCTCCCAGACCCGGTTCAGGCTGCTGAAAGCCTTTGAACGCTGCAGTTGGGTGGAAGCGCAGCCGGTGACAGGCCGAACGCATCAGATTCGGGTGCATACCCAGTATGCGGGTCATCCGATTCTGGGTGATTCCAAGTACCAGTCCAGCCGGGCTGAAGCGGTCGCCCGGGATTTGGGGTTGGGCAGGCTGTTTCTGCATGCTGCACAACTGACCGTGCCGCATCCGGTGACTGGTGAACTTCTGACCCTGACGGCACCACTTGATCCAACGCTGGAGCGTCTGCTGACGGCTCTGGCCAATGAATCTCACGACCCCAATTGAAACAGACCTACCAGTCACTGACAGGAAACTGATTGAATGTTTGGAAAAACTCCGCAGCAGGAATCGTCTGATGATTCCTGGGCTGGCTCCCGCAAAGAGTGGCAGCTGATCGAAAAGGTGGTGATGGCCAATACCGCCGAGCTCAAGAAACAACGGCGCTGGGGCATCGTGTTCAAGTTGCTCACTTTTATATACCTGTTTGCGCTGTTGTGGCTGTTTATCAGTAACAGCAACATTGGTAGCGGGGTTCCGGAAAAAACGGGCGGGCATACGGCTATTGTTGATGTGCGTGGCTTGATCTCACAGAACGAACCGGCCAATGCCGATGCCATTGTAACGTCATTGCGTAATGCCATGGGCCATGAGGATACCCGGGCCGTCATTGTTCGAATCAACAGTGGTGGTGGCAGTCCGGTACAGTCAGCCTATGTATACGATGAAATTCAGCGGCTGCGTTCGTTGCATGAAGACACACCGGTACATGCGGTCATTGCCGATACCGGTGCCAGTGGGGCCTATTACATTGCCTCGGCCGCTGAAAACATCTATGCCAATGGATCCAGCCTGGTTGGCTCCATCGGTGTGACAGCCGCCAGTTTTGGTTTTGAAGAACTGATCGGGAAGATGGGTATCGAACGTCGCTCTTTCGCCTCTGGTGAACACAAAACCTTTCTGGACCCGTTTCAACCGGTCGATCCCGAAGAGCGAGCCTTGTTTGAAGCCTTGCTGGATAACGTGCACCAGCAGTTCATAAGCGATGTTAAAGAAGGGCGCGGTGACCGTCTGGTCACCGATAACGACAAGCTATTCTCCGGACTGGTCTGGACGGGCACCCAGGCGCTGGAGCTCGGACTTGTCGACGGGCTGAAATCAACCTCTGAACTGGCCCGCGAACTGGGTTACCCCAATACTGTTGATTTCACGCTGAGACCGTCACCGCTGCAGCAGTTCGCCCGCAACCTTGGCGTTTCAGTCGCCGAGACTCTGGTCAAATTGGGCGTCACCGAGTCCATTGAGTTGCGCTGATTGGCCGGCAGCGCTGTCAAGGCAGGGCAAACCCTGCCTCGCGGAGCTTGGCCGCCAGTGAAATGAGCGGCAACCCGATCAGCGCGTTGGGGTCGTCACTGCGGACTGACTGAAACAAGGTAATACCCAGCGCTTCAACCTTGAAGCTGCCCGCACAGTCGAGCGGGCTTTCCTGCTCGAGGTAACGGTCGATTTCCGCCCGAGTCAGTTTACGAAAGACCACCTCAGTCGTGACCACCCAGGCTTCATCGGAGTACCCGGCCAGTGCCACACCGCTGTAAAATGTCAGGGCTGTACCTGAGCATCGTGTCAGCTGGTCAACCGCGCGGGCCAGATTACCTGGTTTGTCCAGCAGGGTGCCCCGGTCATCGGCAGCGGTTTGATCGCTGCCAATAATCAGATAGCCCGGGTAAGAATCTACCAGGCTGCGGGCTTTTCCCCGGGCCAGCCGGAGCGCCAGATCGAAAGGCGATTCACCGGGCAGGGGCGTCTCATCCATATCAGGTTTGGCCTGTTCGAAGGGCACATTCAGGCTGCCCAGTCGTTCAGCCCGATACGGTGAGGTTGAGGCCAGCAATACCCGTGGCAACATGGTTGTGCTCCTTAAAAGTCGGGGTGGTTTGTGTGAATTGGGTATCCAATGCCTTACAGCCTACTGTTTATCGGCCATTAGGGCCAAAAAGCCTTTGACTTGAACAGTCTCATCCGTATCATACCGCGCCTATGTCGAAATCCGAGCTCCCAGAACGCGTTGATGCCTATAAGTTGGCAGATCAAGGCCCCCAGAATCTTGAGGGTGTTGTGCCGTCAACCCGGTTGTCACGTCTGGCAGATGCAGTGCTCAGTCAGGACGCCGAGTTTAAAGCCGCTTTAAACTTTAATCGTGATGCCGAGCAGCGCCGCATCGTCACAGGTGATGTGTCTGGGATGGTTGTACTCGAATGTCAGCGGTGCTTGCAGCCAGTATCGGTGGCACTCGACGGTCACTTTACCATGGCCGTGGTGTACAACGATGAAATGGCAAAAGCGTTGCCTGCAGATATCGACCCGCTGATGTTGCTGCCAGATGAACCTCTGGTGGTTGCGGAACTGGTCGAAGACGAGTTGTTACTGTGCTTGCCGATGCATGCGATGCATGACGAAGGCGAGTGTCAGATACAGACTGAATTTAAACCGGATGACGCCGGGGTTGAGGAAGCGCCGGCGAAAGACAATCCGTTTAAGGTACTGGAATCTCTGAAGAGATCCTGACAGTTTCACAGTGATGGGTGGCCTGCAACCGGGCCATGCGCACAGCGCCCGTTACTGATATTTTAAGTGTCCTATTTAGGAGGCCCCGGCCATGGCAGTTCAGAAAAGCAAGAAGACCCGTTCACGTCGCGGAATGCGTCGTTCGCACGATGCATTGACGACAACCGCTTTGTCGGTTGATCCTACCAGCGGTGAAACTCACCGTCGTCACCACGTATCGCCTGATGGCTTTTACAAAGGTCGTAAGGTCGTCGCTGAAGCGGACGTCGAGTAACACTCAATGGCTGTTGTGGCCATTGATCTTGAGGGAGGGGATTTCGGCCCCTCCCATTTGCTTCCTGCCTCTATTCGCTATTTTCAGAACCACCCCCAGCACAGCGGTATTCTGTTTGCCAATTCCAGGCGCCAGGCTGCCATGCCAGCCCTGCCAGACAATCTTCGCTTTGAATCCTGCACCGGTGCTTTGCCCCGTAACTTGAACCCGGGCCGGTTATTGCGCAATGAATACGGCAGCAGCATAGAGCAGGCAGTGTCTCAGTTAAGTCAGGGACGGTTTGATGCCGTGGTTTCATCGGAACATACCGGCATTCTAATGGCTTTGCTGCATCGTCACGGCAGGGTTCACACAACCCTCGACCGGCCGGTTCTGGTCAGTTGGGTACCCACCTCCAAAGACGCCATGCTGATGCTTGATCTGGGCGCTTCGTTTTCGGCTACCGCGAAACAGCTGCTTGGTTTTGCGGCCGTTGGCGTGGCTATCGCATCGGGTCAACTGGGCCGAAAACCGCGATTGGCACTGCTTAACCTCGGGGTGGAACCCAATAAGGGGCCGCACTCCATTCGCCAGGCGTCCGAGCAACTGGCGCGCTGGCCGGATGTTGACTACCGTGGTTTTGTTGAGGCAGGCGATGTCTTTCGCGGTGACCTGGATCTGGTAATTACCGACGGTTTCACCGGGAACGCAGTTATCAAGGCGGCCGAGGGTACGCTGGATCTTACTCTGGGCGCCATACGGCATGCGTTAAGTCGGGATTTGACGGGAAAAATACTGGGGCGATTGTTGCGGCATCGGCTGAGGCCGGTGATGCGACAGCTAGACCCCAGGCGCAGCAATGGGGCACTGCTCGCTGGTACTGAGATGACGCTTATTAAAAGCCATGGCGATGCCACTGGAACCGCTTTTCAGGCTGCGTTGAGCCGGGCCATAGAGGCGAGTGAAGGTGCCTGGTGCCCCTCGATTCAGGCTCAGCTCGATGCATTGCCGGCGCGTGCGGTCACCGGGGCATGAGGGTTGCCAGCCTTTATCTGATTTCGTGCGTCAATAATGCCGCTCTTGCTGTTCCCGGAATTCATAAATGTTTTAACGGGGTTCGCCTTTACTGAGCGGTTGTTGCGACCATAATGCACGCCACTGGGATATTCAGTGAGTCAGACTCCTTGGGTCGGGCCGCCAGGCTGAGTCTCCAACACAACAGGAACGTATTGCATGAGCCAAAAACTCGCCTTCGTTTTTCCGGGTCAGGGATCCCAGCAGGTCGGCATGTTGTCGGATCTGGCTGAGCAGTATCCGTTGATTCAGGAAACCTTCGCAGAAGCCTCCAACGCCTTGGGTTACGACCTGTGGGCTCTGGTCAGTGAGGGGCCCGCCGAAGAACTGAACAAAACCGAAAAGACCCAGCCAGCACTGCTCACTGCCAGCATCGCCTTGTGGCGGTTGTGGCAAGCGGAAGGCGGCGCCCGGCCTGATTATCTGGCAGGACATAGCCTGGGTGAATATTCAGCACTGGTCGCCGCCGGCGTGCTGCCACTGGCGGACGCTGCCGTACTGGTCGAAAAGCGGGGTCAGCTGATGCAAGCTGCCGTGCCTGCGGGGCAGGGCAGCATGGCGGCCATTCTGGGGCTCGACGATCAGGCCGTGATTGATGGCTGCGCTGCGGCGGCACAGGGTGACGTCGTTGAAGCGGTCAATTTCAACACTCCGGGTCAGGTGGTTATCGCCGGTTCTGTTGACGCCGTAGAGCGCGCCATAGAGGCGCTAAAAGCCGCGGGCGCCAAACGGGCGATGCCGCTGCCGGTCTCCGTACCCTCGCATTGCTCGCTGATGAAAGGCGCCGCGACGGAACTTTCCAGCCATCTTGATACACTCAGCTGGCAGAATGCTGAATTGCCGATCATTCAGAATGTCTCTGCATCGGCTGAAGACGACGCTGCTGCTATTAAACAGAACCTCGTCGAACAACTGTATCGTCCGGTATTGTGGTCGCAATCGGTCACTGAACTGGTTCGCCTTGGCGTCGGTGAGACCGTTGAGTGCGGCCCCGGCAAGGTATTATCCGGCTTGAACAAGCGCATTGAGAAAACGTTGGCACTGTCGGCCCTTGGGTCGCTGGCAGCGTTTCAGGAACGCATAGGGAGTAACGCATGAGTGATAACAAGTGGGTCTTGATTACCGGCGCCAGCCGCGGCATTGGTGCCGCCATTGCCGATACACTTGGCCGTCAGGGCTATCGCATTGCCGGAACCGCAACCTCTGAATCGGGTGCGCAGGCCATCTCCGAGCGTCTGCAAGCTGCTGGTATCGAAGGACGAGGCTATACGCTTGATGTGACCAGTCCGGAGTCTATCGACCAGCTGATGGCGGACCTGAAAGCAGCTGACGCCACGCCTGAAGTGCTCATCAACAACGCGGGCATCACCAAAGATAACCTCTTCCTGCGCATGAAAGAAGCAGAGTGGGATTCGGTGATCGACACCAACCTGTCTTCGGCCTATCGTATGAGCAAGGCAGTGATCAAATCGATGACGCGAGCCCGTTTTGGCCGTATTGTGAATGTTTCGTCGGTGGTCGCTTCCATGGGCAACGCGGGTCAGGCAAACTATTGCGCGGCCAAGGCCGGGCTCGAAGGGTTGACCCGATCATTGGCGCGGGAGGTCGGTTCGCGTAATATCACCGTGAATTCGGTGGCACCGGGTTTTATTCAGACCGATATGACTCACGAGCTGCCAGAGGCCACACGGGAAACACTGCTCAAGCAAATCCCGCTGGGTCGTATGGGTGATCCGAACGAAATTGCCGCTGCCGTAGCGTTTCTGGTCAGTGACCAGGCGTCGTACATCACGGGTGAAACACTGCACGTGAACGGTGGCATGTACATGGGTTGACCGGCCAGTTTTGACTTGCCGGTAACGAATAACGTTTAATACACTAAATCGCACCTTGAAGTGCAATTCCAAGTAGGGAGTGTTCGTAATGAGCAACATTGAAGATCGTGTAAAGAAAATCGTCTGTGAACAGCTGGGCGCGAAAGAAGAAGACGTAACTGCACAGGCGTCTTTCGTAGACGACCTGGGTGCTGACTCTCTGGACACCGTAAACCTGGTTATGGCTCTGGAAGAAGAGTTTGAAACCGAGATTCCGGACGAAGAGTCTGAGAAACTGGGTACTGTTCAGGACGCGATCGACTACATCAACGCCCACCTGGGCTAAGTGCGGTAGCCATCCGGCTATACCGCTCTGGATTCAAGCCGTATTGTCGTCAGACAGTACGGCTTTTTATTTGGAGAACACTATGTCACGTCGAAGAGTCGTTGTGACCGGTCTGGGTTGCCTCAGCCCACTGGGGAACGATGTTGCCTCTACCTGGACCGGAATTCTGGCGGGTAAGAGCGGGGCTTCCAAAATCGAAAAGTTCGATACCGAGAAGTTCACTACGAATTTTGCCTGCATGGTGAAGGGGTTTGATCCGGCTGCCTACATCAACCCCAAAGACACCAAGAAAATGGATGGCTTCATTCAGTACGGCTATGCGGCCGCCATCGAAGCCATTCGTGATTCGGGCATTGAAGCCACCGAAAGCAATGCCCATCGCATTGGCCTGGCCATCGGCGCCGGGATCGGCGGTCTTGATACCATTGAACGCAATCACGATGCGTTGAATAAATCCGGGCCACGCCGGGTTTCTCCGTTCTTTGTGCCCTCGGCCATCATCAACATGATCGCCGGTTATCTGTCGATCGATTACGGCTTCAAAGGGCCTAACATTGCAATCACCACGGCCTGCACCACCGGTACGCACAACATCGGTTATGCAGGGCGAACCATTGCCTATGGCGATGCCGATGTGATGGTAGCCGGCGGTGCCGAAATGGCCTCTACGCCTCTGGGCATTGCCGGTTTTGGTGCGGCCCGCGCGCTGTCGACCCGAAACGACGATCCTACCCGGGCGAGTCGCCCCTGGGATAAAGACCGCGATGGCTTTGTGCTGGGCGACGGTGCAGGTGTGATGGTGCTTGAAGAGTATGAGCACGCCAAGGCCCGGGGCGCGACCATTTATGCTGAACTCACTGGGTTTGGCATGAGCGGTGATGCCTATCACATGACGTCACCACCAGAGACTGGTGCCGGGGCCTGCGCCTCCATGCGCAATGCGGTGCAGGATGCAAAGTTGAATCCCGTTGATGTGAATTACATCAATGCTCATGGCACCTCGACGCCAGCCGGCGACAAAGCCGAAAGTCAGGCCGCCAAAACTCTTTATGGCGCCGATGCCGACAAGATTGTCATGAGTTCAACCAAGTCGATGATCGGTCACCTCCTGGGTGCCGCCGGTGCGGTTGAGGCGATCTTCTCTGTACTGGCCATTCGCGACCAGGTGGCACCGCCGACCATCAACCTGGAGACGCCGAGTGAAGGTTGTGATTTGGACTACGTGCCAAACACCGCCCGTGAGATGGCGATAAACCACGCCTTGTCGAATTCGTTTGGCTTTGGCGGTACCAATGGCACCCTGATCTTCAGCAAGGTGTAAGGGTTCAAAAGCGGAACAGTGTGCGTTGGCCGGACGGTCAGCACACCTTGTTCCGCTGCTTGTTTGTCCCTAGTCGAACTGGGCGCCTCGTCCGGGATCGGGTACACTGACGGGCTCATTCAATGCGCCTGAATCCCATGCTAGCCTGCCTGTTAAACAGCCAACCGACCAACCAACTCCCATTGCCCAGCCGGATGCTGGCGTTTGGTGATGGCCTGTTTGAAACCTGCCTGATAACCCGGCAGGGGCTTCGGTTTGCAAGCGATCATCTGCAACGCTTGCAGGAAGGCGCAGCTCGTTTGGATCTTGTCTGGACCGGGCAGGATCAGCGAACCCTTCAGTCAGACATTGATACCCTGTTAAAGACGGTTGAAGCGCCAGCGGTGCTGAAAATCACGCTGGGCAGGCACGCGGCGGGGCGAGGCTACGATTACGAACCGGCAACCCAGCAAACCGACCGGCTATTGCAAGTGTTCGAGTATCGTCCGGCCCCCTGGTATGAATCAGGAGCCCGGTTAGTGACCTCGCCCATTCCGGCATCGGTCAACGCCGCTCTGGCAGGCATCAAGCACCTGAACCGTCTGGATTCTGTGCTGGCCCGACAAACAGCAAGAAGCCGTCAGGCAGATGAAGCACTGCTATGCGACGATCAGGGCTGGGTGGTTGAAGGCAGCATGAGCAATCTTTTTTATCGCCACGACGGACAATGGTTAACGCCAGGGCTGAAACGAGCAGGTGTGAATGGCATTATTCGCAGACGTTGGCTAGGCAGTAGTAACAATGCGTTGGGTATCGCAGACATCAGGCCAGATGACCTGGCTAGTTGTGAAGCGCTGTTGATTGGCAACTCACTGATGGGGCTGGTTCGTGTTACCCATTTCAATGACGTTCCACTACCCCTGGCAGACCCGACTGAGCTGGCCTCCCTAAAACACCGGATTGGATTGAATCTTGATTAAACGACTGATAGTTATCGCGGTACTTTTGATGTTTGGTGCGGGTTTTGGCGCCGCGTTTTACCTCAAGGATCGTATCGATTCCCCCATGGCGCTTACCTCCGAGCAAACCTATACGGTGCCTTCAGGTGCCTCGCTCAGACGTGTGCTGAGTGATTTCGAAGCCAAAGGCTGGATTCAGTATGCCCGGGCGCACGAGCTTTGGCTGAGGTATCAGGAGAAAACCGCGATTCAACGTGGCGAGTACCGGGTGAGTCCCGACGATAGCAGCAGTGATGCGATAAACAGGATGATCGAAGGCCGTAAAATCCAGTACAGCGTGCAGTTTATCGAAGGGTGGACCTTCCGGCAGTTCCTGGCTGCACTGTCCGCCAACGAGGCCGTGAATCATACCCTCACAAACACCGATACTGTGTCGGTGCTTGAAGCGCTGAACATTGGTCAGCAGCATCCCGAAGGCTGGTTTTTTCCGGATACGTACCTGTTTGAGCGGGGCACGGCCGATGTAGACATTCTCAGGCAGGCGCACCAGCGTATGCAGCAGGAGCTTAGTCGGGCCTGGGAGAACCGCGCCGAATCCACCCAGGTAGACACCCCCTATGAGGCGCTGATTCTGGCGTCAATTATTGAGCGAGAAACCGGAGCCGCCTTTGAACGGCCAGAGATAGCCGGTGTCTTCTCCCGGCGACTGGCCCAGAACATGCGGCTGCAAACCGACCCAACCGTGATTTATGGCCTGGGTGAGGACTTCAGCGGCAACCTGACCCGCAGTCACCTGCGTCAGGATACGCCCTACAATACCTACACCCGCAGCGGCCTGCCGCCAACGCCAATTGCCAACCCCGGACGCGGGTCGCTTGAAGCAGCCGTTGACCCGGCCGAAGGCACAACACTGTTCTTTGTCGCCCGGGGCGATGGCACCCACCAGTTCTCCGACACCTACGAAGAACATAACCAGGCGGTGCGTCAGTATCAGCGTTTTCAACGGCGGGAAGACTACCGCTCTTCGCCACCACCTGTAGATCAGGGAGGCGGGTCGTGAAGTCTCAGTTCATTTCAATCGAAGGTCTGGAAGGCGCCGGGAAGTCTACCCAGCGCGATGTACTGGCCAGCTGGGTTGCTGAACGATTTGGCCAGGCGATGATCACGCGTGAGCCGGGCGGTACCGTGATGGCCGAGCAGATTCGGGAGGTCTTGCTGGCGCACCACGACGAGCCCGTCGATGTCTGGACCGAGCTGCTGCTGGTATTTGCCGCCCGGAGACAGCACCTTAGTGCCGCCATTCGGCCCGCTCTGGCCCGGGGCCAGTGGGTGGTCAGCGACCGCTTTACCGACGCCAGTTATGCCTATCAGGGGGGTGGACGTGGCATCCCTTGGGATCATATCGTAGAGCTTGAGCACCGGGTGCTCGAAGGGTTCCGGCCCGACCTGACGCTGTGGCTCGATTGCCCGGCCGAGGTGGGGCTGGCGCGTGCGCGGCAACGCGGTGAACTCGATCGAATTGAAACCGAAGATATCGCTTTTTTTGAGCGGTGCCGGGCAGGCTATGAACGCCGTTGGCAGGAAGACCCTCAACGCTTTGTCAGGCTCGATGCCACCGGTTCCATCGAATCGGTCAGCGCTGCACTGATTCAGGCCCTGGAGGCCCGATACCCATGAATGATTTGCCCGTCTGGACACGGGACATTGCCAGCCAGGTTAACGCGAGTTTTGCCGGGCAGCGATTACCGCATGCGCTGATGCTGGTCGGTCGGGTAGGGGATGGTCTGTCGTTGCTGGGCGACTACCTACGCCGGGGCTTGCTTTGCAAACAGCCCGGCATAGAACCCTGTGGCCAGTGCAAGTCCTGCCTGCTGGTTCAGGCCGGGGCTCACCCGGACAGCCGGGTTCTGGAGCCCGAAGGCAAAAGCCTCACCATCAAGGTGGACCAGATCCGGGGTATCGCCGATTTCATGCATGAAACCCCCCAGCAGGGCGGCAACAAGGTCATTCGGCTGACGCACAGTGAGAAAATGAATACCGCAGCAGCCAACGCCGTGCTGAAAATGCTCGAAGAACCGACGCCCAATACCTATCTGATTCTGGAAAGCACCTCGCTATCGCGTATGTTGCCAACCGTCAGATCCCGTTGCCGGCTGTACAAGCTGGAGCAACCGGGTTCTTCGGACGCCCGGCAGTGGCTGACGGATAAAGGCATAGAACGCCCCGAACAACGCCTGGCCATGACCGACGACGCCCCCCTGGCCGCCGCCCGGGTAACCGATGAGGCCATTGACCAATGGGACCGACAGGTCAGTTGCTTTCTGCAGGAGCGCAACTTCACGTCACTGGCAGCGTTTGTTCAGCAACAGGACCCGGAGATATTGCTGAATCAGACCTTATTGTGGGTCGATACGGCCATTCGCCGGCTTAACCAGCAGTCCGCGCCGGTACCGGAGCGTGATGAAGATCTCGTCCAGGCGCTGCAGGGGCTGCCAACGGTGTCGCTTTTTCAGTTTAGAGACTATATTGTGCAGTTAAAGCAGGGCCTGCAGCAGCAGGCGAACCTGAATCAACAGATGTGGAGCGAGCAATTGTCCGCTCGCTGGCTGGAAATGACAGGAAACGCATGAATCCAAAACTCGGTGGCCCACGCAATGGCATCTTGTCGCTAACCATGAAAGACAAGGCGGTGCTGTACGCGGCCTATATGCCTTTTGTAAAAAACGGTGGTCTGTTCATCGCCACCAACAAGAAGTTCAACCTGGGTGACGATGTCTTTCTGTTGCTGAATCTAATGGAAGAGCCGGAAAAGATACCGGTAGCCGGTAAGGTTATCTGGGTCACACCCCGGGGGGCCCAGGGCAACCGGGCGACCGGCATTGGGGTTCAGTTCAGCAAGAAGAACGAGCTGGCCAAAGACAAGATCGAAACCTATCTGGCCGGCGCGCTTAATTCCGAGAAACCCACTCATACCATGTAAGGTGACAGCGCTGTTGACCTCTAAACCGGCAACAGCGCGGCCTGCTTTTCCGCGACTGACGAGCTAGACCATGTTCAGGCCGATAGCCAGCGTATCCGACCAGCACCCCACCGAAGTGGCCATACTAAGCTCTGCACTGAACCTTTTTATGCTGGTCGGTGAGGAGCAGGTATCCGTCACTCGTCTTATCCAAACCGCCGCCATCAGTCGCTCTGTCTTTTACCACTATTTCAGTGGCAAAGACGATGTCTACGCCGCATTGCTGTTGAATGATGAGCTGGGGCTGAGCCCCTTGTTCAAACAGTGCCGTGAATCGCCGGAACTGGGCATCGCGCATTTGATGAGAGAGTTTCTTAATTATCGACTGCAATCCATTGATAATTATGGACTTTTTCTTCGTCTCGAAAGTCATTTAAACGCCAGTGACTCCTGCCTGGAACGGTTCCAGCAATGGCAACGCCTGCGTCGCAACCATGTTGAGCAATTTACCGAACTGGCGCGCCAGCAATGGCGTGTGGAATCCCATCAGGACGACGATGACCTGCGCTATCTCTACACCCTGGTCTGGTTGCTGGCCGATGGCATGGTGTCACTGAGAAACAACCCCATGTACCTTGAACTGGTTCAGGACCGGCGTGGTTTCAAACGCTTTTTGACCCGCCTGGCCGAACAGGCCGGAACCCGAGGAGAGCCCTGATGAGACTGGATGACCTGCTGCAACAGATCGGCGACCAACGCTTCCCACCGGTAGAACAGTGGAACCCGGACTTCTGCGGCGATCTGGATATGGTGATTCACCGGACCGGACAGTGGTCGTACCAGGGCTCACCGATTGGCCGGCCGGCCATGGTCAAACTATTTGCATCCATCATAAAACGGGAAGGGGACGACTACTTTCTGGTGACGCCGGTCGAGAAGGTTGGCATACGGGTCGAGGCCACGCCCTTCGTCGCGGTGTCGGCCGAGCGCGTTGATGATACCTGGATCGTGACCAACAATCTGGGGGAGCAGCAGCCTCTCGACGCAGCGCACCCTCTGGATATAAATGACCCATCCGGTGAGCCGGTCATGCAGTGGCGGCGAAACCTGCCCGCACGCATTCATCAGAACGTGATGTATCAGTGGCAGACCAGCGCTCTGGAAACAGCGGCGCCCGACAATCAGGGTAAGCTTTGGCTGAGCAGTGGCGGGACACGATTCTTACTGGCCGAATTGGAAGGCTAGGAGGTTAAGTTTCGGAGTTCAGTTGTACTTTGTGCCAGGAGTCCGTGCCAGGCACCAGGTATACCTATCTGGGGCCGGCGTGAACCCGTCCATGGGGCCTAGACTTCGGGATATGAATCCCCTCCATGGGTTTCACCCTTCGGGCTCGCTGCGCTCATGCTAAAACGCTCCTGGCGTTTTAGTCCATGCCTCAGACTTCCCCAGATAAGTATACCTGGAACCTGGCACTAAGATGGATGCTAACTCCGAAACTTGAGTTGGAAGAACAATAACCCGAGCCTCTGAACTGTCGGTCAGTGCCCGGGCTGAGCCTACCTTACATATTCGGGTAGGTTGGTCCACCCGCACCTTCTGGCGTTACCCAGTTGATGTTTTGGGCCGGGTCTTTGATGTCACAGGTTTTGCAATGCACGCAATTCTGCGCATTGATCTGAAACCGTTTTTCGCCTGCTTCATCCTCAATCACTTCGTATACACCGGCCGGACAGTATCGCTGGGCGGGTTCTGCGTATTTCGGCAGGTTGCTGGCGATCGGGATAGACGGATCGGCCAGTTTCAGGTGCACCGGCTGGTCTTCCTCGTGATTGGTGTTCGACAAAAACACCGAGCTCAGCTTGTCGAAGCTCAATACGCCATCCGGCTTGGGGTAGCTTAGTTGCGGGCAGTCACTGGCCAGTTTCGTCTGCGCATAATCCGGCGTCGTGTCCTGCATCGTCCACGGCAGCTTGCCGCGGAACAGGTTGATATCGATAAAGGCATAGGCTGAGCCGAGCACATTCCCGAACTTGTGCTGCGCCGGGCCAAAGTTACGTTGCTGGTGCAGTTCCTGATAAGCCCAGGATTGCTCAAACGCCGCGGCGTATTCAGCCAGATCCTGACCCGCCTGCCAGTCGCCTTTAGCTCGTTCCAGAATGACCTCAGCGGCCACCATGCCAGATTTCATGGCGGTGTGGCTGCCCTTGATCTTGGCAAAGTTCAGGGTGCCGGCATCGCAACCGATCAGCAAACCACCCGGGAAATGCATTTTCGGCAGACTTTGTAAGCCGCCCTTGGCAATGGCCCGGGCACCGTAGGAGACGCGCTTGCCGTTTTTCAGGGTATTGGCAAACAACGGATGGTGCTTCATGCGCTGGAATTCATCGAACGGGCTGAGGTAGGGGTTCTGGTAGCCGAGATCGGTGATCAGACCCAGCACTACCTGGTTGTTCTCGATGTGGTACATGAAGGAACCACCGTGAGAGCCGTGCTCTGCAAGCGGCCAGCCGGCGGTGTGGACCACCTTGCCCGGCTGGTGAACCGAAGGGTCGACATCCCACAGTTCCTTGATGCCCAGCCCATAATGCTGCGGGTCTTTACCGGCATCCAGTTTGAAGGTGCGGATCAGATTTTTGCCCAGATGGCCGCGTGCGCCTTCGGCAAACAGGGTGGTTTTGGCGCGCAATTCCATACCCGGCATGTAGCCGTCTTTTTCCGAACCGTCTGCGGCCACACCCATGTCACCGGTAATGATGCCCTGGACGGAACCGTCTTCACCGTACAAAACGTCAGCCGCGGCAAAGCCGGGGAAAATCTCAACGCCCAGGCCTTCGGCCTGTTCGGCAAGCCAGCGGCAAAGGTTGCCCAGGCTGATGATGTAGTTGCCCTCGTTGTGCATGGTCGCAGGCACAAAGAGGTTGGGGACCTTTATGCCCGCTTTCTCGTTACGCAGCATATAGATGTCATCGCCGGTCACGGCGGTGTTTAGCGGGGCACCCTTGTCTTTCCAGTCGGGAATCAGTTCACTCAGGGCGCGCGGTTCGAACACGGCACCGGAAAGAATATGGGCTCCCACTTCGGATCCCTTTTCCACGACACAGACGGATAATTCCTGACCAGTCTCGGCCGCACCTTGCATCAGCCGGATGGCTGCAGACAGACCGGCCGGACCTGCGCCGACAACAACTACGTCAAATTCCATGGATTCGCGTTCCATAGGGACCTCCTGAACGAATTACCGGGGCGAACGGCCCGGTAACTGGGCTTTACGGTGACGGGATGGCGAGACCGGTACCCGGTGTCGACTCCTGTGACTCGCATACGATTGTAATGACCGGGTTTGGCGCCATAGAGAGCATATAACGTCACCGTCTGGGTAATGACAGAACCGCGGCGCCACCTCGATTTGGCACCGAGTTTACCTGCTCAACCGGAAAAATTAAAACAACTGTTTGAAATTTTCGTTTAAAACGGATTAAATGTCCGCCGTGCGTGGTTGCCAGGGCAGTGCCCTGACGGTGAGCCGCCAACCCCAAACTTCGACCGCCAATTCGACGGTCATCTGACCATGAGGACACGAGACCACTATGAAAATTCTGGTTCCGGTAAAGCGTGTTGTGGACTACAACGTCAAAGTCCGCGTCAAGCCAGACAACAGCGATGTGGATCTGGCCAACGTGAAAATGGATATGAATCCGTTCTGCGAAATTGCCGTCGAAGAAGCCGTGCGACTGAAAGAGCAGGGCACCGCCACCGAGATCGTGGTCGTGTCAATCGGTGAAGCCAAGGCCGAAGAGCAAATCCGCAAGGCCATGGCATTGGGCGCCGACCGCGGCATCCTGATCACCACCGACGAAGCCCCCAGTTCACTGGGCGTGGCCAAGCTGCTCAAGGCGATAGTCGATGAAGAGCAACCAGGCCTGGTGTTGCTGGGCAAGCAGTCCATCGACAGCGACAACAACCAGACAGGCCAGATGCTCGCCGCACTGACCGGCATGGCCCAGGGCACCTTTGCCAGCCAACTATTGATAGACGGCGACAAGGCTCAGGTAACCCGTGAAATCGACGGGGGGCTGCAGACCCTGTCTCTGAATTTACCAGCCATCATCACCACCGACTTGCGCCTGAACGAGCCTCGCTATGCCAAGCTGCCGGACATCATGAAAGCCAAGCGCAAACCGCTCGACAAGAAAACCGCAGCGGATTACGGCGTAACGCTCAGCAACAGCGTTAAAGTGCTCAGTGTAGAGCCACCTGCCGAGCGCAAAGGGGGCATTACCGTTGGCTCGGTTGCCGAGTTGGTCGATAAACTGAAAAACGAAGCGAAGGTGCTGTCATGAGTATTCTGATCATAGCTGAACACGATAACGCATCGCTGGCTCCGGTAACGTCCCACGTGATTACGGCTGCCGCTAAAATCGGTGGCGACATCGATGTTCTGGTCGCCGGCTCCGGCGCCCAGTCCGTGGCTGATGAAGCCGCCAAACTGTCCGGTGTCAGCAAAGTTTTGTTAGCCGACGATGCGGCATATGGCCATCAGTTGGCCGAAAACCTGGCCGACCTGGTGGCCGAACTGGGCAAGTCCTACAGCCACATTCTGGCCCCGGCAACCACTAACGGCAAAAACATGATGCCGCGTCTGGCCGCACTGCTCGACGTTGAACAGATTTCAGACATTCTCAGTGTGGAATCGGCCGATACCTTCAAGCGCCCCATCTACGCGGGTAACGCCATTGCCACCGTGCAATCGAGCGACAGCATCAAGGTGATCACCGTGCGCGGCACCGCCTTCGATGCCTGCGAACTGAATGGCTCTGCATCCGTTGAAACGGTAACTGGCGGCCATGACAAGGGCATCAGTGCCTTCGTCGGTGAAGATTTGGCCAAGTCGGATCGCCCTGAACTGACCGCTGCCCGCATCGTGGTCTCCGGTGGTCGTGGCATGCAGAATGGCGACAACTTCAAACTGCTGTACACCCTGGCCGATAAACTCGACGCAGCCGTCGGTGCCTCGCGCGCCGCGGTGGATGCCGGTTTCGTACCGAACGACATGCAGGTTGGCCAGACCGGCAAGATCGTAGCGCCGGAACTCTACATCGCCGTCGGCATATCCGGTCAGATTCAGCATCTGGCCGGCATGAAAGACAGCAAGGTGATTGTCGCCATCAACAAAGATGAAGACGCGCCCATCTTCCAGGTAGCCGACTATGGCCTGGTAGCAGATCTGTTCGACGCCTTGCCCGAGTTTGAAAAAGCGCTCTGAGGCATCGTTTGAATGTGATCCATAAACCCGGCGCTGCCGGGTTTTTTATTTCAAGTTTCAGAGTTGGCAACCAACTGAGTGTCAGGTGCCGGGTGTACCTGTCTGGAGAAGTCTGAGGCATGGACTAAAACGCCAGGAGCGTTTTAGCATGAGCGCAGCGAGCCCGAAGGGTGAAACCCATGGAGGGGATTCATATCCCGAAGTCTAGGCCCCATGGATGGGTTCATGCCGACCCCAGATAGGTATGCCCGGTGCCTGACACGGACTCCAGGCAGTAATTGGCCTCCTCACGGTTGGGCGGCGGGCCAACAGAGGGTATAGTGGCGGTCTTTGCAGGACGCAGCGGCGTCGGATGACTATCTATGAGTTGGTTTTTTACGCCACAGCACAAAGCCCAGAAAGATCGCGCCATTCTCAAGCGAATCGATGAAACCCTGAGTCGACAGGGACTGCCCAGTGCCGTCCTGCATTTTGTGGTGTTTCTGTTGCTGGAATGGCAATGGCTTGCCGTGGGGCCCACGCCTAATGCCAGCTATGTGTTTGGCCTGGCGCTGGTCATTATGGCCGCCTGGCGTTTTATCATGATCGCCCAGTTCTCTGACTGGTACGCCCGTGGCCCGGCTCGTTGGCGCGATACCTTTATTCTCTCGGGCTTTCTGCACGCTGCCGTCTGGACGGCCTATCTGGTTTACCGGCTGGACGGGCCCGAGCATCCGATTGCCTTGCTGGGTCTGCTGTACACCCTGTCTGTCGCAGCGGGCGGCACCTTTGTCTACTCCCTCTATGGCCGCACGGTTCGTGTGTATCTCGCGGTGTTATTGCTGCCTATCGGTCTTTATTACCTGATCCGAGCGGAATCGTCGGGTCATGTCTGGGTGGGGATCGCCTTTATCGCCGTGTATTTCTACCTGGTAAGTACGGCGGGTCGGGTCTCGGAACTGGTCTGGAGTTTTCTGACGCATAACCACGAGCTCAAGATGCGCCTCAAAGCGCTCGAAGAAGCCCGTGAAGAGAATGTATTGCAGGCCACCACCAACCGGCGCTTTGTCAATCAGCTGCTGCATCGGGTTAAAACGCCCCTGAGCGGGTTACTGGGCGTGTTGGGGATGCTCACTCATGATGAACAGTCGACGGAACACCAGGGCATGCTCAGTATTGCCCGTCGCAGTGGCCGGTCTATTCTGGACCTGGTGACTGATCTCGAGGCCTTCATCGAACAGCGGGATCAGTCGCGGGTTCCTCAGTCAATCGTATTCAACCTGCGCAAGACGCTGGAGCACGCTCTGTCCGATATGGGCAGCAAGGCTCATGAACACGGGCTGGAGCTGGCTTACTTGTATCACCCCTCTGTGCCCGAGCGAATAGAGCTCGACCCACAGTGGCTGTCGAATGCCTTTCGCCGGCTGCTGGACTTCACGCTCGACAGCGCGGAAGAAGGTGAGATTACCGTTCGCATTGCCATGGATGGAGACACCGAACAGGGCCAGGACAACCTGCTGCTGTCTTTCTATTTCATCAATACCGAGGTCAGTGACGAGGACTTGCGCGCCGCCATTAACCGCAACATGAACACCCTGCCCGAAGACGAAGACGTCTCCGACCAGTTGACCTTGATGGTTGCTGCAGCTCAGTTCAAGTCGATGAATGCCAAGCTTACCGTATCGTCGAAACAGGATCTGAGAAAGATCGTGGTCTCGCTGCCCATTCAGGCCAGCTCCCAGCAGGCCAGCTCCTTCAGACCGGCCAAATACATGGCCGGCAGGTCCATTACGCTGGTCGATCTAAGCCCGGTTACCGAGCGTGCACTCAGTGCCGAGTTTTACAGCTGGGAAATGACCGTATCTACCTGGACGCTGGAGCGACTGCTTGAAGGCGATTCGATACAGCCGACCGACTTTATCCTGATTAACCTGCCCGTCGAGGACGCCCGCGCCCAAAGTTATCTTGAACAGGTAAAGCTACTAAAAAGCCGGTTGCAAACCGAAGCACCACAGACCACTGTATTCCTCTATGCGTCCCAGTTGCAGCGGGGCTTGCTGGCGGATCTGGAGCTTGGTTTCCGGTTTATAGAGAAACCGGCCGCCCGGGATGAGCTGTTGCAAATGTTGCGGCAATCCCATGAGGCAACCCGGGTCGACACTGCGGCAGAGTACCGGTGCGATCAGGTCCGTGTATTGCTGGCGGAAGACAACATGGTTAACCAGAAAGTGGTGGTGCGGTTGCTGGGTCGTATGGGTGCAACAGTCGACACCTGTGTGAACGGCCTAGAAGCGTCGCAACAGGCCGTTCAGGATCCACCCTACAACCTGGTGATCATGGATTGTCTGATGCCGCGCATGGACGGGTTGGAAGCGACCCGAATTATCCGGCAACGGGAGATGGGCACCGGAACCCATTTGCCGATCATCGCACTGACCGGGGAAGACACGCCGGAACAGGAACGGGCTTGTCTGGCCGCCGGAATGGACGATTTTATGACCAAACCGGTTACCTATGAGAACCTGATCACACTGATTCAGCGATGGGTAGGTTGATACCCCCGGAATGAATGATATTCTTCCGCAAATTCAAATGGTTACCGTCCGTCGTTAAGGCAGGACTCACGCATCGGGCAGGCAAGACGCTAGCGATGATGCCGGCACACAACGGACTTCAGTACAGGACACAGCAATGAATGCGGTACCCCAGGGCGTTACGGAACGACGCCTGCCATTCACATTCGCCAAACGCCATGGCGTGGTGATCGACTACGACCACGCAGATGGCCCACGCCTGTTGTACCGGCCGGATGTGAATCTGAATGCCTTGCAAGAGGCTCAGCGTCTGATGCAAGGCGTTTTCCCGCACATGCAGGTTAACGAACAGGAGTTCTCCGAATACCTGAACCGCGCCTACCACACCGATTCTGATGATGCGATGCAGATGGTGGAAGGGCTTGGCGATACCATGGATCTCAGTTCTCTGGCCGACTCTGTACCGGAAACCGAAGATCTGATGGAGCAGGAAGACGACGCCCCCATCATTCGCCTGATCAACGCTATTCTGTCCGAAGCCATTCGCGAACAGGCGTCGGACATTCACATCGAAACCTATGAAAAACGCCTGTCGATCCGGTTTCGGGTCGATGGTGTGTTGCGTGAAGTGGTGCAACCCAAGCGGGCACTGGCGCCCCTGCTGGTCTCCCGTATCAAGGTCATGTCGCGGCTCGACATCGCCGAGAAACGCGTCCCCCAGGACGGGCGCATTGCGCTGCGTGTTGCAGGCCGGGAAGTGGACTTGCGGGTCTCGACCATTCCCTCCAACCACGGCGAACGGGTGGTGTTGCGTTTGCTCGACAAGCAAGCGGGTCGTCTGGATGTAAACCAGCTTGGTTTGAACCCGCGCGATTTGAAAACCATCACCGATCTGATTCAGCGCCCGCATGGCATTATCCTTGTTACCGGGCCGACCGGTTCCGGTAAAACCACGACGCTCTACGCCGCCTTGCAGTCGCTGAACAGTCACAGCCGCAACATCATGACGGTGGAAGACCCCATTGAATACAGTCTGCCGGGGGTTGGCCAAACACAGGTAAACACCAAGGTCGATATGACCTTTGCCCGAGGCTTGCGCGCCATTTTGCGTCAGGACCCGGATGTCGTAATGATCGGCGAGATTCGCGACTATGAAACGGCTGATATTGCAGTCCAGGCCAGTCTGACCGGTCACCTGGTGTTATCGACGCTGCACACTAACAGTGCGACCGGGGCCGTCACCCGCTTGCAAGACATGGGCATCGAGCCCTTTTTGCTGGCCTCCAGTTTGATTGGCCTGGTCTCCCAGCGGCTGGTTCGTACCCTCTGTCCGGATTGCAAAACGCCTTACCAGCCCGATGAAGCGGAATGCGAATTCTTGGGCATTTCGACCACTGACAAGCCGACCATCTATCATGCCGCCGGGTGTTCGGCCTGTAAGAGCACAGGCTATCGCGGCCGGTTGGGTCTGTATGAGTTTATTCGGGTAGACGAAGGCCTGCGCCAGCTGGTTCATGACCGGGCCGGTGACATCGATCTGGAGCGCCACGCCCGGACGCTGTCGCCGAGCATATTGCAAGACGGAAAAGACAAGGTAATGAAGGGTCTCACCACCGTTGAGGAAGTACTGCGCGTGTACCGGAGCTACTGAGTATGGCGGCTTTTGAATACGCGGCGCTCGATGCCAGAGGCAAACGCCGTAAAGGCGTGATTGAAGCAGACAGCAGTCGTCAGGTGCGCCAGCAATTGCGCGACAAAGGCTGGTTCCCGGTCGATGTCGAGATGACTCAGCGTCGTCAGTCCCGCTCTTCCGGTCTTTTTGGTGGCCCGTCGGTGTCGGTCGCCGACCTGGCCTTGCTGACCCGGCAATTGTCGACACTGGTCGCCTCCGGCATGCCGTTGGAGGAGTGCATCCGGGCCGTCGCGGAGCAATCCGAACGGGCCCGGGTACGCAGTCTGATGCTCGGTGTTCGCGCCCGGGTGATGGAAGGGTACAGTCTTGCGAAAGCGCTGGAAGATTTTCCGAGAGCCTTTCCGCCGCTTTACCGGGCAACGGTCGATGCCGGCGAGCACAGTGGTCACCTCGACCGGGTTATGCTGCGCCTGGCCGACTATATGGAAGACCAGCAACGCACCCGCAAACAGGTACAGATGTCGTCCATTTACCCGGCCTTTCTGACGCTGGTCGCCGTCGGCATTGTGGTGTTTCTGCTCAATTCAGTGGTGCCCGACATCGTAGGGGTATTCTCCTCGACCGGTGAAGCGTTGCCCGGGCCGACGCGGGCCTTGCTCGCCGCCAGCGACTGGATTCAGAGCTGGTGGCTAGTGTCGTGCCTGGTGATCGTGGCGATGGTGATCGCGCTGATGCTCTGGAACCGGGCACCGCGCCGGCGCCGGATTACCCACAGAGTACTGTTGCGCCTGCCGCTGATTGGCCGGGTCTCGCGCGGCTTCAATACCGCCCGCTTTATCAGCACGGTGGCCATTCTTTCCGGCTCCGGGGTGCCACTGGTTGAGGCCATGCGTATCTCGTCCGAAGTCGTTACCAATTTGGAAATTCAGGCACGCGTAAAGGAAGCCGCTTTACGGGTGTCGGAAGGCGGCAGTCTGGGCAAAGCCCTGGCCGACGCCGGACACTTTCGGCCAATGATGTTGCACATGATCGCCAGTGGCGAAGCCAGTGGTGAACTGGACAGCATGTTGCAGCGCACAGCCGATGCCGAGGACCAGCAGGTCAAGGAACTCATCGCCACCATTCTGGGGCTCTTCGAACCCTTGATGGTGTTGTTGATGGGGGGCATTGTACTGATCATTGTACTGGCGATCGTACTGCCCATAATGGAAATGAACAGCTTTGTAGGTTAGGACACAATGATGAAACGCAAACCGAATACACACAAACAGGGCCCGGTGAACCAACAGGGCTTTACGCTGATCGAACTGATGGTGGTGCTGGTTATTCTCGGCGTCCTGTTTGGCCTTGTCGTCCCCAATGTAACCGGCCGGGGCGACGAAGCCCGGGTCACTGGTGCCAAAACGGACATCAAGACCATCGAGAACGCCCTTGAGACCTACCGTCTGCACAATTCGCACTATCCGTCGACCGACCAGGGGCTCGAAGCGCTGGTCACCAAGCCATCCGGGAATCCGGAACCCCGCAACTGGCGCGGGCCCTATTTGCGTCAGACGCCAACGGATCCCTGGGGCAGTGAGTACGCTTACATCAACGACAACAACAATAACTTCGAGGTAATTTCCTACGGGGCAGACGGGCAGCCAGGCGGCGACGATCTGAACCAGGATATTTCGTCCAACGATACGGAATGAAACCCATCCGTCGCTCACACAGCAGCCAGCGAACCCGGGGTTTCTCGCTGCTCGAACTGATGGTGGTGATTGTCATCATCGGCATAGCGGCGGGCGCGGTTAGACTGGCGGTAACCGGCAACGACCCGGTTCAGGAACTGGAGCAAGCTGCCGGTCAATACGCCTACCGAATGGAACGTATTCAGGACCAGGTATTGCTGAGTAACCGTGAGCGCGGCCTGATCTTTGTTCAGGATGGTGTTTATCAGCTGGAATGGCGTGAAGGCGACGAGATGCTCAGAGAACCGGAGATTGTCTGGTCGTTGTACGAAGACGAGAAAGTGTGGGGCGTTTCAGAGGATATCCAATTGGGCCTGACGCTCGAAAACCAGTGGATTGAACTGAATCAGGCGCTGCCAACCGAGCAGTTTGCGCTGGAGCCGCACGTTATCCTGCTGCCCTCTGAAGACTATACCCCGGCTTATGATCTGACGCTGAGCCTGACCAGCAGTATTAACGACGAGGTTCGGGTAAGGGCCGATGGGTTTAACCGGCCCGAGGTGCTGCGCGATGAACGCTGAACGCGGTTTTACGCTGATCGAAGTCATGGTCGCGCTGGCTATTTTTGCAGTGATGGCCGGGGCCGTTTCCCTGGCCAATACCCAGAACCTGATGTCCGCCCGGCAGATTCAGGAACAAACTCAGGCACGCTGGGTAAACGACACCGTGCTCAGCCAATTACGCATGAGCGGGTTGCCCGACCCGGGTACTCAAACCGAACAAGTCAGTTTCAATGACCAGACCTGGCGCGTTGAAGTAACGGTGACGGCCGTTGAAATGGAATTACTGGGTCCTTTTTTACGCCGGGTTGAGCTGCGCGCCTTTCCGCCGGACAGTGATGCATCCGTTGATGCCCTGATTGCGGTGCTGGGAGCGACCCCGTGACGGCACCAGTCCAGCATTCCGGTTTTACTCTGATTGAACTGATCATCGCCATGGCCATTTCGGCCATTCTGGCCGTTGGTACCTTTTATCTTGTGCAGGCATCACGTCAGACACAGGATACCCTGGTCGTCCAGAACGAATACTATTCACAACTGACCCGCGTGGTTCGCACTCTGGTGACAGATTTGCACCAGTGGTCGCCGGATCGCCTGGTCCGGGATCCTTTTGGCGACTACCAGGATGCCATGCTGCTTGATCTGGATGCACTCTACTTAACCCGTAACGGCTGGGCACTGAGCCGTTTTGTGGAAACGGAACGGTCAACCCTGCAGCGCATCAGCTATCAGCTGGCGGAGCAGGGCAGTGAACTGTGCCCCAATACAGATGACACTCTGCAAGGTCAGACCCGCGAACGCCACTATTGCCTGATACGCAGCCAACGCCAGCATCTGGATGACGACGGTCGCCTTGAATGGCAACACCAGATGCTGATGCGGCCGGTGCAATCGTTGCAATGGCAATTTCTTGCTGAGATCAACGGGGAGCAAAACTGGCAGGATACCTGGCCACCCGAAGGGCTTCTGGATCCGGATACCGTACCTCGTTTACTGGCCGTGCAATTTGAACTTCAGACCGGGCAGGACGATGCGATCCGTCGACTGGTCAGGGTACCCCAGAGTTACCGGGTATCGGAGACCGCCAATGCAGACTGAGCGCGGCTTTGCCCTGATTCAAGTGTTACTGGTGTTCGCCATGTTGGCGATCATCGTTGCTCGCCTGCAGTATGAGCAAAAGATTCAGATAGAACGGGCCTATCAGTCACTGTTTCTGAGCCAGGCTCAGGCTTATATCGACAGTGCGGAAGACATCGCCCGGGTCGGGCTGGCACTGGACCGGCAAGACAATGAAACCGATCATCTGGGCGAACTCTGGAATCGGCCAGCCGTCTCGTTTCCGGTGGAGCAGGGGGTGATCTCCCTCGAAATGAACGATTTGCAGGGCCGGTTTAACCTGAATTCACTACACCCTGGAGCCCCCAACCCAGAAGGCGCGCAGACGGGATTAAAGCGGCTGCTGTTAACCCTGGGGCTCGACGAAAACATGGCCGACGAACTGAGCGACTGGTTCGATTCGGACAGTGGCGCCGAATTCAACTACAGCGACCAGGAGCCGCCCTATACACCCTCTTTTCAGCCAATGGCGGACACCAGTGAGCTGCTGTTGCTAAAATCGGTAGACCGGGACGTGCTGGCTGTTTTGCAGCCTTTTGTGGCAGCCTTGCCACCGCAGACCGAGCTGAACATCAACACGGCTCCGGCCGAGGTACTGATGACCATTGCCCCTTATCTCAGTGAAGGCGATGTCGATTCCTTTGTTCAGGAACGAATTGAAGAACCCTATGAATCGGTTGATGATCTGTTGAATCAGGCCGTGTTTCAGGTAGAGGAAGACGAACAGCCGGTCCCCCTGTTAAACGACAAGCTGACCGTTGCGTCCGACTGGTTTACTTTATTTGCGGAAGTCACGCTCGATGGCCGAACCCTGACCCAGAGCAGTCAGCTATTGCGTGACGACGACACAACGCATGTTGTGCTCCGATCCCAGGCCAGCACTGAAGCCAACCGGACACCGGGCGATACCACCAAGGACGACCCCCTATGATTGCGCAGGAGTATTCATGAACGTGCAGATTTCGATTTTCTGGCAAGACCCCACCCGCCTGCGCTGGCGCTGGTCTGATTCTACCGAGGTTCATGAAGGCCGTTGGGACGACGTGCAACTGGAGCGTCAGAATCTGAACCTCGATGCGGTCACTACCCGGGTGTACCTGCCGCATCAGGGCTTTACCGCGCTGCAAGTATCGGTTCCCGGTGGCGCGCGGCGAATTCCCGAAGCCGTGTTGCGCTTCGCCGCCGAAGAGCAGCTGGCTCAGGATATCGACAGCTTGCACATCGTTCCGCTGGCCAGACCCAACCAGGGCAGCCTGCCCGTGGTAGTGATTGAAACCCAGCGTCTGCGCGAGCT
Organism: Saccharospirillum sp.; assembly: GCA_018402545.1. Classification (GTDB taxonomy): domain Bacteria; phylum Pseudomonadota; class Gammaproteobacteria; order Pseudomonadales; family Natronospirillaceae; genus Saccharospirillum. The sequence continues at coordinate 2,089,305 of JAGYIL010000001.1, read as the reverse complement.
GCAAGAGACGCTGGCAGAAGGCGGCTTTACGCTGGTACAGGCCTTCGATGCCGGCTATTGCCAGGTTAGCAAGCCGGAAACTCAGGATGTCAGCATCGACGTTACCCCAGGCCGGGTACTTTGCCGCGCCGGTTGGGAATTACACCAGATCCACCCCAATGGTTTCTCGCAGTGGTTTGAATTATGGAAGCGCAGCCAGGGGCTGGATGAGACCGCCTTGCAAATCACCCTGACCAGCCGCAGCGCCGACGACCTCGGGCGCACCCTGAAAACAGAGCTCGAAGCCGCGGGCGATGACGTCAACTGGCAGGTTAAGCCAGAAACCGACTTGCCGGAATGGGATGAAACCGTTGCCGATAGCCGCTATCAGGGAAACCTGATGACCGGACCGTTCGCGCTGCGTAAATCCAGCAGTCACAGTGCCTACTGGGTACCAACGGCGCTTGCTGCCGGGTTTGCCCTGGCCGTCTGGACCGGCCTGACCATCAGCCAGGGCTGGCAGGACAAAGCCGAAGCCGCTTCGACCTGGACAGCCAGTGAAACCGTGTTCAAACAAGTCTTCGGGCAGAACAAGCGTATCCAGCAGCCGCTGATGGTGCGTGAGCTGGACAACCGGATTCAAGCCATGCAGCAGCCCGATGACGCCAGCGGCGGGTCGGTACTTGCCGCCATGGATGCCCTCGGTACACTCGATTCCGGCCTGCTACTGGAAGATTTTCGCTATCAGGCCAGTCGGCGGGAAATGCTGTTTACTATAATCCGTAATAGCGACGCTGAATCCGATGCCTTTGGTGAATTTGAACAGTTGAAACGTCGCCTCGAGCAAGCTGGCTACCAAGTAGAATATTCAGCCAGTCAGGATCGGGATGCGGTACGTGGCCGCTACCGTGCCACTCGGGAGGTACAATCATGACGCTTCAGGCAACAACCCTATTTGAACCCCTGGCCATGCGCTGGCAAGGCCTGCCCACACGTGATCGTCGCGCCTTGTCTGTGTTGCTGGTTACCGGCGCCTTACTGGTGCTCTGGTTCGGCATCATCAACCCAACCCTGAACTGGCGCGAGTCGACCCGGTCAGACCTGAGAGCCGCTGAAGAAACCTTCCGGCAACTGGTCGATCGGGCACCGCTGGCCATGGCGTCTGCGGGAAGCAGTGCTCAGGGGCCGGCGGCAGGGGGGTCTCTGAATGCCGAGGTGCGCAATCAGGCGAACCGCTTCGGTGTGGTTATCCAGAGTTTTGAACCGGACGGCGAACAGATCCGGGTTCGAGTCGACAGCGTGCGCTTTACCAACCTGATGCGCTGGCTAGGCGCCCTGGAAGCCAGGGGCATTGAAGCACCGCAGCTTACGCTTGAGGCGACTGACCGGGCAGGCCAGGTCTCGGTACAGGCCAGTTTCAGTCGCTGATCTGGATCATTTCATCGTCGACTAAATGCTGGCAAGATACCTGACGGTAGCCATTACAATGGCCAACAATAAAAGCATAACAACTCAGAGGGTATGGAGTCCGTATGGCGACTATTGATCTAAACGACGTTGAAGTCATGGCACTGGATGAGCGCTGCAGTCGCCAGGCTCGGTCGCTGTTGTACCATTCCTACAAAGACGAACCCACCTTCAAGTATCTGCTCGACAGCAGTCGCCCGGGTTACAAGCAACGAATCAGAGCCACCATACGGGAGCTGATTCGCCTCCATTTTGAGCGGGGCGAATCGGTTCTGGGCGTTGTTCACAAGCAGGATCGCCGGGTTCTTGGCGTGGCCTTCGTCAGTGACGTTGAGCTGAAGATGGACATATCCCGTCAGTTCCTCTGGCGCCTGAAAATGACCCTGACCGCCGGGTTTGAAGGAACCCGCCGGTACATCCAGTATTTCAACGACGTTCAGAGCAGCTTGCCCAACAAGGCGCATCGCACCGTCAGCCTTATCGGTATCCACCCCGAATTTCAGAAGCAGGGCCTCGGGCGCCTGCTAATGGAAACCGTGCATCAACAGGTCAGTGACGATGCCCAGTCTATCGGTGTATTTCTCGATACTGGCAACAACCGCTACCTGACCTTCTATGAAAGCCTCGGCTACGAGCGTTTCGCCGACATCAAAATGGGCAACGACCTCACTGAGGTTGTACTGTTCAGAGCCAACCCCAATTACGTAGAACAAGCAGCCTGAAGGCTTTAGAGCTGTTAGCTTCGAGCTGCGAGCTTTAAGTTAAGAACTTGCAGCTCGCTGCTTGCCGCTCATTATTCTAGAAACCCCGGTTTAGCCGGGGTTTTTCACGTTTTAACCGGGAATGACTATGACCAATCCATCTTACGATTACGACCTCGTTGTTATTGGCGCCGGCTCCGGCGGTGTGCGGGCGGCGCGCATGGCGGCCACAAAAGGCGCGAGAGTCGCCATTATTGAATCCCGTTACCTGGGTGGAACCTGCGTTAACGTCGGCTGTGTGCCGAAGAAACTCTTTGTCTATGCCTCTGAATTCTCTCAGGCATTTAAGGATTCGGCTGGTTTCGGCTACACGGTAGATAAAAAACCGGACTTTGAATGGACTCGCTTGAGAGACAATAAAACCAATGAAATCAAACGGTTAAATGGGGTTTATGATGGTTTGTTGAGCCGCGCCGGGGTAGACATCATCCACGGTCATGGTCGTTTCATCGATGACCACAGGGTAGCGGTCGACGACCGCGAAATCAGTGCTGCCAATATTTTGATCGCAACCGGCAGCTGGCCGGTCATGCCGGATGTCGAAGGTGCCGAACACATTATCAGTTCCAATGAAGTCTTCTATCTGGAGACTTTTCCCAAGGACGTGATCGTCATCGGCGGGGGCTATATTGCGGTCGAGTTTGCCGGCATCTTCAATGGTCTCGGTGCCAAAACCCACTTGTTGTATCGAGGCGAGCCAGTCTTGCGCGGGTTCGATGACGACATCCGCGAGTTCGTCTCCAGCGAACTGGAGCAGGCGGGTATTCAGTTGCTCTACAATCGCGACATCGCCAAGGTAGAAGCGCTGGATTCAGGCCGGTTCAGGGTCACCATGTCAGATGGCAGCGCTCGAGAGACCGACCTGGTCGTCAGCGCCATCGGACGCCGCCCATTGCTAGACGGTATGGATATCGACAAGGCTGGAGTAGAGGCCGCTCCCAAGGGGCACCTGGAGGTGAACGACCATTACCAGACCAACGTGCCGCATATTTTCGCGCTGGGTGACGTCATAGGCCGGGTCCAACTGACGCCGGTTGCACTGGCAGAAGGGATGTACGTCGCAGATTATCTGTTTGGCGAGTCCGATCCCCGGCCCGTTGACTACGATCTCATCCCCACCGCCGTCTTTTGCCAGCCCCCGATTGGTACAGTAGGCATGACAGAAGCTCAGGCAGCAAAGCATTACGAGCGTGTCGAAGTCTACCAGGCCAACTTCAAGGCGATGAAAAACACCCTCTCCGGTAACCCGGAACGTACACTGATGAAGCTGCTGGTCGACTGCGACTCCCGTAAGGTGATAGGTGCCCACATGGTGGGAGAGAGTGCCGGCGAGATCATTCAGGGACTGGCGGTAGCGATGACCGCTGGCGCCACCAAGGATGATTTCGACCACACCATCGGGATTCACCCAACGGCGGCAGAAGAATTCGTCACCATGCGCTCTCCGGCCAGAATCATCGGCCGGGACAGTGAAGACGATTAAACCGGGCTGATTTTCTTGCCCCGGGCCGAGTTGTGCCGAGCCTGGCGTTCCACATCGATATAGCGGTCGGTGATGGCGCTGGAGCCGTGGCCTGCGTCATCGCGCACGTGCTCACGAGGCCGCATTTTTACGTCTTCTGAAATTCCGGTGTGGCGCAGCCAGTGGACGGTGGCCGCCTGCAGGGCATCGGCCTCTTCGGGTTCGCCCTGAGCTCTGAGACGGTCGATAGCCCTATCAAAGCTGTCCTGTACAATAAAACGGATTTGCCGGGTGCTGCTGATGCCGCCTTTGCCGCGTATTTTCGGGATCAGCGGGCTCGATTCTCCGGGTAATGGCAGCGGCGTCATGCCCAGAAAGCCCCGAAACCGGCGCAAGGCGTCCAGCATGGCGTCGGAGACCGAGATATCGCGCTCCTTGTTGCCTTTACCCACGGTGGTAAACCACCAGTTGCCCTGGCTGTCCTGCCGGAAATCGCCCATGCTGGGCTGCCAGCGGTCCGATTCGGCCAGTTCCGATATGCGCAAATACATGCCAAACAAGCAGCTCATGATGAACAGGGCGCGTTCGAAGCGTGGCGGGTCTTCCGGCATGGCCTGATCCATGGCATTGAGCACCTCATGCCACTGGGCTTCCGACAGTCGGCGAATCGCCTGCGCCCCCTGGCGCTTGCGCAGAAACTTACCCTTTTGGCGAATCTGGGCGACAGGGTTGAGCTCAACGTGTTCTTCCTGAATCAGATAATTAAAATAGGTGCTCAAGACCGAGAAGATCGCCTGCAGCGCACCCTGACTCAGAACATAGGCTTTGGGGTCTGCGGAGATCCCCAGTTTGTGATCGCGCTTTGACACCTTCGCGACGAAGGGGCGCCACTCCGGGTTGATGGCGCGTTCGCCGCCTGCATTGATAAACCGGGCGACGCTTTTGGTACCGATCCAGTGGCGAGGCGGGTTCTGGCAAAACTCGATGAACTGCTCGATGTGCTGACGCCGCACTTCGGCCAGCGTCAGCCCCTGTATCAGCCAGCACCATTGAACAAAGCGCTCAATTTCCCGGCGATAACTGGAAAAGGTATCCGGGCTACCACGATAGCTGTATAGAAATTCGGTGGATCGCTGCAAGTCGGTCTGCAGCTTGGAGGCCTCAATACGGGCTGCTTTATCGAGAACATCGCCGGGCTCCACCCGGTCCCGAAACGGGTTGCCCATTTCAGACAGGTTATCAAACACCGGGGTGGGAGCCGGGTAGGGGGCGTTCAACAGAGGTTCTCCTCAGGCATCAAGGTTAACTGACCAGAATTTGGTTTCAATCGTCAAAGTATGCGCGTCCCGCACCGTGGCTGACAAGGTGACCTTCGGATGTGGGCGCTTCGCGGAACACAGGATACACTAGCCCCATGAACCGATTCACATCCCGACATGGCTTACCGGTACACCGGCTGACCCAATCGCTCGAAGGCGTTATGGGCTATATCGCCTGGGCGATTGTCTGCTACCTGACCCTGAGCAACGCGCCGGCCAATACCGAGGCCGGGCAGATTCGGCTGTTTGTGATTGTGGCCCTGTTACTGCTCTTCATCGTCGGCTTCTTCTACACCACCCGAGAGCAGCAGTACCAGCGCATGGATACCCGTATCCGGCAGCTATCCTTTGCCGTGCAGTTTCTGGCGGTGCTGGGCATTCGCTTTGTAGCTGAATCCGGTGTTATCGCCATACTAAGCGTTTCACTGGCAGCGCAACTGCCGTTTCTGATGTCCAGAACCTTCTCCTACCTGACCGTGCTGGTACTGGTGCTGATCGATCTGGCCTTTATCTGGGGCGAGCCCGACGCCATTATCTGGACGGCTCTCGGTGCTGCCTTCCACGTGTTCGCCCTGCTAATGAGTCAGCGGGTGATTCAGGAGCAGGAAGCACGCGATCAGATCACCATTCTGAACCGGGAGTTGCTGGCTACCCAGGCCTTGCTGGAAGAGTCGGCCAAACAGACCGAGCGCATCCGCATCGCCCGGGATCTGCACGACGGCCTCGGCCACCATCTGACCGCCCTGATTCTCAAGCTGCAATACCTCACCCATACCACCGAAGGGGAAACCCGCACCCGCATTGAGGAAACCCACCAGCTATCGCGCCTGTTACTGACCGATGTGCGCAATACCGTTCACGAAATGCGCGGTGATTCCAGCATTCGCCTGAAAGAGGCGCTCGAAGCACTGATTTCCCAGATTCCCCGGCTGCAGATCAACCTGCGCATGGACGACAACATCAGTGTCGCCGACATCGAAGTGGCGGAAGCGCTGTTTCGCTGTATCCAGGAGGCGGTCACCAACACCTTGAAGCACGGCAATGCCAGTGAAATGAACATTGAACTGCACCGTGGTGTGACTGACGTGGAGCTGACCATTACCGACAACGGCGGCTGTCAGCTCGACTGGCGTGAAGGCGCTGGGCTGCGAGGCATGCGCGAGCGTATTGAAGCGCTCAAGGGCAAGCTGGATGTTGCTTCCGGTGCCGGCTTCAAACTTAATATCACCATTCCTGTTATGGAGTCGCTATGAGCGAGTCAGTCAACGTTATGCTGGTTGATGACCAGACCCTGGTGCGTGAAGGTATCAAATCACTGCTGCAGCTGGCCGGTCATATCGAGATTCTGGGCGAGGCCAGCGATGGCGTGGAAGCGCTGGAAGCCCTCGAAACACTCACCCCCGATGTGATCCTGATGGATATTCGAATGCCGCGTCTGGACGGCATTGAAACCCTTAAAACCCTGACCTCACAGGGCAGTACCATACCGGTCATCATCCTCACCACCTTCGATGACCATGAACTGGTGCTCAGTGCCATTCGGGCCGGGGCTCGCGGGTTTTTGCTCAAGGATGTCTCACTGGAAAGCCTGGTCGAGGCGATCGATGCCGTGCATCGCGGTGAAACGCTGATTCAGCCTGCTGTCACCGAACGGGTGCTCAAAGGCTTTACCGAGTTGCAAACTCAAAGCAAGGTAGAACGGGAACCGGTTCAGGAACCGCTGACGCAGCGTGAAATCGAAATTGTCCGGCTGATGGCCGGTGGCTACAGCAACAAGGAGATTTCGCGCGCCATCTTCAAATCCGAAGGCACCATCAAGAACCACGTTTCCAACATTCTCGCCAAATTGAATGTCCGGGATCGTACCCGGGCCGTATTGAAAGCACTGGAGCTGGGATTGATCTGAATCAAGGCGGGCAGGCCAGGGGGTTGTACCCTCAGATGAAAGTCGCGATACTGACGCAATAGAATCTACCGTGTAGACAATATGCCCCGTCCACGCTTTCACATCACGCCTGACGACTGGTTCGATACGCTCGACTGGCTTGAGTATCAGCTGTCGCAACCTGGCTGGCTGCTGGACGATGAGCATCCGGTACACCAGCAGGGGCTGGCCCATCTAACCGAGCGTATTCATCAATGCCGCTTCGTCCAGTCGCCAACGCATCCAGACTGCGATGCCTTGCAAACACTGCTGGAATACAACCTCGACCGCCCCGACTGGGACCGGTTACGTAAAACCCTCTCAGCCCGGCGCCGGCGCCGGCGTGAACGGCGCCTGGCGCAGTCACCGGTCAACCTGACACTCACGACCCAGGCTCACCATTGGCTTAAGCAACTGGCGCGGGCAGGGCACTTCACTACACTGAGTGATGCTCTGGTCGAATCATTACCGGCGCTGATTGCCGAATTGGAATCTCAGGCCCATGGCATTCTGAAAGCAGAGCTGGAAAGCGCTCTGGCCACCTGGACTGAGCTCGATCTAGTTAGGGCGGTAGACCAATATCTGGAAAACGCTCGCGACGATCGTAGCCTCGCCACAGCCTGTCGGATCGCCTTTCAATGGCACCAGCGCTATCCGGACCGGCATAAGGCTCAGATGCTGAAAGAACGTTTTATTGAAGACCTGGTTTGGAATGAAGTTCATCTGGGCAAAGCAGCAACGCGTTTTTTAACAACACGAAACGCCATCGAAATTTCATCTGACACCAGTCTTGTTTCGAACAAGGAGTATTGAAATCGACCTGTTGACGCATATCCATGGCAATGCCTTTTACGAACTGACCGCCATGCTGACCCTTGCCGCCGTGCTTGGCTTGGTGGGGCAGTGGTTACGCCAGCCGATGATCGTAACTTTTATTGCAGTGGGGATTCTGTCGGGTCCCTCTGTGCTGGGACTGGTTGAAGACGCCGGTTACATCGCTCTGCTGGCCGAGCTTGGCATCGCAATTCTCCTGTTTCTGGTTGGGCTCAAGCTCGACCTGGCGCTGATCCGGACATTGGGTCCTGTTGCCTTGTTTACCGGGCTGGGGCAGGTGATCTTTACCGCCCTGTTCGGTTTCTTGCTGGGGTTGCTGCTGGGGCTGGGGCCGCTGGTGTCCATCTACGTCGCGATCGCTTTGACCTTTTCAAGCACCATCATCATCGTTAAATTGCTGTCAGACAAACGCGAAACCGACTCGTTACACGGTCGCATCGCCATCGGTTTCCTGATCGTTCAGGACATTGTGGTCGTGCTGGCCATGATTGGCCTCTCCGCGATAGGCGTTGGTGGTGATGGCGGTGAATCGACCGGGAGCCGGCTCCTCGGTATAGGTCTGGGCGCGATGGTCATGCTTGGGCTTGTTGCCGTGTTTATCAAATACATCGCCGATCCGTTAATGCGACGGGTTGCCAGTTCATCCGAGCTGTTGCTGGTGTTTGCCATAGCGCTGGCGACCTTGCTGGCAGCCCTGGGGCACGTACTGGGGTTCAGCATGGAGTTGGGCGGTCTGTTAGCAGGGGTGGCACTGGCCTCAACGCCGTATCGCGAAGCCATTGTGTCCCGTCTGTCATCGCTTCGGGACTTTCTGCTGCTTTTCTTCTTTATCGCCCTCGGCAGTCAGCTTGACCTGGCGTTGCTGGGTGACCAGGTTGTGCCGGCTCTGGTGTTGTCGGTTTTTGTTCTGGTGGGTAACCCGCTGATTGTCATGCTGATCATGGGCTATATGGGGTATACCAAACGCACCGGCTTTCTGGCAGGCCTCACCGTTGCGCAGATCAGTGAATTTTCCCTGATCTTTATGGCCATGGGCCTGAGCTTGAACCATGTGGAGGCAAGTGCCCTTGGGCTGGTAACGCTGATCGGGTTGATCACCATTGTGCTGTCGGTTTATATGATCACTTACTCTCATACCCTGTATCGCTGGCTAGAGCCATACCTGGATGTATTTGAGAGACGACCGTCACAGGTAGCGATCGCTGCGATATCCGACACAACGGTCGAGGAAGAAGCCCATTTGAAATACAAACGGTACGATGCCGTTTTATATGGTTACGGTCGTTTCGGATCTGAGATTGCCAGTCGACTGACAGAGCAGGGGTATCGCATTGCTATCGTCGATTTTAACCCGGAAACTGTTAAACAATGCCGACTGAATGGCATAGAAGCCTACTATGGAGATGCCTGTGACCCGGATTTCGTAGAGCATTTGCCGCTCGCCCATACTCGCTGGGTCATCTCAACTCTGCGTGGACAGGACCACGGGGTTACAGCTGAAGATCCGCGACTGGCACTGATAAGCGCCTTGCATCATCATGGGTTTGAAGGCCAAATAGCACTGACTACCCACAAGGTTTCAGACATTGAGACGTTGAAGGATAAAGGCGCCAATCTGGTGTTTTTACCTTATCGGGATGCGGCAGGCGAGGCGACACGTCTGGTGCTGGAGTCTGATCAAAAGGTTATCTCCTGACGCTTTTTTTGTAACCGACTACGATAATCCTGATGGTCTGTCCCGATAAAACCCTATTGATGGCGCCCCTGCCCGAATGCATACACTGAACTCAAAGGAACTGCGGCTCTGATGGTCGATACCAATACATTTCTATTAATAGCCGGGCTGCTATTGTTAATCGGCATCATTGCCAGCTCACTGACGGTGCGGCTGGGGTTACCGTTTCTGCTGTTGTTTCTGGGTGTCGGAATGCTCGCCGGTGAAGACGGCCTGGGTGGTATTCCCTTTGATAACTTCGATCTGGCCTTTCTAGTCGGCAACCTGGCGTTATCAGTTATCTTGCTGGACGGCGGCATGCGCACCAAGCGCAGTACCTTCAGGGCGGCACTCTGGCCCTCGGTTACGCTGGCTACGGCCGGGGTAATCCTGACCGCCACGGGGGTAGGGTTGTTCGCCACCTGGTTGCTCGGGGTTGATATGCGGTATGGCCTCCTGCTGGGCGCCATTGTCGGTTCTACCGATGCGGCGGCCGTGTTCAATCTGTTGCGCAACAGCGGCATTCGGCTGAATGAACGGGTAGGGGGTACGCTTGAGATCGAATCGGGTGCCAACGACCCAATGGCCATTCTGCTCGTGGTGATCATGATCGAATTGCTGACCGGTTCGGCCCAGTTCACCCCTGGCGACTTGCTGCAGCTGGTTTTATTGCAATTTCTGCTCGGCGGGTTGATTGGTGTATTCGGTGGTTGGGTGTTGGTTGGCCTGCTGAAACGACTGCACCTGGCCGAGGGTTTGTACGCAATTCTGATAGTTTCTTTTGGACTGGTTGTTTTTGCTGGCGTTAACCGACTTGGCGGCAGTGGCTTTCTAGCCGTGTACCTGCTCGGTCTGGTGGTCGGCAATGCCAAGACCAAGCCGCCGGAATCGGTATCACAGATTATGGATGGGCTTGCCTGGTTGTCCCAGGCAGGCATGTTTCTAATACTGGGTCTGCTGGTCAGCCCAGCCAATATGTTTGACAACGCTCTGGCGGCCGTTTCTATTGCCGCGTTCTTGATACTGTTCGCACGGCCTCTGGCGGTCATTATTTGTCTTTTACCGTTCCGGTTTCGCTGGCAGGAGCGCTGGTACATCAGTTGGGTGGGGCTGCGCGGTGCGGTACCCATTATTCTGGCGGTATACCCGGTGATGTCGGGTCTGGAGAACTCACAATTGCTGTTCGACATCACCTTTGCCGTGGTGCTGGTGTCGTTGCTGATCCAGGGAACCACAGTGCCAATCGTCGCGCGACTGTTGAACGTACTCATTCCGCCACCACCGGCTCCTGCCAATCGTCACGCCTTGCTGAACGAGGCTGACCTGTCTCTGGAAGTTGATGAGTTCGTCGTTCAGCCCAATGCGCCGGTTTTATCGCCATTCTTCAACGCCAACCAGAACGACAGCGCCAATCCCCAGTGTGTTGCACTGATTCGGGACAAACGGCCAATGGATGTTGACGGAGCGATTAAATTTCAGACCGGTGACCGGGTCTGGATGCTGTTGCACACCGAAGACGTCGATGACGTAGCTGCTCAGTTCAGCGGCCAGAAACAACAAGGCATGCTGACCGCCCAGAATTTCTATGGGGAATTTGTGATCCGGCCAGAAGCACTGGTCGATGACCTGGTAAAATCCTACGGTATTCCGGCTGATCCGGCAGAACAGTCGATGACGGTCGCTGAGCTGCTGCAACAGCGCCTCGGCAAGCACGCCGTTGAGGGCGACCGGATACGGCTGGGCGGCTTGCGTTTGACGATTCGCCAGATGGACGGTGATGCCATTCAGGCCATTGGGTTGAAGCTGGGTTCCAAAAAACATGGATAACCAGCATAAGCTCGTCGTTTTCTCGTTAAAACGGAGTTGCCTTACTGGATCACTGAAGATTAGTCTTGCAGGTGACTGGTGAGAGCCAAGTTGTGAGTGGGTTGATCTGGTAATTTTGTGTAGTTTTCGCGAAAGACGCCCTTTAAGCTCGTAAATCCCCTATTTCCTGTAATAAAGATTACAGGAAATAGGGGGTTTATATACCGCTACCCAGTTACCCTCTAATAGCCAACCAAGTAATTAACGCAAATTCACCATCATTGTTATGGAGCGCTCAGGTCTTGGCGGCTACTGCAATCAACCAGGTACTGACTTGCGTGGCTGAACGTAGCGACCGCCGTGTTACTCAGGCTGCGCGACCGCGGTAGATGGTCCTTGGGTCTGTCATTAACTGTGCTTTCAGACGGACATCGTCCAGGGAGCACCCCAATTTTTCCTGAATGGCACACAGATCCAGATAAGCGCCTGATAGACAGGACGTCACATGGACAGATGACTGGATGTGGAATCGAACGCCGTCGTCACTCACTGTAACGCCCTCCTCCAGTTGCTGACCGGTGCGTGAATCCAGGACATAGGAGATAGGCTCAAACGGAGATTGAACCCGGCTCACATGGGATAATGACAGGGAGGGTATCAAGCCCTGCGCCTGGTTCAGGATATCCTCATCGAAAGCCACACGATGGCCCGGAGCCTGGTCTTTTGCGGCCTCGGTTATCCTGATGCGCATTTTGCCAGGGGCTTCCATATCCGGTTCCGCAGATAGGATAGAGGCCGGTGTGTCAGGTGTGTAGGCGGTCAGCACCCTGCCGCGCACCATGCCGTGTGCCCTGAATTCCACGGTGTTCATTGGTTCGATCGCCAAATCGGCGCCAAGGCCCAGCCCCTGGGCAAGTTCAAGACTGGCTAGGCCAGCCGTGCCTACCAGGTACCGGGTCAGAAAATCGCCTTTATCCGTACGCACACGATAGCCGACCGTGTGAGGCTCAATGTGCAAAACACGGGTATTGCCTTGCAGGCTGACCGTTTTGTCGTAGGAATTGATGGCATCGTCTAATAAGGAGGCCACCAGTGCTTTCGTATTGACCAGAGTGAACTGATTGGTCGTGCCGATCGCCGCCATCGGTTCAGGGCGCAGCCCTCCTTCGGACGACAAGACCACGTGCGGTTCCAACTCGGCGATGTCGGATCTCTCCCACCATTCCAACATAGGAAAATGTGGTTTGAATGCCTCAAATCGCTCTCTCAGCCACTGTGTATTCGATTCGCCAAAGGCTACAGCCATTTTAGGGCACTTCACCAGCATGCGGCTGGCATCGCTGTGGCGCAAAGCATAGTTGGACACCATAGAAGCCGACCGATGCCAGTTTCTAGCCTGGGCCAGCGTGCAGGTTGTATCTACATAGCCGTACTGCAATGCCTGGCTCGACCAGCCATCGGCCAGGGAGGTTCGGCCGAGGTCGCCGGCATCCAGCAAGCGGATGGAAGACAGGTTGGTGAACCTTGCAAGCTGATAAAACAATGCGGCTCCCGCCGGGGAGGCACCGATGACAAGGACATCACTGACATGTTTGCTCATAGTCTGTCTCCTTCAACAAAGCGGCAGAATAGCCGTGGTAAGCCTGATGCAGTTGCCTTTACTGGCTTACAAGCCAACGATACGACTAAACTGGATACGAACAAGTCGATAATATCTAACGGATAGTACGATTTTTCCGAATATTAATAACTGGGAGCCCAGTCAAATGCAGCATCTCAACTACAGTCATTTACTGTATTTTTGGACAGTCGCCCAGGAAGGCAGTGTGACGAGGGCGGCCGAGGTACTGCACCTGACGCCCCAGACCATCAGCGGACAGATCAAACTGCTTGAGCAAACAGTGGGCAGTGCTCTTTTTGAACGCGCCGGCCGGGGTCTTGCACTGACGGCGACCGGTCGGTACATCAAACAATATGCGGACGAGATTTTCCGGCTAGGTGCGGAGTTGGCGCATGTTATTCAGTCTTCCGATCACCAGCGCGCCGATACGCTCAATGTCGGTATCCTCGGTTCGATTCCCAAGCTGATCGCCTTTCGGACCTTGGCGGCGGCGATGCATGGCGACCAGGCACCCGTTGTTCGATGTATTCAGGGGGATTTGCATACCTTGCTGGGCGATCTGGCTGTGCATCGACTGGATGTGATCATCAGCGACCAGGCGGTGCCTACCGGGCTGAATGTCAAAGCCTTCAGCCACCGGCTGGGAGTATCCGACATCAGCATGGTGGCGAGCCCCGCCCTGGCCCGTCGCTATCAGGACGATTTTCCGAATTCGTTGCAGGATGCACCCTGTTTGCTGCCCACGGTTAACAGCACCGTCCGCCGGCACCTCGACGACTGGTTCGAGCGTCGAAACCTGCACCCGAGGATGATCGCGGAATTTGACGACAGCGCATTGATGAAAGCGGTAGGAGAAGCCGGAACCGCCCTATTCCCGGTTCCTTCTGCCATCTTGCCGGAGGTACGCGAAACCTATGGCGCGGTCCTGGTGGGCCGGATTTCAGACATCCGGGAAACCTACTTTGCGATTACGCCAGAGCGAAAACTGAAGCACCCCGCCGTTATCAACATGACTAATATGGCTCGGGGGCGTTTGTTCGCAAACGGCCCGAGCAAGCTGAGCTCTGGGCGGGATAGGCCTGATTAACCCGACTGGGCGGTCCCATGAATGGGTGCACGCCTGGGGGTATGTTGCGCACAAAGGGCCATTTACTGACGCGACTCGGCCTCCGATGCAAACGCTAATTTAAAGTGCGCGGCCAGCATCAAGTTGTTTGGCCAGTCTCATGGCTTCATGCTCTTCCAGTTCGAGAAGCGACATCATCAACTCGCGCGATGTGGCCGTCTCGGCTTTGCCAATCAGGCTGTGGTACAGGTTGATCAGTTGGGTGTGATAATCGAAAACCTCACGACAGATGGCTTCATAGTCGAGCTCGGCATACGGCACGGTACAGGTTCTGTGGGACCTGACCGGTCCGTTAGCCAGATAATCATACACATGGGTTTTTAAGGCCTTTTGATCCGTTTCCTGCTCAAAACGACCCACCATCTGCTCCAGTGCTTTTTCGTGATCGGCCAGGTATTCGAGCAAGGCCCTGGCCTTATCGTCAGGCTGAGACCGGGCTCTGTCTTTCATGCAACGGCTCAGGTGTTGGTGCAACTCACGACTCCAGTCGATCAGATCTTCAAAAGTTTTGATGTCCAAAATACGCTCCCAATATTGTATGGCTGGTACTACCCATGTGCTTGTCGATACATCAATTTCAACCGCCAGCGGTCCATCTATGAAGCTCTGTTACCATAAAACGACTCTTTCTTGCCTTGACACACGCTTAGGGGAACCCGGCCCGGACTGTTATACTCGCCAGCCCGCACCGGGATGACCGACCAACCAGGAGTTACTGTTTGAACGACCGCTTGAACAAGTCCATCAATTACCGCGAGCTGATTCTGAACGCTGAGCAAAAGTCTGCTGACAACAATCTGCCCCATAAGGCGTTGTCATACGACGGAGAATCGCTGCAGACGGCCGAGCTGAAACGTTGCATGATGTTGGGCGTTGCGGCCAGAAATGCCCTGACCTTTACCTCAAAAGACCCGTTGCGCAACGCGCCTGAGATCTGCCTTGCCGCCAGTAGCGCTCTGACCGAAGCGGGATTTGAACATGAAGTCACCCTGGGCAACCTGGTGCGTCGCGGCAAGCATCTGGTAAGCAATGTGTCGGCCAATGCGATCATCGAAGCCTATCAGTCAGCGGATTCAAGCGCTCGCCCCAATTACTACTGCTGGATTACGCTTAACGATGGCTCTGTCTTCGACTTTGCGCTCCTGTCTGAAGTCAAACCACCGGTAAGAGCCCCCATTCAGAAAGGTCGGGTGCGCCCCCCAAAACCGAAAAAGCCCAACCTGGCCGATACCGTGCTGATGCTCAACCCAACTGAACACGGGACCCTGTACCGCTATGTTCCCGAGGTTGTAGGCTATGATGTGTTGCAAACGCTGGTTAACCGAACACCGGGACGTTAAAACCAGACAACCCTGCAACGACTGAGGTGAAACGATGTGCGGCGCCATCAATAACGTCTCCGACTTCCCGCTGCTCGACCCGTTACTGGGGCTGGCCGGCTACTCGGAGGCGGAAATCCGCTCGGTTCTTAACAAGCGTGAATGCCGGCCAACCGATGAAGTGCTGGCCCTGGTGCCCACGAAACAGGGCCCACGCCTGATGGCGGCCACCTGGTGGTTGAAACTGGACCCCGTCACCCTGTTGCCAGATACGCGCTGGAACACCTTCAACTGCCGCTCGAGCCAGATTCTGAAGTCCCCTCTGCACCAGATGGCGCCCAGAAGTTATCGGGCGGTAGTTATTACCGATGGATTCTATGAGTGGCAGCCAAGCTACTCCGGTGGCCGGCTTTATACCGACTTGTCGGCTGAAGAACAGCAACACTTGCCCAGACCCCAGTCCAAACAACGCCACTGGATCCATCGGCCCGGGGAACTGATGCTACTCGGTGCCCTGTGCAAGCACTGGCTGGACGCTGAAGGGAACCCCAAGGTGTCAGTGGGTGTGATCACCCTGCCCCCGCACCCGGCATTCCTGGATGTTCACGCAAAGTCGTTCCCACTGGTCTTAAGGCAAGAAGAACTGGCAGACTGGATGAACCCCCGGCTCAGACACGAACACTTTGGGTCTTTGTTTGCGCAGACCGAGGTTCGGGTCGACGTAGAGGTTCAGGCTATTAATGACAATGAATTTGATTTGATTCCCGAAGAGCCGCTGATATTGCGGGCGCCACAGCTTTAATTGACTACCGTGTAGATGAAACAGGGCCTGACCAGGCTGGTTTAACCGCCTCTTTATAGTGTTTTCGGCACATCGATACATAACGATCGTTGCCGCCAATCTCAACCTGATCTCCCTCGCTGATTGCCTGACCCTGTTCGTCCAACCTGGCCACCATGATGGCTTTTCGCCCGCAGTGGCAAACCGTTTTCAGTTCATTCAGTTTATCTGCCAGTGCCAGCAAGCGGGCTGAACCCGGGAACAGGTTGCCCAGAAAATCAGAGCGAATGCCGTAACACAGCACGGGCACACCGGCTTCATCCACCAAATCGGAGAGCTGGTTAACCTGCTCGGTGGTCAGAAACTGGGCCTCATCGACCAGTATGCAATCAGTATGACCCTCAAATGCGGCATACCAGGCCTTCAGATCGGTCGTTTCGGTAAAGGTGTCGGCGGCCTTTTCCAGGCCGATGCGCGAACTGATGCGCCCTGCCCCATAGCGTTGATCGATTTGCGCGGTCAGCAGACGCGTTGTCATGCCGCGTTCCCGGTAGTTGTATTCCGATTGCAGCAAGGAGGTGGATTTTCCAGCATTCATTGCTGAATAGTAAAAATAGAGCTGAGCCATGGGGGCATCCTGATCCGGGGTTTCAATACAGCGGTTGAGGAGGAATAATAGCGTGCGATTGCTCGCCGTTATAGGTTAAACGGGCGATTTCATGAATTCAGGAACTCATCGGGAACAGGGCAGCCATGCGCATCATATCGTTCAATATCAATGGCATACGTGCCAGACTTCATCAACTGGAAGCACTGCGCGACCGGCAAAAGCCCGATATCCTCTGTCTTCAGGAGATCAAGGTACACGACGATATGTACCCGCACCCGGCGGTCGAAGCGGCTTCCGGCTTCGGGTCGGTAACCCATGGACAGAAAGGTCACTATGGCGTTGCCACCCTGACCGCAGAGCCGCCGCAAATGGTTCAACGAGGGTTTGCAGGCGATTCCGAAGACGTTCAGAAACGCCTGATCATCACCCATCATCCGCTTACCGATGGCCGGCACCTGACCGTTATCAACGGTTATTTCCCACAGGGTGAAAACGTCAGCCACGCGACCAAATGGCCCGCCAAACGGAAGTTCTATGCAGATCTGACGCAATGGCTTGAAACCGAAGCCAAGCCCGATGACCTGCTGGTCATCCTGGGCGATTTCAACATCGCACCGGTTGATGAAGACATCGGCATCGGTGAAAAAAACGCCCAACGCTGGTTGCGCGAAGGCAAATCGGCTTTCCAGCCGGAGGAAAGAGCGTGGTTTGAGAAACTGCGCGCCTGGGGCCTGACCGACAGCTACCGCCATCTGTATCCAGACACCAACGACCGCTTCAGCTGGTTCGATTACCGCTCACGCGGCTTCGAGGACGATCCCAAGCGCGGCCTGCGCATCGACCACATAATGGTCTCACAGCCGCTGGTACCGCTGATTACCGGTGCCGGTATCGATTACGAGACCCGGGGTCTGGAAAAGCCTTCAGACCACGCACCCGTCTGGCTGGATCTGGATTTGAACCTGGGCCATCTGGCACTGTAATGGTTTAAACAAAAAAGCCGCTTTACGGCGGCTCTTTTACCTTAGACTTAAGTGTTTTGCCGTCGCCTAACTCAGCGACTCTACCTCAAAGCCCTTTCCGGCCAGTTCATCCGCATGCTTGCGATCGGTAACCACGGCTTTTGAGGCGTTGGCCTCATCAAAGTACGTCTCGGCAACGCGTTTCACATCAGCCGCTGTTACGCCCAGCAAGGCCTCACGATAAGCCTTTCTGAACTCATCGGTGCGCCCGAAAAGTCGGTTCTGAAAGGCTTGCTTGGCTTCACCGGCCGGTGAGCCGGGCTTGTCCATTGAGCTGATGACACCCAGAATCGAGGATTCGACCTGCTCCTGATTAACGCCCTGTCCGGTTACCCAATCGAGACTGGCGCGGAAATCGTCCAGCGTGCCCTCGATGCGCGGGTCGCGGTAGGAGTAAAAGCGGAAGGTGCCAGTGTTGCTGTCGTGCGACGCCCCACCACCGTAGGCTCCGCCCTGCTCGCGGATCGTCCGGTGCAGGAAGTTATCGCGCAGTACGCCGCCGAGAACCGTCAACGGTGCTGAATCTTCATGACCCGGCATCACTGTTCTGTAGGCCGCTGAGCAGAAATTCACCTGAGTGTTAACGCTCCAGGCGGTGTTCTGTTTGGGCATCAGCCAGTCGGCTGCCTGGGTGGTTGGTTCAAGGTTAGATTCCCGGTTTTGCAACCCCTGCTCTCTCAGTACTTCGGTAAGCGAGTCCAGTTCGCCGGGTTCGGCGATCAGCACCGCATGAGAACGCTGTTGCTGAATTTTCTGGTGCAAGCTGCTAATGCCGGCCAGCCACTCGTTCAGGGCTGTCTGGTCATCAGAAAACGCATCGACCCAGCCTTTCACCCGACGAATGGCGGGCAAGCCGCCCATATCGTAGGTCAGCGCACTGGCACGGGTATGGAAGGCGCTGCTGGTCTGCATGGCCAGCACATGGCCCTGGCCGGTCACGCTTTGCTGACGCCGCGCACTCAATTGTTTGAGCAAATCAAAGACGCGAGCACTTTCATCGAAACGCGGCGCCGACCAATGCTGAGTCAGTATCTGGGTCAGTTCATCGACATGGCGCACCAGAGCCCTGCCGGAGAGCACCACATAGCCGGCAACTTCATCGGCGCTTTCCAGCGGGTTACGGAACTGACTGTAAAAACTGACGCTGCCAGTACGGGCGGCCTGCCACTGCTGCATGGACAGGTAATCCTTATCGCCGGCACCAATCTCGGTGAGCAAGGCGGTATAGACCGGCAACAGTGCCAGTTCGTCGGCGGTTAACGCGGGCAGCGGTACAAACCATTGTTCATAGGCAATGCCATTGGTACCGGCGGTATAACGTGTGATGTCATCGCTCGCAGCCGGGGCGATGCGTTTTACATCGGGCTTAACGTCGGCCAGGGTTACCTTGGGCAGCAGGCCGACATCGTCCTCCTGCTCCTGACGGGCTTTCAGTTTGCTGGCCTGCTCGACCAGGCGCTGTTTTTCTTCATCGGTCAGACTCGCCTGAATACGGGCCAGGCGGGCCGCTTCATTATCGAGCTGACGCTGGTGAAGTTCTGCATCGGGCCTCAGAGTCAGTCGCACCCGATGTACGTTATCGAGCAACAGCTTGCGAATCAGACCGGGAATATAAGCCGGATCCTGGCTGCGCTCGCGCAGAATGGCCAGGGTCGGGTCAATGTCGAGTGATTCCATGACCGACCCGCCATGCGTGGCCGCCCCAATGACCGAGAAGATCAGTTGCAGGCCATAGGGCGCGCTGTCGCCGGTGATCTCGCGCTGCGACAGCTCCAACTGATGCAGCATGGCCTCTACGTCCTCATAGGGCACACCGGTTTGTTCAACCTGCTCAAGCGTTTCGATCACCAGACGTTCAAAATCGGCGGCTTTCTCAGGCTCGCTGCCTTCCAGACCACAGAGAAACATCATTTCCCGGTTCGAGTCTTCAAGGCCGCACATGGGCGATGGATTGCTGCCAATGTCAGTCTGCTCAAGCGCCTTGCGCAGCGGCGAAGAGCTGTTATCGAGCAACACGTCGCTCAGCAAGTGGGCTTCCAGCTGCCCCAGCAAATCAGTCGATTCACCCAGCAGCCACCCCAAAACGTGGTGCGTTTTACCGCTAAGATCACCGGGTTCGGCGGCGTAGGCATTCTCAACCCGCAAGACCGAGTTATAGCGACGTTCCAACGGCACAGATAGTTTGTGATCCAGGGCTTCAAAACGGTGCAAGGCCTGCTCGTGAACCCGCTTTTGAACGTCTACAGCCGGGCGGTTGCCGAAGGTAAAAAAGGTCGCATTGCTGGGGTGGTAATGGGTCTTGTAAAAGGCCTTCAGGTCTTCATAGGTCAGATCCGGAATCGCTTCCGGGTCGCCGCCGCTGTTGAAGTGGTAGGTGTTGTTGGGAAACAGGTAGTGTTTGGCCGCCTGATACAACTGACTGACCGGCGAACTCATGGCGCCCTTCATTTCATTGAACACCACTCCCTTAAACGTCAGCGGTGAGGCCGGGTTGTCGGGTTCGGTGAATTCCAGGCGGTGCCCTTCCTGCAGGAAATCAAGTTCGTTCAAGTTGGAGAAAAACACTGCATCGAGATAGACGCTGAGCAGGTTTTCATAATCCTGATCGTTCTCACTGGCAAACGGATAAGCAGTCCAGTCACTGCTGGTCATGGCGTTCATAAAGGTATTCAGCGAACGCCGCGTCATCATGAAAAACGGATCGCGCACCGGGAACTGCTCGCTGCCACACAACGCCGTGTGCTCAAGAATGTGCGCTACACCCGAGGAATCCTTGGGCATGGTGCGTAACGCCACCATAAAGACATTCTCGGGGTTATCGGAACTGATGTGAAAGTGATCGGCTCCGGTGTTGCGATGCCGGTAATGTTCCAGTGTCACATTCAGTGAGTCGATGGTGCGGGATTCGATGGCGTCGAAAGCGGTGTGCGCATTAAGAGTCATACAGCGAAAATACCTTGATTAATGTACCCCTAATAATGGGGCAATGGGGCCAACTGGCAAGCCCCAAATGCATGATTTTGCACTCTTATGACCATCGAGCCTGACTATCGCTTTGATGAATCCGGCAAACAGACGTTGTTTTACTAGACTGAAAGTCATCGAATCACGCCAATTCGCGGTTATCTCTTTCATGACTCGACAGATTCCGTAGAATAGCGGCCCTTTTGGGGATA
This sequence comes from Saccharospirillum sp., assembly GCA_018402545.1. Classification (GTDB taxonomy): domain Bacteria; phylum Pseudomonadota; class Gammaproteobacteria; order Pseudomonadales; family Natronospirillaceae; genus Saccharospirillum. The sequence continues at coordinate 2,068,384 of JAGYIL010000001.1, read as the reverse complement.
CGAGGACGCCATGTCAGACTTTATTCAGGGCCAGCGCTGGCTGGCCGATGGTGAGCCCGAGCTTGGGCTCGGAATGGTGCAAGGTACCGATGCGCGCACCGTCACTCTCTATTTCCCTGCCGTCGACGATGAGCGCTGCTATGCGTTGCGCCAACCTCCCCTGACTCGCATCCGCTTCGAACGGGGCGAGGAAATTCAGCGCCGCGACCAGCGCAAGGCAGAAGTTAAAGCGGTGCACGATCTCAACGGGCTCCATGTGTACGAAACGCTTGATGGCGAGATGGTACCCGAAACTGAGCTGGCCGATACGCTGGATAGAAACAGCCCGCTTACACGGCTTATGACTGGCCAGACCGACCACCCCAACTGGTTCAATTTTCGCGCTGCCCTGAATGCCGGGCATCAGGCCATCTGGTCGGCTCACTTGAATGGCCTGCTCGGGACTCGTTCTGCTTTACTACCGCATCAGCTGTATGTGGCAAAACAGGCGACCGAACGCACCCGGGTTCGTGCCCTGCTGTCCGATGAAGTGGGGCTGGGTAAAACCATTGAAGCCGGGTTGATCATCAACCGGCTGTTGCAGCAAGGTCGGGCCAGTCGGGTACTGATTGCCGTGCCCGATGCCCTTCAGGCGCAATGGCTGGTTGAGCTGGTGCGCCGTTTTTCCCTGCATTGCGAGTTCTTTCAGTCCGAAGATCACGATTTTGGCATGGGTCAGGTCCACCTCATCCCCCACCGGTTATTGAATGACATCGAAGAAATGCCCTGGATCACCGCCCAGGAATGGGATGTTCTGGTGGTTGATGAGGCGCATCATCTATCGCTTGATGAAGCCGAAGGCCTGGATGACACCGAGAGCTGGGTGGCATTGGCCCGGAAAACACCCCATTTGCTGTTATTGACAGCCACACCGGAGCAATTGGGCCAGGAAGCGCACTTTCAGCGGCTGCAATTACTGGATGCCTCCCGCTTTACCCGCTTTGAAGATTACCAGGCCGACGAGTCCCATTTTATTGAGCTGTCTTCGGTCGCAACAGCCCTGTACAACGACGACATCGACGCTGCCCTGCTCGACCGCCTGGCTTCGCTGGGTATTGAGTGGCATGACGACAGCCGACGCGCCCTTGCCGATGTGCTGGACCGGCATGGCCCGGGTCGCGTGGTTTACCGCAACACACGGCGTGGTGTCTCCGGCTTTTTCCCGCGCCAGGTGCATACCCACCCGGCAGAATCTGAAGCCGAGCGTCAGCAGTGGCTGGTCGACTGGCTGAAAGCCAACCGGACCGAAAAAGTATTGTTGATCACTCAGACGGCAGAAGTTGCCCAGGAACTGTCGCACCATCTCTGGCATGACCACGGCCTTGAATCTACGGCTTTTCATGAAGGGCTGAATCTGATCGAGCGTGATCGCGCCGCCGCCCACTTTGCCAGCGACGAGGACGGTGCCCAGATTCTGGTGTGCTCAGAAATTGGTGGTGAAGGCCGTAACTTTCAGTTCAGTCATCATCTGGTGCTTTGGGACCTGCCTCAGCATCCGGACGTTCTCGAACAGCGCATCGGCCGACTGGATCGCATCGGACAGGATCAGACGATTCACATCCACCTGCCCTTTTTGCCCGATGGGCCCGATGCGGTGCGCCTGCGCTGGTATCACGACGTGCTTGGTTGCATTGAAACTCTGCAGCCAGCCGCCGGGGCCATTCACGAGCGTTTTGCTGACACCTGGTTCGCCAACCCGGATGACAGCGACCTGACCGCGGAAGTCCGGCAATCGCTGGACGAGCTAAACCGGGAATTAGAGTCTGGGCGCGATGTCATGCTGGAACTGAATTCCTGCCGGCAACCCGAAGCAGATGAACTCGCCATTAAGGTCGCCGAACTGGAACAGAATACAGCGGAAAACGTCGTAGAAATGGCAGCCAACCTGCTCAACTTGCATTTTGAGACGCTGGATGACGGCATTTTCGAGCTGATACCATCAGATAACATGATGATTCCGGTTATTCCCGGTATTCCGGAAGGCGGTGCTGTCATAACCTTTGATCGTCAACGCGCTCTGGTGCGTGACGATGTGTTGTTTGTCTCCTGGGAACACCCGTTGATCGTTGGGCTGATGGATATTCTGTCCGGCACGCAGCTCGGTCAGGCCAGTGTTGCCCTGCTCGAGACCAAACAGGTACCGGCCGGTCGGGTGTTATTGGAGGTTCAATGGCAAATTGCTATTCCGCCACGCCTTGCCCACGCGCTTAAACCGTACCTGAACCACAATCTGTTGCGCACTCTCACCCTGGAAGGCGGTACCGCCGATCTGTCGTCGGCACTGACAGAGGCCTCGCTCGCCCCGCAGATCAAGACGCTGCCAGTCAAGATGGTGCGCAAGCTGATTCAATCGGCCAAGGAGCGTATTCCGCCCATCTACGACGTTGGCCTGGGTCATGCCAAGGCGCAATTTGAAGCTGCTGTGGCCGATGCCCGGCGCGAACACGAGGCCGCCAGTGACGCTAAGATTGAACGCACGCGTTACCTGGCCAGCGTCAACCCGCTGGTGAACGAGCAGGATGTGGTGAAAGCCGAAATGCAGGCCGAAATGCAGCGCCAGGCCTGGGACGATGTCGAGTTGCAACCAGTCGGTGTGCGGATGATTCTGTGCGCTCCGCCGGGTACCGTCTGACCCGGCAGGCTCTGCCCTATACACAAAACATACAGAAACAAAGGCCGTCAGTGAGTGGCGGCCTTTGGCTTTCTGGTTTAGTGTGAAATGACCCTTCGCTAAAAAGAACAACAAAATCCATGAAGGAAACCGTACTGATCGAGCGTCTGGAAGATGGGCTGGCCCGGGTGATTCTCAACAAGCCCGAGACGGGCAATGCCTACGACGATGAAATGATTTGCACCCTGGTGACGGCGCTGGATGATCTGGCCGACGATGCATCACTCAAGCTGATTTGGCTCAGCGGCAAGGGGGCGCATTTTTGCAGCGGTCCAGACCGGCAATGGCTAAAGCGCCGCGAAGGCGTAGGCCGTGCCGAACACCAACAGGACGCCGAACAGATGTCGCGTCTGCTGGAAACCCTGTACCAGTTCCCGGTACCGGTTCTATTAACGGTGCGTGGCGATGTGAATGCGGTGGCGGTCGGCATTGCCAGTTGTTGCGATATGGTGCTGGCCAGTGAAAAAACCTCGTTCTGCATTACCGAGTCGCTATTCGGCCAGGTACCTGCCCTCAGCAGCCCCTACCTGACCAAGGCTCTCGGCGAACGCGCCGCCAAATACTATTCGCTGACCGGGGAAATCATGGACGCCTACATCGCGACCCGCCTGGGACTGGTGCATAGGCTGGTTCCCGGCGATGAACTGGAAGCAGTCGCCACCGTGCTGGCGCGTGGCATTCTGTCTCGCAGTCAGAACGCCCTTCAAGTTACCAAGGCAACCTTCAACCTGGTGGCCAATGAGCCCTACGACGAAGCCCTGCTGGAAACCATGATCGAATGCTCAACGGACGTTCGACTGACCCAGTCGGAGACACTTCGAAAGCGGCGGACCAATGATCGCGCAACCCCCATTAGTCCAGAAAAGGACTAGCGCTCAAGCGCAGCCGCTAAAAACGGAATCAACTGATTCATAACATCCTCGACGCCTGAGTCTTCGCCGGTATCGGCCATCGACATGTCTCGCAGCACTTCAATGCTCGACATGGTGAACACGCAGGCACCAATGGCGAAATGAATTCGCCAGAAGATTTCGCGGGGCGAGAGCTCCGGGTGGGCCGCGCGCAGATACAGAATGAAGCGGCTGTAAGTCTGTTGGTAGTTCTCTTTCAGAAAACGTCGCAGGTGACCCTGGGCCTGGGTATAGGCCAAGCCAAGCAGTCGCATGAACACGGACAGCTTGCGGGTGCCAACCGTGGAGTGGACGCCGGTCAGCATGGTTCGGGCGAGGACATCCAGAACATCGTGGAGACTAGGTTCCGGGTTCGCTGCGGCCATGACGGTCAGTTCTTTGTCCAGTTTGCTGCAGAAGGGGCTCAGAAAGCGCGCAAAAACAGCCTGAATCAGGTCTTTCTTCGAGCCGAAATGGTAGTTCACCGCCGCCAGGTTAACCTTGGCCCGGGTGGTGATCATCCTTAATGAGGTTTCGGCAAACCCTTTCTCAGCGAATAATTCTTCGGCTGAATCCAGAATGCGGGTGACGGTATCGGCTTGGCTCATGGTTCGGTCTCGGATAGGGCAAAGGCGAGGCTGACTACAACCCCAGTCACTGGTTACTCATTTACGGTCGGCGCTTAGGGTTTCGTGCGATTGTTTAAAACGCCCGTTTAAAACGAGAATATACATGACTTATGGCCAGTTTGCAGGCCTTTTTCACCCGGTCGGACAGGAAGACATCCTGCACTGCTATTAAAGCAGCGCCCGGGGTGTAAAAACACCGATCGAAGCTGACACTCCGGGGCTTATCCTGTACTGTCAACGGCAGGTATAGCTGGTGTGCTGGCAATCGATAACGCTTGAAAAACGGCAACCGGCCTATACTATTGATTCGGGTTCACATTATGGAGGTTTGCCCATGGCTGACTATCAAGGTACCGTCACGTCGCGTTCGGAATCGGCGCTGGCGACCAATAAAGTATTACGAAATACCTATCTGCTGTTGTCGATGACACTGGTGTTCAGTGCCGTTACGGCAATGATCGCCATGGCTGTCGGAATGCCTCAGGGTGGTGCACTGATCATGATGCTTGCCGCCATCGGCATCGTCTGGTTTGTGCTGCCACGTGCGTACAACTCGAGCATGGGCATTGTCTGGACCTTCGCCTTCGCAGGCCTGATGGGTGCCAGCCTGGGCCCCATGCTGACCGCTTACCTGTCGCTAGCCAATGGCCCGTCCATCGTCGCGCAGGCGCTGGGTGGCACGGCACTGGTCACGTTTGGTCTGTCGGCTTATGCCGTAACCACGAAGAAAGACTTCAGCTTCCTGGGCGGTTTCGTCATGGTTGGCATGATTGTCGCGCTGGTCGCGATTCTGGCTAACCTGTTTCTGGCGATTCCTGCACTGAGCCTGGCCATTTCTGCCGGTGTGGTGTTGCTGATGTCGCTGCTGATCCTGTTTGACACAAGCCGCATTGTGAACGGTGGTGAAACCAACTACGTTCGCGCGACCGTGTCACTGTATCTCGACATCTATAACCTCTTTGTTCACCTACTGGTGCTGGTCGGCGCTCTGTCCGACGACTGACCGGGGCGAACCGATTGGAAGACAAAGGCCGCTTAAAGCGGCCTTTTTTGTGTGTGATATGATGCGCCCATGAACATTCAACTGAACCTTTACCAGGCACCCTGGCACCATGTGAGCCACCGGGATGCCCTCGCCTTCGCCCGGGCTTGCCTTGCCCGGGGAGACCGGATTGAGCGTGTGTTCTTCTTTATGGATGCCGTCTATGTCGGGTTGATTACTCAGTCTCCGGCCTCTGATGAAGTCGACCTGAAACAAGCCTGGCTCGACTTCGCCGCTGAATCCGGCTGTGAATTATTGCTGTGCATTGCGGCCTCGGCCAACCGGGGGTTACTGAATGACACCGAAGCCCAACGCTATCAAAGCCCTGTTTCTACCGTCACAGAGCCCTTTCAGCTAGTCGGTTTGGGCCAGTGGGCGCTGGGTTATGGTGAAGCTGACAAGGTAGTGAGTTTTCGATGAATACGACCGTCGATTCAACAATAGAGCCTGGCTCAGACCACTTTGACACCCTGGTGCTGATTACCCGTCCGCCCTACCAGGGCCGGCAGAGTGAAGAAATACTGGAAGCGGTGATGAGCCTTGCATTGTTCGACCGTGAACATGCGGTAGTTTTTTTTGATCAGGGTCTTGGCTGGCTGGCCGACGGACAAGCGCCCAGTGAAAGCAAGAGCCTGAACAAGCAACTGAGTGCGCTGCCAATGTACGGCAGCGAAGCCCTGTTTTACTGCGCCAGTCATCAACACCGGGTGCTGGGACAGGAAATTCACCGGGATGACATTCAGGCCTGCTCACTGGGTCAGTTGGCTTACTGGCTGCGGCATGCCCGCTATGTGGAGGTGTTCTGATGGCCCTGCTGACGCTGACGGCCTTACCGGGCGGGGCACAACGAGAACTCTTTGATCTCTGGCTGCAAGCCGGTGATGTGATTTTGTTGCGCGAAGATGCCCGCCCGATGATGTGGCAGCCTAACCCGACGCCAGCCCGGGGCTGCATTCGCCAGGCCGATGCCGATGCACTGGGCGGCCAGCGACACCCGGACTGGGCGGTCATCAGCGATCAGGAATGGGCCGATCTGATCGCCGAACATCAGCCGCAACTGACCTGGTAATGTCAGCCTCTGAAGCCCATTCAACACCACAGAAAACCTGAGTAAACGCGATGAATGAACGAACACATACGGCCAGCCCGGAGACTGACCACCTTGGCTTTCTGCTCGATGCAACGCGCTGGACGCCAGACTGGTGCCTCAACATAGCCAGCCAGCAGGGGCTGTCGCTGACCGACCAGGATATGGCCATTGTTGAATCACTGCGTGAATTCTACTTTGAATACGACCTGTCGCCCGCCATGCGCCCTCTGGTCAAGCATTTAAAAGCCCGGTTTGGCGCCGACGTTGGCAACAGCATCTTCCTGATGCAGCGCTTCGGCGAAAGCCCGGCCCGCATGCTGGCCCTGCTGGCCGGTTTGCCCAAGCCCAAAAACTGTCTGTGACCCATTTATTGCCACTGCTGGATAAACCATGACCGATACCCTGAAGTTTGCCGACCTGATCCGCGCCCTGGGCCGGGGCAAGAACGGCAGCCGTTCGCTGAGCCGTGAAGAAGCCCACTTTGCCATGCAGGAGATCTGGCATCAGCGCGAAACCCAGGCGCAACTGGGTGCCCTGCTGATGCTGATGCGCGTCAAGGAGGAAACGGCAGAAGAGCTGGCCGGCATGGCTCAGTCGGTACGCGTTGAACTCGAGCCATGGACCGGCCAACCCATGCAGATCGACTGGCCCGCCTACGCCGGGAAACGCCGCCAACCCTCCTGGTATGTATTGGCGGCCAAGGCACTGGCACAGGGTGGCTACCCGGTTTTTATGCACGGCGGTGGCGAACACACTGCCGGGCGCCAGTATGCCCGCCAGGTGTGCGACGCGCTGGGCATTCCCGTTGCGGCTTCGTGGCAGGAAGCGGCCAGTCTGAGCCGGGATCACGCTATGGTCTACTGCCCACTGGTCAGCTTTGCACCCACCCTGTCGCACATCATCGATATGAAACGGGAATTGGGGTTACGTTCACCGGTCAACACCCTGGTTCGCAACCTGAACCCGGCCGGCGCCCGGGTAACGGTGCAAGGCATGTTTCACCCCAGCTACAAAGCCCTGCACCACGACACCGCTCGTTTATTGGGCGATAGCCATAACGTCGTTCTTAAAGGGGACAGCGGCGAATTTGAAGTCAGACCGGATTCGGATACGACCGTGCTGGTTCAGTGCCCACAACATCCGGAGGAAGTCGAGGTTCCCAGGAGACTGCCTCAACGGGCAGTGCGCCCGGACGAGCCCTCAATGGCGGTGCTGCAATCCACCTGGGCGGGCGAGACTGAGTCGGATTACAGCCTGGCCGCCATTCAGGACACCATGGCGCTGGTGTTAATGGTTGCCGATGAGATCATACTCCAGGAAGCCCGCCAGAAAGCAGAAAAGCTCTGGCAACAGCGGACTGTTTCACTCTAACCATCGAATTCGCATTAAACTCGTTATCTGAGTGACTAAAGTGGCACGTATCTTGAGATACCCCCTGTATCGGGGGTTATTTCAGTAAAAAACCGCCGATATCGCACCAAAAGTGAGCGCAGAACCCAAGACTGTGATTCAAAGCGAAGCTCGGAGGCTGTAACCATGACCGAACCCCTACCCCTGCATTTGACCGCCCCCCAACTGAAAATACTGATGGCTGCCGTTTTCTTCATCGGCATTACGCTGGTGTCCGCTGCCATTGCCGTACTGGGCGCAGCCATACTGGGTCTGCTACCAGTATCGTCTGCCGGCTACGGCCTGGCCCCGCTGATCAGCGGCATCGCCTCGGTCTCTGCTGCGGTATTCCTGTCGCACTGATCAAATCGGCTCCAGAATCCTGAAATCATGTATGGAGACAGCAATACCTGCCAGTCAATCTGGCGGGCATTGCTGATCAACCATCACGCCTGGCTGACGGTCACTGCAGAACCTACCCAATTCAGGCGCTCGTGCAACGACACCACCTCGCCCACAATAATCAGTGTAGGCGCCTGTGGTGGGTCTTCACGCACCAGTTCCGGCAAGGTGGCCAGGGTACCGACCCAGAGTCGCTGGTCCGGCGTTGTCCCCTTTTGTACCAGCGCGATCGGCGTATCAGCCGAGCGACCGTGCTGAATCAGCTTGTTGCAAATCTTCTCCAGCCCCATCAACCCCATGTAAAACACCACCGTCTGTTGTGGGCTCGCCAGCTCACTCCAGGGCAAATTCAGGCTGCCATCCTTTAAGTGCCCGGTGACAAAGCGCACCGACTGGGCATAGTCTCTGTGAGTGAGCGGAATGCCGGTGTAGGTTGAGCAGCCCGAAGCCGCGGTAATACCCGGCACCACCTGAAACGGAATGCCATGTTCGGCCAGCAAGTCGATCTCTTCACCACCCCGCCCAAAGATAAAGGGGTCACCCCCCTTAAGACGCAGGACTTTCTTGCCCTCGCGGGCAAGGTCCAGCAAACGCTGATTGATATCCTGTTGCGGCACAGCATGCTCGGAACGCTGTTTGCCAACATACAACCGCTCGGCGTCGCGCCGCACCAGATCCATAATGGCGTCTGAGACCAGCCGGTCGTAGAGCACTACATCGGCCTGCTGCATCAGCCGCAGCGCCTTGAAGGTCAGCAAGTCCGGATCACCGGGCCCGGCCCCAACCAGGTAGACTTCGCCATGCTGCTCATCGCCCGGCGCCTCAATCATCGCCTTGAGCTGATGCTCCGCCTGCTCCATCCGACCGGCATACACATGCTCGGCCACCGTGCCGCCAAGCACTTTTTCCCAGAAGTACCGCCGGTCATCGAGACTGGTAAAGCGTTTCTTGACAGCATTGCGAAAGCGAGATGCCAATTGCGCCAGGTGGCCATAACTGGCCGGAATCGTACTCTCCAGCTTCGCCCGCACCGAGCGCGCCAGCACCGGTGCCTGGCCACTGGACGTGATGGCAATGATCAGCGGGTCGCGATCGACCAGAGAAGGGAAAATCACATCGCACAATTCAGGGGAGTCGACCACGTTGACCAGCACACCGCGTGCTCGCGACTCCGCAGAGACACGCTGGTTCACTTCCTCGATATCCGTGGCACTGACGACCAGCGCCTTTCCATCGATGTCAGTCGGATCAAAAACCCGCCATTCGCAGTGGCAATTGGGGTTATTGGCAATAACCGGCAGGATGGACGGAGCCACAACCTGAATTCGACACCCTGATCGCTGCAGCAAGTGAATCTTGCGCGCCGCAATGTCCCCACCACCAACCACCAGAATGGTCTTATCGGATAACTTATGGAACAACGGAAAATATTGCATGACCACTCCTAAAATAAGAACCCGACACTGATAGATTTCGCCGGGCCCGACACGGCGGGCACTGGCTTTTTGATGCCGGTGTTAGACCCGCCGTTGGGTCAGTCAATTAGTACCGGGAAAACCCCGGATGATATTCGATTTAAGTAAAGCGGTGGCACAAAACCAAGTGCTGGCCACCGGGTAGACCCTTCTGGGGTAGTCCGCAGCATGGACTAAAACGCCAGGAGCGTTTTAGCATGAGCGAAGCGAGCCCGAAGGGTGAATCCCATGGATGGGGTTCATATCCTGCGGTCTAGGCCCCATGGATGGGTTGAGTGGGCGGCATTCCGCCCGACCCCAGATGGGTCTACCCGGTGGCTGGCACGAACTTTCAGACACCGAGCCGAGAGCAACCTCAACTCCAAGGTGCCACAGAACCATCAGATCAGATTAACTCAAGACCAGCCATATAGGGTTTCAGAGCCTCTGGCACCCGAATACGCCCTTCCGCTGTCTGGTAGTTCTCCAATACCGCGACCAGAGTCCGGCCGACTGCCAGGCCTGAGCCATTGAGGGTGTGTACCAGCTCGGTCTTGTTGGTTTCCGGGTTGCGGTAGCGGGCCTGCATGCGACGGGCCTGGAAATCAGTCATGTTCGAACATGAGGAGATTTCCCGGTAGGCCTCTTGAGCAGGCAGCCAGACTTCCAGATCGTAGGTTTTGGCGGCGCCGAAGCCCAGGTCGCCACCGCACAACAGCACCTTGCGGTAAGGCAATTCAAGACGTTGCAGAATGCTCTCTGCGTGGCCTACGAGCGCTTCCAGTGCGTCCATAGATTCCTCAGGGCGCACGATGTGTACCAGCTCGACTTTCTCGAACTGATGCTGACGAATCATGCCACGGATGTCTCGCCCGTAGCTGCCCGCTTCTGACCGAAAACAGGAGGTATGAGACGCAAATTTGAGCGGCAGTTCAGCGTCGCTGAGGATCTCATTGCGCACTAAATTGGTCAGTGGCACTTCCGAGGTTGGAATCAGGTAATAATTGTTGGCGTGATCGGTATTCAGCTTGAAGAGATCTTCTTCGAACTTCGGCAATTGGCCGGTTCCCAGCAAAGACTCCTGGTTCACAATGAAGGGCACCTGAGTTTCCAGATAGCCGTGCTCCTGAACGTGGGTGTCGAGCATGAATTGAGCCAGCGCGCGGTGCAGCCGGGCAATGCCGCCACTCATCACTGAGAAACGACTGCCGGTCAGTTTGGCGGCGCGTTCGAAATCCAGGCCACCGGAGACGGCTCCGAGATCGACATGATCTTTAACTTCGAAGTCGAAGGCAGGTGGTGTGCCCCAGCGCGAGACTTCTTCGTTCTCGTCTTCGCTCTTGCCTTCGGGCACGGCAGCATCCGGCACATTGGGAATGCCCAGCAGCAGGTCATCCAGTTGCGCCTGAATCTGCTTCAGTTCTGACTCTTTGGCACCCAGTTGCTCTGCAATGGTATCCAGTGTCTTCTGCACCTGGGCTTTGGCATCATCGACCGACATGCCCTGCCCGACCAGTTGGCCAATTTGCTTTGACGCCTTCTTGCGCTCCGCCTGCAGTTGCTCTGTCTCGACCTGAACGGACTTTCGACTCGACTCCAGGGACTCGAAAGCCGACACATCGAGTTCGTAATGCTTTACCCGAAGTTGATCAGCAAGCGTGGTGATGTCCTGTCTCAGCCGTTTTATGTCCAGCATGGGCGTTTCTGTCCTGTTAGAGTCGATTGGGAATTGGTGGATCGCCATTGGGAAGACTAGGTACTGATTCCCGGTCGGCGGGCGCCTAGAATACCAGCTTACCCACCCCAAAGCCCAGCGCTGCGGCGGCCAGACAGGTTAGGATGCTGGCGAGCGTATAGCCCAGAGCCATCCAGTACTGCTGCTGTTGCAGCAACACCAGATTCTCAAGAGCGAAACTGGAAAAGGTGGTAAAGGCTCCGAGAATGCCGACCAGCAGCAACCGGTGCCAGAGCGTATCGGTACCGGTGAAGCGCAGCATCAGCACCACAAAGACCAGACCCATAGCAAAGCTGCCGAGCGCATTAACGGTAAAGGTTCCTAGCGGGAAGTGGCTACCGTGTAGACGGTTAAAGAAAGTAACCACCCAGAATCGACCCATAGCGCCCAGACTGCCGCCCAGGGCGATGGCCAACCAGTGGCTTAAGGGTATCGACATCTATTCACACTCCCCGCTGATCTCTCGGTACCCGCATTATTGCCGATGCTGCTCATCCAGATCACGCAAAAAGGCCAGTTTCTCGGCAATTTTCTTCTCCAGCCCGCGATCTACTGGCTGATAAAAGCGCTGATCCGCCAGCGCGTCGGGCAGATAATGCTCGCCGGCGGCGTAGGCATGGGGTTCGTCGTGGGCGTAGCGGTAATCGTGGCCGTAGCCCAACTCTTTCATTAGTGCTGTGGGCGCATTGCGCAAATGTACCGGCACTTCATGGCTCTGGTCGGATTGAACACGGGCCATCACCTCGTTAAAGGCCTTGTAGACGGCGTTGCTCTTGGGCGCGCAGGCTAGGTAGACCACCGCCTGTGCCAGACTCAGCTCCCCTTCCGGGCTGCCCAGGCGCTCCTGAACCTGCCAGGCATCCATGGCCAGGGTCAGGGCACGCGGGTCCGCATTGCCGATGTCCTCACTGGCCATGCGTACCAGTCTGCGCGCGATATACAGTGGATCACAGCCGCCGTCGAGCATTCGGCACAGCCAGTACAGCGCGCCATCCGGCGAGGAGCCGCGAACACTCTTGTGCATGGCCGAGATCTGATCGTAAAACGCATCACCGCCCTTGTCGAACCGGCGAGTCTGGCCCTGGGTTAACTGCGACAGTCGCTCAAGAGTCAGGCCGTCCGGCTCATCAGCATAGAGATCCGCCGACAACTCGAGCAAATTATAGAAACGGCGGGCATCTCCATCAGCCAGGGCAAATAGCCGTTGCTTAACGTCGTCATCAATAGCCAGCTTTGCGACCGCGCTGTCTTGCTCTCGTGCCTGGTCGAGCAAGGCGGCCATGTCCTCCAGAGAAACGGGCTTAAGTGGGTAAACCCGGGCGCGAGACAGCAGCGCGGCATTGAGTTCAAAGCTGGGGTTTTCGGTGGTTGCCCCCACAAAAATAAAGGTGCCATCTTCGACGTAAGGCAAAAAGGCATCCTGCTGGGCTTTGTTGAAGCGGTGAACTTCGTCGACAAACAGCAGAGTGCGCCGACCTTCGGCCTTAGCTTGCAACGCCCGCTCAGCAGCGGCTTTGATGTCTTTAACGCCAGACTGAACCGCCGATAATGCTTCGAAGCGAGACGACGTTGAATGCGCAAGCAACCGCGCCAGAGTTGTTTTACCAACACCGGGCGGGCCCCAGAAGATCATCGAATGCAGTTGATCCTGCTCAATGGCCCGACGCAGGGGTTGCCCCTGCCCCAGAATATGCGACTGGCCGATGTAGCCAGCCAGGGTTTTGGGTCGCATCCGTTCGGCCAGAGGCGCGAAGGGGTTGGACTCGGTTGCGCTGAACAGGTCGGCCATGAGGGTTACATCTGTTCGAAGACGTCGGTGCCTTCGGGCGGGGTGAACTCGAAATCAGCCGCATCCAGCGTCAGGTTGGTTTCGACGTTGCTGAAGGTGATTCGGGTGTCCTGCCCCAGGTTGTCACTGAGCCGAAGTTCGCTGATGCGGCCGTTTTCAAACAGCAGTGTCATGTCTTCGAAGACGGCGTCTTCATCCAGTGGGTAAAGGCGATAGGCCGTCAGGCTCTCGTTCGCCGCCTCAGTGACCTCATAGGAGGTTCTCAGCGTGGATTCGGGCTGACTGAGGATCATCGCCGGGGATTCCTGCAACTGATTGGTAGCGGGCTGGTATGTCGCCTGCAGCAGGTCCGGGTCATGAACCCAGAGTGTTTCGCCATCGGAAATGACCGACTGTTCATAAGGCGAGGAGACCTCCCAGACAAACTTGAGCGGGCGCGCAATCTTCATAATGCCCTCAGCCTGGTCGCCACGCAGCTCGCCATCGGCGTAGGTTTCCTGACGAAACTCTGCCTGCAGGGTTTCCGTCGACTGCAGCAGGTCGATCAGGCGCTGTCGGGCAGCGTCATCAGCGTGTACCTGAGGTGCAATGGCGGCCCAACTGAGCAGCACCGCAACCCCGGACCGGGCAAATAAATTCAACATGAATCGCTCTCCTGAGCCATTAGCTTTGTACAGGCCTTTAAAAAATGAGCCAGTTACCCCGCCGGCGGGGGTGGTGCCAGTACTTCCCGGCTGCCGTTGTGGCCAGCCGAGCTGACAATCCCGGCGGCCTCCATCGTATCAACCAGGCGAGCGGCCCGGTTGTAGCCAATGCGTAATTTACGCTGTACTGAAGAAATCGAGGCTTTGCGGCTCTGGGTAACAAAGGCCACTGCCTCATCAAACAGCGGGTCGCTTTCGGGGTTGTCTTCGCCATCGTCCAGTGAGGGAACGCCCGGCAGGTCGGCTTCGCCGCCAGCCAGAATTTCCTCTATGTAGTCGGGCTGACCGCGTTTTTTCCACTCGGCCACCACGCGGTGAACTTCATCGTCATCGACAAAGGCACCGTGCACCCGAACCGGTAAACCGGTGCCCGGCGGCAGATACAACATGTCGCCGTGGCCCAGTAGCTGCTCGGCACCGCCCTGGTCCAGAATGGTCCGGGAGTCGATCTTTGAGGACACCTGGAACGCTATGCGGGTTGGGATGTTGGCCTTGATCAGACCGGTGATCACATCCACCGAGGGACGCTGGGTGGCGAGAATCAGGTGAATGCCTGCCGCCCGGGCTTTTTGTGCCAGCCGGGCGATCAGTTCTTCCACCTTTTTGCCAACAATCATCATCATGTCGGCGAATTCGTCGACCACCACCACAATAAACGGCAGGGGTTCCAGCTCTGGTGTTGGTGCGTGCGGATCAAGCGTATCAAAGGGCTCATAAAGCGGGTCGAGCAATGGCTCGCCCTCACGCCGGGCATCTTCGACCTTCTTGTTGAAACCGGCGATATTACGCACCCCTACCTTCGACATCAGCTTGTAGCGACGCTCCATCTCGGCGACACACCAGCGCAGCCCATTGGCGGCATCTTTCATATCGGTGATGACCGGTGTCAGCAGGTGTGGAATGCCTTCATACACAGACAGTTCCAGCATTTTTGGGTCGACCAGAATCAGGCGGACCTCTTCCGGGGTGGCCTTGAACAACAGGCTGCACAGCATCGAATTCACGCCGACAGACTTACCTGAGCCAGTAGTACCGGCGACCAGAAGATGAGGCATTTTGCCCAGATCCGCGACCACGGGAGCTCCGCCAATATCATGACCCAGCGCCAGCGTCAGCGCTGATTTAGCCTTGTCGTAGGCGCTCGACTGAAGCACATCGCTGAGCCGCACGATGTCGCGTTTTTCGTTGGGAATCTCGATGCCCACGGTGGTTTTGCCGGGAATGATCTCCACCACCCGGACACTGACCAGCGCCATCGACCGCGCGAGATCCTTCGCCAGGTTGGATATTTTCGATACTTTAATACCGGCGGCCGGCTGGATCTCAAACCGGGTAATCACCGGTCCGGGGGCTACCTCGGTCACTTCAGCATCAACATTGAAGTCTTTGAGTTTGATTTCCAGCATGCGCGACATGGCTTCCAGCGCTTCCTGGCTGTAACCATTATTGGTGTCGTGCTCGCCAGAAGTCAGCAGGCTCAGAGCCGGCAACGGAGTGTTTGAGTCGCCCCCGGTGAACAGCGGTTGCTGCTTTTCTTTTTGCACGCGTTCGCTGGGCTCGGTGGTTTTGGGCTGCAATGGTTTGATCTGAGGCGGTTTGCGCTTCGACTGTTTCTCGATCTGAATGTCGAGATTGGCCTTGCGGGTTTCAACCACCTGTTTGACCTGGGCTTTTTCCGCCTGACGGCGGCGGCGCGACTGCAGGCTGTCACGCATCGCGGTGACACCGGAAAACAGCAGCCGGCCGATGCGCTCCATCAACCTCAACCAGGAGACGTTCATGGCCAGTGTCAGCGAGATGAACCACAGCACGACCAGCAACAGAGTCGTACCGGTCATGCCCAGAATCGGGAATATCCACTCCGAAAGCTCAATGCCCAGCCAGCCGCCGGCGCTTGCGGTTTGATTGCTGGCAATATGCACGGTTGCCAGGGCGCTGCTGACACACACAAATAGCGCCCAGCCCAGTGTTCGGATGGCGATCAGCAGTGGGTTCCAGTGCAGGCCGGCCTTACGGTCGCGAAACGTTGCCCAGGCCCGAAAGAGGAAAATAGCCGGCAAACCATAAGCCAGACCACCGACCAGACTGAACAGCAATGACGACAGGTAGGCCCCGGCCGTGCCCGCCATGTTGCGGACGCCCTCGCCCGCACCCGAGTAGGCCCAGCCCGGGTCGGACGGATGGTGAGAGGCAAGAGCAATCAGCAGATAGACGCCCACCGCCAGAGACAGCAGTAAACTGCCCTCGTGCAGCAAGCGCTGCTTTACATCCAGAACTCTGTGGTCGTCACGCGCTCGTGAGAGTTCCTTGCGTGCCGAAGCGTTCTTTTGCGTCAAATCGAAGTTACCTGTCTAGTGTGTCGGTCATGTTTGGCGGTAAGGTCCCTGCCCATCGTTGCAGGCTCGCATTCTAGCTGAAGCAGCCCGGGCACAGAAAGCACCCCGACGGCCGTTCAACTCAGCCCGGGGATACGCTGATCCGTCCGGGCGTGGCAGTCCACACGAAAGAGCACTAAGATACCACAATATGAAGCCCAACTTATTGATACACCGAGCATTTTTATGCCACAACTAAGCTGGCTGGAAGCTGAACAGAGCGCCTGCTTTCCACCGACCACGGAGGCTCTGGCCAATCCGCCAGGCTTGCTGGCGGCAGGCGGCGCGCTGACACCCGAGTGGCTGCTGACCGCTTACGAGCGGGGCATATTCCCCTGGTACAGCGACGGAGAGCCCATTCTGTGGTGGTCTCCCGAGCCGCGCATGGTGCTGTTACCGGGCGAAATGCACCTGTCACGCAGTCTTCGCAAAGCTTACCGCCAGACACCGCCGACAATCACCGTCAACAGCGCCTTTTCCCGGGTCATCGAGGCGTGTCAGGCCCCAAGGGCCCATCAACCCGGCACCTGGATCAGCGCGCCGATGCGCGACGCCTATACCGAACTGCATCAGCTAGGCTGGGCTCACTCGGTCGAGGTGTGGTGTGATGACGACCTGATAGGTGGCCTGTACGGTGTGGGCATCGACGGCGTCTTTTTCGGCGAAAGTATGTTCTCGCGGCGTACCAACGGCTCTAAACTGGCCTTGCTGGCGCTGCAGGAAGCCGCGCTGCTGCAATCACTGCGCCTGATCGATTGCCAGGTCTATAATGATCACCTGGCCAGTCTCGGTGCCCGGGAGGTTGAACGACCATGGTTCGAGCAACAATTGCCCAAACAACGTCGCACATTGTCTTTTCCCGATGCGGCAGCGCTGAACCAGGCAGTCTCAGGTCGCATCAACCAGGGCAGTCCGGCTGCACCACCAACCACTTCTGTCCGGGGTGTTGCCGATGAAACCTGAGTCCGAGCAACAGGAAGACACCATCAAGCTGTACCGAACCGGTGAGCACAACTGCAGCTATCTGGACGGGCAGCAAGCACGGACCCTGTTTCTCGATCCGGATCTGCACTTCTCCCTGCCCCTCTATGAACAGATGATGCACCTGGGTTTCCGGCGCAGTGGTCACCACCTCTACCGGCCGGATTGCGAAGCCTGCGGGGCCTGTATGCCATCGCGGGTGCGGGTCGCTCAGTTTCACTGGAAGCGTCGTTTCCGGCGTATTCTGACTAAAAACCAGGACCTTAGTGTGCGCCGACTGCCCTGTCAGTACAAAGCCGAGCATTATCGCCTGTACGAGGCGTACATCAGTCACCGGCATTACCAGGGCGACATGTACCCGCCATCGGAAGACAGTTATCGTGAATTTCTGGTCAGCCGGCCCGATCTTGCGTTCATTCTTGAATTCAAACAGAACGATCAGATCGTGGCGGTTGCCTTTACCGACCGTATGGAAACCGGATTGTCAGCGACTTACACTTTTTTTGACCCCGTTCAAAGCCAGCGTGGGCTGGGAGTGTTCAGCATTCTGACCCAGATACAGCTGTGCGCGACGCTTAACCTGCCGTTCCTGTATCTGGGCTACTGGGTGCCGGGGTCGGCGCAAATGACCTATAAGGCCGATTACCGGCCGCTGGAGGTGCTGATCAACCGGCACTGGCGGTTGCTCGATGATCACCTGATCGACGCCATTGGCATTGAGTGATTGATAGCGCACCTCTGACGTCCGCGGTACTTATTTTCCGGCCAAATACCTGAATTTGCCCAGTTTTTTGATAAATGCCGGAAATTCAGGCAGAATGCCCGCCGGTTCCCATACTTACATGAGGTTGACACCCAGTAGTCAGCCTCAGCGGTCTTAATCAAAGGTGTGTACAAGCATATATGGCAAAAGAAGACGTTATTGAAATGGAAGGCGAGATTCTCGACACCCTTCCCAACACCATGTTCCGGGTCAAACTCGAAAATGGCCATGTCATTACTGCCCATATTTCAGGGAAAATGCGCAAAAACTACATTCGCATCCTGACGGGCGACAAGGTCAAGGTCGAACTGACGCCCTACGACCTGACCAAAGGCCGCATTGTGTACCGCGCCCGCTAACGCACGTCTGCAGGGTCACGCGACCTGAAACAACCGCCAGGCCCAATAAAAGAACACCCTCCGGGTGTTTTTTTGTCTGGGCGCTCTGAAAAAACCGGACAAATAAAAAAGGCACGCTAAGGTGCCTTTTTAAGTGTCTGAACGCTTTAAACGTCAGACCGTTTCTGCTTCTTCCTCGACTTCCAGCGTCAGCTCATCGTTACGGATGTGCACATAGACGGTGCCGCCACGGGACAGGGGGCCGAAGAGAATCATGTCGGCCAGTGGGCGCTTCACCTTCTCCTGAATCAGGCGGCTCATTGGCCGGGCGCCCATGTGTTCATCATAACCTTTCTCGGCGAGCCAGGCGCGAACCTCATCGTCCACTTCCATCATGACGCGCTTGTCATCCAGCTGAGCCTGCAGCTCGGTCAGGAACTTGTCGACAATGCTGGTAACCACAGCAATCGGAAGCGACTTGAACTGAACGATGGCATCCAGACGGTTGCGGAACTCCGGCGTAAACTGCTTGCGGATCATTTCCATGCCGTCGGTGCTGTTGTCCTGTTCCAGGAAGCCCATGGACCGGCGGTTGATTTCCTGTGCGCCGGCATTGCTGGTCATGATCAGAATGACATTGCG
Organism: Saccharospirillum sp.; assembly: GCA_018402545.1. Lineage (GTDB taxonomy): Bacteria > Pseudomonadota > Gammaproteobacteria > Pseudomonadales > Natronospirillaceae > Saccharospirillum. Next base: position 2,049,451 of record JAGYIL010000001.1, on the reverse strand, counting down.
GAAGTCTGCCTTGCGCCCGTTGTTGTCGGTCAGGGTGCCGTGGTCCATAACCTGCAACAGCAGGTTGAAGACATCCGGGTGCGCTTTTTCGATTTCATCTAGCAGCAGCACACAATGCGGATGCTTGGATACCCCATCGGTCAGCAAACCACCCTGATCGAACCCGACGTAGCCCGGAGGAGCCCCAATCAGACGCGAAGCGGTGTGGCGCTCCATGTACTCCGACATATCAAACCGCAACAGCTCAATACCCAGAGAATCGGCCAGTTGCTTGGACACCTCTGTTTTACCCACCCCAGTCGGGCCGGCAAACAGGAAGGACCCGATTGGCTTGTCGACCGATTTCAGACCGGCACGGGCCAGCTTGATCGACGAGGCCAATTGCTCAATGGCCTGCTCTTGCCCGAAGACAGTCATCTTCAGGTTACGCTCCAGATGTTCCAGCACTTCCTTGTCGTTACGGCTGACGCTTTTTTCCGGAATGCGGGCAATGGAGGCGATGACCTTCTCGACATCACTGACGTTGATCGACTTCTTACGCTTACTGGCTGGCAACAGCCGTTGAGCCGCACCCGCTTCGTCGATGACGTCAATGGCTTTGTCCGGCAGGTGGCGGTCGGTGATGTACCGGGCCGACAGCTCTGCAGCCGCTTTCAGCGATTTATCGGTGTACTTGAGGTGGTGATGCTCTTCAAACCGCGACTTCAGCCCTTTCAGAATGCGATAGGTTTCATCGACCGACGGCTCATTGACATCAATCTTCTGAAACCGTCGGGTAAGCGCGCTGTCTTTCTCGAAAATGCCACGAAATTCCTGGAATGTCGTAGAGCCCATGCATCTGAGTTCACCGGAACTGAGCATTGGCTTGAGCAGATTGGAGGCATCCATAACGCCGCCAGACGCTGCTCCGGCACCAATGATGGTGTGGATTTCATCGATAAACAGAATCGACTTTTCCTTTTTCTTCAATTCGGCCAACAACGTTTTCAGGCGTTTCTCGAAATCACCCCTGTACTTGGTACCAGCGAGCAAGGCGCCAAGATCGAGGGAAAAGACCTGAGCCCCTTCCATAATTTCAGGCACATCGTTGTCGATGATGCGTTTGGCCAGGCCTTCGGCAATGGCGGTTTTACCCACCCCGGTTTCTCCGACCAGCAGCGGATTGTTCTTGCGCCGGCGCGAAAGGATCTGGATAACGCGCTCAACTTCGTGCTCGCGTCCAACCAGCGGATCGATCTGCCCCTTGCGGGCCAGCTCGTTCAGGTTTGAGGCAAAACTCTCCAGGGCACTGCCCTGAACACCGTCGCCACCGCCCTCTTCCTGCTGATCGGCGTTGAAGTCTTCATTCGGCTGGGCATTTTCGCTTTGCACCTTGGAGATGCCGTGGGCAATAAAATTGACCACGTCGATGCGTGAGATGCTCTGCTGTTTGAGGAAGAACACCGCCTGGCTCTCCTGCTCGGAGAAAATGGCCACCAGCACGTTGGCGCCGGTTACCTCTTTCTTGCCAGACGACTGAACGTGGAACACTGCACGCTGTAAGACTCGCTGGAAGCCCAGGGTTGGCTGGGTTTCACGGTCTTCATCGTCAATCGGAATCAGGGGCGTCGTGGAATCAATGAATTCCGTCAGGTCGCGACGCAGTTGCGGAATGTCGGCAGCACAGGCCGTCAGCACTTCGGCTGCAGCATGATTGTCCAGCAACGCCAGCAACAGGTGCTCCACGGTCATGAACTCATGCCGCTTGCCCCGCGCATCTTTGAACGCATTATTCAGCGTCAATTCGAGATCTTTACTTAGCATGGTATATAACCCTCTTGCTGATCACTGGTCATCTGCCTTTTCTACCTCACACACCAGGGGATGTTCATTGTCCCTGGAATACTGGTTCACCATGGCCGCCTTGGTTTCCGCTATATCCCTAGTATAGACGCCGCACACGCCTTTGCCTTGAGTGTGCACTGCTAACATGACTTGCGTCGCCTTTTCCCGGGACATGTAAAAAAAGTTCTCGAGAATGTGTACCACGAACTCCATCGGGGTGTAGTCGTCGTTCAGCAAAATCACCCGGTAAAGAGGGGGTTGCTTAAGCTCCGGATCCTGAGTCCGGGTGGCGACACCATAGTCGTCTCCCTGCTCGGGCTCGTCAGGCCCCAGCCGTGGGGTGCCAGCGTGAATACCATTCATTCCGGCGTCGTACAGATCTGGCTTTCCAGTAGTAGTAATGGTCATAGGTCGATGTTCAAACTCATTCAGATTATACGGTGGGGCTGACCCGGTGGTTTTCCAATGACTCAACAACAGGATGTTTTCCTGAAGGCTTAATTATGCGCGTCACAGCGCCGGGCTCAAGCAACCGAACTGTGTTAAAGCTAACGCAGAAGTGCTGAACCAGGCGTATTTTCAGTAACATCAGGTGAACACAACGTGCGCTGCTTCATAACTCAGCGAGATGGTGCTTGACTTCAATGGTTCAACAACCAACCATAGCCTAACCGTTAGATCTGTATGAATACTGTACAGCTCGACTCGGTGGTCGATGAGGCCTAGTAGTCGATGTATCGTGGCTGTTGAATACAACCGCTCACAGAACGCAGGTAAGGTTAGTGAATAACCTTTGGGTATGCCAACGAGTCGTCGGTATTTCCCCTGCAAGGCGTGTAACGTCTGGCTGTGGACGGGTTGGGTGAGAACCTCACAGAGCATTGCATATCGTTACCTCGAAATGCAACTCGCTGAGTGGAACGGTTCAAACCAACAGGTCTCTCACGAGACTCAGGGAAGAGGCTGGCCGGAGACTGAGCAACACCCTGCCAATAAGTGGCTGTCCATCTCTACCTAGGTGTCATTGTGAACAGGGGTCGACCCGGTCAAGCAAGAGGCGTGGTCGATTTCAAGTTGTAATTTAACGTGGTCGTAAGGAGTCCGTTATGCCCGTAGGGAAAGTAAAGTGGTTCAACAATGCAAAGGGTTTCGGCTTCGTCGTTTGTGACGAACATGAAGAAGACCTGTTTGCCCATTTCTCCTCCATTCAGATGGAAGGCTACAAGACACTCAAGGCCGGACAACCGGTGGAATTCGACACCGTCAAGGCCGATCGCGGCATTCATGCTGTTAACATCCGGGCATTACCTGAGCCTGGTGCGCAAACAGCCGCCTCCCCTGCCCAGTCTACTGAAACAGCCCAGCCTGCCAAGGAGCGCGCAACCAGCGATTACCCTGACTAAACCGATCCGGCTGGAACAGACAGCCAACTTCCGTTGAAGGATAAAAAAAGCCTGGCTATTGCCAGGCTTTTTTGGGTGTGGGAGGTCTCCTTAAAGACCCCTAACCATCGTACTGCGCTCAGTTATCCATCTGTTTGATGATTTCCTGCCCAAACTCGGAGGCTTTCACCAAGGTCGCACCGTCCATCAGACGTTCGAAGTCATAGGTTACGCGCTTGGAAGCGATCGCATCGGCCATGCCTTTCAGCACCAGATCAGCCGCTTCGATCCAGCCCATGTGACGCAGCATCATCTCGCCAGACAAAATCAGTGACCCCGGGTTAACCTTGTCCTGACCGGCATACTTCGGCGCGGTACCGTGTGTGGCTTCAAACACGGCCACGTCGTCAGAAAGGTTGGCACCCGGCGCAATGCCAATGCCGCCTACTTCCGCCGCCAGGGCGTCAGACAGGTAGTCGCCGTTAAGGTTCAGTGTGGCGATAACGTCATAGTCGGCCGGACGCAACAGAATCTGTTGCAGCATGGCATCGGCGATAACATCTTTAACCACGATGTTCTTGCCTGTTTTGGGGTTCTTGAACTGCATCCAGGGGCCGCCGTCGAGCAATTCGGCACCAAACTCTTCTTTGGCCAGCTCGTAACCCCAGTCTTTGAAGGCACCTTCGGTGAACTTCATGATGTTGCCTTTGTGAACCAGAGTCAGGCTGTCACGGTCGTTATCGACAGTGTATTGCAATGCCTGACGCACCAGGCGCTTGGTGCCCTCTTCCGACACTGGCTTGACACCAATACCGCACATTTCAGGGAAGCGAATCTTGGTGACGCCCATTTCTTCGCGCAGGAACTTGATGACTTTCTCAGCTTCAGGGCTACCTGCTTTCCATTCAACACCGGCATAGATGTCTTCGGAGTTTTCACGGAAGATCACCATGTCGACGTCGCCAGGGGCTTTTACCGGGCTAGGAACACCGGTAAACCACTGCACCGGACGCTGGCAGACAAACAAATCGAGTTCCTGACGGATGGCAACGTTCAGTGAGCGAATACCACCGCCTACGGGTGTGGTCAGCGGGCCTTTGATCCCCACTTTGAACTCACGGAAAGCATCCAGTGTTTCAGTAGGCAGCCAGGTGTCTGCGTCGTAGATGGTGGTGGCTTTTTCACCCGCGTAAACTTCCATCCAGCTGATTTTACGCTCGCTGCCATATGCCTTGGCGACCGCAGCATCGATAACCGCGATCATCGGCGGGGTTACGTCTACGCCGATGCCATCGCCTTCGATGAACGGGATAATAGGGTTGTTGGGTACAGTCAGGGTACCTTTGGCGTCGACCGTAATTTTCTCGCCGGCCGGCACTTCAATTTTCTGATATCCCATGGTTCACTCCATCTGTGTATTATGGTTTCAACGGCGGCGGAGTATAACGGAATCGTTTGTCTACTTACAGCACCAACGGATGTGACTTTGGTACCATGCGGTGCACGCCGGGTTCGACTAATAACACCTGTTAAAGGCCCTGAACACTCGCAATGACCACCCTAATTATGTTTAACAAACCCTTTCAGGTGCTGTGCCAGTTTACCGACGAACGATCCGGAGTCCCCCGCAGCACCCTGGCCGATTATATCCCGATTCCCGGGGTGTACGCTGCCGGTCGCCTGGATTTCGATTCAGAAGGCCTGCTGTTGCTCAGCGATGATGGTGCCGTCATACATCAACTGGCCCACCCGGCCAACAAGGTTGAAAAAACCTATCTGGTTCAGGTGGAAGGTATACCCTCTGAAGCCGATCTCGCACCGCTGCGCCAGGGCGTAAAATTGAAAGACGGCATGACACAGCCCGCACAGGTCACACTCATTGATGAGCCTGACGCCTTGTGGCCAAGGCAACCCCCGATCAGAGAGCGCAAAGACATCCCGACCCAATGGTTACAACTGGTCATCACCGAAGGACGAAACCGCCAGGTACGTCGCATGACTGCCCATATAGGCTATCCGACGCTAAGGCTGATTCGCTGGAAAATTGGGCATTGTGAGCTTGGTGATCTGGCAACTGGGGAGTTTCGGGAGATCGACATTGGCAAGATTTTAGATAACGGTATAAGTATTAAAGCTAAAAAAAGGCGCCCAACAGGCGCCTCATCTACAGGAACACAGGAGGTTAAACGACCGGGTCAACGTCCTGGTCGTAATCCACCTGGTCATAGCCGAAGCCGAACAGGCGGAAAAATTCCTTCTGGTAGCCCTCGAAATCGGACAACTCGGTAAGGTTTTCCGTTGTTACCTGGTGCCACAACTCCTCTACCCGATTCTGCACCTCGTCGGTCAGTTCTTTCAGGTCCACACGAACCCGGCCATACTCATCCAACGTGAGCTCATCTTTCCCCGAGTAAAGCTCGCCCGTCAGCAGCGTGTTGATCTGCTCAATGCAACCTTCGTGCGTGCCCTGCTCTTTCATCACCCGGTACAGCAAAGAGATGTACAACGGCATGACCGGGATGGCGGAACTCGACTGAGTAACCAGTGCTTTTAGCACGGATACACGCGCACTGCCACCAAGGCTGGATTTCAGTGACTGGTCAATGGCCGCCGCTGCTCGATCCAGGTCTTCCTTGGCGCGGCCAATGGTGGCTTCGCCATAAATGGGGAAGGTGAGCTCGCGACCAATGTAGGTGTAGGCTGTTGTCTTGGCACCCTCGGCCAATACATCGGCGTCGGCCAGCGCCTTCATCCACAACTCCCAGTCCTGCCCGCCCATTACCTTGATGGTATTGGCGATTTCATCGTCGTTTGCCGGCTCCAGAGTAACCTCGGACACTTCCCGGGTATCGGTATTCAAACTCTTACGGGTCACCGCTTCGCCGATCGGCTTAAGCGTCGACATATAGACGTCGCCGGTATCGGGGTCTTTGCGACGCGGTGAGGCCAGGCTATAGACCACCAGATCCACCTTGCCCATAGACGCCTTGATCTCTTCGATCACTTCCGCCTTGCATTCATGGCTGAACGCATCGGCATTAAAGGTTTTAGCGTATAATCCTGCCTCGGTTGCCGCTTTCTCGTAAGCTCGGGTATTGTACCAACCCGCCGAGGCGGTGCGGCGCTCAGTCGGTTCTTTTTCGAACATGACGCCCAGGGTGTTGGCCTTGAAGCCAAAGCCAGAGACAATGCGCGACGCGAGGCCATAGCCGGTTGAAGCGCCAATCACCAGCACGTTCTTGGGGCCTTCAGCAGCGGGCGGATGGGCTTTCACATAGTCGATCTGCTCCTGAACATGCAGGGCACAGCCCGTTGGGTGTGCGGTGGTGCAAATAAAACCACGTACCTTGGGTTTGATGATCATGCCGGGTTCCTTAATCTCGGTTCGCGTATGAGCGCAGCAGACGTCAGTGTAACGCTCTTGTTATGATTCATTTTACGTCCAGTAGGCTGCCAACGCTCTGGTTGGAATGCAAAAGACTTGTGACGGATACGAACAGTGTCCAGACACTAAAGCGTACCTTGTTCCTGTTCGTTGCAACACCGCGGCGCTGACAAACGCCCTCATTTACCCTGCCGCTACAGGAGACAACATGGCTGCTGCACCTGAAATGCCCCATCTCACAACAGCCGTTATTGTAGAAGAAAACCAGCGCATATTGATGGTCAATGAAATAGATAACGGTATAAATGGATGGAACCAGCCTGCCGGTCATGTCGAACCGGGAGAATCTCTTCTGGATGCCGCACGCCGGGAAACGCTGGAAGAAACTCAGTACCAGGTGCGTCTGACCGCTCTGGTTGGCATCTACCAATCCGTGCACCCCACTACCGGCATTCATTATTTGCGCGTTTGTTTTACTGCCGATCAGCCTGAGTGGGTTGAAAACAGCCTGCGCGACAACGATATTCTGGCCGTAGACTGGCTGCCTCTGGAACAGCTGCTTGCCGGTCAATACCCGCTGCGTAGCGCTCTGGTCAGCCAGGCACTGGCCGATTACCAGGCCGGACAGCGGTACCCACTGTCACTCATTCACCCCATGATTGCCCCCGGGAGCCTTTAACCCCATGACCACAGCTGCCTCAACCAAAGTCATCGTCGGGATGTCCGGCGGTGTCGACTCTTCTGTAACGGCGGCATTGCTGCTGGAGGCCGGTTACCAGGTCGAAGGCCTGTTCATGAAAAACTGGGATGAAGACGACGGTACTGAATACTGCACCGCCAAAGAAGACCTCGCCGATGCTCAGGCCGTCAGCGACCGGCTGGGCATTCACCTGCACAAGGCTAATTTTGCCGCCGAGTACTGGGATCATGTATTTGAACATTTTCTGGAAGAATACCAGGCCGGAAGAACCCCCAACCCGGATATCCTGTGCAACCGGGAGATCAAGTTCAAAGCCTTTCTCGACTATGCCCTGACGCTCGGCGCCGACAAAATCGCCACCGGGCACTACACCCGAACCCGCAACACAGATGAGGGCACCCAGCTGTTGCGCGGCCTGGATGCCAATAAAGACCAGTCCTATTTCCTGCACGCTGTCGGCCACGAAGAATTTGCCAAAACCCTGTTCCCGGTCGGTGAGCTTGAAAAACCGGAAGTACGCCGTATCGCCGAAAAGTACCAGCTGGCGACAGCCCGCAAGAAAGACAGTACCGGTATATGCTTTATCGGCGAGCGCCGCTTCAGCGACTTTCTGAAGCAATACCTGCCTGCTCGCCCGGGAACCATTGAAACCGACAGCGGCGAGGTGATCGGCGAGCACCAGGGGCTGATGTACTACACCATCGGTCAGCGCCAGGGGCTTGGAATAGGCGGTACGCGCAACCATCCCGAAGCCCCCTGGTTCGTCGCCGGCAAAGACCTGGAGCGAAACGTTCTAACCGTAGTACAGGGCACAGACAACCCGGCACTGTTCACCCAATCGCTGGCCTTGTCTTCCGTATACTGGGTGGCCGGAACCCCGCCAACCTTGCCTGCGACACTGATGTGCAAGCACCGCTACCGGCAGCCGGATCAGGCATGCCGGATAATGGCCACCGACACGGGCTATGAAGTTGAGTTTGAGCAGCCCCAACGGGCAATCACTCCCGGCCAGTCAGCCGTGTTTTATCAGGGTGAGGTTTGTCTCGGTGGTGGTGTGATCGAGCGCACCTGGTGAGCCAATGCCCGATGTTCGTTTCAATCAGAATAGACATTAATAAAGCTATCTATCCCTTTGAAATAAAAGGCATTAAGGAAGTTAATGAGTCACTTTAGCAATCAGGTTCTGGCCCTAGCCGGCGTTTTTCAATCTGCCCTGATGGTCGAGCAACTGGCTCGCCAGGGCAGCCTTGAGCGCGAACGGCTGGAACAAACCATCCGCACCGTTCTCAACCTCAACCCCAGCTCGGTTGAAGACGTGTATGGTGGCGCATCGGGTGTTAAAACCGGACTGACAGGATTGAAGGAAGTGCTGGCCAAACGTGGCAAGGGGATGTCTCCCGACGTGCTGCGTTACGCCATGGGTATCCTGCATGCCCAGCGCAAACTCGCGGCGCGGGACGATCTGATGGAAGCACTCAGCCAGCACCTGACGCGCGCGGTGGAGCAATGCCGCTATTTCGATGATCCACTGCATGAATCCGTGGTTGCAGCCGTTGCCAATAGCTATCAGCAAAGCGTGAGCAAACTGGACTTTCGAATCCGCGTTATGGGCAACCCAAGCTATCTGCAAAACCCCAACATCGCTGAACAGGTAAGAGCCGCGTTACTGTTCGGCATACGCAGCGCCCACCTTTGGCATCAGTTGGGCGGCCGCCGCTGGCATATCGTGGTGAAGCGTTCAAAACTGCACGACACCGCTGAACAGTTAATCGCGAGGATATAGACAAACCTTTCGGCATTCGCGCCCGAAGCATTGGCCTGTCTGGCGGCTGACCGGTATAATCGCCCGCCTTCACGCATGTACCGACGGGAACCAGGCACCATGGAATTAAACGCGCTCACTGCGATCTCCCCTATCGATGGCCGATATGGCTCCAAAACCGAAGCGTTTCGGTCCGTTTTCAGCGAATATGGCCTGATCAAAGCCCGGGTCACAGTCGAAGTGCGCTGGCTGCAGCAACTAGCCAGCCACGCTGAGATTGCCGAGCTGGCGCCTTTCTCAGCAGAGGCTAATGCCTTTCTGGATACCATCGTAGATCAGTTCTCACTGGCCGATGCCGAAGCCATCAAGGCCATTGAGCGCACCACTAACCACGATGTCAAAGCAATCGAGTATTTTCTGAAAACCCGGTTGAGTGAACTGGACGAACTCAGCCAAGTGACTGAATTTGTCCACTTTGCCTGCACCTCGGAAGACATCAATAACCTGTCACATGCATTGATGCTGAAAACCGGCATTGTCGACGTACTGTTGCCGCAGATGCGCGCTATTCGTGACGACATAGCTGCCCTGGCAAAGAAACACGCCGACCAGCCCATGCTCAGCCGAACGCATGGCCAGACTGCCTCACCCACCACCCTGGGCAAGGAAATGGCGAACGTTGCCTACCGCCTGGGTCGTCAGATCCGCCAGGTCGAGTCTGTGGAGTACCTGGGGAAAATCAATGGCGCCGTCGGCAATTACAATGCCCACCTGTCGGCCTACCCGGACATCGACTGGGCCGCTAACGCCGACGCCTTTATCCGCTCACTGGGCCTGACACTCAACCCCTATACCACTCAGATCGAACCGCACGATTACATGGCGGAACTCTTCGATGCCATCGCCCGCTACAACACCATCCTGATCGATTTCGACCGGGACATCTGGGGTTATATTTCACTTGGGTACTTCAAGCAGCGCACCATCGCTGGTGAAGTCGGCAGTTCGACCATGCCGCACAAGGTCAACCCGATCGATTTCGAGAACTCCGAGGGCAACCTGGGCCTGGCTAATGCGATTCTGACGCACCTGACGGCCAAATTGCCAATTTCCCGCTGGCAGCGAGACCTGACCGACTCGACCGTGCTGCGCTCCATGGGTGTGGGCCTTGCGCACAGCCTCATCGCCTACCAGGCTACGCAGAAAGGCATTAGCAAACTGGAAGCCAACCCGGACCGACTGAACCAGGATCTGAATCAGGCCTGGGAAGTGATGGCGGAGGCCATACAGACGGTTATGCGTCGCTACGGTATTGAAGAACCCTATGAAAAGCTGAAAGCCTTCACCCGCGGCAAAGCCATTACCGAACTCATGATGCAAGATTTCGTGAACCAGCTCGATCTGCCTCAGAGCGCCAAGGAGGCCTTGCTGGCACTAACGCCGGCCACTTATCTGGGCAATGCTGCCGAGCAAGCCAACGGCATCGATTCAATCTGATGCCCCCCGGTCGGGCAGATGACAATCTGCCCGACTCACCCGCCTTGTACTATCGCTGGTTTGCTGCAAAACTGACTGTGCAGTTGCTGCTCCATACTACTCCGACTCAGGTGACACTCATGGATTTGCTCGGCGGCCTAAATGGCCAGGAATTTCTGAGCCAGTACTGGCAAAAAACTCCCTACCTGGTACGCCAGGCCTTCCCCGATGGCCTGCCCGGAATCAGTGGCGATGAGCTGGCTGGTCTGGCTACCGAACCGGATGTCGAATCCCGTCTGGTAACGGCCAACGACTGGACACTGCGTCACGGTCCCTTCTTCGAAGAAGATTTCGCCCAACTGCCGGAAAGAGACTGGACGCTGCTGGTTCAGGCCGTCGATCACTGGGTGCCCGAAATAGCGGCGCTGTTTGATGCCTTCAGTTTCATACCCGCCTGGCGGATGGATGACATCATGGTCTCCTATGCCGTCCCCGGCGGTGGCGTCGGGCCGCATTTTGATCACTACGATGTGTTTCTGATTCAGGTTGCAGGAGAGCGGGAATGGCGCATCGGCCAATCCTGTACCGAAGAAGATGATCGCCGTGACGACACCGACTTGAGCATACTCGCCAACTTTGACGAACAGGAGCGCTGGGTTCTGAAACCGGGCGACATGCTCTACGTGCCGCCGGGAATCGCCCACTGGGGAGAAGCGCTGAGCAGAGACTGCATCACCTACTCTATAGGCTTTCGAGCACCCAGTCAGGCGGAAACACTGGTCGACTTTGCCCAGTTCCTTGCCAATAACAGCTCGGATTTTGACCGCTACCAGGACGCAGATCTGGACGCCCGCGACGACAGCCACCGCATTACCACCGCCGATGTGGACCGCATTCAAACCATGCTGCAAAGCCTGGCTCAGGACCGGGATGCCATGGCCCGGTGGTTCGGCAGCTACATGACCCAGCCCAAATACGGTGACGCCCCGCTTGAAGAGCCCTCACTGAGCAAAGCCGATATTGCCTGCCAGCTACAACGGCAACCACTGATCCGTAATGCCGCCGTCAGGCTCGCCTATCAGCCCGGAACGCTCTTTTTAGATGGTGAAGCGATAGACACCAATCTACCCGCCGAGGGGTTACGCTGGCTGTGCGAGCAAAAGCGCATCAGCGCTTCGGATCTTGGCAGCCAGGACGATGCTGCTCGGTTGTCTATACTGACATCACTGGTCGGCCACGACGCCTTCTATTTCGACGACGAATAACGCGGGAGCAGTAACCCTTGCGTCAAACCAGACTGAACGCCCTGATTGTGCGCCCTACTGTCTTGCCGAACAGATGGCTCCTGAAACTGGTTATCTGTTGGCTGACATCGTTGCCTGCTGCCGCAGCCGATCTGTACATCTACCTGACGCCTTCCGGCGAACGCGTAGTCACCAACCGGCCGGTATCCCTGCCCGGTTACGTTCTGGAACACAGTGGATTGAATGCGCGCCATGCCGGCCAGCGGCTCAGAGACCCGGACGGACTTCGGGGCCGGGCCGAGATTGAACAACATATCAATACAGCCGCCAGTCAGTATCAACTGGATGCGAATCTCATTCGTGCGGTTATCCGGCAGGAATCCAATTTTCAGGTCAATGCGCGTTCGCACAAGGGCGCCATGGGCCTGATGCAGTTGATGCCGGCAACAGCAGCCCAGTACCGGGTGCGCAACATCACCGACCCGCGAGAGAACATTCACGCCGGTGCCGCCCATCTCAAGTATCTGATGCAGCGCTATCGCGATCTTGATCTGGCCCTGGCGGCCTACAATGCAGGGGAAACCGCCGTGGCCCGCTACCAGGGCATTCCCCCCTACCCTGAAACTCAACAGTATGTAGCCGCCGTCAGGCGCTGGTACCGAGAATACCAGTAGTGGAGTGAATCAGAGACAGGGATCCTGGAGGGTTTAACATTGGGGTTTAACCGGAAGGTGTTACACCATTGGTGAAGACAATGAGCGGCCATTGCCACCCTGTACAGCCAAGGCTAGTGGACGATCATCTCCTCGTCCATGTCTTCGGTTTCTTCGCCGGACTCGATTTCCGTTGCCACCTGTACGCCGGCAGAAATCATGGCGCGGGCAACGTCCAGGCGCTGCTCTTTCAGGCGCTCCTTGGCTTCATCCGAAAAGCGGATGACCAGCAACGGATCGTCATTGGAATCGGCCCGGCGTAATGCCACTTCGCCGTTGGCTAGCTCGATAATTTCCCAGTACATATGGCCCTTAGTTTCAACATTAGGCAAAACCCGACTTTGGCCGCTGCGGCTCAGGGGGTCAGCCAAACCGGTTCGTTATTAACTGTGGTCGCCTTGTGCTCTCACGTCATCGACCCATTGTTGCAGCTCGGTCAGGATTCTGCGGTAATGATTTGTAGGTTCTTGGTTATCGTCAGAGACCAGCGCTATGCGGTTTGGATCGGCTTTTTTGACGCCTTCCGGTATCACACCCGCCGGCCAATGGGTCAGGTTGCGATGCAGTTGTTGCATCCAGTGACCGGACTGCCCGAGGCCTGATCGCACCGCATTCAGCTCCCAGGCATCAGGGCGTCTTTCACGCCAGGTGTCCAACAGGTCACTGAGGGGTGTTTCCGGTGCCAGTGACACACCATAAGACTCAGCCGTTTCACACAGAGCCGCAACCCAGGCACGGTGAGCCAGTACTTCAAATGAAGAGGCACAGGCCTGACGTTGCGCTGGCAGAGCCTCCTGCTCCGCCAATGCCAGCATCAGCCTCGCCTGATAAAGCAAGGCGTTGGTCAGACCGCGACGGTTCATGGCTCAGTAATTCATCCGGAAACCGAGATTGAAGGTGTTGTCTACGCGGCTAGGGCCGCCAGAGGTGTCGTAATAGTAACCGGCGATGTCATGCCAGCCGACAAAGACGCGCGCCTGCGGCAGCACTTTGTAGGTAACCCGAGCGATAACTTCCTGAAAGGCTACCACATCACCAAAACTGAGAATGTCGGGTGCGTAATACAGCTGTGCTTCGGTACCCAGACCGTTCATGAAATCGGGTTGCCAGCGCAAAAAGCCACCGACACCCAAGGCAAAGCCCGGTTCACCGGCATCGAACAGAAAGCCTTTGAAGCCGATGCCGCCGATGAGTTCACGATTCGCCATGGTGGCATCAACCGCGTTAAAACCTGCACTGAAGGCATAGGCCTGGTTGTCTTCGCTGTAGGCAAGGCCGGTAGTGATGTGAGCACCGGAGCCTACCCGGACTGCCTCATGTTCCAGCCTGACCGAGGTGTTGGATAAAGCGATGTCCAGCGAACCACCCGCCTGGGCGGCCAATGGCATCAAAACGGCACATGCTGCGAGCCAGTTCTTGAAGGTCATTTCGTTACTCCAGAATTGAAATTAACCGGCATTGTACTGAATTCTACCGGTGCCGACACCAAGCAACGGGCCACAGTGTGGCCCGTTGCGGGTTTTGGATTCAAAAAATGAATCCTGAGTCAGCCTATGGGATTAAGGCACGTCGCCTAGCGGGAAAGATCCAGCAGTAGTTTATTCAACCGGCCCACGAACCCGGCGGCATCCTTGGGGTGGGAGCCTTCTGCCAATCGAGCCTGCTCGAGCAGAATGTTGGCCAGATCGGCAAAGCGGTCTTCACTGGCTTCCTGCTCAAGCCGCTGGACCAGAGGATGTTCCGGATTCAGTTCGAAAATCGGCTTGGTTTCTGGCACCGCCTGACCGGCGGCCTCCATGATACGGCGCATCTGCGCACCCATGTCGTTATCGCCAACCACGATGCAGGCCGGTGACTCAACCAGGCGATGCGTCATACGGACTTCTTCCACATCATCGGCGAGCAGTGCCTTCAGACGTTCCAGCAACGGCTTATGATCGTCGTTGGCTTTTTGCTGGGCTTCTTTTTCTTCTTCGGTTTCGACACCGCTCAGATCAAGTCCACCGCGCGCCACATCGACCAGCGACTTGCCGTCGAATTCACGCAGGTAACCCATCAGCCATTCGTCGATCCGGTCGCTCATCAGCAGCACTTCGATGCCTTTTTTGCGGAACACTTCGAGGTGCGGGCTGTTCTTGGCAGTCTGATGACTGTCGGCAGCCACGTAATAAATCTTATCCTGCCCTTCTTTCATCCGGCTAACGTAGTCGTCCAGCGATTGAGTCTGGGCGGCTTCGCCGGTATGAGTCGTGGCAAAGCGCAACAACTTGGCAATCTTGTCGTTATTGGCGGCGTCTTCCGCCGGTCCTTCCTTCAATACCTGGCCAAACTCGTCCCAGAAAGTCTGGTAGCCTTCGGGGTCCTTCTTGGCCAGCTTGGCCAGCATGTCCAGAACCCGTTTGGTCAGAGCCGAGCGCATGCTGTCGATGGCATCGTCGCTTTGCAAAATTTCACGGCTGACGTTCAGCGGCAGATCGTTGGAGTCAACAATCCCCTTGGCGAAGCGCAGATACATCGGCAGAAACTGTTCGACGTCATCCATAATGAACACGCGCTGCACATACAGCTTGAGTCCGCGAATACGTTCGCGATTCCAGATGTCATAGGGAGCCTTTTTCGGAATATACAGCAGGCTGGTATAGTCCAGCTTGCCCTCAACCTTATTGTGGCTCCAGCTTAACGGGTCGCCGAAATCGTGCGAAATGTGGCGATAGAGCTCCTTGTATTCATCGTCGGAGATCTCACTGCGCGGCCGGGTCCAAAGCGCCTTGGCACTGTTTACCGTTTCCCATTCTATCGCTTTCTCGTCTGCGTTTTCGTCGTCTTCCGATTCATAGTTTTCTTTCAGCATCTGCACCGGAATGGCGATGTGATCCGAGTATTTGCGGATCAGGTTGCGCAGACGCCAGCCGTCAGCAAACTCGGTTTCCTCCGGCTTGAGGTGCAACACTATGCGGGTGCCCCGTTGCGGCAATGTTACGTCGGCCAGGCTGAACTCACCCTCGCCTTCACTGCGCCAGTGAACACCGGCATCGGCCGGAGTGCCGGCACGACGGGTATAAACGTCAACCGCACTGGCAACGATGAAAGACGAGTAGAACCCTACCCCGAACTGCCCGATCAACTGACTGTCCTTACGCTCGTCACCGGTCAGATTCTTCAGAAAGTCAGCCGTACCGGATTTGGCGATGGTACCCAGGTTGGCGATGACGTCGTCACGGGTCATTCCAATGCCGTTGTCGGTCAGCGTAACCGTGCCAGCTTCCTTGTCGTACTCGACCCGAATAGCCAGGTCACTGTCTTCAGCTAGCAGAGCATCATCCTTCAATGCCTGGAAGCGCAACTTGTCGCAGGCATCGGATGCATTGGAGATCAGCTCGCGCAGGAATATCTCCTTGTTGGAGTACAGGGAGTGGATCATCAAATGCAGAAGTTGCTTGACTTCTGTCTGAAAACTGAGCGTTTCTTGTTGGGTTTCAGACATGGAATTCACCTCAAATCAAAGACTTAGACAATGGTTCCCTCTATTTATGGGCCTTGTGATGCATTTCAAGCGCTGGCCCCATCATTTACCACCCCGGACTTTCCTCGCCGTCAGCACTGGTGCACACTTGACACTGAATCCGGCAGGTTCGCTGGCGTTCCCGGTTACACCTGTCGAGCCTGTGACAACCGCCAGCCCAATAACAAGGAAGCACCTCCAGGATGTCGACACCAACTCCCCACGCTCCGGTTCGCAAGCGCGAGATCTTTGGCTGGGCCATGTATGACTTTGCCAACAGCAGTTACACGACGGTCGTAGTCAGCTTTATCTATAGTGCTTTTTTCATCTCCTACATTGTTCCGCCCGAACTCGACCATCTGAAGAACACCTTCTGGGCGGCAAGCGTGGCCATTTCGACTGGCCTGGCCATCATACTGGCACCGCTGGTAGGCGTTATCTGCGACTACAGCGGCCGCAAAAAGCGTTACCTGGCCTGGTGCACCTGGGTGTCGGTGCTGGCAACCGGAGGGCTGTATTTTGTTGAACCCGGGTCAGTCTGGCTCGGCATGGCGTTTCTGATTTGCAGCAACACCGCCTGGATGCTGTCGGAGAGCTTCATCGCCAGTTTTCTGACAGAACTGGCCAGCAAGGACAACATGGGCCGTATTTCAGGGATTGGCTGGGGGATAGGTTATATTGGTGGCTTGCTGAGCCTGTTGATTATTATCGTTGTAGTGACCGAAAGCGCCGATTCAAATCTTGCGCTTTATATCGACCAGAACCAGTTGGCCATGATCGTCGTTGCTCTGTTTTACGGGCTGGGCGCCCTGCCCACCTTTCTGTTCGTGAAGGAACGGGCGGAGCCACTACCCGAGTTTGAACATGCCCGGATGTCAGTGCTGATTAGAGCAGCGGGCGCCCGGCTTTTGGCCATGCGCAGCATCATCGCGGACTACCCGGTTCTGTTTCGCTTTTTTATTGCCTTTATGGTTTATATGGCCGGTGTTTCCGTTGTGGTCAAATTCTTTGGCATCTACGCCCAGGAAGAGATAGGCATTCGAGGCACCGAACTGCTGATCATTGGTGCAACCTTGCAAATCGCGTCAATGATCGGGGCAATCGGCTTTGGTTTTATTGAAGACACTCTGGGCTCCAAAAACACCCTGGTGCTGACCCTTGGCTGGTGGCTGTTGGGTTTGCTGGGCATCTATTACCTGGATGTACTGGTCTTGCTGACCGGGATGACCGTGTCCACACTCTTTGTCGTTGTGGCCTTTGTAGCAGGCAGTGCCATGGGGGCAACGCAGAGTGCCAGCCGGGCCGTCGTCGGCTTGCTGGCAAACCCGCAGGATTCAGCCTTATTGTTTGGGCTTTGGGGAACCTTCGGACGCTTTGCCATCATTATCGGCATGACTTTCGGCCCCATTTCCGACGCTGTTGGTCGTCACCAGGCGCTGTTGGTGATCATGCTCTATTTCATAGCCGGAGGCATCCTGCTGATGCGTATCCCCTTGCGTCAGGCGATTCAGGATCAACGCTCCATTCCTGCTGGCTCGTCGGTACCCGGCCTATAAGGCCGACCGGAGCTGGCTATCGTTTTACGAGAGCCAGCTCCGGTCATTCCTCGACATTCTTGCCCAGGGCTATGTCCTGATTGGGGTCCAGGCCACGGGCCCTTACCAGCTCCTTAAGCGTTGTACTGCGAAACTCCCGGCGATACAGCACACCGATGATCACACTGGTCAGCACCACGAACCAGAGTGGCCCCAGGAACCACCCGACGACCGCCAGGCTGAAGTAAACCGCCCGCAAACCCAAATTGAACTGCTTGCCCGCCAGGTCCATCACCTTGGCCGTGTGAACGGAAAAGTCTTTCTTGACGGAATCGGCAATGGTCTCACTCGGGGTCGGTGCCGAGCCTATCATCACCGACAGAAAACCAAATTGCCGCATACTCCAGGTAAAGCTGAGAAATGCATATACGTAGATCGCCACCAGTACTCCCACCTTGGCTTCCCACAGCGCCTTGGTTCCGGGCTGTACAAAGGAGATGTCGTTCAGCAGCCTGACCACCTGTTCCGAGGCGGCCAGTACGGTAATCAGACCCGCCACCACAAACAGGCAGCTGGAGGCAAAGAACGCTGAGTTGCGCTCCAGATTACCCACAGCGGACATATCAGCCACCCGGTTCTCACGGCGTAACAGCCGATGCATCCAGTCCACCCGAAAATGATGCATGATCGACGATAAACTGTGCCTGCGTTTGGCCTCCCGGGACGCATAGCGGGTATAGACCACCCAACTGGTGAAAAACACCAGCAACGCCAGCCAATCAAAGAGATGTAACATGTCCTGCCTGTCCTTAAATGTCGTGTCCTGTGTATAGGCAGAGTCTAGCCTAACAGCCCCGGCCTGACTGCCGACTTATTCTCACCCAATAAAAAAGGCAGCCTCAGCTGCCTTTATCGGAACGTCGCATCAGATTGCGATCGTCAGGCTTACCAGCCGGTGACTTCTTTCAAAGCGTCACCAATCTGCGCCAGAGAACGAACGGTTTTAACACCGGCGTCTTCCAAAGCAGCAAACTTCTCGTCAGCCGTGCCCTTGCCACCGGCAATGATGGCGCCCGCATGGCCCATGCGCTTGCCCGCAGGGGCCGTCACACCGGCAATGTAGGAGACAACCGGCTTGGAAACATTGGCTTTGATGTAAGCCGCTGCTTCTTCTTCGGCGGTACCGCCGATTTCACCAATCATTACGATGGCTTCCGTTGCCGGGTCTTTCTCGAACATTTCCAGAATGTCGATGAAGTTGGAACCCGGAATCGGGTCACCACCGATGCCCACACAGGTAGACTGGCCAAAACCATGGTCAGTCGTCTGCTTAACGGCTTCATAGGTCAGGGTACCGGAACGCGATACGATGCCCACTTTTCCTGGCTTGTGAATGTGGCCAGGCATGATGCCGATTTTGCATTCTCCCGGGGTAATCACGCCCGGGCAGTTGGGGCCAATCATGCGCACGCCTTTGCGGTCGACGTATTCTTTGGCAACCAGCATGTCCAGCGTCGGGATGCCTTCAGTAATGCACACCACCAGCTCAACACCGCTGTCGGCCGCTTCAATAATGGCGTCCAGGCAGAATGGCGCCGGTACGTAGATCACAGAGGCAGTTGCACCGGTTGCTTCAACCGCTTCACGGGCCGTATTGAAAACTGGCAGACCCAGGTGGGTGGTGCCGCCCTTGCCCGGCGATACACCGCCAACCATTTGCGTACCGTACTCAATCGCCTGTTCACTGTGGAAGGTGCCCTGTGAACCGGTGAAGCCCTGGCAGATTACCTTGGTGTTCTTATCGATCAATACGCTCATGCTGCACCTCCGGCTGCTTGTACCACTTTCTCGGCAGCGTCAGTCAGCGAAGTGGCCGCAATGATGTTCAGGCCGCTTTCGGCCAGTTTCTGTGTACCCAGTTCAGCGTTGTTGCCTTCAAGACGAACAACAACCGGTACTTTCACGCCGACTTCTTCAACAGCACCGATGATGCCTTCAGCAATCATGTCGCAACGCACAATGCCGCCGAAGATGTTGACCAGAACCGCCTTGACCGAGGTATCGGACAGGATGATCTTGAACGCTTCAGCCACGCGCTCTTTGGTCGCGCCGCCGCCTACGTCGAGGAAGTTGGCAGGCTGGCCACCGTGCAGTTTCACGATGTCCATGGTGCCCATCGCCAGGCCAGCACCGTTAACCATGCAACCAATGTTGCCGTCCAGTGCGACGTAGTTCAGTTCCCAGGCAGAGGCTTGCGCTTCGCGCTCGTCTTCCTGTGAAGGGTCACGCATGTCGGAAATTTGCTTCTGACGGAACAGGGCATTGCTGTCGACGCCGATTTTGGCATCGAGGCAGTGCAGATTGCCTTCGTCGGTAATGACCAGCGGGTTCACTTCGATCAGCGCCAGGTCTTTGTCGACGAACAGCTTCGCCAGGCCCAGGAAGATCTTGGTGAACTGCTTGACCTGCTCGCCCTTCAGGCCGAGCTGGAATGCCACGTCACGTGCCTGGAAAGGCTGAGCGCCGACCAGAGGATCGACAACAACACGCAAAATTTTCTCGGGCGTTTCTTCTGCGACGGTTTCGATGTCCATGCCACCTTCGGTCGATGCCATGAAGACAACGCGACGGCTGCCACGGTCGACAACGGCACTGAGATACAGCTCGTTGGCGATGTCGGTGCAGGTTTCAACCAGAATCTTGCTAACTGGCTGGCCTTTTTCATCGGTCTGGAAGGTAACCAGGTTCTGACCCAGCCACTTTTCAGCGAAGGCGCGAATCTCGTCATCGGTTTTGACCAGCTTTACACCGCCAGCCTTGCCCCGGCCACCCGCGTGTACCTGAGCCTTAACCACCCACATGTTACCCCCGATTTTTTTGGCGGCAGCAACCGCTTCATCAGGCGTATCACAGGCATAGCCATCGGATACAGGCAGACCGTACTCTTTGAACAGCTGCTTCGATTGATACTCGTGTAGGTTCATCGTTCTTTCCGTTCTGTGAACTCGAGTGTTTGGGAGAATTTTTTGTTCTAGTGGGTTTCACCCGCAAGGCACTCTGATTAGCGAATAAAGAAACCGGGAGCAATCTCCCGGTAACTTTCTATAATCAACGCTTTTTGCGATTGACCTTGTGAATTGCCATATTATCTACAGCCAATGCTGCTTCGTGCACCGCTTCCGAGTTAGTCGGGTGAGCGAAGCAGGTCAGCTGCAAGTCTTCAGCGCTGGAGGCAAACTCCATCGCAATCACGCCCTGTGCGATCATTTCTGACGCGCCTGCCGCGAAAATGTGCATGCCCAGAATACGGTCGGTCTTCGCATCGGCGATGATCTTGACCTGGCCGTCGGTGGCATTTTGCGCCATGGCACGGCCGATGGCCGCCATGGAAAAAGAACCCACTTTGTAGTCGGCGCCATCTGACTTCAGCTGCTCTTCGGTCTTGCCGACCCAGGCAATTTCAGGGTGGGTATAGATGACGTTAGGAATGGTGTCGTAGTTCATCTGAGCGTTATGGCCAGCGATGATTTCCGCCACCATGATGCCCTCTTCCGAGCCTTTGTGAGCCAGCATCGGGCCGCGAACCACGTCGCCAATGGCGTAAACACCCGGTACAGTGGAACGGCACTGGTCATCGACCTGAACAAAACCACGCTCGTCGAGAGAAACGCCACAGCCCTTGTCGAGGCAGCCTTCTGTGTAAGGCCGACGGCCTACAGCAACAATCAGTTTGTCGAAGGTTTCTTTCTTCTCGCCTTCGCTGTCTTCAAAGGTTACTTCAACCTTGTTTTTCTTCACTTCAGAACCGGTAACGCGAGCGCCCAGGCGAACGTCGAGACCGGCTTTCTTGGTGAAGAACTTGAAGGCATCTTTGGCAATGGCCTGATCGGCAGCCGGCAGGAAAGTATCCATGGCTTCCAGAACAACCACCTCGGAACCCAGGCGTTTCCAGACAGAGCCCAGCTCCAGACCAATAACACCGGCACCAATTACACCCAGACGCTTGGGCACTGACGAAAACTCCAGAGCACCTTCAGAATCGACAATGGTGTCACCGTTGGTCGGCGTTGGTGGAATCTCGATCGGGATGGAGCCCGTTGCAAGAATGACGTTCTTGCCTTCCAGCGTTTCTGTCTTGCCATCGTGCAAGGTCACTTCCACAACCTTGTTGGCCTTGAGCATGCCCTTGCCTTCGAAGGTGGTCACACCGTTGCCTTTCAACAAGCCGGCAACCCCGCCGGTCAGCTTGCCAACGATGTCTTCCTTGCGCTTGAGCATTGCTTTCACGTCGACCTTAAGATCTTTAAGGCTAAATCCGTGAAGCTCGAAATCGTGTTGTGCTTCGTGAAACTTCTCTGAGGATTCCAGCAAGGCCTTCGAAGGAATGCAACCGACGTTCAGGCAAGTACCACCGTAGGACGGTTTTTCATCTTTGGTCAGCCACTTTTCGACAAGGGCTGTTTTCAGACCCAGTTGCGCAGCCTTGATGGCTGCAACATAGCCGCCCGGTCCTGAGCCGATAACCACTACATCAAATTGTTGTGCCATATTCTCTGACCCTTCTATTAACTGTTAGCGATGGCAGCAGCATCACTGCTGCCCTTTCTAATCCTGTTCCTTTACGCGCCGGTTCGTTGACCGAGGCCTGGCATTACAGCTCGAGCAGAATACGCGCCGGATCTTCCAGCATGTCTTTAATGGCAACCAGATACTGTACGGCTTCTTTGCCATCGATCAGCCGGTGGTCATAGGACAACGCCAGGTACATCATCGGCAGTACCTTCACTTCACCGTTGACCGCCATTGGACGTTCCTGAATCTTGTGCATACCCAAGATAGCGGTTTGTGGCGGATTCAGAATGGGCGTCGACAACAGGGACCCAAACACTCCCCCGTTGGTAATGGTAAAGGTACCCCCCTGCATGTCTTCCAGGCCCAGCTTGCCGGACTGTGCACGAGACCCGAAATCGCGAATCGTGCTCTCGATGGTCGCCAGACTCATCTGCTCGGTATCACGCAGAACCGGTACAACCAGACCACGGTCACTGGAGACAGCCACACCGATATCGTAGTAACCGTGATACACAATGTCGTCGCCATCGATGGACGCATTGACGTCCGGGAAGCGACGCAGTGCTTCGGTTGCCGCCTTAACGAAGAAGGACATGAAACCAAGACGCGTACCGTTGTGGGCGTTCTGGAATTCTTCTTTATACTTGGCGCGCAAATCCATGATCGGCTTCATGTTGACTTCGTTGAACGTCGTCAGCATGGCGGTGCTGTTTTTCGCTTCCAGCAACCGCTCGGCCACTCGCTTGCGCAAGCGGGTCATTGGAACACGCTTTTCAGAACGCTCGCCCGGCTGGGTTGCAACGCCGGCAGATGACGTGCTCTGACTTTGCGGCATCATGCCAGGCATGCTGTTCGATGGTGCTTCAGCCGGGCTCGACTTGGTATTGCTCTCGACGGCATTAACCACGTCTTCCTTGGTAATGCGTCCGCCCTTGCCCGTGCCGGTGATGTCCTGGGCACTGAGATTATGATCGTCGGCCAGGCGGCGGGCGGCCGGGCTCATGGCCGCATCCGCATCGCCCTGACCGGCGCTTGAAGAAGACGACGCCTCTTCTTTTTTCGAGGCATCTTTCGAGTCATCTTTCTTGGCAGTGTCTTTTTCTTTCGAGTCGGCATCACCGCCGCCAGCGCCCGCTTCGAAATAGCCAATCACTTCCTGGCTTTCAACGGTGTCGCCTTCGTTTTTGGTGATTTCCTTGATCGCGCCGTCAGCCGGTGCAACAACTTCCAGTACGACTTTGTCAGTCTCAATGTCGACGATCAGCTCATCACGCGAAACAGCCTCACCCGGCTGTTTGTGCCAGGTAGCAACGGTGCCGTCAGCGACGGACTCTGGAAACTGGGGAGCTTTAATTTCTGTAGCCATGTAGTGGGTCCTTAGTCGGTTAGCCGTCGATCATTGATCAAGCAAAATTGCTTCATTAAGGAATTTTTCAAGCTGTTCAAGGTGCAATGCCATATACCCGGCTGCCGGTGACGCCGATGCTTCACGTCCGGCATAGCTCAGATACAGTTTCGGGTTAACCCGGTGCAACGCCTTGCGCATGTGGTGCTGGCTGGAATACCAGGCGCCCTGGTTCATGGGCTCCTCCTGACTCCAGATCACCTCTTTGAGCTTGGGGTAGGCCAGCAGCGTTTCGTACAACCGGTCTTCCGGGAAGGGGTACAGCTGCTCGATCCGGATGATGGCAACGTGGTCAGCTGACTCCTTGGCGCGCTTCTCGGTCAGGTCGTAGTAGACTTTGCCGGAGCACAGCACGACCCGGGTCACTTTCTTCGGATCAATGCTGCTGTCGGCCTCTGGCAGTACCGTCTGGAAGCTGCCATTGGCCAGTTCTTCCAGGCTGGACACGGCGTCTTTGTGACGCAACAGGCTCTTCGGCGACATGACCACCAGCGGCTTACGCAGGTTCCGTCTTGCCTGACGACGCAGCATGTGGAATACCTGAGCCGGCGTGGTCGGCATGCAAACCTGAATGTTCTGCTCGGCACACATTTGCAGGAAGCGCTCGAGGCGAGCGGATGAATGCTCAGGCCCCTGCCCTTCATAGCCATGTGGCAGCAACATCACCAGACCACAGAGACGTCCCCATTTGTGCTCACCGGAGGTAATGAACTGGTCGATCACCACCTGGGCACCATTGGCGAAGTCACCAAACTGGGCTTCCCAGATCACCAGGGAGTTCGGCGTTGTGGTTGAATAACCGTATTCGAAGGCCACCACCGCTTCTTCAGACAGAAACGAATCGAACACTTCAAAGCTTGGCTGATCGTCCGACAAGTGGGCCAGTGGCGTGTAGGTGCTGCCGTCTTTCTGGTTGTGCAGGACCGCATGGCGATGCACGAAGGTACCGCGGCCGGAATCCTGCCCGGTCATTCGTACCGGATGCCCGTCCTTGATCAGGGTGGCGTAGGCCAGCATTTCTGCCATACCCCAGTTAATGGGCAAGGCACCCTTGGCCATCTTGGCCCGGTCTTCCAGAATCTTGTTAACCTGACGCTGCAGCGGAAATCCTTCTGGCAGGGTGTTCATCTGGTTAGCCAGATCCTGCAGGTCTTTCAGCGGGTAGCTGGAGTCGTAATCATCGACTACCGGCTGGTTCAGGTAGGGTGACCAGTCGACAAAGAGTGTTTTGTTCGGCTCTTTGACCAGTGACTTGACCACGTGCTCGCCGTTGTCGAGCAGATCCCGGTATTCATCGGCCATGGCCTTGGCATCTGCTTCGGTAATGACTTCCTGCTCGATCAGCGTTTCGATGTACAACGCCAGCGATGTTTTGCGGCTGCGAATCGCCTGGTACATCAACGGCTGGGTCATCGCCGGCTCATCGGCCTCGTTGTGGCCACGGCGACGGTAACAGACCAGATCAATCACTACGTCTTTCTTGAACTGCTGACGGTAATCAACGGCCACCTGGGTCGCAAACACCACCGCTTCGGGGTCGTCGCCGTTGACGTGCAGGATCGGCGCCTGAACCATCTTGGCGATGTCGGTGCAGTATTCGGTCGAACGTGCATCTTCACGCTTGGACGTGGTGAAACCGACCTGGTTGTTGATGATGATATGGACGGTCCCGCCAGTATTGAACGCCCGGGTTTGGGACATCTGGAAGGTTTCCATCACCACGCCCTGGCCAGCAAAGGCGGCATCGCCGTGGATGTTGACCGGCACCACCTGATCTCTGGTTTTGTCCTTGCGGCGATCCTGACGGGCGCGAACCGAGCCTTCAACCACCGGAGACACAATCTCCAGGTGAGACGGGTTAAAGGCCAGTGCCAGATGCACTTCGCCACCCTCGGTCATGACATTCGACGAAAAGCCCTGATGGTACTTAACATCACCGGACCCCTGATCAAGGAACGACTTGCCTTCAAATTCCTGGAACAGTTCTGACGGGTTCTTGCCCAGAATATTGACCAGCATGTTCAAACGGCCGCGGTGGGCCATGCCGATTACAATTTCCTTGGCACCGTAGCTGCCGCTGCGCTGAATCAGTTCATCCATCAGCGGAATCAGCGTTTCGCCGCCTTCAAGCCCGAAACGCTTGGTACCGGGATACTTGGAACCGAGGAATTTTTCCAGCCCTTCCGAGGCCGTCAGCCGCTCAAGAATGTGCTTGCGCGCTTGCGGCGAGTAATCCGGCTTGGAGCGAACCGACTCGATGCGCTGTTCTATCCAGCGACGCTCGGCGGTGTCGACAATATGGGTGAATTCGGTACCAATGGATGAGCAGTAGGTCTGCTCCAACGCATGGACGATGTCTTTCAGCGGTGCCTCTGACTTGCCAATATAGAGGTTGCCACACTGAAAAATGGTGTCTTCATCGGCTGCAGAAAGCCCGTGGTATTGCAACTCCAGGTCCGGAACGTCACCGCGAATGGCAATGCCGAGCGGATCCAGCTTGGCCTTCTGATGTCCCCGGAACCGGTAGGCCGTAGCCAGCTGATGCACCTGCACCTGCTTGCGTTCGTGCTCGGTGACGATGCTGGGAGCCAGAGTATTGGCCGCGACGTTGCGGGATTTGCCGAGAAGCAGGAAGTGATCGCGAACCGGCGCATGAGGCGTGTCGGTCGTGACTTTATCGTTTATGTTGGGGAGTTTGTCGAACACCGCGCGCCATTGCTCGGTGACGGAATTGGGGTCAGCCAGATAGGCTTCGAACATTTCATCAAGGTAGGCTTGGTTACCGCCCGATAGATGGGATGTAGACCAAAGTTCCTCCATGGTGCCGTTTTGCATTGCTTGAACCCTGTTTGTTCAATACCGCGGAGAATAATGATGCCAGAAGACATCGGCTCA
This sequence comes from Saccharospirillum sp., assembly GCA_018402545.1. Classification (GTDB taxonomy): domain Bacteria; phylum Pseudomonadota; class Gammaproteobacteria; order Pseudomonadales; family Natronospirillaceae; genus Saccharospirillum. The sequence goes on along the minus strand of JAGYIL010000001.1, from coordinate 2,023,056 downwards.
ATTTTCATCACTCAAATGCGCCCGGCCGACCCGAATAACAACCAGCTGATCGCAAAACGCCCCGGTATCTGTCGATACCGGGGTTCAACCGCAGAGTGAAGCGGCTGTTACTTGGCCATTACCTGACGTAATAGCCTCTAAACAGTGATCAGGTCGCGTTTGCCAACAGCATAGACCGGATATGACCGATCGCACGCGTCGGGTTCAACCCTTTGGGGCACACACTGACACAGTTCATGATACCACGGCAACGGAAGACACTGAACGGATCGTCCAGTTCCGCCAGACGATCCGCAGTGGCGGTATCGCGGCTGTCTGCCAGAAAGCGGTAGGCTTGCAGCAAACCCGCCGGGCCGACAAACTTGTCCGGGTTCCACCAGAAAGACGGACAGGAGGTTGAACAGCAGGCGCAAAGAATACACTCGTACAGGCCGTCGAGCTTTTCCCGGTCTTCCGGGCTTTGCAGCCGCTCAATGGCGGGTGCAGGCTGATCGTTGATCAGGAACGGCTTGATTTTCTCGTACTGCTTGTAGAAAACGCTCATGTCGACCACCAGGTCACGAATGACCGGCAGGCCCGGCAACGGGCGCACGACCAGTTTGTCGCGACCACCCTTCACTTCGGACAGGGGCGTAATACAGCCGAGACCATTCTTGCCATTGATGTTCAAACCGTCCGAGCCGCAAACACCCTCACGACAAGAGCGACGATAGGACACGGAAGGGTCCTGCTCTTTAACCAGATTCAGAACATCGAGAACCATCAGATCCTTGTCTGCAGGGACATTGATGTCGTAATCCTGCATGTAGGGCTTCTTGTCGGTTTCCGGATTGTAGCGATACAAGCTGACTTTCATACAACGCTCCTAGTAAGTCCGGATTTTAGGCTGGAAGGTATCAACGGTTTTCGGTGTGAAGTTTACCGCCCGCTTGCTGATCACTTTCTCGCCTGGCTTGAAGATGGAATGGCACAGCCAGTTTTCGTCGTCGCGTTCCTGATAATCTTCACGGGCATGTGCACCGCGGCTCTCAGTCCGCTGTTCGGCCGACACTGCGGTTGCCTCAGCGACTTCCAGCAGATTGGCCAGTTCGAGCGCTTCAATGCGTGCAGTGTTGAAGGCACGGCTCTTGTCGTCGAGACCGATGTTGGCCACTCGCTCGCGAATCTCGGCGAGCTTGGCCAGGCCTTCGCCCATGCTCTTGCCTTCGCGGAACACGCCGAAGTGCAGTTGCATGCAGTTTTGCAGGTCTTTTTTGACGTCGGCCACTTTTTCGGTGCCCTTGCCATTTTCCAGTGCATCCAGCCGCGCCATGGCACGCTCGATATCGGCCTGAGTGGCAGCGCTGGTTTCAAAGCCTTCACGCAGGGTTTTCTCGATCTGCATGCCCGCAGAACGACCGAAGACCACCAGATCCAGCAGCGAGTTGCCGCCCAGACGGTTGGCCCCGTGCACCGATACACAGGCAGCTTCACCACAGGCGTAGAGACCGTCGATAACCTGATCTTTGCCTTCGGCGTCGACCATCAGGGCCTGGCCGCCAATGTTGGTCGGAATGCCGCCCATCATATAGTGGCAGGTTGGTACAACCGGAATCGGCTCTTTGGCCGGGTCGACGTGGGCAAAGGTCTTGGACAGTTCAACAATGCCGGGCAGACGGCTTTGCAGCAGTTCTTCACCCAGGTGGTCGAGCTTCAGGAAGACGTGATCGCCTTCCGGACCGCCCCCACGACCTTCCAGCAATTCAAGAATCATTGACCGGGCGACAACGTCACGACCGGCCAGGTCTTTGGCGTTCGGCGCATAGCGTTCCATAAACCGCTCGCCGTCTTTGTTGATCAGGTAGCCACCCTCGCCCCGGCACCCTTCGGTTACCAGAGTACCGGCGCCGTAAATACCGGTTGGGTGGAACTGCCACATTTCCATATCCTGCACCGGGAAGCCTGCGCGCAGTGCCATGCCAATGCCGTCGCCGGTATTGATCAGAGCGTTGGTGGTGGATGCGTAGATGCGCCCTGCACCGCCGGTCGCCAGAACCGTGGCCTTGGACTGAATATGCACGGTTTCACCAGTTTCGATATCAATCGCCACCACACCGACAACGGCGTTGCTGTCGTTGGTGACCAGATCGACGGCATACCATTCGTTCAGAAAGCTGGTACCGGCTTTCAGGTTACCCTGGTACAGGGTGTGCAACAGCGCATGACCGGTACGGTCGGCCGCAGCACAGGTACGGGACGCCTGGCCGCCTTCGCCAAAGTTCTTGGACTGACCACCAAAGGGGCGCTGGTAGATACGGCCATTTTCAAAGCGTGAGAACGGCAGCCCCATGTGATCGAGCTCGAACACAGCCTGGGGGCCCACGGAACACATGTATTCGATCGCGTCCTGGTCGCCGATGTAATCGGAACCCTTGACGGTGTCATACATGTGCCAGCGCCAGTCGTCATCCGGATCAGCACTGGCGATGGCGCAGGTAATGCCACCCTGGGCCGATACCGTATGAGAACGGGTTGGGAAGACTTTGGAGATTACCGCCGTGTTCAAACCGGATTCGGCCAGCTGCAACGCTGCCCGCAGGCCCGAACCACCGCCACCGACCACGATGGCGTCGTATGTCATTGTCTTGATGTTAGCCATGCTTTATACACCCCATACAGCGGTAACGCCGGTAACCAGATACACAAAGGCGGTTACTGCAATCACACAGAGAAAGAAGAAGCGAACCCAGGTGTTTTTCAGATAGTCGGTCGCAACCGTCCACATGCCGATCCAGATATGGCCGACCAGCGCCAGCAAGGTGGCCAGAGTGAACAGTTTGACCCAGAACAGGGAGAAGAGGTGTTCCCATTCGTCGTAACCCAAATCCGGGTTGGCGAAGAAAACGCCGAGTATGAAGAGCGTATAAAGTGCCAGCAGAACCGCCGAGACACGTTGCACCAGCCAGTCAGACAGGCCACTGCGGGTTAGATTCGTCACACTTTTTACCATACCCAAATCCCCATCAACACGATCACAACGACAGTCAGGACCAGGGTGATTCTGGCCGCCAGCGGCCCCCCTTCCTTCGTTTCAGCGAAACCGGCATCCATAATCAGGTGCTTGATGCCGGCAAAGAGGTGGTAGATGACCAGTGACAGAATGCCCCAGGTAATCAGCTTGGCGAGTGGGTGAGTCATGACGGCAACGGTCTGATCAAACCCCTGACGGGACTCGAGGCTCAGACTTAAAGCCCAGACTAGAAAGCCCACGGCGACAAACAGCATGACGCCGGTGATTCGGTGCAGAATCGACGTTATGGCGGTGATCGGCATTTGGATCGTCGCCAGATCGAGGTTTTTCGGTCGGTGATCTTTCACGGCAGTACACTCTTCTTATGGTGCGGACCCCTGAACCGGGGTGTTTGGAGTTGTTGGACAATTAAGCCCAACCCCGAAATGCGGCGGAATTATAGAGACCGTCGAACACAATTACAAATGAACACGCCCGTGATCAGCCCGCCTGATCCGGGATTCATTAGCGGTCGCTATTGTATCGATTGACAAACTGTTTCCACTTCGACTTTAGGGGGATACATCGTTTTTTGCGTTCGAGCCGTAAGACTGAAGTCAAATTGACAATCCCGACCAAGGCTCTATAGTTGGCCCCGATTTTAAACTCTGAGTCACAACTGTATCATCCGGCGTTGTTTTGAAGGCACTTATTTGCTGGCAAGGCACGTCGCACAGGGCCTGCCCTTCAGGCCCAACACGAGTTCACCCCATCCTGCGCCGCAACTCTGGCGCCCAACATTGTTTTGAAGAGGAGGCCTCATGACTGACAAGACAGCAAAGTTGGTCATCGAAGGACGCGACCCGATTGAATTGCCGATTTACTCAGGCACTCTGGGTCAGGATGTTGTAGACGTGCGGTCGCTGACCGCCCACGGCCTGTTTACCTATGATCCGGGCTTTGTCTCAACCGCGTCCTGCGAATCTGAAATCACCTATATTGATGGTGATAAAGGTGTCTTACTGCACCGGGGCTACCCTATCGATCAGTTGGCTGAAAATGCCGACTATCTGGATGTCTGCTACCTGTTGTTGTACGGCGAGTTGCCGGATAACACCCAGAAAGGCGAGTTCAAGAACATCATCATGCACCACACCATGGTGCACGAGCAGATGCATGAATTCTTCCAGGGGTTCCGCCGTGACTCTCACCCCATGGCGATCATGGTTGGCGTAGTGGGTGCCCTGTCGGCCTTCTATCACGACTCGCTCGACATCAGTAACGACCACCATCGTGAAGTCGCAGCTCACCGCCTGATCTCCAAAATGCCGACGCTGGCGGCCATGACCTACAAGTACTCAATGGGTCAGCCGTTCATGTATCCGCGGAACGATCTGTCCTACGGGGGCAACTTTCTGCACATGATGTTCAGTACACCGGCCGAGGAATATACCGTAAACCCGGTGCTGGCGCGGGCCATGGACAAGATCTTCACGCTCCATGCCGATCACGAGCAGAACGCCTCAACGTCAACGGTGCGTCTGGCCGGCTCATCCGGTGCCAACCCGTTCGCCTGCATTGCCGCTGGCATAGCCGCGCTCTGGGGCCCTGCACACGGCGGCGCCAACGAGGCAGTGCTGAACATGCTCGAAGAGATTGGTGATGAGGCCAACATCGAAGAGTACATCAAGCGCGCCAAAGACAAGGACGATCCGTTCCGTCTGATGGGCTTTGGCCACCGGGTCTACAAGAACTACGACCCTCGCGCCAAGGTGATGAAGGCTACCTGCGATGAAGTGCTGGGTGAACTCGGCATTAACAACGATCCGTTGTTGAAAATCGCCATGCGTCTGGAAAAAATTGCGCTGGAAGACCCCTACTTCGTCGAAAAGAAGCTGTACCCCAACGTCGATTTCTATTCAGGCATCATCTTCAAGGCGCTCGGTATCCCGAACGACATGTTTACCGTTCTGTTCGCCGTAGGCCGCACCCCGGGCTGGATCGCCCACTGGAAAGAGATGATCAGCGGCAGCTACCGTATTGGCCGGCCCCGTCAGCTCTACAAAGGCCACACCCAGCGGGACTTCCCCAAAAGCTGAGTGTTCCTTCACTGGAACGCAGCGATAAAAAAACCGGCAATTGCCGGTTTTTTTTTGTTCAGGGGCCTAAGTAACTCAAGCCTTGGCCGCTTTACCGGCTTTCTCTTCAACCACCCAACGCTTACCCTGATAATACGCCTTCCAGCCAGACGCCTTGCCATCCTCGTTTTCCGTCATGACATACTGCTCTTTCGTCTTGCGGCTAAAACGGATGACGGTGGGCCGACCTTCGTCGTCTTTCTTGGGTGCCTTGGTCAGGTACAGGTACTTTTCCGGTAACTCATCGGCGTGGGCAACCAGCTCCTTCACCAGTGGTGGCCTGGTTTCCCGGTTTTTCGGGAACTGACTGGCCGCCAGAAACAAGCCGGCAGCGCCGTCACGCAACACGTAGGTGTCGTCCACCTTCAGGCACTTCAATTCCGGCATCGGAATCGGATCCATCTTCGGTGGTGCCGCTTCGCCGTTGCGCAGCAGCTTGCGGGTATTCTTGCACTCGTCATTAGTGCAACCGAAGTATTTGCCGAAACGGCCGCTCTTGAGCTGCATTTCCGAGCCGCACTTGTCGCACTCGAGCGTCGGGCCATCGTAGCCCTTGATCTTGTACTGGCCCTTCTCGACCTTGAAGCCGGTGCAATCCGGGTTGTTACCGCAGATGTGCAGTTTGCGGCCTTCATCGATCAGGTAGCTGTCCATGGCCGTGCCGCACTTGTCGCAGCGCTCTTTGTGACGCAACGCCTGGGCTTCGGCCTCATCGTCGTCTTCCAGGTCGAGCACTTCCTCGCCGGGAATCAGGTTCAGGGTGCCCTTGCAACGTTCCTTCGGGGGCAGACTGTAGCCGGAGCATCCAAGAAACACGCCGGTGGTACCGGTACGAATCATCATCGGGCGACCGCATTTCGGGCACTCGATGTCAGTTGGCGTCGGCTCGTTGGAGCGCATACCGTCTTCGTCGGATTCGGCCTGGTCCAACTGGCGGGTAAAGTCGTCGTAGAAACTGTCGAGCACCTGCTTCCAGGTGCGTTCACCGGTGGCAATGTCATCCAGATACTCTTCCAGACGCGCGGTGAACTGATACTGCATCAGGTCCTTGAACGATTCGGTCAGCCGGTCGGTCACAATATCGCCAATTTTTTCAGCGAAGAAGCGACGGCTGACCAGACGTACGTAGCCGCGCTCCTGAATCGTCGAGATAATGGAGGCATAGGTCGATGGCCGGCCAATCCCCTGCTTTTCCAGCTCCTTGACCAGCGAGGCTTCCGTGAAGCGTGCTGGCGGTTTGGTGAAGTGCTGGCGTGGCTCCAGAGCCACTAGCGCCAGCTCATCATTCACTTTCAGGTCTGGCAGTTCAATGGCGTCATCGCCCTTGGCGACCTGGGTCATCACACGGGTGTAACCGTCAAATACCAGCACCCGGCCTTTGGCCTTGAGTTCATAATCGCCGGTAGCGACGGTCAGTACGGTGCTCTTGTACTTGGCCGGTACCATCTGACAGGCCACGAAGCGCTGCCAGATCAGTTCATAGAGCCGCTGAGCGTCGCGCTCCATGTCGGAGAGGTCGGCGCTCTTGCGGGCCACATAGGACGGCCGAATCGCTTCGTGCGCCTCCTGGGCCCCTTCCCGGCTGCCGTAGGTGACCGGCTTTTCGGGCAGATACTGATCACCGTACTGGTCGGCGATGTAATCACGCGCCGAGGCAACGGCTTCCTGGCTCAGGTTGGTCGAGTCGGTACGCATATAGGTGATGTGACCGGCCTCATAGAGCCGCTGGGCCATGGTCATTGTTTTCTTGACGGTGTAGCCGAGTCGTGTGCTGGCAGCCTGCTGCAGAGTCGAGGTAATAAAAGGAGGCGCCGCCTTGGATGATGTGGGCTTGTCTTCACGGTCGGTGATGCGCAATGCCGCATCGCGCAGCCGCTCAACATGCTCATCACTCTGGCTTTTATTGACCGGCCGGTACTTGTCGCCCAGATAACGGGCAACTTCAAAGCGGACTTCAGCGTCATTTTTAGCGCGCGTCTGAACGTGCAAGTCCCAGAATTCTTCCGGGTTGAACGCTCGAATCTCACGCTCGCGCTCGACAATAAGCCGAACCGCCACCGACTGAACCCGGCCCGCGCTCAGACCCCGGGCTACCTTGGCCCACAGCAGTGGCGACACCATAAAGCCTACAACCCGGTCGAGGAACCGACGTGCCTGCTGTGCATTGACCCGGTTAAGGTCGAGCTCGCCAGGGCGCTCGAAGGCCTCGTTGATGGCTTTCTTGGTGATTTCGTTAAACACCACCCGACGGTACTTCTCAGGGGCGAGACCGATGCTTTCCTGCAAATGCCAGGCGATCGCCTCCCCCTCGCGGTCCAAATCCGTTGCGAGGTAGACGGTATCGGCTGTCTTGGCCAGGCGACGCAATTCGTCGACCACTTTCTCTTTTCCGGGCAGCACCTGATACTGGGCCGTCCAGCCGTTATCGGGGTCGATGCCCATGCGGGCGATCAATTGTTCCTTGGCCTTCTGCTTTTTATGGATCGCTTTCTTTTCGGGCGATAATTTGCGTGTTTCAGCTGCCTGGCGCGCACGCGCCTTGGCGTCCACCGGTTTGGCCTGGCCACTGGTGGGCAGATCACGGATGTGACCTACCGAGGACTTGACGATGAAGTCATTTCCCAGATATTTGTTGATCGTTTTGGCTTTTGCGGGTGATTCGACAATGACCAGAGATTTACCCATGCGCTATAATTCCGCCTGTTGCTTCCTTTTATATACTTAGCTTACGAACCCCGGGGAACGCAAGCGGCGCAGACGTATAAACTGTTTGACCCCTTGAGGTCAAGTCGCCGCTGCGCAGCGAGGAACCGGTGCGTGCAGGGTTTGCAGTGCAAACCCCGGCGACCATTCAGCGCCGTACTATGCACGAACCCGGGCACAGCGTACAGGCTGGATAGTCTCAATACCCGTGGTTGTTCGATCACGGAATCCCATTCAGGAGCGTACCAGAGTGTCGTTATTTGCCATTTTATTCATGATTTCGATGGTTGGCCTGATCATCGGCGGTCTTTACATGAGCCGGGTTGCAACCCTGAAAGAACAGGAAGCTCAGGCGGTTAAAGCCCGCCTGCGCCAGCTTCGTTCCCAGCAAACGCAGTATGAAGAATTGTTTTCCACCCTGATGGTGTACGATCGAGATCCCGACCTGCTGCACCTGATCCAGCAAAACCTGGTGGAAGAAGCCGAAAGCCTGCTGGCCATCGACCCCACCAATCAGGACTCCCAGCGGGATGTGGCCTATTATCAGTCGCTTGCTGACGACATCAGTAGCCTGGGCGAGAAGGCCCACCAACCTGAAATCCCGTCCAGTGACCGACAAATCAATTTGATGAAACGCCACTTTGGCCGGGCCATGAAGTGGGTTAGAACCCTGAATGCGCGGGGCCTGTTATCCGAGGTGGAAAGCCATGAACATCTGGCCCGCCTGACCCGAAACAGCCTGATGCTTGAGGTGGAAGCCTATAAGCGCCAGGGCCTGGAAGCCCGTGATCAGCACGATCTTTCAGCGGCCTCGTCGTTCTACAAGCATGCGAAAGACCTGCTGATTCACAGTGACATTCATTTAAACGACAAACCGCAGCAGATCAAGAAAATCTCGCAATTAATTTCCGGTCTCTACGATTCAACAATGGGCGAGGACACCTCAGCCGCCAGTGACAGCCAGTCGGCTTCGTCCAGAGACTGAATCCACTCAAAACGGGGAATGTCTTCGCCGTCAATCCGCACCAACTCGGTAAACATGTCCAGTGGCCGCACCCAGAGGCTGTAGTCGCCATACAGGCACTGGTATACGACAAGCTGCTCATTGGTTTCGCTATGCCGGCTTACGCCAATGACGCGGTAGCGGTTTCCCTTGTAATGCCGGTAAATGCCTGCGGTTAAGGGTTTCATGAGACGCTCCTGTAAGAAGGGTTAGGCAAATCAAGCAACCAGACCTCGCATGCTAACCCTCCTGCCTTGCGAATCGGCTACTTCCTTTCTATATTTTCAATGCAATGAACCCTGGCACTGTACCAAGCTAGGCTCAGTTTTGCCGTAATCACCACCTGCCACTCTAGCTTCAAATTCAGTGAATTCAGACCGGCCAGAGCAGATCGGCCGGTTTACGTCATACCCATCATCCCCGGAGCCTCATGACGAACAGACCCTGGCAAGACAATCGGCTTCACTGGCTGATCATCCCCGCTGTTACTGCACTGGTGGGCCTGGCATGTTTTGCCTTGTTGTTCGCCGTCGCCGCCAATGTGCTCAGAGGCAATGCGCCGAATGATGATGTACTGCCCAGTTATGATTTGACGCTGACGAACCAAAAAGAACACATCAGTCTGGATGGTTACATTGATTTTGGCGTCACTCAAGCACTCAGTACCCTGCTTGAGCAGGAAGACAGCATCGTGCATTTGCGCTTGCAAAGCCGCGGTGGCCTGGTCGCCGAGGCCCGTGGACTGGTCCGGCTGGTGAACGAATTCGGCCTGAGTACCTCAGCCTACGGCGATTGTGCCTCAGCCTGCACCCTGGTTTTTGTCGCCGGTAAAACACGCTATCTTGAACCGGATGCCCGCCTTGGCTTCCATCGCTATGCTCAAAAATCCCCGGTCATGGAGTTTCTGATGAAGCAGGACCCGGAAGAAGAGCAGCAAAGAGACTTGAACCTGTTTCGCCGGGCGAATGTGGACGAAGCCTTTCTGACGCGAATCATGGAAACGCCTCATCAGAGCATGTGGTATCCGTCTGTCAGTGAACTGATCCGGTCTGGCGTTGTCGATGTGTTGGGTGTGCCCGGTGATCATCCAGGCTCCTGACTTCACCAGCAGTCACCCATAAAAAAGCCGGCCCGGTGATCACCAGGCCGGCTTATTAACGCACAACTTTCGTTGTTCGAACTGGCGTTAGCCAGCTTGAATCAGCGTGCAGCCGTATCAGACACGTTCAATGACGGTACTGATGCCCTGCCCCAGACCAATGCACATAGTCGACAGACCAAACTGACCATCGTTCTGTTCCATTACATTCAACAGCGTGCCGGTGATGCGCGCGCCGGAACAGCCGAATGGGTGACCCAGGGCGATGGCGCCACCGTGCAGGTTGACCTTGTCGTCCATTTTTTCCAGCAATTTCAGGTCTTTCAGCACCGGCAAGGCCTGAGCGGCAAAGGCTTCGTTGAGCTCGACGTAGTCGATATCCTCAATGGTCATGCCCAGTTTCTTGAGCACTTTCTTGGTTGCCGGAACCGGGCCGTAACCCATGATCGACGGATCAACGCCCGCCAGGCTCATGCCACGCACCACCGCGCGTGGCTTCAAACCCAACGCTTTGGCTTTGCGGTAAGACATCACCACCATCGCCGATGCACCATCGGTAATCTGGCTTGAGGTACCGGCAGTTACGGTTCCGGCTTTCGGATCAAAGGCCGGACGCAATGACGCCAGACCTTCCAGAGTCGTCTCCGGGCGAATGGTTTCGTCGTGCTTCATCAGGTACGGGTTGCCGTCGGCATCGTGTGCGGTTCGGGCAATGATTTCATTGTCGAAATTTCCGGCCTGTGTGGCTTCGTGCGCTTTCATGTGCGAACGCAGACCAAACTGATCCTGCTGCTCACGGCCGATGCCGTGCATTTTGGACAACAGCTCAGCTGTCAGGCCCATCATGCCCGAGGCCTTTGCTGCCTTTTGCGACAGCATGGGGTTGGGGTCGACACCGTGCATCATGTCGACGTGACCCATGTGCTCGACACCGCCGATGACATAAATGTCACCGTTATCCGACTGAATGTTCGCCGTTGCGATGTGCAGCGCCGACATGGATGAACCGCACAAACGGCTGACGGTTTGCGCCGGTACCGTGTGTGGAATATCGGTCAGCAATTGCATCATCCTGGCGACGTTCCAGCCCTGTTCTTTGGTCTGGTTCACACAGCCCCAGATAATGTCGTCTATATCGGCCGGGTTAAGAGCCTCATTGCGGGCCAGCAAGCCGTTTACCAGATCGGCGCTCAGGTTTTCAGCACGGGTAAAACGGTGGCTGCCACCCTTGCTACGACCCATGGGGGTGCGTGCAAAGTCGACGATTACTGCGTCATTGTCTCGAATAGTCATGGTTGCTGTTCTCCCGTCTTAACCGTAAAAGGTCTGGCCGTTTTTAGCCATATCGCGCAGTTTGTCGGTCGGCTCATAAAGCTTGCCAAGATCCTTGTAGCGATCACAAAGCTCAACAAAGGCTGCAACGCCGATGTCATCGATGTACTGCAAGGCACCGCCGCGGAATGGCGGGAAACCGATGCCATACACCAGACCCATGTCAGCTTCGGCAGCGGTATTGACGATGCCATCTTCCAGGCAACGCACCGTCTCCAGACACATCGGAATCATCAGGCGGTTGATGATGTCATCTTCTGAAATATCGCTTTCAGAGGTGCGGACACTGGCGACCAGTTCGTGTGCTTTTTCATCGGATACTTTCTTCGGCTTGCCTTTCTTGTCGGTTTCATACCGGTAAAAACCAACGCCGTTTTTCTGACCAAAGCGCTCTTCGGCGTACATGACATCCATGGCCGATTTGAAATCCTGCTTCATGCGCTCGGGGAAGCCGTCGGCCATAACGGCCTGGGCATGAACGCCGGTATCGATACCGACCACGTCCATCAGATACGCCGGACCCATTGGCCAGCCAAATTTCTCCATGACTTTGTCGACGTCTTCAAAGTTGGCGCCGTCGCTCAGCATCATGGCAAAGCCACCGAAGTACGGAAACAGTATGCGGTTTACCAGAAAGCCCGGGCAGTCGTTAACAACAATCGGCGTCTTGCCCATTTTCTGTGCATAGGCGACCACAGTTGCGATGGTTTCATCGCTGGTCTTTTCGCCACGTATGACTTCAACCAGTGGCATACGATGCACCGGGTTAAAGAAGTGCATGCCACAGAACTGCTCCGGTTTTTTCAGTGCCGTGGCCAGTTCAGTAATAGAGATGGTCGAGGTGTTCGAAGCCAGAATGGCGTCGTCGCGCAATTGGCCTTCGGCTTCGGCAAGCACGGCTTTCTTCACCTTGACGTTCTCGACAACCGCTTCGACAACGACGTCAACATCGCCAAAATCACCGTACGACAACGTCGGACGAATGCGGTTCAGGGTGTCTGCCATGCCGCGCACGTCCAGCTTCTTGCGCTCGACCTGCTTGCTGAGCAATTTGGCGGCTTCATCGAGGCCAAGTTGCAGACCCGACTCGGCGATGTCTTTCATCATGATCGGCGTGCCTTTGCTGGCACTTTGGTAGGCGATACCACCGCCCATGATGCCCGCACCCAGAACGCCCGCCTTGCTGACGTCTTTCGACTGTTTAATGTGATCTTTGGCGATTTTCTTGATTTTCTGATCGTTCAAAAACAGACCAATCAGATTCTTGGCGACCGGTGTTTTGGCCATTTTGGCAAAGCCTTTCGCTTCAATGGCGATGGCCTTGTCGCGGTCAAAATTGGCGTGCTTCTGAATGGTTTTTACCGCTTCAACCGGCGCCGGATAATGACGACCCGCCTTGCCCGCGATAAAGCCTTTGGCGGTCTCAAACACCATCATGCTTTCGATATTGTTCAGTTGCAGCTTGCCTTGCTTGGCCTGACGGCGGTTCTGGTAATCCACTTCGCCGGACATCAGGCGTTCGAGCAGTGCCAGGGCCGTATCGTGCAGGGCGTCAGGCTCGCTTACCACGTCCACAGCGCCATCCGACAGGGCGGCATCGGGGCGTTTTTCGCTGCCTGAAGCGATCCACTCGATGGCGTTATCGGCACCAATGACGCGCGACAACCGAACCGTACCGCCAAAGCCCGGAAAGATACCGAGTTTGACTTCGGGCAGACCGACTTTCGCCTTGGTCGACATGACCCGGTAGTCGGCCGCCAGACACATTTCGAAACCACCGCCCAGCGCCATACCGTTAATGGCCACCACGGTAGGCATCGCCAGGTCTTCAAAGGCGCTGAAAATATCGTTGGCGGCCAGAATGTCGCTGATGATGCCTTCTTCGTCTTTATCGAACCATTCCAGAAATTCAGTAATGTCCGCACCGACGATAAAGCTGTCTTTTGCACTGCTGACCAACACCCCTTTGGCATCGCTGGCGGCGATGGCTTTGGTTGCCTCTGCCAGTTCTCTCAGCGTTGCCTGGTCGAACTTGTTGACCGACTCGCCCTGCAAATCGAAGATGAGTTCGGCGGCGCCGTTCTGCAATGCCTCGACGGTTATGCCTTTACCCTGATAAATCATGGAAGCTCTCCGTTTATTGTCTCGAATAGGGCCAAACACCCACCCGTATCGCGGTCTACCCTGTTTGAATACCGGGTCTGATTGCCTGAATCAAACACAAGTTTCAAACGACTGTTTGATTGTGGTTCATACGATAGACACTGGCGACAGGATGTCAACCGGCAACGCCGGCGACCCGGACAGAAAGGAAGATTATTGCGCTCAGGCAGAGAGTTGTGTGATCAGGCGCTCCAGCGTTTCCCGAATCGCGGGTAATGCCGAGGCATTGCCCCGCTCATCCCAGACCAGCCCCACGCCGTCCGGTTGAGCATCCAGTACCAGGTACTGGTCGGGCAGATCGACCAGAACCTCGTGTAAATGCTGTGTAACGGCTTCACTGGGGCGATGTTGGTCGGCCCATTTCCAGCCATCGGGCAAAAAGGCACTGGAAACGCCGGTGGTGCGTTGCACCGTGAAGCGCGGAGCCTTCTCTTTCTCAAACCGGTGCAACAGGCGGTAGAGGGTGATTAACGACGACTTTTCCGCCAGCCGCCCTTCTATGCTGGTATCCGGAATGCTGATGCTGGCGAGTTTGAACCCGGCCGACAGTGCCGCGGTGCGTAGTGTATTGAGGTGACGATCCCTGGGCGATGGCTTCAGCCACATAAAGGCACCCGCCAATACCAGGATGGCGCCAATGATTGCTAGGTAGGCAAACATGCCGACTTACTCCCTCTGTTCGAATGGTTGCAGACTGCCTGTGTCTGCCATAAAGGCCGGTCGCAACTTGAGCAATTGGCTCTCCAGTGAATAGGACACGCTGGAGGATAGCGTAAAAAAGCTGAGCAGTGCTTTCAGGTTTGAATCGCCCTCACAGGCCGTGTGAACTCTTTGCCATAAGGCCTGATTCACCATCTGCAGTTCCCGGTTCAGCGAGACAAGACCCTCAAGATCCCAGTCGCCTTCCTGCCCATCGTGGCTCTTGTAGTACTGCCGCAGCAAGTAGGTCCCTACGGCACGGAAGATGAATTCCTCCTGTGTGGCGAAGGGCAAATGGGTAAAAGCCATAGGTTTCAGGTTTTTCAGAATCGGGCACTGGCTATTGGCCATCACCAGGCCCATCAGAGACCTTAGCCCCTCTTCCAGCCCCGTGCTTTTACGATACTGCCGCTCCTGGGTGGTCACCACAATGTCTGCCTTCTTGAACCCGGGCAGACTGCGAAAGTCTTCAACAATGGGCTGCATATCAACCGCCGCCGGACAATACTCAACGTCCTTCTTGGATAACGGACAATTCGAGCACTGACAATAATCCAGCCGGGTCCAGGCTGCATTTTTGCGGGCGCTGGTATCCGGCTCCCTGTCCCGCGATGCCTGTGTCTCGACGACCAGCTGGGTCCCATCTTCGGGGAAATTAAACTCGTATCGAATACTCATTGACTGCGTCCTGTTTCCATCACGATGCAGATAAGGTGCGTTGACCGACAGCTGCCCTGCCGGCCATGCCTGTCTTTCAACCCTGTTTTTCTTCCAGTTCAGCCCAGCGTTCGAAACGTGCTTCCAGAGCCTGCTGAGCTCTGGTTAATGCCTGCAATACCGGCTGGGTTTTTTCGGAAGGTTGCTCATAAAACCCGGGTTGGTTGAGCTCATGCTCCAGCCGGGCGATCTCCTGTTCCAGCGTTTCAATGTCAGCCGGTAACTGATCAAACTCCCGCTGCTCCTTGAACGAAAGCTTTTTTGCAGGCTTCGACGCTGGTTTGGCTGGCGTAGCGGCCGGTTCTTTTACCTTTTGCCCGGGTGCGGCTTTTGGTGTCTGCTGGCTGGTATCCGGCCACTGGCCGCCCTGCATCTTCCAGTCTTCATAACCCCCGGCATATTGACGCAGGGCCCCATTGCCTTCGAATGCCCAGGTTCGGGTTGCCAGCTGGTCGATGAAATACCGGTCGTGACTGACCAGCAACAAGGTCCCATCAAATTCACTGAGCCGGTCAACCAGCATTTCCAGTGTTTCTATGTCCAGGTCGTTGGTCGGTTCATCGAGCACCAGAAAGTTGGCCGGCTGGCTGAACAACCGCGCCAGCAGCAGGCGATTGGTTTCCCCGCCCGACAGTTGCTTCACCTTCATGCGGGCCCGTTCCGGGGCGAACAGGAAGTCTTCCAGATAGCTGATCACATGACGCCGTCGGCCACCCAGCTCCAGAAATTCACGACCCTCAGCGACGGCGTCCATCACCGTTTTCTCCGGGTCCATTCGTGCCCGGGCCTGATCGAAATAGGCCACTTCCAGCTTGGTGCCCTGCTCTACCACGCCCTGGGTCGGCTTGATCTGCTGCAGCATCAGCTGGATCAGGGTGCTTTTGCCGATCCCATTCGGACCAAGCAAGGCGATACGGTCGCCGCGATTGATCAGGCCCGTAAATTTGTCGATCAGCAGGTTATCGCCGTAGCCAAAGGTTACATGCTCAAGTACGACAACCTGTTTGCCACTGCGATCGGCCGCTTCGATTTCAAAGTCGCTCTGGCCGGTCTGGCCACGCCGCTGGCTGACCTCCTTGCGCAACGCCTGCAAGGCTCTGACCCGGCCCTCATTGCGGGTACGCCGCGCCTTGATGCCCTGACGGATCCACACTTCTTCATCCGCCAGCTTTTTGTCCATATGGCGACGGTGAACCTCTTCTTCTGCTAAACGGGCATCCTTGGCTTCCAGATAGGCATCGTAGGGGGCCGGAAAGGTATTCAGGTGACCCCGGTCCAACTCGACGATGCGCGTGGCCACCCGATCGATAAAGCGCCGGTCGTGCGATACGAAGACAATGGCGCCCGGATAATCGAGCAGGAAACCTTCAAGCCATTCCACCATGGCGATATCAAGGTGGTTGGTCGGTTCGTCGAGAATCAGAATATCGGGCCGACTGATCAGTGCGCGGGCCAGCAGCACCCGCCGGCGCCAACCACCCGACAGTGTCTTGAAAGCAACGTCACCATCCAGTTTCAGCCGGGTCAGGACGGCGGCCAGGGTCGCATGTATTTGCCAGCCATCGCCGAGTTCAATTGTGTGTTGCAATGATTCAAGGCGCGACAGGTTAGGGTCGGGCTGCAGGCTTTCATGGTCATAGGCAGCGAGCGCCCGTCCCAGTTCACCCAGACCCTCAAGCACCACTTCGCTAACCAGCCGGTCATCACCTTCGGGCAGGTCTTGTTGCAATTGCGCGAGGGTGACACCCTGGCGCACCCGAATCTGGCCGTCATCGGGGGTGCGCTGCCCATTCAGCAAACTCAACAGCGTCGATTTTCCGGCACCGTTCTTGCCTACCAGACAAAGACGCTCACCCGGCTCTATAATAAGCGACGCCTCGTCAAGCAACGGCGCAGCGCCCAGCGCAAAGGTGACGCGGTCAAACACAACCAGACTCATTCATGATCCTTATTAACAGTAGGGACGTAGAGTAGCGCCCGGACAGTTCCGACTTACTTTTGGCACTGTCAGGGCGTTATACACTCTTCTATGGTGGGCGAGATTTTCCCAGAGGTATACATTCGTGGCAAAACATATTCCAACCGGCCCTATTATCGCAGTTCTGATGGTGATTGGCGCGGGGGCCTGGCTTTATACCGGCAACAGTGACGAGGTAGCGGCCGAAACACCAGAAGAAACACCGGCAGAGCGCAGCCTGGTGCCCAAAGTACAGGCAACGGTGCTGAACGAATCGTCGGTGCGCCGTACCCTGGAACTCAATGGCGTAACACAACCGGCCCGAACCGTGTCGGTCACCAGCGAAGCGACGGGGCGGGTTATTGAAGTGCTCAAATCCAAGGGCGACCGGGTAGCGGCGAATGAAGTCATCGCCCGGCTCGACCCTCAGGATCTTGAAGCCCGGTTGCGCCAGGCAAGAGCCTATCAGGAGCAAACCCGTCTTGAATACGAAGGCGCCCAGCGTCTGCGCAATGAAGGGCTGCAAAACCGGGCCCAGGCCGCTGCCGCCCTTACCCAGTATGAACAGGCACGAGCAGAGCTTGAGTCTCTGGAGCGCTCACTGGCCAATACCTCAATCCGGGCGCCCTTTGCCGGCGTGATGGACAGCAGTGCAATCGAGATTGGCACCTATGTACGCCCGGGCGATGCCATCGCTGAACTCTACGATTTCTCGGAACTGAAAGTCATCGGTAATGTTCCCGAAGCCGATGTTGGCCCGTTGCGACTGGGCCAGCAGGCCAGTGTGAGTTTGCTGACCGGCGAGACCATGAACGGAACCATTGATTACATCGGTGCCGTTGCCAATCCGGCAACCCGTACGTTTGAAGTCGAAATTGTGGTTGAAGACAGCCCAAAACAAGTGGCAGGCGCCACCGCAACCGCCATCGTTCAGCTTGACCAGGTGCCGGCTCACTACATCAGCCCGGCCCTGCTCAACATCAATGAAGCCGGCAAACTGGGCGTGAAAACCCTGGCCGAAGACGACACCGTGCAATTCAGTGAGCTGACCATCATTCGCTCTGATACCGGCGGTGTCTGGGTATCCGGTATTCCGGACCAGGCCCGGTTGATCGTGGTTGGCCAGGGCTTTGTCAATACTGGCGAAGAAGTCGACCCGATCATGGTCGAGCAGGAAGACAATCTGGCTGCGGGCCTGTAACAGGAGAACACCATGCTCAGCATCATCCACGCAGCGCTGAACCGGGTTCGGACCGTTCTGCTGTTCTTTGCCCTGATCTTTATCGCCGGGCTGGTTGCGTTGCAAACCATTCCGAAAGAGGCCCAGCCCGACGTCACCATTCCCTATGTGTATGTGGGCACGGGCCTGGAAGGTATTTCACCGGAAGACGCCGACCGCCTGCTGGTGCGTCCGCTAGAACAGGAACTTCAGGGTCTGGAAGGCATGAAAGAACTGGTGAGCACCGCCAGTGAAGGCCGAGCCACCCTGACCCTTGAATTCGACATTGGCGTCGACATCGACGAGGCGCTTACCGACGTACGCGACCGCGTCGACAAAGCCAAGAACAACTTGCCCGGCGAAGCGGACGAGCCTTCCGTACAGGAAATTAACCTGTCGCTGTTTCCGGTGATCAACGTGTCACTGTCGGGGGATGTCGATGAGCGCATCCTCTTTACCGTGGCAGAAGACCTGAAGGACCGGATCGAAGCCGTTCGGGGCGTACTTGAATCACCCATCAGCGGCAAGCGCGAGGAAGTCGCTGAGATCATCATCGATCCGGCCCTAATGGCCAGTTACAACATTTCCCATGGTGAACTGGCGCAACTGGTCAGCCGCAACAACCAGCTGATTGCTGCTGGCAACCTAGATACCGGTGCCGGTCGTTTTTCGGTCAAGGTGCCGGGGCTGATCGAAACTGAAGACGACATCCTCAATTTGCCGGTCAAGGTAGACGGTGACACCGTGGTGCGTTTCCGCGACATCGCTGTTGGGCAGCGTACCTACAAAGACGCCGATAACATCTCCCGGGTCAACGGCCAGCCTGCCGTAACCCTGGAAGTGACCAAGCGAGCCGGCGAGAACATCATTGAAACCATCGACCAGGTCAAATCGGTCATCGACGAAGTGCGACCCAACTGGCCCGAAGGCATTCAGGTCAACTACACCCAGGATCAATCAGTGATGATCATCCAGCAGCTGGATGACTTGTTTAACTCGGTTCTGCTGGCCACCCTGCTGGTATTTGTTGTGATCGTCTGGGCGCTGGGTGTGCGCAGCGCAATTCTGGTTGGCCTGGCCATTCCGTCCAGCTTTCTGGCGGCCATTCTGGTGCTGAGCATGCTTGGCATCACGCTGAATATTGTTGTGTTGTTCGCCCTAATTCTCAGTGTGGGCATGCTGGTTGATGGCGCTATTGTCGTGACCGAATACGCGGACCGCCGCATGGCCGAGGGCGCCCACCGCCGCAGTGCCTACCGCGAAGCCGCCACCCGCATGGCCTGGCCTATCACCGCCTCTACCGCCACAACGCTGGCCGTTTTCATGCCGCTGCTGTTCTGGCCTGGCATTGCCGGTGAATTCATGGGTTATTTGCCCAAAACAGTACTGATCACCCTGACCGCATCGCTGGTCATGGCGCTAATCGCGGTGCCTGCGTTTGGCACCCTCTTTGGCAAGCCGGCCCGGGTCTCTGAAAGCAAGCGCCTGGCCATGGACGCCATTGACCATGGCAAACTGGACGACATTCGCGGTGGTCTTGGCGTCTATATTCGTTTCCTGAAACCCTTGCTGGTTCGCCCCTGGCTGGCCCTGTTACTCATTGGATTTATTATTGCTGTCATCGTGACGCTGTTCTCGGCGCGTTCCACCAATGTCGAATTCTTCCCCGAGGTCGACTCCGATTTCGGCAGCCTGGTTGTGCGGGCCCGTGGCAACCTGTCGCTGCAGGAACGTAATGCGCTGGTTCGCCAGGTAGAGGAACGACTGGTTGAGCAGGATGCGATCAAGACGGTGACGTCCAAGGTGACCGCCCTGCCATTGCGCGATTACCCGGAAGACGCCATTGGCGTGCTGATGCTGGAGTTTGTCGACTGGACTCTGCGCCCGGGCTCCGAGACGGTCATGAACCAGGCCATGGAAGCCGCTTCAGACATTCCCGGCATCGTGGTTGAAACCCAGCAGGCACAAATGGGGCCGACTACCGGTATCGACATTCAACTGCAGTTCTTTTCAGACAATCTGGAAGCGCTGTACGCTACGGTCGATCAGGTGGTCAGTCAGATACGCCAGAACGACAAGATACAGGACGTCAGCGACAACCGGCCGCTCCCTGGTCTTGAATGGCTGGTTGAAGTTGACCGAGAACAGGCCAGCCGTTTCGGTGTTGACCTTGGCACGGTAGGCTCCTCGATTCAGATGATCACCAACGGTCTGAACGTGGGCAGCTACCGGCCCAGTGATGCCGATGACGAAGTCGACATTCGCATTCGCTACCCCTTCGACGGTCGCGAACTGGATCAGATCGACCGGTTAACCGTCACATCACGGGGCGAGCAGGTTCCCATCAGCAACTTCATTGAGCGCTCGGCCCAGAACAAGCAGGGCGATATCTTCCGTACCGATGGCAAGCTGACTCTGAATGTTGAAGCCAACGTCAACCCCGGTGAGCGGGTCGATCTGGCGATCGCTGCCATCGAGGAGCAATTAGAAGCAGCCTACGCATCGGGCGAGTTGCCTTCGGTGGTGTCTTACCGCTTTGTCGGCGACCAGCAGGAACAGGCTGAAACCATGACGTTCCTCGGCAATGCCTTTGGTGTCGCCATCTTCATCATGATCATCATCCTGGTTACCCAGTTCAACAGCTTCATGCAGACGGCGTTGATTCTGACCGCCATCCTACTGTCGACCGTAGGGGTTATGGTCGGGATCATCATCACCGGTTCAAGCTTCGGTGTGGTGATGAGCGGGGTCGGGATCATTGCTCTGGCGGGGATTGTGGTGAACAACAACATCGTTCTGATTGATACCTACAATCTGATCCGTTCGCAGGGCGTTCCGCCCATCGATGCCGCGCTAACAACCTGTGCCCAGCGTCTGCGCCCGGTGTTGCTGACCACCATCACCACGATTCTGGGTCTGCTGCCGATGGTGTACCAGCTAACCATCGACCTGTTCGACCGCCAATGGTCGGTCGGCGCACCGTCGTCACAATGGTGGACTCAATTGTCGACCACCATTGCCGGCGGGCTGATCTTTGCGACCATTCTGACGCTGATTTTCACGCCTGCCATGCTGATACTGATTGAACGGTCGCGAGATTTTGGCGGTAACCTGAAGCAGAGGCTGGGCCGGTTATGGCCATCCTCCCGGCGTAAAGTCAGAGTGCGAGAAACCGACGCCTGATCAACCAAGGCACCCAACCCCGGCACTGGCCGGGGTTTTTTATTTAAGGAGCCTCTGAACAACTCCCCCGCCCTTTACACTCCATACCTTGCGTTACCCGGGCGTTTGGTTAGCCTTTAGAGGTCAGGCGTCATTGCCTGCAGGCTCTTCCCGACACATCCTCTGTAAAGGCTATTGATCGCATGCGAAACCGGCTTTATTGCATACTGATTGTCGGACTCAGTCTGGCTCACGGGCCATACCTTTACGCCGAAACCGACCTTGCTGACGTCGCCCGTGACTACGCTACCTGGCTGAATCAGATCGAGAACAACGCCTTTACCTTCGAGCAATTGCAAGACCGGGAAGACCACCCTCTCTACCCACACCTGGCGACTCACTGGGTAGAGCACAACCTTGAGCGTACCGATGCAGCCTGGTTTCAGGCCTTTCTGGCGACACCTGAGCATCAGCCAGCCGCCTGGACCACCCGCAGCGCCTGGTCGAATGAACTGGCTCGGCGCGAAGCCTGGTCCCCTTACCTGAATTATCTGGCCGCCAGTGGCAGTGCAGGAGCCGATTGCCAGCCATTGCGCGCACGGGAAGCGCTGGGGGAAACCATCCCGATCGAGGAAATCAAATCAACATGGCTCGTTGGCCGTGGCCTGGCCGATGCCTGCAGCCCCTTCCTGGACCGCCTGACCGAGCTCGAGGAGTTCAACGAACTGGTCTGGCAGCGGCAGTTGCTGGCATTTTCTGCGCGCAGCGGCAGCCTGATCCAGTACCTGAATACCCGCTATACCGAGCCTGACTGGCAAGCGCGAGGCGACTGGCTGGTCGAGGTTTACAGCGACCCGACGCGCATTGCCTCACAGCTCTACCACCCGGACAAAGCCTGGCATCGTGAGCTGGCACTGGCCGCGGTAGACCGTATGGCCTATCTGAAACCCGAGAATACATCGAACCTCTGGGTCGCACTGATTCGCAGCACGCCGTCTTTTACTCAGGCGCAGGTGCGGGAAGTGTCCGAACACCTGGGCATCGCCATGGCGAAACTGGCGCTTCCTCAGGCAGATTATTGGCTGGCCATTGCCGACCCGGGGCGCCAGTCCAACGAGGTACAACACTGGCGGTTGCAGCTGGCACTGGTCAGAAACGACTGGCCAGGGGTGTTGGACCTGTACGAAGCATTGCCCGATTCACTCAAATACCGCGACCAGTGGCAATACTGGTCTGCTGAAGCGCTGTATCACAGCGACGAAAAGGCGGCCGCCCGAACGCGCTTTGAAGCCGTGTCGCAACAACGATCCTACTATGGTTTTCTGGCGGCCAGTCACCTGGGCCGACCTGCCGCCCTGAATCCAGCGAACAGCCAACGTCTCGATGACATCGAACAGGCACTGTCCCTTCGTCCGGCATTGCAGCGAGCTCGCCTGTTATTTATGGCGGGTGACCTCGAACGCGCGCAAATCGAATGGAACCTGGAAGTAAGGCCCCTGTCGGCCGAGCAGCATTTTGCAGCTGCCCACTTGGCGGCCGAATGGCAGTGGTATCACAAGGCCTCGCAAACCGTCGGCTGGAGTGGCCGCTTTGACGAGTTGGATCTGCGTTACCCTACGCCCTGGAACGACCTGGTTACGCAGGTATCGGAATATCATCAGGTGCCGCCCTATTGGATTTACGGCGTCATTCGTCAGGAGAGCGGCTATATGACCCGGGCAGTGTCGTCGGCAGGCGCCATGGGGTTAATGCAACTGATGCCCTACACGGCCCAGCATTTATCGGATACCGATGGCCTTGGACTGACCGCCGACTCTGACATTACCGAACCGGAAATCAATCTGGATCTGGGCACACGCTACCTGGCCCGCATGATGGCCCGCTACGACAACCCGGTCTACGCAACGGCGGCCTATAACGCCGGGCCCTCCCGGGTAGACCGGTGGAAGGAGCGCTACCCCAGTGATATGAGCGTCTGGATCGAATCGATCCCCTTCGACGAAACCCGGGGCTACGTCAAATCAGTTCTGACCTACGCCCAGATCTATGCCAACCGGGACCAGATCGACTGGACATTGGCGCAATGGCTGCAACCGGATCAGGTCGCGGATCTCGACGACTAGTTCGAAACCCAATCTCCGCTGTCCCCCGTGCGTAGCCTGGTCACACCCCGGGCTACCGCATTGACGCCAAAGACGGTGCGACCGTCGAAGCGACAGGCTGATTTCAGCAGCGCCGCTGTCGCTTTTTCATAGGCTCCGGTCTCCGGATCAATCGATGGAATGTTGCAGCGTTCACACACCTTCAGCAGGGCCAGCGTGCCCGCGCCAAGGTGCCATTCGCCAAGCGCAAGCTCTTCACCCGCCGGTAGGCCTTCGACCACCACATTGGGTCTGAAACGGCGCTGTTCGAGGCTCAGGCCCGTGGTGTGAACCAGCTCATCCAGACTGGCCTGATTGCATACCAGCAACGGATACCCATCGGCAAAGCCCACGCGTTCGTCATCACTGGCCTGTGCATCGGGAACCCGCCGCTCACTGGCATCGCCCAGCCAAACCAGTCGCACGGGCATACCGAGCTGTTCAGAGAACCATTCAGAGGCTGTGGTGTCTACTTCATAGCCGGTCAGTTCATCCTTCCAGACGGTGACCGTTATTTTCGGATAAGACTGCAACGATTGAGGGACAGGCAACAGGAGGGTGTGACCTTTGGGTGAGGTAATCTGAATGCGGCCGTCAACCAGAGCCAGGCGAAACAACGACATCGACATCTGACTGCGCTGGGTAACAAAACGCCCGCGCTCATCGACCAGCATCCAACGACGATCCCCCACCGGGCCATTGTTATCAAAACTGAGGGAATCTACCTGAAGGCCGGCCAATGACTTGACCGGGTAAACCCAAAGCTCCCTGACTGACACCTGATAAGACATGCACCCTGCTCCACGACATTGAATCGGCTATTGGAGCAGAGACGGCCTCAGTCTTCCAGTGCTTCGATGCGTTCCTTCACCAGATTGGCCAGTTGTTCCGGGTGAAACTTCGACAAAAAGGCGTCACAGCCAACTTTTTCAACCATAGCCTTATTGAACTGACCACTCAGAGAAGTGTGCAGCGCGATATAGAGATTCTTCAGCTTCGGATCACTGCGAATTTCCGTGGTCATCCGATAGCCGTCCATGCGTGGCATTTCGGCATCGGTTACCAACATCAGCAGCCGCTTTTCCAAAGGCGTATCGGATTCATCAGCCAGCCGGCGCAACAGGGCCAGCCCCTCCACACCATCCATCGCCCGGTGCACGATCAACCCCAATGATTCAAAGGTAGACGATGCCTGAGTCAGCGCCGTGTGGGAATCATCAACCATGACGATTTCACGACCCTGGGCTTTGGCGACAAAGTCGCCCTGCATGATGTCATCGGGCAGGCGGGTATCCATCGGTGCAATTTCAGCCAGCACCTTTTCCACATCGATGATTTCAACAATGCGGTCTTCATGATGGGTAATGGCGGTTAAATAGTGATGGCGCCCGGCCCCGGAAGGCGGCGGCAGAATTTCTTCCCAGTTCAGGTTGACGATACGATCAATCTGACCGACCAGAAACGCCTGAACCGTGCTGTTGTATTCGGTGACAATGATGGTCGAGTCTTCGGTTTCCGGGGTGGCGCGCATGCCAATCGCAAGACTGAGGTCCATGACCGGAATGGCGCGACCACGCAGGTAGACCACGCCGATGACGGCCCGGTGTCGCTGTGGCATGCGGGTTACTTTGGGCAACGCCATCACTTCCTGAACCTTGAACACGTTGATCGCGTAGGTCTGCTTCCCGTTCAGGCGAAACATAAGAATCTCAAGACGGTTTTGCCCAACCAGGTTGGTGCGACTATCGACACTGCTGAGTACACCCGCCATCTGACTCTCCCGGCTCATTGACTACGATTAATAATTAGCAGGCTCTTGAAATTCGTAGAATTTCGGCCGCCTACTACCGGAACAAGGATGATCCGGCAAAATCGATGACTGTTAAATCATTGATTTTGGTAGAGAAGCAGAAAATGCAATGCTGGCTTCTCGCGCTCTGAAAAAGGCAGGATGCCTTTTTCAACAAGCTGTTTGATGTATCGGCTCAGTTTAGTAGAGCTGGAGCTAAAACACGATGATTAACCACCGGCCATTGCAGGAGCAAAGCCGGCACACCGGCAACTGTTGGCATCGACCTGCAAGACCCGGCCCGCGCGAGACAGGGGCAACCAGTCATCCACCAGGCTGTTGGCGGCAGTGCAGCGCAAGCCATCACTGTAAGGGCCGAGGTAACGGATCTGACCATCAGCACCGGTCAGTGCCAGCATTGGACCAGGGGACTCGGGGAAATAAACGGGAGACAATGGGTCCGCCAGGTCGGTGTCCAGAAACGCATCCCCTGCCTGATACCGGTGATAGCCCAACACGCCGGCGCGGTTACTGAGGTCAGCCGCATGCTGGCTCGTGAAAAAACGGCAAAGGCACCCTTCGGGCATCAGATGCACCAGGGCCGGGTGCTCCAGTGGCTGCTCATCGATCCAGGCCTGCCAGTCGGCACCCCAGGCTGCGACATCGGTGACCGACTCACCAAACCAGCCAAGATAGTGCGACCGAAACCCAAACGTTACAGCAGCAAGCAGCAGCGCACCGACAGCCAGCCCGAGCATCGCTCGCCACGGCATCGAGCGCTGCGAGCGATCACCTTGAAATGACATGAGTGGTTTATCGACGCGTATCGCAGCGGCCCCACTCGCATTGCATCAGCACATAACTGCTGTCGCTGCACACGGCATCGTAAATTTCCAACGGCCACTCGTTGCGCAGCATTGAAACCTGAGGTTGGTTACATCCCTGTGCCTGAAGCTTTTGCTCGACGACAAACAAAGACCGGCCGTAGCGGCGATAGCGGGCATTGATAACCCTTGCCTGATCAACATCGGCCATTTGCTGTTTTTCGTCGTTCTGTAAGGTCACCAGCGTTTCAAAATGATCGGAATTGCGGCTCAGGTCCCGCTCGCCGTCCTGAAAGGCCGTCAATTCGCGTTCGCAGTTGCGTTCGGGCCGGTCGTCCAGCCAGTTGCTCACCTGCTCGCTGGCGTCAGACTGCACCATCTCAATAACTTGCATCGACAGGTAGGCACGCTGATCTTCAATCGGAGCCGTCTGCTGATCCCAGTTCAACTGCAACAACCCATAATCGGCCGCACTGACGGCAGCACCGTTGCGACGCCACCAGTCGCGTTGCGTCTGGGTTGCCTGGGATTCGAGTTGAGGACTGAGCGACTGACACTGGCTGGTCAACTCACGCAGGCTGGCATCCGTGGTCAGGGCAAAGTGAATGGCTTCGCTGCGGGGGGTGGGCAGGCTGGCACATCCGGCCAGTACAGTGGCAGCGACGGCCACCAGCGAGCAGGTTCTAACGACCATCTACAACTCCATCGGAAAATAAAACAAACACTGAAGCGGCCAGTATAACGTCCGACACCCCCCGCGTCTCGGCCCATCCTGTGCTTACAGAGGATTTCCACCTGATCATTCCGCCGGAATGAGCCGGTTTTGATCCACCGTTAACCGATAATTACTGGGGACTGGCCTGAACTTTGAATTGGGCCAGATAGTGGATGACATCGTCGGCCGAGAATGGCCAGCCAAGGTCGTAGTCAGCCCCTTCAAGCCTGATCACCGGTATTCGAATGCCATACCGCTCAATCAGTTCATCCTGACTGGCAATATCCACGTTAGACCAACGCAATTCCGGCTCCGTCTGCAACACCTCCTGCAGAACGGTTTCGGCGTAATCACAGAGATGACAGCCATCGGTCGTATATAACGTCAGGTTCAACACACCTGGCTCCAATTAATGAATGAGCCCCTATTGTAGAACCGCAGACAGTCAATACCAGCAAGCGCGACCGGTTTTTGTGAACCGGTCGTGATGACCTATAAACCCGGGATCACAACCTGGCCAGTTCACTCACCGCCAAGTAGCGAACGGGTAAAGGCTTCAAGGCGCCCGTCGTTCAGCGGGTGGTTTTTCATCGATTCGGGCAGGGCATCCCGGCTATTAAAACGGTCTACCCACTCTTGCTGAGCCGCCATCATGTCTCGGGCGTAATCGCGCAACGACTCCAGACCGCGCGGCAACTGGGCTTCCGAACTGGCCGACTGATAGGCTGCAACGCCCTTGGCTTCCACTTCCCGCATGCGCAGGTCCATCGAAGCCAGGCTGGTTCCGTCAATGCTCAGCGCTTGCGCTTGCTCCCAGGCCAGCTCCATATCACCGTCGTAAAACTCATTAGCCAATTCGTTGACGTCGGCCAGCAAGGCGTTCAGATCGGCTCGCTCGGTTTCATTCAGGTCGCCTTCAATCATCAGCTGAAAATCATTGCTGTTGGTGCGCCCCCAGCTCAGCGATTCACCACTCTGATTGCGCTGAAAGTCGGCCCCGGCCTCTTCGGTGTTCCGAACCTGGATACGAATCGAGTCACCTTCAAGGGTTTTCAGGTTGAGAGAGAACGATTGTTCCTGATACTGATATACGCTGATGCGCCGGTTTTCCGTGGAAACCGTTTCATTGTCTGGCGTCTCGGTCACCGGAGCCTTCGCCGACAGATCCCGGGATTCCAGTATATCGGTCAACCCCTGATAGGCGCTGTCGATCTTGGCCTCCAGGCCATCGTTCATCTTGTTCATGGCCTGGAGCGCTTCACGTGCTTCACCGAACCCCTGTTTCAGGCCCTTTTCAGCGGCCTGCCACATTTTTTCCATTTCAGCCTCGGAGGCACCCGAGGCTTCAGCCTGTGCCAGCCGCCCTTGCATGAAGCTCCACAGGTTTTTAACCAGACCATCGACGTCAAACGCCTTGCCAGGGGCCGGGGCTGCCTGGTCTGCCCGTTCAACACCGCGATTCTGGCCCGGTGCGGTCGCCAGCCCCTGGCCAACGCCACGCCCGGGGCCGTCAATGTCGGCACGGGCAGACGGATTACCGTCCTGTGATGGACGGTTCTGAGTCGGCAGTGATTGCGGTAGCGGACTCCACTGACCAATGGCGCTGTTCATAATGTTCCCCTGCATTTCGGTAACGCGGTGAATGTATACGGCGTCTCAACAGCGTTAACGGCCAAAATGCGCTGACCTTTAACCGCTTGAGCCAGATAATTGAATCACTGGGTAATCGTTTGTAAGGCCCTGTAAACGCCGTGGAAAATGCCAATTGATTATCAAAATTAAATCATCAATACAGTTGGATTATTGATAGAGTGCGATTATTATCAGCTTCAGCTCGCTAATAAGGCGTTTAGACACCGTTTCATGAAACCAAGCAGGGTAATACCATGGCGCGACTCGACTCACTGATTATTTTTACCACCGTCGTGAAAGCCAACAACTTCACCAACGCTGCCCATCAACTGGGCCTGACACCCTCGGCGGTGAGCAAGCAGATCAGCTTGCTGGAAGACAAGCTCGGCGTACGGTTACTGAACCGGACCACCCGGTCTGTCAGCCCGACCGAGGCCGGCCAGCTGTTCTTCAATCGCTGCAGCCGCATTCTCGAAGACCTCGAAGAAGCCGAGCACATGGTCAAAGACCTGGAGACCTCCCCCCGCGGCACTCTGCGGATCACGGCAACACCGACCTTCGGCCGGTCGATGCTGATGAAGATCTTCTCCAAGTTTCTGGAACAGTACCCCAATGTGAACTTTGATCTGATTCTGGCGGACAAGGGGCTCGATCTGGTGCGCGAAGGGATCGACCTAGCCATACATCTGGGGTCACTGCAAGACAGCCGTCTGGTCGCCCGGCCGGTGGCCAAGCAGAAAGTCATCCTCACTGGTACGCGCAAATACCTCGATGAGCACGGCCACCCGAAAAAACTCGGCGACCTCTACGAACACCATATTCTGATGGTCTCGGGCATCGACTTCGCTGAACCTCGCTGGATCAAGCGGTTTCTGAAAGAAGCCGGCCTGCAGAACAAGGACCGGCGTTTTACGGTGAACGATCTGGATACATTGTGCGAGGCGACCATGAACGACATGGGCATCACGGCCCTGCCCTATTACATGGTGCGTGACGAACTGGCGAGCGGGAAAATGGTGCATCTGCTACCAGAGATCATCTTCCCCAGCCGCACCATTCACGTGGTGTACCCTGAGAACCGTTACCTTTCAGCGAAAAGCCGCGCCTTTGTTGATTTCATGGCGGCCTACTTTGAAGAGCACGATCTCGACAAAACCGGCTGATCTCTAGTTTAGGCCGCGCCAGGCGGCCTGAATTGTCAAACCCCACTTATTGCTGATTAAGGAAAGACTCAAGACCCGGGTCTGAATACATCCGTTCAAGTGCGGCGTCGAAGACATAGTTCATTAACTCGGCATTCTCTTCTTCGCTAGGGTACCGCAAGGTTTCTATCATGCGCTGGGCCCGAAAACTGTTGGAATAGACAGCCCCGTCAGCCACCGCCTGTACCGAGAAGCGCGCCGCACCGGTGGCTTCCTTGCGGGCTGCATCGATGCTGGTTACCTGGTAGGTCAGTTCTTCAATGGCAAAGGTCAGCTCCACGTCCGCATTCATTTCAACGAGTTGGTAGCCAGCCCGCTCCATGACCTGTTCGGACAGTTGCTGCAGGTCTGCTCGCAGATCGCCCCGCGCAGAAATCACACTGCTGTCTGAATAAGCACCACCACGCACCCCGATTTGACTGCTGGACCGACGATCTTCTGCGAACACGTAGACTGACGCTCCGTTACCGGATGGCAGACTGTCTGCCTCAAGGGAAGGTTGAAACTGAATTTGCTGGGGTGAAAACTGGGCACAACCGGCCAATAACAAGGCCGCACTGCCTACCCATAAACCGCGAATAGCCGTCAACATGACACACTCCTGAATCCTGTGGTGAATTGAGTATCTAAGCCCGGGTCAGCTTACACCCGGTGCCTCGTCGCGCAAGAATTGCCAGCGACTGGCCGTGGACCGTTCAGCATCAAAGCGGTAACCCGCGCTGTCAAACGCCTTAAGGTCTTCAACCGAGTCGATGTTATTGTCCAGCATGTACCTGACCATCAGGCCTCGCGCTTTTTTGGCATAGAACGAGATGATTTTGTACTGCCCGTTCTTCAGATCCCGAAATTCCGGTGTCACCACTGGAACCGGCAACCGTTTCGGCCTTACCGCTTTAAAGTATTCGTTTGACGCCAGGTTGACCAGTGTTTTGGCACCGGCTTTACGCACATCTTCCGCCAGCGCATCGGTCAGGGTGTCGCCCCACCAGTCGTAGAGGGAGCGTCCACGCGGGTTGGACAAGCGAGTGCCCATCTCCAGCCGATAGGGCAGAATCCTGTCCAGAGGCCGCAATAAACCATACAAGCCCGACAGGATGCGCACTTGCTCTTGCGCCCGGTCAATCTGCGGCGCTGTTAGCGTTGCCGCCTCCAAACCCTGATAAACATCCCCGATAAAGGCAAACAGCGCCTGTTTGCTCTGGGCAGGATCCATGGGCAACTGCCAACGACTGAACCGCTCCACATTCAAACTGGCCAGTGATTCACTCAGTGACATCAGGCCCTGCAGGTCCGCGACGGTGCAGGTCCGCAACAGATCGACCAGTTCTGCCGCCTCCCGGTTAAACCGCCCTTCGGTTAGCGTATTGACGGGGGCTGCGGTTTCGAAATCCAGTTTTTTGGCGGGTGAAATAACCGACATCACGGCTGGCATCTGGAACGGTTCCTCCTGGTATGATGGTTGCGCAGTAACCCGCCCTGCTGGTATTAAGCTTTCCGGCTGGCATGGGTCTGGCTGATCCCGCCGAGCATTCCACGACAGCATCATTGTTTCAAACGGGTTTTTTGCATAGGGTTAATAGAAATAATGCCGGTGAGTATACCATGAGAGTCATTCGAACCTTCGTTCCAAACTCTTTACAGAACTACAATCACCTGGTGGTGTGCGAACACAGCCAGGCCACAGCGGCGGTCGACCCCTACGATGCCGACCACCTGCTCACCCTGGCCGAGAATCAGGGGCTGCGCATCACCGATATCTGGATCACCCATGAACACGGCGACCATATCCGCCATTTGGAAGAGCTGAAGGCCAAAACCGGCGCCCGGGTTCGTGCACCGGCTTCCTGTCAGGGCCGCTTTCAGGCCGATCAGTGGCTGGCCGATGGCGACGAGTTAACGCTGGGCCAGTCCACAGCGCAATTCTGGGCCTCCCCCGGTCACACCCCCGGGCACGGGGTGTTTTATCTGACCGAGCCTGAACCCGCGCTGATCTGTGGCGACACCCTGTTCAATGCCGGTGTTGGCAACACCCGTTCCGGCGATACCGACACTCTGTTTCACAGCATTCAGCAACTTCGCCAGCGGGCCCATCCGGAAACGCGCATCTACCCCGGGCACGACTACCTGCCAACCAACCTGGCCTTTACGCTCAGCATCCTGCCCGGCCACCCACCCGCCGAAGCCATGAAAGCCACCAGCGACCAGCAAACACCGGATACCCGCCTGACGACGACCCTGGCCGATGAAGCCGGCATCAATCTGTTTTTCCGGCTAGACGACGACACCCTGGCGCAGGCACTCAGTGATCGCGGATTCCGCACAGACACCGGGCAAGACCGCTTTACCGCGCTGCGTCAGCTAAGGGATCAGTGGTGAGTCGGGATCAGCGGGGGCACCCGCGAACACGGCTGGAGGTCACCATCGAACTGGTGACGCGGGACGGTTATCGCACCGAAGCAAAGACCTGGAACATCTCGGACGGCGGCACCTTTGTAGAGCTGACTCCGGCCCAGAAGCAGCACTTCAACCTGGGCACCCAGGTACGAAGCCAGGTTCAGGGCCTGCCCATGCCCGCACCTGTTGTCATGATGCGTGTTGTTCGGCACGCCCCCTCTGGTATTGGGCTGAAAATCATCAGCGATTGAAGAAACAACCCAACGCAACTTTCAGAGTACCCGGTGACGGGTGTGCTACCTCACCGGGCATCTCTCAGTTCAGGGACAGGGGTTAGGCTGACGCTGATGCACGGCTTCAATATCCGCCAGCACCTGGTCAGACAACACCAGACTTTCACTGTCGATGTTGCTCTTTAACTGCGCCATGCTGGTCGCACCGATAATATTGCTGGTCACGAACTGACGGCTGGTCACGTAGGCCAGCGCCATCTGGGCCGGGTCGAGGCCGTGGTCACGCGCAACCTGCACGTAGTCGGCTGTTGCCGCAAAGCCCTGGGCATTGTTATAGCGCTGAAAACGCTCAAACAAGGTCAGGCGGGCGCCTTCAGGATGCTGACCATCCAGATACTTGCCCGCCAGCATGCCAAACGCCAGCGGCGAATAGGCCAGCAAACCGACCTGCTCGCGACAGGCGAATTCAGCCAGGCCCACTTCAAAACTGCGGTTGAGCAGATTATAGGGGTTTTGAATGCTGTCTATACGCGGTAGGTCACTGCGCTCGCTCAAGCGCAAGTACTCGGCCACACCCCAAGGGGTTTCGTTGGAAACACCAATGCGACGTACCTTGCCTTCCTGCACGAGTTCACTCAGCGCTGACAGGCTTTCTTCGATACTCACGGCCGTTTCGTTTGCACTGAGCCCCTGAAACCCGAGCTTGCCAAAAAAGTTGGTGCTGCGGTCGGGCCAGTGGAGTTGATAGAGATCGATGTAATCGGTCTGCAGGCGGCGCAGACTGGCCTCACAGGCTTGTTTGATATGTTCCCGTGATAAGGTCGGGCCGCTACGAATGTAGTCGAAATCGCCCCGGGAAATGGCCTTGGTGGCGAGCACGACCCGGTCACGCTGGCCACGTTGCTTGAACCAGGTACCGATATATTCCTCGGTCCGGCCATAGGTCTCTGCCTTGGGAGGTACCGGGTACATTTCGGCGGCGTCAAAGAAATTGATGTC
This sequence comes from Saccharospirillum sp., assembly GCA_018402545.1. Lineage (GTDB taxonomy): Bacteria > Pseudomonadota > Gammaproteobacteria > Pseudomonadales > Natronospirillaceae > Saccharospirillum. Next base: position 1,989,946 of record JAGYIL010000001.1, on the reverse strand, counting down.
ACGCTCCAGCGCGTAATCCATCTGCTCATGCGCTTCGGCTTCGGTATTCTGCTGCCCCCAGGTCATAGTACCCAGTGCAATGCTGGACACCTTGATGCCGGAGCGGCCTAATTCTCTGTATTCCATGAATTACCCTATTCTGTGCATTTAGATTCGCCAGTAAGGGTCTATAATAGGGGCACATTCAACCCAATTCGATGGGAAAAGCATGTCACGCAGAAAAAAGAGTCGTTCGCTGAAAGACCGGCTCGGCATTAAAACCGGGTCCAAGAAAACCTTTATCAGCAAAGGCGAGAAAGGCAAGATCCCCAGTAAAAACCGTTTGGCCAAGCACAAGAACCGCAGCAAGTCGGCCTATGCGAAGTTTCTGGAAGAAAACAGAGGTAAAGACACCAGCGCGGGTCAGGGCCCGGTCAAGCCAACCGTCGCGAGTACCGTCGACCCGAAATCCGCTCGATTTTCCGAGCCAGAGCCCCTCGATGACCCGGATGCGGCTGATTTTGACGAATTGAGTGGCGACGAACTGCTCGAACGCTTTGAGCGGAGCTAGCGCCATGCGGCCGCTCAGTCAGGCGTGTCTGGCTTTCGGTTTGCTGATCGTCACCCCGCTGGCCGTCGCTGAAGATTTCGGCGTCGCCAACTGGGGGCAGAGTGCCATGGCGGTTCGCGACCTGGAACAGCGCCCTAACCTCACCCCGCTTACAGAGCGCGACTACCTCGTTTACGAGGCCAGCTTACCGGGCATCAACCGCACACGACTGGTCTATCAGTTTGAAGACGGCCGACTGGAAACCGGTCGCTTTATCTTCAGCGTCGCCCCGGGAAGCCCAACCAGCGCCTGGCTCGATCAGTTCGAGACCGTTCGCGCCCTGATTACCCAGCAGTATGGCGAACCGGCACAACAACAGGTTCTCCAGCCGGCAGGTTCGGCCAATAACCCGCCAGACAACTGGTCCGATGCTCTCGAGCGGGATGCATTGATTCTGAAAACCCAGTGGCGCACAGACCAGACGCTAATTACACAGCAACTGGCCTGGAATGGAAGCCGCCCCCACCATCAGATTATCTACCTGCCGGTCGATGGTGTAGACCTGTCTGACTCGGGGGCCCGCCCGTTTTGACCACGGTTACCGGAACAGGCCAGACCCCCTGGGCACAAACCCATGATCGCAGGCTGATCAGCATTGACCAAATGCGTGCCCTGGCACTGGTGCTAATGGCCTTGTTTCATTTTGGCTACGATCTGAGTGTCTTCGGCTACCTGAGCTTCGATGCCAAAGCCCCCTTCTGGGCTACCTTTCGCAGCATCATTGTTACCCTGTTCTTTCTCAGTGTAGGGGCCAGCCTGGTATTGGCGAACGCCCATGGCATTCGCTGGCGTGCCTTTTGGATACGGGAAGCCAGGATCCTGGCCGGGGCATTAACTTTCAGTGTTGCCACCTTTTTTCTATACCCCGGCAACTGGATCTGGTTCGGCGTGCTTCACTTTATTGCGGTCGCCAGCTTACTGGCGCTGCCATTGCTTTATACCCCCCGTCTCGCCCTGCTGGCGGGTATCGCCATCATCGCCCTGTTCAACCTGACTGACTGGTTCAATCTGTCGCCCTTGTATCAGGCATTACAAGATCCGTTGAATCTGCCCGACAGCACCATGGACCTTACACGGCTGATTCCCTGGCTGGGCATGGTGTATATTGGCATTTACCTCGGTCATCAGCGTTTGTTTGGAATTAGGCAACTGCCATTCCTGCCGACCAGCGGCCCCTTTATCTGGCTCAGCCGACACAGCCTCGGCTTCTATATGATTCACCAGATTCCTCTCTACGGGCTAGCCTGGTTGATTTACCAGCTGATTGGCTAAACTTACGCCACGATCTGCCCGCGATACACTCGCTGTGACTGCCCGGCTGCATGCACCGCTGGTTTTTCCCAGTCAGTCAGTTCGAACGGCGCACGCGCCTCAAACTCCGATAATAACGCATTCAGTTTTGCATCCTTATCGTTGCGATAGCGGGTCAGAATGGCCAGATCCTGCGTCGACGTTATGCGAATGTCGTCACCGTAAATGGCACGAATGCGTTTGCGAATATTCTGCAGCGCCCGGTAATTTTCGGGTTTGATCAACCAGTGTTGTTGTTCTGACATACTCGACTCCTGTGCTGAAATTGATTCCGCAAGGCCGACAATAAAGCGATTGCCAAAACTTATTATGCAATAAGCTTGCCCGCCCAGAACGCACCCGGTCGGGGTATGTACCCGTCTAATAAAGCCCCACATTGATGCACGCTTTGCCCGAAAGCCTCAACTTGGCGCTTTGACATCCCACGCTTCCGGGGCAAATAAAAAAGCCCGATTAAGAATCGGGCTTAGTGTTGACAGTGTCTATGTCAACTCGGGTTTGCGTGGCACTAAGCGGTCACGGTCTCATCTTCCCAGAACACTTTACCGTCTGACACATTAGCCAGTCGATCCTGATACTGACGTTCTAGGTCGGCTCGCTTCAGTTTCAATGTTGGCGTTAGCAGACCGTTTTCTATGCTCCACCAATCATCCGCCACCAGTATGCCATCGAGGCGCTGGTGTGATTCCAGGCTGGCATTAACTGCCGACAGCGTATGCTGAAGCGAAGCCCTCAGTGGTTCCCGGTCAGACTTGCGCAAATGCTCGGCCAGCACCACCACGGCCACCGGTTGCGTGCGACCACTGCCCATCAGACAGACCTGTTCAATGTCTGGGTTACCCGCCAGCCGACTTTCAATGGGAACCGGTGCGACGTATTTGCCCTTGGCGGTTTTGAATTCTTCTTTCAACCGCCCCACAATGGTGTAGGATCCGTCCGGGTTTTTAATGGCCTTGTCGCCGGTTTTAAACCAGCCATCTTCAAACGAATCAGCCGTCGCTTCAGGGTTTTTGTAGTAGGTTTCAAATACGGTGTCGCCACGCACCTGCATTTCGCCCTGCTCGCTCAGGCGAATCTCGAGGCAATCGATAGGCACCCCTATGGTGCCCAGCCGGTCTTCACGAAACGGCATATTGATGGTCGACAATCCAGCCGTTTCCGTCATGCCCCAGGCCTCACAAATGGGAATGCCCAGGCGGTAATACCAGCGCAAGGTGCTAGGCGAAATAGGTGCCGAACCCGAGCCGAATATACGCACCGAGTTCAGCCCCAACCCCTGACGAATTTTCTTCGCAACGAGCTTGCCAAGCAGCGGAATTCGCAACAGCGTCTGCAGCTTTTGTTCAGGCATTTTTTCATGAACCCCAGCCTGAAAGCGCACCCAAAGTCGCGGAACCGACAGAAAGGCCGTCGGCTGTGCCACTTTCAAATCGTCGACAAAGGTATCGAGCGATTCAACAAAATAGACCGGGCCACCGGCATAAAGCGAGGTGCCCTGTATCACGGTACGTTCGGTTATATGAGCCAGTGGCAAATACGATACTGTGCGATCGCCCGGCCGCAGACCGATCACGCTTCGATTGGCCGTCGCAGCAGCGGCATAATGACGGAACTTAAGGACAACACCCTTCGGGTTACCGGTACTGCCCGAGGTGTAAACAATGGACATGATGTCGTCGAGACCCGGCTCGGCTACTTCGGCCAATGGCGTTTGCTGGCTGATCCAGTCTTGCCAGCGGATATCGTGCTCGACCGTATCGTAGGGAAACCCGATCCGGGGAATCGAACCATCAAATACCTTTGACCCTGCGGTTTTATCGTCCAGCTTGCCAACGAAGACCGCTTTGGCTTCGCTGTGATCGAGTATGTATTGCAGCGTCGATTCACCCGCTGTCGCATAGATGGGCACACTGACCATGCCGGCCATCATGATGGCCCAGTCGGCAATAAACCATTCGGCACTGTTTTTGGCAAAAATGGCAACCCGGTCGCCCGGGCTCAGCCCCAGTGTTTTCAGGCCATGGGCCATTTTGCGCGCGTCCTCATCAACCTGCTGCCAGGTCCACACAGTTAGCTGTCGGTTGACGGGCTGGTGCAGATAGGCTGCATCGCCCCGCTCTCGCACATGGCGCGCCAGCTCCTGCAAGGGAGTCAGATAGTGGCGTTCTTGTTTGGTATTGTTCATGACGTTTCCATTATTTTTATTGGTAGGTGTTGATACCAGCGTTCGGGGGTCATCCCGGCGGGGCTGGAACACTGAAAATAACCTTAGCAGTATTGACCAGTGTTTGTGCAAACGCACGTATATTGCAGCTGATGGCCGACTACCTGACCGCTCTTCGAAGACAAGGCAACCGCTGCGATGTCCGCCCAGGGGATTGGTGGCGAAAGAGTGTCGACACCTGCCCGGGTTTTGGGTCATGCTTGACACATCACTGACATAGGAACATGCCATGCCAAGATCGACCCTCTGGGCATTGACTGCCGCCCTGCTGCTCGCGCTGTTTACGGCTTACGTGCTATGGGACAACCAGCAACTAACCCGCTCTACCCAAACACTGGAACAACAGGTCAGCGATCAATCTGAAGATCTTCTCGCTGCCCGCACTCGCCTGCAAACCCTGTCCGAAACCAACCGCCAGCTTGAACAACGCCTTGGCCAGTTCACGAGCCAGCAGACAGACCTGTCAGACATAGTGACAGAGCTGCAAGCCCGGCTAAATGAGGTGACCGAGGAGTACACCAGCCTGGTTGCCACCCAGCAACAATCCCAGCAACGACTGGAGGCGGCATCCAGTCGCCAACAGGAACTGGCGAGACTGGAATCGGAAGCCGATGCCCGGGCACAGGAAAATCGTGAACTGACCGAGCAACTGGAACAGCAAATTCGACTCAACGAACGCTACCAACAGCAGTTGCAAGCCGCCAATACCGCCCTGACCGGTCGGGAAGAAGAAGTAGAAGACCTGGAGAGCCGCCTGCAGCGTGAGCAACAGGCCATCGATGCTCTGGAGCAACAACTGGCGGCATTGAGCGACAACCGCACTCAGTCGATTGAGCAACGGGACGATGGCTCCACCGTGATCCAGTTGCCGGAAGCCATCCTGTTTGATTCGGGTTCAGCTCAGTTAAACAGCCAGTCCGTTGCTGTACTCGAAGACGTCGCTGAAGCCATAGAAAGTTTTGAGCAGTACAACATCCGGGTGGTCGGTCACAGCGACAGCTTGCCCGTGGTCTCGATGAGAAATCGCTACCCGACCAACTGGGAATTGAGTTCAGCCCGAGCCAGCGCCGCCGTGCGCCGCCTAACGGAACTGGGCATCGACCCGCAACGTCTGAGTGCAACCGGTGTTGCCGATACTCAGCCGCAGGTAGAAGAGACAGATGACGCCAGTCGACAGCGGAATCGGCGTATTGAAATTATTCTGGAGCCACAGGAAACATAACTCCAGTTCCGAAATTTGCTCAGGAAACAAGCGGCGAGCGCCGGGTGTATCCCTGTGGGGTAGTCCGCAGCAGGGACTAAAACGCCAGGAGCGTTTTAGCACGAGCGCAGCGAGCCGAAGGGTGAATCCCATGGAGGGGATTCATATCCTGCGGCCTAGGCTCCAAGGACGGATCTACGCCGACCCCACAGGGGTACACCCGGTGCCCGACGCGGGCCAATACCACTGAAGACAAAGTTGCCGCGAACCGCCCATAAAAAAACCGGTCACAAGGACCGGTTTTTTTATGAGTTTGGTGGAGCTATGCGGGATCGAACCGCAGACCTCCTGCATGCCATGCAGGCGCTCTCCCAGCTGAGCTATAGCCCCAAATCGGTGCCGGACTCCCGTCTGACACCGCTGCGTATTCTACTGGCGCCGAACTCGCTGTCAATACTTTGTGTTGTATTTCAAGCAGTTATGCGCCCTACGCCGGCTGGTTCAGTCTTTCAGCGCCCGCTGGGCCATTTCAAAGACGTTCGAAGACAGTGATTCAGTGGCCAGAATGGTCTCCAGCGCAGAAGCCATCATCTTGCCACGGTCTGCATCGTAGCGCTTCCAGTCAGACAGCAGTGTTACCAGCCTGGCAGCCAGCTGTGGGTTCAGGGCGTTCAACTGCTGAACCACCTTTGCGAGCAAGGCATACCCCTCTCCCCTGGCATCGTGAAACGACTCGGTGTTCATTGCAAAGCCGACAATGACACTGCGCACCTTGTTCGGGTTCTTGATGTCAAAGGCCGGGTGTTGCATCAGCGTTTCAATGCCCGGGACCGTCATGCCTGGCGTTCCCGCTTGCATGGTCAGCCATTGCTCTACCATCTGGGTATCCGACTGCCAGCGCTCGTAAAAATCGCTCAGCAGCGATTGTTGCAAGGCTTCGGCATCGCCCGCCAGAACCGCTCGCAGGGCGTTACTGCGATCGGTCTGGTTGGTGGCGCTGGCGTACAGTTCTGCGGCGAAATCGAACGCAGCCTGGTCGCCAGCCTTTAACCAGTACCAGAGGCTCAGGCCCTGCAACTGACGACGACCGGATTCTTCGGCATTGAATTCATAGGGTGCATCGCTGCTCAGCTTCTCGGTCAGAGACCGCCAGATATCCCGGTAGCGGGTGGCGAGTGTCTTGACCAGGTGCTTGCGCGCGGCGATCAGGTCGTCAATGTAGACGATGTCGACGGCGTCTTTGAGGATGGCATAGCCGGGCAAGGTCAGCATGCTGGCACGAATGGCGTGTGACAGAGAGGCGTCGCCCGCTACATTGGCCACGGTTTCTACCAACACCGAAGGCGGTGTCATAGAGCGACCCGCACGGTGCTCTGTCGCCATGCTCAGAATGGCGCGGAGGTACAGTTGCTGCAATGCGTCCCAGCGGTTAAAGCCGTTGGCATCGTTGGCGGCCAGGAACGCCAGTTGCTCGTCGCTGTAACCAAACGTCAACTTCACCGGGGCTGAAAAGTCCCTCAGCAAACTGGGGACGGGCCGTTCCGATACGCCGGTAAAGACGACCTCGGTCATTTCATCGGTGAGGGTCAGCACCTCGGTGCCGGCGTTGTAGTTGGCGCTGGTGCGAATGGGCAAATCGTTGCCATCGGCACCCAACAGACCCAGCTTTACCGGAATCACAAAGGGTAATTTATCGGTCTGTCCGGGTGTTGCCGGGCATGACTGATGAAACGAAAGCCGGTAGGTTTGGCTGTCTGCGTCGTAGTCGTCGGTCACCGCCAACCGGGGAGTACCCGCCTGCGTGTACCAGCGCTTGAACTGCGTCAAATCAAGACCGGAAACCTGTTCCATGCAGGCCACGAAATCGTCGGTGGTCACTGCCTGTCCGTCAAAGCGCTCGAAGTATAAATCCGAACCGCGTCGAAAATCACCCGGCCCGACCAGGGTGTGAATCATGCGCACGACTTCGGCGCCTTTTTCATAAACGGTGGCGGTGTAGAAATTATTGATTTCAATGTACGAATCGGGCCGAACCGGATGCGCCATCGGACCGTTGTCTTCGGGGAATTGAACAGCCCGCAGACCGGCGACGGTTTCAATTCGTTTCACTGCGCGGTCGTGTATGTCGGAGCTGAATTCGGTATCGCGAAAAACGGTAAACCCTTCTTTCAGCGACAGCTGAAACCAGTCGCGGCAGGTTACGCGGTTGCCACTCCAGTTGTGGAAATACTCGTGTGCGACAATGCCTTCGATGCGTTCAAAGCGCTGATCGTTCGAGGTGTCGGGCGAGGCGAGCACAGCAGCACTGTTGAAAATATTAAGGCCTTTGTTTTCCATGGCGCCCATGTTGAAGAAGTCGGAGGCGACGATCATGAACAGATCCAGATCGTATTCCCGCCCATAGACTTCTTCGTCCCATTGCATGGCTTTTTTCAGGGAGTCCAGCGCAAAATCAACCTTGTGTGCATTCTGTGGCTCAACAAAAATTCTCAGCGTGACGTCGCGACCGCTGCGCGTGGTGAACCGGTCATCCTTACTGCTCAGGTCGCCGGCGACCAGCGCGAAAAGATAACTTGGTTTAGGAAAGGGGTCTTCCCAAACGGCAAAGTGTCGTCCGCCTCCCAGGGCACCACTGTCCACCGGGTTACCGTTCGACAGCAGCACCGGAAACTGGCCAGCGTCGGCTTCGATACGGGTCGTAAAGGTCGCCATCACATCGGGGCGATCAGGGTAAAAGGTTATCTTGCGAAAGCCTTCCGCCTCGCACTGGGTGCAATACATTGAACCGGACTGGTACAGGCCTTCCAGCGAGGTGTTGTTCTGCGGGTCTATGCGCGTGACGGCACGAAAAATGGCCTGTTCTGAATCGCAATTCAGAGTAAGTACACCATCCGCATAGTCATAGTCGGCACTGCTCAGCTGCTTATCATCCAACTGCAGGGACTGAATGTCCTGATCGATGCCGTTCAGCACCAGCTCGCGACTGGCGACGGTCGGGTTCTTTTTCAGGGTCAGTTCTGACGAGACTTCGGTGTAGCCATCATGGATGCTCACGGTCAGATTGATATGCTCTACCCAGAAAGCCGGTTGCTGGTACTCCCTGAGGTAAATGGTTTTCGGATCCTGTGTTCTCATCAGTGTCTCACTCTTGCCCTTGTAGGGTCGGGTCGGAAAGGCCGCGCTTAACAGCCGATGCAATGGCCAGATAACAGGCTCTGGTAAGAGCCCGACAGCCAGTCGTTAACGCAACACCACCTGGTAGCCGGTGTGGCGACGAATGTTGATAACGCCGGTATCGAGAATCCAGTACTGGCCTTTAATGCCGAGCAAGGTACCTTCGACAACCGGCTGTTTGTCGAGCGTCAGGCTGCTGACTTTTTCGGGGTACTGGTCTACCGGATAATCCAGCGAACGCACGTCGGCGTGGTTGATCAACTGAATGGCCTGCAGACCATAATCTGCGATGAGCGCATCCAGTTCCGGGCGACACTCCGCCACCAGTTGGTCACGCAGTGCGGGCAGATCCAGCGGCTCCGAGGTGCCTTTCAGCATGGTGCGCCAGTTGGTTTTGTCGGCAACATGCTGCTTGAAGATGACTTCGAGTAAGCCGGCCAGTTTGCGCGAGGTCACCCGGGCGATGATCATCGCCTGGGTCGCACCCTGGTCGACCCAGCGCGTCGGCACCTGCCCGCCGCGGGTAATGCCCACCTTGATGCCGCTGGCATTGGCCAGATAGACGTAGTGCGATTGCATGCAAGTCGCTTCTCCCCATTCCGGTTCGCGACAGGTGCCCTGATCGAAGTGGCATTTTTCGGGGCTCATCATGCAACTGTCGCATTGCGCCAGGGTTGTGAAATGTTCGTAGCAGTAGCCTTGGCCAAAGCTTTTATTGGTCACCTTGTCGCAATAGACGCAGCGAATTTCACCCAGATACTCGAGCCGGATGGTCGAGCCAATCCGCGCATTCATGTCGATCTCGTGGTCACCGAGCCGCAACCGGTAATGCACGGGCGAGGTGGCATCGCTGACCATCTTTTCCAGCCCACCGCGACCCAGCTCAGTTGCGTTCTCGCTCGACTCGCTAAACAGATCGAGGTTCATTGCAAGGTGTCTCCGGCGCCGGGCAAATTGATCACCTGAATATCGTTCAGCTTTTCCGCCTTGCGTCTGACCGATTCGGGCCGGTCTATGTAACCGGTACGAGCCTGCTCAGGCACGCCGTTACTGATTTCATATTTCAGACAGGCTTCCAGACACAGTGCTTTTTGCTCTTTGGTCAGCGCCACGCCATTGGGCCACTTGCCAAGCTCAACGGCTTCTTTCAGCCGGCTGTAGACTTCGGGAGACAGACTCCCGGCGACGACATCAAAATTCATAGGTTCACCCTCTTCCACCCTGCTGTGTTCCCATGTGCGGTCAAAGCGGCGAGACACAAGGGCGGCATTCATAACGGTTAGTCTTCGAGACGGTTACCCCAGCCCAGTTTGGTGCGGCATATCTCATAATAGTTGTGATCTTCCGGGTGCAACAGGCGCAACGCCTGCGGGAACCGGCAGATGCGCAGTTCATCACCCGGCGCGATGGCGATATGGTGCTGGGCATCAAAACTGATTTGCGGCTCGAACCCGTGGTCCTCACCCAGCTGAATGCTCAGCCTGGCGTCGGCACCGACCACCAGGGGCCGGTTATTCAGGCTGTGCGGAAACATGGGCACCAGAATCATGGTATCGAGGCTCGGGTGCACCAGGGGCCCACCCGCCGAGAGCGCGTAGGCGGTAGAGCCGGTGGGGGTCGATACGATCAGGCCATCGGAACGCTGGCTGTAGACAAACTGACCGTTGATGTAGAGCTCGAATTCGATCATCCGGATACTCTGACCGGAGTGCAGCACCACGTCGTTCAGTGCCCGCCCCGTTTCCAGCACTTTTCCGTCTCGCATAATGCTGGCCTGCAGCAAAAAACGGTTTTCAATGACGTAGCGGCCGGAAAACACATCCCGCACCTTCTGTTCCATCTCTACCGGCATGATGTCGGTCAAAAAGCCCAGTCGGCCGCGGTTGATGCCCAGCAATGGCACGTTGAATTCTGCCAGGTCGCGGGCGGCACCAAGCAGTGTGCCGTCACCGCCGACGACTATAATCAGATCGGCCCACTGGCCGAGGCCCGGCCGGTCGAGGGCCTCACAATTCAACCCCGGTATCGCCTCTGCCAGTGGCAAGTCGATGCGACAGGCCCGGTTCAACTCGCTCAGCAAGTGTGTCAGCCGGCGGACAGAGTGAACCACGCTGTCGCTGTCGAGTCGGCCGACAATGCCAATCCGTTCAAAGGATTGGGTGTGTTCGGGTTTGGTCATTCAGGTCGCTTCGGTTATCGTCCAGGGTTCCGAAGCATACCAGAAGGGAAGCGCATGGACGAAGCCGTGAGCACGCAATTGCGACAGGATTTGAAGTGGATCCTTAAGGCTCCTACCCTGCTGCCTGCGCCCGAACTGAGCTGGCATCCCGGCGATGCCTTCTCTACCGACCTGATCGACCCGGTCATTGCCACCCGTGGTGACGCACTCGAGCACACGCGGCACGGTAAACTGGGGCATTATTTCGAGGCCCTGGTTCAGGCACTGTTCACCGCCTCGCCGGATTACCGGATTCTGGCCAGCAATTGCATCATTCGCGGCGCCAATCGAACCCTTGGCGAGCTCGATCTGCTGCTGGAAGACCACCGCCAGGGGCGAATTCTGCACCTGGAGCTGGCCCTCAAGTTCTACCTTCTGATTCCCGCCGGGGCCGGTATCTCACCCGATTGCCGCTGGATCGGTTCCGGCTTTAAAGATTTCATGACCGTAAAATCGCAACGCATGGTCTCGCACCAGTTAACCCTACCGGAGCGCGCTATACGGGAAGGCGCCTGGCCCGATCACTTGCCAGTGCCCGATTGCTCCCTGGGCTGGGTAACAGGCCGCGGGTTTGTTCCTTTCGACGACAGAGACAATGCGTCACCCCGGCCGCTGATCGCCCCGAATGCACTGATCCGTCCCTGGCTGACGGAATCCCAGGCCCGGCAACAGGGGTTGAGCGGTCGCTGGATCAACAAGAGCCAGTGGCTGTCTCAACACCCGGGCCCAGAGGAGGTTCGCAAACACCCGGCACCGGCACAGTGGCTAGGCCGATTGCCCTGTGAGTCGCACGACGGGCACTGGTTCATCGTACCGGATAACTGGCCAGAACAGGCCCGCGACAGTATGCTGCGGCGCTTTGCACTCGCCAGCAGTCCTACAGGAACACCATTGTGAACCAGCCTGAAACCCAAACAACAAGCCGCCGAATCACACTAGAAACCACACCTGGCGGGCTACAACGCCTATGCGTGGTCAATGAATGCGCAACCGCCACGCTCTACCTGCAAGGAGCCCACCTGACATCGTTCCGGCCGCACGGTCAGGATGACCTGTTATGGGTGTCCGACGCCGAGACTTACCGGCCTGGCCAGGCCATACGCGGCGGTATTCCAGTCTGCTGGCCCTGGTTTGGCCCCCACCCGGATGGCGCACCCTACCCGTCTCACGGGCTGGTCAGAACAGAGTTATGGAACTGGGAGGTCGTGCGCGATGACCCCGGGATCAGCCAGCTGCGCCTCTGGCTCGAAACCGGGGGGACAGACCCTGGTTTTGCCCACCGGGCCCGGGCTGAACTGCTGGTAACCGTCGCCGCCACGCTGACACTCACGCTAACCACCACCAACCTCGGCGACAGCCCATTTACACTCAGCCAGGCCTTGCACAGCTACCTGCCCATTGCATCGCCAGACAGCATTCGTCTGACGGGTTTGACCGGCCACCCCTATCTCGACAAACTGACCGGAACAAGTCAACTGTGGCCGGAGTCGTTTGTTGTGGATCAGGAAATTGATCGAATTGTGTTGGACGACGGGCAACCCGTCATGTTGGATGAACCCGGTACAGTAAGCCGATTTGTCAGGCGAGAAGGCAGCCGGTCGCTGGTCGTCTGGAACCCCTGGATCGCCAAGAGCAGGACCCTGTCGAACTTCCATGACGACGACTACCGGTCCATGCTGTGTCTGGAGGCGGCCAACGCCGCCGATGACAGCCGGCACGTGCTGCCAGGCGAGCAACACCAGTTGACAACCGAACTTGGGCTGACAACGGCCAATGCGTGATGTCAACCTGCCACCCGGCCTGATGGAGGCTGTGGACACATTGCTGACGGAGGCACCCGCCGGATTGTCCGAGTACGAGCTGATACAGGCTCTGGACCGGCACTACCCGGCGCTCTTTCCCAAGCCCAACCTGGGTGACCCGCTGTTGCTGTTTCAGCACCATTTTGTGCTGATGCACCTGCTCTATCGCCTGCAACAGGATAACCATCAGAGTGACCGGCGGCTGTCGATCAGCCCATTGCGCATTCAGTGGCTGGCCGCTACCGGCGGCAATAGCAAGGCCGTCAGCCCGAATCCCTCTCTGGCGGCCTATTATCTGGATTTCAGCAATCTGACAAAAGAAGACGGGTTCAGTGTAGAACGGTTGTTGCAGGGGTTCTGGCGCCGGCTACTGGGTGAAGAGCAAGCACCCGATGCACTTGCCACCCTGGGTCTGGACTCTTCTGCCAGCTTTTCAGAGGTAAAGACCCGCTACCGGCAATTGGCCAACGCTCATCATCCCGACAAGGGCGGTGACAGTGCCCGGTTCGGGCGGATTCAACAGGCTTACGACACCCTGAAAGATCAGCAAAAATACCGCAAGTGACACCGCCTGGCAGCGACGTCACCCGGGGCTGATTCACCTTATTGCCCGCTCAACTCACTGATAGTAGGCGTTTTCGGTCACGGTATGGTCGGTGACATCGCGAATGCCCTTCAAGCCGGGTACCTTTTCGAGCAAGGTGGCTTCAACGCCATTTTTCAGCGTAATGTCGACCGCTGAACACCCCTGACAGCCACCGCCAAATTTCAGCACCGCAATGTCTTCAGGTGTCAGCTCTTCTAGACTGACCTCGCCACCATGGGACGCCAGACCCGGGTTGATCTCGGTGAACAGGATGTAATTGACCTGATCCTGCAGCGGGCTGTCGGCATTCACCTTGGGCATCTTGGCGTTGGGCGCCTTGATGGTCAGCTGACCGCCCATCTTGTCTTCGGCGTAATCGACGACGGCTTCATCGAGGTACGGCAGGCTGTTCTTTTCCAGATAGACCCGGAACTGAGTCAGCTCGATGACTTCGTCGTTTTCTTTTTCTTCACCAGGACGGCAGTAAGCCAGGCAGGTTTCAGCGAATTTGGTGCCAGGCTGGGTCACAAACATACGAACGGAGACACCGTCCGTGCTTTGCTTGGCCAGCAGACCCGCGAGATAATTCTGCGCGGAATCGGTAATGTTCATCTGAATATCCATGCCACAGACTCCGTAGTTGGACGATTAATCGGGAATGATAATTGACGACTATTCTATCGAACTTTGTCCGCCAACTAAATACCTGAGTGTTTTACTTGGTTATACAGATGTGGCCTGCCATCGATGAATTCAAGGCGAACCACTGAACTGAGAGCAGAAAGCCCGATAACACCGACCGGACGACTCGTTGGTGGCTTGGAATCGGACACAGAGCATCCCGACATCCTTAAAACCGTAACAGATAACGGTATAACTACTATATCAATATTTTTTGATATAGATTGAAAAAACACCCTGTTTGGTGTTTCATAGGGCACCTTCTTTAAGGCAGGGGTGGAGCATCCGTGACGGTCTGTGACTATTCACGGAGCTAACAACCCATCCACGCCTTCTGTCACAGCCAACTGAACTGGAAGAGACAATGACTCGCTCAGTCGCGGACGAACTCCGCCGTACGCTCCAAGACCGCATCATGGTACTGGACGGTGCCATGGGCACCTCCATCCAGGGGTACCCTCTCGAAGAAGCCGACTTTCGAAAGGGGCACTTCGAAGACCACCCGAGCCCGCTCAAAGGCAACAACGACCTGCTGTCGCTGACCCGCCCCGACATCATCGAGGAAATTCACGATTCCTTCTTCGAGATCGGTGCCGACTTCGCCTGCACCAATGCGTTCAGCGCCACCACCGTTGCCCAGGCCGACTATCATCTGGAGCATGCGGTCTACGACATCAACTTCGCGGCGGCCCAGTGTGCCCGGCGCAGCGCCGACAAGTGGTCAAAGAAGACACCGGATCAGAAACGCTACGTCATCGGCTGCCTCGGCCCCACCAACCGAACCGCCTCAATGTCGCCCGACGTCAACGACCCGGGCAAGCGCCTGGTCTCATTCGACGATCTGGTGCAGGCCTACAAGGAAGCGTCCATTGCGCTGATCGATGGCGGTGTCGATCTGATCATGGTCGAAACGGTATTCGATACCCTCAACGCCAAGGCCGCGGTCTTCGCGGTGCTTGAGCTGAAACAGGAACGTAGCCTGGACATTCCGTTGATGGTCTCGGGCACCATCACCGATGCCAGCGGCCGTACCCTCTCGGGCCAGACACCGGAGGCCTTCTGGGTGTCGCTCGAACACGGCGAGCTGTTCAGCATCGGGTTGAATTGCGCCCTGGGCGCCAAAGACATGCTGCCGCACATCAAGGCGCTCGACAAACACGCCACCTGCCTGATCTCAGCCCACCCCAATGCGGGTCTGCCCAACGAGTTTGGCGAATACGATCAGTCCGCCGAACAAATGGCGGAGCAGGTACGTCCCTTTCTGAGCGAAGGCCACGTCAACATCATCGGTGGCTGCTGTGGCACCACGCCGGCCCACATCGCCCAGTTGAGAAAACTGGCCGATGAATACTCACCGCGCCCGCTGCGCGACCTGGCCAAGGAGGTTGCTGATGACAACTAAGCAACGCGCCCTGCCCGACATGGTTCTCAGTGGCCTGGAACCACTGGTCGTCAATGAAACCACCGGCTTCGTTAACGTGGGCGAGCGCTCCAATGTCGCCGGCTCTGCCAAATTCGCGCGCCTGATTCAGGAAGAACAGTACGAGGAAGCCGTCGACATTGCCCGCACCCAGGTCGATGACGGTGCCCAGATCATCGACATCAACATGGATGACGCCATGCTTGATGGCGAAGCGGCCATGGTCCGTTACCTGAATCTGCTGGCCGCCGAACCGGATGTCGCCCGGGTTCCGTTCATGATCGACTCCTCAAAGTGGAGCATCATCGAAGCGGGTCTGAAATGCGTTCAGGGCAAGGCGATCGTCAACTCCATTTCATTGAAGGAAGGCGAGGACGTCTTCATTCAACAGGCCCGTCGCATCAAACTCTACGGTGCGGCCGTAGTCGTCATGGCATTCGATGAAAAAGGCCAGGCCGATACGTACCAGCGCCGAATTGACATCTGCAAACGGTCTTACGATATCCTGGTCGACGTGGTTAAGTTCAACCCGCAGGACATTGTCTTCGACCCGAATATTTTTCCGGTGGCGACCGGTATTCCCGAACACGACAACTACTGTGTCGACTTTTTCAAAGCCACCGCCTGGATCAAAGAAAACCTCCCCGGCGCCAAGATATCGGGCGGCGTCTCGAACATGTCGTTCTCCTTTCGCGGGAACAATACCGTGCGTGAGGCCATGCACTCGGTATTCCTGTACCACGCCATCAAACACGGCATGGACATGGGCATTGTCAACGCCGGCATGCTGACCATTTACGATGACATCCCCAAAGACCTGCTCGAACGCGTTGAAGACGTGGTGCTCAACCGCCGCGACGATGCCGCCGAACGTCTGGTCGATTTCGCCGAGAGCGTCAAAGGCCAAACCGCCGATGCCAAAGAAAGCGACAAACTGAAATGGCGTGAAGGCGACTTGCAAGATCGCATTACTCACGCCCTGGTCAAAGGCATTACTGAATACATCGAAGCCGATGCCGAAGAAGCGCGCCAGCAAGCCGACAAACCCATCGAAGTGATCGAGGGCCCGCTCATGGTCGGCATGAACGTGGTCGGCGACCTGTTCGGGGCCGGCAAGATGTTCTTGCCACAGGTGGTAAAAAGCGCCCGGGTAATGAAAAAAGCCGTGGCCTATTTGCTGCCCTACATCGAAGAAGAAAAACGACTGTCAGGCCGCGAAGCCGAAACCAATGGCGTGATCATCATGGCCACGGTTAAAGGCGACGTGCATGACATTGGCAAGAATATTGTCGGTGTGGTGCTGGCTTGCAACAACTACGAAGTGATTGATCTTGGCGTCATGGTCCCGGCGGAAGACATCCTCGATGCGGCGGAAAAGCACAACGCCGACGTCATTGGACTTTCCGGGCTGATCACACCCTCGCTGGACGAAATGGTGACCGTCGCGCAAATGATGGAACAGCGCGGCATGAACAAACCCTTGCTGATCGGCGGCGCCACGACGTCGAAAATACACACCGCGGTGAAAGTCGAGCCACAATATTCGGCTCCGGTGGTGCATGTTCTGGATGCGTCCAAATCCGTGCCTGTGGTGAGTCAATTGTTGTCATCGAACAAGGACGCCTACGTCAGCGAACTGCGCGATGCCTATCAGCAACTGCGTGAAGGCAATGCCCGCAAACGCGGCCAGAAAGAATTTGCCAGCCTGGCATTTGCCCGGGCCAACGCTTACCAGCCCAACTGGACGGATTACCGGCCGACAACGCCGGCGTTCATTGGCAATCGCACCTTTACCGATTACCCTCTGGCCGAGATCAAGGAACGGTTCGACTGGACACCCTTTTTCAAAACCTGGGAACTGCACGGCAAATACCCGAAAATTCTGACCGACAAGGTCGTGGGGGTAGAAGCCAGCAAGCTGTTCAAAGATGCGACTGCCATGCTCGATCGAATCGTCGATGAAAGCTGGCTGCAGTGCAACGGCGTGGTAGGGCTATACCCGGCCGCCGGCATAGCGGGTGACCAAACCGAAATCTATGCTGATGAAGAACGCAGCACACCCCTGGTAACCCTGAACCACCTGCGTCAGCAAGCCGAGCGCCCGGACGGTCGCGCCTTCCGGTCACTGGCGGACTTTGTGGCGCCCAAAGACAGTGGCGTTCACGACTACATGGGCGCCTTCGTGGTCACCTGCCACGGCGCCGACGAACGCGCCAAGGCCTATGAGGCCGAGCACGACGACTACAACGCCATCATGATCAAGGCGCTTGCCGACCGCTTTGCCGAAGCCTTTGCCGAGGTGTTGCACGAAAAGGTGCGCAAAGAGCTGTGGGGGTATGTTGGTGATGAACAGTTGGATAACGAGGCCATCATCGCCGAAAAGTATCAGGGCATTCGCCCGGCGCCCGGCTATCCTGCCTGCCCGGAGCACAGTGAAAAAGCCACGCTGTTCCAACTGCTCGATGCAGAGCAAGCCACCGGTTGCTCTCTGACCGACAGCTTCGCCATGTGGCCCGCTTCCGCCGTCAGTGGTTGGTATTTTGCACACCCGGAGAGTCGGTACTTTGGCCTGGGCAAGATCGACCGCGACCAGGTTGACGACTATGCTGAGCGCAAAGGCTGGGATCTGACCACCGCAGAGCGCTGGCTGCGACCCACGCTGGGATACGACGAACTCTGACCTGAGGCGCGGTTGTCAGTTACGCTGGTTTCCTGTGATACTCAACGCAAGCACTCAGAGGAAAGGGACACGTGACTGACTCCACCGCGAAAAACTGGCTTTCCCAGGCACAGGACTGGTTGTGGCACCCCAACCTGTCCAAGCTGCCGGGACCGGGTCGGCTCGGTATTCGGATAGCCAGAATTGGATTTGCCGTCATCAAGGATCTGACGCGGGGCAACACCAATCTGCATGCAATGAGCCTGGTGTACACCACGCTGCTGTCCATCGTCCCGTTTCTTGCGCTCAGTTTTTCGGTACTCAAAGGCTTTGGTGTTCATAACCAGCTCGAACCCCTGCTGCAAAGCCTGCTACTGGCGCCACTGGGCGAACGCAGCGAAGAAATCACCAGCAATGTTCTCGACTTTGTCGACAATATTCGCGTCGGGGTGCTTGGCGCCGTCGGTCTCGGCATTCTTGTGTACACCGTCATTTCTCTGGTTCAGAAAGTGGAACGGGCCTTTAACCAGGTCTGGCGGGTCAGCCAGATTCGGCCGCTGGCCCAACGTTTCAGCAATTACCTGAGTGTCATTCTGATCGGGCCTTTACTGGCCTTTTCGACGCTCGGTGCCACCGCCGCCCTGGTCAGTTCCGATACCGTAGCGACCATGCTCGAGATCGCCCCGCTGGGATGGGTATTCAGCCTGCTTTCCCGACTGGCACCCTACGTGGTCATCATCACGCTGTTTACCTTTCTGTACTACTTCATTCCCAACACCCAGGTTAAGTTTCGGCATGCCTTTATCGGCGGTGCTGTAGCGGGTTTTCTGTGGCAAAGCCTGGGTTATCTGTTCACTCTTTTTGTCACCAGCTCCACCCAGTACACAGCCATTTATTCGGGGTTCGCGGTCGGTATCCTGCTGCTGGTCTGGATCTATCTGTCCTGGCTGGTGTTACTGACCGGCGCAACGGTGGCGTATTACAGCCAGAATTTCCGCTTTATTCGCCAGCGTCAAACAATTCTGCCCAGTGCTGAAACCGATGAAGCCGTAGGCCTGACCCTGATGTATCGGATTGCACGCTGCTTTGATCGCAATGAACCGGGCATCAAGGCTGCTTCATTAAGCAGCGAAATGAATGTGGATGCGGCGGTCATCGACCGCCTGATGGACAAGCTGCTGGATGCACAACTGATCGTACGCAGCGAAGACCACCGGTTAACCCCGGCCCGGCCGCTGGACCAGATTGGGTTGGCAGACCTGCTGCACACCATCCGTGCGCCCGATTCCAGAGTATCAACACCCGCTTACACCTCGGCGATGCAAGACAGCATCAAGCAAGCAATGATCACTGCGTTTAAGGATCAAACACTCGAAGACTGGGTGCGCCGGAATGAAGACACAGAAAGTGACTAGTGGTCCCTGCGTGAAGTTCTGTTACTAAGGAACGACGCCATCAAGTTCAGAGCGAGGCCCAGAATCTTAAAGTATGAACCGCCGGAATAGCACCGCTATTTCAAGGTTTGACAACGAAGCTCTGGGCTTGATGGTAAGGTGAACAGTGACAGAACTTTCTGCATGGACCACTAGGGCGCAATCGCGACCATGCTTTCATCGGCCCATCGAACCGCTTCCAGATAGGCCGTCGCCCATTGCGCTGGTGTCAGTGGCGTTTGCGCCAGGGAATCAAAGTCCATTTGTTCGTAGGCCAGCACCCGCTGCAGCACCTCACCGGCAACGCCTTCGTGGTCCAACAAAGCCAGCTTGACAGGCATGCTGAGAATGATGGTATCGAGCAGCTCGACCATGGGCTGATCCATCAGCGCGTCCAGTACCGAGAACAACCCGACAATAAACATTTGATGACGTACTTCCGGGTGCCAGAGGTCGGCAACCAGTTCGCACAGACGTGCACGCACCAGTGCCGTGGTGATCAGTTCGCGCGGCTTGCTGTCGTCCATCCGCGTCATCAGTATCAGTGAAACCCAGTGTTTCACATTATCGATGCCCAGCAGCACGATGGCATCCTTAATTGAATCGACCTCACGACGCAGTGAAAACGCAGCGCTGTTTATGTAGCGAAGCAATTTGTAGCTGAGGGAAATGTCGTGCGCAAGCAGGGCTTCGAGCTCGTCGAGGCCGACATCCGGCTGCTGTAACTTGCTGAGCAAATCAAAAACCACTGCCTTGTTCGCAGCTACGCCCTTGCGCATCACTACTTGCGGCCGGCAAAAGAAATAACCCTGATAACAGTCGAAACCAAGCTCTTCACACAATTGCTTCATGGCCTGCGTTTCAACCTTCTCGGCAATCACCTGCACCGGGTAGCGCCGTAACTGCGCCATCAACGCAGTCAGTTCATCGCGCCCACGACCCAGCACATCGACCTTGACGTAATGCGCCCAGCACAGCATCGGCCGGGTCTCGTCAGTCAATTCAAAGTCATCCAGCGCCAGCTTGAACCCCTGTTTCGATAACCGCTCCAGGCCAGACATCACCTCCGGTGTGGCACGCATATCTTCCAGCACTTCCAGTACGCACTGCTCCCGAAACATCGGGGTCAGCGCACCATCTGTGATAAAGGCTTTGGGTAGATTAATGAAGACCAGGCTGCTGCCGGTCAGGGTATCGATGCCGATGTGAATAAAGGAGTTAAGAATGGCGTCGCTGGAGGCGCGATCGGGATCGTTGAACTGGGCTTCATTGACATCGCTGTCGCGATACAGCAATTCGTAGCCAATCACCTTGAGCGCGCGATCATAAATAGGCTGTCGAGCAATGAAAAACTGCGCCATGGAGGCCCTTCCTGCTGGCTTATCTTGCCTGATAAGCGTCTACATTAGCCGCTCTGGCCGGTCTTGCCAAGCGGCTGGTTAACCCTGGCGTTATAGCTGACCCAGCGCCGAATCAAAATCAGACATCAGATCGGACACCGCTTCGATCCCAACCGATAAACGCAACAGGTCATCGGGTACCGGTGTCCCCTCGCCTTCTATGCTGGCTCGGTGTTCAACCAGGCTTTCTACACCGCCCAACGAGGTGGCACGCTTCCAAACCTTAAGCGACGCTGCCACCTGAATGGCCGCCGCTGCACCGCCCTTTATTCGAACCGACAACATACCGCCGAAGCCATTACGCATTTGCTTACGGGCAACCTCATGCCCGGCGAAGCCAGGCAAGCCGGGGTACAACACCTCCTCAACCGCCGGGTGTGCATTCAGATGCTCTGCCA
Source organism: Saccharospirillum sp. (assembly GCA_018402545.1). Classification (GTDB taxonomy): domain Bacteria; phylum Pseudomonadota; class Gammaproteobacteria; order Pseudomonadales; family Natronospirillaceae; genus Saccharospirillum. The sequence continues at coordinate 1,968,850 of JAGYIL010000001.1, read as the reverse complement.
GCCGCTGAGCATTGGCCGAGCACTCACGCACCCGTATTGCCAGGGTGCGCATGCCGCGTAACAACAGTGCCGCTTCAAACGGCCCCAGTACCGCACCACCCTGGGAACGTTGTTTAATCAGACGTTGCCAGAAATCATCGTCCCGGGCCGTGACCAGTGCACCAGCTATCACATCTGAATGGCCATTCAGATACTTGGTGGCTGAATGCATAACAAGATCCGCCCCCAGCAACAACGGCTGGGTATGAATGGGTGTCGCCACGGTCGAATCCACCACCACCCGGGCACCCGCGTCATGTGCCATGCCACAAATGGCCTGAATATCCGCCACCGTCCAGAGCGGATTACCTGGCGTTTCCAGCCAGACCAGCTCGGTCTTGCCAGGCTGGAGCGCGGCGGCTACCGCTGCGGTATCACTGGTATCAACGAAACTGACCTCAATCTGCCACTGCTGCGAAAACTGCTTCAGCCAGTTGCGCAACGACCAGTACATCACCACCGGTGCAATAACATGAGCACCCGGTTGCAACGCCTGAAATACCGCCACCGAAGCGGCCATGCCCGACGCAAACACCAGCGCATCAGCGCCCTGCTCCAGCTCGGTCAGAACCCGTTCAACCGGCTCGTAACCGGGGTTATCGGCACGTGAATAAATGCGCCCCCGGCTGTAGCCGTTGTCGGTATCGCGTTGATAGGTGGTGCTGTTATGGATGGCAGGAATCAGTGCGCCGGTGGTGGCATCGATGTCGCCCAGAGCTTGGGCCAGCAAGGTTTCTGGCTGATACGGGTATGGCATTAAGTCGGTCTCAACTCATCGAAAAGATGCGCGACAGTGTAGCACTACCGATTACACGACCGTAGCGGCATTGAATGCGATGAACAGGCTGGTTTTGTTAACTAAAGCTTCGGAGTTCGCACAATGCGAGCGCCGGATGCCGGGGGGTGCCTCTGTGAGGGAGTCCGCGACATGGATGTTGCGGTCTAGGCCCGAGACGTCGGACCGCCATGGACAGATTTACGCCGACCCCACAGGGGCATCCCCCGGTAACCGGTGCGTACCAATGCCACTAAGCCTACCCGAACTCCGAAGCTTGAATTGTCAAAAGCCGTCCGGCAGCCACAGACCGTCTAAAAATTGTCGGTGTCGGAGCTTTGCTGGCCAGAGTCAGCCTGCAACTCTCCGGCAGGCACACGCCCGATGCCCCAGCTTCGGTGGATATAGCCCACCACTTCGTCCAGTTCGTCCCGGGTGATCAGCGCCAGCTCGCCCCGCTCCAGCGGGTCGAAATGGAAAATGTACAGCCTTGAGGCAAACTGAGCGAACGGCAAGGAGGCTTCACCGTAGCGTTCACCTTTGCCCGCTGTACTTACCTCTACGCCATCGCCCCAGTTCTGGCCGCTGTCGTTATTGGGATTAAAGAAATACACCCGCATTACCTGGTCCGGATCGGTTGCCACACGCAAGATGGTAATGGCATGCCAGCCAATAAACCGCGCAGCACTGTCAGTTACGGCAATGCCGGCCGGTTGCGGGTGGATCAGCGGTTGATTGCCGTTGTAATAGGGGTGGTAGGAGGCGTAAAAGTGACGCAGAAAATCTTCAAGGTCCACCAATGCGCCGGTAGCAACATCGACATTGATGTTGAAACCGCGCCCGGACCACCAACCATGAAATTCCGGATTCACCCAGCGATGCGGATCGCCTTCACGGCCGATGCAGCGACGACCCATCTCGGCATAGATGCGGTCCAGATGAGGCACCACCAGCAGCGAGACCGCGTCAAGATCGATCGGCAAACTGCTGGCAACGCCTGACGCGCTCTCGCAGGACGATATAGGCTGGCCCTCGAAATGCATGATGATCTCGTCATCCCGCGCGGCCCAGGCCACCATTTGCAAAAGGTAGTCCGGGTCGTTGTAGGCCCACATCGATAGCGCCCGGGCCGACTGACAGGTCGGGTTATTACCCTGCCCCACACCCAGCGGCTGCCCCAGCATGCACAGCACCCCCTCCAGCAACCGGGATCTGGGCTCAATCGCATCACCAAAGGCCATCGACAGCCGGTTACGCGACCACTCCGACAGTATCAGCGCCAATTGGCGCCACATCGCCGGTGCAACTGAGGGGTGATAGAGAATGCCCCGCTCCAGTGTCAGCGCCAGCCCGTAAATGGCCTGTGGCGTCTGTGGATGCACCGCCTCGCGGATCAGGGCATAGACAAGCTCGCGGTAGCACAACAAACAATCACGACCGGTTGTCGACAACCCGAGCGCTTCCGGCAACAGATGATCATCGGTCTCCAGCAAATGCCGTAACAGCGTGGCGTGGTAGGGCGAGACGAGACCGGTATCATGCATGGCCCGGGCAAAACCCGTGGCTTCTTTGAGCAGTGCGCTGGAGTCCATGGCGTCGAGGCTGTGCTGATAGGCCTCCACACCCGGATCGTCCCTGCACGCCTGGGTCGGCCCGTACAGGCTGCTGACCAGCCGGTCTGCGCCCTGCCCGCTGGTGCCCAGATCAATCTCCGGGTTGGCCTGACAGATGGCAATTTGGGTAATCATCTGCTTGATCGAATCGACCTGGATAGGCCGCTGATTCAGAATGCGCCAGATTTCGTCGATCAGCTGATCGATGATCTGCTCATAACCAATGCGTTCTGCCAGGTGTTTCAGCAGGTTACGGGGCAGTTGGGCGAGGCGCCCCTGCGTCTCCCGTTCGGCCTCGCTCGGCGGCGTGAACAACAGGGACAGATTGGCGGCCAGTACCTGGCTCAGGAAATGGCTGGCCTGCTCGGACGACAGCTCTTCATGCGCATAAAGGCCCTGGGCAACCGCCAGAAAACGCAGTTCGCTGAGCGCCTCTATCACGACCGACTCAGCCGCGGGGCTTTGCAGGGAAAGTCGCGACAGCGTCGGAATCAGGATGGTTGGGTTGGCCCAGTCGGAGCCCCAGAACACGCCGGCGTCTTCAAGCGCCTCAATGCGCGTTTCCAGAGCAGCACAGCCCCCATCCTGTAGCATGATGCGCCGGGCGGTATCGAATACCCGGCCAATTTTGGCAGGTTTCGAAAAAGCCGGCGCTTGCGCCAGCTTCCCGGTCGCATCATCCATTTGCGTCAGCAGACCGTCCAGCCTGGAGCCTTCAGTAGGCGTTGTATTATCCGGATTCACCGACGTTCTCCATTGAAGCTAACGTTCTCTCGCAAAGCGACGTTCGGGCTATATATAGAAATCAAGCTCTTCCTGGCGTTCCAGCAAGCGATGCATTTCTTTGGAATCCTTGCCCACAAAGTACATTAGACCCCAGTGGGTACCAAAGGCGGTGCGCTTGGTCACAATCTCTTCCTGAGGCGTGGTCAGCTCGTGAGACTCGAAATATGGATGGTCTTCCGTCTCTTCCGGAATTTCCAGACGGCTGACAACACGGCGACGCGGATACACACCAAAACAACCGGCATGAGCCTTTGCATCGGTAACCGCCGTCGGGAAATAGGCCTCAACCTCTTCTTCTGTCGCTTTCGGGTCAAACACCAGCATGGTCGCCTGATAGGCATTGAAGCCCTCGTAAACCCGCTCCAGCAGTTCGAACACCTTAAAGCCCGGTGGCCGGTATGCCACTTCGCCAAAATACATGGTGCCATCGCTGGTCACAAAATATTCGGGGTGAATCAGCCCGAACTCGATGTCGAAGGTTTTGATCAGCAGCTCGATCTGCGCGGTGATCTTGTCGCGGTAAGCTTCCAGCTCCGGAGAGGCCGGCACATAGACCGAATAACCGAGCTTGACGTACTCGGAGATATTCAGAAACCGGATCTTGCCGTTGTGAATCCAGGCTTCGACCGCGAATTCCCAGCCATCCAGGTGGGATTCCATCAATGACGGAAACTCTTCATCGGGAATACTGTCGACTTCATCCGGGGTGCGAATCACCCGATGGCCGAGGCAACCGGCTTTGTCAAAGGCTTTTACGTGGATCGGGTCGTTCGGGTCGCCGTCGAGCTTCAGCAGTGTCTGATTAACCCGCTTCAGAAACCGGATGATGTCATCCCGGTCGTGTGCTTCCTCGAAAATACCGACACGGATACCACCGAGCTGTGCCCGGCGCTTCATCAGCGACTTGTCGCGCATCAGCATGGCCTGCCCCAGCAAACGGGGGTTGTCGAGCAGTACCGAGTTAATGGCGCCGGCCCACTCAACGGTCTCTTCGAACAACGGAATCGACACATCGACGCCCATGTCCTTCAGCGTCTGTGCAATTTCCATCGACCGGTCATTCAGCCGTTCGAAATTCCAGGGGACATAGGGAATCTTGTGTTCCAGGCAGTATTCTTCGGCCCAGTCGGGCGCGACAACAACATAGCGTCGGTCGAAATTTTCTGCAGCCTCAATTGCGTTCAGGCTCCAGCCCAGCAATGCTATATAACCCTTGTTTGGATCTTTCTTCATAAGAGATGCCTCTTTGATTGATAGATGGATCCAACCTCTTTAGCGAGATCTGGTGGGGCCCACCATACGCCAGTGAGCCGCCCTGGTACACCGAACAGCTGGTACAGTCAGCGTTACGATCAGCCGCAGAGGCCGCTATCACGGGCACTGATACAGATTGGAATTTTTTTATATCGGGGTAAAAAAGGCAGGATAAACGCGGTGATTTCTGCCCGGTGCTGGCAGAATCACCACGTTTTACGATCGCAACAACACTCAGACGGCCGTGTCTTTCCGGTTCTGTTCACGGCGCCGCAAAACTTCATAGGCCACCGCCAGAACCACGGTTACCAGAATCATAATCAGGCCCAGGGCGTTAACCGCGGGTGTCAGACCCGTGCGTACTTTGGTCGCGATGTAGACCGTGAGCGTCGTATCGAAACCACGCACAAAGAGCGTCGTGTTGTAGTTTTCGAACGATTGCAAAAAAGCGATCACAGCAGCCGTCATAATGGCCGGCTTGAGATACGGCAACAACACCCGGCGAACAACCTGCGAATGTGTGGCACCCAGGCTGTAAGCCGCACGCTCGAGCGTTCGGTCGAACCGCTGCAACCGTGCCAGCACCATCAACATAACGTAGGCGGAAATGAAGGTGGTTTGCGCAATCACCGTCAGGCCTATGCCCCCGCTCACCCCCAGATTTCGCCAGAAAATCAGCGTGGAAATGCCGATGATGACCCCGGGAGTCAGCAACGGCGACAACATCAGGCTGTAATAGAAGTTCTTGCCCTTGCCTTCATAGGTCGACAAAAACAGCCCGGCTGACACCCCGATTGGCACCGCCAGTGCCAGTACACCCAGGCCCACAATAAAGCTGTTGAGCAGGGCTTCCCACATGGCGGTATCGTTGGCCAGTTCACCAAACCAGCGCCAGGTGGTTTCACGCCAGGGCCAGATCGTTGGAAAACGGCTGTCGTTGAAGGTAGCGACCGACATGATCACCAGGGGCGTGAACAGGTAGATAAAGAACACCACCAGGTAAAAGCGAATGCTCCAGTACATGAGTCGTTGCGAGGTCATTTGCCAATATCCCCCAGTCCGATGCGGAACACCTTCATTACCGCGGCAATGAACCCGATACACAGAATCAGTAACACAAAGGCATAGGCCGCCCCCATGTTCCAGTCGCCGCCTTCAAAGAACCAGTTGTAAATGATCTGGGTAAACCAGCGGCTGCCCGGAGAACCCAGCAGTGCCGGTACCGCATAACTGCCTGCGGCCAGCATGAACACCATGATGCAGCCGGTAGCGATGCCGGGTTTGGCGTGCGGAATCACAATGCGCCAGTGGATCCGAATCAACCCGGCTCCCAGGTTCCGGGCGGCCCGAACCTGATTGTTATCGAGGCTTTCAATGGCGTTATACAGCGGAAACACCATAAACAGGATGTAGGCGTACACCATGCCAATCAACACGCCGCCATCGCCGGTGAGGAAGCGAACCGGCCGGTCAATAAACCCCAGCCCCAGCAGCAAGGCATTCAGCGGCCCCTGAAACGACAGAATCAGGTACCAGGAGAAAGTCCGCAAAATCTCGTTGATCCAGTAGGGAATCACCAGCAGCAGTGCGATCAGCATGACCTGTTTTGCGGTTGCCAGCTGCGCCAGAAAGTACGCCACTGGATAGGAAACCAGCAAGGTCAGCACCGTCACCAGAATGCTCGACCAGATGGTCTTGAAAAAGATGGTACGGTGAATGTCGTTACCGATCAGCGTTTGGTAATTACCCAGGGTGTAGACGTCTTCCGGTCCCCCAAGTTGGCTCGGAATCAGATTTGGCTTGAACGAATAATCGATCATGATCAGCTGTGGCAACAACACCAGGACAATCAGCCAGAACCACAACAGCAGCAAGACCACCAGCGTCATCGGCCTGCCAAATCGGGCGGTCAGTTGCTTAATCATCAGCCGTCTCCAGGGGTCTGTCTTCCGGCAAAACCACGGTTTCATCGGCCTGGAAGCCAAGTGACAGTGTAGATCCCTGCTCTACCTGACCGCCGTAGGCGCGCTGATCGGCCTGCACGTGAATCTGAGTGGGCAGTTGGGCGTGGCGCGTTTCCAGCGTCAGATGTGCGCCTTCGAAGTTGACGGTTTCGACACTGACATCGAGGCGGTTTACATCCTCCGCGGTGGCCGCTTGCAGGCTTTCCGGTCGTACGTAGAGGCCACAAGGCTGCCCGGGCTCAAGCCGGGTACCCATCTGGCCTCGGAACTGACCAGCGGCGCCGCAATCGACCACCACCTGCTCACCGTCTATAGAGACAACCTTGCCCGGCAACCGATTGTTTTCACCAACGAACTCAGCCACAAAAGCAGTTTTTGGCTTGCGGTATAGCTCAATCGGGGAGTCAACCTGTTGCAGACGACCCGCCGACATCACCGCAACCCGATCCGACATAGTCAGGGCTTCGCCCTGGTCGTGGGTGATGTAGATAAAGGTGATTTCAGTGCGTCGCTGGATTTCTTTCAATTCCGTACGCATGTGCTGGCGCAATTTCAGGTCGAGCGCCGACAGAGGTTCATCGAGCAGCAAAACCTTGGGCTCCACCGCCAGCGCCCGGGCAATGGCCACCCGCTGTTTCTGACCACCGGACAAATCATCGATCCGGTACTGGCCGCTGTTGGGCAGATCCACCAGCTCCAGCAGCCGGTCGGAAACCTTGCGCCGCTCGGCTTTACTGACGCCACGAACCTCAAGGCCAAATTCGATGTTTTCCGCCACACTCATCAGCGGAAACAGCGCCAGGTTCTGAAAAATCATCGAGGTGGGCCGCTTGTTCGCAGGCACCGCAGCCATGGGTTCATTGCCAATATTGACCGAACCGGTCGTGGGCTCCAAAAAACCACTGACAATGTTCAACAAGGTAGTCTTGCCGCAGCCAGAGGGGCCCAGAAAACTGAAAAATTCACCGGACTGTATGTCCAGATCCAGAGGATGTACGGCTGTGAAGTCGCCGAATTTCATGGAGATGTTGTCAAGATGGACTCGACTGTCCATAGCAGTTACTTCCTGTCTAAGCGTCCCTGATACCTACATTATTCTGGTCTTCCATCCCGGAACGACCAAAGCCCCGCACGGGGCGGGGCTGTTTGGAGTCCGCTGTTGCAGCGGTTCTGTCCGGTCTGATCAGGCTGACAGGTACCGGTCCTGGTACTCGTTGCGGATCGACACATACCAGGGTTCCTGGATGGGCCACCACCAGAGGTTCGCCAGATCCTGCTCGGTGTAGGAATTGGTGAAGAAGTCTTTGGTCGCTTGCGGCAACAGAGCTTCGGCACCGCGTGACGTGGAGTTGTAGCCTGTAGCCTTCACAAACATGGCACCGGCTTCCGGCGTGTAATACCAGTTGATGAATTCGTACACCGCATCGACATTCTGGGCGTTCTTGGGAATCACGAAACCTTCCATCCAGGCCAGGGCCCCTTCTTTGGGCGCCGCGTAGGCGATCGGCTGCCCTTCCTGAATCAGGTTGAAGGCGGTGCTGTCCCAGGTCTGACCGGCCACGGCGCCGTTGGTGCGGAACGCGCCCTGGGCTTCGTTTTCGGTATTCCAGAACTGAGCGATCATGCCTTTGTGTTCAACGGCGACCTTGAGAATTTCATCAAAGTTGGCGCGTGCCGCCGCTTCTGTCTGGAACATGTCGAGCAAGGGGAACGGCAGACGACCCTGCTGCTCAAGCCACAGGCCAATACCGATCAGCGCCGAATGGCCGCGCACGGTCACACCGGTGCCATGATCGGGGTTCCACAGGTCGCCATAGCTCAGATTATTGCGGTCGATGCTGGAATAGTCGGTGTGGTAGGCAATGGCTTCGGTGCCCCAGTCGGACGGTGCAAAATAGCGTTTGCCGTCAACAACACCACCGACTTCAGAACCTTCGATGGAGCTTTCCAGTGCGCCATCCCAGTTGATGCGGCTGGTGTCCAGTGCCTGCACCAGATCAAAATCAACATAACCCGGTACCCGGTCAACCGTCGGCATAATGATGTCGAAGCCGGAGCCGTCGGTAGCACGCAGACTGTTCATCAGCTCATCGTTGGTGCCGTAGGGGGTGAAGGTCGCGTTAATACCGGTCTTTTCCCGGAAATCGTTCAGCATTTCATCGGTGATGTAGCCGGCCCAGGCGTAGATCCGCAGCTCCTGGCTCTCGGCCAGTGCCCGGTTGATGTAGAAGGGACTGGCGGCAATTGCGCCAGCAGCCATGGATGTTTTTATAAACTTCCGTCTTGTAAAGGTCATGGTCCCACTCCAGTTGTCTTTCCTGAAAATTCTTGTCACGAGATCCGGTCAGCCCCGGTCTGTGAATAGCGCACAATCGACTGAACGCGCTTTGTTGAACAAGCGTTCAATATAGAATCTAATATAAATATGACAAGAATGTGATGTTTTTATGTCATTTTTTTGGTTTTCCCTCCCTCTATTGATGATTCAACCCGCCTGCCATGCCCACTCAGGCCCTTATTAATGAATTCAAACCAAAAGCGATTCATTACACCACAATGCAAACTCAGCCGGCTTCCAGCCCCCGACGCCATAAATTGGCTTCAGCCTGACGTCGTTTGACCAGACCGGAACCTGAGCTCCAGAGCCGTTTCATGGCCACGATTTCATCCTCTACACCCACCAGAATCGCCTGCCAGCGTTGCTGGTCCGGCAAGGCCTTGTCCGCCTGGTTCAGCAAGGTCTGAATGGCCTTCATTTCACGCCGGGTTTCGCCGCGCACTGAGGCTCCCCGGTTGAACACCAGGCTGACCAGTACCGCGCGGCACAAGGGCGGCAGTTGGTCAAGTGACGGGTAGATGCTCTTCGTCAGGTCGTAATAGCGCGGCAGCGTTGTGGCAGTAAACACCTGCCACGCCAGGTTGAACGGGATGTCGATGCCCACTTCTTTCAGGGCTTTGGCCCGTTTCTTGGTGCCCGCCTTGCCAATATCCAGAGCCAGCACCTTGAACACAGACGATGGCAGCACCGACGCCCAGTCACGCTTGAAATCCGCCAGGGTGTTCATGCGCAGGTCATAGCCGAGGCCAATGGTGATGCCACTGGCTTCACCCGGGTAATGCGGCCAGCGGGTATGATCCTGATAAAACGCCAGGCCGCCGGTCTCTTCCCGCGCGATAAAGGCCACACCCTCTGTTGGCAAGGGAGGGAACGGCTCTGGCAGTGCCTCCAGCCAGGCCCATAGGGCGTCATCCACCACGCCCGACTGAGGCTGCCCCGCCCAACCCTGGCAATGTGTTACGGCCCGCTCGGTACCCGGTCCAAAATCACCATCGGGTATCAGCATGGTGCCGGCCCGGTTCATCAGTGACTGCAACGTCACCACGGCCTCACCGGTTGCGCCTCGCTGCAACAGCACACGCGGCACCCGGGCGTCGGGCAGACGGTTTGGTGGCGCGCTTTCCGGGTCCTCAAACCAGCCAAGAAAGGTCTCCGCGCCCTGAATCCCCTGCTCGATCAGCGCCTGTTTTTTAACGTCGGACAGATTAAAGTCAGTGGTTTCCACATCCAGGGTGTCGATGTACAGCGTTCGCGTCCAGTCATCGCCATGCAGATGCTGATTTTCCTGCACTCTCAACAGCGACCGGACCAGGCTTTTGGCGTAGCCACCGAAATCCTTGACCGGCTCACTGCGAGGGGGTTCGTCGTATCGAAAAACCCCAATGTCTTCCCGGGTTTCCAGGCGCAGACCCAGTGTCTGGCGGTTGTAGACGTAAGAGCTGCGACCGGGCCGCTCCAGCAGAAACCGGTCGTTCTCGCGCTCGTAATACTCTGGTCGGCGGGCTGCATCCGGTTCGGCGTCCATATCAATGTAGCGTTCCCGGTCAAAGAGTTTGACCGGGTAATTGAGCTGAACACCGCCATCAACATACACATCATCCCGCGCGCCATAACGCACTGCCCGGTAGAACAACGGAATGGACATGCTGATGCGCACCGCATCGACCAACGGCATGTCGGCATGGCGCTCGCGGGAAAACACCTCGGCATACCCGGTCGACAGATTGGTACCAACGACATACAGATCTGGCTGCCCGGCTGCGGCCAGATCGGCAAAGGTGGCCCGGGCATCACCCAGTTGCTGCTTGATGTAGCCACCCACCCATTCAGCAAAAAAATCGCCTCTGTTCCAGCCAAACTCCGACCAGAGGCGTTTCATGTCGCGAATGAACAGGAAGGAATTATCCATGAAGTCGTTGAAGTCGGCCGACCGGATGATCGAGCGCTGAGTCTTGATGTCGTAACCCAGTGCGAACATCAGGGCGTTGATGGCACCCGCGCTGGTTCCCCCCACCCGCGTGATGTGATCCAGATAGCCGCGCCGGGCGAGTACCTGCATGGCCCCTACGTAGGCAATGCCCTTGACACCGCCGCCTTCAAATACCAGGTTTCTGAATTGTGCCGTCACCGCCACCTCCTGTGTTATACGATTGAACCCGGGTTTGCGGGAATCGTACTGCGCGACCGTTCTGCTCGAATCCCTGAACAGCACAGGGCTCCAGCAGCGCTGGAGGCCTGATTTGGTACTCAGTATAGAAGGCAATCTGGAAACGTCAGGTGCGCCAGCGGCGTTGGCATAAATTTGTTAATGAACTTTGCCTACGGGCACTGAAATCAGGGTTCCCGGTAAGTCTCCAGCCGGTTCAGCCAACCGGGCAACCAGCGTTCACGCTCAATATCGCGTTCAGCGTTTTCAGCGCGACGGGTCAGAACGTCGGCCGCCGACAGGCGAAAGGCATCAAGCGCAGGTAGCGTTTCGTAGTGTTCCATCTGCTGCAACACCTGCAACAAACCCCAGCCCTGCCCCTGGTAAGCTTCGCCGGGTGCCAGGCCTTCGCCTTTGAAATTGACATAGTCGATCAGTGCGTAACTGCCCCCTGCCGTGGCGGTCAGTGCTTGCAGGTTTCGGGACAGACTGGCTTGCTGACTGGCCGGTGCTGCCGCCACAACCTGTGCCAGGGAGGTTTCAGCCCGGTCCAGAATATAGGCCACCTGCAGGCCCCGGGTTTCGGCCAGCCACTGGCGCAACGATGCTACTCTGGGCTCTGATTGAGCCGCCAGAAAGCCTGCCCTGTCGGGCCAGGGAGCGTCCATTGGCGATAACTCAGCAAGCCAGCCTGGCACAGCAACACCGCGTTGCCGGGCAAAGCTGACCAGCCCGGGAAAGCTTTCCACAAAGGGTCCGTCGACGCCGCCGGGGTACCAGATGAAGTGACCTATACCCAGCGATGGAAAAGCTTCGCCTTCGTTCCAGTGCACCAGGCATTCCGGGCGACTGGCGCATTCGTTCTGGTAAATGCGCGCACCGACCCAGTCCAGCTGGGCCGGCGTCAGTGACAGACCAAAACGGTCTGCCCATACTGTGGGCAATGCCAGAGTAAACAGGGCAACAAACACCCCAAGTGCCTGAATAATCAAGGGTCGCACGTTCGTCAATGAGTAGCTCCAATCGTTGTAAATGACAGCCCCGGGCATACCACCCACCCGCGCCGGCGCAGACGTTTTAGGGTCAGTCGGTTATAATCGGCACACTAAACCCCGCTATTTTTTTTAATTAACGGCTGACACCGACTGTACAGTGTCCCGGAGGCTATGGTTACCAACCGACATCTGTTTCGACACGCCCTGGCCAGCCTGCGCTATCACCGGCGCCCCCTGCTCGCGTTCCACGTCTATTTCACCATACTGGCGTTCAGCTTGCTTTCACCGGTCTCGGGCTGGCTGCTGTCGGTGCTGGTCAATCTCGCCGATGCGTCATTGATCAGCAACGTTGACCTGGCCCGATTCCTGATCTCTCCGGATGGCCTGCTGTGGATTCTGGTGTCGGGAACACTCGCCATTGTGGCGGTTTTCCTGCAACACGCCGGTATGATGCTGGTCGTTTCGCATGGCCGTGACAACCGCTTTCATACCTCGGCCAGCGCCCTGTGGCGCGTCGCACACCGGCTACCCAGGTTATTGCGCCTGGCGGGCATTCAGGTGTTCATGCAGTTGCTGGTTGCCGCGCCGTTCCTGCTGATCATCATTGTATCGTTCAACACCCTGCTCACTGGCTACGATCTTTACTACGTCATTACCGAGCAACCACCCGCCTACTGGGGGTTTCTGGCAATCATGGGCGTGATGCTCGCCATCATTGCCGTGGTCAACGGCAGCCTTTACTTGCGCTGGGTGCTGGCACTGCCGATTCTGTTGCTGGAAGAATTACCGCCCCGCCAGGCGTTAAAACGCAGTGCATTGCTCAGCAAAGGCGCAAGACTGAACATAGCAGCACTGCTGCTGACCGCCGGTGGCGGCATCGCACTCTTGCCCCTGGTTCTGGCCCTGGTATTCGAGGGGCTGGCCAAAGCCCTGCTGGCCATTCTGCCGGAATTCTACAGCCTGTTGATCCCGGTAATGGTAGTGCTGATATTGATCTACGCCGTACTCGCGGTCGCGGCCGGTTTTATCGGTGTCAGCCTGAACAGTCTGGTCATTCTGAAGCTCTATCAGCGTGGACAGGGCCGTCACATCGGCCTGCCACCCGACCCGGAGCCCCGCCAGGTGGGCGCCTTTGCCTGGGGGATAGAACTGGTCGTGGTCATTCTGGCGCTGGTTCAGGTCGGCTACGTGTTCAACAGCTGGAACACACCGGAAAGCATAGCCATCACCGCACACCGGGGCAGTTCACTGAAAGCTCCGGATAATTCGCTGGCGGCCATTCAGTATGCGATTGATGACGGCGCCGACTACATCGAACTCGATGTACGTCAGACAGCCGACGGCCAGCTGGTACTGCTGCACGATAAAGACCTGCTCAGAGTCGCTGGAGACCCAAGGGATGTCTGGGATCTGACCCTCGCCGAAGTACAGTCTCTGGATTCTGACCGAGCCTCATCACCAACCCCGGGCAACGCTCGCATCCCGACCCTGGCCGAAGCCATAGCGCTAATGCGCGGCAAGGCGCACCTCTACCTGGAGGTTAAAAGCAGCCCGCAAAGCCCTGGGCTGGTCCCCCGGGTGGTAGAGGTTCTGCGTGAAGAGAACATGCTCGAACACACCCTGGTTGCAGCCCTGGAACCGTCGGTTCTGCTCGAGGTGCAACAGCTGGAACCCCGTCTGCGCACCAGCCTGCTGGTTCATTCGGTTATCGGCGCCATTGAAGGCCAACCCTTCGATGTGCTCTCCCTGCGGGATGCGCTGATCAGCCCGGCTCGCATCAGCGCGATTCGCCAGCAGAATCAGGAAGTTCACGTCTGGACCGTCAATGACCGCCGCTCCCTGTCGCGCATGATTGACCAGGGCGTCGACAACATCATCACCGACCGACCCGAGCTGCTCGCGTCACTGCTCGCCGAACGAGCTGAGCTTTCAGAGCCTGAACGATTATTGCTGAGGTTGCGGAATTGGATGTGGTGACACTTCTAACAGGTATGAGTAGTCTTTGAAGGTTGCGGGCAAGCCACCGGGTTGGATCTTTTCGGGGTCGCGGTAAATACATCCCTGTACGCTTGACCGCAGGGAGGGGTTGAGTGGGCGGCATTCCGCCCGACCCCGACAGAGGCCTACCCGGTCCACCGCCGCCTCCAGAGCCACAGTAAAAAACCAACCCCCATAAAAAAACCGGTCACAGAGACCGGTTTTTCTAAAGAATATGGTGGAGCTATGCGGGATCGAACCGCAGACCTCCTGCATGCCATGCAGGCGCTCTCCCAGCTGAGCTATAGCCCCGATGTTTCGGTGACTTCAAAGCGGTGTCAAACACTCACCTCGAAGTGGGCGCAATAATAGAAAGCAGCCCCTCGGGTGTCAAGCTGTTTTTGCTTTTAATTCAACAACTTGCACCCGAGTTGTGTGGATTAGCCGATGGCAGCCAGTTCTTTTTCCAGGCTCTTCAGCTTTTTCTTGCCGAGGCCACCCAGAATCTCAATGGCGTGGCGCAGACGGCCCCGGGTCATGTCCGGGCCGAGAATGTTCATGGCGTCCAGTACTGAAACCGAGGCGGCGGAGCCGGTGATGGCGATAAACAGCGGCGCCATGACATCGCGCATTTTCAGCTCCAGATGATCGGCCACGGCTTTAACATCGGCCATGATGTTGTCCTTGCCCCAGTGTCGTTCGGCCTCCAGTTTCCACAGAATCAACTGCAGGGTTTTCTTGAGGGTGTCTTCATCCAGCTTTACCGATTCGAAGCTGGCTGGCGTGAGCGCTGGCATGCCCTGGAAGAAGAACTGGGCCAAAGGCGCGACATCGCTCAGCCGTTCGATGCGTTGCTGCACCAGCGGCATAAAACGGCTGACGTAGTCGGCATTGAATTTCCAGTCGAGCAGGCGCTGCAGCAGTTGCTCTGGTGTCAGGTCTTCACGCAGGTAACGGCCGTTCAGCCAGTCGAGTTTTTCCGGGTCGAACACCGGGCCGCCGAGTGAAATACGTTTTACGTCGAAGTTGGCGATCATGTCGTCGAGCGTGAACTTTTCTTCGCCGTTGGGCATGGTCCAGCCCATCATGCCGAGAAAGTTGATCAGCGCTTCCGGCAAAATGCCCAGGCTGTGGTAATAATCGATCGACGTCGGGTTCTTGCGCTTGCTCAGTTTGGACTTGTCGGCATTGCGCAACAATGGCAGGTGACAAAACACCGGGGGTTCCCAGCCGAAGTACTGATACAGCAGAATCTGTTTCGGGGTTGAGGAGATCCACTCCTCGCCACGCAGCACGTGACTGATTTCCATCAAATGGTCATCAACCACGCAGGCCAGATGGTAGGTGGGCATGCCATCCGATTTCAGCAGCACCTGCATGTCGATTTGCGACCATTCGATCTCGATCGGGTCGCGCAGCAAATCGGCCACTTCACAGTGACCGGTTTCGGGAACCTTCATGCGCACAACTGACTCTTCACCGGCATCCAGCCGTGACTTTACCTCATCTGCGCTGAGCGCCAGGCAGTGACCGTCGTAGCCCGACTGGCCCGTCTCCTGTTGTTGCTTGCGCATCTCATCGAGGCGTTCAGCGGTGCAGAAGCAATGGAATGCATGGCCGTCGTCGAGCAGCGTCTGAGCGTGGTCCTGATAGATCGCTTTGCGATCACTTTGCCGGTAGGGGCCGTGCGGGCCGCCGCAGTCGGGGCCTTCATCCCAGCTCAGGCCGAGCCAGTTCAGCGAATTTAGAATCGCGGCTTCGGACTCTGGCGTTGAACGCACCTGGTCGGTGTCTTCGATGCGTAGAATGAATTCACCGCCCTGGCTCTTGGCGAAGGCACGGTTGAACAGCGCAATGTAGGCGGTGCCAACGTGCGGGTCGCCGGTGGGCGACGGAGCGATACGGGTGCGAATCTTAGTCATAGCCATGGTGTCTCTTATGCCGTGAGAAAAGGCGGCAGTATACCGGTTCCGGTCTGCCGTAACCAAGGGCCTCGGCAAGGCTTGGCGATGAGCCGCCTTCCGCTGAGTCACTCCAATGTTATAGGATGCGGCTTTGTACCGATCCAAAGGGAAACGTCGGTTATGGTTTTATGGGTGTTAATGATCGCCGGGCTGGTATACCTGCTGGTTCGAATTCGCCGGTTGGAAAAGACCGTCAGGGCATTGGAACAGCGGCTCGAAGCCGGGCCGTCAGCTGAAGCAATAGCGCCTGCGGCTGACGATCAGGCGTGGTCACAAACACCGGAACCCGCAGCGACGGTTGCAGACACTGACTGGCAGACTCCGGTTGCGGCATCTGCCGTCTCTGCAAGCGAATCCCGCCCGGCGTCACCGGAACCCGCGGCCGCCCAGCCTGAGCCCGATGTTGCGCAAAACCCCTGGCAACCCTCTGCTCCTCAGCCTAGCCCGCGTGCGCCCTCCATTCTGGACAAGGCCTTTGATCGGGTGAAACGTTACTTCACCGAAGGCAATCTGATCGTCCGGGTGGGCGTGATCGTACTGTTTTTTGGCGTCGCTTTTCTGCTGCGTTATGCCAACGCCCAGGGCGTTCTGCCGGTAGAGCTTAAGGTGTTCTTTGTGGCTGCGCTCGGGCTGGTGTTGCTGGGGCTCGGCTGGTGGCTGCGCCGCTCCCGGGGCGTCTATGCGCTGGTCCTTCAGGGCGGGGGTGTCGGCATTCTCTATATTACCGCCTTCACTGCCTTGCGCCTGTTCCAACTGGTGCCGGCCAGTGTCGGGTTTGCTCTCTTGCTGGTTATGGTCGTGGTGTCTGCTGCGCTGGCGGTGCTGCAAAATGCCCCTGCCCTGGCCATTATGGCGGTGACCGGTGGCTTTCTCGCACCGGTGCTGGCTTCGACCGGAGAAGGCAGCCACATCGCCCTGTTCAGTTACTACGCGGTACTGAACGCTGGCATTCTGGGCATGGCCTGGTTCAAAGCCTGGCGTGTGCTTAACCTCGTTGGTTTTGTGTTCACCTTTGTAATTGGCACCTTGTGGGGAACGCTGCGCTACAGCCCAGAGCTGTTGCCCGGTGCCCAGGCGTTTCTGATTCTCTTTTTCCTGTTCTATGTACTGATTGCACTGCTGTTTGCCAGCCGCCAGCCGCCCAGGCTCAGGGGCTATGTCGACGGGACTCTGGTGTTTGGTGTGCCGGTTGTCGGGTTCGCTCTGCAGGCGGGCCTGGTCCACACCTATGAGTATGGCCTGGCCATTTCAGCGCTGCTGCTGGGTGTTTTTTATGCGACGCTCACGTTGGCGTGCCGCCGCTTCGGGGGAGCCGCCTACCGGTTACTGAGCGAAGCCTACCTGGCGCTGGCGCTGGTGTTCGCCTCGCTGTCCATTCCCTTCGCGCTGGATGGTGAGTGGGTGGCGACGGCCTGGGCGCTTGAAGGCGCTGCAGTACTCTGGATCAGTCTGCGTCAGAACCGTACCCTGGGCGCCTTGTTTGCCATCACCCTGCAACTTGGCGCGGGTGTGCTGTTTTTCCCTGAGGCCCTAGACCGGCATTCCGACTGGATGGTACTCAATGCCGTCTTTATTGGCGGGCTGTTTGTCGCCGTCGCTGGCCTGTTCAGCAGTTACCTGTTGCTCCGGTCAAACAAACTGGCACTGCCGTTGCCAACGCCGCTTCTAACGGTACCGTTACTGGTCTGGGGATTGCTCTGGTGGTTTGGGAACGGCCTGGTAGAGATTCTCTATTTTGTAGATCCCGACGCACAGTGGGCAACGGTGCTCGGCTTTGTGGCGCTCTCGGCTGCCGCACTCGGCTGGCTGGAATGGAAGCTGGACTGGTCCGCGTTGCGCTTCACCCCGGTCGGCCTGCTCATGGCAATGGCACTGGCCGCTGCCCCAGCGCTGTTTATCCTGAATCATCCAATGGATGAGTACGGCGCCATCGGTTGGCTGTTGTTGTTCAGCGCCTTCTATGGGTTGCTGTGGCTGCGGGACCGCCGCGAGCCAGCCTGGCCCCGGCTGCTGACAGGCCTGCATTCTATCAGCACGTTGCTGCTGGTGTTACTGCTCGGGGTTGAGCTGGTCTGGTGGGTCGCGCACTTCACCGACCCCGATTCGGACTGGCTGATCATTGCACAGGTCTTGCTTGTGGTGCCCTGCTACTGGCTGGTGTTACGCGGCCGTATCTGGCCAGTGACCGTACACCAGGCAACCTATACTGATTGGGTGGGCACTCCGCTCTTGCTATTTCTGGTGAACTGGACGGCGTTCATCAGCACGACGAACATTGGCGCCTTTGGCGCCCTGCCCTATGTGCCGCTGCTGAACCCGCTTGATCTGACCCAGCTCCTGGTTCTGTTTACCGGCTATGCGGGCTGGAAAGCGCTGTGCGGCGGTGCAAACCGAACAATAACGCTGTACCAGGGCTGGGTAGTACTGTCTGCCCTGGCCTTCCTCTGGCTAAACGCCGTGTTGATCCGAACCTTGCACCACTGGACCGGGCTGGCCTGGGACATGGACACCATTCTGGCCTCCAGCCTGGCACAGGCGGCGGTTTCGGTGTTCTGGACGATATCTGGCCTGGCGGTCATGGTGCTGGCGACGCGACGGGGATGGCGACCGGTCTGGATGGCCGCGGCCGCCCTGTTGGGGGTAGTCGTGGCCAAGTTGTTCCTGGTCGATATGGGCGATGCCAATACGCTGGAAGGCATCATCGCCTTTATTGTCGTCGGGCTGTTACTGCTGGTCGTCGGGTATGTCTCACCCCTGCCCCCAAAAGCCCGGGTTGATCTCGAGAACACACCGGACCAGGCGTAACCGCCATCCTGGCCAGTGCCATAAAAAAACCCTGCCAGAGGCAGGGTTGATAACCCGGTCGGGGCAGTCGACCGGGTTCAGACCACAAACGGAGCCTTCCAGGCTCCGGCAGCTTGTTAAACCGTTTTCGGGTATATCTGATAATGAATGCCGGCCATGTCATGAATGGTGCGCACAACCTGAGCGCTGTAGCCTGCTTCGTTGTCGTACCAGACATACACCACGGCGCGCTTGCCGGTCACAATGGTGGCACCACTGTCTACGATGCCGGTTTTGCGATTGCCGACAAAATCCGAAGACACCGCTTCGGGTGAGTTGGTGTAATCGATCTGCTTGTTCAAATCGGAATACAGGGCGACGTGACGCAGGTAATCGTTCAGATCGTCGCGCGTGGTTTCCCGCTCCAGGTTCAGATTCAGAATCGCCATCGACACATTCGGTGTCGGTACCCGAATCGCATTGCCGGTCAGCTTGCCTTCAAGCACCGGCAGCGCCTTGGCAACGGCTTTGGCGGCACCGGTTTCCGTCAGTACCATGTTCAGCGCTGCACTGCGGCCCCGACGCTCACCCTTGTGGAAGTTGTCGATCAGGTTCTGGTCGTTGGTGTAGCTGTGTACCGTTTCTACATGGCCGTTTTCTATGCCGAACTCATCGTTCAACGCTTTCAGCACGGGCGTAATGGCGTTGGTGGTACAAGAGGCAGCCGATACGATGGTATCGGTATCGGTCAGCGAGGCATCATTGATGCCGTGAACGATGTTCTTGATATCGCCCTTGCCTGGCGCAGTCAGTAATACCCGGCTCGCACCCGGGCAGTTCAGGTGTTGGCCCAGACCATCTCGATCACGCCACATGCCGGTATTGTCGACAACGATTGCGTCTCGAATACCATACTGGGTGTAATCGACTTCGGCCGGCGTTTTGGCATAGATAATCTGAATGGCGGTGCCGTTGACTACCAGCGAATTGTGTTCGGCATCGACAGTGATGGTGCCTTCAAAACTGCCGTGAACGGAATCGCGGCGCAGCAGGCTGGCACGCTTGACCAGATCATCATCGGTGCCACCCGGGCGAACCACAATGGCTCTCAGTCGCAGTGGGGAGCCCCCGGCCTTTTCGATCAGAATGCGGGCCAGCAGGCGGCCAATCCGGCCGAAGCCGTAGAGCACGACATCCTTGGCCGGCGTCTGGTAGCGAGCGTTGGCATCGTACCCGTTTTTCAAATCGGCCAGTTCGTCTTCCAGGAAATGACGCAGCGGTGTGCCCATGGCCTGCGACTTGTGCTTGAGCGCCAGCTTGCCAATATCGATGTGCGCCGGTGCCAGGTTCATTTCATCAATGATTTCCAGCACGCCCAGGGTTTCGTTGACCGATAATTCATGGCCTTCCACCTGACGCACAAAGCGATGGCTTTTCAGCAGTTGTATCACGGACTGGTTGATAATCTGACGGCCATAAATAGACGTAATCACGTTGTTCTTGCGATACAGACGCCCGATGATCGGGATCATGGCTTCGGCCAGGGCTTCCTTTTCCTGCCAGCGCAGCAGGGTCTGATCTATGGCAGCTTGATTCACACTCAGTCCTCTTTCCAGGTGATTGGGTCGTTGAGTCCGGACAACCTTCCAGGGTTGACTCGAATAGTCGGTAGTTTGTAATCCCGATATAATCCGGGTTGAAGAGAATTCTAGAGAAGGGCCTTCACTGTTTCGAGGATGTTTGTCAGAAATAAATTGTCAATATAGTGAGCCCGTTTCGATCACCTGGCTGGTTTGAAAGTTTATTACCACAAAGTGACCTTGAATCTGAGTCAACAGCGAACTACCAACCATCTGATTGGCTGATACAACGGCGCTAGAAAAGTCTAAACGCCAGCAACCACGCCATCACCGTCATCGGGCCATGAGCATGCAGGCGATTCTTCGCGAGGATCGTTTGAAAGAGAGTTACGGAATTTTAGTACCAGCGAACAGGGATAATTATTTCCAGAAAGCGCCTTTTTTTTTGAGCAACGACCGGCCTACTATCGCTTAATCGTTTAGGACGGTGCGCCGGCTTTGTATCAGGGTGACAATGGCACTATAGTGCGTATAGGAAATGTCAGTACGTATACGGAGATAATTTTTTAATGAGCACCACCCTCTTTGTCGATTCCGCCTGCGATTTGCCTCAGTCGTTCCTCAACAAATACGACATTAAAGTGCTGCCGGCGACCATTCTGTATGATGGCCATTCAATGCCCGACTATCGCAATACCGAGAAAACCATTGCGTTGTATGAGAGCGGTGTACTTGATAAAGGCCATGAAAGCGACACAGCACCCACTTCAGCCCAAACCATCCAGAACCTGGTTGAAAAAGCCATTAAACAGGGGCACCAGGAAATTCTGATTCAGACCGTCAGCCGCACCCGGAGCCCGACCTTCGAACACGCAACCGAAGCCGCCAACCGGGCTCAGAAGACCGCGGCCAAGAACCAGAAATCGGTTTCCATTCGCGTACAGGACAGCCGCACGGTATTTGCCGGCCAGGGTGTGCTGGCGGCGCATACGGTCGCGCTGTTGCGCAAGGGTGTGAATGGCACCGCATTACGGCGCAAGGTCGACCGGCTCAGCTCCCGGGTACATGCCTATCAGGTTCCGGCCGATGTGTTTTACCTGCGGGAACGGGCCCGTCGCAAGGGCGACAACAGCATTTCCTGGCTGGGAGCCATCGTGGGCCGCACACTCAACATCGCCCCCATTGTGCTGGCACTGGACGACAAAACCTTCCCGATCAAAAAAATTCGCGGTCATGATCTGGCGATCAAAACCTTGCTCGAACACACGACCGAGAAAATTCAACACGGTTTGCTGTCGCCTTTTGTCTGCGTCAGCTACGCCGGACACCTCGACGACATCACCGCCCTGCCCGAGTTCCAGCGCCTGCAGGCCGTCGCGAAAGAGCACAAGAACCACGTCATTGTAACGCCCATGTCACTGTCTGGCGGGGTCAATTTGGGGCCACGAACCCTGTCGGTTGCCTTTGCCTGCGAGCATTACAGCTGGCATTGAGCCAGTGGTATTACATTGATTTTTGGAGTTTACTCCGCTGACTAGCGGGGGCTGCCTGGGGCGATCCTGTAGGGAAGTCCGCAACAACAATATTAAGCCCTGCGAACCCGGTTTCGTCCGTCGTGTTTGGCCTGGTACAAAGCCTGGTCGGCCGCCTGGCTCATTTCGGACGCATCCATGCCTTCCTGATAAGCCGCAACCCCGCCACTGAAGGTCGTTTTCAGTGGCGTGCCGCCCGCTTCGTGGTCAATGCGGGCAAAGCCGGCACAGACTTCATTGAGCAAGCGTTCTGCATCCTCCAGAGGCGTATTTGGCAGTACCAGGGCGAACTCCTCCCCGCCATAACGCCCGACACTGTCGGTTGCCCGGAATCGCTGGCGCAAATACAAGGCCAGCGACCGGATAATCCGGTCACCCACCGGGTGTCCGTAATTGTCGTTAACGGCCTTGAAGTGATCGATATCGATCATCGCAAAACACAATGGTTGCTGTTTCTGCTGCGTTTCGGTGATGCCCTGTTTGAGCGCATCAAGAATGGTGTTGTGATCCAGCAAGCCGGTCAGGCTATCGCGTATCATCTGGTCTTTCAGACTGCGATGGCGAATGCAGCGATGCCTTACCGTGGCGATCAGCACATCGCTGGCCACCGGCTTGGTCAGAAAATCATCACCCCCCTGGTCCATCGCATCCATCTGCTTGCCGACATCCTGCTCGGCCGACAGATACAGAATTGGCAGGGTATTATAGACCTGTTGCTGGCGAATGATGCGGGCCACCTCAATACCGGTACAGCCTGGCATATACATGTCCATCAGTACCGCGTCGGGTTTGAACGCCTGCAACGCTTCCAGAACCGTCATCGGGTCATTCACCGCCCGGGTAATCATGCCAGCCTGGTTCAGTGTGCGTTCGGTATAGAGGCTCTGAGAGCGGGAGTCATCCACCACCAGCACCCGGTAGGGGCGTTCAGCGCGAAAGTTGTAGACCTTGCTAAGCCCCTGAACCAGCAAACCGATGTCGAGCGTACCTTCCTGAAAATAGACGGCGTTAGCTCGGGTCGCTTCCAGTCGCATGGTGATGTCCGGTTCACTGGCCGACTGGAAGAAGACCGGAATCGGCGTGCTCAGCATGTTCTGTGCAGCCCGCGCGGCCTGTATGCCGTCGCCGGCAAATTCTGTCCCCACAATCAGCGCAGCGGGCAGGCGATGGTGCATCACGTGATCGAGGGCTTCGTCGTCGTCGATGGCCTGGGCCGGGATGCCGAAAAACTGCAGCTGCTCACACAACGCCAGTGACAGCGTCTGGTCTGCAAAACAGACATACACTGGCTTGCGACCGCCCAGCGACTGACGACCGTCGTCACTGTCACTGCGACGGGCACTGTGTTCAATGAGCAAATGAACATGGTCGCTCAGGGCCTGCAGCCGTTCGCTGTTAGGGGGTTTGTTGGGCTGGGTATCGGCCAGGCTGGCGATCAGTTGCGCAGCGGTTTGCTCCAGGCCATCTAGCTCATAGCGCGAGGCCAGCGTATTCAGCTTGGTGCAATGCTGCACAAATTCCTGATGCCAGTCGGGGTTCCACAGCACATCGTCCAGCGACTGCCAGGTTTGTATAACCAGCCGGGCCTGGTCCATGACCCGGCGCCCGAAGTGGCGTTTAATCTCAGCGAGTTTTTCTGCTTTTTTGTCGGCCATTTAGGATTCAACGTTGTGAAATCGATACGGGAGTGACGTGAACATCCACCTGGAATCCGTTCAGACCCAGGCCCGTGGAAGGCCTTAATTACTTCAGGCAGGCCTCAACTCGCTGTTTGAGGTCCCGGCGCCGTGACGCATCGAGCGTTGCCTGAGGATCATAGGCCAAAGTATCTATCAGTTGTGCCAATCGTGCCAGCGCTTCGCGCTGAGCCGGGTGCTCGTAAGCCAGTCGGGCCATGAAATCGCTGACAGTCTCGCCCGCGTGACGGTCGCCGTACTGGCGTTCGACCCGGCGCAAACTGGCCCAGGGTTCCGGCTGACGCCGGGGTAACTGCAGCAGCCCGGTAAACCAGGCCATCAGCAGCCCCAGAACCCCCAGAAACACAGCCATGGCCGCCGCTGCGTGCCAGGGGTTAATGCGCCCGAAGCGGGCTTCTAGCAAACCCAGGGCATTACTCTGCTGATAATTCAGAATCGAGACCTGCCACTGATACTGGACGGAATCCCACCAGAATCGCAGATCGTTAAAGGGGCCCAAATTTCGACCAAAGCGTGCCCCAAACGGCAAATCGGACGGATTGTCTTCACTGAGCCAGTCATCGAGGTTCAGGTCTATACGCCCGGGGGCCACCGCTGCGGTCGGGTCTACCCGCTGCCACTGGCCATTCAGCCAGAGTTCCACCCAGGCATGGGCTTCCATTTGCCGAACCTGAATAAAGTCACCGCTCTGGTTGTAGGTTCCGCCCAGGTACCCGCCTACCAGTCGCGAGGGTATGCCAGCCACCCGCGCCAGGTAAGCGACGGCACTGGCATAGTGCGAACAAAAACCCAGTCGACCATCAAACCAGAAATCACTCAGGCTATCGGCAGACGGATACAACGGAGGTTGCAGAGTATATCGAAACGGTTCAGTACGAATGTGGTTCAAGATCGCATCGATATAAGCTACATCAGACCCTGCCGTCTGGCGAAGCTCGAGCCCCCACTGCCGCAACGCCTCGTTACCCTGCTCCGGCAAACG
Source organism: Saccharospirillum sp. (assembly GCA_018402545.1). Lineage (GTDB taxonomy): Bacteria > Pseudomonadota > Gammaproteobacteria > Pseudomonadales > Natronospirillaceae > Saccharospirillum. The sequence goes on along the minus strand of JAGYIL010000001.1, from coordinate 1,944,424 downwards.
TTGATACCACTGCAAAGCCGTTTCATTCGGCCAGTTCACCGCCTCAGCCGACTGCGCCTCGTAGCGGTAAGTCTGGCTCAGACTGTTGCGCCGGGCGGCGCGGCCATCGGGTAACACGTAAGCGTCCTGTCCGCGGACCTGCGTTGGCCAGTCGAGAAAATACAACCAGTGTTGCTGGGTTGCCTCCAGTACCACGGAATAGTCAAACCGTTCTGCCCCGGGCTGCGCCAAGGGTAACTGACCTCGCGGCCACTGAAAGCGATTTCGATCACGAAACCGGGCACGCCAGACACGACCATCGAAGTCACCCAGGGTCGTTCCCCGCCAATACCATTGCTGGCGCGGTGGCGGGTCACCCTCGAACTGAACACGAAACGCCGGTTCGGTACTCTGGGCCAGGGAGGCCACACTGCCCGGGTCTACTTCGTCTGACATGCCCGTCTGAGCGCCCCGCTCATCATTGGGAATGGACCACAACGGCGGCAATCTTGGAAAAAAGAGGAACCCCGCAACCATGATCGGCACCGCAGCAACCATAAGTGCCAGGCTCAGTTTGGTACCGCGCTTCCAGCGAAACGTCTGATCGGCTGTTACTGCGTGCAGGGCGAGCGTATTGGCCAATACCATCACAATGGCGACCAGCGCCCCGACCGGCGTGTAGTTATACAACAGAAAAATACCGGTCAGAAAATACCCGAGATAAGCCTGAAAGATTCCGTCGCGGCGGCGCATGACTTCCAATGATTTGAGCAGGTACCCGAGCACACAAAGCGCCACGGCACTATCCAGGTTGTAGGCTCTTAGCCCACTGAGCAACAGACCTCCAATACCGACCAGAATGGCCAGAATAATCAGGCTGCGTGGCGCCTTGCGCATGTCGCCATGGGTCACTCGCCAGCGCCATACCAGCACCAGCACAAACACCACACCCAGCCAGAGCGGCAGGTAGAACAGAAACGGCACCACCATTACGCCCTGCACCAGCAACAACACCCACAATACCGGTAGCGGCATTACCCGATGCATGATGGGCACGTACTGGGTCATCTGAGCTCCCCAAATTCAGCCAGGGCGCGGCGACAGCGCTCCAGGTGCCGCTGGCCTTTGTCCGGCTCAATCTCAAGACCGGGCAGGCGCAACCCGAAGGGCCGGTCCTGCTGCTGACAGCGGAGCATATGCCAGGCCAGCGCCGACAGTCGCAGTTCAACCGCCAGGCCCGGCAACGCATGCCAGTCAAGCCACTGGTCTGCGGCCTGGTAGTCTACAAAATGCTTGACCACCAGTTCATCCCGCGAAAAGGACGGCCAGTGCATCCGGTGCACGGAATCACCTGACTGATATTCGCGCAACGAATGAAAATCTTCGGTTCCGGTCTGCACGAAATGGTCGTTACTGACATCACCTTCCGGCTCGGTGCCGACCGGCTGCAGGGGCTGTTCGACCGGTTCGGGGTACGCCCAGGCATCGAGGTCCATCTTGATATGAGACCAGGCGACGACCAGACCAAAGGGGTAGCGACTCTCCAGCCGAAACCGGGGCAATGGCTGGCGCCCGCGTTGAGAGGTGGATCGACTCAAGGTGACCTGCGTATCCCGACCGTCCATTTCCACGCCAACCTGCCCCCAGTCTTCATGGCGAAATTCCAGCGGGCCGCGATAACGTGTCCGGGGTGACGATAACATCAGGGAGTAGCTCACGTTCTCACCAGCCTCTACCAGGCCCGCCGTTTCGGCCTGCACGACCAGCCCGGAGAGGTTCCGGTATGTCAGATGCACCGCCGCCCAAAGCATGGCTACAAGCCAGAACCCGAGTGCGTAATTCAGTGAACTTTCGAAATTGATGGCCAGCAACAACACAACCAGAGCCAGCCCCAGCATCAGCAGGCCCTGGCGCGTAGGCACGATAAAAATACGGGACTGGTTCAGCGCCACCTGTCGGCCCGGTGGCAGCCGACGGCTCACCCAGGCATCCAGACGGCGCTGCAAGGGAGCTGGCCAGCGCATCAGAGCATCGCCTCAGGCTGCAATGACATCCACTTCGTCCAGCAGTTGCTGCACCAGTACAGCGGTATCGTGTTCACGCTGGCCCTGTATCCGGTGCCCGGCCACAGCAGGGAAGACGCGTTGCACATCATCCGGCATCACATAGCGACGCCCTTCCACCAGTGCCATGGCGCGGGCGGCGGTCATCAGCGCCAGCGCCCCGCGTGGCGACAAGCCCAGACGGCAAAGGCCAGATTCACGAGAACTGTGCACCAGCCGCATCACATAGCTCAGAACGGCATCCGATACCTTGACCGTTTCAACCTCAGCTTTAAGTACTTGCAACTGATCTGTCGTCAGCACCGGCTTGAGTTCGGCCAGCAGCGAACGGCCCCGGGTTCCACTGAGAAGACCTTTCTCCGACTCCAGGTCGGGGTACCCCAGGCTCAGCCGCATGAAAAACCGGTCGAGCTGAGACTCCGGCAAGGGGTAGGTTCCGGCCTGGCTTTGCGGGTTCTGGGTAGCGATGACATGGAAAGGCACTGGCAAGGCATGGGTCACCCCATCTGAACTGACCTGACCCTCTTCCATCGCCTCCAGCAAGGCACTTTGTGCCTTGGGCGTCGCCCGGTTCAGCTCGTCAGCCAGCAGCAACTGGGTAAAGACCGGGCCCGGATGAAACTGAAAGGCTTCTTCGTCGCGCCGGTAAACCTGGGCGCCGACCACATCGGCCGGCAGCAGATCGGAAGTAAACTGAACCCGCTGATAATCCAGCGACAGCAGTCGACCCAGCGTCTGCGCCAGGGAGGTCTTGCCAACACCAGGCAAATCTTCGAGCAACACATGACCATCGCTCAGAATCGCCACCCAGGCCAGCCGCACAACCTCGTCCTTACCGGACACAACCTTGCCAGCCTGTGCCAGCAATTGTTGGGTTACCGTGGCGATATCGGTCATGCAGTGCGTTCCTTATACTCGGTGGTCAAGTTTTGGAGTTCGGGGTAGCTAAGCGGCATGAGCCCGCGTCGGATACCTGGGATGCCCCTGTGGGGTCAGCGTCGATCCAGCCATGGAGCCTAGACCGCAGCATACCTGCTGCGGACTTCCCCACAGGGCCACCCCAGGTACCCGCCACTTCTTACTCAGCGAACTCCAAAACTAGATTCAAATTATTACTTTGTCATAGTCATCTGGGCCAGCCATCAGCTCAACGCATTGAGGCCGCGAGCCAGATCGTCTTTCATGTCTTCCACGTCTTCCAGCCCAACGGCGATGCGAATCAGGCCGGGCACAATTCCCGCCGTTTCTTTGGTCGCTTCATCCACCCGGCCATGCGTTGTGGTATAGGGGTGAGTGATGGTGGTTTTGGTATCGCCCAGGTTGGCTGTGATCGACAGGATGCGCGTTGCGTCAATAACCGACCAGGCGGCTTCCTGCCCGCCTTTAACCACAAAACTGAGCACGCCGCCAAACCCGGATTGCTGACGTTTGGCCAGGTCGTGCTGCGGATGCGATGGCAATCCGAGGTAATGTACTTTAGTCACTGCCGGCTGTTGTTCCAGCCATTCGGCCAGAGCCTGAGCATTGGCGCAATGCTGTTTCATACGCAGATTGAGTGTTTCCAGACCTTTCAGGAAGATCCAGGCATTGAACGGGCTCATGCTCGGGCCTGCACTGCGCAGGAACGAGACAATCTCGTTGATATGCTCTTCGCGGCCGACCACGGCACCACCCAGTGCACGACCCTGGCCATCAATGAACTTGGTCGCTGAGTGAATCACGATGTCGGCGCCCTGTTCCAGCGGCCGCTGCAAGGCCGGCGTGCAGAAACAATTGTCTACCACCAGCAGCGCATTGGCCTCACGGGCAATCGCCGACACCGCGTCCAGATCAGTCACTTCAGACAAAGGGTTCGATGGTGTTTCCAGAAACATCAACCGGGTATTGGGCTGTATCGCGGCCTCCCAGGCGCTAACGTCTTTAGGGTCTACATAGGTGGTGGTCACGCCAAACCGTTCCAGGTAGCGGTTGAACACCACATTGGTCGAGCCAAAAATGCTGCGCGACGAGACCAGGTGATCCCCGCTTTTCAGAAAGGCCATGCACACACTGAAAATAGCCGCCATGCCCGAACTGGTGGCGGCGCAGGCTTCGCCGCCTTCCAACAAGGCAAGCCTTGCCTCGAACGCCTGAACCGTCGGATTGGTATAGCGTGAGTAGACGTTACCTTCCTGATCTCCCGAAAAAGTAGCGGCTGCATCGGCGGCGCTATCAAATACGTAGGACGATGTCATGAACAGCGCTTCGGAGTGCTCCATTTCAGCCGTATGCCGGTAGCCGCCTCGCACCGCTTGCGTCGCGGGCCGGGCCTGGTTGACAGCATCTTCACGCGATTTGTTCATCTCGGTTCCTGGTAATCAAAACGAATGGGCTTCGTTGGACTGAACAGACGGCGTTTCCCTGCCAGAAGCGCCGTCTCATTGGCTGGTCAGTTGTCGTTATGCAGATCGACCATGGGCGTTTCGTCATCGGTGCTGCGCCGTTCACCTTGTGAGGCATCGTTGCGCAAAGCCTCCAGCGCCGACAGATAATCGCCGTCGATGTCACCGGTCACGTATTGACCGTCGAACACCGAACAATCGAAGGCGCGCACATCGGCCTTGTGAGATTGCACGGCCTGGCGCAAATCTTCAAGTTCCTGATAAATCAGTTTGTCGGCACCGATCATCTGGCGAATTTCTTCGTTATCACGACCGTGAGCAATCAGCTCATGGGCGGCCGGCATATCGATTCCGTAGACATTGGGGTAGCGGACTTCCGGCGCGGCCGAGGCGAAATACACCTTTTTGGCGCCGGCATCGCGGGCCATCTCGATGATTTCGTTGCAGGTGGTACCGCGCACAATGGAGTCATCAACCAGCAAGACATTCTTGCCCTTGAATTCAAGACCAATGGCATTGAGCTTCTGGCGAACCGATTTCTGGCGCTGCTTCTGGCCCGGCATGATGAAGGTTCTGCCAATATAGCGGTTCTTCATGAAACCTTCCCGGTAGTGCACACCAAGCCGGTTGGCCAGTTGCAGCGCACTGGTGCGACTGGTATCGGGAATAGGAATAACCACGTCAATATCGTGGTCTGGCCAGTCACGGGTAATCTTGTCGGCCAGGGCATCGCCCATACGCAGCCGTGCCTTGTAGACAGAAATGCCGTCGATGATGGAGTCTGGCCGGGCAAAATACACGAATTCAAACATGCACGGCGATAGTTGCGGATGATCGGCACACTGGCGCGTGTGCAACTGCCCCTGGGGGTCAATGTAAACAGCCTCACCCGGGTGAACATCCCGCATCAGTTTATAACCGAGCACATCGAGGGCGACGCTTTCGGAGGCAATCATATACTCGATACGACCGCCTTCGCTGGTACGCTGCCCGATCACCAGCGGGCGAATGCCGTAGGGGTCGCGAAACGCAACCAGCCCATAGCCCGAAATCATGGCGATGGCGGCATAGCCACCCCGGCAACGACGATGCACCGCCGCTACTGCCGCAAAAATATCATCGGCACCTGGTTGCAGCTTGCCCTGAAGTTGCAACTCGTGTGCAAAGACGTTGAGCAGCACTTCGGAATCTGAGGTGGTGTTCACATGGCGCAAATCAGACTGATAGAGCGCCTTGTTCAGTTCACTCGAATTGGTCAGGTTACCATTGTGAGCCAGTACAATGCCGTAGGGTGAATTGACGTAAAACGGCTGACTCTCTGCCGTGCTGGACGACCCGGCTGTCGGATAGCGAACATGGCCAATGCCAATGTTACCCGTCAAACGTTGCATATGGTTGATGCGAAACACGTCGCGCACCAGGCCATTGCTCTTGCGCAGATAAAACCGCCCTGCGTCTTCGGTTACGATACCTGCGGCATCCTGCCCCCGGTGCTGCAATACCGTTAAGGCATCATACAGCTGTTGATTAACGGCAGAATCACTAACGATGCCCACTATACCGCACATGGCTTACTCACCTCCGACCGACAAAATGGCATTGGATGCTTTGTTGATGTATTCACCGGTCCAACTGATCACCGGTTCGAAGAAAGGTACCAGCAGCGAGTCCTGCCAGAATTGATCAAGTGCAAACAACCGCCCCAGTGCCAGCACGGCAACCACGACGACCAGCCCGCGCAACAGGCCAAACACCATGCCCAGCACCCGGTCAGTACCGGTTAAACCGGTCATGCGAACGAATTCACCGAGCAAATGGTTGATCAGGGCGCCAACGATCAGAGTGGCGACAAAGAGGATGGCGAACGCAGCCGTATAACGCCAGGCATCAGATTGAATAAGCCCGGCCAGCACGACCGCCAACTTGTCACTGAACAGGCGCGCAATAACCAGGGCCACTATCCAGGTTGCCAGCGACAACGCTTCCCTGGTAAAGCCGCGCTTCAGGCTGATCAGGGACGAAACGATAAGAATGACCAGAATGGTCCAGTCGATGGCTGTCATAGTGATCCTATTTCGAAATCGCGGGCATTCTAACAGACCCGCTTCGATTGTGAACCGCGCCGGTTACCTAGGGCTGAAAGCGCACCACCAGCCCCTGCAGCCCGGTCTGTTCCAGAATGGTCTGCTGCATCTGTCGCACTCGCTTTAGATCGCCGTCTGGCCCAACCAGTACCTGGGTAAAGACCGAACCATCAGACAACAACACCTCATTCACATAGGTGTCGTAATCCTGCTCACGTAACTGGTCTCTTAATTCAGCCGCTTTGGCACTGTCGCGAAAACTGGCCACCTGCACGCTCCAGGCGCGCCCGCTTGGGGTTTCTGGCGGAGCCGCGTTGGTCTCAGCTGTCGGTTCTGGCTCAACCGGCTCTGTCCCGGCAAGCGCCGGGCTGGTATCGGCCGGTTCCGCGCTGCCGTCATTCTGCTCGGGCTGGGCCTGAGGCGGATCCGGCAGTGCCGGCAGAACATCGGCCGCCGGTTCCGCCACCCGGATATGAGACACATCCGGCCGCTTGGGCTTGGGGGGAATCTGGGTGATTTTTTCCGGGATGCGGCCGTCTCCGTCGAGTACGACCGGAGCAATCAGAAACACCAGTGCCAGTATGACCAGCGCCCCGACCAGGCGCTGTTGAATTCGAACGTCCAAACCTTGCTCCAATAGACACTGCAATGAACCAGACGCCGGCTGCCCCCGTTTATTGCGACAGAAGACTCAAGGCATCGGCGACGGTAAAAAAGGAGCCGCATACCAGTATCGGTAACCCCTGTGCATCTTCCGGCGCAGCCGCCACCGCTGCGGCAGCGGAATCATAGCACCGGGCCGGGCTGACTGTCGCCCTGGCGTTCAGTTCTGTGGCGGTTAGCCCGCGTGGCACCGACAGCGTCACAAGCGACCAGCTCGCCGCCAGCGGTGCCAGCGCCCGGGTCACCGCTTCGACGTCTTTGTCTGCCAGCATGCCCAGCAGCACATGCCAGCGACGATCACCCAGCCGACGCGCCAGATAACGCGCCGCATGAGGGTTGTGACCAACGTCCAGTACCCAGTCACATCCGTGCTTGCGGATTCTCTGCATGCGCCCGGCCGGGACCACAGCATTAAACGCAGCCAGCGTCTGGTCATCAGTCAGCCTGAATGGCGAACGCGCAAAGGCCTGACGCGCTGTCACCAGATTGTCCGACGGTACTGTGGTCGTCAGCCCCGTCGCATTCAAGCTGTGCTTGCCATCGGCATCGGTCCACCATAGCTCCGTGTCGTCGGCACCGTGAGTTTGGCCCAGCGATGAGACGGGAGCCGTCAGTGCCTCGGCACAGGCCACCACGGTTGGCGGCAAGTCATCGCTGCCCAGAACGGCATCGGCGCCCGAGCGGAAGATACCGGCTTTCTCGACGCCGATCTGATTGCGATCGGTGCCCAGAAAGGCCGCGTGATCCAGGTCAACCGTGGTAACAATGGCAACATTCGGATCCACCAGGTTTACCGCGTCCAGCCGCCCACCCAGCCCGACTTCCAGCACCCAAACATCCAGGTCGGCAGCCTGAAACACCACAAAGGCTGCGAGGGTGGTGAATTCGAAATAGGTCAGTGTGACCTCGCCCCGGGCCAGTTCTACCTGCTCGAAAGCCGCTATCAGGCATGCATCGGTTACCGGTGTTGAATCGATTTGTACGCGCTCGTTGAACCGGTGCAGATGCGGCGAGGTGTAGAGCCCGACCCGGCAACCGGCGAGCAGACTCATCTGGCGCAGGGCGTCACAGGTAGACCCCTTGCCATTGGTACCGGCTACGGTGAACACGAATGGCCGCGTGCGCCCGGCTGACGCCAGGGGCAGGTCCAGACGTGACGCGACCGCCCGGAGGCGGTCGAGTCCCATATCGATGGCCTGGCTGTGCAGGTGTTCGAGGTAGCTCAGCCAGTCGTCGAGTGTGGCGTCAGGCTGCGGACGCATGGGTGAGTTTCTTCAGCAGGCCAGCCAGTCGATCGCGCTGCTCGTGGCGATGCAGAATCATATCGATGGCGCCTTTTTCCAACAGGAACTCACTGCGCTGAAAGCCTTCCGGCAATTGTTCACGCACGGTTTGCTCAATAACACGGGGTCCGGCAAAGCCGATCAGGGCGTTCGGTTCAGCGACATTAACATCGCCCAGCAAGGCCAGCGATGCAGACACACCACCAAAACAGGGATCAAGCATGACGGAAATGTACGGCACGCCGGCCTCACGCAACTTTTCGATAGCGGCACTGGTTTTGGCCATTTGCATCAGCGAAAACAGGGCCTCCTGCATGCGCGCACCGCCCGAGGTGGCAAAACAGATCAGCGGGCGACGCTCTTCGAGCGCAACGGTCGCTGCCTGAGCAAACTTCTCGCCAACGACGGCACCCATAGAGCCACCCATGAAGTTAAAGTCAAAGGCAGCCACCACCACCGGCAAGCCTTCCAGAGTCCCTTTAACGGTAACCATGGCGTCGTTTTCACCGGTGGCCTTTTGCGCAGCCGTCAGCCGGTCTTTGTAGCGTTTGCCGTCACGGAACTTGAGCCGGTCACGTGGCATCACATCCGTCGCAAACTCTTCGCGGCCTTCTTCATCGAGAAACAGGTCAATACGGCGGCGAGCGCCGATGCGCATGTGATGTTCACACTTGGGACAGACGTCCTGATTGCGCTCCAGCTCCGGACGGTACAGTACGGCGCTGCATTTGGGGCATTTCTTCCAGAGACCTTCCGGCACGCTGGAGCGTTGACTCGCGCCCGACCGAATCAGTGACGGTACAATTTTGTCCAGCCAGCTACTCATCGCTTCCTCATCATTCGATGTTCGAATTAAGAATTATGCGCGATCCATGGCGGTGCGCATATCACCCAACAACTTAGACACTTGTGACGAAATTTCAATGGCTGATTCAGATTCCAGCTTTTCAATCGCATTCACCAGTACCGAGCCAACAATGACGCCACTGCAAACGCTTGCCACCCGGGCGGCCGTTTCACCGTCCCGAATACCAAAGCCAACGCATACCGGTATGTCCGTGTGTTGTTCAATCCAGCGCATGCGCTCTGCCACTTCATCGACATTCAGGGTATTGGCCCCGGTAATGCCTTTCAGTGAAACATAGTAGATCCAGCCGGTACTGCGCTTGCAAATAATCTCGAAACGCTCATTGGTGGTTGTGGGCGTGACCAGGTAGATCAGATCCAGACCAACGGCCTTCGCATAGTCAACGATACCACCGCCCTCTTCCGGTGGCATATCAACCATCAACAAGCCGTCAACACCGGCTTCGTGCGCTGCTTTGACGAAGGTCTCGTAGCCCATCCACTCAACCGGGTTCAGGTAACCCATCAATACCACGGGCGTGTCCTGATTGGTTTTGCGAAATTCAGCGACAATGTCGAGCGTCTTGCGCAGCGACATGCCATTGGCCAGCGCCCGTTCATTGGCGCGCTGAATTGCCGGGCCATCGGCCATGGGGTCTGAGAACGGCATGCCCAGTTCGATGATATTGGCACCCTGCTCCACCAACGCATGCATTAGCGGCAATGTCACATCGGGGCGCGGGTCTCCGGCGGTTACGAAGGGAATCAGGGCCTTGCGACCCTCCGATTTCAGGCGTTCAAAGGTAGCAGCAATACGACTCATAACAAATCCTTGGTGGGATAACGGAAACGGGCCCTGATATCAGGGCCCTTTACCGATCCTTAAATTGACAAACCATCCAGTGCCGCCACGGTGTGAACATCTTTGTCACCCCGGCCAGACAGATTCACGATGATACGCTTGCCCTTGCCCAGTTGCTTGGCCAGTTTCTTGGCATAGGCGACCGCATGGGCGCTTTCGAGCGCAGGCATAATGCCTTCGGTCCGGGTCAGTTCACGAAAAGCATCGAGCGCTTCATCGTCGGTAATGGCCACGTATTTTGCCCGGTTCGAATCTTTCAACCAGGCATGCTCGGGCCCAACACCGGGGTAGTCGAGGCCGGCCGACACGGAATGGGTCGCACTGATCTGACCATCGTCGTTGGCCATGATATAGGTGCGGTTACCATGCAACACGCCCGGGCGGCCCTTGCTCAGCGGTGCTGCGTGATCATCGCCGTCGAGCCCGTGCCCGCCAGCTTCCACACCGTAAATTTCAACACCCTTGTCGTTCAGAAACTCCCAGAACAGGCCAATGGCGTTGGACCCGCCGCCGACACAGGCGACCAGGGCATCCGGCAGCTCACCGGTTTGTTCCAGTATCTGACGGCGTGCTTCACGGCCGATAATGGAATTGAAATCACGCACCAGCGTTGGATAGGGGTGCGGGCCAGCGACCGTGCCAATGATGTAATAGGTGTCATCAACATTGGTCACCCAGTCACGCATGGCTTCGTTCATCGCATCTTTCAGGGTGCGTGACCCTGAGGTTACCGACACCACTTCGGCACCCAGCAATCGCATGCGGTAAACGTTCAGTTTCTGGCGCTCTACGTCTTCCGCCCCCATGTAAACTACGCATTTCAGCCCCAGCCGGGCGGCTACGGTGGCCGTTGCAACGCCGTGCTGACCGGCCCCGGTTTCTGCAATCACCCGGGGCTTGCCACTGTATTTTGCCAGCAGCGCCTGGCCAATGGTGTTGTTGATCTTGTGCGCACCCGTGTGGTTCAGATCTTCACGCTTCAGGTAGATGTCGGCGCCGCCCCAGTTTTTGGTCAGGCGCTCTGCCAGATACAGAGGGGACGGGCGGCCCACGTAATGCGCCAGGTCTTTATCGAACTGCTGACGAAAGTCGGGGTCGTCTTTCAGTTTGGTGTACATAGCGGACAGCTCATCGAGCGCGTCCATGAGGGTTTCTGAAGCAAAACGCCCGCCATAAGGGCCAAAGTGCCCGGTCGCGTCCGGATGAGCGTGGTAGTCTTCGGTAATCGTTGTCATCGGTATTATCTTCCTGCATCGGCCAGGGTTACCTGGCGCATAAATTCAGTCATCTTGTCGGGCGATTTCAGGCCTTTTTCAGCCTCGATTCCGCCACTGACGTCTACGCCCTGCGGTCTAATCGCACAGACCGCCTCATTCACATTGGCCGGCGTGAGCCCCCCGGCCAAGACTATACGGCGTCGCCATCGTTCAGGGATGAGTGTCCATTGAAAGGTTTCACCGGTTCCACCCGGAACACCGGCTTTATAGGCATCCAGAATCCAGCCGTCTGCGTCCCGGTAGTGGTCCAGCGCCTGAGCGAGCGATTCGGAATCCTGCACGCGCAGCGCCTTGATCCAGGGGCGGTCGAAGCTGGCACAGAAATCCGGAGATTCGTCACCGTGAAATTGGAGTACATCGAGCGACACCAGGCCCAGGGTTTCCCGAACCTCCGCTTCGGTGGGGTTAACAAAGAGCCCTACCCGGCTGCAAAAAACGCCAGCAGCTTTGGCCAGGGGCGCTGCTTGCCCGGGCGTAACGGCTCGGGGGCTTGGTGGATAGAACACCAGCCCGATGGCATCGACACCCAGCCGATCGGCAAATTCAACATCGCTCTGGCGCGTCATTCCACAATATTTGATTCGGGTCCGCGGGAGCGGCCCTGGGTGAGGCGTCTTTTCCGGGCTCATGGTCCGTTCCTGAAAGTATCAGTACCAGTCTACCAAAGCCAGGGGCCAGTCCCAATGCCCTTGGTGACAAAGAGTGGCTCGAATATAGGCTTTTCAGTGAGGATTAGACCTCAGTCAGGCCGGCAAACCCGTCGAGAAAGGCGGGACCGGCTTCACGCTCGGGCAAATCGCCCCGGTCATAACGGGCCCGCACAAAATACAAACCGGCCGCTGGAGCGGTGATGCCGCCCCGGTTCCGATCCCGGCCTTCCAGTACTTCGAGAGCCCATTCCACCGGTTTGTCACCACGACCAATGGCCATCAGTACACCCATGATGTTGCGCACCATGTGGTACAGGAAACCGTTGGCGCGCGCCTGCAACACGATCAGTCGCCCCTGGCGCACCAGCCTGAGTTCGCGAACGTCTTTCACGGGTGAGTGAGCCTGACAATTGGCCGCACGGAAGGACGAGAAGTCATGCTCGCCCAGCAGCAGATTGGCAGCGGCCTGCATGCGCTCGAGGTTCAGTTCGCGGCGCTCCCAGGTCATGCCATCGCGCAGAATACCGCTGGGCATAGGGGCGTTATAAACAATGTAGCGATAGGCGCGTTCGCGTGCCGAGAAGCGAGCGTGAAAATCGATATCCACGGCCTGAGTCCACTGCACACTGATGTCGTTGGGCAACTCTGTATTGACGCCCGACGTCCAGCCATAGGCTTTGCGGTAGCTGGACGTATCGAAATGCAGAATCTGATTGCTGGCATGAACACCGGCATCGGTACGACCGGCGACAATAAGATCAACCGGTTCATTAGCCACTTTGGAAATGGCCCTGGTGAGTTCAGCCTGAACGGTTCGCACCCCGGTTTTCTGGATCTGCCAGCCGTAATACTCAGTGCCGCGGTATTCCACGCACATGGCTACGCGATAACGGTGCCCGGGTTTTAAAAAGGGAAATGCTTCTGTCATGAGTCCAAAAAAAACGCCGCTCAGGGAGCGGCGCAGTTTACAGCATTCGGGTCGGTTTGAAAGACCCGACCAGGCTGGGGATCAGAGCTGATCCATCAATTCCTTGGCCATGCGTTTTTGCTCATCGGTGCCTTCATGAGCGACTTCTTCCAGGATGTCACGTGCGCCATCCTTGTCGTCCATTTCAATGTAAGCCCGGGCCAGATCAAGCTTGGTGCTGGCTTCGTCGTTGCCCGACAGGAAATCGAACTCGTCATCATCGAGCTCGGCTTCACCCGGCAAGGCGTCTGCAAGATCCCGCAACGGATCGGAACCTTCCGCCACATCGACTGACAGGTCGTCGGCTTCATCACTATCCAGACTCAGGCTGTCGTCAGTGGGCAGTTCATCCGGCTCAGCCGATTCGAGCGTATCGCCGTCGTCGAGTGAGGCAAGCTCAGCGTCGAAATCAAGGTCGTCATCACTGTCGAGCTTCGGCAGTTCCGGCTCCGGGTCGAGCGAGGTCTCATCGAGACTGAAATCGAGATCTGAAGACAGCTCACCGTCATCTGATTCATCAAAGTCAAAATCGAGCTCGGAAGACGCCGGCTTTGGTTGCTCTGCTGCTGGCTTTTCGTCGTCCAGACCCAGCTCTTGCAAGTCGAAATCCAGGCCTTCATCGTCGTCGCTTTCCGGCAACTCAAGATCGTCGAGATCGAGGCTGAAATCCAGATCACTGCTGGCTTCGCTGCCCGGAGAATCGAGTGTCAGACTGGAATCGGAAGACTGGCCCGATGACGGACGGTCATCAATACTGGTCGAATAATCAATGTCGTTGGAACCGGGCTTGTCTTCCAGGTCGTCCAGTGACGTCAGGTCTTCACTGTCTGCACTGAAATTACCAAAATCCAGATCGTCATCGTCCAACTCTGAGCCCATCGACTCGCTGGAACCCAGCAGCGGCATCCGGTTGCGATACTCATCTGCCTGAGCTTTTTGCTCTGCCGACAAGCTCAGCTTGCTCTCCAGTTCAGAAAACGCCGAGCTGTTTCCGGTCTCGGCATAAACCTCAAGCAGCTTCAGGCCAATATCAGACCGGTTCGGCTGCTCGGCAAAGGCCGATTTCAGTTTCTCTTCGGCCTGATCGTATTTCTGATAGGCCATGTACATTTCAGCTTCCATGACCGCATCGCTGGTGGCGTCGCTGTCATCGGTGGTGAGGTCTTCGAAATCGTCTTCGGCATCGAAACTGTCGATCATGTCATCATCGAAGTTTTCGTCGAAGCCCGGGTCAACATCAGCCGTATCGGCATCGTCGAGGTCAACCAGGTTCTCTTCTTCGTTCTTGTTGCGCCGACTGCGCAGATAGAATGGCAACAGCAGAATAACCATCAGGCCCGCCGCTGCAGCCACCATATTGGCTACGCTAGACATGACCCAGTTAATCGCCGGCTGGAAAAACCCCATTACACCGGGCTCGGGAGCGGCCGGAACAACAGGCTGCGGTTCAGGTTCTGGCTGAGGCTCGGGTTCTGCTACGGCTTCCGGTTCGGTTTCGGTCTGAGCGGGCTCAGTAGCCTCGTCCTGTTCGACTGGCGCTGCCGTGCTGTCATCCGGGCTGTCGGTTGTTGCATCGCCCGTCGCAGGTGACATTGCCGACTCGTCCTGCTCATTCGCAGCTGCTTCGTCAGCCTGCTCTGCAAGCTCTGCCTGGAAGGCCGCTGCATCACCGCTCTGCAGATTGATCATCCGCTCCATGATCGCCAGCTGCTCTTCGAGTTCGGATACCCGGCTCTGCAGTTCAGTGCGCTCACGTTCAAACTGGTCGTTCAACTCACCGGCAATGGCCAGTTCATTCTCAAGCCGCTCGAGTTCACCCTGATCGACCGATTCGCCACCGGCACTGGTGCCTTCTTCGCCATCGGCAGAGACTTCAAGGTAACCATCCGGGTCGCGCTCACCGTCCTGTTCAGGCAATGCCGAACTGGTCGATTCTGTCGCCGACAGCTGAACTTCGGCTGTTTCCGGAGAGGCTGTGGTCGGCCTGGATGACGCTGCCCGGCCCTGGTTCTGGCTTTCGACTTCCCGGATAGCTTCCTGAACGCTGCGACTGCCCATCTGCTCGGCCGTCGGGAACGTCAGCACGCTGCCCGCCTTCAGGCGATTGATGTTGTCGTTCAGGAAGGCATCGGGGTTAACATCCTGCAATGCCAGCATGACCTGCTGCATGTTGTAACCGTCGCGTCCCGGCACCCGCATGGCAATTTCCCAGAGGGTGTCGTTGCGTTGCACGCGGTATTCATCACCAGCCAGGTTATCTTCACGCGGTTCGGTCTCAGCCGGTACCGGTGCAGTCTCTTCATTGCTCTGGGAGACTGTTGTGGTGGTGCTGATTTCACGGCTCGGGGCAGTTTCCTGCCGGGCAGCCGGATCGATCACCAGCGACTCGCCTACGACACCGGTATCGAATACAGGCGGGTCGAGCAGCAAGGTGTACTCTTTCAGCAACCGGCCACCGGGCCAGTTCACTTCAACGAGAAAGTTAAGAAAGGGCTCGCGGACTGGCTGACGGGTCTCCAGTGCGATGATCAGATCACCCGCCTCGTTCTCCTCGAGGGAAAACTGAATGTTGGACAGGAAGAAGCTGCGCTCGATGCCGGCGCGCACGAAGGCATCGTTGCTGGCCAGGGTCGGGATAATTTCACCCGCAGTCAGGCCACGCAATTGCGTGAGTTCTATGTCCGCATCGAGCGGTTCATTCAAGTTCGAATTGAGCTCAATATCACCCAATCCAAGCGCCTGCGCTACATTTGTAAACGCCAGCGCAGAAATAGCAAATACAAGCGCTTGTTTTTTGAACATCGTCCTTTTCCCTTCCCTCAACCCTGATATCAATACCACATTTGGCACCAATATATTGAAAAGGAGTTCGCTATTGTATGGTCAGGGCGCCTTAATTCGAGAACTGGTTCTCAATTTTTATTGCACACCCAAATTAACGGCTTTGAAAACTAGAAAGGACTTTCAAAACTTACGCTAAGTATTATTGATAAAAGGATTTTTCGCAACACAAGGGGTTTTTTGTTATCGCTTTGGTCACACTTTTTTAGCGACCAAACGCAAAAAAGCGACGCTGGCACGTCGCTTTGTCATAAATAAGCAATTGAAATTAAAAGAAAAACACGGCAAACGCCACCTTTTGTCTCGCTCGCCGCGCTCAACCGTTCAACGCCTAGATTTTATGGTTCAAAATCGCCAGCATACGGCGAATCGGCTCTGCAGCCCCCCACAGCAGCTGGTCACCGACGGTAAAGGCACCCAGATAATCGTTGCCCATTGCCAGTTTGCGCAGACGCCCTACCGGCACTGACATGGTGCCGGTTACTTTGGCCGGAGTCAGTTCCTGCATGGTGGCTTCACGTTCGTTCGGGATCACCTTGACCCAGTCGTTGGCACTGGCCAGAATCGACTCAACGTCGTTCAGTGGTGCGTCTTTGCGCAGCTTGATCGTCATCGCCTGGCTGTGTGAGCGCATCGCGCCCACCCGCACACAGAGGCCATCGATCGGGATGGGTGAATCGCTGCGGCCAAGAATCTTGTTGGCTTCGACCTGGGCTTTCCACTCTTCCTTGCTCTGACCAGACGGCAATGCCGAGTCGATCCAGGGAATCAGGCTGCCCGCCAGGGGCACCCCAAAATGGTCGCGCGGATAATCATCGCTGCGAATGAATTCAGAAACGGTTTTGTCCAGCTCCAGAATCGCCGAAGCCGGATCAGCCAGGAACTGCTCTGAAGCCTTGTGCACCGAACCCATCTGCTGCAGAAGTTCGCGCATGTGCTGAGCGCCGGATCCAGAGGCTGCCTGATAGGTCATGGGTGACACCCATTCGATCAGGTTTTCACGGAACAGGCCTCCCAGCCCCATCAGCATCAGACTAACCGTGCAGTTACCGCCGACAAAGGTTTTGGTTCCGGCATCAACGGCGCGGTCGATCACATCCCGGTTAACCGGGTCGAGCACGATGATCGAGTCATCAGCCATGCGCAGCGTTGAGGCGGCATCCAGCCAGTAACCCTGCCAGCCTGTCTTGCGCAACGGCTCATAGACTTCAGAGGTGTAATCACCCCCCTGGCAGGTGATGATGACATCACAGGCCGCCAGCGCATCGATATCCGTCGCTTTTTCCAGCAGGGCCGGGCCCTGGCCAACGTCTGGCGCTGCCTGACCGGCCTGACTGGTGGTAAAAAATACCGGCTCGATGCCTGCAAAATCGTTTTCTTCGCGCATGCGCTGCATCAGGACCGAGCCCACCATGCCACGCCAACCTACAAAACCGACTTTCATTCTATTCCTCTCAGTGTTCACGCCCTGCTCCGGGCAGCGGCGTCACCTGTATTTGCGCTGGCCGCCTGTCGGCAGCTGCAGCGAGACCCGGCTCATCCGGGCCATTGGTCATCCGAATCGGGCGATGGTTATTTTAGCAGAGCCGCGACAACGGCATCGCCCATGGCGTCTGTCGAAACCGCCGCTTCACCCGCAGCTGCAATATCAGCTGTGCGCAGCCCCTGATCGAGCACATCACTCACCGCCCGTTCAATCGCATCGGCGGCCGCAGCCTGGCCAAGCGAGTAACGCAGCATCATCGCCACCGACAGTATCGTTGCCAGCGGGTTGGCGATGCCCTTGCCGGCGATATCCGGCGCGCTGCCGTGTATCGGCTCGTACATGCCCTTGCCGTCAGCGTCGAGTGATGCCGACGGCAGCATGCCAATGGAACCGGTCAGCATGGCGGCGCAATCGGATAAAATATCGCCAAACATGTTGCCGGTCACCATCACATCAAACTGCTTCGGCGCCCGCACCAGCTGCATGGCGGCGTTATCGACGTACATATGTGACAGCTCTACATCCGGGTATTCGGATGACAGTTCCTTCATGATATTGCGCCACAATACCGTAACTTCAAGGACATTGGCCTTATCAACCGAGCAAAGTCGCTTGCCACGCTTTAGTGCTGCTTCAAAGGCAACCCGACCGATACGGCGGATTTCAGTCTCGTTGTAGCGATAAGTGTTGAAGCCTTCACGCTCGCCACGATCGTTGACAAATTCGCCACGCGGCTGCCCGAAATAGATACCACCAGTCAGTTCACGCACGATCAGAATATCGAGCCCGGAGACGATTTCGGGTTTCAGTGAGCTGGCGCTGGCCAGTTGCGGGTACAGAATCGCCGGGCGCAGGTTACCGAACAGCGCCAGTTCGGAGCGCAGCCCCAGCAAGCCTTTCTCGGGGCGGACCGCCATATCGAGGCTATCCCATTGCGGGCCACCCACAGCACCGAGCAGAATGGCATCGGCCGCCCGGGCCTTGGCCAGGGTGTCTTCCGGCAACGGCTTACCCGTCGCTTCAATGGCAGCACCGCCTACCAGGGCGTGATCGAGCGTCAGCGTCAGCCCTTCCCGCTCAGCCACGGCGTTCAGAACTCGCTCGGCCTGGGTAACAATTTCAGGCCCGATGCCGTCGCCGGGTAAAATAAGAATGGAAGCGTTGTTGTTAGCTGTCATATCGTTTCCTTAACGAATGTGTCCGAATACCCAGGGCGTTTCCTGCTCGCGGCGGGTTTCATAGGTGCGAATGGCGTCGGCATTCTGCAGCGTCAGGCCGATGTCATCGAGGCCATTGATCAGGCAGTGCTTGCGAAACGCATTCACTTCAAATTCAAAGACATCACCCTCCGGCGTAACCACCTGCTGGTTTTCAAGGTCGATGGTCAGCTTGTAGCCTTCGGTACTGGCGACCGCGTTAAACAACCGATCGACCACATCATCCGGCAGCACGATGGGCAGCAGGCCGTTTTTAAAACAGTTGTTGTAGAAAATATCGGCAAAACTCGGCGCAATGATCGCCCGAAAGCCATAATCCTCAAGCGCCCAGGGGGCATGCTCGCGGCTGGACCCACAGCCGAAGTTCTTGCGGGCCAGCAATACCTGGGCACCGGCATAGCGCGGCTTGTTCAGTTCGAAATCGGGGTTCAGCGGGCGCTTGCTGTTGTCCATGCCCGGCTGACCTTCATCCAGATAGCGCACTTCATCGAACAGATTGGGGCCAAAGCCACTGCGCTTGATCGACTTCAAAAACTGCTTGGGAATGATCATGTCGGTATCGACATTGCTCCGGTCCATCGGTGCAACCAGACCTGTTACCGTCGTAAATGGTTTCATGCGGCGCCCTCCTGCCAGGCCCGGATATCAACAAAGTGCCCTTTAATGGCAGCCGCAGCAGCCATGGCCGGGCTGACCAGATGGGTACGACCACCAAAGCCCTGACGGCCCTCAAAATTGCGGTTTGAAGTCGAGGCGCAATGCTCGCCCTGCCCCAACTTGTCGGCATTCATCGCCAGGCACATCGAACAGCCGGGTTCACGCCACTGAAAACCAGCCGCTCTGAAAATCGCATCCAACCCTTCCGCTTCTGCCTGTTGTTTCACCAGGCCGGAGCCAGGCACAACCATCGCCTGCTTGACACTGCTGGCAACACTGTGACCTTTCACCACGGCCGCAGCGGCCCGCAGATCTTCGATGCGTGAATTGGTACAGGAACCAATGAACACCCGGTCGAGCCGGATCGATTCGATTGGCTGGTCGGCCTGAAGCCCCATGTACTCCAGTGCACGCACAACGCCTTTGCGGCTGTCTTCATCGGCCACATTGCTCGGGTTCGGTACCTTGCCGCTCACACCAGCCACCATTTCCGGCGAGGTGCCCCAGGAGACCTGTGGTTCAATATCGGCCGCCTGCAGCACGACTTCTTTGTCAAAGGTCGCATCCTCATCGCTGACCAGGGTACGCCAGTAGTCGGCAGCGCGATCCCACATCTCGCCTTTGGGCGCAAAGGGGCGGCCTTTGAAATACTCAATGGTGGTCTCGTCGACCGCCACCATGCCGGCACGGGCACCGGCTTCAATCGCCATATTGCAGACCGTCATCCGGCCTTCCATCGAAAGAGACCGCAACGCAGAGCCCGCAAACTCGATCGCATAGCCGGTACCACCAGCGGTACCAATCTGGCCGATGATGTAGAGCACCACGTCTTTGGCGGTAATACCGGGCGCCAGATCACCTTCAACCCGAATGCGCATGTTCTTCATCTTGCGCTGAATCAGACACTGGGTCGCCAGCACGTGCTCCACTTCGGAGGTGCCAATGCCAAACGCCAGTGAGCCCATGGCGCCGTGAGTCGAGGTATGCGAATCGCCACAAACAATGGTCATACCCGGCAAGGTCGCGCCCTGCTCTGGCCCGACCACATGCACAATACCCTGATTAATGTCGTTCATGCTGAACTCGCGAACGCCAAAGGCAGTGCAGTTGTCATCAAGCGTGGTCACCTGAATACGCGAGATCTCATCACGAATACCCGCTACGCCTGCCTGGCGTTCAGCCAGATCGGTAGAGACGTTATGGTCCGGCGTCGCCAGGTTGGTATCCAGCCGCCAGGGCTTGCGACCCGCCAGCCGCAAGCCCTCAAACGCCTGCGGCGAGGTCACTTCGTGCAGCAGATGGCGGTCGATATAGATCAACGCCGTGCCATCTTCACGCTCGGATACTTTATGAGCATCCCATAACTTGTCGTACAAGGTCTTGCCGGCCATGCCGTCCCCTCCTGCGGAGTACCACCTTCGACGCCTCCGTTTACTCCAGTTTCGAAATTCGCTCAGAAGACTAGCACCGGGTACCGGTGTGTCTCTGTGGCCTAGGCCCGAGACGTCGGACCGCCATTGACGGATTTACGCCGACCCCACAGAGGCATACCCGGTATCCGGTGCGGACCAATGCCAGCGAGGTGAACTTAACCCCGAAACTTGTGTAACCAAAGGCCTCAACGCCTGGTGATTTTTGGTTTTTGTCACGGTATTTGTCTGTGCTGCACAGTCTATGTAGACTGATGAATAATACAAATTTATTATTTTTATATTTTCCATAACTATTTGGAATACATATGGATCACACCAGCCTGGAAGCCTTTCTGGCCGTGGCCGAGACCGGCTCGTTCAGCCGGGCCGCCGAACGCCTGTTTCTGACTCAGCCGGCCATTTCCAAGCGGGTTGCCAATCTGGAGCAATCGCTTGGGGTGCAACTGTTCGACCGGATAGGCCGGGATGTTTATCTGACGGAAAGTGGCCGCCTGCTGGTTGACCGGGCCAGTCGCATTCTGGAAGACATTCGCGACGCCCGCCTCGCCGTTAGCCAGGCTGGCAGTAATCAGGTTGGGCAGTTGAGCATTGCCAGTAGCCATCACATTGGCCTGCACTACCTCGGGCCTCTGCTGCGGTCACTGACCGATCAGTTCCCGGATGCTCATCTGGATGTGCAGTTTCTGGAATCCGAACAGACGCTGCAGGCCATCGCCCGGCGCGACCTGGAACTGGCGTTCATTACTCTGCCGACGACCCTGCCGCGGGAATTACGCAAGGAAACCCTGTGGACGGACAAACTCGAGTTTGTGGTCAGCCCCGATCACCCTCTGACCCAGCGCAAGGGCAAGATACGCCTGAACGAACTGGTGCATTTCAGGGCCATTTTGCCGGATGCCCAGACCACCACCTACCGCCTGATCGAACAGACTTTCCAGCGCCACCACCTGCCGCTGTCACGCACCCTGGCGGTGAACTACCTGGAAACCATTCGAGCGCTGGTGGCCAGCGGCCTGGGCTGGAGCTTGCTGCCGCCGCGGTTGATCGACGACAGCGTGCGGGTGTTGCCGGTTGAGCAATTGCAGCTTACCCGACACCTGGGGGTGATCTGGCATCAGGGGCGGACGCTGAGCCGAGGGGCCGAGGCACTAATGGCGATTGCGCGCAACACCCCAGCCCCAGGCTAGGAGTACGGCGACCAAGCCGGCAACCAGCCCTGCCAGATGCGATTGCACGGCGATGTCACCGCGAATAAAAACCGAGACCCCACTGGCCCCGCCTTGATAGGGCCCCGACAAGTTTTCAGTGACGACTTTAGTCACCAGAACCAGCGCTACCACCAAACGAATCAGCCCGCTGTAGTGCGGGCTGCGCCATAGCCCCCAAATCAGCCAGCCATAAAGCAGGCCGGAGAGCCCGGCGTACTGGGTATAGGGCCCGAATGTCAGCCAGAGACTGCACAGTAGCCACACCCATACAAAGGCCAATGTATCCTGACGCTGCCACTGGCCCGGCAGCAACAACGCCAATAACACCAGGCCACCTTGGTTAACCAGCCAATGGGACGGGTTTAGCTGGGCTACCCAGGCCGTCAGCGGGCGCCACAGGTCTCCGCTGGCAACGGCAAAGCGGTGATACTCCAGCCAGTCGGACACGCCGGCCAGAGAACCCAGCAGGCACAGTCCGGAGATCGACAGCAGTATTCTGATCGTCAAGGAGACTGACTGCGGCCAGCCGCGCCCGGGTAAAACGGTCATTTAAGATTCCTGTTTAGTGCTTCATCACAGCCTCAGGGTAAACCCTGGGCAGGATGCGGCAAAGTGGTTTTGCTGGCCGGGCGAACCCAGTACACTGCCCCCCTTTCGATTTCGACTGCCGATGGGAAGCTGGCTTAATGTGGTTTAAAAACGCACGTGTGTATCGTTTCACCGACGCCTGGTCTGGTTCTGAAGACCAACTCAACGAAAAACTGGCTCAAACGCCCTTCACTGGCCTGACGGCCCTTCAGGAAAGCGCTTTTGGCTGGGTCGCCCCATTCAAGGACAGCCAGATGCTGTGCGAGGAAGTCGGCGATCGCCTGTTCATCACCGCCCAGGTTCAGGAAAAAATACTCCCGGCGAGTGTGCTAAACGAACAACTGGCGGAAAAAATAGACGCCGTCGAAGAAGCCGAAGGCCGCCGCCCGGGACGCAAGGAAAAAGAGGCTCTCAAAGAGCAATTGCGTGCCGAGCTGCTGCCCCGGGCCTTTCACAAAACCCGCCGCACCAGCGCCTGGATCGACCTGAAGCACCAGTGGCTGGTGATCAACGCCGCCAGCGAAAAAAATGCCGATGACTTCACCGCTCACCTGCGCGAAAGCATAGGTTCGCTGCCGGTCATTCCCGTTGGCAAATCCGTCGCTGGCAGCGCCATTCTGACTGAGTGGTTTCAGCAGCCCGAACGCCGCCCGGAAGGCACCGAACTGCTGGAAGACCTGGAACTGGTGATGGCCGACGACCCGACGATCAAGGCACGCTACCGCAACCTCGATCTGGATGCCCCGGAAATCGCCCATTCGCTCGACAGCGGCATGCGTATCCGCCAGATGGGCATCGTGCTGAACGATAACTGCCAGGCCGTCATCGACGATACCTTCACGCTGAAGCGCCTGAAGTTCACCGACACCCTGATCGAGCAAAGCGCCGACTCCGATGACCCCCGCACCGATGCGCTGCTGATGTCCGACGCCCTGACCGACTGGCTGGTCAAACTGGCCCCGCAATGGCGTGACACCGGTATCTGATTCGTCTAGTGGTTCGCTCTGGTGCCATGAGTCAGAAATTCGCAGGGTAACTTGGTCTATTGCCAACCCTTAATTGGTAGCCAGTCGGACCATCGCGCACGCCTACTGGAGGCACGCCGTAAACCCTTCCATGGGGGCTCGGAGACAAGATATGAACCCCATCCATGGGGTTCACCCTTCGGGCTCACTGCGCTCGTGCTAAAACGCTCCTGGCGTTTTAGTCCCTGTTGTCTAACGGCCTCCAGTAGGCGCACCCGATGGTCCTTGAGTATTAGGTGGTTGATTGATGGCGAGTTTCCAACTCATGTCACCAGAGCTCGTTAAGCTGAGTGCAACCGGTGTAAAGTCGGTCATATATGGATACTATGTTTTTATAGTGACCGTGCAGATTCTCGGGAGGGACTCATGAAGTGGACGCTCGATTGGACGAAACACCCCCGCCTCTGGCTGGTAACCCTGCTGTGCCTGATCAGTGTCGGCGCCCTTGCTGAAAGCCAGATCGAGGTAAAAGAAACCTTCTACCGCTTAACCAAAGCAGAAGGTGACACCAATTTTAATCGTGCTGAAATCACCGAAGCCCGCCCTGGCGATCTGCTGGAGCTGGAAGTCGAGGCGGTTAATATTGGTAATCAGACACTCACGGATTTATTGCTGGTGAATACCGTACCAACCGGTGGCGCTCAGCTAATAGAAGGCTCGTTCAAGCTGGACGGTCGCGACGGTGAGTTTCGCCTGTCACGCAACGGCAATACGTTCTTCCCGGCCGGTGTCGAGATGCCCGCCAATGAGATTGGCTATATCCAGTGGCTGATCTACAGCTTGCCTGCTGGTGAACGCGCTGTGCTTAGTTATCGTTTGAGGGTGCCAAGGGCAGGTGAATAGACTAGGTTTGGCTTTATGATTCTCAAATTGGCTAGAGCTAAGCGACGGGCGGCATGAGTGTTTATGTGGGGGTATCTGAGGCATGGAGCCGAAGTTAAGCCTACATGGACGTATTCACGGCGCCCCCACATAAGCACTCATGCCGCCCTTCGCGATTCTGCTATTGAATCGTCGCCCGGTTGATTTGTTGTAGGCGAGTGAAGCAGTCTTTCAGTGCGGCTTCAAATTCCGACTCTATCTTTTCGCGTTGCTGATCCTGGCGATGGCGCTCTGCCGGGGTCAGGTCTTTGCGGGCCTGGTGGGTATCGAACCCCTGCACCTGGTCGAATACCTGATCGAGTACCTGATACGACTGACGCTCTGCTTCCGGCAGCTCCAGTGAGTCAAGCAGGATCTTGCAGCGAATGGTCGCCTCGGTCAGGTTCAGGTCTTCTTCGAGCACGTTAGTCGAAATGATTTCCAGGCTTTGCAGCACAAACGCCCGGCGCGCTTCGGTTTTCTGATCGTAAGCGGCCTGGGCTTTCTCGCGGGCGAGCTCTTGCTCGCGAACCTGGCGCTGCAGGCGCCAGGCAACGGTGGCTAGAACGGCAATGATGACTATGGCGACGAGCGCCAGGCTGTAGAGTATCCAGGAATTCATCGGAACGACCTCTGATTCGATTGGGTGGTGATGAATGAAGGGCTTGCTGTAAATACGGCTGAGCGGCGGTTAAAGGTCAGTTACGGATTTTGTCAGGCATCGCCCGACTGATCCCTGTCGTACTCATCAGAACCGCTGCCAGTCTGGTCTTCCCAGGCCTCTTTCTGATCGCTGCGGCGGACTTCGTCGCGAGGCAGGATGTTCAGCGTCTCTTCGGTCTCGCTCCACAGAATCACCAGATCGCCTTTCAGCACACGAGCCCGGGCCAGCGGAATGGCGTCATCGAGACCACCCTCGACCAGACCCCAGTCTTCGCCCTGGCGCATCAGCCACTCGCGGACAATGCCATCCAGCGTTTCGGGCGCCAGCTCTTCAGCGGGTATAATCACGGTCGGGCTCGTCCAAACGACACTTCATGCTCCCATTCGCAGTGTACGGACAGATCATCACTCGGGGCGTGGTAGGCCCCGGGACTGTCCCACTGAAAGGTATGGTTGCCGGACAGCTCGGTTTCAAGGTGCACCGTGGCCGAGACCCAGAACATTTTCTTCAACAGCTGTTCGAACTTGGCGATCCAGGCTTCCCAGTGGTATTCCACCGCCTGATAGGAAGCCGCAAAGTGGATGACCTGAGTCTGGTAAGTGCCCTGCTCCAGTTCTTCGGTCGGTATCGAGAACATGCTGGTGGTCAGGTAGGGAAAGCTGTCCAGATCGGTCAGGCTGAGAATGGCGTCGCAATTGACCAGCCGGCTGTTCAGCAGAAAGCGAGTGTCGTTTGACGGCACATCGCGAATGACGCCGTACACCAGGGTTTCCTGATCCATTTCAGTAACCCTCCCGCGGCAATCGGTTTAGATCGGCGGTTACGCCGGCCGCTATTGCCATAATTGGTGCTCCCTTAAAACCTCTAAAAATTGGGTTTCGTCCATCACCGGCACATCCAGGTCGGTGGCTTTTTTCAGTTTGCTGCCCGCCCCTGGCCCGGCGACCAGTTGGGTGGTTTTTGCCGACACACTGCCGGCCACCTTGGCGCCCAGGCGCTGCAGATAATCCTTGGCTTCATCGCGGCTCAGGGCTTCGAGTTTGCCGGTGACGACCCAGGTTTGCCCCGCCAGCGGCATTGAGCCGGAAGCCGGCGCCGGGTCGGGCCAGGTGATCCCCAGGCTGACCAGTCGCTCGATCTCCAGCCGGTTATTGGGCTCTTCAAAGAAATGGCGCACATGGGCGGCGACTTTGGGGCCGACATCATCGACCTCAAGCAACGCCTCCTCCGGGGCATTCCAGAGTTTTTCGAGGCCACCAAAATGCTGAGCCAGGTTGGCTGCCGTGGTCACCCCGACCTCCCTGATGCCCAGCGCATAGAGAAACCGTGGCAAGGTGGTCTGCTTGGCAGCCTCGATAGCCGCGATCACATTGCTGGCGGATTTCTCGCCCATGCGATCGAGCTCGACCAGTTGATCGGCGGTCAGTTCAAAGATATCACCCGGGGTATGCAACAGCCCTTTTTCCAGCAAGGCGTCGATCAGCTTCTCGCCCAGGCCTTCAATGTCGAGCGCCCGGCGCGAGACGAAATGCTTGAGCGCTTCGCGGCGCTGCGCATCGCAATGAATGCCGCCGGTGCAGCGGGACACCGCTTCACCGTCTACCCGTTCTACGGCGGAGCCACAAACCGGGCAGGCCTCTGGCAGGGTGACTGGTCGGGCATCCGCCGGGCGCTGGTCTTCCACGACCCGTACTACTTGCGGAATCACATCACCGGCGCGGCGCACGATAACGGTATCGCCAATATGGACACCAATGCGCTCGACTTCGTCCATGTTGTGCAGTGTGGCGTTGCTGACCGTCACACCACCGACGAACACCGGCTCCAGTCGGGCAACCGGGGTCAGCGCACCAGTGCGGCCCACCTGAAACTCCACATCCAGCAAACGGGTCAGTTCTTCCTGCGCGGGAAACTTGCGGGCAATGGCCCAGCGTGGCGCCCGTGAAACATAGCCAAGGCGCTGCTGCAACTGAAAGCTGTTGATCTTGTAGACGATACCGTCGATTTCGTACGGCAACTGATCACGACGGTCGAGCAATTGCTGATAGTAAGCCAGCATTTCCTCAAGACCGGTCACTACGCGGCTTTCCGGGTTGATCTTCAACCCCCAGCCCGCCAGCGCATTCAGTGTATCGTAATGAGTAGCAGGCAACTGGCCGCCGTCGACGCGACCGACCGAATAGCAGCACATTTCCAGCGGCCGTTTGGCAGTCAGCTGAGGGTCGAGCTGGCGTAAACTGCCCGACGCGGCATTGCGCGGGTTCACGAACACCTTCACGCCCTGCTCCAGAGCCAGAGCATTCATGCGCTCGAAGCCGTCGCGCGGCAGGTAGATTTCGCCGCGCACTTCCAGCACGGCTGGCCAGCCATCTCCGCGCAGGCTCAGTGGAATACTGCGAATGGTACGGACGTTGGCGGTAATGTCTTCACCCGTGGTGCCGTCGCCGCGGGTGGCGCCGCGCACCAGACGGCCGTTTTCATACAACAGACTGACGGCAATGCCATCGAGCTTGGGTTCACAGGCCAGTTCCAGGGGCCCGGTGGTGTTCATCCGGTCTTGCAACCGCTTGTAGAAGGCTGCCATATCGTCATCGCTGAAGGCATTGTCGAGCGACAACATCGGCACTTCGTGCTGCACCTGGCTAAAGCCTGCCTGGGGCTGGCCACCGACACGCTGGGTCGGGGAATCTTCCCGAACCCAGTCTGGGTGTTCGCGTTCAATGGCGATCAGCGCCTGCATCAGCCGGTCGTATTCGGCATCCGGCACGCTCGACTCGTTAAGCACGTAGTACTCGTAATCAAGCTGACGAATGCGCTCTACCAGTTGGTCGAGGTCGGTGCGGCTGTGATGGATCGTGTTCGGTTCGGTCATGCCGTTGTTCTGATCATTCGTGGGCCTGAATCAGTTGCGAGCGGGCAAAGTTACGCAGCCGTTCGCGGTAATGTTCGACCCGTTGCGGCGTGACGGTACTGTGCTCTTCATCGAGCAGGTCCGCATCCAGGTTTTTACTCAGATACACCGCCATTTCGTACATGTGATCGAAAGAGGTCATCATGTCGGCGCGCAGCGGCAACTGCATGAAAATGGTGACGCCGGGCGTAGTCATCTGGTCCATCGCGTCCGGATTCAGCGTTCCCGGTTGCACGCAGTTGGCCAGGCTGAACTCCATCTGGCCCTGGGGGTTGCGGTAGTGGAAGATATCCAGCGGGCCGAAACGCAAGCCAGCACGCAGCAGTAACTCCAGCAAGTCACCGCCCGCTATCTCGCCCTTGTCGCGGGCCATCACATGCATGATCACCAGTTCTTCGACCGGGCGGGTGTCTTCCTTGTATTCAAGGTCCGGTTGCGGCTTGTCTGCTGCTCGCGACACGGTGGTTTTTTCCGGCACTGGTTCCAGTTCAGAATGAGACTGATCGGCTTCGGGGGCTTCCAGTTCGTCAGACTCATCATCTGCAGCCAGGTCGTCAGCTTCGTAGGTGGGCGAGTCAACGATGTCAGGCCCGCGAGACGGTGAAACGTCGTCAGTATCAGCCTCTTCCGCAGCGTCGATCCCGGCATCTTCATCCACGGCGCTGAAATGCCAGTCGGAATCCCAGTGCTCTGTGTCGTTGTCTTTAGCAGAAATCGACGGTTGCGAACCTGACTCATGTGGCACTGATGCCGCTGCTTTTTTTGGTTCAACCGCCGGTTCTTGCGGGTCGGGCTCCCGGTCGAAGTCGAGGGCCTGCTGCTCTACCCGGCCGTCGGCGGGCGCTGGTGTTTCCCGGTCGGTCTCCGGCTCGGCATCTACCGAATCCATCAGCATGGGAACCCGCTCGCGCAAATTCAGCCTGGAGGAAATGACTTCACGCTCTTCTTCAGTCATGTCGCGCACGCGCGCGCCACCGTTTGGCAGCTCGCGCGCCAGCTCTGCTTTTCTCTTTTCTTCTTCCGGGTCGGGCCCCAGGTCGGCTACCGAGCGGCGGGGCTTGGGCTTACGCAGCTTCATGCGGCGCACCCCGTCCCAGACGATCACGGCTATCAGTACGATGCCCAGTATGATCAGTACGTCACGCAATTCCATTCGCCGGTCCCCGTTACATGGCTGCCAGTTCGGCAGCCTCCTCAACATTCACAGACACCAGGCGTGACACGCCCGGCTCATTCATGGTCACACCCATCAACTGGTGCGCCATTTCCATCGCAATCTTGTTGTGGGTGATGTAGATAAACTGTACGTGTTCGGCCATAGCCTCCACCAATTTTGCATAGCGTCCGACGTTGGCATCATCCAACGGCGCATCCACTTCATCCAGCATACAGAACGGCGCCGGATTCAGCCGGAAAATACTGAACACCAGGGCAATAGCGGTCAGCGCCTTCTCGCCCCCGGACAACAAATGAATGGTGCTGTTCCGCTTGCCCGGCGGCCGGGCCATAATGGCCACACCGGTGTCGAGCAAGTCATCGCCGGTCAGCTCCAGATAAGCATGGCCACCACCGAAGACCTTGGGAAACAGCTCCTGCAAACCCTGGTTCACCCGATCGAAGGTTTCCTTGAAGCGGGTACGGGTTTCACGATCGATCTTACGAATGGCATTCTCCAGTGTCTCCAGCGCTCGCTGCAAGTCCTGATCCTGCTCATCGAGGTAACGTTTACGCTCACTTTGCGTCTGGTACTCTTCAATGGCCGCCAGGTTGATCGGCCCCAGCCGCTGAATTTTCGCCGCCAGCCGCTCAAGCCCCTCTTCCCATTCGGTCTCGTTGGCATTTTCTGGCAAATTGGCGATGACGGTATCCAGGTCGAACTGCTGTTCGGCTAGCTGCTCGGCCAGGGTCGCGCGCCGGGTAATCTGGGTCTGGGCCGCCATCTTGTGCTGTTCAAGCTCGGTACGCACCGACATCGCCTGCTGGTCAGCCACCACTCGCTGCTGCTCAAGAGAGCGCATTTCGGCATCTGAGCTTTCCATGGCGGTGCGTTTTTCCTGCAATGATTCTTCCAGTTCCAGCCGCGCTTCGAGTTTGATCTCGAGCGTCTCGCGCAGGTCGTCCAATGGGTCCTGGCGGTCGTCCATCTGTGATTTCAGGCGCTCCAGGCGTTCCTGTGCGCGCTCTTTTTGCTGAGCAGCGCGTTCCAGGGCGCCGTTCAGAGAATTCACTTCGGTCTGCAGCGTCTGCTGCTTTAATTGCAACTGATGCTGGGCATCGCGGGCCTGGCGCACTGCATCGCGCTTTTCATCAAGGGTGATGCGGTGCTCTTCGCGCTCGGCCATCAGGGCTTCGCGCTCGTCCACGTCTTCTTCCATGGAATCGAGTGACTGCTGCAGTTCTTCGCGGTCCATGGCCAGGGTTTCGCGCTCGGCAGCCATTTGCGTTTCGACTTCCTGAATGTCTTCATTCAGGCGGGCGCGGCGCTCGCGCATCTGCTCGGCCTGTACCCGGCGGCCACTGAGTTCCGATTTGGCTTCGGCCAACTGACGCGACAGCTGCTGGTTATCGCGCTGCACCTGCTCCCGCTCTTCTTCAATGGCTTTCTGCTGCATCAGCGCCATGTTCAGGCTGACCTCGAGGTCTTCCTCTACCGCTTCGAGTTCATCGAGTTCATCGACCAGGGTTTCCAGCTCCTGCTGCTGGCTGAGCAAGCCGTCGGAGCCGCCCTCCCCGCGCCGGATACGCAGCCAGTTATGGCTGATCCAGACGCCATCCGGGGTTATCAGACTTTCGTGCGGGGCCAGGCTGTCCCGGCGCGCCAGCGCTTCGTCGAGGCTGGTGGCGGTATAAACCGAGGCGAGCCAGGGCGAGAGGTCACGATCGCACTGTACTTTTCGCAGCAACGACTGACTGGCATCGCCCACGTCACGGGCGCGCTCGGTCGACAGCAGCGTCAGGGTACCGTCCTGAAAGCGGCTGATGGCGCCGCTGACTGAATCGAGCGAGTCGATGGCGATGGCTTGCAAGCGATCGCCCAATACCGCTTCGACTGCCGCTTCCCAGCCAGGCTCGACACTCAGCTCCTGTGCCAGACGCCGTGCTTCGCGCAACTGATGGCTCGCCAGCCAATCGCGCACGCCCTGGGCTTCATCGCCCATGGCAGCCTTGATCAGTGCCTGCAAGGTCGCCTGACGGCCCTGTTTCTGCTGCAATTGCTGGCGCACGCTGTCGTGTTCACGCCGTTTGGCTTCGGCCTGAACGCGGCTGCGCTGCTGCTGTTCGGCCAGTTCGTCCATGCGCGTCTGGAACTGCTCGGCGCGCATTTCCAGTTCATCGGTCTGGTCGATCAGGGCTTCGAGGTTTTCGGCGTCCGGATCGGCCGCCAGTTGGTCTCGTTCGCGGTACAGGGTTTCCTGACGGCGGTGCAACTGCTCGATCACTCGCTCAAGGTGCTGAATGCGCGATTGGGCGACCTCGGCCTGGCGTTTCGGGCCCTGAGCATTCTGGTTGAACTGATCCCAGCGGCTTTGCCAGTCTTGCTGGCGCTGTTCCAGATCGGCCAGCTCATCGGCGGCCAGCATCACCTGTTCTTCGGCGGCCTCCAGCTCGGGGGCCAGCATTTCCAGTGTCTCGCGGGCTTCTTCCACCCGGTCGCTGTCGGACTGACTGGCCTGAGTGGCTTCCTGCAGCGTGCGCTCGGCGTCCTGAATATCCTGAACCAGCTGGTGGCTTTGCTCCTGGCGGTGCTGCATGGTCTGTTCAAAGCGCGCGATTTCGTTGCCGAGCTGGTAGTACTGCGCCTGCACGTCGTTGAAGGCTTCGGTGGCGGTGTGGTGCGCTTCGCGCAAGGCTTCGATGTCAGCATCAATGCGGCGCTGCTCGGTCACGAAGCTTTCGTAGCGGGTCTCAAACTCGGCGATGCGCATGTCCTGCTCGGCCACCTCGCGGTCGAGCCCCTGCCAGCGCAACGCGGCCAGTTGCGCCCGGGTGGTGCGTTCTTCCTGCTTGAATTCCTTGTACTTCTCGGCGGACTGAGCCTGGCGGTGCAAGTGCTGCAGCTGGCGCTCCAACTCTTCACGGATGTCGGTCAGGCGTTCCAGGTTTTCGCGGGTGCGACGCATCCGGTTTTCGGTTTCGCGGCGGCGTTCCTTGTAGCGGGAGATGCCCGCAGCTTCCTCAATGGTGTTGCGCAGGTCTTCCGGTTTGGCTTCGATCAGCCGGGATATCATGCCCTGTTCGATAATCGCATAGCTGCGCGCACCCAGGCCGGTGCCCAGGAACAGATCGGTGACGTCTTTGCGGCGGCATTTGGTGCCGTTCAGAAAATAGGTGGACTGGCCATCCCGCGTGACCCGGCGGCGAATCGCAATTTCGTTGAAGGCGGCGTACTCGCCTTTCAGGGAGTGGTCTGAATTATCAAACACCAGTTCGACCGAGCACTGGCCGACCGGCTTGCGGGCGTTACTGCCGTTGAAGATAACATCGGTCATCGACTCGCCACGCAGGTGCTTGGCGGACGACTCGCCCATCACCCAGCGTACCGCATCGATGGTGTTGGATTTACCACAGCCGTTCGGGCCAACAATGGCCGACAAATTGGTCGGGAACGGGATGGTGGTCGGGTCGACAAAGGATTTAAACCCGGCCATTTTAATGCTTTTCAATCGCATAGGGCGATGTCAGTCCAGGGCTGGCGGGCCCGGCATCATGCCAGGCCCCACGATCGAATCAATGCGTTCGATTCTAGCGTCAATCGCGGCCGGTTGAAACCGTCTCCCGGCGTCGATTTTTAGTGCCAGATCAAGGACTTAGATTTCCCGCAAAAATGTGACTCCGGTCAACCCGCATCCAGACAACAGACCCGCGATCAGGGTTGGCGTACCTCCAGGTCGACCTGGAAGCTGTTCTGTTCGCTGAGGTTGAGTGTCACGTCTTCGGCCACCCAGTCGCCTGGTGCCGGTTCGGCAACCCCCTCAAAGGACACCCGGGCCGTAATAACCACTTCACCCTGACCACTCAGACCGCCCATTCCGCCCATGGCGTCAGCATCGGTCAGCACGACTCTCATCTGGCGGGCGGAAACCGGCACTCGCCTCACAGCCAGGGGCATGCGCGCATCAGCCGGTCGTGCATACACAAACAGCACTGCCGTTTCCGGTAAACCTTCCCAGGCCGTTGGCAGCGCCAGTCTTACATCGATACTGGGGCCGACATCCGCTTCGTAGTCGATTCCCTGCTCTGACAGGGCCGCTTCAGACCGGCTGATGAATTCATCGATCAACTGGGTGTCTGCTTCTTCGCCTGCCAGACGCTTCAGCCGGGTCCAGTAATCTATGGACGACCGGTAGGACGCCAGCTCGAACGTCAGGCGTCCGGCAAAGCCCAGTGCCAGCGTGTTCTGGGCGTTGTATTCGAGCGCTTCCCGAAACCGTTCCAGCGCTGGTTCGGCTTGCTCCTGAGCCCAGAGGGTCTGGCCGAGGTAGGCCAGAATCATCGACTCGTCTTCGGCGTTGCGCGACCCCTCGCGCAACAGCGTCAACACCCGCTCCAGAGTAGGCTGTGCACGGCTGAACTGCCCCAACTCCATTTGCATGTTGGCCAGACGAAACCAGCCTTCCATGTCGTCCGGATGCTCCTGCAGCAGGGCTTCATAGCCGTCGAGTGTTTCCATCAGCTGGGCTTCTGTCGGGTTCGGGGCTGTCGCCAGTTCAATAAAGTTGTTGCGAACCTCTACTGCGTCTGCAGCGCCCCACGCTCCGTAAAGCCACCAGGCTGAAGCCGACATGACTACACCAACAGCCACCACCACAACCAGTGGCACGGCTCGGCCGGGGTCTGTATCGCCAGCCTTGCGGGTATCTTCCAGCAAAGCCCGCTCGGTTTCTGCCCGGAACTGTTGATAGTCGGTGTCTTCGAGCTCACCGCTCTGATGCTCCTCGTCAAGCGCCTGCAACCGGTCCTTGTGAATGCGGATAGACTCGGCAACCGAGTCTCGCTCTGTGGCATTGCCGCGCCGCCGCGCCAGCGTCGCCACAAACAGCAGTGCTAACAGCAATAGTGCGCCAAATACAAGAATGGCCATAGGGGTCAAGAATCCTTATCCAGCAGGGTCTGTAGACGCGATCGTTCATCGTCACTGAGTTCATCGGGCGGTTCGGTTCCCGAACGTCGTGCCAGCCAGGTCACCATAAGGGCGCCCAGCAACAGCGCCAGCACCGGTCCCAGCCAGAGCCAGACCGTGCCCCAGTTCAAACGAGGCTGGTAGATCACGAATTCGGTGTAACGGTCAACCATGTAACTGACCACCTCATCGTCGCTGTAGCCCAGATGCAACAGTTCGTAGGTTTTGTTGCGCATGTCTTCTGCTATGGGCGAGTTGGAGCCGGCAATGTTCTGGTTTTCACATTTGGGACAGCGTAATTGCTGGGTAAGATCGAGATATCGCTCGCGCAAGGTGTCGTTGTCGAATATCAGGGTTTCCTGCTCGGCCACGGCAAACAGCGAAATCAACAGCAAACCCGCCGCGATCAGTCGGTTACTCCATCGCATCGTATACAGCCTTTAACTTGTTTTCCCACAGGGCAGAATCAATCGGCCCCTGAAACCGGTGGCGAATAATGCCGGATGAATCCACAAAGAAGGTTTCCGGTGCGCCGGTGACACCCAGCTCAAAACCCAGGTCGCCATTGGGGTCGAACACGTCAATGTCGTAAGGGTTGGCGTAATCGCGCAACCAGGTAACCGCCAGTTCCCGGTCATCCTTGTAGTTGACACCAATGATGCGCACCCCTTCACTGGCCAGGCTGTTCAGATAAGGGTGCTCAAACTTGCATGAGGGGCACCAGGTTGCCCAGAAATTCATCAGATAAGGTTCGCCGTCGAGGCTCTCTTCGGTCAGGGTTCGCTGACTGTCGTTCACATCGGTCAGCCGGAATGCGGGCATTTCCCGCCCTTCCAGCGCTGAATCCATTTCCTGTGGGTTGACCCCGGTCAACAGGGCAAAGGCGAACAGCGCCATCATGGCGGCAATGGCCACCAACGGCATAAACAAAACCAGTCGTTTGCTCATAACGTTACCCCCGATTTTCTGCGGTAGCGTCGGTCCAGCACCGCGACCACACCACCGAGCGCCATGAAGATGGCGCCAAGCCAGATCCAACGGACAAAGGGTTTCACCTGCAACCGCAATGACCAGACCTGGCGGTTGTCGTCGAATGGCTCTGCCATCGACGCATAAAGATCGCGGAACAGACCGGCATCAATGCCTGCTTCAGTCATGGTGCTCGACTGGACGGTATAAAATCGTTTCTCGGGTGTCAGCGTGGCTACCTGCCGATCATTTCGGAACACATTCAAAATGCCTTCGTCACTGCGGTAATTGGAAGCGGTGATTGGCCGCGTACCTTCAAATTCAAACTGATAGTTACCCATGGTGACGCGGTCGTCAGGCCCCATCCGGTAATCGCGGGTTACTTCATAATTGGAGACCAGCACCACCCCGATGACTGAAAACACCAGCCCCAGGTGCGCCAGCCACATACCCCAGAAGCCCCCACCGGCCCGTGCCAGTGCCTGCCAGGGGTTACTGGAATTGCGGGTACGATCAAGCAGCAAACGCACCAGACCGGCCAGCAACCAGAATGCCAGGGCCAGGCCAAGCCATACCTGCCAGTGAAAACGCCCTGAAATCAACAACGGCAATACCAGGCCCGCCACTATGGCAACCGGAATGCCGACTTTCAGCAAGGTCGACAGGTTGTCTGCCGGGTGTCGCTTCCAGCGCAGCAGTTGCCCTACAGCGACCAGCGAGAGCAGGAACACCATAAAGAAATTGAACATGGCGTTGAAATAGGGAGCCCCGACCGAAATCTTGCGCAGGTTCAGCGCATCAAATACCAGCGGGAACAAGGTTCCCAGCAATACCATGAAGGTGATGACCACCAGAATGATGTTGTTGAATTGCAAGAAGGTTTCGCGCGACAACAACTGGTATTCCCCGGCAACGCGTATTTGCGAGGCGCGCAATGCGTAGAGCAGCAGCGAACCACCGACGGTCACCAGCAGGATCGCCAGAATGAAGACACCGCGTTCGGGGTCGGTCGCGAAGGAATGCACACTGGTCAGCACGCCACTGCGCACCAGAAAGGTACCGAGCAGACTGAACGAGAACGCCATAATCGCCAGCAGCAACGTCCAGGATTTAAACAGGTTGCGTTTTTCCGTCACCGCCTGGGAGTGAATCAGCGCTGTACCGACCAGCCAGGGCATGAAGGAGGCGTTTTCCACCGGGTCCCAGAACCACCAGCCGCCCCAGCCGAGTTCGTAATAGGCCCACCAGCTGCCGAGTGCAATGCCGATCGTCAAAAAGGCCCAGGCGACATTGGTCCAGGGGCGCGACCAGCGTACCCAACCTGCATCAAACCGACCGGTAATGAGAGCGGCAATGGCGAAGGCGAAAGCCACCGAGAAACCCACATAGCCCATGTAGAGCGTCGGTGGGTGCAAAATCAACCCGATATCCTGCAACAAGGGGTTCAGATCGGCACCGTCGCCCGGGGGAATCGGCAACAGGCGGTCGAAAGGGTTGGAGGTTTGCAGTAAAAACAACAGAAAGGCGACGGCAATAATACCCATAACGCCCAGCACGGCGCTCTTCAGTTCGAGCGACAAACTGCGGGCAAACAAACTGACGGCGACGGCCCAGCCGGCCAGCATGAGAATCCACAACAGCATGGAGCCTTCATGGTTGCCCCAGGTGGCCGATATCTTGTAAAACCAGGGCAGTCGGGTATTGGAGTTTTCCGTAACGATGCGTACAGAGAAGTCGTCGTTTACAAAGCTGGCGACCAATAAGCCAAACCCAATACTCAGAAAGACGAAAAGCCCCCAGGTCCAGGCGGGCGCGGTACGCTGATACCCCGGATGACCGGCAACCACACCATACAGCGGCATAGTGGCCAGACCGATGGCCATCAGAAACGCGAGGATCAGGGCAAACTGTCCAAATTCCGGTAACATAAAACTCCTCAGTAACCGTAGCTGCTGGTGGGGGTGCTGTTGCCTTCGGCATTACTGCCAGTTGCATTGGATGCCTGTTCGGCCCGCTCCAGTGCATCGGTAATTTCTACCGGCATGTAGGTTTCATCGTGCTTGGCCAGCACTTCACTGGCCACCACGATGCCATCGCCATTCAACTGACCAATGGCAACCACGCCATCTCCCTCGCGGAACAGATCTGGCAGAATGCCGTCGTATTCGACGGTAACGTCGGCGGCAAAATCGGTGACCACAAACTGCACCTTCAGGGTCTCACCTTCGCGCTTGACGGACCCTTCACGTACCATCCCCCCCGCGCGGATCTGACGATCCAGCGGCGCTTCACCCCGGGCGATGTCCGACGGTGAATAGAAGAAGTTCATGTTTTGCCCCAGAGCAAACAACACCAGCAATACAGTGACCGCGACACCGCCAGTCCCGAGTAAAATCAGCATCAGTCGTTGTTTACGTTTTGGATTCATCGTTGCTCCCGCCGCATCCGGCGTTTGTGATCGGAAATCAGTCGTTGACGGTGCAAACGCGGCGTTATGACGTTAAACGCGATAACCGCTGCACCCACGGCATAGGCAGACCAGACATAGAGACCGTGATCGCCCATGGCCAGAAAGGCCGAAAAAGAGTCAAAAGCGCCCATTACTGCCCCTCAGCAAAACGGTTCAGCTCATCTTCAACCCAGCGCGATTTGCGTTCGCGCTGCAGAATTTCGAGCCGGGTACGCATCAGCACCCAGGCCATACTGGCCAGGTAAAACCCGACAATGGCCATTAAAAACGGAATCAGCATGCTCGGGTGCATGGGCGGCGCTTCGGTAAACTTCAGGGTGGCTGGCTGATGCAGGGTGTTCCACCATTCGACTGAAAATTTGATGATCGGCAAGTTCACCACCCCCACCAGCGCCAGGATGGCCGCTGCGCGGTCGCCGCTTTCGGGGCGCTCCATGGCATTGTGCAGGGCCCACAACCCGAAATAGAGCAATAACAGCACCAGCATTGAGGTCAGACGGGCATCCCATTCCCACCAGGTACCCCAGGTCGGTTTGCCCCAGATAGCGCCGGTTACCAGAGCAAGTAGCGCCATGCTGGCACCAACTGGAATGCACTGCTTGGCGACAAAAAACGCCAGTTTCATTTTCCAGACCAGGCCGACCAGCCCCAGCACAGCGATGGCGGCATAGATGGCCTGTGACAGAAACGCTGAGGGTACATGAATGAAGATGATGCGGTAGCTGTTGCCCTGAAGGCGTTCAACGGGTGCGAACATCAGCCCCCAAACCAGCGCTGCGGCGATGATCAGCGTCGCGGCCCAGCCGAGCCAGAAGCTCCAGGGCTGGCTCATGGTGTAAAACCATTTCGGCGACGACCATTTATGAAACCACCGGACAAAGGCTTGCCACATGCTAGAGGTACTCCCACTACCCGGTCCATCCGGGCAGCCTGTTCGAATTCAATCGCCCACCGCAATGCGGAGGGCGGCAACGGTCAACAGTGGCGACAATGCCAGCGACCCGGTGGTCATCGCCGCCAGCATGGCCAGATGTGCCTGCCAGGGTAAACCGGCCACCTGAGCCTGCACGGCACCGGTTCCGAAGATAATAACCGGTACAAACAAGGGCATGATGAGCAGGGTCAATAACAACCCTCCCTTTTGCAATCCCACGGTCAGAGCGGCGCCTATACTGCCAATCAGACTCAGGCTCAGGGTGCCCAGTGCCAGCGTTAGCATCAATAGTGGCAAGGCGCTGCCCGGCAGGCCCAGCATGATCGATAAAAGCGGTGCCATTATCGTCAGCGGCAACCCGGTCACCAGCCAGTGCACCCAGACTTTACAGAGCACCAGCGAGGTCGGTGGCAACGAGGCCAGCAGCATCTGTTCCAGCGAGCCGTCTTCGTAGTCACTGCGAAACAGCAGATCGAGTGACAGCAGGTTCGCCAGCAAGGCACCAACCCAAAGCACACCGGGCGCCATGTCAGCCAGCTTGGTCATATCGGGTGTCACGCCCAGCGGGAACAACACCACTACGATCAGGAAAAACAGGAGTGGATTGGCGAGGTCTGAACGACGCCGATACGCAAGCTGCATTTCCCGCCGGAACACGGATCTCAGCAGGGGCAAGAACGTCATGACGCGGCCCCCAGTTCCAGTGTTCGCACTGTTTCGCTGTCCAGTCCGTGGTGACTGGTCATAATCACGCTGCCACCGGCCCGGGCGTAGTCAATAATTCTGGCCTTGAGGCGGTCAACAGCCTCTATATCCAGGGCCGTGAGCGGTTCGTCCAACACCCAGGCGCGCACCCGATCCGGTTCCAGCGGCAGATAAAGCCTGGCCAGTGCGACCCGACGCTGCTGCCCGGCCGACAATTGGTGACTGGGCACGTCTTCAAAGCCACGCAGGCCGACGGTTTCCAATGCGTCCCAAACCACTGACTCCGGCGCCTGTATCCCGTGCAATGCCAGTGCATAAGCCATATTTTCGAGCGGCGATTGTAACAACGTCACTGCCGGCCTATGGGCGATATACCAAATCTTTTCACAGGGTTCGGCGGTGCGTTCAGGAGAATCGGGGAACCAGGAAACGTCCCCGTCAACCACAGAGCTAATGCCCACCAGTCGACGCAACAGGGTCGTCTTGCCGGACCCGTTTGGGCCGGTCAGATGCAGGATCTCGCCGCTTGCCACATCAAACGACAAATCCCTGAAAAGATGCCGGTCATCACGCTCGCAATCCAGTCCCAATGCGGACAACACTCGGGCCATGGTCTGTCTCTGAAAAAAGGTCGCGGGATTATACCCACTCAGAGGCTGGAATACGAAAGTCTGGCCTGTATTAGACAGTTCAAAAACTACAGTCTATTGACCGCGGGCCGCTAACTTTCTTAGCCACTCGATCGTTTGTTGCTTTACCGTTGAATTCAACTTGGTGGACGAGCATGTGTCAGCCACCGGGTATACCTATACGGGTGGTGCGACACATCGCTCGGCGTAAATCCATCCATGGAGCCTAGACCGCAGCATCCATGCTGCGGACTACCCCGGATAGGTATACCCGGTGGCCGACACGGTACCTTGGCACGCTTAAACTGGGTGTTACAAACGCTGAATACCGACAGGTGGTTTTGCTTTATGGTTAGGTGTACCACTGATATTCCCGATAAACGGGGGTATGGTGAAATTTCCCTGCACGCACGGACCTGTAAATGGCTGGCATAGATCGGACCGACGCGATCAAGCGTCCTACAGACAGTACCCTGACACCGCGTACGCTCGATCGTGGCAGTGAGCCTGTGGTTCGCGTGCGTGCCGATAGCCTCGACGCGCTGCGGCCTTCCCTGCCCGCGCTCGCCGTTGTCGTGGAACAAACCGTCATGGGCAGTCGGGACAAGCCCTTGTATGACCTGGTGCTTTCGCTGAATCAGCAGTGGGTTCGGGTGCAGAGTGAGCGTGCCTTTCCGCCGGGTACGGTGTTGATGGTGGAAGCCACGCCGGAGAACCAGTTACGGGTGTTGCCCCAGGTCGATACGGCTCAGCTCAACCGGATGATGCAGGCCTCGCTGCAGTTTTGGCAGGCGCATTCGTTGCCGCGGGCGCACACCACTCTAATGCCCGCCCCTCCCGCCTTCCCGGCCTTGCAAACACTGGCCGGTGACGCCCCCGAGTTGCAGTCGCTGGTGCAATGGCTGAGTCAGAAGCCCGCTCTGTCGGCACGCACCGTGGCCCAGTGGATGCAGGTGTTCAGCCCGCTGGCACAGTTGCGGCCGCCGGTTGCCAGCTTGCCGGCGACCCCGCTGATACCGTCACAGGCACAACCAGCCCTTGGTACCCCAGGCGCGCCATCTGCTCCGTTGGTCAGTACTGCCGCCAACCCATTAAACACGGCACCCCTGGCGCCATTGTTGAGTGCCATAGCTTCTGTGTATTCGGCCAGTACGCCCTTGCCTGGAAATCCGCACAATCTGACACCTACAGCGCCCGGCACTGGGGCGCCGGTTATGCTGATCCCGTTTACACCCGGAGCTCCGGCCCTACCCGCTGGCACATCGCTGGTGATTACAATTGCTGCAGACAGAGCCCAGTCAAACCTCCCGACTCCGGGTGGGTTGCCAACGCCTCAACGCACGTCTGCCGATGGTAACCAGGCCGCGCCCACTGCGTTGCGCATCGCTGTCGTGGTAAATCCAATGATGTCGGCGGCGCAATCGGCACCGGTCTCGTTACCGACCGGTTCTCCAGCGGCAGCCGTTCAACCAACGGCCAGCTCGACAGGTGGTGCCAGTCTACCCCCTACCCCGACCGCTCCATCAGGCCAGCCGGGTAACCTGTCGGGTAACCCTAACCCAACGGCCACGCCTGCGGATCCGTTGCTGGCGCCTACCCGGTTCAGCACCCTGGCACCGCCTCCCGGAGCTTCTTCTCAAGAGGGACGCGACCCGATGCAATCAATACCTGTGGAGATTCGGTTGTCTCAGTGGCTGGCCGTGCTCGACAGCCGCATTCAACAGCACCCGGCCAGCTTGCAACAAGCCCTGGCCCAGCAGGCTCAGCGCCTGTTGAATGCGCCACCGACCGGGTATGGGCCGGGCGTCACTGTGCAAAATCAGAGCGGTGGCTCAGCCATTAAGCAGGACGACCTGCAACCGCTGTTGCAGCTAAGAACACTGCTGGAAAGCTTGCAGGGCAAGACGCAGAACAACGCTATCCAGCAGGCACTCGGCGCTTTGGCCAACCCCGAGGCACCGCCAGTGCAACAACTGAGCATTCCGATGCTCTGGCTGGGGCCGAACCACTGGCTGAACATGGAATGGTGGCAGGAGAAGCCCGAGGGTGAGGAGACAGAATCCGATGCACCCGGCAAGCGCCCGTTTCGCTTCCGCCTGTTCTTTGAGCTCGCGCCGCTGGCGCCATTGTGCGCCGACCTGCACTGGACGCCCGACCATACCGATGTAATCTTCTGGTCGCAGGATCAGGGCACCCTGAGCATCATCAATAACAACCTGGGCACTCTGGAACAGTGGACTCAGGGCCTCGGCGAGCGCGCTCTGCAAACCCGGCACGGCATGCCGCCGAAAAAGACCACGCCGGAACCCGACCAATTCAAACCCCTGGTGGATGTTCGCACATGACCGAAGAAACGCCTGGCAACAAGGCCGCTGCGCTCGAATACAAGGGCCAGAAAACCCCCATCGTCAGTGCCCTGGGCACCGACGAGATGGCCGACGCCATTGTCGCCCTGGCCAAAGAGCACGATGTTCCCATCTATCAGGATGAAGACCTGGTCAATATTCTGACTCGCCTCAACACCGGCCAGGACATTCCACCTGCCCTGTACGAATGGGTCGCTGGCATCCTCGCGTTTTCGTTCTTCCTGCGCGATAAAGTGCCGGAAGGCTTCTCGCCCACAGCGACCCGCTCGGCCTATCAGAAGGTTCGGGAGGCGTATTCGGGGTCGGATTCTGGCGACTAAAGGTCAGTTATTAGCCCCTAGCCAAATTCCGTTCGGGGTGAGCCTGTCGAACCCCCTTGGGGATTGGGATTAACCGGCGGTTGGTGATACTCCCCAAGACCCTTCGACAGGCTCAGGGCGAACGGAAGCAAGAAGTACGATTCGGTGGCCAAGCCATCAGCTAGAACTATCCACCGACACCAGGTGACGGATGCGTACACCCTTTGGGAGCTGGCGCAGGCGCTCGTTGATCCAGTCGAGCAGAACGGGAAAGTGGTCTACCCATGCGTCATCGTGGATCAGCATGGATTGGGCACTGTAGTTGCGCAAATTGCCATCGCGCTTGCCCAGCACCCAGAGTCGGCCGTTGTGGGTGCCCAGCTCGCGCATGAATTCACGAACATCGGCGACGTGGTCGGCGTAGCCACCGTTGCGCCGGGCCAGATACAGGCTGGGCGGCCAGTCGAGGTGTTGGGCGGCGGCGGCATAGTCGAAACCGGTATCGTCGTTTGCGACCCAGGGGCCGTTGGACCAGCGCAGGTAATCCCGATAGAGCGTCAGATATTCGGGCTCCGGGCCCTTGCCGAGCCAGCGCATGGGGACGGCACCCTTGAGTGTGCCCAGAGCGGGTAACAGCGCGTCCGTCGTCAGGCGGGCCAGGGTTGAATGATGCACCCCGCCCAGCGTGGCATTGCGCCGGGTGCCCAGGTGGATCATGCCCAGAACGCCCGGACGGACACCCGGCTCGCGCGCGTACGAGGACGCCAGCAACACCCCGCCAAACCCCTGTCCAATCAGGAAAATCGGCAAACCATCGGCCTGGCGACGGGCTTCAGCCATCAGCCGGGGCAGGTCTTCGCGAATAATCAGATTGGCGTCGTGGTCGAGCCGTCGGCTCAGGTTGGGCCAGCTTTGGCCGTGGCCGATCAGGTCGGGAACCAGGCAATGAAAGCCCATATCGGCCAGAAACTGCGCCAGCCCATGGCCCTGATGACAAAAAACGTCGCCTTTATTACCCAGGCCATGCAACAGCACTACAAGGGCCTGGGGGGCTTCCGGTAAAAACTGACGCACGAACAGCTGGCCGCCCTGCCAGGTCGGCACTTTAAGCCGATATTCCTTGATGCCATGCTTCATTCAGCGAGTACCTGTTGCCATTGTTTTTCCAGTCGCTTGGCCGAGACCGGCACCCGGGTTCCCAGTGTTTGCGCAAACAGGGAGACCCGATATTCCTCCAGCAGCCAGCGAAACTCGGTCAATGCCGGGCTGACCATTTGCTGTTCGGCCAGGGTGCGCTGCTTGCTCTGGTAACGTTGCCAGAAACCGGCCAGTTCATCCACCCAGAACTGCTCCCGGGCGGGAATACCCCCGGCCCGGTTCAGGCGCCGGTCGGCGCCTTCCAGATAGCGGGGCAATTCGGTAAACCACTCGGCCGGAGTGGCGCTGACAAACCCGGGGTATACCAATTGATCAAGCTGCGCAGCCACGTCAGCGTATAGGAAGGCCGTGGCAAAGGTCACGCGCCCTTTCAATTGTTTACGAACCTGGTGATGGCGGTGCAGCACCTCGTGCACCTGGCGGGCCAGCTGTTCGCCCTGCTCGACCAGATCGCCCCGCCCTGCTTCGACCCAGGCATTGAACGCTGACCGGGTGCGCGGCAAGGTGCCGCCGCGGTCCAGCGTGCGCGCCAGCGTCGCCCACAGTATGTCCTGTCGCAACGGGTCGGCTTTGCCATAGGGCGCAAACAGCAGGGCGCTTTCCTTGAAGGCAGGCAGACGTTTGGCCAGATACCCCAGCGGCTGCTCCAGCTGAAACCAGGCCAGACGCAGCAGCCCCTGGCGGTGTTGCTGTTCCGCCCAGGGTTGCTGGGTAAAGGATTCAATCGCGACCGCGTTCACCTTGTCGGCCAGCGCCGGGAAGACATCGATGTGAATACCGGCCTGAATGCGATGCTCCACCTCGGGCAGATCGGCAAACGACCACTCGGTGTAGTGAGCTGGGCCGGTGTCTTGCTCCTGGCTCTTGCCAGCGGTCGCCCGGTCTTTCGCCGCCTGGGCGTTGGCGGGTGATTTCAGCGCATCGAGGTCACGACCCGAGGCGATGACCTTACCGGAATCGTCAACCACCTCGAACCGGAACCGGTGGTGGGCTTCAAGCTTGTCGGGCTGCCACTCATCCTGAGGTACGCGAATGCCGGTCATGCGGAACAGGCGTTCCCCGATGGCTTTGGTCAGCGGCGTGTCATCGACGGCCAGG
This sequence comes from Saccharospirillum sp., assembly GCA_018402545.1. Lineage (GTDB taxonomy): Bacteria > Pseudomonadota > Gammaproteobacteria > Pseudomonadales > Natronospirillaceae > Saccharospirillum. The sequence continues at coordinate 1,899,729 of JAGYIL010000001.1, read as the reverse complement.
CTGTTCATCAGCGCATCGGCAAAATCCGGTACCGGTACAAAGTTGCGCCGGTAGGATTTTGGCAGCGCCTTGATCAGCGCAATGATCTTGTCGCGCAGCATGCCTGGCACCAGCCACTCCAGCCGACCGGCGGGCAATTGCGCCAGCGCACCCGCGGGCACGGTCATGGTGACGCCATCGGCGTCGGTGCCCGGTTCAAACTGGTACTTGAGCGGCAGTTTCATGCGGCCGACGGTGATGAAATCGGGGTATTGCTGCTCGGTGACCTGATCGGCCGAATGCTGCATCAGCGCTTCCGGCGTCAGGTCCAGCGCATCCTGTGGCTGTTTTTTGAGCCAGGCATGAAAGCCGGCCGCGTTAACGATGTCGTGCGGTATGCGCTGGTCGTAAAACGCCACCAACTGATCATCATCGACCAGAATATCGCGGCGACGGGCCTTGTCTTCCAGGCCGGTTACTTCAGCCAGCATGGCCCGGTTGCGCTGAAAAAACGCCGCTTTGGTTTGAAACTCGCCTTCCACCAGCGCCGAGCGGATGAAAATCTCACGCGCCTGTGCCGGGTCAATCGCCCCGAAATGCACCGGCCGTTGCGCCACAATGGGCAGGCCGTAGAGCATCAGCGTTTCTTTGGCCACGACCTGACCGCGCTTTTTCTCCCAGTGCGGATCGGTGTAATTGCGTTTTACCAGATGCATTGCCAGCGGCTCCAGCCAGGCCGGTTCAATGCGTGCCACAGTGCGCGCAAACACCTGCGTGGTTTCCACCAGTTCGGCGGCCACCAGCCATTTGGGGCCCTTGCGCGACAGGGCCGATGACGGATGAATCCGGCACTGGCGGCCCCGGGCAGCCGTGTAGAGCTTGTCTTCCTTGTAGTTCGCGATCTGTGACAACAGGCCGGAAGCCAGTGCCTTGTGCACCTGCTCATAACTGGCGGCCTGCTCATTCAGCCGAAAGCCGAGTGACTTGGCAAGCAGGTGCAACTGGCGGTGAATATCGCGCCATTCGCGCATGCGCAGATAGTTCAGAAACTGGGCCTTGCAGAATTTGCGCAATTGCCCCTGGCTGAGCGTCTGGCGCTCTTCTTCATAGCGTTGCCAGAGGTTCCAGAAGGCCAGAAAGTCGGAATCCTTGTCTTTATCCTGGGCGTGCTTTTCGGCCGCGGCCTGCTGTTTTTCCTGTGGGCGCTCGCGCGGGTCGGGAATCGACAGTGCTGCCGCAATCACCAGTACCTCGCTCAGCGATTTCTGCCGGTTGGCTTCGATCACCATGCGCCCGAGGCGCGGGTCCACCGGCAGGCGCGCCAGCTCTTTACCCAGCGGCGTTAAATGACCCTTGTCGGTCACGGCGGCCAGTTCGGTCAGCAGGGTATAGCCATCGCGGATCATCCGGCTGTCGGGTGGTTCCAGAAACGGAAAGTCTTCCACCTTGCCAAGCCGCATATGCAACATCTGCAGAATCACCGAGGCCAGGTTGGTGCGCAGAATTTCCGGGTCGGTAAAGGCGGGTCGTTGCTGGAACTCTTCTTCGTCGTAAAGGCGAATGCACAGGCCTGGCGCAATGCGACCACACCGCCCTGCCCGCTGGTTGGCCGACGCCTGGGAAATCGGTTCGATCGGCAAGCGTTGAATCTTGGACCGGTAACTGTAGCGGCTGATGCGCACCAGGCCACTGTCGATCACGTAGTGAATGCCCGGCACCGTCAGCGAGGTTTCGGCCACGTTGGTCGAGAGCACAATGCGCCGGCCACTGTGGCTGGCAAAAATACGCTGTTGTTCGCTGGCGCTTAACCGCGCATAAAGCGGTAACAATTCGGTATGACGCAACTGGGCGCGTTTGAGGGTGTTGAACGTCTCGCGGATCTCCCGTTCGCCGGGTAAAAACACCAGCACATCGCCACCGCTGTTGGCGGTCTTTCCGGCGCGTTCGAGTTGCTCTATCTCTTCAACGGCATTGAGCACGGCGCTGGGCAGGTCAGAGGCGTAATCGTCTTCATCCGGGCTCATGGGGCGGTACAGATGCTCAACCGGGTAGCTGCGCCCGGCTACTTCGATCACCGGGGCCTGGCTAAAATGCTCCGAGAAACGCTCAACGTCGATGGTCGCCGAGGTGATGATGAGTTTCAGATCCGGCCGGCGTGGCAACAACTGCCTCAGATAACCCAGCAGAAAGTCGATGTTCAGGCTGCGCTCGTGGGCTTCGTCGATGATCAGGGTGTCATACTTGTTGAGGAACGGGTCCTGCTGAATCTCGTTCAACAGAATACCGTCGGTCATCAGCTTGATCAGGGTGTCGTCGTTGGACTGGTCGGTGAACCGCACCTGGTAGCCCACCTGGTGCCCGAGCTCAACGTTCAATTCTTCGGATAAACGATCGGCAACCGAGCGAGCCGCCAGCCGGCGTGGCTGGGTATGACCAATCATCCCGGAGCGGCCCAGCCCGGCCCGAAAACACAATTTGGGAATCTGCGTCGTTTTGCCCGAGCCGGTTTCACCGGCGATGACCACCACCTGGTGTTCGGTAATGGCGGCAAGAATGTCCTCGGCCCGCTCAGAGACAGGCAGGGTCTCGTTCAGTCGGATCTCGGGAACACGCTGATCACGGGCTGCATACCCTTCCCGCGACCGAACAAAGGCTTTTTCAATGGCCGCCACCAGGGAAGGCGATGCCTGCCCTTTGTTCAGTTGCTGACGCCAGGTCTTGCAGCGCTGTGTCAGATAATGCCGGTCACGAACAAGGCACTGCGACAGGTTCTGCTGAACCAGATCGGGCGTCATTTCCGTGGTTGATACTGCGCTGGACGGCATGCATGGACCTGTCTGCCAAAAGGGACGGCATTATAGGCATCTGGGGAAAGGACGTAAAACATTGAAGGACATGAAACAGAGCAAGACGTGAGACGTCGAGGGACGCAAAACAGTAAAAGACGTGAAACATAAAAAAGACGCAGAACATCGACTGACGTTTTTTACGTCTTTCAATGTCCCGCGTCCCTTCATGTCCTGCGTCTGTTTCTGTCTAGCGTCAGTTGATGTTGTACGTTCGTTCAGCCTTCAGCGTCACGCAACTCGCGGCGCAGCACCTTGCCCACGTTCGTCTTCGGCAGTTCATCCCGGAAGACAAACTGTTTCGGCACCTTGTAACCAGTCAGGCTCTCACGGCAGAAGTCGGAGAGCTCTTTCTCTTCAACCGGTCCGTTGGTCACCACAAAGACTTTCACCGCCTCACCCGTTTTCTCGCTGGGTACGCCAACGGCAGCGCATTCAACCACTTTCGGGTGGCGCGTCAGCACGTCTTCGATCTCGTTCGGGTAAACGTTAAACCCGGAGACGACGATCATGTCTTTTTTGCGATCTACGATTTTCAGGTAACCGTCTTTTTGCAGCACGGCAATGTCGCCGGTTTTCAGGAAGCCGTCTTCATCGATGGTCTTGGCGGTGTCGTCAGGGCGGTTCCAGTAGCCCTTCATGACCTGGGGTCCGCGTACCTGCAGTTCACCTGCTTCGTCGAAGCCGAGCAATTTGCCATCATCGTCGGCAATGCGAACTTCGGTATTCGGCGCTGGAATACCAATGGTACCCAGTTGCTGGTGACCTGCCGGGTTAAAGGAGATCACCGGGGACGATTCGGTCATGCCGTAGCCTTCCGAAATCGGGCAGCCGGTCACTTCTTCCCAGCGCTCGGCGGCCGCATGCGTCAGTGCCATGCCACCGGAGATGGTCAGTTTCAGGGCGCTGAAGTCAACTTTCTTAAAGTCTTCGTTGTTCATCAGCGCCACGAACAGGGTGTTCAAACCGGCAAAACCGGTGAACCGGTGCTTGCCCAGCTCCTTGACGAAACCGGGAATATCGCGCGGGTTCGGAATCAGAACGTTGTGGTTACCGGTCAGCATGATGGTCATGCAGTTCACGGTAAAGGCGTAGATGTGGTACAGCGGCAACGGTGCCACGAAGGTTTCCTGGCCGTCTTTAAGCGTCAGCTTGAAGAACTCGTAACACTGCAGCATGTTGGCGATCAGGTTGCGGTTGGTCAGCATCGCGCCCTTGGCCACACCGGTGGTGCCGCCGGTGTACTGCAGAATAATGGTGTCATCGTGACCGCTGGCGGCGCGCTTGTAGGTCTTGGTGCTGCCTTTTTTCAGGGCATCGCGGAAGCTGCCAACTTTGCTGGTGTCGTAGGCCGGCACCATTTTCTTGACCTTCTTGACCACGGTGTTGACCAGTACGCGCTTCAGGCCCGGGTGCAGGTCGGCAATTTCGGTAACGATAATGCGTTGTACCGGTGTTTTTGGCTGAACCCGAATAGCCTGGGCAGCCATGCCAGCGTAGACCACCAGCGCCTTGGCACCCGAGTCGTTCATCTGGTGTTCGAGTTCGCGATCGGTGTACAGCGGGTTAGTGTTAACCACGATCAACCCTGCCCTCAATGCGCCAAAGACGGCAATCGGGTATTGCAGGATGTTGGGCAACTGCACCGCAATGCGGTCGCCCGGCTGCAGGTCGGTCTCGTTCTGAAGATAGGCGGCAAAGTTGCCCGACAGACGATCGATGTCGGCGTAGGTCAGCGTCTGACCCATGCAACTGTAGGCCGGCTTGTCAGCGAATTCCTTGGTTTTCTGGTCGAACAGATCGAGCACTGTGTCGAAGGCTTCCGGGTCTACCGTGGCTTTCATACCGCCCGGGTATTGCGTATGGGTGTAAACGTCGCTCATGGACACTCCTCTCGTTCTTATTGTCGATCAATGCGTATAGCGCCTGTCTGCGCCCGGTTGCCTTTATGTACCCTGGCTGACACCGGCCTCATTCAAACGTTTGTTTTATTTGCTGACCCGATTGTCTCTTTTTTACCGAGCAGAATTCAACTCTTTAATGAATAGAGCGCACAGTAAACAGGCTATCTGTGAGTAAATAGCCTAAACCGATGTTCAGTTTCCGGAGTTGTTCCCAGTCAGCGTTTGGCGGGGTCGTTATCGGCGTCGTCGAACGGGTCGTCCTTGAACGGATCGTCCTCGTCGAGGTTCAGATTCTCAAGATCGGACAGGCCATCTTCCAGGTTGCTGATGTCGAACAGGTCGTCGTCTTCACCGGCATCGAGGTCATCGAGTGGGTCGGGTTCGCTGTCCAGCTCACCCCAGACATCTTCATCCAGCGCCCGGGTATCGAGGCTGTCTTCCATACTGACACGCGGGGCTTCGGTGCGTTCCGGTGGTGAGGGCTCAGCCTCTTCGGCGTCGAACACATCGTCGATGACGGGCGCATCCTGATCGCTGGCCGGTCTGTTCCGGGCCTGGTCGATACCCTGATCCATACTGGCATCGTCGAGATCAGCAGTCAGTCCCAGATCATCCATGGCAACGTCCGCCATACCCCGGTCTTCGGCCAGCAGGTCTTCCGTTTCCCCCTTGCTGCGCTGGTCGAGCCGACGGTAAACCAGAAAGAAGGCTCCCAGTATCAGCAACCCTGGCAGGCTTAGCAACAGATAGCGCAGCCAGGGGAAGGGTTCTGACGGTTCCTGGGGCTCTGTCACAGGGTCGGTTTGGGCGTTATCGGTCGCAACCGGTGTCTGCGCACTCAATTCCTCGAACTCGGGCATCGGCTCTTTAACGAAAGCCGCTTCGGTTTCGGGCCCGGTCATCGTCACCGGCTCGGCCGGAAGCGCTTCGGGGTTCAGGATACGGGGCCAGTCAGCAGGCAGTGGCAAGGTGAGCTCTATCGGAGCGACACCGAATTGAGAGACGCGTCGGGCATTAACGTCGGCTTCCCCATTTAAACTCAGCCGGAAGTTGCCGTCAGGCAGGTCAGTCGGCAGATTGATGTAAAAGTAGCCGCTGGCGTGGGTTTGAAAGCCTTGCTCGCGATTCACCGGGCCTTCAATGATCGCCCGCAAATCGACCTGCTCAAACACCAGCCCGCGGTCGGCCGGGTACAGGCGCCATTGAATACCCTGATCCGTCACCAGCAGCTCAGACAGCAAGGCCGGCCGGTTCACGATGGTCTTGCGGATCTGGCGTTGAAAGGTGCCGCCGTCGAGCGTCACTTCCAGCTCGATATCTGCATCACCGTAGGTGTTGGGTACCTGAGCCCGAAGCTGCCGGCCATCCCAGCGCAGACCATCGACCTGGCTGCCATTGATTCGCAACGCCGGGGTCATGACGTCAATCAGCGCATCGGGCACCACCTCACCGGAGGCGTCGGCAACGCCCAGTTCCAGAATAAGCGGCTGATCTTGCAGCACCACTGACCCGGTTGGCTGAGTCCAGTACAGATTAACGTCAGAGACCACCTGAATGCGGCTATCGTCGTTAATGTCGCCCAGCACTTCCCAGCGACCGGTCTCGGGGTTGTCGATACTGATCAGGGTATAGCCCTGCCCGGCTTGCCAGCGCTGTGACCCGGGTGATGTGACCGAATTCAGGGTGCCATCAGGCTGACGCAATTCGACCTCGCCTGCATCATGCATCACAAGCGCGGTCAGTTCGGTGACCTGGTCATCAACGCTAAACCCGCGACCATCGAACGGCAGTTCATTGCCCGGACGAACCGAGTTCAGCACCCGCACGATGAACGATTGCATCTCTGAAGGCTGGCGCACTTCGGCAAACACACCGCCGGTCTGACTCGCCATTTGTTCCAGCAAGCCCGCATCGGCCGCATCGCCCAATGCCAGCGTATGAATGCGGGCACCGGCAGCGGCAAATCGGGGAATCACGGTATCGAGAATCCGGTCGCGTTCGACCCGATTCACATCGGTATTGGGGGCGATATCAACCTGGCCGTCGGTGATCAGAATGACGTCGGTCGGCGGGCTGTAGGTCGAGAAGCCAAAATCGTAGGCGGCATCATCAAGGGCGGCGCCGAGGTTGGTACGTTGGGCGATGGCGCGCAAACCGGCTACCTGGCTGCGTGCTTGGGCACGCCAGTCGGCGGTGACCGGGTCGTGAGGTACCAGCAGGTTAACGTAGCGGCCAAAGCTCCAGATCCCGGCGGTCGCTTCATTGGGAATGGCGTCTATCAGCAAATTGATCGCCGGTGTCCGGCGATTCTGGGGGTCGGTGTCGCGCATGCTGCCGGAAATATCGATCAGAATACGCACGTCACTGGCGGTCGGTTGCGGCGGGGTTTCTGCCTGTGCGGGCACAAGCGAGGCCAGCATCAACCCCAAAAGCACACCAAACACCCGCATACGGATAAGGCGTGGCCGACCTGACTGTCCCAGCATAGCTGTCATCCAAAAATTCCCATGGCTATAACATCGGCGACTTGTTGCCGTTCTTTACCGGTCAGTCGCCGACGATCGTTGTATTACAGCTGCTGTGCAATCAACGGGCCATTGGCAGGTCATCACCCCATTCTGGCCAGCATGCGTCGGCCCGCCTCAGTGATGTGCCAGCGAATGCCGTGTTTGCCCATGATGCGACCGGCCAGATTGCGGGCAACCATGATATCGAGAGTTTTGATCATGGTCGCTTCAGTGGCATCGGTTTCGTCGCACAGGCCCTGCAAGGAACGGAAAATATAGCGGCCGTTACCCAGCGTTTTCAGCACTTGGGCCGTGGTGACGTCCAGTTCTTCATCGGGCGTCAGCGCTTCGGCCGGTACCGGCTGGTCATCTTCGGTTTCGGCTTCAATTAACGGCTTGATCTCTGCCTGAACCAGGTAGAGCTCGTGCATCACCCGGTCGGCCTGCTGACGCGCGGTTCTGGCTTCGGCCAGAATCTTGTCGGACACGCTGGTTACCACAAAGCGGCTGGCAATGGCCGCGATCAAACAGAAGCCGGTGAAAATCAGAAAACGGCTCGAATCTTCCTGGCTCTGGGCGATCAGGTCGCTGTTGACCAGTGCCAGTACCACCGGCACCAGAAAGGCCGCCCCGATGCCGACCACCAGGCTGCGCGGCAGGCTGGTGGTATCCGGGTCGTATTGGGACAACATGTAGTAGTTGACCAGGCCACCAAAAACGCCCGACATCAGCATTACGGCGATCAGAACGAAAATATGAAGGGCCATGCCTACTCCTTACCACCACTGCGGGTATTAATATTGTTGACTCCCCTGCCCGGCGCTATCGGCACGGGCAGCGGTATCATGAATCTGTTGATGCCTGCCGACGGAACCGCAAGCCATTCAAACGGCGTGTAGATATAACAGACCTGACGGTGTTTTTACACTTTAACCGGCTTCCCGGGGAGTCTCATCGACCTGTTTCATGCTGCGCAGTCGCATTACGATGCCCAGAATCACGATCCCCAGCGTTCCCACCACCATGGCCTGCAACATGGGCATCAGTATCGCGAGGCTGGCATCCAGGCCCACATCCATGAAATCGAACGCCGCGACGATAATCGCGGGCGCGTAATAGGGCTCCGGCTCAGTGCCTTGCCAGGGGGTCAGCACCACGCAGAGGTAGATCCAGGTGATCCACCAGCGCAAAGGGCGCCACGGCAGAAACCGGCCAATCCGCCACACAACCAGCCAGAAGCCGATCACACCCAGGCCGTAGGCAACGGCAGCCGTCCAGTAGATGTCTTGATAAATCATGAGGTATTTGAATTCCAATAAATCGCTGTGATGAGTTAGGGAGCCTCTGAACAATTCCCCCAGGGCTCTGCGCGAGCTAAAACGTTCTGCCACAAGGCGCACTTCGCAGCGCAATGGCCGTAGCCCTTGTCAAGAAGTGCAACGCCGGGGCAGGACGTTTTAGCCGCGCCCTCCGGGGCTTTCCGAGGAACGCTGCCACCGCGTTGGACTCATTTGAAAGGTCTAGACATTCCTTCATGAGTCCGCCTTGTGGCAACGTCCCTCGGATAAGCCAGAGCCCAGGGGGAATTATTCAGAGGCTCCCTAGACGTTATCGATGATGTAGTCTTCCCAGTCTTCTTCCGGCACTTCATTGTCCCGTACCGGGTCGAGGTGCAACACAGAGGCGTCGACCGCATGAATGCGCTGGCTGTCGTACGCCCGCAACGGGTGCCATTCCGGCAAGTCTTCGCCTTCGGCAATCAGCCGGTAGGCGCAGGTGCTGGGTAGCCAGAAAAACTGATCGACGTCTTCCGGTTTCAGCCAGACGCAGTTGGGTACTTTCTGTTGCCGTTCCTGATAGACCGTGCACCGGCAACTGTCGGACAGATACTGGCATACCACGCGGGTATAGAATACATCGCCACTGTCTTCGTCTTCGAGTTTTTGCAGGCAGCACTTGGCACAGCCGTCGCAAAGCGATTCCCACTCGTCGGTCGTCATCTGCGCCAGCGTCTTGCGCTTCCAGAAAGGTTGAGCAGCCATCAGCGGGGGTGCACCGGAGTGGTGGGTTCACGGTACAGGTCGAGCATGCCTTCTTCCCTCGGTGGCGGCATTTGCAGGTAGTAGCCCTGTTCGACGATCTTCGCCATGACTTTATCGACTTCTACCCGGGCCAGGGTGCGGGCCGGTGTCAGCAACAAATCCATCACCGGAATGGGGGTGCCAAAGCGCTCGCGCAGTGGCTCCGGTACCCGGGCCAGCCCTTCATGACGGGACACATAGAGATACATGTCCTGACGTGCCGAAGAGCGGTAAATACTGGCCAGTACCCGGTCAGTCGTTGGCTTCACGGTGATGCTCCTCCAGCAGGCGGGTCAGCGGATCGACCAGTAACGGCTTGCGCCAGCCGGTCATCATTTCCGGCCACTCATAGTCGCCCGTGTAACAGCCGCTGCGTACCAGTTGTTCCAGCGGCTTGCGCCGGGCCAGCACTTCAGCCGGTACCGAGGTTTCCCGGGCCAGATCAGCGATCAGGTCTTTGACCGACTTGTACAGGGCAGCCTGGTCGGCCGGTAACGGCCCGGCCAGCCGCTCGGGCCAGAGTTCGCGGCTGGCCTCGTTGCAGCGACGTACAATATCGACCACCGCATCGGCATAAAGGCGAACCTTGCGCGGGTGCAGGCCTTTCAGACCAGCCACGACGCTGCGCTGGGTAGGCATGGCCTGGGCGATCTGGATGATTTCGGCGTCCGATAGAATGCGCGAGCGGTTCACGTCCTGCTCCCGGGCCTGTTGCTCGCGCCACTGTGACAGCTGTTGCAGGCAATACAAACGGGTTCCCTTGAGCTTCCAGGCACCGCGCAATTTCAGGTAATACTGTTCTGGGCTGGGTGGAAAACTGTCGAGCGCGGCGCGCTGGCTGTCTTCCAGCACCCAGTCAAAACGGTTCAGTTCCTGTAGCCGGGGTGCGAATCGCTCGTAGAGCTGTTCCAGCCAGAACACATCGGCCGCCGCATACTGGCATTGCTCTTCAGCCAGCGGGCGCAATAACCAGTTGGAGCGAGTTGCATCTTTGGGCAGGCTTTCACCAAGTTCCGCTTCAACGGCCCGGGCAAAGCCCATTTGCAGATCGTTGCCCAGCAGGGCCGCGGCGATCTGGGTATCAAACACCGGCGCCACCTGGGCACCGGTACCATTGAATAAAACTTCAGCGTCTTCAGACAGTGAATGAAACACCTTGATAATGGCCGGGTCTTCCAGCACGGCGGCGAACGCCTGCCAGTCGCTGATCGCCAGTGGGTCAATCAGCCAGACCTCACCGTCCAGACCGACCTGAATCAGCCCCAGTTTCGCAAAAAAGGTCTCGGTGCGGACAAACTCGGTATCCATCGCCAGTACCGGAGCCGTTTTCCAGCGTTGGCAGGCCAGGCGCAGCGCGTCGTTATCGCCCACCCAGTGGTAGTGTTCAATCATGTTCAAAACCCAGTGGTTTGCGATCTTGCAGGGCCTGCGACAGGCTGTGGCTGTCGATGCGGCCAAATTCCGACCCGACCGGGATACCCCGGGCAATCCGGGATACCACCACCTTTAGCGGTTGCAACTGTTCAGTCAGATAGTGCGCGGTGGCTTCCCCCTCCATCGAGGCATTGGTCGCCAGTATCACTTCTTCGATGATACCGCCTTTCACCCGCTCCAGCAGCAAGGGCACGCCCAGTTCATCCGGGCCGATGCCATCGATGGGCGACAGATGGCCCTGCAATACGAAGTAGTCACCCAGGTAGCCACCGGAAACCTCGATGGCTTCGCGGTCCTGTGGGGTTTCCACCACGCACAGGCGGCTGTGGTCGCGGTCGTCATTCTGGCACAGATCACAGACGGCCTGCTCGGTCAGCACCCGGCATTGGGCACAGTGCATCACGCCATCGAGCGCGCGCTGCAGTGCCTGCGACAGCATCTGACCGCCCTCGCGGTCACGCTCCAGCAGATGCAGCGTCATGCGCTCGGCCGAGCGTGAACCCACGCCGGGCAATACCTGCAGGGCTTCCATCAATTGCTCTGTAAGCGGGCTGTACGCCATGCCAGACCTCGTTCGTCAGAACGGCATTTTAAAGCCGGGGGGCAACTGCATACCGGCCGTGGCCGACGACATTTTTTCCTGGCTCAGGGCTTCCACCTTGCGCACGGCATCGTTCACGGCGGCTGCCAGCAGGTCTTCGAGCAGCTCTTTGTCTTCCTGCATCACTGATTCGTCCAGCGATACCTGCTTTACATCGTGCCGGCCGTTCATGGTGACTTTAACCAGGCCAGCGCCCGATTCGCCTGTCACTTCAGCGCGTGCCACTTCTTCCTGCATGCGCTTCATGTCTTCCTGCATCTTCTGGGCCTGTTTCATCAGGTTTCCCATGCCACCTTTCATCATCGCTCAAGGCTCCTGTTATCGGTGTTACTGACCATGGCAACTGGCTTGCTACTGATCATGGATTCGGTTTTGGGTTTAACTGACCCGCTGTTGTTTCAGGACACCGACGGCAACGGGCTATACGCAGGTTTTACCGTATCGGCCTGCAAGTCGCCGTCGTAACGCGATACCAGCGATTGCACGAACGGATCGTCGTGCAATGCCGTCACCGCCATTTCATAGGCCGCATGATGCAAGCGGTCGAACCAGGCCTGGGGCGTTTTCTCGGCCACGCCAAACTGGTAATCGAGCCCGGTCACGCCCGGCAGAAAGTCACCGAGCACGGCCATCAGACGTTCTATATGGGTCTCATTCATCAGTTTTCGATAGTTGTCGGAGATAATCAGCTGTAAACGGCCGTTCTCAAAACCAGCCCAGGTGGAATGGGCAAAGAGCGTTTTGGTCATGCCGGAAAGCCCCAGCTTGTGCAAGGTCACCTGCCACCAGAACACCGGGTCGGCTTCGAGGTCGGTATCCGGCCAGCGCGCCGGGTTGGTTTCCGGGTGAATCAACTGGTTCGGGTCATGGTTGACCGGCACCGGGCTTTGCACTGGCTCAGCCGCTTTGGGTGTCGGCGCTGCCTCGGGTTCGCTGACCGGCGACGGCTCGGGGTCCATCTCCCCGGCTTGAGTCAGCGCATCGAGCGGCGACGGGCGGGCGGGCGCCGGGCTTGCTGCCTCTGCAACAGGTTCTGGGGCATCTACCGGGGCCTGGGGTTCTGCAGCTGGCTGATCGGCCAGCAAATCGGCTACGGGCCGGGGAGCAGGTGCCCAGTCGGTTACGTCATCGTCACCTTCCCAGGGTGCCCGGTCTTCTTCCTGACTGGCAGGTTCGGGGGGTGCTTCACTGGCCGCCGCCTGAGCCGGGCTGGTGGGTACGTCGGGCTCTGCTTCGGCCACGGCAGCCGCTGGTTCCGTTACCGTCTCTGCGACGTCTGCTTCCGGTTCGACCGGCTCTGCAGTCATTGGACCATGCGAACTGGCCGGCTCATCGGCTACCGCAGCGCGGGTGTCGGGTGATTCTGTAGCAGTGCCGCCCGGTTCAGCAACAGGCGCTGGCTCTGGTGCTGCAACGGCAGCCGGCTCCTCAGGTGTCTGCGGAGCGGCTTGTGGCTTTGGGGAGGTATCACCCAGGCCCACGGCACTGACGCGGCTTTCCAGCGCGGGCAAATCATTCACATTACGCGCCGGGCTTGGGCTGAAGGCCAGCATGCGCAACAGCGCCATTTCGAACCCGGCCCGCTCGCTGGGGGCCAGCGCCAGGTCTTTGGCGGCCAGGGTGCCGATCTGGTAGAACAGATGAATGTCTTCCGCCTGCGCCTGCGCCGCCAGTGCCGCAATGGCGTCACGGTCGCCCTTGCTGTTATCGAGCGCCGCGGGGGCAGCCTGGGCAATGGCCACCCGATGCAAAGTCGATAACAGCTCATTCAGCAGGGTGCGGTAATCCGGCGCGTGTTCGGCGATGCCGGCAACCTGCTGCATCAGGCTGTCGGCATCTTTCTCGATCAGCCCTTTCACCAGGTGCAACACCCGTTTCAGATCAACCGTGCCCAGCATGGTGGCCACGTCGGTCTCGTTCAGTTCGCCCTCGCCATAGGCAATGGCCTGGTCGGTCAGGCTCAGGGCGTCGCGCATACTGCCATTGGCTGCTTCGGCCAGCAGCCAGAGGGCGGGTTCATCGAACGGCACCTGCTCTTGCCCCAGAATGGAGTTCAGGTAGCTGACGATGCTCTCGCGCGTCATGTTCTTCAGGTTGAACTGCAAGCACCGCGACAACACGGTCACCGGCAATTTTTGCGGGTCGGTGGTGGCCAGCAGGAACTTGACGTGCGGCGGTGGCTCTTCCAGCGTTTTAAGCAGAGCATTAAAGCTGCTGACCGAGAGCATGTGCACTTCGTCGATCAGGTAGACCTTATAACGGCCTCGCGTGGGCGCATACTGAACGTTTTCGAGCAGCTCGCGGGTGTCTTCAACCCGCGTGCGCGAGGCGGCATCCACTTCTATCAGGTCGACAAAGCGGCCCTCGGCAATTTCAGTACAGGCCGAGCATTTGCCACAGGGTTTGGAGCTGACGCCCACTTCACAGTTAAGGCTCTTCGCCAGCAGACGGGCGATGGTGGTCTTGCCCACCCCGCGCGTGCCGGTGAACAGATAGGCATGGTGCAATCGCTGTTGATCGAGCGAATTGACCAGCGCTTTCAAGACGTGGGTCTGCCCCACCATTTGCTCAAAGGTGGCGGGACGCCATTTACGGGCCAATACCTGATAAGACATGAAGGCTCATGAAACCGGAGAAACGAAACCGTATCCTAACTTGGAACAAGAAAGGCTGCCAGAATAAAAAAAGAGTCTATAAAACAAGAAGTTAGTCGTTAAGCATGACCGGGCAGCCCAATCAAACCGGGTAGTACCGGACATCGCAAAAAACAGCAAGGTAGTACACCAAAGAGAACAAAGATGGGTGGCGGCTCCACCAGCCACACCCCGGCACACGAGAAAGTCGCTACCGTTGCTCCCTTCCGGGCCTGGCGGGGTTTACGACCGTTCGTTGCGGGGGGACCGGCAGAGCCACCCTAACGCAGAGCGCGGCATTATGCCTATGATTTAAAAAAACTCAAGGGCATGGCGCGAAACGAACTAACCTTGATACGGCTACAGCTTTGATCGAACGGGTCGATAACCCCCGTATAAGCAGTGCCAGCCTGATTTCAGAAAGCTGGTTTATCAAAAACGCCCCGTTGTCAAAACGGTCACAACACGGAGGTTGCACCGTGAAAAAAGGTTCCATCCAGTTTCGTCTGTTAATGAGCATTATGCTCAGCATACTGGCCATGGCCATCGTTGCCTTTGCCGGTATTTTCTCGATGAATCAGTCGGTCAACCGCCTCGTGGAAGTTGCCCAGGGCGTCAAGCAGCTGGAAAAACAGGCCGATACAGCTCATCTTGAATTCAAGACTCAGGTGCAGGAGTGGAAGAACACCCTGTTGCGAGGCCACGACAGTGATCGTATGGATCGCTACTGGTCGGCCTTTAACGAACAATCTGACCGGGTCAGTACCCTGGTCGCCGATTTGGCGAACGACCTACGGGCGTACCCCGAGCTGCAGGCTATTGCCACCCAGTTTCTTGAAGATCACCAAACCATGGCCACCGCTTACGCCGAAGGCCGGCAGGCTTTTGTAGACAGCAATTTCGATCACACCGCAGGCGACGCGGCCGTCTCAGGCATAGACCGGGCACCCTCGGCCGCGATGACCGAACTGGGCAACGAGTTGTCTCGCCTGGCCATCACTGCAAATGCCGAGGCCCAGGCCAGCGCCAGCCAGACCGTGCGACTGGCGGTCGCCGTTGCCATAGCGCTTAGCCTGGTCATTCTGGCGGCGATCTTCCTGTTTGTTCGCAGCGCCATCATCAAACCCATACATGGCCTGACCGACGGCGTTAACCACATCCGCAACGGGCGTTACGATCAGCCGATAACGATGAAACGCAAAGACGAGCTCGGCCACCTGGGCCAGACACTCGACTACCTGCGCCAGTTCCTGCAAACCATGGTGACCGATCTGGAGCGCAACAGTAACGCCTTGCGCGATGCGACCAACCGGCTCGACGTCATGTCCGGGTCCATCACCTCGGCCACCGCCCAGCAGCATGATCTCAGCCAGCAGGTCGCCACCGCCATTGAAGAAATGGAAGCTGCATCACGGGAAGTCGCCGCCAATGCCGCCGATACCGCCGATTCGACCCGCCACACCGGCCAGCTAGCCGAACAGGGCAGTCAGGCCATGCATACCGCCCAGAGCACCATGGCCAAACTGGCCAGCGACAATGAGACCACCGCCGGTTTGATCAACAGCCTGGCACAGGAGTCTGAAAACGTCGGGTCGGTATTGAGCGTGATTCAGGGCATCGCCGAGCAAACCAACTTGCTCGCCCTGAACGCCGCCATTGAAGCGGCCCGGGCCGGGGACCAGGGCCGCGGCTTTGCGGTAGTCGCCGACGAAGTGCGTCAGCTGGCGCAGAAAACCCAGCAGTCGACCATCGAGATCCGCGCCATTGTCGAGACCATTCAGACCGGTGCGCGCAACAGCAACCAGGCGATGGAAACCGGCCTGGTACAAACCCGCTCCACCGGTGAACACATTACCCAGGCCGAGCAACAACTGACGGATATTCTCGCGGCAATTCGCACCATCAACGACAAAAACCAGCAAATCGCCACCGCTGCCGAAGAGCAGACCAGCGTCGCTGGCTCGCTGGCTGAACTGATCATTCAGATCCGCAACCTGTCGGAAGAAACCGCCAGCGAAAGCCAGCAAGCCACAACGCTCAGCGATACACTCTCGACCCTGGCCAGCGACTTTCAACGGCAGCTACAAAGCCTGCGCGCTGGCGCACAGTGATCCAGGCTGGACTTGAGGTGCGTATCGCCCGACGATATAAACCGATCACGCACCTCAGGAAACGGCCACCCATAACCGGGCGACAGGAACCTCTAACGCAATGACAAAACTGAAACTGGGCGTCAGCAGTTGCCTGCTGGGCGATGAAGTCCGCTTCAACGGCGGGCACAAACACCACCGTTGGCTGACTCAAACCTTTGGCCAGTACGCCGATTTCGTGCCCTACTGCCCGGAAGTCGCCATCGGCATGGGCATACCGCGCAACCCGATCCGACTGATCAGCACCGACCGGGGCACCCGGGCCGTCGATTCAGACAACCTGACTGACGACTACACCGAAAAATTACAGCACTACGCCGAAAGCATTGTCCCCGAGCTCGATGCACTCGACGGCTACGTCGTCATGCAAGGCTCACCCAGCTGCGGCATGGAACGGGTAAAGCTGTACAACAAAAACATGATCCCCGAAAAAATCGCCGCCGGTTTGTACACCGAGGTGCTGCAACGCCACGCCCCGGCCCTGCCCTTTGAAGAAAGCGGCCGCCTGAGCGACCCGAACCTGGTCGAAAACTTCGTACAGCGCGTTTACGTCTACCACGAGTGGCGCACCGGACAACCCTGGCGCACCGCCAAAGGGCTGATCGACTTTCACGCGCGGCAGAAATACCTGTTGATGATGCACGACTACCCCACTTACAAACGCCTGGGGCAGAAGCTTTCCAACTTAAAAGACATCGAAGACCGGGAGGCCTTTGGCCAGGAATATCTGGCAGAATTGATGTCAGCCCTCTCGAACATCCCCAAACGGGGTCACCGGGTCAACGTGCTGCAACATGTGATGGGCTACTTCAAAAACCAGCTGTCTGAAAAAGAAAAAGCCTCGCTGATTCATTCGATCGACCAGTACAAAGCCAGTGAAGTCCCCTTCATCGTTCCGGTCGCCCTGCTCAAGCACTACACCTTTCTGCACGGCGACCAGTTCCCCTATCTGATGAATCAGACGTTCCTGAACCCCTACCCGGAAGCCCTGGGGTTGAGAAACCCGATTTAGCTTGACTGACCCGCCTGTTAAATAATTTGAACCAATCGCAATCATTAGGCGTATCTATGATACGTCTAACTTCTGTCTAGAGTTTTTAATGACCCAACTAGTCTGGTTCCGAAACGATTTACGCGTCAGCGACCACAGCGCCCTGACGGAGGCCTGCCAGGCAGCCGGGGCTGAGGTGAAAGCGATTTTTCTGTGGACGCCAGAGCAATGGCAACAGCACGACTACGGTCTGGCCCGCCAATACAGTATTCGCTCGGCTCTGGTCACCGTCGCCCGCGATCTGGCCCAGCTCGGCATTCCACTGACCATCCTGCAGGCCGACACCTGGCTTTCCGGCGTCGATCAGCTGATCGAGTTTGCCCGCCAGCACAGCGTTCGCCAAATCACCTTTCACCGCGAATTCGGCTGGGATGAAGTACAGCGCGACCAATATGCGATCGAGCAGGCCCGGTTAGCCGGCATCGCCACCTGGGTCGGAGAAGACCGGGTCGGCTTCGACCCGGCCACGTTGTTAACCGGCCAGGGTGAGATGTACCGGGTGTTCACCCCGTTCAAGAAACGCTGGCTAAGCCAGCATGCCGAGACGCCATTGGCCGTACCCTTGCCAGTGCCCACGGCCAGGGCACCGGCGCTGACCGAACTGCCTGATATCCCCGAGGTCGACTGGTCCGGCACCGCCGAACTGCCGCTGAACGAACATGACGCCCATGAGCACCTAGGCCAGTTCGCTGACGCCATGCCACGCTACAAAGACCAGCGCGATCTGCCCGCCACCGAAGGCACATCGCGCTTGTCGGCTGCCCTGGCCAGCGGCGCCATCAGCCTGCGCCAGTGCATGCACAGTGCGTTTTCGCACCCCAAATTCGACAGTGCCGGCGTGCAAACCTGGTTGTCCGAACTGATCTGGCGTGAGTTTTACCACTACCTGCTCTACTGGCGGCCCGACATCGCCCGGCATAAACCCTTTTACCCGCGCTGGGATGCCTTTCCCTGGCAGCAGGATGAAACCGCCCTGCACCACTGGCAACAGGGGCAGACGGGCGTACCGATTGTCGATGCCGGCATGCGCCAGCTCGCCGCGACCGGCTGGATGCACAACCGGGTGCGGATGATCGTCGCCATGTACCTGGTCAAACTGCTGAAAATTGATTGGCGCCAGGGCGAACG
The DNA here is from genome assembly GCA_018402545.1 of Saccharospirillum sp. Taxonomy (GTDB): domain Bacteria; phylum Pseudomonadota; class Gammaproteobacteria; order Pseudomonadales; family Natronospirillaceae; genus Saccharospirillum. The sequence goes on along the minus strand of JAGYIL010000001.1, from coordinate 1,881,415 downwards.
CTGGTTTGCACAGCAACTGCTCGACATCGATTTCGCCAGCAACAACGGCGGCTGGCAGTGGTGCGCCTCTACCGGGGTCGATGCGGCACCTTACTTCCGCATTTTTAACCCCCATACCCAGTCGCAACGCTTTGACCCCACTGGCGATTATATTCGCCGCTGGGTACCGGAACTGGCCAGCGTGCCAGCCGACGCCATACACGAACCAACGCAGCAACTGGCCAGACACCTGGGCTATGCACGGCCGCTGATCGACTACAAACGCGCCCGCGCAGAGACGTTGGAGTTGTTTAAACAGCTGTGAGCTGCGAGCTTCGAGCTGTTAGCTAAAAACTCGCAGCTCGAAGCTCGCAGCTCAAAACCATCTCCTGGGAGATTCCTATGCTTGAACGAATGCAGGATGTGTATAACCGGTTAAACCGGGATACGGTGAAAGACGGCCTGCTCGGCGACATCTATGACCGCGACATCGTGTTTATCGACCCGCTGCACAAGATTGAAGGCCTCGATAACCTGCAACGCTATTTCGAGGGCATGTACAAAAACGTCGATGAAATCTCGTTCCGGTACCTGACCGAGTGGGAACACAACAATGAGGCCATGTTGCGCTGGGAGATGACGTTTCGTCACCCCAAACTCAAAGGCGGCGCGCCGGTTCTGATACCCGGTGTCACTTACCTGACTTTTGCTGAAAAAATCACCCGGCATCAGGATTATTTCGACAGCAACCAGATGATCTTCGATCACGTACCCGTTCTGGGCTCACTGCTAGGCTGGCTGAAAGGCCGGCTAAACTGATTTGAATTGAACAACACACTATCGCTAAAACCGACAGGACACTTAATGAAACAACGCATTGCCATCATTGGAACCGGCATCGCGGGCCTGACCACCGCCCGGCTGTTGCACCCGCATCACGATATTCAGGTGTTCGAGCAAAACGATTACATCGGCGGCCACACCAATACCCGGGATGTCACCATCGACGGCCGCACCTGGGGTGTGAATACCGGGTTTATCGTCTATAACGATTGGGTGTATCACAATTTTAATAAACTGATGGCGCCTCTGGCCGTGAACCGTGAACCGACCGAAATGAGCTTCAGCGTGCGCGACGACGCCTCGGGCCTCGAGTATAACGGCCACAACCTCGACACCCTGTTTGCGCAGCGCAAGAACCTGCTGAACCCCCGTTTTCTGGGCATGATTCGCGACATTCTGCGTTTCAACAAAGAAAGCCTCGAAGACCTCGAGGCCGGCAAGCTGACGCCTGAGCTGACGCTGGGTGAATACTTTCAGCAAAAAGGCTTTGGCAAAACCTTTATCCGCAAGTACATCGTGCCCATGGGAGCGGCCATCTGGTCTTCCGGTGAGACCGACATGGAAGCCTTCCCGGCATTGTTTTTCGTTCGGTTTTTCAAGAACCATGGTTTGTTGTCGGTCAAGAACCGGCCGCAGTGGTATGTCATCAGCGGCGGGTCGCGTGCCTATGTTGCCCCGCTGACCGAACCGTTCAAAGACCGCATTCATCTGAACCGGGGTGTCGCCCGGGTCGAGCGCGATGCCGAGGGCGTAACACTTACCTTTGGCGACGACCAGACCGAACGTTTTGACCAGGTCGTCTTTGCCTGCCACAGCGACCAGGCGCTGGCCATGCTGGCCGAACCGACCGACGACGAACGCGACATTCTCGGTGCCCTGCCCTACAGCAACAACGATGTGGTGCTGCACACCGACGAGACCCTGTTGCCCAAAAACAGGAAAGCCTGGGCCGCCTGGAACTACCACATTCCGCGCAACCCTGCCGACGCGGTCGGGCTGACTTACAACATGAACATTTTGCAGAACTTCAACGACGCGCCGGTCACCTTTTGCGTGACGCTAAACCGCACCGCCGACATCGACCCGGCGAAAATCATCGACCGCTTCACCTACGCCCATCCGGTCTTTACCAAAGCCGGTATTGACGCCCAGAACCGATACGATCAGATTGGTAACAAGAACCGCACCCATTTTTGCGGGGCCTACTGGTTCAATGGTTTTCACGAAGACGGTGTTAACAGTGCCTTGCGCGTCGCATCCAGTTTTGGAGTTGAACCATGGCACTGAACAGTTGCCTCTACGAGGGCTGGGTGCGTCACCGCCGCTACAGCCCGGCAGAGCACCGTTTCACCTACCCGCTGTTCATGCTCTATCTCGATCTCGATGAAATCGACGAGGTGTTCGGCAGCTCGCGATTCTGGTCGATCGAGCGATTTAACTGGGCCAGTTTTCGCCGGGCTGATTATTTCGACCCGAACACGCCCGACCTGAAACAGGCCGTCATCAACAAGGTCTGCACACACAGCGATCTGGAACCCCGGCAAATTGCCTCAGTACGGGTGCTGACCCATGTGCGCTACCTCGGCTACGTGTTCAACCCGGTGTCGGTCTACTACGTGTTCGACCACAGCGACAATTTGCTGGCGGTGATGCCCGAAGTCACCAATACGCCCTGGAAAGAGCGCCACGCCTACGTACTGTTGGCCGAACGGTCCGATACGCGCCCACCACCCACCAACCCCCATTACGAACCGCACCGGGTTCACCGGCACTATCGTGAATACCGGCTGGGCAAGGCGTTTCATGTATCGCCCTTTTTGCCAATGGACATGGATTACCGCTGGGTATTCGGCCTGCCGGAACCGACGCTGCGCATTCACCTGGAAAACCATCGTGAACAGCATAAGGTGTTCGATGCCACCCTGGTCATGGAGGCCGCACCGATCAGCGCCCGGGCCATGCGCCGCGCCCTCATCCGTTTCCCGGCGATGACCGTAAAGGTGGTAACGGGCATCCACTGGCAAGCCTTAAAACTGTGGCTGAAGAAGGTTCCCTTCATCCCACACCCGAACAAAGAGAAAAAGGAAACAACGGCATGACAACGGCCACTCCGACGCGTTTTGACGGGACCCAGGGTCCGCTGGCTCAGCGCCTGCTGTTCAAGGCTCTGAACCGCTTCCACACCGGGTCACTGACACTGCACGATGAGTCTGGCACCTATGTATTCGGCAACCCGGACCAGGACGGCCCCCACGCCAGCGTCCACATCCACAACACCCGCACCTACCGGGAAATGCTCACCGGGGGCGCGCTCGCTGCGGCTGAATGCTACGTCGCCGGATTCTGGGACACCTCAGACCTGGCCACCGTGGTTCGAGTGTTCGCGGTCAACCTCGACACCACGTCAAAACTGAATAAAACACTGGGGCTGGTGACCAAGCCGGTTCTGCGCCTGGCGCACTGGCTCAACCGCAACGACAAGGCCGGGTCGCGCAAAAACATCCGCGCCCACTACGACCTCGGCAACGAGCTGTTTGAAGCCTTCCTCGACGACAGCATGATGTACTCCAGCGCCATTTACCCAAGCGCTGAGTCCACCCTCGAAGAAGCCCAGCGTCACCGGCTCGACCGGGTCTGCCAGAAGCTGGATCTGAAGCCAGGCGATCATCTGCTTGAAATCGGCACCGGCTGGGGCGGCATGGCGATTCATGCGGCTCAGCATTATGGCTGCAAGGTGACTACCACCACCATTTCCGATGAGCAGCACGACTACACCCGCAAGCGCATCGACGAACTGGGTCTGGCCGACAAGATCACCCTGCTCAAGCAGGATTACCGCGACCTCACCGGGCAATACAACAAACTGGTGTCTATCGAAATGATCGAAGCGGTCGGTCACGACTACCTGCCAAGCTATTTCAAAGTACTGTCGGAGCGCCTGACCGACGACGGTGCCGCCTTGATCCAGTGCATCACCATGCCCGACCAGCGTTACCAGGAGTATCGCTCCTCGGTCGACTTCATTCGCAAGTACATCTTCCCCGGCGGCCACCTGCCCTCGCTGTCGATTCTGATGGACAACATGAAGCGCCACACCGACCTGCAACTGGTGCACCTCGAAGACATGACCGATCACTACGCCCGCACCCTCAAAGACTGGCATCACCGCTTTGTGGCTGCGCGTGATCAAATTCTGGAGCTAGGCTACGACGACACCTTCTACCGCCTGTGGCGCTATTACTTTGCCTACTGCGAAGGCGGCTTTACCGAACGCGCCATCGGCACGCATCAGGTGATGTTTGCCAAAGACAAAAACCGTCAGACCTGGATAGACCCGGCCCAATGAAACTGAACGCAGGCAAAGCGGTACTCAACTACGCGGGCTTCCAGATCGGCTGGTTCCTGCTGGTGCTCACCCAGTCGGCCTGGGCGATTTTCTGGGCGCTGGGTTTTGTGGCCATGCACGCCGCCCTGTTTGGCAACCGGCGCGAATGGCAGGCGGTGATCCCGATCATGATTCTGGGTTTGCTGGTGGATCTTATCTGGCATTTGACCCCAGCCGTTCAGTTTCTGGGTACCGGGCAACCGGTACCGCTCTGGCTGGTCGGGCTCTGGCTGATGTTTCCGCTGACGCTGAACCATTCACTGGCCTGGCTGAAAGGCCGTCTTAGCCTGCAGATCGTACTTGGTGTAGTCGGCGGTGGTGGCAGTTACGTCGCTGGCACCCAGTTCGGGGCTGCTACTATGGAACCCTGGGCCCTGATTGCCGTGCCGCTGGCCTGGGGGCTCTGGCTGCCCCTGTTCTACTGGTGGATTGATCGACCGAATCACACGCATCCAACTCAAATAGAGGCGTCATGACATCCCTGTTAGTTTGCAACACCCCAGTCCACCGGGCCAGAGCCACCACCGCCCTGCTATTGGGCCTGCTTCTGGCCGGGCTGGCACTGAACAGTGTGGCCGAAGCGTCCGACACGACAGAGTTCACCGGCAAGGCCTACGATCCGGACAGCGGCGACCTGCTGTATACCGAAGAGCACCGCCTGGAGCGAGTCGACGGTGTGCCCCAGCGGGAAACCGTTCGTTATGTAACGCCCGAAGGCGATGAGCTCGCCCAAAAAGACATGACTTACTGGGAACCGGCTCGCCCGGCTTATCGGTTGACGGTCATCGACCCGGAAAGAACCGAAACCGTTGAACCCGAAACCGATGGCGTGTCGGTAGAGTCTGTCGAATCCGGTTTTCTCGACTGGTCCGACGAAGAAAACTACGTCATTGACGGAGGCTTTCACTACTTCATTCTCGACCATTTCGACACCCTGCTCGATGGCGACAGTGTCGAGTTCCAGTTTCTGGCCCCCACCCGAACCCGCTGGCTGGGCTTGCGCCTGCGCCCCATCGAGCAGGCCGATGGCCAGTTGCTGCTCGAACTCAACGTTCGCAACCGCCTGCTCAGCCTGGTGATCAGCGACATTGAACTGACCTACGATATAGAAACCCAGCGACTGCTGCGCTACGCCGGGCTCACCAACCTGCCCAAGCCCGGCGGTGGCAACTACAGCGCCAACATCGAATACAGCTACCCGGAGGGTAACCAGCCATGAAACCAAACCGGGCAAAAAGCCGTTTGGCACTGGTGTTTCTGATTCTGGGCACCGGCCTCTCGCTTACCCTCATTACCTGGATGCTGATTTACAACCCCTGGCCCCTGTTCTCGGAACAGGGCCAGTGGCTGACCAGCCAGGTTTGGGGGCAAATTTCACTGCTCGACCTGTACAGCGGTTTTTTCATTGCCCTGGCGCTCGCCTGGCTATTCGAACCCAACCCCTGGGTGCGCCTGCTGTTATTGATCACCCTGCCAACCCTGGGTAACCCGGTTCTGGCAATTTGGTGTGTATCCCGCTGGCAACACCTAAAACGCATGGCGGCACAGCGGGATTTTGACTAACCTGTAAGCATTCAGTATGTTTGCGGCCCTTTCTCAGGCCCCATGGTGGCGTGCAGCGGATGTCTTCACAGGTTTTCAAGCCCAAGTTTTTACATCGCCTGTCGTTTCGGCTTTCCCGCAGCGGTGTCATTTTGGCCCTGCTCGTCAGTCTGGTTAGCTCGGGTTATCAGGTCTATAACGACTTTCGCGTAGAACAGAACTCACTCGACGCTTCCATTGAACGGGTGATGGACGCCTCCCGCTTTGCTGCCTCACGCGCCGTGCATACGCTCGACTACAACCTGGCCAGCGAAGTGGCCAACGGCATGTTCGTGTACGACTTTGTCACCTACGTTGCGATTATCGACGAACTCGGCTCGCCGCTGGCCGAACGCTCTGCCGAGCAAGACCAGCGTCAGCAACACTGGTACGAACTCTTCGTTACCCGGCCCGTGCAAACCCTGGAAACACGGCTTGAAACCAATGCCCTGGGCAGCGATGTCTATGGCCTGCTACGCATGGAGATCGATACGGTACTGGCCTACCAGAGCTTTGCCGACCGGGCGATCTCGACCTTTCTGCTCGGGGTGGTTAAAAACTTCATCCTGATTCTGCTGTTCCTTATCGTCTTCTACAGGCTGGTCACCAAACCGATCAACATGATGTCCAGTTCACTCGACAGCATCGATGCCGAAAACCCCAACGGCCAGCGGTTAACCCCACCCCGTGGCCATGAACGTGACGAACTCGGCCAACTGACCGCTCACATTAACCATTACCTGAGCAACGCAGAACGGCTGATCACCGACAAGACTCTGGCCAAGCACGAAGTTGAAGAGTCTTACACCAACATGCGACGGCTGATCGATAACCTGCCGCACCTCATTTACGTTAAAAACCGCCAGGGCGAGCTGGCGCTGGTGAACGAAGCCTTTGCCCGCGCCTTTCAGACCTCGGTCGAAGAACTGACCGGCCAGCACCAGAGCCGCATTCTCAATGAATACGATGAAAAGTCGCGCCAACTGATTGTGGAAGCCGACGAGCAGGTGATGACCGACCAGAACAGCCTGTTCATCCCGGAACTGGACTGGATGAACAGCAACGGCACCCTGACTGCGCTGGAGCTGCGCATTCTACCCATCGAATTTCGCGGCGAGCCCGCCGTATTGTCGGTCGGTGTGGACATTACCGAGCGCAAGCGCAACCAGTCGCGCATGCAACACATGGCCTATCACGACCCGCTGACCGACCTGCCCAACCGGCACCTCTTCCTCGACCGTCTGGGCCAGTCGCTGCGTCGTGCCGAGCGTTCCGGCCAGTTCGGCGCCCTGGTGTTTATCGACCTCGATAACTTCAAGAACATCAACGATTCAATGGGCCACAGTGCGGGCGATTCGCTGCTGCGTGAAGCCGCCTCCCGGTTAATGGATGCGGTACGCAGCGAAGACACTGTATCGCGCCTCGGCGGCGATGAATTCGTGATCTGCATGGCTGATCTCGGGAATGATAAAAGCGAAGTCGGCATTCTGGCCTACCAGCGCGCCGAACGTCTGCGCAAAGCCCTGGCCGAGCCGTTCTTCATTGGCGGGCAGCAACTGACGGTCACCGCCAGCCTGGGCATCGCGCTCTATCCGGAGGGCTCCACCAGCGCCTCCGATCTGTTGCGCAATGCCGACACCGCCATGTACCAGGCCAAGGCCCACGGCAAAGACAACGCCATCCAGTTCGAACAGGCCATGGCTGAAGCCACCGCCTTCCGGTTAAGCATGGAAAAAGACCTGCGCCTGGCGGTAGAACGCCGCGAGTTCTACCTAACCTTCCAGCCTCAGGTCGATGTGCGCGACAACAGCATCCTCGGCGCCGAAGCGCTGATGCGCTGGCAGCACCCGACCCGGGGAACGGTATCTCCCGTTGAGTTCATTCCGGTGCTGGAAAACATGGGGCTGATCGTCAAGGTCGGCGAATGGGCGCTCGATGAAGCCTGCGCCACCGTGCGCCGCTGGATGGACGCCGGCCTCTGGCACGAAGACCAGGTACTGGGCATCAACGTCAGCCCACAGCAGTTTTCCCAGCTGGAGTTTTTTGCCCAGGTGAAACAGGCCATTAAGCAATACGACATTCCGGCCCGCTGCATCGACCTCGAAATCACCGAAGGCATGGTGATCAACGAAGTGGAAGAAACCATCATCCGGATGAACGAAATTCGCCAGTACGGCGTCTCGTTTTCGATCGACGATTTCGGCACCGGCTATTCGAGCCTGAGCTACCTGAAGCGGCTGCCGCTCGATGTGCTTAAAGTCGACCAGTCGTTCGTGCGCGATCTCACCACCGACAACAACGACGCCGCCATTGTCGAAACCATTCTCGCCATGGCTCAGCACCTGAACCTCAAAACCATTGCCGAAGGCGTTGAAACCGAAGAACAACTGACGTTTCTGGAGTCGATCGGTTGCCTGCGCTACCAGGGCTATTTGTTCTCCGCCCCGCTGAATACCGACGATTTCATGCGCCTGCTGCAAGACAACAACACCCAGGCAGCCGCAGCCGCGCCTTAATTTGCCGATAGCACGGCCTCAGACGAGGCCGTTTTTTCACCCCGATTTTCGAGATTCAAAACCCCGTGACCTACTCCGTTAAAGAAATGTTCTACACCTTGCAGGGCGAAGGCGCCCACACCGGCCGCGCCTCGGTGTTCTGTCGTTTTACCGGCTGCAATCTCTGGAGTGGCCGCGAATCAGACCGCGCCACCAGCATCTGCACCTTCTGCGATACCGACTTCATTGGCACCGATGGCGAAGGCGGTGGCAAATTCGCCACCGAAACCGACCTGGCCGACGCCATAGCCGCGCTCTGGCCAACCGCCACACCCTCTGCTGACCAGCGGGTAAAACCCTACGTGGTATTCACCGGCGGCGAACCGGCCCTGCAACTGACCGAACCACTGATCGACGCCCTGCACCAGCGCGGCTTCGAATGTGCCGTAGAATCGAACGGCACCCGCCCGCTGCCGGCTAACCTCGATTGGGTATGCATCAGCCCCAAAGGGCGCAGTGAGGTGATCATAGAACGGTGCGATGAACTGAAGCTGGTTTACCCCCAGCCGGAAGCGCCGCCGGAACGGTTTGCGCACATCGAAGCCGGGGTTCGCTACCTGAGCCCGCTAAACCCCTTCGACATCGAAACCCTGCACCCGGCGCGGGAAACCAGCACCCAGGCGGCTATCTCCTACTGCAGGGCACACCCCGAGTGGCGGCTGACGCTGCAGTCGCATAAAGTGGTTAACATAGCCTGACCCCATTTTATATAAACCACCAAACTCCTGGCACAGGCTTCCTACAAAGACAACACAACCACACCCGTGGGAGGCCAGTCCCCTGGGCGACTGGAAGCATCCTGGCTGGTGCATATAACCATTGCCTAAGAAGCCAAAGTCACCGGTTCGTTATTCTCCCCGTCACCCAGAGGACTGGCTTCCTACAAAAGCCAGAACCACCACACTTGTGGGAGGCCAGTCCCCTGGGCGACTGGAAGCATCCTGGCTGGTGCATATAACCACTGCCTAAGAAGCCAAAGTCACCGGTTCGTTATTCTCCCCGTCACCCAGAGGACTGGCTTCCTACTAAAGACAAAACTACCACACCCGTGGGAGGCCAGTCCCCTGGGCGACTGGAAGCATCCTGGCTGGTGCATATAACCACTGCCCAAGAAGCCAAAGTCACCGGTTCGTTATTCTCCCCGTCACCCAGAGGACTGGCTTCCTACAAAAGATGAAACAACCATCCTACCAGTGGGAGGCCAGTCCCCTGGGCGACTGGAAGCATCCTGGCTGGTGCATATAACCACTGCCTAAGAAACCAAAGTCACCGGTTCGTTATTCTCCCCGTCACCCAGAGGACTGGCTTCCTACTAAAGACTAAAAACCGGGCCTCATAACCACTTCGCAAACCAATGGGGATAGTCACCAACATCTGTCACCAGCTTTGCCCGAAGCGGATTCGCCACGATATAGCGTGCAACATTAACCAGATCCTCATCAGAGCGCAGGTAATGATCATGAAATCCATCTTGCCAGGCCGGGTAGTCACAGGTTTTAGAGAATTTCGATTTAACGCGCTTTACGACCTGGGAAAGGTCACCCTTTTTTAGCTCAAAAAGCCAGTGGAAGTGGTCGGGCATGACACAGAATGCGAGGATATCAACAGTGCCGTGGTTATGATCATCTGCCAGGATATGGATGAATGTTCTGGCACTCGACAAGTTGTTAAATAAAGGCTTTCTGTTATTGGTTACGCAGGTTATGTGGTAAAAATTACCCGGTGATGAGAAACGATTACGTCGGAGCTGTTGGTAACCTCTGCTCTCCTTGAGCATGCTGTCTCCTGTGCGATTGGCCCGCAGGTTAGGTTGATGTTGAAGTCACTGGTTGCTTTTATTACCCGTCGCCCAGAGGACTGGCCTCCCACTTCGCGACCAGGGCTCGGGCTTGTTATGCCGTGAGAAGCCAGTCCCCTGGGTGAACTGTAGAAATAACCACCGGAGAGGTCACCTTGTTGGCTAGCGCTATTACCTCTGGCTCGGGTACTCCCCGTCGCCCAGAGGACTGGCCTCCCACTTTGTGACCAGGGCTCGGGCTTTTTATGCCGTGAGTAGCCTGTCCCCTGGGTGACCTGCGGAAATAACCACCGGAGAGGTCACCTTGTTGGCTAGCGTTATCATCACAGGCCCGGGTACTCCCTGTCGCCCAGGAACTGGCTTCCTACGAAACTTAGAACTCAGCTTACTTTGGCTTCCTCGCCAGCAACAACACATACCGCCCCAAGTCCCGATAGGGTGCCTGCTCACACAGGCGCTGCTCCATCTCGATGATGTCTTCATCGGAATACCAGCTCAGCACCGTCGGTTCGGTTAAATCGGTAAAGGTTCGAATACCTGCCTGGGTGAGAATCTCGAAGCCGTTATCCACCAATTGCTGGCGCACGGGTTCGGGGCTTAGGGGGGTTATTGGCGTCAGTCCGCCGGCCAGGCCTTGCAGCTGGCCGGTTTTGACTTTAGCGAGCGTGCCGCGCATCAGGTTGCGCAGTTCGAGCATGTGACGATTGTAAACCATGACACCGATCACGCCGCCCGGCGCTACCCAGCCCATGGCTCTGTCCAGTGCGGCCCGGGGTTGCTCCAGCCATTCCAGCACGGCGTGCACGACCACCAGATCCCGGTTCGGGCCGGTGTCGAAATCAAATATCGAGGCCTGGCTTGCCTGGCACTGGCTGCTGGTAATCCATTGGGCCGCGTCTTGCTGCACCTGGGCCACCAGATCACCCGCTACATCGAAATACTCGACCCGGTGCCCCATGCCCAGTAGCCACAACGTCATTTGCCCGAGGCCACCACCGGCATCAAGCACGCTCAGGCCCGGTTGCTGTAACCCGGGCACATACTTCGGATACAGCGTTTCCAGCAGTGTCTGTCGAATGCGGCCTTTCAGGCTGCCATAGATGTTTTTTGAAAACCGCTCCGCCAGCGGGTCGAAATTTACGTAGTCCTTCACTTACGCTGGTAACCCTCAGGGTTCTGGCTTTGCCAGCGCCAGGAGTCGGCCATCATGTCTTCCAGGCCCCGCTCGGCGCGCCAGCCCAGTTCCTGTTCGGCATGGGCCGGGTCGGCGTAGCAGCAGGCGATATCGCCGGGGCGGCGGTCGACCAGCTTGTAGGGCACCTTGCAGCCCGACGCTTTTTCCAGTGCTTTCACCATATCGAGCACGCTGTAGCCCACACCGGTGCCCAGGTTGTAGGCAACACAGCCGGGGTTGCTGTTCAGCTTCTCGATGGCTTTGACATGGCCTTTTGCCAGGTCCACCACATGAATGTAGTCGCGCACGCCGGTGCCGTCGGGCGTGTTGTAATCGCTCCCGAAAACAGACAACGCCTCGCGCTTGCCAATGGCCACCTGGGTAATAAAGGGCATCAGGTTATTGGGAATGCCGTTCGGGTCTTCACCGATGGTGCCACTTTCGTGCGCCCCGACCGGGTTGAAATAACGCAACAGCGCCACCTGCCATTCAGAATCAGAGGCATGGAGGTCACGCAGAATGTCTTCGATCATCAGCTTGGAACGGCCATAGGGGTTGGTCGCGCTGAGCGGAAAATGTTCCTGAATGGGCACCGTATGCGGGTCGCCATAGACCGTGGCCGATGAACTGAACACCAGGTTCTTGCAGCCGTGGCGTTTCATCACCTGCAGCAGGCACAGAGTGCCGTAAACGTTGTTGTCGTAGTAGTCGAGTGGCTTCTCGGTGCTCTCGCCCACCGCTTTCAGGCCGGCAAAATGCACCACGGCGTCGATGTCGTGTTCGCTGAACACCCGGTCGAGCAAGGCAGTATCGCGAATGTCGCCTTCCACGAAATCGACCGGTTGCTGCACGATGGCCTCAACCCGGCGCAGCGATTCAGGCGAGCTGTTTACCAGGTTATCGAGCACCAGCACGGTATGCCCGGCCTGTATCAGTTCTATGCAGGTGTGGCTGCCAATGTACCCGGCACCGCCGGTCACCAAAACAGTCATAGCAAACTCCATTGCAAGGTTTCAAGAAGAAGTAATCCCGGAAAACCTACCACTGAAAACGTTTTCAGACAAGGTACTCTGGTTCTCCGGGCAGGCACCCTACTGCCTGATCAGCGCCAGCAGTTCCTGAGTCTTCTCTTCCATCAGTGATTTGTCGCCCCGGGTTTCGACGTTCAGGCGAATGACCGGTTCGGTGTTCGATTTGCGCAGGTTAAAGCGCCAGTCGGTAAACTCCAGCGACAGGCCGTCGATGTGGTCTTCGGCGATGGCGTTGGCCTTGTAGGCGTCGTAGACCCGGGTCATGGTTTCATCGGCATCGGCGACTTTACTGTTGATCTCGCCCGGTGACGGGAACTTCGCCATTCGCTCACTGACCAGCGCCTTGAGCGAGGTCTTCTTCTTGCTCAGCAAATCGACCACCAGCAACCAGGGAATCATGCCCGAGTCGGCATAGGCGAAATCGCGGAAGTAGTGGTGGGCGCTCATCTCGCCGCCGTAGACGGCATCTTCCTTGCGCATTTTCTCTTTAATGAAGGCATGGCCCGATTTGCACATGATGGCCTCGCCACCGTTGGCTTCAACGATTTCGACGGTGTTCCACGTCAATCGCGGGTCATACACCACCTTGGAGCCCGGCTGCTTGACCAGAAACGCCTCTGCCAGCAAACCCACAATGTAATAGCCTTCAATGAACTGGCCTTCGTTATCCCACAGGAAACAGCGGTCGAAATCGCCATCCCAGGCGATGCCCATGTCGGCGCCGTGCTCTTTAACCGCTTTACTGGTCACCGGCTGTTGTTCGTGCAACAAGGGGTTGGGAATGCCGTTCGGGAAGGTGCCATCGGGGTCGTTGTTGATTTTAATCAGCTCAATCGGCGCGCCACTGGCTTTCAGGGCGGCTTCAAGACGGTCGAGCGAGGGGCCTGCGGCGCCGTTGCCGGCATTGGTGACCAGTTTGGTCGGGCGCAGGTCGGTCAGATCCAGGTAACCGATTAAATGCTCGGTGTAGGCCTGGCTGTTGTCGTGTTCAGTAAGCGTGCCGCGTTTGGCGGCTTTTTCGCCATACTCACCGGTTTCGGCCATTTTACGAATGTCGTCGAGGCCGGTGTCGCGGGAAATCGGTTTGGATTCCTCACGCACCATCTTCATGCCGTTGTAATTAATGGGGTTGTGGCTGGCTGTGACCATGCACCCACCCTCGGCCTTGAGGTGTTTGGTGGCGAAGTACACCTCTTCGGTGCCGCACAGCCCGATGTCGATCACATCGGCCCCGAAATCCAACACGCCGTCGGCAAAAGCTTGCTTCAGCTCCGGAGACGTCTGGCGAACATCGCCCCCGACGACCACGGTCTTGGGTTTCAGGTAGGCTGCAAAGGCCCGTCCAATCCTGTAGGCAATGTCCGTATTCAGCTCGACACCCAGCTCACCGCGGATATCGTAAGCGCCAAAACAGGTCAGTTCAGTCATGAGGTGCTCCGTTTTAGATGTGCCCCGATTATAGGTTGCAAAAGGCCCTCCTTGCAGTCTTTTTTAAAATCGGTTTTTGCCAGCCCCGGGCTCGCTACTCCGGCAGCCTGCTCCCGCCCGCTTGGCTCGGCCACTGGCGTCCCGTATACTGCGCCGGTTAGGGAGCCTCTGAACAACTCCCCCTGGGCTCTGGCTTATCCGAGGGACGTTGCCACAAGGCGGACTCATGCCGGAATGTCTAGACCTTTCAAATGAGTCCAACGCGGTGGCAACGTTCCTCGGAAAGCCCCGGAGGGCGCGGCTAAAACGTCCTGCCCCGGCGTTGCACTTCTTGACAAGGGCTACGGCCATTGCGCTGCGAAGTGCGCCTTGTGGCAGAACGTTTTAGCTCGCGCAGAGCCCTGGGGGAATTGTTCAGAGGCTCCCTCGGCATTTGTGTGGCAATACCGCGCCCGTCGTCTGATGCCAGCCAACAGTTAGAACGGCGGCCGGCCATACACCCGGCCGGTCGCCATTACCACGCAGTACAGAGGGAATACATGAGTTCATCAGACCCGTACCACACGGCACCGCGCTATATCGAAGACGACACCATCGACCTGGGTGAATTGCTGCGCGGGCTCATTGCCCAGTGGCCACTGATTGTCGGCATTACGGTACTCGGTGCGGTCATTGGCGTCGCCGTTGCGCTGTTGTTGCCAAAACAATACCGGGTTGAGGCGATCATCAACCAACCCTCTCGCGGTGCGGTACAACCTTTGCTGGCGCAACAGATTGCCCCGCTCACGCTCGATGAGCTGTCTGAACGCTTTCTGCTCAACCTTCGATCACTCAGCCTCATTGAACAGGCTTACAGCCAAGCGGACCTCGGCGGTGATCAGGATCTCGATTCCCTCTCGGAAGAAGAAGCCTTTTCCCAGATTCAAAGCGTTGCCGATGCTCTCTCCGTCGGCCCGGTGCGCTACGAGTTTTACCAGTTGGGAGCCGATGAGAAAACCCCGCTGAACAGCCTGTCTGTCAATTTGCTCAGCAGCGAGCCACGCCGGGCCAAGGCCTTTATTGATCAGCTGCTGGTTCTGGCCGAAGAACGCACACTGCGCGAAGCCATTAGTAACATTAACGCCACCAAGGCGATTCGCATTGAAAGCGCCCAGTCCCAATACGACCAGCTGCTAGCCGGGGCCGAAGCCAGCCTGGCGCGCGAACGCCGACGGGTGCAGCAAGCGCTGAGCATCGCCAATTCCCTGGGTCTGGAAGAACCCACCAGCTGGGAGGCCCTGGTATTGGGCGATGGCCAGGTGCAGATGATCAACCAGCTGGCTAACGATGAACTCTTTCTCAACGGCAGCCGTTTTCTGACTGCTCAGTTGGAGAGCCTCTCGGCCGATGGCGCGGCCGAATTGTTCCTCGAAGGCGTCGAGGAAACCGTGTTTGACTTGAACGGCAACCAAATGGTCATTACCACCACGCCCAGCCAGTTACAGGGCGAGATTCGGGCCCTGAGTAACCAGACCTTCGCCCTCAGCGACGTGAACCTGCTCGATGAAGACGCCGCTGCCCGCATCCCCAGCAATGCCGAAAAACCGAACCGGCCGCTGATCGCCATTGCCGCCACGGTACTGGCTGGTTTTGCCGCCCTGTTCATCGCACTGATCCGCATGGCGATTCGTTCCAGGAAGGATGAATAAAGGATCAGTCGTGGGAGGCCAGTCCCCCGGGCGATTGGAAGCATCCTCGCCGGTGAATATAACCACTGCCTATAAAGGCTAAAATCACCGGCTGCTTATTCTCCCCGTCACCCAGAGGACTGGCTTCCCACAAAAGATGAAACAACCATTCTACCAGTGGGAGGCCAGCCCCCTGGGCGACTGGTAGCATCCTGAGCGGTGATTAGAACCACTGCCTAAAAGGCCAACGTCACCGGTTGGTTATTCTCCCCGTCACCCAGAGGACTGGCTTCCCACAAAAGATGAAACAACCATCCTACCAGTGGGAGGCCAGCCCCCTGGGCGACTGGTAGCATCCTGGGCGGTGAATAGAACCACTGCCCAAAAGGCCAACGTCACCGGTTGGTTATTCTCCCCGTCACCCAGAGGACTGGCTTCCCACAAAAGATGAAACAACCATCCTACCAGTGGGAGGCCAGCCCCCTGGGCGACGATTCGTTCCAGGAAGGATGAATAAAGGATCAGTCGTGGGAGGCCAGTCCCCCGGGCGATTGGAAGCATCCTCGCCGGTGAATATAACCACTGCCTATAAAGGCTAAAATCACCGGCTGCTTATTCTCCCCGTCACCCAGAGGACTGGCTTCCCACAAAAGATGAAACAACCATCCTACCAGTGGGAGGCCAGTCCCCTGGGCGACTGGTCGCATCCTGAGCGGTGAATAGAACCACTGCCCAAAAGGCCAACGTCACCGGTTGGTTATTCTCCCCTTCACCCAGAGGACTGGCTTCCCACAAAAGATGAAACAACCATTCTACCAGTGGGAGGCCAGCCCCCTGGGCGACTGGTCGCATCCTGAGCGGTGAATAGAACCACTGCCCAAAAGGCCAACGTCACCGGTTGGTTATTCTCCCCTTCACCCAGAGGACTGGCTTCCCACAAAAGATGAAACAACCATCATGCCAGTGGGAGGCCAGTCCCCTGGGCGACTGGAAGCATCCTCGCCGGTGAATAGAGCCATTGCCCAAAAGGCCAACGTCACCGGTTAGTTATTCTCCCCGTCACCCAGAGGACTGGCTTCCCACAAAAGACCGCTCCTCTGGGTGGGTTGCATATTGGGTGACGCCCCCTAACCCGCTATACTGCGGGCCAGCTCGTCACATTCGGATTCAACATTGTTCACCTGGTATATCTGCCGAGAAATCATCAAGCCCTTCGCGCTGATCACCGCCATTCTGATGGCGTTGCTCATCGCCGGGGAAATGAGTGAAACGCTCGGCCGCGTTGTATCCGGCCAATATTCCGACTGGGCGATTGTCGCTATCATCGGCTTTCAACTGCCCATCCTGCTGCCCGAACTGTTGCCAGCAGCGTATTTTCTCGCCGCTCTGACCACCCTGAACCGGCTTAGCGAAGACTCCGAACGCACCGTGTTGCATGCCATTGGCGTCTCCGATACCGGCATACTGACCAAAGTGCTGGCCTACACCGCCCTGCCGGCCATGGTAATCATGCTGGCCTTTACGCACCTTGTTACGCCCATGGCCGAACGGGGCCTTTCCGATTACCTGTTCAGCCAACAGAACCGCCCGCTGACCGACATTGTTTCCCCCGGTGAGTTTTTCTCTCTGAACCAGCGCGATGCCACCTTGTATGCCCGGTCTTCCAACCCGGCGCAGGAATCCCTGCTTAACCTCTTTGTGGCTCAGGTTGATGGTGAACGCATCTCCGTCAACACCGCGCCCTCGGCACGCATTCAACTGGAAGACCAACGCCAGTACTTAACTCTGTTTTCCGGCCGGCAAACCGTTTTCAGCCTCGACCCGGACGAGACCGAACGCATCAACTACCAGAGCTACGCGCTTTACATCCCTACCGATGAAGCCGGTTCGCGCAGCAGCCCGCGCGAAGCCATTGGCTCCGATGTACTTTGGCAAACCGGCAGCCAGACCAACCGCAGTGAAGTGATAGAACGCACTCTAACCGCCGGAATGATACTGGTACTGGCTGTGTGGGCCGTCAGCCTCACCCGGGTGAAACCCCGCAAAGCCAAGGTGGGGGCCATCGCGTTTGGCATCATCTTGTACATCGTATTTACGTTTTCCCTGGATACCCTCCAAACCGCCGTTGAAAAGGGCCAGCTTCCGCTCATTGCCAGCCCCTGGTGGTTGCTGATTGTGCTGGCGGCACTGGGGCTTGTAGTGATACGGAGGCCTGGCTGATGGGCTTGTCGATACTCAACCGCTACATTCTGAAGCGTACCGCCGTGTTTATCACCATAGTGGTACTGGCCATTGGCGGGCTCTTGCTGGTGATGGGTGTGGCCGATGAAATCAGCCGGCGCGGCAGCGAGACGTACACCCCTTTCGATGCCTTCCTGTACCGGCTTTACAGCCTGCCGCTCGAGGTCTACCAGTTCATTGGCCCCATGGTGTTGCTCGGCACCCTGCTCTCGGTGGCCGGCATGGCCAAAAACAGCGAACTGGTGGTTATTCAGCTGGCCTCGCGCAGTGCCTATGGCCTGGTGGTGCGGCTGATTCTGCCCGGGCTGATGCTGCTGCCCATTGTTTACTTCATCGGCGAATGGGCTGCGCCGCAATTGCGCTTGCAAGCCGAAGTGACCCGGGCCATGAAACTCGACCGCAGCCTGCCAACCCTGAGTGGCCAGTGGTACCGCGACAATCAATGGGTCATCAACGTCGATCTGGTCTCGCCCGACCGCGACATCACCGGCCTCACCATATTCGAAATGGACGACCGCAATAACCTGGCGATGGTCACCTACGCTCCCACCGCCAGCCCCATCGACCAGGGGTGGAAGCTGAACGATGTTAAGCAGGTAGCGTTTTTTGACGACTCGGTGCAGCACAGTAACTTCGAAACGCTGAACTGGCAGCCGGCCAACTTCAACGCCGACCTGCTCAGCATTCTTAGCCAGCGCGAGCGCGAGCTGACCCTGCAACAGCTGTGGGTTCAGGTGCGCTTTTCACTCGAACAAGCCCTGCCCGACCCCCGCCTGGAGCTCTCTTTCTGGAGCCGGCTCTGGTTTCCGGTGCAGTACATTGCCATGTTGTTTCTGGCGCTGGTGTTTTCTTTTGGCAGTTTCAGGCAGAAAACGCTGGGCGATGCTGCCTTCAAGGGCGTGGCGCTGGCCATTGCGGTTCAGTTGGTGACGGATACAAGCGGCAGTTTGTTGATGGTGATGGGGCTGACCCCGGTGCTGGCTGCACTGGCGCCATCGTTGCTATTTTTGGGGGTGACGGTGTGGTTGGTTAAAGCAAGGTTGTAGGCACCATGTTGACCATGCCACATCCGTGGGAGGCCAGTCCCCTGGGCGACTGGTCGCATCCTGAGCGGTGAATAGAACCACCGCCCAAAAGGCCAACGTCACCGGTTGGTTATGCTCCCTGTCACCCAGAGGACTGGCTTCCCACAAAAGATGAAACAACCATCCTACCAGTGGGAGGCCAGTCCCCTGGGCGACTGGTAGCATCCTGGGCGGTGAATAGAACCACCGCCCAAAAGGCCAACGCCACCGGTTGGTTATGCTCCCCGTCACCCAGAGGACTGGCTTCCCACAAAAGATGAAACAACCATCCTACCAGTGGGAGGCCAGTCCCCTGGGCGACTGGTCGCATCCTGAGCGGTGATTAGAACCACTGCCCAAAAGGCCAACGTCACCGGTTGGTTATTCTCCCCGTCACCCAGAGGACTGGCTTCCCACAAAAGATGAAACAACCATCCTACCAGTGGGAGGCCAGTCCCCTGGGCGACTGGTAGCATCCTGGGCGGTGAATAGAACCACCGCCCAAAAGGCCAACGTCACCGGTTGGTTATTCTCCCCGTCACCCAGAGGACTGGCTTCCCACAAAAGATGAAACAACCATCCTACCAGTGGGAGGCCAGTCCCCTGGGCGACTGGTCGCATCCTGAGCGGTGAATAGAACCACTGCCCAAAAGGCCAACGTCACCGGTTGGTTATTCTCCCCGTCACCCAGAGGACTGGCTTCCCACAAAAGATGAAACAACCATCCCACCAGTGGGAGGCCAGTCCCCTGGGCGACTGGTCGCATCCTGAGCGGTGATTAGAACCACTTCCTAAAAGGCCAACGTCACCGGTTGGTTATTCTCCCCTTCACCCAGAGGACTGGCTTCCCACAAAAGATGAAACAACCATCCCACCAGTGGGAGGCCAGTCCCCTGGGCGACTGGTAGCATCCTGAGCGGTGATTAGAACCACTTCCTAAAAGGCCAACGTCACCGGTTGGTTACTCTCCCCTTCACCCAGAGGACTGGCTTCCCACAAAAGATGAAACAACCATCCCACCAGTGGGAGGCCAGTCCCCTGGGCGACTGGTAGCATCCTGAGCGGTGATTAGAACCACTTCCTAAAAGGCCAACGTCACCGGTTGGTTATTCTCCCCGTCACCCAGAGGACTGGCTTCCTACGAAAGATCACGCCTCAAACGTAGAATGCAAATTAAAATACGCCCCACGTTTGGCCAGCAACTCATCATGCGTACCACTCTCAATCACCCGCCCTTCTTCCAGCACGTGAATCAAATCGGCATTCATCACCGTGCTTAACCGGTGCGCGATCACCAGGGTGGTTTTGCGCTTGGCAAGGTCTTCGAGGGTTTCCTGAATGAGTTTTTCGGTGCGGGTATCGAGCGCTGAGGTGGCTTCGTCGAGCAGCAGAATTGGCGCATCGCGCAGCAGCGCCCGGGCAATGGCCACGCGCTGGCGCTGACCGCCCGAAAGGTTCGTACCGCGCGGCCCAGCCAGTGTATCCAGCCCGGCTTCCAGCTGGCGGGTGTACTCATCCACCAGCGCCTCTTTGGCGGCCTTGTCGACGCTGGCCATATCGGCATCGAGTTTACCCAGCAGAATGTTCTGCTTGATGCTTTCATCGAACAATGCTGAATCCTGACTGACCACGGCGAACAACTGCCGCAGTTCAATCAGATCCAACTGGTTAATCGGCACATCGCCCAGCCGAATAGTGCCCGATTGCGGATCCACCAGCCGGGTTAACAAGTTGAACAGCGTGGTTTTACCCGCGCCCGAGGCACCCACCAGGGCCGTCATTTTCCCGGCCGGGGCGATTAAGCTCAGATCGTGCAACACCGATTTATCGGCATAGCCAAAGTTGAGGTGATCCATCACGATGTCCAGCTCGCCTACATTCGCAGGCACCGGCACCGGGTTCGGTGGTGTAACGATGTTCGCTTTCAAATCCAGAACGCTGTAAATACGCTCCAGGCTGGCACTGGCCGCCTGGAAGGCACCGCTGATGTTGCTCAGCCGGCGCAGCGGGTCAAAAATCAGCGCCATGGCGGTGAAAAAACTCATGAATTCACCAATGGTTTTTTCACCCTCGATGATCTGATGCCCGCCATAAATCACAACCGCCACAAAGCCAAAACCAGCGACCAGATCAATCATCGCCGGCATCGCCGCCTTGCCGATTTCAGAGCGTCGCTGGTATTTGAAAAACCGCTCGGTTTCCTTCTGGAAACGGCCGTCTTCGTGCGCTTCCAGGTTGTTCTGTTTAATGGCGTTAATGCCGTGAAAAATTTCGTCGAGACGCATAGACAGCAACGACGACACTTCACGCGAACTGCGCGTAGTCTTCAGAATAAGCCGGCGCAACAAGGCAATGGGAAACGACAGCAACGGCAGGCCAAAGAGGGCAAACAACGTCCAGCGCCAGTCGACCAGCATGGCGACGGTTAACAGGGCAATCAGCGAAATGGAATCCCGCCCGAGGTTGATCAGCGCTGTGCTGGCAAAGCTTTTTAGCGCCTGGGTATCGCCACGAACCCGTTCAATCAGCGCACCGGGCGAATGGGTGCCGAAGAACCCCGAATCGAGCCGAACCAGGTGGCTAAGCATGTCTTTTTGCAGGCCGGTTACCACTCGCAAGCCCACGGTAACGGTTATAACCCGCTGGCCAAAACCACCCAGTGCGCGCGCCGTGAACACGATAAAAATCGCCAGGGCGATCCACACCACCTGGTCGGCATTGCCTTGCACGAACACCTGGTCGAACATCGGCTGCACCAGATAACTGAGCAGGCCCAGGGCACTGCCCTCGATCACCACCAGCACAGCCGCCACCAGTAACACGCCGAGATGGCTACGCAAGTAACCATGCCAAAGCCGTCTGATCAGCTCCCGGCGGGGGGTATTCTGGTGGTTTTCCAAATCGAACTCATTCACGCCTTAACACCTTGTCGACAACCCAACTGGCAAAGCCGCCGGGTTTGAAATTACGCTCTAATTGCTGCGGGTCGTACACATCGGTCACCCATTGCCTGAACTCAATGGCAGTGGTGGCAGTGTACCGTTCGAACTCGCAAAAAAACTCATGCAGCAGCCCGGTTTTTGCGCCTTTAAAATGCAAATACCGCCAGGAAAGCTGCGCCTTGGCATCGTCTACCGTGCCCTGCCCGGTCGCCAGCAAATACACCCCGGCGGCAAACCCCGAGCGATCCGCACCGGATTTACAGTGAAACAACACCGGTGTTTCAACGCTGAGCATCAGCTCAATCAGCTCGTTCACACGCTCTGGCTTGGGCGCCCCGCGCGATGACATGCGAAATGAAATCAGGTTAACGCCCGCCTGCTCGGCCGCTTCAACTTCAAACAGCGAAGCACCTATGTTCCCTAACCCACGCAAACTCACGATGGTGCGCATGCCTTCCCGGGCCATGCGGTGCACCTGGCCTGCGCTGGGCTGATTGCCCCGCCAGGCATTCGCCGTGAAGGGTTTCGGGCGGTTCCACAGTGGCCGCAGCATGCCGTGGTCGATCACCATGGCATCGAACCAGGCAATGGCCCGTGCGCCCGGCCGGTCGAAATGGGCCGCCACGTAGCGGCGCATACTCTTCAGCTTACGGTCGAAGTACGAGTCAGCCATGCGCCAAGCCTGCCAAACGGCGTCGCATTTTAGCCACAAACGCCTGCTTTCTGCGCCTGCCCACGGCTTTCACCAGGCTTTGCGTGGGGATCCAGGTCCGCTCGCCCAGCCCGTCGATAATGACAAAACGTTCGTCTTCTCCACCGGCCCCCTGCAGAACAATGTTCTCCGCGTTCAAGTCACCAATTACCAGATCGGTCTTCTCGATGGCCTGCAGCACCTGCTCCAGTTTATGTTGCCGGGGGGGCGTCATGGCACGGTGCTGCATCAGTTTGCGTACGGTAGGCGCGAGGTTGCCTTCGGCATCGCGAGCGGCAGCGACCAGCAAACCGAGGCCCAAATCCGTATCGACAACGCCGTAAACCGGAGCAATGTGGTGCACAATGTCACCGTAGTCCCGATAGCGGGATTCAACAAACTGCTTCAGCTCCCGCAGCATGCCGGTGGTGTACATGAAATGGTCTTCCTGCCGCGCAAACCAACCTTTGAGCCCCTGCGCGGGCTTCTGGCCCAATCGGCTCATGTGCACTTTAATCAGAACGTCTCTGGAATCCGGGTGCTCATAGACCCAGCGGGTCTTGCTGTTCAGCAACGGCGTTTGGCTTGTAAGCGTAACGGGATCAAGAATCACAATGGTTCACCAACTTCGCCACTGGCAAACAGCGCCTCTGGGTGGCCGATGTACTGGTCGAGCCAGCTAAAGAAGGTGTGTCGGGTTGAATCGTCCATACTCTCCAGGCTCTGGAAACACGCATACAGAATGGTCGGGTCGGTCTCGATGCGTTTCAATAGGTCGTTCAGCCGAGGCTGGCGATAGTCGGCCGGTTTGAACCGCAGGGTCGCAACCTGGTTATTAACCTCGGCCTTACCCTGCTTCATGGCCAGATGATTCACCAGCGAGTCGGCCAGAAACTGCGAGCCATTGCGCAACCGAAAGCTGATATTGCGCGCCAGCTTCGCTGGATGAGCTGCCATATACGAAGCCAACACCGACTTCAACAAGGGGTGTGGCTTGTGCGGCACCTTCAAATAGCGAAACCGGTAACCCGCCAACCAGGCCGAGTAAGCCTGTGCCTGGTGGTTGCCCGGCCGCTCATCTGCCCCACGGCCGCTGCCGAACACCTGCCGCAAAACGAGCCCCGGCCGTTGCGGTTGCCACCGGCCAGACAATACCACCCTGCCTTGGTTAAACCAGTGGCCGGGTTGAACGGGCCGCATCAGCATAAAATCGTCATTCAGGAATACAAAGTGTTCGGCCAGGTCTGGAATATTCCAGAACATAGATTTAATAGACCGAATATTGAAGGTTGGCAGGCAGTGTTCATGCCCGGCAAACAAGGTGGCATGATCGACGATCACGACTTTGTCGCGCCAGGGCGACTGACGTATGGCCGCCATAAACGCCGGTTCCTGAGCGTCAGCAACGATGTGTATTTTTCGTAGCCAGGGAGCAAACTTCAACAGCGAGGCAATGCAGTAAGCAAACTCCCCCGTTTCCTGATACCGCCGGGCATCGGCCACCTTTGGCCGATGCCCAATAGATTCGAGGTAGGCATTCAGCTTGGCACGATGAGCCGGGTCTTCCCCGTTCACCCAGGTGACAACGGCGTCTATTTCAGGCCCGTTACTAGCGGCCATCGTGAACACCCTGTTGCTTGCCCAGGTGCCACTTTCTGCCCAAATCAATATCAAACTGGGTGGGTGTGAATTTGCCGCGACCTCTCACCGGGTAGTTCGTCAGTTCTCCGACGTAGAACCGGTCGCCCAGCACATAAAAATCCACCCTTATAAAATCGAGCGCTTCTGACAGTTTTTCTGCTACCGCCAACATCTCTTTCAGATGTTTCGGCGGCTCTGTGTAGGCTGCCTGGGGCCTGCGCCAGCGAACATCCAGTTTATTCCAGCGGGAATCGTATAAAGTTGAGGTGAAGTCGTTAAAGCGGTCGTTATCGAGCTTAATAAATTCGCACTGGCCGTGAACCATGCAGAACTTGTAGTCGGCGGGAATGCCACCCGATGCATCCAGCAACAGTTGCTCGACCATTATTTTGCGCGCTACATGGGTGTATGCCCACTCGTGATTTCGAATGCCATACGGCTCACGCAACCAGGCGTTTGCCTGCTTGTTGAAAGCCGCCACATCGAATGACGACTTGTCTTTCACAATGAGGTTATTACCCGACCCATGGTTAGACTTAACCACAAATTGATTGGGCAGCGCGTCGAAATCCAGATCTTCAGGGCGGCTAGCCACCGCCAGCAAGGGAATTAAAATACGCTCGGCGGCTTCGGTACCCAACACCTCTTTTACGTAATCGCGCATCCGGTATTTATCGGCAATAACCGGCAGCAGCGGGTTACGATCGTATATTTTTTTCCAGCAGATTTTTTCGTTGAACGACGTCGGGTTTTTTAGGTTCAACGGGTAACCATGGGCTTTCAAAAACCGCTTGCGCTCACGCGGGAAGCCCAGCAGGCGGTCGAGCCCGGCCACCAGTTGTTCTTCCCAGTTGCGTAATAGCCATTTCATACATCGGGTTCCTGTAAGCTTATTCGCGACGTAACAATCGGTCGACCAGCCAGTTGCTGCCAGGCCGGGCTTTAAACTGCCGGATCATCTCGGTTCGATCGTACCCGGTGCGCATCCAATCTTCGAATGAGATGCCGGTAGCCAGGTTAGCCTTCTCGTAGGACTCGATGAAAAAATCCATCATCCCGGTCGAGGCACTTTTAATATGCAAAAAGCGCAAAGACAACTGCGCTTTCGCTTCAGCCGCCGGCCTGCCGAGGTAAATAAGATACAAAGCGGCCACCAGACCAGCGCGGTCTGCGCCCGACTTGCAATGAAACAGCATCGGTTTGGGAGCCGTTTCGAACAGGTTCAGCAGGGCTTCCAGGTGTTCCAGGGTTGGCGGGCGCCGTGAACTGAGTTTCATGCTGTGCAGGTGCAACCCCAACTGCGCGGCGTGGTATTGCTCCAGATGAAAGCCACCACTGTGGCCTTCGCCCCGCAGATTGATCACCGTGCCGAAACCACGGCGTGCCAGCGCCCTCAAGCGCCAGGGCGTTGGCTGATTCGAGCGCCACACCCCCGGTGCCACCTGAAAAGGCCGGTTCACCGGCATGCGCAGCAGCCCCAAGTCTACCACCAGTAAATCGGCCCAGGCCGCCATACGCGCCAGGGGCCGGTGCATCTGCCCCGGCCAGACGGCTCGCCAGCGTGACATCAAAGAGGTTTTGCCTGTTTTGGTAGCTGGCATGAAAAGGTGGGTAACCCGATAAATTCAAACGGGCGTATGGTACTCAAACCCGCCCGGCTTTCCTACCGTTGATTTTTGCCTGAAACGCCCTTCTCGGGTATGCTTCGCGGCCGCCTTTAACACGCTGCCAGCCCCTGACCGCATGACACAACCACCAGCCTACACGCCGCTTACCACACTCAACTTGCCGGGTTACGAAGGTGAAGTTGAGCAACGTTACGCGACCGATACCGTGCAACACTGGCTGGCAGGTTTGAACACCCGGCTGCAAAGCCAGGAGGCCGACTTACTGTACCGCCAGCGCAACCGCGTTTACCGGCTCGATGACCCGCTAAACCCCAGCGCAGAAGCGGTGTGCATCAAAGCCTTTAAACAGCCCGATGCACTGCGCGCCAAGCTGTACCGCAAGCGTGGCAGCAAAGCCGCGCGGGCCCATGCCTTCAGCAAGCACCTGTATGCGCAGGGTGCAGCGGTAGCAGAGCCCATAGGCTATATGGAGCGCTGGGAAGGCGACCGGCTGATCGAGAGTTACCTGATTACCCGGTACATCGCCGATTCGACCGATCTTTACTCCGAGATGACCTACCTGCTGCGCGAACGCCCCTACGCAGAAGACTTTATTAAACTGCTACGGTTCAGCGCCAACGCCATTCGAACCATGCACGACAGTGGGTTTATTCACGGCGACCTGGGCCCGCAAAACATCCTGATGCAGCGCACCGGGCCGGCCGAGTGGTCGCAACCGGCGTTTATCGACCTGAACCGCGGCCGGTTGAAAGCCGACCCCAGCCTGCGAGAGCGGGCCGAAGACATGGAACGCATGAAAATCCCGTCTCATTTTCTGCAGATTTTCCGGCACATTTACTGGAACGACGGCCCCATTCCACCAGAGTTCCAAAAGTGGGCCGACCGGTACCGGGCGCGTTTCCTGCTGCACCAGCGGTCACGAAAATGGCGCCACCCCATACGCACGCTTAAACAATGGCTTGCCCCTGCCGCACAACCCGCCAACAAAACGGTATCGACCGGTCAGCCCAGCGAGCGGGATGTGTGGCTGTGGGATTCAAAATCGGCACAGCCCTCGGTAATGCTTAAGGGGAAAGACCGGGCCCGCTGGCGCACAAAACGAGACCTCTGGCCCACGCTTTCGGCCAACCTGCGCCGCGCGCCGGCCATACGCCGCCACTACAAACAGCTGAAAGCGG
This sequence comes from Saccharospirillum sp., assembly GCA_018402545.1. Classification (GTDB taxonomy): domain Bacteria; phylum Pseudomonadota; class Gammaproteobacteria; order Pseudomonadales; family Natronospirillaceae; genus Saccharospirillum. The sequence goes on along the minus strand of JAGYIL010000001.1, from coordinate 1,854,589 downwards.
CCGCCTTTACCCGGCCGGTACCCATGGCTACCAGGCTGGGCGTTTGCCTCGATGTAGACGACCACTGGCCGCAACAACTCAGCCAGCTAGGCGCAACCCCCGGTCTGCCAGTATTCCTGCGGGTGTATTTTCACCTGGGCGAAGCGCACTTGCAGCGCTGCATTGAAGCCGTGAAACAACTGGCCGATGCCGGCCACGAGGTCTCCCTTGGGCTGGTGCAATCCCGCCTGGCGGTGATTGAACCGGCGCGCTGGCAAGCCTTTGTTCACGACACCGTCACCGCCACCCAGCCCTACCTGCACTGCGTTGAAATTGGCCATGCCGTCAACCGGGTGAAATGGGGGTTCTGGAACCTGGAAGAGATGTCGCGCATTTGGCAGGGGGTGAGCGAGCTCAAAGCCCGCTACCCGCACCTCACCTTTCTGGGCCCGGCGGTGAACGACTTTGAATTCCAATACTACCCGCCGTTACTGGATGCGGCGGGTGAACCCGTCGATGCGCTTTCGAACCACCTCTACGTAGACCGCCGCGGCGCGCCGGAAAACGCCCAGAGCGGCTTTTCCACCCTAGAGAAATGCCTGTACGCCAAAGCACTGGCCGACACCTACGGCAAAGCCGGTTTCTACATAACCGAAGTGAACTGGCCGCTGCACAACACCGGCGACTACTCGCCCCTGGCCGGTGCCTACCGGCCCCTGGGCAAACCCGAGAGCCCGTTGCACGTGAGCGAGCAGGAAAGCGCGGCCTACATGATTCGCTATGCACTCATTGCCCTGTGTTCGGGCACCACCGAGCGCATTTGGTGGTGGCGCCTCTCCCACCCCGGCTTCGGGCTGATAGACGACCTGAACGGCTGGCGTGAACGCCCGGGCTGGCCTGCGCTGGTGCATTTTCACCAAACCATGGCGAATGAGACGTTTCGCGGGCGAGAAGAAAAACACGGCACGATCTGGTGGCATTTCGACCGGGTGAGCCTGGTGTATTCCCTGAGCGGCAGCCAGGTAACACTGGGCGCTGACATAACGCGGGTGACCGACCTAACCGGCAACCCCCTGGCGGTTAAACCTGGCGACAAAATAGACCTGAATGGTAACCCGGTTTATGTGTACCGAGGTTGGGTTGAATAACACGGCCCAAAAGGCCAATTTCACCGGTTAATTATCCTCCCCGTCACCCAGAGGACTGGCTTCCTACTAAAGACAAAACAACTACACCCGTGGGAGGCCAGTCCCCTGGGCGACAGGGAGCATCTAGGCCGGTGAATAAACCCACAGCCCAAAAGGCCAATTCCACCGGTTAATTATCCTCCCCGCCACCCAGAGAGCTGGTTTCCTACTAATGGCAACGCCTGGGTTAAAATGCTCACCCCATCAAAACGTCAGTTCCTGTTCCACCTCGATCATTGTATTGCGTCTCTTCATGTTTCGCGTTTTTTAATGTTCTACGTATCTTAATGACTTACGTTTTCTCCCGCTCTGAACCGTGCACAGAGTGCATGGAATAATCGCGGAGTATGGTGTTAATCAGGGTCTGGTAACCAATGTGTTTTTCTGCAGCTTGTTTCTTCAATAGCAACACGACATCGTTATCCAGGCGGATAGTGGTGGATACTTTTTTAGCGGAATAAAAACGACCCCGAACGCCGCTCGAGAAATCGTAATCGGCCTCCAGCTCAAAATCGTCCAACGCTGCCCTTTGCTCAAGTGTTCTCATAGAATGCCCTCTCACTGCGATTCGCCTCTCTTGCACTGATGATGCGAACAACCTCTTCACCTTCATCTGTGAAGAAAACATTAGCGACAACCAAGATTTGCCTGTTTTTTGTACTGCCCAAGGTAATCCAACGCTCTTCAAAATAACTGTAACGGTGATCTAACCGCGCGACATGAAGAGGGTCTGCAAACACCTCTTTGGCCAATTCAAAAGATACACCGTGTTTACGAGCATTCATCTGGCTTTTTTGATCATCCCATTCAAAGTGCACTCACCTTTCCTTGTAATAACATTGTACCTACGCAAAAGCATAGCAGATCGGTAGAAAAAGAAAACCTGAGAGACATTGAACAACGCGGAACACTAACTGACGCAATACAGGAAGGAGCGAAGAACACCGACTGACGCAACCCAAAAGGGAACGAAAAACGCGAAAAGACGCCCAACCCTCCAAAAAGTCAGTCTATGTGTCGCGTCTCTTGTTGTTTCGCGTCCGTGAATGTCCTGCGCCTTTCACCCTTTCCCTTCACCAAACTGCAACATTTCCCTGTTAATGTACCAACCACTCACTGATCACCCCGCCTTCCATGTCATTGCCCATTACCTGGTTTAACCGAAGACCCGCGCCTGCACACCCAGCCTGGCCGACTGAGAACGGCCTTACGTTCGTGCACCACCAACCCAGGCTCTACAACGTAGGCGACGACCTATGCTCACCCCGGCATTATTTCAACCTAACGCCCGCCCGGCCCGGCCTGGTGATCATGGGCGGTGGCGCTTATGGGCGGTATGGCGTGAAATACATTCGACACTACGGCTACAAACCTGGCAATACCGTACTGTGGGGCGTTGGCGAATCCCGCAGTAAGGCAACCGGTTCAACCGTTACCCGGCTGCCCTTTCTGGCCTGGGGCCTGAGAGACAAAGACCGAGTAACCGACGCGCATTTTCTGCCCTGTGTATCCTGCCTGCACCCCATGCTCAACACACCAGCCGCCCGCACCGGCACCTTGCTATTCCTGAATGCCGACCCGAACGTCACCCATCGCAAGGCAGCCGAACACCACCTGGCCCTGGCAAACGCCCGGGGCTGGCACTTGCGTTACAACAACGCCAGCGCCGCAGAAACAGCCAGCGCCCTGGCCCAGTGCCAGCGGGTCATCACCAACTCCTACCACGGGGCCTACTGGGCCCTGCTTACCGGGCACGAGGTTATCTTGCTCGGCTACTCGTCAAAATTCATCAGCCTGTACCGCAGCCTGGGGCTCGACCCCGCCGCCATAACGCCCATACAGCGGGGCGACCCCGCCAGCTTGCAACACCATTTGGAAAACCCGCCGTTTGAAAACGGCGCCCGCCTGGCCAGCCCAAGTGAAACAAGAGACGAATTCAGGGCTATTAACCAGTGTTTCGCACAGGGCCTGGTCGACCGGGGCATTCTGCAATCCGCCGGTCTGGCCTGAGCAACGCTTCTCCCAGGCACCTTAGGGGCTACTAGTTGCCCGAGGTAGGCATCAGCACCGGGCTAAACGGCAAAATAGACCGGGGCACGGCCGAGGTGTGAGAGCAGTTCTGCAAGGTAATGCCCAATTCGCGGGCGGTTTCTGCCGCCAGCTCAAACGCCGGTAAAACGCGCGAGTGAAAAGCCTTCTCAAGCCCGCACCAGGCGGCGTTCTCCGGCGTTTCATAGAAACGGGGCTGGTTAAAATTCGTCATATCGAACCCCACCAGCAACAGCTGCCGCACACGCAGATGAAAGCCAAGCTGCACCCCTGCATACATCACCGTGCCGCACCCAAAATGGCCCTGCTGCAGGTTCAGGCTGAGCTTTGCCTCACCTTTGCGGCGGTAATGCTGTGGGGGTACGTCTTCCAGAGAACGCCGGGGTTTGCCGTAAGGGGTTTCAAAACCATCGAGGTAATACAACCGAAAGTGTTCGAACAAGGCCGGGTCCAGCGCGCCCAGTGCCTGCACCGCACTGCCCACCAGGCACAAACGGGTGCCTTTGGGCAGGCACCGCAGCATATCGCCTTTCTCCTGAATAAAGCGGGCGTCTTCAATAACGACGGCGTAGGGCTGCTTAACCACCCCTTCCCGGCACAACGCCACCGCACCGTTCACCAACACACAGGCAGTGCGCGCCAGCGGCGCCAGATTCTGCTCACGAACCGAAGGCCCGCTGCCCACCACAAACAGCTGTTCAGGTGCGTTTTGGCGTAAAGCCGCCCAGGAATGCGTTTCGGTAACGAAGCGCCCCTGCCAATGCAACCGCCACACATCGCCACGCGGCGACAGGTTCAAATACGGCAAAGTACGGGCCACGTGATGCATGCTGGGCGGGTGCGTTAACCGGTACCCCAGCCGAACAAACTGGGTAAAGGGTTTAAATGGCTTGTAACGAGGCGTTCCGGTAGCGGCAGACAGCATGGCAAGCAACCCCAATTAAATACAGGCCACCAGTATCTGCCACAACCCTTACTGGTTAATGACACCAGAACACCAAAGCGATACAACCCTCAAAAGACAAAACAACCACATCCGTGGGAGGCCAGCGCCCTGGGCGACTGGAAGCACCCGGGCCGGTGAATATAACTACTGCCAAAAGGCCCGCATCACCGGTTAATTATCCTCCCTGTCACCCAGAGGACTGGCTTCCTACGAAGGATTAGAATTGAGCCAAAACTTAATTTTGAGGCTGGAATGCTCCTGCGGCTGTATGGATGCCATTTGGCACTTGGCTAAATTTATTAGTCTCTTAGAAAACCCAACTTGATCACAAAATCTATTTAAAACTCCAACGTTCACTCGCAGAGCTAAGCATGGCTCAATATACTGTATACATGCCCAGTATTAGCGATACCCATGGCCAAAACGACCAGACCTCCACATAACCCGCACGACCGCTTTTTTCGCAACGCCATGGAAAACAGTGCCGTCGCCCAGGGTTTTATGCAGTACTACCTGCCAAGCCACATCCGCGATGCCTTGGACCTGGAAAGCCTCTCGCTCGAACACGACAGCTACCTTGATGCGGCATTGCGTGAAACCGTCTCCGACCTGGTGTATCGGTGCAAATTGGCGGGCGAACCCGCCTTTTTGGCCTTACTGGTGGAGCACCAGTCAACACCGGACCCGTACATGCCGGTGCGCATTGGTCATTACCTGTTCAGTCTGCTGACGAAACAGCTAAAACAGACACCCACTGAACCACTGGCACCGGTTCACGCCCTGGTGTTTTACCACGGAAGTCAAACACCTTACCCATATTCCATGAGCTTGGCCGATTGCTTTAAAGACCCACTCGGCCTGATGAAAACCCTGTTCCAGGAACCCATACCGCTGGTCGACATCAACCAGCTCAGCGACAAAGAACTGAAACAGCAACGGTGGATCGGTATTGTCGCCAGGGTACTCAAGCACATACGCGAACCCCACATCGACCCTTACTTGCTGGAATGGCTACTTGACTGCGCAACACTGGGCAACCAGAACCACCAGCAGTTGGATTTCATCAGGACCTTGCTACACTATGTAACCAGAACCGGCAACGTCATCGACATTGACCGTCTAGTCGAAGAAAGCCACCGGCTACCCAAACCCATAGGAGACACCTTTATGACCATTGCGGAACAATTGGAAGCCCGTGGGGAAGCTCGGGGGGAAGCCAAAGGCAAAGCTGACACTGCCCTGAACCTCCTGAAAGAAGGAACAGACCCACAATTCGTGGCCAAAGTAACCGGGCTGTCACTTGAAGAGGTAATGGCGCTGACGCGTGACAAGAACTGATGCTGAGCAAGCCCTGCGTCAGTTACCTATACTCCACGTCACCCAGAGGACTGGCTTCCTAAGAATGCCCAGGCTCTATTAACGCCGGGCCTCTCAATCCTTCCCAATGCTTCACCCTACCCGATATACGAACCCGCCTGGCTTCGATACACTGCAACCCTGATACCACGGCTAGCCCGCCCCAAGTCCCAACCAATACGTAGCCATTATGAAACTCAAAGAATACCCTGTCTCAGCCTGGCACTCCGCAGCGCTCTGGCTTACGCCGGCAAGGCGCTTATTAAGCAAGGCAAAGGGGCAAACAGTACCCGTTGTGGTGTCGTTCACCTCCATCCCCTCCCGGTTGCCAATACTGCACCTAACCGTGCGCAGCCTGCTGCGACAAACCGTGCACCCCGAAAAACTGGTACTGTGGCTGCACCACGACCTGAAACCCCAGGTGCCCGAAAGGCTGAACGCCCTGCAAAACGACCTGTTCGAAATACGCTACGCCGACCAGACCTGCGCGCACCGCAAACTGGTGCATGCCCTGGCAGCCTTCCCGGGCAAAACCATCGTTACCTGCGACGACGACCTGCTCTACCGCCCCAACTGGCTGGCAACGCTTTACCGGGAGCACCAAAACCACCCGGACGACGTGATTGGCCACGAATGTCGGCGCATTTATTACAACGACCAGGGCGACACCCTGCCCTACGCCCAGTGGCGCATGGAGCAACGCGGCACCAGCCACCGCGATACCCTGGCCATTGGCTTCGGCGGCACCCTCTACCCGGCCAACCGCTTGCACCGGGATACCACCGACCCAGAGCTCTACCTGAACCTGGCCCCCCGGGCCGACGACCTGTGGTTCAAAGCCATGAGCCTGCTTAACGGCACCCAAACCCGCCGCAGCGAACAGCCCCCGCGCAAGCCCATACCCATTATTCGCTCCCAGGCTGAAGCCCTGGGCAAAACCAACATCAAACTCGACCAGAACCGCACCCAATGGAATGCCATTCGCGAGCACTACGGCCTGGGCACGGCAACCACAACAGCCGGTAAAACCAGCGCCCCCACTAAAGACGAACCCGCCTGAAACAGGCTAAACTTCGCCCCCGAAACCGCAAGCAACAGGACCCACCATGCAACAACCGCAACGTCTTGGCGTGGTTATAACCACCTACAACTCGCCGCGCTGGCTTGCCCACGTGCTAAGTGGCTATGAAACCCAGACAGACCCCGACTTTACCGTCATAATCGCCGACGATGGCTCCACCGACGACACCCGGGCCCTGATAGACGAGGTAAAAGCCCGCGGCCGCCTGAACCTGGTTCATGTATGGCACGAAGACCACGGCTTCCGCAAATGCACCATACTCAACAAAGCCATTGCCGAAACCGACTGCGACTACCTGGTTTTTACCGATGGCGACTGCATTCCACGCGAAGACTTCATAGCCACCCACAAAGCCATGGCCGCCCCGAACACCTTTTTATCGGGCGGGTACATCAAACTCACCATGCCGGTATCTGAAGCCATTACCGAAGCCGACATTCGCAGCGGCGCCGTGTTCAAGCGCGACTGGCTGACCCAACACGGCCAGCCCAACACCCACAAACTGTGGAAACTGACCCGGCGCCCCTGGCTGGTGAAGCTGTTAAACGGCCTCACCCCTACCAAAGCCACCTGGAACGGCATGAACAGCTCTACCTGGACGCAAGACATCAAAGACGCCAACGGCTTCAACGAAGACATGCAATACGGCGGGCTAGACCGCGAACTGGGCGAACGCCTGTGGAACAAGGGCCTGGTATCCCGCCAGATACGCTACAGCGCCGTGTGCCTGCACCTAGACCACGCCCGCGGCTACGCCAAACCGGAAATATGGGCCAAAAACCGGGCGATACGGGATGAAGTGAAGGCAACGGGGCGGTACAAGGCCAAAAACGGAATAGAAAAACTGGAAACGCCCGACTAGGCTAGGCCAGCCCCCTACCGTGCCTTTGGAACGGGGCAGAAGACCTGCCACACCAGAGACCCTACACTAGCCTACAAAAACCCAACATAAACCGCCCACCTTATGGGCTTGTCAAGGTGAATAAAGTAACAAGCCTGTGCTAACCTTCCAGTAATTAAATCAATTACTTAGTGATGCCTTAAATGCCAGAGACCAGCCAAACGCTGCCCCTTTATAACGTGAACCGCTGGTTTCCATCTGACTTTAACCGGGGCCCGAATTGGGTGGTTTGGCTGGGTTTACTGGCCAGTTTCACAGCGGTTTTCATTAAACTCTGGACACCGACCAGCATAAACCGCATTCCTGAAGCGCTGTACACCCTGCCCTTCTTCTACATTCTGATCGTCAATTTCCGCTGGTTAAAAAACGACCGCATCATACAGCTATTCGGGCTGGCGATTATGCTGCCCATTCTGTTTCACGGCATAAATTATATAAGAGACCCGGCACTGGCCACCGAACTGGAAGGCCTGGATAAATTGGTGAAGCTGTTCTTCTTCGTACCCATTGCCTGGTGGTTGGGTGGCAAATTCAGAACCACGGTTGTTTTCTTGCTGTTTGCCTTTTTCGGCCTACTGGTTGCGATGGCTGTAAACAGTGACCTGGCACATCAATGGAGCCTGATTAAGCGGGGGATACGGGTAGATTACGGCATTTTGAACGCACAACATGTAGGCCAATTTTTTGGCATTGCGCTAATAGGGTTTTTAACCCTGGGCACCTATTGCCGGAAACTAAACACCCCTAAAGCGAAACTGGGCCTAGCTACCGCCGTATTAACGGGCGCCCTAATCTCATTGCTTGTGGTACTGACCACTCAAACCCGGGCAGCCCTGCTGGCATTGGCCCTGTGCGGAGCCCTGGCCTACCTAATTTACAGCATTGCCTTGCTGAGAAAGCCAGCACACTGGGCCACCAAGGCAACCGTATTGACCATACCCTTATTGGCCATACTCATCACCCTGCCGTTTATGGATTCAGTGACCAAGCGCATTCAACAGGAGCAGACAACGCTTACCGCTATTGCAGCCGGCGACTGGAACAATATACCGGCCTCCAGCCTCGGGGTTCGCGTGAACACCGCCATCGTCGCCATGGAGTGGATTTCTGAACGCCCCTTCATTGGCTGGGGAGGCGATGTAAATGGTTATGCGATTAACAATTCAGACAGGCTTAGTAACTCGATAAAAAACCGGTTCGGGCACTTTCACAACACCCTAATTGAATTCACCCTCGCCTATGGCGTGCTAGGCTTGCTGGTCCTACTTACCTTATACCTAACCCTGGCAAAACAGGCTTACCTGCTTCGTATCAGCAGCAACCCGGCCTTTCAGGCCACCGCCCAGTTCACCCTATACACATTGCTGTTCTTTGCGGTGATTAACCAGTTCGAATCCTACTTGTTTTACTACAGCGGCGTGTTTGCCAATTCCGTTGCCTTCGCACCGCTGTATTCGCTGATACTAGCTCGCGCCAGTACACAAAGCAGCGCAGCTTCCTAATGCCGCACAAACTCGCCTGTAAGCGAAGCTGGCGCGGCAACAGCAATTAATGAAAAGACGGTTTATCCACCCCCTTTACCGGGGCTTTTTCAGCCACGCCACTCAGCAGATCCACCATCGGTGAACTAGGCTTGAACCCTGCTACGGCTTTTTCAAGTATACTCCGCGCCGCCAACGCATCCTGTCCTTGTTCAGCAGCGACCAGTGCCTCTAAAAAGGCATGCAAAGTGCCCTCTGGCAGCAGCTCCTCGTTCGCGCGCATGATTTTGGGGTGATCAGTGCCCGATACGGTTTCACCAATGAGTAGTTCTTCATAGAGCTTTTCACCGGGGCGCAGGCCAGAGAATTCGATTTCGATATCCCCTTCCGGGTGCTCTTCCGATTTTACATCGTATCCACTGAGCTCGATCATCCGGCGGGCCAGGTCGACAATTTTAACGGGCTTGCCCATATCCAAAACAAACACATCCCCACCCTGCCCCATAGCACCGGCTTGCACCACCAATGAAGCGGCTTCGGGAATGGTCATAAAGAACCGGGTGATATCCGGGTGGGTAACAGTAACCGGCCCACCACGGCGAATTTGCTCCCGAAACAATGGCACTACAGAGCCAGACGACCCCAGCACATTGCCAAACCGAACCATCGAAAACACTGTATCGGATTCAACTGCCAGGTTCTGTACCACCAATTCCGCCAGGCGCTTGGTAGCACCCATCACGTTGGTAGGCCGAACGGCTTTATCGGTAGAGACTAAAACAAAGTGACCAGCACCCGCCTTCTTGGCAGCTTCAGCCACAACCCGGGTACCCATTACATTGTTGCGAATACCTTCAAACACATTGTGCTCTACCAACGGAACATGCTTGTAGGCCGCTGCATGGTAGACGGTATTCACTTTGTAGCGCTCAAACACCTCTTTAATGCGATGTGCATTGCATACAGAACCCAACAACGGAACCAACTGTACACCATGAAACAACACGTGCTCATTACGCTTTAGTTCACTTTCAATTTGGTACAGCCCAAATTCGCTTTGCTCAAACAATACTAGAGTTATTGGCCCCGCCTTTACTACCTGACGGCACAGTTCCGAGCCAATTGACCCACCAGCCCCCGTTACTAAAACAACCTTGTCATGAATACAGGCGTTAAACAAAGCAGCATTCGCCGGCACAGGGTCCCGCCCCAGCAGATCTTCCGGCTCTACTTCCTGTAATTGATCAACACTGGCCTTGCCAGACACGATATCAGGCATGGAAGGAGTGGTTTGAACATGAACGGAAAACGGCTCAAGCTGATCTAAAATAGCCTTGCGTTGCTTCTTAGTGGCATTGGGGACTGCCAATAACACCCGCTTCACGCCAAACTGGGTGATAAGGTTTTGCAGATCACTGGGGTTATAAACAACCATGCCCTGAACGGTATGCTTCCATAGGGCTGAATTACTATCCAGAAAGGCAACGGGAATAAACTCTCGTCCTTTCTGCAAGGCCGAAGCCAACTGCGCCCCAGCACTACCAGCACCAAAAATAGCCACCGGTTCCTTATTGGTATAGTGGCGAGTAAGCCACTGATAGAACCCTCTAACAAGAATTCGGCTACCGCCTACCAGGGTAAATAACACCAAGCCAAATATGATAGGAATAGAACGTGGGAAGCCAGTAAACCGAGCGAGAAATGCCACAGACCATAGAATCAGCGCGAGAAAAACCGACCCTTTTACAATAGCCATAAACGCCTGCCCACTCATAAAGCGGACAATGGCCCGGTATAGCCCAAGTCGTGCAAATACAAAGATACCAACCGGTATCAACAGCGGAAACAACCACCAGAACCGCTCAATATAGAACTGAGGCCACCATTGACCCAATCGGAGCGCCCATGCGGCCCAAAGGGCAAACGGGATCATCACGACATCTGCAGCGACCATGATCCATTTTTTGTGTGAACGGCGTAACCCCACCATTCGGCGTTGCAGCTTTCTTCTCACGGACTTATCCCTTTAGTTGCCCTTTACCCGGTCCCCGGCACCTTTACCGGTTGCTGTCTTCAATATATATTCAAAATAGTGTGAAATAGACATTTCCGCGAGCATTTTTTGATCGGTTTCTGCTAGAAGCTTTGGAGTTGACATATCAATACCATTTATCTGGGCTAACCCTGTCACACCTGGCCGTACATCATATACACCACGACTATCTCGCTCACGAATCAGTTCTTCTTGGTTGAAAAGACAAGGCCTAGGCCCAACGAGGCTCATGTCTCCTTTAAGCACATTCCATAATTGGGGTAATTCATCAAGCTTAGAACGCCGAAGAAAATGACCAAATCTTGTAATAGAATTCGTGCTAGCCAGATGGCTTGCGACCGATGCTGTATCTATTTTCATCGTACGGAACTTGACTAATACAAAAGGTCGCTTCCACCGCCCAACTCTCTCTTGCATAAATAAAGGTGAACCAGTATCAAATAGTCCCAACACATAAAGCAATAACAAAACCGGGAAACCAAGCACTAAACCAGCTAATCCAATCAATATATCCAGTAAACGAGTCACATCAATTATCCTGATCATTAACAAATAAACGTTTCAGCCCTTCATCCAAAGATAGCGGAGGTTTCCAGTCAAGAATTTCACGGTTCTTAGAAATGTCCACCTGTAAAGAACCAAGTAACCGCTGCGCGAACGCTTTCTTTCCTATCAAAATAGCCCCAAATCGTAAAATAGTCGGTGACAACTGAACCAACCGGCTAGTCACACCTTTTGCATTGGCCAATCTCCGAAGTAGTTCCGAAGTTGAGATATCCTCTCCATCTGCAGCCAGAAATATTTCATTAGCGGCTCCAGGGTGGTCAATACACGTTATAGTCAAATCTACCAAGTTATCCAGTGCGACCAGGGATCGTAAATTTCTAATTGAACCAAGTGGCAATGGTAGCCCACTTCCTACCAGCTGCACTAGACTAGCGAAATTTCCTTTTACGCCAGGTCCATACACTAATGTGGGCCGGATAATAACAATTTCCATCCCTGTTTCTGCACCTAACTGAAGCAATCCATCCTCAGCTTCTTTTTTTGAACACCCGTAGTTGTCTACTGGTACAGGGAGTCCTTCAGCGGTGAATGGTTTGCCCAGCTTTGTTTGCTCTCCATTTACCTTAACTGAGCTGATAAAAATAAACCGTTGTATACCTGCTGCTGCAGCTTGCCGGGCTAGACTCATTGTCCCGGCAACGTTCACTTCCCGATACTTCTCTAGCGAGTCAGAGCAGTCTTCTTTCATCACATGTACACGAGCAGCTGTGTGAATAACAAGGTGTTGACTGGTAAGTGCACCCGACCAGTCGGTATCACCATTAATATCACCAACCGCGGTCAACTTAAAGTTTGGCCTATGATTTTTAATCTCTCGAACTGAGCCAGTAACATTAAATCTTTCGATATTAGAGAGAACATCGCACAATCGACTCCCAACAAATCCAGATGCACCAGTTACCAGAAGATTCCGTACACTACTCATTAGCGATTAGCTCCTGGTAAATAGCCATATGCTGGTCAACAATTTTTTCTATTGCAAATTCTCTCTCAGCAAGTAGTCGACCGGCCTTTCCCATCTTACGACGAGCATCCGGATTTTCTATCAGATCTTGAATCGCGTCGGCTAATGCTACTGGGCTCTTCACTGGGACTAAAATACCTGTAACTCCTGGCTCAATGGCTTCTCTGCAGCCGGGATGGTCAGTTGTAACAACTGCCCTGCCGCAAGCCGCAGCTTCAATAAGTGACTTAGGGAGTCCTTCACCATAGTATGACGGCAAGCAAACAATATTTGAATCCGCATACTGCTCAGCAATATCGCTACGAAACCCTAATAGTCGTATAAACACATTCTCCGCCAGGTCATCAAATTCCCGTTGTGTAACACTCCTAGGGTTTCCTGGATCAGGCGAACCGATTAAACGCATTTCTAAATCTATGCCGCGATTGCGCAACACTCGAGCAGCTTCGACAAATTCGAATACGCCTTTTTCTCGTAATAAGCGTGCTGCCATAACTACAACAGGTTTTCCATCAGGCTCATCTCGATATGGGTATTCTGCCAATGAGACACCAGAACCACGTATCATACGAGATTTCGAATCAGCCAATGCACCGAGTGAAACTAACAATTCACGGTCTATAGGATTCTGAAAGATAACCGCTAGTGATTTATGGCTAAACGCTAAACGGTAAAGGCCAACAATAATTGCTTTGCGTAATCGCGCAATTAATGAAGTCGCTAGAAATACTGTGCCGAGGCCAGAAACGGCGGCGACTACAGAATCTACTCTAGCCATTTTAGCACTGATGCAGCCATAAAGTACGGGCTTTATTGTTATCAAATGAACTAACTTAGGCTTGACTTCCCGGAACAATCTGTACAATTGAATCAAAGTATAAATTTCAAAAAAAGGATTCTGTCCGCTCCTCGAGAAAGACACCTCATGATGAACGAAACCGTGTGTTAAAATTTTTTCCAAGCCGGTACCTTTTCCAGTAGCAACATGAACCTCAAAACCCCTTCTTTTCGCTTCTATAGCCAAAGCAAGGCGATGCGAAAGAAAAAAATCAGGAGTATTAACTACAAACAATATTCTTTGAGAACGCTGACACAAACTACTTTACCTCATATGCTGCATATGTTTTTAAATAGCCATGAAGATGACTCGTTCAAAGGACTATTAAGGTATTACTAGGGTAGACCTGTTAGAATCAAATGTTAAATTAACCAAAACCATCAGAACTCAATAATCCACGCAAATCGGCCTTAGCCTTTATGCTCTTTTAAAGTCAGCTCATACAGTACTTAGGATCGTCAGACAAATTATGAAGAAGCACAACAGGTTTACGACTACTGCTTGTTTAGTTATTTCTTAATAGCCTAATAAGAAATAGAAAAATAAAATCAAAAACTTAACAATAAAGTTAATTTATAAAAAACACCACACAAGTAAGGTATTTATGTAAAAGACGAATAAAACTTTTTCCAAAAAAGAGTTCTTTTACTATCTAAGAATTCTTTTTGATACGATTCAGCAACCTTAAGATTCCGTTTGATTTGTGAATCTAGCAATACAGGATTAGTCAAAAAATCATCGAGTTTTTTACTCAATTGTCCAGAGTTTGCAGCAGAAACGAGACAACTTTTATCTAAGAGTTCAGGTATTCCAGCAACTTTGGTACCTATAGCAGGGCACCCTCGACTCATTGCTTCAATCAATGCTCTGGGCAGCCCTTCCTTACGACTTGGTTGTATATAGATGTCAATCTGATCAAGCCATCGAAATACAGCCTCACCAGCTGGCAAAGTTCCTTCAAACCTAACTCGCTCACCGATTCCAAGATTTTGTGCGAAATCTTTCCAATAGTCCACTGGTCCACTACCTAAAATTCTTAACTCCACATTCTTATGCTTTTTATTAAGATCCTGAAAGGCGTGTAGTGCAGTGTCAATTCCTTTGGCGCCACCTTTTAGACTACCAATCAGACCTATATTGATTTTGGAGTGTTGGTCAAAAAATCGATCTGATCGCGTTTGTGCTGCATCAATCGATACGGATGATATTTCGACATTAGAGCAACTGACACTGACACCTTTAGATGGATATCTACGTTGAAGAAATTCTCTTGTAACATATAAGGTATACAAGCTCCGACTAGCAATTTTGCGCAACCTATACCATTGAATTGGAGCAAATACCTTTGCTTTAAAACTACCATAATTCCAAAGGGCATCCCAAGGACATTCAACTACTTCAATCGCCCAGGGTATCTCATGTTTTTGTGCGAGCTTAATTGCAAGGTAACCATACTCACTCGGTAGCCTTGCAATTACCCCTTCAGATCTTATGATGATTGATTCAATTTGTTGCTTAATCGAAGCACTCTTCCAGATAAGCGACCCAAAATTTGAAAGATTCGGTAACAGCGTAAAATCAACATCTACACAACTAGACATAACATATTTATTTAGATTAACTTCATTCAGTTCCCCACCATCCCTGCCAACTACATGTACTTGACCAAAGACACTAAGATATCGATTCCAAACAGACGCTGGCAGCCCGCCGCTTGAATAAATATTTTCATCAACCTTATAAAAATGATGATCATGCGCAAAAACTATCATTTTAATTAACCAAGCTTTTTATATGGCGAGCAGGAACCCCGCCTACTATAGTGTTAGTTAGTACGTCGCTTGTAACAACCGCCCCAGCTGCAACTATTGATCTCGACGCTACCGATACACCAGCCAATATTCTAACTCCCGCACCGATCCAAACATCATTCCCAATCGACACACTGCTATACTTTAACGGGTTATACTTAATAGCAATATCGGAATCATTCCATGTATGCTCAAAGCTAACAATTGAACTATTATGAGCAATTGATACGTTGTCACCAATTACAATTCCGCCAGCGGCGTCTATATAACAATTGGTATGAATACTAACATTACTTCCGAGCTCTAGTCCATCCAAGCATTTAAATGAAACATTCGGTCCAATATATACATTATCTCCACATCTCTTAGATTTGGCTTTCACAATTAGATAACGATTCATCATAGCGATGCTACCTTCAAAGGAGCGGCTAAGATCATACATAAACCTAAGCAAAAAATGTGGGAGATATTTATAAAGCTTCTCTAAAATACGAATAATCGGCAAGAACCTTTTAAAAAGCTTGCGTCCACTAGTCATTTAGGCCACCTAATAAATCTTTCCAATCACTCTCAAGCTCCATCAGAAAATTATTATAAAAAGCCTGGAGCTCCTCATTGTTATTTTCATTTGAAGTATTTTTTAGTAGTTTAAGAGTGCGAGCTTTCAATTCATAAATTGACAGCGGATTTGCAAATTCCACAAGGCCATTATATACAGAATTCAATGCTGAAAAACTTGAACAAAGCACTGGACGTCCATATTTAAAGCAATCCATAGGAGGGTAACCAAAACCTTCATTTAGTGACGGGTATGCAAGAAATAGACAGTTCGCCATTAAATATTCCAAGTAAGGACGATCTGTATAGTCTAAAAAATGCACATCATTTGAAAATTCATTAGCAAAAGGAGGGTTTCCAATAACGACCAGACTAACTCCTGCAGCTAGTCCTTGTTCTTTTAATTGCTTAAATGCCAAAAGATATCGATACGTGTTTTTTACCCAACGGTCGCCGTTGAGCAAAAGAATATAACGACTTGGCAAATTAAAAGAAGGTTTAAGTGGAGACACTTGAGTCAGAAAAGGTGGTAGTGCTTTGGTACTAATCTCTTTATTGAAGATGGATTGAATAACATACATACTGTGTTCTGATGGGCTAATAATCTGAGCTTCTGGATCTCTTTCAATTAAATGCTCAATAAACTTAAGCTCTGCTTTCTCATAATGAGTTTTAAAAAACTTAGCCTTAATCCAAACCTTTAATTTCTCAATCCCTTTATAGTATCGATATGCATATTGATCATATGGCATTTCAAGCATCCGGAGACCATGAACATAGTATATTCTTTGTGCAAACATTTTGAGCTCTTCTAATACTGCCCCTCGATAAATAGGATTAAAATAATGCAAGGTCTTATTCACATTGCGCAGCACTTGAATTTCACTTGAGTACTCGAGATATTGTCCCGTGACATTATTTATTATAACAAATTCGATATTATTGTTTATCAGAAACTGTATCAATCGCAGAGCAAAGTCGCCACCTCCATGGGCTGCATATTTTGTAAATGAAACCTCTTTAAAATCAACGACGAGCATATTTTAAACTTCCTAAGCTAAAATGAGATACTATCGAAGCTATCAATGTAATTATTAGGGGCCAAGCAGAAAGCTTCTTTCTGACTAAGTTATCACCAAAAGTCCCCAACCCATAGTCCAACCCAATGTCAAGCACACGATAATAGCCTACAAAAACCACTGCGCTACTTACTATGAAAATTGAAAATATTGTTGCCACGAACTCTATTCGCAAATTGCGTCGATTTAAGATAAGCGCCATTCCAATTGCAAGTATAAATAAAACGAAAATACCTTCTAAAGTCAAAAGTATTGGTGACATCTGCCATGTACCTGTATCTATACTAATCTGCCAATTTGATGGTGACAAAGGATTAGGACTAACAAGAAAGAAAATAAGACCTAAAAAACCATTTATAATAACCGTAAAGCTTCCCTTAGATAGCATTATAAGCATTAGCATAACACCAGCGGTAGCGGACAACATAAGTGTACGATTATTCTTGTAATATATATAATAAGAAGCAATCACTGCCGCCGAATAAGGCCTTATCATACTCGCAACCAAAAAGAAGAGTATAAAAAGCAACCAGTTCTTTCTCACAAGAAAATAAAATGCAAATATTGATAGAGATACAGAGGCAATATCTTTATTTAAGGCTATCTCCCAATAAAGTACCGAAGGGCTTAGCATCAAAAAAACAAAAACGAGCTTAGGCGTTTTCTTTGCCATGGAACTATGTGGATAAAGCCTTTCGTACCTTTCTTTTAAAACGGAAACCCATAGCAGGCTTGCGCAAGTCCATAATGCTATATTAATAGTTAATATAAGCGCAGGGTATTCAATAAATATATCGCCTAAAAATGCCTTTAAAAACAATGGGAATGTAAGTCGAGTGGAAATAAAGCCTAGCCCTTTATCGGAAATAGAAGCAAATATCTCACCTATTAATTCAATTGAAGTATATGTTTGAAAATTTGACAGAAATGCTACAGAATCAGGAGAGGTTATAGTTGGCAGCCACAAAGTCAACAATAATGCGAAAAAGCAAGATAAGAATCCAACTGAAACTCTCGTCTGGAAACTAACGACTCCTTTCATATTTGCAAGAAACAAAAAGTAAAGAGCGACAATAGAAAATAACCAAAATATGTAACCGGAAACGTATGATACAAACCCGACTAATACAAGACTAGTAAAGTATAAGAAACTAACTCGAGTGGCATAGCTAATCCTTAAATGCATTGACTTTCCTTAATATTCTTTTTATTTCTAGCTTAAGTTCGGCAAGGTTATCCTCATTAGATTTTGCTGTACTTGCTAGGTTTTTTAACAAAATAGATAACTCTTCGATTTTATCTACATTGCATGCTAATTGTGAATGCCCAATCTCGTCATAGAATGCTTTGACTTTATTATCCCAAACCAATCCTATCGCAGGTATTTTCATACTCCACGCTATTATATTTGCATGCAACCTTGCTGCAACTACCAAACTAAAAGATTCTATCAATTTAACTAATTCAAGTGGTGACATTGGCTTTGGAACTAGGTTTACATTTATTTTATAGACATCAGGAAGACCATTAAAAACTTCTTCAGCAAATTGTTGATCAATCGGATCTCCATTGGTAAATATCGAAATGTCATACCCCGCATCAACAGAGTCAATAATTAACTTTTTCCAAAATATCATCGAATTGTCTTTGGCCAAATAGTTATCAGGACTGTGCCGACTAACAACTTCCGGGGATATCACTCCTATACCTAATCCTCGAAAGCTTTTATCGACAAAATCAAAACCATACGTATCAGGACAGTTCCAAGCCGAATCAGGCACTATAGATATATCATTTGGAGCAATTTTATTACCTAATATGGATATGTAGTTTAGCTTAGACTGCACATCCCGAACAGCTACTGCCAAAAGCAATGGACTTTGAGCAATTTTGCGAAACATCAATCGAGAAAAGAAACGCCACTTGCTTCCAACCCCGACAGAAATAAAGGCAAAAGGTACTTTCTTAGCGGTTGCTTCAAGATAGAATGCAAACAATTTGACAGGAAAATCCATTCCATTATCAGCTACCAACTGTCCCCCTCCAATTAGTACTATGTCTACACCATGAAGTAAATCAGAATAGTATTTTCGATATTTTTTTATCTGTTTAAAGGCTCTTATATGTATATAGATTTCCGTATAAATTTTACTGCGCTTTTTTATACTATGGTGTATTCTGGCCAAAGGCTGTATTTTTTTACGACTATCCGAGCTATAAAAAGCGCTCTTTGGTCTAATTGTGATATCGCAAGTGCTTAGAACTGCCTTTGGTTCGATATTTTTATACATATTCGCTAAGCAGTCTGCGATTACGCCATCACCCAAATTGCTAGAGCTTACTTCTCCCATTTGAAGTATTTTCATTTTCTATTCTCCACAGAACTTCTCAGCTTCAATACTGATACTCCAAATCCAAGCTGCTTCTGCAAAGCAATTGTCATATATAGCTTTGAACATACCATCCCAACCAAAGTAGCATATGCTGCGCCAAGCATACCGTAGGTAGGAATTAAAATTAAGTTTAGTATAATATTGATAAACAATGACACAAGTACCCCTGAAACTGCTACTTTCTCTTTTCCAACCATCATTAAAACTGTCGCGGCCGGACCAAGTGCTGCTGAAATGGTATAGCCAAAGACTAAAACTAACAAAGGCAAATAAGCAGAAGCATAATCTAAACCAAATACTCTAATTAAAATCCAATCACCATTGTAATAATACATAATCAAGCAAAACAGCGTGAAACTTGCTGCAGCAATTGATCCTAATGCTGCAAATCTCTGTATTTGAAAAAAATCACCTGAATGATACAAGCGTGCTACCATCGGCATAATACCCATCTGAATCGATTGGATACCAAAAGCAGAAATAAGTCCTAGTTGCGCTGCTACCTTGTAAGCTCCTACCTGCTCATCAGTACCAATTAAACCAAGCATTAAGATATCCGCATTAGTATTAAGAATCTGAATGGATGAAACCAGCATTAGCGGCACGACAGAGTGTAACCACTCTTTTCGTTGCTCTGAAGGAAATTTCTTTCTATTTTTATTTTTAGAATAACCAATTTTATAGAGTAGGATAGTACCCATTAAAAAAGCCATCACTGTGGCTGCAAGATTTAACAAAATCGCTCTTTCAACTGATGCATTAGCTGCAACTACTACTAACAACAAAAGAAGGCCAGGCCTTGCGATATTATCTGGTAGTTGCCCAATAAGCACCCTATCCAATCCTTTCAATATTGCTGCACGATATTGATTTAACGCAAGCAGAAAAGTCAAAAAAGATGCGAGGAACCAGGCTTTAGAGTTAGAGGAATCAAATATACTTACGAACAAAAGAATCAATGTTATTACAACAGAAATCACAACAATAAGCTTTAAAGCCCAAAACCACAATCCAGGGGCATCATTTATGATACCTTTGTTTTTCAATATGGCAGTTTCTCGAATTATTAATTGAGGTATTCCACCCTGAGCTGGAACCGCAAGAATTGTTACTACTGCAATTATAAATGAGTATAACCCAAACTGTTCAATACCAAGGTTTCTTGCTAAAAATACCGAAACACCAAAAGAGAATATAACATTACTAAAACGTATTACTACACCGCCGCTCAATAGAGATAGCAATAGTCGCAAAGCACCCGAATTAGCTTGAAAAAAATTTGTCAAATAGAAATTCCTTTATACGCTGTCAATATTGGTCAATTTTAAGAGCAAAGTATTTACCCAAAATAGTTCTTACAACAATATATACTATGCATATTCAACACTGACACATTACTTACTACAAACCTCACAATAAACACAAGATAAACTTTCTACTCTATTACCCATACTTATCAGAAAGAGGGGAAAAAATCATACATCTAGTATTTGACTTACAGTATACAATACACTTTATATCACTGTAACGACAACAGAATGCGAACTACTTTTTATCTGTCATTCAAAATATACTGAGTATACATTGTCGCAAGCTAATTGAATCAACAAGGATATCAAATTTTATATTTTTTTAGCTCCAATTCTAAAACAGTACCATTCAAAACCTACAGGAAAAAAGATCACAAGAGCAATAACCAATAGAAAATCTATAACACGATACGCCATTATTTATAATAAGCTTTTATTTGAAGAATATTACAATTTTTTGTCTATTAGCTTTTCTTTAAAATTGAGCTTGCTAATCATTTACCTAGTTAGCTTCTTCCATACCAATCCGTAAACCGCACAATGTCATCTTCACCCAAATAACTGCCCGTCTGCACCTCAATCAACTCCAGCGGGATCTTGCCGGGGTTTTCCAGAGCGTGCACGGTGCCAATGGGAATGTAGACCGACTCGTTCTCGCTGAGCATTTGAGTCTTCTCGCCAATGGTGACGTTGGCCGTGCCGCTCACCACCACCCAGTGTTCAGCGCGGTGGTGGTGCATCTGTACCGAGAGCTTTTCGCCGGGTTTCACGGTAATGCGTTTCACCTGGTGGCGATCACCCAGGTTAATCGTCTTGTACGAGCCCCAGGGCGGTGTACCCGGGCATGCACATGGTGCTCGGTGCGCCCGGTCGCTTTCAGCTGGTTCACAATGAACTTCACATCCTGAGCCCGGTCACGCGGCACCACCACCACGGCATCGTCGGTTTCGATAATGGCCATGTTTTGAACACCAATGGCGGCTACCAGGCGACTTTCGGCCCGAATCAGGTTGCCAGTGGCGTCTTCGGTGAGTACATCGCCCTGGAGTACGTTGGCCTGGCCGTCTTTCTCGCTCAGATCATACAGGGCCGACCAGGCACCAATATCGCTCCAGTCGCCGTTATAGGGCACCACCACGGCGCGTTCGGTGCGTTCCATAATGGCGTAGTCGATGGAGTCTGACGGGCTTTTGGCAAAGGCGTCAGCATCCACCCGAATAAAATCCAGGTCGGCGTATTTGTTGGCCATGGCCGCCTGGGTGGCTTCATAAATGGCGGGCTGGAACTGCTTCAGCTCTTCCAGAAACACCCGAGCCTTGAACACGAACATACCGCTGTTCCAGAAGTAATTGCCAGCGGCCAGGTAACGGGCGGCAGTATCGGCATCCGGCTTTTCACGAAAGGCGACCACCGCGCTGGTTGCATCGGTAGCGGCCGCTTCAATGTAGCCGTAGCCGGTTTCTGCGTAGGTGGGCTTAATGCCGAAGGTGACCAGTAAATCACTTTTTGATTGAATGATGGCTTCCTGAACCGATGCGCGAAACGCTTCGGTATCCTTCATTACATGGTCTGCCGGCAGTACCACCAGGGTGGCTTCCGGGTCCCGTTCCAGTGCCTGAAACGCCGCCAGGGCTATGGCAGGCGCAGTATTACGGCCCTCGGGCTCCAGAATCAGCTCGGCTTTGGTACCCAGATCCGCCATTTGCTGGGCGATGAGGAAGCGGTGTTCGTCGTTACACACCACAATGGGGTCAGCATCCAAACCTACGTTCTGAAGCCGCAACATCGTATTTTGCGCTAGGCTAAGTTCATTGCCTGCTAGCGCAAGACATTGTTTTGGAAATAGCTCTCTTGAAGTTGGCCACAAGCGGCTACCAGTTCCGCCAGCGAGTAAAACGGGAATAATCATCTTAATTACTGATTCCTATCATTTCTTTTCACTGAATAGTTTATTTATTGGATTACTAATTTAATTGTCGAATAGTATTTTATATTGAGTTCTATTTCGAATACTAAAAAACCAAATCAATAAATCTGATGTTAACTTTGGCATATCAGAATATTAGTTTCTTGCTCTACCCTTCATTTTGGCGTGCTAGCTGGTCTGTTTCACTTACTTCAGAGCGAAGCTCTTCAATCGTCCGCTCGATTTCCTCGTGCTCTTCTAGCTTTCGTTTAAGAAATCGCACAGTCACAGTAGCTTTCTCCTCAATACCCTGTGGTGTCAGGTAATACGCATAAGCCAGTTTGCGATCACTGTTTTTGAAATTCCCGGCTACAACCCAGCCTTTATCCAGTAAAGCTTTCACACAATAGTTCACTTTACCCAAGCTCAAGCCCAGTTCTTTGGCTATTTGGCGCTGTGTTAGCTCTGGGTTTCGCTCGATGGTGCGAAGTAACTGATAACGAAGTTCATCGGAAAGCATAGTAGGCACGCTGGCTATTGGGCATTAACGGGTGTTGGTGAGCTGTGAGCTGTGAGCTGTGAGCTGTGAGCTGTGAGCTGTGAGCTGTGAGCTGTGAGCTGTGAGCTGTGAGCTGTGAGCTGTGAGCTGTGAGCTGTGAGCTGTGAGCTGTGAGCTGTGAGCTGTGAGCTGTGAGCTGTGAGCTGTGAGCTGTGAGCTGTGAGCTGTGAGCTGTGAGCTGTGAGCAAAAATCGTAAATTCGGTATGTATTGGTGCAAGCCTTTTTGGCCGATTTGCCAGGAATTCTTCTGAATCGAATTTTTTGAAGGCTCTGGAATGGGGTTTTGCGAGGTGCTGAAAATCGATTAGATTCGCTACCGCCCGGCCGGTTACAGGGCACACCAAGGGGTTGTTCAGTTGTTGAACGCGAATTGTAGGGGGTTGCGGTTGGGGGGTCAAGGGAACTGGTTTGCGTTTTGTTGTTGGTTTGTATTGGGGATGTAGGGAAGTTGTGAGCTGAGAGCTGAGAGCTGCGAGCTGCGAGTTTAAGAGAAAGCTGAGAGCTTAGAGTTTGAGAGACAGCTGTTAGCTGCGAGCTATTAGCTGAGAGAAAATGATAACCCCAAGCTATCAGCCTTTAGCTAAAAGCTCGCAGCTCTCAGCTGATGGCTTTCTCCAACCCTTTAATCATGGCTGATATTTCGTTGGTTTCGTTTAGCCAGTGTTTGCTGGTTTTAGGGTCTATGTACTGGATTTTGGCGCCATCCAGGAGCGCAACCTGGCTACTGCCTGGGAAAAATTCTTCCAGGTTTTTTAACCAGACGATGAGATAGGTTTTGATCGAGTAGAAGCCTCACGCGGCATGTATAACCGTTAAATGATGCTCACGGTCGGCCGCATAGGCCAGACAGGCCTGGATATCTTCTGCTTTCAGCTCTGGAAAGTCCTCTAGAATTTCCGCAGTAGGCATACCGTTTGCCAACCAACCCAATACGTCGTAAACGGTGATTCTGGTGCCCTTTATGCACGGCTTGCCACTTCTCTTGCCTGACGTTATGTCGATATGGTCTTTGTAGTTCATGGGCAGCCCGAGGGATCATTGGATTGGAATTTTCATTTTGGTGCTGTGGGTGGGGGGTGTCAAGGGGGGAGCTGCCCTACCCCGGCACCCATATTTTTGTGTTTGGGAGTTTATTGGCCAGGTGTGCCTTGAATTCCCGCTTCACCCTCGCGTCTCCGTGGACTAGGCGGATTTCTGTTGGGGCGGTGGGGATGTCGGTGCAGAAGTTGGTTAGGCCGGTGCGGTCTGCGTGGGCTGAGAAGCCGCTTAGGCGGTGTACCTGGGCGTTCATTTGGGTTGGTTGGTTGTTTACTCGTACGGTGTCGCCGGGGTGGGCGCTTTGTATGGCGGCGCCCAGGGTGCCTTTGGCCTGGTAGCCTACGAAGAAGACGTCGGTTTCCGGTAAGGGCAGCATGGCTTCCAGGTAGTTCATGATGCGGCCGCCCTGGCACATGCCGCTGGCGGCCAGCACTACGGCCGGTTGGCGGGTGTGGGTTAGGCGTTTCACCATGGCCAGGTGGTCTTTGTGGTGCTCCAGCGTTATTAGCTGGTCGAACGCCAGGGGGAAGCGCCCGGCTTCGCGTTTGGTTTGCAGGGGTTCGCGCCAGTGGTTTACCAGGTGGCGGTAGGCTTGGGTCATGCGCAGGGCCAGCGGGGAATCCAGAATAATGGGTAAGGCTGGCTCGCGCTTGCCTGGGTGGGCGGCGTTTGGGTGGGTTAGGTTGTTCTCGTGCAGCAGGTCTTCTATGAAGGCGAGAATCTCCTGGGTGCAGCCCAGGCTGAAGGCGGGTATCAGCACGGTGCCGCCATCGGCCAGGGCGCGTTTCAGGCTGTTGCCCAGTTGGGTTTTGCGTTCGGCGCGGGCTTCGTGGTCGCGGTTGCCGTAGGTGCTTTCCAGCACCAGGATGTCGGCGCGTTCGGGGGCCTGGGGTGGGTCTACGAACACGGCGCCGGGTGCGCCGAGGTCACCGCTGAATACGGTGCGGTGGCCGTGGGTTTCCAGTTCAACGTAGGCAGAGCCCATAATGTGGCCGGCGGGCTGGAAGCGCAGCTCGGTTTCAGCGCCATGCAGTGGCTGCCATTGGTTGTAGGGCACGGGCTGCAGTTGGCTCAGAATGCGCGCCAGGGCTTTCTCTACCAGGTCGGCATCGTCGGGAATGTGAATGCCGAGGGCATCTTCGAGCACAAGGGGTAACAAGGCAGCCGTGGGTTCGGTGCAGTAAATGGGCCCCCGGAAACCGGCGGCAATAAGCCAGGGTATGCGGCCCACGTGGTCTATGTGGCAGTGGGTGACAATGAGCGCGCTTACCTCGGGTACAGCGAAGTCGAAGGCATGCAATGGCCGGTTGGATTCAGCGCCCTGGAAGAGGCCGCAGTCTATTAAGGCGTTGGTGCGCGCGGTTTGGTATTGGTGGCAGGAGCCGGTTACGCCGGTTACTGCACCGTGGTGGGTGATTTGGGGGGTTGCATCCTTGGGCATGGGGGTCCTTACGAGCTGTGAGCTGCGAGTTGCGAGCTGTTAGTTCAAAGATAGCTGAGAGCTGCGAGCTATTAGCTGTGAGCTTAAGATAAACTGATGCTATACAGTCTTTTACTCATCGCTCGCAGCTCTCAGCTCGAAGCTTTCAGTTGATGGCTTTGTCTAAACCTTTAATCATGGCTGATATTTCGTTGGTTTCGTTTAGCCAATGTTCGCTGGTTTTCGCGTCTATGTACTGGATTTTGGCGCCTATGTGGATTTGGGTGCGTAGTTCGGCGCAGGAGCTGTAGGCGTAGCCCAGGAATTTGTGTTTGTCTGGGTTGGTGGTGCGGGTCATACCCTCGGCTATGTTGCTGGGGATTGAGAGGCCAGACTTAGGAGTCTGCCTGACTTAGGATGAATCGGCTGCGGAAGCGGGACGGCGGCCCAAATATCCGAAAATTTCGAGCACATAGCCCCACTATGCACACGAAATTTGCGAACATTTGAACTCGCCGTCCCACTCCCTCGCTTCGATCCCCCTAAGTCAGGCAGACTCCTGATAATCTGGTCTTTGAAGCCGAAGTCGGTTAGCTGTTTGAAGTAGAGGTATAAGTCGGCAGACAGTGTGGCAGACCGTTTCCATACGGTTAGGTTTTCGAAGTTCATGGGGTTCCTTAAATGAAAGCTGCGAGCTACGAGCCTTGAGCTGTTAGTTTAGCCCGGTGATATTTCCTGCAGGTCTGAGAAGTTGGTGATTTTTACACTACCATCCGGAAACCTTGCTGTTACTTCAAGTTCGCCTCCCATGGCTTCTATATGGCTTCGCAGAGTGGATATGTACATATCCGTTCTCTTCTCTAGTTTGGCTATGGCGGGTTGTTGCACGTGTAAGACCTCCGCCAGCATTTTTTGGGATAGGCCCCTCGCCTGACGAAGTTCGTTAAGAGGCATCTCATCCATCATCGCTTTTGCGATGGCATTGGCCTTATCTTGGGCCTCTGGGGAGAGCTGAGCTTTCAGTTGGTCGAATTTCCTGGCCATTTGATCATTCCTCTTTCTTCAATTGTTCAAGGTGCTCGTTGTATAAACTATCAGCAATCGGAACGTGAACGTCGTACCAGCGGTCATCACCAGTTTTGTTGCCGGCAATTAGCAAAATTGCAACACGGCGTGGGTCAAACGCATACAGAGTACGGTATGGGTCTCCCTGGCATTGGGTTCTGAGCTCTCTCATGTGGCTGTGTTCTGAACCTTGAATATTTGAACTGTGTGGATACCCCAAATGTGGCCCAAGCTCTTCTAGTAACTGGACCGACGCAGCGATGGCTATCTGCTCAGTTTCACTGAGCCCCTGCCACCAATCACCGAATTCATCTGTGTATTCAACATCCCACTTCATAGTTTAGCCTCCTTAAAACATTCCTTCAATGGAATATATTTCGTTATCCCTGAGTTTAACGGCTGCTTCAGCAGCCTAGTCGGCACTTTGCCAAATACTGTATATAAATACAGCTAAATTGTCATTGATTGTGGGAGTCCGATGACAGTGGGTTTTGTCACCGGTTTGTTTTGGTTCGTGTCGCCCAGGGGACTGGCCTCCTACGGGTTAGGTCGGGATCGATATCTTTGTGTTTGGGAGTTTATTGGCCAAGTGAGCCTGGAATTGTTGCTTCACCCTAGCGTCTCCGTGGACGAGGCGGATTTCTGTTGGGGCGGTGGGGATGTCGGTGCAGAAGTTGGTTAGGCCGGTGCGGTCTGCGTGGGCTGAGAAGCCGCTTAGGCGGTGTACCTGGGCGTTCATTGGGGTTGGTTGGTTGTTTACTCGTACGGTGTCGCCGGGGTGGGCGCTTTGTATGGCGGCGCCGAG
Source organism: Saccharospirillum sp. (assembly GCA_018402545.1). Lineage (GTDB taxonomy): Bacteria > Pseudomonadota > Gammaproteobacteria > Pseudomonadales > Natronospirillaceae > Saccharospirillum. The sequence goes on along the minus strand of JAGYIL010000001.1, from coordinate 1,827,242 downwards.
GGTGCCTTTGGCCTGGTAGCCTACGAAGAAGACGTCGGTTTCCGGCAGGGGCAGCATGGCTTCCAGGTAGTTCATGATGCGGCCGCCCTGGCACATGCCACTGGCGGCGAGCACTACGGCAGGTTGGCGGGTGTGGGTTAGGCGTTTCACCATGGCCAGGTGGTCTTTGTGGTGCTCCAGGGTTATTAGCTGGTCGAACGCCAGGGGGAAGCGCCCGGCTTCCCGCTGGGTTTGCAGGGGTTCGCGCCAATGGTTTACCAGGTGGCGGTAGGCTTGGGTCATGCGCAGGGCCAGCGGGGAATCCAGAATAATGGGTAAGGCTGGCTCGTTATTGCCCGGGTGGGCGACGTTTGGGTGGGTAAGGTTGTTCTCGTGCAGCAGGTCTTCTATGAAGGCGAGAATCTCCTGGGTGCGGCCCAGGCTGAAGGCGGGTATCAGCACGGTGCCGCCATCGGCCAGGGCGCGTTTCAGGCTGTTGCCCAGTTGGGTTTTGCGTTCGGCGCGGGCTTCGTGGTCGCGGTTGCCGTAGGTGCTTTCCAGCACCAGGATGTCGGCGCGTTCGGGGGCCTGGGGTGGGTCTACGAACACGGCGGCGGGTGCGCCGAGGTCGCCGCTGAATACGGTGCGGTGGCCGTGGGTTTCCAGTTCAACGTAGGCAGAGCCCATAATGTGGCCAGCAGGCTGGAAGCGCAGCTCGGTTTCAGCGCCGGGCAGTGGCTGCCATTGGTTGTAGGGCACTGGCTGCAGTTGGCTAAGAATGCGCGCCAGGGCTTTCTCTACCAGGTCGGCATCGTCGGGTATGTGTATGCCGAGGGCATCTTCGAGCACCAGGGGTAGCAAGGCAGCCGTGGGTTCGGTGCAGTATATGGGGCCCCGGAAACCGGCGGCAATGAGCCAGGGTATGCGGCCCACGTGGTCTATGTGGCAATGGGTGACAATGAGCGCGCTTACCTCGGGTACGGCGAAGTCGAAAGCATGCAGCGGCCGGTTGGATTCAGCGCCCTGGAAGAGGCCGCAGTCTATTAAGGCGTTTGTGCGCGCGGTTTGGTATTGGTGGCAGGAGCCGGTTACGCCGGTTACTGCACCGTGGTGGGTGATTTGGGGTGTTGCATCCTTGGGCATGGGGGTCCTTTTTGAAGCTGCGAGCTTTGAGCTGCGAGCTGTTAGTTTAAGAGATAGCTGTTAGCTGCGAGCTTAAGAGACGGCTGTGAGCTGTGAGTTATTAGTGTAAATAGAATTGTGAGGTTGGAGCTCGTAGTTTTTAGCTCACAGATCTCTACTTGCAGCTACCTACCATCTCACTTTTCTAATAATTCTCTTTTCTCCAGGTCGGTCAGAATGGCGTTAGCGCAGCGGATTAAGGCTGGCTGGTATGAATGGGCAGCTTCAAGTGCATTAGCCAGTATTTCTGGAACCTCGATATACTCATGCACCATTTGATTTCGAAGTTGGCGGATTATCAGCCATTGATCGGCAGACTCCAACACGCCGAGCCGCTCGGCTTTGTCGAGGTTATCTATAGCAGCACGCGGTTGTTCACCCAAGGCTGTTAGCCAGCTGGGCAGTAATTTGTCACCAACGGTATCCTGTAAACGGCAAAAACGGCTGGTATAGGCTTCCACCCGCTCGGCAAAGGCTTCATCAATCGCCATACTGCGAACTTTGTCGATAGTAATGGGTTTGGCAAAGGCTCGCTGCTCCGAGTAGTTTAAATGCTGTATCTCTTTTCTGACTACCCGGCCCAGGAAGCTTAAGCGCTGCTGAAGGGCCTCAAAGGATGAGTTGCTCACAGCAAGGCCCCCTGCTCTCTGGCTATCCGATGGATAGGCTGGTCAGGCAGGTTCGGGGCACTCAGAACAACATCAATTTTGCGGCCATTTAAGGCCCGCATTACGGCAACACTGACGGATGCCGCTGTTTCAGCAGGGTTAGTGAGTGGGTAATTCAACTCAACCAGTAAGTCGACATCCCCTCCCCGTGCGTTGTCATCCAACCGTGAACCGAATAACAGTACTCTCGCATCAGAACCTAGTTGCTCTGCTACGATGCGGTGGATTGCCTGTTTTTGGAATGGTGTTAGGCGCATTGGGCTGTGTCTTTTGAAGTTTAATCTGAGTTTAGCAGGAAGGAGGGCTTTAGTTTAGGGACGCGAGACGATAATGGGTTCTGTTAGCTGTTAGCTCGCAGCTCGTAGCTCATAACTCGTAACTCGTAACTCGCACCAATCTTTGCGAAGCCAATCACAGGGTTTTCTTTTGCCGCTGGAACTCTGTGCCCACGCCGTTAAAGTCCCGCGTTATTCGTAATAACCGTTGGCCCCAGGGATGTGGGGAAAGGGATGAATAATGAACAGCCACTTTGAATCAGGGCAAGGTTCGGCGTTTGATGAGGGGTTTGACCCCCTATTCAGGGAAGACGCCTTTTTTGCCAGTACCAAGCCAACCGATAGCCTTCAGCCAGAGGCACCCCCTCTCCGGAAACCCGGTGGCTGCCACCCCATTCGTTGGTATGAACTGCCCCACCCCGTTCGGCATTTTCTGCAGCGGCCAGAGCATCGCCGGTTTTGCTGGCAGGCTTCGGCGCAAACGGCGCGCGCCTGGCAACAGGCTTCGCCAAACGAGCATCGGCTGTTCATTGCCTGGGATGGCGTTCGGGCCGAGCCTGTAACCCAGTACCGCCAGGGGTTGCACAGCCATCGGTCGGTGTATGCGTTCCGAACAGATTTGCCGGCGCAAAGCACGGCGGTTGGTTCGGGCGGTGGCACGGCTGATAAATCTGCCTCCCTGCCCTCACGCTTTGGTGGCGGGGCTGCGGTTGAAGGGGGTTTTGAACACAATGCCACGGTGCGCATCGTTCAGCCTGAACCCGGCGACGAACTGCGCCTGGAACAGCGCCCCATTCGACAAACCCGTGAACGTTACCGCCTGGCGGCTGATGAAAGCTGGTGGGACCTGGCGTTTGAACTCTATGGTGTGCCCCACGCCACGCCGCTGGCCAACCTGAACCACCCGGATTACACCATGAGCCAGCCGCCAGAGCCCGGGCAGGCGCTCTGGGTACCGGGAACGCCGGTGCTAGCCGTTACCGGTACTGGAAGCTACGGCCGTGCCGTGCGGGTGCAGTGGCAAGGGCCCACCCAGGGCGAACAATCGGTGCCGTTGAATCGCGACGAGGCCGATGTCGACTGGTCTTTAGATATACCGGTGGCGGTCGGGGAGTATCAGTTGCACGCCAGCAACCGGGATGCAGAACACCCGCTCACTATTACGGTATTACCGCCCGACCCGGTGCCACTGGCGCTGGAAGTGGCCTATCTGCCGGAAAGCGATGCTTTGCTGGTGGTGCCAGACCTGCTGGCCGACTTGATCGATCAGGACCATCAGGCGCTGAGCTCAGCCATCACCGCCCTGAATGCCGCCCAGCAACGCAAGGCAACGGAACAGACACCCGAAACCGACAGCCAGATCGACACTGCTAAAAACGACGTAATGGCGGCACTTGGCCCAGCGCTGGCTAGCCCCCAGGGCAGTGGCCCCCAGCACAGCAACCAGATTGCCGGGCTGACCGAACTGCTCGGCTACCGCGGCCGCAAATTTACCTATGTGCGCAGCGATTTAATTCGCAATCACATTCGGCGTTATTCACTTACTGCCGATGCGGCTGGACCTGCCCACCAAAGACGGCGGCACCCAACCGCTCGATTTCGGCGCTATTCGGGCCACTATGACCATTTATTTAATGGGCTTCGCCGGTGCCAAAGTGCTGCTATCGGGCAATGTAGATATCAGCATGAACGGTGGGCAGCCAGAAATTCGCGGGCTGAGCAGCAATGAAGCCACTCAGAAACAACAAAACGACCCGCACTTTGTTCCCACCGATGTGCAATTGAACGCGTTTACCGGGGTTTCTGGCGGCTGTGGTGCTAACGGCTCCATTGAATGGGATAACCCGGAAGCCCGGACAGACGATGAGCCGGCGTTTCGGGCGTTGGCTGAATTGGGGGGTGAGTTTCAGGTTCGTGCGGGTACTGGTTTTATGATAGGCCTCTTTATTGGTTATGAGAATGGCAAGTACATGATCAGAGCCAAGGCCGGGGCTGCATTGGGCGTGGGTGCCAGCGGCGAGATAGTGGCCACCGTGGGTATCAATGCACTGATCGACTTTGTTCAGTTTGTGTATCACCAGTTGATGAGGTTTGATTTTAGGAAGTTGGAGGTTATTGACACACTGGCATTTGAAGTTTTGCATAAAGTGATTTCGGGAATTTTCTCAGTTGGTATCGCGTTCGCAGATGGGCTTTCAGGCTCGTTCGAACAGATCAATAGCTGGTGGAGGGAGTTAAAATTACCGTTCGAAGAAAACGAATATGCACACCAACTAGCAGAAAACATTCTCGCTGACAGTGAAGGATTATTGCAGTTTGCACCTCCAGAATCGAAAGCGACTATGCTAAGGACGCTCTGCGCTACTCGAAAAGCCTGGCTGCATCCAGGCAGTTGGGGCTTGGGTTACACGGAAACTCGCGAAGAAGCCATTGTTAAGATCCTTCGTACCATTACATGCAAACGCGAATACACAGAGATCACCGAACGCATGGGACCTGAAGGCCCTTTACATCCAGACCAAACGGGATGGACCTCCTGGAATGGTTTCGACATAATCAGTGGCACACTCGATGGCGTCGAAGCACGTTTTTTTAGGGACTGGCTAGATGGCTTGCCTATGCAACCGGCCAAAGATATACCAGCCTCATCAGCCGCAACCTTAGCTCAAGCAAGGCACACAATGTCTCGGCATGCCTAATGACCAACCAGTCAGAGCTTGTATAAATGGATCAGATAATCGGTGATTTTGAGTTCAAGGCACAACGGAAACCAACGACGCTAAACTCTTTTTCATATTCAGGCTGTTTAAACCTAATGATAATATTACTGGCAGTAAACGACTCACCAAACACACCTCCCCGCGTAACCTTTTCTGTTCCAGTCATTGGGCCAGGAGGGTTATGCTTGGGCATAGTTTCGTAATAGCCTTTATCATACCAATCATTAACCCATTCCTTCATATTACCGGACATGTCATATAATCCGAGTGGATTCGGCGGGAATATGCCCGATACATGAGGGTCTCTTCTGAAATCGGTATAGTTCTCACCTACACGAATAGTCCCATCATCAGTCCCATAGATCACATCCAAACCCCGGCTGCGCGCTGCATACTCCCACTGGGCTTCTGTCGGCAAATCGAAGGGTTCACCTGTGATTTCAGCCAACCATAAACAATAGGCTTTGGCCCGGGTCCAACTCGTTCCTGCTGGATAGTCAGGCCCGCGCCACTCCTGACCGACAACCCAATCACGATCCATAGCACGAGGCAGGTCATTGGCTGCTGTATAGATATCAAAATCTCCATAGCTGACTTCATAGGCGCCAATTGAGTAGCTATCGAGCGATACTTTAACGGCAGGTTTGTTGTCATCACCCCAGGTTGAATAGAGCCCATCGTGCATGATGTCGCCCATCAGGAACTCGCCGCCTTCGACGAATACCATCTGTTCATAGGTACGGTCGATCAGCGCATCAATATCGGCCTGGGTGACCTTGAGGCGTGGCAGGTGCTTGGAAGGGTTGAGGTTCAGGCCGTACAGGGTGGCACCGCCCGCGCTAGCTACAACAATAGCGATGGCGACCCAGAAACGCGCTTGCATTGAGTGATCCTTACTCGGGTGACTGGTTGGTACAGTGTATCAAGCTTGGGTGGGCAAGTTTTAGGCTGGAGTCACAGATTTGGAATGAGCTGCGAGCTTCGAGCTGTTAGCTGCGAGTGTTTAGTAACAGAGACAGCTATTTGCCTTTGCTATTAGCTCGTGGCTTAACTACTCAGATTGTCATATACCCAGCGTGCTCTTTTTTTAACCATTGTCATAAACGTTCGGTGCATTGGGTGGCTGCCCTGTTGTGCCTGGTATCTGCTCAGGCAAACGCTTGCGCTTTCGGGGATGCGGGTCGCAAGGTCAGCCACTCGATCTATTAATGGCTTCAAAGGAATACTCAGTTGCTTCGCGAAGGCCGCCCAGGATGCTCTGGTTATGCGTTCCGGCGTGAAATCTCCACCTATGGAGAAGGCCAGGTCCCGAGCGTAGTTTGCCTTCCCTACTTTGTTGATATGCTCAATGCTGACCAAGTCGTAAAATGGCGCTAGAACAGGCACGTCTGACCCCAATGGGTAGAGCAGTGCCAGGTTTTTGCCGTGTCCGTCCCAATTGCCTATCAGTAGATTAAATATCTGCCAGTCACGCAGGTTGGCAATGGCTTCAAGGGGTGTTTCGACTACTTCTCGTAGCAGGGTTGCAACAGCCTGCAGATCGGGCCCGCCGTCATGTTCATACTTATAGGCTGTGGGGTAACCCAATGCCTGTATTAAATCTTCCTGATGCAATCGAACGGTTTGTCCCCGATGCTGGGCTCTGTCGTAGCGGTCTAGCATCAGCCAGGGTATGGCGGCTCTGCCCTGATTTAAGGTGTTGTAGGCCATGTTGATGATTGGCAAACCCAGTTCGCCCGCTATTTGAGTGGCCATGTATTCGGCAAAACAGACGTGGCGTACGGTCTCGAATTTCATCAGGTGGGTAGAGGGATCTGTGGCCTGAGGCATTCGATAGCCGCGGGCATCGCAGATCAAAGTGAATTTGTCTTGCGCGCCCGCCAATGAAAAGCGCTGCTCGAGTGTTTGGCCTGGGTCGATCAGTGCGCCATGGCTGGTAATGATGCGCGCCAAATCTGCCTGAGCCAGAGGCTGGCCCGCGGCTTCCCGCGGGCCTGGCTCTTGTTGGCCAGGTAGAATACTCAGGGCACCAGCGCAGTCCGCTCCAATGGCGAACAGTAAGCCCGCGTCGTTGTTTATATCTATCTGCCATTGGCGGCAGATGCGCTTGCGGGTCTCACCTTCGGGCAGTAACCCGGTAAAGTAGGAATGGGCGTCAGTTTCAGCATCACCCTGACTGATCGGCAAGCTAACAGAAACCGGAAAGCCGTTGTCACTCAACCAGTCTGCAAGGTAGGCAAAACGCAGTAGGCCACGGTCATCCTCACGCAATGTTCCTACCTTTTGGTTATGCCACCAAACGTGGCCACTGTGGCGCTTCATTCTATTTGGTCATCCGGCTTATAGTGTTTACGGTGCTGAATCATCAGGCTGCCCGCCTCCCTGCGCGGGAAGATCATCAGTTCGAGGCCCATAGCCTGCAGTGCCTGCATGACTTTAACCAGAGATACATTGGGTTTACCACGCTCAAATTCCGATAAAAACCGCATGGAAAGGCCAGAGGTGGCATGAACCTGATAGAGCGTCATGTCTCTTCTTTTGCGTTCAGTCCGGAACAAGCTCCCCAGAGCTTCAGGGGTACGCTGTGGGCCAAAGCCAATATCCATTGGTTTGGACTCTCTAGTTTTATCACGAACTGGAATATTATTAGACATGAGCGCCTGACACTCCACATTTTTCACGTACTGGAAATAGTAGCGGCATTTCGCGCAGAAGCGCAAATTTTTCACGTATTGGAAACAGGAGGTTAAGGCTGTTAGCTCTTCGCTCGTAGCTCGTAGCTATTTTTGTGCATGCAATCACAGGCTTCTGTTTTGCTGCTGGACCTGTGGATTCACCCCCTTAAAGTCTTCCTCTGTTGACCAATAACTCAACCTCAGGGATCAGGGGATAGGGATGACCAACCAATCAGGGTTAGATTCTGCGTTTGATGAAGGTTTTGATAGTCTTTTCAGGGAAAAATCTTTTCTTTCCGGTTTTGAGCCGGTAGACCCCGCTCCGCCAGATGTCCAGCCGCATTCGACCAAACCCAGCGGCTGCCACCCCATTCGCTGGTATGAACTGCCCCACCCCGTTCGGCATTTTCTGCAGCGGCCAGAGCATCGCCGGTTTTGCTGGCAGGCGTCGGCGCAAACGGCGCGCGCCTGGCAACAGGCTTCGCCAAACGAGCATCGGCTGTTCATTGCCTGGGATGGTGTTCGGGCCGAGCCTGTAACCCAGTACCGCCAGGGGTTGCACAGCCATCGGTCGGTGTATGCGTTCCGAACAGATTTGCCGGCCCAAAGCACGGCGGTTGGTTCGGGCAGTGGCACGGCTGATAAATCTGTCTCTCTGCCCTCACGTTTTGGGGGCGGCGCTGCGGTTGAAGGGGGTGTTGAGCACAATGCCACGGTGCGCATCGTTCAGCCTGAACCCGGCGACGAACTGCGCCTGGAACAGCGCCCCATTCGACAAACCCGTGAACGTTACCGGCTGGCGGCCGATGAAAGCTGGTGGGACCTGGCGTTTGAACTCTATGGTGTGCCCCACGCCACGCCGTTGGCCAACCTGAACCACCCGGATTACACCATGAGCCAGCCGCCAGAGCCCGGGCAGGAGCTCTGGGTACCGGGAACGCCGGTGCTGGCCGTTACCGGTACTGGCAGTTACGGCCGTGCCGTGCGGGTGCAGTGGCAAGGGCCCACCCAGGGCGAACAATCGGTGCCGCTCAATCGCGACCAGGCCGATGTCGACTGGTCTTTAGATATACCGGTGGCGGCCGGGGAGTATCAGTTGCAAGCCAGCAACCGGGATGCAGACCACCCGCTCAATGTTACGGTATTACCGCCCGATCCGGTGCCACTGTCGCTGGAAGTGGCTTATCTGCCGGAAAGCGATGCCCTGTTGGTCATACCAGACCTACTGGCCGAGGTAATAGACCAGGATCACCAGGCGCTTACCTCCGCCATCACCGCCCTGAACTCGGCGCAGCAAAACCAGGCTTCTCAGCCCGCTACGAACAGTTCAACGAGTGGCAACGGTTCAGCCGACCCCGTAACAACCGCTAAAGACAACGTAATGGCCGCACTTGGCCCGGCACTGGATAGCCACCAGGGCAATGGCCCCCAGCACAGCAACCAGATTGCCGGGCTGACCGAACTGCTCGGCTACCGCGGCCGCAAATTTACCTATGTGCGCAGTGATTTAATTCGCAACCACATTCGGCGCTATTCGCTCACTGCCGATGTACGCAATGCCCAGCGCTATACCAACGCAGCGGGCCGGTTCGATGCCGATAAAGCCGCGCGTTCACTGGCGGAAGACTTCAGCCGCGGGAAACTGAAAACGCGTGCCAACCTGGACCTGGGCGCCTTTGAACACAGCCTGACGGACTGGGCGGCCGACTGGAACGCAACTAAAGGCGAACAGCGGGATTGGCTCAGCGCCAGCAAACACTACTCTGCCACCACCGAAGCAGCCATGCTGCGCTTTTTTGCGGGTGCTTCGGGTGAGGCCACCTTTAGCGAAACCGCCATTGGCCTATCGGCCAAAGCACAAATGAGTGTGGCGTTGTTTGAAGGCAAGGCAACGGCGAGCTGCCATTTCCCCAGCAAGGAAGGCTGGCCGATGCGGCTGGACCTGCCGACCAAAGATGGCGGCACCCAACCACTGGATTTCGGCGCCATTCGGGCCACCATGACCATTTACCTGGTGGGCTTCGCCGGTGCCAAGGTGCTGCTATCGGGCAATGTTGATATCAGCATGAACGGTGGGCAGCCAGAAATTCGCGGACTAAGCAGCAATGAAGCCACCCAAAAGCAACAAAACGACCCGCACTTCGTGCCCACCGATGTGCAATTGAATGCGTTTACCGGGGTTTCTGGCGGCTGTGGCGTGAACGGTTCCATTGAATGGGATAACCCGGAAGCGCGGACTAACGATGAGCCGGCGTTTCGGGCGTTGGCTGAATTGGGGGGCGAGTTTCAGGCTCGGTTTGGTATGGGGTATACGCTAGGTTTGTATATTGGCTACGAAGAGGGGCAGTTCCGGTTCCGTGCGAAATCGGGAGCGGCCTTTGGAACAGGTGCCAGTGGTGAAATTGTAGCGGCAGTAAATGTTAATGCGCTGATCGATTTTGTGCAGTTTGTGTATCACCAGTTGATGAAGTTTGATTTTCGGAAATTGGATATTATTGATGCATTAGCATTTGAGGTCCTACACAAGGTCATTTCCGGGATATTTTCAGTGGGCATATCCTTAGCCGAGGGTTTAATCGGAACATTCGATAGAATTGACCAGTGGTGGATGAACCTAAAACTACCATTTGAAGAGAATGAATATGCACATAAAATGGCAGAAAACATACTAAATGATGATCAGAAACTACTACAGTTCTCTCCCCCGGAGTCAAAAGCGACCATGCTGAGAACTCTGTGTGCCACTAAAAAGGCAATTTTTCATATTGGCAGCTGGGGCATTGATGGGCATAACGAAACCCGAGAAGAGGCTATAGTCAAGATACTCCGGACCATAACATGTAAACGTGAATACACTGAAATTACCGAGCGCATGGGGCCTGATGGCCCGTTGCATCCAGACCAAACGGGATGGACATCGTGGGATGGTTTCGACCTTATCAGTGGATCACTAGACGGTGTCGAAGCGCGTTTTTTCAGAGACTGGCGAGATAACCTGCCTGAACGACCGGCTAGCGAAACCACTGCGTCAACCGCAGCAACGCTAGCCCAAGCCGGATTTATACTTACTCGGCATACCTAGCATGCAATACAATCTAGGTTTGTCGAACTATGGAGGAGTAAGGGGAACTGATGCGTTTAAAACACAACGAAAACCAACTACACGAAACTCCGTATCATAATCTGGCTGGGTGAATCTAATGACGACATTACTCGCGGGAGGTGACTCACCAAACACACCACCTCTGGTCACTTTTTCGGTTCCAGTATTCGGCCCGCGAGGATTTTTTTCTGGCAAAACCTGATAGTAATTTTCGTCATACCAGTCATTAACCCACTCTTTCATATTGCCAGACATATCAAATAACCCTAGGGGATTTGGCGGAAATATACCGGATACATGGGGGTCTCTTCTGAAGTCTGTATAGTTCTCACCTACACGAATAGTCCCATCATCAGTCGCGTAGATGACATCCAAACCCCGGCTACGCGCCGCATACTCCCACTGGGCTTCTGTCGGCAAATCGAAGGGTTCACCGGTGATTTCCGCCAACCATAAACAGTAGTTCTTGGCACCCGTCCAGCTTGTTCCGGCCGGGTATTCGGGTTCGCGCCATTCCTGACCAACGGCCCAATCTTCATCCAGCGTTCCGGGCAGGTCGTTGGCCGCGGTGTAGATATCAAAATCTCCATAGCTAACTTCATAAGCGCCAATTGAGTAGCTATCGAGCGAAACTTTAACGGCAGGTTTGTTGTCATCACCCCAGGTCGAATAGAGCCCGTCGTGCATGATGTCGCCCATCAGGAACTCGCCGCCTTCGACGAATACCATCTGTTCATAGGTACGGTCGATCAGCGCATCGATATCGGCCTGGGTGACCTTGAGGCGTGGCAGGTGCTTGGAAGGGTTGAGGTTCAGGCCGTACAGGGTGGCACCGCCCGCGCTAGCTACAACAATAGCGATGGCGACCCAGGAACGCGCTTGCATTGAGTGATCCTTACTCGGGTGACTGATCAGCTCAGTGTATCAAGTCTTGGCGAGTGAGTTTTAGGCCGTGGTCACAATTAGTGCAGACAAGTCTACTTTCAGTGCATCGGCCATTGCACTAAGTACAGTAACGGAAGCTGTTTTATTACCTGCCTCAATTTGGCTGATATACGACTTTCCAACACCGGCGGCCTTGCCGAGACTTTCCTGGCTTAGGCCCCGATATTCACGCCAGACTTTTAGTGGGTGATCGTTCCCGGCGAGCAAGCGCTTTACAACATCGGATGGTATTGCCTCGTCGTCACCTGCTTTTATTTCCTGATCTGCACGCTGGGCATCTGCCAGATCTTCAATGTCTTCAACGATTGACAGCAGGCGTTGGTATTCTTCAAAAGGGATCACCGCGTATTCAGGGACGCCTTCTTTTTCTATAATTTGAGCATTCATTTATAGACATCTCCTCTGGAGCCAACTTTCAATACCAGCAGCACTAACTCACCTTCGTTAACACTGCATATTGCCCGATAACTACCCTGACGTAGCCGCCAGTATGTTTTGAGCTGTTAGTTTTTGGCTCGTAGCTCGTAGCTCGTAGCTCGAGATTATCGACCGGTCAGTGGCTTATCAGATACTCATCCGGCGTTAATGCCGATACTTTAGAAGAGCTGAAGTCTTTGATATTGCGAGTAACGATGGCTGTGCAACCGGCTTGAAGAGCAGCGGTACTGACTACAGCGTCTTCGTAATCTTGCCAACCCAGTAAGTGGGCTCTGGCCAGGGTGTCATGGGTAACCGGTACAATCTGGAATATGCTTAGCGCCCAATTAACCACCTCATTCGCTTTTCCGACACTATGGTACTTGCCGACGAGGTAATGAAGTGTCGTAACCGCGTGAGCAGGCAGATAGCTTTTTATATTACCTTTGACTACGTGGTTTATAACCAGTGCAGAACTCCGATAGTGAGGTTCCCGTTTCTGGATCACATCGAGTAGTACGTTCAAGTCAATTAGGATCATGAGCTATGCTTGTTCGCCCGGTGCTCAAGCATTTCAACCTCGGCTTGAATATTTGATGGAATCAACCCGGTTATGGCTTCCAGTTCTGGAGAAAGCTCCTGCTGTTCCATAGCGCGCATGCGACGCAGGTACCGGTCTATGAATTCTGTCACCGTAATGCCGTGCTGCTCTGCATAGCGCTTGGCAAACGCCAGATCTTCTTTTGGCAAACGAACGGTTAGCTTCACTGATTCAGACACAATGACCTCCTGCTAATAGCCTAAGGATACGGCTACAATCCCTGTATTGTACGGCTTGAGTGAGATAATGAAAAGTTAGCATGTTATCTTTACTATTCAACTAACGGCAGTAAGAGTTATGAGCTGTTAGCTCGTAGCTCGTAGCTCACCGCTCGCAGCTCATACCTGATGTGTTAACATTTGCGGCAACTCTTCGTTTATTAGGGACTGCAGGGATGACCATTCTTGTTACCGGTGTGGCCGGGTTTATCGGGTGTGATGTGGCACTTCAGTTGTTGGCCCAGGGCCATGAGGTGGTGGGCATCGATAACCTGAACGATTATTACGAGGTTCAGCTTAAGCGGGACCGGCTGGCGCGCATTGAAAGCGATCAGTTTACCTTTGTTGAGATGGGGGTTGAAGACCGGGTGGCCATGGCCAAACTGGCTGAAGAACACCGGTTTGAGCGCATTGTGCATTTGGCGGCGCAGGCGGGGGTGCGCTATTCCATCGAGAACCCCAGCGCCTATATCGATGCCAATCTGGTCGGGTTTGGCAATATTCTGGAGCTGGCGCGGGAGCAGCAGGTGGCGCATCTGGTGTATGCGTCTTCCAGTTCGGTGTATGGCGAGAACGAAAAACAGCCGTTCAGTGAAGACGACCCGGTAGACCACCCGGTCAGCCTCTATGCAGCCACCAAGAAAGCCAATGAAGTCATGGCGCACAGTTACAGCCATTTGTACGACCTGCCCACCACCGGACTGCGGTTTTTCACCGTCTATGGCCCCTGGGGCCGGCCAGATATGGCGCCGATGAAGTTTCTGAAACTGGTATCGGAAGGCAAACCGATCGATGTGTATAACCAGGGCAATATGCAACGGGACTTCACCTTCATCGATGACATTGTCGCCGGTGTGCTGCAATCGCTCGATGCGCCCCCTACCCGCTCTGCCAGGGGCAACCACCACACGCCCGCCAGCAGCGATGCGCCCTACCGGGTACTGAACATCGGCAATGCCAAGCCGTTGCACCTGATGGAGTTTATTGAGACACTGGAACGGCACTGGGGTGCCGTGGCCGAGAAGAACTACCTGCCGATGCAACCCGGCGATGTGCCCATTACCTATGCGGATGCCAGCAAGCTGACGGCGTTAACCGGGTATCAGCCGAATACGAGCATTGATGATGGGGTTCGGGCATTGGTGGAGTGGTATAAGCAGTATTTGAAGGGTTAGTCGAAAGAGCGGCTTCCGCCGCCCCGCTCTCTCTAGCTCTCTCCCGCCCCACGGGAGAGGGCTCTCTTGTCTTTTTTACTTAACCACCCGCACCTGGCTTGTGGCCATTTCCAGCTCCCGTTCCTGACTAAGCAGGTTCAGCAGCAGGATTACGCGCTCTTCGCCCTTGGTGGCTTTTACCACGGCTTCGATCGCCTGAAAGGCACCTTCGGTGATGGTGACGGTATCGCCGGGTTTGAATTCGGGCTCGGGTTCCTGGCCGTTCAATATTCTGCTGTGGCGCATTAAGGCCGTTACCAGTGAAACCGGTACCGGGCTGGGGTAACCGTGGAAATTCACGATCTTGCAGACACCCCGGGTGGCGTTAACGGCGGCAAAGCTTTGTTGCGGTCGAATCAGTACGAACAGGTAGTGCGGAAACAGGCTTTCTACACGCACGGTGCGGCGGTTGGCATGGGTTCGGCGCACGGTGTGCGTAGGGTGAAAGCAGGTAAAGCCCTGGTTTTTCAGGTGTTCTTCGGCACGGAAGCCATCGCGCGGTTTGCACTGCACCAGGTACCAGGCTGGCTGGCCAGGCAGAACCTCATATTCGCCGGTATACGGATGATGCGAGGTGATCGGTTGCAATGTCATCGCGTGATCTCCTGTCGTTGCCGGTGGCTTCCCTGCCGCGGCGGTGTCCCTGGGTTTAGCGCTCAAAACCGGCGCTCATACCCTTTGTATCACACTGGCTCAGTGCGCTTTGCGGTCTCTGAACAGATCGGCAATCAGGCTGACAAACACCGCACCGAACAGCGTTAATACCAACAAAGCAATCAGTGTTTTAACGTCGCCACTGGTAACAGCCCGCGGGGTGCTTTCAGCAAAGGAGCCGCCCATTGGCCGTACCAGTTCGCTTACTGTGCCCACCGCCTGGCGGCCCAGTTGCTGGTGAATGCGCCCTACCACGCGGGTATAGTCGCGCAGGGTTTCCAGAACCATGGGCAGGCGCTGCTGCACCTGGTCGACATAGCGCTGAATGTCGGCATCGTTTTCTTCTGCCCGGTCGAGCGAGGCCAGCGTCAGTTCAATTTCCGCCATTTCGTTCTGTACGTCGAGCGCTTCGTTTTCGTATTCGAGCACTTGTTTGGTGAGCTCTTGCCGGTATGCCAGATCGTCGCCCTGACGCGACACTTCGAGCAAGCGGTCTAGGAAGGCATCGCCCAGTTGCGGGGCCAGGCTGGCCTGCGGGCTGCTGCCAGCGTTGCCAGCAGCGCCACTCTGGCCTTCACTGCGGTAAGAACTCAGTACCGTGCGAGTGACTTCAGCGCGTTGCTGCCACAGGCGTTGCTGAAGTTCCAGCTCCTGCATGCGGCTATTGTAGAACAGGCGCACAAAATCGGGGTCTCGTGCCAGGCCGAGCTCTTTTACCGGGTCGATCAGTTGGCGCAAGTCGTATTCGGCCACGTCGGCAATGGCTTTCTCGAGGTCTTCGAGCTTGTAGCCGGTTTCAGGGTCGGTCACGTTGGTGGAATTCGGCTCCCGCTTAAGGGCGGAGATGTTTTCCTGAATCAGGGCAATGTTGTCGAGCAGAAGCTCGATACCAACCAGATAATCGAGGCTTTCGAAGCGCTCTTCGTCGAAAATGCGCTCTGAATAAATGGGCAGGTTCAGTTCCAGCACGCCTTTTTCGCTAATGGCGCGTTCGGCCCAGGTGTTGGGAATGTCGCGAAGGATCTCGCGGGCCTGCTCGGTTGAGAGGGTGCCGTCGGGCAGTTGCAGGGTCAGCAGCATGCCGCTGGCGCTGGCGGTACGCAGATCGGATTGCATTTGTTGCTGCAACTCGGTGGCTTCTGCGGCCGAGAGGTTGCTGTTGTTCATGCGGCTGCGGTAGCGCTGCACAATCAGGAAGTGGTCGGGTGCGTAGGGCTCTATGTTCAGGCCGCGGCGCAATTCGTCGAGCGTCAGCTCGGTGGAATCGAGCTGGTTCTCCTGGTACACGCGGCTGAGCACGGTGGAGCTGATGACATCGCTGATCAGAAAGGGGGAGCCGTCTGGAAATTCGCCATTGGCAATGCCGTCGAACGTCAGATCGAAGGCCTGGCTGTAGGTAACATCCTTATCACTGGCCAAATAGCGCAACGCCAGAAATGCACTGAAGGCCAACGCGACCACCAGCAAGGCTATCATGGCCCGACCTTTGGTAGCCCAGACCCGTGCCATTAACGCACCAATATCGATTTCGTCGTCACTGGGGTCGCGACGTACTTGCTGATCAGTCATTTAACACTCCTGGTTGACCTTCGATCCTTTAAACGAACCAAGCCACGTGGGCTTCGCCATTCTAGTCGAAAAGCCTTTAGAAACAACGGCATTGGACATGTTTACCCTGTTTTGGGACACATTGCTCATACAAGATAACCAGAGGCGCTCTATAAGAACGCCTTGCCAGGGCTTGGGCTTCCGCGCCCTCACCCACGCCGACATTAGCTGATGCGTGTACCGGGCGCAGCATCCTCGTGGGCTTCCAGAACCCACAGTTCATTACCACCGCCAGCGGCCAGCACCATGCCTTCACTCATACCAAAACGCATTTTGCGTGGTTTCAAATTATAGACGAGCACCACATTCTTACCGACTAATTGCTCCGGCTGGTAGTGGCTCTTGATGCCCGAGAACACCTGGCGGGTGGTGTCTTCGCCAACATCCAGCTGCAGCCTGAGCAGCTTGTCGGCGCCTTCTACATGGTCGGCTTCTACCACGCGGGCAACGCGAAGGTCGAGCTTGGCGAAGTCATTGAATTCAATCTCACCGCCCTGCTCTGCTGTATCGTCTGCCTTGGCGGCTTTCTGACCCTTGGCCGGTTTGGCTTGCGCCTGGTTTTGCCCGGCTGCAGCCGGAGTGCCGGTTTTGGCATCGGCGGCTACGTCTTCCTTGCTGGCTTCTATTAACGCATCGATCTGTGTCAGTTCGATGCGCGTCAGCAAAGGCTTGAACTTGTTGATGGCATGGCCGGTGAGCACGGTTTCGCGATCGGTGAAGTTCAGGCTCTCGACATTCAGGAAGGCTTTGACCTTCTCGTTCATATCGGGCAACACCGGGCCCAGGTACAGGGTGATCAGCCGGAACAGGTGAATGCCCATGGAACACACATCGTGCACTTCCTGCTCGCGGCCTGCTTCTTTGGCCATGCTCCAGGGCGCCTTGGCCTGAATGTACTCGTTGGCGCGGTCGGCCAGGTTCATGATTTCCCGCACGGCCTTGCTGAATTCACGGCGCTCGTAAGCCTGTGCGATGGTGGTGCCGGCCTGCTGGAAATCGGCCAGCATTTGCGGTTCGGCAACGGTGTCGGACAAGCTGCCACCGGCTTTCTTGATGAAGCCCGCACAACGGCTGGCGATGTTGACCACCTTGCCGACCAGATCGGAATTCACCCGCTGGGCGAAGTCGGTAAGGCTCAAGTCGATGTCTTCAACACCGGAGCCGAGTTTCGCTGCATAGTAGTAACGCAGGTATTCCGGGTTCAGGTGCTCAAGGTAGGTTTTGGCCATGATGAAGGTGCCACGGGATTTGGACATCTTCTCACCGTTCACTGTGATGTAGCCGTGGGCGAACACGCCGCTTGGCTTGCGGTAGCCGGCGTTTTCGAGCATGGCGGGCCAGAACAGGGCGTGGAAGTTGATGATGTCTTTGCCGATGAAGTGGTAAAGCTCGGCCGTAGAATCCGGCTTCCAGTAATCGTCGAATTCCAGGTCATCGCGGCGGTCGCACAGGTTCTTGAAGCTGGCCATATAGCCAATGGGGGCATCGAGCCACACATAGAAGAACTTGCCGGGGGCACCGGGAATCTCGAAGCCGAAATACGGCGCATCGCGGCTGACGTCCCATTCCTGCAGTTCGGCGTCGAGCCATTCGGCCAGCTTGTTGGCCACACTGTCTTGCAGGGTGCCGGAGCGCGTCCACTCTTTCAGCATGGCCTGGCATTCGGGCAGCTTGAAAAAGAAGTGTTCGGATTCGCGCACTTCCGGTGTGGCGCCGGTGTAGGCAGATTTCGGGTTAATCAGCTCGTTCGGCTCGTAGGTGGCGCTGCACACTTCGCAGGCATCGCCGTACTGGTCTGCACTGCCACACTTCGGGCAGGTGCCTTTAACGAAGCGGTCGGCCAGGAAAATTTCCTTCACCGGATCGTACAGCTGGCTGATGGTGCGCACGTTGATCATGTCGTTTTCTTTCAAGCGCGTGTAAATCAGCTCGGCGTAGTAACGGTTCTCATCCGAGTGGGTGCTGTAGTAGTTGTGGTGGTCGATCAGAAAGCCGCCAAAATCCCGCATGTGATCGGCCTGAACGGCTTTGATCAGGTCTTCCGGGGTTTTGCCCTCTTTCTCGGCTCGCAGCATGACCGCTGTGCCATGAGTATCGTCCGCGCAGACGTAGGTGCACATATTGCCCATGCTGTTCTGAAACCGAACCCAGATGTCGGTTTGAATGTGTTCCAGCATATGGCCCAGGTGAATGGGGCCGTTGGCGTATGGCAGGGCACTGGTGACCAGTATCTTGCGGCGGTCGGGCATGGGGGGTCCTTATTTAGCTGTTAGCTGTGAGCTGTTAGCTTCGAGTTAAAGAAAAAAGCGTTGAGTTTTGCTGAGCCGAGCATTCTACCTGATGGTTGGGTGTTGAGAAACGGGGGTTTTAAATTCAGGTGAGAGTTTTGAGCTGTTAGGTGAGAGTTTTGAGCTGTTAGCTGTTAGCTGTTAGCTCGCAGCTCGCAGCTCGTAGCTCGTAGCTCGTAGCTCGTAGCTCGTAGCTCGTAGCTCGTAGCTCGTAGCTCGTAGCTCGTAGCTCGTAGCTCGTAGCTCGCCGCTAATGCTATCATTAGCGGCATCGTCATATTCAACGGTTCTAACCAAGGAGTTCCAAGGATGATTATTCCCGTTTTGCTCGCAGGAGGCGTGGGTTCCCGGCTGTGGCCGGTTTCCCGGGAGCTGTTCCCCAAGCAATGCATTGCCCTGGCCGACCCGGATCTGAGCCTGGCTCAGCAAACGCTGAAACGGGTGCAGGCGGCGGGCATCGGTGCCGAGCCCATTGTGGTGTGTAACGACGAACACCGTTTCCTCATCGCCCAGCAAATGGCGGATCTGGGCACCAAAGCCGAGCTGATTCTGGAGCCCGAGGGCCGTAATACCGCGCCTGCCATAGCCCTGGCGGCGTTTCAGGCACTGGAACGGGACCCGGAAGCTACCCTGGTGGTACTGCCGGCAGACCATGTAATGAAGGATACCGAAGCGTTTCGCGCATCGGTTCAGGAAGCCATCATTCAATCGAAAAGTGATTTACTGGTCACCTTCGGCATTAAGCCCACCTACCCTGAAACCGGCTATGGCTATATAGAAGCGGCCGCTACCGATGCAACCAGCGCGGTGGTCGCCTTCCGTGAAAAGCCGGATGCCGATACCGCCGCCCGTTACCTGGCCGCTGGCAATTACTTCTGGAACAGCGGTATGTTCGTGTTCAAGGCGCGGGTGTTTCTGGAAGAGCTGAAGCAGTTCCAGCCCGCCATTTATGAAGCCACCCAGGCGGCCATGGCCAACAAATACGCCGACCTGGATTTTATTCGGGTGGATGCTGACGCCTTTGCCAAAAGCCCGTCAGACTCCATCGACTACGCCATTATGGAACGCACCGAACGCGCCGTGGTGGTGCCCTATAACGGCGACTGGAGCGATATTGGTGCCTGGTCGGCCCTGTATGATCTGAGCGAGAAAGACGGCCAGGCCAACGTACTCCAGGGCGATGTACTCACCGAAGACGCCACTGGCAACCTGATTCGGGCCGAAAGTCGCCTGGTAGCCGCCATTGGTGTTCAAAACATGGCCATTATCGAAACCGACGATGCCGTGGTGGTGGTGCCGCGTGACCGGGCTCAGGATGTGAAGTTCATTGTGAACCAGCTGAAAGCGACCGGGCGCACCGAGCACCATGTGCATGCCCGGGTACACCGCCCCTGGGGCTCGTACAAGACGATTAACCTGGGTGATCGCCACCAGGTGAAACGCATTACCGTGAAACCCGGCGAAAAGCTCTCGGTACAGATGCACCACCACCGCGCTGAACACTGGGTGGTGGTGAGCGGCACGGCCAACGTCACCATTGGCGAGAAGACTCAAATGCTCAGCGAGAACGAGTCGGTCTACATTCCCATTGGCACCGTGCATGCCCTGGAAAACCCCGGCAAGATTCCGCTGGAGTTGATTGAGGTGCAGACCGGCAGTTATTTGGGCGAGGATGACATTGTGCGGTTCACGGACCGGTATGGGCGGCAGTAAAGCCGTCTGATTGGCGGGGCATTGGGTTATTGCCCCGGCAATCATCTATTGCGACTTCACAGCCCCTGTGCACAATAACAAATGCACCCTGAGAACGTTGAGCCCAATGAGACTGACTACCCAGCAAGTAAATACGATCAAAACCCTGGTTGCAGAGATATTTGGGGCAGACGTTCGTGTTCATCTGTTCGGCTCAAGACTCGACGACTCAAAAAGAGGCGGTGACATTGATTTGCTGATTCAATCGAACACCGTTATTGATCAACAGCTACACAAAGCTTCTCTGCTGGCTGCGAGACTGCAACTTAAACTGGGGGAGCAGAAGTTCGATATTGTCGTTAAAGATGCCCAAACGGCTGATTCCAGCTTTTATAGCGAAGCCTCCCGAACGGCCACGTTGCTATGAACCTGCCTTTAAGCAACCACCAGAAACTCATCACATCTTTCGAGATTGCCGAAAAAGAAGCCCGGCATCTTCACTACAGCTGGAACCAATTATTTAAGCATCGGAATGTCGATTTGGAATGGGTCGAGCATTTGGAAGACAACCCTGATGAAGGCGTTGTTCTGGAAGCGTTCGTCTCAAGGTTTTCTCGATTGCAAGACCACATCGCTGGGCGCCTCATTCCAATATGGCTTGAGAGTCTGGCTGAACAGCCGTCGAGCCAGATCGAAAATCTCAACAAAGCGGAAAAGCTTGGCGTGGTTGAGTCTGCAGAGGCTTGGTTAACTGCACGTCAGATACGCAATTACCTGGTCCATGAGTACCTTCAAGACCCTAAAAGTATGCTGGAAGCACTGCAACTGACCCGCGAAGCAAGCCTTTCGTTCTTTGCTGTTTATAACGCGTTGCGAGAATACACCATCAAGGCTCTGCCCAACCTTGCACCTAGCTTGCCAGCCAAATTATAAGAAGCCACTACGGTCTTTTAATTCCCTCGTCACGCCCCCACCCTGCAATCATAGCCACATCAAGGACCCAGCATGTCGACTGAACGCATTCTCCAAGCGCTAAACACCCTGAAAGACCCTCACACCGACCGGCCTTTCGCCGACACGGCCGACATCGATATTACCGAAGGCTCGCCCGTTAAAATCTCGGTGACCCTGCACTACGCTGCCGGTCAATACCGGGAAGGGTTGGCTATGTTGCTGGCCAGCCATATTGAAGCCCAGGTAGATGACGTTGAAGTTGAGGTCTCCGTTCGCTGCGAGATAGGTTCAGTGAATGTGCGGGACAACCTGCCGGGCATGGAGAACATCAAGAACATCATTGCCGTGGCCTCTGGCAAGGGCGGCGTTGGCAAGAGCACGACGGCCGTTAACCTGGCGCTGGCGCTGCAAGCGGAAGGTGCCCGGGTTGGTTTGCTGGATGCCGACATTTATGGCCCCAGCATTGGCACCATGCTGGGAGTGCCCGAAGGCACCAAGCCCGAGACAGTCGACAACAAATTCTTCAAGCCAGTAGAAGCCCATGGCCTGCAAAGCATGTCGATGGGCTATCTGGTCACCGAGAAAACGCCCATGGTGTGGCGTGGGCCCATGGTTTCGGGGGCTTTGCAGCAATTATTGACCCAGACCCAGTGGGATAACCTCGATTATCTGGTCGTTGATATGCCCCCGGGCACCGGCGACATTCAACTGACGCTGGCGCAAAAAGTGCCGGTTTCAGGCTCTGTGATCGTCACTACACCGCAAGACATCGCCCTGCTAGATGCCCGCAAGGGTATCGAAATGTTCCGCAAGGTGAATATTCCGGTGCTGGGCATTGTTGAGAACATGGCGATGCATGTGTGTTCAAATTGTGGGCATGTAGAACATATATTCGGTGAAGGCGGCGGCGCGCGGCTCTCTGAAGACTACGACGTAAACCTGCTTGAAAGCCTGCCGCTGGACATCAGCATTCGCACCCAGACCGACAGTGGCAAACCCACCGTCATCGCCGAGCCAGATGGTGACGTGGCTGCGCATTATTTTGTGCTGGCGCGGAAAACGTCGGCAGCGCTGGCGTTGCAAGGGGCTGATACCGGGCCCGAGATTTCGTTTGTGTGAAACACAATTCGGGCTAGGGGTATTCTTTCGTAGGAAGCCAGTCCTCTGGGTGACGGGGAGAATGACAAGCCGGTGAAACCAACCTTTTGGGCGATGGTTGTATTCATTGGCCCGTATGCTTCCTGTCGCCCAGGGGACTGGCCTCCCACGACACCCCCCCCCACGCCCAGCCTTTATACCGGATTCCGACCCACCGAATAATACTTAATCCCTTTCTTCTGCATCCGCTTGGGTTCAAACAGGTTACGGCCGTCGAAGATCACCGGGTCAGTCAGTTGCTGTTTGATGGCATCGAAATCCGGCACGCGGAACGGTTGCCATTCGGTCACAATGGCCAGGGCATCGGCGCCTTTGAGGGCCGCCTCTTTGGTGCCACACAGGGTTAACCCCTCTTCATCACCGTAGATGCGCTGGGTTTCTTCCATTGCTTCCGGGTCATAGGCCTGCACTTTGGCACCGGCTGCCCACAAGGCTTCCATCAGCACGCGGCTTGGCGCTTCGCGCATGTCGTCGGTGTTGGGTTTGAAACTAAGACCCCACACCGCGAAGGTTTTACCGTTCAGATCACCCTTGTAGTGCGCGTGAATCTTGCTGAACAGAGTGGTTTTTTGTTCGTAGTTGCGCGCTTCTACGGCTTTGAGCACCTTGGCGTCGAAGTCGATGCCGTCGGCGGTGCGGATCAGCGCCTGAACGTCTTTCGGGAAGCAGGAGCCGCCGTAGCCAACGCCGGGGTAAATGAACTGGTAACCAATGCGCGGGTCACTGCCGATGCCGTGGCGCACGGCTTCGATGTCGGCGCCCAGGCGTTCGGCCAGGCTGGCGATTTCGTTCATGAAGCTGATTTTGGTGGCCAGCATGCAGTTGGCTGCGTATTTGGTCAGCTCGGCGCTGCGCACGTCCATCTGGATGATTTTTTCGTGGTTGCGGTTGAACGGCTCGTACAGCTCGCGCATGGCTTCGATCGAGTCGGCGCTTTCAGTGCCAATGACGATGCGGTCTGGCCGCATGCAGTCGTTCACCGCCGCACCTTCTTTCAGGAATTCGGGGTTGGAGACGACATCGAAGGTCAACCCGGCATCGTTGCGCTTGCTCAGAACGTCGCTGATGGCAGCGGTTACTTTGTCGGCGGTGCCCACCGGGACGGTCGATTTGTTCACCACAATGGTGTGGCGGTTCATGTTCTCGGCGATGGTTCGGGCCACGGCCAGCACGTATTTCAGATCGGCACTGCCGTCTTCATCGGGAGGGGTACCCACGGCGATGAACTGGATGTCGCCATGGGCGACTGCGGCAGCGGCATCGGTGGTGAAGCTCAAACGACCGGATTCGTAGTTGGCCTTGACCATGGGCTCAAGCCCCGGCTCATAGATCGGGATGATGCCTTTTTTCAGGTTTTCGACCCGGTTGGCATCAACATCGACACACACGACCTCGTGCCCGGCTTCAGCCAGACAGGTTCCCTGCACCAGGCCGACGTAGCCAATGCCAAATACTGTAATCTTCATTGTTTATCCCTTCACGTTGCGGGTGTAAGACATAAGTGGAATGCGCGCAGTTTACCGCAGGAGGTTGAGGGCTGCGACACCCCAATGCCAAGGCCCCAGGTTTAATTTGTCGTAGGAAGCCAGTCCTCTGGGTGACGGGGAGAATAAGCAGCCGGTGAACTGGCCTTTTGAGCGGTGGTTCCATTCACCAGCCCGGATACTCCCAGTCGCCCAGGGGACTGGCCTCCCACCGGGGTGGCAAGCGTGGTGGTTGTTTTATCTTTTGTAGGAAGCCAGTCCTCTGGGTGACGGGTAAGATAAGCAATCGGTGAGATTGGCCTTTTGAGCGGTGGTTCTATTCACCGGCCCGGATACTCCCAGTCGCCCAGGGGACTGGCCTCCTACTAGTGATCTTCGCTTGACCTCTACCCAACGACCGATGTTAGATACATGCCCTTTTTCAGTGCGGACTTTTGGATGAGCGGTATCGATGGGTGAACTCTTTGCAATTTTAGCCGCGCTGTCGTGGACGCTGGCGGCCTATGGTTTTCGCCATCTGGGGACTGCCCTGTCGCCGTTGCAGCTGAATTTCTGGAAAGGCTTGCTGGCCTGCGCTGGTTTGCTGGCGTTTATCTGGGTTTCGGGACAGTGGGTCGAGATTCCGCCTGCGGTCTTAACGCCATTGCTGCTCAGTGGCTTTATTGGCATTACACTGGGCGATACCTTTATTTTCTCGGCGCTGAACCGCATTGGTGAACGCACGACCCTGTCGATTGCCGAATCAAGCGCGCCCTTGTTTGCCATCGGCCTTGGCATGCTGTGGCTGAGCGAGTTTCTGACGCTGTGGCAATGGCTGGGCGCGGCGATGATCATCCCGGCCCTGTTCTGGGTGCTGGAGCCGGAAAATCCGGCGCATCGCAGCCACCCCTTTCTGGGCATGGCTTTCGCGCTGGGGGCCGCTTTATGCCAGGCATTGGGCATGGTGTTTATGCGCGAGGTGTTTCTGGCGGTAGATATGCCGGCTTCCCAGGCGTCTTTTTTGCGCCTGGCCGCCGGCATTACCGCCATTCCGCTGATCATTGGCTTGCAACGCAAAGCGTTCTGGCCCCGGCTGACGGGCCGCCAGTGGGCGATTCTGGCGCTGAGTACCTTTGTTGGCACACTGCTGGCTATCTGGTTCCAGCAATTGGCGGTTAAGCGCACCGAAGCCGGTGTGGTGCAAACCCTGATCGCCACTTGCGCCATTATGGCGTTTTCGATTGACCGGATTCGAGGGCACAAGGCGACCAGGAAAGCCTGGGCCGGGATGTTGCTGGCGGTGGCTGGTGTGGCGATTATTGCGCTAAACGGTGCTACACACTGACCTCTGCCAATCGTTTGTGGCACCTATGTTTTATAACCATAACCAAACACACTAAAACGATTCCGTTATTCACCTTGTTAGCTATATGACAATTCACGATAATAGCGGCCTGATTTCTTGTCACCCCATACACCGTTAAGGCCGTCTTTTAGATGAGCGACTACCTGCTTTTGCTGGTTGGCACCATTCTGGTTAACAACTTTGTTCTGGTTCAGTTTCTCGGGCTGTGCCCCTTTATGGGCGTGTCGAGCAAGCTGGAGACAGCAGTGGGCATGTCGGCCGCGACGACCTTTGTGCTTACGCTCTCCTCGGTGGCGAGCTATGTGGTATACACCTGGCTGCTCGAACCGCTGGGTTTAACCTATCTCAGAACCATCAGCTTTATTCTGGTGATCGCCTTTATGGTGCAGTTCACCGAGATGCTGGTGCGCAAGACCAGCCCGCTGCTGTACCGGGTGCTGGGCATCTTTTTACCGCTGATCACCACCAACTGTGCGGTGCTTGGGGTTGCATTGCTGAACATCAGCCGCCAGAACAGCCTGATTGAAAGCTTTTTGTACGGTTTCGGCGCGGCTGTTGGCTTTTCGCTGGTGCTGGTGCTGTTTGCCGCCATGCGTGAACGGCTGGCGGTGGCCGATGTGCCGGTTCCGTTTCAGGGCGCGGCCATTGGCCTGGTCGCGGCGGGCATTATGTCGCTCGCCTTTATGGGGTTCTCTGGTCTGGTGACGTTGGGGTAATTTATGTGGATCGCGGTTGTCACCCTGCTCATTCTGGCCGCTGTGCTTGGCGGCTTGCTGGGTTTTGCCTCGGTACGGTTCCGGCCTGAGGGTAACCCCATTGTCGATAACATCGACGACATTCTGCCGCAAACCCAGTGCGGCCAGTGCGGCTACCCGGGTTGCCGCCCCTATGCTGAGGCCATTGCCAATGGCGACAAGATCAACAAGTGCCCGCCGGGCGGCGAAGCCACCATTCAGGCCCTGGCCGACCTGCTCGATGTAGAACCCGAACCGCTCGATGCCGAACACGGCGAAGAGAAAGGCCGCACCGTCGCGGTGATTCGCGAAGACGAATGCATTGGCTGCACCAAATGCATTCAAGCCTGCCCGGTCGATGCCATTCTGGGGGCGGCCAAGCAAATGCACACCGTGATTGAAAGCGAATGTACCGGCTGCGACTTGTGCGTCGAGCCCTGCCCGGTCGATTGTATTGATATGGTGCCCATAGAGGTCACCCTGCGCAGCTGGCACTGGGACAAACCCGAACCCGGCATCAACCTGATCGCGACCGACCAGCCTTCGGACCGGGAGCGTGCCGCATGACTGCCCAGGCTGTGATCGTGACCGACAAGGTGTTTTCATTGAAAGGCGGCATTCACCCGGATGAACGCAAAACACTCTCGAACACCACCCCCATTACCGAAGTGCCGCTGCCTTCTGTACTGATATTGCCACTGACCATGCACCTGGGCGCCCCGGCCGACCCGGTGGTGTCCGTTGGGTCTACCGTGCGCAAAGGCGATGTACTGGCAACGGCCGTTGGCGGCATCAGCGCGGCCGTGCATGCGCCTACTTCGGGCCGTATCTGTGCCATTGAAGACCGTATTATCGCCCATGAGTCCGGCTTGCCGGCGCCCTGCATTCTGCTCGAAGCCGATGGCGAGGACGACTGGCGCGACCGCCGCGGGCTGCCGAACTGGCAAGCACAACCGGTCGATGAGCTGATTCAGCGCCTGCGCGATTGTGGCGTGGTTGGCCAGGGTGGCGCCGGTTTCCCGACCGATGTGAAATACCGCAACAAACACAAGCCGATCACCACCTTGCTGATCAACGCCGCCGAGTGCGAACCCTATATAACGGCCGACGACCGCCTGATGCGCGAGCGTGCCGATGAGATTCTGCAGGGTGCCGTTATCGCCAAACACCTGCTCGGCGCCAACACGATTCGCCTTGGCATTGAAGACAACAAACCCCAGGCACTGGCCGCGATGCGCGAAGCCGCTGACCGTTTGGGCGTTGACCTGCGCATCAGCGTGGTGCCGACCAAATACCCGAGCGGCGGCGAGCGCCAGTTGATTCAACTGGTGACCGGCCAGGAAGTACCGCGCGGTGGCTTGCCGAGCGATCTGGGCATTGTGTGCCAGAATGTGGGCACGCTGGCCAGCATCTACCGGGCGATTGTGCTCGATGAGCCCCTGATCAGCCGGGTCACCACCGTGACCGGTGAAGCCGTAGACGCACCGGGCAATTACGAGGTGCGCATTGGCACGCCCATTGAGACCGTACTGAACCAGGCCGGTGTTCACCTGAAAAAGGCCGACCGGGTGATCATGGGTGGCCCGATGATGGGCTTTGCCATACCGGATATTACCGCGCCGCTGATGAAAACCACCAACTGCTTGCTGGTGCCCACGCGCAAGGAACTGCCCCGGCCCATGCCGGATAACCCCTGCATTCGCTGCGGCTTGTGCGAACAGGCCTGCCCGGTCAATTTGCTGCCACAGCAGCTGTTCTGGGCGTCAAAACATCGGGATCTCGACGCCGCCGAACTGCATTCGATCAACGATTGCATCGAATGCGGTGCCTGCGCCTATGTGTGCCCGAGCCGGATTCCGCTGGTGCAATATTACCGCTACGCCAAGGGTGAATTGCGCAACGAACAGGAAGAACAGATCAAATCGGAACGGGCCCGGGCGCGCTTTGAAGCCCGCCAGGCTCGGCTGGAAAAAGAGCGCCTGGAAAAAGAAGCCCGGCGCAAGGCTCGCGCCAAAGCGGCGGCTGAAGCCCGTGCAGCCAAGGCTGAAAACGGCAGCGGCGAGCCCGATGCCCAGGACGATGCCATCAAAGCCGCCATGGCGCGCGCCAAGGCAAAAAAGGCCGGTGCTGCACAGAACACAGCAGAACTGAGCCGGGAAGACCTTGAGAAAGCGCTGGAACTGGCGGCAACGAAAGTCAAAAAAGCCAATGAGCGGCTTGTGGTCGCCGAACAGGAATCGCCGGATATGGTGCCTGCCCTGCGCAAAGCACTGACCAAACTGGAAGAGAAACATCGCACGGCCCAGGCCGCGCTGGAAAACGCCGCTCATGGCCAGCCGATCAAACCCGAACCCAAGAAGGAAACCGATTCATGACGGGGCTGAACCTGACCTCACCGCACGTGACCGGTCGCACCTCCGTCAGTTGGGTAATGGGCTGGGTGCTGCTGGCGCTGGTGCCCGGCTGGATTGTTCTGATCGTCAGTTTCAGCCTTGGCTATGCCATCAATATGGTGCTGGCGTTGCTGACAGCGCTGCTTGCCGAGGCGCTGTTACTGGCCTGGCGTGGCCGACCGGTGATGTTCTTTTTGAAAGACCTGAGTGCCCTGGTGACCGCAGCCCTCCTCGCACTGGCGCTGCCGCCGCTGGCGCCCTGGTGGTTAACCGTTTTGGGCACGATGATCGCCATTGTGTTCGCCAAACAGCTGTTCGGCGGCCTGGGTAACAACCCGTTCAACCCGGCCATGGTTGCCTATGCCCTGCTGCTGGTGTCGTTGCCGCTGTACATGACTACGCGCTGGGCCAGCCCCGATTTTTCGCTCCCGATCACCGATACGCTGGCCATTATTTTTGCCGGCCAGACCCCGGTCGATGGCGCAACGGGTGCCACCCCGCTGGATGTCTACAAGCTGGATATCTCGCGACTGACCTCGGCTGAAGTGCTGCAGTCACCCATTTTTGGCAGCTGGGTCGCCGAAGGCTGGGATGTGGCCAACCTGGCATTTCTGGCAGGGGGTGGGCTCTTGCTGTGGAAACGCATCATCACCTGGCACATCCCGGTCAGCTTTCTGGCGGGCCTTGGCATTATGGCACTCTTGTTCAGCGGCGATGCCGACGTGCGCACGCCGATTGACCTGCACCTGTTTGCCGGGGCCACCATGCTGGGCGCCTTCTTCATCGCCACCGACCCCGTCAGTGCCGCGACGAGCAACCGGGGCAAGCTGGTGTATGGCGCTGGCATTGGCGTGCTGATCTACCTGATTCGAACCTGGGGCAATTACCCCGATGCGGTGGCTTTTGCCGTGTTGCTGATGAACTTTGCCGCCCCGCTGATCGACCATTACACCCGCCCTCGTGTTTACGGCCACGACAAATCGGTGAAAGGGTTCAAGAATGACTGACGAAACCGATAACAACGCACAACCGGACACCGGCGCCGAAGCCCCCATCACACTGACGCAGGCGATTCGCCGCAGTGCCATCGGTCTGGGCATTTTTGCTGTGTTCACGGCGGGCATTATTGCCGTTACCCAAACCTTGACGGCCGATCGAATCGACACCAATCAGCGCGAATTCGAAGCGCGGTCACTCTATGATCTGACACCGGAAACCCTGCGCGACAACGACTTGCTGGAAACGGCTTACCAGACCGACCTGCCCACCCTGACTGACACCGCGCTGCTGCGGCTGAGCCGCGAGGCCACCTGGTACCAGGCGCGCAAAGACGGCGCCGTGACGGCGGTGATACTGCCCTTCGTTGCCCCCGAGGGCTATACCGAACCGATTCGGCTCATCGCCGCCATTGATGCCAGCGGTACCTTGCTGGGCGTACGGGTGATTACCCACAAAGAGACCCCGGGCCTGGGCGATCAGATTGAGACCAGCAAATCGGACTGGATATTCAGTTTCGACGGCCAGTCGTTCGAGACGATTGAGCCCGATCAGTGGCAAGTGAAAAAAGACGGCGGCGCCTTCGACCAGATGACCGGGGCCACCATTACCCCGCGCGCCATTGTTCGCGCTGTCGCCAGAACACTGACTTTTTTCGAGACCAACCGGGCGGTGCTGCTAAGCACCGACCCTGACACCACCGGAGTCGATTCATGAGCGACACGACCCCTGCCAAAAGTACGGCCTCTGCCGGCGAGCTGACGCGCAACGGCTTGTGGAACAACAACGCTGCCCTGGTGCAGTTGCTGGGCCTGTGCCCCCTGCTCGCGGTTACCGGTTCGGTGGTAAACGCGCTTGGGCTGGGTATTGCCACCATGGTGGTGCTGGTCGGTTCCAACACGGCGGTGTCACTGATTCGCCATTACGTGCCGGATTCGGTGCGGTTGCCAGCCTTTGTAATGATCATCGCCTCTTTTACCACCTGCGCTGAGCTGCTGATGCAGGCGTTCACCTACGAGCTGTATCAGGTGCTGGGTATTTTCATTCCGTTGATCGTCACCAATTGCACCATTCTCGGCCGCGCCGATGCCTTTGCGCGCAAGAACCCGGTACTGCCGGCGATGCTCGATGGCTTTATGATGTCGCTGGGGTTTCTGGCAGTGCTGATTGTACTCGGTGGTCTGCGCGAACTGATTGGTCAGGGCACCCTGTTTACCAATATGGATCTGATTTTTGGGCCCGTTGCACAAAGCTGGGAAATCACCCTGTTTCCAAATTATCCGGATTTTCTGTTTGCTGTGCTGCCGCCCGGTGCTTTCGTGGGGTTGGGGCTGTTGATCGCGGTGAAGAACCGGGTGGATTCGGGTATTGAAAAACGCAAAGCCGCAAAAGCCGATAAGCCGGTTGCAGGTTCAAAACGGGTGCGGGTGACCGGAAGTATCAGTTAGTCGAGGTTTTGTCTTTTGTAGGAAGCCAGTCCTCTGGGTGACGGGGAGAATAACCAACCAGGGAAATTGACCTTTTGAGCAATGGTGTTGTTCACCGGCCCCGATACTCCCAGTCGCCCAGGGGACTGGCCTCCCACAGGTATGTTGGTTGTTTGATCTTTTGTGGGAAGCCAGTCCTCTGGGTGATGGGAAGAATAATCAAACAGGGAAATTGACCTTTTGAGCAATGGTGTTGTTCACCGGCCCGGATACTCCCAGTCGCCCAGGGGACTGGCCTCCTACTATTATCGGAACTGAATTTAATGAGCCTTTGCGCAATCTCATGAACAAAGCCAAACGAACCGAAATATTCAGCCGCCTGCGCGCCGCCAACCCCAACCCGGAGACCGAGCTGAATTACAGCACGCCGTTTGAGTTGCTGGTGGCGGTGGTGTTGTCGGCCCAGGCGACTGACAAAGGGGTTAACAAGGCCACCGACAAACTCTACCCGGTCGCCAACACGCCACAGACCATTTACGACCTCGGTGTTGACGGGTTGAAGGATTACATCAAAACCATCGGCCTGTTTAACAGCAAGGCTGAGAACGTGCACAAGCTGTGTCGCCTGCTGCTCGACCAGCACAGCGAGCTGAACCTCGAAGCCGGCGAAATCCCGAACGATCGAGCCGCCCTGGAAGCCCTGCCCGGCGTCGGCCGTAAAACTGCCAATGTGGTGCTGAACACCGCCTTTGGCCAGCCCACCATGGCGGTAGACACCCATATATTCCGCGTCGCCAACCGCACGCGTATTGCACCGGGCAAGAATGTGGTTGAGGTCGAACAGCGGCTGCTGAGACTGATACCTACCGAGTTTTTGATGGACGCCCACCACTGGCTGATTCTACACGGGCGCTACACCTGCACAGCCCGCAAGCCCCGTTGCGGCGCCTGCATCATTGAAGATTTGTGCGAGTTCAAAGACAAAACAGAATGATCTGTATTAAGCTAAGTGCAACAATGGAACCCGGAACAGGATGTTCACCCCATGCAGTATCTGACTCTGGCCCTGGATGCCAGTTGCGACTTGCCAAAGGCCATTTACCAGCGCTTTGATCTGGCCACCCTGCCCCTCACCTGGCTGGCAAGCTCAGCTGAATTGCCGCCCGACGACCGCAGCGAAACAGTCACCGAGGCCTGGTACCAAGCCGCAAAAGACCAGCGTTCCCATTCAGTACCTGACCTTCAACAAGACACCCACCTCAGCCAATCACTGGAAGACAGCTGGCTGCTCAACAGTGACGGGGCTCTGGTCATCACCCCCGCAAAACACCGCCACCCGGGCTACCAGCACTGGAACCACCAGGGCACCATCCTGCAACCACAACTCGACCGAATACGACAGGCCGCGAACTTGCGCAGTCATTTCAGGCTTCGTGTTATGGACAGCGGCCACACCCTGGCCGCTTACGGATTGTTTGTTCAACAGGCCGCGAGCTTACATCGAAACCAGGGCTTATCGATTGATAAATTGCGCTTGCCCCTGTCAGATTATTCCGCTCGGATTCGACATGTCTATTGCATACCCGCCTTTGCAAACCCCGTACACGATGCGCAAAAGGGCGTCATGCCGGGGGTGAACTGGGTTCGCCATTCGCTTGTCAGGTTGCGGAAAAAAATTCCGATTTTTCTAACGTCAGAGGGGCATGAAACCATGATTGGCGAAGTCACAGACAAAGACCCCATTGAATCGGTCATTAGCCATGTTTCCGACTTGCTGGAGCAAAACCGGCTCAGTTGTTCGATCGTTAATATGAGCATTGCAACCGCAAAGCCGTCCTTACTCCGGCACCCGGCGATTCTTCGGTTCCATGAACTGGTTAACCGACAGGGGGGAACGCTCTGGCTAAGCCCTATGTCGGGAACGTCAGCCCTGCTGTTTGGCGAGAACGCCTTGTCAGTGGCGTTCGTAAACTAGCCTGCCTGGTGTTGGCAATCGGACGCGTCTGACGCTGTAAGACCCTTCCCGGTATAGAACCGGTTGTTCAACCTGGGCAGAGACCTCGCCTACCGCCTTCATTGGTGTTCGCAGCTTGCTTATAAACGAATTGGAAGAGAGGACGGCTAATACAGCGTTAGTTGTTTTCGGCCATAATGGCGTCAACATCGATGTTGGTTAACCCCTGATTGAAAATATCGCGCCACTTCAGACCCTCTGCATTGTTTTTGAAGGCAATATACAGCTCCTTTTCCACCA
This sequence comes from Saccharospirillum sp., assembly GCA_018402545.1. Taxonomy (GTDB): domain Bacteria; phylum Pseudomonadota; class Gammaproteobacteria; order Pseudomonadales; family Natronospirillaceae; genus Saccharospirillum. Next base: position 1,794,258 of record JAGYIL010000001.1, on the reverse strand, counting down.
ACAGGGTATCGTTCATTTGTACCTTGCCAATGGCCATCGCCATTCTGGAATCGCTCTCCAGTAAATAGCTCAGTACATTGCTGTCAATAACGGCCATGTCGATTCGACCACTGGCAACTTTAAGTACATTCTGGGCGTCGGACATGACTGGCTGAGCACTGATCTCGCCATTGGCGATCATCTGATCCAGCGCTTCGGTATTGATATAGTCCTGAACCACCCCAATTCGAACACTGGTTAAGTCGGAAAGGCTGCTCCATTCAACCGGGTTATCAACATTTTCGACAAAACCAAGCGGGCCCTTGCCCATGGGGTCAGAGAACAGAAAATCTTCTGATTCATAATAGTACTCAGGAAAATAACCACTGTACTTGGGGTTGTATGTCGCCAGCGCTATGGCGCGCGACCAGGGAAAGAACTCTACCACTAACTCATGCCCCATGGATTCAAGTGCCGCTTTAGCCACTGCAACCGATACTCCCTGGGAGGGCATACTGGCACTGGAGTAAGGGGGCCATTCCAGCGATGTCAGATAGAGGGTATCTGCATGGGTCGGCCGAAATGTCATCAGTACAGAGGCAGCAAGCACGCAAACTACAATACGGCCTTTCATACAGTCATTACCTCTTACTGGGTTACCTGCCCTTTAAATCCTAGCAATGATTTATAAGTTGCGAATAACTTTTACCGACTGAATTGGGGTAAGTTAATAGAATTTCCTGCCTAACGTTGTACTACGAAGCGGAGTACAGCTCCTTTTGACTGACGTTATAGTCATGGACGTCAAAACCCGGACAGTTGCTCGGCGTCCATTCGAATTTTTCACCGCTTTTTCAGTCGCTCTGCGATACAAAAGCCCTCAAGAATGACTGGCCCAACAATTCATCCACTGTACCGTCACGCAGGCGATGATTTCTCAGGTATTGATACAGCGCGATAATGTGCTTCAGGGTTTCGGTATCGGGGGTATGAAAATCGGTCGTACCGGGCTCGTTCGCGATGATACGCAGTGCCGATTGCAATGCATCGATGGCGACCTCGGGCGCTGCATCAAACGGCAAGCCTTCACCACTGGCCAGCCAGACCAGTGAGCATTGGCTGGCGCGGGCAATTTGGTGCGCCCGCGACAGCGAGGGTTCGGAGCCTTTCAGGTATTTGCGAATCAGGCTTTCACTGAGACCAACCGAGCGCGCGAACTCGCTGACGGTACGACCGGCGATCAGAATTTTCAGACGATCGGAAAACGACATCAGGCTTCGCGGCGACTGGCCATTGCAGGAATGGTCTTCAACGCCACCGATTCACCGGTGTCGGTGAGGCTCCAGCGGCCAAGGTTGTCGAACTGAATCAGCGACATGGAATGCAATTGCAGTTTAACTTCATCGAGTGCCGCGCGTTCGAGTTTCACGTCGGCCACCGCATGGCTGCCCTGCCAGCGACGCTTGACGTCGACCAGTGCCAGAGGTTGCAGATACTCGGCCAGCAGTGCGTTAACCCGTGCTTCGGTAACGGGGGTTAACAAGGGAGCCGCCAGCCAGGTAAAAACGGTTTTCCAGGAAACGGAGACACTGCCGGTCAGCACCTTAAGCTGCCCTTCACGAAACGCCTTGCAACTGAATTGGCTGTGCCAGACCGACCGGGGGTTGGTCAGCGCCGACAAGTCAGCGGCGGCGCGCGATGAACGGCCGGCCGACAATTCCTGTTTCAGCCGCTCCACCTCGGCACGCAATGCAGCCAGCTCCGAAGACGATTCAGTTACCGCGCCCGCCTTTTGCCAACCGGGTGCCGGATGCTCTTCCATCACCTGTTCGATGGCTCGCTCGGTTACATCACGCAGCGTTTCTTCGCCATCCCACTCGTAATAGATACCGGTCTTCAGCAACCCAACCAGCTGGTTCAGGCGGGTTTTATCGATTTCGCTGGGGCTGGGAATTTCATGGCCGGTGTAGATAAAGGCAACAGGGGTTTTGTGCTGGGCACGAACGGTGGCGTAAGCCTGATGCAAATAGCCGACGCCCTGCTCCGTCAGCGGCCCATACTCGTTACCGACCAGCAGGAACACATAGTCTGCATCGCTTAAGGCAAGTTGGTTCAGTTTCCAGAGGTAATTCGCAGAGACGGCCGGAAACGGCAAGCCGGTGGGAACACACTGTTGCGCCATGATGGCTTCAAACAGCACATTGCGTTCCTTTACGAGGTGACGTTCGAGTGACGCCACCATAATCAGTTTTCGTGTTTCAGACATGCTTGCTAACCACCTGCCCCATCCATGTTCGCAGAACCCTGTGATGAACCCGGACCCTTGCAAGTACCTCTGGCAAAAGTCCGCCTAGCAGGCTATTGAAATTCATCGAATTTTAGCGGCCTGCTACCGGAACATGGATGTTCCGGCAAAATTGATGACTGTTAAGTCATTAATTTTGTGAGAGAACCAAAAATCGCAATTTTTGATTCTCGTGGTTTGAAAAAGGCAGGAGGCCTTTTTCAACACCCTGTCGGGAGTATAACACAGCGTCCGGTAAACATGCGTCTTATCACATTCCGGCCATCTTCCCCTGGCATCACAATCGACCTGGTCGGGTGACACCGGTAAAGGCAGGTAATGGCCAATCGGTTCCCTCGGTCAGGTTGACCAGTTCGAGCAGAATCATCGCCGTCAGGCCCCAGATGTGGTGCCCGTCAAAATCGTAATGCGGGATCTGAAACGAAATGCCATGGCGTTCGATGGGCTGCATCCGCGGCGCGGTATCGGTAAAAAATGCCCAGGGCACCGTAAACCACTCGGCTATTTCATCCGGACTGGCCACACACTGATCGAGGCTCGATACCTTGCCAACGAACGGAAATACCTGAACCCCGTTCTTCGACAAACCGGTCGACAATGGGCCCAGCACTTTAATGAGATCGGGCGACAAGTTCAGTTCTTCGTGCGTTTCGCGCAATGCGGTGGCCTGTATTGATGTGTCTTCGGGCTCCCACATTCCCCCAGGAAACGCGATATCACCAGGGTGCGATTTCAAATGACTGGCCCGAACCGTCAGCAGCAGAGAGGGTTCACCGGCGCTGTCGACAAGCGGCACCAGCACACCCGCTCGCGGTTGGTCGAGCGATAGCAGCCGCGGTTCATGGGTCGTCAACCGGCGTTCCAGTTGCTGAAAAAACGGGGAATAAGCAGTCATGGCCTTATTTTCGCACGTTTACAGCGCTGTGAGTGGTGTAGCGCACCGACCGTTTTCATGACCTTTACGGAGCAACCGTAAATAGACTGTTTTTTGAACAGTGTCACTGCCATTTGCCACTCAGTAGTGCTAGATTAAATTGAACAAGGACGAGTCTGGTTAACACCCAGTATAAGGTAACGGAAAGTAGGTTGTAGACCTTACTTTGCTGGTAACCCATCCATACGGAGACTGTGATGGCCAACCCTGTAATCGAACTACCCGCCTTCGATACCCTCAAAGCGCTGGCTGATGAAGACCCCGAAGCGCTGGAAACCCTGCGCAGCCAACTGGTCGCCGAGGTCATTGAACGGGCGCCGAGCCACCAGCGGGCGCAATTGCAGGGCCTTCAGTTTGTGCTCGATATGGAACGCCGCCGGGCTAAAAATCCGATGCAATGCTGTATTCGTATGTCTCAACTCATGCATGAACGGGTCGACCGATTGCGCGAATGTTTGAAAGATACACTGTATTACGATGGCCTGACCAGCGTCGGAGCCCGGGCCGAGCCGGATCACAACGCGGTGATTCTCGAATTTCCCCGGCCGGTTCAAGACGCGCCGCCGAAGTCCTGATAGGCTTGTCGCAAAGAACCCACAACGAACCATTTTATCCATGAATTTTTGCAGCCATTGCGGTCACCGGGTGCGATTCGACACCCCGGAACTCGATAACCGCCCCCGCTTTATGTGCGACCAGTGCGGTACGGTCCACTATCAGAACCCTCGCGTCATTACCGGGACCTTGCCGGTAGCCCCCGATGGCCGGATATTACTCTGCCGACGCGCCATTGAACCCCGCCATGGCTACTGGACCCTGCCCGCCGGCTTTATGGAAAACGGTGAAACGACGGTTGAAGGTGCGCTGCGGGAGACGGTCGAGGAATCGCGCGTGATGGGGAAGAACCCGCAACTGCTGTCGATGGTCAGCCTGCCGGACTTTGACCAGGTGCATGTGTTTTACCGGATCGATATGCCCGACTTTTCGTTCGAAACCACGCCCGAAAGCAGTGAAGTGGTGCTATTTCATCACCAGGACATTCCCTGGGATGAGATCGCGTTTCTGACCGTTAAGGTAACGCTTGAGCATTACCTGGAGCATTTGGATACCGAGCATGTGCCGGTGCTTAATTCGGTGGTGCATCGGCCGAAACAGATGGGGTAAATGCCACCGTCATGGGTACATTCCAAATTCAAGGTTCGGAGTCCGGGTTATGTGATAGGCATTGGTACGCACTGGGCACAGGGGTATACCCGGCACCCAGTGTTAGTCTCCCGAGTAAACACTGAACCTTGATTTAGAAATACCGGGTTTGCCGCCGTGTAATCGCCTGCAACCCACTGACGCCCAGCTCAACCCCCCAGCCTGACTCGCCCATACCACCGAACGGCACATCGATGCGACTGCGCATCGGCTTGTTAATGGCTACGTTGCGAGTAGTCAGCCTGCGCGCGATTCCAGTTGCTTCCTCAACTGAACCACTCCAGACCGCCCCGCCCAACCCATACCGGCTTCGATTGGCCCACTGAACCGCCTGATCAACCGTTGTATAGGCCGCCAGTTGCAGTACCGGGCCAAAAATCTCATCCGGCCATACCGGGCTCGTCATCGGGTCATCGGTTACCGCCCAGGCCGGGCTGACGTAAAGCCCCTCTACGTTAGGGTCTTCGCTATGCCGGGTCGCGGTTACTTTCAGGTTGTGCCACTGCTGGAGCAGTCGGTCGCGAATGTCGGGCCGGGCCAGAGGGCCCAGCGTGCAGCCTTCTGATTCCGGTTCTGCCGGCGTGAAGTCCGCCAGACGTTCCTGCACCCGGGCCAGGACGGCATCCAGCCGGGTTTCCGGTACCAGCCAGCGTTTGGCACAGAGACAGCTCTGGCCCGAATTATTGAGCCGCGATGCCAGGGCGTTGTCGACAAAGGCATTCAGATCGCCACTTTCGGTCAGCAGCCATACATCGCTGCCACCCAGCTCAAGGGTGCTGGGAATCAGCCGTTCTGCACAGGCCACCGCGATGGCCCGGCCTGCATTGCTGCTGCCGGTAAAGTGCACCTGGCGCAAATGAGGGTGATCGTAGACCGCGGGCAGCACATCGATATCGATCTGCAACAGGGTTACCGCATCGGCTGGAAAACCAGCCTGGTGCATCAGATCGATGAGCATCCTGGAACTGAGCCAGACATTTGGGGCGGGTTTAATGGCCACCGTATTGCCCGCCAGCAACGCTGGCAGCGCAAAGCGGCAGACCTGCCAGACCGGGTAATTCCAGGGCATGATGCCGAGAATGCCACCCCAGGGTTCAAAGCTCAGCACGGCATCCGGTTGCACATCGGTTTGCTCCAGCGCAGCGGGGCCCTGTGCAACCAGGTATCCGATCAAATCGATCGTCTTGCTCAGTTCAGCCAGTGACTGAGCAAGGGGCTTGCCCATCTCCCGGCTGATCTGCCGGGCCAGAGGGTCTTTCTGCGTCGCCAATAACCCGGCGAGCGCTTCAAGCCAGCCCATGCGCTGTGCCAGTGGCAATGCTGCCAGTGCAGGCCATACTGTCTGCTGGCGATTCAGAACGTCAATCGTTTCAGTCTGTGACCAGCCTTTTGCCTCGAACAGGCATTCCTGACTGGCTGGATTCACAGATCTGAATACACTCATGGGTCATCCTATTTTGAGGCGAAATGTTGTAAAGTTACAATCCGGCCAGGCGTTGTAGTCCCTTCGCCAGCTCCGTCCGTATTGAAAGAGGGGCGCAGTGACAGGGTTATTAGTACTATCAAGCCACTCTGTCGTTTGCACGCTGCACAAAAAAAATGAAAGAAAAGTACGACTACAGGGTTTGCCTCTGTAGCAAGCACTTGTTCGGTGCACCGGTGCAGGGAGCGCATTCTAAAGCATCGGTTGCCAAAGTTAACCTTTTCCCGGGAGAGATCGACACATGACTGTAATTCCTGACACCCTGCGTGAAAACGTACGTCTGCTGGGCGAACTGCTGGGCGATACCCTGCTGGAAACCCGTGGCCCGGAGCTGTTCCGCAAGGTTGAAGAAATTCGCCGTCTTGGCAAGGCCGTTAATACTGCCGAAAGCAGCGACCCGCAACCACTGATCGATGTGCTGTCGAGCCTGGAAGACGACGACGTGCTGCCTATCGTGCGAGCCTTCAGTCAGTTCCTGAACCTGGCCAATATTGCCGACCAGCAATTCTTCTCCAGTGCCGAGGCCAATCAGCGTGAAGCGGTGGAGGACACGCTGGAACAGCTGGTCGATACCCTCGGCAAAGACAGCGTGGCCGATGCCCTGCGCAACCTGAACATTGAACTGGTGCTGACCGCCCACCCCACCGAAGTGACGCGCCGAACCCTGATTCGCAAACATGAACGCATTGCCGAAGACCTCGCCGACCTGAAACGCAACGACCTGCTGCGCTATGAACGCACCGAGCTGAAATCGAACCTGCGCCGTACGGTGAACGAGATCTGGCACACCAACGAGATTCGGGACGAACGGCCGACCGCCGTCGATGAGGCCAAATGGGGCTTCGCCGTTATCGAAAACTCGCTCTGGCACGCCGTGCCGCAATTTCTGCGCGAGCTCGACCGCACAGCCCGCTCTCGCCTAGGCCAGGGCTTGAGCGTCGACGCCTCACCGTTCCACTTTTACTCCTGGATGGGCGGCGACCGCGACGGCAACCCGAACGTTACCCACAAGGTTACTCAGGAAGTGATATTGCTCGGGCGCTGGATGGCAGCCGACCTGTACCTGAAAGACATTCACGATCTGGCCGGTGACCTCAGCATGAGCGAAGCCAGTGCCGATTTGATGGCCGAGGTGGGTGAAACACCAACGCCCTACCGCGCCAAACTGCACGGCTTGCGCGCCCGGCTGGAACATACCCTGGCCTGGGCCGAACGCCGGGTTCAGGGCGAAACGCTGGCCGCGCCGGATGACGTTATTGTCACCCGCGACGATATTCTCGCCCCGCTGATGACCTGTTACGACTCTCTGCTGGAGTGCGGTATGAGCCGCATTGCCAACGGTGCGCTGCTCGATTGCATTCGGCGTGTGCACTGCTTTGGCGTCAACCTGGTGCCGCTCGATATTCGCCAGGACAGCGAGCGCCACATACTGGCCATCGATGAAGTGACCCGCTATTTGGGCCTTGGCGACTACAAAGACTGGGATGAAGACCAGCGAGAAGCCTTTTTGCTGGAACAACTGGGCAGTCGCCGTCCGCTGATTCCGCGCCACTGGGAACCGGGAGCGGATACCCGGGAAGTACTGGATACCGCCCGCATTCTGGCGGAGGAACCAGCCGAGGTGTTATCGAGCTACATCATTTCGATGGCCAAGCACCCTTCAGACGTGCTCGCCGTTGCCTTGCTGTTAAAAGAAAGCGGCCTCGACTGGAACGTGCCCATCGTTCCCCTGTTTGAAACCCTGGATGACCTCGACCGCTCGGTGTCGGTCATGGAAAAACTCTGGTCACTGCCCTGGTACCGCGAGTATTGCGGTGGCAAACAAACAGTGATGATTGGTTATTCGGACTCCGCCAAGGATGCCGGCAAACTGACCGCTACCTGGGCTCAGTACAAGGCACAGGAGCGTCTGGTCAAACTGGCCAGCGATAACGACATTCACCTGATGCTGTTCCACGGCCGGGGCGGCACCGTCGGCCGGGGCGGTGGTCCGGTTGAAAAGGCCATGGCCTCCCAACCGCCCGGGTCGGTGCGCGGTGCCATTCGGGTCACCGAACAGGGTGAGATGATTCGCTACAAGTTCGGCATGCCCCGGGTGGCTGTGCGCAGCCTCAGCATTTATGTGGCGGCGACACTGCGCGCCACCCTGGAACCGAGCGCCGCGCCCAAACCCGAATGGCGTGACTTGATGGAAGCGATGTCGAAGGCCAGCCTGGAGCGTTACCGCTCGGTGGTACGGCACGATGAGCGCTTTGTGCCCTATTTCAGAAGCCTGACCCCCGAACAGGAACTGGGCATGCTGGCACTGGGCAGCCGACCGGCCAAACGCAAGGCAACCGGCGGTGTTGAAAGCCTGCGCGCCATTCCCTGGGTATTCGCCTGGATGCAGGTGCGGCTGAACATGCCCTCCTGGCTGGGTGCGCGCCAGGCGCTGGAGCATGGGCTGGCGACCAACCCGGAACTGCTGCAGGACATGGTTGAGAACTGGACTTTCTTCAGCAGCTTCCTCGACTTGCTGGAAATGGTGCTGGGCAAGGCCGACGGCTCCATCACGGCCTATTACGAGCAACAGCTGGTACCACCTGAATTGCACGACCTGGGCGAAGACCTGCGTGAAGACCTGAAAGCCAGTGAAGTGTTGCTTAACCAGATCAAGAAGCAGCAGGTACTGCTGGAAAGCGACCCGCTGCTGGCGCAATCGATTCTGGTGCGCAACCCCTACACCGACCCGCTGAACTACTTGCAGGCCGAATTGCTGAAACGGGCCCGTAAAACGGGGAATCTTGACCCACAACTGGAGCGCGCCCTGAAAGTCACCATGGCCGGCATTTCAGCCGGCATGCGCAACACGGGGTAACAGAGCCGGGGTTTATTCTTGTATAGGAAGCCAGTTCTCTGGGTGACAGGGAGCATAACCAACCGGTGACATTGGCCTTTTGGGCAGTGGCTATATTCTCCGGCGAGGATGCTTCCAGTCGCCCAGGGGAATTGGCCTCCCACTGGTATGATGGTTGTTTCATCTTTTGTGGGAAGCCAGTCCTCTGGGTGACGGGGAGAATAACCAACCGGTGACGTTGGCCTTTTGGGCAGTGGCTATATTCACCGGCAAGGATGCTTCCAGTCGCCCAGGGGAATTGGCCTCCCACTGGTATGATGGTTGTTTCATCTTTTGTGGGAAGCCAGTCCTCTGGGTGACGGGGAGAATAACCAACCGGTGACGTTGGCCTTTTGGGCAGTGGCTATATTCACCGGCAAGGATGCTTCCAGTCGCCCAGAGGACTGGCCTCCCACTGGTAGGATGGTTGTTTCATCTTTCGTAGGAAGCCAGTCCTCTGGGTGACGGGGAGAATAACCAACCGGTGACATTGGCCTTTTGGGCAGTGGCTATATTCACCCGCATGGATGCTTCCAGTCGCCCAGGGGACTGGCCTCCCACTGGTAGGATGGTTGTTTCATCCTTTGTGGGAAGCCAGTCCTCTGGGTGACGGGGAGAATAACCAACCGGTGACATTGGCCTTTAGGGCGGTGGTTCTATTCACCGCTGAGGATGCTACCAGTCGCCCAGGGGACTGGCCTCCCACTGGTAGGATGGTTGTTTCATCCTTTGTGGGAAGCCAGTCCTCTGGGTGACGGGGAGAATAACCAACCGGTAACATTGACCTTTTGGGCAGTGGCTATATTCACCGGCAAGGATGCTTCCAGTCGCCCACAGAGTGGCCTCCCTGTGTAAAAGCAGGCTGGTACACTCTGTCTATCGACTGAAGTCTAACCGCCAATGGTTGAGCTTGGCGGCCTTGGCGGGTATCTTAGCGTCTGGCTGATGCAGGCCTACAAGTTCGACACTGCATCAAGATCACCAAAAATAACAGGAATTAAACGATTTTCCCGGTAGTTGCCGCCACATTGAGCAACCTACTGACGCTCAGACCGGAGCCGCACTCCTAGCGTTCACAGGGGGTATCTGGCTCACGACCCCTGAATAGGATACTGAATTTGCAATAACGAGTGGATCGCTCAGTCGGTTCAGACTTTTTTAACCATGTTTTTCAAGATTAAACATTAACGAGGAGCTCGCCATCTATGCGCATTATTCTGCTGGGTGCACCTGGTGCCGGTAAAGGGACGCAAGCCCAATACATCACCGAAAAATTTCAGATTCCGCAAATCTCCACCGGCGACATGCTGCGTGCTGCGGTTAAAGCGGGCAGCCCTCTGGGCGTGAAGGTCAAGGAAGTCATGGCCTCTGGCGGCCTGGTCTCGGATGAAACCATCATTGAACTGATCAAAGAGCGCCTGACGCAACCGGATTGCGCCAATGGCTGCCTGTTCGACGGCTTCCCGCGTACCATCCCCCAGGCTGAAGCCCTGAAGAACGAAGGCATTCGCATCGACTACGTCATCGACATCGACGTTCCCGATGAAGAAATCATCAAGCGCCTCAGCGGCCGCCGTGTACACGAAGCCTCAGGCCGCGTGTACCACGTCGACAACAACCCGCCCAAGCAGGAAGGCAAGGACGATGAAACCGGCGACCCGCTGGTGCAGCGCGAAGACGACAAGAAAGAAACCGTCGCCAAGCGCCTGGAGGTCTACCACGCCCAGACCGAGCCGCTGATTGGCTTCTACAAGGACCTGGCGGCAAAAGAGCCGGAGGTGGCGCCGAAGTACATTCATGTGCCGGGTATTGGTAGCTTTGAGGATATTCGGGATAAGATTGTTTCGAAGCTGTGAGGTGACAGCTGAGAGCTGTTAGCTACGAGTTTTGAGTTTTAGAGCCCGCCTTGTGCGGGCTTTTTTATGGGTGGGGTTTGGAGGGGATTTAGTTATTTCAATTCAACCTCACGCTGATTGTTGGCTGCTGGGTCTGGTTATCCGGGGTAGTCCGCAGCATGGACTAAAACGCCAGGAGCGTTTTAGCACGAGTGCAACGAGCCTGAAGGGTGAATCCCATGGAAGGGATTCATATCCTGCGGTCTTGGCCCCATGGACGGGTTCACGCCGACCCCGGAAAGCCTTACCCAGTGGCCGACACGGGCTCATGGCACGGATTTAATGCCAACGGAGTAACCACCGAAACCCAGTGACGGGCGATGGTTCAGTGGAGTGAGGCCGTGAGGGATTGGCTCGATCACATCCTTGTGATCGATTCGGCTTTGCCGAACGCTGGCGCGGCCCAATTTGCTCCCGGCACGTTGTCGACAAAAGTGCCGAGAGCACTTTTGCACGAGCGAAGCGAGCCCGGAGGGCAGCCGCCAGGGATGGTGGCTGTAACCCGCGGGGGCCACGAACGACTCCCTGCGCTTTGCGCAGGTTAAACAAAAAAGGGGCCCCCTTGGGGTGTGAGACGATTGTTTGGCTAGTTTGAATTCTGAGGGATTGGCTCGATCACATCCATGTGATCGATTCGGCTTCGCCGAACGCTGGCGCGGCCCAACTTGCTCCCTGCAAGTTGTCGAACCGCGGGGGCCACGAACAATTCCCTGCGCTTTGCGCAGTTTCAATAAAAAAGGGGACCCCTTGGGGTTTGAGACGACTGTTTGGCTAGTTTGGGTTCTGAGGGATTGGCTCGATCACATCCATGTGATCGATTCGGCTTTGCCGAACGCTGGCGCGGCCCAACTTGCTCCTGGCAAGTTGTCGAACCGCGGGGGCCACGAACGACTCCCTGCGCTTTGCGCAGGTTAAACAAAAAAGGGGTCCCCTTGGGGACCCCTTTTTTGTTTAATTTGGCGGAGAGTGAGGGATTCGAACCCCCGGTAGGCTTTCGCCTACGTCTGATTTCAAGTCAGGTGCATTCAACCGGACTCTGCCAACTCTCCTTAACACGGGGCGTATGTTAACGAACCTGTGTTGGGTGTCAACCAAAAAGTTGCTAAGCTGCTGAAATTAAACAAGAAAGATCGTCCACTATGGAGAAGCGCTTATGTACTTACTGGTTGTTTATGTGCCGGAAACACACACCGAGGCGCTGATTGAAGCGCTGTCTGACGCTGGCGCCGGTAATATTGGCGATTATGACCGCTGTGCCTGGTCGGTGTTGGGCCAGGGGCAGTTTCGGCCGCTGGCCGGGGCCAACCCTACGCTGGGGCGCGCCGGGGAGCTTGAGCGAGTTGCTGAGCACCGGGTGGAAATGGTGGTTGAGAAAACGCGCATCAAAGGCGCCTTAAAGGCCCTGGTCGAAGCTCACCCTTACGAAGAACCGGCGCATCATGTGATTGAAGTGATGGATCGGCGCGACTTTCTATAATGGCACCTGGCCATGCACACTCTGTGCTTCGCAGATAAATACTCATAAAAAAACCCGACGCACTGTGTGCGCCGGGCTGAATGGTACTGCAAGAGAGTCAAAACGGTGCGTATCTTACGATTCGAGGCCGGGATGTAAACAGCGGCAACCTAATGCGTCGCTTTTAGTAAACCCGGCCAGTCGTACATAAAATACTACAGTACTCTCCTGCTCCTGCTAGTCGTCGTCATTCGGGCGCAGACCACCGTCCAGACGACCTTCGAACAGGTCGTCGACAGTTGGTGGCAAATAGCGACTGTCGACGTTATCCATCGTCTGAATACGAACATCCCAGATACCTTCCATACGGCGCGCCCGCTGTTCCTCGTCGCCTTCGGCGATGATGGTCGGTCGAATAATGATCATCAGATTGGTTTTCTCGCGCTGCGACGAAGTGCTCTTAAACAGATGACCCAGAATCGGGATACGACCCAATACCGGCACCCTGCTTTCCCGTTCGATCAGGGTGTCGTCAATCAGGCCACCCAACACAATGGTACGGCCATTACCGATCAGAACTTCGGTCTTGACCTGACGCTTGTTCGTTATGATATCAACCGCGCCAAAAGTATTATCGCCCGATATCGACTCTACTACCTGGTCGACTTCCAACCGAACCGAGCCATCCTGTTGAACGTGCGGTATTACGGTAAGCGTAGTACCCACATCCTGGCGCTCAATAACAAAGGGGTTTTCATCGGTACCGTTGCCGCCGGTTTTGAACGGTACAGATCGACCGACGGTGATAAAGGCTTCGCTGTTATCCAGGGTCATTACACTGGGAGTCGACAACAGGTTCGTGTTCGACTGAGACTCGATGGCCTGAATAATGGCTGCAAAATTGGGCGTATCGTTAAACGGATCAACCAGCCCTAAAAAAGCGCCGCTGGGCAAGTCACCGATGTTTTGGGTTGCCGCTGCGGCAGCAACATCGGGCAGTGCAGTAATAGCGGTGTTGCCCAGACTGGTACTGGCGAAGGGTACGCCGTCGCCAATTCGCTCCGGGTTTGTCGCCCATTGCACGCCCAGGGCATCACTCACATCACCCCTTACTTCCACGATGGCGGCTTCAATCATGACCTGCCTGCGGCGTACATCCAACTGACGAATAATGCTTTCAATTTCAGTCATCACCGACGGTTCGGCACGAACCACCAGCGCGTTGAGGTCTTCATCTGCCAGAATGCTCACCGGACCGGCTGGCGGCTCATTCTGACCATTGGAGCTGCCTTGCGTGACGGCACTGGTAAGGCCTTTCAGCAATTCCGACATGCGGGCGGCGTCGGCATTGTTCAAAAAGATAACCTTGGAAGCGCTGTTTTCCTGGGCGGGAATATCGAGCTCGCGGATCAGGGCGATGATTTGTGCCCGGGCATCGGCTTCACCCTTGATGATGATGCGGTTACTGCGCTCGTCGCCGACCAGGTGTACGCTGCGCGAGCCTCCGGAGTCTCCGCCCTGCTGCGAGCCGGAGGTTACCGGGGTGGGCGCTACGCGTTCGAGCAAGGTAATGACATTTCCTACCCAGGCGTGTTCGAGCTCGATTACTTCAATTTCTTCACTGCCGGCGCGGTCGAGCAATTCAACGATCTCTGAAATTCGCTCAATGTTGGTGGCCCGGTCGGCGATGATCAGGGCATTGGCCGTGCTAACACCGGCCAGGTGGCCATATTTGGCGACCAGCGGACGCAGAATCGGCACCAGCTCCATGGCGGAGGTATTCTGGATCGGGAAGACCCGGATGATGATTTCCTCACCGGACATCGATCCATCGGTATCAACTTCCAGGCCTGCTGATTTGATGTCGGCCTGGCCGATGATCTTAATGGCGTTATCGGTCTCTACGGCAGAAAAACCATAGACCTCGATGGTAGCCAGAAAAATTTCGTAGATGGCGTCAGCGGTCAGGTTGCGATCGGAGATCACCGTTACCTGACCACGCACCCGGGGATCGACAATGAAGCTTTTGCCGGTAACACGCGCCACCAGGTCAATCACTTCATTAATGTCGGCACCCTGCATGTTCAACTGATAGGTTGGCTCTTCGGCGCGAACCGGAAGGCTGACCAGTACCAGCGCCAGAATCAGTAGCAGTGACCGTAACAGGGGTTCCGCAATCCTGCGAACCGGGCTGAAAGCATGCATCTTGTTGTCCTTTCTTAATCGATCGTTCTGCATTTGTCAGAATCGAGGTATGGATTGGTAGATGGTAAAGGAGCGCGAACCCCGTTGAATCTGTATTTTCAATTCACCGCCGGTTTGCAGAATCTGGTTCAGCAATGCCTGATCCTGCCCGATGTTACCCACCGGCTGATCATTAACCGCCGTCACCACATCGCCCGGGCGCAGCCCGGCCATGGCAAGCTGGCGTGCATTCTGGGTTACCTGATAGCCGGAGCCGGTGGCTTCGAGGCCAACTTCATCGAGCAGGCCCTGGGGGTCTGAATTGGCACGTTGCTGAACATAAGACACCATTTGTTCAACCTGTGCCTGCACATCTTCACCCCGGTCGACCCGCTGTTGAGCCTGGTCGATGGTCTCTGTGAAACTGCTGTCTTGCTCAATGGGCTCATCGTTGACTTGCAACAACTGCGATGTAGCTTCCCGCTCGTAGCGCAAGGTTTCCAACTGGCCATTGCGGTCGAGGATGACCCGGTCGCGGTATACCGCCGACAGGGTCGCCTGATTAAAAATATCGTCACCGACCGAGAACGCACTGGCCTGGCTACCGCCCCGGGAAATAATGGCAAAACCAGTACCGTCGTCGCCACGGGCAAGCACGGCTTGCAGTTTCATGTTCAATCGTGTCTCGGGGGCTTCGACCGGCTGCTCGGGTTCGGCAGTCGCCACCGCTTCAAATTGCCCGAACAGGTGACGTTCGCCCAGGGTAGCGCCCAGTTGTTCTGGGTTGGTGCTGCTCGCGGTGTTATTCAGGTCGGCTGGTTGAATACGCGGTGCGGTAACTGTGGGTACCGGCTGCAGCCAGAGCCAGGTTAACTGGGCACTGTAAACGGCGCTCAGAGCAATAAGGATCACCACGACCCAGCGCTGCAGCGGCAGCCAAAGCTGCCGGCTTTGATTGACCCAATCCATCAAAACACCTTCTGTGAGATTTCTACCAGGGTCTCACGCCCGCCGGGAACCGGAATGCCCAGGCGCTCGGCCATGGCCCGTTGCACGGTTACCTGCCCTTGCCCTTCCCGGCTCAGTTGCGCCTGGATCAGTGAGGTGTTGTCCAGTGCATCGATCGCTACGCGCCAGGCAGTCTCATCACTGGTGATTTCGCCTTGCATCTGGGGCACGTCGAACTGCTGCCGGGAACGTCCCATCGGCACTTCAACAGGCCCGCCAGACCAGGAAAGCTCACCGGTAGCGTCACCCAGGGCCCCGCCCCAGCCCGCATTGGCGCTCAGCTCGGAAATAACCAGCCGCCCCTGCAGGGTCGAGTTATAAGCCCGGGTTATCTGGGCAAACGCCGCTTCGTCGACATAACCGGATACCTGCTCAACCCCCACGCCTGTCGGGCGCAGCTGAATCTGGCCAGACACGTCGAGCGCCGGGCTGGAAACACGGACATCGTAAGGTAACCGGGCCGTCAGCAGACCCAGTGGCTTCACCTGCCATTCAAGATTGAATTCGGGGCTGTTAGGCACCAGTACCCGGCTTTGTCCTTGCCAGATGTTACCCTGTGGCTGTTCGAGGCGTATGCCCGCAGACCGCAATGACGGCTCCGCAAAGCTGATGACCCAGCTCAATGGCACGGTCGCCACCAAGGTGAGCAAATACACCCCTACAAACAGCACCACTAATTTTAGATTAATTCTCATAGACTTCCGTTCTGCACTATCCCTGCGCCTTTCTCAGGCTTGCGCCCACAGATCAAAATATCGGGACGCCAGTGTATAGAAGGCCCCTATTCACGACAATCGGTTTACACCCATCTGACAGTGCTTTGCGGCCTTGCTGCTGCCTCGGGCGGGCATTAGCCGCCCATAAAAAAGCCCGCACGAAGCGGGCTTGTCGGGTATTGAGCCGGGCTGGCTTACATCATGCCGCCCATGCCACCCATACCACCCATGCCGCCCATATCAGGCATACCGCCACCGGAAGACTTGTCTTCTGGCTTGTCGGTGATCATGGCTTCGGTGGTGATCATCAGGCCAGCAACCGAGGCAGCTGCTTGCAGGGCTGAACGGGTCACTTTGGCCGGGTCGATAATACCCAGCTCCATCATGTCACCGTATTCACCGGTAGCTGCGTTGTAGCCAAAGTTACCAGAGCCTTTCTTGACTTCGTTCAGTACAACTGACGGTTCGCCACCGGCGTTGTAAACGATCTGACGCAGCGGTGCTTCCATGGCACGCAGTGCCAGGGCAATACCGGTACGTTGTTCTTCGTTGTCGCCCTGAATCTCGCCAACGTTCATCAGTGCGCGTACCAGGGCAACACCGCCACCGGCAACCACACCTTCCTGAACGGCTGCACGGGTTGCGTGCAGGGCGTCGTCGACGCGGGCTTTCTTCTCTTTCATTTCCATCTCGGTGGCGGCGCCAACCTTGATGACAGCAACACCGCCGGCCAGCTTGGCGACGCGTTCCTGGAGTTTTTCCTTGTCGTAATCGGAAGTGGATTGCTCGATTTCGGCACGGATCTGCTCTACGCGGCCTTTGATGTCGGCGTCTTCACCGGCACCGTCAACCACGATGGTGTTTTCTTTGGACAGAGTGACCTTCTTGGCGCTACCCAGGTGTTCCAGGGTGGCGGTTTCGAGGCTCATGCCCACTTCTTCGGAGATCACAGTACCACCGGTCAGAATCGCGAGATCCTGCAGCATGGCCTTGCGACGGTCGCCGAAGCCCGGTGCCTTGGCAGCGGAGACCTTAACGGTACCGCGCATGTTGTTGACAACCAGGGTCGCCAGGGCTTCGCCTTCGATGTCTTCAGCGATGATCATCAGCGGACGGCCAGCCTTGGAAACGGACTCCAGTACCGGGATCAGATCACGGATGTTGCTGATTTTCTTGTCGACCAACAGGATGTACGGGTTTTCGAGCTCGGCCGTCATGGTTTCCTGGTTGGTGATGAAGTACGGAGACAGGTAACCACGGTCGAACTGCATGCCTTCTACGACTTCCAGTTCGTCGTCGAAACCACTGCCTTCTTCGACAGTGATAACCCCTTCGTTACCGACTTTTTCCATCGCATCGGCGATCAGGCCGCCAATGGTGGCGTCAGCGTTGGCAGAAATGGTACCTACCTGGGCGATGGCTTTTTTGTCTGAGCAAGGCACAGCCAGCTTGGCGATTTCGTCAACAACAGCACGTGTTGCTTTGTCGATGCCGCGCTTCAGGTCCATCGGGTTCATGCCCGCTGCAACTGATTTCAGGCCTTCGTTGACCAGGGCTTGGGCCAGCACGGTTGCGGTGGTGGTACCGTCACCGGCTTCGTCGTTGGCCTTGGAAGCAACTTCCTTGACCATCTGAGCGCCCATGTTTTCGAATTTGTCTTCGAGTTCGATTTCCTTGGCAACCGATACACCGTCTTTGGTGATGGCGGGTGAGCCGAAGGATTTGTCGAGAATTACGTTACGGCCTTTGGGGCCCAGCGTTACTTTGACGGCGTCGGCCAGCAGGTTCACGCCTTTCTGCATCTTACCGCGAGCGGAATCGCCAAATTTTACGTCTTTAGCTGCCATGATGTGCTTACCTTCCTTACAATTCGTTGAACGAGCTCGGTTTACTCAATAACGCCGAAGATGTCGCTTTCGGTCATAATCAGCAGTTCTTCGCCGTCGATCTTGACGGTGCTGCCTGCGTACTGACCAAACACAACGGTATCGCCTACCTTCACATCCAACGACTTGACGTCGCCATTCTCAAGGATCCGGCCGTTGCCGACTGCCAGGATTTCGCCCTGAGAGGGCTTTTCTTTGGCAGAACCTGGCAGAACGATACCGCCGGCGGTGGTTTCCTCTTGATCCTTGCGGCGTACTACGACGCGATCATGCAAAGGACGAATTTTCATGGATCCAATCTCCTAAAAGACATGTGGGAGTTTTGTTGTGATTTCAGGGCTGTTCGATACTGAACGGCCCCGGAATGCCAATGCTCCCCGTTAATGGGGCCGATAAATTTTCATTTCAACACCTTGGGGGTTAAATTTTTTCTTTGCCTTTCGTTCGTGCCGGGTACCGGGTAGGCCTGTACGGGGTCGGCGTGAACCCGTCCATGGGGCCTAGGCTTCGGCATCCATGCCTCAGACTACCCCGAACAGGCCTACCCGGTACCCGACACTTGCTCTGCAGCCACCTCCCAACTTCACCAATCTCCAATTCGATGACTGGCACCTGGTTCAGTGGGCAAATAGCATCTGGCTAGTACCACAGTTCCGAAATCGGGGTGTCCGGCTCAAAATGATAGGCACACTGAGCCTGAAACAGTTCTGCGGTGGCCAGGGCGTCGGTGAGGGCATTGTGGGGTGGGTAATGTGGCAGGCCGTAGCGGATTCGGCTGTCAGACAGGCGGATGGAGACGGGGCGGCGGTTGGTCAGGCGGGCCCAGAGGCTTGGGGGTTTGTCGCGGTGTAGCATTGCCTCTATCGCCATGGTATCTACGATCGGGAATTTCAGGCCTTCGTTCCAGCGGGCTTTGACGACCACATCCAGGAAGGATCGTTCAATGGCCCTGTGGTGCACGGCCACGACTCGCCCGGCCAGGCAGTCCAGCAGCCCGGGCAGGATCTCGGCCATGTCGGGAGCGTCTTTTATATCGGTATGGGTGATGCCATGGAACTGGATTGACTGCTGAATCAGTGGCAGTTGTGGTTTGACGACCCAGTGCCGGCTGCCCGCTACCGAGATGCGTTGTAAGGTGAAAGGCACCAGGCCGACGCTGAGTATGGCGTGGCGCTCTGCGTTCAGGCCGGTGGTTTCTACATCGAGGGCAACAAAGGGGACTTCCTTTAATGGGCAATCTGCCGCGACGGTTCCTGCCTTGTAGAAGCGTTGCAGTTGCGGGTGATTTACCTGGTCTGCCCAGGCGCTGAAGCAAGCGGGCCAATCTGGTCTGGACTCTGGAGTCTCACGGTCACCTCGGGGCACGAAAAAACTCACACCCGGTTAACCTGGTACCGCATGCGCAGGTACTTTTGAGCGTTGCTGATGACCTGAAAGGCGTCTTTTAGGTTACGCCGCTCGAAGACGGTCATGTTTTCGGGTTCTACGTTGTTGTCGGGCTCTTGTTCGGCTTCCAAATCCAGCGCCTGGTGCCGGGCGCGCACAATGGAGATGTATTCCATGGCGTCGCGCAGGTCTTCACCGTTGCTGTGGCCGAGAATACGGGATTCGGCAATGGCGTCGATGCGGTTGAAGGAGTTCTGGGCAGTCGAGCCTGCTGCCAGGGCGTGCACGCGAATAACGTCGCTCAACGGGGCGGTGCCGCGCCGCTTCAGGTTGATGGATTTGTTGTGTTTGCCGTCGCTTTCCATCACGAAGGTTCTGAAGAAACCCAGTGGCGGTGTACGATTCAGGGCATTGCGCGCCAGGCAGGCGAGGAATCTCGGGCTGCGCTGTGCTCTGCGTGCGATATCGACCTTGAGGGTTTCGGCCAGGGCGGTTTCGCCGTAGATGCCGTCTAGATCGAAAAAGATGGAGCTGTTGAGCAAGGCCTGGGGGTCGGGGTTGTCGATCCAGTCTTTGAAATAGGCGCGCCAGACTGACAGTGGCTGCCGCCACTGGGGGTTGGTGGCCATGATGCCACCCTTGCAGTATTCGTAACCGCATTCCGCCAGACCATCGCTGACGTAGGCGGCGAGTTTGGCGAAGTAGTCGTCGTGTTCTTCGGGTTTGAAGTCGTCGCTGATGATCATGGCGTTATCCTGATCGGTAACGACGTATTGCTCGTCCCGCGCCATTGAACCCAGTGCCAGAAAACAGTATGGCACCGGTGGCGGGCCAAATTCTTCTTCGCCCAGTTCCAGCAGCCGTTGCGTGAAACTGCGGCCAATTCCGGCGATGGCGCTGCCAATCATGTGGCTGGTGGCGCCTTCGTTCACCATGCGTATGAAGGTTGCCCGAACGTCGGGCATCAGGCTGCTCAGGTCTTTTCTGCGTTGCTGGCGGTGAATCTGGCTGACCAGATAGAGGCTGCTCTGGGATTCGTAGCGAATGATATCGGACAATGCCAGCACGCCTATCGGCTTGCGGTGCCGCACTACCGGCAGGTGGTGCACATTGTGGCGCAGCATGCTGAGCATGGCGTCAAACACGAAGGCCTTGGCATCAATGGTGATGACTTCGGTTGTCATGAACTGGCTGATGGGCGTGTCGTACCCCAGCCTTTCGGCCAGCGCCCGGGTGCGCAGATCGCGGTCGGTAATGATACCGACCATGTAGCCGTTCTGGTCGGGGTGGTCCGGGTCGGTGATCACCAGTGATGAGACGCCTTCTGCCGTCATCGCCAGAGCGGCTTCGTGCAGTGTTGCGGTTTGCGGCAACATGACCGCTGTGCGCGACAGCAGTTTGTGCACCCGGGAGGTCATCAGATCGGTATTTTGCTGTTGATTGACGGCGGCACGCAGGCGAGACTTGTCTTCAACTTCGACGAATTCGGCAAAGGCTTCATTTGCTTCCCAAAGCCTGTCAAACAAGTCTTTGGCGACAAAATAAATGAGGGTGTCTTCTATCGCACGTGCCGGAAATCGCACGGGGCGATTCATCAGCAAGCCCCAGTGACCGAAGATGCCGCCTTCGGCAAGGCGGTTGTAGAGCTCGCCGTTACTGCGGTACAACTCGACCGCACCGCTGCGAATAATGTGCAAGCTGGTAACGTCTTCACCTTTGACCATGATGTCGGACCCGGCTTTGAAATAACCGATTTCGATCTGGGTAGCCAGGGTGTCGAGCCATTCATCCTCAAGCTGGTCGAACGGGGCAAACCGCTTCAGTTGGTCACGTATTTCCAGATGCTCGACTTCCACCCTCACCTCCTTTCATCCCGCTTTTCTTGACCACTGGTATCTTAGCCCGGTTGAGTCTGCCTTGATAACGCATGGTGCCGACTCAAACAATGGTTGTCCAACCTCAGGGCCGACCTTTATACTGCGAGCATTGAGGTTGTAACCTTTTTGTAAAGGACGTGGTCGCCTACCATGTGGCGGGTGGTTGCTGGAGTCAGGTCGTGCGCAGTATGCGCGATGACAACAAGGATATATGGACATGTCAGACACACCTAAAGGCCCGGAGCACCCGGGACTGACCCCGAGCGAGACGCATGATACCGCTATCATGATCGTCGACGACACCAAGTTCAGCAGCGCGATCATTCAGCGCATGCTGGTCAATGCCGGGTTCCGTGACATTCGCATTGCCGACAACGCCATAGACGCGCTGGATGCGCTGAAACAGCGCCCGGCCGAGCTGATGCTGGCTGACTGGCTGATGCCAGGCATGGATGGCCTGGAACTGACTCAGCTGGTTCGCGAACTGGACCGGCGACGAGGCTGTTTCACTTATGTGATGTTGCTGACCGCCAAAGAGAACGACGAAGCCCTGCAGGAAGCCTTTGCCAAGGGCGTCGATGATTTCATTGGCAAGACTCACCTGAAAACCCAGTTACTGGCCCGGGTTCATGCCGGACAGCGCTTGTCGCGGCTGCATAACTCGCTGATTTCGCGTGAGCGTCAGTTGAAGGACCAGTTCCGGGCGGTTACCCGCATGAACCGGCTCGATGCAACAACCGGGCTTGGCAATTCGCAGCACTTGCGCCACCAATTGGACCGGACGCTCATTCACATTAAAGGCCGGACCGGACAAATGGGGCTGATTCTGTGCCGGATCGATAATCTCGGTGAACTGGCCACTCAGGGCGGCCGGGCCTTGCGTAATGAACTGATTCGCGAAGCCTGCAACCGACTCACTGAACACACCCGCCCGCTCGACGACACGGCCCGGCTTGGCGAGAACATCATTGGTGTGCTGTTGCATTCTACGGGCGGCAATGTGGCAACGCAGAAACTGATTCGACGCCTTTACGATGCCTTGTTCACCCGGGCCTATTCGACGACGTCCGGTTTTGTGTCGCTGACGGGCTGCATTCAGCTCGACCTGGCCGATGCTTCCCAGCCCCTCCCCGCCTCGGCAGAATGGATGCTGGAGCAGGCGCTGGTGCGATTGCAGCAGATTCCCGTCGAACAGCGCCATGCCATGCACGTATGGCAAAACGGACAAAGCGCCTGACGATTGCTCGGTTTGCCTTGGTGGCCATCGTCCGCGACGGCTACCGGTGATGCCTTGGCGGGGTCGGCGTGAATCCGTCCCTGGAGCCTAGGCCGCATGATATGAATCCCCTCCATGGGATTCACCCTTCGGGCTCGCTACACTCGTGCTAAAACGCTCCTGGCGTTTTAGTCCATGTTGCGGACTACCCCGCCAAGGCATCACCGGCACCCGACGCTCGTTATTGTGCCAATTCCGAAACTTGAGTTACGTGCACCACAGTCGCCTCAGGAGGTGCGCTAGCGTTACCATATGCGCTCACCCAGTAGGGACATGACGATATGGCAACAATCCTTCTGATTGGCCCCGGAGCCATCGGCAGCCTGATGGCCTGGTCACTGCAAAACCACGCAACCATTAAGGTGTATGCCCACCGTGCAGGTTTGTCGTTGCCTGGCTACGTTGAATCCGACGGAGAAACCCATTCGCTGCGGTGGTCGCTTACCGACTCGCTCGATGGCATCGATGCCGTACTGGTGTGTTGCAAGGCCACTCAGGTCGAGCGCGCTACTGCGCCCCTCATTCCAAAACTTTCTGGTATTCCCTGGCTGATTCTGTGCAATGGCCTGGGCCCTCAGGCCTGGCTGAGCCAGCAGTTGCCGGGCCGTGTGTTGTGGGCGTCGACGACCGAAGGTGCAGGTCGTTTTGGTCAGCGGGTTCGGCATACCGGTGTCGGGGAAACTCGGATTGGAAGCCCAGAGCAGTATCCTGTTACTGACGAGACTGAACAGTGGGGGCGCAAACTGACGAATCAGTCCGGACCATTGGAGTTGCACTGGGAGCCTGATATTACCTCTGTGCTTTGGCGTAAACTGGCGATCAATGCCGTGATTAACCCGATTACGGCGGTGCAGCAGTGCCTGAACGGTGCCCTGGCCAAGCGCGAGTGGATCGGTGAAATAGAGGTGCTGTGCGCTGAAATTCAACAGATTGCCCGGGCAAGTGACATTCAATTGCCATCGGATCTTGCCGAACGGGTGGTGATGGTGTCCAGGGCGACGGGGCGCAACCGGTCGTCGATGCTGACGGACATCGAGGCCGGGCGGGAAACCGAGGTCGATTCGATACTGGGCCCGTTGCTTTGTGCCGCCGATCGGCATGGCCTGGCGGCGCCACGTTTGCAATACTGGTACCAGGCGGTGATTCGCCTGCACCCGCTGATTCGCTGACGAGCGCTTAACCGGCAGCGACTTAACCACACACCAAGGAGCCTGCATGGCCTATGCATCACCCACCCTGCTGGGGCGTATTCTCTGGTGGTTACTGGGGATCACCGTTGTCAGCAGTCTGAGCATTGGCATTGTCTTTTTCTCGGGCCAGCACCTGCATCCGCTGGTGGTAATGTGCCTGATTGTGGTGATCTCGATTCTGGGATCGGCTGTGTTGCTGCAGATTTTCCGGCGGCATTTTCTCAATCCACTGAACCAGTTGATGCTGGTGTCGAACCAGGTAACCGCGACTTCCAATGTGACGCTGCGGGCAAAGAAACACCACCAGGATGAGCTCGGCAAGGTGGTTGATGCGTTCAATGCGATGCTTGACCAGATGGCACGGCGCGAGGCCGATCTGAAAGCCGAACGCGACCGGGCCACTCTGGCCGGACAAGAGTCGGAAGCCATGGCCGAGGCGGCGCAAAAGGCCATGCACAAGCTGGAGTTCGAGGTGCAGGTGCGCCATCGGGTCGAGCGCCGGCTGACCGAGTTTCAGAATTACCTGAACGCCATCATCAATTCCATGCCGTCAGCGCTGATTGCTGTCGACGAGAAGCTGATTGTCACCCAGTGGAATACCGAGGCAGCCCTGATCAGTGGCACCCGCCCGGAGAAAGCCATTGGGCTCTCGCTGCAGGAGGCATTTCCGTTTCTGGGCCAGCATCAGGATTTGATTCTGCTGGCGCTGACCCGGCACAAGGTGCAAAGCCGTCACAACCTTGAACTGCAGACAGCAGAGCAACCGATCCGCGTCGACCTGGTGGTTTACCCGCTGCAACAAACCGACTCCCAGGGGGCGGTGATTCGGCTCGATGACGTAACCGAGCAGTTCAAGCTTGAAGAAGTGATGGTGCAAACCGAAAAAATGATGTCGGTGGGCGGGCTGGCCGCCGGCATGGCGCATGAAATCAATAACCCTCTGGGCGCCATTGTGCAGAATGCCCAGAACATCGAACGACGGCTCGACCCGGCCCTCAAACGCAACCGTGACCTGGCGTCCGGCCTGGGGCTGAACCTGGAGCTGATGCAGCAATACCTCGCCGCACGGGATGTACCCAAGTTCCTGACCAACATTTCCGAATCCGGTTTGCGGGCGTCGCGCATTGTCACCAACATGCTGCAGTTCAGCCGTGACAGTGACCGCTTGCTGCAGCCCTACCCCATTGGCCAGTTGCTCGACCAGGCCATCAACATTGCTCTGAACGATTTCAATCTGAAATCGGGCTATCGCAAACAGCATCTGTTTGTCGATCAGGATTTTCGATCGCCCGAGGTTGAAGTGCCCTGCGTGATGACCGAACTCGAACAGGTGTTGCTGAACCTGATGAAGAACGCCGCCCAGGCGATCCGCGAGCGGTTCGACACTTTGAATGATATTGATGAGGGCATCATCCAGATACGACAATACGTGCAGGACGATCATTGCGTGATCGAAGTGGCCGACAACGGCATCGGCATGGATGAACCCACCCGTAAACGCATTTTTGAACCGTTTTTCACCACCAAGGATGTGGGTGTTGGCACGGGCCTTGGTTTGTCGGTGAGTTTCTTTATCATCACCACCCATCACCACGGCCGATTGCAGGTAGAGTCGACCGTCGGCCAGGGCGCCCGCTTCATTCTGTCGCTTCCGCTGACCGACCCGCTGGTCAAACAGACGCTTGAGCAGGTAAAAGCAGCCGATGACGTTCCCGGCCCGGCTGCCGATACCGATGCAGACCAGCCTCCACTTTAAACAGGCTCGCTAACGTCAGCGGGCTCAAACCAATACCAACCGCAAGGACTGAAACCACCATGGGCAACCGACTCTCCAAAATCTACACCCGCACCGGCGACGCCGGCGACACTGGCCTCGGCATGGAGGGGCGCGTTCCCAAAGACAGTGGCCGCATTGCCTCTATGGGTGACATCGATGAACTGAACAGTCTGGTCGGCTTTCTGATGGTCTGCCTGGGAGACCAGCACAGTGAATACCCGATGCTCAGCCAGATACAGCACGATCTGTTTGACCTCGGCGGTGAACTGGCCATGCCCGGCTATGAACTGCTCGACGCAGCACTGATCTCTGACCTCGAAGACCACATCGATCGCATCAACGAGCACCTGCCGCCGCTGAAAAACTTCATTCTGCCGGGGGGTAACGAAGCGGCCAGCCGCTGCCACCTGGCCCGCGCTACCTGCCGCCGGGCGGAACGGACGCTGGTGGCCTTCAATCGCCAGGAGGCAGAAGGCCACGTGCTCGCCCAGCAGTACCTGAACCGCCTCTCAGACCTGTTCTTCGTGCTGGCGCGCCAGCTCGCCCGGGCCGATGGTTCCCAGGAAGTGCTGTGGCAATCGCGTCACCGGAAAAAAGATGCCTGAACCGCATCACAGAAACAGGACTGGCCACTAAATATTCGTGGGTGTCCGCCGATAGCTCTTTCAAGCACTGACCAACTGAGCGTATAGCATGGCCGCCATCATCCTTGGCAAGAATCTGATCAGCGAAGATGAACTGATAGAGTTCGCTTTCAGTGAAGAAAACCTCAACGACCGCACCCTGCGCGAGTTGAAGGCCGAGGCCAGTGAGGCGGCGCTGGAGTCCTCCTGGCTGCTGATCCGGATCATGAAGGCAGAGCGCATCTACATCAGCCACAAGCCCGCCCTGCGCACCCCACCTCAGGCACCTACTCCCCCGACCCTCAAGTAGTTCCTGCTTGGGAGGCTTTGGTCCGCGCTGAAACTTTAAAAGCAAGATCACTGTGTTCTAAAGCAGCGGTGGCTGTTTCGCATTCAGGCTGCTAAATTACGCAACAATTCCGGTAAAGCGGTGCTGGGGGAGCACCCTGCCCCGCTTTACCCATGCCTGTAAACCATGATCCGTGACGATCCGAGACCAAAGGGTTATTCCATGAGTACAATTCCAGCCGATTTGAAATATGCCGCCTCCCACGAATGGGTCCGTGAAGAAGGTGACGATATCATTACCATTGGCGTATCCGATTTTGCCCAGCAACAGCTGGGCGATGTGGTTTTTGTGGAAGTGCCGGAAGTGGGCGCCGAAATCGTTGCCGGTGACCCGGTTGCGGTGGTTGAATCGGTAAAAGCGGCCTCCGACATCTATACGCCGGTGACCGGCACTGTTATCGCGGTGAACGAATCGCTGGAAGATGCGCCGGAACAGGTCAACGAAGACCCTTACGAGAACGGCTGGTTCTTCAAAGTGAAAATGCAGGACCCGGGTGAGCTGAAAGATCTGATGGACGCCGAGTCCTACCAGGACCAGTGCGCCGAAGACTGATCTTGCTGCGGCTCTGCGGGCCGCGTTAACGACCCCGTATCCGGGCGTGTCTGTCAGAAAACGGCACGCCCCATCCCGCCCTACTGGACCGAGAGCGAGCACCATGACCGCACCCTTTTCCCTCGATGATCTGGAAAATACCGACGAATTCATTCGCCGCCATATTGGCCCAGGCCTTGGTGAGCAAGCGGCCATGCTTGACGCTATCGGTGCCGACAGCCTGGATCACCTGACTGAACAGATTGTGCCCGGTGCCATTCGCCTTAACTCGGATCTGAACATCGAACGCGCCACCAGCGAGCAGGATGCGCTCGATTATCTGCATGCCGTGGCACGCCAGAACAAGGTGTTCAAAAGCTACATTGGGCTTGGTTATCACGACACCCTGACGCCCAATGTCATTGCCCGCAATGTGCTGGAGAACCCGGGCTGGTACACCGCCTATACACCCTACCAGCCGGAAATCGCCCAGGGCCGCCTGGAGGCGCTGATCAACTACCAGCAAACCATCAGCGATCTGACCGGCATGCCACTGGCCAATGCCTCCCTGCTCGATGAAGCGACGGCAGCGGCCGAAGCCATGGCGATGGCGCACCGCTGTCTGCGCAAGGCGCCGGGCAACGTTTTCTTTGTCGATGAAAACGTATTGCCACAAACCCTGGCGGTTATTAAAACGCGCGCCCGATACATGGGCTTCGAGGTGATGACAGGGCCTATGGAACAGGCGCCCGAGCACCCGGTGTTTGCCGCCCTGCTGCAATACCCCGGTGCCAATGGCGAGATTCGCGACCCGGAACCGGTGATCGAAACGCTGCACGCCAGGGGCGCACTGGCGGTGGTGGCGACGGACCTGATGGCCCTGCTGATGCTCAAATCACCCGGCGAGATGTTGGCCGACATTGTGCTGGGTAACTCCCAGCGCTTTGGTGTACCCCTCGGCTATGGCGGCCCTCATGCGGCGTTTTTTGCTACGCGCGATGAGTTCAAACGCAACATTCCCGGCCGGCTGATCGGCGTGTCGAAAGATACCCATGGCAAGCCGGCGTTGCGCATGGCACTGCAAACGCGCGAACAGCATATTCGCCGTGAAAAGGCCAATTCAAACATCTGTACCGCCCAGGTATTGCTGGCCAACATGGCTGGGTTTTATGCGGTCTACCATGGCCCCAAAGGCCTGAAACGCATTGCCCAGCGCATCCACCGGCTGACCGGCATTCTGGCCGAAGGGCTGGAGGCCAAAGGCATTCACATTGTTAACAGCCACTTTTTCGACACCCTGACCATCGACCCTCAGGGCAACCGCGATCTGATTCTGGAGCGTGCGGCTGAAAAGCAGATCAACCTGCGTGAAGATGCGGCAGGCACCCTGGGCGTCAGTTTGCACGAGTGTGTCAGCCGCGAAGATGTGGAAGACCTGTTTGATGTGTTGATGGGCGACCACGATTTCAATGTGGCTGACATCGACGCCCAGATCACCGAACATGGCACCACCTTTTTGCCGGAAGCGCTGGAGCGCGAATCGGACTACTTGACCCACCCGGTGTTCAACAGCCATCACAGCGAAACGGCGATGCTGCGCTATCTGAAGCGGCTGGAAAACCGGGACCTGACACTGACCCACAGTATGATTTCACTGGGTTCCTGCACCATGAAGCTGAACGCCACGGCTGAGATGATTCCGGTCTCCTGGCCGGAGTTTGCGCGCATCCATCCCTTTGCTCCGCGCCCTCAGACCAAGGGTTATCGGGTATTGCTGGAAGAGCTGGATACCATGCTGCGTGCCATTACCGGGTTCGATGCGATCAGCATGCAGCCCAACTCGGGCGCCCAGGGCGAATACGCGGGCTTGCTGGCGATTCGTCGCTATCAGGAAGCCCAGGGGCAGGAAGGTCGCCATATCTGCCTGATTCCGCAATCGGCTCACGGTACCAACCCGGCCTCAGCCCAGATGATGGGCATGACGGTGGTGGTGGTTAAAACCGATGAGGCCGGCAATGTGGATGCCGACGACCTTGAGAAGAAGATCGCAGCAGCGGGCGACGAGCTCAGTTGTCTGATGATCACCTACCCCTCGACCCACGGTGTTTACGAGGAGGGCGTTAAGGCCCTGTGCGATGCTGTGCACGCCGCTGGTGGCCAGGTGTATATGGATGGCGCCAACCTGAACGCTCAGGTCGGTGTGACCCGCCCGGCCGACATCGGTGCGGATGTGGCCCACCTGAATTTGCACAAGACCTTTGCGATTCCCCATGGCGGCGGTGGCCCGGGCATGGGGCCGATCGGCGTTAAGTCCCATCTGGCGGCCTATTTGCCCGGTCACAGTGTGATGGCGAATGCGACCGGTCTGGCCGCTGAAGGCGCCGTCTCGGCGGCGCCTTTTGGCAGCAGTTCCATTTTGCCGATTTCCTGGATGTACATTCGCATGCTGGGTGCGCAAGGTCTGCGCACGGCGACTCAGGTGGCGTTGCTGAATGCCAATTACCTGGCCCAGCAGTTGAAACCGCACTACCCGATTCTCTATACCGGCCGCAATGACCGTGTCGCTCACGAGTGCATTCTGGATTTGCGGCCGCTGAAGGCAGCCACAGGCATCACCGAGGTCGATATTGCCAAACGGCTGATGGACTTCGGTTTCCATGCCCCGACCATGAGTTTTCCGGTGCCGGGCACCTTCATGGTTGAACCGACAGAAAGCGAGAGCAAAGCCGAACTCGACCGGTTCGTCGATGCCATGGTCTGCATTCGGGCGGAAATCGATTCGGTGGCCTCGGGTGAATGGCCTGCCGACAACAACCCGCTGGTCAATGCGCCCCACACCCAAGCCGATCTGATCGGCACCTGGGAGCGCCCCTACAGCCGGGAAACCGCCATCTTCCCAAGGCCCTGGGTCAGCCAGGCCAAGTACTGGCCGAGCGTAAACCGGGTAGACGACGTCTGGGGCGATCGCAATCTGTTCTGCTCCTGCCCAAGTATGGAGAGCTATATTTAGGGCCGGTGGTTGCTCCCGTCGCATTGAGTCTGTGGCTGGAGTTCGTGTCGGCCACTGGGTCTGGCTATCCGGGGTCGGCGTAGATCCCTCCCTGGAGCCTAGGCCGCAGGATATGAATCCCCTCCATGGGATTCACCCTTCGGGCTCGCTGCGCTCGTGCTAAAACGCTCCTGGCGTTTTAGTCCATGCTGTGGACTACCCCGGACAGGCCTACCCGGTACCCAACACTATGTCGGTGGTTAAATTTGAAAATCTTTCCGGGTGTCGTTTATGAACCAGTCAATTTTTGACACCTATCCAAAGAATAAAAATGGAGCTTCTATGGAAATTATTCTCAGCATCATGGCATCAGACCGCCCCGGCATTGTCGAGCAAGTCGCCTCTGCAGTAGCCGATGCTGGCGGTAGCTGGCAGGAGAGCCGGTTGGCGACCATGGCCGGTCGCTTCGCCGGCATTGTTCGGGTCAATCTTGATGCCGGCCAGCTGGAGACGTTACGTGCCAGCACTCAGGCCCTCGGCAGCAAAGGCTTGTCGATTCAGATTGAAGTTGGCGATAGCGAAGACACAACGCTGCACCATCACCGTATCGCGGTGGTCGGCAATGATCGCACCGGTATTGTCGCGGAAGTCACTCGCAAGCTCGCGGCGATGAACATCAATCTTGTGGATGTTCATACCGATGTCGAACCGGCTTCGATGAGCGGTGGGGTGTTGTTTCGAGCGGAACTGGAACTGGGGTTAACCGACGAACAGAGCCTCGATAGTGTGATTCATGGCCTGGAAGATCTGTCCGCTGACCTAATGATCGATATTTTGGCGAATGATTAAGGTCATGAGTTAGAAATTCGTTCCTGCCAGGCCGTTGAGATCACCAAGGACTACCGGGTGCGCTCACTGGGGGCCGTTAGACCGCATGGACGCGGTCTCCGAGCCCCCATGGAAGGGTTTACGGCGTGCCTCCGGTGAGCGCACCCGGTGGTCCGCCAGGCATGCCACAAAGGTAACCACCAGAGCCTATTTGTCTGACGAATTTCTAACTCATGACCGTAAGCGACCTCAGTAAAATTATAGGGCTCACGCCCTAAACAAAAAAAGCGACCCGAAGGTCGCTTTTTTTTATTTCTGCCCATTAACTTAGCCGCGTGGTTCGCTGGCTAACCCTTTGAACAGGCAGATGCAGCCGACCAGCAGCACAAGTGTGAATGGCAAGCCGGTCGAGACCGCCATGGCTTGCAGGGCTGCGAGGCCACCGCCCAGTATCAGTGCAATAGCGACCAGGCCTTCGAAGGTAGCCCAGAACACCCGCTGCGGTGTTGGCGCATTCACCTTGCCGCCGGCGGTAATGGTATCAATTACCAGAGAGCCGGAGTCAGAGGATGTCACGAAGAACACAATCACCAGCACGATGGCAATGAAGGAGGTTATCTGCGCCAGTGGCAGGGCATCCAGCATCAGGAACAATTGCAGGTCCAGACCGCCACTCGCCACGGCTTCATAGCCATCATTAACGTACTGATCAATGGCAGTTCCGCCAAAGGTGGTCATCCACAATACGCAAGCCGCTGATGGAATCAGCAAGACCGAGACCATGAATTCACGGACCGTGCGCCCACGCGATACCCGTGCGATGAACATGCCGACGAAGGGTGACCAGGAGATCCACCAGGCCCAGTAGAAGGCCGTCCAGCCTTGTCTAAAGTTGTCGTCTTCACGGCCAAATGGCATGGACAGGGCCGGAATGTTTTGCACGTAGCCCCAGAGGTTGCCGAAGAAACCGGTAATGATGGCCAGCGTCGGCCCAACGAGAATGACAAACAGCAGCAGCAGCACGGCCAGGCTCATGTTGATTTCAGACAGCCGCTTCACGCCGGCATCCAGCCCCGCTACCACAGAGACCAGGGCTATGGCTGTGATGGCCATGACCAGCAACACTTCGGTCGTTGCCCCGGTCGGTAATCCGAACAAATAGTTCAGGCCTGCACTGGCCTGGGAAGCCCCGAGCCCGAGTGATGTCGCCAAACCAAAGAGGGTGGAAAACACCGCCAGAATATCGATGACGTGGCCCGGCCAACCCCAGACACGCTCACCCAACAGCGGATAGAAGATGGAGCGTACCGTCAGCGGCAAGCCCTTGTTAAAGGAAAACAGCGCCAGGGCCAATGCCAGAACCGCGTAAATCGCCCAGGGGTGCAGGCCCCAGTGATAGATGGTCGCGGCCATGCCCAGTTGCTGGGCGGCCGCTGCATTGCCTTCAGCCCCGCCAAGCGGTGCCCAGTCGGTACGAACACCACCCTCGGACGCTACACCGCCCATGGACGTCGTAAAGTGCGACATGGGTTCGGAGACGCCGTAGAACATGAGGCCAATGCCCATGCCGGCGGCAAACAGCATTGAAAACCACCCCAGGTAGGAGTAATCCGGTGTGGCTTCGGTCCCGCCAATTCGTACTTTGCCCATGGGCGAGACGATCAGGAAGAGACAGATCAATACGAAAATGTTGCCGGAGATCAGAAAGAACCAGTCGAGGTTGCCCGTGAGCCAATCGCGTAAATTGGTGAACATGGGCCCCACACTGGTCTGAAACGCCAGCGTCAGGATGACAAAGGCGACAACAGACAGGCCGGAAATCATGAAAACACGGTTATGAATATCGAGCCCGAAAGGCCCGATATTCATTTTGATGTTGTCCTGACCGATCTGGTAGTCGGTGTCGATGGCATCTACTCGCCCATCGGGCGGTATCATGTCGGTATTTTCAGTCATAAAGGTTCCCTACTGTCAGATTGGGATCAAGAGTTAAGGCAAACGGAGGTTATTAGCGCAGTTGCGAACGCTGCCAATACCGTTTACATACAACACACGTGGCGACTATCGACTGCGCGGCTCAAGGTCGACAAACACTCAGGGCCGGGCACTACAACGGTTGTTTGTCGCTGACAGGTCGCACATTGGGGGTGTAAGCCACCCCACTAACGTTTCGTGCTCTAAAGACTAACGCACTGACACGCCCCATACAACCCATTGACAGTTACTCTACTCGCAAAATTGTTATTATTAACAGTTATTTGAGTGCGACTCGATGTTAAAACCGGCGTTCAAAAAAAAAGCGCCCGTAGGCGCTGTTTTTTGATCAATTCCCGACATTTGCGCGTCAGTTGTTGGTGATGGCTTCATCTTCGTTCGCCGACAGGGTCTGTCCGAACTGCAATTCTGCCAGCCGCCGGTACAGGGGCGACTGCCTCAGTAACTGAGTGTGCGTGCCTTCTGCAACGATGCGTCCCTGATCCATTACCACAATCCGATCGGCCCCCTGAACCGTCGCCAGCCGGTGTGCGATGATCAGGGTGGTGCGCTGCTTCATCAGCTTCTCCAGCGCCTGCTGAACCTGATATTCGCTTTCTGCGTCCAGGGCGCTGGTGGCTTCGTCAAGCAGCAGCAGATCGGGATCTTTCAATATGGCTCGGGCGATGACCAGGCGTTGCTTTTGGCCGCCACTGAGTCGGACACCGGCCTCACCCAGGTCGCTGGCAAACCCTTGTGGCAGGGCTTCAATAAACGCCATGGCGTTAGCGGCTTCGGCCGCCGCCAGCACGTCGGCATCGGATGCGTCGGGGCGGCCATAACGGATGTTGTGCCAGACATCGTTGCTGAACAGCACGGGCTGCTGAGGTACCAGACCGATATGCTGACGCAATTCGGGTAACGGCAGTTCCCGGACATCCTGCCCCAGCAGGGTGACCGAGCCCTGTTGCGGGTCATAAAAGCGCAGCAGCAGCTCGAACAGTGTGGATTTGCCAGCGCCACTCGGGCCTACCAGCGCCACCGTCTCGCCACGTTTTACGGCCAGGTTTACCTCACTCAGAGCGTTGGTTTCTGGCCGGCTCGGGTAGCTGAAGCTGACGTTGTTCAGGGTCAGGTGATTCTCGGCTTCCTGATCGAGAGGCCCGGTTTCAGCGGGCGATACGATGATTGAGGGCTCGGCCAGCAATTCCATCAGGCGCTCCGTAGCACCGGCCGCCCGCTGCACTTCGCCGTAAACCTCCGACACACCGGCGACACCAAAGGCGACCATAACCGCATAAAAAACAAAGGCAGCCAACTCACCGCCGGTCATCGTGCCCGTCATAACGTCGTACCCACCAACCCAGACCATGGCCGCGATAGCGGTAAAGGCCAGCAAAATAACGACCGCCATCAGGATACTGCGCTGACGAATGCGCTGACGGGCAACCTCCAAAGCAGCGTCGACTTCCACTTGGAAGGCCGCCTTTTCGAAGGGTTCACGGGCATAGCTTTGCACGGTCTTGATTTGGCGGATGATCTCGCCAGCGTAACTACCTACGTCGGCGACGGTGTCCTGGCTGCGCCGGCTTAGCTGGCGCACCTGTTTGCCCATATACAACACTGGAATCAGCACCGCAGGCACGCCCAGCAGCACGACCAGTGACAACTTGAGATTGGTGATCAGTAACATGACCAGGCCACCGGTCACCGTCAGCGCATTACGGAGGGCAAACGAGAGGCTGGAGCCGATAATGGACTGCAGCAGCGTGGTATCTGTTGTCAGCCTCGACATGATGTCGCCGCTGGCGTTTTCTTCAAAGTAGCTCGGATGCATGTGCACCAGGTGAGCAAAGACATCGGCTCGCAAATCCGCCGAAACGCGTTCACCGAGCCAGGTCACCAGATAAAAACGAACAAAGGTACCCACGGCCATGGCCACAACCAGCACCATTACAAACCCCAGGGTGCGATTCAGAGCACCGAGTGATTCGGCCAGTATGCCCTGGTCGATCACCAGGCGTACGCCCTGCCCCAGCGCTAGCGTCAGGCCCGAGGTGAGCACCAGGGCTGCAGCGGCACCCAGCATCAAATGACGATAGCGTTTCAGATAGGGCCACAGCTGGGCCAGAAACCCAAAGGGGATGGCGGCAGATACCGGGCCAGGCCCGGGCGCGGTACCGGGGTGTTTGGCGGCAAGCGGCTCAGTTGCGTCGGTGGTGTCCTGAGGGTCTTGGGTTGAACTCACGGGCAATTCTCCTGATCGATTCCCGTCAAGTCAGGTCTAAGAGTCGGGAATGCAAGGCCGACCGGGCAGAATGTGACTTTCAGCCAGCCGGTCGACCCGCGCAGATTCGGTCAGGGCCGTTGCAAATCGCCAAGCCCGCGCTCAACAATTCGGTCGGTAATGGAGGCCAGTGCGTCCGTGGTCGATTTGGTGCCGCGCAATACCTCGTGAATTTCACCGGACACATAGCGCGAGACGTACTTGTAAGTACGACCGGTGGCTGACGAAGGCCTCACCGCCACGTTTTCCAGCGCCTGGCCAACGGGTTCGAATACGGCGTTGTTCTGCGTCAGTTCCGGTTCGTCATACAAGGCCGACCGGGTCGGCAGATACCCGAATTCGGCACGTCGGCGCTGTTCGGACTCGCTGGTTAGAAACCGTACCAGATCGGCAGACAGTTCTGGGTAGCGAGTGGCCTCGGTTACAGCCAGCTGCCAGCCGCCCAGGGCCCCGCTGGGCGCGCCCGAGTCGCCCTGCGGCAACACCGTAACACCCACTTTCCCGGACACCGTAGATTCAGGCTCGTTGGCCAGGCGCCAGGCATAGGGCCAGTTACGCATAAAAAGGGCGTTTCCCGCCTCGAATTGCGCCCGGGCGTCTTCTTCCTGGTACTCCAGCACGGCGGGCGGTGAAATGGTGTCGATCCAGCCTGCGGCCTGATCGATGATGCGGGCGGCGCGGTCATTATCGAGCGTGACCACGCCCTGAGTGCTGACAACGGTTCCGGCGTTGCTGCTGACCAGCCACTCCATGACATTGCAGGTCAGCCCTTCATAGTCGCTGCCCTGCCAGACATACCCCCAGAAGTTCCCGTTCTGCGAACGCTCGCCGCGTTGCACCTCGGTGGCAATGGCTTCAAGCTCATCCCAGGTTTGCGGTACCGTGTGACCATAGCGTTCGAGCAGATCTTTGCGGTAATACAACAACCCGGTATCAACGTACCAGGGCATCGCAATCAGCCGGCCATCGACGGTGTTATTGGCCATTAAATTGGGGAAGAAGGCGTCGGTGTCTGGCACGTAAGGCGATAAATCCAGCAAATACTCACCCAGCAAACCCGGCCAGATCACATCGATCTGAAACACATCGACGGTGTTGTGGCGTTCGCGCAGCAACAGCTGATACATGGCCAGGCGCTCGGTCGAAGACTGGGGGGTGGCGACGACATCGACGCTGTGCCCGGTCTGTTCGGCCCAGCGGTTAGCGCCATCAATGCAGACCTGACGTTCAATGCCGACAGCACCGCAGGCGATGGTCAGTTCCACGGCCAATGCCGGGGCAGACAACAAGGCAGCCGCGACTGTGGCGGCCCCCAAACAGGGAATCACTGTGTTCTTCATGGTTGCGCTCTCTTGTTTTTATGGTTGTAGCGGGCACTGCGGGCCAGCATAACGATGGGAGGCCTCGACTCTGGCTGTTGAGAACCGGCACACAGTCATCTCTTAATCGTTTAAGATGGAGTATATCGCAAAATAAAAGTCATTTGATCCCTAAACACCGTTCTGCGAAGGTGGAATCTTAATAAGGCGTAGTGGAGCAGCACGACATGACACAGGCACTGATGACCCGGGAAGCGCGGGAATCGCTTAATTTATCGACGAAACGCTGGTTTGAAACGGAGCTTGAAATTGAGCTTGGGCAGTTCGAATGCGAATCAGTGATCGACTATTTCATCGACGCGCTCAAACCGGCTTTGCACAACCGGGCCATCGCCCAGGCACTGGCCATGATGCAGGAACACCATGCCCGCATGGAAGACGACCTCTATGCGCTGGAAGAACCTGAGGTCTGAGCCAAATCCGACAAATC
This sequence comes from Saccharospirillum sp., assembly GCA_018402545.1. Taxonomy (GTDB): domain Bacteria; phylum Pseudomonadota; class Gammaproteobacteria; order Pseudomonadales; family Natronospirillaceae; genus Saccharospirillum. The sequence goes on along the minus strand of JAGYIL010000001.1, from coordinate 1,757,438 downwards.
GGGCGCTGCCTCGCACTGGTTGGCCTGAAAATGTGAGCTCAGCCCGGGGTAAGCGCCAATCAGTTGCTGTAATCGGGGCAGTGACCCGGTGGTCAGCAAGCGAGTGCTGCCCTGCCCCCACTCGGCGCTGCCAGCCCGGCGGGCCACTTCACCGGCAATGGCCTCGCCGGTGTCGATCAACTGCACCTGGCTGCCGAGCAGACGCTGCAGCCGGTCTTTCACCAGTGGGTAATGGGTACAACCCAGCACCACGCGGTCTACGCCAGCATCGGTCATGACAGCGGTACACCGGGTCAGAATGGTGTCAATCTGCTCGGTATCCGGGCCCAGTTCAATGGCATCGGCCAGGCCCGGGCACGGCTGATTAACCACACAGGTGTTGGGGTTGAAGCGGGAGGCAAGTTGCTGATAGCGGCTGGACGCCAGGGTGTTTTCGGTGGCGAGTATGCCAATAGCACCACTGCGGGTACCGAGGGCAGCAGGTTTAATACCCGGCTCGACACCGATGATGTCGAACGGCAAGCGCTGGCGCAGGGCATCAACACAATGCGCCGTAGCCGTGTTGCAGGCGACCACCAGAACGGTGCAGCCCTGGGCGATCAGCCAGTCGGCAATGCGATCGCAGCGTTGCTGCAGCAACTCGGTAGACTTGGCCCCATAGGGAGCAAACGCCTGGTCGGCAAGGTACAGCAGATCGGCCTGTGGCAGTCGCTGACGAATCCATTGCAGTACCGTCAGGCCACCGATGCCCGAATCAAAAACCCCTATCACGCTAGCATTCGCCCCTGTTTAAGCTCAGGGCAAGCCTAAGGCTTGCCCTTTCGCTTGTAAACGGCGTTAAAGCAGCGCCAGTGCGTCTTTGGGTGCCAGGTACTCAAGCCCCTGGTCATCCGCCACGCTCTTGTAGGTCACTTTGCCACGGCAGACGTTCAGTCCGTTGAGCAAATTAACATCATCCTGCATGGCCTGCTTGGCCCCCTTGTTGGCCAGGGCCAGGGTGAACGGCAGGGTAGCGTGGTTCAGTGCCATGGTGGAGGTGCGGGCGACGGCACCGGGCATGTTGGCAACGCAGTAGTGCACCACTTCGTCGACGACATAAGTCGGTTCAGCGTGGGTGGTCGCTTTGGAGGTTTCAAAACAGCCGCCCTGATCAATGGCTACATCGACCACCACCGCACCCGGCTTCATGCGTTTGATCATGTCGGCCGTCACCAGCTTCGGTGCAGCCGCACCGGGAATCAGCACCGCGCCGACCACCAGATCGGCCTCCAGTACATGTTGCTCAACACTTTCGCGTGTGGAGTAGACCGTGCGGATCTTGTTGCCGTACTGCTTGTCGAGCTCACGCAGAGTGTCGATGCTTTTATCCAGCACGGTAACATCCGCACCCAGACCGACCGCCATGGCAATGGCATTCTGACCAACGACACCGCCGCCGATTACCGTAACCAGTGCCGGTGCCACACCGGGCACACCCCCGAGCAACAGACCACGGCCACCCTGAGCTTTTTCGAGACAATGGGCGCCCGCCTGAATGGACATGCGACCCGCCACTTCCGACATGGGCGCCAGCAAAGGCAAGCGGCCGGAGCGATCGGTGACGGTCTCATAGGCGATGCAGGTGGCACCCGATTCAATCAAATCGTTGGTTTGCGGCACATCCGGTGCCAGATGCAGGTAGGTAAAGAGGGTGTGATGCGGTTTGAGCATCTTGCGTTCGACGGCCTGTGGCTCCTTGACCTTGACAATCATCTCAGCCCAGTCGAACACGCCAGCGGCCGAATCCAGTATTTGGGCACCCGCGGCCTGATATTCCTCGTTACTGAAACCGATGGCGGCACCCGCCTGGGTTTCAACCGCGACTTCATGGCCATTGTGAACCAGCTCGCGCACAGCGGTCGGGGTCAGTCCGACGCGATATTCGTGGTTTTTAATCTCTTTTGGGACGCCTACTCGCATGGTCTTCTCCTGTACGTCAATGGCTAAAGTCGTCTTAATTTAAGAACGCTGGGGACCAAATCAGTATAGAAAAAAATACCCGGGTGAGTGGCACTGAATTCACCACTAAATACAGGGCTTATTGCGAGAAAATTAGACAGAAACGATAAAGCAACCGCCAAAACCTGCTAATCACAGTGATATTTATTGCTAAGACTCATTGGGAGCGGCATTAGCCTCTACCGATCCAGCCGCGCAACCGGCCAAGCAGGGAGTTCTCACGCAGTATTCGATCGGCACGGTGCTGGTAGAAACAGGCGCTGTAGAGGGCTTCCGTCAGTTCAATGGGGGCAATGGGACGATTGAATCGCACCCGAAAGCGGCGATCGGCCTCGACCAGCAGGCGTTCGCAGGCACGATTGTCGGGCGCGTCGAAGTCGTGCATACGATGGGGTTCGTCGAAACGGATGCCGCGCTGATCAAACTGCTCGGCAAACCATTCAATCATCTGCTGGCGTTGTTCCATAATAGAAGCCCTGGTTCTAGACGGCGACCGGCGCTACGTCCCGAACCGACTGTCGTTCAATCAGGCGCGGGGTAAATCGCAACGGCTGGTCGGCACTGGCGAATTTACTGTCGAGCTGATGCATAACGATACGGGCCGCCAGAGCCCCCATTTCATAGACCGGGTAACGAATGGTGGTCAGTCTCGGGTTCAGCAGGCGGGCGAGAATCACGTCGTCGAACCCGACTACGGATATTTCATCCGGTACCCGGTGCCCTGAATCCTGCAGCATGGTGATGGCACCGGCGGCCATGGCGTCATTGTAAGTAAAAACCGCGGTAACACCCAGGTTGCGACTGACAACCTCAGCCATGGCATTGTGGCCCCCCTCTTCATCCGGGAAGGTTCGCACCACCTTTCGCTCGTTAAAGGGGACGGAAAATTCCTCAAGGGCGCGCCGGTAACCGTGAACCCGGTCGGCACCGTCTTCAATGGCGATGTTGGTACCGATGTAGGCGATGTCGCGGTGACCTTTCGACAATAAATGCCGTGTTGCCAGGTAGGCACCATATTCGTTGTCGAGATAGACACAGCGATGTTCCCAGCCGCGAATCAGCCGGTTCACGATGATGATGGGAATATCGAGTTCGAGCAGGCGCACCAGTTCATCATCGGGCAGGGCCTTGGAGTGAATGACCAGCGCGTCACAGCGGCGGTCGAGCAGGAAACGGATTGAATCCCGCTCTTTATCGATGTGGTGATAGCCAGCCGTCACGATCACATGCTTGCCACTGTCGTGCACGACGTGGTGTACACCCGCCATCAATGCACCAAAGAAAGGAGAGTCAATTTCGCCCACCAGTAATCCGACGCAGTCGGACCGGCTATTGACCAGGGCACGAGCCAGAGAGTTGGGGCGGTACTGCAACGCTTCCATGGCGGCCAGCACGGCCTGGCGTTTATCGGGCACGACCGATGCCGAGTCGTTGATGACCCGTGAAACCGTCGACACCGAGACCCCTGCTGCTTTCGCAACATCCTTAATGTTTGCCAATGCCCTACTCTCCTGAACCGCTTTGAGTATGTATTGATCAAGTTTGACCGCTTTTCTGAATTGATACAACGCGCGCCGGAGCTATGGCAACCAATTCAATCTTGAAAACGTTTTCAAATGCGATAAACTGCAATGCAAAGAATAACAGGAGGCTGCAATGAGCGCCCATTCCTTCAACCCGAGCGATCATCCGCACCGACGGTTCAACCCCCTGACTGAAGACTGGGTACTGGTCTCTCCGCACCGTTCCAAGCGGCCCTGGCAAGGGCAAACCGAAGCGGTCAATGATCCGGACCTGCCCCACTACGACCCGAATTGCTACCTGTGCGCGGGCAACACACGAATTTCCGGTGACCGCAACCCGGACTACACCGATACCTTCGTTTTTGGAAACGATTTCGGCGCGCTGACCGCCGATACACCTGCCTACGAGACAGAGCACGACCCGCTGATGCGGGTTCAGGCCGAACAGGGTGAGGCCCGGGTGCTGTGTTTCAGCCCGGATCATGCGCTGACACTGCCCCAAATGTCGGTACCGGCCATTGGCAAGGTGGTGGATACCTGGGTTGAACAACTGAAGGATCTGGGCCGCCGTTATCGCTGGGTGCAGTTGTTTGAAAACAAGGGCTCGGTGATGGGTTGCTCGCAACCACACCCGCACGGCCAGATTTGGGCCAGCAATGGCCTGCCCACCCTGCCTGCCCGGGAACACAGTGCGCAGCGCGCTTATTTCGAGAAACACGGTCGCCCCCTGCTGCTCGACTATGCCGAGCGGGAAACCGCCGACGGCAGCCGCACCGTGGTCAGTAACGATCACTGGATGGTCGTGGTACCGTTCTGGGCCAGTTGGCCGTTCGAGACGCTGCTGATGCCACGCCAGCACCGGCGCCACCTGACGGACCTGAACGCCGACGAAAAGCATGCTCTGGCCGACATACTAAAGCGTCTGACGACCCGTTACGACAATCTCTTTGAAACCTCGTTCCCCTACTCAATGGGGTGGCACGGTGCACCCTGCGATGGCAATGCCAACGACCACTGGCAGGTGCATGCCCACTTCTACCCGCCTCTGCTGCGAAGTGCCACCGTGCGCAAGTTCATGGTCGGCTATGAAATGCTGGCTGAACCGCAACGCGATCTAACGCCTGAGCAGGCAGCCGAAAAGCTGCATGCCCTCAGCGACATCCACTACCGGGAACAACGCTAATGGATTTGTACACCACTGCCCGCCAGGCCTTCGAACGGCTCTATGGCACCGCCCCACACCATCATTTTCAGGCACCGGGTCGGGTCAACCTGATCGGCGAGCACACCGACTACAACGATGGCTTTGTGCTGCCGGCAGCCATCGACTACCACACCTGTATAGTTGGCAACCCGCGCGAAGACCGTGTTGTGAATCTGGTGGCACTCGACCTGAATGAAGCCCGCTCCAGTTTCCACTTGGATGAGACTATCGAGCACGATGCAGCCGCCCCCTGGTCCGACTACTTGCGCGGTGTCTGCGATGTATTGCGCAAGGCAGGCTATCAGCTCTGTGGCGCCGATTTGCTGATTACCGGTAATGTGCCCCAGGGTGCGGGCCTCAGTTCATCGGCCTCGCTCGAAGTCGTGACTGCCCGCGCCATGACGCAACTGGCCGGGGAAACCCTCAGCGGCACCCAGGCGGCCCTGTTCAGCCAGCAGGCCGAGAATCAGTTTGTTGGCTGCCAGTGCGGCATTATGGATCAGCTGATCTCGGCTCGCGGACAACAGGGACACGCCGCCCTGATCGACTGCCGAAGCCTGACTACCCAGCCGGTACCCATGCCACCGGATGCGGCCATCGTCATCATCAACTCCAATGTGAAACGCGGACTGGTCGACAGCGAATACAACCAGCGCCGGTTACAGTGCGAAGCCGCCGCCCGGCACTTGCAGGTACCGGCCCTGCGCGATGCCACACTGGATCAGCTGGAGCAAGCGAAAGACGGGATGGACCCGGTCACCTACCGCCGGGCCCGTCACATCATCACCGAAAACGAGCGCACCCTGGCCGCAGCAGACGCACTGGCACAATCGGACTGGCCGCGAATCAGTGAATTGATGGCCGCCAGCCATGCCTCGATGCGCGATGATTTCGAAATTACCGTGCCGCCCATTGATGGCCTGGTGGCTATGATAGCCGACCTGATCGGTGACCAGGGCGGCGTTCGCATGACCGGGGGCGGTTTTGGTGGCTGTGTTGTCTCGCTGGTGCACGAGCACCAGGTCGAGTCCGTCATAGAACGGGTAAACCAGCGTTACGAGGCCGAATTTGGCATCAAGCCAACGGTCTACGTTTGTCACCCGGTAGACGGTGCCTACCCGGACTAACCACAAAAGCCAGCGCCGGGATGGACTTGCCCGGCCGCTGCTTTCACAATACTGCGACTATTCACCTTAACCAAAGACGTCAAGGTTACTATGGTGCCAATCGTCCGCGTCGGCCACCAATGGTGGCTCTGTGGGGTCGGCGTAAATCCGTCCTTGGAGCCTAGGCCGCAGCATCCTTGCTGCGGACTCCCCCACAGACCCAACATTGGCAACCGCCACTCGTAATCTGGCAAATTTAAGACTTGAGTGACAATAAATAAATCAACAATAATCTGGAGCCCCCTGTGACCGTCCCCCCAATTAACTCTGAAGAAACCGTTGGCACCCTCAGTGACGGCCGTACCGTTAAAGCATTTACGCTGCGCAACAAAAACGGAAGCGAAGCCCGGTTTTACAACCTGGGGGCGGCATTCGTGGGCTTTCGATTACCCGGTATGGCGGATAACGAAAACCTGGTTCTGGGTTGCGACACTCTTGAGGCCTTTATTGCCCAGAACGCCAACTTTGGCGCGACCATTGGCCGCTACGCCAATCGCATTGGCCATGGCAAAACCAGCGTCAACGGTCAGGCATTGGACCTGGAGTGCAACAGTGGCGGACACCATCTGCACGGTGGCTCGAACGGCTTTGGTCACCTCATTTGGGACAGCCAGATCAACCTGGAAAACGACGAACCCAGTCTGATTTTCACCCTGACGTCACCGGACGGCCATGCCGGCTACCCGGGCGAGCTGTACATAACTCAGCGAATCCGGCTGACGGATAAGGATGAGGTTGTCATCGACTACGAGGCAACCACGACGAAAACCACGCTGGTGAATCTGACCAACCATGCATATTTCAATCTAGCGGGTGCGGCAGCAGGCACACTGAAAGATCATGAATTCCGGGTCCACAGCGACACTGTAACCGACATCGATGCCACGCTGCTGCCCACGGGCGAGTTGGTTAAGGTTGAAAATACGGCGTTGGACCTGCGCAATTGGCGCCCGATCGATCAGGCACTGGAAACCCTGGATGACCCCTGCCTCGCTCGGGCCGGCGGTTACGATCACAACTATGTGTTTGGCAAAAAAATGGAAGGGCCACTGACAATGATGGCCGAAGCCCGACATCTGCCCAGCGGTCGCTGGATGCGCTGCTCAAGTACCCTGCCCGGTGTGCAGTTTTACAGTGGTGGTTTTCTGGGCGGAACGCCGAAAAACGATACAGAGACTTATCAGCGCCATGGCGCTTTCTGCATGGAGCCGGGCGCCTGGCCCGATTCTCCCAATCACGATCACTTTCCCGATTGTACCCTGACCCCGGAACAGACCTACCGGGCCACTCTGGTTTTTGGATTCGGGAAGGATTGAAGGCATCCCAGGGAAAAACCCTGCTTCGAGTTTGACTCCACTACCCTGCCATGAGGGCGTATCAGCCACCAGGCATGCCTCTCAGGGGTCGGCGTTAACCCATCCATGGGGCCTAGATCGCAGCATCCATGCTGCGAACTACCCCTGAGAGGCATACCTGGCACCTGATACTCGTGTTCGTTGCAAACTTAAAAATTGAAAACCAGAAAGGCTATGCTGACGCCTGATTAGCAGACCGCTGGGCCTCACGTTCAGCCGCTTTGCGAGCCCGGCGCTGTTCGATGCTTTCTTTGGCGTCGGCGCCAATGTGCGCTTCACCGCGCGCCTTGGCCAGTTGCACCTGGCGTTCGCGTTCGATAAAGCGCTGACGCCGGTCTTCGGTTACCTTGTCGTAGCAATGCGGGCAGCTGACGCCCGGTTCGTAATGGGCGTGGGCTTTTTCGGTATCGGAAATGGGCATCCGGCACGCGTGGCACTGGTCGTAACGGCCGGGTTCGAGGCCGTGTTTTACCGTGACGCGGTTATCGAACACGAAGCACTCGCCCTGCCACAGCGAATCGGCTTCCGGAACGTTCTCGAGGTATTTCAGAATGCCGCCTTCGAGGTGGTACACCTCGTTGAAGCCCTGCTCTTTCAGGTAAGCCGTGGATTTCTCGCAGCGAATGCCGCCGGTGCAAAACATCGCGACTTTCTTGTGCTTTGCCGGGTCGAGATTTTGCTTCACATAGTCCGGAAATTCACGAAAGGTTTGGGTGTGCGGATTCAGTGCATTCTTGAAGGTGCCAATGGCCACTTCGTACTCGTTGCGGGTATCGACCAGCACGACCTCAGGGTCTGAAATCAGGGAGTTCCAGTCTTCGGGTTTTACGTAGGTACCGACTACATTCAGCGGGTCGATGCCTTCCACGCCCATGGTGACGATTTCTTTCTTAAGCTTTACCTTGGTGCGATAGAACGGCATCTCATCGCAAAAAGATTCCTTGTGGCTGAGGCCGGCGAACGGGCCCTGGCTTTTGATCCAGCCAAGAAGGCGCTCTATGGCCTCCGGTTTGCCAGCGACGGTGCCATTGATGCCCTCAGAGGCCAGCAGCAAGGTGCCTCGAATACCTTCCGCTTCCATCAGATCCAGCAGGGGTTGACGGTAATCGGCGTAATCATTGAGACGAACGAAGTGATACATTGCAGAAACCGCAATGTTTTCTGCTACAGTGGTGTCAGTCATGAAATTTCCTATAGCGGGCTGGATCGCAAATCCAGAGCCACGGGTTAGTTGGGCCGCGAAGTTTAAGTGACCCGGGCCTCGATTTCCACAGTCGTTCTTGCCGTTACAGCGTTCAAATTGTCGTTCTGACCCGCTAGACTGCGTTGTCAGGAGTCTTAAACAGAGCTGTTTAGCTTCGTAACTCCACACTGTTCGCTCGAGGATACTCACATGAAAAAAGTACTGATTGCTGCAACGCTCGCAGCCGCAACACTTGCCAGCACGGCCTATGCCGGTGGCCGCGGTGGCGCTGAGCTGGGTCTCGCCTCCTATGGCGGTGGCGTTGGTTTCATCGGCGCCATTGGTTTCCCCATCAATGTGCCCGCCCTGGAAAATAATGGTCTGAACACCTATGGCGAAATTGAGCTGGGTGTCGGCTTTAACGATGACGTAGCCATCGGCGGAGATCTGTCACTGGGTTTGCTGTTTCCGCTTGATACCGGACTCGATATGTATGCGAGCCTGGGGCCGGGCCTTGGCGCAGATGGAAATGGTGATGCAGACTTTGGCCTGGCCGCTGAAGTCGGCCTGAATATCCTGATCAGCAACCGGGTATTGTTCATCGAAGGCGGTGCTCACCCGGGTAATGGATACTTCACGGTTGGTCTGCACTTCTAAGTAAGTTCTGTTCACACCGGGTCAGGCTTCAGGCTAACCCGGTGTGGCTACTATTTCCTGTTGCTCCAGAAAAGCCAATACCTGTTCTATGCTGGCTTCGGTCCGGTGTGGCGCGACGATGTCTCCGGTGAACACATGGTTGGATTCCCCGTCCACCCCATCTATTCGAATGCGTTCCTTTACTTCTGAACCCCACTTCTTGTAAACCCGGTCTGTGTATCGGGCATTCACCACCTGGTCATCTTCACTGTACAAAAACAGCGAGGGCGCTTTGATGGCTTCCAGTCGGCTTTTTCGCACCGCAACAACCAATGCCTGCAATTGATGCAACACCCGGGTTGGGTAACTGGAGGTCCAGTATTTACCCGAAAGCTCCCCCTCGGGTTCCCGGCCATATTCGTGACCGGCAAGCCACGGCATCCAGTAGCGCGACCACGGCCAGCCAAACAGCTTCGACGCCCAGTGTCTGGGCTGAAAATTGGGTGCGAACAGCACCATAGCGGCCAGGGCATCCTGTGCCGACGGTTGCTGTGCCAGCCAGGTAGAGAGGGTTCCACCCGTCGAGCAACTGATGACGATGACGCGGTCACCCAGCGAACGGGCAATCTGCCAGGCTTCTGCGGTGTCCTTGAGCCAATCACCAGCCTGTGCCTCGCCCAGGCTTGCACTGTCGAGGCCATGGCCGGTCAACCGGGCGCCATAGTAGTTGGCACCAATGGCCTCGGCAACCCGTTCGGGAATGGGAGCCAGCTCCTGGCGGGTGGCAGAAAAACCATGAAGATAGAGGACCACCAGCGGTGTTCTGGCCGGAGCATTCGGGTTGGCGAACCGAACGTGTTTTTCAGCCCCTTCGGTGACGTCGCCCCGGGATTGCTCTGTCTCTGCCAGCCAGTCAGACAAGCCACCCAGCTCGACCGGCAATTCATCGACAACCCAACGCAGCGCGACCCGGGGCCGCGGGCCCAATACGATCAACAACACGACTACCAGGCCCAGCACAATCCAGATCACGTTACAGCGTCCTTAACACGTTTGTTTAATAAGGGTAAAAGAGTATCACATTGATGGCTTTTTACTAAGATAGATGCGACTCAGGTTTATCCATTTGCTCCCCAAGAGCAACAATCAAACTCATTAACTGGCTTTGTTCACTCTCGTTCAAGGGTCTTTTCATCATTTTACGGACCCAGTACACCCACTGAACCTGCTGCTTGCGACCCAGGCCGTCCAGCCAGTGGCTTAAATCAGACTGGTTGAGTAACACGGCATCACGCCGGGCATGGTTACGGCAACGCAACTGATACCAGATGCGCAGGCTTCGCCCCGCCAGGGCCAAAGCAAATTCGAGATTGGAGACCGGCCCGAGCTGCCATTGCTCGTAACCGGGTACCCGGGACAGCACCTCAAAACTCAATGGATCGCGGCCAGCGAAGCCTCCGGCGTGGCCGCCTAATGCACCGCCGAGCACAGCACCAAGAAACAGGGAGGTGCCACCGACGGCCGCATCGACGGCCAGCCCGGAGGCCGCACCAGCCGCCCCGCTCAGTGACGCCAGCCGGGCGCGCGACAGGCCCCAGGCTCGCCATTCGTGGGCATCCAGCAAATCGTCGGTCGCCAGCGATTGCCATTCGCCGGACCAGTCGAGATTGCGATGCCCGTAATAACCTGCCAGGGTCACCTGCAGTTGCTGCTCATGTCGCTGAATATCGCGGTTAAATTGCGCCAGCCCCTGCTGCTTGAGTTGATCTTTTGGCCCGGCCAGAGGCAGACGCAAGCGGTGTTGCAGCACTTTTTGCAAATAGAGGACCAGGGCTTCGGCACTGTGCTGATGGCGCTGCTGGCGTTGGTCCGATAACGCTTCGACGCTGCGCATGAGTCCGTCGCGCCAGGGCAAATGAATCTCGGCCATGCTGCGCAATAAGGCCAGGTGATGCTCAAACGGTGCCTGCAACGGGTTGAAGGAACGCACCAGCGAAAAATACTGTTGCAGCGCCAGTTGCCACTCGGCCTCGTGGCCGGTTTCCCGTATCGGGTTCAATAGTGCCAGTCGCGGCTGGGCGGTCCAGGAGAGCAGCGTCAACTCGGCTTCATAGGTGGCGTCAAAACGCTGGCTGGTATCGACCACGTAGACAATGCCTGCCCCTTCCAGCACCGGGGTCAGCAGGGTGCAATCGTCTGCGAATTTGGGGTCATCGCGATGCGCCTCGACAAACCGCCGCAACGCCTCTGGCCGGCCAGCGGCACTCTCACTGTGCTGCTCACACCAGGCGATGATCTGGCGTGCGCGCTGAAACCCGGGCGTATCGATCAGTTCATACAGAACGCTTTGCTCAAGCATCAACTGATAGCGGTGGGCATCCCGCGTGGTGCCGCTGACGGGTGATACGGCGATATGGTCATCCTGAGTCAGGGTCGACACCAGGCTGGATTTCCCCTGATTCGGGTGACCAACCACCGCGAATACCGGGGTAGCCATGGCTGTCTCCGGGTTCCAGGTCATGGTGCTTTCTTCCCGGCTGTCGGCTGAGTTATCTGATCTTCCAGCCAGTACAATTGCACCGGCAACTCCTGGGCGCTGACAAAGCCCTGCCAGCTCTGGCGGTCGGTTTCCCGTTGTCCGGTACCCGGTTCAGCTGAACTGCTTAACAACACTTTGACTTCCTTGTGGCTTCCCGCGCTGAGGGTGATCAGGTCGGCCAGATCACCGGTGGGAACTGCCTGTGCGGAAATCACCCAGACCGGCTCCTCCTGCTCGGTGTGCCGCTCAATGGTTGCCTCGTCTTGCGCCAGACTGCCGCGACCAAGTCTGACTGAGCCAGCTGGCATCCTGCCGGGCAGCGGATCCTGCCAGGCGAGTACCGGTACCGAGGGCGACATTCCGGCTGTCGGCAGGTCCGTCTCGTCGGCCGTAAAAGTGGCCGGTTGCTCCGGTGTCAGCGATTCAAAGTGCAATGCCTCGGGTCGTTGCTGTTCAAAGCGCTGGTGCAGCTGCCGGTTCCAGCGCGGCCAGTTCGCCAGCCGGCGCCTCAGCACCCGGTGATTAATCAGCAGCGCGATGGCCACCGGTAACAATACCCAAAGCAGAATGACCTGGGTCAGCCATATAGCCCAGTACTCCGAGAAATTCAGCAAGTCGCTTTCCCACCCGGTAATGCTACCTGCCTGCGACGCGCTGATCGCCAGCGGTTCGGGCACGTTCAGAATGCCCAGCGTCAGCAGCGCGAACAGATCGTCGACTCGCGCCGAGGCACCCTGCAATGAGGTGCTCCAGTAGAAGATCAGTTGCCGGGTCAGCAACATCAGCCACATCCACGCCATGCCGGCGACCACAAACAGCGCCTGGGCTTTCAGGCTTTGAGTAGCGCACCAGGCGGCGATCACTGCATCGTCTTCGCTACTCAGCCAGTGGCGCCACCAGGGGCTGCGCTTGCGCCACCAGGCATTGATCAGTGTCCAGACGAGCACTAGCAACGGAGCCAGCCAGAACACCAGCAAAAAAATCAGCATGTGGATGCCGCTGCCATCGGGCCAGACCATCAGACCGCTGAACGCGAGTATGCCGTTAATGGCCCCCAGCCAGAACCACCATGAAAACCACGGCATCCGGTGCTCAGCCGGTAAAGTGCTGGCATAGCCGAGAAATTCGGACCAGTTGTCCGTGGCCGGGCCTGAACGAAGCCCGGGTTCGGCACGCAACCAGCGCAACCCCAGGTCGATGGCTTGAGAGGGTGATACCCTCAGGGACGGTCGTGAAGTTGTCATGGAGTCCTATTAAGATCGCCGGCTTGAGACCGGCACGTTGCAAAAATAAACACAGCAGTGGCCCGAGTTTAGCAAGGAGCATCGAAGGCGTCGCCTGCACATTGGCGAGACATGGCCGCTGTTACTATGCTCATTGTACTTGCTGACTGATAAAGGATGACCCTATGACCGTAAAGAAACGCTATCTGACTTCCAGACCTGAATGCCGGTGTACCTTTATGCTGCCCGCCGAGGCCGCTCCCAACGCCAGTACCGTGACTCTTGCCGGAGACTTCAACGACTGGTCACCCGACAGCCATCCGATGAAACGGCTGAAGTCCGGCGACTTTAAAATTGAATTGAATTTGCCGGTTGGCCAGCAATACCAGTACCGCTTCTGCATCGATGGCAATCAGTGGGAAAACGACTGGAGCGCGGAAGCATACGTGCCAGCCCCTGGCCTGCCAGTCGATAACAGTCTGGTCACCCTGTAACAGGTAGTTGAAAAAGTCTTGCTGCATTTGAGTGCATTCAGCCTGCTTCCGTTGCAGTGACGCCCTGCGCACGTGCAACAAAAAAATCGGTGAATGCTTCGACTTTTGGCTGGCGCTGACGCACCTGGTGTATGTAGTAGTAGTTATCCAGAGCGTCGTACCAGTAGGCTTCAAGAACGGGAATCAGCCGGCCCGATTCCACGGCACGGCGTATCACCGGCAGGTCGGGGGCGGCATTGATCAGCCCCAGGCCTTGCAGACACAGCTCCAGGTGCCCGGTACTGGTTCTGAGCGGTGCTTGCATGCGGGTATGCGGAAAGCCCCCATCGTCGGCCGCACCACCGCTGACGATCAGAAAGTCGTTGGGTTCATCGTGTAATTGTGGCAAGACCCGATGCGCGCTGAGATCATCCGGATGATGCGGGGTTCCAAACCGTGCCAGATAATCCGGGCTGGCAAAAATCCCGTTAACGACTCGCATCAGACGGCGTCGAACCAGGCCCGGGAACCGATCTCCCAGGTACTGACCCACCCCCCAGGCCACATCGAATAAATGCCGGTTTGGGTCCAGCAACTCGTTGACGGCATCAACCTCAACATCGATACCCGGGTAGGCCAGCCTGAATTCAGCCAGAAACGGGATGATGGTTGCCTGCAAAGGCTGCTCCATACCCACCACCCGGATGCACCCCGATGGTTCTGCACTGCGGCTTGCAACCCAGTCTGCCAGATTCTCCTGCTCCCGCAGCACCTGCCCGGCCCGCGCCAGAAAATCGCCTCCGAATTCGGTTAACCGGACCCGCCGTGTTGTTCGTTCAAACAGCGCCTCACCCAGCGCCGATTCTAGAGCAGCGATGTGTTTGCTCAGGGCCATGGTGCTCAGCTGCCGTTCACGCGCGGCGGCAGTAAAACTGCCCGCCAGGGCGACCGCGTTAAACGACTCAAGCCAGTCGGTTTTCAGCATATTTATAAATTTTTTGTTTATCTAACTTATATATTATAAGCATTAATTTGCCAATGATCTCAACGTAGAGTGTCCGGGTGACCTATTTTCTGAGGGCTTCGCCATGACACTGATTCAACGCCTGAGCATCCACCACAGCCTTAAAGGCCTGTCGTTAGGTCTGTTTCTGAGCGTTCAGACGCTGTTTCTGCAGGAGAAGGGGCTCTCCCTCTGGCACCTGGGCATCCTGTTCGGAACCTTCAGTGTAACGGCAGCCTTGCTTGAATTACCCCTCGGCTTTGCAGCCGACCGGCTGGGTAGAATTCGCCTCTACGCCCTGGCCCGGGCGGTTGGGTTGCTGGGCATTGTGCTGGCCATTTATGTGGATCAGTTCTTCCTGTTATTGGGTGTAATGGCGTTGCTGGGCGCCAGCCGTGCACTCGACTCGGGCTGCATTGAAGCCTGGCAAAGCGAGCGTCTGCAGGAAACGGAACCGGCAACTGTCTTTGCCCGGCGTCTTGCTGGTTTTCATACACTCAGCGCACTGTCGATGGCGGCCGGCGCGCTCGCCGGCGGTTACCTGACCGATGCCCTCGCCCCCAGGACGCCTGCTTCCATGCAGCCAACCGAATGGAACCTCATCGCTCAGGCGACCCTTACCCTGTTACATCTCGCGCTTATTCCAGTGCTGTTCCGCGAACCCGGCCGGGCTCGTGCCGAGATGACCACAGCCGACCGGCCACGAATGCAGACGGCATTGCTGCTGGCCTGGCGGCTGCGTCCGGTGCGCCGCCTGTTGGGCGTTGCAACAGCCCTCGGCATGCTGCTGTTTGCGCTGGAAACTTACTGGCAACCACGTCTGATGGCACTGGCACCGAACACCGCATACGCTTTGTTCGGCTGGCTGGTCACCGGCTATTTTCTGGCCGCCGCCGCCGGGCCTGCCCTGTTGGCAACGCTGTTGAAGCGATGGCCCGTTACCACCGACCGTCAGCTGGTTATCATTCTGCTGCTGACCTCACCGGCACTGGCTATGCTGGCGCTGCAGACTACCCTGCCCGGCTTTGCCAGTGGCTACCTCGGCGTCATGCTGATAACTTCAATGCTGGGCATTCCGATGGAAGCCCTGATCGCGGACCAGGTGCCGGGGCCTATGCGTTCGACGCTGTACAGTTTGCTCAGCCTGACGCTGCAGGCTGGAGGAGTCATCCTGATGTTCGGGTTTTCCTGGCTGGTACCTGAACTGGGCATCGGTGGTTTCTGGCTGCTTTTAGCCGCGCTGTTGCTCGCGGCAGCTATCGGCGCATTCCTGGATCTCAGTTCACAGCGAAGGGCTGCATTCGCCGGGGCGAGGCCGTACACTGATTTAATTAGGTACAACAGGAGATAGGGTGAACAGGCTTCGACTGGCGACCTATAACGTCGCACTCAACCGCCCCCGCGCTGGCGATCTGACGACCGAGCTGGCGGAAAAACCGGGGCCGCAGGTATCAGCCTTGTTGCAGGTAATGGCGCACGTCAATGCCGATGTCTGGGTCATCAATGAGCTGGACTACGACGCCGGGCAACGGGCGTTAACCGCGTTTCAGGCGCGGCTTCGTGAAGCGGGCATGGATTTCCCCTATCGGTTTACCGCACCGGTGAACACCGGGGTGCCATCCGGGCGGGATCTGGTAAAACAGGACTTAAACAACGCCCGCGAAACCCCATTCGGGTTCGGTGACTTCCCGGGCCAATACGGCATGGCGGTTTTGTCGAAAGTTCCGCTCGATACTGAGGCGTGCCGGACATTTCAGCACTTTTTATGGCGCAATATGCCCGACGCTCTGTTGCCCGAAAACCCGGACGGTTCGGCTTTCTATTCGGACGATGACCTGGCGGTTATGCGCCTGTCGAGCAAATCACACTGGGACTTGCCGCTGGCGCTGCCCTCGGGGCTGTGCCATTTGCTGATCAGCCACCCCACGCCTCCGGCCTTTGATGGCCCGGAGCGGCGCAACGTTTGCCGCAATCATGATGAGATTCGGTTCTGGGTGGACTACATGAGTGGGGCGTCATATATGACGGATGATCGGGGGGTAAGGGGCGGTTTGGCAGCCGATCAGCTCTTTATCGTGGCGGGCGATTTGAATGCATCATCGGCGGGCGGCGACAGTCAACCGGGAGCGATTAACCGCCTGATAAAACACCCCTCTGTTCAGCCACTTCGGCCACTTTCTGACAGAGGCCATGACCTGACCGCACGCTGGAAAATGCGAGCCGACTACGTTTTGCCGTCGACTCAACTGGCGGTTCTCGGGACAGGTGTTTTCTGGCCAGCACCGGAGCACCCGCTCAGCGCTGCGCTGGAGCGGGCGTCCGATCATCGGCCGGTCTGGCTGGATATTGCCCTGCCAGACCGGCCCTGAGGTATCAGGCCTTGCCGTGATGCTCAGCCAGGTAGATCCAGGTGCTGAGCACTGAATCAGGGTTCAGTGACACCGATTCGATGCCCTGGTCCATCAGCCATTCGGCAAAGTCCGGATGGTCTGACGGGCCCTGGCCGCAGATACCAATGTATTTATTGGCCTTGCGACAAGCCTGAATGGCCATGCTGAGCAGGATTTTGATGGCATCATTGCGCTCATCGAACAGGTGCGCAATCACGCCGGAATCCCGGTCGAGGCCCAGGGTCAGCTGAGTCAGGTCATTGGAGCCGATGGAGAAGCCATCGAAGTATTCCAGGAACTGGTCGGCCAGCAAGGCGTTGGATGGCAGTTCGCACATCATGATCAGCTTCAGATCGTCCTTGCCGGATTCCAGGCCGTTTTCGGCCAGCAATTCGACCACCTGACGCGCTTCATCGACGGTGCGTACAAAAGGCACCATCAACTGCACATTGGTCAGCCCCATCTCGTTGCGCACCTTTTTCATGGCCCGGCATTCGAGTTCAAAGCACTCGCGGAATGAATCGTCGATGTAACGTGACGCACCCCGAAACCCGATCATTGGGTTTTCTTCCTGGGGTTCATACTGGGAACCACCGACCAGGTGCGCGTATTCGTTCGATTTGAAATCGGACAGGCGCACGATGACCGGTTTCGGGTAAAACGCCGCCGCAATCGACGACACGCCCTCAACGATTTTCTCAACGTAGAAGTCAACCGGGCTCGCGTAGCCGGCCATGCGGTGGTCGATGCTCTCGCGCACTTCGACTGGCGCTTCGTCGTAATGCAGCAACGCCTTGGGGTGCACGCCGATCATCCGGTTAATGATGAACTCAAGCCGGGCCAGGCCGACACCCGCGTTGGGCAGCGACTGAAAATCGAATGCCCGGTCAGGGTTGCCGACGTTCATCATGATCTTGAACGGCAGGTCGGGCATGGTGCTGAGGTCGTTTTCTTCGACGTTGAATTCCAGCAGCCCCCGGTAAACGCGGCCGGTATCTCCCTCGGCACAGGAGACGGTGACGTCATCGCCACTGATCAGTTTATCGGTCGCGTCACCGCAGCCGACTACGGCCGGAATGCCCAGCTCGCGGGCAATGATGGCGGCGTGGCAGGTACGGCCACCGC
This sequence comes from Saccharospirillum sp., assembly GCA_018402545.1. GTDB lineage: Bacteria > Pseudomonadota > Gammaproteobacteria > Pseudomonadales > Natronospirillaceae > Saccharospirillum. The sequence continues at coordinate 1,739,620 of JAGYIL010000001.1, read as the reverse complement.
GGTTGGTTACGATGGCCGAGGCCCGCTTCATGATCGGCTCCCAGTCCGGGTCGGTCATGTCGGTGACCAGCACATCGCCGGCGTGCACCTGATGCATCTGGCTTAGATCGCTGATCACCTTAACCGGGCCGTGACCGATGCGCTGGCCGATGGCGCGTCCATCAATCAGCAATTTACCCTTCTCTTTCAGCGCATAGCGTTCAATAACAGTGGCCGAGCCGCGGCTTTTCACGGTTTCCGGACGGGCTTGCACGATGTACAGCTTGCCGTCTTCACCGTCGCGCGCCCATTCGATGTCCATCGGTCGTTTGTAGTGCTTCTCGATGGTCATGGCCTGGTGGGCCAGTTGTTCCACTTCGTCATCGGAGAGTGAGAACCGGGACCGGTCGGCCTCGTCGACCTGAACGGTTTCAACCGATTTGCCGGTCTCGGCCGATGCGCCATAGACCATCTTGATCAGCTTACTGCCGAGGGTACGCCGCAGAATGCCGTGGTAACCGTCGGCCAGGGCCCGTTTGCTGACGTAGAATTCGTCGGGGTTTACCGCGCCCTGGACCACGGTTTCACCCAGGCCATAGGCCGAAGTAATGAACACCACCTGGTCGAAACCGGATTCGGTGTCCATGGTGAACATCACCCCGGAAGCGCCAATGTCGCTGCGCACCATGCGCTGTATACCCGCCGACAAAGCAACGTGGGCATGGTCGAACCCCTGATGCACCCGGTAGGCAATGGCTCGATCGTTAAACAGGGAGGCAAACACTTCCTTGATCGCCTGCAACACTTCATCGATGCCGTGGATGTTCAGAAAGGTCTCCTGCTGACCAGCGAAGGAGGCATCCGGCAGGTCTTCGGCAGTCGCTGAGGAGCGCACGGCCAGGGAACGGCCCGGGTCACCGTCGGTCAGTGTCTGGTAGGCCGCCCGCACTTCTTTTTCAAGACGCTCGGGGAACGGCGCCAGCATGACTTCCTTGCGGATTTCACGGCCCACTTTTGCCAGTGCTTCGACGTCATCGACGTCCAGCGATGACAGGCGTGAGTCAATCCGCTCTTTCAGCCCTTCAAAAGCGAGGAATTCGCGATAAGCCTCTGCGGTCGTTGCAAAACCACCCGGTACGGTCACTCCCAGGGCCGACAGATGACTGATCATTTCACCCAGGGAGGCGTTTTTGCCGCCCACGGTGGGTACGTCGTGTATACCCAGTTCGGTAAAGTCCTTAACGAATTCCATGCTGATCTCCACGTGCTACTTGATAGGGTTGCCTGCCCTGTTGCCGGGCAGTGCATTCATTAAACCTCAGAATGAGGACGTTGTGCATTTATTCTGTGAATGATGACCATTGCCTTGCGGAATGACCGGGACCGCTGTTATGCCGCGGCTGTTATATCCCGACAGTGCCGCTATAGTGTAGGACATCGACAAGGGGATGTGACCCCCGCTGACCTGCTCCGGATTCAAGGAATTATTCATGAGTGCCAACCGCCCCGTCTTTTTCATTTCCGACAGCACCGGCATCACCGCTGAAACGCTGGGCCACAGTCTGCTATCCCATTTCGACCGTACCCAGTTTACAGAAACGATTCTGTCGTTTATTGATACGGAACAAAAAGCGCGCAATGCGGTTGACCGGGTGGCCAAGGCGGCTCGGGAATCGGGTCTGCAACCGATCATTATCGAAACCATTATCGACCCGAAGATTCGAGCTATTGTGCACGACAGCGATGCCCATACGGTCGACATCATCTCTACCTTTCTCGGACCCCTGGAGCAGTTGCTGGGCCAGGCGTCGAACATCCGCATTGGCCGGCCCGAGGTGTCAGCCGACTTTGGCCACTACCAGCGCCGCATGGATGCCATGCAGTTCGCGCTGGAGAACGACGACGGCCGGCGACTGCATCATTACGACAAGGCCGATATTATTCTGGTAGGCGTTTCCCGCAGCGGTAAAACCCCGACCAGCATCTTTCTGGCGCTGCAAGCCAACATATACGCGGCCAACTACCCGTTGACCGACGATGACTTTGAAGAGGCGCGCATGCCCAAGGCCCTGGAGCCCTTTCGCAACAAACTCTATGGCCTGAGCATCGACCCGAAACGGCTGAACCAGATTCGCGACGGGCGCAAAGCCAACAGCGACTACGCCTCGCTGCGCCAGTGCGAAGATGAAGTGCGCATGGCCGAGGCTCTGTTTCGACGGTTCGGTATTCCCTTTATCGATACCACTCGGCTGTCGATTGAGGAGATCTCCACCCGCATCATTGTCGACAAGGGCTTGCGCGACCGCATTCGAACCGTCAATTAAGGCTAGGGAGCACTTCTTGACTAGGGCTACGGCCATTGCGCTGCGAAGTGCGTCGGAGTGCCGCCCACGCCCACTTGGGCAAAACGTTTTAGCTCGCGCAGAGCCCTGAGGGAGTTATTCAGAGGCTCCCTAGCGTCCTAGTTGGTAAACCAGGCCATCAAACGCAAAAAAGGGGCCGAAGCCCCTTTTTAATCACAACGTTGTGCTGGCTTAGTTATAAGACCAGTTCAGAGTCACTCCCGAGAAGGCGTAATAGGCTCTGATGCCAACCGTCCAGGTATCCGCAGCCGGATTGGTAAAGCTGCATTGCTCTATATTGCCACTGCGATAGGGCCGGCAATCGTAACGATTGCTGGTCGGCTGATCGCCCTGTCTGACATAAAGATCGGCATCACCGCTGCCACCCTCGATGCCTACGTTCAACGAAGACATACCGGCAGGCACATCGATCGTGTAATACAGCCACTGGCCCTGAGCCGCCGACAGGTTGGACTCGGTGCCCGCATCCGGGCCGCCGCCATCAGTGCCTTCGTCAAATTCAGCCAGCAGCGTGACACCCTGGTAACTGTTGTAGCCGCGCACCATGACGTGATAAACCCCAGCCTCGGGCGAAGCAACTGTGCAGGACTCTGCATTACCATCTTCCCAGGGGCGGCAATCGTAGTTTGACGTCGAAGGCTCGCTGCCAAATTGCGTATACAGATCGGCATCGCCACTGCCACCGCTGATGCTGATGGTCAGATCGCTGGCACCGGCAGGCACCGACAAGGTGAACCGCTGTTCAGAACCCTGCCCACCTTGCAGACCCGTTAACGGTACGCCGTTTTCAAGCTCTGATTCGACAGGACCGGTAGGCGCACACGCCGCCGTGGAAACTCCGACGGTATCAAAGGCATCGATTACAACCTCAAGGTCATACCCCAGCGCCTCCGTAGCATCGACTGCACCACAGGCCCCCGCTTCGTAATTGGTCGACTGGTTCCAGTACATCTGGTTGGCCAGTACGAAAATATCGAACGCCTGACGCGTGTCCCAGCCTTCACTGGTCGCGATCAGATAAAACGCCCGGTTAAACACGCCGGAGCTGTGGTGAACGTCCATGCCACTGACATAATCCGATGCGTGGCCGATGGAGCTGCCGTCCCGGGTCGGGTCGTCCATATAACGCAACGAGCCCTGGCCTTTGTAGATATCGGCACCTACCATCCAGTCGTTGCTGCCCTTCATGAAATATTCGGCTGCTTCACCGGCCATATCCGAGAACGCCTCGTTGATACCGCCGGACTGATTGGCATACTGCAGGCCAGAGTTCTGCTCGGTAAAGCCATGGCTGACTTCATGTGCCGACACATCCAGACTGACCAGCGGATAGAACCGATTGGCACCGTCCCCAAAGGTCATCTGCACGCCATCCCAGAAGGCATTCTCATAATTGTTGCCGTAATGTACCCGCATTCTCAATTTCTGGGTCAGTGGCGATGTGTCGTACCACTGCTGATACATATTGAACACCACATTGCCAAAAAAATGGGCGTCATTCAGCGGTGAATAGGCACCGTTGGTGTAACGGTTTTCGTTGTTCGGGCAGGTGAAGGAAAACACATTGCCGCCACTGGTGGTGCCACCCATATCGATCGTCTCGACATTGTCGGTCGACATTCGGCAGTTGTCGTCGACGTCCATCGCCGGATAATCGGTACCGTAGACATACTGGCCGGTTTTTTCGTTTCCGCCCGGCCCGGTCGCTTCCTGGTGCGCAATGCCATCCCAGTGCTCAAGCACGGCGCCGGTATGAGCATCGATAAAGTAGAAGGGGCGAGATGGCTCATCACCGTATTCAACCCAGCTGATCAGATACGCCAGCCGCGTCTGATCCTGCTCATCGACATGAATGTAAAGCTCATGATCCTGATTCTTTGCGGCCAGCTTTAATGCCTCGACCGAAAGAGCACCGGCGCTGATGCCCTGCTGATTGCGCTGCACAACCGATTGCGTCATCGCCTGGTCTATCGCGTTAGTTACTTTAATGGAGGGGATGACGGAAGGTACTTCCGCAGCCAGCCCGGTCAGTGCATCGCCACTGACATCGGCCGCGATGCCCTGCCCGGTCTGAGTCACCGTCTGCCCCCAGACGGGAACGCCCTGGTGCATTTGCTGATACCGCGTCACTGTCATGCCATTGGCCAGTGTCCGGCTGTTAACCGATGTCATCTCGACACCGTTCTGACTCGCCGCTATGCCTTGCGACGTCAGCATGTCGGCACTGGCAGGCACCCGGTCGGCTGCCTGCACACCGGCAACCAGCGTCGCCGCCAGAGACAGAGTAATCCTCGAAAATTGCTTCATGATTGGTTTCCTTCTTCTATTATTTTTTTTATCCGTTGCCACGAAGCGCAGTGCGCCTCCATGAGGGATCACCTCGCGACAGCAGCACATCCATCAAGCTCCCTGATGGATTGCGACACTGCACATTGGCGAAACGGAATTCGGAAGGTAAGACGTCTGAAGACAGGCCAACGGGCACTGTGCGGGAATCGCACACCGTTGCTTTCACAAACCCTGAGTTGAGACAGGCTCAAACTCTGTTCGGGGTTACCGAACCCCACTAGCGTGCCGGAAAAACTCAACGGGCAGTACGGATCAGCCCGGGTTTTTGGGAATAGAGGTCACTTTTTTGCGCAACCTGAGAACTTGCTCACAGCCTGAGCACTGAATGAACGAACACCGGTAGAAATGGTGCTGTTATTGCTTGAAAGACACGGTCGTGATTACCCTGCCCGCGGGAAAAAATGGAGACAGCCTGCCCGCGAACTAAAATAACAGCCTGGAAGCGCTATCGAACACTCCGATACTCCTGATCTGACGTTCGTGGCGAATACACCTGCTGCCATAACTGACCTTGCCGGGAGCGGAAGAAGGCAGCGCAGCTGTAGAGGTAGAACATCCACAATCGCTGAAAGCGTTCATCGTACCGGTCCGACAGGTCAGGCCAGGCCGCATCGATTCGCTCCGCCCAGGCCATCAGCGTGCGGTCGTAATCGGGTCCGAAGTTGTGCCAGTCTTCCAACCGGAACAGACCCAGGCTGGCGTTGTTGATCTCGCGCCGTGACGGCACCTTGCCATTGGGGAAGATGTATTTGTTGATAAAAGGCTCGGGCGCCGCACTGTCGGCTTCATCGCCTATGGTATGCAACAAGAACAGGCCATCGTCGGCCAGCAACCGGTGGACCGTTTCAAAAAAGGTACGATGATTTTTGGCACCTACATGCTCGAACATGCCCACCGAGACTACCCGGTCGAACCGTCCGGTCAGGCTGCGGTAGTCGGCCAGACGAATGTCCACCGGCAAATCGGCCAGTTTCTGCCGGGCGAAGGCCTGCTGTTCCCTGCTGACCGTAACGCCAACCACATTAACCTGATAATGCCGTGCCAGATGCCCGGCCAGACCACCCCAGCCACAGCCGATATCCAGTACGGTCTGGCCGGGTCTGAGGTCTAGTTTGCGACAGATCAGGTCAATTTTGGCCTGCTGAGCGTCGGCCAGTGTCTGTGCCTGCGCCCAATAGGCACAGCTGTACATCATGCTCTCGTCGAGCATGCGCCGAAACAGGTCGTTACCGATGTCGTAATGCACCTTGCCAACGGTGAAGGCGCGGCGGTCACTTTGAAAATTAATTAGCCGGTAAGCCAAACCACGGCAGGCATCTTTCAACCGAACCAGCGCCGGCATATGGCCCTGAACACCGGTTCTCAACAGACGCGTGACCATCTCGTCAATTCGATAACTGCTCCACCAGCCGTCAATATAGGCTTCGGCCAATCCAACAGACCCGTGTCGCAACAGGCGTCCATAGAGCCGAGGGTCGTGTACCTGAAGATCCCAGGGGCGGTCGCCCTGAACCCGAATGTCGGCTTGATCCAGTACTTTCCTGATCCAGGAAGGTGGCTGTGCACCAACCGATGGGGTTTCATGGGCAAAACGGGAGGTATCGACCGGGCGTCTGGCCGGGCGGTATTCATTCGCAGTGGAATGATCATGGGTCATCTTTGTCGTCATCGCTATCCCCTCTGAATCTGTATTCAGCGAGACAGACTATCTTTTCAGGGTAACCGAACTAACTTGTGACCAGGGTAATCCACTAACCTTTCACACGGCGGTGACACCGACTGTCTCCGGGCAATGAATACATTTCGTTACCCATAGCTAAGCACTGCTTTGCCAGAGTATCAACTCAGATAATGCCAATCAGGACGATTTAACAATTAACTGTTGGCCAGGTGACGGCGAAGGCAAGTCATACCATGAGGAAGAGTCAAACACCGCCTAGCACCCAGGCAAGCACCAGGGGTATCGACACAATGCTCAGCGCATTGGAAAACATCACCATGGCAGCGACCTGTTCCGGCTGCTGGTTGTAGCGTTCCGCGACCAGATAGTTCAATACCGCCGGTGGCAAGGCACCAAACAGAATCAGCATGGCTTGTTGCACGGGCGACAGATCCAGCAACAGCGCCAGCGGCCAGGCCACCACCAAGCCGAGAATCGGCGAGGCAACCGCGCTGATCACCCCGATGCGCCAGCCACTCAAGTCCAGATTCACCAGCCGGACACCCAACGCGAACAGCATCAGCGGAACCGCAATGTCGCCCAGTAAAGCAAGCGAGCGAATCAGCCAGTCGGGCAAATGAACACTGAAACCGGCAATGGCCAGACCCAGCGCGGCGGCGATGATCATGGGGTTTTTCAGGACATGCAACAGATGGGTTCGCGGGTTAAGCAGCCAGGCACCCACGGTAAAGTGCAGGGTGTTCTCCACAATAAACAGAATCACCGCCGCTGGCATGAATTCTTCACCAAAGGTGAAGAGCATAAGCGGGAGCCCGGTGTTGCCGCTGTTGCGGAACATCATCGGCGGTACAAAGGTTTTCCAGCTGACCCCTATGGCCCGGGCCAGATAATAGGCACCAATGCCAGGCAACAAGGTCACCAGTATGGCGCCCAGCGCCAGTGGCGCGTAGTCGCCCAGATCAACCGGGCGCGAGGCGAACACGCTGAGAATCAGGAAGGGCGTAAATACATCGATGTTGATGCGATTGGCCGCTTCCATGTTCGGGGCGTGCTTGCGCCCGTAAAGAAACCCGACCAGAACGACCAGAAAAATGGGCACAACAATGCCCGCAATACGCTCAACCATTAAACTTAACCAACCTGTCTACCAGAAGGAGTGCCGCCGGATATCCGCTCAAATAGGGGCCTGGCGCCCGGGCATTCGCCAGACCCATAGCACCCACAACAGGGCAAAATTCAATTCAAACAGCCGCTGCCACAAGCCCGGATGCCAGTCGCGTTGCCAGGCAGCCACTTGCAGAACCAGAAAGGTTAACACCAGCGTCACTTTCAGTGCGCTCATGCCTTTGACGGAGGTCGCTGGCACCAGCCGGACACCCGAGACAACAGCACCGGCACTGAGCACCCAGATCAGCGTGCTGTGAATCAACTGGTTAGTGCTGCCCGAAGCCGGGCAACCCAGATCACAGGGAAACACCACACTGCCGATGTAGCTGGCAGCAAACGCAATGGCCCCGAACCGAACCCAGGGGTCCATTTTGTTGGGTTCAAGCGCTTTTCGGGCTGCCTCGACAGCCCCCATCCAGAAAGCACCAATGAGCAAAAAAGCGCCATTGGCGGCAGATCGGTTGGGCATATCAATAGCACCCAGTTCGCTGATGAACTGAACACTGCTGTAACCCGGCACCCGGGCACCCAAGACCCAGGGCAATGCCACCAGCAACAGGGTGGCAAGAATCGACAACATCTTGGCTTTGGTATTCACAGGCATCCTTTTAGTAACCCGGTCGCAGCGCAGAGCTTACCGGGCCGGGCCCGGGTGGTACAGAGCCAGCCACAAACAGATTTTGCTTTCTGGCTCCAGAACTGAATAATAGCGGCCTGTTTCGCCCACCTACCATCGGGTTTCGCCACTGTAATGCCAGCGTTGCTCTCACTCAGACACTCCGGAAGCACCCTTGCAGCGGCGTTGTTATGGCTATTGCTTAGCCTCTCGGCAACCGCCCTCGCCAAACCGGTTTGCCCGGGTGATATCGACACCGAATCTGAGCATTCAGCTGTCACTCACCTTTTGCTGACGGAAACCGGATTAACACCCGATTTTTCACTGGACGACCGATCAGAGCCAGCCTCACCGCCCTCCCTGCTGTTACTGGCTCGCCTGCCATTAACCACCTCCGACTCCATTCCGACCGGAAGCAACCAAAGCCGCACTGGCTGTCATTTCAAGGCCTGGCCACAGGCACCTCCAGCGACTTCAGCTAATCAGTCTGTTTGATGGTTTTTAAGGCATTCGATGTTGCCAGCTAGTCAGGTGACAGCGACCAAGTATGGCTATACCCGGTTGCAGTCACGAATTCCCGGCTGTAAGCCAACCCGAAGGCTTTAGTTGAAGTTGAATTAACTCGTGATGTGCGTGTCACCACTCTAACAATGGAGCGTTTCTGTGCCCTTAGCGTTAATCCTGATCATCGGTATTTTTACTCTTGGCTACCTCGCCATCATTGCCGAACATAGTCTTAAGATCGACAAGACAGCCCCGGCAATCATGAGCGCCGTCCTGTGCTGGACGGTTTATATTTTGTTCGCTGGCGATCTGATCGCCGTAGATACCCTGCCCGCCTGGTTTCTGGAAGAACATGCCAACCTCGCCGAGAGCGCGCTGATTCATACCTGGGTTGGCGAACATCAATTGCTGACCTTCCTTGGTGAGATTGGCTCAATTCTGTTCTTTCTGCTCGGCGCCATGACCATCGTTGAATTTGTGGATGCCAATGGCGGCTTTGCCATTATTACCGACCGAATCAAGGCAACCTCCACCGTTACCCTGCTGTGGATGATAGCGGTGCTTGCCTTCTTCATGTCAGCCGCTCTGGACAACCTGACCACCACCATCGTGATGATATCGCTGATCCGAAAGCTCATCGCCAGCCGCCAGGAACGTTTGTTTTTTGCCGGCATGATTGTCGTTGCCGCAAATGCCGGTGGTGCCTGGTCACCGATCGGTGACGTAACCACCACCATGTTGTGGATTGGCGGACAGATCACCACGATGGCGATCATCAAATCCCTGTTTCTGCCTTCACTGATTTGCCTGCTGGTGCCCATGTTGTATCTGACCTGGTCGTTGCGCGGCCAGTCCATTCACCCGCCCCAGGCTATGCCATACAAGCAGGATGCCGATCAGGTAACCCGCCACCATCGCAATATTATTTTTGCGGTCGGAATTCTGGGTTTGCTGTTCGTGCCCGTGTTCAAAACCGTTACCCACTTGCCACCCTTCATGGGCATGATGCTGAGCCTTTCCGTATTATGGATCGTCAGTGAAATCATTCATCACAGAGCCGACTACGACGACGACACCGAATTGCACATTACCCGGGTGCTGAAGCGCATTGATACGCCCAGCGTGCTGTTCTTTCTGGGCATTCTGCTTGCGGTCTCTGCTCTGGAAGCCACCGGCCTGCTATCATCACTGGCTACAACGCTGGATCAGTCGATCGGCAACATTAACGTCATCGTCTTTATGATCGGCCTGATGTCTGCTGTCATCGACAACGTGCCGCTGGTCGCCGCGACCATGGGCATGTATGACCTGTCGATTTACCCGACCGATGCGCCGATGTGGGAATTTCTGGCTTACGCTGCCGGAACTGGAGGCAGCTGTCTGATTATTGGGTCAGCCGCCGGGGTGGCTGCCATGGGCATGGAGCACATCAGCTTCTTCTGGTACCTGAAACACATCGCTCCGCTGGCGCTGATGGGCTATATCGGTGGCGCACTGTTTTATCAGTGGGTCGTGTAATACCTGATTGTGCTCCGGGCGCAGACTCGAAGGTCCGCTTCCGGAGCACCGGGTATCGGCTATGCGGTTAATTCCTCATAGACAGACATGGCTTCGCCTGCTTTCATCAGACCTGGGCCTCCGCCCATCTGGATAACCACACCCAGCATTTCGGTGAAGGCTTCCCGGCTAACCCCCAGCTTTACCAGCGAGCGCACGTGGTAACCAATGCAGGGCTCACAGTTCACACTGATGGCGATGGCCGTTGCTATCAGCTCCTTGGTCAAGTGTGTCAGTTCGCCGTCCACATAGGTTGCTTTGCCGACTGACTGAAAAGCGTCATAGGTGGCAGGCTGTTCTTTGCGCAATGCAATCAGATGAGGGGTCAGGTCGTTGGTCTTCTTCAAAATACTCATTGGGTACCGCTCCTGGTGTAGGAGACATCCAGTATAGGCAAGCACCCGCAAGACACGTTGAGTTTGGTCAGTAAAACAAAAAAAACCGGGCATTAGCCCGGTTTTTTTTCGGGTAACTGACGTTACCCCTTTTTTTCCTCAGAAACGCGCCTGGCGACAATTAGCCATTCACTTCCTGGAAAGTAGCGTGCATTTCTTTTGAAGGCTCTTCCGATGCAATGCTGCCAACGTAGACGGCAATGGTCGAGAACAGGAAGCCCGGAACAATTTCGTACATATCGAAAATGCCACCGGTCATCTGCTTCCAGACAACAACAGTAATACCACCGACCAGAATACCGGCAATGCAACCGACCCGGTTCATCCGGTTCCAGTACAGCGACAGAATAACCGCCGGACCAAAGGCTGCGCCGAAACCGGCCCAGGCGTAAGACACCAGTGCCAGTACCGAGCTGTCATCATCCAGCGCGAAGAACCAGGCGACCACAGCAATCAGTACTACAGCGCCACGACCAATTTTAACCAGAGACGCCGGGTCGGCATCTTTTCTGAAGATCGATTTGTAGAAATCTTCAGTCAGTGCAGACGAGGAAACCAGCAACTGAGAATCAGCAGTCGACATGATCGCCGCCAGAATCGCCGCCAGTAAAATGCCTGCCACCAGAGGGTGGAACAATGCCTGCACCAGGCTGATGAACACCGTCTCGCCATCTGGCAAACCGGTTTCAAAATAGCCAATGCCTGCAATACCTACCAGCAGTGCGCCGGCCATACCCAGGAACGTCCAGGTCACGGCAATGCGACGTGCACGTTTAACTTCGTTGCGGTCTTTAATGCCTTTGAAGCGCGCCAGAATGTGCGGCTGACCAAAATAGCCCAGGCCCCAGGCCAACGACGAAATAATGGCAATCAGCCCCAGCGAAGAGCCATCGGCACTGGTAAACATGCTGACCAGATTCGGGTTCTTCGCTTCCAGGACGGCCGCGGGGCCTTCACCGATAACCATGAGTGCAAAGATCGGCACAATGATCAGCGCAGCGGCCATCAACAGGCCCTGCACCAGGTCTGTCCAGGAGACGGCCAGATAACCGCCAAAGAGGGTGTAGGAAACCACCATGATGGTGCCAATGGTAACGGCAATGGTGTAATCCCAACCGAAGACGGTCTCAAACAATTTGCCGCCTGCAACCAAACCGGAGCTGGTGTAGAACAGGAAAAACAGCAAAATGAAGAAGGCTGAAATGGCACGAATGGCCACCTTGTCTTCGAACCGGTTGCTGAAGTACTGCGGCAAAGTCAGGCTGTCTGAAGCGGCCTGCGAATAGGCACGCAGACGGGGCGCGACGATCAGCCAGTTCAGATAGGTGCCTGCCAGAAGACCAACGGCGATCCAGGCTTCACCCATACCCGAGGCATAAATGGCGCCCGGCAAACCCAGCAATAACCAGCCAGACATATCGGAGGCACCGGCCGACAGCGCTGAAGGCCAGGCACCCAGAGAACGACCGCCCAGAATGTAGTCAGACAGGTCTGTCGTGCGGCGATAGGCCCAAAGGCCGATCCACATCATACCCGCCAGGTAAATAATAAAGGTCACACTGACCGCTAAGGTGTTGCTCATAATGTACTCCGAGTTCTAGTTGTTGTGATCGATTAGGCTATCGAGCGTTTCTCGTGCTGCTCCCGAATACCAGCGCTGTCCAGTGCAATGGGGTCGATCCGGGATGCAGACTCTTACCAACTCCACATCCCGGATCCAGTCGGGGCAGTTATTCGTGGCTGTTCAGGCAGCCACTGTTCACCGGGATCGGAGGCTGGGTTTCAACGCTCCGGCTCCGGTGTCATTCTCCGGCTGGTAGGCCGATGGAACGATTCAATCGCCAGGCCGGCAGTTACCGGCACAGCAAAGTCTTCAATCGTCACTTTCCAGTGACAGCAAGCTGGCGTTACCGCCGACCGCCGTGGTGTTGATGGTACGCACCCGTTCAGTCGCAAAACGCTTGATGTAATTCGGGCCACCGGCTTTCGGGCCAGTGCCCGACAAACCACGACCACCGAACGGCTGTACACCAACCACCGCACCAATCTGGTTGCGATTGACGTAGCAGTTTCCGACCCGGACCCGGGCTTCGATGTAGGCCGCTGTCGCCTCATTGCGACTGTGAATACCAAGCGTCAGGCCATAGCCGGTTTTATTGATGTCGGCGATCACATGGTCGAGTTCACGCGCCTTGTAGCGGTAGACGTGCAGTACCGGACCAAACTGTTCACGTCCCAGTTCATCCAGGCTTTCAATACGAATGGCGACGGGTGGGATGAAATAGCCATGCCGGGTATGCTCACTCAACTTGGCTTCAGCCAGTACCCGGTCTTTCTTGCGCCAGCCGTCGACATAGTTGGTCAATCCGGTCAGTGCTTTCTGGTCGATCACCGGCCCACAGTCAGTCTGGTACAACTGCGGATTGCCCATTTCAATGCGGCTCAGTGCACCGCCGATCAGCTCAATGATGCGGTCGGCCACATCGTCCTGCACGCAAAGCACGCGCAAGGCTGAACAGCGCTGACCGGCACTGGCAAAGGCCGAGCCCATCACATCGGCAACCACCTGCTCCGGCAAGGCCGTTGAATCAACAATCATCGCGTTCTGACCGCCGGTTTCGGCAATGAAGGTGGGCATGGCGCCAGTCCGTGCTGCCAGCGTGCGGTTAATCAGCTGCGCCGTTTCGGTAGAACCGGTGAAAGCAATGCCAACCAGGCGCTCATCACTGAGCACGGCATTACCAATAACCGGACCCGACCCCGGCAAATACTGCAGTACTTCACCGGGCACACCGGCCTGGTGAAACAGTTCGACCGTGCGACCGGCAATCAACGACGTGCTTTCTGCCGGTTTGGCGAGCACGGTATTGCCCGCTACCAGTGCAGCGCAGACCTGACCGGTAAAAATGGCCAGCGGAAAGTTCCAGGGGCTGATGCACAGGAAAACACCCCGGCCTTCGTAATAATGTTCGTTGCTCTCTCCGGTCGGCCCGGGCAACAAGGTCGGCTCGTTCATGTTGGCGCGCGCCTGCACCGCGTAGTAACGGCAAAAGTCGACGGCCTCACGTACTTCATCAATGCTGTCCTGCAATGACTTACCGGCTTCACGGGCACAGAGAGCCATCAGTTCAGCCGTGTTGGCTTCCAGCAAATCGGCCAGTTTGTCGAGGCAGGCGGCGCGCTTGATCGCCGGTGTCCGGTTCCAGCCAAACCAGGCTGAATCGGCAGTTGCCAGCGCCTGTTGCGCCATGTCAGCATCGGTGAAATGCACCTGACCCACCGACTCTCGGGTGTCGTAAGGGCTTTTAACCTCAATCACTTCAGAGGTTGACTGGGCTTTTCCCGCCAACAGCGGTTTCTGTACCCATTGGGTGTCGTTCCAGGCATCAATGGTGTGCATCAAAGGCTCTCGTTCAAAGGCTACGGCAAGGTTATACCCCTGAGAATTACGGCGACTGTCTCCATAGATTTCAGAGGGACGTACAATTTTGGGGTTGCGGAAAACGGCCCGGCTTTTGGCCAGTTCAACCGGAGACGACACCAGGTCACCCACCGGTGTTTCAGCATCGACCAGGCGGTGAACAAAGGACGAGTTGGCGCCGTTTTCCAGCAGGCGCCGCACCAGGTAGGGCAGCAAATCCTTATGGGCACCGACCGGGGCATAGATGCGCACACGGTGCTTGTCTTCACTGAGCAAGGTGTCGTAAAGGGCGTCGCCCATGCCATGCAAACGCTGGTACTCAAATTCACGCTCTGGACGCTGCCGGGAAAACTCGGCAATCACCGCGACAGTGTGTGCATTATGAGTGGCAAATTGAGGGTAAATGGCGCCATCGGCTTCCGCGCTCATCAGATAACGGGCGCAGGTGATGTAGGAAACGTCGGTATTTTCCTTGCGGGTAAACACCGGGTAATCGGCCAGGCCGAGTACCTGGGCGTGTTTGATTTCTGTATCCCAGTAGGCCCCTTTAACCAGGCGCACCGGAATCACATCGCCCTGCGCTTTGGCCAGGGACGTCAGGTACCCCAGCACCGCCAGGGCACGTTTTGAATAGGCCTGAATAACCAGGCCGAAATTGCCCCAGCCTTTAGCGGCGTCGCTCTGGTAAACCTGTTCAAACAGGCGCAGCGACAGTTCCAGCCGGTCCGCCTCTTCGGCATCAATGGTTATGCCGACGCCCAACGCCCGTGCTTCGCTGACCAGGTCGGTCACGCGTTGGGCTAGCTCGGTCATCACCCATTCCTGATGGGATTCTTCGTAGCGCGGGTGCAATGCCGACAACTTGATGGAAATGGTCGGCTTCGGTGCATCACTGGCCCATTCGTCCATCCGGGCGCCCAGTGTTTGCACCGCATCGCGATAGGATTTGAAATAACGCTCGGCATCCGGATCGGTAAAGGCGGCTTCGCCGAGCATGTCGAACGAATAGGTATACCCTTTCTTACGGTAGGACTTGCCGTTCTTGATCGCTTCTTTAATGGTGCGCCCGAGCACGAATTGCTTGCCCATAATGCGCATGGCCTGGTTCATCGCAGCACGAATGACCGGCTCGCCGGCACGATTGATCAGCTTCGACAACAGGTTGGCAGGTGAGGTTTCACGGCTGTCGAGCGACGTCACCCGGCCGGTGAGCATCAGCCCCCAGGTCGAGGCGTTGACTAGCAGTGAATCCGACTTGCCCATGTGCTCTTTCCAGTCGGCAACGGACAGCTTGTCGCGAATCAGATCGTCGGCGGTATCCGGATCGGGCACACGCATCAGCGCTTCGGCCAGGCACATCAGAATCACGCCTTCTTCGTTATCCAGGCTGTACTGCTGCAACAGCTTGTCGACGGCATGGGCCACATCACCCTGGCTGCGAACCCGGTCTACAATGCGGCGGGCCGTGGCTTCAATGGCTTTGGCACTGTCGTCACCTGGCTCTGCAACCTCAACCAGTTGCGCCATGTATTCGTCTTCATCGACGGCGTACTGGTCCACAATAAACTGAAACCACTGCTGTGGAGTCAGATCCCGGTAGTCTCCCGATACCGCCCGAGTGGCGTCAAACTGCGTCATAACCATCCTGCCTGCAATCTAGTTGGAGTTATGCAGACACAGTAGCCGAGCCCCTCTGTTCAGCGATTGTCAAAAACGGGGCTTTTTTTGTTAAATAATCCGAAAGTTTCGATAGCGATAAGGTTCGAGCGAGGAATAACAACGGGAAGGAGGTATGGGAGTCGGGCCTGCAGACAGTGCCCGCCCACCCATTGCTAATGTGCGCTGGCCTGCTTGCGGATCTGTCCAGGGGAGTGCCCGGTGCGATTCTTAACGGCGTGGGTCAATGCACTCTGGTTGCTAAAACCGGTTTCGAGTGCAATGTCGGCAATGGAGTGCGAAGAACAACGCAGCAGCCAGATGGCCTGGTCGAGCCGGAGCTTCATCACGTATTGATAGGGTGTCATGCCGGTTACCTGGCGAAACCTCAGATGAAACTGGCTGATGCTCATGTGACAGAGGTCAGCCATTTCGGTCACCGAGACTTTTTCCTGCAGGCGGTGACGAATCATCTGGTCGATTCTCGACAAATCGAACCGCCCGAGTGATTCCTGACCGGGTACCGCTCGCCCGGTCAGACGCTGGTAGAGGCTGTGCAGCAAGAGTGCACTGACATGCTGCTGCATGTGCGGGTCGTGACCGAACTGATCAATCTCGCGCGCCATGGCCGTCAGCAGCCTGCCGAATTGCGCGTCGAGCTGGAAATAATGGGGGCGATCGAACAAACGGCACAGCATTTCATGGTCGATGCTGCTGTCGATGGAGGCATCCACCGAGAAATCGAGCACCACCATGCGGTTATCGCCCAGGCCCTGAAAGGCGTGATCGCTCTGGGTGGGGACCAGACACCCATTACCCAGACACAACTGGTCACCGCCCTCACCTTCAAGCTCAAAGGCGGCGTTGCCCTCGAACCCAAGAACAACCTGGTGATGACTGTGATGATGGCGACCACCCGTTTGAGGCATGGGCTCCAAACGACTCAATCCTCCCAACCACATAGCACGCTCCCAGAGGTGATGAATCAATACCGGTGACAGACCTGCATCGACTTTAGTCCCATACCATACGCCCCGCCAACGCTGTCGCCAAGTCATCGGGAGGTATTAATGTCTGCAAGGGTGCGTCACTGCGCTCCGCATCAGTGCGGGAAACCGCCCCAAAGACGCGCAGTTGCACCAGAATGCAGCGTTTCGAGCCTCTAAACCGCCCGACCGCGGCAATTTTAAAGGCACAGCCCTTGCAATGACAAGCCAGGCCCAGTCTCAGACCCATCAAAGCAGGACTCCACCGCGCGCGTATGAACATTCTTGTCATTGACCAACAACTTGAACGCGCCCGAATTCTTGAAACTGCACTCACCGCGCTCGGTTACGCCGTGGTGATTCGATCGCCGGACGAACACCGCATCTACCAGCTGGTCGAGTCCTTTCAGCCCGATGTTGTCATCGTCGATGCCCAGTCGCCCGACCGGGATATGCTCGAAGATGTAGCGCTGACTTCCGACCGAACGCCGCGCCCTATCATCTTCTTCGCCGAAGATGATGACGACACCGTTATTCGTGATGCCATTAACGCCGGCGTCAGTGCCTATATTGTCGATGGTCTTCAGGCCAGCCGAGTAAACACCATTATCAAGGTGGCCATTTCCCGCTTCGAGGCTTTTCAGGCACTGCGGGGCGAATTACGCAAAACCCGCGATGAACTGGCTGATCGCAAGGTGATCGACCAGGCCAAAGGCCTGCTGATGAAGCATCGCCAGTGCGACGAAGCCGCGGCGTTTGGCGCCATGCGCAAAATGGCCATGAACAAGAAGGTGCGTCTGGTCGAGATTGCCCAGGACATACTGGTGCTGTTTGATGAATAAGCCGTCCACCGCCACACCAAACGCTTTCACGCCCGGGCGGGGCTATGAAAGACAGCCCGCGACTGATGACGAGAGAACACTGTAATGAGCAATCTGTTAACACCCCAAGGTACCGACTGCACCGAACTGAACCTCGGCTTTCTGCCACTGCTCGATGCGGCGCCGCTGATCGTTGCCCAGGAAGCCGGTTTTTTTGCCGACGCCGGCTTGCAGGTGCACCTGCACCGGGAGGGCAACTGGGCCAGCCTGAGAGACAAGCTGTCGCTGAAACTGATCGACGCCGCCCACTTGCTGGCGCCACTGGTGGTCGCCAGCCAGACCTCACTGGCCAGCACGGCCATTAGAAATCGCCTCACTACGGCGCTGTCACTGGGGCTCAATGGCAATGCCATTACCTTTTCCAATGCGCTCACGGCGGCACTCGGCTGTGCCCTGCCCGCCACGCAGGCCGAACTCGGCCCAGCGCTGAAAGCGGTGATTGACGACCGGCTCAAACGCGGCCTGCCCAAGCTGGTGTTTGGTACGGTTTTTCCGATGTCGATGCACACCTATTTGTTACGCACCTTTTTTGAACAGGCCGACATCGACCCCAACCAGGACATCGGGATCCGTGTGGTACCGCCGCAGCAAATGGTCGGGGCCCTGACTCAGGGCGATGTTGACGGGTTTTGCGTCGGCGAGCCCTGGAACACCGATGCGGTTCGTGCCTGTCAGGGCAACCTGGCCTTGCTGGGCTACGATATCTGGCCCGATGCACCGGAAAAGGTGCTGGCCGTACACGCCGACTTTGCCGAGCAGCAGCCCGACACCCATCAGGCCCTGATTGGTGCCCTGTTGCGCGCCTGCCAGTGGCTGGATGGCCCCAACAGCCTCGCCTCGGTCGCGCACTGGCTGGCGAAACCCAACTACCTCAATTGCGATTCGGACTTGCTGCTGGAGGCCATGCAAGCCCCCTGGCACGATGGCCAGCCGCGCTGGCACAAGGTGTTCTACCGCAACCGGGCTACCTACCCCAACCCTGATCACGCCCGCTGGATGTTGACCCAGATGCAGGCCGCCCGGCAATTGCCCGAAAAACGGGTTCCTGACACCGAGGTGATAGACCGGGCGTACCAGCCGGAGATCTGGGAAAAAGTTTTCAAAAAGATGACGACGGTATCGAAAGCTGAAACTCCAACCGATTCAGAGACTTAGAAAGCCGTTGAAAAAAACGGCGTCAATCCCCTCGATTTTTCTTTAAAAACCCTCTTTTCAGCCCCCCTTCTCCTCTGTATTATGCGCGACCCGCTGACCACTGAGCCCCTGGTAAAAGAGTGCCAGGGCGCTGACGGGAGACCTGTATGAGCAAAGCAGCGTCGGCACCGGAGCCTTCACGGCACAACCCGGTTGCCCGGTTCAATCCGCACCGAGGCCAGACCTTTACCGACCGGAAAAAGTCGGCCAAACGCGGGTATCAAAAGCACCGCCCAGACTGGGCATAACATTAACCCAACGTGTCCTAAGCGATACCGGGAGCCATATCATGATCCGTTTCACAGTCGATACCATTCGTGTTCTCATTCACGTCAGCCCGCGGGGCGTGTTTGAGGACCTGTCTGACTGGGATCAGGAGGTTGTCGGCTCATACTCGGTCGATGTATCGGCGAAACTGGACAAGGAACACTGGGCCGATGCCGCTCTGGATGCATTTCACGGGTCCATTTCAGTCGACGATGAAGACGCACTCGAATTTCTGGTTGAAGACAGCCAGGGCAGTCTGCTGATTGGTTCCCAGGGGCATTTGCACGCCTCACTGATGGACGAAGCAGAACTGGTTTAACCTTCATGTCAGAAGCCGGCGCAGGCTGGTTACCAGCGCCGGATCCTCAGCATCATACTCGTTAGTTCCTCGATAGTTACCGCCTCAGACTCACCCGTTTCCCTGCCGCAAAAGTGTGCGTCAATGGTGCGACTGCCCCCATTGAGCCCATAAATAGCGCACTAACGTAGCGCGAAAACCGCTGGCACCGCTTGCTCAGCTTACTCTCCAAGCCGCTCCACTGCGCCGTTTTAGAGATGATAAACGGTTCTGGCACGGTTATCGCTTTGCTTTGATTAGATCCATTGCTCCGCAGTAGACGCTTAATCGCTGCGCACAGAGCAATAACAACACAGTCTACTTGGCAACGGTGCCCTGTTCGCAAAACGCGAACTCGGTGCCGTTTTTTTTTGGGCGCTCGTCAGCAGCCAGACCGAATTCCGGCACGCTGAGTGCAACGGTAATCCTTGGGGAGACAGACACCATGACTTTAAACCACGCTTCGACTTTCGCGTCTAAACGGCTCACCCGAACCCTGGTGGGCACCGCACTGTGCGCCACCGTCAGCCTGGCCCAGGCCGACCTCGGCTGGCCGGAAAAAGAAGCCCTGACCTTTGGGTTTATCAAACTGACCGACATGGCCCCGCTGGCCATCGCCTACGAAAAAGGCTACTTCGAAGACGAAGGGCTTTACGTCACGCTCGAAGCCCAGGCCAACTGGAAAGTGCTGCTCGATGGCGTTATTACCGGTGAACTCGACGGTGCGCACATGCTCGCTGGTCAACCACTGGCCGCAACGCTCGGCTACGGCACCCAGGCCAACATCATTACGCCTTTTTCGATGGACCTGAACGGCAACGGCATTACCGTCTCCAACGATGTCTGGGCAAGCATGAAACAACACATTCCCCACGAAGACGGCAAGCCGGTTCATCCGATCAGCGCCGAGGCACTGCAACCGGTGGTCACCGAATACCGTGACCGGGGCGAGGCGTTTCGGATGGGCATGGTGTTCCCGGTCTCGACTCATAATTACGAGATTCGCTACTGGCTCGCCGCGGGCGGCTTGCACCCGGGGTACTACGACCCGGCCAACGGCGATACTTCCGGGCTGATCGACGCCGACGTGGAACTGAGCGTCACCCCGCCCCCGCAAATGCCCTCGACACTCGAAGCCGGCACCATCAAAGGTTACAGCGTGGGTGAGCCCTGGAACCAGCAGGCGGTATTCAAAGGCATCGGCGTGCCGGTGATTACCGACTATGAAATCTGGAAAAACAACCCGGAAAAAGTCTTTGGCATTACCGAGGAATTTGCCGAAGCCTATCCGAATACCACCGTACGAATGGTGCGCGCGCTTATCCGGGCCGCCCATTGGCTGGATGCAGACGACAATGCCAACCGGGAAGAAGCCGTTCGCATTTTGTCGCAACCCAAGTACGTTGGCGCCGATGAAGAAGTCATTGCCAACTCCATGACCGGTACCTTCGAATACGAACGTGGCGATGTGCGATCCGTCCCCGACTTCAACGTCTTTTTCCGCTACAACGCAACCTACCCCTATTACTCCGATGCCATCTGGTATCTGACCCAGATGCGCCGCTGGGGCCAGATCGACGAGCAAAAGACCGACGACTGGTATTTCGACATGGCAGCACAAGTGTACCGGCCAGACCTTTACCAGGCTGCGGCTGAAAGTCTGATCGAGGAAGGCACTTTCAGCGCCGATCAGTTCCCGGCCTTTGCCAGCGAAACCGGCTTCAAACCCGAGCAAACTGAATTTATCGACGGCATTCCCTACAACGGCCGTGAACCCAATGCGTACCTGAGCCGGTTTCCCATCGGCCTGCAAGGCAACAACGAGTAATCGTCGGCCGTGCACTGCTCGCGGGTAATTTGCGCACAGTGCACTTCAGTACGGTACAGGAGAAAACCATGACAGCGCAGACATCTACCCACCCGTGGCGGAAACTCAAGCTCAACCTGAGCCATCGCCTGGCCGACTTCAACCCGGTGCAATGGCTGACATCACTGCTGTTACCCGTGACCGGCATTGTTGTCTTTCTGATGCTGTGGCACGTCGGTGCCGGCCAGATCAATACGTCGCTGGGAACCTTTCCGGGCCCGGTCGATGTGGTGGAACAAAGCCAGTCACTGTGGCAGGGCCATGTAGCCGAACGGGAAAAAGAAACCGCCTTCTACCAGCGCCAGGAAGAACGCAACGCTGCGCGCATGGCCGATGACCCGAGCTACAGCCCAACCATCCACAGCTACCCGGGCAAGGCGACTTTCATCGATCAGATTTTTACCAGCCTGGTCACGGTACTCGCCGGCTTTCTGGTGTCGAGTGTGATCGCGATTCCCTGTGGCATCATCATCGGTTTGTCGCGCTCGACCTATCAGGCCGTCAACCCGATCATCCAGATTTTCAAGCCGGTGTCGCCCCTGGCCTGGCTGCCACTGGTGACCATGGTGGTCAGTGCGGTGTACGTATCTGACGACCCGATGTTCGAGAAATCTTTCATCACTTCGCTGTTCACCGTCACCCTCTGTTCACTCTGGCCAACGCTGATCAACACGGCTGTAGGCGTAGCCAATATCGATCGTGACTTGCTTAACGTCAGCAAAGTTCTGCGGCTGCCGACCTTCACCCACATTCGCAAGATCGTCATCCCCTCGGCCATACCGATGATGTTTACCGGTTTACGTGTGTCGCTGGGCATCGCCTGGATGGTGCTGATTGCCGCTGAAATGCTGGCGCAGAACCCGGGGCTGGGCAAATTCGTCTGGGATGAATTCCAGAACGGCAGTTCCAATTCGCTCGGTCGCATCATGGTCGCGGTGCTGGCCATTGGCCTGATCGGCTATGCCCTCGACCGCATCATGCTGATGCTGCAACAGGCCGTCAGCTGGGACAAAACCAGCGAGCAGCGCTGAAAACCAAGCGAACCCTTTTTTACGCGTCAGGAGACTTATCATGACCCAGACACATCTCGAACTGAGCGGCGTCGGAATCGACTTCCCGACCCCCAAGGGCCCCTTTACTGCCCTGAACAACGTCAACCTAAAAGTGCGCGACGGTGAATTTGTATCGCTGATCGGGCACTCCGGTTGCGGTAAAAGTACCGTACTCAACATTGTCGCCGGTTTGCACAAGGCATCCCGTGGTGGCGTGTTGCTAAACGGCAAGGAAGTCGACGAACCCGGCCCGGAGCGTGCCGTGGTGTTTCAGAACCACAGTTTGCTGCCCTGGCTGACTGCCTGGGAAAACGTAGAGCTGGCGGTAAAACGTGTATTCGGCAAAACCAAAAGCCGGGCCGAACTGAAAGACTGGATTGCCCACAACCTGGAGCTGGTGCACATGGGCCACGCCATGCACAAACGCCCCGGTGAAATATCCGGCGGCATGAAGCAACGGGTCGGCATTGCCCGGGCACTGGCCATGCAACCCAGCGTGCTGTTGCTCGACGAACCCTTTGGCGCACTCGACGCCCTGACCCGCGCCCACCTGCAAGATTCACTGATGGAGATTCAGGCACAGCTGGGCACAACGGTGATTATGATTACCCATGATGTCGACGAAGCCGTGCTGCTCTCAGACCGGATCGTGATGATGACCAATGGCCCCTCGGCAACGGTCGGCCAGATTCTGGACGTGGATCTTGAGCGCCCGCGCAACCGTCTGGCACTGGCCGATGATGTGCACTACAACCATTTACGCTCCGAAGTGCTGACATTTTTGTACGAAAAACAACGCAAGATCGAACCGATTTCAGCACGGGCGACGGCGACCACTCAGGCAAAAAAGAAAACCGAAGTAGCCTGAGCGTTATTACAAGGAGGGTGTCCGTCGCGCCCTCTTTATTGATCTATTTTTTAACAACACCTCCGAATTGCCAGAACAAATACCCCACCAATTCACCTTGTTCTGTTATTTCCTTACGGTTTAACGGACAGTACTCCCCAACACAGGACGCATCGGTCGGTAAGCTGTTACTGAGCAACAAAGCTGACCTGTCGTGCAGGCCCGGGTGCCAGCGCCGTCATTGGAGAAGCATCCCGAGGGGTGATAGCGTAAAGGCCTTCACTCACTCCCGAAGGACTTGAACGCCCCATGGCGTACCACAGTTATTTGCATCTGGTATCGAGCTACCAGCAAGATCGCGTTGCCATCAATGGCCTGATCGAATCGATCGTCTCCAGCCTCGACCGCATCAGTTTGCTCACCGACCCCAACGCCCAGCAAGAGGAAGTCGCCCACCTCAGCAAAGCTTACCCCTTCATCGAAATGCTCTACAGCCTGGATGAGCGAGGCAAGCAATTACTGCCCTCCGCCTATGGCCAGGGCGTCACCGAGCCGGCGCGTCGCAGCCTGGGGCAGCACAGCGATCGCAGTCACCGGCCCTACTTTCAGGCAGCCCACCACAACCCGGGGGCCATCACCGTCTCTGAGCCTTACCTGTCGAGTGCAACTCACCGCCTGGCCATTTCTGCCGTGCTGCGATTCAACCGCAACGACACCGATGAGACCGAAGCAGCAACGCCCGGCTATCTGGTACTGAACCTGAACTTGCAGGCGCTGATTGCCTATCTGAACAACGATCAATTGCGCTACCGGTTCCACCCAATTTTTCGAACCGTCTACGCCCTGATCGGATCGGTACTGATAGCGGTATCCGGTCTGTTGCTCTGGGCCTCGCTGCAATCATTGCTGGGTACCCTGCTGACACCCAGCCACATCGCCACTGATTCATTCGGCGTCGTGATTCTGATCACACTGAGCCTGGCCATTTTTGACCTCGGCAAAACCATCATCGAGGAAGAAGTCTTCGTTCATAAAGACATTCACCACCACGGATCAACGGAAAGAACCATTACCCGCTTCATGTCTGCTATCCTGATAGCGATTTCGATCGAGGCATTACTGCTGATGTTCAAGTCGCTGCTGGGTGAGAGCGACCAATTGATCCAGGCGGTCTATATGATGTTATCAGCCGTGGCACTCTTGATTGGGCTTGGTATTTACCTGAAACTCAGTCGGCCCGATACCAGCAACAAGGGGTGACTTAGCCTCAAGTTTCGGAGTTCGGGGGCAGTTGGGTGGCATTGGTCCGCGACAGCCACCGGTTGTCACCTTCGCGAACTCCGAAACTTTAGTTAAACGAACAACCAGTCGGGGCACCATGAAACAGCTCGAATTTTTCGACATACCCAGCCCCTGCATCGGTGTTTGTGAATCCGGTGCCAGGGGTTACTGTCGCGGTTGTTTTCGTTCCCGGACCGAGCGCCAGTACTGGTTTCAGGCCGACAATGAAGCCAAGCGCCTTATCATTCGTGCTTGTCAGATTCGTAAACTCCGTTTCGAGCGAGCCCAAGTCAGCCAGTCATCCGAACCCTCTCCCCCGCAGGACACGCTCTTTCCTGATCTCGACGAAGAAGTTGGCAGTAATTCCAAGTCTTGATTACAGCGTTGGCAGATATCAAGCGATGGCTGCCGGTGGTGCCTCTTCGGGGTAGTCCGCAGCAGGGATGCTGCGGTCTAGGCTCCATGGATGGATTCACGCCGACCCCGCAGAGGCACCACCGGTGGCCATCGCGGACCAATGCCACCGAATTAAGCCGTGCAGATAGAAGCCCCATGGACTACTTTCTGTCGTATCGACATGCCAAGCTCGCGGAGGCCACTATGTCCCTCGATCATCTGTCCACTGAACTGGTGGATTTGCGTTGCCCCTATTGTGACGCCAGTATTCATCTGATTGTCGACCCTACCGAAGACAGCCAGGAATATACGGAAGACTGTGAAGTCTGTTGCCAGCCCATGGTCGTGGTGACTGAGGGTGATCAAATTGTGCGCCTGGCGCGGGAAGACGAATAACAGACACTCCGATGCCCCATCACCGAACACGCCAACGGCCTCCCTGTCCGGTCTTGGTGCAAAAAATCACACTCCCTCCTGCGAGAGCTCGCTAACCGCCTGAATTTACGCGGTTTTAAAAGTTGGCACGCCCTTCGCTTTATAGAAATCAGTCATCACAAATCAGAGTCTGGCTTGCCAGTTGTCTGAGATGAGATGGCCTTACACTGTGATTTGCGTATCGAGCATTGGCGCTCTTGGGGAAACCCAAGGGCGTCTTTTTTTTGTCTGGCCGAAACGGTCAGACGCTGGTGAGGGGCTTATGAACCGGGAGCGATTACTGATCATCGGGCACGGCATGGCGGCAACCCGGTTGCTGCAACAGCTGGTCGAGCGTGGGTATCCGGGGTCCATCACCGTGGTTAGCGAGGAAGGCGGTATTGGTTATAACCGCATTCAGCTGACGCCCTGGCTTGCCGGTGACGTCAGCGAAGCGAGCCTCGATCTGGTCGACGACGCCTGGTATCGCCAGCACCGAATCTACCGGGTAAACGGCGATGCCGTTGTCGCTCTGGATCCGGCGGGGCAGGTGAAGCTCAACTCTGGCCGCACCCTGGTGTTTGATCAGGCCGTGCTGGCAACCGGTGCCCTGCCCCGCTTTCCCGACCTGCCCTTTCCGGCGCAGCCTGCGATTCGGGCCTTTCGCAGCAAGGCCGATGGCCGCTGGTTAAAAGCATTGCCAGCGAACCGTTCGGCCGTTGTGGTCGGCGGTGGCCTGCTGGGTCTGGAGGCCGCCTGGGGCTTGCGAGCCTGCGGGCACCGCGTCAGCCTGGTTCACCGCAATACCCACCTGATGAACCGGCAACTGTCGGCACCGACGGCGGCGTATCTGGCCCGCGCGGCATCTCAGGCAGGCATTGCCTTGCACCTTGGCTGTGAACTGAGCCACATCCACGCCGAGCCCGAACTTACCTCGGTCGAATTAAACACCGGCGACACCCTGGCCGCCGATGTGCTGATCGCCGCAGCAGGCATTCAACCCAATGAGCAACTCGCCCGCCGAGCCGGGTTGCGCGTCAATCGAGGCGTGCTGATTGATGACCAGATGCGCACCAGCCACCCGCGCCTGTTTGCGCTGGGTGAATGCGCCGAATTCAATGGTCAGACCTTTGGGTTGGTCGCACCGGCATATCAGCAAGCTGAGGTACTGGCCTCGGTGCTCTGTGCCCAACCGGCGCACTGGTCACCCCAGCAAAGTACCACCCGATTAAAAATTTCCGGGCTCGATGTTGTCTCTCATGGTTGCATCGACCACCCCGATGCCCGGCACCTGACTCTGGACGCCCCCGGCCTCAACCAGTGCCGACGACTGCATTTTATGAACGACCGGCTGATCGGTGCCGAGATGGTCGGCATTCGCACCCACCTCGAGCTCTTTCAACGCCTGATTGAACAACAGACCCCCATAAACGATGCCCGCGCCGTCATGCTGGGCAGCGTAAAGGCGGCTTAGGAGAAGCACATGACAACGCAACCGACACACCCAGACACCCATACTCAGCGCCAACTGGTCATTATCGGCAACGGCATGGTCGGTCACCATGCTGCCATGAGCTTTCTGGAGGCCTGCGGTGAGCCAACAGGCTGGGCTATCCATATTATTGGCGAAGAGACTTACAGCGCGTACGACCGGGTGCATCTCTCCGAGTACTTCCAGGGCAAAACGCACGCTGATCTGGCATTGGGCACACTCGAACAATACAACCAACTCGGCATCCACACCCACCTCGGCGTGGCCGCCCGCCAGATCGATCGCGACGGCAAAACCGTCGTGCTGGCAGACGACACCAGACTGCCCTACGACGCTTTGATTCTGGCCACCGGCTCCTACCCTTTTGTACCGCCGATCCCCGGGCACGACTTACCCTCCTGCCTGGTTTACCGGACACTCGATGATCTCGATGCGATTCGAAATGCAGCCAGTGATGGCAGCGTAGGCGTCGTGATCGGCGGCGGTTTGCTTGGGCTCGAAGCGGCCAATGCGCTTAAATCGCTGGGGCTCGATACCCACGTCATCGAGTTCGCCCCTCAACTGATGCCGGTGCAACTGGACGCCGATGCCGGCACCTTGCTGCGCGATAAAATTCAGGCGCTCGGCGTACAGGTTCATGTCAATACCGCCACCCAGTCGATCACTACCGACGAACAGGGGCGCACCGTGCTCACCTTCGCCGACGGGGAGCCGCTGGTGACCGATGTCGTCGTCTTTTCCGCCGGTATTCGGCCGCAGGATGCCCTGGCGCGCGATGCCGGACTGACAATGGGTGAACGCGGCGGTGTCGCCATCAACAACCAGTGCCAGACTTCCGACCCGGCGATCTACGCGGTAGGCGAAGTCGCGCTCTGGAACAACGCTATTTTTGGTCTGGTGGCGCCAGGTTACCGCATGGCTGAAACCGCCGCAGCGCACCTTGCCGGGGGCGATGCTGCCTTCACCGGGGCTGACATGAGCACCAAGCTGAAACTCCTGGGTGTCGATGTGGGTGCTATTGGCGATGCCCATGCGCGCAGCGCTGGTGCGGTAACGTACCGATACAGCAATGAGCGCTCGGGGGTTTACCGCAAGCTGGTGACCAGTGCCGATGGCAGCCGGCTGCTGGGTGCCATTCTGGTGGGTGACAACAGCCTGTACGACACCCTGCTGCAGTATTACCTGAACGACATTACCCTGCCCAAAGAACCGGACAGCCTGATCCTGCCGAGCAGCGAGGGCGTGCCTCAGTTGGGCGTCGACGCACTGCCCGACACTGCCACGCTGTGCTCCTGCCTCAACGTCACCAAGGGCGATGTCGTCAGCGCGATCGATGCGGGCTGTTGTTCCCTGGGTGAAGTTAAAACCGAAACCCGGGCCAGCAGCGGCTGCGGCGGGTGCGCCGCCATGCTCAAGCAGGTGGTCGATGCCACGCTGGAAGCACGCGGCGTTGAAGTTGACCACTCCTTGTGTGAGCACTTCAGCTACACCCGCCAGGAATTGTTTCATCTGGTGCAGGTCGGGCAGATCAAAACCTTCGATGCCCTGATTCGCGAGCATGGCAAAGGCCTCGGCTGCGATATTTGCAAACCCACAGTCGCCTCCATTCTCGCCAGTTGCTGGAACGAGGGTGTACTGGAACCGGCGCACGTCAAACTGCAAGACACCAACGACACCTTTCTGGCCAACATGCAAAAAGACGGCACCTATTCTGTGGTGCCGCGCATTGCCGGTGGCGAAATTACGGCCGACAAACTGATTGTGATTGGCGAAGTGGCCAAAGAATACGACCTCTACACCAAGATTACCGGCGGCCAGCGCGTCGACCTGTTCGGTGCCCAGTTGCATCAGTTACCGGAAATCTGGAAACGGCTAATCGACGCCGGGTTTGAAACCGGCCAGGCCTATGGCAAATCAGTGCGTACGGTGAAGTCCTGTGTCGGCAGCACCTGGTGCCGCTATGGTCAGCAAGACAGCGTTGGCATGGCGATCTTACTGGAGAACCGCTACAAGGGGTTGCGCGCACCGCACAAACTGAAATTCGCCGTCTCCGGCTGTACCCGCGAATGCGCTGAAGCGCAGAGCAAGGACATCGGCGTCATCGCCACCGAGCACGGCTGGAACCTCTATGTGTGCGGCAACGGCGGCATGAAACCACGCCATGCCGACTTGTTTGCAACCGACCTCGACGACGTCACCCTAATCAAAACCATCGACCGGCTGCTGATGTTCTACATCAAAACCGCCGACCGGCTGCAACGCACGGCCCGCTGGATGGAAAATCTGGAAGGCGGTCTCGATTACCTGAAGGACGTCATCCTCAACGACTCCCTTCAGATGAATGCCGAACTGGAACAACAGATGGCGCGCATCGTCGACTCTTACCAGTGTGAATGGAAAGCCGTGCTGGACGACCCGGAAAAGCTGAAACGTTTCCGCACCTTCGTCAACAGCAACAGTGCCGACAGCAATGTGGTGTTCGTTAAAGAGCGCGAGCAGATTCGCCCCGCGCGCGAGGAAGAAAAAGCCCGACTGATCGCTACCGCCTAGGAGACCGACATGACTGCCAATGCTCAATCGCATACACAGATACACCCGTCCGGAACCAGCCCCTGGGTTCAGGTCTGTTCCGTCGATGATCTGGTACCCGGCTCCGGCGTGGCAGCGCTGGTGCTCGGTCAGCAGATTGCCCTTTTCTTTCTGCCAGGTGACGGACAACTCACTCAATTGCAGCGGGTCTATGCGCTCGCCAATCAGGATCCCGCCAGCGGCGCCAACGTCATGGCCCGTGGTCTGCTCGGCGACATCAACGGCGAACGCGTTGTCGCGGCTCCACTGTACAAGCACCACTTTTCTCTGGAAACCGGCCGTTGCCTGGAAGACGACACCTGGCAAGTACCGGTGTGGCCGGCGCGTATTGTCGATGGCCAGGTCGAGATCGAGTGGGTATGACCGATCGCCGTTTACACACCACCTGCGCCTATTGCGGCGTTGGCTGCGGCGTGGAAATTCCGCGCAGCGGCGACCGTGATATTCAGGTACGAGGCCTGGCCGATCACCCGGCCAACCAGGGGCGACTCTGTGTGAAGGGTACGCATTTGGGTGAGGTACTGCCGCTGCAACAACGCCTGTTGCGACCCAGGCTGGCGGGGGAAACCGTCAGCTGGGACACCGCACTCGACTTTATCAGCCAGAAAATCGACGGAGCCCGCACTGAAACGGGGCCCGACAGCCTTGGTCTTTATCTATCCGGCCAACTTCTGACCGAAGACTATTACATCGCCAACAAACTCGCCAAAGGCTTTCTCGGCACCGCGAACCTGGATACCAATTCAAGGCTGTGCATGTCATCGGCTGTAGCCGCCTATCAGCAATCGCTGGGGGAAGATGCCGTACCCGGTTGTTATGACGACCTGGAACAGGCCGATCTGGTGATACTGGTAGGCTCCAACCTGGCCTGGGCACACCCGGTGTTGTTTCAGCGACTGCAGACGGCACGTAAAGCACGGCCACACATGCGGCTTGTGGTTATTGACCCGCGCGCTACCGATACCAGCCGGGCGGCCGACTTGCACCTGCCACTCAAACCCGGCACCGATGGCCGGCTGTTCAACGGCGCCCTGGCCTGGCTGGCCGAACACAACGCCCTGGACGCCGACTTCATTGACCAGCATACCGAGCAATTTGACGACACCCTGGCCGCGGCCCGTCGTCATGCCGGCGCGAATTGGGCGGCCCTGGCTGACGATTGCGGTCTGGCACTGGTTGACCTGCTGCAATTCTTTGACTGGTTAACCACTACACCAAAAACCGTCACCGCCTGGTCGATGGGCATTAACCAGAGCCGTTCCGGTGTGGCCAAAAGCCAGGCGATCATCAATCTGCACCTGGCCACCGGGCGCATTGGCAAGGTCGGCGCAACGCCCTTTTCCATCACCGGCCAGCCCAACGCCATGGGTGGCCGCGAAGTCGGTGGCCTGGCCAATCAACTGGCCAGCCACCGTGGTTTTACCGATAAGGATTGCGATGCTGTAGCCCGATTCTGGAAGGCACCCGACATCGCCCGTAAACCCGGTTTGAAAGCGGTTGATTTATTCGAAGCAGCGGCCAGAGGCGACATAAAGGTTCTGTGGATCATGGCCACAAATCCGCTGGCCAGCCTGCCCGACGCCAACCGGGTGCGCGAAGCCCTGGCCCGGGTCGAGACCGTGATTGTCTCGGATGTGGTCACTGACAACGACACCCTGGCCTACGCCGATGTAATCTTGCCGGCACTCGCCTGGGGCGAAAAGGATGGCACCGTTACCAACTCCGAACGCTGCCTGTCGAGACAGCGTGGCTTTCTGTTACCACCGGGTGAAGCAAAACCCGACTGGTGGGCCCTGGCTGAGGTCGGCAAACGGCTTGGTTATGAGGCTGCCTTCAACTTCAGCGGCCCGGCCGCCATCTTTGCAGAACATGCTGCTCTGAGCGTCTTTGAACCGGCACCCAACCGGCAATTTACACTGCAACCGCTCACGGACCTTTCGCCGAGTGAGTACGACAATCTGGCACCCAGCCAATGGCCTTATGACGCCAATGGCCGCTCCCGTGCCCGCCTGTTTGGTGATGGCCGCTTTGCGACACCGAGTGGCCGTGCGCAGTTTATACCCGTCGCACCCGCCGAGCCCGACGCGGCAGTTGGGCAGTTGCGACTGAATACCGGTAGGCTGCGCGATCAGTGGCACACCATGACCCGTACGGGTCTGGTCAGCCGACTTGGCCAGCACCGACCCGACTTTTGCATCACCCTGCACCCTTCCGATGCCGCCGAGCGTGGTTTGACCGAGGGCCAGCCGGTTAATGTCACCAATGCACTGGGGCATTTTGCGGCGGTGCTGGCTCTGGACAGTGCCCAGCGACCCGGTGATGCCTTTGCACCCATGCACTGGAACGAAACCTTTGCCGCCGCAGGCGGGGTCGCCCGGGTGATTCCCGGTGTTGTCGATCCGCAATCGGGTCAGCCGGAAAGCAAACATGCCCTGGTGGCGGTAGAGCCGATGTCGCTCAGTTGTTCGGGCGCCTACATTGGCGAGCACCTGCCCGACTTGCTCGCTCGCGGGGCAGTCTGGTTTAAACGTTCACTGGGCGAACAATGGCTATGGACCTTGTTTTATACCGATCGAACCCTGAGTGACCTGTCTGAAGGCTGGCAATCCTCTGCGCCTGATGCCGGCATTACCCTGACGGATTCAGACCAGCACTGGTTTCAGCAGGCCAGCCTCCCCGGCCAGTCACCGGCTTACTGGCTGGGCCTGAGTGACCGGCAACGACCTGTGCCGGATACCGCCTGGCTACAGCAACACTGGCAAAATGATGAGGTATCACTGGAAGACTGGCTGGCGGGCAAACCGGGCGAAGCCGACCCGCGTGGTGATCTGATCTGCACCTGCTATTCCGTGTACGACCGGGACATAGAAAGTTACCTGGCTTGTAATTCGGGAGCCGGGCTGGCCGAGGTTCAACGCGCACTGAAGTGCAGCACACAGTGCGGCAGTTGTCTTGAGGAAGTCAGTGGCCTGGTTCAGGCGTGCAAAATAACGCCAGTGAACGTCGAAACCGCCTGAGGCTATCGCAATCCTTTCAGGGCATTTTCAACGTTCACACCAGCCACCAGCATGCCAATCAGGTCACCGTTGGTATCGCGTATCGGCAAGGCGATCTGGGACAAAAACTGACGGGTGGATTCGTCATAGGCAATGGCGTCGATCTGAACCGGCTCGCGCCGGGTAACAATGGCATCGAATGGCCCTTCATCGCCCTGAAACCAGTCGGACGTCATATTACTGGTGCCCACAGTAGTGCCGTGAATGTCAGTAATAAACAGCTCACTGAATACCCCCTGCGACTGGCTACGAATGAGGGCCAGCCGGGTCGACAGGTCACGGCTGAGTACTTCCGCGATCAGATCTAAATTACCGGTTCGAACCTCTCCGATCCATTGCTGGTCGATCCGGGTTATCTCATCAAGGGTTAAGTTCTGATTGCGCGCGTTGGCCAGCAACACCGGCTCGCGAACCCAGTCCGACGCCAGCCAGCGCGACAGAGGCCCGACCAGATTGGCCAGCGACTGCTCATTCTCAGCGGTTAACCCAACCTGTTCAATACGGCACCCGGTAGCAGCGGCGTTGAAGTCACCGATAAAACCGGGGTGCTCACTGGAGAACGCATCGGTAATGTACAAACCAAGCGGAATGAATCCCACAAAGCGCTGATCTATGGCTGACAGCTCCCCATTCAAACGAGCCACAGCCTCGTTAAAAACACTTTCACTCACCAGTAAATGCCGGGCGCGACCCGCCAGAAAGGCACGGATCAGACTGTCGGTCGAGCTGACGCTGAAGAATTCGCTAAATCCCTGGCTTTGCAGCCAGATGGCCTGATAGGTGCCGTTCATGACCAGAACGGTTTCATCCCTGAGGTCTTCCAGGGTGGCATCCGAGACATCGTCCAGGCTGTACCAGTACCAGGATTCCAGCAGCAACGGATCGGACAGTACCGCAAAATCATCGCTGCCTGCGTTTTGCACATAGAGAAACCAGCCATCAATATCCCCCCGGTGTGCCAGACGAACCACTCTGGGCCAGGGCGCAATGGCGGTGTGATACTGATATCCGGACAACTGATCAAAGACGCAATCCAGAGTGCGTTTTGCATCGCCCTGCAAAGACAGATCGGAGGATTCAAACAAATAGGGGGGCATGATGTCTGTGCCCAGGCGGAGAATCGTTTCAGCCCTCGTAGCAAACGAAACGCTGGCCAGACCCGCGATGATCAGCAATGTTAAACTCAACTTCAGACTGGCCGAACGCATCA
This sequence comes from Saccharospirillum sp., assembly GCA_018402545.1. Taxonomy (GTDB): domain Bacteria; phylum Pseudomonadota; class Gammaproteobacteria; order Pseudomonadales; family Natronospirillaceae; genus Saccharospirillum. The sequence continues at coordinate 1,706,063 of JAGYIL010000001.1, read as the reverse complement.
GAACCACTTATCCCCGTGAAGCAACAAGCGGAGTGTAGACCGGTTTTGGGAAAACACCGTGCCTCCGGACGGAGGCACTTTTGCAGGGGGTTAACTGCCCTGTTTGGGGCCAATCCAGACTTGCTGGGCGTTAACGAATTCGCGAATGCCGTGTGGCCCCAACTCCCGGCCCATGCCGGAGCGCTTGATACCGCCACTTGGCAAACGCGGGTCGGTTTTAACAATACCGTTTACCGCTACCTGGCCGACTTCAAGCCGGCGCGCAATGGCTTCGCCGCGATCAGCACGGGTCCACACCGCTGCAGCCAGGCCGTAGTCACTGTTATTAGCAATGGCGATGGCCTGCTCTTCGTTCTCGGCTTTCATGATTACCGCAACCGGACCAAAGGTTTCTTCACAACTGGCTACCATAGACTCGGTAACATCGACCAGTAAGGTAACCGGGTAAAAGTAACCGGGACCGGCGGGCATTTCACCACCGAGCAAACAGCGCGCTCCGGCGTCGACCGACGCGGTCACCTGACGATGCAGATTATCGCGTAAATCGGACCGGGCAATCGGGCCGATGTCGGTGCTTTCCTCGCGCGGATCGCCCATTTTTAAGCGGGCCAGCCGCTCATGCACTTTTTCGACCAGGCTGTCAAAGACCGATGCTTCAACAATGATGCGTTTGGCGGCAATGCAACTCTGGCCGGCATTGATGATGCGCGACAACGTAATGATGTCAGCCGCTTCATCGAGATTGGCGTCCGCCAATACAATGCAGGGGTCGGAGCCGCCCAGTTCCAGTACCGAATGTTTGATCTCAGAGGCGGCAATGGACGCCACCGCACCGCCGCCTTTTTCAGAACCGGTGAACGACACCGCCTGAATGCGCTTGTCGCGAATCACCGCTTCAACGGCTGGCGTTTCCAGCGGCAGGTTCTGAAAAATATCGGCCGGTGCACCCACCTGAACAAACAGATCGGCAATCGCCTGGGCACAGGCAGGCACGTGCGGGTCGTGTTTCATGACACAGGTATTGCCCGCCATCAGCGTCGGCGCAGCATACCGGAACGCCAGCCAGAACGGCGCGTTCCAGGGCAAGATGCCAAGAATGACACCCAGCGGCAAATGCTGTACGTAACTCAGGGTTGCATCGGAACCCAGGGTCTGCGGCTGCAAGTAGGCCTCGGCGTTTTCCGCATAGTGCTCGGCACACCAGGCCGATTTGATGACTTCAGCACGTGCTTCCTTTATCGGCTTGCCCATTTCTTCGGTCATCAGAATGGCCAGACGGTCGACATCGTCGCGCATCAGCCTGGCGACCTTCAGCAATACCTCGGCACGCTCGTTGAAAGAGCGGGTCCGCCAGCTCTTGAAAGCCGTTTCGGCACGCGACAGGATATCCTCAACCTGTGCGGAGGTGGCCGCAGGCACTTCATGCAGAAGCTTTCCTGTGGACGGATCGGTGGCGGTCAACATGTCTCGTTCTCCTCGGTTTATCGCTATGGCTTAGGAGCCAGCCACTTCACTGCTGACTTTTTCGCTGTTTTTGCTGCTGACTTTTTTGGACGAATCGCGAGACGTTCCCTTTCGCTTGGCCGTATTCTCATCAGCCTTGGGTTGCGATTCAGCACTGAGTGGCTTGCCCGACACATCAGTTAACCGGGCTGGCGTATTCGCACTGAGTTCACGCGCTGCAAATTCCGGTTTGACGACGAAGTCTTCATCCAGATCGAAAAAGGACTGACAACCGCGATCCGTCACATAGATGGTGTCTGAAATGCCAACGGTCTTGTTGCCATCGACGCCCCACATCCAGGGAATGATGTGAAACGTCATGCCCTCGCGCAGCACCTGAGAGTCGCCCTGCTTGAGACTGATGATATAACCTTCGTCCCAGCTTGGCGGAAAGGCGATGCCGATAGAATAGCCAGAGCGGGTCACCAGTCGCGCACCCACGTCGTTGTCGGTGATGATGTTGCGCACCAGATTATCCACGTCCGACACCGTCAGCCCGGGTCGAATCAGTTTCTTCACCTCACGCAACGCATGCTTCATGCGTTCCTGGGCATGGTGCATAGACGCCGACAGATCCCCCAGCACAATGGTGCGCATCATGGCGGTGTGATAGCGCCGGTAACAGCCGCCCACCTCCAGAAACACATGCTCACCCGGTTGCACCGTGCGCCCTTCCCAGGTGGCATGACCAATCATTGAGCGGGGGCCGGAGGTCACGTACGGCATCACCGCTGGTGGCTCGCCGCCGGCACGAAACATCGCGGCCGAAATGGCTGCACCGATGTCGTTCTCGGTGGCACCGGCCACCGTGGCCTCGAAGCCGGCTTTCATACCAGCCTCGGTGGCCCGGGCGGCTTTGCGCATCACATCCAGTTCAACGGGTGACTTGCAAATGCGTCCTTCCTCGACAATCCCAAAACAGTCGTTCAGGGAGCCATCCAGAAAGGTGGTGTGAATGCTGTCCTGATGATAGGCCGGGAAAAAGTAGCTGTTACGTTCGTAACCAATGCTCTTCCCGTTCAGGCCAAACTCACGCAACGCCTCGACCAGCATCTGGATGGCATCACCGGTGTCCGGATAGGGCCGGGTGCGCTCCACCCAGGTTCTGGCGTGAACGTTCGACTCCTCGAGCGCCCGGGTGATCATGAACGGCTCATCTTCCAGCGGCACAACAAGTGCCTGAAAAAAGGAGTACCCGGTGGTCTGATAATCGGTCAGATACATCAGGTTTTCCGGGTCGGTGATCACCACCGCATCCAGCAGCCGGCTGGCCATACGCTCGCGCAGACCGTCCAGTCGACGCACATACTCATCGAATGGAAACGTCATGTCCTCGCGTTGTTTCATGCCGCCTCCAGTGCCTCTCCAATGGCTTTCGACAAGGTTGCCAGCCCCTCGTGCAAGTCGGCATTGGGAATCGTCAGTGGCGGAATCAGTTTGAGCACCCGCCCACCGATACCGCAGGCACCGATCAGCAAGCCCGCTTCAAAACAACGCCGCGCCACATCTTTAGCCAGAGCACCGTCGCCCAAATCGATAGCCTGCATCATGCCTTTGCCACGCACCTGGAAGGCCTTGCTGCTGTGCTCGGCGCAAATGCCATCGAGGTGTTCTTTCATTTCCTTGCCTTTGGTAACCACTTCGGTCATCAGGCTATTGTCTTTGAAGTAGCTCAGCGCCTGAACACCGGCAACAAACGAAAAGCCCTGGCCACGGAAGGTACCGGTGTGTTCACCCGGGCCCCAGTGCTTGTCGTGCTCCGGACGCACCAGATTCATCGCCAGCGGTGTACCAAAGCCGCCAATACCTTTGGCCAGCGTTACGATATCCGGGTCGAGGCCCATCTCGTCGAAACTGAAGTACTTGCCGGTACGGCCACAGCCAGCCTGAATGTCGTCGATGATGAACAGGGCACCCAGGTCGTGCGCCAGTTTTTGCACCGCTTGCAGCCACTCTTTGGAGGCAACATGCACCCCGCCTTCGGCCTGAATGGCTTCAACCAGAAAGGCAGCAGGCGGCTCCAGGCCACTGCTCGGGTCGGCGTACAGCGCACGCAGGCGATCAACCGAATCGACGCCACAACCCAGGGTACAGCCCTTGCACTGGGTTTCGCAGCCAAAGGGCTGACGCAGCACGTGGTTCAGCGGCACGCCGGCGGCGTTGCGGAAATAGCTGTTCGCGGTGGCCGCCAGTGCCCCCAGTGTCATGCCATGAAAGCCATGGCTATAGGCCACTATGGTTTGCCGGCCGGTGACTTTACGCGCCAGTTTCATCGCCGCTTCAACCGCATTGGTGCCGGTCGGGCCCATGAACTGCATTTTGTAGTTCATCTTGCGCGGTTCAAGAATAGTCTGCGCAAATTCCTGAATGAAATCGCGTTTGACCGTGGTGTACATATCGAGGCTGTGTGCCACACCATCGTTCTGAATAAACTCGATCAGCGCCTTTTTCATGCGCTCATTGTTGTGACCGAAGTTCAGTACACCGGCACCGGCAAAAAAATCCACATAGGATTTGCCCGCTTCATCGACCTGGCGTGCATTCGATGCCGACTTGAACACCGTCGGATACAACCGGCAGTAGCCACGGATATCAGATTCCCACTTTTCAAATACGTCCATTTCAACCCCTCCAGTTGTGTGTTGATAAAACCATTTTTATAACCCGGTCTGTTCGGTTCAAATTCACGGCACCGTGACATCGGGTGTGTTGGGTGGCACCGTTTCTGTGAAACGGTGCCAGGCCAGAGCCATCAGTTTCTGGCCAGATAATCCGGCTATTCCGGAATCGGGACGCCGGCAAGGCGTGCATAAATGCGTGCCACCGGGTCAATAAGCGCATCGTTAAAATCGTAGTTCGGACTGTGACAGGGCACTTCATGTGCCATTTCACCGTCGCCGCTGCCAACCAGCGCAAAGGCACCCGGGCAAACCTGCAAGTAATAGCTGAAGTCTTCGGATGCCATAATCGGCAACCGGGTGGTTTCGCTCAACGCACCCTCGCCCAGCTGTGCAACCAGTGCTGTCCGGTATTCCGCCGCTTCAGCCGCATGGTTAACCGTAGCCGAATATCGCGGAAATACCTCTACCTGGCAGGTAACGCCATAGGCCTGCGCCGTGGCGGTGGCAATCTCCTCAATCATCTGGGTCAGCGGTTCGCGCATGGCAGGATCGGCCAGGCGAAAACTGCCTTCGAGCACCGCCTGATCGGGGATCACCGTGACGCCACTGCGTGCATCAAAGGAGGTAACGCTCAACACGGTCGCATTCTGCGCCGGTAACCGACGGCTCACGGCTTGTTGCAAGGCCACAACAATGGCTGACCCGGCCAGAACCGGGTCCCGGCACAATTCGGGCTGGCTGGCGTGGCCGCCCTGGCCTTTGACCACCAGTTTGAAGGTGCCGTTTCCGGCCATAACAGCGCCATCCGGACACACCGCCTGACCAAAGGGAATTGCCGGCCAGTTGTGCCAGCCAAACACCGCATCGACGCCGTTCAGGGCACCGTCTTCGATCATTCGTTTGGCACCGTGCCCGCCCTCTTCGGCCGGCTGAAACAACAGCGTCACCGGGCCGGGCAAAACGTCTTCCTGAGACTTCAACCATTGGGTGGCGGCAAACAGTGTGGCCGCATGGCCATCATGCCCACAGGCGTGCATGCAGCCCTGGTTGTGCGATGTCCAGGCTACGCCGCTGTTCTCTTCGATGGGCAAGGCATCGATATCGGCGCGCAGCGCTATGTGTCGGCCCGGGGCCCTGGGGGCCAGGGTCGCCACGGTGCCGGTATCGGCACAGACCCGCCAGTCGATCCCCAGCGCCGTGAGCTTTTGACGCAGCGTTGCCGCTGTGCGTTGCTCAGACCAACTCAGCTCGGGCTGGCGATGCAAATCACGACGCAACGCGATGGCATCTTCAATGGCCAGTGCCCAGTTTGAATCGTTTGACGATGGAGTACGTGCTGACACCTTCGAGTTACCTCTGTCTGTTGGTTTGTCTCTATCAATCTAGTCGTTATTGCTGAACATCGTGGATCTGCCGGTAAAATGTTTTGATCCCCACAGACCTGTCATCGAGCCTCTAACCCACCCTAGATTCATAAGCGGAAGCCTTGCAAGGTTTTTTTCAGGCCGGTGGGTAACCCGGCTAAACCCAGTAGATTTACCGGTGTTAGGCCAGCCGCATTAAAGCAGACCGAATAACACTATTTTTTCTTTTTATATCAATCAATTACGACGCATTTACAGGGTTCGTAACTGACTCGAAAATTGGGAAAAACCGCTGTGAAACAGATGCCTGAAACCTCATTTATTGACGCACAATTTTCACGGTATTTTTGGGTTTATTATTCTTGAGGGGAATAACCATTAGGCCCCTAATAGTAAGGGGCATAAAGCGTTTAACCCAGAGCGAGCAAACCTGTCAGCGCCCAATCAATTCAGCCATTGAAGTCGGAGTTGGCTATACTGTTTCAACTAGATGATCACTGGAATAAACAATGCAGTCCCGATTCAGACTCATCCTGCTGGCAGCAACGCTGCTAATCGGCCCGGTACAGGCTCAGGTTGTGATCAGCACAGGGGGCTGGCCACCGTTCCTGACACCGGAGCAGAAGCATTTTGGCTTTATTGCTCATCTGATCAGCGATGTATTTGCCGAATCCGGCATTGAGGTTGAATATCGGCTGGTGCCCTGGCGGCGGGCGTATGTAGGCACCGTTTCCGGCGAGTATGACGCAACTGCGGTGTGGATGGATGCGCCCGACCGCCACGACGACATGCTCTACAGCGACCCGATTCTGGATGAACGCTTTGTATTCTTTCACCGGGCCGACCGGGCGTTTGAATGGCAGGAGTTTTCTGATTTGTCGGACCTGAAACTCGCAGGCGTTTTGGGTTATAGCTACGGCCCAGCCTTCGATGCCGCGGTGGAGGCCGGGGTTCTTGACATAGAGTGGGTCGCCAGCGAGGCATCAACGGTGAATATGCTGCTGGCTGGGCGCATTGACGCCTACCCGCAGGAGATCAACGTCGGCTACTTCAATATTTCAAGAACTGTGAGCCCTGAAGCGGCTGAACGAATTACCCATAACCCCAAGGCCTTGCTGGTCAACAAAAGCTATTTGCTGCTACCACGCTCCGCGCCAGACAGCGTGGCCCTGCTTGGTGAGTTCAACACCCAGTTGCAGGCGTTCAGAGACTCCGGACGTTATCAAACCTACTTCGACGCCTTCGAAGCCGGTGATTATGAACTCGATACCACCGAACCCACGACTGAGCCTGTTATCCAGCCAGACTGATCCAGCCCATCGATTGCGCCACCTGACTGACCGACATAAGCACACACATGGTGATCACGATCGGACGAATCAGGCGCGCACCACCGCTGAGCATGGTATGGCTGCCAACAAAGGCCCCCACTACCTGCCCCAGCATCATCGCAAAGCCGATGATCCAAACCACCTGACCGCCCGCGGAAAACACCGTCAGCGACACAACATTCGACATGAAATTCAGTGGCTTGGCCGAGATCGTCGCGGCCAGTAACGTCTGGCCCCGAAATGCAACCCCGGTTGCCGCGTAAAACGAGCCGGCACCCGGCCCGAAAAAGCCATCGTAGAAACCAACCGCCGGCGCCCAGGTCACCGTCCATTGCCGTTCTGACTGATGCGCCCTGGTCTCGATGCTGCCCAGATTTGGCGTAAACCAGAAATAGGCGGCAACGCTGATCAGCAAGACCGGCACCAGCCATTCGAGCCAGCCGGTATCCAGGCCCTGCACCAGCCAGCTGCCCAGAGCAGCCCCCAAACCGGCAGCAACCAGTCGCCAAAGCAACGCCTGGCCGCGCAAATGGCCTTTCAACAGTAAAGTTATCGACGCAGTCAGTGTTCCTACCACGCCCTGAGCCTTGTTCGTCGCCAGCGCACTGACCGGCGGCACACCCAGCAGCAACATGGCCGGCAACGAAATCAAACCACCACCCCCAGCCAGGGTATCGACCCAACCGGCCAGCATGGCGACCGCAAACAAGATAAAGAGAATGGTGAAAGACCACTCCATGGTTAATTTCCCCCTGGTAAGTTTATAACTAGAGATTGGGCATCAGCACATTGCGAGCGGCGGGTGCCGGTGGTGCCTCTGAGGGGGAGTCCGCAACATGGATGTTGCGGTCTAGGCCCCAGGGATGGGTTCACGCCGACCCCTCAGAGGCACTACCGGTATCCGACGCGGACCACTCCCCTAAGCTGGAAGATTGGCGCCTACATTGACCCGCGTTACTCCTGAAGCACCGGCATCAGGCCAACGCTGCTCAGGTTTTGCCAGGCCCGCCGGGCGTCATTATCGCGGGCAAAGCCGGTGGCGATCAAATGGTAACGCTGATCTGAGGCCTGCCATTGCACCACCAGGGTCGGCGGCTCATCATTGATGGACTGGTAGGCCTGAAACCACAGCACTTCCGGAGACACCAGCCGCTGCAACATATCGCTGGCATCGGCTTGCTGGTAAAGCTCGAGGCTATAACCCTGCAACGCCTTGCCCAGGTGATACACATAGATATCACCGATGGGCAGCCGCGGTCTCTGTTGCAAGCTCGCCTGCTGGCCATTGCGCTCCAGCCAGGCTTGCCATTCATCGATTTGTCGGGTGGAGGCAAACTGGTCCAGGTAGACCCAGGCCTGGTTGCGCGCTGCATCCCATATCAACCGGTGGCGGCCGGGTAAGCGGCGGTTGGTGTCGGTCAGCAAGGCGTCCCGCATGGGTGGCTCCGACATCCAGTCAGTCAGCGTTGCTGCGCTTACCGGCCCCAGCACCAAGGTCCCTGCGACGTACTGTGATTCGACTGTCGAGGTTGTCGCGGTACTGGCCGTTGCCGCCCTGTCAGCCGATGCCTGATTCATGGCCTGACGATCCCGTTCTGCACTGACACCGGCATCGGGTTGCACTGAGTTCATGCGACGAATTTCCTCGGCCGTGTACTGCGGCGCTCTTGCCTGGGCGCTCGCGTCGACCGTGCGGTTTTCAATGCGTCCGTCACTGCCCACTACCTGGCGAATGCGTCCTTCAATACCACTGAGCCGCAACCGGCGTCGCCAGATTTCACTGTCGGCCAACTGATCATACTCACCCAGAAACAAGCCAACCGGTCCATCGGGGTCGGCCTGAGCCAGAAAGACCGGTTGCGGATCCCGATCGTAGGCGACGGTGGTAAAAAACTGACGCAAGCCCCGATATTCCATGGCGCGAACCGCTCGCTCCATGTTGGGGAACTGGCCCAGTTGCAGGGTGTAAGGCCCGGCCGGGAAGCATTTGCACAGTTCAGAGCGTTCTATGATGGGGGGGAGAGACTGGGACAAATAGGTTGGAATTGGCTGCACCCGACGCTCCGGTTGAGCGGTCGCCGCACCTTCGCCAGCACTCTGTGGCTGTGCCTGAGCGGCTTCGGCCCGGGCCCGGGCGTCCCGTTCCGCTGCCGACATGCGCTCGCCAAACACATAGCGCAAGCCATAACGCCAGCGCCACTGGGCGGGCATATCGCCACTGTAATAATCCTGATAACCCGCATTGGCAAACACCCGCAACCCCTCTAATACGGGGGCGCTGATGTCCGCATCCAGATGATAGCCGAGTGCTCCGGCATTCAATACCGCTTCTCCGGCGTTGCCGACCACATCACCACCGGCCAGAATAATCCCCGCGACGCCCTGAAAGCGGGCGCCAATGTGGCCCTGCTGCCAGATAAGACCCATTTCATACTGGCTAAAATCGTGATTCAGGGTGCCGTTGTCCGTCGGGTATTCCAGTTCGCTGTGATAACGATAGCCCAGATCCAGCCCCCAGCGGGTGCTTTGCATGAACTGGGCGTGGCTGGCCACACCCCAGCCAACCGCGTTTTCGCCACTGGCAAGACCAAGATCCAGACTGAACTCCATTGCCGGTGCCGACAATGGCAGCAAGCCTGCCCAGCCCAGCAGCAGAGGTCGCAGCACGCTGGTAAGGCTCATGGGCGGGCTCTCATGTTGGTTGTGGCGATGGCTTGTTTCATGTCTGGACGGTCCGGCAAATTACACTGTCAGTGTTATCGCCCGCTGCCCCGAAAAGTTGAGCCTGGTTTGCCAATTGATTGGCGCTCCAGAGTGTATCATTCTGCGTTCAGAGGTATATCCAACACATAGCTGGTAGCTTTCACCGGTTTGGTAATGTCGTGCTCCCATAGCTCGGCGTTATGCTTCTTAACCGCCCAGTCAGCCAGGTCGTAAAACGGCTGGCGCCCTGGGTCAGCGATCAAAATCTGGCGCACGCCTGCTTTTTTGGCCCGTTTGATCAGCGTTTTCCATTCGTCACCCAAGCTATCCCAGAAGCAGATATCGCCCCCAACCACGGTGTCGGCCATCGACAGGTCGGCCGTTTTCAGCTGCTTGATCTTACGCTGCCAGAATACGGGTTTTAACTCATTCAGTTCGCCATGCAGCTGCAGGTAGGGCTCGACAGAATCGTCTGCGTCGATGGACATTACTCTGGAGTTAAAGTGGTTCATCAAAAACAAACTGGTTGGTCCCCAGCCACAGCCAATATCAAACACCACCCGTTCTTCGGGAATCGGGTCGATCAGCAAGTAATCCATCAATACAAAGCTGGAATCCCAGACCTTGTTACCATGTAGGTTGGCATCGCCAACACTGTATTTCAGGGTTTTGATAACCGGATGACTGGCTTTTAAAAAGGTCAGACCGTGGGCAGACATCTGATGCCTGGACAGGGAATTTTTAGACAAAGAGTTTCTCCAGCTACTTAAAACTAGTTAATCGCTAATGGGTCGGGGGAGCAAACCCTGTTACTTCAACGGAATTCCAAGGCGCTGATAAACAAAACTGAGGAGCCAGGCCGGGCCAATCAGGAGGAACTGGATATCCTTGAAGAAGCTGGGCTTCTTGCCTTCGATACGGTGCCCCCAGAACTGCCCCACCCAGGCCAATACAAACAGAATCAGCGCAAAGATCCACAGTGGCAGAGGCAACCCAAGCGATTCATAACCGAGAATCAGAGCCACCGACACCGCGACCAGAATGCCCATGCCGATGGTCAGTGTCCATGACAGACGCGAATAAAACAGAATACTGACCGCGATTAGCACAACCGCCGCATTCATGATCGGATTCGGCCCAAGCGGAACCTGCCACAGCAACGCCAGTACGCACCAGAAAATAACCGGCACACATACCCAGTGGACTTTCTTGTTGGTGGGGTTTTGATGGCTCTCGCCGTATTCACTTAACCAGGTATCGAGAGAGTTGGCCATGGTCGTACCTCCCGCTGTGTATGAGCCCCGTTTAAGGGTGAAGCCCTATAGCATAGCGGGTCAGCGACCGGTAGAACAGCTGTGGTGATTTATTCGGGTAAAACCAACCCGCCGATACGTAGTAATACCGGTGGACTTTCTGTTGCAGGCGTCCTGCCTTTACCCGACCATCAGTCGATCGGGCGGCGACGATCAGTTGTCGCTAAGAACCGCTACACCCTTTAGGGACAGCTCGTCGCGCACTTCAGGACGTGATAGCCGGTCCAGCGTTGTGTGGTTACCACGACGACGCGACTTGGACTTGCTGACCACACCCAAAAAGGCGAGGAACGACTGCTTGGCGGTTGCTTTCTTCTCCATTGTGTTCACCTTGAACTCAGTATTCTGAGGATTAGTAGGCCGTTGAAATTCAGCGAATTTCATCGGGCTGCGACCGGAACAAGGATGTTCCGGCAAAATAAATGACTGTTAAGTCATTGATTTTGTGAGAGAAGTAAAAATCGCAATTTTTGCTTCTCGTGTTATTGAAAAAGGCAGGAAACCTTTTTCAATAACTTGGTTAGTACCCCGTTTTACCGTCAGATTTTGCGTGTTTGGTTGGGTACACGAATACTCTACTCCGAACTCTGGTTAAATTCTGCCCACATATCAGACAAACATTTATAACTTAGCGTCGTCAATGACCCTTTGCATACAGTCGTGGCGGTATAACCAACGGCTCCCGGTCCCATAAAAAAACCCGCTTAATGAAGCGGGTTTTTCAGTACCGGCCAGGGGCGGATCAATGCCGTGTTTTGCCCGACTCACCAAGCTCTGATACCAGGGTATCGATAACGCGATCAAACAGTGGGGCGTCGTCCACCACTTTGAAGGCGTCGTTGCGCAATGCCATGGCCAGACCAATCGCAGAGCGCTCTGCCACCTTGTTGCCCTGATGGTCGGTAAAAATATACTTGCTGCCCAGGCCCACGATAGCCGTCAGGCAACCCCGTTCGATCTTGCCCGACTGGTTCTCGATCTCGAACCAGCTTCCGGTCTCAAAGGTTGCCACCATATCCATATAATAAGTCAGGTCGGCCGGCTTGTGTTGAACAACGGGTTCATCGACCGGCAGTGGTTGCGGCCTTTCGACCAGTTCATCGGCACGGGCAGAGCGCTCGGCAAAGGCGTCCAGACGTTCCTGGTCGGCCCAGACACTCTCCGTCAGCGGCTGGTGCCGGGGCTGGTGCCACTCATCGATGGCGGATACCAGACGGTCGCGTTCGCCTTCGTTCAGACCCAGGGCTTTCAGGCCATCCAGCAAACCGGATCTCAGGTTGGGCAACAATTTGCCAAACCGCACCGACTCGGTTACCTGAATGTTTGGCTGTAGACTCCAGACCAGCTCGCGAGCAATACGGGCACTGGTTTTCCAGGCTTTGCCTTCACCGTGCGCGTTGTAAATTCCCCGCATCAGCCGGTACCAGTGACGCTTGAGCAAATGTTCGGCATCTTCTGGCAGTGTCTCGCCTTCGAGCAGGGTATCCATAAACAGCCGGGCCCGGTCCTGATTCTGATGCGCCTTGAACTGAGTTTCCTCAGCTTCGACCATGGGCGTCAGGCGAGCCTCCTGCAGTGCATCGTACTCGGCCTTGAGATCATCGAACTCACTCAGGGCCGCGTCGAACATGGTCAGGTCGGTTTCGAATTCGTGATTGAGGCGGGTAACGATGCGCTCCATGCCATCGAGCAGGACATCGTCTTCGAGCTGCTCGTCTGGCTGCCAGCCGGTCGCGGCACGCGCCATCCGGTTTAACAATAACCGGGCCGAATGTTCCGATTCGGTAAAAAACTCCTTATCGAGCAAGGCCACCTTGATGATTGGAATCTGCATGCGCGCCATCAATTGCTTCATGTGCGCCGACAGTTTCTGGTCATCGAGAATGTATTCAAACAGCATGGCCACCAACGAAACCGTACCGGCTTCCTGGGTGCCCTGAACCTGGGCAGTGACTTGCTGCGCCTGAGCCTGGGCCCAGAGTTTCATTTCACCCAGATCCAACGATACCGGTGCCGCACTGGCCTGGGTCTGTACCCGAGTCAGATTGCCCATCAGTGCCTGCAATGCATCGGCACCGACCATAACCCCCGGCCCGCCCTGGCCTGGCATACCAGCACCAAAGCGGCCCGGGCCCGAACCTGCGTAACCACCACCGGCGCCGGCATAGCCACCGCCCGGCTGGGCTTGTCCACCCGGGTTTTCGCCATACAAGCGCTGGTTCAGCATCTGGCCAAGTTGCTCGAAGGTATCGGCACTGGTCACATCCGGACGGCTTGGTGACGACGCATTCAACAACTTGAGATTGGGCAGAATGCCTTCTTCAATCAACCAGCTGTTATTCGACTGGTAAAAGACCAGCAGCTTGGAAACGGCTTTCTGATCAAACAACCGGAACAACATGAGGGTTGTTTTCAGCGACCAGTTACCCCCCTCCAGCGCACTCATGGCAATTCGTCCAAGCACTTCGGGGTTATAGGGGGTTTGTTCATTTTTAAGGTCTTTGCGGCCGGTCAGCACACCCAGACGCTCCCGGAACGCCAGCCACTGATCACCGGACCGCTCGAGAATTCGGTTGGTGAAGCTGTCGATGGCCAGGCCACGCTCCAGCGTGTCGTCTTCCATCAGCGACAATTCTGTTGCCTTGGGGGCTGCATCGGTCGACTCGACTTCCAACTGACCTTCCGCCACCTCATCGGTGTAATTTTTTACCCCTTTGATAATGGCTTCGCGAATGCTGTTCTTTTCGAGCCGAAGGGCCCGCAGGCTGTCGAAGTAGGCGCCGGATTCAAAGCCATCGGTGGTTTTCTCGGCGAGCCGGAACAGGAAATCATCGGACGCGACAAAGAACTCATCCAGCAAGGCCGGCAACAGCGCGACAAACCGTCGCGATAGCGCGTCCAGCCTGGCTGTATCGGCTTTGTGCGGTACCTTGCTGAGGTGTTGGCGCAGGTCTGTAACCTTGGCTGTGTTCATGGTCGATCCACTTGGAGTAACGTTAGGCTGCCTAATGTACGGTTTCACTCGTCAAATTCTGGGACCCAGTTCACTCTGTTCCGGAACCGAACCGGGCAAAGCCCTGAAGTGTCGACTGCGTCACTCTTTCGACTCTTTTCACCCGGATCAATCAGTCAATCTATTGGCTAAAGGCATCACATTCCTCCAGTTATTCCAGAAGCGGCGGTTTTCTGGCGCACTGTTTTATGACGACACTCACTCGCTTCAGCCTGTTACAGTTTGATACTTGTGACGGACCAGACCGACTGGGTTAAATGCGGGTCAAACGATAAAAAAGGTACTTCACCCATGGCACACCCTGCTATTCGAACCGGTATTATTGGCTATGGCCTCTCGGGTCGGGTTTTTCATGCGCCTTTTATTCAGGGCCTGCCCGAATTTGAACTGAGCGCCGTATGCAGCCGGCAACCGGACGCTGTGCTGGAGCGCTACCCGGAAACTCACGTCGTGGCAGATGCCGGGCAACTGATTGCATCCCCGCAGCTCGACCTGATCATCATCACCGCTCCCAACGCCTTGCATTTTCCGCTTGCCGAAGCTGCACTTGAGGCCGGTAAGGATGTGTTGCTGGAGAAGCCCTCGGTCACCTCCCTGGAGGAAATAGAGTCACTGACGCGGTTGGCCGAAAAGCGCGGACGTCTGTTGACGGTTTATCAAAACCGGCGCTTCGATGGTGACTTTCTGCATTTGAAGGCGATGATGGCGTCCGGTGAGCTGGGCAAGCTCAGGCATCTGACCAGCCGGTTCGACCGGTTCAGACCCACGCCTCAGAATCGCTGGCGCGAGCAACCCGGCCCGGCGAGTGGTATTTTCTGGGATCTGGGACCGCATTTGCTGGATCAGGCACTGCATCTACTGGGTTCGCCTGAGTCCCTGCAAGCGACATTGAAGACGCTGCGAGCGGGTGGTACCACTCACGACTGGTTTGAAGTCATGCTCTATTACCCCGGCCTGCTGGTAACCCTGGGCTCAACCCCGTTTGAGGCCGGCCCCATGCAGCGCTTTAACGCCCGTTTTGAACAGGGCAGCTGGCAATGCTGGGGGCTCGACCCACAGGAAGAAGCCTTGCGCGCCGGTCAGATGCCCTGGCACCCGGAGTACCCCGGAGCCGGACAGCCACAGTCAGCACACCGCTACCGAGCCACTGAGGACGGGGCCTTGACCGGACAACCCGATAACTGTTCAGCGGGACACTACCAAGCCTATTTCAGCACTCTGGCCAGTGCCATTCAAAACGGTACGGCCCCGCCGGTGAGCCCTGAAGATGCCTGCGCACTGATCTATACCCTGGAACTGGCAGAGCAATCCTCTGCCCTGGGGAAACGCCTCGACTGGCACTACCCCGGCGCCTGACCCACTTTACTGGCTGGTCAGGGACCAGGTTTCCAAGCCTTCGTTCAGCGCGCGCTGGGCGGTGCCGTCTTCAACCAGATCGGTCATGATACGTGTCAGCTCGGCCCGAAAAGCCTCGGTGTTGCAGGGTGAACGTCGGGAGATCGTCAGGAACAACCCTTCCGAGCTGACCGGTGGTTCTATTTGCTCGATGACAAAATCGAGATCAAGTTCCGCCGCATAGGCCAGGCCGGGGTATTCCTCATAAAGCACGTAGTCAACCCGCCCCTGTGCCAGCATGCGAAACGCCTGGGGCAGGCTGGTGACGTTATCAATTCTGAGATTGGCGCTGGCAAATTCATCGAAGCTCTGGCCGAAGCTGTTGTTGATGACCGTGGCGCCTTCGTAGGGTTTAAGATCTGCCCATTCACTGTATTCGAAGGCCACCAGCGACCGCTTCCAGACAACCGAGCGGGTGGTCAGAAAAGCCGGTTCAATGTAATCCATGTAGGCCGTTCGCGGCAGGGTAAAAAAAGCACCCGCGATCAGATCAATACGCCCGACCCGCACTTCTTCCTGCGCACGGGACCAGGGGCCGGTGTAGATCACTTCAATCGGGATGCCCAGGCGCTCGCTCAGGGTTTGCATGATGGTTTTATTGGCGCCAATCAGTCCGCGCCGGGAGCCGGGTTCCTGCCACAGATAAGGAGGGTATTCGGGGTTGCCCGTCGCGGTCAGCCGTGTGCAGCTGTGCTCTGATGTTCCCGTCGTTGTCGCGTCTGGCTGGGTTTGCTCGGCCTGAACCGAGGCCAGGGTACCGAGCAAACACATCATCACCAGACGTTGAAACCAGCTGGCTACTCTAAAGATCATTATGTATGCGTGCCCCGATTCAGACAAAAGACCCGTCAAGATCATGTACTCACTCAGATGGTGCGGATTCAACGCCTGCGCCCCTACTCCTCCCTGATCCGGAACCCCAGCGTCAATAATAGATGGGCAAACGAAAAATCACAAAAACCCGGACAAGTGTCCGGGCGGGTATCGTCTTCAGCGGGCAGCCAGAAACGCCTTGAACGCCAGCGCACTGGCCTTGGGTGTTCTCACCTGGGTGTCATAATTTACATGCACGATACCAAAGCGCTGGCTGTAGCCTTCTGCCCATTCGAAGTTATCCATCAGGCTCCAGGCAAAATAGCCCTGCACATCCACGCCGGCCTGAATGGCCCGGTCAACGGCATTCAAATGCGCATCGTAGTAACCCAGGCGCAACTGGTCGTTCACTTCGCCATTGGTTACCGGCGTATTGTCGGCCGCCCCGTTCTCGGTGATATAGACCGGCGGCAGGTTGTCATAACGCGCCTTGAACCCGGTTAACAGGTCAGTCAGGGCTTGCGGATAGATTTCCCAGCCAATGTCGGTTTTTGCGGCTTGCTGCGGTACGCCATCGTAATCATTTTCCCCACTGGCGGTGATCACGGCGCGGGTGTAGAAATTGATGCCCAGAAAATCGATGTCCGCAGCAATGGTGTCCATATCGCCTGGGTAGACCGTTGGCATCCATTCAGGGTGCCGCTCGGCAACCGCGCTGGGGTAATGACCGGTCAGTAACGGCTCCAGATAGAAGTGGCTGTTTTCTTCATCACTGTAAGCGGCAGCGGCCCGATCGGCTTGCGAATCGGTTTCCGGGTAGGCTGGGGTGAAGTTCAATACAATGCCATGCTCAGCCTGTGGGGCGTTGTCTCGCATGCGCGGCATTGCCAGACCGTGCGCCAGTAGCAGGTGGTGTGCCGCCTGAAACCCCATTCGATCGTCTTTCAGACCGGGGGCATGAATGCCCAGTCGGTAACTCAAAAAGGCCGAGCACCAGGGTTCGTTCAGAGTGGCGTAGCTGTTCACCCGGTCGCCAAGCACCCGGGTAACCCGATCAGCGTAATCGGCAAAACGATAGGCGGTATCGCGGTTGACCCAGCCGCCACGCTCGCCCAGATACTGTGGCAAATCCCAGTGGTACAGCGTTGCATAGGGTTTGATACCGCGCTCAAGCATGCCATCGACCAGTCGGTCATAGAAATCAAACCCCTTGTCGTTCCAGACGCCGGATTCCGGTTCGATTCGCGGCCAGGCAATGGAGAAGCGATAAGCATCGAACCCCAGTGACTTGATCATGTCCAGGTCATCGGCCCAGCGGTGGTAGTGATCGCAGGCAGGCATGCCATTGTCGCCGCCCAAAACGCGCCCGGGGGTATCACAAAACCGGTCCCAGATGCTTTCGCCCCGCCCATCTTCAGTCGTCGCCCCTTCTACCTGAAAGGACGCGGTAGCAACACCAAACAGAAAATCGGAACGCTTCAAGGGTGACGCTTCGGGTAATTTAAAACTCATACCATTCTCCTAAATACCGGGGGCAAACTCCGCCCCCGCAAACTTCATCAATTTTTTACGGCACCGCTGGTAAGGCCGCTGATCATTTGCTTGCTGGCCGCCATGTAGATCAACACCAGGGGCAGAATCGAAATAAAGGTACCCAGCATCAGCGCGCCCCAGGGCGTATTCGGAACCCCCTGGACACTGCGCAGCATCTGGGTGATCACCATCTTGTCGCTGCTGGTCAGCACCACCAGAGGTTGCAGGAAGTTGTTCCACAGAAACACGAATTGCACGATCGCCAGCGTTGCCAGACCCGGCCGCAACAGGGGCAAAACCACACTCCAGTAGGTGCGGAAGGCACTGGCACCATCGAGCTTGGCAGCTTCGAGCAAATCTTTGGGGACCGAGGCAACCACGTACTGTCGAATCAGAAAGATACCAAAAGGGTTAATACTGAACGGCAACCAGACAGCCAGGTGGGTGTTGCTCAGACCAATGGCGTTGATCACCATGTAATAGGGAATCAGTGTCAGAATGGGCGGCAACATCATTGAGCAGATCATCATGCCGAACAGCACTTTACGACCGCGAAATTCAAACACGGCCAGTGCATAGCCACACATGCTGCAGAACAACAATGAGGTTACGGTGCCCAGCAGCGCCACGGAAAAACTGTTAAACATCCCCACCCAGAAATCCATGATATCCAGCAGGCGGTGATAGTTGGCGACCAGTTGATCCCCCAGTGCCAGATTCAAACCTGAACTGAACATGGTGGTGCGGTCGTGCGTGGCCATCAGCAATGACCACAGGAAAGGAAAAACCGTAAAGACCACAGCGGTTAGCAGAGCGGTCCACAGCAGCGCCTTTCCCAGCATCTTAACCATGCCATCCAGGTTTTCTTTTTGTACGGGCGTCAGTGTTTTCATTATTCTCCCCCCAGACCACGACGGCCAAAGAACCAGAAATACAGCCCGGTAAACAGGCCAATGACCATGAACAGAATCCAGGAGATGGCAGCGGCACTGCCCATATCGAGCCATTCCCAGGCAACCCGGTAGAGGTAGTTGGAAATGGTCATGCCGTTGGTGGACGCCTGTTGCAAGCCGCGCGTCAGTACATAGGGTTCGTCGAACAGATTCATGTTGCCAATGATAGTGAGCGTGACTGCAAAAAAGATGAATGGGCGCAACAGGGGCAGTGCAATGCGGGTAAAGCGTTGCCAGCTGTTGGCACCGTCGATAATGGCGGCTTCATAGAGTTCATCGGAAATGGTGGCCAGGCCGGCGGTGTAGATAACAATGTTGAAACCCACATACTTCCAGAACACCACAAAGGAAACGGAGTAACGGATCAGGCTGTTTTCCTGAACCCAGCCCAGCGGCATCACATCATTCAGCCAGCCAAAGGCCCAGCCCGTGAGGCTACCATTGGCCAGACCCATCAATGCCTGGTTAATAATGCCGCTTTCTTTGGAAAACATGACGAAAAAGATCATCGAAATGGCGATGGTCGAGGTCACGTAGGGTAAAAAATAGGCCGTGGTCAGCCAGTGACGTGCGCGTTTGCCCAGTTGCACCAGCAAGTAAGCCAATGGCAAGGCGACCAGGTGTTGGGGGACGCCGGAATACAATGCCATCAGGAACGTATTCCACAAGGTCTGCCACAGGGTCGGGTCGGTCAGGCTGAGTACATAATTTTCCAGGCCGACGTATTCCATGGTGCCCAGTCCGGCGACGGGATTCCAGGTATGAAACGACAGATAGATCATAAACAGCACCGGGAAGATGCCGAAGGTGCCGAAAATAATGATGTAGGGAGACATAAACCAGTAAGGGGTGGTTTTATGCCAGAAGGTACGCTGACGGTCCGACTTATCGCGCTGGGCATTTTCCTGCGCGGTCGTCGGATCAGTCATCTCGGTGGTCGTCATGGCCGCAGTCCGGGAAGTTGAATGAGTTGGAAATAAAAAGGCGGCATCAATGGTGATGCCGCCCTGGCGTTAACCTGTCAAATTAGCGTACGCGACGCTTGATCTGACGTTCGGCATTGGCCAGTGCCGTATCGATGTCCATGCCATCGTTCAGCACTTGTTCCAGTGCGGTGCCGATCAGTGACTCGGCAATCTGGTCGCCTTCGTGCGGTTCAACCGGCGTAACGTTTTCAGCGATATCGGCAAACAGAACACGAGCTCTCTGGCCGCGCAGGAAATCGATAGGCTCGTTGAACATGGGGTTATCGTAAGTGGCGGTGTGCGCCGGGAAGGCCGCAATGTTCTGGAAACCAGCCAGCTGAATGTCTTCGCTGATCATGTATTCGATCAGGTCCCAGGCTGCCTCGGGCTGCTCTGACTGACGCGGAATGGCCAGGAAGGAACCGCCCCAGGTACCGTAAGTGTTGTCAGGCAGGTTGCTAACACCCCAGTTGCCAGAGGTTTCCGGTGCCATCCAGTTTTGCAGGTGACCCAGCAACCAGGCACCCGACATCTGGGTCGCAAAACGGCCTTCGCGGAAACCGGCATACCACTCTTCGGTCCACTCTGAAATGTTTCCATCCATGCCTTCATCACGCACGGTCTTGGCCAGTTCAAAGGCGCGTTTGAAGCGGTCGGAAGTGACCAGCGGCTCACCCTCTGAGTCGAAGTAGAGGCCATTGCCGGGTTCAACGTTAAAGTTCCAGTAAGCGGTCGCGACGGCATTGGCGTTGCCGATCAGCAGAATGCCGTCCTCTTTCAATGCGCGACCGTAATCGAGGTAGGAATCCCAGTCGGTCATTACCTCGTCGAGGTCATAGCCCATGTCTTCCATGTAGTCGCGGCGGTAATAGACAACACCCGGGCCCAGATCGACGGGCACGGCATATTGATTGCCATCACTACCCTGCCCCTGGGTAACGGCATAGGGGGCAAAGTTATCGCTGTAGGGGGCGAATTCGTCAGTCAGGTCGACGAAGCCGCCCTGGTTCACGAAAGAACCGACAAAGTTCCGGTCGATCAGTACCACGTCACCTGCGCCACTGCCGGTCGCCAGGTTGGTCTTGAGTTTATCGTGGTGACCGCCGTGCTCGTTCATCAGCATGTCGACATTGTGCTCCGGGAACCCGCCCAGAATCGCCTCTAGCTGGCTGTCGTAGTCGGGGAATCCATCCAGTCTCAGATCGGCCGCCATGGCGCCGCCAGTCAGCGTCAGTGAGGCCAGTGCCAGGCCCAGTCCTTGTATATGCTTCATAGTATTCTCTCCAGACAACTTCTTGTTTTTGTGGTTTGGTAATGCGACTGCGCCCTGTGACAGCACAGCGGCCGATGCGACTGCTTCGGAAAGCATTGTCATGTAACCGGTTACATAACGATAAAGAGAGAAGACTTTGGTGTCAACTGCCTGTAGCACTATTAACACTGTTTCGAGCTATGTTGAGAGGCCAATACGCCTTGGGGCAAGGCGGCTTAGCAGAGAAAGGTGTAACCGGTTACAAGTGGTAACAAAAAAACAGCCCGTTACCCGGACTTCTGCTTCGCAGGGTTGTAAACCCGGGTTGAAGCCCTTTCAACCAGCGTCGGCTGAAACAGGTGCTGAACGGCAAAGCTGTGCCCTTCCCCAAGATTCAGCGCCAAACGGCCTGCCTCTGCACCGAACTGCTCAATCGGAACCCTAACTGTGGTCAGCCCCGGTTCAATATAGCCCGCCATAACGACATCGTCGTACCCCACGACGCTGCAGTCATCGGGCACGCTGAGACCGTTACGGCGCAACGCCTTGATCACCCCGATGGCCATCAGGTCGTTGCCGGCGACCAGGCCGGTAAAGTGGGTATCTCGACGGAACAAGCGTTCCAGAGCAGCCTCCCCGCCCTGCTCCAGATAATCGCCTTCCACCACCAGCTGATCGTCGTAGGGGATGTCGGCCATCTTGAGGGCGTTGCGATACCCGGTCAGGCGGTCACGGGCGTCAGATTTGTAGAGCGGCCCGGTAATACAGGCGATGCGGCGGTGACCACGTTCAATTAGATGCTGCGTTGCCAGATAACCACCGGCTTCATTATCAAGGTAGATGCACTGATCAATTAGTTCCGGTACCAGCCGGTTAACCAGGATAATGGGCGTTTGTTCCGCATCAACCCGTTTGAGTATCTCGGCGTCGGACATCAGATCGAGGTGTAAAATCAGTGCATCGCAACGGCGTTTGAGCAAAAACTCAATGGCGTCCCGCTCTTCTGCCAGAGACGCATGGCCGCTGGTGATGATCAGGTGTTTGCCTTCATCGCGAATAACCCGCTCGGCAAACTGCATCATTTCACCGAAGAACGGGCCGGCCAGTTCACCCACCACCATACCGATGGTTTCCGACTTGTTGGTCGCCAGACTGCGGGCAAAGGAATTGGGTTCGTAACCCAGTTCCGACATGGCCTCGAGCACCTTCTGGCGAGTCGCTTCTACAACCTTCTGATTGCCATTAACCACCCGGCTTACGGTAGCGACTGAAACACCGGCTCGCTTGGAAACCTCACGAATTGTGGCCATAGATCAGATCCTGTTCTTTGTAAGTTACCCGTAAGACAACCCACACAATAAATGAAAACGGGTGTCAGGTAATCTGGTAACGACCCGGTTTGTGATTCAGTGCAATCACCATGTTCAGCGCCAGAGCGCCAACGACAGACAACGCCAGCATTGGCAATGACACCAGAAAAAACCCGATGCCCACAATGCAGACATCGACCGTCATCTGTACTCTGCCCGCATTTATGCCAAACCGCTGCTGTAAGTAATACGCCAGAATACCCACGCCACCGAGGCTGGCAACATGACGAAACAGAATCAGCATACCGGTACCGATCAGAAAGCCCCCCATCAGAGCTGCAAACACCGGATTCAGGTTTTGCAGACCGATGACATAGGGCAAACCTTCAACCATCACCGAAACGCAGGCCACTGAAATAAACGTATTAACGGCAAATCGCCAGCCCAACCCCCGAATGGCCAGCCAGTAAAAGGGCAGGTTGATCGCAAAAAACAACAGACCAAACTCAACCCCGGTCACTCTGGCAAGCACCAGTGCCAGCCCCGCCGTTCCACCGGTGAGGAGACCATGATACTGAAACATCAACAAACCAAAAGATACGAAGGCCGCACCGACGGTCAGCGCGAACAAATCTTCCAGCAAGGAGTGCGTACTTTTTTGTTTCAACAAAGATCTCCGGATCAATCACCGATGCAAGGCAAGCTGTTACAGATCAGCCGGTGTAATGCGCTGGGTATAAATGGAAAAATCAGGCTTCGCCGGCGTGTAGTCGCTGTGCAATAGCGGTGACTGAATCATGAAATCGGCACTCGCCCGGTTACAGGCAACCGGAATATTATACAGGGCGGCGATGCGCAGCAGCGCTTTGATATCCGGGTCATGCGGTTGTGGTTCGAGCGGATCCCAGAAAAAGATCAGCAGATCGATATCGCCTTCGGCAATTTTGGCGCCAATTTGCTGGTCGCCACCCAGAGGGCCACTGAGTAGTTTTTGCACTGGCCGGTTCAACCCCTGCTCAATCAGCTTCCCCGTCGTACCAGTGGCAAAAATACCGAGCGATTCAAACAGCGACTGGTTCTCCTGCGCCCAGGCGACCAGTTCTTTCTTCTTGTTATCGTGCGCCACCAGGGCTACGTTTCGATTGGGTTTGGCCATTGTGATTCCTCAGTGAGTCGGGTTAATGCGAAGCGTCAAGCGGTCCCACAGGGAGACAAGCGCCAGGCCGATCAACAACCCCGCGCCATTGGCGACGGCGTCGGCCAGGCTGAACATCCGGTAGCCGGTTAGCCCCTGAGCGCCCTCAAGCGCAAAGCTGGCGCACCAGAGTGCCATTATCAGCCGCCAACGGGCTGACCAGCCAAGGCATGCCAAAATGCCCAGTGCGCCCCAGCCAAGCAAGTGGTTCACCTTGTCGTTGGGGGAGAACTCGGGGTGCCCCAAAGGCGCAAGCGACAAGACAATGATGGTCACGAACAGTACCCAGAACAAGGCACGGAACACGGTGGGCGACACTAACCGGCGCCAGTTAATCGTCAAAAAAAGTACCCTCCCAGGCAGCTATTGTTAACCGGCCAATCTGGCCAGCATGCGGGACACAGGCGATACTTTACCATATCCTGATGACTAACAACGACAAGCCACTCAAGGTAGTACCGCGTTATGGCATGGCCGACGTTACCGACTTTTACTCCCCGGGGGTTGCGCTGGGGCGCGCTGCTGCTGGGCATTCTGATAACGCTGTCACTGGCCGGATATCAGCTGCTGCAAGGTCGGTACGATCAGACCTCGCTGATAAAACGGCTCGACTACCTCTTGTACGACTGGCGCTTCAACCTGCTCAACAGCCATGAACATTTTGCCCGCAGCGATGCCAACATTGTTATCGTCGATATCGATGAAGACAGCCTCTACGCCGAAGGCCGCTGGCCCTGGTCCAGAGACAAACTGGCCACCCTTACCCGCAACCTGACGGACGCCGGCGCTGTCGTTATTGCCTACGACATTCTGATGTCGGAACCTCAGGAAAACCCGACCCGGCGGTTGCAGCTGCAAGCCCGACAGGAAGGTGATGAGGCCATGGCAGACGCATTGGCACCCTTTGTCGAACTGACAGAATACGACCAGCAACTGGCGGACACCTTTGCCAGCGTCGATGTCGTCATGCCATTTCTGTTCCATGAACAGGCGACAACCCGCACCGGGCAATTGCCCGCGCCGGTCTACTCGCTCAGCCCGGAACAGGCCGAGCGCCTGCTGGCAGTGCAAGCCAAGGGCTATACGGGCGCACTGCCAGTGCTGCAGGATGCTGCGGTCGGAGCTGGCTTTATCGTCCCGGCCATCGACGGCGATGGTGTGCTGCGCAGCGCGCCACTGATCACCCAGTATGAAGGCGCGCTCTACCCGTCACTCTCACTGGCTACGGGTCTGGCATATTACTTTATTGAGGGTATCGACTTGTCGCTTGCCCGTTACAACGACCAGCTCGATGTGATCAACTGGCTGCAATTTGCCGACCAGCGCATCCGCACCGATGTGGCCGGCCGGGTGCTGATTCCCTACCTCGGCGAGCAGGGTCAGTTCCCTTACCTGTCGGCAACCGATGTGCTGAACCAACGCATTGCACCGGGGGTTCTGGACAATGCCCTGGTTCTGGTCGGGACTTCCTCGGTTGGGCTGGCCGACTTGCGCACAACACCGGTTGGCACGCAGTTCCCCGGTGTCGAAATTCATGCCACCCTGCTCAACGCCCTGCTCGCAGGAGACTTCCCCTATACACCGGATATCGCCCATACCCTGACGGCGCTAATCCTGCTGATACTGGGTGTCATCTATTCGGTCATTTCCAGTCGTATCGGACCACTCGGCCTGGTATCGGCCACACTGATCCTGCTGGCCTTACTGGTCGGACTGAACTTCTATTTCTGGCTACAGCAAAAAGTGGCGCTGCCACTGGCCAGCAGCCTGCTGCTGACCATCGGCCTCAGCGCCCTGCATTTGCTGCAGGGTTTTCTGGGTGAGCGACGTACCAAACAGCATATCAGTTCGGTATTTGGCCAGTATGTGCCCCAGGCCCATATCGACCACATGCTCGCCCACCCGAACGAATTCGGCTTTGCCGGTGAAACCCGGGACATGACGGTGCTGTTTTCCGATATTCGGTCTTTCACTACCATCTCGGAATCGCTGGATGCAACCGAACTGAAGGATCTGCTGAACCGGTACTTCACCCCCATTACCGAATCGATCTTCAACCACCAGGGCACCATCGACAAATACGTCGGGGACATGGTCATGGCGTTCTGGGGCGCCCCGCTGAAAGACCCGGACCACGCCCGCCATGCACTCGAAGCCGCGGTCGATATGATTAATACCCTGAAAACACTGAACCCCGAACTGAACCGGTTGGGCTACCCCACCATCGACGTCGGCATCGGTCTGAACACCGGCCCCATGAACGTCGGTGACATGGGCTCCCATTTCCGCCGTGCCTATACCGTGCTCGGCGACGCGGTTAACCTGGGTGCGCGGCTGGAAGGGCTGACCAAGTTCTACGGCGTAAAAATCCTGGTCGGCCCGGAAACTTACGCCGCCATTGACGACTGGGCTTTCCGCCCCATCGACCGCATTCGGGTCAAGGGCAAGCTGGAGCCGGTATCAGTCTATGAGCCAATCGCGCCTCGAGAAGCGCTCTCAGATGAGTGGCATCAGGAACTGACCCTCTGGGCAGACACCTACCAAACCTACCTGAACCGAAACTGGGCGCTCACTCGCGAGAAACTAAACGAACTGATCAACCAGAGCCAGATCCCTGCGTTGTATCAGGTCTACCTGAATCGGCTAACCGACCTGGAAGCTGAAGGCGTGCCACCAGACTGGGACGGAACCTACACCCACACCAGCAAGTAAGGCTGGCTTCGGAGTTTGGTGAGACTGAATAGCCATAAACCCGCGTCGGATGGCAGCCCCAACTCGAGCCAATAATAAATTGACGGTGAACCTTAAACCTCAAGTTTAGGAGTTCGCCTTGGAGACTAGCAGCGGGTGCCGAGTGTGCCCCTGAGGGGTAGTCCGCAGCAGGGATGCTGCGGCCTAGGCTCCATGGATGGATCCACGCCGACCCCACAGGGGCACACCCGGCATCCGATGCGGGCCATCGCCACTCAAGCAACCCGAACTCCGGAACTTGAGGTTTAAGCTTAGTCAGTGCCTCCGTCATCTTTGAAACGAGCCTTGTCGAGGCCGTGCTTTTTCATCTTGTCGTAGAGCGTTTTGCGCGCCAGCCCTAGGTGGACCATGGTGTCTTTTATACTGCCCTGGCATGCCTGCAACGCATTCTCGAGCACTGAGCGCTCGAAGGCATCAACCAGTTCGGCCAGGGTTTGTCGGCCCGCCACCTCGGTTGAATAGGAGCTTTCAGAATCTTCCAGAGCGCTTGGGCCCATCAACACATAGCGTTCGGCCCGGTTGCGCAATTCACGGACATTGCCGGGCCAGCTGTGCCGCAGCAGCTGGCCAACTTGCTGGGTATTGAGCGGAATGCTTTCCCGGTCATAGCGGGCGGCTGCGATCAGCGCAAAGTGATGGAACAGCATGGGAATGTCTTCCTTGCGTTCGCGCAGCGGGGGAATATCGATTTGTATAACGTTCAGCCGGTAATAGAGATCCTCCCGAAAATCACCCTGTTGGCTCAGTTTTTTCAGATCGGTTTTGGTCGCCGCGATGATGCGCACGTCGACATCAATGCTGGTGTTGCTGCCCAGTCGCTCCACCTTGCGCTCTTCCAGAACCCGAAGCAGCTTTACCTGCAGTGGCAACGGCATGCTTTCCAGTTCATCCAGAAAAATGGTGCCTTTGTGGGCATGTTCGAATTTGCCAATACGCTTTTTGTCAGCACCGGTGAAGGCTCCGGCTTCGTGGCCAAAGAGCTCACTTTCAATCAGGTTTTCAGGCACGGCACCGCAATTGATGGCAACAAAGTTGTGCTGGCTGCGTGGGCTGGTCTCATGAATGTAGCGGGCGATAGCATCCTTGCCGGCACCGGTCTCGCCATGCAACAGCATATCGGCCGAGGTTTCGGCCAGACTATCGAGCATCGACATCACCCGCTTCATACTGGCCGACTCGCCCCCCAACAAACGCGGGCCCGGGCGTACAAATTGCCGCAACTGCGCCTTCAGCATACGGTTCTCAAGCGCCAGTTGCCGCTTTTCAATCGCGCGCTTGAGCAGTTCAATCAATTCATCGTGATTGAACGGTTTCTCGATGAAGTCATAGGCACCCTGCTGCATCGCTGTGACCGCCGTGCTGATGTCGCCCTGGCCGGTCAGCATGATGACCGGAATAGATTCATCAATAACCCGCACCTGGTTCAGCACGCCCAGACCATCGAGCCCGGGCATGTGATAATCGCACAGCACCACACCCTGAAAATCCGGTTTGAGCTCGGCCAGGGCCGAGGCTCCGTCCGGGTAGCCCCGAGCCGTTAGGTCTTCCAGCGCCAGCGTCTGCAACATGACCTGCCGTAGCGCCGATTCATCGTCAATAAACATTACATCAATGGCAGTCATTCCGACGTCTCTCTTCGATTCAGCTCTACAATAAACTCAGCCCCCCGGGCTTCAGTCCGGTTGCGTCCGGTCAATTGCCCGCCCAGCGCATCAACAATCTGACGCGATATGGACAACCCCAAACCCAACCCCTGCTTCAGGGATTTGGTGGTAAAGAAAGGTTCGAATAACTGTTCGGTATTGGCCGGTAAACCCGGACCATTATCCAGCACCCGACACACCCAGTGCATAGGCTTTGCAACCAGTTGTACCGTTACCGTCGGTGACTCGCTCGACTCGACAGCGTGCAACGCATTGGCCACCAGATTCACCAGCACCTGTTCGATGCGAATCAGGTCGCCATGCACGTAAGCCGGAAAGTCTGGCCGTTGCCAGTCGATCTGAACACTCTCACTGTGGTCCTGAGCCTGAATGATTTTCAGTGCAGCGTCGATGGGCAAGCGCAAATCGACGGTTGAAGGCGGGCCTTCAGACTTGCGCGCGAACACTTTGAACTGGCGGGTCAGTTCAGCCATTTTGTCGCATAATCCAACAATTTCACCCAGGTTGGACTGCACGGTTTCCGAATCTCCCCGCTCCAGAAAACGCTGGCTGTTGCGCGCATAGGCCTGAATAGCGGTTAACGGCTGGTTCATTTCGTGATTAAGCCCGGCAGACATCTGACCCAGCACTGCCAGCTTGGCGGCTTGAATCAGCTCCTGCTGGGTTTCCTTAAGTTCTTTCTCGGCCCTCTCCCGTTCGTGGATTTCAGCCTTGAGCTGCTGGTTCGAGGCTTCGAGATCCGCCGTGCGCTCAGCCACCCGGTGCTCAAGTTGTACGCCGCGCTCGGCGAGTTCGGCTTCGCGCCGGTATCGCTCACGCAGGTAAAGCCAGGTCAGAAAGCAGCCAAGGTAAACCAGGGTACCGGCGATCAAAAACTGCACCTGAGTCCAGAGTACCTGATCGGTACCAATCAGCACCCTGAGGGTCCAGTCCAGTTGCGGTAAGGGAGTATCGACGCTGAGGTATTCCTGCTGATTGTCTCCGGTATTGATGGCCACCCGAACCGACTGTTCTCCCACACCCCAGGGGCGGCCGCGTTCTGCCTTGGGAATGGGCGTCAGAGGTTCATCGAAATACCGGCGTTGCGCCCGAATCTCAGCCAGGCGCTGGTCAGAAATGGGTTCGAACGCACGATAGAGCCAATTCGGGCGGCTGGCCAGAAAGCTGACGCCGTCCAGATCCAGCACGACCATCTCTGCTACCGAAAAGGATTCTGGCCGGCGCCACTGCGATTCCAGCTCGTTGACCTGAATTTTCACTGCGATCACACCCAGAGGCCGATTGGGTTCCTGATCCGAGGTTACTGTGTGCGAAAAGTACAGGCCGCGTTCATTGGTGGTAATGCCGAGAGCGTAATACAACGCATCGCCATTGCGCTCCATGGCTTCAAAAAAGTAGGGACGAAACGCAAAATTGCGCCCGATAAAACTGGTCGGCAACTCATAATTATTGGCGGCAATCGTCAGCCCATTCGTGTTCATCAGATAGACGTCGGAACTGGCGACAATGGTCGCCATGCGCTTCATTTCTTCATTGGCAGCCAGCACCAGGTCCGGATTGCCCGGGTCGCGCAAGACATCGAGCATCACCGGATGCTGCGCCATCAGTTCCGGGATGGGTCGGTAGCGGTTCAGTTCGTTGGCGACCAGCTGAGAGTAACGGAAAGATTCATCCAGACTTTCCCGCTCTACCTGCCGATACCCCACCCAGGAGCCCAGCACCCAGGACACCAGACAGGTCAGCACAAACAACAACAGACCCCAGGTACGGTATTTCATGCTCGGTTCCCATTACAGTTCTTGGTGGTATCAGCAAAGGCTTTCAATACTCAGCCAATTCTACCCGAATTGCTGCTCGACAGTGACCGGATTGAACCGGCCGTCGAATCACCGGCCCAACCGCCGACACCCTAAACAAAACAACCCGCAAGCCGGCGTCGACTTGCGGGTTGATATCACCTGCGGCGCGGCTGAATCAGCCTGCCTTCACTGGCATTGCGGTATCAGGGCTGAGCCTGAACCAGGCGCCCGTTGATCACCTTCTGCACAAAGAAAGCGATGGCACCGGCAGCAACA
This sequence comes from Saccharospirillum sp., assembly GCA_018402545.1. Taxonomy (GTDB): domain Bacteria; phylum Pseudomonadota; class Gammaproteobacteria; order Pseudomonadales; family Natronospirillaceae; genus Saccharospirillum. The sequence goes on along the minus strand of JAGYIL010000001.1, from coordinate 1,676,309 downwards.
CCTGCCAGGTCAGTATAGATACCGCCTTCGATCATCAAAAACGCCGCGATGATCAACAGAATGCGCAGGTACCAGGGCGCAGCGTACCGCAAGAACCAGGCCTGTACACCTGACGACAGCAAGTAAACACCCACAACCGCCGTCACCAGCGCACGAATAATGGCCAAAGGCTCGGCGTCCATTAACAGGGCACTGTTGTAGAAGAACATAAAGGGCACGATGAACGCAGCCAAACCCATTTTAAACGATGCAACGGACGTCTCCATGGCCTTGGCCCCGGAAATAGCCGCCGCCGCATAGGAGGCCAGCGCTACCGGTGGCGTTATGGCAGACACAACTGCGAAGTAGAACACAAAGAAGTGCGCTGTCAGTGCCGGGATACCCATTTGCACCAGGCCCGGTGCAACCACCGATGCTGCAACGGCATAGGCCGCAGTTGTCGGCATACCCATGCCCAGCAAAATGGAAATGCACATGGCGAAGAACAGAGCCAGCAACTGGCTTGCTTCAGCCACACCCAGCAACAGCGAACTGAAGCGCGCGCCCACACCCGTCAGCGAAATAACGGCGACAATAATACCGGCACAGGCACAGACGACAATAATCTGAATCGACATGTAAGCGGCAATTTCAAGCGCCTTCAGAATCGATTTTATCCCCATCTTGTTGGGCGATATCCAACTGACTACCGCCGCAGATACCGTCGCCAGCGTACCGGCGCGAATCACCGAATACCCCATAAACAGAGCACCGATCAGGATAATGATGGGGATAAACAGATACACCTGGCGCACCATGCGCCGCAGCGAAGGCAGTTCGTCATCGCGCATGCCGCGCATGCCCGTTCTGGCCGCTTCCAGGTCGACCATGAAATAGACCGAGGCAAAGTACAGAATGGCCGGAATGATGGCAGCGATCGCGATTTCCGTGTAGGGAATACCGGTAATTTCAGCCATGATAAAGGCACCGGCACCCATGATCGGTGGCATGATCTGGCCACCGGTAGACGCCGCCGCTTCAACCGCACCGGCTGAGGTCTTGTTGTAGCCGACTTTCTTCATCAGCGGAATGGTCAGTGAGCCAGTGGACACCACGTTACCGGCACTGGTGCCGTTGATCATCCCCATCAAACCGGAGGCAAAGATGGCCACTTTGGCGGGGCCGCCACGGGCGCGTCCGGCCATCGCAAAGGCGAAGTTCACAAAGTAGTCACCCACTTTGGACGCTTGCAGGAAGGCGGCAAAAATAATGAACAAAATAATGTAGGTCGATGACACAGCCGTGGTCGGCCCCAGGACACCGGCATCGGTGTATACCTGGCTGAAGAAGCGCTGCACGCTCAGACCAGGGTAGCCGAGAAAGCCCGGCAGGTAAGGACCAAAGAATACATAGCCCAGGAACACCAGGGAAATAACCACCAGCGCATAGCCTGCGACGCGACGCGTCAGCTCGAAAATCAGCGCTGTGCCGGCAACAGCGGCAAACGAAATTCCAACCGGTGCGAAAGACGTACCTGTACTCATACGAATGGGGGTATTGAAGACGATCACCAGATAGCTGGCCACCGACATGGCGCATACCACCAATACCAGATCCGGCACAGAGAACACACTTCGGTCTCGACGATGCAACCAGCTCAGCACAATGCCCAGCCCGGTCACGGCCAGCAATGGCCAGCCAAATCGCCAGGTTTCCATCTCAACCGGCAAGCGCAAGGTGCCACCAGCCAGGATATTTTGCATGAGGGCCGTTTGCACCAGTATATAGAAAGCAGGCACCAGCAAGGCTACGCCCGCCCAGGTAGTCCATGATGCGCCCTGCTCACCTTTCTCGCTTTCGACAAAGCGAGCACCGGAAAACAGGATAAAACCAAGAATGGAGGCACCGCAGACGTGAAGAATTCGAAACGCCCAGGTTTCCAGCGGTGCAATGTTCAGTGTGTAGAGGTGAAAGGCTGAATAGAGTATCGACAAAGCCATGATCAGCCACAGCATCGGCCCGGTAAATTCCCGCCGATTGGGCTCGATCATTTCCTCGTCGACCCCCTCTGCTACGACCACATCTTCAATGGACTCGACTTCCGTCGACTCCGGGGTGTTTTTTTCAGTTGTCATAAGTCTGACCCATACCCATACAGGCAAACGGGTGGCCCAAAGGCCACCCTATTTCTGGAACAAAGGCTTTTATAAAACCCGAATGATTACTTGATCAGGCTCGCGTCAATGGTATAGCCATTTTCGTTAAACCAGCGTGCTGCACCCGGATGCCAGGGGATAAAGGTGTTTTTATCGTAGTTCTCTGGAATAGAGGTTCTGGCCGAGTTGTGGATAGACACCATCTGATCGTTGTTTTCCATGGTCAGCTTGGTCGCTTCATACACAAAGCTCTCTGGCAAGGTGCAATCTGCGATGGCAAAGTTCCACATGGATACGGCGCGGGCACCTTCAGTCAGCGTTGTGTAGGTGCTGGCCGGAATGGTGAACTCGGAAACCGGGTATTCAGAGATGATGGTGTTCATTTCATCTTCGGTAAATTCGATGATGTTTACATCAGTCTGAACTTCCAGCTGGCTTACAGCAGGAATCGGAATACCAGCAGCAAAGGCGATAACGTCAAGCAGACCATCCTGCAACTGGGTACCCAGATCGCTCCAGCCACCGTTACGACGTTCGAAATCGACACCCAGGGTTTCCAGCATGTCCGGGAAGTAGGTATCCGACGTAGAACCGGCCGGACCAAAACCAATGCGGGCACCCGCCGGAATGTCGCTGATGCTTTCAATGCCGGAATCAGACAGGGCGGTTACCGAGAACGGAGTCTCATACATCGGGAAGACAGCACAAACGTTGTCCATCATCAAACCGGGAGCGAGCGGGCTATTCCCGTCCATCGATTCACGAGCCGGGCCCATGGTGGTCAGACCAAAAGCCACTTCACCGGTATGAACCAGCGCCATATTCTGCATTGGGCCGCCGGTAATTTCAGAACCACCACTTACACCCAGGTTTTCTGCAACGAAGTTGGCCCAGCCGGTGCCGTAGGCAAAGAAGGTTCCGCCCTGGCTGGCAGTGCCGATGGTAAAGTTGGAGGGCCAGTCTGAACGGTCTTCGGCGATCGCAACGCCGGCGGTCATGACAGAGGCAGACAGTGCCGCAAGGGCAAACATACGTTTGGACATCATTGAAACTCCAGTTTGTTGTTGTCGTTGTGGTTAACACGTAAACGTTAGGGTTAACATCTGGCGGGTACCAGTGTAGTGCGTTTTCGTTCTTATTCGAGCGATCAGTCAACCGGCATTTCACCGGCCACCGGCTCTGTGCACCAAGACGATTGCAAAGCGCGGGCCAATGCACCGAAAGCAGGCAAACCGGGGCTTTCAACGCAGCATCAGGCTGATACTGGGTCAGCTATTACCCACCATCAGACGTAAGATGGGTGTAAACTCACCCATATGCACAAGCCCAATCCGGATACACCCGCGCCGCCACTGTGCCAAAACCCATTTCGGGGCAGTCAGCCCGGCGACAATGCGGTAAACTGGCGCCCGCAACCCCACTCACCCCCCCTGCTCAGGAGCTCAAACCGGTGCTGACCCTGCCTGCGCCCGCCAAAATAAACCTGATGCTGCACATAGTCGGGCGTCGGCCAGACGGCTATCACCGCCTGCAAACACTGTTTCAACTGCTTGATTTTGGCGACACCCTGACTCTGGAACCCCTGGCGCAGCCCGACATTGAACTGTCCTGCTCAGACTCTGAACTGGCCTCTGACGATAATCTGGTGGTGCGTGCTGCCCGGGCACTTCAGACACACACAGGAGCCCGCACCGGAGCCCGACTGCACCTCAATAAACAGCTGCCAGCCGGTGGCGGCCTCGGTGGCGGCAGTTCTGACTGCGCGACTGCGTTACTGGGGTTGAATCAACTCTGGTCACTCAACCTTTCCGTTGACCGGTTGGCGGACATTGGCTTGTCGCTCGGCGCCGATGTTCCGGTTTTTGTGCGCGGGCACTCTGCCTGGGCTGAGGGGATCGGTGAGCAACTAACGCCTGTCGAATTGCCGCCAACCTGGTTTGTAGTGGTACACCCCGGGGTTCACGTCAGTACGGCTGAATTGTTCAGCCATCCTCAATTGACACGTCATACCCCAGTCAGCACAATACGCTCCGCGCTGACCGGGGCCGGACACAACGATTTTGAACCCCTGGTCCGAGCACTCTATCCCGATATTGATCTTGCCTTTACAGCGCTCAGCGCCCTAATCGGCGACGAGGCCGATACGGTCAGACTCAGCGGGAGCGGGTCCTGTATGTTCATTAAGACGCGAAGCGAAATGGCAGCCCAACAGATTCTGAGCAGCATTCAAGATCACCACCCCGGCTACCGCGCTTTTGTCGCCCGGGGGGTCAATCAGTCGCCTCTGCACCAGGCCCTGGCCAATCAGGGCTGATCGCAACACCAGTTTCCAGGCAGGTGGTTGCGAGAACCACCTGATCCAAGTTCAAGAAAACGCCAACAAGGGTGGTTCGAAGTGTCGAAAATGATGGTATTCACGGGGAACGCCAACCCCGAACTCGCCAACCAGGTGGTTGAGCGTCTCTGTATTCCCATGGGGGACGCCACCATAACCCAGTTCAGCGATGGTGAAACCGCCATTGACATCAATGAGAACGTCCGCGGTGCCGATGTCTTCATTATTCAGCCTACCTGCGCCCCGACAAACGATAACCTGATGGAAGTCATACTGCTGGCCGACGCCTTGCGCCGGGCTTCTGCAGGCCGTATAACGGCAGTCATGCCCTATTTCGGTTATGCCCGCCAGGATCGCCGCCCTCGCAGTTCGCGCGTTCCCATTTCAGCCAAGGTGGTTGCCGACATGCTGACCGTGGTGGGAATCGACCGCATTCTGACGGTAGACTTGCACGCCGACCAGATACAGGGCTTCTTCAGCATTCCGGTCGACAACATTTATGGCTCGCCCATTCTGCTGGACGACATACAACGGCAGGACTTTGAAGACCTGATTGTGGTCTCGCCCGATGTCGGTGGCGTGGTCCGGGCGCGGGCTGTCGCCAAGCAACTGGGGGCTGACCTGGCCATCATCGACAAGCGCCGGCCCAAAGCCAACCAGGCAGAAATCATGCACATCATTGGTGATGTCAAAGACCGAACCTGCGTCATTGTCGATGATATGGTCGATACCGCTGGCACCCTGTGCCAGGCAGCTGAGGCTCTGGTCAAGCACGGCGCCCAGAAAGTGGTCGCTTATGCAGTTCATCCGGTACTCAGTGGGCCAGCTGTAGAACGGATTGCCAACTCAAACCTCGAATTGGTGGTCACCGACACGATTCCCCTCTCGGATGCTGCAAAAAACTGTGCTAATATCCGCCAGCTTTCTATGGCAGGGATTCTCGCAGAGTCCATGCGCCGTGTAAGTAATGAGGAATCAATCAGTGCAATGTTCCGTTAATTCGGAACATTTACCGACTTTTCCCAGCTAAATTCGCTTATCGGGAGTCACCCGATACTTTTAAAAACGGTACCGCCCAGACTGGTCGCGGTCTGTGGTACCTATATTTGGAGAAACACCATGTCCGATTCTTTTGCATTAAACGCCGAAGTGCGTGAGCTTGCAGGAAAGGGTGCGAGCCGCCGCCTGCGTAAAGAAGGCAAAGTACCTGCCATCATTTACGGTGGCGCCAAGAACCGCAAGCCAACCAGCCTGACTCTGGAAGCTCGCGAACTGGTCAAGGCACTGAACAACGAAGCCTTCTTTTCTCACGTCCTGACCATCAACATCGATGGCAAGGAAGAGCAGGCCATTCTGATGGACCTTCAGCGCCACCCTGCCAAGGGTCACCCGCTGCACGCTGACTTTGAACGTGTCACCAAGTCCAGCGTAGTCCACAAGAAGGTGCCGTTGCACTTCGTTAATGAAGACCAGTGCAAAGCGGTGAAACTGCAAGGCGGCAAGATCCAGCACAGCGCCACCGACGTTGACATCACCTGTAAAGTCAGCGACCTGCCCGAGTTCATCGAGGTCGACATGGCCAAGGTTGAGCTGGGTACCGTCCTGCACCTGAGCGACCTGGTGTTGCCAAAAGGTGTCGAACTGGTTGAACTGAACAAGGGTGCAGACCACGACGCGCCGGTTGTTTCCGTTGTTAAGCCAGCTGGCATTGTTGACGACGCAGACGACGCCGAAGAAGACGCTGCTGAAGAATAAGCAGCGTCATCTGAACGTAAAAAGGGCCTCTGGGCCCTTTTTTTGCTCAGGCAGCTTGGAAAATGGCCCCCATTCTCCAAACTGCTTTTTTACCAAGGTTGCACAGTGACACCCTCATGAATGACCCTATTGAGATGATTGTCGGTCTGGGTAACCCCGGAACCCAATACGACCACACCCGGCACAATGCGGGCTTCGAGTACGTCGATGCGCTGGCTGAAGCCGTCGGTGGCCAATGGAAGCTCGACAGCAAATACCAGGCAATGACCGCAAAAGTCCGCATTGGCAATGCCGACGTCTGGTTGCTCAAGCCCATGACTTTTATGAACCGCAGTGGCCAGAGCGTCGCTGCGCTGGCCCAGTTCTATAAAATACCGGCCGAACGAATTCTGGTAGCACATGATGAACTGGACTTGCCCGCCGGCGTGGCCCGCCTTAAAAAAGGCGGTGGCCATGGCGGTCACAATGGCTTGCGCGACATCATTGCCTGCCTGGCGAACAATCGGGATTTTTACCGGTTGCGCCTGGGCATTGGCCACCCGGGATCGGCGAGCCAGGTGGTCAGCTATGTGCTGTCAAAAGCACACCCTGACGACCGGATCAGCCTGGCCAGAGCCCTGGATGCCGCAGTCGAGCAAACACCCCTGTGCGTTGCCGGACACTGGCAGAAAGCCATGAACCAATTACACCAATTCAAAGCAGACTGACCTCTGCCTTCAGGAGACCCCCCAGCATGGGCATTAAATGTGGCATCGTCGGACTACCCAACGTCGGTAAATCCACCCTCTTCAACGCCCTGACCCAGGCCGGTATCGATGCGGAAAACTTCCCGTTCTGCACCATCGAACCCAACACCGGTGTCGTACCGGTACCGGACCCGCGTCAGGACAAGCTGGTCGAAATCGTTAAACCCGAGCGTACCATTCCAACCACCATGGAGTTCGTGGATATTGCCGGCCTGGTCGCCGGTGCATCCAAGGGTGAAGGGCTCGGCAATCAGTTTCTGGCTAACATTCGCGAAACCGATGCCATTGCGCACGTTGTGCGCTGCTTCGAGAACGACAACGTCATCCATGTTGCCAACAAGATCGACCCGGCGTCGGATATCGAAATCATTAACACCGAGCTGGCCCTGGCCGACCTCGACATGCTCGAAAAACAACTGCTGAAACTGCAGAAGAAAGCCAAGGGACAAGACAAGGACGCCATTCGTCAGGTCGCCGTTCTGGAGAAGATCCGCCCGGCACTGAACGAAGCACGCCCAATTCGCAGCGTAACGCTGACCGACGATGAAAAAGCGGATCTGAAGCCCTTTTTCTTTCTGACCACCAAGCCTACGCTCTACATCGCCAACGTCGATGAAGATGGCTTCGAGAACAACCCCATGCTCGACCGGGTGCAGGAGATCGCCGCCGCCGAGAACGCCGAGGTCGTGGCCATCTGCAACAAGCTCGAATCCGAGATTGCAGAGCTGGAAGACGATGAAAAAACCGAGTTCCTGGCGGATCTGGGCATGGAAGAGCCCGGCCTGAACCGGGTCATCCGGGCGGCCTATTCGCTGCTGGGCCTGCAAACCTATTTTACCGCCGGCGTAAAAGAGGTCCGCGCCTGGACCGTCAAGGTGGGTGCAACGGCACCTCAGGCCGCTGGTGTCATTCATACTGACTTCGAGAAAGGCTTTATCCGCTCAGAAACCATCTCCTACGACGACTTTGTCGCCTATAACGGTGAAGCCGGAGCAAAGGAAGCGGGTAAATGGCGGCTTGAAGGCAAGGAATACATCGTAAAAGACGGCGATGTAATGCATTTTCGCTTCAACGTCTAACAGGCTGTTGAATTCGACGGACTCCTACCGGAACACGGATGTTCCGGCCTCCGACCCCCACCTTAGTGGAATAGACATTTTCTGTTGGAATGCTAATTTAAGAGTAACGTCTCAACAGAAGACCACTACCGATGCTGCTCTCACTACTTTCCGGAGTTATTCTGGGCCTGGCGGTCTGGTTACTGCTTCTCATTCCACTGCCAGCCTGGCTAGTTGCGTTAGCGCTGGCATTGCTGGTGTTAGCCAGTCACGAGGTTCACCGCCGACTGCTCGCCCCGCGAGATCAGACCAACCACTCTGAGCGAGCGGTATCAGCCGATTCAGAATCTCTGACACACATTGCTGGTGCCGCTCAGCGTATCGCCATCGGTGGCGCCACACTCTCGAATTTTCTCGATAAACTGGCCCGCGCACTGGCGATGCAGGTCAAACATGCCCAGCAGGTCGCCGACCGCATTGACGTGCTAGAAACATCGGGTGCGCAACTGTCATCCAATGTCAGCCAGTCTCATGAGCATGTATCCATCGCCACCCAAGACATGAGCCGTATAGACAGTGCCCTTGTGGATATCGCCAAACAGCGCGACACCTTACTGACCCAAATGGAGAGCACCAACGCAGTTCTGACCGAGCTGAAAGACAAAGCCGACTCCATCAGCCATATCACGCACACCATCAATCAGTTGGCCGACCAGACCAATCTGCTTGCCCTCAACGCCGCCATTGAAGCGGCGCGTGCCGGTGAGTACGGACGTGGTTTCTCGGTTGTGGCCGATGAAGTCCGCAACCTGGCCAACAAGACCAGCGAAGCCACCAAAGGGATTGAAACCCTGTTGTCCAGAGTGTCAGCAGACAGCGTCAGCTCAGTTGCTGCCATGTCGACCCTGAGCGACATCGCCAATGCCATGTCAGCTCAGATCAGCCAGGCCAGCGAAGATGTCAACAACACCGCCGAGAGCACCCGCAAAGCCAGTCAGGCCATGGAGTCGGTCAGTGAATCGCTTGCACTCTTTGACGAAGCCAAGGGAGGCATCTCGAGTGATGTCACGGCCTTGCACGAATCCATCACCAGAATCGACAAGGACCTGGAAGAAACCTCAGCCAAGGCCATTCAACTGAGTCACGAAACCGAAGACATTTTTCGACAGCTGCACGATTTTGAACTGGACGATCGCAACCACAAGATTCAGGCGTTGTGCCTGGCAACTGCGGAGCGGATTGGCAAGCGGTTTGAGCAGGCCATCGAACAGGGAGAAATCACCCGCGAGGCACTGTTCGATTTCAACTATCAGCGAATACCAAACACAGAGCCACCCAAGTACAAGACCGGTTTCGACGCCTTTACCGACAAGATTCTACCAGACATTCAAGAGCCCATTCTTCAGGCCAACTCCGATATCGTCTACGCGGGCGCGGTTGATGTGAACGGCTACTTCCCGACCCATAATCTCAAGTTCTCAAAACCACTAACCGGCAACCCAGAGACTGATCTGGTGGCCAACCGCACCAAGCGGATATTCAACGATTACACCGGTGCCCGCTGCGGCTCCAATACCGAGCGCTTTCTACTGCAAACCTACAAGCGGGACACCGGTGAAGTCATGCACGACCTTTCGTCTCCCATCTACGTGAATGGAAAGCACTGGGGTGGCTTTCGAATCGGTTACGCACCGGAAGCGTAAGGGAGAGAAGGAAAGAATAAAGAATGTGTCGCCGGGTGAGGCCTGGCAACTCCGGGGAAATTGATTTAATAGATTAGTAGTTCGCTGAATAGATAAGCAGCGGTTACCTGGGGTGCCCCTGTGGGGTAGTCCGCAGCAGGGATGCTGCGGCCTAGGCTCCACGGATGGATCTACGCCGACCCCACAGGGGCGCCTCAGGTGGCCGGTGCGGACTCATGCCACTGAACTGACTCGAACTCCGAAATTTGAGTTAGTAAATCACCGGATCACCCCGGTGACATGCCCCGCAACCTTTCAGAGCGGCGCCTTAGCACCTCCACCGTCGTCAGCAGCAGTATCGAGAAGGCGACCAGAATGGAGGCCACGGCGAGGATCGTCGGGCTGATCTGCTCGCGAATACCCGACCACATTTCACGTGGAATGGTTCTCTGCTCTACCCCGGCCAGAAACAGCACAATGACAATTTCATCGAACGAGGTGATAAAGGCAAACAAGCCACCCGAAATCACACCCGGCAGAATCAGTGGCATCTGTATCTTGAAAAACGTACGCCCTGCCCCGGCACCCAGGCTAGCAGAGGCGCGAGTAAGGGAGTGATCAAACCCCACCAGGGTTGCAGTGACGGTGATTACCACAAAGGGCGTGCCCAGCGCTGCGTGCGCAAGAATGACACCGGGAAGCGTATTGGCAAGGCCGACGCTCGAATAGAAAAAGAACATACCCGCGGCGGAAATGATCAGCGGCACAATCATTGGCGAGATCAGCAAGCCCATAATCAGGCCTTTAAATGGCATTTCGGACCGGGACAGACCCAGGGCTGCCAGGGTACCCAGAAACGTCGCAATCAGGGTGGAGGCGACACCGATAATCAAAGAGTTCTGAATCGACGTCATCCAGGATTCCGACGAGAACAAGTCCCGATACCAGCGCAGTGAAAAACCGTCCGGATTGAATGTCAGCATTTCCCGGGTATAGGTGAAATAAGGCTCAACGTTAAAACTGAGAGGCACCATAATCAGAATGGGCGCAATCAGAAAAAAGAAAATGAGCCCGCACAAGACACGAAACGCGTAATACCAGATTCTTTCCAGTGGGCCTGCATACGTTGGTACTGCCATGATAAACGCTCCTTCAACCCAGCTTCAGGGAATCTGCACCGACCAGGCGGTTATAGACCCAATAGAGAATCAACACACTGACCAGCAATACTGACCCCAGTGCTGCCGCCAGACCCCAGTTCAGAGACGTCTGCATATGATGCGCAATCAGATTGGAGATCATTTGGCCAGACTGACCACCCACCAGCGCAGGCGTAATGTAGTAACCAATGGAAATAATAAAGACCAGCACAGCACCTGCTCCGATACCTGGCAGCGTCTGCGGTACGTAGACGCGCCAGAACGCCGTCCAGGGGGTGGCACCCAGACTCTTCGCGGCCCGAACGTAGGAAGGCGGAATGGTTTTCATCACGCTGTAGAGTGGCAGCACCATAAAGGGCAGTAAAATGTGGGTCATCGCGATGATGGTCCCGGTCATGTTGTAGATCATGCCCAGCCGGCCATCGTCGCCAATAAAGCCCAGCGCAATCAACAATTCATTGATAACCCCTTGCTGCTGTAACAGAACGATCCAGGACGTGGTACGCACCAGCAAGGATGTCCAGAATGGCAACAAGACAAAGATCATCAGCAGGTTGGCATGCCGCATGGGCAAACTGGCCATCAGAAATGAGATCGGAAAACCCAGCAACAAAGTGATCAGTGTAATGCCCAGACTCATGGCGAAGGTTCGAATGAACAAATCGGTGTAAATACGGCGGTTTTCATCTTGCAGCACCACCTCACCGTCTTCGTTGTAGGTGCCATCAAACGCCGCAATGTAATAGGAGGCCGTCAGCGGATTGCCTTCCCGCTTTATGATTCGATAAAACGCCGGGTCGTTCCAGAGCCGGTGTGCATCGAGAAAGGCCTCTTTATAGGGCGGTTCGAAATCTTCCGCCGACCGGGACGTTCTCATCAGTGCGCCACGGGCTGCGCTGATTTCATAATTCAGCCGAACCGCCAGTTGCCCGACCGTCCGGTTTGCACTGGCAATGGCCAGTTCTTCTGCAAGCGCCTCGAACACAGGCTCATCGGGCAAGCCTTCTCCGTCCCAGTCTTCCAGTGCTTCAAGGGTTTTGGGCAAGGTAGTAACAACCTGGGGGTTATCCACACTGCGCCACATCATTTGCCCGATGGGGAAAATGAAGGAGATCAGCAAATAGGTCAGAAGCGGCGCAACCAGCAAAAAGGCAATGAGGGTGCGCTTGCGCTCAGCCCGTTTCAGGCTGGCTTTCAACGGCGTACCGTCAACGGTCACCATCTGTCCATTGACCATATGGCCGGCGTCGGATCCGCTATGGGTACCGTCTGACTGGGTCATACTCACTCCTGTTCACCCTGGTTCTGATTCTAACTGCACCGCTATCGTTGTTGTTAAAACGGCTGTACAGAGGTCACTTGCTCGAGTTGCTCTGAAGCAGGATTCTTTGCACGGGTTGCCATACAGGACAGCTCTACCGCGAAAGAAACCTGGTTTAGAATAACTCTTGCCTGTTGTTAGCAGGCTGTTGAAATTCGTAGAATTTCGGCCGCCAGCTACCGGAACACGGATGTTCCGGCAAAATCGATGACTGTTAAGTCATTGATTTTGGGAGAGAAGCGGAAATAGCAATTTTCGCTTCTCGTGTTTTGAAAAAGGCAGGCCGCCTTTTTCAACAACCTGTTAAAAGGTTGAAAAGGCGAGCCGGGCAACGCATTGCGTTATCCGGCTCGCGGGTCAGTCACTGTGGCTTAACCACGCAACATCCAGTTGGAGAACCGCTCCCGCAATTCATCGCCGTAATCGGTCCAGAAATCGTTATCCAGCACGATGGGCGTTTCGTAGTTTTGCGGGTTGGTCGGCATATGCGGACGCATATCGATACCCAGATCAGCGTGTTCACTTACCAGTGGCGCTGAAGAAGCACGGGCCGGGCCGTAGGAAATGTACTTGGCCTGGTCTGCCAGACGTTGTGTATCTGTCGCCCAGTAAACGTACTCAAGCACTTCTTCCTGGTTCGGGCCATAAGGGATTACCCAACCGTCCCACTCAACAATCTGGCCATCCCAGATGATATCAAAGGGCTGACCTTCGACTTCGGCGGCGTTGAAAATCCGGCCGTTATAACCAGTCGAAAAGGCAACTTCCTTATCGGCCAGCAATTGTGGAGATTGTGCACCTTCAGTCCAGAACACCAGGTTATCTTTAATGGTATCGAGCTTGGCAAAGGCACGATCGACACCTTCCGGTGTTGCCAGCACGTCGTAAATGTCATCAGGGTCTACGCCATCGGCAAACAGTGCCCACTCCAGGTTACCGGCAGGCCGGTCCTGAATGGCACGACGGCCAGGGAAATCGTCGGTATTGAAAAAGTCATCAATACTGCCCGGCTGGTTGTCTTCCGGGAACATTTCCGTGTTGTAGGTTACAACAGTTGAATAAACGATCTGCGGGATAAAACACTCACCCAGGCTTCCCGGCAGGAAATCTTCGCTGGCCGGCGTGCCGTCGGGCGCTGGTGCCAGCATTTCATCTGCATCGATCGGCATAATGATGCCTTCGTCGCAGGCAAGCTGCGCATCCGATGGCAACATGTCAACCAGATCCCAGGTTACGTTACCGGCCATGCTCTGCGACCGCAGACCTGCCAGGGCGTTGGCTGAACCGTCATCGTTGGTGATCGTGATGTGATCTTTAACGGCAACGTAGGGCTCATGGTAGGCGCGAACCTGACTTTCCGTGTATGCACCACCCCAGGAGACAATGGTCAGTTCAACGGGGTCTTCTGCGTGTACCGCTGTCACAGCCAACAGGCTGATCGCGCTGCTGACTCCAAGCATTCTAAGCATCGGCTGTTTCATGGGTAACTCCTCTTTGGATATAAACCAGGCAACACTGCCTGGCCGCTTTTTGCCACCAAACCTACTGGACAGATGCCGGAAACTGAAGCATCCGACCCAGAGTTCAGCGAATCATTCACCTCGCACTCAGGTTGCATCCAATGCGCGGCAATCATGCTCCGACCAGCCTATGCGAACGGACTGCCCTACTCGCATGGAATGATGATCGGAAGAATTGGGTACCTTCATAATAAAATCGTCACGGCCACAGACACTGACTCTGGAGCGAATATGATCACCCAGATAAATCAATTCCTTGACCGTGGCATCAAACATGTTGGCGTACTGAGCATCGCCCTTAACCACCAACGCGCGTTCGGGGCGCAACGACAGGGTGGTCTTGTCACCTACCTCGTTAACGCAGACCTTAAGGGCTTTCACCATTGAGCCATCGTCGAGACGCACCTGAGCGAAGTCTCCCTCTATGCTTTCGACCTCCCCCTGCATGCGATTATTCTCACCAATAAATTGAGCGACAAAGGCGTTTTCCGGTCGCTCGTACAGGTCAGCCGGGGATGCCAGTTGCTGAATGCGGCCATCATCAAAGACGGCAATGCGGTCAGACATGGTCAGCGCTTCGGTCTGGTCGTGAGTTACATAAACGACGGTAATTCCCAGCTTCTCATGCAGGTGTTTGATCTCATATTGCATGTGCTCACGCAGATTTTTATCCAGCGCACCGAGCGGTTCATCCATGAGCACCAGTTCAGGTTCGAACACCAGCGCTCGCGCCAATGCCACTCGCTGTTGTTGGCCACCAGACAGCTGTGCCGGGCGCCGACCCGCAAAGGCTTCCATCTGCACCATCGATAAAGCGTTCATTACTTTCGCTTCACGCTCACTCTTGTCCATGCCACGCACTTCTAGCGGGAACGACAGGTTTTCGCCAATGGTCATGTGTGGGAACAGGGCATAGTTCTGAAAAACCATGCCAATGCCGCGCTTGTGAGGAGGGATGTTATTAATTGCCTGGCCATCGAGAAGAATGTCACCGTAGGTCGCTGTTTCAAAACCCGCCAGCATCATCAGGCAGGTGGTCTTGCCGGAACCGGAGGGGCCCAGCATGGTCAGAAACTCGCCCTTGCTGATGGCAAGGTTCAGGTCCTTGACAACCAGCTCCTCCCCGTCATAACTCTTTTGAACACGATCAAAGGCTACGAATACTTCACCGGGATTTTCGTTCTCCAACGTGGCATCTCCTGTATTGTTTTGACTGCTTTAACATGCGCCTGCCCAGCAGGTTCTGTCGACGAAATCCCTGATGACACTCCGAGTGACAAGCACCCCGGTAGGGTGTCAGTCAACACAGGTTCACGAAACCGGACAACCCGACCAATCAATCGTGCTCTAAGCGTATGCAAATACTTTGCCGACTGTCTAGATTTGTCGCTTTTTTTTAACCGCAGGCTTTTTGACCAGTTTTTTTGTTATTACAACGCTGAATGGGACAGGTTGCAGTCAGTTGCGGTCAAATAAAGTGCAGGCTTATGGTGCATGATGTTCAACTTTGGGGCAATGCCCAAATACTCCCCTTCAGCGCAACCCCGGCCAGCACAAGAACAGGTCAGCATTCTCTTATTACAGTAAACATTGTTTTCTGCATTTTGCAAGAACGACACTGCTTTCAGCATGACGGAAAACGACAGAAAACAGATGCCCAGCGACCGATTCGAAAAACCTAGTCTGTACCCTGAACGCCGTTGCTGTGGGCATCCGAAGAGTGCAGCCGGGCTTACTCAAACAACGAGTCACCCGAAAAAAGACACAAAAAAAGGCACTGCCCGAAGACAGCACCTTTTTTGTAGTGTCGCTCTACAGCGACTCGCCCTATACCGCCTGGCTCATTAGAGCAAACGGCACTGAGCATAGGAATTCACCGGAATCAAAGAACGACGATGTTCTCTGCCTGAGGACCTTTCTGGCCCTGGGTAATGGTGAATTCTACTTTCTGGCCTTCAACCAGAGTCTTGAAGCCAGAACCAGAGATGGCGCTGAAATGAGCAAAAACGTCTGGGCCATTTTCCTGCTCGATGAAGCCAAAACCCTTGGTTTCGTTGAACCACTTAACAGTGCCGGTAGTCGTAGACATAAGTATAACCTATCAATTTACAAGTAATGTGTCGTTCCCGAACGGTGACCTGTGTTAGCGGCCAGCCGTTCCATGGGAACCTTTTTGCTTTTCAGTGTTGCTAATACTTATGGATAACCGACGAGTTCAACTGACAACCGAACATACAGCGTTCACATCGAGCTAACATTCATAAATAGTAAGACGTACTTTCAAGCTGTAATCATGGTAACCGACTGCTAAATGTTGTCAATAAATAATGGGATGGGCCCGCTATGGCGGGCTTATAAAGAGATTTCAAGGTTTAACTAACACCTTGAATCCTATGTGATTATTGCCCAAGAACAGACCGCAAAACATTTTTCATTCCGCCCTGTTTTGCGGGATGTCGAGCCGGGGCCGTCGCAATTTTTGTCGAAATATCACGAGCCAGCCACGTTAATTGCCAAACACAGACCGACCGGATAGCGTGTCAGTTCAACCCAGCGGAGCCACACCCCGATGACCCGGCAAAGAAATCTCCAGGCCGAATACGACGTCGACTACCTGATCATTGGCGGCGGCTCGGCCGGTTGCGTATTGGCGGCACGCCTGTCGGAAGATCCGGACTGCCGTGTGTTGCTAATAGAAGCTGGCGGAGGTGGCCGCAGCCCCCTGATACAGGTACCGCTGGGCACAGCTGCAACTGTGCCGGGCTATGCCCATAACTGGAATTTCTCAACCACACCTCAACCAGAACTGAAACATCGACAGACCTTTCAGCCCAGAGGGCGGGGTCTGGGCGGCAGCAGTGCCATCAATGCGATGATCTATACCCGCGGGCACCCTCAGGACTACGATAACTGGGCCAGCCTGGGGCTGACCGACTTCAGTTGGGAACAGATGCTGCCCTGGTTCATTCACAACGAGGGCAACCAGCGAGGTGCCAGTGAAGCACATGGAGCGGGCGGACCGCTGGGCGTTGATGATATTCGTTATCACAACCCCGTTGTCGACGCCTTTCACCGGGCAGCAGCCGGAGCAGGATATCGGTTGAATTTCGATTTCAATCAGGGGGATCAGGAAGGGGTTGGCCGCTATCAGGTAACCCAGCGAGACGGCCTGCGCTGCAGTGCGGCCCGCGCTTACCTGTTTCCCGCCATGTCCCGCCCCAACCTGAACGTGCTCACCAACAGTCATGCGTTCCGGCTGGAATTGAACGGTGGCCGGGCCAGCGGTGCCTGGGTGCAGACCGGCAACGGCCCACAGCGCCTGTTCAGTGCCCGCCGCGAGGTTATTCTTTCTGCTGGCACCTTCCAGTCGCCTCAACTGCTGATGCTTTCCGGCGTCGGTCCGGGTGATCACTTGCAGGCGCGGGGCATTGAAACCCAGGTTCATTCCCCCGGGGTCGGCCAGAACCTCCAGGACCACCTCGACTACATCAGCGCCTGGCGCAGCCCGTCGCCGCATCTGATCGGATACGGGCTGACCGGTATCGCCCGGGTAGCCGCCGCCCTGCCTAACTTCCTGTTTCGCCGCCGAGGGATCATCACCAGTAACGTTGCGGAATCGGGTGGCTTTGTAAAATCCAGCCCTGACCTGACCCAACCCGACATTCAATTGCATTTTCTTGTCGCTCTGGCTGATGACCATAATCGCACACTGCATTATGGCCAGGGGTTTAGCCTGCATGCCTGCGCCCTGCAACCGTACTCCCGGGGAGAGGTCCGGCTGGCTGACCAACACCCGCTTACACCGCCACTGATCAACCCGCGCTACCTGAGCGATGAGCGGGACCTGGCGACGCTGCTTGCCGGGGTGAAGCTCAGCCGGGACATCGTGCTGCGCCCGGAACTGTCAGCCCTGCGCGGCAAGCCTCTGTATATTGAAGACAACGCCTCTGACGCGGCACTGATCGAATCCATCAGAGCGCGGGCCGATACCATCTACCATCCCGTGGGCACTTGCCGTATGGGCGTAGATGACCGTGCGGTGGTTGATGCCCGGTTTCGGGTGAAGGGGGTTGCGGGGTTAAGAGTGGTAGACGCCAGCGTGATGCCGACGCTGATCAGCGGTAATACCAATGCGCCCACTCAGGTGTTGGCTGAACGGGCCGCCGACTGGATTCGCAAGGGGGAGTAACGCAAGCCGATGGTTGCTCCGGCAGTGTAAAAACGCTTAGCCTTCTTTCCAGACCCAGCGCACCGGCTCGCCAAAATCGTCGTAGATCCAGACTTTTTTGGGCCCGCGGTTCTTAACCTTCCTGCTTTCCTTGTGCTTGCGCGAGTCGATGGCGGCCAACACTTCCGGGACGGGCGTGCGTTCTTTGGGCGGCTCATGGCTCTGACCCGACTGGAACGGATTGGACCAGGGTTTGTTGCGGTCGAGCCCGGTTTCACCGCGCTCAATCGGTTTGATCTTGCCACCTTCGCGCAAGAACGCATCAACCTGAGATTCCAGATCTTTGCGAATGTCTTTTTTATCAACTGGACGCTTCACGACTGGCCTCGGCTGACTGGACCCGCTAACCCGAAGTTTAGCAAATTTTACGCCTGCTTCCGAACCGGCGGTAACCTCGGGCAAATGCCGGCGTTTAAACCCTCCAGAAGACCTCATTCGCCTTTCAACTGTTTCAGCAGGCTGGCGGGTATTTCATGGATGATCAGGCGTTCATTGTCCGCATCAAATTGCACATCTTTCCCCAAATTAATATTACTGAAACTGATGGAGACATCCTTGCTGCGACCCGAGTAACGTATGTATTTCTTCAGGCTTTTCCGATCCGGGATAAAGCTTTCCTTGAGGCTCGGCTGCTCCTGTTCAATAAACTGCGAAAATGAGGCATCGGCATCGGCTTGCAGCTCTTCCGACAGCACCCGATAGGAAACCGGCTCGCCCATCTTATCCTGTTCAATACAGAACTCAGCCGCCTTCTTGCGATAGTTTTGCCCCTTATCGGCCGGTAACTGCACCGAAAACGCATCAACCACCGCCATAAATGCCTCGGTATCGGCGCTGGTATCGACCGTCGCCACGAAATCCACAAAATTCAGCAACGCATCCTGCAACGCCTTGTCGCCAAACCCAAAACTGACCGTCAGATACTGGCCGGGCGCCTCCTGCTCCCACTCCGTCACATTCAGGCAGGCGCCAAAACCCAGACGACCATAGTCGATCAGGCGGCTGTCGCTCAGGTTCAGGTCGTGAGTGACCGACAAACCGTGTTTGTGGCGCAGTTGAAAAAACCAGACCTGACGGCCGGATTCGAGTTGTTCATCGGCAAACAGCCAGTACCCGTCTGATTCCACGCCTTCATTTTCCAGCGCCAGCGCCAGTCGCTCAATCAATTGCTGGCTCCACGTCTTGAAGGTGATGCCATCGCGCAACCACTGCCCGGTCAGCGCCTTGAAGTGCCCGGCTTGCTCGGAGAAACCGCCATAGCGCTTGCTGGCACGCCCGGCAAAGCTGCTTTTGACTTCCGCGACCAGCGTTAGGGCGGCATCATCAATCGTCAGCGCTTCATCCTGCAGATGAAGGTCGGTTTTGGCGTCAAGGCGGGTCAGTTGGTGGACAATCAGATGGTTCAGTGACAATGGTTTAACCCCATATGCTGAAAATGACACAGCGGCACAGTATACGGGTTTATCATTCAGTTGTCGGGGTTAGTGTTTGTACTGCACCAAAACCGGTGCCTTTTCGTATACCCTTTTACACACTGTTAACGGGCCTTCTTCATGAGCCAACCCAAAAATCGTCGCTTGCACCAAAGCCGACTGGGCCGTTTTAGCCAACTGGGGCGTTTAGCCGGGGGTGTTGCAGGTGGCATGTTCAGTGAGGGTGTAAAACGCTGGTCTAAGGGTGAAGGGTTCAGTGCCCGGGACCTGGCGCTGACGCCGGCCAATCTGGAGCGTGTCTCCGACCGGCTGTCGCAAATGCGGGGCGCTGCCATGAAGGTCGGCCAGTTGGTGTCCATGGATGCCGGGCATTTAATGCCCGCAGAATTGTCGGCCCTGCTGAACCGGCTGCGATCGGACGCCGATGCCCTGCCTTTGTCCCAACTCGAACCGGTGCTGGCCGAAGCCTGGGGTAGCGACTGGATCAACCAGTTCAGTCAGTTCAGCTACCAGCCCATCGCCGCGGCATCCATCGGCCAGGTACATAAAGCCGTGCTACGCACGGGTGAAACACTGGCCATTAAGGTGCAGTACCCCGGGGTCCGGCGCAGCATCGACAGCGACATCGACAACGTGGCCACCCTCATGCGCTGGTCCCGCCTGCTGCCGGATTCACTGGATCTGGCACCCTTGCTGACCGATGCCAAAGCCCAGCTTCATGCAGAAACGGACTATCAGCTGGAGGCTCGCTCGATGCAACGGTTCAGCGACCGGCTGGCAGGTCGCACCGAATGGGCCGTGCCGGACGTCGATACCACCCTGAGTGGCCCGTCGGTGCTGGCCATGAGCTATGCACAAGGCGAGCCACTGGAGCGGCTGGAACAGGCTGACCACGGCCCCCGGGAACGCTGGGTGAGCCGCCTGTTCGAGCTCTTCTTCGAGGAGCTGTTCAGTTTTGGCAGCGTTCAAACCGACCCCAACTACGCCAACTATTTATACGACGACGCACGCCAGCTTATCACTCTGCTCGACTTTGGCGCCGTGCGTGATTACGAACCCGGGATGATCGACGGCTACCGGTCTCTGTTTATGGCTGCCATGCATTCAGACCGCACGGCGCTGTTTGAGGCTGCCCGTCGAATCGGCTACTTCAGTGAGACCATTGATGACGCCCAGGCTGAGGCGGTACTGGATCTGTTCATCATCGCCACGGAACCGCTTCGCGTCACCCGTTACGATTTTGGCAGCAGCAATATCGCAACCCGGCTCCGCGAACAGGGCCTTGAGCTGAGCATGAAGCGGGGATACTGGCACAGCCCACCGGTCGCTTCGCTGTTCCTTCATAGAAAACTGGCAGGGCTTTATTTGCTGGCTCAACGGCTTGGCGTCGCTCTGCCGGTCCGCGCCTTGCTTGAAAAGTGGTTGAATGTGAACGAGCAGCCGCTAGACAAACACCCGACAGGCTGCCATCCTTGCGTAGATTAACCGTTTTACAGGGCGCTTATTCTCTGGCCTCCTGCAGGCAGCAGTACCGGTTGTACCGCTGTTGGTTCAAACCCCGTGACCGGGGCGTATCCGGATGATACCCCCCTACACGACGGACCCGGGCAGTACTGTTTCCGCAATGAATCAAAATGAAGAGTTCATTGAATACCACCGAGCTCTGATGTCACTTAGCCATGACTCCGCGTTCATCCAGAGCTCCAGAATTGAAAAGATGTCGGCACTGCTGGATCTTTGTGGCCGTCTGCTGCGCGTAGAACGCGTTAGTGTGTGGAAACTGACTGACAGCGGCGACGCCATTAATCTGGAGTGTCTGAACACGCTCAGCGACGGCATCTTTACCGACGACACCACCCTGAGCCGCGAACAAAACCCTCTTTATTTCGAGGCCATGCTGACCGCGGAAGTCATCGACGCCCGCCATGCACCCACCGACCCCCGAACCCGGCAATTCAACAATTCCTATCTGCAACCGCTGGGCATTAAATCCATTCTGGATGCACCGGTATTCGATGGCAGCAATCTCAGCGGCGTTATTTGTCTGGAAGCGACCAGTCATCGCGCCTGGACACTGCCCGAAATTTCAATCGTTACGGTGGTTGCCGACACCATTAGCCTGATCAACTCCTACGAGGCCTGGCATGCCTCCCAGCAAGCCCTCGATTTTATCAGCCACTACGATGAACTGACGGGCCTGCCTAATCTGCGCGCCTTTCGCAAGCATCTGGAGTATCTGTGCAAGACTGAAAAGAACACGCCGTCAATGGCCGTATTCTGGATCGACATCGACCGAATAAAAAGCATCAACGACGGCATGGGCGAGACCATTGGCAATCACCTGATCCAGGAAACGGCCAGCCGGCTTCAGTCTCTGCGCATCAGTGGCAAGGAAAAGGTTGCCCGCTGTGGTGGAGACGAATTCCTACTGCTGCTGCGCCACACAACGGAACCGGAGGCGCTGCGTCAGGTGGCAGACCAGATTCAGACGTTGTTGTCCCAACCCTTGTCGATGACGGAAGTCGATGTCGCGACCACCGTCTCCATTGGCGTCAGTCTCTACCCGGCCGATAGCAAAGACCCTCAGAGCTTGCTCAAACAAGCGGAGGCGGCCATGTACCAGGCCAAGGAATGCGGGCGCGGTCAGGCCCGGTTTTTCAATGCCGATCTGTCCATTCAAGCCCGTCAGCAATTCCAGGCCGAAGCTGAAATGCGCCACGCCATCGCCTCGCGCGAACTGGTGGCCTATTACCAGCCGATCGTCGATGCGTTTAGTCAGAAGATCGTCAGTGTTGAAGCTCTGGTACGCTGGCAACACCCGGAACGCGGACTGATCAGCCCCGATGGTTTTCTGAACCTGGTACGCTCTGCCAACCTGATGAAGGAACTGGGTCAGGCCATGCTGGAAACCGTGCTGGAAGACGTACTGAAACTGCGTGACCAGGGTATATCGATTCCCGGCATCAGTTTGAATTTGTCAGCCGAACAATTGCTCGATCCGGAGTTCGCCGGGTCTGTGCGTAACCAGTTGCAACGCGCCCAGCTGCCCGCCTCGACGCTGGATTTTGAAGTCACCGAAGACGCCATTGAGAGTGATACCAGGTCCCTTCTCGACAATCTGACCACCCTGGTTGAAATGGGAGCCAGTCTATCGATTGACGATTTCGGAACCGGGTACTCATCGCTGTCTCGACTCAAACACCTTCCCTTTACCCATCTGAAGATTGATCGTTCCTTCGTTTCGGGCCTACCCGACAAACAGGACGATAAAGCCATCACTCTGTCGATACTTGGCTTGGCACGAGGGTTGGGTATGTCGGTGGTCGCTGAAGGCGTAGAGACAGTGACCCAGGCAGACTGGCTCCAGGCACAGGGCTGCGCCTATTTACAGGGCTACCTGCTGCACCGACCTATGCCATTTGAACAATTGGCTGTGTTGTTGAAGAGCAGCTAGTGGTCCATCAAGGCAGTCGTTTCGACGGCAAAAACTCATCCAGCACGATGGTTTCCTGAGCCTGCATCAGGCTTTCCGCTCTGATCATATGCGCACGCATTACGCGTCTGACCTCTTCTTCGTCTTTACGCTTAAGAGCGCCCAACAACTGCATCTGGAAGTGCCGGCCGGTTTCCCAGAGTTCCGGGTTGGGCAGGTCATAAATGTCGTGGCACAGGCGCAGGTTCTTCAGCAGTCCCAACAAAAAATGACAGGTAAAACTCAGAATGGGGTTGGGGCATAAATCGACCAGCACTTCATGAAAGCTCAATTCAGCCAGGCGCTGTGAGTGTTCTTCCTGCTGGTTTTTTGGCGGTGCATCGTAGATGGTCATGGTGTTCTGCAGCCGCTGAAAGTCTTCATTCGACAAGCGGCCACAGACTGAAGCCGCGAGTTCCGGTTCCAGGTGAACGCGTAATTGGTAGATATCGTGAATGGTGATGTCTTTGAAGTAGAAATAATTGGCGAGCAGCGACATCGCACGATCGGGCGGAACATCGGCAACAAAAGCGCCGCCACCAGGACCGGTTCGGGTGATGATCAGGCCCTGGGTATCGAGTGCTTTCAGCGCTTCACGCACGGTGCCTTTGCTGGCAGCGAATTGCACCATCAAGTCTTTTTCCTGCGGCAGCCGGTCGCCCGGCTTAAGACGGTGTTCCGCGATCAACCCTTTGAGCGCGTCGGCCACTTGGTCAGAACGTTTAGTCATTAGTCGTCGCATCCGGAGGAGACAACGGATGATAACACGCCACCCGATGACCGGTCGCCAGGGCATCCAGCTCGGGATCAGACTGCCGGCATTCGGCCGTCGCCACCGGGCAACGTGCCGCGAAAGCACAGCCCGCCGGCGGGTGCATCGGGTCGGGTAATTCGACGGCATCATCCTCGGCCGGCAACTTACGCACCGATTGTCCGGGAACACTGTCGAGCAACCGCTGGGTGTAGGGGTGGCGTGGCTGACTGAAAATAGCCTCGACCGGCCCTTCTTCGACCACCCGGCCCAAATACATGACCGCCACCCGGTCGCAGAAATTGCGCACCACGCCCAGGTCATGACTGATAAATACGTAGGTCAATTGCAGCGATTCGCGCAAATCCTTGAACAGGTTCAGCACTTGCGCCTGAACCGATACATCCAGTGCCGATACCGGCTCATCCAGTATCAGCACCTCCGCCTCGGCCGCCAGTGCCCGGGCCACACCAATGCGCTGAGCCTGACCGCCGGAAAACTCATGGGGGTAGCGCTCCAGAAATTCAGGACGCAGATTCACTTGCGTCATCAGTTCATCCAGGCGTTTTTGGCGTTGCTCTGCCGACAGACCCTGCAAATAGATCAGCGGTGCCGACAGGATCTCGCGAATGGTTTTACGCGGGTTCAACGAGGAGATCGGATCCTGAAAAATATATTGGACCCGGCGTGCGTGCTGTTTAAGGTTCACCTTGCCGTTGGCGCCCACCAGGTCTTTGCCATCCAGTTGAATAGTGCCTTCGCTGGGCTGGTCGAGCCCGACCAGCATTTTGGCCAGTGTGGATTTGCCACACCCGGATTCGCCTACCACGCCCAAAATTTCACCGGCAACCACCTTCAGCGTAATACCCCGAACCGCCTGCACTGATGGCCGGCGCTTGCGCAACAGCGTCAGCCCGCCGCCAAAGTGTTTGACCAGATCACTGACTTCCAGTTTGGTTTGCGTTGTCATAAAACCTCCCGCGCAAAGATGCAGCGTGCCTGCCGGCTGTCGGTCAGCGTTTCCAGTTCGACCGGGGCGGCCCGACAGGCGTCGGTCACCTGATCGCAGCGATCGGCAAACTTGCAGCCGACCGGCAAGTCATTCACCTTGGGCGGCAGGCCGGGAATCTCCGTCAGCCGGTCTGAAACCCGGTTCACATCAGGAACACAGGCGATCAGTCGCCGGGTATAGGGATGTACAGGCCGGGCCAGCACCTCGGCGACCGGGCCCACCTCGACCAGCTCACCGGCATACATCACCGCAACCCGGTCGCAGAGTTCCGCCACGACGCCAAAGTCATGAGTAATGAACATCAGGCTCGAGTTTTGTTCGTGCCGAAGCTGATTCAGGAGTTTCAGCACCTGTGCCTGAACGGTCACATCCAGTGCGGTGGTCGGTTCGTCGGCAATGATCAGTTGCGGTTCGTTAGCCAGTGCCATGGCAATGCTAACCCTCTGACGCATACCGCCCGACAGCTGATGCGGGTAGACCTTCGCTCTTGCCTTCGCATTGGGTATGCGCACCTGTTCAAGCAGGGCCACGGCTTTTTGCCAGGCAGCCTGATAGCTCAACGGCTGATGCGCTCTCAGTGCTTCCACCAACTGATCACCAATTGAAAACAGGGGGTGCAGGGTCGACAGCGGGTCCTGAAAAATATAGGCCAGTTCACCGCCTCGCAGCGTGCGCAACCGGTTATCGTCAACCGCCAGCAAGTTTTCATCCCGATAATTCACCTGACCATCCATGATGGTGCCCGGCGGCGAGGCCACCAGCCCCAGTAACGACATCGCCGTGACCGACTTGCCAGAACCCGATTCACCGATGATACCCAGGCACTCGCCGGGCGCGATGGAAAAACTGGGCCCGTTGACCGCCCGGTGCACTTCGGAACCAATGTGAAACTCGGTACGCAATTCAACCACATCCAGTAGCCCCTGTTGCGCCTGTGCCGGTGCTGTTTTGGCAGCACTGGCAACCCGGGTTCTGGCCGCCGGGCGCATCAGCGCGCCGGCTTTCAAGCGCGGGTCGAGCGCATCGCGCACGCCGTCACCGAGCAGGTTAATGCTCATCACCAGTATAAAAATAACCAGACCGGGCAAGGTCGCCACATGAGGGGCGTTGATGATCAGCCGTCGGCCTTCGCCGAGAATGGAACCCAGATCCGCAGTGGGCGGCTGCGCGCCCAACCCCAGAAACGACAGACCGGCGGTTTCCAGAATCATCCAGCCGACGGTGGTCGACATGGTGATTACAATCACCGGCAACACATTGGGCAACACCTCGGTCAGCACAATGAGCGCATCGCCCTTGCCCGACAACCGGGCCGCATCCACGAACTCCCGGTTGCGCAACGTCACCACCACGCCGCGGACATTTCTGGCAAAGAAAGGAATATTCACAATGGCAATGGCGTACAGCGCATTCAACAAGCCGGGCCCCAGCACCGCGACAATGGCCAGAGCCAGGAGAATGTAGGGAAACGCCATCAGCATATCGATGCCGCGCATCAGCGTGCCATCGACCCGGCCGCCAAAGTACCCGGCCAGCAACCCAATGGTGGAACCCAGCGTGGCCGCCACCAGCGTCGCGACGATACCGACGGCCAATGACACACGCGTCCCCCAGAGCAACCGCGACAGCATGTCGCGGCCAAGCTGGTCTGTCCCCAACCAGTTACCGGGCGTAAAGGGTGGCAGCAAACGCTGCGACGGATTGGTGACGTCCGGGTCGGTCAAAGGCAGCCAGGGCGTTACCACCACCAACGCCAAAATAATGGCCAGAATAACCAGCCCAAAACCCGCCAGCTGATTACGCATCAGCAGCTTGAAGGGCCCTGCCCGGCCGGATTTTTTAACGATGGGTGCAGTTGGTATATCAGCAATGGTCATGAGGTGACCCTCGGGTCGAGCAGCACCTGTACCACATCGGCCAGCAGGTTAAAAAACACGTAGGCCGCCGCTACAACCAGCACGCCGCCCTGAACCAACAGCAAGTCTCGCGTGGAGATCGCGGTCACCAGCATGCTGCCAATGCCTGGCCACTGGAATACCGTTTCGATGTACACCGCACCACCCAGTACAAAGCCGGCCTGAATACCGATTACAGGAACAATGCTCACCAGAGCTGCCTTGAACGCATGCCGGTAAATCACCCGTCGCTCGGCGAGGCCTTTGGCGCGGGCGGTGCGAATGTAATCCTGCCGCAGCACTTCGAGCATGCTGGCACGCGTCAGCCGGGCGATGACGCCGGTGGCGATAAAGGCCAGCGTACCGGCGGGAAGAATCAGATGCCGGATCAGATCGGGCAAGTCGCCCCCACCATAAACGGCGTACATGCCACTGGCCGGCAACACGCGAAACTCAACGGCAAAGACCATGATCATCAGCAGGCCCAGCCAGAAAGCGGGCGTGGAAATGCCAATCAGTACAATCAGCGTCAGCACTTTATCGGCGAACCCGTACTGTTTGACCGCTGAAATAATGCCGACCAGTAACCCCATGATCGAACACAACACCAACGCCGTACCGGCCAGAATTAACGTGGCTCCAAACCGCTCGTTCACAATGTCCAGTACCTCACGGTTCTGGTTAAAGGAACGCCCAAGATCGCCCTGCAACAGATTGCCCAGCCAGGTGAAATACTGACTGACCAGGGGCTTATCCAAACCCAATTGGGCATTGAGCCGGGCTACGTTTTCGGGCGTGGCGTAGGACCCCAGAATGGCGGTCGCAGGATCACCCGGAATCAGCGCCATGATAAAAAAGACAATAAGAGTCAGGCCCAACAGTACCGGTAAGGTCATTACCAGTCGTTTGCCTATATAAGGCCAGATAGGACTGCGCATGATTCACCCTGCCTGCTGTAACTCAAGTTTCGGAGGACGCACGAAGCGAGCGTCGGATGCCGGTTATGCCTCTGCAAGGGTAGTCCGCAGCATGGATGCTGCGGTCTAGGCTCCATGGATGGATTTACGCCGACCCTGCAGAGGCATAACCGGTATGCCGACGCGGACCAAAGCCACCCAGTCAACTCCGAAGCTGAATTGGTGATAGAAGCCCCCGGCCAGTGCTTCACTTCATGGCACCGGCCGACAGGGTTTGGTCGGCACCGGGGCCGACCTCAGCTCAATTACGGCTTGCTCACATTCTGTAATTGCAACAGAAAGGAGGGCTGTAACTTGAAGTTCTCGACCGCGTCGGTCGCCACTGCGTTTTGCTGCCAGTTGGCGATGAAAGCCCAGGGTGCATCGTCATAAACGATGGCCTGCATTTCCCGGTACAGACGCGCACGTTCGTCCTGATCAGTGCTGGTACGAGCCTGATTCAGCAGTTCATCCACTTCAGGGTTGCTGTAGTAACCGGAGTTGAAACCGCCGTTTTCAGGGAACGCCTCAGTGCGCAATGCCAGGAACGGCAGAGTGTCCGGGTCATTGGTCATCCAGGCCATTTCGGCCATGTCCGCCTTGCCTTCCAGCCCCGGGTTTACTTCGCCGAGGAAGGTATTCCACTCATAGGTTTCGATGCTGACATTCAGGCCTACGGCAGCCAGATCGGCCTGAATGGCGGTGCCCATGGAAATGGGGTCAAGCATGCCCGAGCCGCCTTCGGTGACATAGAAGGTTATTTCGGCGCCCTCACCACCGGCTTCGGCGATCAGTTCGCGAGCGCGGTCCGGATCGTAGGGGTACGGCTCCAGATCATCGTTGTACGCCCAGCCAAAGGCCGGCGGTGTTGGGCCGGTGGCGACCGTGGCCGTGCCCTGTAGAATATCGTTCACCAGCGATTCCTTGTCGATGGCGTAGTTCACTGCCTGGCGCATCGCCTTATTATTAAAAGGCGCTTCCTTCATGTTGAGAATCAGAAACCACAGGTGCGGACCAGCCTGTTCGTACAGCTCAAATGAGCCGTCGTCGACAAAGGTCGATACGTTATCGGGCGGTACTTCAACCATCAGATCGATACCACCGGAGAGCATTTCCGCCACCCGGGTATTGGCATCGGTAATGGGCCGAAAGACCACGGCTTCCAGTGAGGGCGCGCCGTCCCAGTAATCCGGATTGCGGGTGACCACCACGCGCTGATTGGCCTGCCATTCTTCAAACTGAAAGGCTCCCGTACCAGACGGGTTACGCCCGACTTCTTCACCATGTTCACGCACCGCTTGCGGAGAAATGATCAGACCGGTGGGATACGCCAGATTCGATAAAAACGGGGCAAAAGGCTCAGTCAGCGTAAATTTGACCTGATACTCACTCACGGCTTCAACGGTATCCACCTGACCGAAATAGAACGCCAGCGGGAAGGGGCCGGTGTCGTAATAAGGGTGGTCTTCGTTCAGCATGCGTTCGAAATTGAACACCACGGCTTCGGCATTGAAGGGCGAGCCATCGTGAAATGACACGTCTTCGCGCAGATTGAAGGTGTATTCCAGACCATCGTCACTGATGGTCCAGTCTGTTGCCAGCGAAGGCTCTACGTTCAGGGTGCCGTCGGCATAGCGCACCAGCCCGTCATAGACATTCACCAGAATACGGAAATCGTTAACCGCGGTAACCGCGTGAGGGTCCAGAGATTGTGGCTCGGCAATCTGACCGACAATCAGGACGTTGGGGGGCGTTTCGGCCCATAGTGGACTGCTGGTCAGTACAACCAGTCCGAAAAGCAGGGATTGGACGACGCGTTTCACCTTGAGTGCCTCTCTGTTTTGACCGTTTTTATTGTGATTGCGTGCAGCCAGCGCCCCTTTTTCTCATCCTGCACAAGTCAGGAAGGTCAGGGTCAACCAGACTGCCCTATTACATTTATCACTATAAATATGTGGACGCAATAAATTTTATGATGATAAATTAACGCAACAGCCTGAACGGATACCTTGCATGACTTATTCCATCATCGCTACTGACCCGGCCAGTGGCGCCGTGGGTGTAGCCACCGCAACCGGCAGTGTTGCGGTCGGTGGTTTTGTGCCCCATGTACGTTGCGATCAGGGCGCCATAGCGACTCAGGGAGCGTTCACCAACTGGTTGTATGGCGACCGGGGGCTGGCGTTGCTGAATGATGGATTAAAAGCTGATGAAGTCAGAGACCGGCTGATCGGGGCCGACGAAGGTAAGGCCCAGCGGCAACTCATTGTCTGTGACCGCTGGGGTAACACCGCCGGCCACACCGGGTCAGACAATCTCGATGCCAAGTTGCATCTGTGTGAACCGAATTTCGCGGTCGCCGGCAATATGCTCAACAGCACCGACATTGTGCTGGCGATGAAACGCGCCTTTCAGCAATTATCAGCCGCACCACTGCACGACCGCCTGCTGGCAGCGATGATGGAAGGTGAGCGCATCGGCGGTGATTTTCGCGGCACCCACAGCGCCGCCCTGAAAGTGCACTACCCCGACAAACCCCCGGTCGACCTGCGCGTCGACTGGGCCGAACGCGACTGCATCGAGCAGTTGAAAATTCTGTATCACAAAACCCAAAGCGAACCCTTCCAGGAATTTCTGGCAGGGGTACCCACCCTGGCTCACCCCACCAAAACCGGGCACGTCAACCGCAAGGAGGTCCGTTAATGTCTCTGGGCAAACGCATCATGGCCTGGTCTGAACAGGCTGCACGCCATTCCGAACCGGGGCCGGGCGTCACCCGGCTGCTGGGTTCACCGGAACACAAAGCCCTACTGACCGACCTGGAAGGCTGGATGAAGCAAGCCGGCCTTGCAACCGAACTCGACGGTGCCGGCAACCTGGTCGGGCGCACCGACCGCAAGCCAGACCGTAAAACCCTGATCATCGGCTCGCACCAGGA
Source organism: Saccharospirillum sp. (assembly GCA_018402545.1). GTDB lineage: Bacteria > Pseudomonadota > Gammaproteobacteria > Pseudomonadales > Natronospirillaceae > Saccharospirillum. The sequence goes on along the minus strand of JAGYIL010000001.1, from coordinate 1,645,912 downwards.
CACCGTGCGCCAGGGCGGCGCCTACGACGGCATGCTCGGCATACTGCTGCCGCTGGCCGTGTTGCAACACCTTCATGATCAGCATGAAACCCTGCCGGTCAATATTGAACTGATCGCCTTCAGCGACGAAGAAGGCGCCAGGTTTTCATCCACTCTGGTCGGTAGCTCGGCTCTGGCCGGTACCTTTAACCCTGATATCCTCAACGCGACTGACCGTGACGGCACCACACTGGAAAGTGCACTGCGCGGCCTGGGTGCCAACCCGGATGAGATACCGAAGCTGAAACGGGACCCATCCCAACTGGCAGGGTTCCTGGAAGTTCACATCGAACAGGGGCCGATCCTGGAATCGCTCGATTTGCCAGTGGGTGTAGTCTCGGCCATCACCGGTATCGAACGCCACAAAGTTCACATTACCGGCAAAGCCGGCCATGCCGGCACCACGCCCATGCACCTGCGCCAGGATGCCCTGCTCGCCGCCACCGAAGTGGTCCGCGCCGTCAACGACCTGTGCCAGAACACCGAAGACCTGGTCGGCGTCGTCGGCGAACTGAACGTGACCCCCAACGCCGTCAACGTCATTCCCAGCGCCGTCGATCTGACCATCGAACTGCGCTCACCGGTCACTCGCATTCGCGAAACCGCTCGCCAGCAATTGCTGGCTTTGTTGAATGAACGGATAACGACACACGCTTGCCAGTGGACGCATGACCTGGTTTATGAACAACAGGAAGTAGACTGCTCACAGGCCATTCAACAACAATTGCACAACGCCATAACCAGCTGCGGCTGGAAACCCCATACCCTGTTCAGCGGCGCCGGTCACGACGGCCTGGCCATGGCCCGCAGCATGCCGATTGGCATGCTCTTCGTGCGCTGCACCGGCGGCCTCAGCCACCACCCCGACGAAGCGATCACCGACGCCGACGCGGATGCCGCAGCACAGGTTATCAAACACGCCCTGCTGAACTGGGAGACACCGGCATGAGCACCCTGCCCCCGGTCAATATCAAACGACTATTGACCACCCTCGATCAACTGCTAGGCATCGACAGCCCCACCGGCGACACAGCTGCCATGGAACAAGCCATGTGCGAGCGACTGGCCCCCTTTGGCTGGAAAGTTAGCCAAACGCACCGGGGTAACGTACTGGCGCAATCGGGCGATGACCCCAAACGCGTTATCGCCGCTCACCTCGACACCCTGGGCGCCATGGTGCAATTCATTCGCGAAGACGGCCGGCTTGAAGTTACGCCCCTGGGCACCTGGTCCGCCCGCTTCGCAGAAGGCGCCCGGGTCACGGTAAAAACCCGCCAGGGCCCGATCCGGGCCACTCTGTTGCCCCTGCTATCATCCGGCCATGCCTGGAACGAAGCCGTCGATACCCAACCCATAGCCTGGTCACAACTGAGCGCCCGACTCGACCGGCCCACCACGAGCCGGGAAGAAACCCTCGCGCTCGGCGTTCAACCCGGCGACATTGTCAGCATTGACCCGGCCCCGGAATTCGACGACTCCGGCTACCTCATCAGCCGGTTTCTCGACAACAAAGCCGGCATCGCCTGTGTTCTGGAAATGCTGCATATGCTGCAGGAAAACAACCTGACACCGGCACAACCGGTGTTACTGGCCTTCACCAACGCTGAAGAAATTGGCCTGGGCGCGGGCACCGCCCTGCCCCGTTCAATTAAAGAATTAATCAGCGTCGACATCGCACCAGTAGCCAGCAACCAGGCCAGCCGGGAAGACTGCGCCACCCTCGGGTACAAAGACGCCCTCGGCCCCCACAGTCGCTCACTACTCGATCGACTCGATAGAATAGCAACAGAACACCAGGTTAGCTTTGTACGAGATGTTTTCCGCCACTACCACAGCGATTGCTCGTCAACGCTCACCGCTGGCTATGATGCGTCCACCGCTCTGGTTGGGTTTGGCACAGACAGTACCCACGGCTACGAACGAACCCATCAAAAAAGTTTGATTGCTGTTACTCAGCTACTGACGGGGTATGTGCTCAGCAACTAGCCTCATGAGCTAGAAATTCGCCTAAATTTAACCACAGATAGCCCAAGGACTGTTGGGTGCGTCTACTGGGGGCCGTTAGACCGCATGGACTAAAACGCCAGGAGCGTTTTAGCATGAGCGAAGCGAGCCCGAAGGGTGGATCCCATGGATGGGATTCATATCCTGTCTCCGAGCCCCCATGGACGGGTTTATGGCGTGCCTCCAGTAGACGTACCCGACAGTCCGTCTGGCACTGTGTTATGAAGTGCCACTTATCCAACTTTCCCCGCGAATTCCTAGCTCATGACCTCCGCAAACAAAAAAACCCGGCTATCTCTAGCCGGGTTTTTTCAATTACTACCGTTGATCAGTAAGCCGCATCGGGTTCGTAGAATTCATCCGCATTGTCGGCCGTGATTGGATCGGCTGCCAGCACCATGCGTGACGGTACACCGTGGTACATGTCACCCATCTTCTCGCCGCGTACACCATGTACGGCCAGTGCGATACCGGATGCAATCATATTGGGCGGGTAAGTAACGGTCGCTTTCACAATCGGGTGGTTATCACGGATCATGCCGATCACGTCTTTTGAACCACCACCACCGACCAGAATCTTAATGTCATCACGACCGGATTCTTCAATTGCCGTCAGCACACCCTTGAGCGCATCGTCATCACCGGCCCAGACCGCATCAATGTGCGGGTGACGCGCCAGCATGTCTTCCATCACATTCAAAGACGTTTGTGGATTCCACTCGCCAGACTGCGAATCCAGAATGGTAATGCCCGGATGACGCTCCATTTCTGCATTAAAGGCGTTAACGCGCTGGCTGTTGATTGGAATGGAAGGCCCTTCGATCACAACCACATTGCCTTCGCCATCCATCGCATCGGCCATATATACCGCTGCCTGCTCTCCCATGCCCGGGTTGTCACCGGCCAGGAACACATCCTGTGTTGGTGTTTCCAGTTCACGGTCAACCACAACGGTGTAAATGCCATCCTGATAGGTTTCGGCAATCACCTGCTGCAGCGTGGCCGGGTTGTGCGGCAGAATGACCAGCGCATCGATCTGACGCACGCGCAAGTCTTCCACATCACCTACCTGAGCCGTACCCGAGTTCGCCGCCAGAATGGTGAACTCAATGTCCGGGTATTTCGCCGACAAATCTTCCGATGCCTGACGCGCCCACCACAGCAGACCGGCAGTCCAGCCATGGTCCGCCGACGGTACGCTGACCCCGATGTGGTAGCTGTCTTCGCCGAAGGCAACAAAAGGCGTTACCGATAATGCGGTGGCGACCGCCGCTGTTTTTAACAGTTTTTTCAATTTCATGATTTCCGTCCCATCTCTGGTTGTTGTTATACCATCCCCTCTGTTGCAGGGGGATGCCTACCTGGCTTGCGCCGAACAAGGCCGATGACGAACCGGCCATGGTTTTTATTAAACCCCGACCTACTGCTGACGCTTGTACTGCACCAGCACGGCAATCAGGATTACCGAACCCTTCACCAGCCCTTGCAAATAGGGTGATACCCCCAGCAAGTTCAGCATGTTGTTGATGATGCCCAGAATCAGCGCACCAATGACCGTGCCCCAAATAGAGCCCTTGCCACCCGACAACGCCGTACCGCCGATCACCACTGCGGCAATCGCATCCAGTTCATAGAGCACCCCGGCATCGCTGGGGCTGATTGAATTCAAACGCGACGACAACATGATCGCCGACAAACCCACGCAGGCACCGGCAATGGTGAAACTGCCGAGGATGACCGTTCTGACCCGAATGCCCGAATAGCGAGCGACCTGAGCATTGGCGCCAACGGCACAGAGATGACGACCAAAGCGGGTGTAGAACAGGAGAATGTGGGCCGCAACAGCCAGTATCAGAAACGCCCAGACCGGAATCGGCACGCCCAGCCAATAGCCACCGCCCAGGTTGGGAAACAGCGGATTACGGGACACCACTTCACCGGCATCGGTCAGATACAAGGCTACGGAGCGAAAAATGGACATAGTGGCCAGCGTTGCAATAAAGGCGGTGATTTTGCCCCGCGTTACCAGCAAACCGTTGAACACACCGAACAGCGCACCGCTGCCGAGTGCCACCAGAATGCCGACCACAATGGCCATCACCGGATCGGTGACCGCATTCAACGCATAAAGCAACAACACACCCACCAGCGCCACCATCGACCCGACGGATAAATCGATACCCCCGCCAATAATCACAAAGGTGACCCCAATGGCGATGATGCCGGTATAGGAAACCTGACGCATCACATTGGTCAGGTTGCGTGAATTGAGAAAATACTCACTCGCCAGCGACGACGCGACCAACAGTACAACCAGGGCAATCAACGGTGCCAGAATCGTCAGATCCAGACCCAGGCGATTGACGGAACTGTTAAAACGGTCGGCCATATTTTTTACCTGAGTCATGACAAAGCCACTCCCGCCTCGTTCAAAGCCGATGCGCCCCGGGCGCCCGCTGCGTACAACATGATGTCTTCCTCATTGATCTGTTCATCGTGCAAATCAGCGACGATACGACCTTCCCGCACCACCAGTACCTGATCACACAAGCCAATTATTTCTTCCAGCTCCGACGAAATCACCAGTATCGCCTTGCCTTCGCTGGCAAGCCTCCGGATTAACCGGTAAAACTCGTGCTTGGTACCCACATCAATACCGCGTGTGGGCTCGTCGAGAATCAGAATCTCCGGTTCAATATCAAGCAGTTTGGCGAGATACACTTTTTGCTGATTACCACCGCTTAACAGCCCGACCTCCGTCTGCAGACTTGCCGTTCTGATGTTTAACGCCTGCTGATAATGCTCGGCCCGGCGGCGCTCAGCCCGGTGACGTATCAGACCTTTGATGTAGCGTTTCAGGCTCAGCAATGTGATGTTCTCGATCAGGTTAAAGCTCAGTACCAGCCCCTTCCCCTGCCGGTCTTCCGACAGATAGGCCAGGTTGTGACGATGCGCGTCTTCCGGTGATGTAATGTTGCAGACTTCACCGTTGATCAGCACCTGACCCGAGGTTTTCCCGCGTAGCCCCATAATGGTTTCCGCAATTTCAGTTCGCCCTGAACCCACCAGGCCCGATAACCCCAGAATCTGTCCGCGATGCAGCGAGAAATTCACATCGCTCAGCAATGAATTCAGCGACAACTGACGCACTTCAAGCGCCACCTCACCGCCATGACCCTGCTTTTCGGGGAACACCTGCGACAACTCGCGGCCCACCATTTTCCGGGCCATGTTCTCTTCATCCAGATCGTCGGTTGAGCTTTGCTCAACCACCTGACCATCACGCAGTATCAGCACACTGTGGCAGAGGTCCTTCACTTCCTTGAGCTTGTGCGAAATAAACAGCACCGCCACACCGGCACCCTGCAGACGACGCACAACATCAAACAGCACACTGACTTCACGGTCGGTCAGTACCGTGGTCGGTTCATCCAGAATCACAACGCGAGCGTCATCGACCAGTACCCGCGCCACCTCGACCAGTTGCTTTTCAGCAACGCTAAGACTGCTGATTTCCGCTTTCGGATCCAGACTGGACTGCAAATTTTGCATGACCTCCCGGGTTTTCCGGCGCATGGTGTTGCGATCCAGAAACCCCCGCTTGCGGATTTCCTGACCAAGAAAGACGTTCTCGTAAACCCGCAAAGTGGGCACCAGATTGAATTCCTGGGGAATCATTGCGATGCCCAACCGACGTGATGTCACCGGATCAAGCTCGGTATAATGCCGGCCTCCGATTTCCAGCGAGCCAAAGCTTGGTTGATACACCCCGCTGATCAGTTTCAGCAGTGTCGATTTACCAGCCCCGTTTTCACCCAGAATGCCGATGATCTCACCCGGACGAATGTCCAGATTAATGCCCTGTAACACCACATTGGGTCCGAACGACTTGCCAATATCGTGCAAGCGGATAATCGGTTCGGTCATGACGTCGCTCCCGACTCAAGCGACGTCCAGACGCCGTTGTTCTGGTTCGATCGCAGTGTGGCCGCGATAAATTTCAGACCGTCAACGCCGGTTGAAACATCCGGCAACCAGCCGCCCCGGGATGCCGTGATGACATCAGCGGCCAATGCCCGATACAAGTTGGCAAAGCCTTCCAGGTAGCCTTCCGGGTGGCCCGGCGGCAAGCGCACGCTCGCGCCGGTGGCATCGCTGAACCAGTCGTCCCGGCGGGTAATGCGTTGCCGTGGCTGATTCAAGGGCGAGAACCAGAGTTCGTTTGGATTCTCCTGCGCCCATTCAAGCGACGCCTTTTCGCCAACAACACGAATACGCAAGGCATTTTCAAACCCCGGCGCCGTTTGGCTGGCCCACAACATGCCGGTGGCACCGCCGTCAAAGCGCAGCAATGCCTGAACGTTGTCATCCAGCACCCGCCCCGGTACCTGGCAAGTCAGCTCCGCACTGACCGCCTCGGGCGTTAATCCGGATATAAAACAGGCCAGTTGAAAGGCATGGGTGCCAATGTCACCCAAAGCACCGGCCGACCCGGCACGCTTTGGGTCGAGCCGCCAGTCGGCCTGTTTGTTATCGGCCGAAGGGACTTCGCTCAGCCATTCCTGCAGATACTCAACCTGCAGGCTGCGAATGCGACCAAGATCGCCGCGCTGGACACGTTCGCGCGCATGCTGCACCAGCGGGTAACCGCAATAATTGTGCATCAGTACAAAACGTACACCTCGTGCAGCAACACGTTCGGCCAAATGCTCAGCCTCGGCCAGCGTCACCGTCATCGGTTTTTCGCAGATCACATCCAGCCCTGCCTCAATACAGGCCAGCGCAATCGGGTAATGCAGATGATTCGGCGTGGTAATCGCCACGACACGAGCGCCGTCTTCACGTTCAGCTTCAGCGGCAACCAGCGACTCATAGCTGTCGTAACACCGACTGGGGTCGAGCCTCAGGTGCGAGGCGGTTTCCCGGTTGCTGTCGGGTCGGGTACTGAATACGCCGGCGACCAGCTCAAACTGGTTGTCCATCCGGGCTGCAAACCGGTGCACCGCACCGATCATTGAACCCGGACCACCGCCGACCATCGCCAGGCGCAGGGGAGTTGATTGGGTCATCACAAACATCCTTTATCGGTCGTCGATCAAAGACCAAGCAGCGACCGGTTAGTGGCTTCATCGGTACCGGCGGCGGCGAAATCATCAAAGGCCTTGTCGGTCACCTGTATGATGTGGTCTTCCACAAAGCGCGCGCCTTCGGCTGCACCCTGCTCCGGATGTTTGAGCGCACATTCCCATTCGATCACGGCCCAGCCGGCAAAATCGTACTGCGCCAGGCGCGAGAAAATGCCTTTGAAATCGACCTGGCCATCACCCAGAGAGCGGAAGCGACCGGCGCGTTCAACCCAGCCTTCGTAACCGCCATAGGTGCCCTGCAACGCCGTCGGGTTAAATTCCGCGTCTTTGACATGAAACATTTTGACGCGATCACGGAAGTGATCGAGAAAGCCCAGATAATCGAGCTGCTGCAACACAAAATGCGACGGGTCGAACAGAATGCAGCAGCGCGGGTGATGATCAACGGCCGTTAAGAAGCGCTCGAAGGTGGCGCCATCGTGAAGATCTTCACCGGGGTGAATTTCATAGCAGAGGTCGACCCCGGCTTCGTCGAATGCATCGAGAATCGGTTCCCAGCGCCGGGCCAGTTCTTCAAAGCCGGTCTCCACCAGGCCAGGCGGACGCTGCGGCCAGGGATACAGGAAAGGCCACAACAATGCGCCCGAAAAGGTGGCGTGAGCGGTCAGCCCGAGGTTCTTACTGGCCTTGGCGGCGAGCAACAGTTGATCGACGGCCCAGGCTTGCCGCGCTTCCGGGTTTTTGCGCAGAGACTCCGGTGCAAAACCATCGAACAGATCATCGTACACCGGGTGCACGGCGACCAATTGGCCTTGCAGATGGGTCGAAAGCTCGGTGATTTCCAGGCCATAACCGGCCAGAAAGGCGGTTACTTCGCGGCAGTAATCGAGGTCTTCGGCGGCACGCTCCAGATCGAAGAGACGCTTGTCGCCACTGGGAATTTGCACTCCCTTGAACCCCAAACCGGAGGCCCAGCGGGCAATGCTGTCGAGGCTGTTGAACGGAGCTTCATCACTGGCATATTGCGCCAGAAAGAGCGCAGGCCCTTTGATCGTCTTCATATACAGACACCTTGCATTTTTGTTTTTGTATAATGTAATGCATTACATTCAATCAGAGAGATTTGGCGAGGTCAACACCTTCGCCATCAGTTTATTTTGAGAAACCACGTAAAATGGCTTATATTCGACAGGAAATGCGCCATTGCGGGCTATCACTTTATGCAGAAAACTCTGTTACTGAATGTAATGCATTACATAAACTCTCGGAATTCTGAACAGCAAACACGCAGATCCGGGCCGGTTTATCCTGTATGGTATCGCTGTGGTAACATCACCCCTGTTCACGTTGCAGATACGTACCATGCCCACCATTAAAGACGTTGCCCTGGCCGCTGGCTGCTCAACTGCCACTGTGTCACGGGCACTTGCCAACCCGGAAAAAGTAACCGATGCCACGCGCAAGAGAGTGGCGAGCGCCATCGCGAAGGTGGGTTATTCTCCGAATCTCGCGGCGCGCAATCTGCGCCGCAGTGAATCGCGCACCATCGTGGTGTTGCTGCCCGATATCGCCAACCCGTTTTTTTCGGAGATTATTGCGGGTCTTGAAGATGTCGCTCATCGTGAAGGCTACCGGGTGCTGCTCGGCGACTGCGAACACGATACTGGCCGCGCCAAGGCCTACTTCGATTTACTGCCCACCAATCAGGCCGATGGCATTATTCTACTGACCGCTGAAATTCCGCTGTCGCTGGTTACCCAGCAGGCCCGTGGCAGCCAGATACCCTTAGTCATGGCCTGCGAATACTTTGATCACCTGGCCCTGCCCACGGTACGCATCGATAACCCTCTGGCCGCCGCCCGGGCCATCGAGTATCTCTCATCGCTCGGGCACCGGCGCATTGCCACCATAACCGGCCCGATGCAGAACCCTATTTGCATCGATCGGGTAAAAGGCTACCAGTCGGAAATGGCGCGCCAGCAGTTGGCCGTTAACCCGGGCTGGATCGTCGAAGGCGATTTCGGGTTTCTCTCCGGCTATCAGCAGGGCCAGCTGTTGCTGGCCCTGCCACCCGAAGCACGACCCAGCGCCATCTTCTGCCACAGCGACGAAATGGCCATTGGCCTGATGAAAGCTGCCCGAGACGCCTCGGTTCGGGTGCCGGAAGACCTGTCAGTCATCGGCTTCGACAACATCGGCTTCAGCGAATACTGCCAGCCGGAACTGACAACCGTCAGCCAGCCCCGAGACGAAATTGGCCGCTGTGCAATGCGGCTGCTGCTCGATGTGCTGCGCAAGAAACAGGTGCCTCATCAACAGGTGCTGAACACCCAACTGATCGTGCGGGCCAGCACCGCGCAGGCGCCCAAACTCTGACGATTTAGAGACTTAACCGATTAAGTTAACATTGGCCGCCAAGCTGGTTAGACTGAGTGGATAACCACCCATTCACTCTGCATTTTGCTGGAAGGCCGCCTATGGATCACTCGCTCGATTACGACGTCCGCATCACCCTTGATCGCCTGCTCCCCCGGTTGAAACCCAAGGCCAGCAGCGATAAGGAATGGGCGGCCTTTGAAGCGAACCTGAACACTCAGTTTCCCCGCTTATTCGCCCTACTGCGCTCCTTGTACGGAGACCAGTACGACTTTTACTATCACCTGGAAAACACTCTGGAAACCCTGCTGGTTGCCTACCAGGAGCGGCCCTCTGTATTGCGCAATCAGGACAAAAAACGCCAGGCCGATCCGCTCTGGTTCAAGCGCGAGGCTATGCTGGGCGCAGCTTGCTACGTTGATCTATTTGCCGGTGACCTCAAAGCCCTGCGCGATCAGATTCCCTACCTGAAAGAACTGGGCCTCACCTATCTGCACCTGATGCCGCTGTTCAAGGCGCCCGAGGCCAACAGCGACGGTGGTTATGCGGTATCCGACTACCGGCAGGTGAACCCGATGCTGGGCACCATGAATGACCTGAAACGCCTGGCCGCGGCACTGCGCAAGGAAGGCATCGTCATGGTGCTGGATTTCGTGTTCAACCACACCTCGGATGAGCACGACTGGGCCGTCAAAGCCCAGCGCGGCGAGCAGGAATACCTCGATTACTATTTCTGCTTTGACCACCGCAGCCAGATGGCCCCTTACGAGCCCTACCTGCGCGAGATCTTCCCGGAAATTCGCCAGGGCTGCTTCACCTGGCGCGACGACATGCAACGCTGGATCTGGACCACCTTCAACAGCTTTCAGTGGGACCTGAACTACCGCAACCCGGCCGTATTCAATGCCATGCTCGGCGAGCTGCTGTTTCTGGCGAACGCTGGTGCCGACGTACTGCGCTTCGATGCGCTGGCCTTCGTCTGGAAGGAAGCCGGCACGCCCTGTGAAAACCTGCCTCAAGCGCATAGCCTGATTCAAGCCTTCAATGCCGCGGCTCGCATTGCCGCACCGGGCCTGCTGTTCAAATCCGAAGCCATCGTGCATCCGGATGACGTGGTGCGCTACATCAGCACCGACGAATGCCAGCTATCCTACAACCCCCTGACCATGGCCATGCTCTGGAACACCCTGGCCACTCGCGACGTCACCCTGATGACCCGCAGCCTGCAGGCACGTTTCCCGATTCCGCCCGATACCGCCTGGGTCAACTACATTCGCGGCCACGATGACATCGGCTGGACCTTCGATGACACCATCGCCTGGAGTCTGGGCACCGATCCGGACCACCACCGCCGTTTCCTGAACCAGTTCTACACCGGCCAGTTCCCAGGCAGTTTTGCCCGGGGCGTTCCCTTTCAGGAAAATAAAACCACCGGTGACTGCCGGGTTGCGGGTCAGTTAGCCTCACTGGCTGGTCTGGAGAAGGCGCTGAGCGATCAAAACTCCGACGAAGTGCAGCGTTCGATCAACCGCATCATGCTGATGCACGCCTTGATTCTCAGCATTGGCGGTGTGCCGCTGCTGTACCTGGGCGATGAGCTGGGGCTGCTCAACGACTACAGCTATCAGCAGGACGTCAACAAACTGAACGACAGCCGCTGGGTGAACCGGGTGGCCGTAAAAGACGCCGATCTGGAGCTGCGAAACCAAGCCGATACGCCCAATGGCCAGGTTTACGCCGGCCTGCAACGGCTGATTTCAATCCGAAAGAAGACCCCCTTACTCGGCGATGCTCACACCCATATCATCGAAACGGGCAACCCCCATGTGTTCGGCTTTACCCGAACTCGGGATGCCGAAACCCTGTTGGTGCTGGCGAATTTCGCCGACTTCGAACAAAGCCTCGATCAGTCACTGGTCGACTCACTACTGACCGGCGGAAACCCCACCGACCTGCTGGAAACAAATCCGAGCTCTGACCTGAAAACGCTCCAACCCCATCAGGTACGCTGGCTGACCGTGCAACAGTGACTCAGGCCTTGGAGTTCGGGTCGGCTATGTTGGCACTCGCCCGCGTCGGCCACCTGGGGCGCCCCTGTGGGGTCGGCGTAGATCCATCCATGGAGCCTAGACCGCAGCGTCCTTGCTGCGGACTACCCCACAGGGGCACCCCAGGTAACCGCCGCTAGTCAACTCAGCGAACTCCAAAACTGGAGTAATAACCCACCTGGCTAAGTTAATTCAGCGAGTCGGGTACCGATCAAAAGCCGGTGACTCCTCGACAGCGTCGACCCAATGCGGACGCTCCGACCAGAAAATGCGATCGTCCGGCGTCACCGCCGGGTCCCCATCAAGGCTACCGGCGGGTACCACCAGAAACTTACCGCTGCGGTTCACATAGGGCAGCGCAGACCCGCAGGTCGCACAGAACTGCCGCGTCCAGTGTTTGGCTGTCGGCAATTCAAACCGTTTGATCTGATCCTCACCCTGCTCCCAGGTAATGGCTTCCGGCACGGTAAACAAATTAGCGGCAAAAGCCGACCCGGTTGAATGCCGGCATCGGTCGCAATGACACAGGTGAAAAGCCGACACCGGCCCGTTGACCGCAAAACGAACTGCACCGCAAAGACAACCACCAGAGACGGCATTTAATGCATTAGTCATTTTGAACCTCTTGTTTTTATTTCGTTACAACTTAGTTTAACCACCTAATCAAGTGTCGGCTGCCGGGTAGACCTATACGGGGGAGTCCGCAGCATGGATGCTGCGGCCTAGGCTCCATGGACGGATCTACGCCGACCCCGGATAGGTCTACCCGGTGGCCGAACACGAAAGAGAGGCACCCAGGCCAACCAAGCCACCGATCTAAACAAGCCGCGTCATAAAAACACTGTTTGGGTCTTCAACATAGTCGCCAAAGGGCGGGCACGCTTCGAAGCCGAAGCGACTATAGAGTGCCCGGGCCGCTGCGAAATAGTCCATGGAGCCGGTTTCCAGGCTCAGTTGGGTCAGGTTCTGAACTTTCGCCTGGTCCAGAAGATGCTGCAGTAAACGCTGGGCCACGCCCTGGCGCCGAAAGGCCGTTGCTGTGCGCATGGATTTGATTTCGCCATGATCCGCCGTCAGTCGCTTCAGGGCACAGCACCCGGCCAGCTGTTCGCCCTGCCCGTCGCTGTTTGTTGCCCAAAGCGTCCAGAAGGTGACATCCGGTTGCTTAAGACCATCCAGATCCAGCGCATGCTTGCTTTCCGGGGGAGAGGTGGCGTTCATGTCCGCCAGATGCTCTTCCAGTAACCGGGCTATTTCGGGTCCGGTCAGGTCATCGACCCGAATCAGAAAATCGGGTCTTGTCCGCGGTTCACTAACGGTCATTGTGTGGCTCGCTGTCATGGTCTCGTTGGGATGATTATTGCGCGCTGACCCCGGCTGCGCAATCCGGTTTGAAACATCGGTAAAGCAGACAACCTCACCGAAACCACGATAGACTGATTCGTATCTCATTTGGCTCGGACCGGGAAATGCTCAAGCAATTAGGTTACAGCACAGGGCTTTGGCTGCTCACCCTGAGTTTAGTGCTCAGCCCGTCGGTATTGGCTGAGTACACGACCAATGCCAGCATCCAGGAAACGCTGGACTCGCTAGGCACGCAGACCAACCAGTTGAACCAGCGGCTGAGTTCCGTTCAACGACAGCATGCCCGATTGCTGACCAATGAAGCCGCATTGAATGAGCATATCGTTGCCCTGAGAGGCAGCGGTCAGGTGTTTCGCGTGCTGCAGGAACAAAACACCAACCTGCCCAATTTCGATTTCGACCCCGGGCTTTCTGACCTGATCGCCGATGCGCGACTGAGACAGTTTACTGTGAGCCAGCAACAACGGGAGATACAGGACAACCCAAGTGACTACCCGGCCGACTTGCGACTGTCTGAATTGCAGGACCACTTACAGGAGTTGGTAGTGACTGCGGTAAGCCTGCAACAGGCCCAGCAAGAGCTTACAGCGACGGCTGACCGGGTTCGCTCCAGCATTATTGAACAGCTGTTCTGGATACCGAGCAACCCGGCCATCGGCCTCGGTTGGTTCACCACCGCGCCAGGGGCTTTGGTGGATCAACTTATCCGCCTGCCTGCCCAGTTCTCCGTCAGCCTGACGCCGGGTGACCTGTCGCTCTGGCAATGGCTGGGCACGCTGCTGTTTCTGCCGGCTATCGCCCTGTACTGGCTACGGCCTCGTTTGAAAACGGCACTGGCAACAACGTTAAAAACGGGTACTGCCGTCTTCTACCTATCAGCACCCCGGGCAGAGCCAACATCGGACGCAGAAACGACGAACTCCAGCCCCTGGTCCACACTGGTGGCGCTGGCATTGACTGCGGCGATTACAGCACCCGCCAGCCTGGCTTTGCTGGCCATCGGGAACCTGCTCTCAGGCACTCAGGCAACCGACACTCTGGTGCTGGGCCCGGCCCTGACCGCCATTGCGCTGAGCTTGTTCGTCGTGCAATTTTTGCGCAGCATCCTGGCGCCCGGACAGATCGCCGAGGTCGATTTTCAGTGGCCGGACCACGCCCGAAAAACGCTGCGCACCTTTGTTCGTCGCTTTGCCTGGGTGCTGCTACCCACCAGTGCGGTATTAACGCTGGCCGTTCAACAGGGTGCGACGTTGAGCAATGACGTGCTGGGGCCTCTCATCCTGATTGTGGCAGGTGCTTTGGTCGCCTATTACTTCCGCGTACTGCTAAAACAGCTACCACCCGGTTTCGCCCCGGCCGGGGTGCGCTGGGTACTCAATCTGGTTCTGGTGCTGCTACCACTGAGCCTGGTGGTGCTGACGTTGTCGGGGTATTACTACACCAGCCTTCAACTGACCGGGCGCTTTCTGGCCACCTTTTATGTTCTCAGCGGCTGGGTCATTGCGGAGGCCAGCGCACGCCGGGCCATTGAAGTCTCAAGTAACCGCCTGCGCCAGCAACGGGAAGCTGAAAACCAGTTGCTAAGGGAACAACGCGACGCCCAACGCGCCAAAGATCCGGACAAAATTCAGGAGCCGCTGCCCGATACCACGGCGGAATTGCGGCAAGTGCGGCAACAAACCCAGCGCCTGGTTCGTTTCCTGCTGCTGACTGGCTTTGGCGGCCTGCTGTATTGGGTATGGGCTGACCTGGTGGGGGTGTTCGGCTATCTCGACTCACTGGTCATCTGGCAGTACGGCAGCGCTGAAAGCCCGGGCAGCATGAGCCTGCTGGATCTGGCTTCATTCTTCTTTATTGTCTCGCTGTCACTGTTTCTTGCTGCCAACCTGCCCGGCCTGCTGGAGATGCTGGTGCTTTCCCGGCTCAGTTTGCGGCAAGGCAGCGCCTATGCCATGACCACCCTGTTCAACTACATCATTACCGGTATTGGCCTGGTACTGGCACTGTCGAGCCTGGGCGTCAGCTGGGACAAACTACAGTGGCTGGTGGCCGCACTCAGTGTCGGCCTTGGCTTTGGTTTGCAGGAGATTTTTGCCAACTTCGTCTCCGGGCTGATTCTGCTGTTCGAACGGCCGATACGCATCGGCGATATCGTAACCCTGGGTGATTTATCAGGCGTGGTCCGGCAGATTCGCATTCGCGCCACTACCATTACCGATTTTGATCGCAAAGACATCATCGTTCCCAACAAAACATTTGTTACCGATCAGCTCATCAACTGGTCGCTAACCGATACCGTCACCCGGGTCATCGTCCGGGTTGGCGTTGCCTACGGGTCAGACCTTGATAAAACACGAGCACTATTACTCAGTGCCGCCAAGGCAAACCACCGAGTGCTGGATGATCCGGAACCCCAGGTTCTGTTTCTTAATTTCGGGGCCAGCACACTGGACCATGAATTACGCATTCATGTGAAGGAACTGCAGGACAGGAACCCCGTGATCGACGAAATTAACCGCTACATCGACCGGGAATTCAAACTGGCGGGTATCGAGATTGCCTTTCAGCAGATCGACATCCATCTTCGCAACAGCGAAGGCCTCGACAAACTGGTCATCCGGCAGCCGCCCCAGACAGACCAGTAAGATCACTACTCACCGGCCAGAATCCAGGAGGCGGCTTTTTCTGCAATCATCAGTGTCGGTGAGTTGGTGTTGCCGCTGACAATGGTGGGCATGATGCCCGCATCCACCACGCGCAAGCCATTAACACCCAATACGTTCAGGTGAGCATCCACCACGGCCATCGGGTCATCGACAGCGCCCATTTTAGTGGTACCAACCGGATGAAAAATAGTGGTGCCAATGTCACCGGCCAGTTTTACCAGCTCATCATCGGTCTGATACTCAACACCGGGCTTAATTTCCTGCGGCTTGTATTTGGCAAAGGCTGGCTGGGATGCAATGCGACGGGTTACCCGCAGCGAATCGGCGGCCACTTTGCGGTCTTCCTCTGAACTCAGGTAATTGGGAGCGATGCCAGGGGCCTTGCGTGCATCCTTGCTGCGAATTTGAACCCGGCCCCTACTGGTCGGGTTGAGGTTGCAGACGCTGGCAGTGATCGCCGGGTACGGGTGCAGCGGCTGGCCAAAGGCATCGAGACTCAGCGGCTGAACATGGTATTCGAGATTGGGATGCTTATAGTCAGGCGAGCTGCGGGTAAAAGCACCCAGTTGCGAGGGCGCCATACTCATCGGACCGGAGCGGGTAAACAGGTACTCTAACCCGATGCGCGCCTTGCCCGGCCAGGACCTGGCCATGGTGTTCAATGTTTTGGCGCCGCTGACCCGGTAGACCGAACGGATCTGCAGGTGATCCTGAAGGTTTTCGCCGACACCGGGCAGATCCTTCACCACCTCGATGCCGTGAGACTGAGACAGAATGGCAGGGCCAATACCCGATACCTGCAACAACTGTGGCGAGCCGATCGCCCCGGCCGACAACACGACTTCGCGTCGGGCCTGCACAGAACGGGTCTGCCGGTCCCGTTCGAGCGTTACCCCTATGCATTGTGGCTGACCGTCAACGCCGGACTCGACATTCAACTTCAACACCTGCGCCGAATCCCAGACACTCAGATTGGAACGGTGTCGAATATTGCGCAAAAACGCCTTGGCCGTGTTCCAGCGCCACCCCTTTCGCTGGTTAACCTCGAAATAGTCGACCCCTTCATTGTCGCCGCGATTGAAATCGCGGGTGTAGGGAATACCAGCCTGTACCATAGCGGCCGCAAAATCATCCAGTACTGGCCATTTAAGCCGCTGTTTTTCAATACGCCACTCACCGCCATGGCCATGAAAGTCACGATGCTGTTCATCCGCATCGGCACCAGGGTCTAGCCGGTAATGGTTTTCGTGACGCATAAAATCCGGCAGGCAATTTTCCCAGCGCCAGGCATCATCCCCAACCGCCCGGGCCCAGCCATCGTAATCCCGGGCCTGACCGCGCATATAAATCATGCCGTTGATGCTGGAGCACCCACCCAGCGTCTTGCCGCGCGGGTAAATCAGTGCGCGACCGTTCAGCCCCTGGTCCGGCTCGGTACGATAGAGCCAGTCAGTTCGGGGGTTATTGATGCAGTAGAGATATCCAACGGGAATGTGTATCCAGTGATAATTGTCCCGACCACCGGCTTCGATCAGCAATACCCGGTTATCGGGGTTCGCACTGAGCCGATTGGCCAGCAGGCAACCGGCGGTGCCGGCGCCAACAACGATGTAGTCGAATGCATCGGCCGCTAAAGACTGTGACATGAACGCTCTCCGGGCGCTTTGGTAGCGCCCAGCTTAACCTTCACAAACGCCATTACCATCGAACGATAGTAGGACAGTCAGGCAAATACCTGAGCCAGCCTGGCCTTGTGCGCTGCCCGGGTGGTGTCGTCAATCCAGGCACCGTCAAATCCATTTTCCAGGAGCGTCAGCAATTGGTCCCGGTCAATCAGGCCGTGGTCAATCAGTGCACAGTAATTGTCGTTCACATAACCGCCAAAATAGGCCGGATCGTCAGAGTTGATGGTGGCTTTCAAACCGGCAGCCAACATGGCAGTTATCGGGTGCTGCTTCAGATCATCAATAACCTGCAGCTTGTGATTCGATAGCGGGCAAACCGTCAGTGTATAACCACGATCTACCAGCGCCTGCACCAGCGCAGGGTCTTCCATGGCGCGGTTGCCATGGTCGATACGGTCCACTTTAAGCTGGTCGATGGCCTGCCAGACATACTCGGGCGGCCCCTCTTCACCGGCATGGACGGTGATGACCAACCCCAGTTCCCGGCAGCGCGCAAACACACGCTCAAACTTCTCTGGCGGGTGCCCTTTCTCGCCGGAATCCAGTCCTACAGCATGTATCCGTTCCAGATACGGCTCCGCAATGGCCAGAGTCTCAAAAGCGCTTTCTTCGGATAGATGCCGCAGAAACGACATGATCAGCCGATAGCTGATACCCAACTCCCGCTCACCCTGCTGCAGCGCCCTTTCGATGCCATTAAGCACAGTGTCAAAGGCAATGCCTCGCTCCAGATGTGCCTGGGGGTCAAACATCACTTCGGTATGAACGACGTTGTCGGCGTGAATTCGTTTCAGATAGGCCCAAGTAAGGTCGTAAAAATCTTCTTCGGTTTGCAACACCGACATACCCTGGTAATACAGATCCAGAAATTCCTGCAGATTGCCAAACTGATAAGCTTCACGCACTGCCTCAATGTCGGCATAGGGCAAGGTAATGCCATTGCGCTTGGCTAAAGCAAACATCAGCTCCGGCTCCAGGCTACCTTCAATGTGCAAGTGCAGTTCAACTTTGGGTGCCTTGGCCGCAAGGTCGATTATTTCTGAAGTCATAGTGCACTCCGATAACTCTGAGAGTCAGTCATTTCAATTTCAAAGTTCCACAACACCAAGTGCCAGGTGCCGGATGTGCTTATCCGGGGTAGTCTGAGGCATGGATGCCGAAGCCTAGGCTCCATGGAAGGATTCACGCCGAGCGATGTGTCGCACCACCCGATAAGCACATCCGGTGCCTGGCACGAACCCGTGGCAACCAGCCCGCTCAAGCAACGTCGGACTGGCTCTGGGACTGCCCCCGATACTCACCGCTGAAATAGTGATCAGCGATGGCCTGGTGTAATTCGTTGAACGAGATCTGCAGTGTATCGACAAAATCGTGCAGCAAATCCGGTGTATGTGCCATTTTTTCCATGTTGGCATTGACCAGGCGCGGTAGCAAATCATCCACCAGCGCCTGCACTTCCTCATGTCGTGGCAGATCCTCGAGCTCAAAGGATAGCTGACCCAGGCAACTGGCCACGGCCCGCGGGAAAAACTCGTCCTGTAGCAAAAAGCGCAACACATCCGGGCCGCGCACACGCAGTCGAACTTGCTGGCGGTACATCTGATAGCCGGTCAGGGATTTCAGCACGCTCATCCATTGCAGGTTTTCAAAGGGCGTCAGATCATCCGGGCTGCGTGGCAGCAGGTTGGCCGAGCGCACATCGATGATGCGCGTGGTCATATCGGCACGTTCCAGGTTTCGGCCGAGCATCAGAAAGGTGTGTACCTGGGTGTGGCTCAATGAACCTTCGATCAGCCCGTTGATGGCCTGGCAGCTGCGAATTACGCGCTTTAAAAAAGCATCCCGCTTACGCGAAGTAATACCGGCTTCCACCTGCTTCAGCGTATCCAGATAGAGGGTATTCAACTCTTCCCAGACCTCGCGCGGCATAATGTCACGCGTCGTGCGCAAGTTTTCGCGCGCCGATTCCAGCGACGAAATAATTGACCCCGAGTAATGCAGATCGACACAGAGAAAATTCAGAACATTATCGGCACTACGCGTTTCGTAATGTTCATCGAACAGCTCCTCAGCGCCGGTAATGGTAACCAGAGAATCCCAGTCGAGCCGGGTTGTCCGGGGAAAGTCGAGCAGCAAGTTACTGGTGACGTTGATCAAGCGGGCCGTATCTTCCGCCCGCTCCAGATAACGTGCCAGCCAATAGATATTTTCAGCAACACGAGAAAGCATAAATCACCTCGTTTTGGTCCAGTGTGGGCCGCATCAGTTCAAATCCACAATCCAGGTGTCTTTACTGCCGCCACCCTGAGACGAGTTCACCACCAGCGACCCCTTGGTCAGCGCGACACGTGTCAAACCGCCGGTGGTGACATAGGTGCTGCCCTTGCCAGATAGAATAAAGGGGCGTAAATCCACATGGCGGGGCTCCAGCTGATCATCAATCAGCGTGGGCGTTGTCGACAGTTTTAGCGTCGGCTGCGCCATGTAATTGCGCGGATCGGCCTTGATCAGTTCAGCGAATTTGTCCCGCTCCTTTTTCGTTGAATGCGGGCCAACCAGCATGCCGTAACCACCCGACTCGTTGGCGGGTTTGACCACCAGCTCATGCAAATGGTCGAGCACATAACGGCGGTCATCCTCGCGCATGCACAGGTAGCTTGGCACGTTGGCCAGCAATGGCTCCTGATCAAGGTAATAGCGAATGATCTCGGGCACAAAGGCATAGACTACCTTGTCATCGGCAACGCCAGCACCTGGCGCATTCACCAGCGCAACCTTGCCACTGCGCCAGGCGCGCATCAGGCCAGGCACCCCCAAAGCAGAGTCGGGGTGGAATACCTCCGGGTCCAGAAACAGATCGTCAACACGGCGATAGATCACATCCACCCTTTTGAGCCCGTTAACGGTCAGCATGTGAACGACATCGTCGTCATCAACCACCAGGTCAGAGCCTTCGACTAGCTCGACCCCCATTTGCTGGGCGAGATAGGAGTGTTCGAAATACGCTGAATTATAGATACCCGGTGTCATCACCACGATTTGCGGATCATCGCCTGGCCGTGGCGACATAGAGGCCAGCATGTCGTAGAGCTGACCAGTATAATCGTCCACCGGCTGAATTTTCCCGGTGGCAAACAACTCGGGCAGAATGCGCTTGGTGACGTTGCGGTTTTCAAGCATGTAGGACACACCGGAAGGCACCCTCAAGTTGTCTTCCAGCACATAAAGGGTACCGTCTTTGTCACGCACCAGGTCCGACCCGCAAATATGCGCCCAGATGTTGTTAGGCGGATTAATGCCCACACATTGCTTGCGGAAATTCGCCGAATGCGCCAGCACTTCAGCCGGGAACACCTTGTCGCGAATGATCTTCTGATCGTGATAAAGATCGTTGATGAACATGTTCAGAGCCTGGACCCGTTGTTTCAGGCCGGCTTCGGTGCGCTGCCACTCATCGAGCGGTATGATGCGCGGAACAATATCGAACGGCCAGGCGCGGTCGATCATGTTGCCTTCAGAATAGACGGTGAAGGTAATCCCCATCACCTGAATCGCCACTTCCGAGGCGTTTTTCAGTTCGGCCAGTTCACGGCCTCCGAGCTCGGCCAGATAATCACACAGCATTTTTGCAGCCGGATGCGGCACGCCGGGTTGAGCCAACAGCTCATCATAGAACCCCTTACAGGCGTATTCCGACCAATTTATTTTACTCATCGATGGTTCTCCTTTACGCGCCCGTTCATTGGCCTGTACGGCCCGATTTGAGTGCCGCTTCGCGTATGTGATCGAAGCGCATATCCAGGGTGTGCGGGTATTCCCCGCGCGGTACCGATGCAGTCACCGGTAATGGACCCTGGGTATGGCCGTGCGACCAGAACCGGGCCAGTCTGCGCGCCTCGGCTTCGTTGGCGTTAACCGGAAAGTGCTCGTAATTCCGACCTGCCGGGTGTGAAACGTGGTAGGTACAACCGCCCAGTGAGCGGTCATTCCAGGTATCGACGATGTCGAAGACCAGCGGCGCATGCACCGGAATCATCGGATGCAGCGCTGACGGAGGCTGCCAGGCCCGGAAACGTACCCCAGCCACAGCCTCCCCTTTGGTCCCGGTGGCATGGAGCGGAACCGGGCGACCGTTGCAGGTCAGCACATGGCGTTCCGGAGTCAGGCCACTGACTTTGACCTGCAGACGCTCAACCGACGAGTCGACATAACGTGCGGTACCGCCGCCACTGACTTCCTCACCCAGCACGTGCCAGGGTTCAATCGCCTGCCGCAGCTCCAGTGAAATCTGGTCGTACTGCACCTGACCATAGAGCGGGAAGCGGAACTCCAGAAAGGGCGCCAGCCAGTCCGGGTCGAAGTCGAACCCGTGGTCGCGCAGATCCGTCAGAATATCGAGCATGTCGGCCCACAAATAATGCGGCAACAGCCACCGGTCGTGCAGCGCCGTACCCCAGCGCACCAGTGGTTTGCGGTACGGGTCGGCAGCGAACCGGGCGACCAGCGCCCGAATCAGCAACTGCTGCATTACGCTCATGCGCGCATGCGGCGGCATTTCAAAGCCGCGCAATTCGACCAGGCCCAGGCGTCCAGTGGCACTGTCCGGCGAATAGAGTTTGTCGATGCAGAACTCAGCGCGGTGCGTATTGCCGGTGATATCGGTCAGCAAATTGCGCAACAGCCGATCCACCAGCCAGGGCTGCGGTACCTCGCCCGGTGGCATTTGCTGAAAAGCAATTTCCAGTTCATACAGTGCTTCATGGCGCGCTTCGTCGATGCGCGGTGCCTGACTGGTTGGGCCCATGAACATGCCGGTGAACAGATACGACAGTGCCGGGTGATGCTGCCAATACGTGATCATACTGGCCAGCAAATCGGGCCGTCGCAAGAACGGCGAATCCGTTGGCGTGGCGCCGCCAAGTGTGACGTGATTACCCCCGCCGGTTCCGGTATGGCGGCCGTCGAGCATGAACTTGTCTGCACCCAGGCGGGTTTGCCGGGCCGCTTCATAAATGGTTTCGGTCACCCGAACCACATCGGGCCAGTTGCTGGCCGGCATGATGTTGACTTCAATCACGCCCGGGTCGGGGGTAATCATGAATTTTTCCAGGCGCGGGTCTGAAGGCGGCGGATAGCCCTCAATGCCGACCGGCAGCTTCAGTTCTGCGGCGGTCTGTTCAACGCTGGCCAGCAGGTCAATGTAGTCTTCGAGTCGGGCAACGGGCGGCATAAAGACAAAAAGCTGGCCATCTCTCGGTTCCACACAGAGTGCGGTGTGAATGATGCCCTCGGCCTCATCCGTCAACGCGGGCTGATCGAGGTGTTGTTCACTCACCGGATGTCGGGTGCCAGTGTCTTTCTGCCAGGCGGTATAACGGGCTGCAACTTCACCATGAATGTCAGCCAGAGGCTGGCGTAATTCAAAGGCACTCGGTGGCTGATGCTCTTCAGCCCGGTTGGCTTCGGGCAAGCTGTCCAGTGGCAAACGCAACCCCATGGGCGAGTCGCCCGGAATCAGGTAGAGGGCCTCACGACGGAGTGGCCACTCGCTGGATTGCCAGCGATCGCGGCGCACATCACGCCCAAGCGGTAACACAAAACCGGTAATTTCATCCAAACCGCGCTGCAGCAAGGCCGCCAGGCGACGCCGGTTGTCGCTGTCTTTCAGGTCTTCCCTGCTTAAATCAACATCGGTCGGTTGCTGTGCTTCCTGCAGCAAATAGTGGTAGGCGTCTTCATAACCGGGAACCAGAAAACGATCACGCACACCTAGCCGATTGGCGACCAGGGCAGCGAAGGTTCTGGCCGTATCAATGCTGACCGGCGCGGCCTTGGTTTTACCCTCGGTTGCAGTTGATTCGTTAAAGGTCGCCAGCCATTGTTCGTTTTGCCACAGAGCTTTGCCATCCTTACGCCAGTAACAGGCCAGTGCCCAGCGCGGCAAGGGTTCGCCGGGGTACCATTTACCCTGCTGGTAATGCACCAGACTGCCTGGCGCAAATTCAGCCCGGAGTTTGTGCAGCAGGGTTTCCGACAGGCGGCGTTTATCGTCGCCCAATGCAGCAATGGTCCACTCAGGGGCGTCCATGTCATCGATGGAAACAAACGTCGGTTCGCCGCCCATGGTGAGCCGCAAATCCTGCTGGTTCAGCTGATCGTCCACTTTGTCGCCCAGCGCGAGAATGCCCTGCCATTGGTCTTCGCTGTAGGGCCGCGTTACCCGGGGGTCTTCGTGAATGCGGGTCACACTCATCGAAAAGTTGAACTCGACCTCGCTTTTGTCACTCGCTCCGGTAATGGGTGCAGCACTGGTCGGTTCCGGTGTTGCTGCCAGGGGAATGTGCCCTTCGCCAGCAAACAGCCCCGAGGTAGGGTCCAGCCCGATCCAGCCGGCACCGGGAATGAACACCTCGGTCCAGGCGTGCAGGTCGGTGAAGTCGACCTCGGTTCCCGACGGGCCATCGAGCGCTTGCAGATCGGCTTTTAACTGGATCAGATAACCGGAGACAAAACGCGCCGCCAGGCCCAGGTGCCGGAAGATTTGCACCAGCAGCCAGGCGGAATCCCGGCAGGAGCCGCGTTTAATGTCCAGTGTTACATCAGAGTCCTGTACGCCGGGTTCCATACGCACCAGATACTCGATGTCCTGCTGCAAGCGCTGATTGATGCTGACGAGAAAATCGGCGGTGGGGCGCTTATCGAGACTCACGCCGGCCAGCCACTGCTTCAGCAAAGGGCCGTCTTCAGTGACTTCAAGGTACGGGGTCAGCTCTTTTTTCAAGGCAGCCGGATAGTTAAACGGATAATCTTCGGCATAGTCTTCAAGAAAGAAGTCAAACGGGTTGATGACCGTCATCGGTACGATCAGTTCCACATCCACTTGCAGAAAGCGGACTTTGTCGGGGAACACAACGCGGGCCAGATGATTGCCGAACGGGTCCTGTTGCCAGTTAATAAAATGCGGGCCACCGCTGACGTTTAACGAATAGGCATCAATGGGTGTCCGGCAGTGCGGCGCTGGTTTCAGACGGATCAGGTGCGGGCTGAGCGCGACGGACCGGTCGAAGGCGTAGCGGGTGGAGTGCTTGAGCGCAACGCGAAGGGTCATGATTCCAATCCTTGTGAGTATGAGTTTGACGTAGCAATTGCTACGCCAGTTAATGCTGGCTAAACCACTGAGTCGGTGGTGAGGGGTGGCGTCGCACGGTGAATGATATCGTGCACCAGACTGAGCTTGCGCACTGCACCGGGTGAAAGCACGAAAGGATACAGATCGCCATGCCCCATGCTTCTGTTCAAGCTGTTCAAAGCATAGGTCAGCGGTAGCCAGTGCTCCAGCAAACTGTCGATATGCGTATCGAAATAGGGGTTGAACTGCTGTTCAACGCTTTTTTCGGCGTCTTCGGTCACTCTGGGGTGCAGGCTCAACCCGAACTGGTAGGCGGTTTCCAGGGTATCGACCATGTGCAGATAGTGCGCCCAGGTTTCCGCCCAGTCTTCCCAGGGGTGGGCGCTGGCGTAGGCGCTGACATGATGTTCCTGCCAGTTCGCGACCGCGCCCTGGCTGTATAAGGTTTCCAGTGCCTGGCTGTAATCCTGCCGTTCATCGCCAAAACACTGCCGGAACGACTCGAGCCAGGGGGTATTCCAGACCAGCCGGTCCCAATAATAATGCCCGGATTCGTGCCTGAAATGCCCCAGAATGGTGCGATAGGGTTCCGCCATCTGGCTGCGCATGGCTTCGCGCGCTACCGGGTCGGCCTCGGCAATGTTCAGCGTAATAACACCATCCTCATGGCCGGTCATTACCCGGCCACTTTCATTGAACCGGGGCGCTGTATCGGCCAGAAACTGAAACGCCAGCCCTTGTTGCTCATCGGTCTTTGGCGTTAGCGGCAAATTCAATTTCAGCAGGCTGTAAACCAGCCGACGCTTCTCGGTTTCCAGCCGCGCCCAGAGCACTTTATTGGTATCAATACTGAGGTCAGGGATAGTCTGGTTAAGGCGACAGGCTACACAGAAATCCTCGGGTGAGCCGTCCGGCAGCAACCAGTTGCACACCCCCTGCGCCGCATAATTACTGCACTGGCGATAGACGCCACTGCCCCGAGCGCCGGTCGCCACCGACTGCCAGCGACCATTGCCCAGCGGCCTGATCGCCGCCATGTCGAAACGGTCGGGGTCGAACCCCAGTGCAGCGCCGCACTGGGTACACTGGGTGTTTTCGAAGTAAACCCGATGACCACAGGATTCGCACCGGAACAATTGCATATAATGTACTCAGTCGGGTGCTGTTGGTTTATCATCCATAGATATAACCTTTACCAGCCAGACTCAAGCGGTTTCGGAGCAAGAGCCCGTAAACCCGGCCCGACCACTTACCGATCGTCCAGCGGACACAGACCGATCATGCGCAATTCAGCCCCGCACAGCCCCCTGTTGCAACACTTACTAGAGGATTACCAGGCCGAACGACCGCAGGGCACGCACCAGTACGATGACCTGGTCACCCGCGAAGGCCAGTTCCGGGCCCGCTGGCAGCCGCTGGTCGAAGAGCTGGATGAACTGGGGCTGGATGGCCTGCAACAACGCACTCTGGAGGCCCAGAACCTCCTGTATGAAAACGGGGTCACCTTCAACGTTTATGAAGACGAGGTGCGCAAGCTGCGCTCCTGGCAACTGGACCCGATCCCCTATGTGATCAGCCCGCAAAGCTGGACCATGCTGGAACAGGGGCTGAAGCAACGGGCCCGCCTACTGGAATGCCTGGTGGCCGATCTGTACGGCGAACGGCGAGTGCTGAAAGACGGCATTCTGCCCCCCGAACTGATCTATACCCACCCGGGCTGGCTGTTCCCGGCCGCAGACAGTGGCAACCTGTATGAGCGCCCCCGGGTGATTTTTCAGGGCATGGATGTGATGCGCAACGAGCACGGCGAATGGCGTGTGCTGGGCGACTGGACTCAGGCCGCCTCGGGCGTCGGTTATTCTCTGGAAAACCGTATTATTCTCTCGCGCGCCCTGTCGCGACTCTACCGGGATGCGCCGCTGAGCCGTCTGGCCGGCTTTCTGCAGGCCTATCATCGCTGCCTGTCAGAATTGGCGCCGCACCGTCGAGAGAACCCCAATATTGTATTGTTCACCCCTGGCCCGGGCAGTTCGGGCTACTTTGAACACGCCTGGCTCGCCAACTACATGAATTTCTCACTGGTCGAAGGCGGTGACCTGGTGGTGCGTGATGGCCAGGTGTCGATGCGTACCCTGGGTGGCCTGAAGGCTGTCGACGTCATCGTCCGGCAAATCACCGACCCCTGGTGTGACCCGCTGGAACTTCGCGGCGATTCATTACTGGGGGTTCCCGGCTTAATGCAGGCCGCCCGGCGTGGAGAAGTCGCCATCGCCAACAGTCTGGGGGTTGGTGTTCTGGAGCACCCGGCACTGGCCGCCTTTTTGCCGGGTTTGTGTCAGTACTTGCTCGGCGAACCCCTGCAACTGGCCGGCCGCGACGTACTCTGGTGCGGTGAACCGACTTACCTCAGTACCGTGTTGAATGACCTGAGCATCTGGCAGATACGGGCCGTGAACGACGTCACCCAGACCATCAAACCGGCTGAACTGACGCCCGACGCCCTGGCAAGCCTGCACCAGTCGATTCTTCAGGCGCCACATCTCTATGTGGCCGAGCAACCGTTAAAACCCGCCTCATCGCCGAGCTATAACCTGAAAGATAACAAGGTAACGCCACAACCGGTCTCTCTGAGGTTTTTCGCACTGGCAGACCCGGGCGATAGCACATCCGACCCGGAAAGCCGCCAGCATCGCATCATGCCCGGAGGCCTGGCCTGGGTGGCTGAGCCGGGTACGCCGGTGATGGAGAGCACCATCGTCAAGGATATCTGGGTACTGTCACCGGTCGCCCAACCCCATGTCAGCTTACTGCAACGTGCCAAAGGGCCCATTCTGGTAACCCGGGACGGGATGGATTTACCCAGCCGGGTAGCCGAGAGCCTGTTCTGGATCGGCCGCTACGGCGAACGCCTGGACAACCGCTCGCGCCTGATGCGGGAATCACTGACCAGCCTGGTCGAGGAAGGCCAGTTGCGCCTGGCCGACACCTTGCTGCCCGATCTCTATACCGCCCTGAAACTGGACCTGCCGGACGCTCTGGATCCGGAACACGACCCGGCGACCCAACCACACGGCGAGCAACCGCCGGCAGTCGAACAATTCATGATATTGCGTAAGAGCCTTTTGGGGCTGTTTCAAAATGCCGACGACGAAGGCTTACCCAGAATGTTTAACGCCATGTTGCGCAACAGCCGTGCCGTTCGCGACCACCTCGGTGACGATGCCTGGCGCACCATCAACACCCTGCACCAGACGTTCAGTGATCTGCCCAACACCCAGGGGGCTAACGCCGGACAGCGCAAACTGGAAGACATCATCACCTTGCTGGCCGCCTTTTTCGGGCTCTGCAACGAGACCATGCCGCACCATTTTGGCTGGCGTTTTATGGACATTGGCCGCATTACCGAACGCTGCATCGCCAGTCTGGAGTTGCTGAAACTGGCGATGATCAGCGCCAGCAGACCCGGCACCGATTTATGGGAAACGGTACTGGCCACTACCGATAACCTGACGGTTTATCGGCGCCGCTACCGGTCGCAACTGTACCCGGCTGCCATACTCGATCTGTTGTTGTTTGATGAAACCAACCCCCGCTCGGTGGGCTACATGCTGAAACGCCTGGAAACCCAGATCGAACATCTGCCCCACCCGGAAACCACCCCTTTTCGCAGCCAGGAAACGCGTCTGATCATTCAGGCCACCAGCTACCTGCACCTGGTCGACCTGGATACGCTGACTGATCTGGAGAACTCAACCAAAGCCCAGGCTGCACTGGAAACCCTGCTCGACCAGTTACTGACACCGCTGTGTGCCCTGTCGGATGCCATTTCCCACAGCCACTTCAGCCATGCCGAAACGCCCAAACAACTGGTCACCCTGCAAGGATCCGACACATGAAATACCAGTTGCGTCACACCACCCACTACGACTACAGCAGTCCGGTGACGCTCAGCCACAACGAGGCGCGCCTGCTGCCCAGAGACCTCGACTATCAGCACTGCAAGAATACCAGGCTGTCGATATCGCCCACGCCGCTGCGCCAGCATGAGCGGCTCGATTTCTTCGGCAACCGCATCGTCTACTTCGCCATTCAGGACATTCACGACAGCCTGGAGGTCACGATACGCAGCCAGGTCACCACACAATCCCGGCCGGCCCCCGCTGGAGATGAGGTGCATGCCGCCTGGGAAACCGTGGTTGAACAACTGGCAACGGGCCTCGGTGGCGTTACCACGGCAATAGACCCGCATAGTCTGGAGGCGCGCCTGTTCACCCTGAACTCTCCGTTCATTCACCGCAGCGAATCGCTGAGACAGTTCGCGCTGGACTGCTTCACGCCGCAGCGCTCCCTGTGCGAATCGGTACTGGCCCTGAACCAGAGAATTTACCGGGAATTCAGCTACGACTCCGAGTACAGCACGCTGGCTACACCACTGGACGATGTGTTGAAAGACCGCAAAGGTGTCTGTCAGGATTTCGCCCACCTGGCGATTGGCGCCCTGCGCTCAATCGGCCTGGCAGCGCGGTACGTCAGTGGTTATCTGGAAACCTTTCCACCACCGGGCCAGGAAAAGCTGGTCGGCGCCGATGCCAGTCACGCCTGGCTAAGCGTCTTCATTCCGAACTGGGGCTGGCTCGATATCGACCCGACCAACGGCAGCCTGCCCGGCGAACGCTACCTCACTCTGGCCTGGGGCCGGGACTATGGTGATGTCACCCCTTTGCGCGGCGTGATGAATGGCGGCGGCGCGCATGAGCTGACTGTCGAGGTGGATGTGCTTCCACTGGATAGCTAAAAGATAAAGGTAGCAACCAAATAGAGAGGGATTACCCGGGGATATTCTTGGACCGCACCAGCGCCTCAAAATCGGCCGCCGGTAACGATTTGGCAAACAGATAGCCCTGAAAGATTCGACAGCCCATAGCCACCAGTTCGTCGCGTTGCTCCGGTGTTTCAACCCCTTCTGCCACAACATCGAGACCGAGGTTGGTACCCAGTGTCAGAATGGTTTGAGCAATGGCTCTGGATTGTGCCTGCTCGGCGACTTCCCGCACAAAACTGCGATCAATCTTCAACTGCGAAAGCGGCAAGCTGCGCAGGTAGGAGAGCGATGAATAGCCGGTGCCAAAATCGTCGAGCGAGAACGACAGCCCCAGCGCCACCAGTTTATCCATGGTCGTGATGACATCTTCAAGGTTTACGGCCAACAGAGACTCGGTTATTTCGAGCTTCAACTGCCGACAAAGCTGGGGTTGAAAGTCGACCAGACTGGCAACAAAGCTGGCAAAGCCCGGGTCTCTGAATTGTTTCATGCTGATGTTGACCGACATTGGCAACTGGCCAAGCAAGGGGTCATCCTGCCAGATCTGCAGCTGCTCGCAGGCCAGGCTGAGAATCTTTCGCCCAAGGCGGACGATCATGCCACTCTCTTCAGCGAACGGAATAAAAACGCCGGGCAACAAGAGCCCCCGCTCCGGGTGATTCCAGCGCACCAGCGCCTCGCAGGCAACCGGCTTCTGGTTGGCGTCAACCAATACCTGATAATGCAGTTCAAACTGATCATTCAGCAAGGCCTGTCTCATGTCATGCAGCAGGCTGGTCCGCTGAACGGACAGAACTTCGAGGTGGTTGTCGTAAAAACGAATGGTGTTCCCACCGGATGCCTTCGCACGGCGAATGGCTATGTCGGATTGTCGCAACGGGACTTCTACGTCGGTAATATCTCCGTCGAAAATACTGATGCCGAAACTGATGCTGACATGAACCCGCTGCCCTTCAAGCTCATAAGGCTCCGTACAGACCTCGTTCAAAGTTTCACACAGTTTTTTAACCCGGGTCAGGGTATCAGTCAGTTCTGAAGAAACACTGTCAACCAGCACCGCAAACTCGTCATCGCCCAGCCGGGCGAGTGAATCGCTTTCCGGAATAAAACGTCGCAATCGCTCCGCCATCTGGCTGAGCAGCTCGTCACCGCAATGATGCCCGTATTCTTCGTTCAACGACTTGAAACGATCGAGATCAATAATGATCAGTGCATTGTAAAGCGACGAGCGTTGGCTGGAACGCAGACTCTGGCGAATGCGCTCGCGAATCAGTGACCGGTTGGCAAGCCCGGTTAGCGTATCGAAAAATGCCAGACGATCAATTTTTTGCTCGGCACGCTGGCGTTGCAGCAAACTGCATATATTGCCCGCCAATAGCCGTATGGCGGCTATTTCGTCATCGCTCCAGCATTTGTGGGTGCGCACCAGATCGAGTCCAAACATGCCAAACAGGCCATCTTTGGTATTCATGGGTACCATCAGGGCCGACTGTACGCTCTGGTGTGCCAGAATGCCGTACTCAACGCTGTCGGAGGGAATGTCGTTCACCTGAGGAATATGAACCGGTTTTGCGTCGTTGAACGAACGCAGCCAGTTCGGAAAAATGTCCGCTTCGAGGTTCTGCAACCCTTCGATTTGCTCAGTCACCCCTTCGGCACACCATTCATGGGTATTACTGCACAGCCGGGCATCGTCTGAAAACAGAAAGATGTAGCTTCTGTCAGCATTGAAATAACGCCCGACCCGATCCAACGCCTGCTGAATAACCTTGTCGACTTTGTGGTGAGGCGTCGCAACAAACTGCGCAGACAGACTGGAAATCATCTCCAGAAAGGTTTTCCAGGATAGGTCAGACTCGCGTCGCATCGAACTGGTGACCTCTTGCAAAAACGGTTAAAGGGGTGTCACAACTACACACAGGCCTTCACAGTGATCTTACATTAGCTCAATGGGTTGGCTTTGGCGACTCACGGCCAGCATTCAACCGACCGGAGATTGAAAAACGGATAATTGAAACAGTGTACGAGACTTCCTGGCAAAATCAAAGTGCAGCGGGAATGGGCTATGTAGAACTTTTGTCGAGGTTTTACACTGAAATCAGAGGTACTGTAAAGTCGTGGTTTGTAAGGTAAACGCCCTGAGCTACCACTTTATAAATAGGACGCATACAAAAAAGGCCCTGCCTGAGCAGAGCCTTTCGGAGAATCAATCAGCCCTTAGAGAGGGGTGATGTTCTCAGCCTGAGGACCTTTCTGGCCTTGAGTTACGGTGAACTCAACTTTTTGGCCTTCGGTCAGGGTTTTGAAGCCAGAGCCAGTGATAGCACTGAAGTGTGCGAAGACGTCTTTGCCGCCTTCCTGCTCGATGAAACCAAAACCTTTTGCTTCGTTAAACCACTTAACGGTGCCAGTTACTGTAGACATAGTCGTATTCCTATCAATTAACAATTGTGCCCGAAATTGAGCTCTTTTAGCATAAAAATTGGAGCTGACGTACTTAAGAACTTCAAGGCAGGAATAAAACTAAACCGGCATGGAGCAATTAAACTATCTTGCGTCTTTCTTTTTAAGCTGTGACCAAGGATATAGATTCCACCGGTGATGTCAAAGGTTTCTCAGCACCCAAACGCAAATATTTCGAACGCTGGTTCTAACTGCTTGATTTGATTACCTTTGGGTGTTCAAAAAAATGCTGATGGCGCTATCTCGTGACGATATTCACCCGTCTTTCAGCCTAATCTGGTGCTCAGCCTGCCCGCGAATACCCACGGGGTACTTAAACACCCGCCCGGCCAAACCATCACCCGCCTCCAGCCCTCGGGCAGCCGTCGTCACATAGAGCGTATCCAACGTCTCCCCGCCCAGAGCAGGACAGGTTGTTTGCGGGGTCGGCAGCGTGATTACCTGCTGCTCTCTACCCTTCGGGCTGTAGCGAACTACACGGCCTGAGCCCCACTGGGCACTCCAGATATCACCCCGGGCATCCACAATGGCGCCGTCCGGGTTAAGCCCCTGGGCAGCAAAATCGATCACCCGCTGCTTGTCGCCTGAGGGCCAGCCATGAACCGGGTCAAGTGGCTGACGCCATAGTTGCCCTTCGGCGGTGTCGGTCCAATAGGCGCAGGAGGCATCTGGCGCGAAACAGATGGCGTTGGGGATGCTCAGATCAGACACCAGTTTTTCAAGTACGCCCTGGTAATACCGATAGAGGCTGCCCGCCCCTGCCTCTCCCTGCCAGCCCATGGTGCTGATCCAGAACCCGCCCCAGGGGTCTGCGCGCCCATCATTACTGCGGGTTGCAGGGTTATTGGCTTCCAGCGAGTACACGGGAACCTGCTCTGCGGTATCCAAATCAAACCTGAACAGCGAGGTCTCGCTGGCAATCAGCAGCTCGGTTTCACTGACCCAGCCTGCCGCTGAGACCGCCTCTTCAAACGACCAGCTTATCGCCTCACCCCGCAGACGGCTATGCAGCCGGTTTTCCAGGATGTCGAACCAGAACAGCTGTTGTCGACGAGGGTGCCACAAGGGCCCCTCCCCCAACTGACAACAACGGTTGTCAAAAACACTCGGTGCAGACATATCGCTTGAATTCCTCTGGCTTGTGTAACCGGTTTCAATTCAGTAAACTTTAAATAGTTACCGGTAACATTACAAGCCAGACCCTTTACCTTGCTCATACCGGACAGGCACTAGGAGCCATAACAATGATAAAAGCCACCGAGGCTGGCCAGCGTTTTGAGTTAAACAGCCCCACCGTAATGCCACGCGCTGCGGGTTTTCTATGGAACTCGAAAATGATGATACAGATGAACTGCCGGGGTTTTGCCACTGCACAGTTCATGCAGCCCGAACCGGCCAAGTACATCTATGCCCCCAATCTTGAAGCCAAAACCTTCATGCAGCCCGAGCAACCTTACTACGCTCATCACCCGGGCCGCTTCTTCTACATTAAGGATGAACACAGTGGCGAAGTCTTTTCCGCGCCCTACGAGCCGGTTCGGGCCAAACCGGACCGCTTTGTGTTTTCGGTGGGTCAAAGTGACATTCGCTGGCGCATACTCTATTCCGGCACCACCATTGAACTGACCCTGAGCCTGACCGAAGACGATGTGGTCGAATTGTGGCAGGTAAAGCTGATCAACGAATCCGACCGGACGCGAGCGCTCAGCTTTTACCCTTATACCCCATTTGGCTACATGAGCTGGATGAACCAGTCCGCCGGCTACCGGGAAGACCTGGGCGGCATCGTTGCACGGTACGTCACGCCGTATCAGAAAGTGGATGACTATTTCAAACAAAAGGACTTTCAGGAGCTCACCTATTTTCTGCACGACCAGCCGCCGCTCAGCTTTGAGACCCGACGTGAACAGTTTGAAGGCGAAGGCGGGCTGCATCGACCGGATGGGGTGCAGCAGGAAACACTGTCAAAGGGAGACGCGCTGTACGAATCGCCGGTTGCAGCCCTGCAATACCGGCTTGAACTCGAACCGGGAAACCACCAGGAGTACCGTTTCCTGATCGGCCCGGCACGGGACGAGGCGCACATTCGACAAATTAGGGAGCGCTACTTCAGCGCCCCGGATTTCAGCGAGGTTCAATCCCGTTATGCCCGCTATATTGGCCAGGGAGAAGGCGTGCTCCATATCGAGACGCCCGATGCCCTGCTGAACGATGTTGTTAACCACTGGCTGCCACGCCAGGTGTTTTATCACGGCGATGTAAACCGGCTGAGCATGGATCCGCAAACCCGGAACTATCTGCAAGACGCACTGGGTATGGTTTATATCAACCCCCGGGTTACCCGTGACGCCCTGGTCTATGCACTCAGTCAGCAAGAGGCGTCCGGTGCAATGCCCGATGGCATTCGCCTGAGCGCTGAGACGGAATTGAAATACATCAACCAGATTCCCCATACCGACCATTGCGTCTGGCTACCGATCACGCTGCAGGCCTATCTCGATGAAACCGGTGACTACGACTTACTGTCACAGATGGTCAGCGACTGGCAGGGTGACGGCCAACGCACGGTGTTCGACCGCATGACGCAAGCCATGCGCTGGCTGATGCAGGCGCGGGATGAACGCGGGCTCAGCTACATTGCCCAGGGCGACTGGTGCGACCCAATGAACATGGTCGGCTACAAGGGCAAGGGCGTGTCTGGCTGGCTGAGCGTGGCGACCTCCTATGCACTAAAACTCTGGGCGCAAATCTGCCAGCACCAGAGGGCTGAAGCCGTTGCTGAAGAATGCCTTGCCTGCGCCGGTGACATCGACGCGGCGGTAAACCGGCATCTGTGGGACGGCAAGTGGTATGGTCGGGGCATTACCGACGATGGCGTCACTTTCGGCATCAGCGACGATGCCGAGGGACGCATTTTTCTCAACCCGCAAAGTTGGGCGATTCTCGCCGGTACCTGCACGCAAGAACAGCAATCGTCGATGATTGCGGCCATTGAAGCCCAACTGGAAACCCCCTACGGCGTCATGATGTTCGCGCCAGCCTACACCGCCATGCGCGATGACGTTGGCCGGGTCACCCAGAAACACCCGGGTTCGGCTGAGAACGGATCGGTCTATAACCACGCCGCCGCCTTCTACGCCTACAGCCTGTACCAGACCGGTGAAACCGACCGTGCCTATCGACTGATTCGACAGATGATTCCCGGCGATTCCGAGGCAGACTACCGACAGCGCGGTCAAATGCCGGTATATATTCCCAACTATTATCGGGGTGCCTATTACCAGTTTCCGCGCACCGCTGGCCGGTCGAGTCAGCTGTTCAACACCGGTACCGTAGCCTGGGTTTATCGAACGTTGATTGAGTCGCTCTTTGGATTAAGAGGCACTCAGGATGGCTTACTGATTCGCCCCGCTCTGCCCACAGAATGGGACGAGGTTAAGGTGGTTCGACAATTTCGGGGCGCCCGCTTCGTCGTGCGCTATCTACGGACAGCCAGGTCAGACCAGAAAGGCATTTGGGTAGACGGGCATCGCCTCGAAGGCGATTGTATGACCGACATTCATCCGGGCAAACGATACCATGTAAAGGTCGTCTGCTAAGCCCTTCCAGTCAATGCGGCCATTCAGCCACTATAAAGCATTGTAACCAATAGGTTCATGCTATAGACTCGCCAAAGTTACCGGTAACAAAACAGATCGCATGAATTTGTTACCGGTAACATACGACACCAATAACAACAAACCTCGCAGGAGATACCAATGAACACAGCCGTCAAATTGATCGCAGGGATCGTCTCATCAACCCTCGCTACGGGCGCATTCGCCGCTGAATATAATTTCAAATTCCAGTCGTCGGATCCGTCCGGCGTCAAGAACTTCCAGATCAAACAGGAATGGGCCGATCGCGTTGAAGCCATGACCGACGGTCGAGTTTCCATCGAAATCATGCCGGTGGGCAGCGTGGTCAGCCACACTGAAACGCTGGATGCGATTGAAGCTGGGATTCTGAACGGTCACATTTCCGTTACCGAATACTTCTCTGGCAAAGACCCGGCTTTTGGCCTGATTGGCAACACCGTAGGCGCCTGGTCAAACCCGAACCAGTTGATCGGCTATATCTATTACGGTGGTGGCTATGAACTGATGAATGAGCTCTACGAGCCGTATGGCGTGAAGTTTGTTGGCGGTGGTGCCACTGGGCTCGAAGCCTTTGTATCCAGCGTACCACTGGACAGCGTTGCGGATCTGGAAGGTCTGAAACTGCGGGCACCTGAAGGCCTTGTACAGTCGGTATTTGCCGCAGCTGGCGCATCTCCGGTCAATCTGCCCGGCTCCGAAGTGTTCACTGGGCTGAGCAAGGGCGTAATCGACGCTGCTGATTACACCGTTTTTTCAACCAACCATGCGGCAGGTATGCACGAAGTTGCAGCCCACCCGGTCTACCCCGGTTTCCACTCACTGCCTTTGCTGGAAGTGGTGATGAATCTCGATGAGTGGAACGAATTGCCCGCCGACATTCAAACTATTTTCACTACCTCAGCGCGTGACTTTGCCTATGACATCAGCACCCAACTGGCGATGGCCGATGTTGATGCTGTCAAAGAAGCCCGCGCGAACCCGGACATCACGATCCACAATTGGTCGGATGAAGAACGCATGAAGTTCCGTGGCATCGCTCGCACCCAGTGGGAAAGATACGCCGAGCAATCACCCAATGCACAGAAAGTGTATGAATCGGTAACGGCTTACCTGGAATCCCAGGGTCTGCTGTAATCTGACCAGTTAATCGGAGCCCGGGGAAATACCCCGGGCCTGGAGTCTCGCAATGCCCGATACCCCTGAAATCCTCCCTCTCCCCGAAGCAGAACGCGACGAAGACCTCGCGAGTAATGCGCTGGACCGCGGCATCGTCTGGCTGGGTTCGAAGCTCAGTATCCTGTTTGCAGTGGTAGCCATTGTCTCGACTTACGAGATCGTCATGCGCTACGTATTTGACGACCCCACAACCTGGGTACACGAAACCGCAACTTTCATCGGCGCATCTCTGTTTATTTTTGGTGGACTCTACGCCTTTGCCTGCGACAAACATGTTCGTGTTGTATTGATTTACGACTCCGTTTCCAAGCGCGCCCAATGCTGGTTGCGCATTTTGCATCATCTACTCGGTCTCGGATTTTCCGGCATGATGCTTTACGCAGGTTGGACCATGGCTCACAAGGCTGTTTTTACTCCCTGGGGGGCTCTTCGTCTGGAAACCAGCGGCTCTGCATGGAACCCGCCATTCCCGGCCTATTTGAAAGTATTCATCCTTGTCGCTTTTGCGGTGCTGACGCTGCAATTGGTATTACACCTGATCCGTGACCTGCGCCAGTTGAGGAATGTCTGATGTTTGAGTTGTCTTCCATCGGCATTGGCTACGGCAGCCTGCTGATGCTCTCTTTAATGATCCTGCTGCTGTTAACTGGTATGCAATTGGCATTTGCCACCGGATTTGTTGCGCTGATTTTCGCACTTGGCTGGTTTGGCCCGCCGGCACTCGGCATTGTGACCAGCCGCATGTACAGCTTTATTGGCAGCTACGTATTCCTGGCTGTCCCCATGTTCGTGTTAATGGCGGCGTTACTGGATCATTCCGGCATCGCTCGCGACTTGTTCGACGCCATGAACCGTCTTGGTCGCAAACTGCGCGGCGGTGTTGCCGTACAAACTCTGGTCGTCGCAATGATTCTGGCCTCCATGTCAGGCGTGATCGGTGGCGAGACCGTTTTGCTGGGCATACTGGCACTGCCACAAATGCTGCGTTTGGGTTACGACCGTAATCTGGCCATTGGCACCACCTGTGCCGGCGGTGCGCTGGGCACCATGTTGCCACCGAGTATCGTACTGATTATTTATGGACTGACTGCCAACGTATCAATTGGCGATCTGTTCAAAGGTGCTTTTCTGCC
Source organism: Saccharospirillum sp. (assembly GCA_018402545.1). Classification (GTDB taxonomy): domain Bacteria; phylum Pseudomonadota; class Gammaproteobacteria; order Pseudomonadales; family Natronospirillaceae; genus Saccharospirillum. The sequence goes on along the minus strand of JAGYIL010000001.1, from coordinate 1,608,281 downwards.
TGCCTTTATTCTGGCCATGCTGTACATTGCCTACGTATTAATTCGCGTCCGCCTGAATCCGGCACTGGCACCACTGCCAACTGAACAGGAAGCAGATGAAGCCCCGGCCCCGAACTTTATTAAAGCCCTGCTGTTTCCGATTCTATCGGTAGTGACCGTACTGGGTAGTATTTACAGCGGCATCGCTTCCGTTACCGAAGCGTCAGCGCTCGGCGCAGTCGGCATTGCCATTAGTACACTGATCCGCGGCGAACTGAACTTCGATATGGTGCGCAAGGCCACCATGACCACACTGCGTACCTGCGGCATGATCATCTGGATTGGTATCGGCGCCACGGCACTGGTCGGCGTATACAATCTGATGGGCGGCATTGAATTCGTGCGCGACTCCATCTTCGCTGTCAGCGGCGGCCATGGGTTGACCACTATTTTGTTCATGATGGTTATTCTGCTGGTGCTGGGTATGTTCCTCGACTGGGTAGGTGTGGCACTGCTGACCATGCCAATATTTGTGCCCATCATCATCGAACTGGGCTATAGCCCTATCTGGTTTGGCGTGGTCTTCTGCATGAACATGCAAGTGTCGTTTCTTTCTCCACCCTTTGGCCCGGCTGCCTTTTACCTTAAATCAGTTGCGCCCAAAGGCATTACACTGGGCCATATTTTCACTTCACTGATGCCCTTCATTGGCTTGCAACTGATCGCACTGGCATTGCTAATCGCCTTTCCTCAACTGGCATTGTGGTGGGAATAATATGACCGGCGACAATGGATTGAACACCACCTGCATTATCGTTATGGGCGTATCGGGCAGCGGCAAAAGTCTGGTGGGTTCGCGCCTCGCTGAGGCGCTTGCCCTGCCTTTTTTTGACGCCGATGATTTCCACAGCCAGGCCAACATCGAAAAAATGAGCAGCGGCATCCCGCTATCCGATGCCGACCGAGCCGACTGGCTCAATGACCTGGCCGCGTTAATTCAGCGTCAGCCCGGTCTGGTGCTCGCCTGTTCGGCGCTGAAGATCGATTATCGCAACCGTTTGAGACACGCTGCACCTGACATGACGTTCGTTTACCTCAAAGGCGACATCGATACTATCTGGTCTCGTCACTCACAGCGCGAAGATCACTACTTCTCCGGAAGAAGGATGCTGGAAAGTCAGTTCGTACAACTGGAGGCTCCTTCGGAAGAAGAAGCCCTGATAATTGACATCGCCCAATCACCAGAGGCGGTTTTAGACGATTGTTTGAGCAAGTTACAGGTTCGTTACGAACGGCACTAATGGCCACACCAGACCAATCAATATACAGGATTCCAACAAGCTACTTTGTGTGTTTTGACCGAATCGTCCGGAATGAAACAGCAGGAAACGTCACCGGTGAGCTACACGGATGTAACTCACACACTGGCGGGGCGCTTTTTTTGAAACTTTTCAGATGGTTCCGCCAGCTTCAATTCGATACCCGAGATCAATGATCGACTCTTCAAACGGCCGCCCCTGAATTCGGTTCATCAATTCGTAAGCAGCCCTTTCGCCCACGGCCTCTCGAGGGGTAATGACACTGGCAAGGCAGGGTGACATAACCTGACCGACATCGTGTCCGTGAAAGCCGGCTATCGCCATCTGCTCCGGTACTTTTACTCCACGCTTCATGCATTCAAAATAAGCGCCTACGGCAACATCGTCGTTAGTACAAAAGATGCCGTCCGTTTCCGGATGCTCCTCCAGCACACTGGCCATGAGACTGGCACCGACACTGTACGAGGACCGGGAAGTAATGCGCAGTGTTTGAGGTTTCAGACCATGCTCAGCCATTGCACGCTGGTAACCTTCCTGGCGTTGCAGCGTCCGGGCATCAAGCCGAACCGCCAGATACAAAACCTGTTGACGGCCACGCCGAATCATCTCACAGACCATGTCGTAGGACGCTGCAACATTATCGAATCCGACCGCCTGCTGAAAGGGACGAGTTCGCGAATCCATAATCTCAACGGCAGGAATACCTGCCGTGTCGAGCATACGGATGGTACGTTGAGTGTGCTGACTTTCCGACAATATCACGCCGTCAACGTTGTAGGACAACAAGGAGGCCAGACTGCGCTCTTCGGTTTCAATGCTATACCCATAATGAGACATCATCAGGTGATAGCCGGCCGGTTCCGTGACTTTTTCAATACCCATGATCACGTCAGCAAACACTTGATTGGTTAATGACGGCAACAATACACCAATGGCTCGGCTGGTTGACCTGGAGAGCATGTCGGGGCCGCGATTGGGGATATATCCCAGCTCTTCTGCTGCCGCAAAAATGCGTTGTCGCAAGTTCTCCGAAACCGCATCCGGCGTACGCAAACAGCGGCTCACCGTCATCTTGGTGGCGCCTACCCGGTCAGCAATATCCTGTAGTGTTGGTCGTCTGTGTTTCACAAAATCAGTTAGTCCATACCCGTAAAAACCAATATGATACACGTAATCGAGACATATGCAGGCGCGGATGTCACATCACTGGCGTCCCAGTCAGGTAAATCAAGGCAATCACCATTCGGCCAGAACCTCTACAAGCGAAATGCCAAGTAACGATACTAATACAAAATAAAGCCAAGCTGGCGTGCTTTCAGGACAGCCTGCGTTCGGTTATCGCATTTGAACAGCCCCAGAATGTCGGAGACGTATTCACGTACTGTGGTAGGAGCAATGTTAAGTCTGGCCGCAATCTCCTTGTTGGGCAGTCCCTGGGCCAGTAATTCGAGGGTATCGATCTGGCGGGGTGACAGTGCTACGACGTCGTCGTTGTCCCGACCACTAAGAATAACAACTTCGCCCTCCATTACATCTCTGAGCGCCCGAACCATCATTGCGCGCGAACTGGTTTTTGCGATAAAACCATCGGCTCCGAGCTGCAGCATCTGCTGAATGCTGGCCTGGTAATCAACCGTAGACACCACCACCAGCGGTAGTGCCGGATAACGGGCTTTAATCTCTTTCAGCCCGTTGAGGCCACTGGTGCCTGGAATATGAATGTCAAACAACACCAGCGCTACGTCGGTATGGGCGTCGAGCAAGGAGAGCGTCGTGGGAAAATCACCCGATTCTATCACCTGAACGCCCGGAAATGCCTCCATCACCAGAGTACCCAGCGCATCCCGATACAGCTCGTGATCTTCAGTTATCACTATTTTAACGGTCATAATATCGACTCTTTTGGTCGCATTACTGCCAATAAAACCGTAGCCATGACACCAGCCTTCACAGGGCAGCAACTGCTTGCGGTGTCTGAGACTGACGTTTTCTTGCAGCAAAGTTCAATAGGGCGCGTAACTGAGCGGGCAGCACCGGTGCCGACAAGGCTACCCAGTGCTCGGGCAACGCGACCCCGGGCTTGCAAATACAGGCGGCCACGCAATCTTGTGTCAAAACGTCGGCGCGTTCAGATAACAGAGCGATGTCTCGCTGATTGGCGTCGTCACACATCACGATGTCTATCGGCACGCGCGACTGAAGAGCCTCGTCAGCCGAGTTGAAGATTAAAACCGAACAATGCCATTGTTTCAGCCGATCCCAGACCGGATCTCTCAGTCCGGTATTCCCCAGCACCAGGGCCACAACTAACTTACTGCTTCTCGTTGACAGTGTTTCCGGGTTTCTGAGCAGAGCCGTTTCTTCAGCAAGCGGAGCATGGATCGCGAAACAACTGCCTTCACCGGGCACTGACGTTAACGACACCGGATGATCCAGCAACTGGGAGATGTGTCTGACGATCGACAAACCAATGCCAGAGCCGCTGGTTTTATCCGGAGCTTCCAGTGAACGGTGATAAATATCGAAAATGGCTTCCTGGTCCTCACTTGCAATACCACAGCCGGTATCGATAACTTCGATGACCACCTGGTTCTCCTGGCTACGGCAGACCACCCTCACCCTGCCCGAGTCGGTGTACTTGATGGCGTTGGAAATGAGGTTGCGCAGCATGCGCTCCAGTAAGACCGGATCACTGCGCACCTGCAACGATTCGGCTTCAAAGCTCAGTTCAAGACGCCTGGAGATGGCCAAGCCCAGGTACTCACCTTGCAACTTTGTAAACAGACGTTCCAGTGACACGGTTTCCAGGTCTGGCCTGATCACACCGGACTCCAGCTTGGTCAAATCCATGATCGCGCCAAAGGATTCATTCATTTGGCGATGGGTTTCTTTGAGTCGAACAAACAGATCATTGCCAACCTGACCATGAACATGGGGTTTCAAACATTCCATGTAGACATTCATAGAATGCAAAGGCTGACTGAGATCGTGACTGCTGTGTGCAATAAAGCGCGACTTGGCCTGACTGATCTGCTCCATGCGATGCTTTTCTTCATTCAGCGCCTTAACGCGCAAAACGATGGCGGCAATGTGCAGTACCATGTGCAAAATCTGAATATACAGAACATGGATCATCTTGTAGGAAACATCGATTTCCTCAACGGCCTCCCGAGGGGCATTGACGACCCAGATCACCTGCACCATCGACAACACCATGGGTAGCCAGCCCAGTATGTACATCCAGTAATAACGCCCCTGTGATCGAACCCTGGAGAGGCCCGACCCCAGAATAACCAGCGAGACCGCGAAATAGTTCAGAGAATATACAAGTACGTTTGCGTTGAACGAAAGCTGTGTACCAGCGAGCCCGACCAGCATGGTTGCCAGTACGGTGTAATAGAACACTGAGTATAATCGTCCTGACCGTCGGTTGATCTGCAGGAAACTGGCGGCAAAGGCGGTCATCGAGAGTAGCGATAACGTAACCAGCAACCAGAAAAATGCCGTTTTCTCGTAACTGGTTTGCCCCAAAATCGCTGGTAGGCTGCTATGTTCCAGGTAATAGCACAGCATTGCCAGAGAAGACGCGGCTCCCCAAAAAAACGTTTTGTCAGACGTCAAAGCCCAGGCAACAAACCCCAGCAGAATGATGCCCAGCATGATCCCGATGGCCAGCTTGAACGCAAAATCCATCTGTATTTGCCAGGGCTGATAATAGTCTGCGCTCATCAGGCCGATGTAGGGTTTCCAGGTAACCTGATCCGCAGACAGCTCAATCACGATTTGATATGACATGCCCGGTTCGAGCCTGACTTTGGCCGCGCGCCCGATGGCATTGATATCCGTGGTACCGGAAGTCACCGAGTTATCGATGGTATGAACGGTCTGACCATCCCAATCCCTGATCAGGATGCGAGGTTGCTGAAAGCCGAAATTACTGATGTGCAAGTACCAGTCACGGGTCTCAGTCTGATTAATGACGCGGGCAGACAGCCAGTATCGGCTGTGCTGTCTGAAATTCGCGGTCAGACCGGCCCCTTGCTCGCCCTTGAATTCGTGGGGTGCGTCTTCCAGCTTCTGCCCTATTGGAGCAGGCATGAAACCGGTGGAGTGGGTGTTGCTGGCGAGCGCGTAGCGAACATCCGTGTGGTCGAGGTCCAGTATCGACAGGTCGACGTTCAATTGAGAAGAAGCCGAGGTACGTTCAGCCTGAACCGGGTTGGGCAATAAGAGAACGAGGCAGAAAAGCATGACGACTTTAACCAGCCCGCGGTGGGGTAAGAATGTCCTCAGGCCGAACGCAAGCAGATTCATAGTTGTCAAAGATCCCTCTGACCAGAGCCAAGTCGATAAACTACCGGCTCTGGTACGGTGAGTAACGGGCAAAATGACCCGTTTTCACAATGCTGTCAATATGGGGCGATTGATTTAAGCCCGGCAAGTATAAAACCGGTTAGGCTTCTTCTGCGCCCCAGGTGTCAAAAAACGCGCACATTGTAATCTGCTATAACCCCAGCGCTCACCCGACATCTGTAGGGTATCCTGGCTTTCAAGCCCAGTAGTCCCAGCCCATTTCCTACCCACACAAAAAAGCCCGAACATTGCTGTTCGGGCTTTTTTGTGTGGTAGCGGGGGCGGGATTTAACCGGCCGGCGCTCCGGCTACGACCTTCGGGTTATGAGCCTGACGAGCTAATCTGGTACCACTTTTAACCAGGCATTAAAAAAGCCCGAACATTGCTGTTCGGGCTTTTTTGTTTGGTAGCGGGGGCAGGATTTGAACCTACGACCTTCGGGTTATGAGCCCGACGAGCTACCAGACTGCTCCACCCCGCAATAACATGTTTAGAGAGTGCTTCTGATCGAGTATTTTCAGAAACCATCACCCGATTCTGGTTCGGATGTTGTGCTTTGCTGACCGTTTGGTCATCGCCTCTCAACGGGGACGCATATTAATGACGAGCCCGGTAGCTGTCAACTAACTTTATGATTTTTTTCAGTTTTTTCTGTCAGTCCGACGTCATCCAGGCTTCTCGGGCTTGCTTCATCCGACTCATCAGAGCATCGAATTGGGCTTCATCGCTGGCGGGGGTGGCAAGCCATGCGACGACGGCCTGATCAATGTCATTCTGATCCACTTGCTGACCCAAACCATCCGTCAGACGCTGTACCTGCAATTCCATGCGCAAGGCTTTGTCGGCCTCTGGTGTCTCTGCCCGGGTCAGGATTTCCAGCTCAACGGTCTTACGGCGCAAGGCATCATTGTCGGCTTCTGGCGACTGCCAGTTCGGCAGCGACGACAGCAATCCTGAAGCCGGTGCCGGTACCTTGCTCAAAGCCTGCCACTCAGTGGCCGCCGCTTCCGCCGAGTCACAATCGAACCGAGCCTGCCGATTCCAGTCGAACAGGGCTTGCCAGTGCTGATCCTGCTGTTGGACCTTGACTGCTTTGCACCGGGCCTGGAAATCCCGGCTCAGGCGTTCAAGCCGGTCCTGGAGCTTTTTGTAATCGGCTTTGGGCAGCGTACCCAGAGCACTATACTGGTCTTTAAGGTCATCAAACCGGCCTTTGGATGCCAGCGGGTCCGCGTCGGCCATAATGGCTTCCATCTCTGCCAGTATCTCGTCAGCCTGTGCCTTATGGGCATTCAGGTCTGCCTTAAAGGCATCTGCCGCTGCTTCACGACGGGCAAAGAGCTCATCGCATATCGCCCGGAACGACTTCCACAACGCCTGTTCGTCGCGCCGTGCCAGGTGCCCGGCCTGTTGCCAGTCGCGCTGCAGTTGCTTGGCTTTTTCAGTGGCCTGGCGCGAGTCGGGTTCATCCAGCAAGGCTTGCGCCTGCTCGATGATGGCCAGCTTGGCCTCCCTAAAGACCTGTTGTTCGCCTTGCAAACGATCACGCAAGCGCTGAAATACAGCATCGAACTGGGCTTGCACTGCCTTGTTGGCTGCCCGGTCTACCGGTGAGAACCGGCGCCAATCGTTCCGGGCCAGTGTCAGCACCCGGTCCAGCTCTTTCAGATCCAGCCCCTTGCTGTCGATTAACTGCTCATACTGACCCAATTGTTCTGCCAGCGCCTGGCGCTGACGCAAGTTCAGTGCACGCAGTTTGCCCTGCTCTTCAAAAAACACCTTGCAGGGTTCATAGGCCTGCTGTGCCAGCTCGTGAAAGGTCTCCCACAGTGACTGGTGCTGGTTCTGCAGGCCCCGGCTCAGCATGCGCCACTCATCCTGCATGTCGCGAATTTGCCGGGCGCGGTCCTCTGGCGGTAGCGACTGGTTCAGCAGGTGTCGCATGCGTTCGATCAGGGCTTCTTTTTTGGGCAGTACCGCAAAACTCTGCCAGTCACGTAATTTCTCGACAGCCTGCTCCGTCTCTTCAAACTGGCGGAAGAGCCCGTGATGTTCTTCGGGTTTCAGATCAACCACCGCATCGCGTATGCCTTGCAACAGCCCGGAAGCACGCTTCAGATGGCCATCGTTGATCGCCCCCTGGCAACGGCGGATCAGCCCGCGTGCCTGACGAACGGCCTGGATGCCCTGTTTTCTGTGCTCGGCGAGCTGGTCGTGATGGATTCGAACCACCTGTTCAACTTTGCCTTTCAAGGCAGGTTCCGGTTCACCTTCCGGCCAATCCAGACTGTGCAGCCATTCATCCAATGCGTGGGCGGCAGCATCATTACCGGCCGGATCAGCCTCAACAGCCGGCAACAAGTCGGCCAGCGGACCGTAGCGTTCGATCAGCAGAACCAGTGCGTTCAACGATGTTTCATAAGTGGTGCAGAGCTGATGAAAGGCTCGTTCCTCTTCGCGACTGGCGCGTTGCGACTGCTCGGTCTGCCGCCACTGGTGTTGTTGCTCTGTCAGATACAGCAGGGCATCGCGTACCTGAGCCGGGTCAGGGTCTTCCTGGTCGAGCCGGTCTTTCAGGTCATGCCAGAGGTCTTTAATCAATTGGGTGCGGCGCGGGTCTTTTTCTGTGCTTTCGACATCGGGGGTTGCGTCGTCTTCCGCCGCCGCCAGGTCAGCATGCTCTGAACCGGCATCAGCAGACTCAGTCACCGGTATGGCGGTGTCCGCTTCCGGTTCGGATGCGGCGCCTTCAGACTCCGCCGGAAGCCGGGTCTGAGCGTCGCTGATGGCCTGGTGCCACCGCTCGGTCAGTGCCGCGTCGGCATAGGGGCTATTGGCAGCCCACTGGTCTTGCAGGGCGCGCAACTTGCCACTGTATAGGGGATCGACCGGGGCTTTGGCATGACGTTCGAGCTGCTCAACCAGTCTACGGGTGTGATCGACTCTGGCTTGCAACGTCTGTTGCTCGTGCTTGTGTTCATCCAGACGGGTTTTTACCAGCCGGTACACGGTTTTATCGCGGCCTTTGGCGTGTTTCTGCAACTGGTCCAGTGCATCGATGTCACTGACCTGCCCGGCGGCGGCGGTTCGAACCCGTGCCGAGAAACCGTTGCGAGCCACCTCGACCCAGAGAGCATCACTGACATCCGACACCGATGTACCGGCATGCAGGCTCAGCGCCAGTTGTTCAGCAGCGGGTATCTGTTGACTTTGTTCTGCAGTCAGCTTGCCCTCATCCAGCGCCCTGGCCAGCTCAACCATGGCTTCCTTACGCTGTTTCGGGTCGTCTGCCCGGGCCTGCACCAGCCACTGATCAATGCCAGGCTTGAGGGGTTCGGTTCGGGTATTCCCGGGTGTTTTCGCAGTGGGTTTTGCCGGGTTGGATTTTTTGCCAAAGAATTTACTGAGCACCATGTAACGATCTCCCTGATTGCGATTGAGCCAGGCCGGGAACGCGTGTTCACCGTGCCGGAAACGCCCATCAATGATAGGCTGTGCGAAATTGGCGCCTTGGTTAGGCGTCTGTGCGGATCACCGCAGCCAGCCTGTTTGTGAAGGCTGACGCTACAGTGTAAACCCATGCAGGAGCGAGCACTACTGCCCCGACAGGACACCGGAACCCATGCCCAAACCCTCTCCAACAGCGCCCCGGCAATTTCTCTGGTACGACTATGAAACCTGGGGCATTCACCCGGCCCGGGATGGCATTGCCCAGTTTGCTGCAGTCATCACCGATGCCGATCTGAACATCATCGGCGAGCCGATGGACTGGAAATGCAAGCCATTGCCCGATGCCGTCATCGACCCGTCAGCGGTGATGATAACGGGCCTCACGCCCGGCCAGTGTGAACAGGAAGGGTTGACCGAATGGGAACTGGCCAGTCGCATCAGCGCCGTTATGTCAGAGCCCGGTACCTGCACTGTGGGCTACAACAGCCTGCGTTTTGACGACGAATTCACCCGGTTCCTGTTTTACCGCAACCTGCTCGACCCCTACAGTCGTGAATGGCGTAACCAGAACAGCCGCTGGGACCTGCTCGACGTAGTACGCCTGACGTATGCGCTGCGTCCGGAGGGCATCGAATGGCCAAGGCATGACAATGGCGACCCCTCTTTCAAGCTTGAACAGCTAACAGCAGCCAATGGTATCGAACACGCCAAAGCACATGATGCAGTCAGCGACGTGCTCGCCACCATCGCACTGGCACGCCTGATTCGAGACCGCCAGCCAAAGCTGTTCGACTATGCCCTGTCGTTGCGGTTCAAGCATGAAGTGCGCCGGCAGTTGCCGCTGGAATCACGCCAGCCTATGTTGCATGTCAGTGGCAAGATTCTGGCCCGACAAGGCTGTCTGACTGTCGAGGTGCCCTTAATGGAGCACCCGGACCGGCGCAACGAAATCATCGTGCTCGATTTGATGCAGGACCCAAGCTGGCTGCTGGATCACAATGCTGATGAGGTTCGCGACTGGCTATATACCCCCACCGACTCATTACCTGAGGGCATTGTCAGACCACCCTTAAGAACGCTGCATTTAAACCGGTGCCCGATGATCGCCCCTTATCGCATGCTGGACGAAGCCACCTGCGAGCGGTTCGCTATTGACCCGGCCCGCATTGCGCAGCACCTGGCCATTCTGGATCGCTGGCACGACCTGGTATCGCTGGCGCGCGAGGTGTTCAAAACCACCGACCGCCCTGCCCCGGCCGACCCTCAGCAGGCGCTATACCAGGGGTTTATCGGTGATCACGATCGCGGCATCCTGAATCAGATTCGGCGCAATGACCATCACCCGGAGACCTGGCCGGGCCTGGCCGATGGCCTGCAAGACGAGCGCCAGCAAGCCCTGGTGTTTCTGGCCCGCGCCCGGCATTTTCCCGACAGCCTGAGCGCTGGTGAACAGGCCCACTGGCACGACCTGGTGCGCATCCACCTGACCGACCCGGACTGGGGCAGCACCCTGACGCTCAGCGATGCCATAGCGGCAACGGAACAATTGATGACCGAGCACCCGGACCGGGAGGACCTGCCGCAGGTGTTGACCTGGCTGCAGCAGCAGGACAAACGCTGGCTACAGGAGCAGACAACAACACCGGCACCCGTGGCGACTGAGGATGCCAACGGAGAGGCGCCAGCCCAGACACCGGCAGAAGACACTGATAAAAAGAAAGAACCTGACCCTCCTTCCGATGACGGGCCACAGCTGGGGTTGTTCTGACTCAAGTTTCGGAGTTCGCGAAGGTGACAATCGGCGGCTGCCGGGGATTCCCCTGTCGCCGTTGCGGGCCATTGCCATCCAGCCGACCCTGAACTCCGAAACTTGAGTTCTAACCACAGCCTCAGGGATAAACAAGCACATTTAAAAATCGGGCAGGTTCATCCTGAGATTCATTGCGATAAGCATGGGACTGATCGGCCCGAAAGCGATGCGCCTCGCCCGTTCGAAGCCGGTGCCATTGGTCGTCACTGAAAACCGACAACTCACCCGACTGGACCAGAACACACTCAATCACCCCACGGCGATGTCCATCGGATTCGCGCAAGCCACCGGGTTCTATCTCAACGTCGAGTAGCTCGGTATGCAAACCGACATCGAACGGCAGTATGGTTTTTACCGCCAGCGCACTGTCCCGCGGGGTAACCCTGGCCGCCTTGTCCATTTCCAGACCTTGCTCAATTGGCTCAATCAAGGTTGAAAAGCCAACGCCGTAACCCTTGGCCAGCCGCCAGAGCGTGGTCAGTGTCGGGCTCGACTCACCCCGCTCGATCTGCCCCAGCATGGCCTTGCTGACCCCGGTTTCCGTCGCCGCCTTGTCCAGACTCCAGTGTCGCTGCGCGCGCAGTGTTTTCAGTCTGGCGGCGAACTGTTGCTGAATATCCGACATATAGAGGTCTCCCCTGGCTAATAAGAGCTTGTGCGCTATAGCGCACACTGCTAATCTGCGCGCATTGTACGTTATAGCGCACAACCCTAACACTATGGGAGACATAGCCATGCGCACCCCGCTTTGGCGTCAATTCTGGCAGGATTTGTCATTAAGCAGTGTCAGCGCTGGGGTTGTCGCCGTGCTCGTCGGCTTCAGTAGCTCAGCCGTACTGATTTTTCAGGCAGCGGAAGCGGCAGGTACCACCCCCGCCCAGGCCAGCTCCTGGCTATGGGCACTTGGGCTGGGCATGGGCATTACCTCTGTGGGTTTATCGCTGCAACACCGACTGCCTCTGGTTACTGCCTGGTCGACTCCGGGCGCCGCCGTATTAATCGTCAGTCTCTCGGGTTTTTCACTGGCTGAGGCGATCGGTGCCTTCATTCTGACCGGCGCATTAATTACGCTGGCCGGTTTTACTGGCCAGGCTGAAAAACTGACTCAAAAGCTGAGCCCGGCCCTGGCCAGTGCCATGCTGGCTGGCGTGCTGTTTCCGTTTGGGTTAAATGCTGCGTCATCTCTTACCGAGGCACCGGTATTGGCCGGAACCATGGCGATCGTCTATTTTCTGGCACGGCTGTGGATTCCGCGCTACGCGGTATTGCTGGTAGCACTGGTAGGTTTGATGCTGGCGCTGGCATTGAATCAGGTCGCCGACAATGCCTGGGCCTGGTCGTGGACAAAACCCGTGCTGCAGAGGCCAGCATTTACCTGGCAAGCCGCCTTCAGCCTGACACTACCGCTGTTTATCGTCACCATGGCGTCGCAAAACCTGCCGGGTATCGCGACGCTGACCGCTGCAGGCTACCGCTCCCCTACCTCGTCGGTATTAAAATGGACCGGGCTGTCAACCCTGGGCCTGGCACCCTTTGGCGCTTTTGCATTGAATCTGGCGGCCATCACTGCCGCCATCTGCATGACCTCAGATGCCCACCCGGACCCAAAAAAACGCTACACCGCTGCGGTATCCGCTGGCGTCACTTACGCCATCCTGGGCTTGCTGGCCGCCTCGGTTATCGGACTTTTCCGGGCCTTGCCGGGTGCCTACATCATGACCCTGGCGGGCCTGGCATTGTTGCCAACTATTGCCAACAGCCTGGTCATTGCCCTGCAGGATGAACAGGAACGCGAAGCCAGCCTGGTGACCTTCCTGGTCACCGTGGCCAATGTCACCCTGTTCGGAATCGGAGGGGCCTTCTGGGGGCTGGTGTTTGGCTATCTGGTGCGGGACCGCCGCTACCTGACGCTGCTTATTCGGCGCCTGACTTGGCGGCAAAGAAAGCACTGACAGCCTTGCGAAACTCGTCGCTCTTCAATTGTGCCTGAAAGTGGCGGGCTTCATCGTCAATGGTGTTCAGCGTAATACTCATAAAGTGCTGCTTCATCAGCTTTTTGGTCAGCTCAATCGCCTTGGGCGGTTGCGCGGCCAGCAGTTGCGCCTGCTGATGGGCGGCCTGGAGGTAGTTTTCATCGCCAAAGACTGCATTGATCAGCCCGGCTTCAAGCGCCTCCTGCGGACCAAAGCTTTTGCCCAGCATCAGCCACTCAGCCGCTTTGACATGACCCACCTTTAAGGGCAATAAAAAAGAAGAAGCAAACTCGGGCACCAGCCCTAAATTCACGAACGGCAGTTGAAAGACCGCGCTGTCGCCGCTGTACACCAGATCACAATGCAACAACAGGGTGGTACCAATACCGACGGCCGGCCCGTTTACCGCCGCGACGATGGGTTTGGGAAAGTCAGCCATGGTGCGCAGAAAACGCAACACAGGGGCATCATCGTCTTCCATGGGGTGCTCCATGAAATCTTTCAGATCGTTGCCCGCCGTAAAGCAGAACTTCTGACCGGACAGCAATACAACCCGAGCCTCTGGGTTGTGCTTGGCCTCATCAAGTATGGATTTCAACTCGATGTACATGGCCTCGGTCAGGGCATTGCGTTTCTCGGGGCGATTCAGCGTCAGTTCCAGCACGCCGTTATGCACCCGCTGTATGATCTCGCTCATGGGAGCTCCTGTTGGTGTCAGATAGACTACAATTTAAACGAGCGTTTGAATTTTGCAAGTGCCGTTGGTTAGTCGGCCTATTTTAGAGGAGTGGCTATGGTCCGCGGTGGCTACCGGGGGTGCCTTTGCGGGGTCGGCGTGAATCCGTCCCTGGAGCCTAGACCGCAGCATCCTTGCTGCGGACTTCCCCGCAGAGGCACCCCGGTAGCCGCCGCTTGCACTGTGGCAGCCCTGAAACTCAAGAATTAGGCTAATGCTTTTGTACTGACCCGATTCCCGGAAAAGTGTTGTACACTTCGCGCCACCGAGCAGACCGGCAGAGGAGCCCTTCATGACCGTCATTAAGCAGGACGATCTTATTCAGAGCGTCGCAGACGCCTTGCAGTTCATTTCCTACTATCACCCGAAAGACTTTATTCAGGCCGTGTACCAGGCCTACGAGCGCGAAGAATCACAGGCCGCCAAAGATGCCATGGCCCAGATTCTGATCAACAGCCGGATGTGCGCCGAGGGGCATCGCCCCATCTGCCAGGACACCGGCATTGTGACCGTGTTTTTAAAAATCGGGATGGATGTTCGCTGGGATGGCGCCACCATGGGCGTCGAAGACATGGTCAACGAAGGCGTTCGTCGTGCATATCTGCACCCCGACAACGTACTGCGGGCCTCAGTACTGGCCGACCCGGACGGCAAGCGCACCAATACCAAAGACAACACCCCAGCTGTGATTCACACCCAGGTGGTGCCGGGCAATACCGTTGATGTTCAGGTAGCGGCCAAAGGCGGCGGCAGCGAAGCCAAATCCAAATTCGCCATGCTGAACCCCTCGGATTCGGTCGTCGACTGGGTTCTGAAAGTGGTTCCCGAGATGGGCGCTGGCTGGTGCCCGCCCGGTATGCTCGGTATTGGTATCGGTGGCACTGCCGAAAAAGCCATGCTTATGGCCAAAGAATCTCTGATGGAACCGATCAACATTCAGGAACTGCAGGAACGCGGCCCAAGCAACCGGGGCGAAGAGCTGCGGCTTGAGCTGTTCGAGAAAGTTAACAAGCTGGGCATCGGTGCCCAGGGCCTGGGTGGCCTGACGACGGTGCTCGATATCAAAGTCATGGACGCTCCGACCCATGCGGCGAACAAACCCGTCGCCATCATCCCCAACTGCGCGGCTACTCGCCACACTCATTTTGTGTTGGACGGCTCAGGCATCGCCAAGCTCGAAGAACCCAAGCTGGAAGACTGGCCCGATATCGTCTGGGATGCCGGCCCCAAGGCGCGCCGTGTCGACCTGAACACCCTGACCAAAGCCGAGATGCTAGACTGGAAACCCGGCGAAACCCTGCTGCTCAACGGCAAGATGTACACCGGTCGTGATGCTGCGCACAAGCGCATGGTCGATATGATCAGCAAGGGCGAACCCCTGCCCGTCGACTTCACCAACAAGATGATCTACTACGTTGGCCCGGTTGACCCCATGGGTGATGAAGCCGTAGGCCCAGCCGGCCCAACCACAGCTACCCGGATGGACAAGTTCACCGATACCGTACTTGAGCATACTGGTCTGATTGGCATGGTAGGCAAGGCAGAGCGCGGCCCGGTCGCGATTGAATCAATTGCCCGTCACAAGGCAACGTATTTGATGGCAGTGGGTGGAGCCGCCTATCTGGTGTCCAAGGCCATTCGCGAGGCCAAAGTCGTCGCCTTCGAAGACCTGGGCATGGAAGCCATTTACGAGTTTGATGTGGTGGATATGCCGGTTACCGTTGCCGTGGATACGCAGGGCAGCTCGGTACACCAGACAGGGCCCAAAGAATGGGCGGCCAAGATTCTGGCAAAAGAAGTCGGTTAACTGGCAAAGGCTATTCAATCAAACCCGTTTCGGCGGGTTTTTTTTGGTCTGAGAACCACGCTACAAATAAAACAGACAAAAAAAAGGCCCGAATCAAACGATTCGGGCCATCAAGATCAGGTAGCCGAAGCTACCTGATGGCTTCGAGAGGGATTACTCGAAATCAACATCTGAGTTGGCCGGGGCCGATGTCTCGGACGCATCCCACTGGCTTTCCCAAGGAGCGTTGACGATCAGGTTATCGCCGTCTTCCACGTTACCTATCAACACGAAGGTGAACGTCAGTGTCCGTCCGCCATTACTAATCACCAGGGAGTGAGTGTCATCAGCCGTGTTTATATCTGCACCACCACCATTGGCATCGGTGTAGGTAAACATGGTTTCAAACTCATTCTGAGCGATAGTGCCGTCGTTGTTACCATCCCAGTCAGACAGGTCAATCGGGTGGGTTCCGGTGAACCGAACCGAGATGGAATCAGAGTTCAGCGTAGTGTTGTTATCTACACCCGTGACCCGGAACACGCCGGTTTCATCAATCGCTGCGAAATCTGGCTGGTGGAAGAAGAACTCGTTGTCATCAGCAGCGTTGCCGATCGAGAAATCATTCCAGCTATTACCCAACACATCTTCCACGTCGCTGAAGTCCAGACGGGCATGACGGTACAGATCCGACGGGAAAGACCCTTCGGTTGCATCGCTTTCATCATACTGTGCCAGCGTGAAGGTGGCGGTGCGGTTCAGGTCTTCGCCCCAGGCGCTTGGCAAAACACGCAGGGTAGACTTATCAGCCTGCGCATTGAAAGCGTTAACCGTGTCCAGATCCATAGTGATGGTCTGGCCACCCAGAACGATCTGAGTAGTAGTATCGATGGCAACAGCTTCATTGAAGTTGATGACCAGTTCGCTACCCACATAGCGGGCGCTTTCAACCATCGGCGGCAGTGCATCTCCAACGACAACCTTGGCATTGCTTGAACCGGCATTTCCGGTTGCATCCTGGATGGAAGCCTGGAAGTCAATGATGGAGCCGTGGTCGGTGTTACCGAACGTCACCACATCATCAATGTCAAACTGAACCAGATCAGCCGTTGTTGATTCGCCATCGTCTTCAATGTTGACGTTGTTGTTGGCAACAAAGTTGGTCAGGCTAGCGTTCAGCGTATCAACAACCGGATCAGTCCCAGTCAGCTCAACATTTTCAGACATCGCTACACCAATTGAGCGGGTGCGAGCCGTGGTGTCACCCATCCAGGCGCTGTAAGCAACAGCATCGTAGATACCAGGTGTAGAGCCCGGAATGTTGGCAGCGTCGAAGTCCAGCTCGTCGATGAAGTATTCACCACGGTCGTTGCTGTCGGCGATGTCGTTAACCAGGTTCAGGTCAAACAGAGGCTTCAGCGTCAGCAGACCTTCAACGCCCAGTTCTTCGGTACCGTCGCTGGTACCATCAACCACACTCAACATGCGCGGAGTAATGTTCAGGAACGGAATGCCCGGCTCAACATCCGGAGTAGATGACTGTTCGCCACCGTTACCGTATTGCAGGCTGGATACAGCACCGTTGTTGTTGTCGGCATTCACACCGTAAGCTTTCTGCAGCACAGTGGTCGGTGCTACGTTGTCTTCCAGGGTCAGCGAAGCCGTTTGGCCTTCGTAACCGAACTGATCGAACGGCGTAATGGTTACCATGTCACCTGGCTCGACACCCTGAACCACCAGGTAGACTGCTTCACCTTCGGCTACATCGGATACGAAACGGTTGGCAACGCCACCGTCGAATGTCGCACCGACCAGACGCTTGTTAACCAGACCATTAAACTTGGACAGGCCATTGCTGCCAATCACGTCCATTTCGTAGTAGTCGGCAACGGTTGATGCAAACTCGATGCCTGCCGCATTGGCCTCAACAGTAGTGTCGTCAATGTAACCTACCGTCGCAGCAACAGCAGCGGCCAGTTCTTGCATGCGCTCTGCAGCGTCAGCATTACCGCTAGAGTTGCTATCGTCAGCGGTGTTCAGCTGCTGAATGCCATCGCGCTCATCGTCGATGTCCAGGAAGGCGCTGTTAGTGGCCTGAAGTTCCAGCAGTGTACCGAAACCGGTTTCGTCTTGAGTTTGCTGGGCATCGGCCAGGTCAACTTCTTCTGCATTCTGGTTAGCTTCGATGTAGGCTTTCAGCTTGATGCGAACGTAGCTGCTGCCAACGCTGGTGGTCAGGCTCTCATCAAAGCCAACAGGCGAGTTGTCGCCGTTAGCAATGGTGGTGCCAACGGAGTTGGATGGCATGGCGGTGTCGCGGAAATCATCGCGCAGCAACAGCACGTCAATTTCGTTGCCAGCGACCAGGGCTGAATCCAGAGTTACCGTCAGCACTTTGCCGTTCAGGCTGGCGCTGTGCGGCAGGTAGGCACCACCGTCAACATCACGAATCAGCAAAGAGTTACCAGATACATCGATATCAGCCATGGTTTCGCTGAATTCGATGGTGAACTGAGTCGTAACGTCATCGTTCAGCATACCGCGAACCGCAGTCTGATCGACAACTTCGGCAACGGCTTTCACCCAAGGTGCAATTTCATCGTCGCTTTGAACTTCAGTAGCTTCAACGTTGCCCAGCTCAAACGGGGTGTACTCGTCTGAAGTGTCGGCTTGAGCAGTGACGGTATAGCCATCGGCAGCCAGCTTCAGAATGGCGTCAGCAGGCACGTTGGTGAATTCAAAAGCACCGCTGGCCGTAGTAGTGGTTGTAACAGATTCAATGCCGTAGCTGGTTACTACGCCATCCTGTTGCTGCTCCTGGTCGACGCCAGAAGCGGTAGAAACCATGTCCAGTGCCAGGTTTACCTGAGCCAGAGCTTCGCCGCTGTCGGCGCTGCGCAGAACACCTTTAACGGTTGCCATTTTTTCAGGCAATACCGCGGTTCCGGCTGAGGCATTGAAGCCATCGATGAAAGTAGTAACCGGGTTGGTGACTTCGCTGCTGTCTGCATTGGCTTCAGAGCCATTGAAGATTTGCGCCTGCGGCTTAACGGTAACGCTTGCTTTCAGGTACTGGGCCGGCGGGACAATGGTCAGTGCCAGTGCCTGGGCGTATGAATCGTTGTCGTTGCGAACTGTCTGGCTAACGGCCACATCGCTGAAATAGTATTGGCCACCGGCGTTGGTTACAACGGACTGGCTGCCAAGGTAGACGGTTGCGCCTTCGATCGGCATACCGTTAGTGTCAGTCACCAGGCCGGTAATGGAACCGCGAGGGTTGTTGACGCTGACGTACTGTGAAGATTCATTGCTGGTGGAGCTGTTGTTGTTGTTGGAATCATCTTCGCCACAACCAACCAGAACCAGAGTACCTGCGGCGACCGCAGCAACCAGTGACTTTTTAATCCAAATGCCTTCAGACATTTCCTTCTCCTATGACTTTTCAGGTGTCGTACTGCATTCCTTCACGCAATACGAATTCAGCGCGATACGCTATCGAGAGTCACAGACAGAAAGGGAAATAGAGGATCGCTGCGCCCGCAGGCGTAGGATTTAAAATAGATCAAAGACGCATCGTCCTTGTCTTTCCCTGTCTGTAGCTGTTCCCTTCGCAACCTGTGCGGAGCTGATCAGGACTCCGGAGGTTGGATCGTGCTACTGAACTTCATGTTCAGTGTGCCGCGACGACATGCTCGCATTCGGCGCGTGTATGAAACGGTTTCGGGCCACCCAAGTCAATCGGTGACATTTACCAATATTTTTTTTTGTGATTGACTCGTCATACCCAAAAATTGTCGGCAATGTCTTACATACGAACAGGTAAGCAATGTGCATTGGATGAATTTTATTGGCGCTGATAGTTGCCTTGAAAACGCCAGAAAACCTGAAAAACAGCCGGTAATTTAACACGCGAATCAAGCAGGAAAGTCATTCCATGCTGAACAAAAAACAGCCAGCGTTTTGGCTAATTAATAATCAGCGTGGTTTTCTATTACGGTGACACCTACGCCTCTTCCTGTGACGATCGGCGACTCGAATAGCGCCTGAACTGGGTCGGCGACATGCCCGTTCGGCCACGAAACCAGTGACTGAAATTGAAGGCATCGGCATAGCCGACCCGCTGAGCAATTTGACTGACTTGCCAGTTACTGCTGGCCAGCAGTTCACCGGCGCGCTGCAACCGAAGATCAGCCAGGCGCGACATGGGCCCCTGACCATAAAGCTTCTTGCATACCCGGTTGAGGTGCGGTACCGAGCAATGTACCCGTTCGGCCAGTCGGGCCTGAGACCAGGGATGATGCAACTGGTCTTCGAGTTGGGCATACAATTGACGTACCGTCATCTCTAGCCGGCTATAGCCCGATTCCCTGAGCAACAAATCAGTCAGCATTTCACTGATCAGCCCGACCATGCGGCGCCGGCGTGGTGTCTTAATCTGGTGATAAAGTGCGTCCATCATCGGTGAAATAGCCCAAACCTGATCATGTTGAAACACATCGGCTGGCTGACCCCGCAAGGCAGACCAAACCTCTGAGTCGTCCAGCAGGAGCCAGGCCATACGCCATTCCTGCTCTGCCGCACCCAGTTCAAACAGGAAAGGCTGATGGGCAGGCAGCAGGGTAACGCTGCCAGGGGTGATCATTTCTGATCGACCCGGCAACCGAACCTGACCGCCGCCGCCCAGTGTAAACAGCAGGGTATGAATGTCGGGATCTTTCCGTCCGACGTGATAGCGCCCGCGCAGCCAGCTGACCCCGCCCATATGCATGTCATGATCTCTAAGCTCAGGAATCTCTTCAGTAATTAGAAAGCGCTCCCGGCATTCGGGGCCGAGAATCAGAATGTCCTGAAAGTCTTCATGATCCATATTCACAGGTAGTTGATTCATCTGCACATAGCCCCCAGGGTTACCTGGCCCTAGAATATAGCTCAATACAAGCCTATTCCATCGATTCCTGAACAACCTCATACGCTGTTATACAGTCACTACTCGATCGGAACATTCTTTTTCACAGTATCAACCTGACGCACTTGTTGGTGTGTACACGGAGAATCGATGAGCTATCGGGCATTCTGGCAACAGGTTTTTGCACTGGCTTTGCCGGTCGCATTTCAGTCAGCCCTGGTTTCCGCACTGGCCATGGCTGACGTGCTGATGGTCGGGCATCTGGGCAGTGAGGCGGTAGCGGCAGTCGGTCTGGCGGCCAAGCTGAATTTTGTACTGATTCTGATCATGGCCGCGCTGGGAACTGGGTGCAGCATTCTCTGTGCCCAGTATTTTGGCGCCGGTCGCCATGAAAAAGTCCGGCAAACGCTGGCACTGTCGCAGTGTGTTGGCGCCCTGATCATGCTGCCCTTTACCCTGCTGGTGATTCTAAACGCCGAGTTTCTGGTGCGCCTGGGAACACAGGACCCTGCGGTCATCCAGCTGGGCACTCCCTACATGGCTTTGCTCGGCCTGACCTTATTCACCACTCAGGGCATCATCGTTTACGAATCGGCAATGCGCGCCATCGGCCGCACCGGCTGGCCGCTGAAGTACGCGATCGTGGCCATCGTGCTGAACATCGTCATGAATTACTGGTTTATCAACGGTGGCCTGGGCGTGCCTGCCCTGGGTGTCACCGGCGCAGCGGTTGCGACGGTACTGGCACGCGTATTTCAGATTGGCTGGATGACCATTGACGTGCAACGCACCCGAACCCTGCATCTGTCGGTCAGCGCCTTTATGGGGCTGCGCCACTCCACCCTGCCCAGGCGGTTCTTCACTCTGACCTGGCCTCTGGTGTTGAATTTTACCCTCTGGTCAGTCGGTTCCCTGGGTTACACCCTGATCGCCGGTCGCATGGGCACTGTACCGCTGGCCGTCATGAGCCTGCTGGCACCCATTGAGGGCATGTATCACTCGCTGTTCTTTGGCCTGGTCAACGCTTGCGGCATCATGATTGGTCAACGTCTCGGGCGCGGCCAGTTCGACGAAGCGCAATGGCTGGCCAACCGCTTTATGTGGATGGCACCACTGGGCTCGCTGATGGTGGGTATATTGCTGCTGATCGGCTCGCCGGTTTTACTGGCAACACTGGCCACCCAGGACGGCGAAACCCTTCGCCAAACTCAATGGGCCATGGTCATCATGTGCCTCGCTTTCTGGATCAAGGTGTTCAACATGACCGCCATTCAGGGCATTCTGCGCGCCGGAGGCGACAGCAAGTTTTGTCTGGGCATGGACATGGTGGCGCTTTGGCTGATTGGCCTGCCATTAACCTGGACAGCGGCCTTTATCTGGGAACTGCCCTTTATCTGGGTATACGCTCTGGTGTTAAGTGAAGAGGTCGTCAAAGCGGCAGGCGTCTACTGGCGCGTGCGCCGCCGCTACTGGCTGACCAATCTGGCTGATGAGCCGGAAACCCTGACGGTTCCGGCCTGATCATTGAACGGTGCTACAACGCCGCCCTGATCTTTTCAGCCAGCGACTTCAAGTGCTCCATATCGGCTTCTTTGGTGGCGTGAGGCTGGCGCAGGTCGGCGATGGAGCCCGGGATAACGTGGCAGTGAACATGAGGAACGGTTTGCCCCGCCCCCTTGCCATTCAACTGAAACAACACCACACCCTGAGCTTCCAGCCCCGCTTTTACCGCAGCGGCGACTTTCTTGGTACTCTGTATCCAGTGAGCTGCCGCTTCATCGGACAAGTCCATCAAGGTCTCGGCCGGCTCTTTTGGAATCACCAGGGTATGGCCATCGGTCTGTGGCATGATATCCATAAACGCCAGGGTGAAGTCGTCCTCATAGACCTTAATGCAGGGAATTTCGTCGCGCAGCATTTTGGCGAAGATGTTGTTCGGATCGTAGGCCATAACAGACTCCTGTAGTCGGCCTGGCGGTTTAAAAACCTGACCGATTGGTTTAATGTTCATTACCTAATCTTAGCGAACTTCACAGTCTAGCTAAACCACTGCCATACTATTGATTCACGGTGGTGCCCAACTCTCCCTTTTTCAGACGGCCGGAATGCCTATATGACCCTCTACAACCTCGGTTCCATTAATATTGACCATCTGTATCAGGTCGACCACT
Organism: Saccharospirillum sp.; assembly: GCA_018402545.1. GTDB lineage: Bacteria > Pseudomonadota > Gammaproteobacteria > Pseudomonadales > Natronospirillaceae > Saccharospirillum. Next base: position 1,585,797 of record JAGYIL010000001.1, on the reverse strand, counting down.
TTGTGCGCCCGGGAGAAACCCTGGGTTCAACCGATTACCAGACCGTTCTGGGTGGCAAGGGTGCCAACCAGTCCATTGCGCTGGCTCGTGCCGGCGCCGACGTGCGGCACATTGGCGCTCTGGGACAGCAGGATGACTGGGCACTGACACAGCTGCAGGAGGCCGGGGTGAATACCGACCAGGTCGTTCTGCTGCCCGAGGCCAGTGGCCATGCCATCATTCAGCTGACCAAAGCCGCCGAAAACGCCATCATTCTGTACCCGGGCGCCAACCACCGGCTGACCGAAGTGCAACTGGAGCAGGCACTGGCCAACGGCCAACGCGGCGACTGGTTGCTGATGCAGAATGAAACCAATGGCCTCGAGGCAGCCATTATGCAGGCGCGCCAACAGGGGCTGACCATTGCCTTCAATCCGGCCCCTATGGATGTAAACCGGGTCAGGCCACTGCTGAGCCAGATCGACTGGCTGATCGTTAATGAAGTTGAAGCGATGGACCTGACCGAAACCCGGACCGTTGCAGATGCAGAGCAGGCCCTGGTCAACACTTACCCGCAATTACATACCCTGCTGACGCTCGGCAAAGCGGGTGTGGTGTATTTGCACCAGACTCATAGAGAAAGCGTTGCCGCACACCCTGTCGAGGCGCTCGATACCACCGCTGCCGGTGACACCTTTATTGGTTATGCCTTGTCGGCGCTGGCTACAGGCAATAGCCCGGCACAGGCCATGGCCTTGGGGTCGGCCGCTGCTGCGATCTGTGTAACCCGCCTCGGCGCTTCCTCTTCCATCCCCACGCTGGAAGAAACCCAAGCCTTTATTAGCAAAGCTGCACACCAACCCACAAGCGGAGACCCGGCATGACGCACAAGATCATCATCGACACAGACCCGGGCATCGACGATGCGATGGCCATCCTGTTCGCCTTTGGTGCCGCGGACATCGAGGTACTGGGTCTGACCACAGTATTTGGCAATGTCAGTGCCGAACGGGCCACCTTGAATGCACTAACGTTGAGCCAGTGGGCGGGCAAACCCGTCCCGGTCGCCAAGGGGGCCGACACACCGCTGATGATGGAACCGCGCCAACATGCCGACTACGTGCACGGGCAGGACGGCTTTGGCAACATAGGGTGGCCGGAAGCGACCTGTGAACGTGATATACGCAGTGCCCCGCATTTTATTGTCGACACCGTCAATGCCAACCCGGGCGAAGTCACCCTGGTTGCATTGGGGCCGCTGACCAATCTGGCACTGGCGCTGGAACTGGATCCGGACATAGCCGGTAAGGTAAAGGAAGTCGTGTTAATGGGTGGCGCTGTGCACGAAACCGGTAACGTCAGTCCGGTGGCTGAAGCCAACCTGATCAACGACCCGCACGCCGGCGACGCCGTTTTCGGAGCCGACTGGCCAGTCACCATGATCGGCCTGGATGTGACCCATCAGGTACTGCTCAAAGCGGGGGTACTAGAGCGCATCGAGGCTGCAAATCCGGAACAGGGCGGGTTTTTGAACAAGGCGGCACAACATTATTTCGACTTTTACCGTGAAGCCATGGGTATCGACGGCTGTTATTTCCACGACGCCGCTACCATCGCCTATGTGCTGGACCCCTCTCTGTTCGGCTGCCGCCATGGTGCCGTTCGTGTGGCGACCGATGGTCTGGCCATCGGCCAGACCATGATGGCACCCGAGGGGCGTACCTTTCCAACGGAAGGCTGGGAAAACCGGCCTTTGGTGAAGGTGGCCATTGAGGTTGACGACGTTCGGGTACTTTCATTATTTGAACGCACATTGTCGGCTCAATAAAAAAGGGGGCTATATTGCCCCCAACCTAACGCCTGTTAAACCGGGTTCACTTTAAACAACTCTACCCGCTCGTTTAAGTCGCGACTCAACTGATCAACGGCATCGCACAACGCTTCGCTACGGGCTGCCTCGTCGAGTGTTAGCTCGCTGCTTTGTGCCACCGATGCCGCCCGACCCGATACCTGAACGCCCAGCTGATGCTGAGTCTCTGCCGCTGAACCAATCGACCGGCTCATCTGTTCGACCTGCTCTATGGCACTGACCATCAATGACAATTGCTCGCGAGCATGACGGGCACTGTCTACCGCCTGCTCACCCTTGCTTTGACTGGCCTTCATAAATGCAACGGCCCGCTCCGACCCAGACTGAACGCGTTCAACAACCCCCTGAATACTAGCCGTGCTCTGCTGAGTACGTGACGCCAGCGACCGTACTTCGTCGGCGACTACCGCAAAGCCACGGCCATGCTCTCCCGCTCTGGCTGCCTCAATGGCCGCATTCAATGCCAGCAGGTTGGTTTGCTCGGCAATGTTGTTGATGACGTCGAGAATGGCATCAATCTGTTCGATGTCGGTGGCCAGAGCAGTAACCAGCTCGGTGCCTTTCACCATGTCACCTGCCAGTTGCTCAAACCGGGCGATCGACTCGGCAACGGTTGCCGAGGTCTGCTGCCCGGTGAGTTTGGCCGAGTCAGTCTGGCGAACCGACCGGGCGGCCTGTGCGGACACTTCATCCACAGACTGCAACAAGGTCTGGATTGTATCCGTCAGCTGATGCATCTGCTCCAGTTGCAGTTTGCTGCTGGCGCGTGTGGTGTGCGCCGATTGATTCAGGTCTTGACTGCGCTCACCCAGTGATACCCCGGTGTTCCGAATTTCAATGACCAGATGTTCTATCTTGCCAATGAAATCGTTGAAATACCCTGCCAGTGTGCCGAGTTCATCGCTGCGTTGTACATCCAGCCTTCGCGTCAGGTCGCCATCTCCCTGTGCGATATCGATCACCCGACCGGTGATCTGTTGCACGGGCCGAATAACGAGCACCCGGGTCATCCACAGTAATCCGCCGCAGCTGACAACCACCACCAACAGGGCCGCCAGCATGGCGCTCCGAACCTGGTCACTGATGCGCTGTGCTCTGGCCTGACTCGCTACAATGATATCCTCCACCCGGCGTTGAATGGTTTCTACACTCTCGCCAAAACCGGTAACACTCGCCTCCACTTCCCTGACGGTCGCAAGCGCGTTCGACTGCAATTGCAAGTAATCATCATGGCGACCCAGCAGATCTGGCTGCTCAATATGATTAGTCACCAGGCCATCGAAACCAGCATTGAGAGATTCAAAATCCTCCCGGGTAAAGGGGTCACCTTCCATTCGAACAACAATATCAAAGGTGGCACCCACATTTTGAATGGTGTCTTCAATCACCATGCGTTGCCGTTGCAGTAAACCGATATCCGACGTCGCCAGATAACTGATGATTTCCAGCTCCAGCGCCAGCAGCATTTGTTGCACCCGCTGCGCTTCGATAACGGCCGGGTAATCATTGGGCGTCATGTTGATCAGTTGAATCAGATCGGATAACGCCTTGCTTTGCCCGGCCACTTCATCGCGAAACGCCGCCAGCCCCTGCTCCCTTTGCATTCGGGTTTGCAAAACCCGACGCTGCAGCTGAACGATCAACGCCACCGATTCATCCAGTTGACGCCGGGAGGCACGCAACGGCTCGATCACCGTGCCGGCTTGAGGGAACAGTGATTGCAGCTGATCCGTCATGTCAGCAAAACGCCCTGACAAACCGGTCAACTCCTGCTCATAGCGGTCGACCTCCTCCAGGGTCCCGGCAGACAGCAAGGTTGTCGACAATGCCGAGGTTCTCAGGTAATTGGTTCTGAGCGTTTCCAGTTGTTCATTACCGAGCCTGATGTCGACGACCAGGCGCTGATAGTCAGTTTGCGACTGGCTCATGCCCAATTGCACATAGCCAAATACCCCGGAAATAACGAGCGCCACCAGCATAATCAATGCACTGAGACGCACGCCAATCCCACTTAACAGCCTGGCCCATGACTTAGTGTTCATATCCCCACCTCCCACGCTCAACGAGCGCGCCCGGCATTCCAGGCTTCCAGTAAATCGTCGTAGCGGATGGTCTGGCCCGGCGGTTTTTCGTTGGCCAGTACTGCTTTGGGTGCGCCCGGTTGAGACAGCCAATAATCTGCGCCTTCAGCATCGGCGAGTCGCTCTATGTGCGGACGACATACATCGGTCTGTACCGTGCGCTGCATCGTCGACATTACCCGGTCTTGCTCAGTGGCAAGCTGGTCGAGCGCTTCCTGCGGGGTTTTGATACCAGATACAGCGTCAGCAATATTGGGCCACCAGCGCTCGGATAACCTTGGATAATCCGGGACGTTGTTGCCGGTCGGAGTCCAGAACGCCCGGGCCGGGCTGCGATAAAACTCCACCAGACCGCCAAGCCTGGGGGCCATCTCGGTCATCGCCCCGGAAGCCAGGTCCGAGTCCCGAATCGGGGTCAAACCGGTCAGCGTCTTTTTCAGGGAGACGGTTTTCGAGACAGTAAACTGAGCATACAACCAGGCCGCTTGCTGGCGCTCAAGGCTCATGAAGCGGGGAATTGTCCAGGCGCCCACGTCCTGATAGCCCAGTTTCATCCCCTCTTCCCAGTAGGCACCGTGTGGCGACGGGGCCATGCGCCACTTGGGCGTACCGTCCGCGTGGGTAACCGGCAGACCGGGCTGCAACAGATCATGGGTAAAGGTGGTGTACCAGAATATCTGCTGGGCAATGTTACCATTGGCTGGCAATGAGCCGGCCTGTTCAAAGGTCAGGTTCTGTGCCTCCGGGGGTGCGAACCGCTTAAGCCAGTCAACGTAAGTAGTCAGCGCGTAGACCGAGGCCGGGGCATTGGTCGCACCTCCGCGCGCAACGTGTGAGCCTACCGGACGGCAGTCCTCCACCCGTATGCCCCACTCATCGACAGGCAATCCATTGGGCAGACCCGGATCGCCAGCACCCGCCATGGAAAACCAGGCATCGGTAAAACGCCAACCAAGTGATGGGTCCCGCTTTCCGTAGTCTGAATGGCCATACACACGCTGCCCATCGAGTTGTCCGACGTCGTCGGTGAAGAACTCGGCGATGTCTTCATAGGCCGACCAGTTAACAGGCACACCAAGGTCATAGCCATACCGCTCAGCGAAACGGGCTTGCAAGTCGGGGCGTTCGAACCAGTCGTAGCGGAACCAGTAAAGGTTGGCGAATTGCTGGGTCGGTAACTGATAGATTTCCCCATCAGCGCCACGCACGAAATCGAGGCCAATAAAGTCTTCGATATCCAGTGTCGGCAGGGTCACTGCCTCTCCCTCATTGGCCATAAAATCACTGAGTGACAGAATTTTTCCAGATCTGAAATGCGTTCCGATCGAATCGGAGTCGTTGGCGAACAAATCAAACTCATTGGCCCCGGATATCATTTGCAACCAGAGCTGGTGAATAACCTGATCTTCACGGGCGATGACATGATTAACCGTTATACCGGTGATCTCTGAAAACGCTCGGGCCAAAACCTCCGACTCATACTCATGCGTCGCAATGCCTTCACTCAATACGTTTATGGTGATTCCCTGTAGCGGTTCGGCTGCAGACCTGAACCAGTCAAGTTCGGTCCGCTGTTGCTCCCGGGTCAGGGTGGAGGGGGTGAATTCCTGGTCTATCCAGTTATCCAGAACATCGGCCAGGGTTATCTGGCAGGCACAGCACATCATCAGGACGGCCGCCCGAAAAAAGGAATGGGAATTGAACATGGGAATAACCTTCACTGTGTACCCGCTGGCACCGCATTGTTAGCACGGTGATGCAGGTTTTTATTGTTTATTATGGGCTTAGGTTAAGGCTCCCTGAGACTTGCGCTTCCATAATTATTTCGATCAACACGGGGCTACCTGGTGTTATCGAAAAAGGGGCTGGAAACCAGCCCAAGGACTCAGCACTCGTGGGTACAAATGAGGCGGGGATTTCAGGCAGAAATCCCTGGCCGGGTGAATAGTCCGGCCGCCTCATTTGTCTTTGCTTTCATGTCTAGTTGATCTGTCTGACAATTTTACATCCGGGGTTTGCTCAAACGGCGAGCAAACCCCAGTCCGTTACAACGTGCCAGCAGCCATCCACTCAGCCATCATTTCGTCGTATGGCTGGGTCCGGCCTTGAGGCTTCTCGTTTTCCAGACGGGGCTTGGGTGCACCCGGCTGATCGAGCCAGTACTGGGCATCACGTTCTTCATTGAGGATCGGAGCATACTGCTCAAACACATTGGCACGGGCCAGTCGGCTCATGGTGTTGTCGATCGCACCGGCCAGGTTATCCAGCGCTTCCTGAGCAGAAATCTCACCACTGACGGCGGGTGCCAGGTTCTGCCACCACAGCGGAGCAAGACGCGGATAATCAGGTACGTTGGTACCAGACGGTGTCCACATGCTTTCATTCGGGCTGCGATAGAACTCAACCAGACCGCCCAGCTTGGGAGCCAGCTCGGTCATTTCATCAGAATTGATATCAGAGCGACGAATGGGTGTCAGACCGCGGATGGTTTTTTCCAGTGACACCGTTTTAGATACGGTGAACTGGGCAAACAGCCAGGCAGCGGTACGACGGTCTTCCGGGGTGGAATTAAAGAAGGTCCAGGAACCCACGTCCTGATAGCCAACTTTCATGCCTTCTTGCCAGTAAGGGCCTACCGGAGACGGTGCCATGCGCCACTTGGGCGTTCCATCTTCTTCTGTGACCGGCAGCGATGGATCGGTCATGTCAGCAGTAAAGGCGGTGTACCAGAATATTTGCTGGGCAATATTGCCCTGCGCTGGTACGGGACCTGCTTCACCAAAGGTCATGCCCTGGGCTTCCGGTGGCGCATAATCGCGCAGCCAGTCAACCATTTTGCGCAGTGCGTACTCGGATGCAGGCGAGTTAGTTGCACCACCGCGGGTGACACTCGCACCGACCGGGTTGCCCTCTTCATTCACCCGAATACCCCAGTCGTCAACCGGGTTACCGAACGGCAGGCCCGGGTCACCCATGCCGGCCATGGAGAACCAGGAATCGTGGAAGCGCCAGCCCAGTGACGGGTCACGACGACCATAATCCATGTGTCCATAAACGGTCTGGCCGTCGATTTCACGACCAGTGAAGAACTCAGCAATATCTTCATAGGCCGACCAGTTCAGGGGTACACCCAGGTCGTAACCATATTCATCGCGGAACGCCGCTTTCAGGTCCTCACGCTCAAACCAGTCAGCACGGAACCAGTAGAGGTTGGCGAACTGCTGCGTTGGCAACTGGTAGATTTTGCCATCCGGGCCGGTGGTGTACTGAATGCCAATGAAGTCATCCAGATCCAGGCCAGGGTTGGTAAAATCAGCCCACTCATTGTTGATCGCATCTGAAATGGCAATGGTTTTACCATAGCGCAGGTGCGTGCCAATCGCATCCGAGTCGTTCACGAAGCCATCGTAGATGCTCCGGTCAGACTGCATTTGCGTTTGCATGGTGTTTACAACGTCACCTTCGCCGATGATGTTGTGCGTGACTTCAATACCGGTAATTTCGGTAAAGGCTTCAGCCAACACGCTCGATTCATATTCGTGTGTTGTCAGCCCTTCCGCAACGGTACTGATTTCCATGCCCCGGAACGGTTCTGCGGCCTTAATGAACCACTCAAGTTCAGCAATCTGCTCTTCACGGCTGAGCGTAGAGCGCTGAAAGTTGTTATCAACCCAACGCTCCGCCGCCTGACGATACTGGTCTTCGGCTTGGGTGTGCGCTGCGATCAGGAAAGAACCTGACATAACTAGCGATAGGTACTTCATCTTTTTATTGTTCATGATGACCTCATTCTTGGTTCTTGAATTACATCCCTTTACTAACATCGTCCTTTCCTTTTGTTTCACATTGCTTTGGGTCAACCCCAGCGCATCAGTACGACTACCCAGACGACTGACAGAGCGGTTGCTACCAACACGTGAAATTCGGTAAACCCAATCATGCCCAGATGAAAGAAAGCACTGGTCAGCAGACCAATAAACAGTCGATCACCCCGGGTGGTACTGATGGGTAAAAAGCCTTTGCGTTCGATCGACGGTGAAAAGTACTGCCACACCGTCATACCCGCCAGAATCACGGCTATTGCAGAGAAGAAGCCGGCTGTGGGTAATGTCCAGACCATCCAGTTCATTGGAAGTCTCCTCAGGTACGGCCAAGAGCAAAGCCCTTGGCGACGTGGTTACGAACAAAGTAGATAACAAAGATGCCAGGCAAAATAGTCAGCACGCCAGCAGCCGACAACAGACCCCAGTCAATGCCAGACGCCCCGGCTGTGCGCGTCATGATCGCCTGAATAGGCTGCGACTCCGTTGCCGTCAGGGTGCGTGCAAGCAACAGTTCTATCCAGGAAAACATGAACAGGAAGAAGGCGGTAACCCCAATGCCTGAGCGAATCAGTGGAATGTAGATCTTCAGGAAGAAGTTCCAGAACTTGTAGCCGTCGATGTAAGCCGTCTCATCAATTTCGATGGGCACGCCCGACATAAACCCTTCCAGAATCCAGACAGCCAATGCCACGTTAAAAAGACAGTGAGCCAGCGCTACGGCGATGTGCGTGTCGAACAGGCCGATCGAGGAATACAGCTGGAAGAACGGCAAAGCGAAAACCGCCGGTGGCGCCATCTTGTTGGTAAGCAGCCAGAAAAACAGATGCTTGTCACCGACAAACTTGTAGCGACTGAACGCATAGGCAGCCGGCAACGCCACCAGCAAACTGATGGTCATGTTCATGGCCACGTAGGTCATGGAGTTGATGTAGCCGTTGTACCAGCTGGGGTCTGTAAGAATACGCTGGTAATTATCCAGTGTGAAATTATTGGGAAAGAATGACAGTGCGCCCAATATTTCCTGGTTGGTTTTAAACGACATGTTGACCAGCCAGTAGATCGGCAAGATCAGCAGTACCAGATAGATGGTCAGACCAATGCGTGACTTCATGGCAGAGTCTCCTTTGTACCGGGCGCGAACATCGAATGAGGGGGCGGATTTCGACCTTGGCATCGAAGCACCGTTTGTCGTGGTCATCGTCATGTCAGCTATCCCCGGTCTTTTGCGTCGTCTTGTCTTTCTGCATGTGCATGATGGTGGTGTAGAACACGAAGCTCACCGCCAGAATGATCAGAAAATATATGATCGAGAAGGCTGCAGCGGGGCCCAGATCAAACTGCCCGATGGCCATGGCGGTTAGCGCCTGACTGAGAAAGGTGGTGGAACTGCCGGGTCCGCCACCGGTCAGCACGAACGGCTCGGCGTAGATCATGAAGGAATCCATAAAACGAATCAGTACACCGATGACCAGGACATTGGTCAGCTTGGGCAGCTGGATGTAGCGGAACACGGCCCAGCGCGAGGCCCTATCAATACGGGCTGCCTGATAGTAAGCCTCAGGGATGGCACGCAGGCCACTGTAGCAAAGCAAGGCAATCAGCGGTGTCCAGTGCCAGACATCCATCAGAATAATGGTGGCCCAGGCATCGCCTGAATTTCGTGAGATGTTGTAGGCATATCCCAGCTCACGAACCCCCCAGCCCATCAAGCCAATGTCTGTGCGGGTAAAGATTTGCCAGATGGTGCCCACGACGTTCAGCGGAATCAGCAGTGGCAACGACACCAGTACCAGTGACAGCGATGCCTGCCAGCCCTTCTTGGGCATCATCAGCGCCACCATAATGCCCAGCGGCACTTCGATGGCCAGAATGGTGAAGGAGAAGATAAATTGCCGGATAAGCGCACCCTGCAATTGCGGATCGTTCAACATGGTCCGGTACCATTCAGTACCGGTGAAGAAACGGGTATTGGCGTCGAATACGTCCTGAACCGAGTAGTTCACCACCGTCATCAGCGGGATAACGGCTGAAAACGCGACGACAATAAAGACGGGCAGAACAAACAACCACCCCTTGTTGCTTTCAATCTTATTCATGGGGAAGCTCCAGCAAATATTCGTCGGCATAGACTTTGAGCCATTGCTCGGGAAAGCTGACGCGTGCTTTTTTATCCGGCACTTTCTGGTCTTCGTGCAAACGTGCCTTCATCGGAATCGAGCCAAAGCGAAACGACATAATGCGGTAGGTACCCAGATCTTCGATGTCTTGAATAGTGACTTCAAAGGCATCGTCATTGGCTTCAGTCCAGACATGGACAAACTCGGGGCGAATGCCCAGTTTGATGTTGGTAATACCGGACTGGCGCAAGTGTGCGACCATTTTATCCGCTACTGGCATCAGTTGGCCTTCAAACTCCAGGCCACGGTCAGTCAACTCCGGTGTGATGAAATTCATGCCCGGGCTGCCAATGAAGTAGCCGACAAAGGTATGCTTCGGGCTTTCAAACAATTCCCGGGGGGTACCGAACTGAACGATCTGGCCTTCGTACATCAGCGCGATCTTGTCGGCGAACGTCGACGCCTCCAACTGATCGTGAGTTACATACACCATGGTGGTGTTGAACTGCTTGTGAATCTGTTTGAGCTTGCGCCGCAACTTCCACTTCAGTTGCGGGTCAATCACCGTCAGCGGTTCGTCGAATAAAATGGCAGACACATCGTCCCGCACCAGACCACGACCCATTGATACTTTTTGCTTCTGATCGGCGCTCAGCCCTTTAGCTTTACGATTCAACTGTTCGGTCAGCTCCAGCACTTCGGCCACTTCATACACCTTGGATTTGACCTTGTGCTCAGGCACACCAATGTTGCGCAGCGGAAAGGCGAGATTCTCGAACACCGTCATGGTGTCGTACACCACCGGGAACTGAAACACCTGAGCGATGTTGCGCTGCTCGGGTTTTAGTTTATTGACCCGGGTATCGTCGAACAGAATGTCACCATCCGATGGCTCCAGCAGGCCGGAAATGATGTTCAGCAACGTAGACTTGCCACATCCGGAAGGCCCCAGCAAAGCGTAAGCTCCACCCTGCTCCCAGACATGCTGCATTTCACGAATGGCGTAGTCTTCCGGGCCTTTGGGGTTAGCGCTGTAGGTATGCGCCAGAGACTTTAAGGTAATTTGCGCCATGATTAGGCCTCCACAAGTCGGGCGGGCGAATGAACAAGCGAGCCCTGGGTATCAAAGGCGTACAACTTGTGGGTCGGGAAATAGATTTTGATCTCCTGATCAACCTCGTATTCGTGGACCCCGGACAAATGCAGCACCAGTTCGAAGTGGGGGTTGCGCACGTGCAGGAAGGTCTCCGAACCGGACAGCTCGGCCAGGTCCACTTTTACCGGCAATTCAAGGTCGTCGTCGGAGTGGGGTACCAGGCCGATGTGCGAGGCCCGAACCCCGAACTGGTAGTGCCCCGGCTTGAGCATCTTCAGATCATTGTTCAGCTGGAAATGAACGTCCTGATCAAAGGTGACTTCATTTTCAGTCACCTCACCCGGCACCACGTTAATAGGCGGTTCCGAGAACATTTCTGCAGTGATGATGTCGCGCGGCTTGTGATACACCTGAGCCGTCGGACCCATCTGCAACAGACGCCCCTCATGCAATACCGCCGTGTTACCGCCCAGTGCCAGGGCCTCATTGGGCTCCGTGGTGGCGTAAACGGCGATGCAATTGCGCGCTTTGAACAGATTGCGCAGCTCATCGCGCAAGCCTTCGCGCAGCTTGTAATCGAGGTTGACCAGGGGTTCATCGAACAAGACCACCTGGGCGTCCTTCACCAGGGCACGGGCCATGGCCGTTCTTTGCTGCTGCCCCCCGGAAAGCTCCAGTGGCAGTCGATCGAGCATCGACTCGATGCCCAGCATTTCAGCGGTTTCACGCACCCGCCGGTCGAGCGTGCCTTTGTCCAGTTTGGCCAGGCGCAGCGGCGAGGCGATGTTTTCGTAAACGGTCAGGTTCGGGTAATTGATAAACTGTTGATACACCATGGAGATGTTCCGCTCGCGCACCGACACCCCGGTGACATCCACGCCGTTCATCAGAACCTTGCCCTTGGTTGGCCGGTCGAGGCCGGCCATCAGACGCATCAGAGTGGTTTTGCCAGAGAGCGTTCGCCCCAGCAATACGTTGAAGGAACCCGGCTCCAGCGTCAGATCGACATCCGAAATCCAGGTCTCTCCATCGACGACCCGTGACACGTTTTGCAGCGTCAATGACATGCTACTTACCCTTTGTCGTTATTGTTTGGTCTTGCAACCCCTCTCAAAGGTTGAGCGGGGTGGATAGCCTGATCGGCCTTTTATTTTTATATCAGTCTGTAACTGCGATTACCTGCTGGAACCCGGTCACTGCGTTATTGGCTTGCCGCGGACAGATCGGGTTCTGGCGTTCTGTGACATGAGTATTACAAGACTCGTGCCAATAGAAACGAAAATTATCGAATATTTTCCAACACCCTTAACCTGTGGGGCTTCGCGCCATTTCTCCCTGAAGAGACGTTGGAGTTCGAGTAAATAATCCGCGCGTCATGAGTGTTCAAAACTGTTCAAAGTGTTCAGCCTGACCGCAAGAATGAACACTTTCGTGAACAACTGGCCTGACATCAACGTCACCCTGGCAGAAAGAGGACGATCGAACCGGGCCCACAAGGCGGGGGGATTTCTGCTTGAATCCGCCTCGCCGCCACCTGTGAACACTGCTTCACAGTTGACTTGCCCGCAAACCAATGCAGAATGTTGGTCATGGCTTGTCGCTCCACCCTGGTAATCAGTGGTACCGGAGCCGGAAATGGACAAAAACGAACATTCAAGTCCGTCTAAACAACAACAAAACGCACAGCCAAGTCCTGATTTCACAGGACATGAGAGTCTCGATACGAACACTAAAGATCACAAAGATGTGATTCAGGAATCGTGGTACCGGTGTGAGCAATACGGTCTGGAACATGGTAGCCAGCCCAATTTTGCCACTTTACCGAAAGGGGAGCTCAAGGACCGGGTCGAACAGCACCACAGTTTGCTGGAGACTACGGAAAAAGAAGTACTTCCTTACTACGAGAACATCCTGAGCAACTCATCGTGCATGATTGTTCTGGCCGACCGGCAGGGGCATGTCCTCAATACCTGGGGGCAATCGCGTTTCGGGCCCGCTTCCGAACACGGGCTGGTGGGTGGCAATCAGTGGACAGAAGTCGGCGTCGGTACCAATGCCATTGGCACGGCCCTGATCACCGGCCACGCCATACAGGTAGGCCGTGACGAGCATTTTCTGCGTGCCAACCGTTTCATGGTGGGCTCGGCCTCTCCCATTTACGACACCAAGAATGACCTGGTGGGGGTTCTGGATATCTCATCCGATGCTTACCTGCCCCAGGACCACACCCTGGGCATGGTCAAGTTGATGTCGCTGAGTGTCGAGAACCGGCTGATTTACTCTGCCTTTCAGAAAGACCACTTTATTCTCACCTTTAATACCAACGTCGTCAGTCTCGACAGCCACTGGTCCGGCATTCTGGTACTCGATGAGAATGGCATCATCGTCTCGGCCAACCGCCGGGCCGAGGTCGTCCTGGCGCAGGATCTCGCCCTGTTGAACATCAACCAGGTCTTTGACTGCTCGATGCGAGAGATCAAGCACCACCCGCCCAACGCCCCCATGAAACTGCGTGCCATGGGCCGGTTTCAGATCTATGTGAAAGTCATTCCACCGCTGGCGCCGGTCATGCGGGTGCCCGATTTTCGCAACCGGGCCGACTACATCGCACCGGTTACCCCGCTTGATGCAGAAGCACAGGCCGCACCCTTTGATCTGAGCGCCTACACCGAGCCAGACACAACAGAGACCCATGAAGTACAAACACCCGCCCCGGAATTAGCGGCCGCCCGGCCGCAGCACACGTTGCCGCCGAATGTCATTCCACTGGAAGAACTGGAGCATGGAGACGTGCGCGTACGGCGGACGGTGCGCCAGGCACACAAGATTATGGAAAAGGACATTCCGATTCTGATTCACGGTGAAACCGGCGCCGGCAAGGAAATTCTGGTGCGCAGCCTGCATTATCACAGCAGCCGGGCCAGTGAAATGCTGGTGGCGGTTAACTGCGCCGCCATCCCGTCGGAGCTGGTCGAGTCTGAACTTTTTGGCTACGAGCGCGGCGCCTTCACCGGCGCTCAGAACAAGGGCTCGATTGGCCTGATTCGTCGCGCCCACCGGGGCACCCTCTTTCTCGATGAAATTGGGGAAATGCCACTGACGGTTCAGTCGCGACTGCTGCGCGTATTGCAGGAACGCATGGTTACCCCGCTGGGCTCGACCGAAGTGTTTCCAGTCGACATCAAGCTGATTTCAGCCACCAACCGGATTCTGAAAGACGAGGTGGCCGACGGCCGGTTCAGAGAAGACCTGTATTACCGCATTTCCGGTCTCAACATCGAACTGCCCTCGCTGCGCGACCGTGCCGACAAGGCCGAACTTATACGCTACGTATTCGAGCGGTTGCGCCTGGAGGAACCCGCCCAGCCGCTGAGTGAGCACTTGCTTGAGATGCTGGTCAAACACCCCTGGCCCGGCAACATGCGCCAGCTGGTTCATGTATTGAAAGTGGGCATGGCCATGGCCGATGGGGATGAACTGGAGGACTGGCACCTGCCAGACGACTTCTTCGATGAGCTCGACAGCCCGCACCAGCCAGGGAACACGCCAGAGGTAGAACCTCTGGAACGGCTGATACCCCGGTTGCTGAAAGAGCACCACGGTAATGTTTCCAAAACCGCAAAAGCGGCCGGTGTCAGCCGCAATACGGTTTACAAATACCGCTCCTGAACCGTGGCCTTAACTCACTGCGCGGCTCAATCCATCAACGCTGATCGGACCGCACGCTGCCAGCCGGACACCAGCCGCTTGCGCTGATCCGACTTCATGTCGGTGTCAAAGGTGCGGTCTGCCTGCCAAAGCTCAGACAATTCCCGGGTCGACTTGTAGACCCCGGTATGCAAACCGGCCAGCATCGCCGCACCCAGGGCCGTGGTTTCGGTAATAACCGGTCGGGTCACTTTGGAGTCGGTCACGTTCGACAGAAACTGCATCGCCCAGTTGTTCGCGGCCATGCCACCGTCGATACGCAGTTCGACTTCGTCAATGGCGCCATCGTCGAGCATGGCACCCAGCAGATCAGCGGTCTGATACCCGACTGACTGCAAACCCGCCGTCACGATATGCTCAATGCCAGAATCCCGCGTCATCCCGACCAGGGCGGCACGTGCATCGGGGTCCCAGTGCGGGGCACCCAGCCCGGTGAATGCCGGTACCAGGTACACATGCTGATCTGGTCCGACTTTCTCGGCCATGGCTTCACTGTCGGCGGCGTGTTTGATGAAGCCCATTTTATCCCGCAGCCACTGCATGGTGGCCCCGGCCATGAAGATGGAGCCTTCCAGTGCGTAAGTCACCCGGCCATCGATCCGATAGCCAACGGTGGTCAGCAGTCGGTGCTTTGAATTAACCGGTTGTGAGCCAGTGTTCATCACCATAAAACAGCCGGTACCGTAGGTGCTCTTGGTCATGCCCTTGTCGAAGCAGCATTGGCCGAACAACGCGGCTTGCTGGTCGCCGGCCACACCGGCAATGGGTAGCTCTATACCCACGACATCCGGGTCGGTGGTGCCAAAATCGGCGGCCGAGTCCAGCACTGTCGGCATCATTGAACGCGGGACACGAAACAGGTCCAGCAGCGCAGAATCCCATTGCTGGGTATGAATGTTGAACAGCAGTGTCCGGGAGGCATTGGTCGCATCTGTGACGTGGCGCTTGCCGCCGGTCATTTTCCAGATCAGGTAGGTGTCGACGGTGCCAAACAGGAGTTCACCGGCCTCTGCCTGGGCCCGGGCACCTTTGACGTTGTCGAGAATCCAGGCGACTTTCGAGGCGGAAAAGTACGGATCCAGCAGCAACCCGGTTTTTTCATGCACCCAGCCTTCGGTCTTACGATCCTGAAGCTCTTCACAATACCGGGCTGTCCGTCGGTCTTGCCATACAATGGCATTGTACAGCGGCTCACCCGTCTTGCGATTCCACACCAGGGTGGTTTCCCGCTGATTGGTTATACCCAGCGCCCGAATCGTGCCATCGTGCTCCCCTGCCCTGGCAACGACCTCTTTCAGGGTATCCAGCGTCGACTGCCAGATGTCTTCCGGATTGTGCTCAACCCAGCCATCATCTGGAAAGTGCTGTTCAAATTCCTGTTGCGCACTGGCCAGGCTGTCGCCCTGCCGACTGAAGAGAATGGTGCGGGTACTGGTCGTGCCCTGATCAATGGCTAGCAGTAAATCTGTCATAAGAACCCCGGATTCTGTAACGCCGTTATTTTCTTTTTTGTTCGATAATGAAGTTTATCCGCGCATAAACGAACTTTAAAGTGTTTTTCTGTGCTTTCTGCCTAGATATAGGTGTTGCGAAAATCAAGTGCAGGCTGCCGGGTAGGCTTATCCGGGGAACTCCGCAGCAAGGATGCTGCGGTCTAGGCCCCATGGATGGGTTCACGCCGACCCCGGATAAGCCTACCCGGTGGCCTGCACGCACTCATTCCTACCAAGCAGAACCAACCTCCGTATTAGGTAGCCGAACCCGTCACCCATCAAAGCGGATTCCCGGAACAGTGTGGTAACAGGCCATCAAAAACTCAAACCGAATATCAGGCAGAAAGTCGGTAGGACAACGTTAAGAACAGTGTGCTAAGGTACTTTCCGTCCGTCTGATGTCGCATCTAGGAGTGTTCATGAGCAACCCCAAACATACCCTTTTCTGGATGACGGTCTACCTGCTGATCGTTGCCACCGTCTGTGCTCTGATTTATGAACCTCTCAAATCAGCCTTTATGGCCAACTGGGTCTTTAATGCCCTCATTCTGGCCGTCTTGCTGATAGGTATTGGCCTGACCTACCGTCAGGTACTGATTCTGCGCCCTGAATTGCAGTGGATTGCCCTGTTTCGAACCGGCCGCAGCGGCTTGTCTGTCAAGCAGGAGCCGCGCCTGCTGAAGCCGCTGGCGCGTCAGTTGGGTGAAGACTTCAAGCGCGACCGCTTTACCCTGTCGGCCATGTCGCTGCGCACCGTGCTCGATGGCATTCGCTCACGACTCGATGAATCACGCGAGATTTCCCGCTACATGATCAGCCTACTGGTGTTTCTGGGGCTGCTGGGTACCTTCTGGGGTCTGCTGGGCACTATTGAAGCGGTGGGCCGGGTAATCATCAACCTCGATATCGGCAATCAGGATTTTGAGCAGGTCTTTGGCGAGCTCCAGGCCGGCCTGTTGCGCCCCCTGGATGGCATGGGTACGGCGTTCAGCTCATCCCTGCTCGGTCTGGGCGGTTCGCTGGTACTGGGCTTTCTGGATATTCAGGCCGGTCATGCACAGAACCGGTTTTATGACAGTCTCGAAGAATGGCTGACAGGCCTGACCAACCTGATCGACGCGCGCGACCTGACCGAAGAGCCCGGCCTGCCGCGGACCCAGAAAGCCCGTGAGGAACTGGCCGAAGAACTCCTGATCCTCGAAGAAGAAAATCGCCAGCTGAAAGAAAAGCTGGGTTTTTCTGACGACGACTGAACGGAGCCCCGCTGATGTTAGGCAGTCGCAGACGCGCTCAATCCACCGTCAATGTCTGGCCCGGCTACGTCGACGCCCTGTCGGCGCTGCTGTTGCTGGTCATCTTCATGTTGCTGATTTTCACGCTGGCGCAGGTGTTTCTGGCTGAAACGGTCTCGGACCGGGATGCCGAGCTGAACCGGCTCAATGCCCGCCTGGCTGAAATCAGCAATGCCCTGCGCCTTCAGGAAGAAAGCAATGAAGCGTTGAACGAACGCCTGGTCTCTTTGCGCGCCCAGTACAACCAGAGCCTGCAACGCCAGGCGGGCCTGGAAGAACAGGTGACCGCGCTTGAAGAAACCATCGAGACCGACCGGGAAACCATTGAAGTTCAGTTACGGGAAAAAGCCGCACTGCAGCAGGATATCGTGACCCTGCGCGAGTTGCGGGCCGAACTGGAACAGGAAATTGCCGGCCTGGTAACCCGCCTGAACCAGAGCGAGGAAACCGTTGATCAGCTGGAGTTCGAGCTGGCCGCCCGGGATGAGCTGGTTGGTTCACTGCGCGATCGCAGCCAGGCTCTGGAAGCCCGGCTGGCGACCGAAGAAGAACGCACCCTGCTCGCCCAGCGCGAGATCGAAGAACAGGAACTGCGTATTGAAGACCTGGTCGCCATTGCCAGCGAAGGCGAAGAAGCCCTGGAGGAAGAAAAACGCCTGTCGGCCCGGGCTCAGGCAGAAATTGACCGCTTGAGTCAGCAAATCGATGCCCTGCAAGCCCAACTCAACCAGATCAGCACCGCCCTGGCGCTGGAACAGGAATTAACTGCCGAGCAGGAGATTTTGCTGGCCGATCTGGGTGAGCGATTGAATTCGGCACTGGCACAGCGGGTCAACGAACTCGAACAATACCGGTCCGATTTCTTTGGTCGCCTGCGTCAGGCGCTGGCCAATAACCCCAATATCCGGATTGAGGGCGATCGCTTTCTGCTGCCTTCCGAGCTGTTTTTCGAATCGGCGTCGGCGACACTGGGTGTTGCCGGCCAGGGTGAGCTCGACAAGTTGGCCGATATTTTCGAGGAAATCGCCGCCGACATACCCGATGATATCAACTGGATACTGCGCATCGATGGCCATACTGATCAGCGCCCAATCAGCACCGAGCGTTTTCCATCCAACTGGGAGCTATCAACGGCCCGGGCGGTGTCGGTGGTGCGTTACCTGGCACAACAGGGTATCGATCAGAACCGCATGGCGGCTGCGGGCTTTGGCGAGCATCACCCGGTCGATCCGGCCTTCACTGCAGAAGCCTTTCAGAACAATCGCCGTATTGAAATAAAGCTAACCAACCGTTAAAAAAAAGGCCAGACAATGTCTGGCCAACGGGTTTTACGGGTAGTACTCAGTATTGACGATCAATCGTCATTGTCATCATCGTCGTCTAGATCGTCATCGTCATCGTCATCGTCATCGTCGTCTTCTTCATACTCGGCTGACTCTTCGATGTTTTCTTCAATGACATTAAAGACCGTTTCATTCAGCCCTGCACTGTCATCGTTATCCAGGAAGATGACATGTCGTTCAGACGCTGTACCGGCATCGACGGTGGTAATGCCGTCTTCAAAGCTGACCTGATGCTCATTCGAATCGTCATCATCAAAGCGAAACCAGTTAGCCATCTGGAACGCCACAACCAGATCGATGGTTCCATCGACTTCAAAGCCAAGGCTTGGGTTGTTACCCGATACCTCAAATTCGTCGTATTCATCGTAAGTCAGGCGGAAGTCAATTTCAGAGTAGGTTCCGTTATCTGAGGTGTAATGCCCTTCCAGATACAGACTGTATTCGTTGCTCAGACTCGGAAACTGGTCCATCAACGGCTCGCCATCCATACCCAGGTCTGTGCTCAGCAAGGGGCCATACTCAAACTCAATCTCGTCGTAACGCCCTTGTGGCAAGACCAGGTCTGGTATGCTCGGCGTTACCTCATTTTTTAGCAGATTGACAACGAAGGGACCGACAACTTCAATGTCATCGTCATCGTCATCGTCATCGTCATCGTCATCGTCATCCAGATCGTCGTCATCATCGTCCAGATCGTCGTCTTCCAGTTCCAGTTCTATGCTGCGCACCACGATCCAGGCACTGGTCAGTGTCAGTTCACCCGCCTGAGTTCCGTCTGGATTGGTCACGGGAAGTATCACGGTATCACCGTCGTTGCGCGGTAGAGGCGAGCGCGCGCTTGTGCTGCTGTCGACAGGGCGAGTCGCCTCTATGTCCAGAGACGCTCGGCCCATGGCCGAACCACCACCCGGGTTACAGGCTGCCAGCAGGGTAGCCGTGCCGGCTATCACAGCCAGCGCCAATGGACGTGTCCGGTAACCGCTGGAAGCGTTGGGGGTAACCTGGCGTCCAGCCCCGGTTAGTAACATATCATGTTTCATCACTGTCACCTCTTGACTGTCATCTAATCACATTCACTGTAACGCCCTTTGAGCGGCGTTGACTCGAATTGAAGTCTACCCGCCAGATTTGTAAGGCATGTTTCATTAGTGTTCCGGTATTGTTGGCAAGCGTTTTCAGCCGGGTTCAAGGCCGATATAGTGGGGGTAGACAGAGGGCTTTTGATGTTTTCGATATTTGCCAGAATCTACATTACCTGGGTTGCAATCCTGCTATCTGCTGGCCTGGCTGTTTATTTTTTCGCCATTGCGCTCAATGAGTATCGGTTCAAGCAGTTCTCCGACCCGTTGCTGATGTCCACTGCTGGGTTGGTGCAGCAGGGTTATCAGCGCCAGGACGGTGAGGAACGACGCCAGTCCTGGCTAGAGCTCGTGTCCACTCTGACCGGCGCCAACTGGAAAAGCACCGGAGGGCCAATTCAGGAGCCGGCTTATCTAAATACGGACTGGGCCAGTGAAACCACGATGTTTACTCACCCGCTCAGCGAGCAACAGGCCGTCAGTGTCATGGTTTCTGACTGGGAGCACCTGGCTACGGGCCTTGGCTTGCTGGTCACCAACGAGCTCTCTCTGGTGTCTGCATCCCAGCGGGAGCAGCGCCTGGCAGAACTCAACGCCAGTCTCGACATGGAAATACGACGACTGGGTTGGCGCAACGAGGGCCTTGGTTTTGTACTGGAGCGAGAACTCGACAGCGGTCAGGTTGTGGTTGACCGAAACAATTCCCTCAAGCAGTTTTTTGTTTATGTTCCGGCAGGCTCCGAACAAGCGCTTAGACTGGGACCTTTTCAGGAGTTTGTCTGGCTGACACCCAATATGACCCTGCTTGTACTGGTCGGCTTCCTGTGCGTAACGGCGCTTGCACTCTGGTGTGTTCTGCGTCCATTGCACCATAGACTGACCAGAATGAACCAGGCCATCGACAGCATTGCGGCCACCGGCAGTGCGCCCGCTTTACCTGCCCAAAACGACGATGCACTGAGCGACATGTGGCGACACATCCAGACCATGGCGCAACGATTGATTGAGCTGGCCGAACAAAGCCAGCAACTCAACCAGGCCGTCTCCCATGACCTGAAGACTCCTCTGGCCAGGATGCAGTTCGCACTTGCCATGCTGGACCCGGAATCCCCCCTGACAGAACAATTGCAAAACGATGTACGCGAACTCAATCAATTGATTGACGAGTTGTTACTGTATCACCAGTTGAGCCAGCACAGCCCCGGGGGCCTTCAGGAGAGTGAGGCGGCCTATTGCTTTGTCAGCGATGAGTTAAGCACCCTGGTCAATCGCATGCAGCCGGACAAAGTGAATATTAAGCTGTCGCTGGACGCAATAAACCGGGCTAGCATGGCCGCTCATCACTGGCGACGCCTGTGCCGGAATCTGATCAGCAATGCGATTCAATACGGAGGGGGTGAAACTCAGGTTACCCTGATGGCCCAATCCAACAGGTTGATTTTAACCGTGGCAGATAACGGCCCGGGTTTTAGGGGGCTTAGCCTTGACCATGCCATTAAACCATTCACCCGGGGTGACAAGGCGCGTAATTTGAACCACAACGGACACGGCATGGGGTTAACCCTGGTTGATACACTGGTTCGCTACTATGGGGGAACGATCACACTGGGACGAAGCTCACTGGGAGGCGCTCTGGTAAGGGTCGAGTTACCCGTGCTCCAGGCTGAGCCAGGGGTAACCACATGATGGGGCAAGGGTATTTGCACCGCCCGGTACTTAAGGCATGGCTATGCCTGTCATTGACCGTAGGAGCGGTACACGCCAATGAATGGGGCGAATGGGACGACCTGCCGGACAACCTGCTTGAATCTCAAAACGACGTTCGATCGCTGGAAGACTTGTCGCGACAGCTTGATCAACTAATTGCCGATCGGGCGGGTGTGTCCGCCTCCAATCAGGAACGATTGCTGGAGCGTTGGCTGAGCCAGCTAGATCCCCGCGACCGGCAGTCGCTTTCGCTCGATATCCTGTTGTCTCTGCCAGAAAACTGGACTGATGACCAGTTCGAGGCCTGGTATGAATCTCTGGATGATACGAACGGCTCTGTCGACAGTGACTTAGATGATGACGATGATTTCGATGACGACGATGACGATGACGATGACGACGATTTCGACGACGATGATGACGATGATGACTATGAGTAAAGCACCGTCACCGTGCCAGCTATTGCGCTGGGGTCTCTTGCTGGTCACGTTGCTTCCGGTATCCGCTATCGCCGAGACCGACTGGTCGGAAGAGCTGACTGCAATTCAACAGCGTCAGGCGGAAGGCAATGTCGTCCAGGCTGTCATCGACCTGGAAGCACTACACAACCAGAACCCAACCGCTTCGCGCCTGAAGTTGGAACTGGCAGTACTTTACCTGCAACTCAATCAGCCAGACATCGCCGAACAGTATTTGAATGAAGTGCTGGCCGATCCGGATCTGCCGGTTCGGGTACGCATCAATACGCAAGTGTTGCTGCTTCAGGCGCAAGAAGCCCAGGCCGTGAGCGACTATCAGTTCAGCAGTTACCTGGAACTCAGTGCCGGACAAAGTGAGCAGACAGGCAGCCGCTACGGACAGCTTGGTGGCCAGGCGCAGTTACGACTGCCAAAGACCGTGTTCTATTCCGCCCAGCAATCCTACACACTCCGGCCGTTGATACAATTGACGGCGCTATCCCGCCACTACCCGCAGAGATCCGACTCGCCCTGGCTAGGGCGCCTGGAAGGCGGTCTCTCGGTACGCAACCCCAACGCTATTTTACAACTGACTCTGGGTTTGCAACACGACGACACCCTGGACGGGTGGCTAGGCCGTGCCACCTACGCACAAAGCCTGGGAGATTTTCGGGTACGCCTGGCTCACGATCAGTTCTGGCACGGCAAGGGACTCAACAGCGACAGTCTCGTTGCAGTCTCAACGGCTATGGGCACCCGCAGTCGGGCGAGCATATTCTGGGAGGGCGAACACCGCAGACTCGACGCCGGCAACACCACTGACCACGACCTGGGTTTTGGACTGAACAGTGACTTCACTACCTGGGAGACTGAGTTCAACCTGGTGCAATCGCTAACCCGTGACCGGATAGGCCTGGAAAACCGCATCATCTGGCAGGTCGCACCGGAATGGCGCCTGCGCCTGAGATTTGACCTAACCGACCTGACTGAGAGCGATCCACTGGGCTATGCTGCATCTATTAGCCTGCGATGGACCCCCTAGGAAGCCAACCATGACGTTCAGCCACGCCAGCAACACAACAACGAGCAACGAGACAGAATCAAATCAGGCCAGCTATGGCCGACTGGTTCTGGTTGAGGACGATATCGCCCTGAGCGAACTGACCCGACAATACCTCACCCGCGAAGGGTTCGAGGTGCAGACCGTCGCCGACGGCCTTCAGGCACCGGACCGCATTCAGGCCTGGGCACCAGACCTGGTGATTCTGGACATCATGTTGCCGGGGCAGGATGGCCTGGAAGTCTGCCGCCAGATACAGCGTTTTTATCAGGGGCCGATTCTCTTTCTGACCGCTCGTGGTGAATCGCTGGACGAAATTCTCGGGCTGGAACTCGGTGCCGACGACTACCTGACCAAACCCGTCGAACCCCGGGTTTTGCTGGCGCGAATCAAGGCGCATCTGCGCCGTAGCCGGCGTATAAAGGCGCCATCGGGCGTCAGCGACGGTACCGTGCTCGACTGGCTCAATGTCGACAAGCGCAATCTCAAAGTCACCTGCCAGGGCCGGGATGTTGAATTGACCCAGCCGGAGTTCAACCTGCTGTGCCTGCTGTACGATCAGCCCGGCGTGATTCACAGCCGCGATGACATCATGAAAGCGCTGCGCGGCATCGAGTACGATGGGGTATCACGCACCGTGGACATTCTGGTATCCGGCATTCGTCAGAAGCTGGGGCTGGAGAACGCGATACGAACGGTGCGGGGCAAGGGCTACCTGTTAGTGGAATCCCCCTTCTGACCCGGCTCGCGTGACGCTGATTTGTCAGCGCCGTGTCATTTTCATAAACTGACCGGCCAAAAGATCAGCCGAGTCGTTCCATGGTTCACGCCATTGCTTCACATCTGATGGGCGCTGTTGCTGCCCTGGCCCTGCTGGGCCACACCCTGTTTCTCGGGGTCTTTCTTTATGTCTTTATACTGCTGCGCTTGCTACTTCGGTTTCCGGCCGGGCAGCGCTGGGTAAATCCCTGCATCACTGAAATCGCCGCTCTGTGGATGGGCGGTATCCTGTGGTGGATGCGCCGAATGCAAAAAACCCGTTGGGACATTCAGGGTTTGGGCCAGCTCAATGCCAGAGGCTGGTATCTGCTCACCGTCAATCACCAGTCCTGGGCCGACATTTTTGTGTTGTTCCAGGCCTATCACCGCAAGATTCCGCTGCTGAAGTTTTTCATCAAGAAACAGATGGCCCGAATTCCCGTGGTCGGCCAGGCCTGGTGGGCGCTCGACTTTCCTTTTATGGAGCGACACTCCAAAGCCTACCTGAAGAAACACCCGGAGAAAGCCGGCCAGGATTTGCTGGCCACACAACGCGCCTGCGAAAAGTTTTCCGAAATGCCCACCAGTGTGGTGAATTTTCTGGAAGGCACCCGCTTTTCACCGCTCAAACACCAGCAACAAGAGTCCCCATTCCGGCATTTGCTCAGGCCCAAGGCGGGCGGCATCGCCTTTACCATCAAGGCGCTGGGCAGCAAATTCAGCGCCCTGACCAACGTTACCATCGTCTACCCCCAGGGTG
This sequence comes from Saccharospirillum sp., assembly GCA_018402545.1. Classification (GTDB taxonomy): domain Bacteria; phylum Pseudomonadota; class Gammaproteobacteria; order Pseudomonadales; family Natronospirillaceae; genus Saccharospirillum. The sequence goes on along the minus strand of JAGYIL010000001.1, from coordinate 1,561,171 downwards.
TTCCCTCGTTTTGGGATCTGCTGTGCGGGCGTATGAAGTATGTGATTATGAGAGTTGAAGAAATCGCCATTCCTGAACACTTCAGCCGGGGTGATTACCAGAATGACGACGCCTTTCGCCAGGAAGTGCAGGAATGGGTACAGAACATCTGGGTTCGAAAAGACCGGCTCATTGATGCCTGCCTGACCGAACACCGGCCACATTAACAGGTGATCTATCGCCAGCGTTCAGCCAGGGTGGTGTCACTCTGTCGCGCATCGAGCCAGCGCGAGGTACCGTCCGGTCCGGTTTCCTTTTTCCAGAATGGCGCTTCGGTTTTCAGAACGTCCATCACAAAGGCCGCACCGTCAAACGCTGCCTGCCGGTGGGGGCTGCTGACACCAACAAAGACAATCTGGTCAGACGGGTGCAAATCGCCCACCCGGTGAACAATGCGCACCCGGTTCAGCGGCCAGCGCCCGGCCGCCTGCTCTGCCAGTTGCTGCAGAACCGATTCGGTCATGCCCGGGTAGTGCTCCAGATGCAGGCTGTGAACCGCTTCCCCCTCATTCAGATCTCGCACCCGGCCGACAAAGAACACCACGGCGCCGTCGTCGGTATTGTGAGAACAGAGTGCATCGTATTCCGCCTGAACGTCAAAATCGCCAGGGCCAACGCGTATGTTTATGGCCGTCACTGTCATGGGTCAGCCTCCGGTAACTGGTGGAAACAGCGCTACTTCGTCGCCAGCGTGAAGCGTCGTATTGGACGTCGTCATGTTCTGGTTCACGGCCGTCATCAGCTTCCCCTGCAGTGCTGGTTGCCACTGAGGGTGTGCCTTGACCAGCCAGTCGAGCAGTGCATCAAGGTCGGGCACTTCCTCGGCCTGAATGTTGAGGCTGGAGACGCCAAGCTCTTCTCGCAAACGGGCGAAAAACTTTACCCGAACCGGTTCTGACATCACTTACCCTCGCCCGCTGTCCAGTGCCCCGTTTTGCCACCCTGTTTCTCCAGCACCCGCAAACCTTCAATGCACATGCCCGGGTCGACCGCCTTGACCATGTCGAACAGCGTGAGCGCGGTAACCGAGGCAGCCGTCAGTGCTTCCATCTCGACCCCGGTCTTGCCATCGAGCTTGCAGCGGGTTTCGATGCGCACTCGCCCCTGTGCCCGCTGCAGTTCAAGGTCGACGCCTATCTTGCTCAGCATCAGCGGGTGACACAGCGGAATCAGTTGCGACGTCAGTTTGGCACCCTGAATACCGGCTACCCGGGCCACCCCGAATATGTCGCCTTTGTGGTGACCGCCCTGCTCAATCAGCGTCAGCGCGGCCTCGTTCATGGTCACAAAAGCTTCAGCTCTGGCTTCGCGCTGCGACACCGCCTTACCGGAGATATCGACCATGTTGGCCTCACCCCGGTCGTTGAGATGACTGAATTCGCTCATGAGACCCCCGATTTCAACTGACCGACGAAATTGCAGGGCTTGTGCGTGGAATCGAGCTGTTCGCGAATAATGCCCTCCCAGCCGGTTCGGCAGGCACCGGTTGAACCCGGCAGACAGAACACCAGAGTGCCGTTTGCGAGCCCGGCCAGAGCCCGGCTTTGTACCGTCGAAGTGCCAATCTCCTGGTAGGAAAGCTGCCTGAACAGTTCACCAAAGCCTTCGATGTGCTTATCGAACAGAGGCGCCACGGCTTCAGGTGTCGAATCACGACCGGTAAAGCCGGTACCACCGGTCATCAGTACCACCTGGGCATCGGCCGAGGCGATCCAGCGCGACAGGTGCGCCCGCAGCTGATAGACCTCGTCTTTTTCGATCATCGTTTCAATGACCCGATGCCCCGCCGCTGCAGCGGCGTCTGCCAAATACTGACCGGAGGTATCGTTGTGGGGGCCACGCGTGTCGGACACCGTTAACACCACCACGTTCAGGGATTGCGGCGCTGGGTTTGTTTCCGGGGTTATCGGCTTAGTCACCGGTCTCTCCTCTGGGTGAGTCTGGCTGGCTGCGCTCTAGTTCAGGCCGCGCCTGAAACGCAGCCCAGTCTTCAGGCGTATTAAGGTTTAGGCGGTCGCATTCGGCCAAAGGCTCAGCGAGCCACCGCCCGTTAAAATGTGACATCAGTGCACGCAGGGATCTGGGTCCGTCCGGTTGGGTCAGCCAGGTAGCCAGTGTCTCCTGCAGCGCTGCCGTGGCTGGCACGGCCAGCGGCAGGGGTGCATTGCTGTAGGCCACCGGCAGCGACTCGGTTTTCATGCATTGCGCCAGCCGGCGCAAGCGGTCCAGGGGCACAGCCGGCATATCCACGGGTATTACCAGCCAGAATGCAGCTTCAGGGTGTTGTCTCAGTGCGCTGTATATTCCGGCCAGAGGGCCCCGAAAGTCGGGCCAGGCATCGGCGATGCCGTCTGGCCCGCTGTGCCAGACCGGCAAGTTGAGCCCGGCCAGGCGCTGGCGCTGCCAGCCCAGCAGGGTGGTATCCGCCACCGGCAACTGTGCCTTGTCGGTGCCCATACGCCGACTGCGACCACCGGCCAGAATCAGCACCGCCCCCTGTTCAGTCATGGTTGTACACCGCCATCACCCTCCGATGATGCTCAGATTCTGGGTGCCGCCGGTTTGGCCGTCGTGCAGCAGATGGCTCGGTGCCTTGTGCCTGAGCAGCGCGGTCAGCCTGTCTTGCAATTCGGTAGTATCCACATGGGGTTGCATCCAGGGGCGAACATCCAGCCCACCGTCTGAAAACAGACAGAGATGCAACTTACCCGTCGAGGAGATACGCAGACGATTGCAGCTGGAACAGAAATCCTGGCTATAGGGCATGATCAGGCCGATGCGACCCTGATAGTCCGGGTGCCAGAATTCTTCGGCAGGCCCGGCATCCCGGCGCCGCTGTACCGCTTGCCAGCCCGCGGCAAGCAACTGCTGCTTTACGGTCTGACCGCTGATGTGATGCTCGCGAAAGAAGGTCGGGTGGTCGCCGGTTTCCATAACCTCGATAAACCGCAAGGTGACCGGAGTGGTCTTCAGCCAATCCAGAAAGGAGGCCAACTGATCAGGCAGGCCGCGCATCAGCACGGCATTGACCTTGACCGACACGCCCTCTGCCAGCGCCGCATCCAGACCGCGCAAAATCTCCGGCAGACGGTTGTGTCCGGTAATGGAATGAAATTCGGCGGGGTCCAGGCTATCGATGGAGACATTCAACTGATTTAACCCGGCCTGGCGCCAGCGGACGATACGTTCGGCCAAGCGGTAGCCGTTAGTCGTGAGCGCCACGGTCCGGATACCCGGCGTCTGGGCGGCTGCGCTGATGATTTCCGACAGGTCACGGCGCAGGCCAGGTTCTCCGCCCGTAATACGGACCTTTTCAGTGCCAAGGGCCGCAAAGGCCGTCAGTGTCTGTCGGATTTCGGGCAGCGTAAGAAAGGACTGATCAGGTTTACCATGATAGCCATCTGGCAGGCAATAAGTGCAACGAAAATTGCACACATCGGTTACCGACAGCCGCAGGTAATAGAACCGGCGGCCCATCGCGTCTTCTAACATGCATCACCTTTCCAAGTCGGGAGGCTGACGCGTTTCCGCGGCAACCCTGTTGTTCGTCACCTTAGGGGTCGAACAAGGCCCTGGCGTCATATCACGATTGACGTAGACCACCAGGGCTCGGTGGTTTGAATTTCAGAGTATTGTGCTGTCTGTTCGTCGCCTCCACTCACCGGGTGAGCGTGTTAATCAGGTTGCTGGAATCATACTCAGACCACTGCCGGTGCACAATGGCCTTGGTTCTACACATATTTCAACCCTTCTTCCAGGGCCTGCTCCGGCGTCATGTCCCGGGGTGGCATGTGCAACCGCTGGCGCACTTCATCACCCTGGCATGATTCCAGGTGTACGTCGAAGCCCCACAACCGGTGCACGTGCTTGAGCACCTTCTCGGCGTCTTTGTCGAGCGGTACGTTGTTGTGCCGGGTATGGCGCAGCGTCAGCGAGCGGTCACCGCGCAAATTGACGTCCACAACCTGAATGTTGGGCTCGCGCATGCTCAGGTTATATTGCTCCGCCAGCATCGCCCGCAGTTTGCGATACCCGTATTCATCGTGAATCGCACTGATCTCGTACTCGCTCTCGTCTTCATCGTCGTAGACCGCAAACAGATGCATATCACGCATGACCTTGGGCGACAGGAACTGCTGAATGAAGCTCTCGTCCTTAAAGTTCTCCATGGCGAAATGCAGTGTATCGAGCCAGTCCTTGCCCGCCAGGTCCGGAAACCATTCGCGGTCTTCATCGGTCGGGTGTTCGCAAATGCGTTTGAGATCGCGGTAAATGTTGAAGCCCAGGGTGTAAGGGTTCAGCCCGGAATAGTATTTTGAATCATAGGGGGGTTGGTACACCACGGCGGAATGACTGGCCAGAAACTCCATCATGAAGCCTTCGGTGATGTACCCCCGGTTATACATCTCGTTCATCAGGGTGTAATGCCAGAAGCTGGCCCAGCCCTCGTTCATTACCTGGGTCTGTCGCTGGGGGTAAAAATACTGCGCCAGCTTGCGCACAATGCGCACCAGCTCGCGCTGCCAGGGTTCCAGCAAGGGGGCATTCTTTTCAATGAAATACAGGATGTTTTCCTGCGGTTCCGGCGGGAAGGTGCGCCGTTCCTGCTGGGTTTCCTTGCCCTCCGGTACCGGTATGGTGCGCCACAGCAAATTAACCTGCTGTTGCTGATAGGCCTCGCGCTCCTCCTGGCGGGACAATTCTTCGGCCGCTGAAATGGGTGACGGCCGCTTGTAACGGTCAACGCCATAATTCTGCAGCGCATGGCAGGAATCCAGTATCCGCTCTACCTCACGCACGCCGTAGCGCTCTTCGCACTGGGTCACGTACTGTTTGGCGAAGACCAGGTAATCGATGATGGCGGTTGCATCCGTCCAGGTTTTGAACAGATAGTTATTTTTGAAAAACGAATTATGACCATAGCAGGCATGGGCAATCACCAGTGCCTGCATGGGCATGGTGTTCTCTTCCATCAGATAGGCGATGCACGGGCTGGAGTTGATCACGATCTCATAGGCCAGTCCCATAAAGCCGCGCTGATAATTCTGCTGGGTCTGCAGGAACTGCTTGCCGTAGGACCAGTGGTGATAGCCCAGTGGCATGCCAATGGAAGAATAGGCATCCATCATCTGCTCCGAGCTGATGATCTCGATCTGGTTGGGGTAAGTATCGAGCCGGTATTCCTGGGCAATCTGGCTGATGACCTGGTCATATTCCTGAATCAGCGGAAAGGTCCATTCACTGCCGGTTGAGATGGGCTTCTTTGTCATGTGGTTTTCCTCTGAAACAACTGGCGGAAGACCGGATAGATATCGGACGGATCAATGATCTGCTCCATCGCAAACTGTTCCGGAAACGCGGCCTGAACATCTTCATAGGCATGCCAGAGCGCCTGGTGGTCTCGCGGAGTAATTTCGATGTAGGAATAATATTGCACCAGCGGCATGATCGCCTTGGCCAACAGCTCACGGCACTGGGGCGAATCGTCATTCCAGTTGTCGCCATCGGATGCCTGGGCGGCGTAGATGTTCCAGGCATTGGGCGGGTAACGGTCGCTGATCACCTCGCCCATCATTTTCAGCGCGCTGGAGACGATGGTGCCGCCAGTCTCACGGGAGTAGAAGAACTCTTCCTCGTCCACTTCCTTGGCACTGGTGTGGTGTCTGATAAAGACGACTTCAATTTTCTCGTAATTGCGCCGCAGAAACAGGTAAAGCAGCAAGAAGAAACGCTTGGCCATGTCTTTGGTGTTCTGGGTCATGGATCCGGAGACGTCCATCAGGCAGAACATAACGGCCGCATTACTGGGCACCGGTACACGTTCGTTGCGGTTAAAACGCAGATCAAAATCATCGATAAAGGGCATTCGGCGGATCTTCTGATCCAGTCGCTCAATTTCCTCCTGCCAGGCCAGCAAAGAGTGGCCATCGCGCAGAACTTCCTCTTTCTCCATCTCTTGCTCAACCAGCGCTTTGAGTTCTTTCAGCCGGCGCCGTGACTTGCCGCTCAGAGCAATGCGCCGGGCATGGGCATTACGCAAGGAGCGAACGATGTTGATTCGGTTGGGCACACCCTGGCTGGTAAAACCGGCATGGCGATAGACGTGATCGCTCATTTCCTTGAGTTCTTTACGCACCAGGTTGGGCAATTCCAGGTCTTCAAACAGGAACTCGAGAAATTCATCCTGGGTGATGTTAAAGGTGAAGTCATCCAGCCCTTCGCCGCTGTTTCCCGCCTCTCCACTGCCCTGCCCCTGGCTACCGCCGCCACCCTGTGGCTTGCGAATGCGATCACCGGAACGGAATTCCTTATTACCCGGGTTGATGATGTTGCGCTTGCCGCCCCGGCCATGGCCGAAAACCGGCTCGGAAATGTCTTCCGAGGGAATGGAGATGGATTCGCCGTGTTCCATATCGGTGATTGAGCGCTTGTTCACCGCTTCGTTCACCGCCTTTTTGATGTGCTTGCGGTACCGCTCCAGGAACCGCCGACGATTAACCGCACTCTTGTTCTTTCCATTTAACCGACGGTCAATCACGTAGGAATTCATCATACTGTGACCTCTGTGTGTCGGGCTGACCGGGTTGGCCGGCAGGCAGACAAGGGTGTTGCCTGCTGGCCAGCCGGTTCGATAACGATCAGGACGACTTGCGCACTCTCAAATACCATTCGCTCAGCAGACGTACCTGCTTCTCGGTGTAACCACGGTTGACCATGCGCCGCACAAAATCCTGATGTTTTTTCTCATCATCGGTCGATGACTTGGCCGAGTAAGAAATGACCGGCAGCAGATCTTCGGTGTTCGAGAACATCTTCTTCTCGATTACCGCGCGCAGTTTCTCATAGCTCTGCCAGCTCGGGTTGCGGCCTTCGTTGTTGGCCCGGGCGCGCAACACGAAATTGACGATCTCGTTGCGGAAGTCTTTGGGGTTGGAGATGCCCGCGGGCTTCTCAATCTTTTCCAGCTCTTCGTTCAATGCCGCCCGGTCCAGAATTTCACCGGTTTCCGGATCGCGGAACTCCTGATCCTGTATCCAGAAATCAGCATAGGTGACGTAGCGGTCAAATATATTCTGGCCGTACTCGGAATAGCTTTCGAGGTAGGCGGTCTGAATTTCCTTGCCGATAAAGTCCACGTAGCGTGGCGCCAGGTATTCTTTCAGGTGCGCCAGATAACGATCGTGCACTTCCTGGGGGAACTGCTGCTGTTCGATCTGATCTTCCAGCACGTAAAGCAGATGCACCGGGTTGGCGGCCACTTCAGTGGCATCGAAGTTGAATACCTTCGACAATATCTTGAACGCGAAGCGGGTCGAAAGACCGTCCATGCCCTCGTCGACACCGGCGGCGTCTTTATACTCCTGAATGGTTTTGGCTTTGGGGTCGGTGTCTTTCAGGTTTTCGCCGTCGTAGACGCGCATTTTCGAATAGACGTTGGAGTTCTCGGGTTCCTTGAGTCGTGACAGCACCGAAAACTGGGCCAGCATTTTCAGGGTGTCTGGCGCACAGGGGGATTCCGACAGTGAACTGTTTTCGATAAGCTTGCGATAAATATTGATTTCTTCGGTGACCCGGGTGCAATACGGCACCTTGACGATGAACACCCGGTCCAGAAAGGCTTCGTTGTTCTTGTTGTTACGAAACGCCTTCCACTCCGATTCGTTACTGTGTGCCAAAACCGTACCCGAGAAGGGAATGGCGCTCATGCCTTCAGTGGCGTTGTAGTTGCCTTCCTGGGTGGCGGTAAGCAGGGGGTGCAGCACCTTGATCGGCGCCTTGAACATTTCGACAAATTCCATCAGACCCTGGTTCGCTTTACACAGGGCACCGGAGAAGCTGTAGGCATCCGGGTCGTTCTGGGGGAAGTCCTCAAGCATGCGGATATCGACTTTACCGACCAACGCTGAAATATCCTGGTTGTTCTCATCACCCGGTTCAGTCTTGGCAACCGCCACCTGGTCGGTAATGGATGGGAACAGTTTCACCACCCGGAACTGACTGATATCGCCCCCATACTCATGCAGGCGTTTAACCGCCCAGGGCGACATGATGGACCGCAGATACCGGTTCGGGATGCCATACCGCTCTTCGAGAATGGCGCCGTCTTCATCCGGATCAAACAGGCTGAGCGGGCTCTCGTAAACCGGGGACCCTTTAATAGCGTAGAATGGGACCGTCTCAATCAATTGCTTCAAACGCTCGGCCAGCGACGATTTACCCCCGCCCACCGGGCCCAGCAAATAGAGAATCTGTTTCTTCTCTTCCAGCCCCTGAGCGGCGTGTCGGAAATAGGAAACGATCTGCTCGATCGGCTCTTCCATACCGTAGAATTCTTCAAAGGCCGGGTAACGCCGGATGATTTTATTGGAGAAAATGCGGCTCAGCCTCGAGTCTTTGGCGGTATCGATAACCTGAGGCTCGCCAATGGCAGCAAGCATTCGCTCGGGTGCCGATGAGTACGCCATCGGGTCCTCTTTGCATAGGCTGAGGTACTCCTCGAGGGAATACTCCTCCAGCAACCTGGCTTCGTAACGTGACTGAAAGTGCTTGAAAATATCCATGAACGACCCCCTAAAACGCTATCAATTAGGCTCTTTCCATGAGCGATGTCTATCATGCTTCAGTGTTTATCAATCCACCGGTTTCCTGGTTGCAAAGTGCGCGCCAGTGTAAGAAACCAGACAGGTTAAGATGAGGTGCCGGCCGCCCGGCGTACTCCGTTTTTTTTCAATGAACAGGCGAAGAAAGATGAACTCTGGCTGAATGCATTTCGAGCCGGAAGTTCCTGTCTTCTTACAGTCTTAAGGTTAGTCCAGACGCCGTGCAATGGCAGGCAAATAGCGGTTTTTTTTGAGAATTTACAGTTGGATAGCAAAGCAGGGGGCGTGCTTTTGACCTGTGAAAGTCAGTCGGAAACCTTCGCCTGAAGCTGCCAGTCGACGGGTGTTTGACCGGTGCCACGTAAATAGGCATTTGCCGTTGAAAAATGTCCTGATCCAAACCAGCCCCGATGCGCTGACAGGGGCGATGGATGAGGTGCCGTCAAAACACAGTGACGCTGACGGTCAATCATTTGACCTTTCTTCTGAGCGTAGCTGCCCCACAACATGAACACCACGTCGTTCCGATTCCGGTTGATGTGGTCGATCACCGCATCGGTGACGGCCTCCCAGCCTTTGCCCTGGTGAGCATTGGCCTGGCCCTGCTCTACCGTCAGCACTGCATTCAGCAGCAATACGCCCTGCTGTGTCCAGGGCGTCAGATCACCGCTGTCAGGCAGGCTGAACGGCACATCATTGCCCAGTTCCTTGAAGATATTGCGCAAGCTGGGTGGAAACCGAACCCCGGCAGGGACTGAAAAGCTCAACCCCTGGGCCTGGCCTGGGCCGTGGTAAGGGTCTTGCCCCAGAATGACGACCTTGACCTGCTCAATCGGGGTGGCATTGAGCGCTCTGAACACGAATTCGGCGGGCGGATACAGCTGTGTGCCCTGTGCCGCACGCTGGTTCAGCCATTGCACCAGGGAGCGCTGTTGCGGCTCGGCGAGAATGGGCGCGAGCGCTGCCCGCCAGCCCGGGTCAGTCAGGGCGAGATCAGGGTCGAGGGTCCAGCCCGTTGCTGTTGAATCCGTTTGCGCCACCGGGTCAGTCCTGTGCAATGCGGATCAGCGCGCGACCCTGAATATTACCGGACAGCATGGCATCGATGCGTGGCCCCAGCTCATCGAGGGTCAGGGTGTCACACATCGCATTTAACAGCGGCAGCTTCCACAGCCCGGCATACTTTGCCAGCACCCGGGTGCGGGCATCCAGTGGCGCATCCGCACTGGCGACACCCAGCAAGTTCACGCCTCGCAGAATAAACGGGAATATATCGGCGGGAAGCGCCGTGCCACCCACAATGCCACAAGCCGCTACCGAGCCGCCAAAACGCAGGCTCTTGAGAATATTGACCAGGGTATGTTCCCCGACGGTATCGATGGCACCGGCGAACTGAGCCGGTCTCAGGGCCTTCGGGTCCGGTTCACTCAGCGCTTCCCGGGGCAGTATGTCTGTGGCACCCAGTTGTCCCAGCCAGTCATGGGCGTCAGTTTTGCCGGTGACGGCGGTCACCTTATAGCCCAAAGTCGAGAGCAAATGCACTGCCAGACTGCCGACGCCTCCCGTTGCGCCAGTAACCAGTATAGGGCCGTCGTCGGCACGAACACCGGTTTCAATCAGTTTCTCCAGACAATAAGCCGCCGTTACCCCGGCGGTACCAAGCCGCATGCTGTCGGCCATGTTAAGGCCGGTCGGCAGGGTCACCACCCAGTCGGCCGGTACACAAACGTAATCGGCAAAGCCACCCTGGGTGTTCATGCCCAGATCAAAACCGATGACAGCAACCTGGGTCCCCGGTTGAAACTGTCCGGACCGGTCGCGTTCAACGACGCCCGCGGCATCAATGCCAGGTGTATGCGGGTAATAACGGCTCACGCCCTTGTGACCGTTTGCGGAGAGCGCATCCTTGTAGTTCAGCGACGACCAATGCACCCGGATCAGCACGTCGTGATCGGGCAGTTCGCTCATTGCCCGGTCTTCAAGGGCGCGAGTCACCCCTTCTTCGGTGAGGTGTATTCGTAATGCTCGATACGTTGTCATCGTTGTCCCCCGGCCTTCTGCTGCAGATACCGGAGCAGATGCGCTCCGGCAAGAGTGAGTCTAACCCTCTTCTGGTTGAGCGGGTTATACCGCTTTAGTCGCCCTCAAACTCGCACAGGGCACGAACGGTATAACCGGCACGCCTCAGCGTCTGGCTGCCACCGAGGTCGGGCAGATCGACAATGGCGGTGCATTCAACCACCTCGGCCCCCAGGCGCTGTACCAGTGAACAGGCCGCGACCAGCGTACCACCGGTGGCGATGAGATCGTCGATCACCAGCACGCGCTGACCCGGCTTGAGTGCATCGGCATGAATCTGCAGTACCGCCTGGCCATATTCCAGCTCATAGGCTTCTTCCAGGGTATCAAACGGCAGTTTGCCCTGCTTGCGTACTGGCACAAAGGCGGTATTGAGCTGGTAGGCCAGTGGCGCGCCCAGAATGAAACCGCGGGCATCAATGCCGACCACGGCATCGATTTCATGGTCGAAATACCGGTGTACGAAGGCATCGATCAGCTGACGAAACACCCGCGCGTCAGACAACAGGGTAGTGATGTCGCGAAACTGCACCCCGGGCTTGGGCCAGTCCGGCACGGTGCGGATGTGAGCCTTGGGGTCAAACACCCCGGCCTGGAATGCGTTGTTCTGTACTGAATTATTTGGCACTGACTATTCCACTTCACATAAAAAACGGGGCCATTGTAGCGGCCCCGTTTTGTTTTCGCGATGGTTCTGACGGGCTTAGCCCGTCAGGCCGTTACAGGAAGATGTACTTCAGCAAGGAAGCACCAGCGATGATGTAGACGCTGATGTTCACGTCTTTCGCCTTGCCGGCGAACACCTTGACCACGGCATAGGTGATGAAACCGGCCGCAATGCCTTCTGCAATGGAGTAGGTCAGCGGCATCATCACCGCTGTTACTACGACCGGAGCGGCCTCGGTGAGGTCTTTCCAGTCAACGCTGGAAATCGATGAAATCATCAGCACCGCAACAAACAGCAGAGCCGACGCCGTCGCGTAAGCAGGAATCATCTGGGCCAGGGGCGAGAAGAACAGGGCCAGCAGGAACAGCACAGACACGGTCAGCGCGGTCAGGCCAGAACGACCACCGGCGGCGATGCCAGCACCACTTTCAATGTAACTGGTGGTAGTCGAGGTACCCAGTAACGAGCCAGCTACAGAGGCCGTACTGTCAGCCATCAGTGCCTTGCCCAGGCGCGGCAGTTTGCCGTCTTTGTCGAGCAGCTTGCCTTCTTTGGCAACGGCGACCAGCGTGCCCGAGGTATCGAACACATCCACAAACAGGAAGGCCAGAATGACGGCGATCAGGCTCAGTTCCAGGGCGCCGAGAATATCCAGCTGGAAAAAGGTGGCGCTGAGGCCCGTCGGCATCGATACCAGACCGTTGTACTCAACCAGACCGAAAAAGAAGCCGGCAACCGTGGTGGCCAGAATACCAATGATGACGCTGCCGGTAACGCCCCGATGGTGCAAGGCCGTGATCAGTGCGAACCCCAGAAATGCCAGAATCACCTGCGGTGAGCTCAGATCGCCCGGGCCAACCAGGGTGGCGTCGTTATTGACCACCACGCCCGCACCCTGCAAGCCAATAATGGCCAGGAACAGGCCAATACCAACGGCAATGCCGGTTTTCATCGACCCGGGAATGGCGTTGATGATCCACTCCCGCACTTTAAATGCACTGAGCAGCACGAACAGAATACCGGACCAGAACACACAGCCCAGTGCCACTTCCCAGCTAACGCCCATGCCCATAACAACACCAAAGGTGAAAAAGGCGTTGAGACCCATACCCGGCGCCAGTGCCACCGGGTAATTGGCCAGCAAACCCATAATGCCGGTGCCCAGGGCAGCGGCAATACAGGTAGCCACAAACACTGCGTCGAACGGCATGCCTGTCGCTGACAGGATGCCCGGGTTCACGGCAATGATGTAAGCCATGGTCAGGAAAGTAGAAATACCCGCAAGCACTTCGGTGCGAACATCGGTTCCGAGTTCTTTCAGCTTGAAGAATTGTTCCAGCATGATGATTCCTATTATAGGCAACCCAAAGGGGCGTTTCTGCGAACGCGGCCAGATGGTCAGTCGCCTTGTTTTTATGGTTTTCCGTAACAGCTGTGTTTTTGTGTTACAGCTGTGGTGTTTTGTAACAGCGGCGATTTTCGCAGACTTTACACGCGCAAGCACCTCTGGACCGTTCGGTCAGAATTTAAGTTAGCAGAAGCCGTGCCAGGAAGGAGGGATATTTAATAACTCAAGTTTCTGAGTTCGCGGTTGGCAATGTTGCTAGTCGGCCCGGTGCTGATCCTTTGCCAGGAAACACCGAAAATTTCACTTTAAACATGAGGTGCCACCGGCCTACGACTGGCAAGCCGGTGTATTAGACGTATCAGGGATGCAGCTTCAGGGTTGCCAGGGTGCGCTGACGTACCTCTGCCAGCAAGTCAGCGTCGTTAATCAGCGACTTGCCGTAGGAAGGCACCATCGTCTTCATCTTCTGTTGCCAGTCCGCATTGCTCATGCGCTCTGCAAAGCAGGTTTCGATGATGTTAATCATGGTTTGCGCCGCTGTGGATGCCCCCGGAGAAGCCCCCAGCAGAGCCGCCAGGCTACCATCGGCGGTTGAGATCACTTCCGTGCCGAACTCAAGCTTACCGCCTAGCTCAGGGTCTTTCTTGATGATCTGGACGCGCTGGCCGGCGATGGCCAGTTCCCAGTCTTCGTCGCGCGCATTGGGATAGAACTTGCGCAAGGCATCGACCCGGGATTTGTGCGATTGCATCACTTCACTGATCAGGTAGCGGGTTAGGTCCATATTGCCCAGGCCCGCAATCAGCATAGGTTTCAGGTTGTTAGGCCGGACTGATTTGATCAGATCAAAAAAGGAGCCCTGTTTCAGAAACTTGGTGGTGAACCCGGCAAAGGGGCCGAACAGCAGGGCTTCTTTGCCATCGATAATACGGGTATCCAGGTGTGGAACGGACATTGGCGGTGCACCCAGAGGCGCTTTGCCATAGACCTTGGCGTGGTGTTGCTTAACGATCTCGGGCTTACGGCATACCAGCCACTGACCACTGACCGGAAAACCGCCGTAGCCGTGTCCTTCCGGCACGCCCGATTTCTGCAGCAGGGGCAATGCACCGCCACCGGCACCCAGAAACACAAAGCGGGCATCCACGGCCTGTATCGAGCCGGTCTTGGTGTCTCTCAGGGTAATAGCCCAGCGACCGTTGTCTTTCTGGTTCAGGTCGACTACTTCATGCGACAGCTTCAATTCGAAGCCTTGCTGCTGCTCCAGATTACTCACCAGATGGCGGGTCAGTGCCCCAAAATCGACATCGGAGCCATAGCGAACGCGGGTTCCTGCCACTTTTTGGTGCGGATCGCGATCCTGCATGATCAGCGGCATCCACTGGCGTAATACCTCCGGGTCGTCGGTAAATTCCATGTCTTTGAACAAGTGATGGGCTTTCAGCGTTTCATAGCGCTTTTTGAGAAAGGCAACGTTGTCGTCACCCCAGACAAAACTTTTGTGTGGCGCGGTGTTGATAAACCGGGCCGGTTCCGGCAAGGCGCCCTGCTCCACCAGGTAAGACCAGAACTGAAGACTCACTTCGAAGGCGGAGTTGATATGGAACGCTTTGGTAGTGTCGATGCTGCCATCAGCCTTAACCGGCGTGTAATTAAGCTCGCAATAGGCGGCATGACCCGTACCCGCATTATTCCAGCCATCACTGCTTTCCTGAGCGACGCTGTTTTGCTTTTCGAGCATCAGGATCTCGAAGCCGGGATCCAGCTGCTTCAACATCATTCCCAGGGTAGCGCTCATGGCGCCGGCACCAACTAACACAACATCTGTAGTGATTGCAGTCATTAGGATATTCGCCCGCTGAAAAGTAAGCATTGGAAAGCCGTTTGTGACACTTTTACGATGTGCGGCACACCCGCGAACATCGGTTTGTACAAGCGTCAGTCAGTAACAAACCGCTTCCTGAAACCGTGGGAGCCCACCATGGCGACGGATTAAAGCGAGTGTATGCTAACCCGCAGCGCCAACAGTTAAGCCAACCGCAGCGAATTATACGGATTTTGTAACAAATGTCTTGAACAAAGCGCCAAACAAAGATCATCCATTTGGCGTATAGACGTTACGGAGGTTGGCGTTTCGTGGTTTACAGGGGTAAGGGCTGGCGTTTACAACCCCATAAAGAAAGCCGGGTTGCCCCGGCTTTCAGATCAGCGCTGGTCGACTCAGTCGTGGGCAATATCCAGCGTCAGATTCTGATACGACACCTGCTCACCCTTCTGCACCGCCACCGTGTCGTCACCGGCAGAGATTGTCAGGGTGTATTGCGGGTCATCTTCATAAGAGGTCCCCGTCGCACCGGTCTCACCCGCGACCAGGGTATTGCGTACCCAGGTACGATAATGATCTTCGTAAAGAACATCGTCATCGGTTGCACCGATGGCCGGGGCCTGATCCAGCGTCAGAGCGGTTGCATCATCCGCAAACTGGATGTCGTAGGTTTCCGTCGCCGGGTACCAGGTGAAGGTATCGCCTTCGGTCAGGTAGTGCGTGATCACGCCGCTGGCCTCGAAAGGCGCATCGGCCGTGGTGACCAGCTCGGCTGCATCCACAATGTACACGCCGCCGGCACCGGATACGCCCATGACGACTTCCCGCGTACCCTCTTCTTCGTGCTCGACAACCGACAGCGCAGTCGTTTCATCCACCCCAAAACCAAAGCGCACCCCGGCCTGCTCGACCAGACGAATCAGACGCGTCTCGCGGGCTCGTTCAGAGAAGTGGGTATCAGTCACACCCCAGGGGAAGGTGCCCATGCCACCGGTGATTTCGTGGTTACTGGCATCGTACCCGTTTACCAGCGCATCGTGTGCCGACCCGGCAGTAATCATCGGGTTCGTCAGTGCGGCAGCACTCAGCTTCCCGCCACTTTGCACCGCAGCACCGGCCGAGGTTCCGCCGATGACCAGTTCACCGTCTTGCTGACGCTCAAGTATTTGCTCCAGTTCGGTACTGTTCTGACGAACCTCACCATCAAAGGTAACCAGCGCATCGAAGGTACGCACCTGGTCACCGCCGTTGATAAAGAGGCCGTCCGCTGAGGCTATGACGTCCTGAATACCTTGTTCGCAGGCCGAGATATGAGCGTCAAAGTAGTCGGGATAGAGCAGATCCAGATGGGCGGCAGACGCATAATCGCTATGGTAAGCACCTAACCAATCACACAGGCCTTCATCGTGAGCCCGGCGATAAGCGCGATCCAGTGGCAACCATTGAGCGTCAGCACCGGCCTGCTCGAACAGACCCACATAGTAATCGGCCGCTGCATAACTGTTGGCCGATGACGACGTCATCACCAATACGGTTGGCGTATCTTTGCCACTGGCAGCTCGCGCCTGTTCAACAAAAGCCTCGTAGATACCCACGGCGACGGCATCGGTCGAATCCGGCAGGCCAACGTACTCCACTGCGCGCTCGTAGTCGGTCAAGTCGTCGATCAGCAACTCGAGAATCTTGTAACGCACGACACCGGGCATGTCGTTCCACAGATCCAGTCCGTTTTCATAGCCATCGCGCAGTACAACATCTGTAAATGCCTCACCAAAAACAGCGCGGCTATTTCCTTCACCGGTATTGTTGCTGTAGTCCACCGAGGCTTCACCAGAGTCGTCCAGCATCGCTTGTAGAATTAAAACAACCTGATCCTGATGCTCGCTGTTGTCCCAGCCGGTCTGAGCATCGATGGCATCGATGAGCGCCTGATCAAGCAGGAAGTTGCTGACATCCAGCGTATCGATTAACCGGAAAAAGTCACCGTCGTTATTGTCGTCAACCAGATAACTCAGGTCTGAATTATACAATGCATCGCCATCGGCGATGAGTGTGCCGCCGGCATCGATGTCTTTCAGCGCCAGAAGCAATTCATCCTGTTTGCGAGTCTCGGCACTGACCAGATCAGCGACCACGGTTTTAATAACGTCTTGTTCGTCTGTCAGTACATCGGCTGCCAGCGCATCCACCATGGCATTAACCGCCGCCGACTTGGCTGCAGTCACGGTGTAATTCAGACGCTGATCCGCTTTCTTCAAGCCCTCAAAGGTCGCGTACTGAGCCGACGAACTGTCGAACCAGATGCTGTCGCCATCGACACCCTCGGGCAACCCTGGCACTTCTGTAGCGGTGATGCTGATAAAGTCGGCCCTGAAATCCTGCCAGTCAGCGTACTCGGGCGTGGCGCCAAGTTCTTGCTGTAAATAATTAAGAATTAGCTCAACACCAGTTTTAAAATCCGGATCGGTTTCCCATGACGGATCAGCCACCAGTGCATCAATTTTAACCTGGCTCAGCTCAACCGGCTCAGTCAGAGCAACGGCAACATTCGCTTCCGGATCACCGTTTTCTGCCCAGTAGGCATCCCAGTCTTCACAGTAACCGGGCTGCACACTCGAGCAAACACTGGCGGCACCACCGACCAGTTGAGAGCGCATGGAAAGCGACGATTCAGAACCGGTATCGGTTGAGGGCTTGTCGTTCGAACTGGAGTTACAGCCTGCCAATACAGCAGTGGCGGCCAGCGTTAGTGCCAGCGAAATAGGCGTGTTTTTCGACTTCATAGATTCACCTGTCCACGACGAACCGCGCGAGTTCATCACGTAAAAATTTGAGAATTGATCAGATTGGGCCGTGACGTTTCAAACAGTCAGAACGTTGCATCAGGCAGGCACACACGGCGGTACAAGCAACCGGATTGTGGCTCACTAACGATCAGACTTTAGAATGAAACAGAGACCTGGAACGACTCAAAGGACAGGCAGTGGCTACTCGTCGAACCACTCGCTGAGGTAATACGCTTTGCAGGGGAAGGCCCGATAATGGCCTCTTACATTGGTCATCATAATGGTTTACGGCAGCCGGTTCGGTTGCCTTTACCCTCGTGTTGATGGCATTTATTGTTATCTTGAAACGTGAACACTGTGCAGGCTGGCTGCTTTGCGTTCCGTTTTGCTGGTTGCCTTCGCATGATTTTAATCTGCGTAATCAGCACTTCCAATGTAGGTGTATTCAGGGGGCGTTGACAAGTATCTTTGCGCGGAAATCGCTAAAAATTAAACCCAGGTCGCATTCTTGTAATTCTAACCGGGTTTGAATTAACCGGAAGGCCATTGTTTATCGACACGGGGTGAAACCCGCGTCAACAATTCATAGCCGACGGTACCGATGTGTGAGGCAACTTCATCAACACTCAGGTGCTCACCCCAGAGTTCAGCCGAGTCTCCGAGCTGAACCTGGGGAGCATCGGTCACATCAACGGTTAACATATCCATCGATACCTTACCCACCAGAGGCACGCGTTGCCCGCTCAGCCAAACCGGCGTGTTGTCAGGGGCGTGACGCGGGTAGCCATCGCCATAGCCGATGGCCAGAGTGGCGATTCGACTCTCGCGCCCTGCCTGCCAGCGAGCACCATAACCCACCCAGTCTCCCGCCGGGATGGTGCGCAGAGCAATGACCGGCGCCGTTAATGTCATGGCGGGTTTGAGCCCCAGCGCCAACCCGGTTTTTCCGAACCCGGGCGAGGCGCCATACAGCATGATGCCGGGTCGAACCCAATCAGCATGGCTTTCCGGCCAGGCCATGACGCCAGCCGAATTGGCCAGGCACAGATGAGCGCCCGGCAGCGCTCTGGCCAATTCATTAAAACGAACAATTTGCATTGAGGTATAGGGGGCTTCGGGTTCATCGGCACTGGCAAAATGCGTCATCAGGTTGACCGGCTGCATTGGACGAATGACCTGGATCCGTCTCACGAAGTCGGGCACTTGCCCGGGGGCTACGCCCAGCCGGTGCATACCGGTATCGACCTTCAGCCAGATGCGCTGTTGCCCGAGCCGGTCTGCCATGGCTTCAAGATAGGTGAGTTGCTCGGTCTGGTGAACGACGGTATCGCAGCCAAGACGCACCGCATCCAGCGCCTGCAGCGGCCCCAGCGTGCCTTCCAGTAAGAGTATGGGCGCGTCGATACCCGCATCCCGCAGAGCTTGCGCCTCTGCCAGTGTTGCGACAGCAAAGCCATCGGCCTGGTGGAGCGCCTGAGCCACCTGAACCGCACCGTGACCATAACCATCGGCTTTTACGACCGCCCAGATCCGCGCTCCGGGTGCCAGGGTTCGAACCCGCTGCAGATTGTGCTGCAACGCCGAAGGGTCCATGAACGCACAAGTACCCCGGCTCATTCGTCTTGCCAGCTGCCGTATTGTTCCGGCGCCAGGTTTTCAAATCGGCTGTATTGCCCCAAAAACGCCACCCGACAAGTACCGATGGGGCCGTTACGCTGCTTACCGATGATCAGCTCTGCGATGCCTTTGTCAGTGGAATCTTCGTTATAAACTTCATCCCGGTAGATGAACATAATGATGTCGGCGTCCTGCTCAATCGCACCGGATTCCCGCAGATCCGAGTTGACCGGCCGCTTGTTGGGCCGTTGCTCAAGGCTTCGGTTTAACTGAGACAGGGCGACCATGGGGCAATTGAATTCCTTGGCAAGCGCCTTGAGCGACCGGGAAATTTCGGAAATCTCACCGGTTCGGCCTTCAGTAAAGCCTTTAATCTTCATCAGCTGCAAATAGTCGATCATGATCAGGCCAATGTCGCCGTGCTCCCGCACCAGGCGCCGCAACCGGCTGCGCATTTCATTCGGGCTGATGCCGGGTGTATCGTCAATGAACAGCTTGCGGTCTTTAAGCAGGTTGACCGCCTTTGTGAGCTTGGGAAAATCGTCTTCATGCAGCTTACCGGTTTTGACCCGCCCCATATCGATGCGCCCCAGTGACGCGATGGACCGGGTGATGATCTGGTCGGCGGGCATTTCCAGGCTGAACACCACCACGGGCTTGTCCTGATTCAGCGTCGCCTCTTCCACCAGGTTCATGGCCAGGGTCGTTTTACCCATGGAAGGCCGCGCTGCAAGAATCATCAGGTCCCCGGCTTGCATACCGGTGGTCATTTTATCGAGATCGGTAAAGCCGGTTGATACGCCGGTAATCTCACTGTCGGAATGAAAGAGTTCATCAATGCGCTGAATGGCCCTGTCGACCAGCGGGTTGACGTGCACCAGCCCGCCATCCTGATCGGCCCGTTCCTCGGCAATCTGAAATACCTGGCGTTCGGCGTCGTCCAAAATGGATTCAGCATCCATCCCACGCGGATCATAGGCTTTGCTGGCAATATCATTGGCAACGGCAATCAGCCGCCGCAACACCGACCGCTCCTGCACGATCTTGGCATAGGCAACGAGGTTACCGATCGACGGCGTGTTCTCAGCCAGATCGTTCAGGTATTCCATACCGCCAACGGCATCGAGCTGTTTCTCGTTGTCGAGCGCTTCACCCAGGGTAATCACATCGAGCGGCTGAGTCTGCTCGGCCAGCCGGATCATCATCCGGTACACCTGGCGGTGCTCGTTACGGTAGAAATCGTCAGGCAGCAGGATCTCGGCGACATTATCCCACTGGCTGTTATCGATCATCAGCGCACCCAGCACCGACTGCTCCGCCTCCAGCGAGTGCGGCGGCACCTTGAGCCCGGCCAACTCGTCGTTGTGGGAAAACAGATCGTCTTCGAGGGTGTCGGTCATAGGGCGTTACTCATCGGGACCTTCAGCACAGAGAATAAGGCCGACTATGGTATCGGTTTGAGCCTCTAATTGGGAGAGGCTCAAGAGTCCGGGGCTGGTGTCATGAGTCAGAAATTCGGAGAGTAAGCTGTTCCGGTGGCTAGCCTCTCTATGTGCCAGGCGGAGTGTCGGGTACGTCTACTGGAGGCACGCCGTAAACCCCTCCATGGGGGCTCGGAGACCGCATCCATGCGGTCTAACGGCCACCAGTAGACGCACCCAACACTCCTTGGATCATACGTAGCTTAATCAAAAGAATTTCTGACTCATGACCCCTGGGTGAACTCCGGGGCCTAACTCCAATCAACTTGATCATCCTATAGATCGCAAAGAATCATGTTTTGGAATTGGCAACCACCTGAGTGTCAGGTGCCGGGTATACCTATCTGGGGAAGTCCGCAGCATGGATGCTGCGGTCTAGGCCCCACGGATGGGTTAACGCCGACCCCAGATAGGTATACCCGGTGCCTGACACGGACGCCAGGCACAAAAAAACGGGAGGCAGGAAACGCACTGGTGCGCACCTGTCTCCCGTTCGGTGTCAGAACCGTATCAGCAGTGAATTACTGCTGTATCAGGCTTCCGGTACCACGATGATGTGAACCGAGGCTTCAACATCCGGATGAACCTGGATGGTGATGTTGAATTCACCGGTGTTACGGATCGGGCCAGCAGGCATTTTGACTTCAGACTTGCTGATTTCAACGCCAGCGGCAGCGACCAGATCAGCCACATCGCGCGGGCCGATAGAACCGAACAGCTTGCCTTCGTCACCGGCGTTCGCTTGAACGGTCAGTTCGATTTCGGCCAGCTTCTCGGCGCGCTCGTGAGCAGCAGCCAGTTTTTCGGCTTCGGCTTTCTCGAGCTCGGCACGACGCTCTTCAAATACTTTAACGTTGTCCTTGCTGGCAGGCACAGCCTTGCCTTGCGGGACCAGGTAGTTACGTGCGTAACCGTTTTTTACGTTAACGGTGTCGCCCAGAACACCCATCTTGCCAACTTTCTCAAGCAGGATAACTTCCATCTCGCTTACCTCATTCGTCATTCTGGTCCGGTGCTTTGGTCAGGCGGGCTCGAATATCGACCACACCATCAATCACAGCACCCAGTACCAGCAATGGTAAAATGAACTGATTGAGCAGCAGGCCCCCGACATAAAATGCGAGTAACCACTGCCCACCCATATTCGTTTTCGCTACCACCCCATGCACCAACGCCACACCGGCGAATAACAGGGGCAACAGCAACAACAGCATGGCTGCAGGCTTCACTGCGTAAGCCAGGCCAGCCAGTAACACCAGCGCTATCAGCAAGCGGCCGCTGATTCGCAGCGCGTGAAATTCCTGTCGGAACCCACCCGGGTTATACAACCCGGCTTGCCAGTAACGCGCCAGCACCAAACACAACAGCGCCTCGAGAAGTTCTACGGTCATTACCAGAAAAGCCGCGTTAGGCTTCACCGATTCCAGCATCTGCCATAACGGCTGAGTGGTATCCGTGCCGGCAACACCCACTTGTACCTGAGTAATTACCGCTTCAAACCGATCACCGAGCATGCCCTGGGCGACTATTGCCAGCACGATGCCCACAAGGGCCGCAACCGACAAAAGCACCGGCCAGTTCTGCACCGATCGCATCACCATCGCCAACAGCGCGGTGACGGGTAAAACCAGCAGAGGCAAGATCATCCCGGTCAATTGCCAGGAAACCAGCCCGCCTGCCAAACTCCATAAAAGCACCCTGGTGCCTTCGGTGGCGCCACGCCTGAGCGTGACCAGTGCCACCAGCGCTGCGCTGAGTGCATAAAGCATAGGCAGCGCAGCAAAACCTGCAGCAAGAACCCCAGCGTTCAGTTGGCTTTTCATCGCAAAGCGAGCCAAGCCCATCATGCCCGGGTCCTCCCTTTAATCCGACTTACTGGTGACTGTCGGTGTAAGGCAGCAAGGCAAGGTAGCGAGCACGCTTGATGGCCGAAGACAACTGGCGCTGGTAACGTGCACGGGTACCGGTGATCCGGCTAGGTACGATCTTGCCGGTTTCAGTAACATAGCCCTTCAACAGGTCTACATCTTTGTAATCAATTTCCTGGATGCCTTCTGCAGTGAAACGGCAGAATTTGCGGCGGCGGAAAAAACGTGCCATGTGAATGCTCCTCGTTGTTAGGCTTCTTCAGACTCTTCGTCGTTCTCAGGCTCTGACTCGGTCTCTTCAGCGCGGTTGCGAGCAACAGCGGCCTGAGCTTCGTCTTTGGCCTTCTTGGCTTCAACGCTCTTCATCATCGGGGATGCTTCAGTCACGGCATCTTTGCGACGCATGATCATGTTGCGGATGATGGCATCGTTAAACCGGAAGGTGCTCTTCAGATCTTCAACGGTGTCGTTGTCAGCTTCGATGTTCAACAGAACATAGTGAGCCTTGTGAGCATTGAGGATCGGGTAAGCCAGTTGACGGCGACCCCAATCTTCATGGCGGTGTACCTTGCCACCTTTCTCGGTTACAACAGAGGTGTAACGCTCGATCATGGCCGGTACTTGCTCTGACTGGTCAGGATGGACCAGCAGAACGATTTCGTAATGACGCATAAAATCTCCTTGCGGTTTTGGCAACCTCCTGCGGTGCGGCCGCAGTAAGGTAAGGAGTGACTCTTCAGCCCTTGTTATGGCCCGGCCCGAAACGGCGTAACCGCCCGGCCCTGCCCATGCAAAAGGCACAAACCTCCCTGCCTGAGACAGGCCGGAAGGGCGCGCATAGTATAGAATGCTGGCGGCAGAATCAAGAAAAACCGGGTGGCTCACCCGCCCGGACGCCACTCGTGCTCGACCATCGGCGGCATCGGGCAACCCAGGCAATCCGCCAGCGTCCGAAGCAGCTCGTATTCATCCTGATGAATGGCACCGTCGGCACGGATTACATCAACGCAGGCCTGCAAAACCGCACGACGCCAGAAATAGGCGATCTCCCCCAGATGCTCCAGTGCGCCGGTTACCGCTTCAAAGCTGGCCTGTTCCGGCGCGAGCAGGGACTTGTCGGCAAGCTCGAAGGGTTGCATTGCCTGCTTAAAGGCGGCTCTGGCCAGTGTTGGCTGACGGTTCACATGCACCAGCGCCGAGAGTACCGTCTGCAGATCCCGCCCACACTCTTTAATGGGCCGCGTATACCGCGACCCGGCTGCCCCGGCCCCGGACAAATGCCGGCGCACTTGCGCCAGCAATACCCATTCGCGCAGCGCCAGCGTCTGATCCATATCCGCCAACCGGTTCAGCCGGTCCAGAAACACCAGTCGTTCACGCTCATCCAGCCGTTTAAGCACTGGCACAGCCATGTCTAGCAACGGCAACCGCAATTGCGGGTCGAGCTTCTGATAAAAGGGCCAAAACCGCCTGAGCACCTCAACAGCCGATACATCTTCCTGTTTGATCAGGTTCAGCAGTGCCTGTTCATGACCCGGACTGGCCAGCATGATCTGACTGTAACAAAAGGCCCGGGCCCCGGCCGACTGATGCACCGAATGGCGGATTTGCTCCGGGATGTTTTTGTAGAGCCGCCGGGCGTAATCGAGGTGATCCGGCCGCACGCTGCCAGCCAGGGCGCCCAGCGTTGCCACGCCCATCACCTGCTCGAAGGCATCCGGTGCGGTGCGCGCCACTGCGCTGTCAGCCTGCTCGCTGGCGCGGCTGCGATAACGCTCTCGGGACATAAAGGTCGGATTCACCCGGCGGATGCGATCATCCAGCGGCGGGTGTGTTGCCATCATGCTAGACAGTGCCACACTCTCCCCAAAACAGAAGTGCGACATGTCTTCAGCATGACGGTGATGCAACTGGCTACCCTGAACGTGCTCGCGGATCTTGTAGAGCGCCCCGGCGATGCCATCCGGATTGCGGGTAAACTGAACGGCGCTGGCATCAGCCAGATACTCGCGCTGGCGCGAGACACCCGCTTTTATCACCCGGGCTGTCAGCACACCAACATAGCCAATCAGAATCAACCCCAGCCCAAGCATTGCCAGCGCTACATCAGAGCGATCACGACGGCTGGATCGGAACCCGATGTGCATCGAATCCCACATCCAGCGACCGGCCTGGCCGATCTGGATGAGCCCCGCCAATACCGCCATCAGTCGAATGTTCAGACGCATATCGCCATTGAGGATGTGACTGAACTCGTGGCCAACCACACCCTGTAATTCATCCCGGCTCAGGGCATCAAGTGCCCCGCGTGATACCACCAGTACAGCCTGGTCGGGCTGGTAACCGGCCACAAAGGCATTGATCGCTGTTTCCTGCTCCATCACATAAAGGCTGGGTACCGGAGCACCGGCGGCGATGGCCATTTCCTCGCTCACGTTGATAAACTGCTGGATGGCGGGTTCATTCTGCTGGTAATCGACCTGACGAGCGCCCGACCAGCGCGCCACGACCTCGCCCCCACCCTGGCGCAGTTGCCAATAGGCCGCCAGCGAACCAGCAGCAATGACAAGCAAGGTGCCCAGCGCCAGTTGCCAGGCATAGTGACTGGTCAGCCACCCCTGCAGTGATTGCCAAACGGTTACAGGCAGCCCGGCCCCTGCGTAAGCCTGTATTAACAACCAGACCCCAAAACCCAGAAGGTTGACGAGAAAGACGGTGACCAGCACACCGACCACAAACAGCAATACCAGCTGTCCGGACTTGCGCCGGGCCTGGTCCTGGTGATCAAAAAAGTCCATTGATCAGCGCCTGCTTAAAATTGAACCTTGGGCGCCTCGCGAGCTTCAGGGTTCTCCAGTTCAAACAAGGCCGCATCCTTAAAACCGGTTACGCCTGCCAGCAGATTATTGGGAAAGGATTCCTTGTAGGTCTGGTAGTTCATGACCGCATCATTATAGGCCTGGCGTGAAAAGGCGACCTTATTTTCAGTCGTCTCCAGGCTCTCCATCAAATCCCGCATGGTGCCATCTGCCTTGAGGTCCGGGTAGGCTTCAGAGACGGCGAACAATCGCCCGAGCGCACCGGTCAGCATGCCCTCGGCCTTGCTCAGCATGTCGACCATGGGGCCATTGGTCGGATCAGCCGCCGCTGTTTTCTGGGCCGCCACGGCCTGGTTGCGGGCCGAAGTCACGTTCTCCAGTGTTTCCCGCTCGTGCGCCATATACTTCTTGGCGGTTTCGACCAGATTGGGAATTAGGTCATGCCGGCGCTGCAACTGAACGTCTATCTGGGAGAATGCATTCTTAAAGCGGTTACGCAGTGCGACCAGCCGGTTGTATACGACCACACCCACGATCAGAATAACGGCAGGTACGCCCCAGGTAATGACAGTACTGATCCACGACTCCATTTTACTCTCCTTCAATGCGTTACAATCACGGAATTCCTATACAGTGCTGCGCCAGCCAGACAACAGGCCCCAGCGCCTGCCCGGCAGTTTAGCGAGCCGGAGCCGGAAACAATAGCGTGGCGTGCCGTATTCGGCACCCGGTCACAAAACAAGCCACTCCACGCCATTTGAACAGATGGCTTGTTTTTTTGGTCAATCCTGCGAAAATCGCCGACCGGCCTGGCCGTTGTGTGAAGGCGCCGCTAGCGGCACCGCGTTCCGTATGCTATCGACAGAGTTTCATCTCCGGATTCAGGGTTCTAAGCCCTTGAATTTTTTGAAAAAAACGAGATGTTCGTGTTGACACACTGGAAAATATTCGCATAATACGCAGCCGTTACGGAGGCTATGTAGCTCAGCTGGTTAGAGCACAGCATTCATAATGCTGGGGTCGCTGGTTCAAGTCCAGCCATAGCCACCAACTTCTTTATTGGGCCGTCGCCAAGTGGTAAGGCAACGGGTTTTGATCCCGTCATCCGCAGGTTCGAATCCTGCCGGCCCAGCCATCTTCCCGCCTTCAGTGGTAGTAACGCCACCATGTAGACGGTACAGTTTTAGTTTCCTACCCTATTGGGCCGTCGCCAAGTGGTAAGGCAACGGGTTTTGATCCCGTCATCCGCAGGTTCGAATCCTGCCGGCCCAGCCATACCCTGCTTTCTAAATAATGCTTACCCTTTCATGACAGCCCCTGCGCTTCTCATTGCTATTAATAGTCGCTATCGTAACCTGTCAATTTGAAAGGAACGCGACGCATGTCCCTTGCATATCATCCGTTAATAGAGGCTGATCAACTGGCCGACTGGCTGGCCAAACCCGACATTGTGTCACCCCTGATTCTGGACTGCCGGTTTAATCTGGCCGATCCGGCCACCGGCGAACAGCATTATCTGCGCGAGCATCTGCCCGGTGCGGTTTATGCGCATCTGGACCGGGATCTGTCCGGCACCCGCATTCCCGGTAAGACCGGTCGTCATCCGCTGCCACACCCGGAAGACTGGCAAGCCCGGTTGCGCGACTGGGGCGTTAACAGCAACACCACCGTCGTGGTGTATGACCAGAATAACGCCATGTTCGCCGCACGAGCCTGGTGGTTGTTGCGGTGGGCAGGTGTAGCACGGGTTCAGGTGCTTAATGGCGGACTGGATGCCTGGCAGGGTCCACTGCAATCGGGCGCTGACAGCCACCCACACCGGGCCGGGAGCATCAGCGTTACCTGCCCGCACGACTGGGTCATCTCCGGCAAAGACGTACTGACCGGGTTGCCTGACCTGACGCTACTGGACGCCAGAGCCCTGCCCCGCTTCCTCGGTGAACAGGAACCACTGGATGCCAAAGCCGGTCACATTCCCGGTGCGCACTGCGCCGATTTTACCGGAAACCTGGATGCCAGCGGGCGCTTCCTGGAGCCTGATGCCCTTGCCAGCCGGTTCGCCAGCGTTGGCGATCACCCAAACACCGTCAGTTATTGCGGTTCTGGCGTTACCGCTTGCCACACTATTCTCGCCATGACAATAGCGGGCTACCCACAACCCCGTTTGTATGCCGGATCCTGGAGTGAATGGATCACGGATCCGCATCATCCTATCGAAACTGACCCATCCAAGGAGCCTGCTTTATGATCAAGCGTCTGCTAGTGACACTGAGTACGGTGATGTTGAGCATTACCGTGCACGCAACCGATTCGGTCAATATCCTGGTTTACCACCATGTTGCCAATGATACGCCCGCCAGTACCACCATCAGCCCGTCCGGTTTTCGGGAGCACCTTCAGTTATTGCGCGACAATGACGTGACGGTAGTGCCGCTGGAAGATGCATTGGCTGCTCTGCGCGGCGATGCCGACATCGACCTGCCTGAGAAGGCTGTTGCCATTACCTTTGACGACGCCTACGAAAACATTTACACCAATGCTTTTCCGTTGTTGAAAGAGTTCGACGCTCCGTTCACGGTATTTGTCGCCACCGATCCAATCGACCAGAATTTTAAGGAAATGATGAGCTGGGATCAGCTGGAGGATTTGCAAGACTGGGGCGCAACCATAACCAACCACAGCCGGGACCACGACTACATGGTCCGCCACTCGCCACTCGATGACGCCTGGCTGCAAGCGATGATCGACAACGTCAGCCATGCCCAGCAACGCCTGACCCACGAGCTGGGCGACGACGTACCGCGCTGGTTTGCCTACCCCTACGGTGAATATAACGAGTCACTGAAACAGGCGCTGCTGAATGAAGGCTATATTGGTTTTGCACAACACTCGGGCGGCATGAGTGCCGACAGCGACTGGGGTGCTATACCGCGCTTTGCAGCCGCTGGCGTCTATGCCAACCCGGAAACACTGATCACAAAAATCAACAGCAAGCCGATGCCGGTGGACCGGACAAAACTGCCCGATATGCTGACCTCAGAGACCCGCCCCAGTGTCACCGTGGAACTGACGGACACCTCCGACATGGGCCGCAGTCTAAACTGTTTTGTCAACAGCGCCTGGGTTGAGGCCGAATGGCTGGACGATACCCGGTTCCGGGTAATCGCACCGGAAGCACTCAACGATGGACGCCATCGTTTTAACTGCACCTCGCAAGCGCGCAGCGGCTCGTTTTTCTATTGGTTCTCACAACCCTGGCTGGTGCAAACCGACCGGTAACGCCAGCCGTGTGGGGGCCAACACGGCACCCCACACGGCTCAGCAATATCAGCCTTTGCCGCCAAACTCATCGAGGCAATGTTCCAGATCTTCGATCATGCGCCGGGAACCGGCAAAGAAAGGCACCCGCTCATGTAATGATTCGGGCTGAATGTCCATGATGCGCTGCCCGGAACCACTGATGGCCCGGCCGCCAGCCTGCTCCACCAGAAAGGCGATGGGGTTGCACTCATACAACAGGCGCAGTTTGCCCTGGGGGTAGGGCGCTGATGACGGGTAGAGGAAAATGCCGCCATAGATGAGGTTGCGGTGAATATCGGACACCAGCGAGCCAATATAACGACTGGTATAGGGGCGTGAGGTGGCCGCGTCTTCCACCTGACAGTACTTGATATAGCGTTTTACTCCATCCGGGAAGTGCACGTAGTTGCCTTCGTTAACCGAATAGATCTGCCCGAGTTCCGGGGTTTTCATATCCGGATGCGACAAACAGAACACGCCCAGCGTTGGGTCGAAGGTAAAGCCATTCACCCCGTGGCCGGTGGTGTACACCATCATGGTGGACGAGCCGTAAATCACATAACCGGCCGCAACCTGTTCGTTGCCCCGCTGGTAGAAATCGGCGTCGGTAACCTTGGTTCCCAGGGGCGAGCGACGCTTGTAGACCGAGAAGATCGTACCTACGGACACGTTCACATCGATGTTTGAAGAACCATCGAGCGGATCCATCAGCACGATGTACTTACTGTCGGTGTTCAGGCCATCATCGAGCAGGATGTAATGGTCTTCTTCCTCTGAGGCAATGCCACAGACAACGCCCCGCGCAGCCAGAGCTGCCTTGAAGGTATCGTTGGCCAGCACGTCCAGCTTGCGCTGTGCTTCGCCCTGGATGTTGTCACCCCCGGCCAATCCGGCGAGGTCAGCCAGACCCGCCTTGTTGATTTCGCGATGAATGACCTTGGCGGCCAGTCGAATGGCCGAAAACAGGGCGGAGAACTCGCCGGAGGCGTTCGGGTAGTCTTTTTGATTGGCGATGATGAACTCGCCCAGCGTTTGCATAAAGTGCGGTTTCATGGTGCTTCCCTGGTGTTAGTAACGTTAATTGTCGGGTTGATTATCGGGTTGATAGTAGTACTGCTTATCGGGCCGCTTCAGGAGCAACCTCTTATTGAATGAGCGTACGGTTCGCTGGCATTGGGTAAAATCCCGGCGAACCGGCTCAGGCTGAGCGACATGGCGTCACTCAGGTGGGTATTATTGATCGTACGGCGCCCGGTGGCGAGCCTTGTGTTAGCCCATTTCCTGATTATCCAGTTCCACCGCGTCAAATATTTGCTCAAGAATGTCGGGAATGGCCGACTGAACCCGGCTCCAGCTGGGCATAAAGGGCGTCGCCATGGGGTTTTCCAGAAACTCCTGCCCTGCAGACATCACATTGCGGGCAAACAGCTCCACGGCTTCTTCCTCAGCATGACGGTCGAGCGACAAGCCATTGAAGACAGCATCGTTGTAATAAGTTTCAATGTAATCGAGCGCGACCCGGTAATAGGTTGCTTTAATGGTGCGAAAATGTTCTTCGGTAAACACCTGACCCTGGGTGGCCAGCTTGCGAAAGAACGCCTTGCTAATGTCCCGCGACATTTTTGATAGTCCCTGACGGGCATCTTCCGGACTCAGTGGCTGGTGCTTGTGATCGTATATGTCGGCCACGTTCACCTGACAAATGCTGCGCGGGCTGTAATTGCGGTGCAGCTCGGCCAGCACTCCCACCTCCAGACCCCAGTCACTCGGTATGCGAATGTTGCGCAACACGTCAGTACGCAGGCTGAACTCACCGGACAACGCATAGCGGAATGAGCTCATGTATTCGAGAAACTCGTTCTCACCCTTCACCATCTTCAGCGCCCGGATCAGCGGTGACACCAGCAAGCGGCACACCCGTCCGTTCATTTTATTGTCGGCAATGCGGGCGTAATAGCCCTTACAGAACAGGTACCGGTAAGCCGGGTTCGCTACCGGGTATATCAGCCGCGCCAGCATACTGCGATCATAGGTTTTGATGTCGCAATCGTGCATGGCCACTGCCTTGGCCCGGTTGGCGGCCAGAATATAGCCATAGCAATACCAGACGTTACGACCCTTCCCCATCTCGGCTGGCGCCAGGCCTTTGCTGGCCAGCAACCGGTCGATGGCCTGCAAGCGCGGGCCATCGTTCCACAGAATCCGTACCTGTTGCGGCAACCGTGAAAAATACTGTTGGGCGTGCTTGAATTCCTCACGATTGGCCCGGTCAAGCCCAACCACGATGTCGTGCAGATACGGTACCGGAATCAATTCCTGAACAATATTCTCCAATGCAGGCTGCTCAAGCTCGGAATAAAGGGACGGCAACACCAGCGCCATGGGGTTTTGATGAGAAAAACCGACCAACTCCTTTTCCATGGATGCCAGCGGACGGTCCACCAGATTGTGCAAATTGGCAATCACGCCGTTCTGGAAAAAATCACTCATCTCGTTCTCCTCGGAGTTCGTTTAATAGCCCCTGGTTCAGCAACGACAACATCGCTTCGTTCCAGCCGGCAGGGCCCGGCTGGCTGGCACGTCTAATGGTCGTCAGGGATTCGGGCCGGCGAATGCCGGCAGTGGGAATGCGGATGCCAATGGTGGCCCGGGTCAGCATGGCATCGTCGTTGCCGCCGTCGCCCAGGGCCACTGTGTGGTCGATGTTCAGGCGTTGCACCAGCCAGCCAAGCGCACTGCCTTTGTCTGCGTCGCCCGTCAAATGCAGAAACCGCCCCCCCTCGAGCACCCGTCCACCCAGGGTTTCCACGGCATGAATAAAAGCGGCCCGCCCAGGCCAGTCGGTTGGATAATAGACCGGCAACGACGCTTCCCGGGCACGGGCCTGGGCTGCGTCCCACAAGCTTAGGCCGGTCCAGTCAGCCACCTGCTGGTCACTGGCCTGGTGAAATCCGATGCCCCGGGCACCGGCCTCCCGAGTTGCCTGCTCGAACCAGCCAATCAGAGTGTCGGTTGCTTCGCCAAGCACCTCCCGGGTCCTGGTACCGGACCGATCGTCAATTACCACAGCACCGTTCTCGCACGCCATCAGCGGTGCCAGGTAAGGGATTTCGGTTCGCAAAGAGACCAGTTCGGCAGCGGTTTTGCTGGTGACCGCGATGACCGGTATGTTCAGTGCCTGCAGTGCCTGCAGCGCGGGCTCGGCCGGTCGCCAGTCGTAGCTGTCGTGATCGAGCAGGGTGCCGTCCAGGTCCGTCAGTACCATCCACTGCGTCATTGGCCAGGCCTCTGCTTGAGCCATTGCATCGGGCCGGGTTGTTGATCGGTCCCCAGCGGAATCAGTACATCGGCCCGATCGGGCAGGGTTGCCAAAGCGTGCCGGGTTAACCGTTCGTAATGGGAGATGAAACGTCGCAGCGCCACCTCATCCATAACGCCCTGCCCCTGCTTACGGGCTCGTAATGCCTCTTCCTGTTTTTTGCGCCAGGCAAACACCTGCTCAAACCCTGGTGCCTGCAGCACAATCAGGGCGTCCAGCTGGCTGAACCAGGGCTCATAAAACTGTTGCAGCTGGTCGTTCACATAGTGTCGCCAGTTACCCCCGGAATCTTCCTGCGCTTCCAGCCTGTTCACGGGTTCGGCCAACTCGGCATCCGGTTGAGCCGTCAGGCCAACACACCAGCCTTCAAACAGAAGTACATCGGGTGGTGTTTCACAATGGTGCCAGTCGGCCCGCGAAGCCCGGTCGTCCTGAGCCTTGTCGAACCGGGGCAATGCCCGGGAACCGGAGCCGGACCGGACCCAGGAGAAGATTTCCCGCCCGAGCACAACGTCGTGGGTGCCCGGCACGCCGCGCGCAGCCAGTAAAGGGTGTGTGCTTTGCGCCAGCGAATGTCGATCGGCCCGGCTGAGGTACAGATCATCGATCGACAGCACCTCAACTGTGAGCCCACCTTGTTCGAGGTGCCACTTCAGCACCTGTGCCAGCGTTGACTTACCCGACCCCTGCGTGCCCTGAATGCCCACCAGCGTTAAACGGTTGGCAATCACCCAATCGGCCAGCGGCTGATACAGGCTGGTCCGGTGGGCTAACAAAGCCTCGGGCAAACCGGCGGTTTGAATAAAATCTGCGAATGTCGGGTCCATGGTGAAAATCCTGTCCTGCTGTCGGGGCCTGCTGCCCCTGCTTGAATGTCGTCAATCGCTCTTCAGGATAGGACACAGCAAGATACCGGCCAGGACTGACCGTGGAAGTAAGGCACAATCAGCACCAGAATGGTGCAAATGATAGACATCGCCCCATCTTCGCCGCCAGCTGGCACCTTATTGGCGCACGAGCGCGCGGTGCAGGCACCAGGTACAGCCGTCGGGAAACCGCAGGGGGAAAACCATGGAATGACCACCCGGACGTCTGTAAGCCCGGGTCAGCCAAGGAAGTGAGGTGCCTGGTCTAGCGGGCGTAATGCGCCCTGAGGTGATCAAATTCAGCGATAACGCCATCCATCAGTTCGGCATCGAAGGGTTGCAACCCGCTGACGATCAATTTCTTGATACCCGTGCCAACACGCTGTCCACCAGCGACAATGTTGAATTCGAACAGGGCATCGCCCCGCTTGCCGTTGACGATCAGGGAGGTATTGGCCAGTTCGAGCGATGGCTGGCTGATGTCGAGATCAGACAACTCAAATGCCATGCTCTCGTATATCACCAGCGGCCGGCGCGGGTTGAACATCACCTGGTGCTTCTCCAGCAGAGGCACCATGATGAACGGGAAATTTTGGCCCGAGAACGCCACGTAACTGCGAGTCAGGTCTTCGATCAGGGCCGCATCGTGGCTGGTTTCACCGCTGTGCTCCAGATGCAGGTAGGCTTTGCCTTCAGCATCGACAATATCAATAGTGCCCTTATCCACTTCGGGAAGAATCAGTGTCCGGTCGGCGCCGACCATGCCCGAGAAGCGCACCGACATCGATTTGCTCAGCCCGTAGCGATTCAGAACCAGTGCGAACAACAGGTCGCCCGGCACCACAAACCGCTTGGCACCGACGTTGTGAATGGGGTTGAAATCGCCAGCGATTTCCTTGGCAAAGGCACTGCCCTGCTCAGCACTGATGCTGATGGTATTGTCGGTGTGCTGAGTATGAAAGGCGTCTAGAAACACAGGGTTCCCCTATTTAATGCAACGATAAATCGTACAATCTGGCCGGTCGGAACAGCAGTACAGCCCGGCACCGGCAGTGATACGGAACACAATATTGTTAACCAAAGCAGCCGGCTATTCAGCGGCGATCAACAAAAAGAGCTGTGAATAAGGGTCACTGAACGTCGTCGGCCGTCGGTAATGAAGGAAAGGCTCCCGCCCGCCCAACCGCCCAGGCACCGCAGTTAACCGCCAATGTCAGCACCGTCTCCCAGTCAGGCGTCTGGTCCTGGCAAAGGCTGGCCAGCACAGCGCCTGAAAACGCATCACCAGCGCCGGTGGTATCGACCACGCTAACGTCGGGCACCGGCATTTGATGGCGGGCATCGGGCGTTATCAGCGTCGCCGGGCTGGCTCCGTCGGTGATGAAAATGGCCCTGGCTTCGTGGGCAAAGGCCCAGCTCACCAGCTCGGATTCGGCATCGACATCCCACAGCTCATCCAGTTCTTCACGACTGACCTTGATCACATCGGCACGTTTTAGCATCGACTTGATCGGTTCGCGAAAGTTAGTCTGGTCGGGCCAGAGATTCTTGCGCAGGTTCACATCGAAGCTGATCAGATTGCCCGCCGCCCGGCACCGGTCGATAAATCCTATATGGACGCGGCGGATGCCTGGCTCGGTGAGGGTATTGGAACAGCAGTGCACGATGCCCGGGGCAAATTCAGCCGGGTTGGGCAATTTATGGGCCGCGAGCATCACATCGGCTGTACCCTGGCGGTAAAACTGAAAACTGCGCTCCCCCCGGTCATCGAGTGTCACCACAGCCATCGGAGTGGGCGCATCGGTGGAACGCAGATACCGGGTATCGACGCCATAATGATTTAGGGCCGCTTTCAGGTAGTGGCCAAAACCATCGCGGCCGACCTGACCAATGAACAGAGCCCGGGCACCCAGGCGCGCGGCCGCAACAGCGGCATTGGCCGGTGCACCACCCGGGTAAAACACGGCCTGGGGCATGGCCAGGCCCTGCTCAGTCACGGTTCCGTTTTGCAGGGCATCGACCAGCACTTCACCAAAGGCATAAACCGGCTTCATGAACGTTTCACTCACTTGGGTTGTTGCAAAAACCTGAAGTGTGTCACTTCCGTTGCAACCTGTCACGGCTGTGGCGCTATTTGAGCGCTGTCGACAGCAGCGGGCAGGCAATGATGGCAAGCTTGGGCAATGGCCCTGGCAAGCATCCAGAAAATGCAGGTGAGGCTATACTGTGGGTAGCGTGCAACGGGAGTCGCTGGTTTGGGAAAGGTTTTACTGGAGGGTGCTTGAGTGGTATCCCGTAGGGGACTCGAACCCCTGTTACCGCCGTGAAAGGGCGGTGTCCTAGGCCACTAGACGAACGGGACACGTCAAAAGCGGTGGGAACTTTAAGGTCGAGTCTGAATACTGTCAAGCAAATCTTTGTTTTTATACGTTTTTTTAGATTACACTGCTGGTTATGAACCCAAGTTCAGCCGCCGCCCCCTCCGGGCCGGGTCGTCAGCTGGATTAATATGAGAGGCCACATGGGCGCGTCCACTACGACATTGCTTGGTGTTATCGCAGTCGCCATCATTAGCCTGATGGTTATCGGCATGCTCATTGCCCAGGGTCGTCACAAAGCCCGCGCCGCCAATAAAGAGCTGCTGCAAAACCTGCTCAATCAGCAACGCAAGTTGAACAACGTATTGCGTGGCCTGCCTTCGTCTTTTCTATCGCCCGAATTGCGCGATTTTATCTACCAGGCGCTGCTGCAAAACATCAAGGCGCAGATACCCTTGTCAGCTGACAAAGCCAAGCTGCTCGAAGAGGATTTTCAGGAGCTGGCCAAAGAGCGCGCCCGGCTGCGCAAGAACCCGCCTTCGGCGGTAGCCCCGCGCCTGAATTCGGAAGAGACCAATCTGCACCGGCAAACACTCAAGTCCCTGTTTTTGTTTATAAAACGCAATTACGACAGTGGCCGCCTGAACAAAACCGACGCTGACAAATTGCTGAACCAGGTGGAATACAAACTGGTTGAAACGGCCCTCGATTATTTCAAGACCCGCGCCGACCAGGCTATGGTTACCAAGCATTTCAGGGAGGCACGCGTCGCTTACCAGAAAGCCATTGATACCATCGCCACTTCACGCCAGGCATCTTTGTTCAAACAGGAAGAGATTGAGCTGCGTACCCGCCTGCAACAAATCATAGAGGCCTGGCGTAACGACCGCAAAGTCCAGTCGAGCGGCCAGGCTGAACGCCTGGCAGCCGATATGGAAGGCCTGATTGATGACCAGGACAGCTGGAAGAAAAAGAATGTCTACGACTGAGTCACCCTCTGTTCGTCTGGCCGAGCGCATCCTGGCCGGGTTCGACCAGCACTATCAGATTTTCCGCTCTTATTGCCAGCGCGCTCACCAGGGCTTCCTGAACGCCCAATGGCTTGAGCTGCAAGCCATCCATCGAGACAGAGTCGACCTCTATGACGCCCAGGTAGACTTGTGCGTACAGTCGCTGCGTGAATGTGACGAAGGTCTGGATCCGAAGCACTGGCAGGGTGTGAAGCAATTGCTCAGTGAACAGCTGCGGCATCACCCGCAGCCCGACCTGGCAGAAACTTTCTTCAACTCGGTCTTTTGCCGGCTGTTCGACCGCCGCTATTTCAACAATGAATACATTTTCGTCGAATCTGATGCGCTGTGGCGGCATTATGAGACCGACGAAGACCTGGTGCGCCGCTATACGGTCGATGGCAATCTGGAAGCGACCATTCTGCAACTGCTGAAAGACATGGACATCGGCCTGCCGTTCGAGAACGCCCACCGGGACGTCCGGCACCTGATTCACCGGTTCCGGACGCAGGAGCCGGAGCTGGCAAAAACGGCCTCCAAATACAGCATCGACCTGATCACCACGCCGTTTTTTCGCAACAAGGCCTGTTATCTGATCGGGCGGTTGAACCTGTCCAACCGGACATTGCCGTTTATCGTACCGGTACTGAACAACGAAGACGGCTTCCTCTATGCCGACACCCTGCTGCTCGACAGCAATGCCATGGCCATCGTGTTCGGCTTTGCCCGGGCCTACTTCTTTGTAGACACCGGCAGCCCCATGGCCATCGTCAATTTTCTGCGCAAACTGATGCCCACCAAAACCCGGGCCGAGCTCTATTCGTCAATCGGTTTGCACAAGCAGGGGAAAACCCAGTTCTATCGCGAGCTGCTGCAACACATGGCCGTCAGCGACGATCAGTTCGAAATCGCACCGGGTATCAAGGGCATGGTGATGACAGTGTTTACCCTGCCCTCCTACCCCTATGTATTCAAGATCATTAAAGACAGGTTCGCCCCCCAGAAAGACATGACGCGCCAGCATGTCAAAAACCAGTATCACCGCGTCAAGCAGCACGACCGGGTTGGCCGCATGGCCGACACCTGGGAGTTTTCCAAAGTTGCCCTGCCTCTGGATCGGGTGTCGGAAGAGCTGCAGC
This sequence comes from Saccharospirillum sp., assembly GCA_018402545.1. GTDB lineage: Bacteria > Pseudomonadota > Gammaproteobacteria > Pseudomonadales > Natronospirillaceae > Saccharospirillum. The sequence goes on along the minus strand of JAGYIL010000001.1, from coordinate 1,524,090 downwards.
AAGAGCTGGCACGGGTGGCTGAATCAAGTATTCGCTTTGAAAACGACCAGCTGATCATCAACCACTGCTACATCGAGCGCCGGATGATCCCGCTGAATCTCTATCTGGAAGACCCGGCCCGCGAGGCGCAGCAGGAAGCTGTCCTCAAAGAGTATGGCCAGGCCATACGGGAGCTGGCGGCAGCCAACATCTTCCCTGGTGACATGCTATTGAAGAACTTCGGGGTGACGCGTCACGGACGGGTAATTTTCTACGATTACGATGAAATCGACTGGGTGACCAACTGCAATTTCCGCCGGATTCCGCCACCACGCTACCCGGAAGACGAAATGGCCAGCGAGCCCTGGTACAGCGTGGCGCCCAACGATATTTTTCCGGAAGAATTTGCCACCTTCCTGTTCAACGAAGCCCGGCTTGAGCGCTACTTTGTGACCTACCATGCCGCCTTGCTGGATGCAGACTACTGGCGCGGAGTGCAGGATGAACTGCATGCGGGTGTGGTCGCCGATATCTTCCCTTACCCCGACCACATCCGCCTGAGCCGCCCCTGACAGCCGACAGCAAGCCGGCACACCGCGTGCGTCAGTTCTGTTCGTTCCGCGGCTGGGGCACTAAACGGCCCGCTGTTTGCAATACCAGGGTTCCGGGCTGCTCAGCACTGATCACAAACCGGCCGCAGTCGGCGCCGCCAGACGCCTGGCACTCGCCCAGCCCGTCAATAGTTGCTTCAGGCGTCAGTTCCAGGATACGCCTGTCTTCGGTGACACAGACCATTTTGCCCGCTTCCAGCTCGGCCACGTCACCACCGAGCGAGACCCGCACCGACATCAGGCAGTGGCGCGGCAATGCTTCGCTCAGGGCGCCGTCCGGGCTGCCATCGTCCTCGGGCTGAACCGTAACCGTCCCGGATTCTGTCAGGGTCTGGTCCACCAGCGGCACCAGGCGAATTTTTGCGGTCTCGGAAAGGGCGATGGACGCCTCCTCTGCTCGCTCCGTTTCCGCCACCGCCAAACCAGCCAGTACCATCATCACCATGCCGACAGACCAACTCAGCGGTTTCTCAAAAGGCGCTTTCATGATTATCCTCACGTCAGTAAACCGATAAAAACCGGGCCAGTTTACCAGAATCAGAGGCATCAGGCAGACCAGATGCCTTGCCAACACGAAAAGATTCGGTACACAATGAAACTCACCTTTCCAGGATGACGCTGCCCAATGTATAAAAAACTGCTGCTCTTTCTGCTGGTTGTCACGGCGGTGGTTGCTGCGCTGGTTTACTACGACCGGAACCGGAGCAATCCTTGGGGGTCTGACGTTTTCTTCGGATCCCTTGGCGTGTTCTTAGGGGCCTGACACCGGCGTGTTAAGAAAAAATTAAGCAAGAAACTAACGGCAAATCAACGCACTTTTGCCTACACTGATTTGAACAGGCTATCGCCAAACACTCGCCTGCCCTCCGTCTCAGGACTCAGGGGTCAGGCCGGGGCCCATTACGACAACAACAAGACAGACTGAAAAAGGGATACATTATGTCCGGCATACTCTCGATGATTCTGGCCGGTGGCGAGGGCACCCGCCTGGCGCCACTTACTTCGGTTCGAGCAAAACCGGCGGTACCGTTCGGCGGCAACTACCGCATCATAGACTTCGTGTTGAACAACTTCGTCAACTCGGACTTGCTGCAGATCTTCGTTCTGACTCAGTTCAAGTCCCATTCGCTGATGAAGCACATGAGCCGGCGCTGGCGCGTAACCGGGCTGACCAATCGGTTCATTGATCCCATACCGGCCCAGATGCAAATGGGCAAGCACTGGTACCAGGGCACCGCCGATGCCATCTACCAGAACATCGAGCTGATTGAAGGCATGGACCCGGAAGTCGTCTGCGTGTTCGGTGGCGACCACATCTACAAAATGGACGTCCGCCAGATGGTGGAATTTCACCGGGGTTTCGACGACGCCAAGCTTACAGTCGCCGCCATTCCGGTTCACATCAGCCAGGCAGACCAGTTTGGCATCATCGAAATCGATGAAAATAACAAGATGATCGGCTTTCAGGAAAAACCGAAGAAAGACCCGAAAACCATTCCCGGCCGACCCGACTACGTGCTGGCCAGTATGGGCAACTATGTGTTCGATGCACCCACCATGGTGCAGTGCCTGAAAGAAGACGCCGAAAGCTCGGACTCCGTTCACGATTTTGGTCACAACATCATTCCCGACCTCTACAAGGCCGGTGTGGTATACGTCTATGACTTCTCCACCAACGTGATCCGCGGAGAACTGGAACACACTAGCGGCTACTGGCGTGATGTAGGTACGCTCGACTCCCTGTACGAAGCGAACATGGATTTGCTGGCGGTTGAACCCCCCTTCGACCTGTACAACAAGCACTGGCCGCTGCGCAGCTACCACCCGGCAGTACCGCCCGCCAAATTCGTACACGACGAAGCCAACCGGACTGGCCAGGCCATCAGCTCCATTGTATCCGGCGGGTGCATCATTTCGGGCAGCATCGTGCACCGCAGTATTCTGGGCTATAACTGCCATGTTCACAGCCACGCCTACGTCGACAATTGCGTCATGATGGGTAACAACGACATCGGACGCGGTTGCCGCATTCGCCGCGCCATTATCGACAAGAACGTGAACATAGCCCCGGGTACGGTGATCGGTGAAGACCCCGAACACGATCGCCAGCGCTTCCACGTTTCGCCGAACGGCATTATCACTATTCCAAAAGGAGCCCAGGTTGGCTTCGAATAAATCCCCCCTGAAGGTTCTGGTCATTGCCTCTGAAGTCGAGGGGTTGGTAAAAACAGGCGGGCTGGCTGATGTCGCCCGCGCCCTACCAGCCGAGCTGGTGCGACTCGGGCATGATGTCCGGCTGATAACGCCGGCCTATGCCAAAACGCGGGCGGTCTGGTCGCAGTGGCCGCACCAGAGTCTCTGCGTCCATCTGAATGCGTTCGAGGAAACCTGGCTGGCCACCCGCACCGGCGAGCACCAGGGCATACCAACCGTGCAGATCGAGCACAGCGACAGCTTCGACCGCCCGGGCATCTATGACAACGGTGCCACGCCCTATGAAGACAATGCCCGGCGCTTTGCCCTGCTCAGCAAAGGGGCCTTGCAATGGTGCCGCGACAACAACTGGCAACCCGACATTGTGCATGCCAATGACTGGCAGGCGGCACTGGCCTGCTTCTACCTGGCCGAGCACTTTCGCTATGAACCTTTCTTTGCCCACAGCCGATCCGTTCTGACATTGCACAATGCGGCCTACCAGGGCCAGTGCAACTCGGGCTGGCTGAGGACTCTGGGTATTCACGAACAGTTTTTCCACCAGGGTGCTTTTGAAGACCACGGCCAGATCAACCTGCTCAAGGGGGGGATTCGTTTTGCCGATGCCATCAACGCAGTCAGCCCGGGTTACGCTGGTGAATTGCTCAGTGATCTAGGCAGTCACGGCCTGGGGCCCATCTTCCGCGAACGGGCAGACGCCCTGAGCGGCATTCTTAACGGCTGCGATTATGGTCAGTGGTCACCGGAGACCGACCCGGACCTACCGGCACACTTCAGCAGCCCGGACGATGGCGGTAAAGCCCGTTGCAAGGCGTTACTGAAACAGGAACTGGGGCTGGCAGAGGGCGACGCTCCGCTGCTGGTGTCGATCAGTCGGCTAGCTGATCAAAAAGGCTTTAATCTGTTGATTCCAGCGCTATGGGAAACCCTGCGCAGTACCGATGCCCAGGTTGCCTTGCTCGGCTCGGGCGATGTGAATCTGGCGGCCCAACTGCACCGGCTGGCTCGTGAATACCCCACCCGGGTCGCCTTTGTGGAAGGCTACGACAACGCCCTTGCCCACCGGCTCGAAGCCAGTGGTGATGCCTTTCTGATGCCGTCGATCTTCGAACCGTGCGGGTTGAACCAGATATACAGCCTGCGCTACGCGACTCTGCCCCTGGTGCGGGCGGTGGGTGGTCTGAAAGACACGGTTGTCCCTCTGGCCGACGATGGCAGCAATGCCGGCCAGGCCACCGGGTTCATGTTTACAGACCCAACCCCGGAAGCCCTGATCTGCGAACTGCATCGCCTGATTCGGGTCTATCAGGAGCAGCCGGACATCTGGCTTGGCATGCAACGCACCGCCATGAAGCAGCGTTTTGAATGGGCAACAGCGGCAAAGACTTACGTCAGCCTGTACCGGAAACTGCTGAAAGTACCCCGGCCCTGAGGCCTCTCCAATCGCTGCCCCGGCACTACTGCTGGCTGCGGATGGGCTTGAACCCAAAATAGGCCAGCATGGTCGCCACCAGCGCCATGGCGGCGGCAAACCAATACACAATGCCGGTGCCCTGCCATAGCCATCCGGCGATCAGATTACCGCAGATCAGCCCGACGCCCATGCCCATCGAGACATACAGGCCCTGACCAAACCCCTGCCGACTGGGGGGGAATAGCCGCCCTACCCGGTGAATCGCAACCGAGTGCACCACGCCAAACGTCAGGGCATGCATGCCCTGTATCAGCAATGCCGAGGCAAAGCTTTGCTCAAGATTGGCCAGCATGACCCAGCGCACAACGGTTATGCCCAGGGCAAACACGATCAGCAGCCGCTCACTAAAGCGTTGAAACCAGCCAGCGATGAACAGGAACACCACAATTTCACAGATAGAGCCGAAACTGATCAGAAAGCCGATGGTTGTCGCTGTGAAGCCCCGGTCTTTGAGAAACAGATCAAAAAAGGTGTTGTAAGGTGCCAGGCCCAGTTGCCAAAGAAAGACTACCGCCATTAGAACGACCACCTGAGGCCAGTCAATAAAGGCGCTTTCCAGCCCTTTTGAGGCTTTCCTGTCTTCCGCCCGCAACCGGGTCTCTTTCGGGATAAGCCAGGTGGAGGCCCACATCAGGCCGCATAACACGGCTCCGATGACGGGTAAAATAGTGACCGGATACCGGTCCAGCGCTGCGCCCAGTGTCCAGACGATCACTACATAGCCAGCCGAGCCCCAGAGGCGAATCTGACCATAGCGGGCCCGGTCTTTGCCCAGAACGTTTAATGCCACCCCTTCCATTTGCGGCAACACCGCCGACATAAAGACGCCAAAGAGCCCAAAAACCGTCAGGTACCAGAAAAAATCGCCGCTCTTCAGCGCCAGCAGGTAGAAAACACCCATCAGCACATAGCCGATACGAATCAGCGGCAGGCGCTGGCCAGTGCGGTCACTGATCAGGGTAAACAGAAAGGGAGCAAAAACGTTAACACCAAAGACCGTGGCAACAATGACCCCAATTTGCTGGGGTGTCAGCCCCTGAGCGGTAAGGTAACGCGCCAGATAAGGGGTAAAAACGCCGAACAGGGTGAAATAGGCGGCGTACATCGGTGATAGCCGTCGCGATTTCTGAGCAAAACTCAGTGTGGTGGTGTCGGTCATAAAATCCTTGTCGGGAAACGAAAACCGGTTAGGGGTAGCTCGAAGATATAGGTTTAGCGTAGATCAGGATGCGGGCTTTGCAGTACCGGCCGCCTGCTTCAGAGCTTTCTGGCGGGCACGCCGCTCGGCAAAGAAGTCAGACATCAGGGTCGAACATTCATCGGCAAGAACGCCACCGGTCACTTCAATACGGTGATTGTAGGGACCGATTTGCAACAGATTCAGATTGGAAACAACCGCACCACTCTTGGGCTCCACCGCGCCATATACCAACCTTGTTATACGGCTATGCACCAGCAAGCCGGTGCACATGGTACAGGGTTCAACAGTTACATACAGCGTCGCGCCCGGCAAACGGTAGTTCCCAACCGCGAGACAGGCCTGCCGGATGGCCTGCATTTCGGCATGCTGGCTCGGGTCCAGCGCGCCGATCGGTCGATTATAGCCCGAGGCGATCACCTCACCATCGAGCACCACGACCGCGCCAACCGGCACTTCGCCCTCGGCAGCTGCCAGCCTGGCCTGGTTCAGTGCCAACTGCATAGCAGCGCTATCATCCAACTTACCCGCGTCGTTACCGGCCACGCCCACTACTCCCGCAAACTCAATTACCGTCAACCCTTACCAGAGTCAATCGGGCGCAAGAATACCAAACTTCCAGACCGAGTGCGGTATTGCTGTGAAGTTAGCTGGCTTGCCCCCGCATCCGCTTAAATGAGCCATGGCGGATTGCAGAAGGGGTCTGACAACCGACAATGGCAGGCGCCTGTCGAACCAGCGAGTCGTTCTCTGCTGCCGCCACCATAAACAGGGCAAAGTCGGTTCTTCGGGTGATATTGCTGGCGAGTATGGGGTCACCGATGTGAGGCGCCCAAACCGGTAGCCCCTGGCTTTCACCCTCTTCCAGGTTGCTGCCACGCACCACCGTCCAGCGGGTATCGCTGGCAAATATTCTCCGGCAGGCTTCAACCTGATCGCTTATATCGAATAGACGAAACAGACGGGCCAACCAGCCCACAACAGCGACGGCCGCGATAAAGGTGCGGGAATAGTGGTCCTTTCCATCCATGCTAATGTGCCAGCCGCAGGAAAAAATCAGCCGGGCCTTTCTGGGCGCCAGGTCCAGCACGGCCTGAGCCGTGCCTGACGCATACTGATGTACGCCCATGGGCACCAGCACAGTAAAGACGGCATCGCAGCCGGAAACCGCCCGGCCAATAACATGCCGGTCGTTGGTGGTGCCGGCTATGACGGTGATGCGACCGCGAAAACGATTCAGCTTGCCGACACTGCGTTGCCGGCAAACACCAACCACCTCATAGCCTCTGTCCAGTGCATGTTGAACCATGTATTGCCCCAGCTTGCCGGAGGCGCCGACAATGCAAACTCTTTTCATAACATCCTCTCACTCAGACGATAAAACACAGTCGATTCGTTTGACAGCCGCCAGAGATAACCCCAGATCCCGAACCTTGCGCAGCAACCCAAACAGCGCTGCCTGATCCGCGACCGGGCACAACAACAGGGTTTGATTCTGACCAACCCGACGGACTGACGTCGCGCCAAACCAGCTGGCACAGCATGGGTCTAAACGGCCATCGAGCCGGACTTCGTAAAAGCAATGTTCCGATTCACAACCCGTGTCTTTTACCCGACTCATGCACCCTCCTCAAGGAATGGCGGCAACGAACAATTCGTTCACGCCACCTTAGTCAACAGGGCTATGCGTCGGTAGCTACTTAAGTAGTGTTTTAGGTAGGGTTTGGTTGCTGCGCCGTCAGGGCAACAGGCCCAGCGCCTGAGCCCGCGCAACGGCTTCGGTGCGGCGTTGCACACCCAGCTTTTCGAAAATGCGCCGGTTATGGCCTTTAACGGTACTCAGAGCAAGAAACAGACGTTCACTGATCGCCTGATTGGACAGGCCCTCGGCGATCAGCACCAGCACCGCTCGTTCGCGTGGGCTTAACGGCTCGACCAGGGGGGCCATGCCGTCCCGGCCATTGACGGGCGGAATGGGACCAAAGGTTTCCAGCAACCGAGTCAGATAGTCGGAATGGAACGTTGATAGAGGCACCTGCGCCAACAGCCTGGCCATCGGTAGCCCTTCATCCAGAAAAAGCCGCAGGTGATTGCCAGGTTCTGCCAACAACAGCGCATCGCCAAGGCATTCTGCTGCCTCAGCAGGCTGTCCATTGCCCTGAAAGGCCAGCGCTTGCTGAATACGCAGGGTCAGTTGTTCATCCGGCCATTGTCTGGCCAGTGCCTGCTGATAGGCTGGCTCCAACAGGGCCAGAGCGGCTGGCGCGTCCTGTCGCGCGAGCGCCAGACGCGACCCGGCCAACGGCAGCTCATGGCCCGCAATCACCTCAGCCGCGGCTTTTACCTCGCCATTGAGGATCAACAACCGGCTTAACTCGCCCGTCAGTTCCGGCATAATGCGCATGAAGGTATTTTGCAATGCCACCTCTCTGACTCGCCTGAGAATCGCGATGGCGTCGCGCACCTTGCCGCGTGCTGCCAGCAGTTGCGCCATCAGAATATCGCAGGCCAGCGTGCGATCCAGCTGGGCAAATTGCCCCGCAAGCACTCTCGCCTGGCGAACATGAGCCAGAGCGGTACCGAGTTCGTTCCAGCAATAGTAAACCCGGGCAAGGTTCAGATGCACTTCACAGTACATAGGCCAGGGCGGATCAGTCGCCTGACGCAAAAGCTGGTGATAGGCGTCTGCAGCACCGGTGAGGTCGTTGCGGGCGGCTTTCAAACTGGCTAGGCCAAGCGCTGAAAGAAACCTTATCACCTCATGTCCAATCGCATTACTGATCGACAGCGCTTCCGTATAGGCTCCCTGGGCACTGGTACGTTCACCGGTCAACTGATGGGCATAACCCAGAGTCCAGTTAGCGGCGGTGCGCACCGCCAGATTGTCCGGGTGCAGCAGCTCCAGAGCTTTACGGGAATGATGACGAACAGCGTCTTGCCGGTGGTGGCTGACTGCCAGAAACGCCCGAATCGAATGGGCGTGCCCCAGCAAGTCACGCTGATAGTCCGTAATGTCCCCTTCCTGAAGCACCTGCTCCGCATACTCCAGGCACTGCTCTATCGGCTCCAGTTGACCGGTCATCATCAGCGCAGACGCCTGCATGATCCATAAACCGGGCCGGGCTTGCTTTTCTGACACCGCCAGTGACGACAACCAGTTGAGCACCGGCATCACCTCTCCGCGAAGGTGCAGCGGCAGTGCATCACCCTCTACCCGGCGTGCAGCCAGTTCAATATCACCGGCGGCCAGGGCCTGCTCAAAAGCCTCCAGATGCCACCCCTGCTGCTCAAACCAATGGCTGGCACGCTGGTGCCATTCGACCAGGCGCTGTTGGAACTCAGCCTGGTCCGGATAAGATTGCTGCAATCGCTTGCGCAACAAATCAGCAAACAAATGATGATAGCGATACCAATAACGCTCGGTATCCAGAGGAGTCAGAAACAGATTGGCACGTTCGAGCCGATCCAGAAGCCGCCGACTGGTACCGGGCTCCACATCCAGAACCGTATCGCACAGCGGCGCGCAGAATCGGTCGAGCACCGCTGTCTTCATCATAAAATGCTGCAGTTCTTCTGGTTGATTGTTAACCACCTCTTCCAGAAGATAATCGAGCACAAAGTGGTGTCGCCCTGAGAACGCCGAAACGTTGGCCCTTTGCTCAGGCTCTCGTTGCAAGAACAACGCCGCCAGGTGCAACCCAACTGCCCAGCCTTCTGTGCGGGCATCCAGTACAGCAATATCTTCAGCCGGTAAACTGAGCCCCATCGACTGGTTCAAAAATTCAGCCGCTTCAGTCTGATTGAAGCGCAAGTCAGCTGCACGCAGCTCGGTCAGTTCTCCCCTGGCTCGCCAGCGGGCGAGGGGTAACGCCGGATCTTCACGGGTAGCGATCAGCACATGGCAGTGCACCGGTGCGTGATCCAGCAGGAAGAGCAGTGCTTCATCCACAGCGCTGGATTCAACCCGATGATAATCATCGAGCACCAGCGTAAAGGGTTCTTTATGACCATGCAGGTCATTCACCAGGGTGGTCAGAATCACTTCAAGTGGCGGCGGCTGGGGCGCCTGAAATGCGGCCATGACACCCTTGCCGACTGAAACTGATATCTGTTGCAGAGCCTTTACCAGGTACAACAGAAATCGAGGCAGGCTGGCATCCGCTTCATCCAGCGACAACCAGGCAACGGGCCGACCAACCTGCGTTAACCAGTCGCTAACCAGCGTGGTCTTGCCGAATCCGGCAGAGGCAGACACCAGTGTCAGCCGGGTATGAGTACCGGCATTCAGGGATTCGTACAAACGCTGACGCCGAACGGCGTTAACCTTCGGTTGCGGTGCATACAGTTTGGTGGCGAGAATGGGAGCAGTCATGGTTAACAGATACCTCAAAATCCACCAAAATGGTAGTCTCGAAAGTACCTGTAGGGAATGAAAGGCTTGTAGGAGTAGTGCCTCAGTTTAACTCCTACTCACCTTACGGGTCTTGACTTTGCCGACTGCGATCTGATCTGACCTGAACAGTACCGGCGGAACCGACTTGCCGCCAAAAGCGGTTATTTTATCGTCATGTCGTTTCGGACTGAAGTCACACCCTCGATACTGTTGGCAACCGCGACGGCTCTATCCATCGCTTCCTGTGACTCGACAAAGCCACTGAGTTGCACAACGCCTTTGAACGTCTCAACATTAACCTCACGCGCCTTAACGGTCGGGTCATCAACCAGAGAGGCCTTTACCTTGGTGGTGATCCAGGTGTCATCAATGTATTCGCCGGTACTTTCCTGAGTTGCACTGCCCGCACAACCGATGACAGTCGTTAACAGCAGCACTGCTAGCAGTGATGCAAATATTGATCTTGTCGGATTCATGATTAAAGTCTCCAGTTACCAGTACTTGGGTTAATACTGTCGGTCGACAGTAAAGCCCACCTAAAGAATTGATTGCGCCGAAAGCAAGCCAGCCGGGTGCAAACACACCAGGCTGGCGACGCCATTCAGCGAGCAGAACCACGCTGAAAGAAACTCAGAATAGCCAGCAAGATAACCGCGCCGATCAACGACACGATAACACTCATAATACTGAGGCCATCGTTAATGGAGCCTGCGCCGAGCAAAGGCCCGATCAGCCAGCCTCCAATCAGAGCGCCAACAATGCCGACCACTACATTCAAAATAATACCTTGCTGGCCATTAGTACCCATGATCATGCTGGCAATCCAGCCGATCAGGCCACCCATGATGAGCCAAATGATAATACCCATAATGTTATCCTCCTTTTACCCGGACGCATCAGGCGTCTGAATGAAAAGCATACCTCTGCTGTGCAATTATTACCGTACGCTACCGTACTGTTAACCCCGTTTTATCAAGACAACATCACTCGTTCGATTGCGCCCTGCCCTCTTCAATTTTTTCGTCGACCTGCTCTTCCTCAACTCGGTTAGTGTCAGGTTCTTGCTGGTCTTGTTCAGCTCCCGGATCAAGACTCAGTTCGATAAACATAGGAAAGTGGTCAGAACCCCAGGCGGGGCCTCGCTCAATACGCACAAGCTTGAAGTGATCGGTATGAAAGACATGGTCAAGTGGCCAGCGAAACACCGGGTTTTTGGCATTGAAGGTGTTGAACATGCCTCGTCCGATACGCGGGTCAAGCAAGCCACTGGCCTTTTGAAATAATGAAGTGGTGTAAGACCAGGCGACATCATTGAAATCGCCCGCGATGATGGTTGGCTTGTCGCGCCGCTCGACTTCGCGGCCAATGATCAGCACTTCTGCATCCCGTTCCGTTGTTTCGGTTGCATACCTGGGGTTGGGAGGATCCGGATGCACAAAATGCAGGTAAACACGGTCGTTTGAAGCAAGTACAACCTGCATGTGCATTGACGGGATGCTGTCTTTGAGAATAAAGCGAATGCTCGGGTCAATCATTTCCAACCGACTGTAAACCAGCATGCCATAGGTCGTGTCGAGTGGGTTCTTAAGCGTATAAACATAGGTTTCTTCCAGGGGCCGTAGCGCTGCTTCCCACCACTGGTCAGTTTCTACTGTTAAAATCACATCCGGGTCGTAGCGGCGTACCAGCGCCAGAAACGCATCTGACTCCCGGTTATCCATCAGTACATTGGCGACCAGCAATTTAAGTGTAGGCTCATTGGCCGCCGAATCTGCATCCATCACTTGCCTGGGCATTAATGCGGTATAGGGAAGCATTTTTACCATCTGATATCCCAGGGCTACCACTAAGAGAACAAGAACAAGATTGTCTGTGGCACGATGCAGGTCCCAGAAAAAGAGATAGAGAGCAATTATTACAATGCCTGCGATGGTAATTTGCGCTCGAGGAAAGTCCAGAACGCGAATCCACCACTGGTCAATGCGCAGCAATGGCAATACCGTAGCAACAATCAATAACAGTGCGATGATGACCAGAATAGTTTTCATAAGCATTCGGGGGCTCCTCGAAGGAGCCTTCTTTACAAAGGAATGATAGTGACTCGACTACAGTCATCCAAACCGAAACGCAGAGGCAATCACAGTACTTGAAAATTCCAGTCTATGCAGACGCTCCAGCTCAGTTTCCGTCTGTGGCATCTTCTATAGCGTCACCGGTATCCTCAATACTGTCATCCATTTGTTCACCGGCTTCTTCCAGAGGTCCGTCTCTGTCGCAGCCAGCTAACGTAACAACAAAAACACTTGCGATTAAGGTGGCTGACAATGCTTTGTTAAGTTTCATGGTATTGACTCCTGGCAGATGATTGAAATGCACTGCTCTGAAACCTGACCAAGTGGGTATTCAGACAGCTATTGACTCTGCTCCTAAACGGAAATTTCCGTTTAACTGAACGAAACGTCGTTAAGGCAGAAACGCATGATGGCAGACGGGCTTGAAAAGGTCTGTGCGCCCGCGAACAAACGATCCTACCCGATGCGTGCTGCTACCCGATCATTCCTACAACACCTGACAGAAAGCCCCAGGGTAAATTTACGTACACCACCGGGTCTTTGTACGTTGGCGCGCAGACAACCAGTCACTGAATCTGGAAACTTGGTTGCTCACAGAGGTGGAAGCCGAAAGGCAGCCACTTTTCGTTTGCGCACTGCACAGTCCGCAAAGCCGCACACAATGCCTATACGGCAATGGAGAACACCATGAGTAAAGCAACCAACAGTGAACACGCCACTACAGACCGGCTATCGGAGAGTGCCCACGGTTCAGTAGACCAGATAGCCAAAACAGCCGGAAAAGCCGAAGAGCGAATCCGTCATGAAGCCGCAGACGTGAAAGCCCACGCCAGAGAAGCCGGGCAAAAGACGCGGGAACGTACTGATGACACTCTGCAGTCTATTAGTGGCTTTGTTCAGGAAAACCCGATGATCTCGCTCGGACTCGCATTTGCTGCAGGAACCCTGCTATCTGCTTGGAAGCGTCCGTCTTAATGTCCCGTCGAACCGAGTTAAAACTAAGAGCCGCGCTACTGCGCGGCGATATTGACCGTCGCGCAGACATTGCACACCAACGCATCAACAGTCTGGTCGGTCGAGCAACACAACTCGCACATAGCCCGGCCGCCCTGCCCATCGCCTTTGTTTCTGGTGTATTGGCCGAGCGTTTGGGTATGCCCGGCATCAAAAATGCCAGGGAACTTCTGACCACCCTTGCTGGCAATGTAAAAGCCGAAGATATCATCGCTGGCCTGGTTGGCTCTTCCACACGCTGAAAGTTACCTTGATTGCTCTTCGGCGTCGTTATCCACTAGCGTTCTGGCATGAGCAAGCAAGGTATTTACACTTGACCGACTCTCACGAAAAGTAAGATCGCGGGCAATATAACGTAACCGCAAAATGAGCAAAGCCGCCAAACCAAGATTAGACAAGGCAACGATCACTACAGCAGCTAACAAACCAATATCACTCAGGTCTTCCAGAATGATCACCGCGGCGGCACTGGTAAACAACCACCCCGCTACCAACAGCAGCCCGATCACCACGCAGAGTTTCAGCATCGCCAGAGCAGTACTCCCAAACAACTGCGTTTCTACCATTACCAGGCTAATCATATCCGCCGGCATTGATTTGAGAATGCTCATGACATCCCGAATACTGTTTGCCATATTCTCAGTTGCATTGGCTTGTTTCACGTTCCTACCTCCCTATTGCTCAGAGCGCGTTTGAGGCTTGCCTTAATTTCACCCCAAATGGCTACCATAAATGCGGTGAGAGGCACTGCGAGTACCATACCTATGATTCCGCCCAGTACCGTGCCCCAGAAAAACAGCGAAATAACCACCAGCGCCGGATGCAGGCCCGAACGATTACCCATGATTTTGGGCGTTAGCAGCCAACTTTCCACCAGCTGAACGGCGGCAAATACCACACCGGCCAGGAGCAGCAACTGGAAGCTGCCTTCGGGTTGAAAATAGGCCATCGGCAAGACGACCATCAGGCCAATCAGCGATCCGAGAAAGGGAACTATGTTCAGCAACCCAAGAACGAGACCTACCAGTAGACCAAAGTTAAGCCCTATCAAGGTAAAGCTCATCGCATACAGAGTGCCCATGCAGACCGCGATGATCAGCTGGCCCTGAAAAAAGGTGGTGACATACTCTACAAACACATCCATGAAATAGAGGGACTTCTTCTGGGTAGGCTTGTTAAACACCGACAGCAGCTCGGATACCTGACCTCGCAGCAAATGACCGGAATGCAAGGTAAAGAACAAAAGCAGGGGGACAAAGCTCATACTCGCGAGCAGGCCCAGATAGGACATGATGGTTCTTCCCGTATCGCCCAGCCCCGGCAATACAGACCCAGAGCCCTCTTCGCCATTACCCTCAAGACTGTTTGAAATCATGGCACTGATCTCCGGAAAGCTGTACGAAAAGTACGACTGCCACCGTTCCAGCATGCCCGGTAGCATGGTCATAAACTGAATAGCCTGTTCTACCAGAATAGGGACAAGCAGAAAAATCATGGCGCCCAGGAACAAGAAGAACACCAGCAACACAAAAACGACCGCTAATAGATGCGGGAGATGCATTCGCTGCTCCAGAAACTCCACCACAGGGTGAAGCACAAGCGCCAGAATACCGGCAATAGACAGTGACAACAGCAGATTGTAGAAAACACTGAGTATCCAGCTGAATGACCAGACGACAATCACGGTCAGCCCAGCTAAAACAACCAAACAGGAAAGTATGGCTGTATAACGGAAAAGTCTTAGCTCGGGGGCGCTGAACAGACGCGTTCTGGGGCTCAATGGCGATTGAACGTCACTGGCACCTGCGTCGTCAACGCCGGCTTGGGGCGAACCGTGAGCCCTCACCTTAGAAATGCCGCCGTGTCCTGCCCGTTAAAAGCATTACAACGCCGGCGACCGCCGAGGCAGCACCCAGGATCATAAACCAGGTCGTGGAGTCGGTAAAACGGCCAGTCACTGCTTCAGTTACCTGGTCACCCAGGCTCTGCGATGATTGATAGGCGAAGAAAAGCAGGATCAGGCCCACCACCAGCAATACCAGGGCAAGAACTCTCTTACTCATCATATCCAACTCCTTTTTCGGGTCCGCCAGATCAACCTGCCAGTATCCGCAGGCGAATGTACTCAGAAATCGAGTCGTTAAAGCGCTTATTTCTGTTTTTTCTTCGGGTCGTCGTTGATCTCTCCCAATACGGCTCCGGAATTTCCTCCCTGCTTACCGCCTTTACCCTTTTTGTCGCTGCTTTTGTCAGCAGCCGCTTTTTCGCCGACCACCCCCATATTTTCTTTCTTCGATTTATCCTGAGTCTGGTTCTTGTTCATGAGCTGTTCTCCTATGAATGCCGTGTTTGGGTATTGTCTGGCGCCGTAAACGAACACAGATACACGGCAAGACTCCCAATCATCAAGCTAGTGAAATGGCGTGCAGAGGTCTGTGCGATGACCCACCAAGCGAACAATTTTTTTGCAGGGTGCGCTTTCGAACAGACGCCCAGGCCACCAGCGATGATTATGAAGGCTAGCGTTTGCGTTGGCAGACAACCCCGCCATTCGCTTCGTCACGGCCTGCCCATAAGACATGTTGGCGCAGTTCGGACGTTTAACCCGAACACTTCAAGCAAGGAATGTCTCATGATCAGAATCCATACAGCGGCAATAACGTTCTGCGTACTGGGTGCCCTACCTATGGCACTGTCGGCAGAAAAATTGCAATTCGGCCCCGATCAGGGCGAACAGGAATTTTCAATATCCGGAACCGGTAGCAGTGATCAGGAATTTAACAGTGGTAGCTTTGGTGTAACCGGTGATCTTGGCTGGTATCTCGGAGACAGTCTGGTCGCCGGTATCCGACAAAGCGTGAACTATGCCAGTATCAGTGGTGAAAGCATTACCGATGATTTCTGGAACGGCTCTACTCGCGGCTACGTTAACTATCAGTTTCTGAATGACCGGGCACGGCCTTTCGTGGGCGGTAGTCTGGGTGGTATCTACGGCGATGGCGTTAATAACAGTGCCTTCGCTGGCCTGGAAGGTGGTTTGAAGTATTACGTGCAGTCAAAAACCTACTTCCTGTCACGTGTTGAATATCAGTTCCTGTTCGACAGCACCAGCGATGCCTCCGATTCATTCCAGGACGATGGTGTCTGGGCCTATACGGTTGGCCTGGGTTACAATTTCTAAATGAAAGGTGCCTGATGGGTACCAGACAGTGTCGCCAGGCGGCACTGTCATTGAACACGCCTGTGCTGCTCAATCACTGTTAACGGCCACTTCGGCTACTCGCTCAAGACGCTGACGATCACGGGACACCATGCCATTGTGGTCCACCAGTGCCAACACCAGCTTCACCTGATACTCGACCTCTGCAATGACATCATTCGCCTGTCGATTTTCGGCAACCATTCGAATTCGATGTAACATGTGCATCAGATGCCGGGAAGCTTCCGGGTCCTGGGATGCGGTGTCACGCAATCGCTCCACGCACAATTGAACAATATCGGAAGCATCCCAGCCGACTTCATCGTACACGCAGCGACCCTCATCATCCCTGTCGTTCAAGCGTGGCAACCCCCGATCAACAATTTCCTCAAGTACATCCTCAAGGTGCACCATTACCTCATAGGCCGTTGAGGTGTCTGCACGTGTTTGCAGTGCAAAGGTAGCGACGTCTACCAATTGGCTCACGGAAAACGCAAGGTCCATATCGGGGCTGCGGGTACGAGCGAGCTGGATTGCTGACGCAACATCATCGAGTTCAACTTCGGTGTCAACTTCTATAGAGGAAACAAGCGCGACGGCGCGTCTTGGTGTTATGAACTCTCCAATCCGGCACCGTAGATGAACAACACCGCCAACGGGCAGTGCCGTTCGCATCCGGTCTATGTCGATGCCTGTTACCCAACCCGTACCCGTAGCCATAACCGTGCGCGGTTCAAACACCGGAGGCGGTACTTCATCGAGTTCTACCCGTGATTCGGGCAAGCGATAGAGTACTCCCAAAACCTCTTCGGCGAGGTGACTGACCAGTTCTGGAAGTGACAAGCTTCGTGTAGCCTGCTGCACGGCCAATAACACACCGGCCAGCGCAGCCAGAGCGATCAATACCGCCAGTGTCGTACTCACCAGTGGGACAGGCGCCTGCCCGTCGACAGGCAACCTGAGCTGGATAACCATTATTGTCACTGCGCCAGCCGACATAAAGGCAAGCAAGTTGCGCTGAAAACGGTCGTCCAGAAAGATCAGCAGCGTTCTTGGTGAAAAGTGCCCGGCCATGAGCCCAACCACAACCGTACGCATCCACAACCCGAATACCGCAACGGTGATCACTCCTGCGGTCAACGAGCCCAGCATTACCCTCGCACCCTCAACACTGCCAAGCCTGACGGGCGGTGGACTCACCCACCTTGTGTCAACAGCGGTCGCAGCCAGGCCCGCGCCCAGCCCAGTCAGAAGCGCCAGGCCCATCGCAACCGTGATTTCACCCAGACGCAAGTTTGTCAGTCGAGGCCAGGGTCTGCCAAAGCGGTACTTTCCCATGCGGTTATTTCCTTGTTTCATCCGGCTATTTCACAAGTCACGACAACGCCTGCCAAGTCCAGACTGGCGCTTCACATGACAAGCCTCCCCCGACGCCGGCCGCTGCGTCGGTGCGCTATCGCACCAATCACAAACGGCGCTGAATGTGCAGCGGAACTAAATTTCGATTAAGAAATAACGAATACATGTTCCGCTCCTTAATATCGAAGTACCACAAGAGGAAACCGGAGAGTCGCTGTTGTGCACTTTCTGCGATCACGCTATCTCGGCCCCTACACCAGCACTAGAACGCTCGATTGGCGACACGGTGAGGGGAACCTACATATTAACTTTCAGGAAAACCGAAAATGGCCAAAGCTGCACTTTGCGTTCGTTTTCGCACAGACACTTCTCGTCGGTGATTGGAAAATTCGTACCAACCCGTCAGTGGCTCGAGTGATGCATCGATGGTTCCTATTCCCCATTACCCGGAGATCAGCAATGGCCAAGAATAAACAACCAGACCAATCATCACGTACCCGCAAGAGTGGCGCACTGAAAACAAACGACATCGCTGCAAAACATGCCAGCGCGACTGACGATTTAGTCGCTGCGATGCCCTATAACACCAACAAGGCACTCGAACACGGTCGCGATAACGCCGTAGCACCACCCCAGGGGGCGACTGTAAAACCGGATTCCCGTGCTTTAACCGCAAGCACAGCCACAGAAGAACCAGGAACATCGAAAACCGGCACAGCTGCACAGCCTGGGCTGAACGCCACGGTCACTGCGCTGGATCAAGCCAGAGTCGATGCAAGCGACCAGGGCCTGACGACCAATCAGGGGGTTTCCATAGGTGACAATCAAAACACCCTGAAAGCGGGCCTGCGCGGGCCTTCTTTACTCGAAGACTTCATCTTGAGAGAAAAAATTACTCACTTCGATCATGAACGCATTCCCGAACGCATCGTTCATGCCCGAGGGTCGGCAGCACATGGTTATTTTGAAGCCTACGACAACTTCAGCAAAGTAACCCGTGCCTCACCGTTCGCCGAGAAAGGCAAAGTCACACCGGTGTTCGTACGCTTTTCTACCGTAGCAGGCGAACGCGGTTCAAAAGACACAGCGCGCGATGCACGCGGCTTCGCCGTCAAGTTTTATACCGATGAAGGCAACTGGGATCTGGTCGGCAACAACATACCGGTATTCTTTATTCAGGATGCGATGAAGTTCCCTGACCTGGTTCACGCCCTCAAACCGGAACCGCACCACGGCATGCCCCAGGCGGCCTCTGCACATGATACTTTCTGGGATTTTGTCTCACTGATGCCGGAATCAACCCACATGCTGATGTGGGTCATGTCGGATCGTGCGATCCCGCGCAGCTATCGTATGATGCAGGGGTTTGGCGTACACACCTTTCGCCTGATCAATGACCGGGGTGAGTCCGTATTCTGCAAGTTTCACTGGACACCGATGCAGGGTACCCACTCGCTGGTCTGGGATGAGGCGGTGAAGATATCGGGTGCCGATCCGGACTACCACCGGCGCGATCTGTGGGAAGCCATCGAATCTGGCGAGTTCCCCGAGTGGGAGCTGGCATTGCAAGTCTTTACCGAGGAACAGGCCGACGGCTTCAGCTTCGATGTGCTCGATTCAACCAAACTGATACCAGAAGAACTGGTGCCGCTTACACCCGTAGGCCGAATGGTATTGAATCGCAACCCGGACAATTTCTTTGCAGAAACCGAGCAGGTCGCGTTCTGCACCGCCCATGTAATACCGGGCATCGACTTTTCCAACGATCCGCTGCTTGCCGGTCGAATCCATTCCTATGTGGATACCCAGATAACCCGGCTGGGTGGCCCCAACTTCCACGAAATACCCATTAACGCACCACTCGCGCAGGTTCAGAACAACCAGCGGGATGGCATTCACCGCCAGGCGATACACCGTGGCCGGGTCGCGTACGAACCCAACTCACTGGCGGGAGGTTGCCCCTATCAGACCGGTGATGCCGGCTTCGTATCATTCCCCGAAGCCATATCCGACGACAAGGTACGCGGCAAACCCGAGAAGTTTGCCGAGCATTATGTTCAGGCAACGCTGTTTTTCGACAGTCAATCCGATGTCGAAAAAAGCCACATTGCCGCCGCTTTTCGTTTCGAGCTGAGTAAAGTCGATGTACCCGCCATTCGCGAACGGATGCTGTCGTCACTGGTCAACGTATCGCAGCAACTGGCCGCAGACGTTGCACGCGGACTGGGCATGGACGTGCCCGATGCCATGCCAAGAGCGGTTGCCAAGCCTCAACCACCCGAAGTGGCCGTGTCCCCAGCCTTGTCGATGATGTCGATGCCCGGCGAACGGGGCATTCGCACCCGGCAAATTGCCGTGTTGGTCGAAGAAGGGGTGCACCAGGCTTCACTGGTCACGCTGTTCGATGCCCTGACCGAAGCTGGCGCTGTGGTTCATTTCGTTGGGCCAAGGGTGGGGGTATTTACCAGCGCCACTGGCGAGGAAATAGCCGCCGACAAATCGATGGAAAATGCCCCCGGGTTTCTGTTCGACGCCTTGCTGATACCCGATGGCAGCGATGCCATTGAGGCTCTGGCTGCAAACGGGCATACCGCAGAATTCATCAATAACCTGTTCCGGCACTGCAAGACGATCCTCGCTCTGGGCAGCGGGCGTGATCTGCTCAAAAAGGCAGGTATCGGGGCTGAAATGGACAAGGACCCGGGAATACTGCTGATGGCCAGTGCCGATGCAGGCAAAGCGGCCCTGGCCTTCATCAAGGCGATCGGGGCACACCGCCATACATCTCGCGACAGCGATCCTCCACTTCACTGATGCAGCCCGACTGTCGGCGTGCTGTCTAACCCTGTTAAGGAGAACACCATGAAGAAGACCCCCTACGATAAAAAGCAACTCCATGAGTTGTTGTATCAGGCGCTTGAAACAGAACGCGGTGGTATAAAGATCTACGAAGCGGCACTCGCCTGTGCGCAGAACAAGGATCTCAAAGGCGAATGGACAACGTACCTCGAACAAACGCGCAACCATGAAGAAATATTGTTGACGGTCTTCAAAGACCTCGATTTGGACCCCGAAACCGAAAGCCCTGGACGCCAGGCCGTGGCTCACATTGGCGACGCTCTGGTAACAGCCATGAAAATGGCCAAGGCACGAGGCACTGCTTCGGCCGCTCAACTGGTCGCCGGTGAATGTGTATTACTTGGCGAGACCAAAGACCACCAGAACTGGGAACTGATTGGCCACCTGGCAAAACACGGGCAGGGTGAAGAGACCAAAACGCTGAGGACCGCATTTGATCTGGTAGAACAGGAAGAAGACCATCACCTCTATCACACCAAGGGGTTTATTCGTGAACTGTGGATCGAATCGCTGGGCATGCCCGCTGCTCTGCCACCACCGGAGGAAGTTAAGACGGTGGGAACAGCCATTGGTGCTGCTCGTGCAGAAAAGCAGCGCGAGTCCATGCTGACATCCAAACACTAACACCCAGCAAAAGAGCGACCTTGCTGACACCGGTTGGAGCCCGGCGTCAGCCCAACAAAAAAAACGGCAGCAGCTTTCGCCACTGCCGATCATTCGTTCTTCCCTGAACGAAAAAGAGCTACCTGGCTATCAGTCGCGACGCTCAAACATCGGCGCAGCACTCAGGTCATCACGGGTTAACACAACGCGCAACTCCTGATCATCGCCAGTACCGGTACGTGTAACATCATCCCAGCCAATGGCGACGTCTTTTTCACCCATACCCAGGAAACCACCAACACCGACGACGATGGCTACGACCTGACCGCTTTCATCAATGATCAGTTCGCTAATCTCGCCAACTTCATCATCGTCGTTACCCATCACCTGGGCACCGATCAGATTGGTTGCATGCATGCCATTAGCTGGAACTGTGTCCATATAGCCAGTGTTGTTCATACCAGCCTGGTCAAGATTGCCCTGGTCATTCTGCATTGCATTGTTATTGGACAAATCATCGTTCTTGTCCATCCCGGTACTGCCTGGAACGCGGTCAACATCGGTTTCAGTCGCATGCTGGTCGGCCAGCAGTGCACTTGCACTGAATGCAATAATGGGGGTAACCAAAGCGTAACAAGCAAAAGATTGTAACTTTTTCATGTGAATCTCCTTCCAGTCGAGTAAGTCGGCTGCTCTACAAACACGAGTCTGGCCAACGGCTTCATCACGGCTCTTTTCCCTGGCATCAGCGCCAGAAAGGGAACTGAAACACCACCAGTTGTGATGTTCAGGATGAAGTACAAGATTACGCTCGCGAAATTAGACGGTCGGTTCGTTGACGCACCCAAGTCAAAGCAATGGTCAAGGCAACAAGGGCGGCGAGACAACCAATCTGAAATAGGACTCGGTCCATACCTCCTAGACACAGGCTACAGAGGCACTACCTTTCAGACTGACACTTCTGGCCAGCATTTAGCGACGATTCAAACACTGACCGTTCTGGTAATCACTTTACAGTTCCATGACCGGCTGCTGTATAAGTCAGGCAAAACGGCTTCCATTCAGCCCTTGCCGAACTCCACCTCCACTCCATGCTCCTGATGATCGTCAGATAGCGGCACGCGCAAACCAATGCATTCTGCACCGTCCACCGTTACACGGCTTACCTGATTCGACTGTGAACCGGTTCGTCTGAGGGTAATGTGGTAATAAGTGTCACCAAAACGGTAATGTATGCTGTAGCTAGTCCAGTCTGCTGGCACACAGGGTTTGAAGCGCAGGTAGTCGGCCTCCCGCTGCACGCCGAGCAACGTTTCCACGGTCAGCCGGTACATCCAGCCGGCGGCACCGGTATACCAGGTCCAGCCGCCTCGACCGATGTGGGGTGCTTCGCCATACACATCGGCACACATGACATAAGGCTCGACTTTATAGCGATCAATGGCCTCTGGTGTGCTGCCATGGTTAACCGGGTTGAGCATGCCAAAGTATTCCCAGGCGCGTTGGGTGTCTCCCAGCATGGCAAAGGCCATGGTGCTCCAGATGGCGGCGTGGGTGTATTGGCCACCGTTCTCGCGCACACCCGGAATGTAGCCCTTGATGTAACCCGGTTCGAGGTCGGAGGTGTCGAAGGGCGGGTCGAGCAACTGAATGATTTGTTTGTCGCGTCGCACCAGGCGCTGGTCGACCGCCATCATCGCCTGGTGCGCCCGCTCGGTATCGCCCCCTTTGGAGATGACCGCCCAACTCTGGCTGATCGAATCAATCTGGCATTCATCGTTACCGGCTGACCCCAGTGGCGTGCCATCGTCGAAATAGGCACGCCGGTACCAGGCGCCATCCCAGGCCCGCACTTCTATGTTATCGCGCAGTTTTGTTGCCTCGGCATTGCATAGGCTGGCAAATTCGAGGTCATGCCGGTCTTTTGCCAGGCCGGCAAACAATTCGAGGTTCTCAACCAGAAACCAGGCCAGCCAGACGCTTTCACCTTTGCCCTCCTTGCCGATCAGGTTCATGCCATCGTTCCAGTCACCACAGCCGATCAGCGGCAGGTGATGGACACCAAAGCGCAGCCCGTGCTTGAGAGCGCGTACACAATGGTCATAAAGACTGGTCGCTTCAGATGATTTTTGCGGTTGATCGTAATAGGCCTCTTCTTCTGCATACAGTTCGCGCCCCTCCAGAAAATGCACCGGTTCGTCGAGCACACCGGCATCTCCGGTCGCCTTTACGTAGCGACAGGTCGCGTAGGGCAACCACAGATAATCATCGGAAAAATGCGTGCGTACGCCCTGCCCGGCCGGCGGGTGCCACCAGTGTTGCACATCGCCTTTCAGGAACTGGCGGCTGGCGTGCCGGAGCAGTTGTTCACGGGCCAACCAGGGTGTGGCATGAACCAGTGCCATCGTATCCTGCAACTGATCGCGAAACCCGTAGGCACCGCCAGACTGGTAATAACCACTGCGCCCCCACAACCGGCATGACAGGGTCTGATACACCAGCCAGCCATTGGCCATGACGTTCAGTGCTGGGTCCGGTGTCTCGACACGGACCGCTGCCAATGTGTGGTTCCAGTATTCCCACACCGATTCCAGGGCCTGGCGTGCGCCCGCCTGCCCGCCAAATTGCTGCACTAGATGCCGCGCCTCATTGGCGTCGGCGGCGGCTCCGAAAACGAACACGATGTCGCGCACTTCGCCCGCCTCAAGTTCGACGGGCGACTGAAGTGCTGCGCACGGGTCGAAACTGGCGCCAGTATTTCCCGACAAGTTTTTGCGTCGCATGGCTGCTGGGTTAGCCAGCGAGCCGTTACGGCCAATAAACTCGGTTCGGTTGCCAGTGACCGACCTGGTCCGCTCGCTGCATTGTGCAAAAACGACACGGCCACCACTTTCACGCCCGTAGGCGTTGTGGGCAAACAGCGCGCCCGTGTGCAAATCAATATCGGTGACGATGTGCATCTGGTTGCCGTGGCGTAACTCGCCAAGCACCAGCTCCCAATAGGCCGTGAGTGACAAACGTCGGGTACGCGTCGAGCGGTTGTGAAGTTTTACCACCACACACTTGACCGGTGCATCCATGGCCACAAAGCTGGTCATCTCAGAAACGATGTCGGCTTCCCGGTGTTCAAACACGCTGTAACCGAAACCATGTCGGCAGACATAACCGGATTGACCTCGGGCAGGCAATGGTGCTGGCGACCAGAATTCTCCGGTGTCTTCATCGCGAACGTAAACCGCTTCGCCACTGCTGTCGGATACCGGATCGTTGTGCCAGGGCGTCAGTCGGTATTCGTGGGCATTGCCCACCCAGGTATAGGCGCTGCCACTCTCACTGACGACGGTACCTATGTGCGGGCTCGCGATGACATTGGCCCACGGCATGGGTGTGGTTTCCCCGGGTTCCAGGGTGATAACATACTCGCGGCCATCTGGCGTGAACCCTCCCAATCCATTGCAGAACAGGCGTTCGCGCGACGCCAGAGGAAAGACCGGTTCGGCACCGCCCTGTCTCACCGGCACCAGCATGTCGGAGGGCCGGTCGGTGGACACGCGGCGATCCACCTGTTCAATCAGCGTTTCGGTGGTATCACTGAATACCATGCGGGAAACGGTTTGCAGCAGCACCCGTTCATCTTCTGAAAGCTCTTCGGCACGTCGCACGAAAACGCCGCCTGGTTTGTCGATAACCTGGGCTTCAGGTCCTGCGTTAATCAGCCCGACGATCAGATCCTGCAACTCTGCCCTGTAGCCGGAGAACCCTTCGTTGACGATAACCAGATCAACCGCCAGGCCGTTCATGCGCCAATAAGCGTGCGCCTGCAACACCTGCTTGACCAGGTCGATACGACCAACGTCACCAATAAGCAGCAACACGATGGGCAGGTCTCCGGAGATGGCAAAGCGCCACAACCCTGCCTGCCCCAACTGGTTCCGGGCGATAACGCCCGGGGCGGTCCGACGCATGGCATTGCTGTAAACAACCGAACTGGCCAGGCGACCAAACGCCTGGGCATCGGCCTCGGTTGCATTCAGATGCCGCAGTACCTCCTGGCTCTGGAACCAGGCCATTTCGAATGCGCGTTCAACGAAGTGGCGGTCGCCGTATTTTTCAATTAACGCCAGCGCTGCTTCGCGCGTCGATGCAACGCCGGATATGATTTGCACGCTCGAAGATTCATCCGACGCCAACGTCAACAGGGCACGAATGGCCACGCAGGGGTCGAGCACCGCACCCTGGGTGTTCGACAACGCCGAGGCTTCGTTCTGGCCATCGAGTACCGTTGGATTGGCTACGCTGCATCCGCGACCGATAAAGCGGACCCGGTCGGTCTCACAAGAGGGTTCGCTGAGCGCCAGGCCCGGAGCCGCAATAAGATGAAACATCCAGGGGGTATGTTCGCCGGGCGTGCGCGGGCGCCGGGTACAGAGAATGGCTTGCTCACCGGGCAGAATCTCGGTTTGTACAAACAAATTGCTAAAGGTGCGGTGGGCCATATCGGCGTTCAGAGGCGCCAGTACCACTTCGGCAAAACTGGTAATTTCAATGCGGCGGCAGCGCGATGACTGGTTAGTCAGAGTGACTCGGCGAATTTCGACGTCGTCTTCCGGCGACACACAGAGTTCGGTATGAGTGTCGATGGCATGGTCTCGCCGGCGGTATTCCGCACGTGCCTGCACAAAAATCGCTTCGTAGTGATCGGCCGGACGCAAGGTTGGCTGGTGCGCCGCAGACCAGTAGTCACCACTGTCCCGGTCACGCAAATAAATGAAGGTGCCCCAGTTATCGCAGGTAGCATCTTCACGCCAGCGAGTCACGGCCAGGTCGCCCCAGCGACTGGTACTGCCACCGGCGTGGCTGACCATAACGTGGTAACGCCCGTTCGACAGCAGATGAACTTCAGGGAAGCGAGTATCCGGGTCGGTAAACACACGCATGATCGACCCGACCTCGGTGCTTGGCGGGTTGGCTGCTGCGGTCACTTCCGCGGCATGGGGGTAGAGTGTATTCCCCTGCTTTGGCACCCGCTCCTGCAGTAGCAACTCAGTTGCCCGGACCAGTGGGTCAGACAAAAAGCGACGCTGCATGGGCTGATCCAAGAGCACATGGGCGAAGGCCAGCAAGCTCATGCCCTGATGATGCACCATGAAAGACTGCACAATGGCGTAGGGTTTGCCCCGTGGCACGCGCGAGGGCGTATAGTCGATCGCTTCAAAAAAACCATAGTCGTCAAGAAACCCCTCTGCCGCCAGAACTTGCAAGTTGCGGCAGGCAGCTTGTGGCGCCACCGTAAGCGCCAGCGCACTGGCATAAGGCGCTATCACCAGATCATCGCCCAGCCCGCGTTTGAAGCCGAGACCGGGCACGCCAAAGGCCCGGTACTGATACACATGATTCAGATCGGTGGCGTTGTAACAGGATTCGGAAATACCCCAGGGCACGTCGCGTTGCCGTCCGTACTCGATCTGACGCGACACCGCCGCCTTGCAGGTTTGTTCCAGCAAGGTATTGGGGTAGCTTGGCATAAGCAGTTGCGGCATCAGGTATTCGAACATCGAGCCGCTCCAGGAGATCAGGCTGACATCGCCGCCATGACTGGTCAGCAAACGGCCCAGCGCGAACCAGTGTTTCTGCGGTACCTGCCCCTGCGCAATCAGCAGAAAACTGGCCAGACGCGCTTCCGACGCCAGCAAGTCATAACAGGCCAGATCGCGACGCCGTTCGCTGACATCAAAACCAATGGTCAGCAGTCCGCTACTGGTATCGTATAAAAAGTCAAAATCCATCGCGGCGAGCAGCGTGCAACGGTGCCTCAGGTCATCGATGTGTTCGATGTGAGACTGTGCACCTGTCCCGCCAGCACTGGCCAGATCGAACCGGCTCGGCAGCCCGTTGCCCTGCCATCCATCGGGCAGCAACAGCTCAAACTCGACCCGAACGGCTCGCAATTGCCGTTCAAAGGCGCTGGCCCAGTAGCCTTGTTTATCCTCAGAATCCAATGGCTTTACCGGTTGACCAGACAGCGAACCAATAGGGTTGAACTGCGCCAGTGCGCGGGTGACCTCCGCCACCGTTTGCGGTGGCCCGGCTTTTACCAGGCCACTCAGCAGGTCTTGCAGGGCAAGCAGATTTTCCGTCTCGCTCGCATCTGGTGAGGCCGGTGGGTGTTCTGCCAGCACCGCCAGAGTGTCGTGCAACCCCTGCCACGCCGTGTGGGTAAACACAGGCTGGTGTTTCATTTCGGCCAGCCCAGCGTGCAAGGTGAGCAGGCTGCCGGCCAGATTGCCGCTGTCTACCGAAGAGACATAATGCGGATGAAGCGGTTGCAGCGTACGGGTGTCGTACCAGTTGAAGAAATGGCCGTGATAGCGTTCCAGCTTTTCCATGGCGGTCAACGTCTGGTCGAGGCGCGTCAGGCACTCGCCGACAGTCTGATAACCAAAATCAACCGCCGCCAGATCGGCCAGCAGCGACATACCCATGTTGGTGGGCGAGGTGCGTGAGGCTATGGCCGGTGCGGGGTAGGCCTGAAAGTTATCGGGTGGCAGCCAGTTATCGTCCGGGCCGACAAAGTCTGCAAAATAGCGCCAGGTACGTCGTGCCGACTTGCGCAGAAATAATTGCTGCTCGCCGCTGAGCCCGGGGCGGGCAATATCCAGCGGCCGGCTAAGCCACCAGCCGGCGATCGGCGACAGCAGCCACAGCACCAGAATCGGCGCTGCAACCAGCCACACAGCCGGTTCGCTACCGGCCACCGCCATTGCCAGAACCAGCCCTATTACCAGCACTGGAGCCACCCACATTTCCCGATAGAAGTCACCTGGCGTAGAACAGGCATTGCGTCGCACATAACCAGGAAGATGCCACAGCAACAGGCCACGTCGACCCAGCATCATACGCAGGCCCGAATGCCAGATTGCCCCGAGCAGAATTCGTGAGTCGTAGGGTAAAAAGGCCAGGGTCAGTAAGGCCAAAACAAAGGGGTTAAACGCCGATCGGCCAACCCGTTTAAGGTGCAATAACCAGTCGAATTCTCCGGGCTTGCGAACCAGTTCGATCAGCGATGACAGCCAGGCCGGCACAAACAACACCGTCAGCACCAGCAGCGTCCACACCCAGGCCGAATTTGCACCGACCAGCCAGCCACCCAGCAACAGGCCAAGCATCGCTGGCGTCACCAGACTGCGCCTCAGGTTATCGAAGATTTTCCATATCGACAGTGCCGACAACGGATTTGGCTGCCTGGTCAATCGACCGTGCGCGACACCCGCCGGCCCGGGAACACGCGGTAGCAGCCACCCTGCCAGTTGCCAGTCACCCCGAACCCAGCGATGGCGCCGGCTGGCGTCCATGGTCATACTCGCCGGCTGGTCTTCGATCAGGTCGACGTCGGTCACCAGCGCCGAACGGGCATAGCCGCTTTCCAGCAGATCGTGACTTAAGATAAGGTTTTCCGGGAAGCGGCCATCCAGAGCACGACGAAAAGCATCAACGTCGTA
The DNA here is from genome assembly GCA_018402545.1 of Saccharospirillum sp. Taxonomy (GTDB): domain Bacteria; phylum Pseudomonadota; class Gammaproteobacteria; order Pseudomonadales; family Natronospirillaceae; genus Saccharospirillum. Next base: position 1,495,616 of record JAGYIL010000001.1, on the reverse strand, counting down.
GATGCCCTTGCCCACAAAGGAGCCTTCCCCAAACACATCCTGATACACGTCGGAGACTTCGCGCGTGTAGGGATCAAGCCCCGCTTCGCCGGCGAACAAACGGCTAAAACCCGACTGGCCGGCACTGACCAGGCTGACCGAAGCACGGGGTTGCAGAATCGCATAGCCTTCCACAACCCTGCCGGCGGCCGCGTCATAAACTGGCCGGTTCAGAGGGTGCGCGAGATTGCCAATCAGGGTGCGCGCTGCATCCCGTGGCAATTGTGTGTCGGTATCCAGCGTGATGACGTACCGGACCGATGCCAGCAGAGACTGGTCGCCAATGATGTCCGAAAAGGCATCCTTCGCCTCACCCCGAAGCCGGGCGTTAAATTGTTCCAGCTTGCCTCGTTTACGTTCATAACCCATCCACACCTGTTCATACGCATTCCACTGTCGTGGCCGGTGAAACAGATAAAACAGGCAGGGTTGATCATCGTGGTAGGTTTTATTAAGTGCGTCGATCGAGGCACGCAACTGCGCGAGCAAAGCGGCGTCTTCCGGCTGCGTTTGTTCGGCAGAATCGTGAAAATCCGTCAGCAGCGCGAACGTCAGATTCGGGTCCCGGTTACCGAGGTAACGTATCTCGAGCGCTTCGACCAGACGATCAATCTCCTGCTGACTGCCCAGCAAGGTAGGCACCACCACCATGGTTCGGTGTTCATCGGGAATACCTTTTGAAAAATCGAGTCGAGGCAAGACACGCGGTGGCAACGCCAGCGTTATAGCCCGATTCACCAGCGCCACCGCCAACGCTGACGCAGCCAAGATGGCTGTCGGCAGGAAAAACACAAGCTGCCACAGGCTGAAAGAAGACCCCACTGCCAGGGCAAACACAACAAGGGTTGTGAGCAACGTCAGCAAGGCTATGGCGCCGAGATACAGCGGCAGGCGCACGCCCCGCCCGGTTCGTTTCAGTCGGGTTCGCCAACTCAACTGGCAGCCAACGGCACACTCCAGTTCTGGCAGCCCCCGGTCGATCAGGTAGTAACCAACATGGGCACTGCGCGCATCCCGGCCAAACTGCACGGCGGCCACCTGGGCAAGCCCAATGGCCTTGTGTGCCATACTACTCTCGGTGCGGCCGCTGCCTCGAGCTACGTCTTCGATGACATGCCGATAGCGGTCGCGGGTCGCGAAATCCTGTAGGGCGTACATGCCAGACGGGTCTTCACACAGGGTTTTTTCCACGTCACTGAGCGATTCGACACAGAGCTTCCAGTCCATGGCACTGATGAACCGCAAACTGCCGATGCTGTTGGCGATGGATATCTGATTGTCCGCATCGGTTCGGCCAGCAGCTTCCGACAGTTTGGTGGCCGTCACGCCCTGTTCGAGCAGCTTTTGTTCAACCCAGGTTTGCACAAACGCCATCGCTGGCCCCTGTGCCTGCAGCCGTTCATAAAACTCCTCTACAAAGGACGCCGTGAGCGGAACATCCGCATGGGCAAACTCAGCCAGTAACTGAATCAACTGCTTCGGGTCAGTTTCAACAGCCGCCAGCATCCGGTCGGCCCAGATAATGGCGGCATCGCGTTCTTCACGCCGTTGTGCGATGCGCACACCAACCCGACGCAGGTTCTCAAGCAGCGCCAGCTGCAACATGATGGGAAAGGCCCAGAGTTCGCCCAACCGCAACGGCTCCACCTTCTGATAGGCGGCGATTAACTGGGTGACATTATCGCGATCGACCCGGCCATCCATATGAGAAATCAGCGCCAGCGCGAGATCGTAAATGCGGGGAAAACCGGCTGAGGGTCCGTCGGCCAGACGCGGCAACTGGCGGCTGTAACCGCGTGGCAGATGCCGTCGTGCCAGGTTGATTTGCTGTTCAATCAGATAGAAGTTGTCGAGCAGCCAGGCTTCTGTTGGTCGAACGCTCTGGCCTGGTGTAGCTACAGTGGTAACAACATCATAAGCGGCCAGCAGAACGCGTTCGTTATCGGCCAGGCGAGGCAGCAGCTTGTCTGCCCCTGGGTTCGGGTCAATCTGGTGCTGCGCTGCCAGAATAGCCGCGTGACGCTTGAGCTGCTCGATGCTGAACAGTTCTGCACGCAGCAACTTGGTTTCACGATCCTGGCGCAGCCCATTCCCGGTTAGAGCCGAAAAAATAGAGGCTTTAATGGTTAATACTCCCTATCAACCCTTATCAAGCCTGATCGCGCAAAAAGGTGCATCGACGTCAGCTAAAACATCCATAAGGTTGAGGGCATCGAGAGAAAACCATTTCCCAACGCAGCAGCAACAAAACAGACTTAAGGGGTCCTGCAGATCATCCAGTCGCCGTGGCACTGGTCGTTGGTGTTGCCAGGCTTCAGTCTATTTCTGCAGGGTGTAGGGGTCTGTACGGTAACCAACAGAGGCTTAGGCGCCTCTTAAGTTTACTCCCATTCAATCGTCGCTGGCGGCTTACCGGATATGTCGTACACCACTCGCGAAACGCCAGATATCTCATTGATAATGCGGTTACTGACCCGCTCCATCATTTCATACGGCAAGTGTGCCCAGCGGGCGGTCATGAAGTCGATGGTTTCAACCGCGCGTACGGCGATGACCCATTCGTAACGGCGGCCGTCACCGACGACGCCAACCGATTTAACCGGCAGAAATACCGCAAAGGCCTGGGAGGTTTTGTGGTACCAGTCGGCGCGGTGCAGCTCTTCAATGAAGATGGCGTCGGCTTCGCGCAGCAGGTCGGCGTATTCCTTCTTCACTTCGCCGAGAATGCGCACGCCCAGACCCGGCCCCGGGAAGGGGTGGCGGTAGACCATGTCGTAATGCAGGCCGAGTTCCAGGCCGATTTTGCGCACTTCGTCCTTGAACAGTTCGCGCAGCGGTTCAACCAGTTTCAAGGCCATTTCTTCCGGCAAGCCACCGACATTGTGGTGAGATTTGATGACGTGTGCCTTGCCGGTTTTGGACGCGGCAGATTCAATCACGTCCGGGTAGATCGTGCCCTGGGCCAGGAAGGCGACATCGTGAATTTTTGAGGCTTCTTCGTCGAACACTTCAATGAACTGGTGGCCGATGATCTTGCGTTTCTTTTCCGGGTCGGTTTCGCCGGCCAGGGCATTCAGGAAACGTTCTTCGGCGTTGACGCGAATGACTTTAACGCCCATCTCGCGGGCAAAGGTGGCCATGACCTGGTCGCCTTCGTTTTTGCGCAACAGGCCGTTGTCGACAAACACACAGGTCAGCTGGTCGCCGATGGCTTTGTGCAACAGCGCGGCAACCACTGAAGAATCCACACCGCCAGACAAGCCTAATAACACGTGCTGGCTGCCTACCTGATCGCGTACTTTATCAACCAGGTCGTCGATGATGTTAGCCGGTGTCCAGAGGGCATCGAGGCCGCACAGGGTGCGTACAAAGCGCTCCAGAATTTCCAGGCCTTTCAGGGTGTGGGTCACTTCCGGGTGGAACTGCACACCGTAGAAGCGACGCTCATCGTCGGCCATGCCGGCAATGGGGCAACTCGGTGTTGAAGCCATCAGCGAGAAGCCTTCGGGCATGGCGCTGACTTTGTCGCCATGGCTCATCCAGACATCGAGAAAGCTCAGGTCGTTTGAATCGCGGTCGCTCAGGCCGTCGAGCAGGCGCGATGCCGTATTGATCTGCACTTCGGCATAGCCGAATTCCTGTTCTTTGGAACCAATGACCGAGCCGCCCAGTTGTTCGGCCATGGTTTGCATGCCATAGCAGATGCCCAGCACCGGCACACCCAGTTCAAATACCGCCTGGGGCGCGCGCGGTGAATCCTTGGCGTGAACCGATTCCGGGCCACCTGAGAGGATGATGCCGTTCGGGTTGAACTCACGGATCTCTTCATCGGTCATGTCGTACGGGCGAATTTCGCAGTAAACCCCAATCTCGCGCACGCGGCGACCGATCAACTGGGTGTACTGGGATCCGAAGTCGAGAATGAGGATATTCTGGGCATGAATGTCGAGGTGGCTCATGGCGGGTTCCGGCTGGTTGTTCTGAATGAGGTTTGATACGTAGTAAAACAACAAAGCGGCCCGCGAGCCGCTCGTGATTCGGGCTTAGCTGACCCGGTAGTTCGGTGCTTCTTTGGTGATCTGCACGTCGTGAACGTGAGATTCCTTGATGCCAGCACCGGTGATCTGCACGAACTCCGGCTTGGTGCGCATCTCTTCGATGGTCCGGCAGCCGGTATAGCCCATGGCTGCACGAAGTCCGCCCATCAGCTGGTGCACAACGGCGTGCAATGGGCCTTTTACGGCAATACGACCCTCAATACCCTCGGGAACCAGCTTTTCAACGCCACTTTCAACGGTCTGAAAATAGCGGTCACTGGACCCCTGGGTCTGGCCCATGGCGCCAATAGACCCCATACCACGGTAGCTTTTATAGGCACGGCCCTGGAACAGTTCCACCTCTCCCGGAGATTCATCGGTACCGGCGAACATGCTTCCGGCCATGATGACCGAGGCACCGGCGACGATGGCCTTGGCCAAGTCACCGGAAAACCGGATACCGCCGTCCGCAATGACTGGGATGCCTTTATCACGCAACGCGGCCGACACATTGGCAACAGCAGACACTTGCGGCACACCGACGCCGGCGACGATACGGGTGGTGCAGATCGAGCCCGGGCCGATGCCCACTTTTACGCCGTCTGCTCCGGCTTCCACCAGGGCGAGCGCGGCGTCAGCCGTAGCGATGTTGCCGCCGATGACATCGACCTGCGGGTAGTTTTCCTTGACCCAGCGTACGCGATCGATCACACCCTTTGAGTGGCCGTGGGCGGTATCCACCACGATGACATCGACGCCGGCACGCACCAGGGCGTCAACCCGGTCTGGTGTTTCCGGACCGGTGCCGACAGCAGCGCCGACGCGCAGGCGGCCATCGGTATCCTTGCAGGCGTTTGGATAGGCTTCGGCTTTATTGATGTCTTTGACCGTCATCAGACCGCGTAACTGGAAATCGTCATCTACGACCAGCACCTTCTCGATGCGGTATTCATGTAACAGATCGCGCACTTCCTGGGGGCTAACCCCTTCCTTAACCGTGACCAGCTGGTCGCGGCCGGTCATGACGGTTTCGATGCGGGCATCCAGGTTCTTTTCGAACCGGACATCGCGGCTGGTGACGATGCCTACCAGATCGTTGCCTTCCATCACCGGAACACCGGAGATGTTGTTCTCCCGGGTCAGTGCCAGCAACTCGCGCACACTGGCCGATTTATCGATGGTGATCGGATCGCGTACTACACCGGCTTCAAATTTCTTGGTCAGCCTTACCTGCTGGGCCTGTTTCTCAATCGACATGGCCTTGTGGATGATGCCAATGCCACCTTCCTGGGCCATGGCAATGGCCAGACGCGCTTCGGTCACGGTATCCATTGCAGAGGACACCAGAGGAATGTTCAGATTGATGTTGCGGGTTAACTGGGTTTTAAGCGTAACGTCCTTGGGCAGAACCTCGGAATATCCGGGTACAAGCAAGACGTCGTCAAAGGTTAGGGCGGTTTCGGCAATACGCAACATGGTGGACTTCCCTCCGGGGTGTGTGGGAAACGACCCAAGTGAGACTTGGGTCCGAGTTGCGGCGGCATTATAACCAGTTTTGCCTGCAAACAAAGTTTTGTGGTTAAATAACGCGCTTATGTACCGTACCTTAATGCGGTCGCGGTAAATGCACCGGGTTCTTTCCGGCCTGCCCTGCCTGTTCATGCCCTGTCAGAGGGTGGTTTTGCCTGGTAAGACCCGCCTTCGGATTCCATTGTTCATGAGCCTTGCCGAGCCAAACGCCCCCCTGACCGTCAGCCAGCTTAACCGCCAAGTGAAATTTCTGCTGGAAACACAGTACCCGGCCGTACCGGTCACGGGTGAGTTGTCCAACGTCTCCCGCCCGGCCTCGGGCCATATGTATTTCACGCTGAAAGATCAGGGCGCCCAGATTCGCTGCGCCCTGTTCAAATCGGTACTGGCACGCTCGGCGTACAAGCCCAAAGAAGGCGACCAGGTACTGCTGCGGGGCAAGCTGAGCCTCTATGAGGGTCGCGGCGACTACCAGATCATTGTCTCCAGTATTCAGCCGGAGGGCGAAGGCGCTCTGCAGGCTGCGTTTTTCAAACTGAAAGAAAAACTGGAGCGAGAAGGGCTGTTCGCGCCCGAGCACAAGCAACCCCTGCCAGCGGTCATTCGCCGTGTCGGTATTGTCACTTCCCGCACCGGGGCCGCCCTGCACGATATTCTCACGGTGCTAAAACGTCGCTTTCCGGCGATTAGCGTGATCCTGTACCCGGTTCAGGTACAGGGTGCCGACGCCCCCGGGCAGATCATCAACGCGATCGAAACCGCCAACCGGCTGAATCAGGTCGATGTGTTGATCGTCGGGCGCGGCGGCGGCTCGCTGGAAGATTTGTGGAGTTTTAACGACGAAGGTGTGGCGCGGGCGGTGTTTGCGTCACGCCTGCCCATTGTTTCAGCCGTCGGCCATGAAGTGGATGTGTCGATCAGTGATTTTGTAGCCGATGTGCGGGCGGCGACTCCGTCGCAAGCGGCCGAACTGGTCAGCCCGGACCAGGCCGATCTGTACGGCCAGGTCAGCCATCGGCGCGACCAGCTGGTGCGACGCTGGCTGACCATCAGCCAGCAGGCACAACAGCGGCTATCGCATCTGCGCCAGCGTCTGCGCGACCCGGGCACTCTGCTGCGCGAATGGCAGCAACGGCTCGACGACCGCGACGGGCGCCTGGTTCATGCCCTGCAAAACCAGCAAAGGCTGCGACTGCAACGCTTTGAATCCCTGGAAAAACGCCTGCACCGGGCCAGCCCGCTGGCGCGGCTGAAAACCGATCAGCAGCGATTGAGCCAGTGGCGTCAGCGTTTGCAGCGGCTCGGCCTGGAACAGCTGAAACCGCGACGGCAGCAACTGGCCACCCTGGCTGGCCAGTTGAACACCCTGTCACCGCTGAATACGCTGGAACGCGGCTACAGCATCACCCGGGCCGAAGATGGCCAGGTCATCCAACAGGCCAGCCAAACCAGAAGCGGAGACCGGATCACCACCCTGCTGCGTGATGGTACCTTGACCAGTCGGGTGGAATAGGCTGCTGTCACTGGCCGGGATACTCCCCGTCGCCCAGGGGACTGGCCTCCCACAATTGCCCCTGGGGCCAGGGTTTTAATCTTTTGTAGGAAGCCAGTCCCCTGGGTGACGGGGAGAACAACAAACCACAGCAATAAACCCAGCAGCCATCAACCGCCCCTAATACCCAGTCATTTCCAGATACCCAACCCCGCCAGAACGGCCCTCAGCCCTAACCGGCCCTTCCCAGTACGGCACCAGCGTCGCCAGCCAGCTATCAGCCTCACGCACCCGGACTGTCCAGCGGGCATCCTGACCGGGCAATTCAATTCGCCAGACCAGTGGCAGGGATTTTCGGGCGTCTTCGCCCTGGGCCACGACCACCTCACCCCACTCTAGCGGCTCAACCACCAGGTCACCTTCTTCAAGCGACCGCGATTGACCGTCAGCATCGATCCAGGTGCCCCGCACATAGGGCCCGTCGTCTTCCTGACGCAGATGAAACGCCATCAGCGATGCACCGTCGTCAAACTGAAGTGAAAACCAGTCCCAGCCCAACTGGTCCGATGCCAGCGGTTGTGAACTCCACTCCCGGTCGAGCCAGCCTTCGCCCGACAGCGGGGTTAAGGTGCCTTCGATCGTTACCTGGCCGGTAATCTGCAACCGCGGCTGACTGTAGTAGTAACTGCCCTGCCCCTGGCCGGATTTCAGGCTGAAGCCGTTATCGCCATGCAATACCCAGGGCTGTTCCGCCCGCCATTCCAATGACAGCGTTATATCGTTGACCGAGGTTATCAGCCCGCCCGGAACGGGCGAGTCACCAGTGCCCAGCAATTGCCAGTCATCCAGCCAGGCATCAAACCGGCCTTCAGCATTGATGCCTACGCCTGCCTGCCCTATCCCGCCGCGGGCGAACCGCTCTTCGTAGTCATGGCCTTCTGGCGTGTGTATCGCCGAATGGGCCATCCACATCTGGTTGCTGGTCCAGCCCCCGGCTTCACTTCCGGGCCGCAGCGCAGTGCGAAACAGCGTCCAGTGCACGCCGTAGTGTTGGCCTTCCGCATCGGTCAGGTTAGCGGTCAGATACCACCACTCAATGCGGTAATCCGGATGTGCCAGGTGATCTTCGGGAAAGCGGATCGGCTGACCGGGTTGGGCGGTCTGGTAGCCTTCGCCACTGGCGCGCATGATATCCAGGGCGGCACTGGGGTCAGTGTCCCGGCTTTCGGCCGTTACCAGAGCGGCGACACTGAACAGCATCACGACACAGATAAATCGGTAAAATCGCATCAGGCGGCATCCTCCCCCAGGTGTTTCAGTGCCTGCGGCAACTTCAGCCGTGCCTGCACGGCGCTGATCGCAAAGGTAAAGCCGGCTACCAGCAACGTCAGCCAGAATAATGACCGGGCCGGTTCGAATTGCCAGATCAGCGGCATGGTCCAGCCGAAACTCAGCACATTAAGATCGTAGATCAGCAAGCCGGCCAGCAAGGTGCCCAGCGGAATTGACAGCAGCCAGGTTACCAGCAGCCCGATGCCGAGCGGCAGCCCGGCTATCAACAGCCACTCCCGGTTGCTTACCCCCATGCTGCGCCAGTGAGCGTAACTGGGCAGGCGTTGCTGGTGAATAGCCAGCAACGAGGCCAGCAGCGCAATGCCGGCCACAGTAAAGGTCAGGGCATTAATGGCGGCGGTCATGGCGAAGGTGCGGTCGAACACGCGCAGGGAAATGGCCAGCACATCCTCGCGCCGGGTCCAGTCGCCGGGTCGGGCGCCGGCTGCCACCAGGGCCGCTTCGGCGCGAGCCAGGGCGTCGTCATGATCATTGAGCCAGAGCCCCAGGCCCTGCTCACCGGCGTTCGGCCACAGTTCGGCGACGCGCTGGTACGGCAAATAAAACTGATAGGCCGGGTTGCCGTAATCGTGATAGAAACCCACCACTTCAAAGGCAACGGTTTGCTGCCCCACCGGTATCTGCACGGTTTCACCCAGTTCAATGCCGGCTAGATAGCGCGCCTGTTCATTGGCCAGCACAACGTCCGGGTCGCCGTCGAACCAGGCAGATGACCGGTCTGTTTCAGCGGCCAAGGGCAATGCCCGGGTATCGGAGGTGTCGGTGTTAAGGCCCCGAATCTGGGTCGGCCGGTTTTCCCAGCGCACGGTCAGGCCGTTACGGCGGTGCGATTCCACCAGCCAGTCGCCGGGGTTAGCCAGCAAGGCGTCGATATCAAGGGTGTCGCTTTGCACAAACAGATCGGCGGCCAGGCGCTGCTGTAGCCAGTCGCTAAGCGAAGTGCGGAAGGAGTCGACCAGAGAGTCAACGCCGAAATTGGCGGTCAGCGCCAGCAACAGCGCCATCAGTGCCGTGCGCAAGGTGCCAAGTTGGGCCAGCCCTTCGCCGCAAGCCCAATTCAAACGCCAGGCAGAAGCAGGCAATGCCCGTTGCAGCCCGCGCAGGATCAAAGCAACTGTCCAGGGCAGCAGGCCCGCCCCGGCAAACAGAATCAGCGCCAGCACGGTAAAGCCCATGGCGATGGAATTAAGCTGGAAATAGAGCCCCAGCGCGAGCAAGGCCAGTACCAGGCTGCCCAGCGCCAGCCGGCGGCGGGCGCGCTGATCCTGCTGCCACTGGGATGGCTCATCACGCTGATCCTGCAGCGACCGTTGCGCTTGTCGCCACAAAGGCCAGGCCAGTGCGAGCACCAGGCCAGCCGACGTCAGTAACCAGGCCTGCAGCACCGTCACCGGTTGCACCAGCAGGGTATAATCCAGCACAGCTCCGTAGAGGTTTTGCAGCGTCGCGGCGACCGACGGCAGTAACAACTGGCTTAGTCCATACCCCAGCCCCAGTCCGCCGAGCGTTCCGATAATGCTCATCACCAGGGTTTCCAGGGCGATTGCACCCAGCAACAGACGCTGACTTACGCCCAGCTCCCGCAACGTTGTCAGCGTATGCCGACGCGCCGACAGCGAAAACCGCACGGCGTTGAAGACGATAAAGAGCCCCACCGCAAACGACAGCAAACTCATCGCCGCCAATTGGGTGTGCAGGCTCTGGGTAAGCTCGGTCAAATCAAGCCGTTGCTGGTTGGCGACCAGCCTCAGATCCGGGTTCAGGGCCGCCAAATCCCGGCTGAGTCGGGCAGCGGCATCGCCGGGCAGTTCAGCCACGACCAGATAACTGAGGTGAGACCGGTCGAGCAGTGTCAGCGCCGCACCGATGTCCATAAAGACTCGCAGACCCTGCTGTTCGCGGCTGAATACCCGGGCCGGTGGCAATGCCTTTCCCGAATTCAGGGTCAGCCGGTCACCATCTTCCAGCCCCAGCTGTTGAGCCAGGGTTTCCGGATACCAGGCTTCATGGGGCGGAGTAACCAGTTGCATCCAACCACCGGCCGGTAACCCGGTCGCCGTACCGGCCTCTTCATCCGGTAACGCCAGCAAGTCAGTCGCGATCAGGTTAATGACCGACTGGTCGGCGGTGGTCAGGCGCTGTTCCAGAATCGGGAAGACCGAACGCCAGCCCTGGCGGCGCAGGTTCACGTAATCGTCCACCGACACCCCCTCCCCACTGCCAGACCGCACCCAGTGGCTGGCCTGAGCCCCCAGTACCTGATCGGCTTCGGCGTAGCTGGCGCGGGCATGTGCATTGATAACCTGAACCGCTGACCAGAGCGCCACCCCGGTGACCAGGCCGGTAAGCAGAAACAGGGTCTGCAACGGATGCCGGCGGTGATGACTCAGCAGGGTGATAAGAACGCGCAGCAGCCGGGTCAGTGTCCCGGTCACAGGGCAGGCTCCCCATTGTACTGGTCATGTTGCTGATGCAACTGGCCATGTTGCAGGCGCCACTGTTCATCCAGAAAGCTGGCCATGTGGGCACTGTGGGTGACCATCAACAGGCTGCTGCCGGTTTCACGGACCAGCTCAACCAATACACCCATTACCCGTTCGCTGGTGGCTTCATCGAGATTGCCGGTGGGCTCATCCGCCAACACCAGGGCGGGCCGGTGCAATAATGCCCGGGCGATGGCGACCCGCTGTTGCTGGCCGCCGGAGAGCTGGTGCGGCAGTCGCCGGGTCAGGTCGGCCAGGCCGAGCCGGTCAATCAGATGATCGCGAAACGCCGGGTCGAGGCGCTGGCTTAGCCGGGCTTGCAGTTGGAGATTATCGAGCACCGTCAGGGTGGGCACCAGATGGTATTGCTGAAAAATGAGGCTTAGCCGGTCGCGTCGCAACCGGTTCCAGTCACCGGCGCTCATGCTCAGGCTGCTGTGCCCGTCGATCACCAGTTCTCCGGCATCGGGCGTATCGAGCCCCGCGACCAGATGCAGCAAAGTGCTTTTGCCACTGCCACTTTCGCCCAGTAACGCGGCCGAGCGCCCGGCTGGCAGGTGAAAACTCGCGCCACTGAGCACCGTGACATCACCATCGGGCTGGGCAAAGTGTTTGACGACCTGGTTGAGTCTGAGCATGGGCCTCACCGGCATTCGATAAACAGGTTATTCGAGCAGTTGCCTGACCTGGATGGCCAGTTCGGCCACATGGGTATCGCTGGCGCCAAGCTCGGCCAGGGCATCGTCGAGTTTTAACAGGTACTCGGCATTGGCACCGGACGGACCGTGGCTGTGGGCAATCTGCCGCGCCATCTCGGTCAGTGAGGCCGGGCCCAGAAAGGCGGCATTGGTGTCGCTGGCCACGTAAACCAGGCCTTCTGTCTGCTGGCCATCGCTGAACGTCATGGGCGTAAAGAAGCGCAGGTAGCCATTTTTCTCACGCACATCCAAATGCGCAAAGGTATCGGGCGTCACCCGATAGGCCAGGCCGTGGCAAACCGCATTGGGCGCTTCGATCAGAGTCACCACCCGGCCGGGCGCTTCCGGCGTGCCGCGATGATCGTGCGAACCTTGCCAGAACCGGCGCGCCCAACCGCGAATACTCGCAGGCTGGCACTCCAGATACGGAAAGTCGACCTTGTACAGTAAGGAGCCATAACCGAACAACCAGACGTCTTCAAGGTGATCGAGCGGCGTGTTCTGCTGGTTCAGGGCGATGGTGTCATTCGACATGGGCGGCAGCCAGTTGTTCCGTTAGCAAGCGTTCACACTGGTCGAGCTGCTGCTCTCTTTCAACCAGTGCTGCGGCAACATCATCCGGCAAGCCAGCCAGGGTAGTCCGCCACTGAGCGGTAAATACCCGGCGTGACAGGCTGATTAATCGACCGGTGGTCTGAGCCAGTTGCTCGCGCAACCGCCCGCCCCGGGCCAGCGCTTCCAGCGCGCGGGCACAATCGTGTTCCAGACTGTTGATGCGCGCCAGCTGCGGTTGCAGTTGCTGCCACTGGTTTGGGGTGAGTGCATCGAACCAGCGGCTTTCGCACTGCAGGGAGGGAATGCCCATCAGGTAGGTTTGCAAGCTAGCGTAGTCCCGTGGGACGCGTTCCGACTGGCTGCACAGCTGGTTCAGCAGCCCCGGGTGCAGTTGCCGGTTTTCGTTCACCAGAGCTGAAAGCCGGGTTTCACAGGCGGCCAGCTCTGCAGAGGTTTCTCCGCCGGGCAAGGCCTGATGGCGTTGCAACAGGTAGCGGGGATAGCGGTCGAGCGTGCGCAGCGGGGTTTCGCTGAGCACGGCAAGCTCCTCGTAGCAGTGCTCCAGCTGAGCCGGCGCATCGGCCAGAGCCGCCGGCGCCAGACCCAATAGCACCAGACTGCTAGCGGCGAGCGCGCTGAGTTTTCTTGGTCGTTTGCTTGCCACCGCGTCCACCCTTGGGACCAAAGCCTGAAGGCTTGTTGGCGTAGGGGTTCTCGCCCACCTTGAATTCAAACCGGATCGGCGTACCGCGTACTTTCAACGCCTTGCGGAAGGCGTTTTCCAGATACCGCTTGTAACTGCCCGGCAAATCGCCCAACTGGTTACCGTGAATTACGATAATCGGCGGGTTTGAGCCACCCTGGTGCGCATAACGGGGTTTGATACGCCGGCCGCGCACCATCGGCGGCTGGTGCAGTTCAATCACCCCTTGCATGATGGTGGTCAGCTGGTTGGTGCTCCATTTGCGCCGCGCCGAGTGGTAGGCCAGATCCACTGACTTGTAGAGATGGCCAACATTGGTGCCGTGCAGAGCCGAGATAAAATGCATGTCGGCCCAATCCAGAAACGGCATGCGCCGGTCGATGCTTTCCTTGATCTTCTTTTTCTCGTCTTCGCTGAGGCCATCCCATTTGTTGATGGCGACCACCAGCCCACGGCCCGATTCCAGCACAAAGCCAAGCATGTGCATGTCCTGCTCGACCAGGCCATCCCGCGCATCCAGCACCAGCACAACGATGTTGGCGTCCTGAATGGCCTGCAGGGTTTTGACGATGGAAAACTTTTCAACGGCTTCGGAAACACTGCGCCGGCGGCGAATACCGGCGGTGTCGATCAGGGTATAGGCCTGACCGTCGCGCTCGTAGGGAATGTAGATGCTGTCCATGGTGGTGCCGGCCTGGTCATACACCACGACCCGGTCTTCACCCATAATACGGTTGATCAGCGTCGATTTACCCACGTTCGGGCGACCGACAATGGCCAGACGAATATTGTCTTCTTCATCTTCTTCAGCGCCTTCAATGGGCTCTGGCTCCGGGAAGTCTTCGAGGGCCAGCTCCAGCAGCGAACGCACTCCGCGGTTGTGCGCTGCAGCGATCGGCAAGGGATCGGTCGACAGGCCAAGCTCGTGAAAATCACCAAGCACCACATCGGTATCCAGACCATCGGTCTTGTTCACCACCAGCACGGTTTTCTTGCCGGTTTTGCGCAAATGCTGGGCAATATGGTTATCTGCCGCGGTCACGCCAGCCTGGGCATCGGTAATAAACAGAACAACATCGGCCTCTTCAATGGCAGCGAGACTCTGCTCGGCCATCTTGGCGTCCAACCCCTGCTCAAACCCACTGATACCACCGGTATCAATAACGATAAAGGGGCGCTCACCCAACTTGCCATCACCGTATTTACGGTCACGCGTCAGGCCCGCCCAGTCGGCCACCAGGGCATCCCGGGTACGGGTAAAGCGGTTAAACAGGGTCGATTTACCCACATTGGGTCGCCCGACCAGGGCTATTACAGGGATCATGATGTCTTCCAGTGCCTCTACAGGCTTTAAAATGCAAGAAACCGCGAGGCCGATACGGGGCTCGCGGTTTGTATTTTAGTCACGTTTCGGAGTTCGGGTTAGTCGGGTGGCTATCGTCCGCGACGGCCACCGGTGAAGCCTCTACGGGGTCGGCGTCAATCCGTCCGTGGAGCCTAGACCGCAGCATCCTTGCTGCGGACTACCCCGCAGAGGCTTCACCGGCACCCGTCGCTCGTATTGCGCAAACGCCAAAACGTGAAATATTAAAATCTGGCTTTCCGGCTTCCGCCAAAAACAGTTACTGATCGCGCCGGCGCAAGCTCATCATCTTGATGCGCGAGCTGTTGCCTTGTTGCAACAAGCGATCGCCATAAGGTACCGGTGCGGTGTAAATGCCGGTCCAGTCGATCGGCTGAGAGACCAGCCATTCACCGGACTGCGCATCCAGAACATGGATGAAACCCGCACCGTCGGCAACGGCCAGGGCGTTCTGGCCCGGCCACTCAACCACTTCGGTCAGGCGGCGGTAAGTAAACTGCTCCTGAGTCCAGACCGGTTCCAGCGTTTGCGGGTCCATGGCGATGACGTGGCTTTGATCGTTTACGCCATACCAGTAGTCTTCACCGGCAACGATGGCTCGATAGGTCGAAAACGGCTTGGTCGCAACCACTCGGCCAGAGTCAGCTTCTATAACCAGCATATCACCCTGATAGCCCGCTGCCAGAATATAGCCATCGACCACGGTGATGGAGCCGTCAACATCGACCAGCCGGCTGACATCGGTTTTGCCCGAAGCGCGGGCCAGACGATACTCCCACTCGGGTGAGCCATCGTTCAGATTCAGGGCAACCAGCTTGCCGTTAGCCAGGCCGGTGACCACCCAGTCATTCACCACAACCGGCGCGGCGGTGCCGGTAACTGTCAGGCTCGGTTCCACGTCCTGATACGCCCAGAGGGCCCGACCCGTATTTCGCTCGAGCGCTGTCACGCGGCCGTCGGTGGTCTGCACTATGATACGGTCGTCGAGCAATACCGGTGCTTCGGTTGCCAGTGCACTGAGTGGGTTGCGCCACACCGTTTCGCCTTCCCAGTCGAGCATCAGCAAATCGCCATTGCCGGTCACGACGACCATATTGCGGTCATCGGCGGCAACCGGAGACACGATCTGGTCGGCCACCTGACGGCGCCAGATGAACCGGCCGCGCTCGTTCAACAACACAATTTCGCCCAGTGGCGATGCCGTCAGAATGCCCTGGTCGGTGACCGTCGGTGTAATCCGGTTCAACGGCACTTCGGTGTAGAAGTCGACCAGGATATGCCACCAGTCGATCGTCAGCCGGGCCTTTTCGGGCCGTTCTTCAGGCAGCGGCGTGGGCGCTTCCCTCAGGGGGCCCGACGAACAGGCAGCCAGCGTGAGGCTGGCGACCAGTGTCAGTATCGCAGTCAGCCGCATCAAGCGTCGTCCGTCGTTGCAGCCAGATCATCCAGCTTCATTTTCAGGTAAGGGCTTTCCACACCTTGTTGCTGGGCCTGTTCATAGGCCAGACGGTAGGCTTCGCGGGCAGCCGCAGCATCACCATCGGCGCTGTGAATGTCGCCACGCAGCTCGTTGATCACCAGGTCGTACCCATCGGATTCAATGCTATCGAGCGTTGCAAGGGCGGCAGAGGTGTTATCCCGGGCGAACTGGACCCGCGCCAGCCGAACCAGAACCACGGGTTCCAGTAGCGCATCGCTGTTGTCGACGGCCCAGCTCAGTTCTTCTTCAGCGGCGGCCAGGTCACCCTGTTCAACGTGCTCTTTGGCGGCCTGCAGCGCTGCGTATACGGCGTAGGTGGTGTCTGCAAAGTCAGACTTCAGCGTTTGCGCGAGGGCGAGTCGTTCACCGGCATCGCTGCTGGAGTCATCGACCAGTTCCATCAGGGTGATGTACATGCCCGAGGCGGCTTCCTGTTTTGCTTGCGCCGAGTTGCTGTAATACAACCAGCCAAAATAGGCGATCAGTGCCACCAGAATGCCACCAATGACGCCATTGCCGTAGGTTGCCCACCAGCGTTTAATCGCTTCAATCTGTTCCTGTTCGGTATCGTACACCCTGTCTTTCTCCTCTGGCGGATGCGAGGTGGTTCAACCTGAACCCCTGGCACCCGGTTCTCCGGCATCTGCCGGAGGGTCTGTTTTATGATTGTGCGTGCGTAACCGCGTGTTGCGACTGGCTACCATACTGATTCATCAACCAGTTCGCCAGTTCCCCCTGCGCCAGGGTTTGCTGCGGTGCGTCGTCGCGTAAGGATTTGACGGTCACCTGACTGCCTGCGGCCTCGTCTTCACCCAGAATCAGCGCCCATCGAGCGCCTGACTTGTCGGCTTTCTTCATCTGGCTCTTGAAACTGCCACCACCGCAATGGGAGATCAGCCGCAACCCGCCTACTTCGCTGCGCAGCGTTTCGGCCAGCGCCAGGCCCTGGGTTTCAGCCAGATCACCGGCCATGATCAGGTAGGCATCGACGGTCTCGAACACCTCGGCCGGTATCTTGTTGAGCGTCTCCAGCATCAGCAACAGCCGTTCAACACCCAGTGCAAAACCGGCCGCCGGCGTCGGTTTGCCGCCCAGCATGGGCACCAGGCCATCGTACCGGCCGCCCCCGCAGACGGTGCCCTGAGCGCCCAGGCTTTCGGTTATCCACTCAAACACGGTCTGTGAATAATAATCGAGCCCGCGCACCAGCCGCGGATTCACGGTATAACGGACGCCGGCGGCGTCGAGCCGGGTACACAAACTCTGGAAGTGCAACCGGGATTCGTCATCGAGGTAGGCATCGAATTTGGGGGCGCTGTCCAGCAGCTTCTGAGTGCTTTCCGACTTGCTGTCCAGGATGCGCAACGGGTTGCTGTACAACCGGTTCTGGCTGTCTTCGTCGAGTTGTTCTTTCACCGTTTCCAGGTAATCGACCAGCGCTTTGCGATAGCGACCACGAGCTTCGGAACTTCCCAAGGTATTCAGGTTCAGGGTGACATGGTCGCCGAGGCCCAGGTTGTTCAGCAGACGCGCGCTGACCAGAATCAGTTCGGCGTCGATATCCGGTGTGGCGACACCGAAGACTTCAGCACCAATCTGATGAAACTGACGGTAACGTCCTTTCTGCGGACGCTCGTAACGAAACATGGCACCGCTGTACCAGAGACGCTGAATCTGGTTGTGCAGCAAGCCATGCTGCAACGCCGCCCTGACGCAGCCCGCCGTGCCTTCGGGGCGCAGGGTCAGGCTGTCGCCACCGCGGTCTTCAAAGGTGTACATTTCCTTTTCAACAATATCGGTATGCTCGCCCACGCCGCGCTTGAACAGCGCCGTTGGTTCAACCACCGGCATGCGAATTTCACGATAGCCGTATTGGCCCAAAACGGTTTTGATCTGGCCTTCCAGGTACTGCCAGACCGGACTCGCCTCCGGCAGGATATCGTTCATGCCACGGATGGCTTGTAATGTGGACAACCTTACTCTCCCTCAATCAATACTGTCGGCCCAAGACCCATGGTTCCGGAATCGCCGACCCATATTACTGGCTCTTGGCGATAACCAGCGCTTCTTCGGCTTCTTTTTCGGCAATTTTACGGCGGATCAATTGTTCGTAGTGGTCCACCAGGGTGTCGTTCTGAACTTTGTGGTCCGGCTTGCCATCGACGTAGATCAGGTTGGAGGGGCTGCCGCCGGTAAGGCCAAGATCGGCCTCCTTGGCTTCGCCCGGGCCGTTGACCACACAGCCGATCACCGCAACATCGAGGGGTGTCAGTACGTCTTCGAGCCGCGACTCCAGCGCATTCATGGTACCGATCACGTCGAAGTTCTGCCGCGAGCAACTCGGGCAGGCAATAAAATTAATGCCCTTGTTGCGCAAGCGCAGACTTTTCAGAATATCAAAGCCAACCTTGATCTCCTCGACCGGATCCGCCGCCAGTGAGACCCGCAGCGTATCGCCAATGCCGTCCATCAACAGCATGCCCAGCCCCACCGATGACTTCACCGTGCCCGAGCGCAGGCCGCCGGCTTCGGTAATACCCAGGTGCAGCGGCTGTTCAATCTGGCTCGCAATCTGCCGGTAGGCGGCCACAGTCATGAAGACATCGGAGGCTTTCAGGCTGAGTTTGAAGTTCTGAAAGTCGAGCCGGTCCAGAATGTCGATGTGACGCATGGCCGATTCAACCAGCGCTTCCGGTGTCGGTTCGCCGTATTTCTTTTGCAGGTCTTTTTCAAGAGAACCGGCATTCACACCAATGCGGATTGGAATGTTGCGATCCCGCGCGGCTTCAACCACGGCCCGTACCCGGTCTTCCCGGCCAATGTTGCCGGGGTTGATGCGCAGGCAATCGACACCCAATTCGGCGACGCGTAGTGCAATTTTGTAGTCGAAATGAATATCGGCGATCAGCGGCAGGCTGACGCGTTTGCGAATGGCACCAAAGGCTTCGGCGGCATCCATGCTGGGCACCGACACCCGAACCAGGTCGGCACCGGCATTTTGCAAACTTTCGATCTGACCGACGGTTGCATCCACATCGCAGGTTTCAGTATTGGTCATACTCTGCACGGCGATGGGCGCATCCCCACCAATCGGCACATCACCGACCCAAATCTTGCGTGATACCCGACGCTTGATCGGGCTAACGTGTTGCTTGTTCATGAAACACCCTGTTCTTGCTTCCAGCGTTGAAATTCGCGAAATTCGGGGCTGTTGGCAAAACGGTTGCGAAATTGCAGTTCGAGCGATGAATAGAGGTCTTCATCGTTCATCGCATGAGCGATGCGGACACCCAGCCAGAGCGTAAAGGGGCTCTGGTTCGCCCGGTTGGCACGCACCAGTGAAACGTAGCCGCGATAGGCACGCATGGCTTCCTGCATGCGTTCTTGCTGAAATTGCAAATCGGCAAGGCCAACGTAGCTATTTACCAGCAACCGGTCGAGGACAATGGCCCGCTCATAGGCAGCAATGGCTTCGTCGACTCGGTCTACACGGCGCGCACTCAATGCCAGGTATTCGAAACTCAATGCCCGGCGCTGGTAAAAGGTGTCTTTGACGACCTCGGCGAATTCTTCGCGCGCGTTTTCGTAGCTGCGTTCGTTATACAGGAAGACCGCGTACTGAAAGCGCGCCTCGGTGCCGCCGTCGTAGCGAATGGCCCGCCGGAAATGGTGATCGGCCAGGTCTACTTCCCGTTCTACTTCATACACACGGGCCAGGCCGAGGTGAGCGCCCGAGGCCCGGCTGTCGATGTCGAGCGCCTGGTCCAGCGAGCGTTTGGCTTCGAACAGGTTGTTGTTTTCAAAGTGGGCATAGCCAATCTGAATGTAGGTCTCGACCGCTTTATCGAGGTCGCGCTTACCTGAGAACGGGCTTTCAGTGGTTGTCACACAGGCGGTTAACAACACCGACAATCCAACAAGCGCCAGAACACGGATCACCTTCATAACACATTCCTCTGAAAACGGGCGCCCGCCAGTTCGGCAGCCGTCTGACCCAACTGAACCGCTTCAATAAACCGGTCGGAGCGTCGGGTCTTGTCAGTCACTTCACCGACCAGCTGCCCGCAAGCCGCATCGATGTCGTCGCCACGGGTCTTGCGGATGGTCACGTTGTAGCCCGCCGCCGTCAGGATATCCCGGAACTTGTGCATCCGGTTGTTACTGGGGCGTTCATACCCCGAATTCGGAAAGGGGTTAAACGGAATCAGGTTGATCTTGCAGGGCGTGTTGCGCAGAACATCAACCAGTTCATGGGCGTGTTCGGGTTTGTCATTCACTTCGTTCATCAGCGTATATTCAATGGTTACCACACGCTTTTCCGAGAACCGGCTCATGTAATGGTTGCAGGCGTCCAGCACTGATTCGATGTTGTACTTGCGGTTCACCGGCACCAGCGTATTGCGCAAGGCATCGTTGGGGGCGTGCAGCGACAGCGCCAGAGCCACATCGGTGACCTTGGCCAGTTCATAAATGGCCGGCACCACGCCCGAGGTGCTCAGCGTAACCCGGCGCTTCGACAGGCCATAGGCGTTGTCTTCCATCATCAGCCCCATCGCTTCGACCACGTTGTCGAAGTTCAGCAACGGTTCGCCCATGCCCATCATCACCACATTGGTGACCCGGCGCTGGCGTTTTTCACCAGGCTGGTCGAATGATCGAACCGCTATCCAGACCTGGCCAATGATTTCAGCGGTACTCAAATCCCGGTTAAAGCCCTGTTTGCCGGTTGAGCAAAAGGAGCAATCGAGCGCGCAGCCGATCTGGGAAGAAACGCAGAGTGTGCCACGGTCGTCTTCAGGAATGAACACCGTTTCAATGGCACTGCCGCCCGGCATCTTCATGACCCATTTGCGGGTGCCGTCTTTCGAGTCTTTCTGATAGGTCACTTCAGGCGCGACAATTTCGGCGCACTCGTGCAGCTTGGCCCGGGTGGCCTTGCTGATGTCAGTCATGTCGTCGAAATTGTCGACGCCATGCTGGTGAATCCACTTCAAAACCTGAATCGCACGAAATTTCTTTTCGCCGAGACGGTCGACAAAAAACGCCTCCAGGGCGGGCAGTCCCATCCCCAGCAGGTTCACTTTCTGTGCCGTTTGTTCAGTCATGAATTCACCTTTGTATTCGGTAGGTCGTTCCAAAACAGCAGGCCCGGCACGCCAGGAGGCATGCCTGATCGGGCCTGCCGGGGCAGTCTAGCACTGCCCCGCATCGATGCTTCAGCCGCGCGGGCAGATCTCATCGTTCGAGAAGAAATAGGCAATTTCGCGCTCGGCCGAGGCCGGAGCGTCAGAGCCGTGTACGGCGTTGGCGTCAATGCTGTCAGCGTAGTCGTGACGCAAGGTGCCTGCAGCGGCTTCGGCCGGGTTGGTCGCGCCCATGATTTCGCGGTTCTTGGCAATGGCGTTCTCGCCTTCCAGAACCTGAACCATAACCGGGCCAGACGTCATGAACTGGACCAGAGCACCGAAAAACGGACGCTCTTTGTGCTCGGCGTAAAAACCTTCAGCCTGTTCCTGGCTCAAATGAACCATTTTTGAGGCTACGATGCTCAGGCCAGCGGCCTCGAAGCGGCTGTAGATGGCGCCAATCAGGTTCTTGGCAACGGCATCGGGCTTAACGATGGAAAAGGTGCGTTCAATAGCCATATTCAGTAAAGCTCCACTGTGTACGAATTGAGTCGGGCGCGGATTATACGTGGCTGGAGCCGCCGTTACCATGGCTCCGGGGCGGGTTTTACCCGACTTGACATGGGCCGGAGCCAGGCCGCGAGGCGACGGGCGTCAGGGCCGATCGGTTAAGTAGCTGTAAATCGACCGGAACAGGGGCCAGAGCGTCAGAGACGGTCCCACACCGAGGCATCCAGCGCAATGCCTGTGGCGCGGCCGCGGGACAGGAAGCGGTTCTCAAATTCACGCGGCGACAGGGGCTGGCTGAAGTAGTAACCCTGAATGCTGTCGACGCCCAGGGTCTCCAGGCAGTGCATTTGGGCGGCGGTCTCCACACCCTCAGCCACCACGCTCATACCCAGACTGTGCCCCATCTTCACCATGGCGCCGACCATGGCTTCATCCTGGCTGCGCCGGGCAATGTCGTTGATGAAGGTCTTGTCGATTTTCAGCACGGTAAAGGGCAAATGGCGCAAGTAGGACAAGGATGAATAGCCCGTTCCAAAGTCGTCCAGCGCCAGCTGTACGCCTGCATCCTTGAGCACATTCAGCTCGCGCACTACTCGCTCGGAGGCATTGACCAGCAACCCCTCGGTCACCTCCAGCTGCAGCGAATTGGGGTTCAGCAACATCTGGCCCAACACGGTTTTGACAGCGGCCAGAATGCTTCCGTCCTGAAACTGGCGTGGGGAGACGTTTATCGACATCATCATCGGAATTTCGTACTGGGTCTGCCAGTGGCGCAGCTGGGCGCAGGCCTCTTTCAGCACCCAGTGCCCGATTTCGCCAATCACCCCGATCTGCTCGGCAATGGGTATGAACACCTCCGGAGAGACCCGTCCCAGCGCCGGGTTGTTCCAGCGAATCAGAGCTTCCATCCCTTTCAAGCTGCGGTCTTCCGTGGCGACAATGGGTTGGTAAACCAGTGCCAGCTCGCCCCGCTCCAGCGCCCCGCGCAGATGCTGGTCGATCCGCAACCGCTCGGCCGCCTGAATGTTCATCGACTGGGTAAAGAACTGGTAACCCCGCCGGCCGCTGGCCTTGCTTTGGGCCAGAGCGCTGTCGGCCTCCCGGATCAGGGTCTCGCCATCGCGGCCATCGGTGGGGCCGAGGCTGACGCCAATGGAGGCCGATACGGCCAATGAGTGTGAATTGACGGCAAAGGGTTCGGACATGCTGGCCAGAATGCGACGCGCTACCAGTTCAGCGGCCATGCCATCCTGAATGTGCGGCAACAGCACGATGAATTCGTCTGCGCCGTAGTAGCCAAGCAAGTCGCCCTTTTTCACGACAGAGCGCAGCCGTACCGCAACGCTCTCCAGCAATTGATTGGCCAGCTGATGCCCGAGGGCTTCGTTAATGTCTTTGAAGAAATCGAGATCCATCATCAGCACGGCGCAGAGATGGTTGCGTTCTATCGCGACGTGCAAGGCTTCCTCTAGCCGTTCCCGCATGTAACGGCGGCTATTGAGGCCGGTTAGCGGATCCTTGTTGGCTTCCTGCCGAACGGTTTCGAGCTGCTGGTGCGCTTCCAGCACCCGGTAGTCGGCGGCGCGCTTGAGGCGCCGGTAGTGAAGCGACCAGAGCACCAGAATGGCACCACCAAACAGGAGGCCGGTCGCCAGAGCAACCCAGACCGACCAGGGCATGGCCAGCGTTTGCAGCGACCACCAGGCGGCACCTTGCCAAAGCAACAATAAGCCCAAACTGATCCAACGTTTGTGTCGCACAGGCAATCCGCCGGTTTGGCTCTACCCTGATGTCAGTGGGCAGCAATGTCCTTGATCCGGGCAACCATGGCTCTTAGTCCGTTACCGCGCGTTGGACTGAGGTGTTTGACCAGATCCAGCTGCGAGAAATAGGCTTCGGTATCGAAGTCTAGAATCTGTTGACGTGTCTTGCCATTGTAGGCAGCTAAAACAATGGCGAGCAAGCCCCGGACAATATGGGCGTCGGAATCGGCCTGAAAGCGGATCCGCTCGCCGTCAGCGTCATCGACCAGCCACACCTGGCTCTGGCAACCGCGAACGATTCGCTCATCGGTTTTCAGAGCATCGTCCATCGCTGGCAAATCCTTCCCCAGGTCAATGATATAGCGGTATCGGTCTTCCCAGGATTCGAAGAAAGAGAGGGTTTCTACGATGTCGTCGCTGGTGACATCAGTGCCGAATTCGGTGCTCATAACTGACCTGTTTGTCTGAAAATGGGTGGAGTAGTACTTTAGTGGGGCGTCGCTTTTTGGCTGGTTTATCCAGGGAGCCTCTGTTAAAAAAACAGGCCGGTCTCGAGCTGGGCTTCCTCGGACATCTTGTCACGACTCCAGGGCGGGTCGAACACCAGCTCAACCGTCACCGACTCGACACCGGGCACCTTGGCCACCCGATATTTTACATCGTCGACCAGCACCGGGCCCATGCCACAGCCCGGGGCCGTCAGGGTCATCTCGACCATAACGTGATGGCCTTCTATCGCCACCTTGTAGATCAGCCCCAGGGCGACCACGTTCACCGGAATTTCCGGGTCGAAGATGGTTTCCATCGCCGACCAGACCTGGGCTTCATCGATCTCGCCATCGGCGCGGGGTTCGAATTCCAGGCGCTGTGGTTCAAAGCCCAGGGCATCGGCGTCGGTACCGTCAATGCGGGCCATGTTGCCGTTGTGCACCACGGTGTAATTTCCGCCGAGCGACTGTGTCAGGGTAACAAAGCTGTCCTGCGGGATGGTGATGGGCGTACCCACCGGCACCAGTCGGGCTTCAACATCACGCTGGGTGACCACCATGCGTTTTTCCATCAGTGCGCGGTCTCCGCCAGATCACTGTCGGCCGATTTGTCGTCGACCACAAAGCTTTCACCGCAACCGCATTCGGCGGTCACGTTCGGGTTACGGAACTTGATCACCCGGTTGATGCCGTCTTTGGCGAAATCGATCTCGGTACCCTGAACAATGGGCAGGGCCTCTTTCTGCACAAAGAGTGTGACGTCATCGGCCATGCTCAGGCGCACATCGGTTTCATCCGGCTGTGTCACCAGATCCACAATGTACATGTAACCGGAACAGCCACTTTCCTTGATCGACAAGCGAATGCCCTGGGCACCGGCATCCTGTATCTGGCGGCGGCTGTGCTCCACGGCGGCGGCGGTCATGGTCAGCTGGGCTGACTGACGCGGATCAAAGGATTCAACACTCATGGTCGTACTCCTGTCTCACAAAGGGGCTGCTTGCCTGTCGGTCTACAACCCAACGGGGGTCATAGACACGATATGGGGTCAACAGCGCTTACATCAAAAAGGTTTTGGCCTTGTCGAGCCCGGCAAAGAGCGCATCGACATCGGCACGGGTGTTGTACAGCGCAAAACTGGCGCGCACCGTGCCGGTTAACCCGAACCGGGTCATGATCGGCATGGCGCAATGGTTGCCGGTACGCACCGCGACGCCCTGCTGGTCCAACAACATGCCCAGGTCTGCCGGGTGGGCGCCTTCGAGCACAAAACCCATCACCCCGGCGCGATGATCGGCATCGCCAACCAGCGCCAGCCCCGGGTAGTCTTTGGCGCGGCTGACGGCATAGTTGAGCACATCGGTTTCGTGTGCAGCGACGGCATCGCGATCCAGGCTGGTAATAAATTCGATCGCCGCCCCGGTGCCGATGGCCCCGGCCACGTTCGGCGTGCCAGGCTCAAATTTGAACGGCAGCGTGTTGTACGTTGTGCCTTCAAAAGACACGGTTTCGATCATTTCGCCACCGCCCATAAAAGGCGGCATGGCATCGAGCAATTCCCGCTTGCCATACAACACGCCGATGCCCATGGGGCCATACATTTTATGGGCGGAGAAGGCGTAAAAATCGCAATCCAGCGCCTGCATGTCGAGCGGCCAGTGAGCCACCGCTTGCGCGCCATCGATCATCACTTTGGCACCAACGGCATGAGCCTGTTCAATAATGGCTTCAACCGGGTTAACCGTGCCCAGCGCATTCGATACATGGACGATTGATACGAGCTTGACGCGCTCGTCAAGCAAGTCGGTGAAGGCGGCCATATCCATTTGCCCGCGGTCGTCCACCGGGATCGGCACCAGCTCGGCACCGGTCTGGGCGCCCAGAATCTGCCAGGGAACGATGTTGGCGTGATGCTCCATGCCGGAGACCAGCACCCGATCGCCCTGCTTCAGGTTATCGCGACCCCAACTGAATGCCACCAGGTTAATCGCCTCAGTGGTGCCCTTGGTCCAGATAACTTCATCGGTGCTGCGGGCATTGATGAAGCCACGCACCGATTCACGCGCCTGTTCAAACCGGGCGGTGGCCCGGTCACTCAGGGTGTGTGCACCACGGTGAACGTTGCTGTTGTCGTGACGGTAATAACCGGCAATGGCGTCGATCACGGCGTTCGGCTTGTGCGTTGTGGCGCCGTTATCCAGATACACCAGCGGCTTACCGTTCACCTGCTGATCGAGTATCGGAAACTGGGCGCGAATGGCATCAACATCAAAGCTCATACCAGGTGCCTCGCCAGCTCGTCTTCTTTGGCAAACAAGGAGGCCAGCATGGGCCGCAACAGCTGTTTGACCGGTTCATCATCGAGCGTTTCGAGCAGCTCATTGATGAACCCGAAGCTCATCATCACTTCTGCTTCCTGCCGGCTGATACCGCGCGAGAGGAAATAAAACATCGAGCCTTTGTCGAGCTGGGCGACGGTTGCACCGTGGGCGCATTTGACGTCGTCAGCGTAGATTTCCAGTTCCGGCTTGGTATTGATCTCAGCCTTGTGACTGGTCAGCAAATTCTTGTTGCTCAGCTCGGCCAGCGTTTTCTGCGCATCTTTATGGATATGAATGCGACCGTTAAATACTGCCTTGGCTTCATCACCAATAATGCCGCGAAACACTTCATTCGACGTGCCGTGCGGTACTTCGTGTTCAAGCGTTGTGTGGTAATCGACGTGTTCTTTGCCCTTCGGCAGGTAGACACCGTTCAACTGCAAATGCGCGCCGCTGCCGCAATGTCGAACAACAATATCCTTGCGCTTCAGCACGCCGCCCAAAGCCATATGAAAGCTGTTCATCTGGCTGTGGGCGCGCAATACGGCTTGCACTGAACCCAGGTGACGAACATCCCCGGTTTCGAGCAGCAGGTGATAGTGCGTCAATCTGGCACTGTCGCCGACGTCAATCTCGGTCACAGGGTTGATAAATACTGGCCCGTCCGATTCACTGGAAAAGGTTTCCACCAGCGTCATCTGGCTGCGCGCACCCAAATCCAGCATCAGCCTTACCGGTACGGCACGGCCATTGGCACTGGAAGACAGCACCTGGTTGATGTGCAGCGGTTTTTCCAGAACGGTTTCCGGCGCAACATCGATCCATACGGCTTCCGCCAGTAAGGCCTGATTGAAGGTAGTGAACAGCTGATCGCCCGCCAGGGTTTTGGCTAGCCGGTCTTCGAACTGTGCGCGTTGTTCAGGCGTTGCTTTTGACAGCAGTCGAACGGTCACGCCTTCAGGCAAGGCGTCATGATCAGCCACTTTGCCATCGACCAGCGTAATGACCGTACGGTCCCAGTCTTCAAAGACGGTTCCGGTGCCAGTGCCGGGCTGTTCCGCCAGCGACCACTCGGTATCGAGCATGGATTTCAGCGGCGTGTACTTCCAGGCTTCGGTCTTGCGGGTCGGCCAGGGGGTGGCGGCAAATTGCGACCAGGCGCTCGCGCGCCAGTCTTTCAGCCAGCCCCAGTCAGACTGTGCCTGCAAGCCCTGATGGGCCTGTTCTGCCTGCATCGGGTCGGACACTTAGGCCACCTCCTCGTCGATCCAGCTGTAACCGTGTTTTTCCAGCTCCAGCGCCAGTTCGCGGCCACCGGATTTCACGATGCGGCCCTTGGCCAGCACGTGCACGTAATCCGGCACGATGTAATCGAGCAAGCGCTGATAGTGAGTCACCACGATGATGCCGCGGTCCGGGCTGCGCAGCGCATTCACGCCCCGGGCAACCACTTGCAGTGCATCAATATCGAGGCCGGAATCGGTCTCATCCAGAATGCACAGGCTCGGTTCCAGCAACATCATTTGCAGCAACTCGTTGCGCTTTTTCTCACCGCCGGAAAAGCCTTCGTTCACACCGCGCTTCAGGAAATCCTGCGGCAGATCGACGGCCTTGCACTTCTCGCGGGCGAGCTTGATGAAATCCATCGAGCTCATCACATCGTCACCGCGTGCAGTGCGAATGGCATCGACGCTGGCTTTCAAAAATTCCATGTTGGACACACCAGGAATCTCAACCGGGTACTGGAACGCCAGAAACACACCGGCACGGGCACGTTCTTCGGCTTCCAGTTCGAGCAGGTCGTTGCCTTTATAGGTCACACTGCCGCCCGTCACTTCGTAACCGGGGCGACCGGCCAATACGTTGCCCAGGGTGCTTTTGCCAGCTCCGTTCGGGCCCATGATGGCATGCACCTCACCCGGCTTAACCTCCAGGTTCAGGCCGTGCAGAATGGCGGTATCCTCAACCCGGGCGTGCAAATCGTTAATGTTCAGCATGTTTCCATCTCTTTCATTCAAATTCGGTTCATCGAGAGTACGTAGCAGGCCAAACCGGCCAGGGGACCTTACCCCACCGCACCTTCCAGGCTGACTTCGAGCAACTTGCCGGCTTCAACGGCGAATTCCATCGGCAATTCGCGGAACACGTCTTTGCAGAAGCCGTTAACGATCATCGAGACCGCTTTTTCGGCATCGATGCCGCGTTGCTGGCAAAGAAACAGCTGGTCGTCGCTGACTTTCGAGGTGGTCGCCTCGTGCTCGATCACTGCCGTCGGGTTTTTCGACTCGATGTACGGGAAGGTGTGTGCCCCGCACTTGTCACCAATCAGCAAGGAGTCGCACTGGGTGTAGTTGCGTGCACCTTCAGCGCCCGGGTTCATCTTCACCAGGCCGCGATAACTGTTAGAGCTCTGCTTGGCGCTGATGCCCTTGGCAATTATGGTCGAGCGCGTGTTCTTGCCCAGGTGGATCATCTTGGTGCCGGTATCGGCCTGCTGGTAATTGCTGGTCAGCGCGACAGAATAAAACTCACCGATGCTGTCATCCCCTTTCAGGATGCAAGACGGGTATTTCCAGGTAACTGCCGAACCGGTTTCTACCTGCGTCCAGGAAATTTTCGACCGGTTGTGGGCAATGCCACGCTTGGTCACAAAGTTATAGATCCCGCCTTTACCTTGCGCATCACCGGGATACCAGTTCTGCACGGTCGAGTATTTAATGTCGGCATCGTCCAGCGCAACCAGCTCAACCACCGCCGCGTGCAATTGGTTTTCATCGCGCATCGGCGCGGTGCAGCCTTCGAGATAACTGACCTGGCTGCCTTCATCGGCAATGATCAGGGTGCGTTCAAACTGACCGGTCTTGGCTTCGTTAATGCGGAAATAGGTCGACAATTCCATTGGGCAACGCACGCCTTTCGGAATGTAGACGAAGGAGCCATCGGAGAAGACCGCCGAGTTCAGCGCCGCGTAGAAATTGTCTTTCTGCGGCACAACCGAACCGAGATACTTCTTAACCAGCTCCGGGTATTCATGCACGGCTTCGGAGATCGGGCAGAAGATCACCCCGGCGTCCTTGAGTTTCTGGCGAAAGGTTGTGCCGACGGAAACACTGTCGAACACCATGTCGACCGCAACACCGGCCAGCACTTCCTGCTCGTGCACCGGAATGCCCAGCTTTTCATAGGTACGCAGCAGCTCAGGGTCAACTTCATCCAGCGACTGGGGGCCGTCTTCCATGCTCTTGGGCGAAGAATAATAAGACAACGCCTGGAAATCCGGCTTCGGGTAAACCACATGAGCCCACTCCGGCTCTTTCATTTCCAGCCAGGCACGGTACGCCTTCAGACGCCACTCGAGCATCCATTCGGGCTCCTGCTTCTTGGCTGAGATCAGACGAATCACGTCCTCATTCAAACCGGGCGGAATGGTCAGCGACTCGATATCGGTTATCCAACCGGCCGAGTATTCCGACTTCAAATACTGGTCTATGTTCTCACTCATGGTATTCCCCTGCGAAGGTCAGGTGGTCGCCGTTTTGGCTTGCGTGCGCAAGGCCGTTACGGCGTCCCTAATACGGTGTATGGCTTGGTCCACCTCTTCACGGGTGGTGAAACGGCCCAGGCTAAAGCGCAAGGAACCGTGTGCGGCCTGATCACTCAGGCCCATGGCTTTTAATACGTACGAAGGCTCAACGCTGGCGGACGTACAGGCGGAGCCGGTAGATACCGCAATGTCGCGCAACGCCATCATCAGCGATTCGCCGTCGATGCCGCCAAAATGAACGTTCAGATGGCCCGGCGTACGCGGCGCCTGGCCGCCGTTGACGTGAATATCGCCAAGGTCGGCAATGCCCTGCCAGAGTTCATCGCGCAACTTCGCAATACGCTGGCCTTCCTCTGCCAGGTGCTCGGACACCAGGCTGGCTGCGGTACCAATCCCCACCAACTGATGCGTCGCCAGGGTACCGGAGCGCATGCCCCGTTCGTGGCCGCCGCCGTGAATCTGGGGTAACAGCTTCAGGCTGGAACGACGCCGTACATAGAGGGCGCCAACGCCCTTGGGGCCATAGAACTTGTGGGCCGAGACCGACACCAGGGTGGCTTGCCAGTCATCGACGCTCACCGGAATCTTGCCAACGGCCTG
This sequence comes from Saccharospirillum sp., assembly GCA_018402545.1. GTDB lineage: Bacteria > Pseudomonadota > Gammaproteobacteria > Pseudomonadales > Natronospirillaceae > Saccharospirillum. The sequence continues at coordinate 1,465,531 of JAGYIL010000001.1, read as the reverse complement.
GGCCGCATCGACATGAAACCAGACGTTATGGTCGGCACACACCTGGCCAATACCGGCGACCGGGTTCAGCACACCGGTCTCGTTATTGGCGGCCATAATGCTAACCAAACGGGTATTGGGCTGCAGCGCCTGAGCGACAGTTTCCGCTGAAATAACGCCATCGGCGTCCGGCAGGAGCACCGTCAGGCCATAGCCTTTTTGCTCCAGGTACCGCGCCGGATCAAGCACGGCTTTGTGTTCTGTTGCAGCCACCACAATGTGGCAGTCTTGCGGCGCGAACTGTTCGGCAACACCTTTGATCGCCAGGTTATTACTCTCGGTAGCGCCGCTGGTCCAGACGATTTCGCGGCTATCGGCCCCCAGCAAGTCGGCGACCTCATTACGGGCGTCTTCCACCGCTTCTTCGGCTTGCCACCCGAGCAGGTGCGAGCGCGAGGCCGGGTTGCCAAAAATGCCATCGCGGGTCAGGTGCGCCATCATCTTTTCGGCAACGCGCTCGTCGACCGGCGTGGTGGCGGCGTAATCAAAGTAGATCGGTTGCATGCTCATAACTGACTGGCCAAAATAGTGGCTTCATTCGGGGCGTCGGTGCGCCCGGTTTTCAAATATTGATTCTGGCGCTGACTAACGGCCTGAATATCACGCCGCCCGACCAGATCGGCCAGGGAAATACCGTGCAGAAAATCATGGATTTGCTGGCTCAGGTCCTGCCAGAGGTGGTGTGTCAGGCAGACCTCGCCTTGCTGGCAGCCGGTTTTGCCCTGGCATTTGGTCGCATCGAGCGACTCACTGACGGCATCCACCACATCGGCCACACTGATCAGTTCACTCGGCCGGCCGAGCTGGTACCCACCGCCCGGCCCGCGCACTGAGGTCACCAGAGAATGACGGCGCAGTTTGGCAAACAGCTGCTCAAGGTAAGACAACGAAATGCCCTGCCGGTCAGATATGTCGGACAAACTGATTGGGCCTGTCTCCTGGTTCAGCGCCAGATCCAGCATCGCCGTTACCGCATAGCGGCCTTTAGTCGTCAGTCTCATGCGGGTGATCCCCCGAGTAGCCGGAAGTGTCTATCAATGAATGAAGTCGAGCCCCCGCCCAAGACGCAGGCAAGGCTCTATGGGCGCGAATTATAAATACCTGAGTAAAACAGTCAACTATTGCCCACTAAAAAGCCCGCAAGCCCCGGCCACCCTCCTTGACACCGAATCACGGATCCGATGTCAGTCGCTCTATTGATGCAAAAAAATAACAAATTGCCACCTTTCGTTTACAAAACACTCAGGTTGGACTAGTTATAACGTAGGACGAACAACAACAATAACCGAGTGGTCAGGGCTTACCTGAACCCCTCTGGAGTCGCTGCCATGCTATCTCTTACACCCCCTCGCCTGGCCGGGAGGGTCTGACTGTGCTCAGTGTTACCCAGGCCAGCCTGGCCTTCGGCGGAATCAAGGCGCTGGACGATGTGTCCTTTACCGCCGCGTCCGGTGAGATTACCGCCATTATTGGCCCCAATGGCGCCGGTAAGACCAGTCTGTTCAACATCATCTCCGGCTTCTATAAGCCGCAACAGGGTCGCATTCTGTTCGATGAGCAGGACATCACCCACTTGCGGGCCGACAAACGCGCTGAACTCGGGATCGCCCGTACCTTCCAGAACATTGCCCTGTTTCGGGGGATGTCGGTGCTGGAGAACATCAAGCTCGGCGGCCACACCCGGCTGAGCACAGGCTTTTGGTCGGCTGGCTTTTTTTACGGCGAAGCCCGGCGCGAGGAAGCCCGGCTGCGTGCCGAGATCGAGCGGGATGTGATCGACTTCCTGGAGCTGGACCACATTCGCAAAGCCCCCGTCGCCGCCCTGCCCTATGGTTTGCAAAAGCGAGTCGAACTGGGCCGCGCCCTGGCGATGCAGCCAAAAGTACTGCTGCTCGACGAACCCGTCGCGGGCATGAACCGGGAAGAAACCGAAGACATGGCCCGTTTTATTCTCGATATTCAGGCCCGCTGGGGCACCACCATTCTGCTGGTCGAGCACGATATGGGCATGGTGATGGATATTTCAAATCAGGTGGTGGTGCTCAATTTTGGCCGACAGATCGCCTTGGGCACACCGGATCAGGTTCAGGCCAACCCGGCGGTTATTGAAGCCTATCTCGGCACCAGTGCGACCACTGAAGCCACCGCCACAGAGGAGCCAGCCTGATGGGTCAGTTCATTCAATACATGATCAACGGGGTGATCTCAGGCAGCGTGCTGGCGTTGATTGCCCTGGGCATTGTGGCGGTTTTCAAGGCCACCAAGGTCGTTAATTTTGCCCACGGTCACCTTATTCTCTTTGGTGCCTACTTCTATTTCACCTTTTCGGTGGTGCTGTCTGAGGCTGCCTTTATGCCCGACTGGATCCGCAGCTGGGACCCGGCCTGGTTGCAGGCTTACGCGGGTGATGCCGCCATGTTCTCGCCCAAGGCCGCCATTGCCAGTTGGGTCAGTGACCTGCCGCGCATTCTGCTGGGGCTGATTGGTGCCCTGGCTGCCAATGCGGTTTTGGCGCTGATCATTGAGCGCCTGGTGATGCGGCCGCTGCTGGGGCAATCGGCCTTTGCGATGATCCTGTCGACCGTGGGGCTTATCTGGGTGCTGGAAGGCAGCGCCGGCCTGATCTGGACGGCAGAAGCCGAGCAGGTCCCGGCGCTGGGTCCCAATTTCCCAATCCGGTTCGAGCTGTTTGATCAGAACCTCTTTCTGTTCAGCGGCTCGCTGGTCAATTTGGTGGTTGCCCTGCTCCTGTTCGCGAGCCTGATGCTAGTGCTGCGCTATACCCGCTCTGGCGTGGCCATTCGCGCCACGGCCGAAGATCAAAGTACCGCCTATGCCATGGGGATTAATGTACCTCGTGTGTTCTCCACCGCCTGGCTGGTGGCTTCCACAACCGGAGCTGTCGCCGGGGCCATTCTGGCCAGTCGTAATGGCCTGTCACCGGCCATTGGCCTGTTTGGTCTGTCGGTATTGGCCGTGGTGCTGATGGGCGGGCTGGATTCCTTTGCCGGCGTGCTGATCGCCTCCATGCTGGTTGGCATTCTCAGCTCAATGGCGCAATGGAAACTGGGCGGTGGCGTGGCTGAAATAGTCCCTTACGTCGCAGTGCTGGTGGTCATTCTGATTCGACCCCATGGCTTTATGGGCCAGGAGGAGATCGAGCGAATATGACCGCCACCACTAAAACGCTAACCTCATCTCCATGCTCAGGAGTTCGCCGCCATAGCAAGCGCCGGGTGCCGGGGGTGCTTCTGTGGGGTAGTCCGCAGCAGGGATGCTGCGGCCTAGGCTCCATGGACGGATCTACGCCGACCCCACAGAAGTACACCCGGTATCCGGCGCGAACCAATACCTCCCAGCCGACCCAAACTCCGAATCGAATGCTAAACCAGACTGACCACAGGATAACGCCATGATCACCGGACACTTTAAGACGGATTACAGTGCCGATGAGGGCATCTGGTCGAACTGGCCGAAACGCTGGGGGTTGGTAGCCGCTTTAATTGGCTTGGCGATCTTCCCGTTTATGGCCAGCAACTATGCACTGCTGCTGGCCGGGCAGATTGGCATCTTCATTGTTGCGGTTACTGGTTTGAATGTGCTGATTGGCTATACCGGCCTGATGTCGCTCGGCCATGGGGCTTTCTTTGCCGTAGGTGCCTACACCACCGTGGCCATCCACCATGAGTGGCCGCTCACTTTCCCACTGATTACGCTGGTTATTTCAACGGTGGTTGCTGCCGCCTTTGGAGTGTTGTTCGGCCTGCCGTCGCTGCGCGTTAAGGGGCTTTACCTGGCGGTGGCCACCCTGTCGGCCAACTTCATCATTCTGTTCCTGATCGAACAGGATTGGCTGGCCGAATGGACTGGCGGAGTGCGCGGTACCGAAACACCCAACGCTGTTTTCTTTGGCATCGAACTGGTGTCCCAGCAGGCCAAGTACTTTTTCATTATGCCGGTGATGGTGCTGATGCTGCTGTTCGCCCAGAACCTGTTTCGCACCCGCTTTGGTCGCGCTCTTATTGCGATTCGGGACAAAGACTATTCAGCCGAGATTCTCGGTATCGCCCTGTTCAGCTACAAACTCAAAAGCTTTGCCATTTCAGCCGCTTATTGCGGTGCCGCCGGTAGCCTGTGGGCTTACTTTTTCCCGGCTATACTGCCGGAGGACTTTGGACTGAACATGTCCATCACCCTGGTGGTGTGCCTGGTTGCCGGTGGCATGGGGCGCACCCTCGGCCCGATTTTCGGAACCATTCTGATCTTGCTGGTGCCGGAGATGCTGAAAGTGGTTGCCGCAGCCATAACCGGTGGCGATGCGACCTCACAAACCTGGGTAAGCCCGACACGCGATATTCTGTTCGGGCTCATGATCATCGGCTTTCTGATCTTCGAACCGATGGGTCTGGTAAATATCTGGGACCGCTTCTGGCGCTTTATGTCGCGCTGGCCGTTTGCGAAGTAGGAAGAGAAAGCTGCGAGCTATGAGCTACGAGCTGTTAGCTTAAACCTCGCTACTCGAAGCTCGAAGCTCATAACTCTAAAAAAGGAGGCTATCATGGCCCTGAATCGAAGAACCTTATTAAAAACCGGCGCTGCGCTCACTGCGGCCAGTATGGCTCCTTCCATCGTGCGCGCCGAAAGCCCGCACTGGCGCGTGGCGGCTTCCCTGCCAATGACGGGCCCGTTTGCGACCGCCGGGCAACTGGTTGCTCCGGCGTTTAGCGAATTCGAGCAGCAGGTTAACGACAATGGTGGCATTGGCGGCCGGCCGATTCGAATTGAAGTTGAAGATTCCGGCTACATTCCGCGCAACGCTCTGGCCAACTTCCAGCGAGCCCAGGCTGGGGGTGATCTGCACTTTTACTACGGTGACTCCACCGGCTTCATGGAACTCGTCGGCCCCACTCTGACCGGTGACAATGCGGTGATGATGGGCTCCACCTCATTCGCCTCGGCCTTGTCTGACCCGGCCAACCGGCCCTACCAGTTCATGGCTGGCCCCACCTACGAAGACCAGTTCGAAATTCTGCTGCGTGACATCGCCGACAAGGGCGGTAAAACCGTTGCCTTCGTGTATTCCGATACCGAGTTCGGGCGCGACCCCATCGAACATGGCCGTCGTGTAGCGGAAGAACTCGGCATTGAGGTGGTGCTCGAAGAAGTCACCCGCGCCGAAGGCGCCGACATTGAAAACCACGTAACCAAGCTGGCCCAGGCCAACCCCGAGTACACCATTTTGCAGGGCTATGTGACCGGCGTTTGGCCGCAGCTGATCGGCGGTGCGCGGGCGTTCGGGTTAACCACTCAATTTATGGGCACCTTCTGGGGCATGGAAAAAATCATCGCCGACCGGGTAACCGAGCAGGCAGGCCCCTTTCTCGATGGCTACCAGGGCGTTATGCCCTACCGCTACTTCTACGATCAGGAAGATGCGCCGTTTTACCGCGAACTGGGCGAGTTCAAGCGCTCCGTTAATCCGGGTTTCTCTGGCTACGTGACCGCCTGGGAACTGGAAGGCCGGTTGTGCCTGGAATTGTGGAAGTTGTGCATGGAACGCGTGATCGAAGCCGATAAAGAAGTCACGCCCGATAACCTGATGGCCGAACTCGGCGCTATTCGCAACTGGGACAGCGGCGGTTTCTTCGGCGAGCCGGTTAACGTGGTCAATAACAAAATCGGCCAGGGCCGGGTGTACCGTTACGACGCTGAAAGCCGGTTGTACAACCCGGTTTCGGACTGGATTCAGGTCTGAACGAGCGCAGCTTTTTAATGTGAGCTGACACCCCACGGCGGCCCGGGACAACCCGGGTCGACCCTGTTTCCGAATCCGGATAGACACATGCTAAGCATTGAAAACATTGAAGTGGCCTACCACCACGCCATTCAGGTGCTGAAGGGCCTGACCTTGTCGGTCGAACCGGGCGAAGTCGTCGCCTTGCTGGGTGCCAACGGCGCCGGAAAAACCACGGTACTCAAGGCCGCTTCCGGCCTGCTACCGCTGGAAAACGGTTCAATCGACGCCGGCCAGATCCTGTTTAACGACAGTCCGATCAACCGCGTTGCGCCACATGAACTGGCCCGCGCCGGCCTGATTCACGTTCGTGAAGGCCGCCGCATTTTTGCCGAAATGACGGTGGAAGATAACCTCATCGCGGCCTCATACGCGTTAACCGGCCGCAAGGAAAAACCGGATTACGACGCCGTATACGCGTTTTTCCCGAAACTCAAGGAGCGGGCTCACCAGACGGCTGGCTTGCTATCCGGCGGCGAGCAGCAAATGCTGGCTATCGGCCGCGCGCTGATCGGACAGCCGCGTCTCATTTTACTGGACGAACCCTCACTCGGTTTGGCGCCACGCATGGTCGATGAAATTTTCGACAACATCGCCCGCGTTAACCAGGAACAGGGTGCCAGCATTCTGCTGGTCGAACAGAACGCCAGCGCCGCCTTCCGCATTGCCCACCGGGGTTTCATTCTGGAAAACGGCAAAGTCGTACTCGAAGGGCCGGTGGAGCAGTTGCGCGAAAACCCCGACATCCAAACCTTCTACCTGGGTGTTGGCGAGCAGGACGATAAAAAGTCGTTTCGAAACATCAAGCACTACAAGCGCCGCAAGCGCTGGCTCAACTGAGGAGCGCCGCCGAGATGTCTGAACGTTCGTTTCATGAACAGGGCTACATCAGCCTCACCCAACTGCTGGAGCGCCACGCCCAAACCGTGCCCGATGAGGTCGCCATGCGCCAGAAAGACATGGGCATCTGGCAGGAAACCACCTGGCGCCAATACCGGGACCAGACCCACGCCATCGCCGCCGGGCTGATCGACCTTGGCATTCAACACAGCGACCACGTTGGCATTATTTCCGAAAACCGCCAGGAGTGGATTGTCGCGCAATTGGGCATCAACAGTGCCGCCGCCGTTTGCTGCGGCATCTACCCGACCAGCCCGGCCAACGAAGTCGTCCACTTGCTCAGCAGTGCCGACTGCAAGGTGGTGTTTTGCGAAGACCAGGAACAGGTCGACAAGGTGCTGGAGATTCGCGACAAGCTGCCCCTGCTGGAGCACATCGTCGTCTTCGATGCCAAAGGCCTTTATGGCTATGACACCAGCCTGTGGATGACGCTGGACGCCCTGATTGAGCGCGGCAAGACCCAGCTTAAACAGTCGCCAGAGTCCGTCAAAGACCGGCTGGCGCAACAGGAGCCAGACGACACCGCCCTGATCGTGTTCACTTCTGGTTCCACAGGCCTGCCCAAGGCCGCGATGATTTCGTTCCGGAATATCTGGTCGCAAATGGCCTTGCTGTGGGATGCCGTGCCCTCCCAGACCCACCAGAACATTCTGTCTTACCTGCCGCTGTGCCATGTGGCCGAACAGGCGTTTTCGACGATGAACGCCATGGCCCGCCGCATGGTGGTGAACTTTGGCGAAAGCCTGCGCACCATCCGTACCGACTTGCAGGAGATATCCCCCCAGATGTTCTTCGGTGTGCCCCGAATCTGGGAGAAAATGCAATCTGAACTGACTGTACTCGGCGACCGCACCGGCCCAATGCGCCGTTGGCTGCTGCATAAGGCACTGAAATCCGCCCAACTACGCGGTGCCAAACCCAGATCGCAATGGACGGGTAAAGAAAAACTGAGCTACGCCCTGTACCGTCCCTTTTTATACGCCCCGCTGCTCAGCTACCTGGGCCTGGCCCGCTGCAACATCGCCATGACCGCCGCAGCACCGATTTCACCCGACCTGCTGGCCATGTTCCGCGGCATGGGCTTGCCGCTGATCGAAATCTACGGCATGACCGAAACCACCGGCGCCGCCACCCTGCAACCGATGGACCTGAACTGCCAGGGCCGCATCGGCCGCGCCATCACCGGTGTGGAATCCCGCGTAGGTGAAGACGGCGAACTGCTGCTGCGCGGCCCCATCATCTTCAAGGGCTATTACAAAAACGACAAAGCCACGGCCGAGACGCTGCAAGACGGTTGGCTGCACACCGGCGACGTCGTCGAAGAACACCCCGATGGTACCCTGACCATTGTCGACCGAAAGAAAGACATCATCATTAACGCCGCCGGCAAGAACCTCTCGCCGAGCGTGATTGAAAACACCATGAAGGCCAGCCCGTTCATCAAGGAATGCATCGTTATTGGCGACCAGCGCAAATACCTGGTCGCGCTGATTCAGGTCGACTACGACACCGTCACCACCTGGGCAGAACGCCAAAACCTGGCCTACACCACGTTCAAATCCCTGGCCGAAAACGACCAGGTAAGAGCCCTGATTCAAGCTGAAGTCGACAAGGGCAACGCCCAGTTGGCCCCGGTTGAGCAGATCAAACGCTTCACTCTGCTGACCAAGGAGCTCGACCACGACGACGGCGAAGTAACCGCCACCATGAAGGTGCGGCGCAGCACCATTGCCAGGCAGTATGAGCAGCAGATTGAGGCGTTGTTCAGGGAAGAAACGGCGGCTTAGAAAAACAGCGTAAAAACGCTTTACCCGGCGGTCAGTTTTCGTACTATAGCGCACCCTTTTTGGATGCCCGGCCTTGAACACAACCGCCTTGCTGACCCCCCTGTGGGATTACGACCTCATTGCCGATGGCTTGCGCCAGCACGGCTGGGTGCACCTGCCCAATGGGATCAGCGACCGGCTGGCCCTGGACCTGTTGCAGGACATCCACCAGCACCAGCCCGACCAGTGGGACCAGGCCGGCATAGGCCGCAAGCAGGACAACCACACCAACGATCTGGTTCGTCGCGACAGCACCCATTGGCTAACCGGGGAAACGCCCGCTCAGCGCCAGTATCTGGCGGCAGCCGACGAATTGCGACTCGAACTCAACAAACGCCTGATGCTCGGCCTGTGGGACTATGAATGCCACTATGCCCGCTATGACACAGGCGCCTTCTATCGCAAACACGTAGATGCCTTTCGTGGCCGCACCAACAGGGTGCTGACGACGGTGACCTACCTGAACCCGGACTGGCAAGACAACCAGGGCGGTGAGCTGTTGCTCTACAATGAGCAAAACCAGCTCATCAGCCGCTTACTGCCAACCCTGGGCAGCATGGTCATCTTCCTGAGCGAAGAGTTCCCGCACGAAGTTCTGGCGGCCGAACGCACACGGTTCAGTATTGCCGGCTGGTACCGCAACAACAACTCCATTCAGAACCGGATCGACCCGAGCCAGTAGCGTTTTTTCCCACATCACCGGTCAGTCAGCTATACTCCCTGGCACCTATTTTGATACAGCGTTTCAGGAGTTTACCAATGCAGGGTGACCGCCAGGTGATCGACGCACTGAACAAGGTGCTGACCACCGAACTGACGTCCATCAACCGTTACTTTCTTCACGCGCGGATGTACCGCAACTGGGGGCTGGAGCGGCTGAACGAGCACAGCTACAAGAAATCCATCAAGGATATGAAACAGGCCGATGAGCTGATCGAGCGCATTCTGTTTCTGGAAGGCCTGCCCAACCTGCAAAAGCTGAACCGGCTGATGGTCGGTGAGCACACTGAAGAGATGCTGAAGCTGGATGCCGATTTCCAGCTGGAACAGATCAGCCAGCTCAAAGACACCATCGCCCTGTGCGAAACGCAGCAGGATTACGTCAGCCGCGACATGCTGGTCGAATTGCTGGAATACGAGGAAGATTACCTCGACTGGCTCGAAACCCAGCACTACCAGATCGCCAACGTGACGCTACCGAACTACCTTCAAGCCAACCTGTCGGATGAGGACTGACCATGAAAGGCAATCCAACCATCATCAAGGCTCTGAATGCCCTGCTCGCCAACGAACTCTCGGCGATGGATCAGTATTTTCTGCATTCAGAAATGTACCGCGACTGGGGCCTGAACAAACTCTACGAACGCATCAGCCACGAGTTTGACGACGAAAAAGGCCACGCCACCAAACTGATTGAACGTATTCTGTTTCTGGAAGGCACGCCCAACATGAAAGACCGCGAGCCAATCAACATCGGTTCCGACGTGCCTTCTATGTTGCAAAGCGATCTGGACATCGAATACGCCGTGCAAAAAATGCTCAAGGACACCATCGCCCTGTGCGAAAAAGAACAGGACTACGGCACCCGGGATATGCTGGAACCGCTGCTCGACGACACCGAGATGGACCACGCCTACTACCTGGAACAGCAACTGCGCCTGATCAAAATGATCGGCCTGCCGAATTACCTCCAGTCTCAGATGTGATTTCTGTTTTTATCGTCTAGTCATGTACAAGCCCTGGCCCTGAATAACGGGGTCAGGCTTTGACCAAGCTTCCATTGCTCGGGATGTTGACGTTATCATCCGCTGTGACCGTTCATTCAGGCAAACTACCATAGCGTTCGGGGCTCACTGACTTCACCATGGCCAAAAAAAACCGCGTTACCATTAGTGACATCGCAAAACGGGTCAACATGACCAATATCACGGTTTCCCGCGCTCTGAGCAAACCTGAGAAAGTGAAGCCGGATACCTTAAAGAAAATTCTGGCCGTCGCTGAAGAGCTGAACTACGTTCCCAATGCCTTCGCCCAGAGCTTGAAGCAACAAACCAGCCACATCATCGGGATCGTAACCGCCAGTATTGACAACCCTTTCTACGGCGAGATGATCAAGGCCATTTCGCGCAAAGCCAAAGAGAACAACTTCTCAATCATGTTGTTCGATACCGACGGTCAGGCAGACTTGGAAGATCGCGCCATCCAAACCCTGCTGAGTTACGATGTAGCAGGTATCATTCTATCCCCGATATCGGACGACGACAGCTACGCACCCGGGTACATTAAACGCCTTAATGCCAGCCATGTTCCAACCGTACTGGTTGACCGAACGTTTAAAGACAGCCCTTTCAGCCAGGTTGTTCTGGATAACTTCAGAAGCGGTCAGATCCTCGGCGAGTATATTGTCCGGTCGCAGTCAGACAATATCATGGTATTGTCGGGCCCAGAGGCTTCAAATATCAGCAAAGAACGGTACCGGGGGTTTGCCGAGGTGTTCCGGAACACCTCCAGCGACACGGTGATTCAGTGTTGTTTTGGCGACTACACCTTTGAGCCGGCCTACCAGTTAACGCTTGATCATTTGCAATCGGGAAACAAGCCTGATGCCATTGTTGGCTTCAACCAGTTAATGACTCTGGGGGCTTTAAAAGCACTGAACGACCTTGGGCTGGACGACGCTGGTATTCTCATCGCAGGCATCGACAAACTGCCCTATGCCGATATTTTCCACGTTAACATCCCGACCGTCCGGCACGATGCCAAAGAGGTCGGACACCGGGCGTTTTCACTACTGTGCGACAGAATGATATCGGATAAAAAAGAACCAGAGTGCATCGTGGTCAACGGGTTGTTCGATGATGGAGTTCACCACACCATTACAGACTAACGATCTACTCTGGCAAAAAGCCCTGCCTTGAATTCAAATTCCCGCTACACGCGCTCAGCAACCTGGTCTTGCAATCGCAACTCTCTTGCCACTGCCTGCAACCGGGCAAAAGCTTTGTACCGGTGTGCATGCGACTGAGCTGTCTGTCCGGTGGCTGGCGTATACCGCTCGCCAAACGCAGACATGGCCTGCATCGCATCGGTCAAGGTCGGGTAGGCCCCGGCAGCCAATGCGGCCAGTATGGCACTGCCCAGCAGCACAGGTTCATCACATTGTGGTGCCAACACATCGAGTTGAGTAGCATCGGCCAGTATCTGGCGCACCAGCGGGTCCTGTCCGGCGCCACCACTGATCACGATCCGGTCCGTTACAATACCCTGCGCCGACTGGGCATCGATGATCTGGCGTAACCCATAGGCCAGTCCACAGAGACCCGCGACATACAGTGCCATAAGGCTGTCAATCGATGAATCCATCGTCAGCCCTACAACGCACCCGCGCGCTCCAGGGTCCGCAAAGGGTGCCCGGTTGCCCAAAAACTCCGGTACCACGTGGAGAGATCGAGCCAGATCAACCGCGTCACTGAGTTCAGCCACCTGAGATTTCACCCGGGAAGACAACCAGGCAACCGGCGATAACCCTCCCGTTGCCGCCTGCTGCTGCACCTCCGGATAGGCCGGGTGCAGAGTCACCAGATGATCGATGGCCGCACCCGCCGCTGACTGCCCGGCTTCATTCAACCAGACATCCGACAGCATTGCAGCGTAATAAGGCCCCCAGACACCAGGCACCGTAATTTTTTTCTTCGAGGACATCAGCGTGCAGGCGGAGGTGCCAAACACATAGGCCAGACTGCCAAGTGGGTTTATCTTACCATCGGCATTCGCGGCACCAACGGTCCCAATGCCACCGGCATGGGCATCTATCATGCCAGCACCCACAGCAATACTCGCCGGCAAATTCAATTGCCCGGCCGCCTCTTCAGTCAGACCGGCACCGAGCGGCGTCCCCGGCGCCACCACATCAATGCCGATGCGACGGAAACCCTGATCAGCCAGATCATCCAACCCTATGTGTTCAAAGTAGGATGCATCCCATCGTTGCTCATGAGCGAGATACGTCCACTTGCAAACCGTTGTACAAACGGATCTGGCTAAAGAACCGCTGGCCTTCCAGGTAAGGAAGTCTGTCAGATCGAAAAAATGAGAAGCCCGGTTGTAGGTTTCGGTCAGGTTTTCCTTTAACCATAGAAGCTTGGGCGTCTGCATTTCAGGTGATATGCGGCTGCCAACATACTCAAGCACGGAATGGCCACTGTCGTTGATGCGCTCCGCCTGGCCCGTAGCGCGCTGATCCATCCAGACGATGACGTCCCGACTCGGCTGGTTATGTTCACCGACCGGCAACCCCTCACCATCCGGCCCGATAACCACCATTGAACAGGTGGCATCAAACGACAGGCCAATGATCAACCGGGCATCAATGCCCGACTGTTCAACAGCGCTGCGTACTGCATGACATACCGACGCCCAAATTTCTGCTGAAGACTGCTCGTACCGGGCATTCCGGTCGCTGAATACCGTGATCTCCCGTTTCGCGGTTCCCATCAAGTTCCCTAGCAAGTCAAAGACACCCGCACGTGCACTGCCAGTTCCAACATCGACACCCACAACGTACTGTTTCTCAACCTTGTTCACAGGCACACCTACTAAAGCTCAACGCTGGTTGGCAAAATTATGAGATCCCGAATGGTTATGTTAGCCGGTCGGCTCAGCATATACAGAACCGCATCGGCGACTTCGCCCGGTTGCATCAAACTGCCATTGGCCAGTGCTTCGTCCAGTTTCGCCTGCGGCCAGCTATCGAGCAAAGCCGTCACAACTGGCCCAGGCGCCACCGCCCCCACGCGAACCTGATGCGGAATCAATTGCCGTCTTAGCGTATGTACAAACGCCTGAATGGCATGCTTCGAGGCCGTGTATATCGGTTCCCAGACCACCGGTACCAAACCGGCAATGGAACTGGTTATCATAATGTCCCCACGTTTCTGCGCGATCAGATGGGGTAAAACCGCATGCACCGAGCGAAACACCGCATTGATGTTCAGGTTCAGCACTCTATCCCATTCATCCGGGTCCCCTTCGGCAAATACACCGCCAACATAGGCACCCGCATTGGCGTGAAACACATCCAAACGTCCTCTGGTCAGTTCCAGTATTTTTGCCAGCATTGTTTCGACACTGGCGTTGTCCATCAGATCGATCACCAACGGTTTGGCCGAAGGCCCCAGCCTTTCACAAGCCGACTCAAGAGCCGTTGCAGACCGATCAATGAGTACAACCTCGGCACCGGCGGTGATCAGGGTTCGGGTACAGGCAAGGCCAATACCCGATGCAGCGCCAGTGATCGCGACTACTTTGCCATGCATATCGGTGTTCACGTTTTATATCCCCTTTAAACTAGGCCTTACCGTGGGACAGACGACTCTGGCGAGCCAGGCTGTCAACAATCACAGCGATGGCTAAAACCGCTCCGGTAATCATGTAACGATGCGCCGAAGGTAAATTCAGCAAGGTCAGCCCATTGGCAATGGATTGAATAACGATGATCCCAAGCAACGCAGACCAGGCTGAACCGCGCCCACCAAACAAACTGGTACCACCTATAACCGCGGCTGCGATGGCGTTTAGATTCACATCAGCCGTGCCGGCCTGCTGGCTCGCCGAGGCCAGACGGGAGGCTGCAAACACCCCACCCAGTGTCGCCAGTGTTGAGCACAGTACAAACGCACTGACGTATATACGTTTGACATTAATACCAGCCCGGCGAGCCGCCTCCGCATTACCTCCAACGGCAAACATGCAGCGGCCCCAGCGTGTTTTGGTCAGGGCATAGTTCAGGCCGAGCACCAGCGTCACGAAAACACCAAACATCCAGGGCACACCGCGCGACTGATTCAAATACCCAACAACCACCACCAGAAGCACCGTGAGTAGCAGGGGTTTTACCAGTACAGTCGTCATGCTCTTTGCCGACAACCGAACCGCCATGCGCTTTTGACGCACCCGAATGCCCATCACCATCATCACCAGCCCCGGCACGAGTGCCAACACGTAGGAAAGCCAGGTTGGAATGATCAGTAACTGGCCAAAACTCACCATGGATGATCCGTAGGGCAAATTGATCGACCCGGTTGATCCGAGCAGAAACAATTGAAAACCGAGCAACGCCAGCAGGCCCGCCAGCGTTGATACAAAGCTGGGCATGCCAAAGCGAGTTCGCATATAGGCATAGCAAAGGCCCGTCAACGCCCCCGCACACAGGCTAATGCCAATTGCCAAGGGCACTGGTAAACCTTGCTTAACCCACAGAACCCCGAGCAGGGCTGAGCCTACGCCGCTCATAGAGCCCACAGACAAATCAATCTCACCAAGCATCAGTACACACACAATACCCAGTGCAATGATGCCGACGGTTGAGCAATCGAACAGCAGGTTAACCAGATTATTGGCAGACAGAAAAACCGGATTGATGATCGTAAATATACTCCAGATCAACACCAGCCCAACTATCACTGGCAAAGACCCCAAATCCCCGGAGCGAACCCGGTCTTTGAAGGCGTTTACCGTTTCTACCAGACCACTGGCGTGAGTCACACGTACGTCACTGCGGTCCAGCAAACTGGAGGGTGTTGTTTGTTTATCGGCTACACTGCTCATTGTGAATTCCCCGCTACCTGCTTTGTATCGGCCAGGCGTTTTTCCCGTCGTGATACAGCGTTGTCAGTCGCACCGGTTATGGCTCCAATCAATTCCTCATTGGTTGCATCGACCGTAAAAACCCCGTTATTTCGACCCAGTCTCAGCACCGCAATGCGGTCTGCCACGGCCCGCACATCCTGCATGTTGTGAGAGATCATGATTACACCAAGCCCTCTGTCCTTGAGTCGTTCAACCAGATTCAATACCTCGGCTGTCTGCGCAACCCCCAGCGCAGCAGTCGGCTCATCCAGCATGATGATTTTGGGGTTCAACAACAGCGACCGGGCAATGGCGACGGTCTGCCGCTGACCACCTGACAAAGACGCAACAACATCCCGTACGTTGGGAATCCTGGCGGCCAGTTCGTTCAACAGCGTCCAGGCAGTCACTTCCATATCAATTTCATTTAAATGAAAGGGGGACAGTTCCTGACCAAGGAAGATATTGGCGACCACGTCCAGGTTCTCGCACAAGGCGAGATCCTGAAAAACGGTGGCTATGCCAAGTTCAAGTGCATCACTGGGTCCGTTCATTTCAACGGGTTGACCCGCAAAGAGTATGTCTCCGGCACTGGGTCGATGCGCACCTGCAATGGTTTTCACCAAGGTTGACTTGCCCGCGCCGTTATCACCCACCAGCGCTACGACTTCACCGGGATAGACATCCAGGTCGATCTCGGTCAACGCAGCAACCGCACCAAAATGTTTGGACACTTTGCGCAAGCTGAGCAGTGGCTGTCTGGCAGCCAATGGGCTGGCTTCCTGAGTTACCATAAATACACTCCTGGAACCGATAAATGGCCGCCGCTTACAAACCAACGGCGGCCCGGATGTCACTGAATACCCAGCTCGGCACAGCCGGCGGCATAGCGTCCCACACAGATTTCACTGGCATCGGCAATGCCCGTATCGAACACAACGGCCTTGATGTTTTCCCGGGTAACAACTTCAGGAACGAACAGTTCAGACGGCGTATCATAGAGTGTGGTTTTGGCAACTGGCTGCTCACCATTCAACATCTGGTAAGCGACTTTGGCGGCCGCTGTCGCGACAATTTCCGCTGGTTTGGAAATGGTGTTGTACTGGTCTCCGGCGATGATCAGTTGCAACGCCGCCTGGGTGGCGTCATTCCCGGTCACAGGTGGAACAGGATCAACACCGGCTGCTTTAAAAGCCGCGATCGCGCCGCCGCCCGTACCATCATTAGCGGCAACAACGCCAATGATGTCGTCGCCAAAGCGGGCGATTTGTCCGCTGGCCCAGCTTTGCGCGCGCGGGGGTGCCCAATCCGGCGTGTCATATTCAGACAGGGTGGTATAGCCACTGCTGTCGAGCCCTTCATCAATACCGTCCCGAATCAGACCCGCCGCCGCGTCAGTGGGTGACCCGTTAATTTGAAGTATTCCGCCTTGCGACTTTGGAACGCCCATGCGTTCCAGATGTTGAACCAGGCTATCGGCAATGGCTTTTCCAATGCCGTGGTTATCAAAAGAAACATAATAATCGGCCTGGCGATCTGGAATTGGGCGATCGTAGGCGATGACCTTGATACCCTGACTTTGTGCAATATTGACCATAGAAGCGGCTGCACTGGAATCGACCGGGTCCAGAACAATTACTTCGGCACCCTGGGCGATCACTGAATTGAATTGCTGTTGCTGCAACGACACATCCGCATTGGCATTTTGATAGATAACTTCGCAGTCACTGCATAGACGCGCCATTTCGGCTTTAAAACCGGGCAGATCGTGCTGTTCATACCGGGTGGAGGCCTGATCAGGCATTAGAAACGCAACAATCTGTTCTGCATGAACCTGGGCTGCGCTGGTAACCAAGACAGCGGCAAGCGCTGCTGTTGATATTATTTTTATTGCTGTGGTTTTCATAACCGACACTCCGATCATCAGTCAATTTTCGTATCTGCCTGGGACAGCCACCGCTTGAGGTTTGTATTGAATCAACCTGGGCCCCTGTTTCGACGCTGTAAGTCAGTGTCTAAAACCTGGGAGTGCATCTGTAATAAGCTCACGGCACATTGGGGTGTGCGACTTGCTTTAGAGATGCCGTCAAACGGGTACCTGGTACCGGGCAACTGGGTTTCATTGTTGTTGTTATCCCAAGGGGACGTTGAACGCTTCTTTCTACATCGCGCACTCCTGTTAACGGTTAATAGGGGTATCCTTTGCGGTACTTCCTAAGGCGGTCTCGGGGTCAACACCCAAATTAAGTCCCACAGTCGAGAGCTGCCATCCAGGAAATGTTATCGTTAACATTTTCTGCTTAAAAAAAAGACCACTTGTCCATCTGCTAAAATGATAACGATAACATTATAAGACCGGCAACCCTTTATTTGTAACTTTATGAAAATAACTGCCAGACCCAACCACTGGATGGGCCCGCTGCACAACGAGACCAGCTTACCGACCCATCATCGCACTCATCACCGGATCACCCACCTCAAGTACATACACAGCAATCAGGGTAATCACACCGGCAAACGCCAGGTAATACAGCGTCGGAATAATGGTCATGCGCAGTATCGTGCCCTCGCGGCCCATTAAACCAACCGTCGCCGAGGCCGCCACTATATTGTGAATGGCGATCATATTGCCGGCAGCCGCACCCACCGCCTGGGCGGACACCAGCATCGCGGTTGAAACGCCCAGCAGTTGAGCGGTGTTAAACTGAAAATCAGACAACATCAAATTAGACAACGTGTTGGAGCCAGCAATAAAGGCACCCAACGCACCAACGGTTGATGCAAACATCGGGTACACCACCCCGACGCCGTTTGACACCAGCTGCGCCATAGCACGTGGCATCGAAGGCAAGTCGGCCGCGTTCACGCCAGAGTTGATTAGGATTCGCACCATGGGAATGGTGAATACCAGCACAAAGCCAGCGCTGATCAGGGTTTTGGTGCTCTCGCTGGCCGCATGGCCCAGCGAACGCATTCCCACGCGCTGAAGTAACATTGTGAGCGCAACCACGACCACCATGATACCGCCTGGCAAATACAGGGGCTGCAGACTGCCACTGATGCCGCCCTCGCCCAAAATATCGGTCCAGCCGAAGGCGAGAAAGGTTTCCACGAAACGTTTCAGAACGGGAATGGCCCGGGTCAGCACCAGCAATATCGCCAGCAAGGCGTAGGGCGCCCAGGCCCGCAGCAGCGGCATGCGCTGCTCGGGTGGAGTGTCATCCAATGGAATGTTAACGCTGCCATTCCAGGCTTCGGGCCACTGCTGCTTGGCAGAGAAATCCCAGGGCGCTTTTGGCAGTAACCAGCCACGCTTGGCCACCGGCACGACAATCATCAGGCCGATCAGCGCACCCAGCATTGAGGGGAATTCAGGGCCGAGCAGAATGCCCGCCGCCATGTAGGGAATGGTGAATGCAAGGCCGGCAAACAGCGCAAAGGGAAACATGGCAAAGCCTTCGCGCCATTGTTTTTTCTCGCCGAAAAACCGCGTCAGCATCAGGCACATCAGAAACGGCATCAGTGTGCCGGTAATGCCGTGGGTGATGGCGATTTCAGAGGTCATCAGCCGGTAAAATTCGCTCCAGCTGCTGCCATCGGCAACCAGCAATTCGGTAATGGCGATGCGATCCAGCCCCCCGGTTACGCCCACCACAATGGGTGTACCCACTGCCCCGAACGATACTGGCGTCGACTGAACCATCATGCCCATCACCACCGCGGCCATGGCCGGGAAACCGAGCGCTACCATCAACGGCGCGGCAATGGCGGCTGTGGTACCAAACCCGGATGCCCCTTCCAGAAAGCAGCCAAACATCCAGGCCACCAGAATCACCTGCACCCGCCGGTCCGGGCTGATGTCGGAAAACCCGGCACGAATGGCCGACAGCGCACCACTGGCTTTCAGAGTGTTCAACAACAGCAGGGCGCCAAAAATAATCCAGAGAATACCCGCTGTAAGAATCAGCCCTTGCAGCATAGAGGCTGTCATCCGCATCAGGCTCATCTGCCAGACCCAGCCACCCAATACCAGGGTGACCAGCAGCACGACCGGCATGGCTTTCTTGGCGGGCCAGTGAAAGCCGACCAAAAGAATGCCGGCCAGTACAATGGGCAGAAATGCCAGAGAATAAACAACAGACAGCATGCAAAGCTCCAGACAGAGGTTTTTCAACCCCGCAGTCTAGACCACTGATCGAGATATAACTTGCCTGAGATCAAGAAAGCCGTGGTTTGCTCGCAACTAGCAGGCCGATCACCAATGCAGCGTTGCGCCAAACAGGGCGTAATGCAGCCAGGCGAAGGTATAGACGTCGCCGCCTTCACCGCCCCCTTCCAGGGTGCGATAACCGGCCCTGGCCGTTACCCGATCGCTCCAACGATAGTTGGCAACAAAGGCCGCATCGATCGCCCGGCCCTGGGGGCTGCCCAGTGCATCCACATCGAACTCCAGCGAAACAGCATCGTTAAGATGGCGCTGGGCATTAAAGTGCAACAAGGGCACAAAGCCAAGGTTGGGATCATCGGCTTCGGTATTGCCCTGGGTCAGCCGAATGTTGGCATCCCGAACCAGCAGCGTTGCGCCCGCGCCCAGCGTCCACTGTTGATCGTCGAGAAAGGTATAGCGGTAGGTCAGCCGGTAGGTGTTGAACTTGTAGTAGCCTTCGATGGGTGTATCGGCCTCGAAGGTTTCGCCACCGAAGCGCGTCGGCTCACTCAGCGTACCTGTGCCTTCAATGCTGACCGGGGCATAGAGCGCCCGCACGGTATGACGCCCGGCAAAAGTTTCTTCAACGCTGAGCCGAACATAGGGCACCGGGCCAGCACCGGTCAGTTCGAGCAGGTCGAAGCGGTCGCCGGCCGATGAATTGGGGATCTGGGCATCGTTGTAGGAGAAGCCGAGCGGGCCAGCCTCTAGCGTCAGGTCCAACGCCTGGGCGGGCACCGATAGCAGAGCTAAGGCCGGCACCAGTAAGAGCCGGCTGAGAAGTGAGGTATAGGCGGGGGAATGAACCATGGTGATGCTCCTTTTGAACGATCACCATGGTACGGCAGGCAACTCAGGCCGGTTCAGACTTTACGTTCCCAAACCTCTTTCAGGCCGATGGTCCGGTTAAACACCAGCGCATCCGGTTTGGACTCATACCGGTCGATCACAAAGTACCCTTCCCGCTCGAACTGGTACGACTGCTCCGCTGCGCCCTTGGCCAGGCTCGGTTCGACCACACAGCCGGTTAGCACCTTCAACGATTCGGGGTTCAGGTACTGCATGAAGTCATCGCCACCGCGATCCGGGGTTTCGGTATCGAACAGGCGGTCGTACAACCGCACCGTGGCCGGCACACCTTCGCTGGCCGATACCCAATGAATGACACCGCGCGGGCGAACGCCTTCGGGGGCATCCTCACCAACCGTGCCTTCAATAACCTTGGCACGAATCTCGGTAATCTCACCGGCATCGTTCTTGATCACTTCATCGGCCTGAATGATGTAGGCGTTGCGCAACCGCACCCATTCACCGGTGACCAGGCGTTTGAACTTCTTGCGCGACAGGCTGCTGTCTTCATTGAAGTCCGACCGGTCGATGTAGATCTCGCGGGTAAACGGCAGTTCGCGTTCGCCCAGGTCTTCCCGGTTCGGGTGGCCCGGGGCGGTGAAGACTTCACGGTGCCCTTCCGGCAGGTTGGTGAACACCACTTTCAGCGGGTCCAGCACGGCCATGGCGCGCGGGGCGTTGTCGTTGAGGTCTTCCCGAATGGCGAAGTCGAGCATGCCCAGGTCTACCACGCCACCGGCGCGGCTGGTGCCGACCATCTCGGAGAAGTGGCGCAGCGAGGCGGGTGTGACACCACGGCGACGCATGCCACTGATGGTCGGCATGCGCGGGTCGTCCCAGCCGGCCACCACACCCTCATCGACCAGGCGCTTGAGTTTGCGCTTGGAGGTGATGGTGTAGTTAACGTTCAGGCGGGCGAATTCATACTGTCGCGGCACCGCAGGCACCGGCAATTTGCTGATGAACCAGTCGTACAGGGGCCGGTGGTCTTCAAATTCCAGCGTACAGATGGAATGGGTGACGCCCTCGATCGCATCCGACTGGCCATGGGCGAAGTCGTAACTTGGGTAGATGCACCAGGTATTGCCCGTCTGGTGATGCGCTTTCTTGCGAATGCGATACAGAATCGGGTCGCGCATGTTCATGTTCGGCGCGGCCATGTCGATTTTGGCACGCAGGGCGCAGGCGCCTTCGTCGAACTCACCGTTACGCATTTTCTCGAACAGGGCCAGGTTCTCTTCAACCGTACGGTCCCGGTACGGGCTGTTCTTGCCGGGCTCTGTAAGCGTGCCACGATATTCCCGCGCCTGATCACCCGAGAGGTCACAGACGTAGGCATCGCCGTTCTTGATTAAATGCACGGCGTATTCGTAGAGGGTACCGAAGTAGTTCGAGGTGTATTTTTCAGTCTCGTTCCACTGAAAGCCCAGCCAATTGATGTCGGCCTTGATCGAATCGATGTATTCCTGTTCTTCTTTCTCCGGGTTGGTGTCGTCGAAGCGCAGGTTGCAGACACCACCAAATTGCTCAGCCAGGCCAAAGTTCACGCAGATGGATTTCGCATGGCCAATGTGCAGATAGCCATTGGGCTCTGGCGGGAAGCGCGTCACGATTTTATCGTGCTTACCCTTGGCCAGATCATCCTCAATGATGGTGGCGAGAAAGTTGGACGGCTTGTCACTCATGTGAACAGGAACTCCCGGGTCGGTCGAGTAAATTCAGGGCGGGCCGCACGCAGCAACCCAAAGGCGGGCATTATAGCGGGTTCATAGCTGGCGGGTAAGGCGTCTGGTTGTGATCTGGTGCCAAGAATCCGTGCTGGGCGCCGGGTAGGCCTGGTCGGGGTCGGCGTAGATCCGTCCATGGAGCCTAGATCGCAGCATCCATGCTGCGAACTCCCCCGCCCAGACCTACCCGGCACCCAGCACTCAACTGGTTGCAAACTAGACGCTCTAAAAACTAACAGCTCGAAGCTCACAGCTCTCAGCTCATCTCTCAAACCCTTGATCCTCGGAGCAGCTCAGATTACTGTATATCCATCCATACGTATCGAAAGTCCTCAATGCGCCTCTTTATTGCCGAAAAACCCAGCCTCGCCCGCGCCATTGCCGACGCCCTGCCCGGCACCGCCCGCAAGGAGACCGGTTGCTTCCGCTTTGCCAGTGGCGATGTGGTGAGCTGGTGCATCGGCCACTTGCTGGAGCAGGCCGACCCGGATGCCTACGACCCCGCCTTTAAAACCTGGCGCCACGAACACCTGCCCATTATTCCGCAGCAGTGGCAGTGGGTGCCGCGCAAGCAGGTGAGCAGCCAGTTGAGCGTGCTGCGCAAGCTGGTGAAAGAGGCCGACCAACTGGTACACGCCGGCGACCCGGACCGCGAAGGCCAGCTACTGGTCGATGAAGTGATCGCCTTTTTAAAAGTGCCCGCCGCCAAGAAAGCCGCCACCCAGCGCCTGCTGATTGCTGATTTAAACCAGGCCGCCGTAGAGCGTTCATTACGCCAGTTAAAACCCAATGCCGACTTTCAGCCGCTTTCGACCTCTGCCCTGGCCCGCTCCCGGGCTGACTGGCTGTATGGCATTAACCTGACCCGGGCGATGACGCTGCAGGGCAAAGCCGCCGGGTACCAGGGCGTTTTATCCATCGGGCGAGTGCAAACGCCGGTGCTGGGCCTGGTAGTCGGGCGGGACGACAGCATTGAGGCCTTCGTCAGCAAACCCTTCTACGAGGTGATTGCCCTGTTGGAAACCGAACAGGGCGAGCGCTTCCACGCCAAATGGGTGCCCAGCGAAGCCTGCGAACCCTGGCTCGATGAGCAAGGCCGCAACCTATCCCAACCCCTGGCGCGGAATGTGGTGCAACGGGTGAGCTTCAAACCGGCCAGCGTCAGCCGGCTGGAGCAGAAAACCATTAACCAGCCAGCCCCCCTGCCCCACAGCTTGTCTAGCCTGCAGATGGATGCCAACCGCGCCTTCGGCATGAGCGCCCAGCAGGTGCTCGACACGGCCCAGTCACTCTATGAAACGCACAAAGCCATTACCTACCCGCGCTCCGATAGCCGTCACCTGCCAGCAGAGCACTTTGCCGAAGCCGCAGCGGTGACCAAAGCGATAGAGACCAGCCTGACCAACCTGAACCACTCGGGCTTTACCGACACCGGCGGCCGCCTGAACCTGAAACAGAAAAGCAAAGCCTGGAACGACTCGAAAGTGGGCGCTCACCACGCCATCATCCCCACCCAGCGCAGCCTTACCCGGCTGAATTCCGATGAGCTTAAAGTCTACAGCCTGGTCTGCCGCAACTATTTAGCCCAGTTCATGCCGGTGTGGAAAAAACTCGATACCAAGGTAGACGTCACTATAGAAAACGGCCTGTTCCGGGCCAGCCAGACCGATACTCACGACCTGGGCTGGAAAGCCCTGTTCCCAAGCGCCCGCAACACAGAAGAAGCCACGGCAGCCCCACCTTTACCGGCACTGAAAGAAGGCCAACCCCTGCAATCGCTTCAAGCCGAGTGCATGGAGAAACACACCACCCCACCCAAGCCCTTCACCGAAGCCACCTTACTCGCAGCGATGACCGGCATCAGCCGTTTCGTAAGCGATGCCTCCCTGAAAAGCATTCTGAAAGAAACCGACGGTCTGGGCACCGAAGCCACCCGGGCGGGCATTATCGAACTGCTGTTCAAGCGTGATTTCTTAAAGCGGCAGGGTAAGAACATACACGCTACACAAGCCGGGAAAGCGCTGATACACGCCCTGCCCGAGCGCATTACCCAGCCGGATTTGACTGCTCGATGGGAATCGGTGCTTGGCGACATAGCCACAAAAAAGGCACGTTACGACGATTTGATGAAACCCTTGGAGCAGGGGTTAACTGAATTGTGTGGTCAGCTTAGGACTCTGGTGCCAACGGGCTTGGCTGGTCTGGGTAGGAAGCCTGGGAAAGCCTTTGGTAGGAAGCGTAAGCCGAGGCAGGCAGCAGGCCCTAAAAAGCCCACTACGCGCCACAAACCAAAACCAGCCACCAAACCCACCCCCGGCAAAAACCCCAAAAAGTAGGAGGCCAGTCCCCTGGGCGACAGGAAGCAAAACAAACTACAGACCCGGTCATGCTGAGACTATCAAACCCCAAAACCCCATTCCGTTCGCACTGAGCCTGTCGAAGTGCCTTGGGGAGTATAAAAACCAGTGAATTGAGCCCAGCAAACTAAAAGCGGACAGATGCGATACCTCTACTCAATAAATACTTGCCAACTGAATCACAGAGTGCAATGGTAACCAAACAACGATTTTCCCCTTGGTGCGCCCTGTAACCGGCCGGGCGGTAGCGAGTCTAAACGATAATTATCAATTCACGATATCTAGTTCAATTGCTTGCATAACATGAGAATAAATCTCAATAACCACCAAATTTGAGTGCCTCAAAACCTCCCGAGTAATGCGAAAATTCATTTTTCGGAAAAACAACTCCTGTTCATACAAGTGACAACTGGATCGTTTATTTGTACCTGATCGCCGTACCCCGCCCTAGACGACATGGGAATGAGAACATGATCACATAGAATATGGGGGGGAGCGACGCTGATACCGGGGATATCCCGGAATATGTGTCGCGAGAGACGCTGATACCAGGAATAGTCGTCTGATGCGACGGTTTTGCCGGTTTTGATATTCGATGTTTTTCGAGGTGTATAGCGACCTAAAGCCCTTGGTTACTGGGTCTAAATAGTTTGGTGTGATAGGTTTCGTATCATGCTTATCGGGATCACCGGCGGAAACGACGATGAATAAACTGTTAAGAGGCATCATGTTCTGGAAGCAGAAAGGATCATTCAGGCTCATTCCTGTGCTCCCCAAGAACTATCGAAGTATTTGCCTGCACGCGATAGAGATCGCGTCCGAGCCCTGCGTGGTAGTTGATAATGATGTGGTTACCGACTTCTCCGAGCGAGGCAGGCTCACTCAAAAGGGCATTGGCAACTGCACGAATCTAGAGATTCGGGATCGGGGTGTTGGAATCGTGGGCTTTCATGATCATCCCAGTGAAATGTGGATCAATGAAAACTACCCAGATTTCGCCAGTTACTGCGAACACCAAGGTTGGCTTCAAATCCAAGGGCCGGCCTCTTAACAATGGGCTGTTGTCGGACGCCCACTACATTGCGCCTTCGGCTCCATTTCGTGGGCGCGCATGCTGCAAGCGTTATGTTTTCTGAGAAAGTATGGACGATTACCTACTGACATTCGAAACTGACGAGGAAGGTGAGCAGGTCTTTGTTCATGGAGATCCAGCGGGCCTAGAGTATTTTGCAAAGCAGCTTCTCGAGATTGCTGGAAAAGCGAAAGCTGGAGATTTTCCCCATGAGCACTATTTCACCAACGAGTGGGGTGGCAACGAGTTGTCATCCGAACAACAGTCGGAAAAAGGCAGGCTTATAAATCATGTCAAAGTATATGGTTGGCCTACGGTGGACGGTGGCAAGCCGTATTCAAAAACATAACCAATGCAGGCACGGCGACGTCTACTACATTGCGGCTTCGCCTTCATTCCGTAGCCGCGCATGCTGGCTGGCGTTACGTTTCGTCGTCGACAAGGTATAGAGTAATTGGATGAATGTGGAAATCATCGGTGATCACGAATTTATCACCTCTGTTCTGGGGCAAGATGGTGTTTGGGTGCTAATGGCAGGCCCATCGCTTTATGCCCTATCAGCGGAGGGAGGCAGGGCGCTGCCTGTTTGGTCGTCCGCATAGAAAGCAAAAGTCTTCGCCGAGCAGCTGAAGAAAAGTGGGCTGTCCCCTGTGTTCGTACCGATGAGCAATTTCGTGGGTGCTGCCTGGTTGGGGTCGTCGAGCATGCAAATCGTTGATGTCTTGGCCTCACCACGATATGGGCAAGAGTCTCTCACCTACACAGCTGAGGAACTCCGTGCCAGACTCAAAACGTAACCATGCCAGTCACGGCGACGGTTACTGCATTGCGGCTGCGCCTCCATTCCGTAACCGCGCGTGCTGAGCGGCGTTATCTGTGAACATATGATTTCAATCCGTGACGCGACAAGCTCCGACGTCGAAGCAATGATCAGGCTGGAAACGATTGGGCCCAACGATGGTGAACGAAAGGAGCATATCCAGTCGTGGGTGGCCGCTGGGAATGTGGTGGTAGCCGAAGTCGATGGAGCCGTAGTGGGTTACGCAGTTATTGAATACACATTTTTTGGCCAGGGATTTATCACGATGTTGCAGGTCGCAGAAGCGCATCGCCGCCAAGGTGTCGCAAGGCAGCTGCTGACGTACTTGGAAAACGCGTGTCGAACTGACAAGTTGTTCACCTCCACCAATCATTCCAACGAGCCAATGCAAAAACTTATGGATGCTGTTGGGTATTCGCCAAGTGGAACAGTCTACAACTTGGATGAGGGTGACCCGGAGCTGTTCTATTTCAAGCGAATCGCGAATGACAGATAATCGGGTAACCGGGGGTATCTAACCCCCAGTCCCCACAACACCCTGCATGCGGATCCGCACAGGGCGTTTCACCCAGAGTAGTGAAGCTTGATCCATCCATCGCGTAGCGAGACTAACCCGGCTTTCTTCAGGAACGCGTCATTTAGCGCCTGATTGATACCCGGTGTTTTCGAGCTTCGCCATGGGCCCTTACTTGTGATGCCACATCCAACCGCAGACTTGATCGGCACACCTAGCTTCAATAGATTCCTGACTTTGGTGCGAGGTTTCCGCCACTGTCGCCAGTATGCCATCCTAACTCGCCTGCGAATCCAGTGATCCAGATCGCAGCAAAGCTGATAACAATTGGCGATGCCAAAGTAGTTAATCCAACCAGCAATGTACTGACTGGTTTTAAAGAGCTGGTACCGCATACTAACGCCCCAATTGCGGTTGGTAAGCTCCCGTATTCGTTGCTTGAACTTCTGCAGCGTATGCGGGTGCCATTTAATGCGACCATTTGCGAAGGTAAAACCCAGGAACTTGCTCTCGCTGGTTTTCACCACTTGGCTTTTCTCCGTGTTGATCACAAGCTTCAATCGGTTTTGCAGGTATAGAGTAATACCGCGCAACACACGCTCTCCCGCACGCTGACTTTTCACCAGAATGATGAAGTCGTCGGCATAACGAGCAAACGAGTGTCCGCGTTGCTCAAGCTCTTTATCCAGAGGGTCGAGCATGATGTTGGCCAACAGTGGCGACAGAGGGCCGCCTTGAGGCACACCTTCTCGGGTCTCATGGAAGAGCTGGTTATCGATAAACCCAGTTCGTAGATACCGTGCAATCAGCTGCATTAACCGTTTGTCGTGAGCCCGTCGGCCCACTAACGTCATCAGCAAATCGTGATTAACCCGGTCAAAGAACTTCGACAGATCCACATCCACGGCGATTCGCCGTTTCTGTTTGATGATCTGCTGTACCTGCTTTACCGCTTGATGCCCATTTCGCCCCGGCCGGAACCCAAAGCTGTGCGATGAGAAGGACGGGTCGAAAATGGGCGTGAGCACTTGGGCTATGGCTTGTTGTATAACTCGATCAATGACCGTCGGGATGCCCAGTGGGCGCTTACCACCGTCTGGTTTCTCGATCTCAACTCGCCTGACGGGTTGTGGGTAGTAATTTCCGGCGCGTAGCACGGCTTTTACTTTGCCCCATTCACCCGAGGTAACCCATGCCGGGAAGTCATCTACGGACATGCCGTCGACTCCGGCAGCGCCTTTATTGGCTCGAACCTGTTTCCAGGCCCGCTGTAAGTTCGCAGGCTGAAGTACCTGTTCGAACAGATCGTTACTAAAGGCTGGCTTCGGGTCAATACGCTGAGTCACGTCATCGCCGGTCGGCATTCGTGTATTCAAGTTTGACAAGGCTCCTCCTTTCTTTGGATGTTCGGGCCTTCACCGTGTCCTGCCCATTACGGCAGGTGTTTGGCTACTACGCCCTCTGCTGACTTCTGCTCAATCACCCACAGGGTTACCCCTGTGGGCGCTATCGGTTTTCATCGGTTTGCTCCCCCCGGTTGATGGGGCCGGGGGGCCAAGGCACTTGTATACCAGGGCCTAACTGGTTGCTTACCGATCGCGGGTTAAGCAGATCTCCCCAGATAAGAGCATGAACTTTCTTTGCGCAACTGCGTCATTTACGGTGGCCGTTAGATCACATGGCTTCATTGTCTTGTGCCAACTCGCCTCCAGCCTACGCCTCGTATAACGTTCTTGTTCATCAGCTCGCAAATTTGCTAGCGGCTTCCTCCGGACCACACCTCACGGTGGAGCCCTTGCCATTCGCTAGTGGTTATCGTCTAATCACAGCATGGTTTTCGACGGCGATCTTCCCACAGGGGACTTTCACCCCATTAGTTCATGCCCATGCTGGGCGTACACAAGCGCGTCAAAGGCGACGCTCGTACCTCGCGCGCTTTACGCGGGTGTTAAACAGATAGAGGAATAGATCTAGTATTATCACCTCGCACAATCCGACTGCTCCTAAGGCATTTCGATGCATTAGATGATGTGGTGGCTAGCCGACTTACACGTAAACGACCCTGGCAAGAGGAAGCTCTGACTGGGCTTCTGTGTGATTTACTAGATGCGGAAACCCGAGAGGAGGAAAGGGTCTCTTACACGCTTTCGCAACTCCTCAAAGATCTTGGGGAAACCAACGAGGTAAATTGCGAATAAGTCCCTAGACCTGAGACAATCGAAAAAAGCGGGAAGAAGCGGACTTGATCGTACTTTCCTTACCATGTTGATAAACTCATCATGTTGATGATGAAGACGGTGATGAAGAATATGGCAGCACAACATCGCGTTGCTCGGCGGTCCCTCCCGACAGGCCCCGTGACAGCGGCGGATGAACGCAAGGTGGATGCGGAGGAGGTGCGACGAGATGACGCGCAAGTCGCTCTGGCGGCAAAACTCGATGCCCTGCACGAGACTCTTACCTCGCTCACACCAGTACCCGTGCGCACCGACAGACCGACAGAGAGCAGCTCTACAAGCAGCAGTCCGCTGTTACTGTTACTGACGCGATCCTTGGCATCCGCTCAGTCCTTTCTTCGAAAGAAATTCCATTTGTGGTCTTTTGGTCCACCACCGCGAGGCATGTACATTCATGGACCGGTCGGGGTTGGCAAGAGCTTTCTAATGGATCTCTTTTACGCGTCGGTTAATGTTCCTGATGATTCTTGCTGTAATAATGACAGCCACAGCTTCAAACACGTAAAAATCACCAAACGCCGCGTCCACTTTCATGAATTCATGCTAGACGTCCATCATCGAATCTTTGTCTACAAACAGAAGCACCCACGAAATGATGCGATACCCATCATTGCGCACCAATTGGCACAGGAAGCCCAACTCCTCTGTTTCGATGAATTTCAAGTAACAGACGTTGCCGATGCCATGATTTTGAAACGACTTTTTTTATTATTATTGGATTGGAATGTCGTGGTGGTGGCCACCTCGAATCGCTCCCCCGATGCCTTGTATGAGGGAGGCATTAACCGATCCCTCTTTTTGCCATTCATAGACATGTTAAAACACACGTTCGACATTATCTCCATGGAGGATTCCGCCAAGGATTATCGACTCGAAACTCGAGCTGATGGTCAATCCTATTTTTGGTCAAACAAGGATGTTCACGGCGATAATAATAGTGATAACAACATGCAGGCGCAGTTGAAAGAAATATTTGGTGGCACTGCATCCGGAACTGAGGCCGAGGCCATTCACGTACCCTTCGGTCGCACCGTCCAGGTCGCCCGATTGAATGCCCGGTGCGCCTGGTTTGACTTTTCCGAGTTATGCTACCAACCACTCGGCGCGGCCGATTATATTTCCCTCTGCGACCGTTTTCAGGTCCTCATCATGGACCGGGTGCCGCAATTAGACGCCAATCACCTCGACGAAGCGCGACGATTCGTGACCCTCATTGACGTGTGTTATGAATCTCGCACCCGCTTGGTACTAGCGGCAAAAGTCCCGCTCGATGAATTATTTGTCGAGTTTGAAGCGCAAGTTGAAAGCAGTGATGGAAATGAAGAGTTGTTTGTTAGTGAGAAGGGGGGAAACTCGAGTTCCTTTGCGACGACCATGATTCGCACCAAAGAGGGTGAACAATTTGAGTGGTCGGCGACGGGTCGAAGTGGCGTGGCACTGGCACAATTATCGGCCGCCAATGATCTCGCCTTTTCCTTTCGACGTGCCGCGTCTCGGTTGGTAGAAATGGGTGGAAAGGAATGGAGACGGCAATGACGAAAGCTCTTTACCTTGCAAACCATTGAACCTATGGCAGATTTTTACCTAGGTAATATGCGAATAAGTCCCTAATATGAAATAATCTGCCACAAATGATAACTCAGAAAGAACGCATCATGAGGACTAGCTGGACATCCATCGCAGTAACAATAGATAACAGGATTAACCGTGCACGGCCTAGCTGGACACCCACCGCAGTGAGCAATAACGAAAATCTGGCCGAACGATTTTTAAAGTCTCGCAATAAAATGCAAAAAACGGGTAGTTAACTGGTGAAATTACAGAGGGTTCGAAAATCAGAGATTTCAGGTACAACAAAGCCGAAGGCGGCCCCGTGACGAGTATATTAAAAGGGTAAGCACCTAAGTCATCAGCTCCGCTAACCCAAGCCCTGGCGTACGTTGATAGCCAAAATGTTGAAACGTGGCCTTGATGGAAATTGCAGTACCCACCAACCCTTTGAACTGACTTTCAAAGTGCTGAGTGTTGTAGACCCAGTGCTCAGCATCGATGTTTAAACGTTCAAGAAAGGGCGGAATGCTATTGTTGATACTGCCGCGCTTGCCATTCCGTATTTGACGCCTGGTCCAGTCGACCAGCTCCAAGTAGTCTTGCAGACGAAACGGAAGGCCTGCGGGCATGTACTGTCGCGGGTAGCCCACAAATGGAAACAGCAATTTGGGTTGATATGGCTCCTGTGATTCTGGCGCTTTCTGCGCGGTAGCTATCCGCTCTTTAGCTGAGGTGAAGTCAGATGATTCGGGTGTGTCTGCCATCTGGGCTCGAATGGGGTTTAAATCAACGTAGGCCATGCATGTTGCCAGGGCTTTTTCATCGAGTAAGGCCTGGGATTTGAATCTGCCTTCCCACCAATTTATCAGGAATAAATTGGCGCAGCGAATAGCTGCCGCGTAGCGGTGGAAACCATGGATGGTTTCCATAAAAATCGGCCCGTGCAGACATCTTCTGCGTTGGCTTGGCGTGCAATGTCTTCATTCAACGCTCGCATGAACCAACTGATTGACATTAGGCGTTCACGCCATTCGGTGGCCAGCTCTGCAATGACCTTGAGCTGTTCTTCGTACAAGTCTTTCCCGCCCAGGTACTGCTGGGTCAGGAAGTTACCGGTATACAGCCTGTGCCAACGCTCAATCACTTCGGTATCCGTCCAGCCTTTCGCCCTTTCAGCATTGATGTGCAGGACGATATGGTAGTGGTTGGACATGACGGCATAGGCGCAGATATCGAGTGCGCATACCTCTGCCAACTTCAGCATACGCTGCTAAATCCAACCGCGCCGATGTTCGTAATCGTTGCCGGAGTGTTCATCGCACCCGCACAGGAACGCGCGGCGCAAACACCGGGAGGTGCAGTGGTAGTAAGGTGTCGCCTCCAGGGCGATCTGGCTTTTCCTTGGACGTGGCATTGTGTCTTACCCTGACGGCCGCTTCATTTATTGCTGTATAAAATACTGTATGCACAGAGCATGATCAAGCATTGCACAGGATTTACAACCAGAAGGCGCAGGAAAAGCTCGTTAATCAACTTTCGACACCTGTATTTTGATATATAGTAACTATGCGTAGTAGTGGATACCCAATCCACTCGTTGTTCAACGCGGGCATAAAAATGATTCCTTGCAAAACATGAATTCACAGTCTTCTTCTAAGCACATCACACCTTTCTGGCTGATGCGTTTCGTTGGCGCGAAATCAGCGACTTTCCGATTAGTTGGCGGAAGCCTGGAAGTTGTGACCAATAGTGGCGAAAAGCAACTGATCCTCGTGGAATCGCTGGGAATTGAAGCTGCCTTACAAGAGGGATGGCTTTTTGCCAAGCTACGGTTGCAGACCAATGCCGGGCTGAAAGTCTTTACCGGTTTTCGTAAGAAAGAAGCCCAGGCGCTTTTTTGGTGGTTACGTGAACACTTGCTAAAGCAGCTGGCGCCAGAGGTATCAAAGTCCGCAGAAGACATCCGGGCAATGCTGACCCAAGGCTATCCCCGACAGTCGTGGTTGGAAGCAGCTAGGTCGATGGCGCAGAAGACTTTAGCACGTTACGTGCGAGTACCGGAGCCAGAGTGGTGTACGGATGTGGCGGGCGTGCCGTTTGAGTGGGTGGCAGTTGTCGCCGGGTGGCAGGACGAGGATCTGGAGAGGTTGCGGCAAAGCTATGTGGATCGCCAACTTCAGCGCTATGCCGATTTCTTTGCAGCGGTAGAGAGCCAACCACTGACTGAGCGCCAACGGGAAGCTTGCGTTATAGACGAGGATAACAACCTAGTGCTTGCCGGCGCGGGTACGGGGAAGACGAGTGTCATGGTTGGCCGTGCCGGTTATCTGATCAAGAGCGGTCAGGCCAAGGCCAGTGAAATTCTTATGCTGGCATTTGCCAACAAGGCTGCAGCAGAAATGCAGGAGCGCATAGAACATCGGCTGGGGAAGTGCGGAATAACCGCCAGCACTTTCCACAAAATGGGAAAAGAGATTATCGCCAGCGTAGAGGGCCAGCAGCCCTCCGTTACGCCACTGGCGGAAGATGAGAAGGCATTGGCCTTACAGGTAAATCAGTGGTTTGAAGAGCACCTAAAGACGCCAGCGTATCAGAAACTGGCAATCAAATACTTTCAGAACCATCTTTACCCGGCGGCAAACCCCTTTGATTTTGAATCCGAGGGGGACTACTTCGACTTCATCATCGCAAATGATATTCGCACATTAAAGGGCGAAGCAGTTAAAAGCCTGGGTGAGTGTCTGGTGGCCAACTACCTGTTCAAACAGGGCATTGAATACGAGTATGAGGCTGACTACGAACACAGGACGGCCAGCCCACTTTATCGCCAGTATCAGCCGGACTTCTATCTGCCTGAACATGGTATCTATGTCGAGTATTACGGCATAGACCGTAAGGGGAATACCGCACTCTATGTAGACCGTGAAAAATACCATCAGGGTATGGCTTGGAAGCGACAGCTCCATGCCGAGAAAGGTACTCGCCTGATCGAGCTGTTTCACTATGAATTGCAGGAAAGCCTACTGTTTGATGCCATTGATGCGCAACTAGCTGCATTGAATGTGGAATACCAACCCCTCCCTCAGGAAGCAGTCCTGGCGACCTTGCGTGAATTCGGGGCGATAAATGGCTTTGCATCATTGATGGCAGACCTGCTGAAACGTTACCGCGCAAATTGCTACGAGCAAGGCCAAGCAGAGGCCGCAATAGCCAACGCCAGCAATCCGCAGCAGGTTGAAGCGGCATTGAGTCTACTAACACCCATCCTGACTGACTACCAGGCCCTGCTAGATCGCGAAGGACACATTGACTTCGATGATATGATCGGCAAGGCCATCCAGTATGTCCGGGAGGGTCGTTTTCGCAGCCCCTGGCGCTATATTCTGGTGGATGAGTTTCAGGATATATCTGAAGCCCGCGCTCGGTTGGTTCAATCTCTGCGGGATAGTGTAAAAGAATGCTCTCTATTCTGCGTTGGAGACGACTGGCAGGCTATCTATCGATTTACCGGCAGTGATCTGAGCTTCACAACTGAATTTCGGGAAAAGTTTGGTGCAACGAAAGTTACTTCCCTCGATCTCACCTTCCGCTTCAACAGTGGCATCAGCGATGTAGCAACACGCTTTGTGCTGCAGAACCCGATTCAAGTAAAGAAGCAGCTCAATACCCTAAAAGAAGTGAAGCACCCTACGGTATCGCTACTGCGCGAGGACAACCGGCAACAAAACTCAGACGAGCCAAGCCGGCTGGAGAGGGTGATCTCTCGCATAGCTGACATAGCCGAGCCAGGAAGTAGCGTCTATCTATTGGGGCGTTATGGATTTAACCTTCCAAATAAGAGTGAGTTACAGCGGCTCGCAGCGCGCTACCCTACCCTGGCCCTGGACTGCCACACGGTTCATGCCGCCAAGGGCAAAGAGGCCGATTATGTCGTTGTTCTTGGTCTGGAGACTGGCAAGCACGGGTTTCCAACAGGTAAAACGACGCACCCCCTTCTTGAAGCATTACTGCCATCACCTGCAGATTATCAGCATGCTGAGGAAAGACGGCTATTGTATGTCGCTCTTACCCGGGCCAGAAACCGGGCTTACCTGATTGCTGATATGGCTGTTGCTTCGGTTTTTGTTGTTGAGCTGCTAAAGGGAGATTATGAGATCGACCTGAACGAGTTTTCGACCTCGCTCAGCCAGCAACTACTGCACATGCTAAAATGCATGAAGTGCAAGACCGGTACCATGGTTCCAAGACAAAGCCAGTTTGGCCAGTTCTTCTCCTGTAACAAGTTTCCTCTCTGTACTCACAAGGAGCGGGGTTGCCAGCACTGTGGGTTCCAAATGCGGCGCGCGGGTCGCTTCAAAATCTGTATCAACCCTGATTGTTCGAGTTGGGTCCCAGTCTGTCCACAATGCGGTGCAGAAATGGTCAAGCGGAAGAGCAGACATGGTGAGTTCTGGGGATGCAAGAATTACCGACATGAGGGGGAGTGTTGCAAGCATACAGAAAATGAAGTTATATTTGACCAAAGCTTACTGACCCCAGAAAACTATTAACCACGGCACCCTACGCAGGGTTATCCAGCATAAATAATAGATAATTCCAAAACACAATCACTTTGAAATCAAACTAGACTACCGTGATACACACCTAAGAAAGCTGTTTTGGCTAAACTTTCGTCAGCTTTGAGATAGTACACATATTCAGACGCATCTATTACGAAGAAAATGGTAGTTCAATTGGAATATTGCAAGTATTATTAAAGCACTTGGAATTAAATACATTAGAAACTTCTTGAAAATGAAAAGGACATTAGTCTAGTTATGGATGAAGTAAAAAAGGAAAGAGAGTCCGCTGGTTGCTTGGCTTACGTTATTGGTGGCATGTCATTTATACCGTTGATAGGGGTTATATTTGGGATCATCGCCATAATCTGGGGCTTTAAAGCCAAACACTTGAAACTTAAAATTGTTGGCTTCGCAGGAATTCTATTTACTGTGTTGATTTATGGCGCATTGGGGTACTTTGGTTTCGTTCAAAAAGGTGGCGTATATGATGACCTTAGAGTCGACTTAGCAAGACAACAAATGACCACCGTTGTGCAAGCTTTAGAGTTGTATAAAGCCCAAAATGGACAATATCCGGAATCACTTGGCATTCTGGAAGCATCCCTTCCTGAAAACTCGCTTGTATTTTTATATGATCCAACGGTAATTTCTATCACTAAGCAACAATACTTCTTTTACCAAGTTATCAACCAAAATCAGTACCATATTAGAGCACTGGGTAGAGACGGTACCGTCGGTACTGTCGATGATGTACTTCCAGCTCCAATGGAGAATGTCGGTCTAATCGCTGACTATGACTACAATGGAAACAAATAACGAATAACAGTCTGGTACTAGCTATATACCCATCTTAGGTAGATTTCAGAGTTTAAGTCGCGGTAGTTCTGGTTAATGACTGTAACTATCGCGACACCTAAATCAGGAGCTATCAAAATCTTTCTCATGATAGTTTTAACTAATCGAAATGGAGTTGAATGTCTAGTTTGATCGGGTTAGCTGTTCACTTGAGAACTTGACCAGATTCTCTGGACACCCATCACAGTGGCAATAACGAAAATCTGGCCGCACGAATTTCAAGTCTCGCAGTAGATTGCATAGAGTGGGGAGTAAACTATGTCGCAGGCGGCCCCGTGAAGAGTTTTTTAAAGAGTCGGACGGTACCAAGTTGAATATCGTGTAACGCTGTTAGTCCTGCAGGGTCGTGTATGCCCTCACGACGAAGTTGAGTAAGGGTTTGCTAACGGCATTAGGCTGGCGGTATCTCAGCCAGACTGTAGTAAACGGGCAATCCCCGTTCACGGGCCAGTTTAACGTCATTATCGGCACCGTGGCTGTCACCGGGCAGCCTCAGCACGGCATCACAGATCGAGATCAGCCGCTCTGCCACCGGGTAGAAAATGTTGTTGTACAGATCATCGCCCGGCTCCCGGCCGCCGGCCGCGCGCCACACCGGCTGCGCAACCCATTCACCGATCATGGGAATATGCCCGGCATGGAAAATCGGCCAGGAGGCGGCTTCCAGCCGTCTCTGGTTGGCGGCCATTTTCACGGGGTCGTCACCCGTTCCTGACCGGTAAGGGCCGGAAATCAGAATCAACATGGGGTTGATACCCCCTGAAGGCGCTCTATGGTGAGGTGTTGCAGGAGGATGATGGTTTTGGCATCACAGATTTCGCCGCGGCCAATCATCAGCATCGCCTCGGTCAGAGGAACGTGCATGACTTCTATGTCCTCGCCCTCATCGAAGTCGCCACCGCCTTCGGACACCTGGTCCTCACTGGAATAGAGACCCTGGAAGAACGCCAGATACTCGGTGACCGAGCCGGGGCTCATGTAGACATCGAACAGATGGGTCAGGTTGTCGATCCGGAATCCGGTTTCCTCCATCAACTCCGCTCGCATGCGCTCCGCCGCACCGGCCCCGTCCAGCAGGCCCGCCGGTGTTTCGATGAGGGAGCTGCGCCCTCCGTTTAGAAAGACAGGCAACCGGAACTGACGCGTCAACAGCACGCAGTCGGCTTTCGCATCGTACAGCAGGCAAGTTGCGCCATTGCCCCGGTCGTAGGTCTCACGGGTCTGTTTCTGCCACTCACCACTGCGCCGGCGAAGACGGTAGGTGAACCGGGTTAATGTCCCCCAGTCGTCGGCGAGAACCTGCGCTGAGATTTGACGATATATTTGCTCATTTGCCATTTACTGGGCCCTCCTAAACGTGCAGTATCGTGCACAAACGTGCAATGTCAAGGATAACCACCCATGTTGAGCCACGAACGAAAAACGCTGCTGCTGTCGATCCTCGCCAAAACCGGAAGGGTGGTCGCCAAGGACGTCAGTCGCGATCTTGGTCTCTCTGAGGACACCATTCGCCGTGATCTCCGGGAACTGGCGAAAGACGGACAACTGAAACGAGTGCATGGCGGTGCCGTTCCAATCGCCCCAGCCGATGCGCCTTTTCCAAACCGGGTAGCGATGGCCAGCCCGGAAAAAGTGGCTATTGGAAAACGGGCCGCCAACCTGATCGAGCCGGGCCAGGTCGTCTTCATCGACGGCGGAACCACCGCGCTGCAGCTGGTGCATCACCTGCCACCCGGCATTGCCATAACCGTCATCACGCACAGCCCGAATGTCGCCATCGCGCTGATGCCCCATGAGAACATCGACATCGACATAGTCGGGGGTCGCCTGTTCCGTCACTCGATCGTGACCTGCGGTGCCGCCACCATGGCCTGGCTGGACCGATACCGGCCCGACCTCTGTTTCATCGGGGCAACGGGCCTGCATCCGACCGAGGGAATAACAACGGGCAACGGCGAGGAAGCGGAAATCAAACGGGCCATCATATCCCGGTCGGGATCGGCCTTCATACTGGCGTCAACCGAGAAGCTGGGAGCGGTATCGTCGTTCGAGGTGGCAAACTGGGCCGACATAGATGGCATGGTGGTAGCCCCGGAGGCCCATGCCAGAGCCGTAAAACTGTTCGGGCATCTTGGATGTGACATTCACGCAAGCGATCACTAAACCCGGCTTCAGCCAAATCGCTCCCGCGCTTAACTATTGTGACACCCACATTAGACGACTATCAAAACCTTACTTTTGATGGTTTTGATATATCGATATAGAGCTGGGTGTCCCGATTGGCTGGTATACAACACTGGACACTCAATCCAGAATCAAGCATTGGATTGGGAGACAATCAAAATTACCAACGTTGTCGGCTGGCCTGTTAAAGGTTGGCGGTTTACCCTCAGTCGATGGACTTTGTTGTGTATTTCAACAAATATCAGCACAACCTTAAATAGATATTCCATTAAGAGGGGGATTCTTCTAGTATCTGAAGGAGTTGAACGGCTCTTTTGAAAGACTCTTTTTTAAAGGCTACACAAATGGTACTGAGTTTTCTTCGCCCAAATAATCTTTCACAAAAGATGATGCGGGTTATTTTTACCATCTACCTGGGTGTAACCTTTGTAATAACTTGCGTGCAGTTCGCTACCGAATATTTGAAAGCTCAGGATTCCATTTTAAATGAAGTGACCGAGTTGGAAGGTACCGTGAGGGGTCCAATATCGACTAGCTTGTGGCAATATGACCGTAATCAGGTTAATGTTTTGGTCGATGGGCTCATTAAGATGCCCATTATTGCAGGCGTAGATATTGTAGATAAAAATGGCACTACCCTTGTTTCGAAACGGTCGTATTCCTCTGGTTCTGAGCCATTGGCTGTTTTCGATTTTCAATCCGACTTGTTTTGGACTCTGAATGGTGAACGAATTCCTCTCGGGTCCCTAATACTATACTCCTCATCCGAGGTCGTTCTAGATCGGGTTATTTTCGGCTTTTCACTTATTGTCATAACTGCTTTTATAAAGCTATCCATTCTATTCTGGTTATTTATTTGGGCATTTGATCGATATTTGGCCCGTCCGTTAAAGGAGTTAATGGTTCAGGTTAATGACGTTCAGCTCGATCCGAGTATCCGCACACGTATCAATCTGTCCAATATTGAGAACAATGAGCTGAGTCAACTTCAGACTCATATGAATAGCATGCTCTCCTCCATGGAAAGCGATCGACGGCGTCTCCTTGAAAATGAACAGGCAAAGCGTAACTGGTTGGAAGAAGCGGTAGCGAAACGCACTGCAGAGTTACAAGTTGCTAATGAACAGCTTAAGGTACTCGCTACCCGGGATTCCCTGACAGGTGCACTGAACAGAGGGAGTTTTTTCGAGACCGCCCAGCATCTTCTTCTACTTTCCCGGCGACAAAAATCGACTGCATCGTTTGTGCTGATGGACCTGGATCATTTTAAGTATTTTAACGATACATACGGCCATTTTGCGGGTGACCAGATACTCGTTCACTTTGTCAGAACGATCAATGGTCTTCTGAGAGAGTCTGATCTTATTGGTAGAGTCGGTGGAGAGGAGTTTGCCTTGTTTCTTCCCGATACTGAAGCGGAAGCCGCATTTCAGATCGCCGAGAAGGTGCGAACCGCCATCAGTACATCCCATTTTGAGGTCGACGGTGTATCCATTAGCTATACTGTCAGTTTGGGCATCGAATCCTCTACGGTGGAAGATCAGTCTGTTGATGCGCTGTTTAAACGCGCCGACGTTAAACTCTATGGCGCAAAAGATAAGGGCCGCGATCGTGTTGAACAATAAGTATCTGCATGGCTCACTGCTGACAGCCCTTGGCTGGTTGGTATGCAGTCAGTTCAACGTCGGTTTCGCCGCGACGTTAAAGGTGTGCTACGACCAGTGGGCGCCAATGACCATGTTTCCGTCTGAAGGCTCTAATGAACGGGGTGTGGTTATTGATATGCTTGAACATATATACACCGAAGAAGGCTACGATATTCAGTATTATGAAGTACCCCTGGCAAGAGGGTTGGATATGGTAGCTGAAGGTTTATGTGACATGCTGCCGGAGTATT
This sequence comes from Saccharospirillum sp., assembly GCA_018402545.1. Classification (GTDB taxonomy): domain Bacteria; phylum Pseudomonadota; class Gammaproteobacteria; order Pseudomonadales; family Natronospirillaceae; genus Saccharospirillum. Next base: position 1,425,513 of record JAGYIL010000001.1, on the reverse strand, counting down.
TGTATTCAGAACGGTCCGAGCAGGCTTTCGAGTACGCTCAACAGGAGACGTTTTCGTACCCCTCGGCGTTTGTTGTCCGCAAGGAAGATACCTGGCGCTATGAGGGCGTTGAATCGTTAAGGGGCCGACGAATTGCCACGGGGCCAGGCTGGGATTACAGTTCAATGAGTGCGGGTTATCAGGCGTATATTGATGATCCTCGGAATGTCGATTCTGTAGAGGTGATTGCAGGCTACGATGATGTGGTTAACCGAATATTTGAAATGATCAGCGAAAACAGAGTCGATGTGTATGTAGACAATAAACTTGTTCTTCAACACGTTCTGAACCAAATGAACCTTAATGAAGAGCTTAGTATCGTGCAACCCGGGCTTGAGAACAATCTGGTCGAAAAACCCATCTTTTCAATGAGAATTCCCGAAGCAGAAAGACAGGAGTTGATACGAATATGGAATGAGGGGCGGCTTTCCCTGAAAGGAGAAATGGAAGACAAACTACTTAGAAAGTACGACGTAAAAATTGAATGACCGGTAAAACATCTTCTTTTGGGCAGCCTTTCATCATATTGGACGTATGTTCAGAGCGAAGCAATGCATTGGGTTTGCATCCAGAGAGGGGCAGATGGGGCACCCATATAGGCAATGCCCGAATGTTGATGAGGTGACTGAGCAAACTTATTCAGGCCCAGCATCCAATACGGTTACCTCGGTAGCTTCCAGTATACGGCCTGTCTCACGGTCGGCCCGGTAGTCTCCGGTTACCCGGACTCGCTTGCCCACAAAGTCTGACACCGCCTCATCCGGTTCTATCGCAACCCGATTCAGGTCATCGTCTTCAATCCAGTAATGGCGTGGCTCATCAAAGGTCCGGACCGTACCTGTGGTCGACAGGGTCTGGCCATTGTATTCAGCCTGCTGCTCAACCAGCGCAGCCAAAGGAACGTCTGTCATGGTATCGCTGCAGGCACCCAGTAGCAGCAACATGAGTAAGGCGGCCAGCACCGCGCTGGCGGGGTATCGGAGAGCGGTCTGCGGTTGGTTGGCGTAGCTCATGCTTCGGCCCCTCCCAAGGCTATGGTTCTTCTGGAAATGCCCATTTGGTCAGTAGTATACCTTTATAGACACCCTGGTCAGTGCTCTGCTATTGAAGACCGCTGATGCGTGCCCGGCGAAGCGGCCGGTAACTGGCGGCACGGGGCTGCCTGCTGTGCCACCTGCCATCACTCCACAGGTTACTTTTAATAACCTATCAGCTTAGAAAGTATCAGGCTAACCTTGGGTGTTATCCATTGCGAAAGCGTATCGCCGCATTTACCATTTTGACAGACAGAGTCTGTCGATCACGGAACGGCTCTGTTAACACTTGCCAGCAGGCTCATTGCCTATCTGCACCTACAACGCTGAACATTTATCGAGCTCCCCCCATGGAATTAATGACGTTAATCGGCCTGGCTGCCGCGTGCCTCACGACGGCTGCTTTCGTACCTCAAGTGGTACAAATCCTGAAAACCAAGAATGTTGAAGGCATCTCACTGGGCATGTATGCCATTTTCACCCTGGGCGTTGCACTTTGGCTGATCTATGCAATCATCATTGGTGACTTGCCAATGCTGCTGGCAAACCTGGTTACGCTGATTCTTTCTGGGGGTGTCTTAACACTGACCGTGAGAACCCGGTTACGCACTGGCCGCGCAAAGAGCGTTAACAATGGCCTGGCCATGCCTCGATAACGTGGATTAACGGGGCACCAGCCTTAAGCACAGGTCAGCATTTTGACTACGTTAGCTTTGGTTTAAAACCATCGTGTTGGTATTTCGGTTAGATTCAAAATCCCGGATTAACGATTCAGGATGAAGCATCAGAATGAGACCTAGCAGTGCGCCGGGAACGACATGAGGGGTGGTCCAATGCAGATTATTAGTGACCAGGCAGAGCTGAACAGGAGCAAGGCAGGTGCTACCTTCCTGCTTTTCGGTGGGCGGGATTGCGGAGTGTGCCAAACGCTGAAGCCCAGGATTGAAGCAATGCTGACCGAAGAGTTTCCCAAGCTAAATGGCTACTACATAGACTGCCATGACTCTGGTTCAGTAATCTGTGCACAGGAACGCGTGTTCAGTCTGCCCCTGGTTCAGGTTTGGTTCGATGGCCAGAAATTTGCGGAATTCGGGCGCGTATTTTCGATCGGCCAACTGCGAGAGGCCATTGACCGCCCCTATCAGGTCGCATTCGGGTAGTCAGCCAACTCCATTCGACCACACTTTCAATTGAGGCAAAGACTAAGGCCTCAACGCTTGCTGCTAAAATTAGAATGACACCCACTGCAGCATTATCACTGGCCACCCAAAAGGAATAAACCATGGCTAAACTGATCGCCAAATGGACCATTCTTGTCTGCCTGAATGCCGTAATCAGCTTCACCTTCGCACTGTCAGAATCAAGAACGCCATCTGAAATTACCGCCATGGTTGCCGGAGTGGTCACTTTCATCGGTTTCTATGTGGCTTTGGAGCGCTGGGCCCTTCAAAAAGGCTGGAACGCCTTTGTGCTCAGGTTAATCATTGCCACGGTGGTAAAAGCCTGCACCCAGTTCGCCCCTGTGTTGGAGATATGGGCGGGAATAGGTGCCATGATCGTCGTTGGTGCCGTTTTTCCGGAAAAGGGTTTCTTTCAAGCGTACTTTGCAACTCTTGTGGATGGCTTTTTGTTGTCTTTGGCCGTGGGCGTATTGGTGGGGCTTATGTTCCTTGTAGAAAGGCTGTACCGGGCATACAAGGCTAACACCAAGGCAGCTTAACTCTGCAATCGATAGTCAGCCACTCCACCGAAAGGTGGCTCTAAGGCTCTTCGGCCATCCATTGAGATGGCTTCAATATACATCTGTCGAGACATGTACCTAAGGCCCTATCAAAACCATAAAACTAGCTGCTAGAACATCAGCTCTGAATCTTCAATAGCTGACACCGATCATCGCACCCGCACCAGAGGCTTCTACCCTTGCCTCTTTCCTCACACTCCCCGGCGCCACACCAAACACGCGCTTAAACGCCCGGCTAAACGCAGCCTCACTCTGATACCCAAGCTTTTCTGCGATCGCTATCATCGAGTCGGAACTGTTTTTCAGTTGCAATCGGGCCATCTGCATACGCCAGCGTTTAAGGTACCGCATGGCCGGTTCGCCCATCAGGTCGGTAAAGCGAGCGCTGTAGCCAGAGCGTGACATGCTGGCCACACCGGCCAGGCGTTCAATGGTCCAGTCGGTTTCCGGGTTGCGGTGCATGGCCGCCAGGGTGCGGCCGATTTGCGGGTCGCGCAGTGCAGCCAACCAGCCGATGTCGGCCTGGGTGCCTTTTTCCAGCCAGGTGCGGATGGCTTGAATGATCAGAATATCGGCCAGGTGAGACATCACGGTCTCGCCGCCCGGGCTGAGTTTTTGAGCTTCGTGCGCCATGTAGCGTAGCGTGCTTTGCAGCCAACTGCCCTCGGCCTCTTCCCAGGTATTCACCACCATCACCGCTGGTAAATGCCGAATCAGTTGCTGGCCTGCCACATGGTCGAAACGGGCCACGCAGCAGGTGGCACGGCAGACTTCCCCGCCTCCGCCGAATGACATGAGGTCGTACCGGTCACTGATGTGGTGCACGGGTATGTCGAACAGTGGCGTAGTGGCTTGCTCCGGTGAGCTGGCAATGCGATGGCCCCGGCCATGAGGCAGCATCAACAGGCTGCCCTGCTGTACATGGATGGGTGACTCGCCCTCGACCATCAGCCAGCAATGCCCGGCGGTGATGATGTGCATCATCAGGCAGTCTTCGAACGGCGGCATGTCAACGCCCCAGGGCGCCCGCAGTTCAGACTGGCAATAAAAAGTGCCGCTGAGCTTTAGCAGGTGCAGTGCCTCGCCCAGGTAGTCGGAGTGCTCGGGAACGCTTCGTTGCTCTGTCACGGTTAACCTGCCTGCTCAACATTGGAACGACCGTCCTGTTTGGACATCCGATTTCAAAAATATACAGATACATGATCGTTAGTCCAACTATTTTAGACGATCAATCAAATACTACAGCTTTTTGATTATGGTTCGTCTACCAGCCCTCCCTCAGAATGGCCCTCAGTTTCAACCGCCCTGCTCCATACATAACTGAGGAAATACCCCATGACGACACAAACACCCATTCTTATCATCGGCAAAAACGGTAAAACCGGCGCCCGCGTCGATGCGCTGCTGCGCCAGAACGGCCTCGCTACCCGGCCGGTTTCGCGCTCCACCGACCCGGCGTTTGACTGGAACCGCCCGCAGACCTGGTCTGCCACCCTGCAGAACGTGAAGCAGGCGTACATCACCTTTCAGCCCGACCTGGCCATACCCGCGGCAGAGCCGACGCTGCGTGCCTTTATTGAGACGGCGCAGGCACATGGCGTAGAGCATTTGGTGTTGCTTTCCGGCCGGGGTGAAAGCGGTACAATTCGCGCGGAAAACGCGCTGATAGAAAGCGGCCTGCGCTGGAACGTGGTGCGCGCCTCCTGGTTTTTTCAGAACTTCAGCGAGAGCTTCCTTACCGGGTCGGTCATTGAAGGCGAGGTATCTCTGCCCGTCGATGATGTGAAAGAACCCTTTGTCGACTGTGATGACATTGCCGAGGTCGCGGTCGCCGCGCTAACCCGGCCGGAACTGGCCAATCGGTTGTTTGAAGTCACCGGGTCGGAGTTGATGACCTTCGCCGACTGCGTGGCCAAAATAGCAGAGGTGACGGGCCGTTCCACTAATTACAACCCGGTGCCGCTGGAGCCTTATTTGGCCTACCTGGGTGAACTGGGCATGAGTGAGGGTGAACTCTGGCTGATGCGAGAGCTGTTCACCCAGGTGCTGGACGGACGTAACAGCTACCTGACTCACGGCATTGAAGAGGCACTGGGTCGGCGACCACGGCGGTTCGCAGACTACGTCAGCGCCACCCATGAAAGCGGTGTCTGGAACAACGCCTAGGGAGCACTGAAATGAAAAACCTACGGCTGGTTCAGTTAACCCTCATTACTGCGGGTGCGCTCACGGCAGTCATCGGCATGGCCATTCTGCTAATGCCCGATGCGTTTTACGCGTCTTACGGGATTACGGGATTACGGGATTACGGTGCCCGAGTCTGCGAGCCTTCGAAGTGATCTTAAAACCCTGGGCTCCATACTCATGCTGGCAGGAGGCGTGATGCTGGCCGGAGTCGTAAAACCGTCGCTGCAATCCACGGCGTTGGTGATCGCCAGCATGACCTACACGGCCCTGGTTGCAGGCCGAATGCTGGGGCTGATTGTCGATGGCATGCCCTCAACCGGCATTCTGGCCGCCTGGGCGGTGGAGGCCGCGCTGTTGCTGTTGATTGTCATCGCTGGTATTGCCGCGAGGGCTCGAACGACGACTCCGCCATTGCGCTAGCCATGCCCCACCCGGGTGTATCGAACCCGATATACCCGGGGTTATTGTCGTCTGATTAATGCGGTTTACTCGTACAGTCATCACACCCGGGTTGCAGGATCAGCCCCTTACATGGCTAACGAGGTACCGCATCATGACAGACACTCCCCGCGAAAACGTGCAGTCTTACCCTCGGCCGCCGGCACTGGAACCGGTGCCACAGCGCATCAGTATCATGCTTGGCGGCCAACTGGTCGCCGAGTCGACCCGGGCATTGCGGGTTCTGGAAACCCATCATGCGCCCACCTACTACCTCCCGCCAGAAGATGTCCGTGCGGAATTGCAGCCTGCTGCCGGCACCAGCTTTTGCGAGTGGAAAGGCAAGGCGCGCTATTTTGATGTTATCGTTGGCGAAACCACCGCCAGGCGGGCGGCCTGGGCCTATGACAACCCGACCGAGCGCTTTGCACCGCTGGCAGGTTACCTCGCCTTCTACGCCGGGCTGGTCGACGCAGCCTGGGTCGGTGATATGAAAGTCATCCCTCAGCCGGGGGACTTCTATGGCGGTTGGGTAACCCCGAACCTGGATGGGCAGATCAAAGGTGCCCCGGGTACGAGACACTGGTAGGAACAACAAATGACAAACGCATTCAACTTACTTACCCCACAGGAGATCGTGTTCGGTCGGGGGCAAGTAGCTCAGCTTAACGAGCGCGCTAAAAAACTGGGCACTCGTGCCCTCATAGTACATGGCCAAAACCCGGGCAGGCTTGAACCTGTATTCGCATCACTATCCGATCTTGAGATCGTGCAGACGCTCTCCATCGCGAAGGAACCGGACTTAGAGACACTGATCGACGCGATCGCCCAAGGAAAATCACTCGGCGTCGAGGTGGTGCTGGGAATCGGTGGTGGCTCGGTGATGGATTCAGCCAAGGTGTTGGCGGCCATGTTGCCGAGCAATACAGACCTGATGAGCCACCTGGAGGTAGTCGGGCAAGGGCTGCCACTGTCCGCACGGCGTTTGCCGTTGATTCTGGTACCCACCACCTCGGGCACGGGGGCGGAAGTAACCCGCAACGCAGTGATTGATGTGCCGGACGCGCAACGCAAAGTCAGCCTAAGAGATGCGCAGCTCCTGCCCGACCTGGCACTGGTCGACCCGTCACTCACCGACCACTGCCCTCGCCTCGTCACACTTCATTCAGGCCTGGATGCAATAACCCAGGTCATCGAGCCCTATGTGTCGTCGCGCGCCACCCTGTTCACCGACCTGCTCTGTGTGGAAGCCATTCCCAAAGGCCTGCGAGCGCTTCAGCACCTGATGAGGGCCGAATCTGAACAGGCGCGTGACGACCTGGCCCAGGTGAGTCTTTTTGGCGGGCTGGCGTTGGCCAACTCCGGGCTAGGCGTAGTTCACGGTATTGCCGGCCCACTGGGTGGGCTGTGCGGAGCCCCTCACGGCGCTATCTGCGGTGCGCTGTTACCGGCGGGCATTGCGGCTAACCGGAGCCATGCAGAGAACGCTGAAACACAGGCGCGTATAGAGCGTGTGGTTGGCTGGATAGCAGAAGTGTTCGACACCAGCCCTGATGTGGCATTGCCGGCTTTTCGCCAGTGGATTATGGACAGCGGCTTACCCGGCTTATCTGCCCTGGGTGTCACAGAGGAACACATCACATCAACGGCCCGCACCGCGGCCAGCTCATCCTCGATGAAAGCCAACCCGGTAGTTTTGTCGACTGAGGTCATTGACGCCATTATGCGCGAGTCTCTCTAGGGGGCTGTTATGGGCCTTGATTCGTTATTGGGTTAACGTGGCCAGGGTATTGAACAAGTACTGGGAAATTTCATGGAACTGAGAGAACTAGACCGAACATCGCAGAGCGACATCAACCTGCTGTCAACGCTCTTTAAAGAATACGCGGCCGAAGTGAAGCCCGACATGAGCCCCACCGTTGCCGAGGAACTGGCGGAGATCCCCTGCTTCAGAGGGTTCATGGCGTTCGATGACGGTAGACCAATCGCCTTTTGTGTGTGCTATGAAACCTACTCAACCTACCGCTCTAAATACGTTTGGAACCTTCACGACGTGATGGTCTCGCGCTCGGCACGGGGCCTGGGCGCAGGCCGGAAGTTGCTGGAGTGGGTGCTGGCAGAAGCCAAAACCTCCAATGTCGCCAAGGTGACGTTGGAGGTTGAAGACGACAACGCCGTTGCCAAGTCGCTGTACGCTTCCCTTGGCTTTCAGGACTTTACTGTTAAGGCGCCTAAAGAACATCACTGGCATCTTTATACACAAGACCTGTAGGGAAGGTTTAGTCGTTGCCGGGCGCCCACCACCAGGGGTCGTCTTCCGGCAACGGGGAAGTGAGTGTGCCCAGAAAGGCCACCAACTGCTCCAGTTCAGTGTCCGTCAGTTGCAGCGGAACAATGTCGAAATGCGGACGGCTTGGGTGCTGTTCCCGGTCATAAAAGGGCGGTGTCGGTTCGTTGTAGTGCCGCACCACTTCCTCGAGCGTTTTCACTTGCCCGGCCTGCATGTAGGGTGCGGTTTCGGCTACGTTGCGCAGGCTTGGGGTCTTGAAGGCACCCACCAGTTCCGGGCCCTGGGTTTTTAGAAAGGCCATTTCCAGGCACTGCTCGGGTTCTAGATCGCTCCACTGTGAAACGCAGCTGAATTCGTTCTGCTGCAATTTTTCGATACCGGTATAGCGACCCATATCTACCTGGGTTTTATCCGGTTCCGGCGCTCCAATGTTATGAAACTCGAAGTTGGTGAACAGTGGGCCGTTGTGGCAACTGGCGCAATCGGCCGGGCCCATGAATAGCCTCATTCCCCGCACTTCATCTTCGCTCATCAGGTCAGTCAACGTGGCTCTGTCGGCATCCGATTGCAACTGGGCGATGAATTCGTCAAAGCGAGCTGGCCGCAATTCCAGCTTGCGCTCGTATGCCATCATCAACTTACCCATCTGGCTGAATACCCGGTTCACCGCCTGTTGTTCGGCTTCGCTCAGCGCCTGCCAGTTCTCTTGCTCCGTCTGGGTGGTCAGCGGGCTGGCTTTGACAGTGATCGCCGCTACCTGCCCGGCCTCCTGAGTATCACCAAATACCTGTTCGTACGCCTCGGAGTATTCGGTCACCAACAGACGGGCAGCGGACGTGCGGTCGATACCATGCTCGGCCTGGTCTTCGAGCGGACTCAATGCCTGTGCCCAAAGGCTGTCGGCCCGGCCGTCCCAGAATTGCCAGGGTCCGTGCAGTGAATTGGGAATGGAAGGCGCATTGCGCCTTGTGATGCCCAAGGCCTGTGATTGAGGCAAGCCATCGGTAAAGTATTGCGCGGGTTGGTGGCAAGTGGCGCAGGATACCTGGCCGTTACCACTCAATCGCGGATCGAAAAACAGCTTCTGGCCCAGCTCTGCCGCCCCGGTATCGTCGGCCAACCTATTGCTCTTCGCTTCGGGTAGAGGCGGCCGTGCTTCCAGGGAAAAACCCGACAGAAAAGCGATATCGGCTTCAGTAAAGTCGTAAGGGTCTGCCAGTACCGGCCAGGAGAGCGACAACAAAGCTCCCAGCAAGAATGGTTTCAGGTGAGTGTTAAACATAGATTCCTCTACAGCACCAGGTTGAATATCAGGGTGTCGTTATGGGATTGTCCGGCGACATCGAACTGCATGACCCACCAACCCGGCATTTGAAACTTCATGCCCTCGACCCGGTATACCCCGGGTTCGATTTCATCCGTTACGCGAGGCTGGGTCGGCAGCCCGTGTACATGGCCGGGCATATGCCCAGTCACCTCGATGGACGCCCCGCTGACAGGCTCACCTTCCGCGTCCGCAATCAGCAAATGCCACTGGTGGATCTTATTAAGCGGTACGCCGGGCAATGGCTCGGCCGGTGTTGCCGGTTCGATATGGGCAAAATAATGCAGCTGACGGCTCGCCTGAAAGGTTCCTGTATCCAGGTCTGGCGGAGCTTGCTGGCCACTCATGCTCGGCACCGACAATGACATGCCCTGGTGTTGTTCGGTTTCCGCTCCGCTCGTCATGCGCCCATCCATGCTAGGGTGAACGCTGCGTACACCCGTATTGTGAGCCATGGAAACCTGGTCGCCTTTCTCGAGCGGAACCGGGCCGGTCAGCTTGATGCGATCGCTCCAGGTATTCAGAAAGCCGGCTTCCATCACTGTCGTGCCCAGCCGTTGCAATTCATCGCTGTGCCGACGCAGGGTTCCGCCTTCGGTCTGCCAGCGGCTGAGTTGGTCGCTCAATAACGAAAGGGACTGGTCGAAATCGGACTGGTGCTCGCTATTGCTCGCCTGGCGCTGACTGGCGCGCAGTTGATTCAGGGTCTGGCGCAATTGGTTGGCATCGCGCAGGACCTGGGTGGCGTTATTTTCCAGCGCTTTCGCTTGTCGCAAAATACCGCTCGCTGTTTTTATCAGGTTATCCTCACCTGCAAGATGGGAATGGCTTTCGCTGTTTGCCGAAGCCGATGCAAGTAGGATTATTAGGGTGATGGTCACCACAGATTGAATGCATTTCATAGAAGTTCTCTTCAGGGGGCATTCCCCTTGTCCATTGGTAATAGAGCCGCGCACCCTGAGGTCGTGGGTACGCAGTTCTGCCAAATCCTTTTTTCAGGAAAGTTCACGCCAGAGCAGTGATAGGTGTACCGGCCAACTCTCTCCCCTTGCCAGCGGCCGGTTACTGCTCAGCTGTTGTGGTTAAAAATCCAGCTGCCAGCGGTTCAAGGTGCCAGTATCCCTTCCGGCCAGGTCTTTGACCTTCAATTGCCACTGACCGGCCGCGTCTCTACTTCCGACCGAGACGCTATACGTCTCCATCAGGTCGTTGGCCGAGCCGCCGGAGCGGTTATGGAGGTTGAACACAGAGCCATCCGGATGCACCAGGTCGACAACCAGGTCACCAACATAGGTGTGGGTGATCTCGACCGTCACGCTAACAGTGCCGGAGTCACCGGTGTGGGTGACCGAAATCGGGCTGCTGATGCCGGTGCTGTTATTATCTGGAATCGAGTAGCTGGTGTTGCTCTCGTAGCTTTGCGGCTCGGGAGGATCCTCGCCGTCGTCACCACCGATATCGACCGTGTAGTCCTCGACTTCGCCGTAATTAAAGGTGCCGCACGGAGTCGGAGCCGCGTTGTAACGCATGGCGATGCGCAAACGCGTTGGCCCGGTGTTGGCGCTGGACGGAATGGTCAGCGTGCCATTCACAGTGGAAGACGACGCTCCGCCGGAGCTGAACACTTCTTCGCCGCTGTCGGTGAAATCGCCGTCACCGTTCAAGTCGATCCAGATCTTCCAGTACTCACTGTAGCTGGAACCGCCGAAGTCGGGTGTCAGGCTAACCGTGCTGCCGCCGGTCGGTAAGGTGATGGTCTGGGCAGTAAAGTCACTGTAGGTGCTGCTGCCAGAGCTGTTGCTGAAGTCACCAATCTGCACCTGGCTGATCCACTCTTCGCTGGCATTCTCGCTGGCAGCATCGCAATAGGCGATGGGATCCGGATCCGGGTTGTTAATAGCATCCCAATCGGGTTTCACGGTGAACAGGCCATTGCCGATGTCACTCATGATTATGTTGCCGCTGGCGAAGTAAATGTAGTTACTCCAGGTACCGGAGAACTGAGCCGAGTTGGAATTCGGAATCGTATCGAAGTACGCCACTTCGGTCAGATTACCGTTGGCAACGTCTGAACCATCGAGAATACGCAGACCGGCACGGTAGTTGGATTCGAATACATAGCCATTTTGAGTATAGAGGTTGTGGTCAATGGCTTGGGTCGGACCAACGTAACGGCCAATTTCCTGTGGGTAGTCCAGGTCACTGACGTCCCAGATGTAGGAGGTCGTGTTATGGCCGTTGTTTTGCTCATCCAGCTCATCGTTCATGATCAGTGTGGATTGAGTATCGTCCATAAACCAACCCTGGTGGGTGTATTGAGAACCCTGGTAGGGCGACCGGGAGATCTGCATCGGGTTGGTCTTGGTCGTCACGTCGACAATGGTAATGGTGTCTTCGTTGTAGGCGATGCAAATTTCGCTGCCACTGTAGTCGGTGTCCGGTCCGTTATAGACCACGCACTGGGCGTCGTGGGTATAACCATCGGACGAGAAACAACCGGCGTAAGTCGGCGAGGTCGGGTTGGATAAATCCACCATGTACAGCCCGCCACTGCACTGGTTGCTGCCCACGACATAGGCATAGCCCGTGTCTTCGTTAATGGCGATGTTGTGGGCATTGCCGAAGCCACCCATGTGCGCCGTTTCAGTCAGCGTAGAGCCCGGTGTCACGCTGCTCAGGGTCGTCAGATCGAACACCTGCAGACCGTGGGTGCTATTACCGCTGCCATCGCCCACTATATAGGCGTGATTGTTGTAGGTTTTCACATCGCGCCAGGAGTCGCTGCCGTTATTGTGTGATGGCAGGAAGCCGAGTAGTACCGGATTGGCGGCATCGGTCACATCGACGAAGGATGTGCCGTTGGTACGGGCGACAATAGCGATTTCCGCGCCGGTTTGGGGGTCTGTCCAGCCCCATATGTCGGTCAGGTTGGCGGTACCACCACCCAGATCACCTTTAGCCATGAAGGACATCAGGTCGACCGCTTTGCAGGGGTAGCCTGCGGCACTGCCATCGACGCAGGCAACGCTCGAAATCAGGCTTTGGGAATCGTCCGACATCAGTGTCTGGAATGATTCGGCTGGCGCGCCTTCGTTGGTGTCATCGTATTCGAAGCCATCCGGGAACATCCCGCTGTGGCCATAAGAGTGAGCTGAAAACCAGAGCGCACACAGGGCCGCCATGGTTTTTAGTGAACGTATGTTCATAATTATTAATCCCTATAATTTTGTTGGTTATTGTTTGTGTGCCGCAGATTCACGACCAACCGACCACACGACTTAGGGGAGAGAGTGGTATCTTCCTTGTTGGTTGAGTACTTCGACCGGGTTCCTCGAACGGCGCCTTCGGAAACCCCATCACTCGCGTGAAATCACGCGGTCTCGCACGAGGGTGGGTGGCTAGGAGAACCGCGAACTGGTTCACGCTTTGATTCGCCGCCCTGCATTCGCGCGAGTCGGGTTAACAGCAATAATTGAACCAATGAGTAAGTTGCGGTTTATGAGAGGTAAAACACGTTTCGGGGGTCGAACGGGTGATTGGCGGAAACTACTGCGCCTTTGGTAACATCAGTTTGTAACCGTTAGTAATTTTATGATTCATAAAATAAAGGTAACCAATCAGTTAGACTAATTGAAACTAATTGGACATATTATGGTGCCCGACACCCGTCAAGCGGCATGTTATGGTACGGTCTGACAGATTCACCCCACTATCAACGTTATCTGCTGACAACTTAGGAGAACCCAATGATCTGGACTGTCTATCTCTCTGGCGAAATTCATACGGACTGGCGCGAACAGATTCTAAACGGCGCTGAAGCCGCGGGCCTGCCGATAGAGTTCACCGCACCGGTCACCAATCACGACGCCAGCGACGCCGCGGGCGATATGCTGGGCAAACCGGAGGTGGCGTTCTGGCGCGACCACCAGTCATCCAAAATCAATGGCATTCGCACCAAAACGATGCTGGAGCAGTGTGACCTGGCGGTGATTCGCTTCGGTGACAAATACAAACAGTGGAACGCCGCCTTCGATGCCGGGTTTTGTGCCGCCATGGGCACTCCCTATATCACCCTGCATAACGACGACATCATTCACCCGCTGAAGGAAGTCGACGCCTCCGCCATGGGGTGGGCACAAACGCCGGAGCAAGTGGTTGAGATTCTAAAATATGTGACGTCAGCCCAGTAGACAAAACGAAAGGCGATTGCCGCCATCGTCATTACTTGTCTCGACCAATATATGTACTACGACAACAACCGCCCCTGCAGTCGTTCTTCGGGCTTGGATCCGATTCTCAGATAGAGGCTCTTTACAAGGAAGCACTATGTTCAAGAAAAGGCTGTTGGCAGCGACTGTGTCGGCTATTGGTTGCCTGAATGCTCAAGCAGATTCGTTCACCGAGCGGGTAGACACCACTTTCCAGTATATTATCGATGATAACGAGCCTGGTTGTTCGGTGGGCGTGATCGAATCCGGAGAATGGATTTTCCAGGCCGCCTATGGGTTAGCCAGTCTGGAACTTCAGGTACCGATGACCACACAAAACGTTCACAACCTGGCGTCGGTTTCCAAACAATTCACGGCCATGGCGGTGCACTTACTCGCAGACGAAGGAAAAATTGATCTCAACGAAGACATTAGAACTTATTTGCCCGCTCTGATGGATTACGGCGAGCCGGTGACCATCAATGCCATGCTAGGTCATGTCAGTGGTATGGCAAACTACAGTGACTACGAGTACTGGATCTCCCAACCCGGTGGTGACGCATTAGAGCTCACGTCTGTAGTCGGTGGCCCGTTTCGATTTTACGACGGAGATTACCTTTCAATCAGTGATTTGTATGGCTACCTACAAGATGTGCCGCTCAGGTATTCACCAAACGAGCAATTCCACTACAGCAATATTACTTATTTTCTATTTTCCATGCTGGTGGAGGAAGTGACCGGCCAGACCCTGGCGGAATATGCTCACCAGAATATTTTTCAGCCACTTGGAATGTCCGACACCGTGCTCTTGGATAGCCCCTCCCCTGTTGTTGACAATCGCGCCACTGGTTACGACAAGGTTAGAGAACGTTACGTCAGATTAGACACCAACCAGCACTGGGTCGGCGATAGCAACTTATATACGTCAATCGACGACATGCTAACCTGGGATCGCCATTTTTATGATCCTCTGTTAGGGGCTGATCCGGAGTCGTTAATTGAAGGGTTCAACCAGCCTAACAGTTCCATATTGTACAACGACAACCTGTACGCCAATGGCCAGTTTGTAACAGAACGCTATGAACAACCCGTCTATTCCCATGATGGTTGGCACGCCGGATCAAAGACATACTATGAACGGTACCCTGAGTCTGAATTTTCCATCGTGATTCTGTGCAACGATGCCAGTCGGGACCCTGTTGCCTTAGCGAGGTTTATATCGCAGTACTACTTCGATCCGGAATTATGATCGACCGCCGATGGCTCACTCTACCGTCAGGTCTTTCCACATAAAGATATCGGGTTTGTTCTTGCCATTGGCATTAGGGATCATGCCGACAACGCTGTAACCGCACTTTTGATAAAACTCGAAAGGGTGATGGTTCAGGTTGGTTAGCCGTTGCATTTCATCAAGGGCGTTACTGCCATTGATGTCCGTTTGTGACAGGCTGGTTTCGAAGTTTTCGTCATCCGTTCCCAGCACGATGCCGATCAACCCCCTCTCCCTGGCGCGTTGCTCCAGAGCTTGCACCAGTGCCCCGCCTACTCCCTGCCCCTGATTGGCAGGTGCAACTACCAGGGGGTGCAGTTCCCAGGTCTTGTCGTACATTGGCCTGAGCCCTACCCAACCGGTCAGTTTACCGTTTACCAGTAAGCCAATACATAGATTTGGCTCAGCGACGCAGTGTTCGACCTCCTTACGGGCGCTTTCAAGGTTCGGCCACGATGCAATGCCTCTGGCCAGGAAGGCGTCCAGCAGCACGCTCGCGGCTTCTTCGTGCAAGGAGAGTTGCTCACTTAAATCGATTTCAGTCCAGTCCATACTGGTTCTCATCCTCTTCCGCCGTAAATTGCCCGCTCATACAGTTCATTGGCTACGCTAGTCGCTTCCCCTCAAAATTTTGGTCATTGCTTTTCCTTTGGCGAGTTCATCAATCAATTTATCCAGGTAGCGAATTTCCCGCATGATGGGCTCTTCGACGCGCTCTACGCGCACACCGCACACTACTCCTTTGATCAGCGCTCGGGAGGGGTTCATTTGTGGCGCTTGCGCAAAAAAGGTCTCGAAGTCCGTCTGTTGTGCCAGTTGATCTGCCAATGCTTGCTGGTCATAACCTGTCAGCCAACGGATGATTTCATCGACCTCTGCCTGGGTACGATTCTTTTTCTCCGCCTTGGCGACATAATGAGGATAGACGCTGGCGAAGCTCATGGTATAGATGCGATGTTTGGCCATAGTACCGTCCTTCCTGTTGCTATTTCAGGCTTTCTCAGACAGTGCCTGGTATCGAAGAGCGTCCTGCCTGATAGTATAGCCTTAGATTAAAGCTTATATTAGTAGTAGGTTCTATAATTGACGACTAGCTGCCATGAAATACGAAAGCTGCATTCGATTACCGCGTTTAAGCAATGTAGAACGGAAGAAGGGTTTAAGGTTTGGATGAAAACACAGAAATTTGGCGAAAATACTATCAGAAAGCTCTGAGTCGCAAGCACTCGCCCAGAACTGAACGAGCCGTCCAATTGAATGCGTCAGGATTAAACGTCGCGGTTGATTGTGGCTGTGGGACCGGTAGTGACATCGCTTACCTTGCAGAGCAAGGCTACAGGGTTCACGGCTTTGATATTAGCCCAGACGCCATCTCCATCTGCCACAAACGTTTCCACCAAAGCGCATTGATAGAGGTTTCAGAGGCTTCGTTTGAAGGTTTCAGTTACCCAACTGCAGGTGTTGTTATTGCCAATTCAAGTTTGTTTTTCGCTGAGCCAACCGTTTTCAACAAGGCCTGGCGTGCACTTACCGAATGCTTGGCTGTGGGTGGCGTTTTTGGCGGGGACTTTATGGGGGTAGATGATAGCTGGGCAGAAGGTTTTAGGCTCGCCACGACATCGTTGACGCAGCAAAGGGTGTTGGACCTATTTGAAGACTTCGACATCGTCCGGTTTCACGAGCGTAACGAAGAAGGCCCAACGTCGATGGGGAGAATAAAACATTGGCACACCTATTCTGTGCTGGCAGTCAAACGTGGCCAATTGATCTGATCAATAGATAATCGAGACACCCACTCCGGCCAGCTATTTCAGCCTGGCTTTTTTCGAACTTCCCAGGCGAAACAAAAAGGCCTGCCCCATAAGCCCCGACTAGACTGAATCGGGAATACCACGCTTATGGGGCTAACTATCAAAAGTTACGCAAAAAGCTGCTGATGAACTCGGCCTGGTTTGGTGCATCCCGGGTGGTATAGAACCGGATAGTGCCATCCTGCTTACGCAACTTCAGTTCATCACCAAAATGGCATTGAATAGAGGTTACATCTGAAAAGTCGGAACTGAACTCTGGCATCCGGTCGCAAATACGGGCCATTTCATCAGCGACCTGACCGCAGTAGGCACCGACATTGAGGCTTTGCAGCTGCTCGTCATCCACTTGCTGCCAGTCGATGGAGGTAACTACGTTCTGGCCACAGGAACCATTCGCTTCAGCGTCGTACTCTTCGACTAGCGCCTGCGCTATACCCTCGTTCTTTTCCCGGTTGAACCGTGCAAGGCTGTCCTGAACCCCGTCTGCTTGCTGGCTTTCATAGCGATCTACGAGTGCAGCAGCATCTGGAAACTCTGCTGTATTTTCCGCTGCTTCGAGGTAGATATCGTCACGTCCGCTTTCCGGCAAGAAGGCCTGGTAATAGTCACTACCCCATCGATTCCCTTTTAACAACAGGGCTCTCATTACGCCATCGTACTGTATGCGGTAGGCCTCAATGCCCTGCCCCCTATCCTGCATTTCTGCACGGAAAACGACCTGATCAATGGGGTGATTCACTCCCTTGATCTGGATCAGCACACCGGGTTCATTGGCCAGCGGGAGCACAGTAACGCGCATCTGCTGTGGGCCGTTAAAATAGGTCGGGTAGTCAGCTACTTCAAGCCCGTAGGCCGCCACACTGACCGACAGGAAAACAAACGCACTTAAGCAATACTTCAACATGCCAAAATCCTTCTTAACGTTCGGTTGTAATGTTTTCGGTTGTTGCAGAACAGCAGGAAAATCGGTTCTTCAACCATTGGGGATTTTCAGGGTGGGATATTACTGCCTTTGGAAACATGCTACGCACACAGGTTGTGGCATATCATGACCAAAGTCAGCCCGCTCATGCGAGCTGTCAGGTTCGCTGATTCTGGTCAACTTACATCCCTATAAAATCCAGCCGAGGCATAGTCCTACTAAAATGGCTAGAAGGCCAGTATTCATGGTGACAAGCGAGGACGTGCGATCATGGATTGTGACAATGTTCACATAATTAAAACGCCTACTATATTCCATACAGCACTAGCCCGACAGCCCGACCAAGCCGCAACCAGAACACACAAACCCACAGTATTAGCTATTAGCTTTCGGTTTATAATAGTTTTTATTAATATCAAACTCAGATAAGCTGGATGCATTAACAACAAGGGTCTATTCATGAGCCATGAGCACCCACAAAGAGTTTCTAACAGTGACGCATGTGTTGACCGGGTAATTCAGCGAGTGGGCAAGAAGATCACCCTGGGCCTGCCGCTCGGCCTGGGGAAACCCATTCACTTTGCAAACGCCTTATATCAGCGTGCAAAAGCGGACCCTGGCATTGAACTGCATATCGTCACCGCACTGTCACTGGTGCCACCGAAGCCGGCGCCCGGCCTCGAAAAGCGCTTTATGGACCCATTTGTCGAACGGCTTTACGGCGACATACCTGAGCTGGAGTACGCCAGAGATGTGCTCGATCATCAATTGCCTGACAATGTAAAGGTTTCTGAGTTCTTCTTCCAGGCCGGTAATTTCCTTAATCACCCTGAGCAGCAACACCGGTATATCTGCACCAACTACACCCACGCCATGCGTGATCTGATCGCACTGGGTGTTAATGTCGTTGGCCAGTTAGTAGCCCCCGATGAAGACCCCGACTATCCGCACCAGTTCAGCCTAAGTTGCAACCCTGATTTATCGCTGGATATATTTATAAAGCTGCGCGCGGCGGAGACCGACGAAAAGCCAATCGCCTTGGTAGCAGAATGCAACACCAACCTGCCCTTCTTCGGCCTGGATGCCGCCGTTCCTGTCTCTACCTTTGACTTTGTATTGCAAGATACAGAGGCTGACTACCCGCTTTTTTCAGCACCGCAAAAACCCATCAGCCCCCAGGACCATATAATTGGCTTTTATGCCAGTAGCCTGTTAAAAGATGGCGGTACTTTGCAGGTCGGCATAGGGTCACTGGGCTCGGCATTGATTTACAGTACCTGCCTACGGCATCAGAACAATGCAGTCTGGCAAGAGCTTTACCGCCGCCTTAACCTGGCAGAGCGCTTTCCGGTTGCTGAAGAGTGCGGCGGAACTGAACCTTTTGCAAAGGGCTTGTATGGCTGCAGCGAGATGATGGTAGATGGTTTCATCCATTTGCTTGAAGCAGGTATTCTGAGCCGAAGAGTGTACGCCGACGCCGGGTTACAGGAGCAGATCAATCAGGGCATTCTGGATCAGGAGCAAAGCGATGACCCCCGTTTGCAACAAGGCGTGGTCATGCATGGCGGGTTCTACCTGGGGCCCAGGGATTTCTATAAAAAGCTTGCAGAGCTGACGCCCGAACAGCGCCAGCGTATTTGCATGAGCAGCGTCAACTACATTAACGACCTGAATGACCACCGTTTTGGCGATCAGCGCCTAAAAGTGGCACAACGGGTATCCAGCCGTTTTGTAAACTCCGCGATGCTATGCAAACTGGATGGCGCCGCGGTCTCTGATGGATTGGAAGATGGTCGTGTACTAAGCGGCGTTGGCGGACAATACAACTTTGTCGCCATGGCCCATGAACTTGACGATGCACGGTCTATATTAACGATTCGCAGCACCCGTACCTCAGGAGGAAAAACACACTCCAACATCGTGTTTTCCTATGGGCATTGCACTATTCCGCGCCACCTACGTGATATCGTTGTCACCGAATACGGAATCGCCGACTTGCGCGGCAAGGCCGATGAGCAGGTTTATCTGGCGTTAATCCGCATTGCCGACTCAAGATTCCAGCCCGGGTTATTAAAACAGGCCCAAAAAGCCGGCAAAGTAGATCGGAACTTCAGGCTGCCGGCTGAGTGGCAAGGAAACACACCAGCTGCCATAGAGGAAGTACTCAGCGATTTTCAACAAGAGGATCTGTTTCCGGCATTCCCCTTCGGTTGCGACTTCAGCGAGGATGAATTGAAGATTGGGAAAGCCCTGAAGCAACTAAAAGCCCGCACCTCTACCCCCTCTGGTAAGGTGAATACGCTATGCCAGGCATTGATAATGGGTTCAGGGCAAGAATGCTACGCCCCATTGCTACAACGCATGAAACTGGACAATATTCATGGGTTTAAGGACTGGCTGGATCGCCGTTTACTCGTTTTCGGATTAAAAAAAGCGGGAGTCTAACTCCCGGGGCTAATAGACCAGGCTATGGTCGCTAAAGTTACTCAACAAAGAGGCAAATTGAGATGAGCGAAAAACTAGTCATTGTTGCAAGCATTGAAGCCAGTGCCGGCCAGGAGAGTGTGGTACGCACCGCCCTTTCCAAATTGATTGAACCAACCCTGAAAGAAGCAGGCTGCATTCAGTATGACCTGCATCAGGACAACGACAACCCGGCTCTATTCATGTTTTATGAGATCTGGGAGAACCGCGAGCTTTGGCAAGACCATCTTAAAAGCCCTCACATTCTTGCTAACAAGACAGCAACTGAAGGCGCTATTGCTTCCATTACAGTTAGTGAGATGAGTAAACTCTAATATCGGGTAGTAAATCCGAACTGAGGCGCAATAGGCACCTGTTTTAAGTGGCTATCAAAGCTTGGCTCATAGCAGTTCGGCCCTGGGTTGGTTAAAACCCAGATCACACAACCTCCATATCCCGAACATACTCACCTGGCGGTATTCCGTACCGCTTCTTGAACGCCCTAATAAACCCACTCTCCGATTCAAACCCACAGGCGTTGACGACTTGCTTGAGCGGCCGCTGATGTATCAGCAGCTGCACCGCCTTTTCCATCCGGTATTGCAACAACGACTGGTGCGGTGTTTTACCCAGTTGCGCCCGAAACAGGTTGTACAGTTGCGAGGCGCTGACGTGCGCTGCGGCGGCAATGGCATCGACGGTTATGGGTTTGCTGTAGTGGTCGGCAATATAGGAGAGTGCCCGGTGCAGAGAGCGGTCTGGCAGGTTTGCGCCGGTATCAACGGGCTGTGAGTGCACTTTGCAACAACCATATAGGTACTGGCAGAACTCGGCATCGATGGCGATTTGCTGGCCAGGCATGGCCTGGACTGTGCGTGCCTGGTCGTAGTAGCCGAGGGCATCGTCACAGAACTGACGTGGGCTGATGCGGCTGTGCCAGTAGGATACACGCGACAGCGGCGGCTTGTTGACCGGGTCGGTGGCGAAGGCGAGTACCAGGCATTCGTAGTCGTCTGAACGGGCGTTGCTGAAGATGGTGCGGTCGCCACTGCGGTGCCAGACCAGATGGCCCGGGCCAACGGTATAACAGCCTCCCTCTACCTGGCAGACGGCCTGGCCATCCAGTACCAGTTCGATTTCTTCACGACCGGGCTGAATAATGCGGGACTGGTAGTGCTTACCGTCTGTTTTGAATTGCATTAGCGCCAGCAAGGCATTGACATGCGTCATCCCTAAATTCCTCACACGTGTTGTTGTTTTTGTACATCGTGTTTCAGGCTCTGTGGCTTTACGAACGAACCAGCCTTGAAAGGAGACTACACCCTGCCCGGCAAAATGTAAGCGCTTACATTATAACAAAGTGTAACCTGTGTAACCGGATGGATACGCATAAAAAAGCCGGGCACAGGGCCCGGCAAAACACGCAATGAAAGCGTTATAAGACAGTAATCAGTCGGTAAGGATCTGAACATTGTCTATCTGGAAATGCACGTTGGCATGGTCGTCTGCCCAGATCGGCAGTATTTCCAGAATCGAGGTGATGTTGACGAAATCCAGATCCGGGTAGTCTGCAAACACCAGTTCGTTGGTTTCCCAGACCCCCTCGGTCACCGTCAGCGCTACGTCGCCAGTGCTGCAGGTTTCAGTATTGGCGTTGCAGACGATCTTGCCCACCATGCCGGTGGCACCGGCCAGATCAACCGCTTTCAGGTCGAACTGAACCCGGCCTGTGGCCGCCAGGGAAGACAGATCCGTTGCGCCCTTCATCATCAGCTGTACAACGCCTTTGCGATCGGCCGTGGCGGCGTACTGAGCGTCGATGACCAGGCTATCGCCATCGTCAAAGGCAGGGTCCAGCGTCACAAAGCTCGGGTCACCAGACCAGTCGTTGATGTTCGCGGCCCAGACTGACGGCGCATTGAACAGGTCGGTATCAGCAATGCCATCGATATACACATCAGTCGCTGCAGTAACGGCCGGATTCGGTTCGGTCGGCGCTATGGCTTCGCAATCCGGGTTTTCGTCAGCGGTGAACGGCTCCCAGCGTATGTTTTCCAGAGACACGTCAAAGGTGTCGTCCGTGTACAACAGGAATGGCGTATTCACGTTGGTAATATCCAGGCCGTCATCGATCAGGCACTGCAAGGGAACGGATACGTCAGACCACTCGCCCGGCGTCAGGTCGTTGATCAGCCCGGCGATGTTGATCTCGCCCATGCAGGGGTACACGCAATGGACACTGAGGTTCAGGAGGTTGGAGGTCAGCGCCTCATTGACCCTGGCTCTGAAAACGATGTTGGTCTTCGAATTGGCATAGGGTGAAAGATCGGCACCCACGGCCGCTTCCTGGTTCTGGCTGTAGAACTGGCCAATGCCTGCCCAGTCAATTCGCTTGGCGCTGTGCTGCACCAGGCCATCTTGCGTGGTTACGGTGAGCTCATTGCCCGGTAAGGTGGTTGTAGCTGCAGGGTCAACGCTGACTTCTACGCCACCCCAGTTGGAGGGGCCACCAATTCGCAACGTGTATTCACCCTGGCTGGCGCCATTGGTGAAAATATCGAGCGGCTCTTCTGTGGTGCCGGCTTCAGACACATCGGGTGCGTCGCAGCCTGTGTCGGAGCGCTCTTCAGCCAATACCGGCACACTGCCGTCTTCTTCCGTAGTCAGTCCATAGCCATAGGCAAACAGCGGTGTTTCGCCATCGTTCCGGTTAACCGGTACCTGGCAATCGCTGACGGGCCAGCTGTAGGAAAGCTTGCCGGTAAAGGGGTGGTCACCAAACAGAACATCGGCGACACCCGTGCCTTCAGTACCTGGCAGCCAGGAGGCGACAAACGCATCCGACAGATTCAGCTGCGGATTCATCCACAATGGGCGACCGCCCACATACAGAGTAACAATCGGTGTGCCCGGTGCGCTTGCGCGCAGGTCTGCAAGCAGTTGAGCGTCGACTTCGTAGTGCTCATCGAACGCCATGGTATCGAACTTGGAGATGTCTCCGTTGCCTTCGGCGTAGGGTGTTTCTCCGATAACGGCGATGATGACATCGTAGGTGTCGTCAGCCTGAGAGCCGTCTTCGTTCAACGTCAGTGAACCTGTGCCCTCGCCCATCACTTCCACCAGACCATCGAAGATCGTGTCGGCATTGGGGAAGTCGGCATTGGCGTTGCCGGTGCCTTGCCAGGTCAGCGTCCAGCCGCCGGTCTGGTTCTCCAGGCTGTTGGCTGAGTTGCCGGCGACCAGAATGTTCAGGTCTTTGCCGAGTGGCAATACGCCACCTTCGTTCTTCAACAATACCTGGGATTCACGCACCGCTTCACGCGCCAGTGCCTGCACTGCATCGCCGTGCATAAGGTCTGAATCACCGGCACCATCGCGCTCGGAGGGCTTGGGTTTATCGAACAGGCCCGCACGCAGTTTTACCCGCAGGATACGACGCACGGCATCGTCGATGCGCGCCATGCTGATATCACCGTCGTTGACCGACTGAATGGTGTTGGCGATGAAGGCTTTCCAGTCATCCGGCACCATGAACATATCGATGCCGGCGTTCACCGCCTGCACGCAATCGTCATTGGAGCAGCCGGTCACCTGGCCGTGGCCGTTCCAGTCGGAGACGACGAAGCCATCGAAGTTCATTTTTTCTTTCAGCACATCGTTCATCAGGTATTCGTGGCCGTGAATTTTCTCACCCTGCCAGCTGTTGAACGTGGCCATCACGGTCTGTACGCCCGCTTCCAGCGATGAATAGTAACCCTGGCCATGCACGTTGATCAGCGTGTTTTCATCGGCCAGGTTATCGCCCTGGTCATCACCCAGATCGGTGCCGCCATCGCCAATGAAGTGCTTCGCTGTGGCAACTACGTGAGATTCGGAAAAGTCACCCTGCAGGCCTTCAACCATGGCGCCGCCGTATTGAAAAACCAGTTCGCCATCTTCCGAATAGCCTTCGTAGGTGCGGCCCCAGCGATCATCCCGAACCACTGCCAGCGTCGGCGCGAACGTCCAGTCGATGCCGGTTGCCACAACCTGTTTGGCGGTTGCGGCACCGATGCGCTTGATCAGGTCTGCATCGTTCGCGGCGCCCAGGCCGATGTTATGCGGGAACAAGGTGGTGTCATAGACGTTGCTGTGACCGTGAACGGCATCGGTACCCCAAATTAACGGGATGGCCGCTTTGCCGTCGGTTGTGTCCATCGAGGCTGACCAGTATTGGTCGGCCAGGTCTACCCAGTCGGCCAGGCTGGCCGTTTTGTCGTTGTTTGGCCAGGAGCCGCCGCCGTTCAATACCGAGCCCAGGTGGTAGTCAATCACATCCTGAGGCGAGGCGCTTTTTATTTCCGGCTGCACCATCTGGCCGACTTTTTCTTCCAGTGTCATGGCCGCCAGCAGTGCATCGACTTCGGCTTCAATGGCCGGATCGAGCGCTACTTTGCTGGTAATGTCAGGCCAGTCGTTATGGTCGGTTCTGTAACTGATGGATTCGCTGCCGCCCCCGCCATTTCCGCCGCTATTGCCATTGTCGTTATCATCTTTATCGGAAGGGCCGCAGCCCACCAACAGCGCCAGTGCGCTCACCGTCAGTACTGTGGTTATTTGTTTCATCGTAGTCCCGCTTCTTGTTGTTGGGATTCAGGTGTTCATAGCTGGTATTCAAGCTAAGAGTCGAGCCAGCGCAGATCATGGGCGGTGCGAAGCATGTGGAACAGCGGATTGGAGGATTGGTCAGTATTTCTGCAGAACGGGTAAGCCCTAACCCTTTACCATGCCAATGACTTCTCAGGTTTTAGGCTTAAAGGACTGGACGTATGAACCAGATTGAATTTAACAATAACCGCAACTATTCACCGGGAAAGTTAGCGATTACGGCCGCTATGCTGATGGCCTTTTTGTTATCGGGTTGCCTGGACACCTCCACAGAAACTGACGCAGAAACGGACACAGACACCGGTGATTCAACGCCCGAACCAACACCGGGTTCTGATCATTCAAGGCATCACCCGGCCGATAAAAACTGGCGACTGGTGTGGTCGGATGAGTTTGATGGCTCAGCGATCGATCCGGCCAAGTGGAGCTACGAACAAAATTGCTGGGGCGGCGGCAATAATGAACAGCAGTGCTACACCGACCAGGCGAGTAATGCGTTTATTGACGACGGTGCTTTGGTTATTAAAGCGATAAAAGAGGATTTCACCGGCCCTGTCGCCAACCTGGAAGACCCGGCTTTTGATCCGAACGACACCCGCACCCTGCCCTATACATCTGCACGCCTGCGCAGTTTAAACAAAGGTGACTGGCGCTATGGTAGGTTTGAAATTAGGGCGCAACTGCCTGCCGGTCAGGGCACCTGGCCTGCAATCTGGATGCTGCCGACCGACTGGGTTTATGGTGGCTGGGCCGCCTCTGGCGAGATCGACATTATGGAAGCCGTGAATCTGGAAACGCAGAGCGACGCGGACGGCGCGGTACCGGGCACGCCCGAGCATCGTGTACACGGCACCCTGCACTATGGTCAGGAATGGCCCAATAATCGCTACTCTGGCATCTCCTATGATTTCGGACCCAATGAGAGCCCGGCCGAAGGCTTTCACCATTACGCCATTGAATGGCAATCCGGCGAGATTCGCTGGTATGTCGATGGTCAGCACTATGCTACGCAGACCGATGCCGGTTGGTATTCACAGTATACGGACCCCGAGACCGATGAACTGGTTATTGGTAGTGGCAGCGCTCCGTTCAACAAACCGTTTCATCTGATTTTGAACCTAGCTGTGGGCGGTAACTGGCCTGCCAATGTGAACGAGAAAGGCATCGATGCCGATGTATTTCCGCAAACGATGAAAGTCGATTACGTTCGGGTGTACCAGTGCGATGTCGATGCGGTTACCGGTGCCGGTTGTGCCACACGCAACCCGGATGCAGAGACAGTGCCGGGTTATCAACCCTGAAGACTTGACGCCTGGGCCCGGCTGAATAATGCTCGCAGTCATATACTGTGAGGGCACCCGATGATCACCATGAAAGAAGTCTCCGACCTGGCGGGTGTATCCCAGGCGACTGTGTCCCGGGTGATCAACGGCAGCGACCGGGTGACGGAGAAAACCAAAATACGGGTAAACCAGGCGATGCAGGCCCTGGGTTACCGGCCCAATTCGGCGGCTCAGTCGCTGGCTTCCAGCCGGTCCAATGCCATTGGCATGGTCGTTTCCAAACTGGAGGGCCCGTTTTACGGGCCGATGATGGCCGGGGTCGAAAATACCCTGCGCCAGGCTCACAAGCACCTGATCATCGCCGCCGGACACGGTGATGCCGACCTTGAGCGTGAAGCCATAGAATTTCTGGTGAACCGGCAGGTCGATGGTTTGCTGTTGATGGTGGAACGACTGGAAGATGCAGAGCTGGTCGAGTTAAACCAGCGTGTGCCGGTGTTCCTGATCAACCACCCGGTCACAACGCTCAGTCACCGCTGTGTATCGCTCGACAACGAACTCGGTGGCTACCGCGCAACACGTTACCTGCTGGACAAGGGGCACCGGCGCATTGCCTGCATTATGGGCCAGACCTGGAAGCCGGATGCCCACGATCGACTTCAGGGCTATCACCGGGCCATGTCGGAGGCCGGCATTGCGGTGCCGGATGACTGGGTCGTCAACACTTACTTCGAACTCGCCGGTGGCTATCAGGCCATGGAAACCCTGCTCGAACGCCAGTTTGATGGAACCGCCGTGTTTGCCGGTAACGATGAAATGGCCTTTGGTGTGCTGGAATCGGCCGAACACCATGGCATTCGGGTACCGGACCAGTTGTCGCTCATCGGGTTCGATAACAGCCTGACCGCCCAGTACGTTAACCCCAAGCTCACCACCCTGCATTTCCCGATGTTTGAAATGGCACAGGCGTCGGCGCGGATGGCGTTGGATGGCATTTACAACAAGGCTGAAAGCCAAGCCAGTCAGTTTGAGCCGACGCTGGTTGAGCGCAACACAGTTAGCCAGCTTCTTTTGTAGGAAGCCAGTCCTCTGGGTGACGGGGAAAACAACCAACCAGTGATACTGGCCTTTTTGGCCGTGGGTATATTCTGTGGCCCGGATGCTTCCGGTCGCCCAGGGGACTGGCCTCCTACGGGTATGGTGGTGTTTTCATCTGTTGTGGGAAGCCAGTCCTCTGGGTGACGGGGAGAACAACCAACCGGTGATACTGGCCTTTTTGGCAATGGCTGTATTCTGTGGCCCGGGTGCTTCCGGTCGCCCAGGGGACTGGCCTCCTACGGGTATGGTGGTGTTTTCATCTGTTGTGGGAAGCCAGTCCTCTGGGCGACGGGGAGAACAACCAACCGGTGATACTGGCCTTTTTGGCTGTGGGTATATTCTGTAGCCCGGATGCTTCCAGTCGCCCAGGGGACTGGCCTCCTACGGGTATGGTGGTGTTTTCATCTGTTGTGGGAAGCCAGTCCTCTGGGTGACAGGGAGAACAACCAACCGGTGATATTGGCCTTTTTGGCCGTGGGTATATTCTGTGGCCCGGGTGCTTCCGGTCGCCCAGGGGACTGGCCTCCTACGGGTATGGTGGTGTTTTCATCTGTTGTGGGAAGCCAGTCCTCTGGGTGACGGGGAGAACAACCAACCGGTGATACTGGCCTTTTTGGCTGTGGGTATATTCTGTGGCCCGGATGCTTCCGGTCGCCCAGGGGACTGGCCTCCTACGGGTAGGGTGGTGTTTTCAACTTTTTGTGGGAAGCCAGTCCTCTGGGTGACGGGGAGAACAACCAATCAGTGACATTGGCCTTTTTGGCTGTGGGTATATTCTGTGGCCCCGATGCTTCCGGTCGCCCAGGGGACTGGCCTCCTACGAATGAGAATACGCTCGTTACCGCACCACACCCTCAGCCACTAACCGGGCCAGTATCGCTTCGGCTTTCTCCCGATCCGTCCCTTCGGTGATCACCTGCCCGCCCTGCCCCTGGGGTTTGGCAGTGGCTGCTTTCATGCGTTCTGCGGCGGTGCCGCCTTTGGCCACGGCCAGGCGTTTAGGTCTGGGTTTGGCGGGGTGTTGTTGCCAGTTGGCACGGGCCTGGTCCGGCTCTGCCGCACAAGGGCGGGAATCGATGCTACCTCGCTGCGCCGGGCCGAAGGCTGATTGGCGGGCCGGTTCCGCAGCCGGGTCGACACTGGCGACGAAGGGCAGTGGCACGCGCAAGGCGCGTCGTTGCCCCCGGGGTAAGGCTTGCCAGACCTCAGCATAACCGCCTGCAATGGAGACTACTGACACAATGCGAGGCACTATGGGCCAGCCCAACTGATCCGCCACCGCATAGGGCAGCAAGCCAGACCCTTCACCGCACTCGGCGCGCACGCCGGTTAATACGATGTCCAACGCCTGTTCACCCAGATAGCTTGCCAGCGCGGGGACGGCATCGACATCCTGATCTGCATTCAGCACCTTCAAATTATTCAACCCCATGCCCAAATACGCACGCAGTGACTCATTCCGGGCTGAGCCTACATGGATCAGGCTGGGCAATTCTGGTGAGAGCGAGAGCGCCAGCTCCACGGCACGGGCATCCTGATCGGCCCGGCGCTCGCGGCGCGACAGTGGATGCTGGCCAACAGAGACCAGGGCGGCGATTTTCATGGCCTGACTGGCCATAGTTTTGGAACGTGATTCAGGCAACATGGCGAGCCTCTCCTTCGTGTACTGTAACGCCCTGAGGGGCGATGCCCGTCTGACGTTCATTCATCAGGTTCAGCAATTCGGCAAACACCGCTTCGCTGTCGGCAATCACCGTCAAGTCAGCCCGACGGACCATGTCGCAGCCGGCATCCAGGTTAATGGCGATAACGGTTTCGCACTGGCCAATGCCCTGAAGATGCTGGATGGCACCGGAAATACCGACGGCCAAATAGACCCACGCCGATACCCAGGTGCCACTTGCACCTACCTGCCGGTGGCGTGGCATATAGCCATCATCAACCGCGACCCGGCTGGCGCCTTCGGTTGCGCCCAACACGGTCGCCACCTGATGAAACTGGTCCCAGTTGCGAACGCCATTACCGGCGGCCAGAATAAATTCGGCTTCACTCAGGGCGATCTGGCTGGGGTCGACACTGACCGGGCCAAGGTCTTCAATAGTCACTGACACCGGCTCGGGTAACGTCAGCTCCAACGGCAAGGCTTCGTGGCGAAGTTCTTCAACCGGGGCGCCGCATTCGGGAGCGAGCAGCAATACCCGAGGCGTCGGGCGATGCCAGTCAGTTAGTTGGCTGCCACCCCGACACACAGTCGTTTCCTTACTGACTTGCCAGGCCTGCACCGCAGCTCGTTCGCCCAGTTGCACGGCCCAGCGAGAGCCCAGGTCCGCACCGCCGTCGATGCTGTCCGGAAACAGCCAGAAGGCGGGCTGGTAGTGTTGTTCAGTGGCGTTAAGTATCGCCCGTTTGAGCTCGGGGCAATAACCGGTTAATGGCTCATTGTGCAGTTGGTTTAACTGAATCACCCGGTCGGCACCGGCACCGCCCAGGTCGGTTTCCCGCACATCGCCAAGCGCAATGGCCAATACCGCATGGGGTTCATCTTTAGCCTGTGCCAGTTGCTGGGCCAGCCCCAGCACATCCCGGTCATGACTGCTAAGCCGACCGCCTGGCAGATCCAGCACAGCGGCTACATAACCGAGCGGATCAGCGACGCGGTGCAGCGGTTTCTCTTTGGCTTGCACCCTGCCAGGCTGGCCAGCGCCAGCAAACCCAACCCCGTCCGGGTTCAGGCGATTCAGGCGCTTGCGTCCCTGAACCATCACAAAGCCGGTTTGATGCGGGTTGATCCGGCGCAGCCCGGTTGGACCAATCGCCGAAACCCTTGCCGCCATTAATGACTCATACTCCGGGTGCAGACGGTTGCGCCGAATGCGCTCCAGGCGCGGGTTGCGTCTGATTCGAAGGCTCATGCTCGCGCCTCCGTCACCAGGGCTTCACTGACCAGTTCGGCCAGGTCTTTAATCTGCGGTCTTGGTTCCACCACCCCTTCAAGCATGGCGGTACACTGCTGGCAGGCGACGGCGATGGTCTCGGCCTCAACGGCCCGCGCATCGTCCACGCGCATGTCGGCAATGCGGTACTCACCGGGAATGTCGGTAATCGGTGCCCCACCGCCGCCGCCACAGCACCGCGACCGGTAGCCGGAGCGCGTCATTTCCTGCACTTCTATGCCCAAGGTGCTCAGCACCGAGCGCGGGGATTCGTACTCGCCGTTATACCGGCCCAGGTAACAGGGGTCGTGATAGGTGACGCGTCCCAGTGCTTTGGGTTGTAAATTCAGCTGGCCCTGCTCCATCAGTTCATTGATGAACATGCTGTGGTGTTGAACCCGATAGTGGCCACCGAAATCGCCATACTCATTGGCCAGCACATGGAAGGCATGAGGGTCGGTGGTCACAATGCGGTTAAACTCGTACCGGCCGAGCACTTCAATATTGTGCCGCGCCAGCCGCTGGAAGGTGGCATCGTCACCCAGGCGGCGAGCGACGTCACCGGAGTCACATTCGTCGTTGCCCAACACCGCGAAGTCGACATTGGCAGCGCGCATCACGGCAACAAAGGCGCGCAGAATACGCTGGCTGCGCTGGTCAAAGGCGCCATCGCTGATCCAGAACAGAACGTCGGCTTTACCCACATCGGCGATCAGCGGTAGCTCGAGATCCGCCGCCCAGTCGAACCGCCGTGCCGGGTCCAGCCCGCCCGGATTGTCAGTCGCGATCAGGTTATCCAGCACCTGGACACCGGCCCCAGGCGTCTCACCACGCTCCTGGGTTAAAAAGCGCCGCATATCGACGATGGCATCTACGTGCTCAATCATCATCGGGCATTCTTCTACACAGGCACGGCAAGTAGTGCAGGACCAGAGCGTTTCGGCACTGACCAGCCCATCCACGATGACCTGGCCAGGGTTTCCCTTAGCCTCGCCCACCGGTTTTCCGGGGTAGGCGCTGCCGTGATAACCCGCATCGGTTCCACCGCTCAGGCCTACCACCATATCCTGAATCAGTTTCTTCGGATTCAGCGGCTGGCCCGCGGCAAAGGCCGGGCAAACGGCTTCGCAGCGGCCGCATTGGACACAAGCATCGAAGCCGAGCAACTGGTTCCAGGCAAAATCGGTGGGCTTGGCGACGCCCAGCGTGCTGTCGGTCAGATTCAGCGGTTTCAGCCCGGTGGATCGACCCCCGCCAAACCGCTGTGGTCGCCGATGAAAGGCCAGATGCAGGGCGCCGGCAAAGGCATGTTTCATTGGCCCGCCCCAACCCATGCCGACCAGCATTTCAGCCAGCCCCAGGGCTAGACCGATCAGTAACAGGCCACTGAACACCCAGCCGACCAACCCGGCGGGAAACCAATCAGCCGTCATCAGGGTGATTAAAAACAGCGAGGTGGAAAACACCAGCAGGCTTTTCGGAAGCCGCATCCAGGGCCCGCGCGACAGACGGCCGGGCGGATTCCGCCGACGCCAGGCGATGCAGCAGGCGCCAACAAACATGCCCGCTGCGCTGAGCAAAATCAGGCCGTTTAAAATTGATGAGTCAACGCCAAACCCATGCACCAGCAACGCCAGTGCCAAAGCGGCAACAAAGCCACCGGCCGTTGCCACATGGGTGTTGGCTATAAAACGGTCGCGCTGCACTACATGATGCAGGTCGACCAGGTAGCGGCGCGGCATGGCCATTAAGCCTGCCACAACCGCCACCGGTTCATTGCGGCCCGCACGCCAGGCCAGCACTCGTCGGGTGGCACCAATCAGCATCAGCGCCAGAGCGCCAAACAGCAAAATGGGCAGTAACCAGTCAGTCAGCATCCAACACCTCTCGCGTCCGTTTGCCGGTTACAGATCCTTGCACAAGCGCAAGGCGTCGTAGATGGCGGCGTGGATATTGCGTTGCGATACCGCATCGCCCAGTCGCCACAGAATCATGCCATTCTGCGGTTCGCTCAACACCGGTTGAGCGGCATTGGCGTACAGGGTTTCAACATCAATCTGGCCTTTATTGACGGACTCCGGTTTGAGTTCGTAATACAGGGCTTCATTCGGCCGGGTACCATTCTCGATGACCACCTGGTCTACCACCCGCTCTTCCTGCTGACCGGTATATTCGTTCTCCAGAACCGCGATTTTCTGGTCACCCTCGGTATAGACCTGCACCAGATTAAGATCAGACGTCATGACGACTTCCTTCTCATACAGGCTGCGGTAGTAAGTGGGGAAAGTGGTACCGCCGATGCCTACGCCGGGTTTGGTATCATCGGTTACCAGCTCTACCAGAGCGCCTTTGGCCGACAGATAATCGGCTACCGACATGCCACTGAATTCACAGATGCTGTCGAACACCAGTACATTTTTTCCCGGCTCAACCGCACCGCTGAGAATATCCCAGGAGGACACCACCAGCCCTTCGGCGGCCCCCCATTCCGGTTCCTGTTCAATAAACGGCTGGCCACCGGTGGCAAGAATACAGACCTCGGGCTGCTCATCCCGAATCATCGCCGCATCGGCGCTGGTGCCCAGGCGAACATCCACACCCAGACGGGCCAGTTCCAGTGCATACCAGCGGGTAATACCGGCAATCTGATCCCGTTGCGGCGCCTGGGCAGCCAGCGTGATTTGCCCACCCAGTGCATCCGCCCGCTCGACCAACGTTACTTTGTGGCCACGTTCAGCGGCTACCCGGGCTGCTTCCATCCCGCCGGGGCCACCACCGATGACCAGCACGGAACGAATCGGTCCTTCCGTTTTTTCAATGATGTGCGGCAGACCCTGGTACTCGCGCGAGGTGGCGGCGTTCTGAATACACAGCACATCCAGCCCCTGATACTGACGATCGATGCAATAGTTGGCGCCGACACACTGGCGAATCTGATCGATCTGATTCATCTTGATCTTGGCGATGATGTGCGGGTCGGCAATGTGGGCGCGGGTCATGCCGACGAAGTCGACGTAGCCTGCATCCAGAATGCGTTCGGCCTGGTTCGGGTCTTTGATGTTCTGGGCGTGAATCACCGGCACATCGACAACGGTTTTGATGCCAGCGGCCAGATGCAAAAACGGCTCTGGCGGGTAAGCCATATTGGGAATGACGTTGGCCAGGGTGTTGTGCGTATCGCAACCGGAACCGACGACGCCGAAGAAATCGACCATCCCGGTTTTGTTGTAATAAGCGGCAATTTCTTTCATGTCTTCGTGATTCAGGCCATCGGGGTGGAATTCATCACCACAGATGCGCATACCTACCGCATAATCGGGGCCCACGGCTTCGCGTACCGCCTTCAACACTTCCATCCCGAAGCGCATACGGTTTTCAAAGGTGCCGCCCCACTCATCGGTTCGCTTGTTAACCCGGGGTGACCAGAACTGGTCAATCATGTGCTGATGCACGGCCGAGAGTTCAACGCCGTCGAGCCCGCCATCCTGCGCCCGTTTGGCGGCACGGGCGAAGTCGCCGATGATTCGCCAGATTTCTTCTTCTTCGATGGTTTTACAGGTGGCGCGATGTACCGGCTCGCGAATGCCGGAAGGCGACATCAGGTTAGGCCAGTTCTCACCATCCCAACGCGAACGACGGCCCATGTGGGTGATCTGGATCATGATTTTTCCGCCATGGCGATGCACGGCGTCGGCCAGATTCTGGAAATGTGGAATAATCTTGTCGGTCGCGAGGTTTACCGATTTCCACCAGCTTTGCGGACTGTCGATCGAGACCACACTGGAGCCACCGCAAATGCACAAACCGCACCCGCCCCTGGCTTTTTCTTCGTAGTAACGAACGTAGCGGTCCGTTGTCATGCCACCATCGGTCGCGTAAACCTCAGCGTGAGCGGTGCTGACCACGCGGTTACGGATGGTCAGCTTATTAATGGCCAGAGGCCGGAACAAGGATTCAAAATTGGCCATGGTCAAACTCCCGGTGACGCAATGGTTCCGCTGAACCGTTGCGCGACGATGACGGCACTGACGTCGATTACGTCAGCGGTGACACTTCAAACAGACCGTAGTCAATGCCCGCTTCAGCGGCGCATTGAACCTGACGGGCTACGGTTTTAATCTCATTTCCCAGCGCACCATTGATCTGGTCGATGGCACCGGCAAACCAGCCGGTAAACATGTAGTCGATCTTTCGCCCTACTTTGCCGTAGTGATACACAAAGGCAGAGTGGTCGAGCCGAACCCGGGCTTCGCCGGCTTCAAGATCCAGGGATTCGATGCTGAACAACCCCCAGCCGCGTTGCGACAGCCGCAGCATGTAGTGTTCAAATACCGCCGCACCGCTCAAGCCGTGCAACTCAGCTTCTTTTTCACACCAGTACCAGGCCGACTTGTAGCCTGCCTTATACAAAATCTCGGCATAACGCTCGGCACCAATCTCGTCTTCAATCGCCTGGTGGTTATTAATAAAAAAGTGCCGCGGCACATACAGCATCGGCAACGCATCGGTTGTCCAGACGCCGGTTTCATCATCTACGGTAATAGGCATTTCAGGTGCGTGTGTGGACATCGGTTAACCCTGTTATCTGGTCAATTTGGTTAGGCTTTGGAGGTTGTGGTCCGCGACGGCTACCGGTAATGCTTCGGCGAGGTCGGCGTGAACCCGTCCATGGGGCCTAGACCGCAGCATCCATGCTGCGGACTCCCTCGCAGAAACATTACCGGCATCCATCGCTCACGCTGTGCAAACCTCGAAACTGCATTTTTAAACTGGTGTTGTCAGGCTGACTCGCCCCAAACATCCGCCAATACGCGTACCCAGTTCTCACCCATAATTTTCTTTACTAGTTCAGGCGAATAACCGTGTCGCAACAACGCTTCGGTCAAATTGGGGAACTCGCCGACGGTACGAATGCCTTCGGGGTTGATGATCTTGCCAAACCGGGTCAGCTCACGGGCATAACCCTTGTCGTGCGTCAGCATGTCGAAGAAATCGGGGCCATGGCCCTGGGTGAAATCGGTGCCGATGCCCACCTGGTCTTCACCGACGATGTCGACGATGTAGCTGATCGCTTCGACGTAGTCATCGATGGTGGAATCGATGCCGTTTTTCAGGAAGGGGGCGAACATGGTGACGCCGACAAAGCCGCCGCGTTCCGCAATAAACCGAAGTTCGTCGTCAGACTTGTTGCGTGGGTGTTCTTTCAGACCCGAAGGCAGGCAGTGGGAGTAGCAAACCGGCTTGTTGGAGGCGAGAATGACTTCTTCGGAGGTTTTGGCGCCCACATGAGAGAGGTCGCACATGATGCCGACCCGGTTCATCTCGGCCACGACTTCGCGGCCATAGCCAGACAGGCCACCATCGCGCTCATAGCAGCCGGTACCGATCAGGTTCTGGGTGTTATAGCACATCTGCACCACACCGACGCCGAGGTCTTTGAAGACCTGGATGTAACCGAGCTTATCTTCAAAGGCATGGGCGTTCTGAAAGCCCATCAGAATGCCGGTGCGGCCTTCGGCTTTGGCGCGGTAGATATCAGCCGTGGTGTAAACCTTGGTAACCAGATCTGAATTGGCTTCAATCAGCTGGTTCATGGCGACAATGTTGTCGACGGTGTCCTGAAAGTTCTCCCAGACAGAGACAGTGCAGTTCGCGGTGGTGATGCCGCCTTTGCGCATGTCTTCGAAGAGTTCACGGTTCCATTTGGCGATGATCAGACCATCGATAATGATCGATTCCTGATGCAAGTCGGCTGCGTTCATGTCGCTCTCCCGGGAGTCAGTAAAATAGCCACAAACTCAGTGTATCCGGGCGCCCCTTACCCGGTGTCACTGGAAGCGACACGGGCAAGCTCAAAATCGGCATGCTCTAATTTATCGACTGAACAGGAGTGTGAATGGATTCAGGAAACGCAGGTTTCGGCATCGGCACCGTGTAAGCAACGGATGCCGGTCCGGTCCAATGCCTCTCAGCCGCTAGTAGCCACCGGCTCAGCCAACTCAGGCGCAGGCGCAAACTTAACGGCTCCATAGGTAGGTTCAGACTGGGCTTTGCGCAATGCCGTTAACGAGGTCGTGGGTAACACAGGTGCAGGATTGGTGCCTGTGGGGCCCTCATACTGGGTCAGTGACCAGACAGCTGCGCGCTCTTCCTTGGGAGAGACGCCAATGTACTTGCGGTAACACCGGCTGAAGTGCGGTGCAGAAACAAAGCCGCACATGGAGGCGACTTCGATGATGGAGCAGGTAGTTTGCTTGAGCAACTGGCGCGCCCGGTCGAGCCGTAGCTTCAAGTAATAACGCGAAGGGGTGCAATCCAGATGTTTCAGAAAGAGCCGCTCCAGTTGACGCCGGGAAATGCCGACGAAGCTGGCCAGTTCTTCCAGTTCAATTGGCTCTTCCAGGTTGGCTTCCATCAGTTCGGTGACTTCCGCCAGCTTGGGCTGGGAGGTCGTTAGCTGGCGACGCATAGGTGTACGTTGCTGTTCGCTGTCGAGCCGTACCCGGTCACACAGAAACATGTCGCAAATGGCGTTGGTCAGCGCCTTGCCATGCTGGCGCCCGACCAGACTGATCATCATGTCCATCGGAACTCCGCCACCGGTGCAGGTGAAGCGGTCTCGATCGAGGGTGTAGAGGTTGTTGGTGGCGTTGACGCGCGGAAAACGCTCTTGCAGGGCGGCCAGGCATTCCCAGTGGGCACTGCATTTGTAGCCGTCGAGCAGACCGGCACTGGCGAGCACATAAGCCCCGGTACAAACAGCGCCAATCAGTACTTTCTTGTGAGATTGACTGACCAGCCAGCTGACTTCTTTCTGGGTAAAACTGCGGGTAATGTCGACACCGCCGACGACGATGACGATGTCGAAGGTCAGGCCGGTAGAAAACGAGGCGTCCGGTGCGATGCATATGCCATCGCTGGCCGTTACGGTGTTCCCATCCTGCGACACCAGCTGCCAGGTGTATAGTTCGTGGCCCGATAGCTGATTGGCCATGCGCAGGGGTTCAATAGCGGTGGCCAGCGAAACAAGGGTGAAGTTATTGATGAGTAAAAAACCGACCCGGTAAGGTTTGGGCGCCTCACCACTGGTAAATTTCTCGGTGGTTTCAAACATGGACTGGCCCTCCGCCTTTGCCCGCTTTGCTGTAAGACACCCCTCCCCGACGGTACTATCCGTCGCCAGCCTCTGCGAGCCAGTCGTCGAACATTGATAGCACAGGGCCGGGCGGCCGTCTGTAGATCACATCGGTACGTACCGATCAAACATCATACGACCGAACCGAGGGCACAAACAGTCTAAAAACGTCTTTTTCGGTCTCGTAACGTATCCAAAAACGACGTTTCTGTAAAAGCCCCGACCGGGCAGTCAGGGGCTTTGAGACGTACATCACCCTTCTATGGTCAAGTCTGACAGGGGCGTACTGCAGCAGGAGAGAATGTAGCCATCGGCCAGGTCTTCATCGGTGATGCCACCGTTGTGCTGTATTTCAACATCGCCACTCAGTTTTAGCACCTTGCAGGTGCCACAAATGCCCACACCGCAGGCTTTGGGAATGCTCAGCCCCAGCCGGCTGGCGGCGGCGTGCACGGTTTCGTCCGGCGACATCTGAACGCTCATGCCAGAGCCGGTGAATTCGACGGTGAAGGTCGCCTCGTCTTTTTTGTCTTCGGCTTCGCGGACCGCCACTTCCGCTTGTTCCAGCGCTTCCTGGGTCACGTCCGCAGGTGTCGCCCCGAACGACTCCTCATGATAAAAGTCCATATCGAAGCCTGCCTCTGCCAGCAGGTGTCGAATGGCTTTCATATAGGGGGTCGGGCCACAGCAGAAGATGCGGCGCTGCATGAAATCTGGCACCACCATGTCCATTTTGGCTCTGTCCAGATAGCCGCGATAGCCGTTCCAGGCCTGGCCCAGCTCGATGCGCTCGCAAATCACACTGAGGTTAAAGTTGGTCACCCTAGAGCACATGTGCTCCAGCTCCCGGTGAAAGATGATGTCGCTGGGAGTACGGGCGCTGTGTACGAAGGCCATGTCGACATCGGCATTGGTGTCGAAATACCAGCGCGCCATCGACATCAGCGGGGTAATGCCCACCCCACCGGACAGAAACAGCATTTTTTCGGCGGTGTGGTCGATGCAGTTGAAATTGCCAACCGGGCCATGCACGGCCAGTTCATCGTGCTGCTTCAGGTTATCGTGCAGCCAGTTCGAGACACGGCCACCGGGCACCCGCTTGATGGTGATCGAAAAGCTGTAAGGCACCGAGGGAGAGCTGGAAATGGTATAGGAGCGCAACACCTGCTCACCTTCAATTTCCAGTTCAAGTGTCACGAACTGCCCCGGCTTGAAGAAAAACATGATCGACTGTTCAGCATTAAAACAGAAGGTCTTTACATCCCAGGTTTCCTGGATGACCCGAACACAGCGCACCTGATGCCGGCCATTGGCCCAAACCCGGGTGTTGAGCGGGTTAAACGCCGGTGCCGGTTCGCTGGCGTCAACAATTTGCGTCATGATGAGGCATCCTTAATCGGGGTCGGTTGTTATTGCTCCCATTGTTACTAAAACACCCCCCGCCCGGTTAACCAAATGCGACATACCGTTGATCAACTCCTCCACCGGCCGTAAAACGGCAGAGTAGCTCGGCAGCGTCGAATTGACAGCATAAAATGTCGTAATCGGGCAAATGAGGCGGGGCCGCCGTACCGAGAATGAGCGCACCAATGATAGTTCGACGGTTCGCCTGCCGAACCCACCCTGCTGCCTCAGGAGCCGCGTAATGAATGAAACCGACCTGCTCAACCTGACTTACTCCTCACTACCCGAGGCCAGACAGGCGATGCGCTCTTTGCTGCAACAGCGTTCTGGAACCGAATCGCTGCCACAGCCATTCTATAACGACCCGATGATGTTCAAGCTCGACATGGAAACCATCTTCATGAAACAGTGGCTGTTTGTCGGCATGACCTGTGAAGTGCCCGGCAAAGGCGACTACATGACCGTAGACATCGGCCAGAACCCGGTGCTGGTGGTTCGTGACCGGGACGGCGAAGTGCGTGCTTTCCACAACGTATGCCGACACCGCGGCTCGCGCCTCTGTACTTCGGCCAAGGGCAAGGTCGCCAACCTCACCTGCCCCTACCACCAGTGGACCTACGATCTGAAAGGCAACCTTATCTACACCGGCGATGCCATGGGCGACACCTTCGATAAAAGCGAGTTTGGTCTGAAGCCCGCGCACTGCAATACCGCCGGCGGGTTCATTTACATCTGCCTGGCCGAGGGCGAGGCACCGGATATCGACCCCTACCTGGAAACCCTGGCGAACTACATGGAACCGTACGACATGGAAAACACCAAGGTTGCCGCTGAATCGCACCTCGATGAAGACGCCAACTGGAAACTGGTGATGGAAAACAACCGCGAGTGCTACCACTGTGCCGGCTCCCATCCCGAACTCTTGCGCTCTCTTCTGGAATGGGACGACACCAATGACCCGCGTGCGACGCCCGAGTTCGTAGCACTCTGCGAGCGCCAGGCCAAAGCCTGGGACGCCGAGGGCATTCCCCACAAGCACGTCGAGCATGGCCTTCAAAACCGCCTGGTGCGCATGCCCCTAAAAGAGGGCACCCATGTGATGACCATGGACGGCAAAGCCGGCAGCCAGATAAACATGGGACGGATCCAAAACCGGGAATTGGGGTCACTGCGCATCCTGCACTTACCCAACTCCTGGAACCACATGCAAAGTGACCACGCCGTTGTCTTTCAGGTGCTGCCCGTCAGCGCGCAGAAAACACGGGTGATCACCAAGTGGCTGGTCCACAAAGATGCCGTCGAAGGACAAGACTACGACAAAGATCGGTTGTGCCAGGTCTGGGACGCCACCAACCGCCAGGACAGAACCCTGGCCGAGAATAATCAACGCGGCGTCAACTCCCTGGCCTACCAACCCGGCCCCTACTCCGAAACCTATGAGTTTGGGGTGATCAATTTTGTGAATTGGTACAGTGCGGAAGTGCTAGCGAATTCAGTTGAGGGTTTGGAAGAGGCTGGGGTTTCTGAGCTTCGGGTGGGGTGAAGAGGGTAAGTAGTCTGCTGATTTAAAAGGTTCATTTTGAGGCACTGCTTTCTACCCGTCACCCAGGGGACTGGCTTCCTACATAAGACTCAATTACCACCGTACTCGTGGGAGGCCAGTCCTCTGGGCGACAGGGAGCACCCCGGCCATTGAAATCACCCCTGGCAATTTCGCTGTTGGAGCCAGTCGCTTGTGATAGGGGCACTGCCTTCTCCCCGTCACCCAGGGGACTGGCTTCCTACAAATGAAAAGACCCGGGCCCAACGTTACCCCAAGACGAGTATCAGCTACCGGCCAGAACGAACTCCAGCCACAAAACAAATGTCGCGATTTATCACCGGCGTGTCGTCGGCAAGCACATGACCGCCCCCGCCACCCCATACCATGCTGTAAAGCCAACCTACCCTGAACAGGCCGGTTCTTGCATCCGGCCCGTAGTGGCGGCAAGGTAACTCACAGTTCGCCTGGTATTCAGGCCATTGGTCGCACCCAAGAGGCACCCAGCATGCAACGATATTCCGGATTCGGTTTGCTCAGGCACGCCATGAGCCACCACGAAAACTGGCAGCGCGTTTGGCGTAACCCCAAACCCAAAAAACACTACGACGTCATCATCGTCGGTGGTGGTGGCCATGGTTTGGCTACGGCCTACTACCTGGCCAAAGTGCACAACATCACCAACGTCGCGGTCATCGAAAAAGGCTATCTGGGCGGTGGCAACACTGCGCGGAACACCACCATCGTGCGTTCGAACTATCTCTGGGATGAATCGGCCCTGTTGTACGAGCATGCCATGAAACTCTGGGAAGGCCTGTCGCAAGACTTGAACTACAACGTCATGTTCTCCCAGCGCGGTGTACTGAACCTCGGCCACACCCTGCAAGACATGCGCGATATTCAGCGCCGGGTGAATGCCAACCGCCTGAACGGTATCGACAGCGTTGCGCTCGATACCCAGGGCGTGCAGGAAATCGTACCGATCATGGATTGCACGACCAGCCGCCGCTACCCGATTCTGGGTGCCTCCTGGCAACCACGCGCCGGGGTCGCCCGGCACGATGCCGTTGCCTGGGGTTATGCCCGCGCCGCCGATGCGCTGGGTGTCGACCTGATTCAACAGTGCGAAGTCACCGATATTCTGACCGAAGATGGAGCAGCCACCGGCGTAATGACCAAAGAATACGGCGCCATAAAAGGCGGCCGCATCGGCTGTGTGGTCGCCGGTAACTCCGGTGTATTGGCAAAAATGGCCGGCTTTCGGTTGCCGATTGAGTCGCACCCGCTACAAGCGCTCGTATCCGAACCGATTAGGCCCATTCTGGATACCGTGGTCATGTCGAACCAGGTACATGGTTATATTTCCCAGTCTGACAAAGGCGACCTGGTGATTGGCGCCGGCATCGACGGCTACAACGGCTACGGCC
This sequence comes from Saccharospirillum sp., assembly GCA_018402545.1. Classification (GTDB taxonomy): domain Bacteria; phylum Pseudomonadota; class Gammaproteobacteria; order Pseudomonadales; family Natronospirillaceae; genus Saccharospirillum. Next base: position 1,384,319 of record JAGYIL010000001.1, on the reverse strand, counting down.
AGCGCGGCTCTTACAGCACCATTGAGCATACCCTGCAAGCCATTGTCGAACTCTTCCCCATTTTCAGCCGGGTGCGCATGAACCGGCAATGGGGTGGCATTGTCGATACCACACCGGATGCCTGCCCGATCATTTCCGAAACCCCGGTTGAAAACCTGTTTTTCAACTGCGGCTGGGGTACCGGCGGGTTTAAGGCAACACCCGGCTCCGGTCATGTATTTGCACAAACGCTCGCCAAAGGCAAAGCCAGCGAACTGGCCAAACCTTTTTCAATGTTCCGGTTCCACACCGGTGCCCTTGTTGATGAACACGGCGCGGCCGGTGTTGCACACTAACCGGCCACAGTAAGGAGCCTGATGTATGTTTCGGATTTATTGCCCCTATTGTGGCGAACTGCGCGAAGAAGAAGAGTTTCACCCGAAAGGCCCGGCGCACCTTGCCCGCCCTGCCGACCCGGATAACTGCACCGACGAGCAATGGGGCGACTTCCTGTATTTTCGGGATAACCCCCGCGGCCTGCACAACGAACTCTGGGTACATGCACTGGGTTGTCGCAAGTTTTTCAACGTGACCCGCGACACCCAAACCTATTTGATTAAAGGCTCTTACCGGTTGGGTGAATCACCCGACCAGGCGCGCACTTCGGGGGATCAGGCATGAGGCAAACCAATCGACTGAGTGACGGCGGACGAATTGATCGCTCAAAGCCAATGACGTTCAGCTTCAACGGAAACCAGTACTCGGGGTACGAAGGCGACACCCTGTCTTCTGCGCTGATCGCCAACGGCGTCAATGTTATTGGCCGCAGCTTCAAGTACGGCCGCCCTCGTGGCATTGTGGCCGCCGGTGCCGACGAGCCCAATGCCATTGTCCAGCTGGGTGCCACCGAAGCCACCCAGGTACCCAATGTTAGGGCGACGCAGCAACCCCTGTTCGACGGACTGGTCAGTCAGCCCACCAGCGGCTGGCCGAGCCTAAAGTTTGATCTTCTGGGCTTCAGTGGCCAGTTGTTCGGCCGCGCCCTGCCGCCCGGGTTTTACTACAAGACCTTTATGTTTCCGCAGGCGGCCTGGAAGTTTTACGAAAAACACATCCGCAAGGCAGCGGGCCTGGGGCGTTCACCAACAGAACCCGATGTCGACGAATACGATCACCTGAACCAGCATACCGACGTGCTGATCGTGGGTGCGGGCCCTGCCGGTCTTTCTGCGGCTCTCACGGCTGCCCGCAGCGGTGCCCACGTCATTCTGGCCGACGAACAGGCTGAAATGGGCGGCTCCCTGCTGAGCAGCCGCAGCCGGATTAACGGCGCAGAGGCCAGCCAGTGGGTGGCGGATACGCTGCAGGAACTGGCCGGCATGGACAACGTATTACTGCTGCCCAACGCAACGGTAAACGGCTACCACGATCACAACTTTCTGACCATTCATGAACGCCGGACCGACCACCTGGGCGATCGGGCACCCGAGAACCAGACGCGCCAGCGCATGCACCGCGTACGGGCAGACTGGGTGGTACTGGCCACCGGCGCCCACGAGCGGCCCCTGGTGTACGCCAATAACGATCTGCCTGGCTGCATGCTGGCCTCGGCCGTCTCCACCTACATTCGTCGCTATGCGGTTATTCCCGGCCACAGCCTGGTGGCGATGACCACCAACGACGCCGGTTACCAGGCCGCCTTCGACTGGCAGGATGCTGGCCGCAACGTCGTAGCACTGGTCGACACCCGCCAGGCGCCCACCGGTGATTGCGTGGAAGAAGCCCGCCGCCGTGGCATTCGCTTGCTGATCGGTCACGCTGTGATAGAAGCCAAGGGCAGCACCCGCGTGAGCGCAGCCCGGGTTGCGCCGCTGTCGGAAGACGGCCAGCACCTGACCGGCCCGGCCGAGAAGCTGGCGTGCGACACCATTGCCAGCTCCGGCGGCTGGAGCCCGGCGGTGCATTTGTCTTGCCACACAGGCGGACGCCCGGTCTGGAATGACGAGGTGATCGGCTTTGTACCCGGCGAGTCCTTGCAGCGCCAATCCATCGCGGGCGCCATTGCCGGTACCTTTGATCTGGCGGGCTGCCTCGAACAGGGTACGCAGCAGGGTGCCGAGGCGGCCAGGCAAGCTGGCTATGAAGCAAAACCCGCGTCGCTGCCCACGGTAGAAGAACCCGCTACCGGCAACGCCATGGCTCTGTTTTGCATTCCGCATGAACAGCGCATCAGCCGTGCGCCGAAGCAGTTTGTCGATTTCCAGAACGACGTGACCGCCGCTGCCATTGAGCTGGCCACCCGCGAGGGTTTCGAATCCATCGAACACGTTAAACGTTACACCGCGCTCGGCTTCGGGACAGACCAGGGCAAGCTGGGCAACATCAACGGCATGGCCATCGCTGCCAAGTCGATGAATAAAACCATTGCCGAGACCGGCACCACCATTTTTCGCCCGAACTACACGCCGGTCACATTCGGCGCCATTGCTGGTCGCCACTGCGACGACCTGTTCGACCCCGAACGCCACACCGCCATGCACGACTGGCATGTGCGCCACGGTGCCCTCTTCGAAAACGTCGGCCAGTGGAAGCGCCCCTGGTATTACCCGAAACCCGGGGAGACCATGCAGCAATCGCTCGACCGTGAATGCCTGGCCACGCGCAACGGTGTCGGCATTCTCGACGCCTCGACTCTGGGCAAGATCGACATTCAGGGTAAAGATGCGCGTGAGTTCATCGGCCGGGTATACACCAACGCCTGGGCCAAGCTCGCGGTCGGCAAATGCCGCTACGGATTGATGTGCGGTGAAGATGGCATGGTGTTCGACGACGGCGTAACTTCTTGCCTCGGCGAAGAACATTTCCTGATGACCACCACCACGGGCGGTGCGGCCCACGTACTGGAATGGCTGGAACTTTATCACCAGACCGAATGGCCGGAGCTGGAGGTGTACATGAACACCGTCACCGACCATTGGGCCACCATGACCATCGCCGGCCCAGACAGCCGCAAACTGCTGGCTGAACTGACCGACGATATTGATCTTGATAAAGAAAGCTTCAAGTTTATGGACTGGCGCCAGGGCACGGTAGCCGACGTACCGGCGCGGGTGTTTCGCATCTCCTTTACCGGTGAACTGTCGTACGAGATCAACGTGCCGGCCAACTATGGCCTGGACGTCTGGGAGGCGCTGTTTGAAAAAGGTGAGCGCTACAACCTCACGCCCTACGGCACTGAAACCATGCACATCTTGCGCGCCGAAAAAGGCTTCATCATTGCCGGCCAGGATACCGATGGTTCCATGCACCCCTACGACCTCGGGCTGGACTGGGCGGTGAAAGAAGACAAGCCCTACAGCTTTATCGGCAAGCGCGGCATGAAGCGAGAAGATTGCCTGCGCCAGGATCGCAAACAACTGGTCGGCCTGAAAACCAAAGACCCGTCCATTGTGTTGCCCGAAGGCGCACAGGCGGTGGACGACCCGAAGCAGCCGGTTCCGATGACCATGCTTGGCCATGTCACCTCCAGCTATTACAGCGCCAACCTTGGCCGCAGCATAGCCATGGGCGTGATTCGCGGCGGCCATCAGCGCAGCGGCGAAACCGTTTATTATCCATTGTCCGACGGCCGGGTGGTCGAAGCGGAAATCACCAGCACCCTCTTCCTCGACCCCAAAGGAGAGCGCCAGAATGTCTGAACTGCAAACCGACACCCGGGTTTCTATCATGAATCAGATGCCTGAAGCCGGCGTCACTGCCCGCAGTGCCCTGTATTTTAGCCAGGCAGCCACGCAACCCGTTTTCGGGCCCGGTCAGGCCCAGGTGTTTCTCTGGGAAGACGCCTTGCGCGGCCAGTTAGTTATTCGAGGCGATGCGGGCAATACCGACTTTGCCAAGGGCGTCAGCAGCGCACTGGATCTGGCTCTGCCAGGCCAACTGAGCAGTAGCGTTTCCGCAACCATGGCCCTGCTCTGGATAGCACCGGATGAGTGGCTGTTGTTGTGCGACCTGGAACAAGCCTTCGCCATTGAAACCCGATTGCGCGACGCACTGACGGGACACTATGCCGTCATCAACGTCAGCGGCGGTCAAACACAGATCCGCCTGGCGGGTTCTGCTGCCGCAAGTGTGCTGCAAAAAAGCATGCCCTATGCCGTCAGCGACGCTCATTTTCCAGTCGGTAAAGTCGTTACCACGGCGTTGTCCAAAACTCAGGCAACGGTGCGTCGCATCGACAGTACAGACTGGGAACTGACAGTACGTCGCAGCTTTGCCGACTACGCCTGGCGCTGGTTAACTGATGCCAGCCGTGAATACGGACTGCATTTGGGCCAACCCGAACACAACGAGAACTGACCATGGCCGTTACCGAAAAACGCTGGATACTCACTGCCCAGTGCCCCAGCACACTGGGCACGGTTGATGTGGTGACACGCAGCCTGGCAGAAACCGAAAACTACATTGTCACGATGAATTCGTTCGATGATCGCGAAACCAGTCTGTTCAGTATTCGCGTGGAATTCCGCCCGCTTAAAGACGAGGATTCCCTGCAACGCTTTCGCGACCTCTTTAACCAGCGCGCCAACCACTTTCACATGGACTGGGAACTGACCGCGCCAGATCATAAAACCCGGGTCGCCATCCTGGTGTCCCGTTACGATCATTGCCTGAACGACCTGCTCTACCGATACCGCACCGGCGAACTGGCCATCGAAATCCCGGTGATTATTTCCAACCACCCGGATCTCGAATCACTCGCGCAGTGGCACAAGATTCCCTATTACCATCTGCCCATCACACCGGAAACCAAACCGGAACAGGAAGCGCAAATCTGGGAACTGATTCAGCAATACCAGTGCGAACTGGTTGTGCTCGCCCGCTACATGCAAGTGCTGTCGTCCGACATGTCGAAGAAACTCGACGGCTGGGCGATCAACATTCACCACTCTCTCTTGCCAGGGTTCAAGGGCGCAAAACCCTACCACCAGGCCTGGGAAAAAGGCGTCAAACTGGTGGGCGCTACTGCCCACTATGTTAACGACGACCTCGACGAAGGCCCCATCATCAGCCAGGGCGTTCAGGCGGTAGACCACAACCACTACCCGGAAGACCTGATTGCCCGCGGCCAGGATATCGAAAGCCAGACGCTGGCCAATGCGGTGCGGTATCACACTGAAAAGCGCGTGTTTTTGAATGGGAGCCGGACAGTGGTGTTTAAAGACTGATTGGCCCAAACGGGGAGCCAGAGGTTTCACCTCAACCGGTCCGACGCCGCTGGTCTCTCCACTGCCGCAATACCTTTCGGGCGTTTTCTTTCAGCGGCAACTTAATAGCCATCATCAATTCGGCTCGGGTATGCCCCATGTCGTCCAGTATGTGATCATCGTAATCCAGCAAACGCTTCATCTTGCGGCGAAAAGCCCAGGCATCCAAACGCTGGCGCACCGCCCGAATAAACCCCAGTGGCGGCATGGCTGGCATATAGAAATGCGGCATATCATCCCGCTGCCTGCGGGCAGTGGATGATTCTTCACGTTCCAGTTTCAGGTCGATATCAGACATCACGCCTTCTCCCCAGGTGCTGCCCTGAAGGCAGCCGCCTGTATTGAATGATTACTTTGATGTGTGAGTCGCGACCTCGGAACTAGAATGCGTCGGCGCAGTGGTTAACTCAAACTAAAAATACTACACTCTGGATTCAGTTTTTCTGAAAGGTACCGCCATGAGCCAACAGCCGGTGTCACCCACCACCTTGCCGCTGCTGGATAACGATGTTCTGCGAACTTTCGTGGCCATCGCAGAAAGCGGTAGTTTCACCCGAGCCGCGCAGCAGGTATTTCGCACCCCGTCGGCCCTGAGCATGCAGATCAAGCGCTTGGAGGAAACTCTCGGCCAAACCCTCTTCGTGCGCGAAGCCCGGCACGTTCGGCTGACGCCCCAGGGGGAAGTGCTGTTGAGTTTTGGGCGGCGGCTGTTGAAGCTGAACGAGGAGGCGGTATCCCAGTTCCTGGCGCCCACTCTGGAAGGCAAGGTGCGTTTCGGTACGCCAGACGACGTCGGCACCCGCATTCTGCCGGGCCTGCTGGCCCAGTTCGCCCGCTCCCATCCGGGCGTTCAGGTAGATGTTGTAGTCGATCGAAGTGCCAGCCTGATAGATCAGTTAGACAACGATGAACTGGACCTGACACTGGTAACGGCGGGCAACCAGGGGCAAGACCCGACCCGGGGTGAGGTAGTGCATACCGAACCGCTGGTCTGGGCTGGCCGTGAAGGCGGCATCGCTGCCCAGCGCGCGCCCTTGCCCGTCTCGCTGGCAGCGCCCGGCTGCTGCTGGCGCGCCATGGCGCTGGAGACACTGGACAACGCCGGCATAGGCTACCGAGTCGCCTACACCAGTATTCACTGCGCCGGCCAGGAAGCGGCCATGGTGGCCGATTTGGCGGTCTCCGCCTTCCCGGCCAGCATGGTCAAGCCACCCCTGACCCGACTGGGCGCAGAATCCGGCCTGCCACCCATCGGGGATTATCAGATTCTGTTGCTGAGGCGGGGTAGCCTGGGTTCAGCAAGCGAAACGCTGGCCGGTTACGTAAAAGAGATGTTCGAAGGGCTCAGGCGGTACTAATTAAAGTTCGGAGTTTGGGTTAATTTCAACGTCTTGAACCCGCGACAGGTGGCCTATTGTGAACTCCGTAATTTGAGGTATTAATATCCGAAGCCTTAACGAACAACCTCACTAACAACTAGAAAGCTACAACATCGAAAAGAGGTTCATAAACAATGCCCTCAACCACGACTCTGCCACAAGAATTAACATCTGTTTTCTCGGTTCTAAAAGCTTTACTGGCCCCCTATGCCAATTCAATGACCGTCAGCACCGATACCGAAACCGAGTACTACCTGAACAGCCGGTATATCCAGAAAAACAAAAAGCCCCTGTTTTTCGCGGCGGTGCAGATCAAGAAAAACTACGTCAGCTTTCACCTGATGCCGGTTTATGTTGAGCCGACACTGCTGGCAACGATGAGTGACGAGTTGAAGCAACGGATGCAAGGAAAATCCTGTTTCAATTTCACCCGAACCGAACCAGCGCTTTTTCGCGAATTGGCGCTGCTGACAAAGGCAGGTTATGAACACTACCAACAGAAAGGCCTGCTTGCCGACAATGGGTTTCTAACGCAGTTATCAGCTCCGGCGCAGCGGGCGCTGGCGCAAGCAGGTATTCAGGCTCCCGAAGATCTGGAGAGGTTTTCCCAGAAGGAGTTACTGGCTTTGCACGGAGTCGGGCCGAGCGCCATCCCGCTCCTCCTGTCGTCTTTGGAGGCGCGGGGTTTGAGTTTTAAATCGGATTAACGGTTTTCAGTGAAGGCCATTGGCTTCGCGTGCGAGGATGGTCTCGGCATCCAGAGTGGCGATGGCGACGTCGTCTCGTGCCGGTATGTCGCCGGAGAGTTGCAGTGCCAGATAGCGCAATGCACATACGCGCAGAAAAGAAGTGAAGTTCCCCAAATCGTGACCGGCATCGATGGATTCGTGGTACAAACGGGTAATCATCTGCGCCCGGTTCATCTCATCGCGCTGGGCGATCTGTTCCAGTATCTGCCAGAAATAATTTTCCAGCCGAACGCTGGTCACCATGCCGTCTATTCGCAGTGAATGGGTGGTGCTGACCCAGAGTTCGGGGTCGGCTTTGATGAACAATTTACACATGGGCTAGCACTCCGTACTGAATCAAACCTTGCCGAACCCCGATTATCTTTAACTCAAGTTTCGGAGTTCGCCAGAGAACCGAGCGGCGGGTGCCGGGTGAGCCCTTGTGGGGAAGTCCGCAACATGGATGTTGCGGTCTAGGCCCCATGGATGGGTTGAGTGGGCGGCATTCCGCCCGACCCCACAAGGGCTCACCCGGTACCCGGTGCGGGCCAAAGCCACCCAGCCAACCCGAACTCCGAAACTTGAGTTATAACAACCAAAGTTCAACGAGCCGGCCTGATTCTGCAGCACTTATTCTCAGTTATTATCCAGCACCGCCATAAACTGCATCAGCCAGGCGGGATGTGCCGGCCAGGCCGGGGCTGTTACCAGATTGCCGTCGGTTACCGCATCGGTTACGTCGATATCCGCATAGTCGGCTCCGCTGGCTTCTACCTCTGGCCGGCACGCCGGGTATGCCGAACAGTGCCGGCCGCGCAAAACACCGGCAGCGGCTAACAGCTGGGCGCCGTGGCAGATGGCGGCGACCGGCTTATTGGCGTCGAAAAAGTGCTTCACCATGGCCAGTACGTCTTTGTTCAGGCGCAGGTACTCGGGTGCTCGCCCGCCGGGAACGACCAGAGCATCGTAGTCCTCGACTTTTATCTCGTCAAAACTGGCGTTCAGTGCGAAGCGGTGCCCCGGTTTTTCACTATAGGTCTGGTCGCCTTCAAAATCGTGAATCGCGGTGGCAACGCTGTCGCCAGCGGCCTTTTCGGGGCACACTGCGTCGACCTGGTGGCCAACGGCCAGCAGCGTTTGGAAGGGGACCATGGTTTCGTAGTCTTCGGTGTAGTCACCGGTGATCATCAGAATGCGTTTTTTAGACATGTCGGTTCTCCTGTTCTTGTTGTAAAGAGTGTTGTAGGGAGTGTTGTCTGTCGTCGCTTACAGCGCCTTTCAGAACAGGGCGTTAGAAAGGTACGGCGACTGAAACCAGATTATCAATAACCGGCAAATAGGGGGTATTAGGTGGTTAATACAGTACGCTTCGCTCCGACAGGCAACGCAGTGACCCTTACAGGGAACACACTGGGCGTCCGTTCGTGATAAATTGTCGCAACGTTCAACCGAATTGATTTACCTCAACAAGATTGGGAGACACCAATGACACACGCCATCCGCATTCACACCCCGGGCGAGCCCGATGCCCTGCAGTGGGATGAGATTACCCTGCCAGAACCGGCCAAAGGCCAGGTACGCCTGAAACAGACCGCCGTTGGCCTGAACTACATCGATGTTTACATGCGTACTGGTTTGTATCCGCAGCCCAGCTACCCGGCGGTGCTGGGTATGGAAGCTGCTGGCGTGGTAGAAGCCGTCGGTGAGGGTGTGACAGACCTGGCCGTGGGTGACCGGGTCGCCTACCCAATGAACGTTGGCGCCTACGCCGAGGCCCGCCTGATCGATGCCGATAAGCTGATCAAACTGCCGGACTCGATTGACGACACTACCGCTGCGGCGATGATGCTCAAGGGCCTGACCGCCCATTACCTGCTGTTCCGCACCTACCCGGTCAAGCCGGGCGATACTCTGCTGGTTTACGCAGCCGTCGGCGGTGTCGGCTTAATTCTGACGCAATGGGCCAAGCATCTGGGCGCAACGGTTATTGGCTGTGTTGGCGGTGAAGCCAAGGCCAAAATGGCGCTGGATAACGGCTGCGACCATGTGATCGATTACAACAAGGAAGACATAGCCCAGCGCGTGCGCGACCTGACCAACGGAGAGGGTGTGGCCGTCGCCTATGACTCCATCGGCAAGGAAACCTTTATGGCCTCGCTGGATTCACTGCGGCCCTTTGGTGTGCTGGCGTCCTATGGCAACGCGACCGGCCCGGTAGACCCGTTCAGCCCCGGTATTCTGGCGCCCAAGGGCTCCCTGTATGTGACCCGGCCGACACTGGCGACGCACATTGCTACCCGCGACTTACTGGTTGAAGGCGCCGAGCGCCTGCTGGACGTGGTTAGCAAGGGCATCGTAAAAATTCAGGTGAACCAGACCTATGCCCTGAAAGACACTGCTCAGGCACACCGCGATCTGGAGGCCCGAAAAACCACCGGTTCTACGGTGCTTCTTCCTTAATTTGGCCGATTAATTCTTTGGATGCGCAGCGCGGTGCCGCGCATCCAGATAATCGGGCATTTTACCCTCATCTTCGTAGCAGGGCTCGCCGTCTTCGACGCGAATCACCCTGGAACCCGGCACATAGGGGATGCTGGATTCCGCCTCGGCCAGGGCCGCATGCATCAGATCGGCCATGATCGATTCCAATGGCTGGTCGTATACGTCGGCCAGAGCCTGCAAACGCTCCAGATCCTTTTTGGCAACAGAAACAGGGACGGTCACAAGTTCCTGTTTTTGCTGACGCTGCTCTTCCCACTGATTGAGCATCTCGCTGAAACGCCGGTTCGACATGATTACCTCCTGCCATTCAGAATGAACTGCCCTGTCAGTCTAGCAGGCTAACCGGAAGCGGGGGCATACCGGGCCCCCGCCCAGGTGTTCATTAGCCTGTACGATCATTCAAAAACGGGAATCAAATCAGCCAGCGCCCGCTCGCGAATCAGAGCGGCGGCGTTTTGAATATCCGGGGCGAAATAACGATCTTTATCGTAGAACGGCACTCGGCTGCGCAGGGCCGCTTTGGCCTGTTCCAGGGTGTCACTGGTGTGACGCGGTGCCCTGAAATCCAGCCCCTGGGCTGAGGCCAGCCATTCGATGGCCAGAATGCCTTCGACGTTTTCGTATATATCCGCCAACCGCCGACCGGCAAAGGTCGCCATGGAGACATGGTCTTCCTGGTTGGCCGATGTTGGCAATGAATCCACCGAGGCCGGGTGCGCCAGTGTTTTATTTTCACTGGCCAGGGCGGCAGCAGTTACCTGGGCAATCATGAAGCCGGAATTCACGCCGCCGTTGTCGACCAGAAATGGCGGTAAACCGCTCAGGGTGGAGTCGATCAGCAAGGCCATGCGCCGTTCCGACAAGGCGCCGATTTCCGACAACACGATGGCCAGCATGTCGGCCGTCATCGCCACTGGTTCGGCATGGAAGTTACCGCCGGAAATAATGTCGCCATCGTCAAACACCAGTGGGTTATCGGAGACGCCGTTGGCTTCGGTCAGCAATACCTGGGCGGCAAACTGCCATTGCTGCAGGCAGGCACCCATCACCTGGGGCTGGCAACGCAATGAATAAGGGTCCTGCACTTTTTCGCAATCTGCGTGGCTGTGTTCGATGTCCGATTCGCCCAGAATCTCGCGATACCGGCGCGCCATTTCGATTTGCGGTGCGTGGCCGCGAGCAAGATGAATGCGTTCATCGAATGGCTTGCGCGAGCCCATCGCCGCTTCCAGCGACATTGAGCCGATCAGGGTGGCGGAAGCCAGGGCAACCTCAGTGTTGAACAGCCCTTCCAGTGCAAAGGCGGTGGACGCCTGGGTGCCGTTTAGCAGCGCCAGCCCCTCCTTCGGAGCCAGAGTCACCGGCGACAGACCCAGCTCTTTCAGCAAGTCGCCAGCGGCCCAGCGCTCGCCCTGCCAGAAAGCTTCGCCCTCGCCCAACAAAACGGCGCTCATATGGGCCAAAGGCGCAAGATCACCCGATGCACCCACTGAGCCTTTCTGCGGGATCGCCGGGCTAACGCCGCGATTAACCAGTTCAACCAGAAAGTCGACCACTTCAGGCCGAATGCCAGAAAAGCCGCGAGCCAGTGAATTGATTTTAAGCACCATCATCAGCCGCACCGTGCGTTCGGTCATGAACTGGCCAATGCCCGCTGCATGTGACAACACGATGCTATGTTGCAGGGTTTCCAGCTCGGCCGGTTCTATGCGGGTGTTGGCCAGCAGGCCAAAGCCGGTGTTGATGCCATAGACGGTGCGGCCTTCGGCGACCACGGCGGCGACGGTTGCGGCTGAGGCTTCCATACCAGCGTAGCAAGCCGGGTCCAGCTTAAGCGTGACCGGCGTCTGGAAGACCTGGCGCAGGTCATCCAGGGTCAGGGTACCCGGGGTCAGATTCAGGGTGTGACTCATGATTGGGGCTCCTTGGTAATCATGGGCAGGTCGAGGTGATTTTCATGGGCACAGTCTATCGCACTCTCATAGCCCGCATCGGCATGCCGCATAACGCCGGTCGCCGGGTCGTTGTGCAGCACCCGGCCAATGCGCTTGGCGGCGGCATCGGTGCCGTCACACACAATCACGACGCCCGAATGCTGGCTGAAGCCCATGCCAACCCCACCGCCATGGTGCAGGCTCACCCAGGTGGCGCCACCGGCGGTGTTCAGCAGGGCATTCAGCAGGGGCCAGTCCGATACCGCATCGGAGCCGTCTTGCATGGCTTCGGTTTCGCGGTTGGGTGAGGCGACTGAGCCTGAATCGAGATGGTCGCGCCCGATCACTACAGGCGCTTTAAGTTCGCCGTTTTTGACCATTTCGTTGAACGCCAGGCCGAGCCGTGCCCGGTCTTTCAGACCCACCCAGCAGATACGGGCAGGCAAGCCCTGAAAGCTGATGCGCTCACGCGCCATGTCGAGCCAGTTGTGCAGGTGTTTGTGGTCTGGCAGCAGTTCTTTGACCTTGGCGTCGGTCTTGTAGATATCTTCCGGGTCGCCACTGAGTGCGACCCAGCGGAACGGGCCGATGCCTTCGCAGAATAGTGGCCGAATGTAGGCCGGTACAAAACCGGGGAAGTCGAAGGCATTATCGACGCCCATGTCCTGCGCCATCTGGCGGATGTTGTTGCCGTAGTCGAAGGTTGGAATGCCCTGGGCCTTGAACGCCAGCATGGCACGAACGTGTTCGGCCATGGATTGTTTGGCGGCTTGCACCACGGCGTCCGGCTCGCTTTCGGCTTTACGCTGATATTCCTCCCAGGTCCAGCCCTGGGGCAGGTAGCCGTGCAGTGGGTCGTGAGCGCTGGTCTGGTCGGTGACCATATCGGGGCGCACGCCGCGTTTGATCATTTCGGGCAGGATGTCGGCGGCGTTGGCGCACAGGCCAATGGAGACGGCTTTGCCTTCGCCGGTGTAGCGGTCGATTCGCGCCAGGGCGTCGTCGAGATCTGTGGCTTGTTCATCGAGGTAGCGGGTGCGCAGCCGGAAGTCGATACGGCTTTGCTGGCACTCAATGTTCAGTGAACAGGCACCGGCCATGCTGGCGGCCAGTGGCTGAGCGCCGCCCATGCCGCCGAGACCGGCGGTCAGAATCCAGCGGCCTTTGAGTTCGCCATCGTAATGCTGGCGACCAGCCTCGACGAAGGTTTCATAGGTACCCTGAACGATGCCCTGAGAGCCAATGTAGATCCAGGAGCCGGCCGTCATTTGGCCATACATCATCAGGCCTTTTTTATCGAGTTCGTTGAAGTGCTCCCAGTTAGCCCAGTGCGGTACCAGGTTAGAGTTGGCGATCAGTACCCGGGGTGCGTCGGCATGGGTTTTAAACACACCGACTGGTTTGCCACTTTGCACCAGCAGGGTTTCGTCGTCTTCGAGCCGCTGCAAAACTTCGACGATTTTGTCGTAACAGGCCCAGTTGCGAGCCGCGCGACCAATACCGCCATACACCACCAGCGATTCGGGGTTCTCGGCAACATCCGGATCAAGGTTATTCATCAACATCCGTAACGGGGCTTCGGTGAGCCAGCTCTTGGCGGTCAGTTTAGTGCCAGTGGCGGCACGAATAACACGGCCGGTATCAGTTCTGCTGTTGTCTGTCATAACAATATTCCTCAGTGGTTCTTGTTTGTCTGGTTGGGATAACCCGCGCCGGAAACCGGGTGTATTTTTAAAGGTCGCCGCAAGTACATCCCTGTAGGCTCGACTGTCCACATCCCTGTGGACAGACGCCCTTCAAAAACACACCCGGCTCCCGGCGCTAGCCTATTCAGGCTGAATTAGTTATTGCCTTAACGCTGAAAATCAGTTCGCTGGTAAGGCCAAAATCGTTTTTCTTCACAAGGAAGTTATCTCCCCGTTATAAACCCGTTGCATCAATCGGTTAGGCTGAATGCTATAAGCCAATTCAGCCGGGTGATCGATCTGCCAATGGCAAAACGTGGCAGCACGACCTTCGGCCAGGGTGCCGTGGCTGTCGCTTAAGCCGAGTGCCTGGGCAGCGTTTTTGGTAACGCCTTGCAGGGCTTCAGTCGGGGTTAGACGGAACAGGGTGCAGGCCATGTTGAGCATTAACGTGAGCTGGAAGATGGGCGATGACCCCGGGTTGGCGTCGGTCGCGACGGCCATGGGAATGCCCGCATTACGGAGCTTTTCGATGGGTGGCACTTGCGTATCGCGCAGGGTGTAAAACGCGCCGGGTAACAGAGTAGCGACGGTGCCTGAATGCTTAATGGCCTGAATGCCAGCGTCATCAAGCCATTCAATATGGTCGACAGATAAAGCCTGGTAGCGAGCACAGAGTTCACTGCCGTGTTGATTCGATAGCTGCTCTACGTGGCCTTTTACCGGCAGGTCGTGCTGGTGCGCCGTTTGAAATACCCGTTCGCATTGTTCGATGGTGAAGGCAATGTTTTCGCAGAACACGTCAACGGCATCGATCAGGTTTTCTTTGGCCAGTGCCGGAATCATCTGGTCACACACCAGTGTGATGTAGTCATCTGCCCTGCCCTTGTATTCGGGCGGTAAGGCGTGTGCGCCCAAAAAGGTGGTGACGACATCGACGGGTAGTACCTGGCCCAGTCGGCGTGCAACACGCAGCATTTTGCGTTCGTGTTCGAGGCTGAGGCCGTAGCCGGATTTGATTTCGACGGTGGTTACACCATCGGCCATCAGTGCTTCGAGCCGGGGTTTGGCGCTGGCGAACAATTCATCTTCACTGGCGGCTCGGGTGGCGTTGACGGTGCTGAGAATACCGCCGCCCTGAGCGGCGATGTCGGCGTAGCTCACGCCTTCGAGCCGTTGTTCGAATTCACTGGCGCGGTTGCCGCCAAAAACGAGGTGGGTGTGGCAATCAATCAGTCCGGGGGTGACAACACCGCCCCGCCCTGCGACTGGCCACTGATTCTGCCACTCGGCGGGTTGCTGATGGACGGGCACCAGATGCTTGATGCGCCCGTCGGCGACCACCAGAGTCATCGGTTCTTCTTGGGTGTGAGCACCGTCGAACAGTGTGACGCCAACCCAGAGTTGAGGTTGGCCGTGGGTGATTGATGTCCCGGTCATGGGGTTAGGCCCCTGTCGTTGTAATTTGTATATACATTTGATCGAAATGGCTTGGAAGTCAACCGGTGAAATGTAAAAAACCGTGAATTTCAGCTTAGCGCCGATTAGAACGATGGGTTACAAAATTCAGGAGTTCATAGGGATTGACAGCCTTGCCATCAATTGTATATACATTAAAAGGCTAACCAACAACAATCACAAGATGCGAGGTCTCCCATGACTCAGTCCACCCTCAGCCAGGAGCGCGCCTCCTGGAAACTGGCTCTAAAACTCATTGTGCCCAGCCTGCTCGGGCTATTTATCTTTTTTACCCCCATTACGCTGGGTGGCACCCGCACCATTCCGCTGGATCACATCGTTAATGCGTTGCGTTCGCTGCTCGGCCCCGGTGCTGCCTGGTATGCGCTGGCGATGATTGTAGCCGGTGCAATCTATCCGCTCGTCACCGGTCAGTGGCGTCGCAATAAAACCGAGCGCGTGTTTACCGTGCTTAAAATTCTGGGTGTCGCGGCGGCATTAATGGCCGTGACAGGCTGGGGCCCTGCGCTGCTGCATGAATCGGATATGCTGCCGTTTCTGTTTAATAAACTGGTGATTTCTGTTGGCCTGATTGTGCCTGTGGGTGCTGTATTTTTGTCGTTGCTGATTGGCTACGGGCTGATGCAGTTGGTTGGCGTGTTGTTTCAGCCGATGATGCGGCCTTTGTGGAAAACACCCGGCCGCTCGGCAATTGATGCGGTGGCGTCTTTTGTGGGCAGCTATTCCATTGGTTTGCTGATCACCAATCGGGTGTATACCGCTGGCCAATACTCTGCAAAGGAAGCGGCCATTATTGCGACTGGCTTTTCAACGGTATCGGCCACCTTCATGATCATTGTCGCCCGTACACTGGATCTCATGAGTCTGTGGAATCTCTATTTCTGGCTGAGCCTGCTGATCACCTTCGCCGTTACCGCCATTACAGTGCGCTTGCCGCCGCTGCGGGCTATGGACAACCACAGTGATTACCCGGAACCCGAAGTAGCCAAGGGCAAGCGGCTGAGTACGGCCTGGCAGGCAGGTTTGGCCGGTGCGGGCGAAGCCCCGCCGGTGTGGAAAGGTGTGGCGACCAATGTTCGCGAAGGAATGGTGATGGCGATCAGTATTCTGCCGTCCATTATGTCTGTTGGTTTAATCGGTTTGCTGCTGGCCAATCACACGCCGCTTTTCGATTGGATCGGGCTGTTGTTTTACCCCTTTGCCGCGATTTGGGGTTTGCCTGAAGCGATGGATCTGGCCAAGGCGGCCGCTGCCGGTTTGGCTGAAATGTTCCTGCCTGCGTTGCTGATGGTGAATGCTGACTTACCGGCACGCTTCGCCGCTGGGGTGGTTTCGGTGTCTGCCGTGTTGTTTTTCTCGGCGTCCATTCCCTGCATTCTGTCGACCAAAATTCCGCTGACCGTAGGCCGTATTGTTGTGGTCTGGTTTATTCGGGTCGCATTGAGTTTGTTGCTGGCGGTACCCGCCGGGTATCTGGCAGCATGGCTTGCAGGTTGAAGATTCAACTTGGGGTACGTTTCTGGGTGCTGCGCAATTTATAGCGGTCGCCCGGGAAGATCAGCCGGGCGTAACTGATCAGGTGCTCGCCCGACCAGGTACGTCGGGTCATGCACAGGCAGGGTTGCCCGGTGTCGGTTTCCAGCCAGTCCGCGGTCTGGGCATCCGGTAGCATGGCCTCGACGACGTGTTCCAGATCGGTAATCGGGCAGCGAGCGACGAGAATTTCGTTCGGCGTGTGCAGGCTGAAGTCGGCTTCAAGATAATCCGGCACCCAGCGCGGGTTGACGAAACGGTCTTCGAGTTGAATCGGGCGGTCGTTATCGAGGTGGATCAGCACGCTGTGGAAGACCTCGGCACCCATGCGCACGCCCAGTTTGAGTGCGGTTTCGTCATCGGCGGCAACAGCTTCACAGCGCAGCACCCGGTTGCTGTACTTGTGGCCGCGCTGGCGCACTTCGTCGGCGATGTTGTTGACATCGTTCAGAGGCGATACGGCTTTCTGATCGGTCACGAAGGTACCAAGACCGGCCTGCCGCACCAGGTAGCCTTCCTGAACCAGGTCGCGAATGGCCTTGTTGGCCGTCATGCGGCTAACACCGAAACTTTGAGCTAACTTTTCTTCGGGGGGAATTTGATGGTCCGGTGCAAATTCACCGCTGCGAATCCGGGTCATCAGATACTCTTTGATTTGCAGATAGCGGGGCTGGCGTGAGCTCACAATCGGGGTACTCGGGTGGTGAAGGCCAACAACCGGGTGTCGCTGGCAATAACCGCATGGTGAAACAGCGCTTCAGACAGGTCAAGTTCGAACCAACATCAATGGCATTGAGTGATCGTACCTTCGTAAACTAACAGGAGAGGCCCATGTGGCAACCCTTTGACAAAACACCCTGGCATGGCCGCATCGACCCCGACGTGGGGTCCCGCAGCCAGCGCTGGCACCAACGCATCGCGGAGCCAGTAGCCGGGGTACCCGGCACCTGCCTGATCGGCTTCGCCAGTGACCGGGGTGTGCAGTTGAACCAGGGCCGCCCAGGCGCGGCTAAAGGCCCAGCCGCCCTGCGCTCGGCACTGGCCAGCCTGGCGGCCCATTCCGATCGCGCACTGTATGACGATGGCACTGTGCACTGTGCCGATGAGGATTTGCCAGCAAGCCAGATCGCGTTTGGTGACCGGGTGGCAGCCCGGCTGGAAGAGGGCCACTTTGTCATCGGCCTGGGCGGTGGCCATGAAATTGGCTACGCAAGTTATACCGGGCTGCGACAGTGGCTAGACCAGAACGACCCCGGTGCCCGGCTGGGCATCCTCAATTTCGATGCCCATTTTGATTTGCGCAAACCCGCGCCGGACGCCACCTCGGGCACGCCGTTTTACCAGATCGCGCAGGATTGCGAGCAACGCGGACAACCATTCCATTACGCCTGCATCGGCATTAGTGAAGCGGCCAACACCCCGGTGCTGTTCGACACCGCCGAAGACCTGGGCGTTCACTACCTGCGCGACCTTAACTGCGCCGATGTGCACGCCACGCCCTTTATCAGGCGGTTTATAGGCGAGCTGGACTATCTGTACGTGACGGTGTGCCTCGATGTGATATCTGCAGGGTATGCCCCCGGCGTCAGCGCCCCGGCAGCCGTTGGCATTTCTCCGACATTCTTGTTGAGTTGCCTGACGGAAGTGCAACGGTGTTGCCAGTTTGCCAGTTGCCAGTGGCTAATGGCCGATATCGCAGAGCTGAACCCGAGTTACGATCAGGACAACCGCACCGCCAAACTCGCAGCGAGGCTGGTATGGGAAATGGATGCCCTGCAAACACCGGGGCGGGTCAGCGTTTAACCCTGAACTGTATCCAGCCAGCGCTGCGCCAACCATCGGTGACCCAATACACCAGGGTGAACGCCATCGTAGGCCCATAAAACAGGCTGAGTGGCACTGCCTGCTTCAAAGTCGGCCTGCACTGGCATCCACAGAGCGCCGTTTTTCTGCGCCAATTCACTTTGCCCTAACTGCAACTCAGCCAGCAGCGGCCACCAGGCTTCGGTGACGGCACTGCCAGTTATGCCGAAGGGTTCGACCATAATCAATTGGCGGGTGAGTGGTTTCAGGCGCTCCATTAATGCCTGAAAATCGGCCAGGTTGGTTGCAATTTGGTGCGGTTGATTCTCTTCAAACGGGTGCCAGATGTCGTTGATGCCGATCATTACGGTAATAATGTCGTATCCGCCCTGCTTGACCGGCTGCCAGCCTTCCTGATCCAGCAGCTCTCCTGTTTCACAACCGGAATACCCCCGGTTCCAGACCTGCGCCTCCGGGTTCTGTGCCAGCCACTCAGTTGCCACCCGGTGTACCCAGCCGGTTCCCAGAGCTTCGGGCCGATTGGGTTGACGAATGCTTCTATCCCGGTCGCAATCGGTGACTGAATCGCCCAGAAACAGCAGTCGGGAACGGTTGTTCACCATCTTTGAAGTCCTCGGTCAAAGTGTTTGTGGAAGCCTGGCAGATTACCCGCTTGTCTACCGTCAAAAAAGACCCATTCTTAGAAAGTTACCTTACAACAAACCGGAGCAAACGATGTCCAACTTCCCAAAACGCTGGCCCGCCGCCGACCCGACCGTTCTTCAGCTCTACTCCATGGGCACCCCGAATGGTCAGAAAGTGTCTATCATGCTCGAAGAAACGGGCCTTCCCTATGAGCCGCACCTGGTCAATATCATTAAAAACGACCAGTTCGATGAAGACTTCCTGAAACTCAACCCGAACAACAAGATACCCGCCATCATCGACCCAAATGGTCCCAATGGTGAACGCATCGCCATGATGGAAACCGGCGCCATTCTAGTGTACCTGGCGGAAAAAACCGGACAGTTCCTGCCCAAAGACCCAGCAAAACGCTGGGAAACCCTGCAATGGCTGTTCTTCCAGGTGGCGCATGTTGGACCAATGTTTGGTCAGTTCGGTCACTTTTATAAGTTCGCCGCTGACAAAACATCCGATAGCTATGGAGTGGAACGCTTCACCAGCGAATCGAAACGTCTTCTTGGCGTGCTCAACCAACGCCTACAGGGCCAGGAGTGGATCTTGGGTGATGAACTGACCATCGCCGATATGGCCATTGCCCCCTGGATAAAGGCGCTCGACTTTTACGAAGGGCATGAAGCGCTGGATACCGCTTCCTATAACAACGTTATGCAGTACTGCGAACGCTTCTACGCGCGACCTGCCGTAGAAAAAGGCTCGCAAGTGTGCATGCCGAATAGTTGATCCATATGACCTGCGTATAAGAACCTGAGCAAGCTAATCAAACTTTCTCAGGTTCATGCCAGCCTGCACCGCTTGGCGCAGGCTGGCACTAGGCCGCTAAGTGCTGTAAACCAGATACAGCAAAACACTAATCGACATTAAGATTATTGTCGGCCACACCGAGCGGGTTTTGTACAACTCACGAATCAGCTCTTCCCGGTATTGGTCCAGAAAGTCCTGTTCTTGAATGCTCAGGGTCCCACCCTTCCGCTCCTTTTGATACAACCGCTGCAAGCTCACTTTCTGACTGAAATCCAGTTCTCTCAATACCGGAATAGATGATATCGAATCCATGGTAATGCTCCCTTCCAACAACAATTATCCTTTACACCTGCAATGAGTTCGCTGCTACAACTGCAACGCTTCATTGAAATGACTGCAAACAAGCACAGCGCGAGAATCTATAGCCCGTGCGTGCACTTGCCTTTGAACCGCGAGGAAGGATACTGACACTCACGGGCAAACGTTGATAACTCGATCACAAGGTTGATGAAACCATCTCGACGAATTCACACCGAGGATCATAGCCCGGGCCGGGTCGTTGTTGAGGCAAGTGACTAGAATAGCATGGGTTCAGCAGGGGGAAGTGCCAGCCGGTATGGGTGAGCATTTAAGGCATGCATAGTTGACTAAACCATCACAACTCGGCTTGCATCTTTATGATAAACTAGAGCCCGATAGATACTTATTCATGGTTGGTTCTTAAATGACAGGGAAGGCAAAGAAAAGGTTGGTGCTTGGTAGTAGCATTGGAGCAATGGCACTAGCAGCAGTAGGCTTCTGGTATACCTCTGCTCAAACGGCCGCGCCCGCTTTTGAAGGGCATTTCTCTAAGCATCCACCGGAAGTTCAGGCATTGATTGAGCGCACCCTCGCCAACATGGTCTTCGTGGATGGCGGCGACTTCATGATGGGTAATGTCGGCTACGAAGTCCCGGAAGACGACCCCAACGGCGAATGGCTGGAAATGGCCGATGGCAGCATGAGCTACCGCATTCCCTTTCCCGGTTGCGAGCAAAGCTGCTACCCGGTACATAAAGTCACCCTCAGTGGCTATTACATTCATAAATATGAAACCGCCATCAGGGAATACGACCTCTATACCAAAACCAACGACCTACCCTACATTAAAGCCGATCAGCGCGGCAAAAACCCCAATATGGAACCGGACCGAGCGGTATATCTGGGTGTAGACTGGCACGCGGCTCAGGACTATTGCCTTTGGCTGGCTGATCTTACCGGTCTGCCGTTTGACCTGCCGACGGAAGCGCAATGGGAATACGCCGCCCGAAGCCGGGGCCAGGCAGTGAAGTTTGCGACAAATTCTGGCGATATAGAGCCCGGTGTTAACTATGAGGATGGTTCTGGTCGCTATAATTGGATTGACCCGGTGGGCCTCCACCCCCCAAACCCACTAGGCCTGTACGACATGACAGGCAATGCCAATGAGTGGGTCCGAGACTGGTATTCGCCATTCGCCTATCGGCAAGGTCCGCGAGTCGATCCAGTTGGCCCGCCAGATGGGGATCGGTGGAATACCCGTAAACTGTCCCGAGGCTTTGGTCGCGGGAATTCAGATTGGAATGGAAACCTTATATTTCGGCGTATCCCACGCGAAATAGACTTCACCGCTGGAAATGGCTTTCGCTGTGCAATCCACAGCGAAAAGCCGCTTGAACTACTCTTGACCCGTGAGCCGGGCAGTAACCCCTAATCAAAGGGGTTACTGGGTCCAGTGTCGAGTACGCTGCAAGTGCAGTGAGTCGGGTCCGGTAACAACGCCCACCAGGAACCCAGCTCCCTTCGATCACTCGTGTCGTCCAAGTAGGCAAGCAACTCGGCTTGAACTCTGGCAGCATGATCACAGTGCTGCAATTCGGTGCGACCGGTGACTGATTGGCCCAGGGTATGTTCCAATACTTCCAGATATTCCCGTTTGCTGACCACGGTGCGCGTCAGCATATGGACGCGCCTGTTTCCGCCAAAATGATGTAAGACGGGCAAAAAACTAGTGAACAAATGGGCAATAGTGTCTGAAATCCCGGATTTTCGCTTGCTCAAGTCAATTCTGGCGGAAATTGGCGTTTATTCAGAACTTTCCTAGGGCTGCTAATCGAACAACCCAGCTCCACGGTCATCATCCTTTAAACTGACGGCCTTCTTCAAATTCAGACACCTTGATTAGGCGCAAGCCGGTAAAGCCTGCCTGTTCGATGAAATCCTTAACTCTTTCATGGACCATGACATAGGATTTACGTGACTGGCCTATTTTGAATACCAAACGCGATTCCTCAGGAATTTCATCCAAAACCTTTCTAGATAGGCTAAAACGCTCGACAGTATACTCATTCTGTGTTGGATTCGAAAACTCCCATTCTATTTTGCAATTGTCAACATCCAAAGCAGCAATACGCTGATAAAAATTAATGGCCCAGCGATTCTCATGCCACTTGTCATAATCATCAATGTAGATGGAATGCACAAACTGCATTCCATCTATTGGAAATTTCTGTAGATACTCTTTCAATACTGGTGGAATGATGAGCTCAGAACCTTCAACCAGAATATCCGGCAATGGGTCTCGTTTAACACCCATCTTCCGATCTTCTTCACGCCAGCAGTTCTCAAAAAAAAGCGGCCCCTGGCTAATATCATATTTCTGTATGCGATATCGACTCCTTGCGGACCTTTTATGTAGCTTAGGAAATAAGACTTCGTCACCTTCCGGAATCAGCGAAACATAATATTGATCATTGTAGTCCGTCATTATTGGCCCACCTTCAGCGTGTAATTTTGTTTCGCGAAAATGATTTTCGCACTTTAAGATTTCGTTCATCACCACTTTTCGGTTCAGTGCAATATAAAATTTTTTAAAGTAAGTATCGAGTGAGCCAACTTTACCGATCAAGTCCGAGTCATGCATAAATGAGCTGAGTAGGTGAGAAAACTGAGTCTGCCGCTCGTTGAATAACTCATGCTGCTAGTGTAACTCTTGCCAATAGTAATCATGCTCGTCCCAGTTGATAACATCTTCCTAGGGGACACCTCATACGCTTCTCACTAAAGCTGACCATCTTCATATTTTTGTTGAATATCCAACAACACCTGCATCAAGCCATGATCTTCCAGGTAAACATCATATAGGTCAAACTCCTGACTCATTTGAGCATTGATGTATGAGTGGCGTTTTCGGTTCTCCAAGGCATATATCATTAACCCATTGTTACCGTGGTGCGCCCCTCTAAACACGTACAACTCATTTTCCTTGTCCAATTGCACAATATCGTACATGGTCCCGGGGGGGTAACCTCCTTGCTCAGGCCTTAGCTTAAAGCGAGCCATCACTCCAAGAAGCCACTTCAAGTAAGGCAAGGCACATTCAAACTGGCCTACTAAATACCTTCCTCTTGGGTTAGGTTCAATAGCCCAATTGGTAAAGCATAAGTATCCTCGACAAGTTGAAATAACCAGGTCATCTTCTGGAAATAGTGGATTATTAAACCGACTATGAACCATAAATTCCGGATCATTCGGGCTATATAACTTTAGTTGATAGGGATAACGCGACTGTGTGGTCACTTGGCTTTCTCCGGTAATGATTCTAAATCAATGATCTTAATCATATTTCCTTTTAACATATTTTGTAGAGTCCAGGGATCAGTCTCGTAAGTAAAGGTTTCCTTTACGCCATAGCTCTGCGACTGTGGTATTGGCCCATCCTTATGCAAGCTCATGGTAAGCCCATTGCCTGCGTACTCTTTGTAAGCCCCGTATTGCTTTTCAATTTCAAACGTGGATTTAAACAATTCTTGTTTATGCAGGTCATTACCAAACGTATCATTTAAAAATTCATTGAGGCCATCTGTCTTCTTCAAATCATAAGCCGGAATGTCCTTATTATTTGCATCCTTGCCAACCACGTTGTCAGCCATGTTCTTATAGTGCAAATACTCCCTGCTGTACCTTTCCGTCATCACTTCCCGAATAAGTGCTTCTTTGGCAGGGTCATGGCCTGCCTGGCGTAAGGCAAACTGCGTCAGGTTATCGTAGGTCGGAACGATGCTGGTGCCTATGCTGGCCGCTTCGTGCTTTTTCCGATCAATCAGTACCATAACCCATTTCTCATTGGGGTCAAAATACTGGTCGCCCATGCCCACGCTGCGGCGTATCAAATCCGGGTCGCTGTCGCTATCGACGATATGGTCGATCGTGGTGGACCAGTATATGGCATTCCCCCTTTTCCTGATTAGCGAAAAAAACTTGCTGGCGTAGGGCCGGTGCGCCTGTTTCCGCCAAAATGGTGGAAGACGGGTAAAAAAATAGCGAACAAATGGGCAATAGTGTCTGAAATCCCCGATTTTTGCTTGCTCAGGTCAATTCTGGCGGAAATTGGCGTTTATTCAGAACTTTCCTAGGGCTGCTAATCGAACAACCCAGCTCCACGGTCATCATCCTTTAAACTGACGGCCTTCTTCAAATTCAGACACCTTGATTAGGCGTAAGCCGGTAAAGCCTGCCTGTTCGATGAAATCCTTAACTTTTTGATGAACTAAAACATAAGCCCTATTAGCCTGGCCTATCTTGAAAACAAGCCGAGTCTCCTCAGGAATTTCATCAAGAACCAGTGAAGACAATGAGTACCGGACAACCTCATATTCGTTTTCTTCCGGATGCGAATACTTCCAATTAATTTCACTATTATCAATATCTAGGGCTGCGATGCGCTCATAGAAATTCATGGCCCAGTAGTTTTCATGCCAATGGTCATCGTCATCCACATATATGGCATGAACAAACTGCATTCCAACAATCGAGGTGTGTTGGAGGTATTCTTTTAGTACCGGGGGCACAATTAGCTCGGAGCCCTCAACCAAAATATCAGGCAGAGGGTCTCTTTTAACACCCATGCGTTTGTCTTCTTCACGCCAGCAGTTCTCAAAAAATAGAGGCCCCTGATTCGTGTCATACTTCCTAATTCGATACCGACTCTTTGCTGATCTTTTCTGAAGCTTTGGGAACAAAATATCATCCCCGGCAGGAACAAGAGAAATATAGTATTGTTCATTATAGTCAGTCATTATTGGCCCACTCTTAGCGTGTATTGTTGCTTCGGTAAAGTAATAGCATTGCCCTTAGGGTCTCTATGGCCACCGTGATTACGCTGATGCCGACAAGTCGTCGCATACGCCCTATGGTCTGCCAGCGTATGCTGGTTGCCACACCCCAGGGGCTCATCCAAATCGAAGGCTTCATCAATATGCGTCAGAGGCATTTTAAAGTCGGCTATCAAATCCAGCATATACTCTGACTTTTCATCCATAGCATTGCAAACGTATTCTTGGGTTTGCTTAGGTGTACTTTTACAGGTGCTTATTCTGGTTTCTATTACCAGAATCTGATTCTTGACCTCATTATGATACGAACGCCCCGTGAACTTGGACACTTTAGTATGGTCTCCACGATGAAGCTGTACTCCCAAGTGACACGCCCCCATCAACTCACTCGGCAAAAAAACCAGGTTTTCGATTACATTCATGTCGTAACCTCGGTGTTTCAATTCATCACCTAACTCTGAGTTCCTGATCCCCTCCTGGGAGATCAGGTGATGCGCCTGCATGGTTATGCCATGATGGATGGGGTGGTCTGCCATGTTTCGCACTTTATGTTCCAACCGCCGACGGTATCGTGTGTCTTTTTGATCGGCTCCCATTGTATCCATTGTGGTCATGTCTATTACTCTCCTTGACTCTTTAATCCTCTACCACGCACCCACGCAGACTACGCGGCGTTGTATGGTCTGTTTTATGGCACAGTCGGCAACGCTGCTCCCGCCGGGTGGTGTCTTTTCTGTGTTCAAGCCGGGTGTTCGGACTTGCCCTGAGCACCAAGCCAGCGTTTCTGGCCCTGACCAGTTTACCGCCGAGCTGTTCCAGGGTGGTTAGGCTGTCCACAATGTCGTTGATGGTTCGAATAAAGGCGTCCAGCGCTTGTTGTGCCTTTCGGATGTTTTGGCTTGCTCCGGCCAGTTGGGCGCTGCGGGCAGAGAGGCGGGCCGCGATCATGGTCAGGCGGGCGGCGGTGCCGACGCCGAGGGTGAGCAGGCTCATCAGGGCCAGTATGAGTAATTCCAATGCAAGATAAGCCCCGCCCTTACCGGCGATGTAGGCGTAAAAGTTCGGCGGTACCGCTTCAAAGATCAAGCTCAGGTACATGACGTAGGTTAGGGCAGCGTCGTGGTCGGCGATTAGCGCCAGAGCCAAGGGGTAGTTTGGGTTGTCTTTGACTTCGGCGGCCAGCTCCGGGTCGATGTCCATCAGGATGGTGTCGACAAAACGTTCAATGCTCTCTACGTCGCCCGAGGCAATGAGGTCTGGCAGGGTGAGAATGTCGTTACGATAGCGGTACAATTTTTCCAGGGTGTCGCGAGCTTCACCCAGAATTTCCGCAGCGTCGTTTAGACCCGCTTGAACATCATCGACAAGGGCAGAGCCCGCCTCTCTAGCCTCCTGCATGGCTTGCTCGGCCTGGGTTTGCCACCAGTTCCAGTTTTGCAGGCCGTCGCTGTTATCGTCAACCCAGCGCGAGGCATCGTTGGCCGATTGGACGATGCCTTGATAGCGTTCCACAGCATAGTCGGCGGTGATGTCCAGGGCTTTACTGGTGCCTTCGGCTATTTTGTCGCCGAGGTTTTTCCAGGTGTCTATTTCTAGCAGCGATGCCTGATCTTCAAGCCAGGATCGAGCGCCTTCGACGGAGCCGTGGTTACCATCTATGGCAATGGCGGCATAACCGTAAGTATCCCAATGCTCCTGAAAACCTTCCATGCTCGCCACGGTATCCCGGTAGGCACCATCTAACGTCAATACCACGGAGCTACGCAGGCTGTCGATTTCTTCTTCCAGCCCTTCTTCAAGGGGTACCTCAACGGTGAGTTCACTGTTGGGCAGTTGTTCGAACAGTCGATTGGCCTGCCGGGTGGGCTCGTCTACTGGAACATCAAGTGGCTGGGTTACCAGGGTTCCCCCGGCTAAGATGTTGACGCCCGACAACGGCAACGGCGTTTGCCAGGTGTCGTTGTACAGAGCCTGAAAGTCTAGCCATTCGAGGTTGAGCTGCTCTTCGGTGACCTCGAATTCAGCGCTGGCCTCGGCCTGGCCCGCGGTGGCGATCACCTTATAGAGCCCGGCACTTAGCGGAAATTGCACACGCTGCTCGCCCACGTTGATGCGTTGCTGTGAAGACCTGTCACCAAGCAATTCCACGGTGATGGCCTGGGCGTTGGCTGAACGAATATCCACGTCGATGGCCCACCCCCTCGGTAACCTGACCGTATCGCCAGGTTGGGGAGGGCTCTGATTGGAGTACTGTTCGTTGTAGTAGTAAAGTCGCCGGGCATTACGCATCCCAAGATAACGCCAGGCGATCGTGTCTGGCGTCTCGCCTTGGCGCACGGTGATGTCGAAGAACTGCGGTGTGATGGGGTGGCCAGGGGGGTGCCGGTCGGACAGATGATAGGTTTGACCGTCGAGGTTTGTGACGATCTCAACTGTGGGCTCTGCGGACGCTTCCGGCTCTTCCTGCGGGTGCTCATAGGTGAGCGGTTGCCCTGCTTGCGCTTCGAAGGGTTTTAGGGTGATGGGGGCGGTTTCCTTGATCAGGTCGGAATGCAGCAAAGAGACATCTTCTGGCTCATTCCCACCCCCAATGTCATAACTCACCTCCCCATTGAAGGTCACACCACTCTGGGTGCCGTGAAGGGTGATCTTTTTGCCGAACAGTTTGATGTTGCCTTGGGGGTCGATCTTGACGCCGGTGTCGCCCTTGATCAGTACGAGGTCTCCACCGCCGTTGCCCTCGATGGTGATGTCGCCGTTGACCTGGTGTACCAGGGCGCCGTCGCTGACTTGTATCTGGTAATCGCCATGCTGGATCTCGGTGGTGCGGTCGCCGCTGCGGATGCGCCGGGTGAGGCGGCGTTGTTGGACCCAGAGGCTGAAGTCGCCATGGGCGGCCTGGGTGAGGTGGAACTGGGCCAGGTGCTGGTGCTCGGCTTCGGCCTGGTGGCGCTGGTGGCCGTCGATCTGGCTGTGGCTGTGGTGTTTGACGCTCTGGTTGCGGTTACCGCCGATGCGCTCGTCCAGGTTGCCGGTGTCGGTGGTGAGGTTGAGCGTTTTGCCGGCGCGGAGGCTCAGGCCGCCGAACTGGGCGGCGAGCTTGATGTAATGTTCGGTGCCGGCGGCGTTCAGGGCCAGCAGGGTTTGCTGATCGAAGCTGTGCAGGGCGATGGCTTCGGCGTCTAGGCTGTCGTCGAAGCGCAGTTCGTTTTGGCCTGGGGTGACCAGACGCGATTGTTCGGCGTTGTCCCGGGTTACGGGGCCGATCTGGTGGCGGCTGGGGATGACGCCGAGGATCATTGCCCGGGCCGGGTCGTTGTTAAGGCAGGTAATCAGCACAGTGGTGCGGTTCAGCAACGGGAAGTGCCAGCCGGTGGTGATGCCATCCTGCTCGGGGCTGGCGTAGGGGGCGAGCCGTTCGGTTAACGGGCTGGCCTGGGCGTGGGTGGCGGCATCGTAGGGCTGGCGGGCGCCATAGGCTTCATCGGCGTCGAGCCGGAAGTAGTAGCGGCCGTCGCGGCCGAGTTCGGCGTGGTCGTACCGGCTTTCGATGCGGGCCGGGAACATGGGCGGCAGCGCCGGGGGTTTGTTCAGCTCCGGGCGTACCGGGTCGTTGCGGGGGATTAGCGTCGCGCTGTTGCGGTAGCTCAGGCCTGCGCCGTCGGCTTCAGCAGAGTGCTCGACGGTGAGGATGCGGAAATCGCCCCGGGTGCCACCACCCAGGGTGCCGGTGGGCAGGCTGCTCGCGTCCAGTGGTAAACAATAGCCCGCGGTCAGCAGCGGCAGGTGGCTGCTGATGCTGAGGGTGTAGCGGGTGGCATCGCGGCGTTGCTGTTCATAGAGGGCCCGGGTTTCAGCGGCGTCTCGCCCGAGCGGTGGGTCGAACGTCTGGTGGTTGGCCTGATCGATGGTTAACTCGGTCATGCCTCTGTGGCTGGCGTTACCGGCCCCCTGATGCGCTTCGCTGACCGAGCGGGCGATACGGCTGGGCTGCCAGCGCCAGTGGCCTTTGGCGTCGGTGATGCGGTTCAGGGCGTCGCCCGGGGCGAGACCGGAGACGGCGCTGGCCCATTCGATATCGGGCAGGTAGGGGGTGAAGTCCGGGTTGTTGCGGATCACCAGGGTTTCGTGGTCTTGCCCGGGTGGGTGCTCGAACCAGTAGTTGGCGCCCACCTCGGCGAGCAGCCGTTGCAGGCACTGCAGGTTGGTCTCCTGGACTTGCAGGAAGGGGCCATCGGGTGCGGGGCCGGGCTCGAGAATCAGGTCGAGTTCCTGGGGTTGGTAACCCATGCTGGCGAGCAGGTGTTTCAGCACCTGTTCCCGGGTCTGGTCCATCATCAGGCGGGTGCGCGGTTGCAGGGTGCCCTGGTGCAGTTTGCTGGCAAGGCGAAGCTCGGCGCGGTCGTTGCCATCTGAAATCAGTTCCAGTTGCTGCACTTGCAGATGAAACCAGCGGCTGCGCCCGTCGATCAGTTGCAGCTCGACCGAGGCGGGCAGGTTCAGCAGTTCGGTGCCGGGCAGTGGCAGCGGTGTTGGGCAGGTGACTTTGAGGTAACAGGGCCGGTTGAGCGCTTCACGACCGGTCAGGGCCAGAATGGGCAGGCGGTAACCGGCCAGGTGCAGATGGCCTGTCGTCTGTTGTGTTGCCATGTTCAGTATCCTTCTAAATTCAGCGTTCTGTACGGGTCACCCGCCATGTCCTTTGGTCACTTTAATTGTTGCTGACCGTACCGCCTTTTATCGCAATGGTGTCTGCCGTTATTTCTACCGCTGGCCCCGCCAAAGTCAGATTGCCGCTGCTGTCTATTTGCAGCGTACCGTCGCTTTGCTTCAGGGTAATCGCTCCGGAACCCACGCCGTTCAGGGTAATGTCCCGGGCGGCTTCTACATTCAAGCTGCCATTCTGGACCTGAAGCTGGTAGTTGCCGGCGTCGACTTGCTCCGACAAGCCATCCCCTACTTGCCAGTGCATGCCAGCACCACTGGTGAGGGTGATGTCACCCTCACTGGATTGCCAGCGAATAGCGCCCGTTGCGCTGTACTCAATGTCTTTAGCCGATTCAACCCGGATAGTGCCTTCCTGGGTTTGTAATGACTGGTCGCCCTTAACATGAACATTGTGGTTGGCACCGACGGTTGTGATCTGATCGGTACCGGATTCCAGCGTCATCGATTTGCCCGCAAACACAAACGCATCACCCTCAAGGGTTTCGAGCGTGACCTTGTGGTTATCTTGCTCGGCGCTCAGTGTCAGATGGTTTTTGGCTTCCGGGGTTGCCAGTTCGATGCGTTCCTGTTGCGGGGTGTCGTCCAGCAGAAATCGATGACCGGACCGTGTTTGTATCAGGTTCTGTCGAGCGTTGGCATCGGTAACCGGATTGACCGCGTTTCGGTTATAAAGTGCACCGACAATGATCGGCCGATCCAGATCTCCGTTTTCAAAATTGATGTTTACTTCAGTGCCCCTGGCCAACGGGAAATGCATCCCATGGTCTTCGCCGCCCAGGGTTTGCATTAACCGGGTGGGCGGGCTGGCCGGGCCGTCAGCTTCGCCGCGCTGATCAAAGGGTAAGCGCACGCGGTACATGCCACGCTCGTCAACTTCTTCATCAATGCAGCCGGTGAAGCTGGTAAATACCGGTGCGCGACGCTGGTACTCGGGCACATAGGGAATGGCCACCGGAATTACCGTCAGCTTGCAGAGGTAGCCGTTGTCTTTACCGCCCAGTCCATTACCGGCGGCTGCTCGCTGTGACCCGCTCTGATCAACACCTAGTATGCGGTAGCGCCCACTGTCGGTGGGGTGGTCCACCAGTTCCAACAGCATGCCCGGCTGTACTGCTCTTACCGTGGTATCCAGGCACAGCGTTTCCGCCTGCCAGGTATGCACGGCGGCCATGCGTTCGGCCAGCGCCTGCAACCGTTCAGGGTCCATTTCATTGGGTGCCCAGTGGTGAGCCTCGCCCTGTGCTGTGGCGACGGGCACCGTTACTGCTGCGCTCAGGTCAGTAGTACCCCAGGGGTCAATGTCCGACACTACGACATCGGCGGGTGACTGACGGAAGATCCGGCTCACGGCACTGACGTGTTCGTCGTCTTTGGCGGCACCGGCATTGGCCGCGAAACGCAGGGTGATGTCAGTCTCTGCATGGGGCAAGCGGGTAATGTCATCCGCCAGTTGGATGGTGGTTTCACTTTCGCCGGGTGAAAGATGAATAAAGATCCCTTCCCGGGCCAGAATGCGATTAACGAAGTCGTAATCGGATTCTTCGTACTGAATCATCATCGCCCGGGGCTCATCACGCTCGCTCAAAACATCAACGGTAGACCAGGCACCCAGGCGCTCTTCCAGAATGTCACGCGCTACGCTGAGTGCACTGCGATCAACAAATACCCGGTTATGCTGAGACCGTTTCAATGGAGACAACACTGACGCCAGGGTGATGTTCAACCCGCTGTAGTCACCGTTGCCATCGGCATTGGCGGTATCGATGATCAGGCCATGCAAGGGCATCAGGCCGCTGGCCGACATGATCGACAGCGTTGCATGCTCACCCACCAGTTCATCGCTTGCTATGCGGTGCCGTAACAGCACCTTAACCTGGATGCGGTAATCCTGGTGCAGGCTCCAATGCTCTATCTGCATCGACTCTACCAGACAGGTATCGTCTGGCAGGTCGGCCAGTTTGAAGAAGAACTGGCTTTCATCGGCCAGTCCAACTGATCGCATGGCCCGATTGATTCCGGCAATGGACAATGTCATGTGTCTCTCCTTGGTAATATCCAGGCGCTGGCCAATAAGCTCAGGCGCTCTTCAATTCAGCATCGGGTTGGCGATCGAGAAAAATAAAGCTCAGCTGTTGCTGCTCATCCAAATCCAGTTGCAGGATGTCGGGCAGGTCTCCCTCGGCAAGGTAGTGCAGTAGCTGATTGGCAATGCCCGGCATCAGTTGCTGGTCGATAACGCGGTTAACCAGGCGTGCGCCAGAGTCACTGACCCGGCACATTGAAACCAGCCGGTCCATGGCTTGCCGGTCACACCTGAGTTCAATGCGGTATTCAGTCTGCAAGCGCTCGGCCAGTTGATCTAGCCGCTGCTGAATAATGCCCGCCAGTGCGGCTTCATCGAGCGCGGCAAAGGGCACAATTTGCATGCGGGCCACCAAGGCTGGCGCAAAATGAGCGGTGATGGCCGGTTGCACCAGTGTCGTCAGCTCCTGAACGGTTGGCGGTGGCATTAATACCGGTTCGGCTGACTCTGGTTGAACAGACGCCGCATCCTGCTCTGCTGCTGACGCCTCCCCGGAAGCCAGGTCCTCGCTGTCAACCGGTTCTTCTTCCGGGGTTTCCAGCGCGGCCGTGCAACGCCACTGAATATCGTCGGCACCCAAATTCGAGGTCATCAGAACAATGGTGTTTTTAAAGTCGATTTCCCGGCCTTCACCATCGCGCATGAAACCGCGGTCAAACACCTGGTAAAACAGGTTCATGACGTCGACGTGAGCTTTTTCGACTTCATCCAGCAGCACAACGGAATACGGCTTCTGTCGAACGGCTTCGCTCAACACACCGCCCTTGCCATAGCCAACATAACCCGGAGGTGAGCCCTTCAACTGCGATACGGTATGGGCTTCCTGGTATTCGCTCATATTGATGGTGATCAGTGAGCGGTCACTACCAAACAAGTGGGCTGCGATCTGCCGGGCGGTTTCGGTTTTACCTACACCACTGGGCCCCGCCAGCAGGAATACACCCTGAGGCCCCTGCCCTGAACGCAGACCTGCCTTGCTGGATCGCAGGGCCTGGCCGATGACGGCCAGTGCACCGTCCTGTCCGACAAGGTGCTGGCCCAGTGCCTTTTCAAAGTTCAACAGCGCATGCAGTTCATCGTTCACCATGCTGCCCACCGGAATGCCGGTCCAGTCGGCGATGACATCGGCAATGGCAGTGCCATTCACTTCGGGCTGAACCAATGGCCGGCCCTGTTGCAGTTGGGCCAGAGTTTCGCGATGTACCCGGCTCTGTTCGAGCAAGACACCGACATCATCTTCTTTTTCCGCGCCGCGCAACGCATGGCCGGCCGACTGAATATGCCGGACCAGTTCGGACTGAACGGCCCAGTCCTGTTCTGCCTCGCCTGCCTGTTCCAGTGAATCGGCAAGTTCGGATTTCAATTGCTCCAGCACGTCGGAGTTCACGCCCAGCCCCTGGCGTTGTTCTGCATCCAGCGCGCGAAGCCGGTCTTCAAGATACCCGATGCGCGACTGCAAGCCTTCCAGTTGCTGGGGTTTCAGGCTTTGGCTCATGGTGACGCGGGCACTCGCCGTGTCGATCAGGTCGATGGCTTTATCGGGCAGGAAGCGCCCGGTGATATAGCGGTCTGACAAGGTAACCGCAGCGGCGATGGCTTCGTCGGTAATCTGGACGCCATGATGGTCCTGATAGCGCTGCTTCAAGCCAGACAACATGTGCATGGCGGCCTCCAGTGTCGGCTCTTCCACCTTGACCATCTGGAAGCGACGCTCAAGTGCCGGGTCGCGTTCGAAATACTGTTTGTACTCACTCCAGGTCGTTGCCGCTATGGTGCGCAGTTCACCCCGGGCCAGGGCAGGTTTTAACAGGTTGGCTGCGTCGCTCATGCCGGCTTCTCCACCCGCGCCAATCAGCGTATGGGCTTCATCAATAAACAGCATGACCGGTGATTCGGCATCTCTTACTTCTTCAATAACGGCTTTCAGTCGTCGTTCAAACTCGCCTTTTACACCCGCCCCGGCTTGCAGCAAGCCCAGGTCGAGCACACAAATACGAATACCGCTCAGGTGCTCGGGCACCTCACCGGCGACAACGCGTTGCGCCAGCCCTTCAACGATGGCGGTTTTACCAACGCCCGGCTCACCCACCAGGATGGGGTTGTTCTTACGGCGACGGCACAGAATATCGATCGCCATGCGAATCTCTTCGTGGCGCCCGCTGATTGGGTCCATCCCCCCTGCCCGTGCTTTTTCGGTCAGGTCTTCGGTGAACTGATCGAGCGCTGATGGTCCGGCTGCACTGCCCGGTGCTGTAGCTCGGCTGGTCCCGGTAGCGCCAGCACCAAACCCCGTTGACGATTCACTGGACTCGCGCGCAAGATCTGCGAAATTTTGATGCACGGCATCGAACGATATGGATTCCAGCGGCGCATAGCACTGGTCGTGCTCCCACACTCCGGACAACTGGGCAAAGGCTTCCAGTATGCCGGCCGAATCGATGGCTTCCGGCGTGTAATGCAAACTGCTCAGTACGAAGGCTTTCTCGAGTACTTCAAACAAGGCCATCGACAAGGCTGGCTTGCCTTCGTGATGCGTACGCAGGCTGTTAAGATGTTCGATGACGTTGTGCCAGAGCGCATCCTGATCGACATTGAAAACCGACAAAATGACATCGAGATGCCCTCGCTGCCCTTCTTCAAGTAATTTGAGCAGAAAATGCTCGGGGCGAATTTCCCGGTGGCCCCGACTGGCGGCAAAACCGGCGGCGGCTTCCAGCGCCAGGCCACAATGCGGGGTTAGCTTGTCGACCAGTACTCGTAGTGTTCGATTGTCCATGCGATGTTCTCCCTACCTGCATTCGATCTCGTTGATTCGGTTAATAACTAAAGGGCCATCAGGCCACTTGTGATAATGGGTTAGTCGATTCCACACCGGCCTGCTTGTATTGCTGGCTGGTGAATACCAGCGTGCAATCGGTACTGACGGCCTCCCCCAGTACCAGGGCCTGGCCAAGCCGCACCGGAGAGGACCCCAGTTGCATGGGCACCCGCTCACTGGCCGGAAGGCGAATGTGCACATCGTAGCCAACGCCTGAGGGTAAATACTGATCGAGCAGATCATTCAGGCGTTGGCCGAGCTCCCCGCCCGGGTTCAGGGCAGCGCCTTGCTCGGCATTGACTTCACCGGTCTGTACCAGAACATGCCGGCCCATAACACTCATGGTTTGCCCGAGTAGAGTGTCGCGCCCCAGGGCCTGGCTGCCGTCGAGCGACATAACCTGGTCAACTCGTACCTGAGTCAGTACCTGGGTATCGATATCGAGTTCCGGCAGCGACAAGGCTGTTTGCAATACCGACTCAACCCCTGCCGCACTGCGGCACTGGGCCGCGAGCGCACCGGGCAACCCGGACGACAGCTGGTGCCGGCGATGGTAACCCCCCAGCAGCGCACTGCTGGTTCGCTGCAACAGATTCTGATCGCCAACCTGCTGCAATAATTCGAACTTGCGCCACCCCTGATGCAGCAGCCAGTAAGCCTGGTTATTGAACACATCCAGAAACGCCTGAATTCTCTGGCCCGCGTCATCCTGATGAGTCACATCTTCCAGGAAATACTGGGGCAATGGCGCATCGACGCCGTAAAAGCCAAAAAAGGTAGTTTCTATCTCAACGCCATTGCCGGGCAGACGATTGACGCGACGCACATCGGAGGCAGGAAAGGAAAGCCAGTCGGACGGACGCAACCGTAACCAGTCCGGGCGGGCGACCGCGGCCGACTCGCCCCGAGCTGCCAATACCGCTTCCACCAACTGATGGAAGTGGAAGCGGGTAGCCTGCTCAACGAGCGTATTTACAGCGTTGCCCGTTGGCCCATGGTTGGTTTCCATGCCCACTCCTTATAGGTTGGCAAAGACACCAGTCGCGTCTCTACGTACTCGGTCATATTGGCAAAGTTCGCAAAAAACTGGTGCAGCACGGTTCCAAACATGTACAGATCCGAGCGCGAGCTGAACCCGGATTCCTGCACCTCAAGTTGAATCGTCAGCCCCTGAAACAGAATGCCCTGACGAATACGGTGCTCGACCCGGGTTGATACACCTTCGATCGCGAGAATGCGGTTCTGGTTTTCTACCTGGTCGCTCCAGTCGAAGAGGCTCAATAAGGTTTTCAGATGCTCGACATCACTGAGCTTCGACAGGTTCAGCGACATCATCGAAATCAGTTGCCACTGGAAATCGTGCATGGCCGGTGGCGTGAGCATTGTTGAAGGCCGGCTGATGTTGGTTACCTTCAAGTCTTTCGAGGCCTCATGATGGAGACCATTGAGTTTGTGCAAGTCGAGATACTGGCGCGGGTAGTTTTCATTGCTGGCGAGCACATCAACTGACAGTACTTCTTCGGCCCCCGGTGTCACTCCGGTAACAGATACGAAAGTACGCCGCCTTCCGGCGCCCGACTTTCGCGTATGAGTGGCGTAGGTGGGTTCATCCCGGTGCCGGTAACGTAATTCCTGAAGTGGCCGGAAATTCCGAACCTGACCGGTTCTCGGGTTACGACCGGATACCGATTGAATGCAGTAAATATTGGCGCAATCGCGAAAGCTGTGGTCAACCTTGAGTGGGTAGTCGGGCACAAGGCCGGTCAGCCGTACCGGCTCAGCTTCGCTGGCAAACAGGTTTATAGCCGGAACTGAGTTCAGTGCGAAGGTGTCGCGCTGTACATGGTGACCCGCCGGCAAGGTGACAGGCGAGTCTATCAACACAGTCAGCAGGCGCCCTTCTGCTGGCCAGTCAGCACTGTTGAAACCACCCAGATTGA
Source organism: Saccharospirillum sp. (assembly GCA_018402545.1). Classification (GTDB taxonomy): domain Bacteria; phylum Pseudomonadota; class Gammaproteobacteria; order Pseudomonadales; family Natronospirillaceae; genus Saccharospirillum. Next base: position 1,347,886 of record JAGYIL010000001.1, on the reverse strand, counting down.
GAAAGAGGTATTTTTCCCGGGCATTGAAATAGTCGTGCAGAATGCTGAAGGCCACATGGCCTTTACCGAACGAGGGCAACAGACAGTCTTCAGGGTCCATCATGCCGGGGCTCATGGCACTGTTGGACGGTACTGGCTGCGTATCCAGCGACAGTTGAACCCGGGTATCGGCATGCAGGCATACTTCATACAGTGCGTAGGCCAGTGCGCGATCGCAATGCAGGTGCAATGGCAGGTTGGTGAAATTCAAATCAGCCCAGTTGAACACGCTTTGCTTGCGCAGGGTCAGTCGTAACTGGGTGCCACCGCCTACCCGGTCGAGAACCGAAACGCTCTCTATTTCGATGGGCTGCACAGTTACCGGGGCAGTGGTGGTGTATTCGCAGGTTACCGATTCCGGGCCAATATTTCGGGCAAACACCCGAGTACCCCGGCCCAGTGTATGGGTTTGCTTGCATTGTGGTTCGGGCGTGACCTGCACCAGAGTATGGGAGGGAAAGGGGCGGCACAGCGAAGGGTTCAACTGATCGAGCAGATTCTCGCTCAGTTCCGGTACGCCATCGTCGATGCGCTCACGGATCTGTGCAGTCAAAAACGCCATACCCTCCAGCAACCGTTCGACATAGGGATCGCGGTCTTTTACGGCTTTCAGATTGAGCATGGCCGCCTGCTCCGGGTATGCTTCCGCAAACTCCTGGGCCGCATCCTGAAGCAAACGCATTTCTGCTTCGAAGTACTCTTTCATGACATCCTACTCATTTGCTGGCTTTCCTTGCGTTCTTAACAACCACAACATACTGGCTAACATTCAGCCGATGGCTTGCAGCACCTCGGCTTCTCCGGTGCTCTTGAAATAGGTTTTGAACCGCACCCGGTCACCACCCACAACCCAGCCGCTGATTTCCATTCTGACGACCGCAAACTGAATATCCCGTGGCAGCGGAGATACCTGAACCTGACGCAAACGGGGTTCGTATTTTTCAATGATACTTTTTACTGAAACGGCCATGTCGGCTTCCGAATAGGGAAGATCCTGATAGAACAAATTCAGATCTGGCAACCCATAGTCGGGAAGATGACTGAGAACACCCTGGCGCGCATTCAATAAACGCACAAGATGGTCGTGAATGCTCGCCAGCCGCTCGTCTTTACCCGGGTACTCAGCCAAAGGCTGACCGTTCAGGTGTTTGCCGTGCAGTGTTTCGTAGAGGGTGAACATTCAATACCACCTGATTGTTTCTTAAAACGGACAAAATCAGGGCATGCATGGCATGCCCTGTTGCTAATTCGCTGCCTGGCAACTAAATGCCAGGCAAAAGCATTGAGAGGTCGGTATTACCGGCCTTCAACCCACGAATCAGAGAATTCGATGTTGCCATCGAGGTACGTCCAGGTGATTTTCTGGTAGCGAATCGCAACCTGTTCCAGGTGCGGATAGCGCTCTTTGTCCAGATCCTTGACGTTAGCCATGGTAGGGCTGACGGACGTCATTTTTACGCCTTCCAGCGTATGACGGAAGTACTCAACTTCAGTACCGGTCTCGTCAATCTTGTACCAGCTCAGCGTCAGGCTTTGCAGGGTCTGACCGTTGCTGCACGCTTTGTACAGGTAGGGAGTGGCCGCATCATAAGCCTTGGTAATAACAAAAGGCTCGTGCTTGCGCGTTCCAGTCAGCTCACCGGTGTCGTCATCCGTTGGGATGCGCAACTGGTGATCGAAGGCCAGTACTTCAATGGATCCTTCACGACCAGAAACATTAACCGAACCCTGAATGTCGTTACCCTGATCGTCTTTCAGCCACATATAGGCAGGAATTGCCATGCATAATCTCCTTTTAACTTAAAATCCTATCAATATAGGGATGTACGGACATTGCGCGATGCGCAACGATTCTCCCACACCGACCAAAGCCGGTGCCCGCTGCTGGAGAATTCAGGGGGACGGTGCCTAAACACCTTGCAGGCAAAAGCCTCCATCCCTGTGCTCTTTGAAAACCATTTTTCAGAGCGGCCCCGGGGAATCAGTGAGCCGCTATCTGAAGAATGACAGCCGGGCAAGACAACCTTGTCTTGACTGGCTGTGTTTACTGGTTAACACGCTTCGAATTGTACCGGGTTCACAGTTTCAACCCGTTAGGTTCATCACAATTCAGGCATCTGCGAAACCAGAGATAACCGAACATCAACACCCTCAACCTGGAAGTGGGGTTGAACATACATGTTGACGGTGTAGTAACCCGGGTTATCGGCTGCTTCTTTAACCGTCACCATGCCATCTTTCAGCGGGTGAGTGGCTGCAAGTTCCGGTTCCGGATTGTTCATCTTGGTCACCATCTTCTGCAACCAGGCATTCAGTTCATTCTCAAGGTCCTGACGGGACTTGAGTGAACCAATGCTTTCCCGCTGCAGCACCTTGAGGTACTGGGCAATACGCGACACCAGGAAGATGTAAGGCAACCGGGAGTTGATACGCGAATTCGCGGTCGCCTCCGGTGTATCGTATTCAACCGGCTTCTGGGTCGAGTTTGCCGAGAAGAAACAGGCGTAATCGCTGTTCTTGTAGTAGCTGAGTGGAATAAAGCCATGGTCGGCGAACTCCAGCTCCTTGGTTTCAGAGATCAGCACTTCGGTCGGAATTTTCGATTCCGTGCCGCGACCCGACTCGTAGAAGTGGATCGGCAGCCCTTCCAGCTTGCCACCTGCCTCGGGGCCTCGGATGTTGACAGTCCAGCCGTGCTTCTTGAAGCTGCGCACCATGTTGGAAGCGAACGCAAAGGCCGAGTTGCCCCAGCAGTACCGGTCATGCTGTTCACCCGAAACACCTTCGTTGTAATTGAAGGTACGAACCGGGTTTTCTTCACCATATGGCAGGCGCAGCAGAAAGCGGGGGAAAACCATGCCCACATAACGCGAGTCTTCGGTTTCCCGGAACCCTTTCCAGCGAATGTATTCAGCTCTGTCCATGTAGCTGGAAACATCCTGGATTTTAGGGATTTCCTCAACACTTTCTTTGCCGAAGAACTGGGGCCCAATGGCGCTGATGAACGGGCAATGTGCCGCACTGGCCACTTTGGAAACCTCGGTCAGCAGCTCGACATCCGGTGCCGAACGGTCAAACTCGAAGTTGGCCACAACGGCAGAAATGGGCTCACCCCCGGGCGTATCGTATTCCTGAGTGTAGATATGATTGAAGAAACCAGACTGGGTTGTATCCGGTGCTTCTTCGAAATCTTCGCGCAGGGTTTCCTTGTCGCAATCGAGTAGCTCGATGCGTGTGTTGCTTTTGAAATCCGTTCTGTCTGTCAGAAACTTGAGGCCGCGCCAGGTTGACTCCACTTTTTGGAAGGTGGCGTGGTGCAGCACTTCATCGAGCTGACTGGAGATGGTTTCATCGATTTTGGCGATGTACTGATCGAGCAGGTTCTTGTCAATGCGCTCAATCTGCTCGCCTGCTTCCAGTGCTATTTCAAAAAACACCTTGAGTGCGGCGGTAATGCGCTGATTCGAGGCAACGTCGGCCATGCCTTTCGAATCCTGAAACAGGTTGATGTCAATCGGCTGGTCGACGGGTTTCATGTCAACCAGACTGCAAAGCCGGCTGTAGATGCTGCCGTCTTCCTGACCCGTTTCTGCGGTTTGAGTGGTGCTGTCCTGTACAGTCATGTGCTGCTCCTTATTCCTTGGCGTCATCCGCGTCAGCGGTATCCGCCTGTTGCTCGGCAATCAGGGACTTCAATTCATCTTTCAGGGAAGTCAAATCCGGCTGTGAATTCAGAATGCGCTCCACTTCCTTGCGGAAAGAGCTGTTGTCGAGCAAGTTCGACTTGAGGTCTTTAAGCAGATTGCGCATCGACATCAACTGGCTTAACTCGGGAATTTCAGAGGCAACCGTTTCCGGGTGGAACGACTTGAACGACTTGGCGGTGAGGGAAACGTTAATTTCACTGCCGTCGTCCTTGATGCGGTTGGGCACCGAGTAGTTCATCTCCGGCGCCAGATCAGACATCACTTGCTCCAGATTGGACGAAGTAATGTTGACGCGCTCACGCTCGCTCACATCGCCTTCACCCTTGCCATTACTGAAGTCGCCCATTACCAGCAGCTTCATTGGCAGTTCTTTCTTGACACTGGCGCCTCCGGTCTCCAGGTCCAGCGCTATATTGACCCGCGCACGGGGTACTTCATTTTGAAAACTATCAGCCATGCTGTGTACTCCTTAGTCGTGAGGCGGGTCGGTCCCTTACCTCCTTGTTGAACATCCAATGGTTCTTCGTTAGAACCACTCTGCCGCCTGAGCCAGATCAGTCGCGCACATTCTGGCGTGCAGCCTATCGAGGGTGTCGTTCAGTTCTGCCTGCCGCTCACCCCCGGCGCTGGCAAGCAAGTCTTTGGTCACCAGCCAGGCCTGACGCCAGATGGCCATGGCCAAATCTGGCATCAGCTTCGCCAATTGAAAGTTGTCGACGGCTTCAACCAGGGTGTCGAGCTGCGAACTGGCCAGAGCTGGTTCGGCAGATTCATGACACAGTTGTGCCTGGGCAAGGCGAATGCGCAAGCTAACAAGGTTCTCCCCCGTCAGTTGGGATCTGAGCCAGGCGAGCGCCGTAGCCAGTGAGCCTTCATCACGCTGTTTTCGCGCCTCGGCAAGAAAGTCCACATCTGACGAGCCGCCCTGACTATTCGAGCTTGCCGCTGTGATCTGTTCGATCCAGGCCAACGCAGCGCCCCCGGCAAAGGGCTCGCCATTGTCGTAGCTCAGTTGTCGGAGCTTGGGCAAGCGCTCCATCAATTCGCGAACCTGAAACTCAATCACCGAGCGAGCACTGCGAAACCCGGCTTTTTGCGCAGCCAGCGCCGACAAGCGCTGCAGTTCCATGCAAAACAGGCCGCCAGGCTCCAGAAAGGCATCTTCTGCCGCTTCAAATGCCATGGCCCAGTTCTCACTATCAATGGCGTGGTTAACCTTGTTCAAGCTGGCCTCACGCGGTGGCGGAATGCGGGTTTTACCGTTCTCGTTGGGTGGCAATGACAAGTCGGCCCATTTCACACTGCGCGCAAACGCGGCCCGGCTGCCATGTTTGGATTTTTCCCTGAAATACCCCAACATCTGCTTCTGAAGTTGCAACAGCTGAGCTTCCGATTGAACCGGCCCGGCAGTATCGGGTGATGGCATTTCATTGGACGGTTGAATGGCCTCTGCCGACCCGGAACTCGCGCCTGCTGCTGACTCGGTTGTGGCTGATACCGCAGGCTTTGGTTGATTCTTACGCAACCAGTCGAACAGGTCGGGCCATCCGAACCCCTCGATGCCTGCCTCACCGGCCGCCGTGGCAAAAAATTCCCAGCTCTCTTTAGCCTCGACGAACAACGCCTCAGATGCCTTGCTGTCGTGCTTTTGTACAAAATGAAGAATACGAGGCTGCTGTAACCAGCCTATGGCAGATAGCCGTGCTTTCGGCTTTTGCGGGTAGCATTGTTCAGCATCCATCGCCAGCAACCCGGTTAACAGACGCACGCCCCATACCAGACCTTCCAGGCCATACACCCGACCGGCACCCAATATGAAATAAGAGGCAACACGCAGATCTTTGGCTTCCCGGCTGAGAATGTCAGTCGCAAGCGTCAGGATGCGTTCGTAATCAACATCCTGTTTCTTTTCAACTTCGGCCTTGAGCGAACTGAAACGTTCGCCATAGCGCGGGTCTGAACCCGCAGCGTCAGCCGGTAACGGAGCCAGGCATTGGGTGAGCCAGGCATCCCAACTTTTCAGTCCTGAAATTGCTATTGTCATTCCATCTGACTCCACCGTATTGCCACATCCAACAAACGTACATCGGGTTGGCCAATCAATTGCTCGGCCCAGTGCCGATGCAGTTGCCCGGTTGTCGACCAATCCGAACCCGGCGCTGGTTTTATAGCCTGTTGCCAATGTGAGCCTGCCAGCGGGCGGGCCAGTATCCACATTTTCCCGCCGGCGGGGTTCAGAGACCACAACACATCAGGCCGCCATAAACTGTCGCTGCCCACAGGCGTGAGCACGTGCAACCAGAACACCAGGCTGACCGGGGCCATATCTTTCGGGCCCAACGGCAACTCCAGATCCGTCATCGGCCGGTGCCTCCGGCTTCGATAATTGTCGATCAGGTCTCTGCACCCAGCCAGCAGGCGTATTTGCAACACCGGGTCACCACCGACCAGGTGACTGAGCCAGCGTTGCAGGCTGATTTCCGACAAGTACGCCAACGATGCCTTCATCAACTGTTTTCCGGCCGCCATGTCGGCAGCGGCTGAGGCATTTCTGAACCGGTCGAAGACACTCAGGTCTGGCAGTTGATCCGGCCAGGCGAGGTCCGCATTGATCTTGCCAAACTGCATCCAGCTGCCAAAAAATAACGGCGCCGGCTTGAAGTACAATTCAGTATCCGACCACCGGCTAAAATACATAAACGGATAACGCCGGCCGTGGCTGTCCTCGCTGGGAAACACATAACCACTCATGCCCTGGCGGTCGTGCCCTCCCACCTGCAAAAAGCCAACTCCGTTGCTGTTTTCAGTTTGAAGGGCGGTGGCGTCTCCTGCCTGCTGTGCGGCCTGCAACGACAACCACTCTTTCAAACTGGCATCGAGCGTCTGAACTTCTCTTGAGCCTGATGCCGAATGCACGTAGTCCGCCCGGTCTGGCAACTTACCCAGAAAACCCAGCGTCACCGGATCCGGACGGACGGCTTCCACTGGCTTTTCTGGCTTGAACCCAAACATCAGCCGGCCCGAAACAGTGAGCGGGGCAGTGCCATCTGCCGGAACAGACTCGGGTTCAGTACACTGCCTTCGCGGTCGGCGCGCATCCGAAACCGAACCGATGTCGACCGGCTACCCTGGCCAAATTGCCAGTGCAATTCGAATTCGGTACCGCGCAGATGAGTCACCTCCGCTTCCTGAATTAGCCGGACAAAGGCCCACTGCCCGTTAGCTTCAAAGCTTACGGGTGCAGAGCCATTGCCTGCCCGGGCAAGCACCCGGGCCTGGCTGTTGTTCTGCGACAGCGTCCAGTTGAACTCGCGCCACTCCTGCGGTTCATTCCGATACCGGTAGCCCGCGCCATTCACTTCGATCAAGGCTTCGGTAACCCCGGGTACCGGCATTGGATACAAGGCATAGCCCATACCCATTTCCGGCGACCCGGGCTTGAACAGGCCGCGCGACAAACGGTCGGCACCAATCAATGCATCGAAAAACTGGGGGTTAAACGTCAGGCCGCGACCCAACCAGGTCCGGCTACGCCATTGGCCGTTACTGCGCTGCAAAAAGGATTCGAGTTCCTCGCTCACAAACAACCACAATTCCCCCTGACCCGGCTGCAGCAACAACTGGACATCGTGCGGCGTTGCTTCTACTTCAGCCGAGGAAAACGGGAATCGTCCCTGCAGGTTATTGGCATACACCGAGTACACCCGGCTATCCCATTGCTGCTGCAGTGAGCGAGTTGCACTGGCTAGAAGAGCCGACCATGTCTGTTCGATAGGTGCGGTAAAGGACGACTCTACCCAGGAGCGACTGCTGTCGGGCATGGCATCCAACAAGGCGTTAATCTCAATCCAGGCAGCGTAAAGCTGTTTGCCACTGGCGTTGCCAGACAGCAAATCGCTCGAATAAAGTTTGGCCTCACGGTCGATGTCGGCTGCTGCCAGCATAAACTCCATTTCCTCAGCCAATGCCAGCATCTGCTCCCGGTAGGCAGGCCAGGCCGGGTTGGTTGACTTGCCGTTCTCGGCCATTACTACCGCCAACAAGGGTTCTGCAGCCGACTTGAACGCAGGCAAAAGAGGCACTGGTACCGGTTCTGCTGCTTCGCCATCACCGGTCAGATCAGACACCAGTGCACTGGCCGCCTGGCCATTGCTGACAGCCGGGTCGGTAATTTGTAACTCCAGGGCAACCCGGTCGAACAGAGCTGTCCAGGGTGCTTCATCACTGCCGAGTGCCTTGATCGCCTGTACTGCATCAGCCATAGAAGCGGGCCTGGGCACCGTTACCGACTGAACAAACTGGGACCACTGCTCAGTATAGTCGGCAAAATAATGCGCACGGACATCCGCACGCAGTTGACGCCACTGGCTGCTGTCGGCGGATTCACCCTCGGTGCCACTGTCCAGCCCCAGTACCCAGTCGCCGCGGGTCGCTGTCTCTGCCAGAGCGTCGATTTCATCGGCAATGTAGGTTTCCCAGGCCGTCCGGGAAAAGGCGCCTGGTACGCGATGCTCTCCTTTCAAGACGCCCTGTACCGAAGAGTCCAGAACGTCATTCAGGCCAGTCGATGAAAACCGGCTGTTACCGGAGGCAACCAGACGGTCGTATATCACCTGGGCGTCGGCATCGGTCACCAGACGATCCTGAGCCTGGGCAACCCAGTCTTGAGAGCCAGACCAGGGGTTAACGTGGCTCTCATCCATCTGGCTGAAAACGTCGACCAGATATAGCTCGATCAGATTCTGCATGCTGTTTTGGCGTTGCTGGTAGCTCAACAACAGCTCATGGTCGGCATAGCTTTCATACCAAAGCCTACTCAGGTACGTTTTAAGAATGTCGATGTCCTGACGATCGGTATGGCTGGTTAGCATCAGGTAGCTGCGCAGTGCTTCATAGTAACTTGGCTGCTCGGCAATACGAGTTACCTGATCCAGCTCTGGCCATGACGCTGAATAGGTTTCCAGCTGGGTATGCAACGCCGGGACAATGCGGTCTTCAACGGTCTCATTCAGCGTCGTCAGCAACAACTGCTGCATGGGTTCGGCGTGAGATTCCACCAGCGAGTAGCGGCGCACAATCTGCAATGGAGAGTAGGTCTGCATTTTTTCCAGTTGCTGATAATGCTCATGCAAGCCCACCAGCGCATCGAGCCGTTCATGGTCTGAGGTACTGGCATCGTGATAGCGTTCCAGCAATCGCTCTGCTTTGGATTCGTAACCGGAGATCAGCAACTGGTTGCTGGTGTAGGTTCCAAACAGGCCTATACCCGTTAATGCGACAATGCCGCTAATCACCATAAAGCAAACCGCCTTCACCGCCCGACTCCACCGTTGCCGCTTGCGATTGCCGCGAACCGCGTTTTGCAACGGGAAAATGACCTCGGTAAACAAGTGGTCTATGAAGTAGCTTCGGGTCAGCTCTGTCTGGCGTTTGACGGCAAAAGCCACCTTGGCAAATACGCTTTTGAAGGCGTTTGAGCGGCGTTCTAGCGCAACGCCTTCCTGAGTGCTGGACGTGAAGTAAACCCCTGCGAACCAGGGAGATTCGTGATAGGGGTTATCCTTGAACAGCAGAGACAACAGCTCCATCAGTTTTTCAGTCGCCCCGGAAAACTGATTCGGGAACTGATAAATGGCTACCTTGTCTTCAGGTTTCTGAGCCAGGTTAACTTTTTGCGTCCGTTGCTCCAGCAAGCGGTGATACAACTGCGTTAGCCGGTCATTCAGTACCGCCAAGCCATTGGATGATTTGTCTTCGGTTTCATCCAGCAGGTAAACACCCCAGGGCTGTTTGATTTCCTGTTCACTGAGATCACTGAAAAAAGCTTCGAAGCCCTTCAACAGATCGGACTTGGTGATGACGATGTAGATGGGAAAGGTGACACCCAATTCGGAAATCAGTTCATGCAGGCGATTCTTAAGGTGTTTGACGTGCAGCTCGAGATCGGCCTTCTCAGACGTCAGTATCTGATCCAGTGGCAGCGCCAGCATCAGGCCATTAATGGGCATCTTGGAGCGGTTTGCTTTAAGCACCCGCAAGAAAGACAACCAGTCGTCGTTGTCTTCATCGCTGGTGTAACGGCCTGCGGTATCGATCAGGATCGCCTGGTCAGAGAACCACCAGTCACAATCGCGGGTACCGCCAATGCCCTGCACATGAAACCGCTGGTCGTCCTTTAACGGAAACTCCAGTCCGGACTGCGAAAACAGCGTGCTCTTGCCCGCCGCAGAAGGCCCGATCACCATGTACCACGGCAGCGCATAAAGTGCGCTGTTACCGCGGTATTTAGTGCCCAGATGAGAGCCTTTCAGCGCATCCAGAACATCGGAAATTTTGCTTTGAATGGCGTCCGATGAACCACCGCTCATGGCGTCGAGTTGTTTTCTCAGCTTCCTCCCGCGACGCCATTTGTACAGGGCTGTTACCAACCAGATCAGCAGAAAAACCCCTACAACAACGCCCATGGCGATGAATTTCAGTCGAGAGGAAGTCAGCCCAACGTGGTGCCCTGCAAACCAGATGATGACCAGCACCGCAACAAGACCGACAACCGCGCCGGAAGCCCGCGACAACAATACATCCTTGAACCGGAACAGAAGTCCCATTGCGCTAGCCATCGGCCTGATCTCCATTCACAACCTGGGTACTTGTCTGATACTGCAAAAGCCGGTCGGCACTGCCTGACAGTGCTGACTTCATCAATCCGCCATAGGTGAGAAAGAGTGCCACCAGCAATGCGCCGCCTACCGCAGCCATCACCCAGTAAGGCTGATTACCGCCAATACGGTAAACTAACTGACGCTCCGGTACCGCCTGATCGGCCAGTTCACGGTTTACCGGGCCGCGCAAGTCATCCAGCTGAGCGCGAAATGTGGATATATAGGCCTGTAACTGGTCGAACCCTTTTAGCGTATAACTGCCCTGGTACCCAAACTGAAGACAACTGAAATACAATTCTGCGACGGCACGGTGTTCAGGCAACCCGCGTCGCAGTTCATCGAGGCGCGCAAAGAAACCTTCACCGGCATTACTGTCACCGAAGTATTCCACACAGAGGGGTTTGACCATCCAGTCGAACTTATGTGGCCAGCGGGATGACATTACCCGCTCATCAACATAGGCGGCCATGCAATAGCGAACATCACGGGTAACAGCGCTTGGCCACTGATGCTCAAACGCTCTGCGCTCCAGCTCGACAAACGCCTGCTCCAGATCCGCTCGCAAAGAGCTTTCGACCAGATCGGCCTGTTCCGGCTGACGCAAGGGTTCAACCAGATTGAAAATGGGGGAACAGCTTTCTACCAGCACCGCTTCCATGTCGTGAGACCGGGTATCCATGATTTATTCCTCAATGACCAGCAGCTCGACATCCGCCGACACAAAGTCACCCAGGCCAAAGGCAGCGAACTGCCCGGCTCGTCGAATGTCGGCCCAAACAGGGCTGGATTTATCGAGCAGGAAATACTCGCATTCAGACTTGATGCGAATTTTTTGTGGCAACCGCTGAGTGTGCTGCAATGGCAAGCCAGGCAGGGCATTGGACACCATGGTCTCGATCTGGTCGGGTGCACCGAGCTTGAAATATTGCGGAAACCGGGTGAACCAGGTGGGGTCTGAACCGGAGTGGCGCACTGACAGATAGAACGTACAACGGTCGGCAGTCGCTTCCGACAAGGCGGATGATTCGTAACGACCCGGAGCAATACTGGTGAAAACCAGCCCATCGGCCGAGCGCTGACGATCCACACCCAGCACTTGCCGCATCGCCGTATTCAGGGATGCAAAGGTATCGGTTAGTTGATCGTGCTGATAGCGGACACTCAGTGGCAGTTCATCCGGCATCAGTTGCAGCGCAAGCCTGTCGTGACTGCGCACCAGTAGCTTGTATAGCTCAAAGGGAGTTTGCTGGGGATGCTGCTCAAAAGTTCGCAGTTCTGCCAGTGCCGATACCAGCTCGGCCTGGAGCAAATAGTCCGCCATTTCAGTGGCGGTCATGCTGCTCAGGTCGCCAAGCTTGAGTCGACGTTCCTGCAGGCTACGGAACTGGGATTGCAGCAGGTCGACCAGATTGGTCACCAGCTGCTTTAATCGCGCCACCGAACCCACTTGCAGTAACGGCGGAAGAAAGGCTTCGTCGAGTTGGTACTCGGCATCATAGCGTCGGGTTACCCGGGCCAATGGCATCGAGACCATATTGTCCTGCGCCTGGAAGTCTGGCTGGAGTTTCAAGTTAGGGCGGGCCAGCAGTACTTCCCGGCGACGTCCGGCATCGTACACATCTTCCAGATCGGTATAGTCAGAGGTCCAGCCCGTCAGCCGGCCGTTCACCTCATAGCCGGTAATGGTATCGGCCAACTCATTGCGTGGCAGCATCAGGCACAGGGTTAAGGATTCGTGGTCAAACTGTGTCAGGTCCAGAAATACCGGACCGTCGGTTTCGCGGCGGTAGTCAACGACACGTCCGTCCGGCAAAAGCGCCTGGCAACGAACCAGGTCGAGACGACCATTCAGCAGTGCGGCCTCATCCCAGATCAATTCACCCACACCCCAGCTGTAAGGTTGCTGCCAGCGCGAGCGCAAATGCTGAGTGCGGAACTGATACTGATCCCAGGCTTGAAAATGCTGCTGCCCCAGGAAGACGCCTTCAGCCCACACTACTTTCCTTAACCCTTTCATACTTCTCCCTTATCACACAACACAGTGCCTCTCGATTCCCGGAACACCGAAGACAGCACAGTGGGAAGCAAGCCTTCCCGGCTCGTTTTAAATTCGTAAACGCAGCGGGCCAGACTGCCCGCTCGTTCAGGTAAACCTGGCCCAAGCTGCCCGGCTGTGTTTAGCGGTACTCCAACTCAACACGATTGCCATCGAGCTTGAGCGTCATGTTCGTCGATGCGCGGATAAAGCCGTGGTTTACCTTCTTGTTGGCACGCCACTGCCCATCATCGTTTCGGAAATAGGCGACGACACCGGCGTAGCGGGCACGCTCGGCTTTTTCAATGGATACGGTTCGGGAGAGAGATGGCTCGACCGTTATTTCATGCAGGGAAACCAGCGTGTCGGCCAAAATCTGCTCATCGGCTTTCCACATGTCGTCGAACTCGGAGCGCTCGAACAGGACGGGATCAGTCAGTTGATAGACGCGCACGACAACGGCATAGGCGTCGCCGGTTTCATCGAGATTGATAGCGTGTGAGGCATCAACCGAAAAATTCAGTTGAGGTGTTGCGCACCCGCTGAGTACGGTAAATGACAGTACCGCAAACAACCATGCACTGAGTGACTTGTTGAGCATCCTGGCTCTCCCTTACGTCGTCAGTTGCTGTCCTTCAATGGCGTGCACACAGACGGTTGCATCACCAACTACTTCGGCGGATTAAGAACAGAACGACCGCCTGACTGATGCGCACCCTATTATTCTGAACGCAACCTTGCACCTATTTTTTTAATCAATTCTTTTTTTTGTGATCGAGGTCTACTTTGAAATTTGCGCTGGCGATGGGTTCGGTGGCATTCTCGCTCGCCATGAGAAAGGGCGGACAATACGCCTGCAAGTGCTCTGGGCCCTATGGATGCCCGAGAAAGGAACCGCTACCACAAGGATGCACCATGCTGAACCGAATTCAGGCGCTGTTGTGCCTAGTGTTTTTCTCCGTCCCCGCCTGGTCTGTTGAATGGGATCAGGCCTTTTTTTCCGCTGGCGGCTCTGCTCTGCTTGCAGCCCAGCCCGACGAAGACGACTACCCTCTGGCTGCCGGACTGGCCATACATGCCGATTATCAGGTACCGATGTTTGTTGAAGGACATACCCGGGCTTACCTGATGGCTGCGCTCGACTGGTCCCGTTTCCGGCCTGATGTAGATGACTCCATGCACGGTTCATCTTCCTATGGCATCACCGCTACTGCCGGCCTGTTGCAAGACATCCAGGCGGGCGACCGGTTGCTCTGGCTCGGCGGCGGCCTCGGATTACAGAGCCTGCACCGTTTCAACCATTATTCCTGGGAGAAGAACGGGACGATCTGGAGCCAGGCCCGATATGGCGATGAACAGGATTTTGCGCTGATGCTTCAAGGCCAACTGCAAATTCCGGTCACACCCAACCTTCGTATTGATACCCACGTCAACTGGCCTGTCAGCCAGCCCGGTCTGGCGACGTTCCGGCTGGGCGCCAGCCTGGAATTCAAGTAACAAACCCATGCATTCCCTGGACAGTACTTTACCGGTGTCTGTTCAGAGCGCTTGTTTCATGTTTAAGGAAGAGCCATGAAATCCACACCTTTACTTTTATCGTTGCTAACTGCGCTTCCAATGCTGGCAGCTTGCGTCGGTGACTATCCGGAACTGCCGGAGAAGTACCAGAACAAAGCACCTTCCATTAAGGGCCTCGACACCGTAAGCCTGACCGAAGGGACCATCAACCGGGTCGATCTGACCATCACTGACGATCGCAACACCGTCTCGGAACTCGATATTGAATGGTCGATAACCACCGAGCCCGAGATTGACATTACGCTGGTGCCAGACAGCAGTTCCGCCAGTGTGGACATTCCCTGGCTGGCCGATGACACGCTCAAAGCCACACTCACCGTCACGGTGACTGACGTGGAAGGTGAGTCGTCTCAGGCCAGTGTTGAACTCGATGTACTCAAGCAACGGTTGCTGGTCGTGCAAGCGGAAAAAGAGCGGCAAGGCGATGGTGATCTTTACCGGGTCGGTTATCCGGAAGCCAATCCACAACGGCTGACTGATCCGATTGCCGTTAATGAATCGATTGAGCAGGTAAAGCTTTCGCCCAATGGCCAGCGTCTGGCCTTTGTTCGTCGGCATAGCAGCGAGGCCGATACACTCATGCTCGCTGAAACCAACAGCGGCAGCAAAGCGAGCATCGATATCGCATTGGAAGCAACCGAATCCATTCGCCAGCTTCGCTGGAGCACCAGTGGCCGGTGGCTGGCGATGGTCACAGCAACCAGTGGTACCAGCCCGGTCTTTCGCCTGCACCTGCTCGATACGAACGAAGGCCAGGCACCGCGTGAGACCGTGCTGCCACTGTTGAACGAAAACGCCTATGACTGGAGCAATGACGAAAGCCAACTGGCCTATCACAACCGCCAGAGTCGACTGGTCTGGCTGAATCTGACCGATGACACCAGCCACACCGTGTACGACCCGGCGGATACCGGTGTTGCCGGTGCCCCGCCCTTTGTCTGGCACCCGGATGACTCGGTGCTTGCCTACCTGGGCGCCGCCGCAGCCAACGGCAGCAAAGCGGTTTTCATTGCGCAGCCGGATGAAGCTGCAATAACAGAGGTTGCGGTTTCCACACGCTATGGCACCCATGTCGCCTCACTGTCCAAGCTGACCTGGTCGCCTGAGGGGAGCTTCTTAACCTACCTGGGTGATCTGCAAAGCAGTGGTGTTGTAGAGCTGTTCAATTTTTACTGGACCGACTACCAAAATGGCACTGAAGCGGCAGTCGCGCAGGTAAAAGTCAGCGGCAATCTGGTCAGCGCCGGTGACGTGAGCGACTATATCTGGAACCCGGATGAAACCCGACTGGCGTACAAGGCAGACCAACTTGAAGACGGTAAAATTCAACTGTTCGCGTCGGGCTTTGACGGTGGCAGCAATCGACAACTGACCGACCTCTCCGGCACCCTGACGGATCTGTTCTGGGGATGGACGGAAACCGGGGAACTGCTTTATGGCTACAGCCGATTTGAAGGTGCACTGCCCTATCGCATCACCTTGCTGGTTATCGATGCCCAGTCTCAACTTAGCAACCGGGTTATCACCGATGCACTGAGTAGCGCCAGTGCTACCCAGGCCCTGGGCAACATTTTGCTGTCACCGGATCGGCAATGGCTGGTCATTCCCTCCTTTACGGCGGCAACACAACAAACCAATGTCTACGTTTTGAACATCACCGATGAACGCCTTAGTCAACTGTCTGCACTGAACAACCACGAGACTGATACCACCTTCGCCTGGTCACCCAACAGCGACGGGGTTTTATACCTGACGCTGGATGACGACGACATCGGGCAAAGACTGGTTTTCCAGCCACTGGCAACATTGCCGGAACAGCAAGACAATTCGCTGATGGGCGAGTTGGCGCCAAACGGAACCATTCATCAGTTTCAAATCGCAAGATAATATGCGCACAAGGCAGTTGGTTGAAACCGACTGCCTGCTAGTGGTCCATGCGTGAAATTCTGTCACTAAGGAACGACGCCAGCAAGTTCAGTGCGAGGCGGAGAACCGCCGGAATAGCACCGCTATTTCAAGGTTTGACAACGAAGCTCTGGGCTTGCTGGCAAAGTGAACAGTGACAGAACTTTCCGCATGGACCACTAGCTGCTGGTTAGAACGGTTTTCAGCTCATGCTGAAAAACGGCATCGCAAACAGGATAAACACCAGCGGCACAATCAACAGGGCGGTCGCCACGGGTTGCTGCCTGGTTCGCCAAATGGCAAAAACAATAGCCAGCGGCGGTATCAGTGTCGCCAGGCCCCAGGCGGCAGAATGGCGCATGGCCTCTACAACCGTGAGGGTGTAGCCAATCAGCATCAGGCTAACGGCCAGCAAGAAAACCGTGACCATCATGACGGGTCACCCTGCTCTGTGGTTTTTTCCAGATGCGGGCTCAGAATACGATACAACTCGGGGCGATGCTCCGCGATTTCCTCATTGCTCAGACCTTCAAGTGAATGCGGATACTTTAGCCAGGCATCGGTGGCGTGCAAAAAATACTCCGGCTCACGGCCGACTTCGTTTCGGCTGGGTTTGTAGTAAGGCACAGCGACCCGTATATCGGCGGGCGTATTTAACCGGGCACGCTGTTGCAGCTGATCGATAATGGCTTCAATGGAGCGGCCGGTATCAAACACATCGTCGACGATCAGCAGTGAGTCTTCCCGGGTGACGTGTTTGACGAGGTAATCGAGGCCATGCACCCGCACCGACCGGCTTTGCTGGTCGATGCCGCTGTAGGATGAAGTGCGAATGGCGATGTTATCGGTCGACACGCCGTGATACTCCAGAAACTCCTGCACGGCAATGCCCATGGGCACCCCACCCCGCCAGACGGCGATCATGAAGGTCGGCCGAAAACCGGAATTCAGAATCTGCGCTCCCAATCGAAAGGCGTCTTCAAGCAGGCCCTGGGCACTGAGGTATTGTTTTTTGGCCATAAAATCATTAGCTTCACTGGGTGAGCCCCTATAATCCCATCGACCCGAGCCCCCGGCAAGCCATGACCGATACGGACACCCATCGCAACAAACGTTTTCTGGATGAAGCCCAACTGATCGAGGATGCCTTTCGCCTGGGCGTTCAGGTCTATGAAAGCGGCTTCCGACCCAACTTTATCGTCGGTCTGTGGCGCGGCGGCAGCACCATCGGCATTTACGTTCAGGAATGCCTGCAAACGCTCGGCAACAAGACCGACCACATTGCGCTGCGCACGTCCTATCGGGGTATGGACCACTATTCCGACATGATTGCCTCGCCGGAAACGCACATCCGCGTGCATGGCACCCAATACCTGCTCGATAACCTCAATGCTGATGACCGTCTGTTGATCGTCGATGACGTATTCGGCACTGGCCACAGTGTTCAGGCCGTGCTGGGTCGTCTTAACAAGCACCTGAAACGAAACATGCCCGCCGATACCCGCATCGCCACCCTCTACCAGCGCCCGGCGACGCAGCAGACCAATCGCAGACCCGACTTCTGCCTGTACGATACCGACGACTGGCTGGTGTTCCCGTATGAAATGACGGGCCTGACTCGCGCCGAGATTGACCAGCACAAGGGTTACCTGTCGGACATTCTGGATTCAGTGAACAAGACCGGCTAACTCAAGTTTCGAAGTTCGAGTTGACTGGGTGGTATTGGTCCGCATCGGCTACCGGTGATGCCTCTGCAGGGTCGGCGTAAATCCATCCCTGGAGCCTAGACCGCAGCATCCTTGCTGCGGACTCCCCTGCAGAGGCATCACCGACAGCCGACGCTGGTCTAATCAGCGAACTTCGAAACTTGAGTGCTTAACCAAACTGAGCCCGTTTCGCCGCCAGGGTTTCCTTCCAGTCGGTAATTGCCTCGGTTTCAGGCGGTGATTCAACGCTCAGGCCTTCGCGCTCCAGCACCTCACCCATGCTCATGACCTTGCCTTTATGCAGCATGGCCATACGCGCATGGCCGACCGAGTGCAGTGTTTTTCCGTGGTAGAAGCGTTGCTCGAAATAGGCGTATTTCTCATCCCAACAGCGCAATTGAACTTCCAGGGTGACCTGACTGAGCGGCGCAAACTCACGAATATAGGTTAGTTCCTGCGCATTGAGCACGGCCCGGTAACGGCCCTTCAGAAAGGCACGCCCGAGCCCGGTATCGATCAGCCATTGAATGCGGCACAGGTCGCCAAAGGAGAAGTAGCGAGCCGCCGTCAGGTGAAAATTGAGATCCATATCGTGCAACCAGACCCGATAGCGGTGTCGAACCGGGGCCAGGGGGTCGCCGCTGGGTCGACGCATCAGCGCCCGCAGGAGTAACAGGAGAAAACGACCCACGAGATTCATTGGCAATCCTTCAACAGTGCGTTATTCAAACGATCGTTTGAAACCAGCGCACATGCTGCCTGCCAGAGGCGAAAAGATCAATCGGACTGGCCGGATTATCGCCCTTCAATGCTGCCCAGCAGGGATTCAAAACGACCTTCCTGACGTTTTTTCCGGAATTCCGACACCGACAGGTCGAGCCACTGCTGGCCGGTCAGGCCCAACAGGATGCGATCGGTTACCGGCAGCATTTCTTCGAGATGGTGGGTGACCAGCAAAACCGTGCAGCCCAGTTCCGATTGCATGTCCCGAACCCAGTCGAGCCCTTCCTGGCGCAAGGCCGGGTCCAGTGATGAGAAGGGTTCGTCCAGCAACAGAACCGGCTTGCGTTGCAGGAACACCCGCGCCAGCGCTGCCCGCTGTTGCTGGCCGCCACTCAGCTGGCCCGGTGTGCGGTCGAGCATTGTCTGCAATTCGAAGCGACGCGCGGCTACTTCTACCTGATGCTGCTGCGAATCGGTCAGCCGCCCGGAGCGCGACAGCCCCAGCGCCAGATTCAGCCGCACACTCAGATGATCAAATAAATTATGACTCTGGAACAGAATGCCGAACGGCCGTTCATGCACGGGCACCTGCATAACCGAACGCCCCTGCCAGTTCACATCTCCCTGTACGGGGGCTTGCAACCCCATTAGCACGTTCAGCAATGTCGACTTGCCCAGGCCGCTGGCCCCGACAATGGCCATGAGTTCACCGGCCTTCAGCTGAAACTGCCAGTGAAACGCCTGTTCGCCCAGGCGAGCCGAAAGGTTAGTAACGTCAAGCATGGCCTCGCCCTCTTGCCCATTCCGCCAGCCCCAGCAACAGGGCACACAACGCCAGCAACCCGACCATTAACTGGGCCGCCAGAGTCATTTGATAACTGCCCATGGCCCTGAAAATCATCAGCGGCAGGGTCACAAAATCCAGTTGCCCAACCAGGGCCGCCACGCCCATGTCACCCAGGCTAAGCACCGCACTGAGCGCCAGCGCCCAGGTCAGCACCGGCCAAAGCACCGGCCAGTAGACAAAGCGCACCGCGCCCCAGCGGGAGAGCCCGAGTACACGGGTCAGTCGCTGATACTGGTTACGCGCCGCTGCGGTTCTTGCCTTGATCGGCTGTAAAATCAGCGGCATGGCCATCAGCGCATTGATCCAGATGATCAGCGGCCAGGTCGACTGGCGTGCCCAGCCTAGCCGCAAGCACAGTAAAAACAGGCCGGTGGTCAGCACCATCGCCGGCATCACCAATACGCCAAAATCGAGCCAGAGACTGCGCCGACGGGCCGACTGAACCGAAACACAGCGACTGAGCGCCAGCAATACGGCCACAAGCGCACTGAAGCTGGCAATGCCCAGGCTGGTTACCAGCGCTTCATTCAGTTGACCCGGCCACTGCCAGTCTGCGCGCAGCGCTCGCTGGATCAGCGCCAGGTAAGGCGCCAGCAAGGTCAGCAGCAAAGTGACGATAGCCACCCGCTGCAGTGCACTGGCCCGCTGCATGCCGGACCGGGCGGGCTGGGCTACGGTCTCCATTGACCAGACTTTGTTATGCCCCAGCAAGGCCATCAACCCCAGCGCCATGGCACCGTGAAACGCCGCATAGAGCGCCGCGCCACGGGCGTCGAAATCGTATTTCAGCGCCTGATACACCGCCACTTCCAGGTTGGTGTTGGCCGGGCCACCGCCCAGTGTCAGAACCACCGTAAAACTGCTGAAACACAGCAGCGCAATCAGCACAAACACCGGCCCGGTGGCCGTTTTAAGAATCGGCCATTCGATTCGGTGCAACCGTTGCACTGTCGATAACCCGAGCACCATCGCCAACCGGCGATGATGGAGCGGCACCTGGTTCAGACGGTCCCACAGCAACCGAACGGCAAAAGGCCAGTTCAATGCCACATGCGCCAGCAGAATACCGGGCAAACCATATACCGTAGTTTCCAGTGGCCACCAGCCCTGACGACCGAACAGCGCGACGATGCCCAGCACCACGGCCAGCACCGGCAACACAAACGCCAGGTTCAGAAACCCGGCAAGCAACCACTGACCGCGAAAGGGCCGCTGTGCCAGTGCCCAGGCAAAGGGCAATGCCAGCACAACCGACAACAGCGCCGACAAGGCGGCCTGCAGTACCGAAAAACGGATAATCTGCCACAACCAGGCGTCGAAGTAGCTCGACCACCCATACCCCTGGCCCGGATGCAACGCCATGCCGGCCAGAGCCAGCACCAGCGTCAGCATCAGGGCGCCAGTACCCAGCCGGGCCAGAACAAGCGACAGATTCACAGCGTGGTTACCCTTACTGGCTGGCTGCCGTGCGCCATTCACGAATCCAGTTACGGCGGTTTTCGGCGACGGTCTCGCTGTCGAAGTAAAGCGTTTCGGGCCTGGCCATGCTGTCGTATGCCTCAGGCGTCTCGGCGCCGTCCAGCACTGGCCACATCCAGTTGGTGCCCGCCATCACATCCTGTGCAGGTTTGCTGATCAGAAAGGCCAGAAATTCACGCGCCCGTTCCGGCTGGTCAGACGAGGCCAGAGCCGCGGCCACTTCGATCTGCGCATAGTGGCCTTCGCTGAATTCGGCCGCCTGGTACTGATCGGTATCTTCATAGGTCATGTGGTAGGCCGGAGACGTTGTGTAGCTGAGTACGACATCGCTCTCGCCTTCCTGAAACAGGGCATAGGCTTCGCTCCAGCCCGGGGTGACCGTTACTACCCGCTCCTGCAGGGTTGCCCAGGCGTCATCGGCGTCCTCGCCGAATACCGATTTCATCCACAACATCAGCCCCTGGCCCGGCGTGCTGACGCGCGGGTCCTGATAAATAACACTGAGGTCAGAGTCGTAGACCAGCTCTTCGAGCGAGGCAGGCACGTTATCGACGCGGGTCTGGTCGTAAACAAAGGCGAAGTGACCGTAGTCGTAAGGCACAAATTCAGAGTCCTGCCAGTCGTAGGGCAAGCTCAGGTGGCTGGTGTCCAGCCCGTGAGGGAGGGTCAGGTTCAGGGCGCGAGCCTCGGCGATCAGGGCGTCGTCGATGCCGAGCAGAATATCGGCCTGACTGGATGACCCTTCAAGGCGCAGGCGGTTAAGCAGGGCTACCCCGTCTTCAAGGCCAATGAACTCAACATCACAGCCGCATTCCGCTTCGAAGCCCGCTTCAATTTGAGGCCCCGGGCCCCATTCGGAAACAAAGGATTCGTAGGTATAGACTGTCAGGGGCTCGGCATGGGCCGCCAGCGCCAGTGTCATCAGGGAGGCCGTAGCTACGGCAGGTTTTACAATCATCATAAGCATTCCGGTTCAATGTTAAACATCACAATGACCGGCGCATGAGCCGTGGGCAAAAGTACCAACGTGACTCAAAGGGGAAAGGTTGATCGGTGCATACCCAGCCAGAAAGCGCCCGGGTCCCACCTGTCGTCTCAACTCCCTACGCCAGCATTAACTGGTTCAGGTTCGGCGGGTGAGTCTCAGCCCTGTGGCTTGCTTGGTTCAGCAAGCACCGCAGTAGGCACCCCGGCGAGAACGCTGCGAGCGATCAGAGAGTCACCAACCCTCTCCAACCAGCTCTGACCGGGCGACAACAGCGCCCGACTGGCGTGCATTCTACTGAAGTCGCCAGGGAAACCCAACTTCTGACACAATAGGCGCAGATGTTTTTGGTATCCGCTTATGACCATTGCGCTGTTTGCAGCCCTGAACGAGATTAAAGACACCCTGCCCGGGCCATTGAAAATAACGGCCTGGCCCGGTGGCGAGTGCAACCGCCTGTTTCAGATCC
The DNA here is from genome assembly GCA_018402545.1 of Saccharospirillum sp. Lineage (GTDB taxonomy): Bacteria > Pseudomonadota > Gammaproteobacteria > Pseudomonadales > Natronospirillaceae > Saccharospirillum. The sequence goes on along the minus strand of JAGYIL010000001.1, from coordinate 1,325,754 downwards.
AGAGTCCGTCACAGCAAGCGGCTTTGCGCCTGAACCATCCGGAGGTACCCTCGCTCGGGGTCGACCGGCGCCGTGAAATCAACATCTTGCTGAATCTGAGTAACGAACCCTGGTCCCCCAAACTCCTTGCCGCCTGTTCACGCTGGCAATTGTGTCACTGGGTCCAGGGTGAGGCTGCGCCCAGCGGTGAGGCCGCCGACCTGGAGTCGCTGACCCTGGCGTTGCAGCAGGTTCACCATCACCGGCCCCAGGGCGAACCCCTGAACGTGGCCATGCAGATCCAGTACTTGCTCACTCATGCCAAACCGCTGCCGGCTCACATTCATAGTTTCCTGCGTGATCAGTGTCAGGCTTACGGCTTTGTTAAGCAGCCGGTACTGTGCCACCACGACTGGCACCCGGGGAATTTACGGGTACAGGGGCCGGAGTGGACCCTGCTGGACTGGGAGTTTGCCGCTGCGGGCGACCCGGCGATGGACCTGGCAGGCCTGTGCCTGGGGTTCGAACTCTCCGAACCCCAGGCACAGGTGATGGCCGGTAACCTGGGCATCAGTGAGCCCAGGCTGCGCGAGGCACTGTGTCTGATGAGTGCGCTGGCCATGGTCTGGTACCGGGCCAACCCCAGGCTTGCCAGGGCCGCCTCGACCAGTGCCGAACAATGGTACGAGGACTGGAGCCAGATTAGCTAGCTAACTAAGGACCTCAGCCACCGTTGCGACAAACCGGTCGATCATGTCGGCGGTGATGTCCAGATGGGTCACCAGCCGTATTTTCTGACCGCCCGCCGTTAAAATGCCGCGTTCTTTCAAAGCAGCCTGCAACGCCAGGCCCTTTTCGTGCGATTCGAGCTCGATATACACCATGTTGGTATTGACCGTGGCACTGATGATGCCTGGCAATACACTAAGCTCAGCGTGCAATCGCTCCGCATTGGCATGGTCGTCAGCCAGGCGGTCGATGTGGTGATCCAGGGCGTGTTCGATAGCCGCGGCGATGATGCCCGCCTGGCGCATGCCACCGCCGACCATCTTACGCCAGCGCCGAGCCTGTTTTATCAGCTCGGCCGAGCCAACCAGCACCGACCCCATGGGCGCGCCCAGGCCTTTCGAACAACAAATGCTGACCGAATCGGCCGCTTGCGACAGCTCTGCCAGCGACTGACCGCTGGCGACAGCCGCATTAAACAGGCGGGCGCCGTCCAGGTGCACGTTAAGCCCGTGCTGGTCGGCCAGTTGCCGCACGCGCCCGATAAAGTCGCGCGGCATGACCCGGCCACCGTGGGTGTTTTCCAGGGCAATCAGCCGGCTGCGCGCAAAATGGCTGTCATCGGGCTTGATCATCTGCTTCAGGGTATCCAGCGCCAGTGTGCCATCGGCCTGCACCGGCATGGGCTGCGGCTGAATGCTGCCCAGCACGGCAGCACCGCCGGCCTCGTAGTAATAGGTATGGTAATGCTGACCCACCAGGTACTCGTCGCCACGCTGGCAATGGCTAAGCAGCGCCACCAGGTTGCTCTGCGTGCCGGTTGGCAGCAGCAACGCGGCTTCTTTACCGGTCAGATCGGCCATGCGGGCCTCCAGCCGGTTAATGCTGGGGTCGTCGCCAAACACATCGTCGCCGACCTCAGCGCGGGCCATGGCGTCGCGCATGGCGTCGGTCGGCCGGGTAACGGTATCGCTGCGCAAATCGATCAGCGGCTCTTGCTTTGAATGACTCATAGGATGTCCTGTCTACGGTGTACTTAAAACGCGGGTCTGGGGGAGGCTTTGGTATTGCATTCAACCAAAAACACCCCACTTCCGTACAGTGATAATACCGTGTAACCCGATTTTCGCTGTATTGACTACACTGACGGGTTCACAGCTTCGTTCCAAACAACCGTTTCTTAAAAGGGAGACCACCCGCAATGGCTAAAATTACCCTGCAAGGCAACCCGGTGAACACCGTGGGCGATCTGCCCGCTGTCGGCGCCAACGCCCCCGACTTCACACTGACCAAAACCGACCTGTCGGACCTGAAGCTCAGCGACCTGGCCGGTAAAACCGTGGTACTGAACATTTTCCCAAGCGTTGACACCCCCACCTGCGCGGCCTCGGTTCGCAAGTTCAACGAGGCACTTAGCAATCTGGATGGCGTGGAAGTCGTCTGCATTTCGGCCGACCTGCCGTTTGCGATGCAACGTTTCTGTGGCGCCGAAGGCCTTGAGCGTGTCACCAACGCCTCTGTCTTTCGCAGCGAATCCTTCGGTAAAGACTACGGCGTAACCATTGCCGACAGCCCGCTGAAAGGCCTGATGGCGCGGTCAGTTGTGGTCATCAAAGACGGCAAGGTGGTGCACACCGAGCTGGTCGCCGAGACTGCCGACGAGCCGAACTACGATGCGGCGCTGAAAGCCGTCGCCTGATCCAGGCATTTCCCATCAATAAAAAAGGGCCTCTCGGCCCTTTTTTTGTTGAATGAAACAAGGCTAGCGGACACCTCAGTGGTGGTGACCACCGGCGCCATGCACGTGACCATGAGCAATTTCTTCAGGCTCCGCATCCCGCAAGCTGACGACTTCCACATCAAAGGTCAGGGTTTTACCGGCCAGCGGATGGTTGGTGTCGACATCAATAAACTTGTGCCCGACTTTGGCCACCAGCACATGACGCGGCCCCCGCTCGGTGTTCACCTGGGCGATCATCCCTGGCTTCCACTTTTTGGCACCCATCAGGTGCTTGGCCGGAACTCGTTGAATCGCATCCGGCTTGCGCTGGCCGTATGCCTGATCGGGCGTCAGGGTAACGCTGAGCGAATCGCCCGCCTCCTTGCCAGCCAGCGCCTCTGCCAGGCCAGGCAGAATGCCACCATGCCCGTGCAGATACACGCTGGGTTCACCACTGCGGCTGGACTCAACCGTCTCACCGGTTTCATCACTCAGAATATAGTGAAACGTTACTACGGTATTTTTTTCAATCGGCATAGCTCACCTGTCTTTAATGTGGGCACCGGAACCTTCCGTGCTCATTTGGGGCGCATTATACCTGTCTGCATGGACCGAGTCAGCGCCTCTTAAAGCTTGGCCGGCCGTTACGCTGAACATTCAATTTAAACCGGGAGCCCTGCAATTTTTACAGATTCGCACCGGCAGGCCTGGGGCGTTCACGCTTCAGCGACAACCACGAATGCACCGCCACCGCTCCCAGAATGGCACTGCCGCCCACCAGCGTCAGTGGCGGAACGGCTTCGTTCAGCACCCACAACACCCAGACCGGACCCAGGACAGTTTCGATCAGCAAGAACAGGCTAACCTCCGGTGACGGCAAATACCGAGTCGCCATCATCAGCAACACCGAGGCCACCGGCATTTGCACCAGCCCCATTACCGCCAGCCAACCGTACTGAAACGGCTCCAGGCCCAGGGGCGAGGCCAGTGGCCAGGTCAAAATCGCCAGCACGATACCGCTGCCGGCAACCACTGGCATCTTGGGCAAATCCGGCATGCGCCGCAGCAAGGTCAGCGTCAGCCCCATCGACAAGGCCAGAATGATCGCCAGCAAATCACCCAGGCTACCGGGCTTTCCAAGCGAACCGGAGAAAACCACCAGAACGCCTGCCACAGACACGGCAATGGCTATCCAGGTACGCAACGCCACCCGCTCTCGCAATAACAACCAGGAGAAAAAAGCCGCAAAGAAGGCCGAGCTGCTCAGAATAACCACCGTATTGGCGGCCGAGGTATGGCTCACACTGAAGACAAACAGCCCGGAGTTAATACCGTAAATCACCGTAACCAGCAAAGCCGCGCCACCATGAGCGCGATACTGACGCCACTGCTTGCGGTTACCGCTGAGCTGAATAAACAGGGTCACCGATACAAAAATCAGCGCACCACGCCAGAAGGCGATGTTCATGGGGTCGGTAGCGGCAAGACGCACCAGCAACGCATCGAAACTGAGCACCAGCACACCCAGTGCAGCGATCCAGATTCCCTGGCGATGATCCAGTTTGGGCAGAGACATCAGGTTTCCTTTTAGAACGCTTTAGCTTTATTAGTCAAACGACAAGAAACGCGCAACTGGCTAGCCCTCGGTGCTGGTCATGTCACTGCAGGGACGTCTGCAGCAGGGATGCTGCAGCCGAGCCCCCATGGATGGGTTTACGGCGACCCTGCAGGGGCATGACCAGTGCCGGGGGCGGGTTTGACCAACGATGTGACCGACGCGGTTGTCGCGACTGCTACAGGGCAACGTCAAACCGCAAAGGCGGTTTCTAGCAAGGCTTGAGTGTAGGGGTTTTGAGGTGAATTAAACACCTCTTCGGCGGGGCCCTGTTCCACCACTTTGCCATCTTTCATCACCATCACCGAATGGCACAGGGCTTTGACGACTTTCAGATCGTGGCTGATAAACAAGTATGACAAGCCATAATCGGCCTGCAATCGCTTGAGTAACTCGATCACCTGGAACTGCACCGTTCGGTCCAGCGCCGAGGTGGGCTCATCGAGAATGATAAACCGTGGCCGCATGATCAGCGCCCGGGCAATGGCAATGCGCTGACGTTGCCCTCCGGAAAACTCGTTTGGGTAGCGAAAGCGCATCTCCGGATCCAGCTCCACCGCTTGCAAGGCTTCAATGACTGCGGCATCCCGCTCTTCCGGCTTGCCGATTTTATGGATATCCAGCCCTTCGCGAACAATCTGCTCCACCGACAAGCGCGGGCTCAGGCTGCCGTACGGGTCCTGAAACACAATTTGCATGCGCTTGCGCACCGGGCGCAGCGCCTTGCGATCCAGCCCTTGCAGAGACTGGCCCTCAAAATCGAGCACCCCTTCGCTCGCTTCCAGGCGCAAGATAGCGCGCGCCAGCGTCGATTTTCCCGAACCGCTTTCGCCGACAACCCCCAGCGACTCGCCTTCGTGCAAGGTAAAATCGATGCCATCAACCGCTTTCACATGGCCGACCGTGCGCCGCAGAATACCGCGCTGAATCGGGAACCACACTCGTACATCCCGCCCGGTCAGCAGGGGGCGTAGCTCTCCCTGCAGCGGCTCCGGCGGATTGCCCGGCTCGGCGGCCAGCAGCGCTTGGGTATAAGGGTTTTGTGGTGCGTTGAAGACCTGATCGGTTGGCCCGGCTTCTACAACCCGGCCCCGTTCCATCACCGCGACCTGCTGGCAAAAGCGTCGCACCAGCGTCAGATCGTGTGTGATGAACAACACAGCCATGCCAAACTCGCGCTGCAAATCGGCAATTAATTCCAGAATCTGCGCCTGAATGGTCACATCAAGCGCTGTCGTGGGTTCATCGGCAATCAGCATTTCCGGTTCGTTGACCAGTGCCAGGGCAATCATCACCCGTTGCCGCTCGCCACCGGATAACTGATGCGGGTAGGCCTTTAGCTTGGTTGATGGGTCTTTCAAACCGACCCGTTCCAGCATGCTCAACGCCTTGGCCGAGGCCTGGCGTGCCGACACTGGGTGGTGCAGCTGCACCATTTCAACGATTTGTTTTTCAATGGTGTGCAGGGGGTTCAGCGAGGTCATCGGTTCCTGAAAAATCACCCCGACCTTGCGTCCGCGCCACGCCTGCAAGTCACGATCCGATTTGTTATCGATCCGCTCGCCCTGCCAGCGAACTTCACCGCCCAGCCAGACCAGCGGCGGGCTGGGTACCAACCGCAAAATCGACATGGCGGTCACGCTTTTGCCGGAGCCGCTTTCGCCTACTAGGGCAACCACGTCACCCGCATGAATATCCAGCGATACATTCTGCACCACCGGGGTTACCTCGTCGCCGAAACCAAAGCCCAGCGACACATCGACCAGGCTGACCAGCGGTTCTGAAGTGGGTTTATTCATTCATCAATACGCCTTGCGCGGATCGAAGGCATCGCGCACGCCCTCGCCCACAAATATCAAAGTGGTCAGCATGAAGCCGACAATGAAAAACGCGGTAAAGCCCAGCCAGGGGGCCTGAATGTTCGCCTTGCCCTGCGCCAGCAACAAACCCAGCGATGGCGAACCGGGCGGCATGCCGAAACCCAGAAAATCGAGCGAGGTTAAAATGGTGATGGAGCCCGATAAGGTAAAGGGCATAAAAGTCAGGGTAGCGACCATGGCGTTTGGCAAAATATGCCGGAACATCAATCGCCGGTCACTCATGCCCATGGCCCGGGCCGACAGAACGTATTCGAAATTGCGGGTGCGCAGAAACTCGGCCCGCACCACACCCACAAAACCCATCCAGCCGAACAACAGCACCACCAGCAACAGCCACCAGAAACTGGGCGTGACGATGCTCATCAGAATGATCAGGATAAACAGCGTTGGCATGCTGCCCCAAATTTCCATAAACCGTTGCATGAACAAGTCCAGCTTGCCGCCGTAATACCCCTGCACGGCACCTGCGGCCACGCCAATAATCGCGGAGATGATCGTTGTCAGAAACCCGAACAACACCGAGATACGAAAGCCATACAACACATTCGCCAGCACATCCCGGCCCTTGTCGTCGGTACCCAGCCAGTTTTCAGTGGTTGGCGGGCTGGGCGCCGGGCTCGGCAGGTCGTAATTGATGGTGTTGTAGGCGTAGGGAATCGGCGGCCAGAGAATCCAGCCATTCGATTCAATCAGGTCCTGAATGTAGGGGTCTCGGTAGTCGGCGCTGAGGTCAAAATCCCCGCCAAAGTCGAGTTCGGTATAGTCATTGATCAGCGGGGCGTAAGGTTTGCCATCGAACCAGATCAGCAATGGTTTTTCATTGGCGACCAGCTCGGACACCAACGACAGCGCAAACACCACCGTGAAAATCCACAGGCTCCACCAGGCCCGGCGGTTCGCCTTGAACCGCAGCCAGCGGGCCCGATTGACCGGTGATAAAAATCCTGTTTTGTGACTGGCCATCAGCGCGCCTCGAAATCAATGCGCGGGTCGATCAGGGTGTACATCAGGTCACTGATGATGCCCATAATCAACCCCATCAGGGTGAATACATAGAGTGTGGAAAACATAACCGGGTAATCGCGTTGCAGCGTGGATTCAAACCCGAGCAATCCCAACCCGTCGAGCGAGAAGATCGTCTCGATCAGTAGCGAGCTGCTGAACAGAATGCCCAGAAAGGCGGCCGGAAAACCGGCGATGATAATCAGCATGCCATTGCGAAATACATGGCCGTATAGAATCCGCCGTTCGGTGCAGCCCTTGGCCCGGGCGGTCATCACATACTGCTTGTGAATTTCATCCAGAAAGGAGTTTTTGGTGAGCATGGTCAGGCTGGCAAAGCCCCCAATTACCATCGCCAACACCGGCAGCGCCATGTGCCAGAAATAATCCAAAATCTTGCCACCGAGACTCAGTTCGTCCCAATTACTGGACACCAGACCCCGCAACGGGAACCAGTCGAAGTAGCTGCCGCCGGAGAACAGGATGATCAGCAAGATGGCGAACAGGAAGGAGGGGATGGCATTGGCGGCAAAGATGACGCCCGAGGTCCAGACATCAAATCGGGTGCTGTGTTTAATGGCTTTACGGATACCCAGCGGAATCGATACCAGGTAGACAATCAACGTGGTCCACAACCCCAGTGAAATGGATACCGGCAGTCGATCCACAATCAGATCCACCACCGAGCCGCCTCGGAACAGGCTGTCGCCAAAATCAAACCGCAGGTAATCCCACAACATGGTGAAGTAACGTTCGTGCAGGGGTTTATCGAACCCGAACCGTTCTTCAATAGCGGCGATGTCTTGCTCGGTGAGGCCCCGCGCACCGCGATAGCTGGAATCCCCCGAGCGATTACCACTGCCGGATTCACGATCCGACGATGAGGGTGTTTGCAACACATCGGACTGATTGTTACCTGTCATCCGATCCAGCATGGAGGCGGTGTTGCCCTCCATATTGGCGATCATCTGGTCCACCGGGCCGCCGGGGGCGACCTGGATGATCACGAAATTGATGGTGACAATGGCCCAGAGCGTGGGGATGACCAGCAGCAGGCGCCGTATCAGGTAGGCTGTCATGCCCTACCCTCAGCGAGCATTGCGGTCTGGCAAGGCCGCTTCGGCGTCGGTATCCAGCCACCAGGTTGAACTGCCCAGTGAATAGCGGGGCCGAGTTTCCGGTCGGGCGAACTTGTTCCAGTAGGCTACCCGATAAGCCCCAATGTGCCAGTGCGGAATCACGTAGTAGCTCCACAATAGTACCCGATCCAGCGCGCGGCCATATGCCAGCAGTTCGGCATCGTTCTGTTGATTATCGCGAATACCCTTTACCAGCGCATCGATTACCGGATCCTGAACGCCAATAGAATTGTAGGTGGAATCCAGAAAATCACTGTGGAACTGAATCATCAGATCGGCATCCGGGTAGGCACCGCCACCCAGGTTACCGACCAGCATGTCGTAGTCCCGCTCGCGCATCCGATTAGTGTATTGGGTGACATCAACGGTACGAATGTTCATGGTGATGCCGGCCCGAGACAGGTTCTCCCGAAACGGAATGGCTATGCGCTCGAATGAAGGCGAGTACAGCAGCATTTCGAATTCCAGCGGTTCGCCGGTCTCGGTGTAGATCAGCCGGCCGTCCCGGGTTTCATAGCCCGCTTCGCGCAACAGGGTTAACGCCTGGCGCAATTGGGGCCGCATATTGCCGCTGCCATCGGTGCTGTAGTTCTGGAACACCTCAGTGAAGACTTCTGCCGGCAACTGATCACGGAACTCGTCGAGAATGGCCAGTTCCCGGCCTTCAGGCAGGGTGTCGGCCATGTAGTCGGTGTTCTGGAAGTAGCTGCTGGTGCGGTTGTAAGCGTCGTAAAATAGATTTTTGTTGGTCCACTCGAAATCGAACAGCATGTTGATGGCCATCCGTACCCGGCGATCCTGGAACTGGGGGTTCTCTATATTGAACACGAACGACTGCATCGACTGTGGCAGCTCGTGCGGTATCTCTTCTTTAACGATGTAGCCGGCGTCGAAATTATCCCCGGTGTAGGCCGTCGCCCAGTCTTTGGCAACATTTTCCTGGCGGAAGTCGTATTCGCCCTTCTTGAAGGCTTCGAGCAAAACCGTGTCGTCGAGGTAATAATCGTATCGCTCAAAATCAAAATTCAGTTGACCAACCCGCGCCGGGTGATCCTTGGCCCAATAGTCGTCGAGGCGCTCGTATACAACATATTGCCCCATGCGGTAGTCCGATATGGTGTAAGGGCCACTGCCGAGCGGCACTTCTTCAAAGGGCTCCGAAAAATCGAGATCTGCAAACGTGTGCTCCGGGAATATATCCAGCGTCGCCAAATTGACCAGAAGGCTTTTACTGGGCGTCTCCAGATTAAAACGCACCCGGCGGTTATCCAGTACTTCAACGGTGACGCCTTCGTAATAGGTTCTGAACTGGGGGACACCGTCCTCCATAAGCAGATTAAAGGTAAAGGCCACATCGGAGGCTTCGATGGGCTCGCCATCCTGAAAGGTGGCCTCCGGGTTCAGATGAAAGATGATCCAGCTATTGTCGGCGGCGTACTCGACTTGCTCGGCAATCAGCCCATAGTAAACGCCCACTTCATCCCCATTGCCGATCATGAGCGGGTCAAACAGGTAGTCCCTGATACCGGCAGGTGTAGTCCCACGCTGGGCAAACCGATTAAAATTATCAAAGGTGCCACGCACCCCATAGGTAACATAGCCCTGGCGAGGGGCATCCGGGTTTACATAATCCCAGTGAGGGTAGTCGGCCGGGTACTGCGGCTCACCGCGTTCGGCAATGGCATGGGAAACAATAACGTCTTCGGCCAGGGCCGCAAACGACACGCCCAAGCCCACCACCAGACTCAACAAGACTCTCATCACGATACTCTCCAGGTTCTATCCCACCGGGCAAATCTTATGCGAACCGGCCTCGGCCGGTACTACCAATACGCCACCGGCACGAGTCCGGTTTCGTTTGCATACTTCAAGATCCCTGTTCATGCCTTACCGGCCAGGTGTACTCACCTTGTCCGGGCATTCTTGCATCGCTGAGAGCCTCTGGCTCTCCCATTGCATCCTTTCTAATGGTGTTCAGGCTGATTCTTGGCCTGCATTAACCCCCTGCTGCAACCGTCTTTGCGACAGCGGGATTGTCGACAACCGGCCAATGAAGAAGGTACAGGTCGCCCAAAAACCGACCAGCATCCATTTCAACGCTACCGGTTCAACAATCAGGATCGAACTGCTGAACGTCACCGCCACTACCACCAGCGCAACGCGCTTGGAGCGCTTTTCGATGTATCGCTCCCGCTGCCAGTTTTCGATCAGAGGTCCAAACAGCTTAGTGGATAACAGCCAGCGGTGGAAGCGGGGCGAAGACCGGTCGAAACAAGCCGCCGCCAGCAGGAGAAACGGCGTTGTCGGCAACACCGGCAACACCACCCCGATGGCGCCCAGCACCACACAAAGCCAGCCAACAATAAACAATACCCAGCGCAGTACAGCCCGGTGCATCAGACCACCTCCTGCATTCGCGGGTACCCCAAAATCGCCGAAGCCATCCCATTTGCGGCCTTCATGACGCCTTCCCTATACCGGATTCATTGGAAAGAACGATAGCAGAGACCGGTGAGTGGCGGTATGCCCTCACCCTGCAGGCAACCCTCGATACAGCGCTAACACACTGATTTTGATAATTTTTTCAGGAAAAGTGTTGCATTGGTAAATTCCAATGGTAATATGCGCCCCGCTTTCGACGGAAACGGCCAGACGAGGCTGCTTCAAACCAGCACCGTCCTATCGAAAGCTTGTGTGTCCCGTTCGTCTAGTGGCCTAGGACACCGCCCTTTCACGGCGGTAACAGGGGTTCGAGTCCCCTACGGGATACCATTTATTTTCTGTTTTGAGAGCACTAGTGGTCTTGAGACAAAAAAGTGCGGGAATAGCTCAGTGGTAGAGCACAACCTTGCCAAGGTTGGGGTCGCGAGTTCGAATCTCGTTTCCCGCTCCAAATTAAAGTTAAAGCAGCCAAATGGCTGCTTTTTCTGTTTAAGGGAACCGAGATTACATCTCGTTGTGATCCATCACATCCCTGTGATGGCCCCTGCGGGCGCTAACGCGTCGTTAAACGCTCCGGGCGTTTAATCCCGCTCCAATTTAGAGTGAAAGCAGCCTAAGGGCTGCTTTTTCTGTTTATGGGAACCGAGATTACATCTCGTTGTGATCCAATACATCCCTGTGATGACCCCTGCGGGCGCTAACACGCCGTTAAGCGTTCCCGATGTTCGAGGCGTTGGCTATACCAACAAGTCGCTGTATATAGCTATAGCTCGGAGAATACAGTTGGTACTCTGGGTAGCGCTCATCTCGCAATTGCCTCAACCTGCTATATGGTGTGACAATCATTAAAACCTGAGGCCATGCCATGCCTTTACCAGATCTGAATCTCATTCGCGTATTTGTAATGCTCTATGAAACCCGCAGTGTTACACAGTGCGCACAACGGTTGAATGTGACTCAGCCGTCGATCAGCTATGCGTTATCCCGACTGCGCGACCAGCTTGATGACCGGTTGTTCGTGCGACGCCAACAATCCATGACGCCTACAATGACGGCTCATCAAATCTATCCCGATCTGAAGTCAGCGCTCCAGACGCTGGAAACACATCTCAACAGCCGACAACACTTTGATCCCACCCATTGCACCATGCGTTTTAGACTGGCACTGACGGACTTGGGTGAAATGGTGTTCTTGCCCACCATTCTTAATCACTTACAGAAAGAAGCGCCTGATCTTGAGCTCGAGGTGGTACCACTGCAAATAGAGGATGTACCGGACTGGCTCACTGCCGGACAGGTTAATGCCGTAATTTGTAGCCGACCCATTGATCTTCACAGCCTGGAGCGACAAACCATCATTCGTGACCGATATGTCTGCATGGCACGCGCAGACACCTTCGATGAGGGCCCTATTGACCTTGACACCTTTTGCCGGCGCAAGCAGGTCGTCGTCGCAGGAACGTCAGGCCACAGCCTGGTCGAAGACATACTGTACCAATTGAACGTTCAGCGAAAAGTCGCACTGGAAGTACCCCACTTTTCCATACTGCCCAGCTTGCTAATGACCAGTGGGCTGTTAAGTGTTTTGCCCGTACAAATTGCCAATCAGTTTGCCGCCGGTCATGATCTGGCCGTCAGGTCCCTCCCCTTTCAGGTGCCGGACTTTAACGTTTCCTTATACTGGCATACCCATGCAAACCGCTCTCCAGCACAGCACTGGTTTTGCCAGGCTGTGCTGGAGGCGGTCCGTACTATGAACATACCTGAGCCAGACGTGCTGATTGATCGGATGTTCGGTAAAGCGGGAATGCCCTCCAACCCTTAATGACCAAAGGTGGTGGTCACTTCAATCAGAAAAGGACGGTTATTCTGATTCAATGCCTGCCGGAACAGGGTCTCGAACGCATCGGCATTGTCTGCCGCGCCGGAGTCCACACCATACCCCCGGGCTATGGAACAGAAGTCCATGCCAGGTACGTCCAATCCGGGGGAGTCCTCTGCGTTCAGCATGGAGGCAAAGCCACGCAATGCCCCATAGGTGCCATTTTTTAGAATTATAAATATGACTGGCACCTGGTACTGAGCCGCAGACCACAGGGCGGTGATCCCGTAGTTGGCTGAGCCATCACCAATGACCGCAACCACCCGCCGATCAGGCAGCGCCAATTGAACGCCTACTGCTGCTGGCAAACCAAACCCAAGGCCGCCTGCAGCCGGGAAGAAATAACTGCTGGGTTCGGTCATTTCTATTTCTGCCCAAAAGGCCTCTTTGGTCGCTGTCGCTTCTTTAACGTACGACACGTTCTCAGGTGCCAGAGTGTTCAGCAGGTGGAAGAGATTTTCCGGGTTCATAGCGCCCGGTGGGTCTGGCAGCCGGATTGGCCTGTCAATGGGTTTCGGGAGCTCTCGCTTTTTTATATCCAGGGTTTCAACCAGACCAATTAGCCCGCGTTTTACATTGGCCACCAACGCATCTCCAAAGGGGGCACGAGCGGCCTGGTGGGTATCTCCGGTCAAATGCAATACACGCGCACCTCGTGGCAAGTAATTGCCTGGGATATCTTTGTGGTAGCGAAAAACCGGAGCTCCTGCCACCAATATGACATCGTGCCCTTCCAGGTGCTCGCACACCTCTCTAATCGAGATCGGTAGCACGCCTCTAAAGGATGGGTGGTTGGTGGGGAACGGGCAACGTGACTCGGACGGTGCCACCCATACCGGGGCCCCCAGTTTATTGGCAAGCTTGACGGCGTCAGCATTGGCCCGCAGTGCATCCACCTCAGGTCCAAGCACAAGCACAGGGTTTTTTGCGTCTGCCAACAACCCGGCCCAGGCTTTCAGTTGCTTTTGGTTGGGCTCGGATCCGACAGTGACTTCCCGTTGCAGCAGATGCGCCATATTGGCGTCCATTGGTTTGTCCCAGTCATTGTGTGGAATGGACAAATACGTCGGTCCGGGCGTTGGCAAGGTAGCTTCCTGTATAGCCTGGCTCAATGCTCTGGGAACATCAGCCGCTTCGGACGGTTCAAAGCTCCATTTCACCAGAGGTTGCGGCAACTGGGTTGCGTCGACGTTGGTAAGCATGGCCTCAACACCGACCAGGTTCCTTGCCTGTTGACCCGCCGTTACTACTAGCGGACTTTGGGAGTAATAAGCATTGGTTAACGCGCCCATGGCATTACCCGTTCCCGCCGCTGCATGCAAATTAACCATGGTAGGTTGACCGGTCGCCAGTGCGTAGCCATCCGCCATGCCCATGACGGCCCCTTCATGGAGCCCCAGAATATAGCGAAAGTCGCTGGGAAAATTTTTCAGAAACGGCAGCTCGTTGGAGCCGGGATTGCCGAAAACCGTGGTCATGCCATACTTTCTAAGCAGCTCATAGGTAAATGCGCGAATCGTATTATCGGTCATCATTGAAAACACCATTACATACTGTTGGGTAAGACCAGCACTAGCCACGGAAACAAGAGCAGGATGCCAAGCCGAACAAAGTCAGACAGAACAAAGGGCAGCACGCCTTTATAGATCTGTCCTAAAGAAACATCGGGTGCAACCGACCGGATGATGAAGCAATTGATACCAATGGGCGGGGTAATCATGCCCATCTCTACTGCCACCACGACCAGAATGCCAAACCAGATCGGATCAAAGCCAAGGCTTTCAACGACCGGAAAGACAATGGGGACCATCAGGATGATCATGGCCATCGGGTCGAGCACACACCCCATGACAATAAAGGCCGCGAGAATCAGCAGCAGTACGCCATAGTCGCCAATGGGCAGTGCTACCAGCCAGCTGGTCAGTGCCTGGGGGGTTTGGGTGACGGCCAGGAAATAGCTAAACAGCATGGCACCCACCAAAATGATGAAGATACTGACCGAGGTTCGCAGCGCTTCGATCAGACATTTCAGCGTGGTGTTGAAATCCAGCCGGCGCCTTACAACACCAATAATGTAAGTGCAAACTGCCCCCAGTGCGGCGGCCTCCACGGGCGTAACAATGCCTAGATATATACCGCCAACGACCGCAGCAAACAGCAGAATGACAGCCCAGACACCTTTCAGCGCATCCACTTTTTCACGCCAGTCACTGCGCTCACCGGGAGGCATCGATTCCGGCTTGCGCCAGGCGATGATCAGGATCACCGCAACCTGAACCAGTATGGCGAGAATCCCGGGGATGATGCCGGCAACCAGCAATTTGCCGATATCCTGTTCGGTCAGAAACCCATAAAGTACCAGCACTACCGATGGCGGAATCAGAATGCCCAGGGTACCGCCTGAAGCAATGACCCCGGCAGCCAGACTGTTGCTATAGCCCTGGCGTTGCATTTCCGGCAAGGCCACTTTCGTCATGGTCGCAGCGGTGGCCACCGACGAACCACAGATAGCAGCAAAGCCACCGCAGGCCGCCAGGGTCGACATGGCCATGCCGCCTTTATAGCGCCCGAGCCATGCCTGCCCCACGCGGAACAGCTCCCGGCTCATGCCAGTAGCGGTAGCAAACACCCCCATAAGAATGAACATGGGAATCAGACTCAGATTGTAATTGGTGACAGTCCGTATTGGTGACGAAGCGAGAGTAGCCAATGCCGGATCGATACTGATAATGGCAGCAAAACCACCCAGGCCAACCAGGCCCATAGCAATACCGACAGGCACGCGTAAAAAGATCATGGTGAAAAGGGCCACAAAGCCCAGAATGGCAACGAGGTCGCGGTCCATCAGGTAGGTTCTCCGGCATTTTCAGCGGCTTCATCGGCAATGCTTTTCTTGGAAGGCAAGCCCGAGGGGTTAACGATCAATAGCCACAAACGAGCGATGATCAGCAGTGTGGAAGCGGCAACGCCCATCCAGGCCATAAAGTAAAATGGCCAGACGGCCGTTCGGGTATCTACCGTCAGCTCTCCGCCGTCGCGAACCGAGCCAACCTGCTTCAATAGCATCCAGCAAAACAGACCGACAAAGAGGAGGATCAGTAGCTGTCCCAGTACATCAACCAACCGCTTAAGCCCGTCATTCATGCCCATATACAGCAAGTCGACCGAGATATGTTCATCGCGCCAGGAAGCGCTCGCCAGGCCCCACAATAAGGCGACCCCCAGCATTAAACTGGCAAAGGCATGGGCATCGGGGATAGGGCTGCCCAGCAGATACCGCGCGCCTGCTGAGACAAAAACCAGCACGGTAACAGCGGCAAGAAATACACCGGCTATGCGCTCCACCCAGGAAGCGAACCTGTTGAGTAAATTGGTAAAAGGCATGGTTCCGAGTTCCTGTCAGGAAAGGAAGACCAGCCAGGTGAGCCTGGCTGGTGCGGTACTATTTAATGTCAGTGCTTATTCACCGTGCTTATTCACCGTATAAGGCGTTAGCGGCCCGCAGACGATCCATCAGATCATTCCAGAGTACATCCGGGTCATCGCCATTCTCGCGCACAGCGTCTGCCCAGGAAGACTGCAAGTCGCCGGATGCTTCTACCCAGGCGGCAACCTCAGACTCGGTAGGTGTATAAACCTCGTGGTCCGGGTTGTCGATAAACTCCTGGCGTGCCAGTGCGCCTTCCTCATTCCAGACCTCAATCAAACGGCCAGACCACTCTGCGCTGCAGTGTTCGTCCATAACGGCTTGCTCTGCCGCAGACATACTGTCATAGGTATTCTGATTCATGATCAGCCCGAACACATTGACGTATAACGGTACATCCAGGTGATAATCCGCAGAGTCGCTGATGCCGAACGTTTTCAGGCTATCCCATGGGAAACCGATACCATCGACCACACCACGCGCCATGGCCTCACGAGATTCAGGGGCCGATACCTGAACATTGCTGGCACCCAGAGAGCTGAACAGGTTACCCACGTTGCCATTGGGTGGTCTCATGCTCAAGCCATCCAGATCTTCTGGCATGACAACACGCTCACCATTCATGTGCAGCGCACCCGTCGGTTGCAGGAACAACATGCACACCTTGGCACCGTCGACTTCATGGGTGCCATGCTCCTGATACCAGTCGTGATAGACACCCGAGGCAGCAATTGGATCAGATACGATAAAGGGGATTTCCGCTGCGCCGGCAATGGGAAACCGACCTGGGGTATAACTGAAGTTGGTGTATGAAATATCCGAAATACCATCACGCGCCATGTCGTGATGGTCCGCCGAGGCACCCAATTGTTGTGCAGGATACAGGGTGAAGGTTAAAGAACCATCGGTCGCTTCGGTAATGGATTCCATCCAGGGTTCAAAACCACCGGTAGACAGCGGGTGGCTATCGGGTACCCAACTGGCCAGGCGAATGTCGGTCTCGGCGTTTGCCAAACCAGCAGCGGTTAGTGTTGTGATTGCGGCGAGTGATACACAGAGCTTATTGAGCTTAAAGGACATATTGCTTCACCTTTTAGTTGTTGTTTTACAGTTATCAGGTCGCGGGTCAGGAACCGTGTCTAATCAGCGACCTGGTCGAAATATCGTTCAGATTGGCGAAATAATGTTCAAATTGGATAGTGACGCGGCCCCATCTGCACGGTCATCCAGCGCAGTTCGGTAAACTCATCAATGCCGGCCCGGCCACCAAAACGACCGTAACCACTGGCTTTGACACCACCAAATGGCATTTGCGGTTCGTCGTGAACCGTTGGTCCGTTAATGTGGCATATGCCGGATTCAATCTGCTGACTGACCTTCATTGCCCGGGCGATATCCTGACTAAACACAGCGGCTGACAAGCCGTATTCAGTGTCATTGGCGATGCGAACGGCTTCAGCATCACTTTTCACGCGAATGACTGACAGCAAAGGCCCGAAAGATTCTTCAGAGTACAAACGCATCTCCTTTGTCACCCCGTCAATAACCGTGGGCTGCATGATGACGCCTTTTGCTTTGCCACCGGTGGTAACCCGAGCCCCGTGCTGTCTGGCATCTTCCACCAGGGCATTTTGTTTTTTACCGGACTCCCGACTAATCAGAGTGCCTAGCTGGTTGGATTTATCGGCTGGGTCGCCTGCTTTCAGGGACTTAACTTTCACCGTGAGTTTTTCCACAAACAAATCGGCTACCTTTTCATCCACAATGACACGTTCTGTGGACATGCAAATCTGGCCCTGATGGAAGAAAGCGCCAAAAGCAGTGGCGGAGACAGCCTCATCAAGGTTGGCATCATCCAGTACCAACAGAGGCGCTTTGCCACCCAGTTCCAGCAGTACCGGCTTGAAATGTTCCGCGGCTTTTTGAGCAATCACCTGGCCGATGCCCGTTGATCCGGTGAAATTGACGCGACGCACTGCCTTGGCTTCGATAAGAGCGCCAACGACCTTCGCTGCATCCTCAGGTGCGTTGGTAATGCAGTTGACCTCGCCGTTGTTCAGGCCGGCATCATGTAGCACCTCAGCAATCAGATGATGGGTGGCAGGGCATTGCTCGGATGCCTTCAATATCACCGTGTTACCGCAAGCAAGGGGTGTTGCAATGGCGCGGGTGCCGAGAATAATAGGAGCGTTCCAGGGCGCGATACCGAGCACAACACCACAGGGTACCCGGACACCCATGGCCATATTGTCAGGCACATCGGACGGAATAATATTGCCCTGAATCTGGGTCGTCAGCGACGCAGCCTCACGCAACATACCCGCAGCGACCATACAGTTGAACCCGGCCCAGCCCGCGGTGGCACCAGTCTCGGCGACCATCCGCTCGATAAAATCACCCTGGCGGGCTTCCATTAAATCGGCGGCCTTAAGCAACACCTCTCGTCGCTTGCTTGGCCCCGTTTTGGACCAACTGGCAAACGCCTTGTCTGCCGCCATTACCGCGTTTTTTACATCCTTTCGGCTTGCAGCGACAGCCGTTGTCACCGCTTGTTCGGACAGCGGATTAGCTCGCGTAAAGGTGTTCTTCTTTGCACCCAGCGCAGACTGGCCGCCAATCAGGAGTTTGAGATCAAACATGCAGAGCCTCTTGTGATCAGTGTATTCGAGTACGGATGCGCCTGAGCCTTGTAAGGGAAGGCGGGCGCGAGCTTGTTGTCTTTTTTGTATGAATTCGATCTTAGGTGGATGGACTAAATCAATCAAATCGATAGTGCTTCTACTATATATAGATAGTATCTATTTAATAATTTGAAGAGCTGGCCAAATCCACATGCTGGAAGACCGGGGGACCGGCACCGAAAAATGGGGGAGCCTATCTACTAGCCAGTAATACGGGCATTCCAGAGGGTTTGTCAGGGTTTGGTCGTCGCTGAAATGGATTGGTTATTGAGGCTTGAGCATGCTGTCGAATCAGTCTCACTGCAGGGAATAATACGAATTTTCGCAGGCGTATACGCTCCGTTCCTGTTTGTGTAATAGTCTGGCCACTGAGACCCGTCACCTCGATTGAGTTTTTTGCTTAGCCGGCCTGTTTGTCAGCTCTTCTTTCAAAGTGGCGCAGGATGCCCGGTGACTGTGACAGATACCCCTTGAATACTTTGCCCGTTAGATCGGGTAACCTTCTCTCCAAAAATGACCCAAGCCACCGGACTTACTACCATGCTGGAACACCTGAACCGTCAACTGGCAACGGAGCTGGAAAACTCGCCAAAATCACCCAAATACCTGTGTCTGCGCGATGCGGTTCTGGCATTGATCGTAGCGAACACCTTGCCAGCAGGCACACGACTCCCCACGGAACAAGCGCTTGCCGAGTCCTTGCCCTTGAGCCTGGGCACCATTCAAAAAGGCCTCAAGTCTCTGGTAGACAGTGGTGATCTGGTCCGACAGCGTCGCCACGGGACTTTCGTTGCCGATATCGATCACAACCGGGAAATTGGCACTCCTGCCTTTCAGTTTTTCCGGCCCGATGGAACTCAGGTCAAACTGGTCTTCATTACATTGCTGAAGCGGGAGACGTTACATAAACCGGGGCCCTGGCAAGATCATTTGGGGGACTGCTCTGAAGGGTATGTTCACCTGATCCGGCAAGACCGGATCGATGGCGCGTTTCATTGCCATACCGACGTCTACCTCAGGGCAGACCGGGCAAAGGGGTTGTTGGACGTGGATCAGGAACAACTGGAACATGAAACCCTGATCCCCCTGTTGCAGGCTTCAGGGACAGTTAACGCCTGGCGAGCCGTCAACCGGCTCACTCAGCTGACGCTACCCAAGGCCGTACATTCTATTGTTTGGCCTGGCAGCACCCCTCTGGACCACCGGGGCCTGAGACTGGAAACACACTATCAAACCGACCAGGGCGACACCTTTGCCTGGCAGGTTATGCACATTCCCTACAATGACTACAGCATTTCAATGACGACCCAATCCTCCTAGCCCCCTCGCTGGGGCATTCATGTCCCGGCTGTCACAGCACCTTCAGGACACCTGTTCCGGCATACCCCTCCCAGTGTATCTGTCGCTTACAATCTATACTATATAGTATTGACATCCCTGCGAACCCGCCGATATACTCAGGCAAAGTCTCATATCCAAAACTAAATATCATATGTGAGACTCAAATCTGACCTATCCAATATTAGTGGCAGGAGGGTGTGTCATGACCTGGCAAACCGTTTGTACCAAGAATCAGGTCCAGGAGGACTTTCCATTTTCGACCAAGCTCAATGGTCAGGAAATCGGCATCTATGTGCTCGATGGCGAGTATTACGCGCTTGAGGATGTTTGCCCGCACGCCTACGCCCTGCTGTCGCAAGGGTTTGTGGAAGACGGCAAGGTGGAGTGCCCGCTTCACGAGGCCATGTTCGACATAAAGACCGGCAAATGCCTGCGTGAACCGGCAGACCGTGACGTCAAAGCCTACCCGGTTCGCATATTGGATGATTCCGTCCAACTGCAACTCAGTGACGAGGACTAAGACCATGAGTGCCACAAACACATCGCCGCAGTACAACCCGCAACTGCAAGACTGGGCCAAAATCATTCCGTCTTCCGAGCCTGGCCAGGGTCGCATCGAAGCGCCCGGTGGTTTCGATAACCGCGTGTGGCAAAACCGGGAACGCGTGCCCGAGGCCTTTGAACTGTCACTGATTGAAGGGCTGGAAACCGTTTTTTCCGGTGGTGCCCAGTCTTTGGATGACGTTGTTACAGGTCTCAACAACGCCGGGTACAACGACCGTCTGGGCGCGCCCTGGACAGAAGCCAGTTTTCAGCAGGAACTGGCCGTCCTTGGCCGGTAATCAGGAGGGTATCTTATGACCACATCACACCTTGAAACGGACCCACAGTCCTATCTCGATTCCGGCCTGCGTTCGCTCTGGTATCCGGTTATTGCCAACTGGGAACTGGGCAGCAACCCACTGGGCATCACTCGCCTTAATGAAAATATCGTGCTGTGGCGCGATCACGATGGCCAGATTCAGGCCATTGAAGACCGGTGCCCGCATCGTGGCGCCAGGCTTTCCAAAGGCTGGAACCTGGGTGATCGCCTGGCTTGCTGGTATCACGGCGTTGAAGTAGACGGTTCAGGCACCGTTTGCGACGTTCCGGCCATAAGCAACAGCCCCATGGTAGGCAAGCCCTGCGTTCGACGTTACCCGGTTCAGGAGGCCCACGGAGCTGTCTTTCTCTGGTTTGGTGTCACGCCTGACGAGCCCCCTGCTCCGCTTGAGCTACCCGAGCAGCTAACCGAAACCGACCGCTTTGGCCACTTCCTGTGCACCGCGACCTGGCAATGCAACTACCAGTATGCCATCGACAACGTGATGGATCCGATGCACGGCACCTTCCTTCACGCCAACTCACACTCAATGGCCGAAGGTGATCGCCAGGCTGACATGACGCTGGAGCCAACCGACAGCGGCTTCATATTCAAGAAAACCGAACAGGCGGGCGTCAACTTTGACTGGGTCGAGTACGGTAAAAGCGGTGCATTGTGGCTGCGCCTGTCGATCCCCTATCAAAAGAAATTTGGCCCGGGTGGTCCGTTCTGGATCGTCGGCATGGTCGTCCCGGAAGACAACGACAACTGCCGTGTCTTCTTTTGGCGGGTGCGTGAGGTCGACGGCTGGCAACGCCAGGTCTGGCGCTTCCTGTATCGTAACAAGCTGGAAGGCTTGCACTGGGATGTTCTGGAACAGGACCGGGTCATACTGGAAAGCCTGGCACCGGATGCACGCCAGCATGAAAACCTCTATCAGCACGATGTCGGCCTGTCCCGTTTGCGCCGGGTTCTGCTGAAAGCAGCCAAGCAACAGCTTGCCGTGCGCCAGGAGGCCGCCTCTCATGCGTGATGCACTGCTGGATAAACGCATTATGGTCACCGGTGCTGCCCGCGGGCTCGGACGCAGTATCGCTGAAGCAGCGGCCGATCAGGGCGCGCGACTGGTCATTACCGATATTCTTTCGGACGAGCTGGAGAACACCGCGACAACGCTTCGCGATCGTGGCGTTGAAGTGGAGCACTTGCTGATTGATCAGGGTGACCCGGAATCCATCGAACGGGGATTCGCGCAGATAGCCAGTAATGGACCTCTGGATGGCCTGGTCAACAACGCGGCCATTGCGACTCAGGTCGGCGGCAAGACACTGGAAGAGTACGACCTGGACCTGTGGGACAGAGTCATGCGCGTCAACGTGCGCGGCCTTTGGCTCACCACCCGCGCTGCTACACCCCTGCTGGCGAAGTCACCGGCTGGTCGTATCGTCAACGTGGCTTCCGATACTGCGCTGTGGGGTGCACCGCGGCTGATGGCCTATGTCGCCAGCAAGGGTGCTGTCATTTCGATGACTCGCTCGATGGCGCGTGAGCTGGGTGATCGTGAAATCTGTGCCAACGCCATCGCACCCGGGCTAACCCATTGCGAGGCCACCGAGTACGTTCCGGAAGAACGCTATCAGACCTATCAGCAGGGCCGCGCTTTGAAACGCGAACAGCACCCGGCAGACATTGATGGCACAGTCATCTTTTTATTGTCTGATAGTGCCGGGTTCATCACCGGCCAGTTGATCCCGATCAACGGCGGTTTCGTCTGCCGCTGAACAACCCACAGTGACACCGGGAGCCAAGTCATGACTGATTCAAGCACGTCCCAACATCAAACGCCGGATAACCGTCACATTGTGGTCGTCGGTGGCGGACAAGCCGGCGGCTGGGTCTGCAAAACCCTTCGCCGTGAGGGCTTCAACGGACAGTTGACCGTAGTTGCAGATGAAGATTGTGACTTTTATGAACGCCCGCCTTTGTCGAAAGCGGCCCTGACCGGTGAACCAGAACTCCCACGGCTGTTTAGCGACTCTGATCTTCGGGCACTGGACATTCATTGGCAGCGCCCCCGAACGGCTAAAACGCTGGATGCACGAGCCCGCACACTGACGCTCGACGATGGCACCGCCCTGCGATATGACCAACTGGTTCTGGCAACAGGCGCTCGCGCCCGGATTCCAGTCGACGCCTGGTCTGACATTCCGGGAGTCGTCACGCTGCGCAGCTGGAAGGATGCGTTGGCGCTGCGCGAGGCCCTTGGCAGCACCCCTCATCTGGCGGTGATTGGCGGTGGCTGGATAGGCTTGGAAGTTGCGGCCAGTGCGCGCAGGCGTGGACTCGACGTCAGCGTTTATGAAGCCCAGGACCGCCTATGTGCCCGGAGTGTCGGCGAAGAGGTCTCGAATGCCTTGCTGGAATTGCACCGCGCCTCTGGTGTTCAGGTGCACCTGGGATGCACTGACTTGTCTCTGGATCCAGCCCCAAAGAGCCAGGTTAATGTCTCTGCTAATGGACTAGCCCCTCTGACCACCAATCTGGTGCTGGTCGGTACTGGGGTCAGCTTTAATCTGGACCTCGCCAGACAAGCTGGCCTTGCCATAGAACAGGGCGTGGTAGTGGATGACCAGGGCCGAACGTCAAACCCGGACATTTTTGCCGCCGGCGATATTGCTCAGCATCCGCAGCTGGGCCTTTGCCTGCAGTCATGGGCCTATGCGCAAAACCAGTCCATGACCGTGGCCCGTGCACTGCTTGGACAATCAGACCGATACGACGAGCCGGCCTGGCTGTGGTCTGACCAGTACCAGACCAACATCCAGATGCTTGGTATTCCAGTGCCGGGCTCCCGCTGTGTGATTCGGGAAGATTCCTCCGGACCCGTGTTTTTCTACCTGGATGAACAGGACCGACTCACCCAGCTGGTCGCGTTCAATCAGGCCCGGGCGATCAAGCTTGGAAAACGCTGGATCAGCAATGGTCGTGCGCTCGTAGCCAACGATTTGGCTGACCCGGCGTTCAACCTGATGTCACTGCGCTAACAAGCCCTCACAAACAAACACACAAAGCCGCCCAACAGCGTTGACTTGAACACTGGAACGGCCTAAATTAACAGAATCATATATTAAACATAGTTTCATATTTGAAACAAGTGCGAAATTAGCAAGTAACAAACCTGAAAAACGATGCGGCTCCATTCACAACAGCCGCGGCAACAACGAACAACAGACAGGTGAAGCATGAGCGGATTAAAAATTGGAATTTGCGGTGGTGGCATCGGCGGGTTATGCGCAGCAATCGCCCTGCAGAAACAAGGGTACGACGTAAGCGTCTTTGAACAGGCCAGTCAGTTCCTGCGCATCGGTGCCGATGTGAATCTGACTCCCAACGCAGTGCGTGCTCTGGACCAACTCGGTGTCGGTGAAACCCTGCGCGACACGGCCGCACGCCCCAACTATCGCATCAGTCGCACCTGGGATACCGGCGAGGAAACCTCTCGCCTGCCAATGAACCAGTCGGCCGAAGAACGCTACCAGGCACCCCAGCTCACCATTCATCGCGGCGATCTGCTGCGGGCTCTGGAAAACAAACTGCCGGAGTCTTCCATTCGGCTGGGTGCCCGGGTGAGCCACATCGAGAATGGGGCACAGCCTACTATCCACTTCGAGGATGGCACCCGGGAAACGGTCGACCTGGTCATCGGTGGCGATGGCATTCACTCCGCGGTTCGTCGGTCTTTGTGGGGCGATGACTCACCGGTTTTTACCGGCCTGGTGTCCTACCGTGCCGTTATCGACCGCTCCAAAGTCGACATTCCCAATCTGGACTCCTTCACCAAATGGTGGGGGCCAACCCCAGACCGTCAGGTCGTTGTATTTCCCCTGACACGAGGCGAGGAAGTATTCATCTTTGCCACCACCGCTCAGGATGACTGGCGCGAAGAGTCATGGACATTGCCCGGCGATGTCGAAGAGCTGCGTGAGGTCTACTCGGACTTTCACCCGGAGGTAAGAACCCTGCTGAATGCCTGTGACAGCGTTACCAAATCGGCGCTTTATGTGCGTGAGCCCATGCCTCAATGGTCAAAGGAACATACCACACTGCTGGGCGACGCGGCGCACCCTATGGTCCCGTTCATGGCACAGGGGGCCTGCATGGCGATTGAAGATGCCGTGGTCCTGTCCAGAGCACTGGAGGGGGTCAAGCCCGAGACCTTAACAGCAGCATTGCAAACCTATGAGCAAGCGCGCAAGGAGCGAACAGCAAAAGTTCAGCGTGGGTCTCGCGCTAATGACTGGCTTAAGGAAGCGGGCAACGCCGACTGGGTTTACGGCTATAGCGCCTGGGATGTCGCGCTGGCTTGAGCGGCTGACTATCGAAGGACTGGACTCAGAAGACCATAAAAACAAAACATCGAAACACTCGATAGCATATCTAACAATTACAACCGAGGATAACGTCATGATGAGAAGTTCCCTGACAAAACTGGCCCTAGTTCTGGCCTCATCGGCTGCGATGGCTTTCGCCCATGCGGAAGAAATTCGCATGAATGTAGTGTCATTCACGCCCAAAACCGCAGCGGTCTCTGATGGCTTCGTCCGCTTCATTGACGCGATGAATGCTGAATTCGAAGGCGAGTTGGAACTGAACTGGCGTGGTGGTCCGGAAATCATGGATCCGTTCAGAATGGCCGACGCAGTACGCAACGGCTCGATGGACATGGCATTGATGAGTCCAAGCTACTACTCGGGCCTGGTTCCCTCGTCACCATCGTCAAACATTTCACTGAAGACCTACGAAGAGATTCGCGCTACTGGCTACTTCGACCGCATGACTGAAATTCATGCTGACCGGGGCCTGGTTTATCTGGGCGAGATTCCTGCCACTGATGTGAAATTTTATATCTTCCTAAAAGACGAAGTGGCCGATCATCGGGAACTTGAAGGCATGCGCATCCGGGTATTCCCGACTGTACTGCCCTTCGTTCGCGGGCTGGGTGCAGAGCCACTGGTCCTGCCAATCGGCGAGATCTACACCGCCATGGAGCGCGGCGTTATCAACGGCTTCGTTCAGGGCAACCTTGGCTGGGCCGAGCAGTATGAAGATGTGGTCAACTACTACATAACACCTGCCATCTACCGGGCTGGGTTCAATGTAATCATCAACCCCCGCAGCTGGTCTCGTTTGCCAGAAGATTTGCAGACTCGGGTACAGGCCTATTTGCGTGATGAACTGGCTCCACAACTGGAAAGTGGCTGGCAGCCGATCATCGACCAGGGTAACCAGGAAGTAGCCGATGCGGGCTTCCAGGAAATCCGTTTGTCTGAGGAAGACGCAGCGGATTACCAGACTATCGCACTTGATCAGGCCTGGGATGATCTGGCCACCAAGATAGATCCGGCACTGGCCGCTGAACTGAAAGCGATGCTGGTAGATTGAAGTTCAAGTGAGCGGTACCGGTCTGTCCGGTCCGCTCACGTCTGTTTCGACAGGAGTTATTTCCATGGGCAGTTTGCGATCTGATACGGGTGTTTATGCCAGAGCAATGCAAGGGCTAAGCCTGATTAACGTCAGCCTGGCTGGATTGAGTGCTGTAATTCTATTGTGCGCCACCCTGTTCGTATTCCTGGAAATTGTGTCGCGGTTCTTTTTTGGAAAATCTCAAATCTGGGTCATTGAAATCAGTGGTTACTCGTTGCTGTACATGACGTTTCTGGGCGCTCCCTACATGCTGGAGAA
The DNA here is from genome assembly GCA_018402545.1 of Saccharospirillum sp. GTDB lineage: Bacteria > Pseudomonadota > Gammaproteobacteria > Pseudomonadales > Natronospirillaceae > Saccharospirillum. The sequence continues at coordinate 1,299,316 of JAGYIL010000001.1, read as the reverse complement.
ACACCGGCACGTCGCCATCGATATTCTGACCGATGCGTTACCAGAGCCTGTCAGGACCTGGCTTGCCATCATCATCAGCCTGACCTGCGCACTCGTGTGCCTTGTCAGCACCTGGTTCGGTGTTGTGGTTTTTATGGATCAGTGGGAGTTTGGCATGCGTGAAACCACCCTGTTGGCCCCCAAAAGCCAATGGCTGACGATTGTTTTTCCGGTAGCCATGGTGCTGATGACCCTGCAGTTTATTGATCAGGCCATCACCCACGGCCGCTCATTGCGATCTCCGGGCTGGGGGTCACACTCATGATGGAATGGTGGCAAACACTGAGCCTGCTACTGGGCTCCCTGCTGGTATTAATGGCCTTGGGAATGCCGGTGGCATTTGCTTTTCTAAGCGTCAACCTTGTCGGCTCCTACTTTTTTCTGGGTGGCTTCTCCGGCATTGAGCAACTGGTACTTAACACCACCGGTGCTCTCACCAGTTTCACCCTAGTACCTATTGCGATGTTCATGATCATGGGCGAGGTTATGTTCCGCTCCGGCATTGCAACAGACGTCATGGACACGCTAGACAAATGGTTTGGCAAGGTTCGTGGTCGCTTGGCCTTTATGGCTGTGGGTGGAGGCGTGTTGTTTTCAACCCTGACCGGCAACAGTATGGGTTCGGTTGCCCTGCTCGGCTCCAGTCTGGTGCCGGAAATGGAAAAGCGCGGCTACAAGAAACCCATGTCTCTGGGCCCAATTCTGGGTTCGGCGGGTCTGGCCATCATGATTCCGCCAAGCGCCCTGGCCGTTGTGCTGGGTGTGGTGGCTGAACTGTCGATTGGCCGGTTGTTGATCGCGATCATCGTACCCGGCTTGCTGATGGCGGTGTTATATGCGGGCTATATCCTGATTCGGTGCACCATTGAACCGGATGTCGCGCCTACGTTTGATATACCGCACACACCGATGACAGAAAAGCTGAAATCGACTGTACTGAATATTTTCCCCGTCGGAATCATCGTATTCGCAGTGGTTGGCTTCATATTTCTTGGCATTGCCACACCCACCGAAGCGGCGGCTTCTGGGGCTGTGGCGACCGTACTGCTGGCGGTTGTCAAACGTCGACTGAGCTTCAGAGGCTTCTCTGAATCCATGTTCGAAAGCTCCATGATCTCAGTAATGATTCTGCTGATTGTTGCAGGCGCCATTGCATTTTCGCAGTTGCTGGCCTTTACAGGGGCTACCTACGGCATGATGGATATGGTGCTGGGCTTGCCAGTCAGCCCAAAACTGATCGTTCTTGCCATGGTGCTGAGCATTGTTGTGCTGGGCATGTTCATGGGGCCCTTACCGATCATGCTGATTACACTGCCCATCTTTGTTCCGGTCGTCATTCAGTTCGGGTTCGACCCACTCTGGTTTGCCGTCCTGTTTCTGATCGCCATCGAAACGGGTTCGACATCACCTCCTCTGGGTGCTGGCTTATTCGTGATGCGTGCAGTCGCCCCAAAGGGCACGACCATGTCGGATATCTACCGTGCGGCTGTTCCGTTTCTGATCTGCGATTTCCTGGCGATTGGCATTGTGTTCATCTTTCCGGAAATCGTTACCTGGCCTGTGAGCCTGATGTTTGACTAACCCCACCAGGCACTCTGACTCAAGGTCAGGGTTGCCGGAGGACGAGCGATGAAGCGACCAAATTTTGTGATCTTCATGACCGATCAGCAACGGGCTGATCACCTCGGTTGCTACGGCAATCGTATTGTGAAAACCCCGAACATTGATCAGCTCGCCAGCGACGGGCTGCGCTTCAAACGGTTTTATGTTTCCAACCCGATTTGCCAGCCCAACCGCGCTGCGCTCATGACGGGGCAAATGCCGTCGGTCAACGGTGTTCGTCAAAATGGTATTCCACTCGATCTGGACAGCCTGACTTTCGCGGATGTACTGCGTGACGCCGGCTACAATACCGGCTACATCGGTAAAGCCCACTTTCAGAATGTCACCAACATCCCGGCGCCAGAGCGTGAACAGAGAGGAACGGGTGATACTCTGAGCGACAACAGCCGCAACAGCATGAAACGCCAGCGTTCCGGCAAGCGATATGAGTGCGAAATTCGTCAGCAATGGCAGCAGCATCCTGAGCAGGAAATTCCGCTGCCCTATTACGGGTTTGACCATGTGAAGCTATGCATTGGTCATGGTGATCAGATAGAAGGTCACTACAGCGCCTGGTTGAATGAAAAAGACCCGGAGGCAGCTGCAAAACGAGGCCCGCAAGCATCCCTGCCCACGGATCCGTCTTATGGGGCCCTGCCACCACAGGCCTGGCGCACCGCCTTGCCCGAGCACCTTTACCCGACCCGTTACGTGCAGGAACAGGCGTGCGAATTTCTAGCCCAGCAAGATGACAAAACGCCTTTCGTGCTCATCGTCTCGTTCCCGGACCCTCACCACCCCTTTACGCCACCCGGCCGCTACTGGTCTATGTACGATCCGCAGGAGATTGAGTTACCTGAATCGTTCCATCATTCAGTCGATGCCATCAAGGGGTTGTCACCAAGCGCACTGACGGCCTATCGGTGGGGCAAAGAACAGAGGGAGAGTCACTGGCCCATCACCGTTTCGCAAGATGAGGCCCGAAAAGCAATTGCGCTGAACTACGGCAGCATCAGCATGGTTGATGATGCGATAGGCGAAGTTATGGCGCAGTTGTCGTCTGTTGGACTGGCAGACGATACCGTGGTTGCCTTTACCTCTGACCACGGTGATTACATGGGTGATCACGGCTCCCTGCTCAAGCTCGGTTTACATTTTCAGAGCCTGATTCGGGTTCCCTTTATCTGGCAGGATCCACAACTGAAAGAGCGCGCCGGCCAATGCAGTACCCGACTGGCCAGTGCCATTGATCTCGCTCCAACGATATTGCAACGAGCTGGATTGCGCATTCCAGTCGGCATTCAGGGGCGAGATATTTTCGACCAGAGCAAGCCCGCCGCCTCTGTCCTTATTGAAGACCCGGGTATCGACGTCTTTGCTGACTCGGATGCTGCCAGTGCAGTTTACACCCTGGTGACCCAGAGTTGGCGGCTGACCCTGTTCGAGCACTCAGGGGATGGAGAGCTGTATAGCCTGGTTGAAGACCCTCACGAGCTGAATAATCTCTGGAGTGACCGGGGAAGCCAGAACATTCGTGCGTCACTGGAGCATCAACTGTTGCGTCGAATCATAGAGCTGCGCGACAAACGGCTAGTGGCAACGGCACGTGCCTGACAGACCAGCAAGAAGACCGATAAGAATAGAATGAAGAAAGGCCAACATGCTTGACGAACGAACCCATTAATATATAGTATTGGTTATTCAAATGATAAACAGTGTTTCATATATTAATAGCTCGTCAGGCCACTCCGGTGCGTTCAAGGCAGTTACTTGATACACACCGATACAACAATCAGAAGGCAGGACAGGACATGGCAGAACAGGACTCTCGAAAATACCTGATACCCGGGTTGGAACGCGGGTTGAACATATTGCTCGAACTGAGCCGCAGCGATCGCGAACTAAGCTTTGCGGATATCTGTGCACGGGTCGATGTGCCGAAGGCCACTGTCTATCGCGCTGTCCAGACGCTGGAATACATGGGCTTCATCAAACGTCATGAAGCGACCGGCCTGTATTCTCTCGGCGTCAATGTATTGAGGCTCGGCTTCGAATATGTCGCCTCGCTTGATGTCGTGCAGGTGGGTCAACCAGTCATTGAACAGTTACGTGACCGCACTGGCTGCTCCAGCCACATTGCGGTTCGTGACGGTCAGGATGTTATTTATGTCGCTCGCGTCAGCGCTGCCAATGCCACCATTCGCCGCGTCAGTGTTGGCAGCCGCCTGCCAGCGCATCGCACGGCTCTCGGGCGGGTTTTGCTCAGCGACTTGTCCCGTCAGGCATTTGATGCGCTTTACCCGAATGAGCAGCTGCCTGACAACAGTCCGGGTTCACCCGGCACGCGGGAAGCACTGTGGAATCTGATCCAGGAAGATCGCGAACGGGGTTATGTCATCAGCGACTCTTTCTTTCAGCTGGGCATTTCATCGATTGCGTATCCGGTTTTCAACCATGAAAACGATATTGAAGCCGTTGTCAGCATCATGGTTCCGGTACATGAAATACCCGTTGAAGACCGGGACCGACTGCGGGCCTATGTAGCCGAAGCGGCGACTACGATTTCCGGATTACTCGGTCACTCGGGGCAAAGTAACGAACGAAAGGTTATTCCCTGATCAGTAGACGCAAGAATAAACGAGCACAGGGTTCTGCCAATCAGCAGAATCCACACAATTTCGACTATCCAATGAAGGTGAGACGCCGCTGAAGACTCTGCGTCCACCCCTGGAGGACGCTATGAGCCTGATCGGTATAGAAGCACTTGAATTTGGGATTGAAGATCGCGCAGCCAGCGAACAGTTTGCGGCTGACTTTGGGTTAACAAAAGTAGATTCCGGCGAGTATCGCACTCAAAACGGTGCGCGTGTTCGTCTGTTTGACAAAAATGACCCGAGCCTGCCACCCGCCTTCGAACCGGGCCCTACCCTGCGACGTATGGTGTGGGGTGTCGCAACCGAAGCCGACCTTGACCAGTACCGGCAGCAACTGAGTAGCTCTCCGGGGTTTCGGGACCTGGGCAACGCATTGGAATTTCAGGACCCGAACGGACTCACCGTCCGCATCGTCCCCAGCACATTAGAGTGCGTGGAGCTGACCGTCCCCCCCATCAACCAATACGGCGACATGCGTCGTGTCGATGAACCCAGCCCGGTATATGACAAGGCTGAACCAGTGAGCATTGGTCATGCCGTGTTCTTTGTTGATGACCTTGAGGGGCTCGAAGCTCTGGAACGGTTCTACTGTGATCAGCTCGGGTTTGTGGTGTCTGACCGGTACATCGACCGGGGTGTTTTTCTCCGCATGAACGCCCGCGGCGGTCACCATAATCTCTTTCTGCTGAAGCTGCCACACCGCGGACGTGGCCTAAACCATGTTGCCTTCACCGTAAGGGATATCCATGAAGTCATTGGTGGCGGAATCGCGATGACCCGGAGCAAGTGGTCCACCTTCATAGGCCCAGGCCGTCATCCAGTGTCATCGGCTTACTTCTGGTACGTGAACAGCCCGCTTGGCGGCGCGTTCGAATACTACACCAATGAAGACAGCCTGACCGAAAAATGGCAGGCACGCACCATGCACCACTCGCTGGAGTCTTTTACCGAGTGGGCCATCGAAGGCGGCATCGACTCTGATACTCGCCGCCAGAAAAAGCCGGCCTGACGTGCACTATTCAGTGAAAAACACTGTGCTGGAGCTATCGACCGATTCACTGTTTGATCGGTCACCAACCACGAGGACCTGTCATGTCTAAACAATTTGCCACCTGGAAAAAACCGGATGATCTGTCATTTTCTGACTGGATCGAGTCGCGCATCGCCCGTTTTAAAGGCCGTAAATACGACTGGAACGCGCTGAAATTCCAGGCCGACTACGACCCTAAGTACCGTCGTGCCCAGATGCGTTATATCGGCACCGGCGCCACCGGCGTTGCCGACGATACCAACACCATACCGGCTGAACATTTCACGTTCTCAACCATGGTGCTGCCCTCTAAATGCGAGGGGCCGCTGCACGTGCACGATGACGTGGAGGAAGTGTTTTTCATGCTTAAGGGCACGATCACTTTGACCTTGCAGGATGGCGAGAACACCACCGAAACCATTCTGGATGAGCGCGATGTTGTCTCCATTCCACCCAATATCTATCGGGGCTTGTTCAACCACGGTGAAGAAGAAGCCCTGATGTGCGTCATGCTGGGAACACCCAAACCCAACATTCCGACCTACCCGGCTGACCACCCGCTGTCCAAAGTAAAACGCAACTGAGCCAAAACGCATGCTAGAACGGATGATCTTACTAAACGGCCAATGCCAGCACTACTGTGAAGCAGGCCCGGTAGGCGCGCCCACTATAGTGCTGCTACATGGCATCAGTTCAGGGGCACTTTCCTGGGAGCCGCTAGCGCATCACCTACCCGGCTTCCGGCTGCTTGCCTGGGATGCCCCGGGGTATGGCAAAAGCGATGCCCTCAGAATGGATCATCCGTCTGCTGCTGACTATGCCGATCGATTGAACGACTGGCTCGTCGCCCTGAACGTCGACAATGTAATGCTCGTAGGCCACTCGCTCGGTGCCCTGATCGCCAGTGCCATGGTTGCTCGTCACCAGGTACTCCTTGCAAGCGTCGTGCTGGCAGATCCGGCGCGTGGCTACAAACATCAACCTGAAGACGTACGTGACCAGGTATATCGCAGCCGTTGGCCCGCGCTGATTGAACTGGGCGCCGACGCCTTTGCAATAAAAAGGGCTCCTCGCCTGCTGCGCTCTGAGCCGGAACCATCAGCTGTGAAGCGGGTCCAGGCGGGCATGCGCCGATTGAACATTGACGGATTCAAAGCAGCAAGCTGGCTACTGGCAAATGACGACCTGGCAGACTGGTGGCCCCTAAACACAAGCCTGCCGGCACGCATTCTATGTGGCGATCAGGACACCATTACACCCCCTGAGACCTCACAGGCACTGGCTACAGAGCTCTCTCTCCCTTACCGGAGCATCGCCTGTGCCGGGCATGCCAGCTACCTCGACGCGCCCGAGGCTTTTGCCCGGGAACTGATTGACCTTGCTGATCATGCCAACCTTGAAATGGAGCACCAACCATGAGTTTTATGATTGAACAGCGCGTCGCGGTTGTTACCGGTGGCTCATCTGGAATCGGTCTTGAGACCGTTCGTCTGTTGTTGTCACAGGGTGCAAAAGTGGCTTTTTGTGGACGCAATGAAGAACGCCTGAACACTGCACACGATCAACTCAAACATGAGTTTCCCGACGCGGACGTCGTCGCCTTGCAATGCGATGTGCTCGATGCTGATTCCTGCAAGCAGTTTGCGGCGGATGTTGTTTCATCGCTCGGCCCGGTCGACATGCTTATTGCCAATGCAGGCCAGGGCTTTGTAGCTCGTTTCGACGACACACCCAGTGACGCCTGGCTATCTGAAGCCAACCTTAAATTGTTCGGAGTAATCAACCCACTGAATGCATTTCGGGACCAGCTTGCGGCATCCGACATTGGTTCACTGACCTGCGTCAATTCTCTGCTGGCCGTTCAACCCGAGCCGCATATGATCGCGACCTCCGCCGCCAGAGCCGCATTGTTGAACATGACTCACTCCTTAGCAGATCAACTGGTCTCTGAGGGTATTCGCGTTAACTCGATTCTACTGGGTGTCGTTGAGTCCGGCCAATGGCGTCGACGGTTTGAACGGCGCGGCGATCGCAGTCTGAGTTGGGAAAAGTGGACCGCAGGCATCGCCACTGAACGCGGTGTTCCCATGAAACGTCTCGGCAAACCGGAAGAACCAGCGCGGGCGCTGGTATTCCTGGCCTCGCCGATGGCTTCATTTACCACGGGCGCCGCGCTGGATGTTTCCGGCGGGTTTAACAGGCACATATAGGAGAACCCGCACGATGACACAACGCATCATGATGATTGGCTACGGAGCTATGGGGCGGGAAGTTCACCGCCTGCTGCCTGAGGGCCTGTCCCTGGGTTGGCTAGTACTTCCAGAGGTGGACATAGAAAAAGCCACGTCCGAATTACCTAGCAACACAAAAATTTTAAGTCGCATCGACCAATGCGACGCCGAGCCTTCATTGGTTGTTGAATGCGCCGGCCACCCCGGGCTCGCTGCGCACGGCGAGTCGGTATTAAACCGCGGCTGGACCCTGGCCGTGGTTTCCATCGGTGCTCTGGCCGACCCGGCCTTGTATCAACGGTTGCGCCAGGCGGCTGTACACGGGGGCGGCCGGATGCAGATTCTCTCGGGCGCCGTCGCTGGTATGGACGGTCTCGCATCAGCCCGCGAAGGCGGACTGACGTCCGTTACCTACGAAGCCCGCAAAGCGCCGAAAAGCTGGAAGGGGTCGCCGGCCGAGTCGATGATCGATCTGGATGCGGTCACCGAGGCGACGGCGTTTTTTGAAGGCAGCGCGGGCGAGGCCGCACATCAGTTCCCGGCCAATGCCAATGTGGCAGCGACCATCGCGCTCTGTGGTCTCGGCATGGATGCTACTCGCGTCCGATTGATGGTAGACCCGGATACCCAATGCAACACTCACCGCATACATGCGGTCGGCGAGTTTGGCGAATTTCAGGTGGAAATGCATGGCAATCCGCTCGCCAGCAATCCAAAAACCTCCATGCTGGCTGCACTGTCTGTTGTGCGTGCCTGCCGGCAATTACTCGACCCCGTGGTCCTGTAACCCTTTAAACCGACCTGACGGAGAACGGACATGTCACATCCAATCTACATTGGTGGCCACTGGCGCGAAGGCCGGGGCGACGTCATCGTTTCCCGGTTTCCGGCAGACGACTCGATCAATGCCGAGCTGCGAGCAGCAAGCCTTGAAGACGTCGAAGACGCCGTCACCGCCGCCGATGCCGCCTGGCGCGACCCGGACTGGGCACAACGACTGCCACACCAGCGGGCTGAAGTGTTATACCGGGTCAGTGACCTGATCATGCAACAGCTGGATGCACTCGCCCGTCTGCAAACCCGCGACAACGGCAAGCCACTGGCGGAAACGCGCGCCCTGGTCGCCAGTGCCGCCGGCACAGCACGTTATATGGCCGCTGCTTGCGAAACACTGGAAGGCGAATTGCCGACCCGGCGAAGCACCGAATTCATGACCTTCAGTGAGTACGAACCCCTGGGTGTCATCGCTGCAATCACGCCCTGGAATTCACCCATTGCCAGCGATATGCAAAAGGTGGCTCCAGCCCTGGCCGGTGGTAATGCGGTGGTTTTGAAGCCCGCAGAGGCTACGCCGTTGATGGCGCTTAAACTGGCTGAGTTGTTTGAGCAAGCCGGTTTGCCAAAAGGCCTACTGAGCGTACTGCCCGGGCGCGGCAGTGTCATCGGTGAGGCATTGGTACGACATCCGAAAGTTCGCAAGATTTCCTTTACCGGTGGCACCTCAACCGGTCGCCATTTGGCCCACATCGCAGCCGACAAGCTAATTGGTACTTCCCTGGAACTGGGTGGCAAGTCTCCGAGCATTGTCTGCGAGAGTGCGGACGTGGAACAGGCAGTACGTGGTATTGCCTATGGCATCTTCAGCTCGGGCGGCCAGGCGTGTATTGCCGGTTCCCGGCTATTTATACACGAGCGTCAGTACGAAGCGATAATGGCTCGACTGGTAGAAATTACTGCGGGTCTGCGTGTAGGCCATCCAGAGACCGATGGCATTCATATTGGACCGCTTATCAACGCAGCCCACCGTGACAGCGTCGCTGCGTATGTTGATCAGGCAAGGCAAGAAGGCGGCAACGTGCTGTTTGGAGGCCGGGCACCCGACGATCCTGACCTGGCTGGCGGTAGCTATTACTTGCCTACCATTATTGAAGGCTTGCCGGCCAGTAGCCAGGTTTGCCGCGAAGAAATCTTCGGGCCGGTACTGGTCGCTCTGAAATACAAGGATGAAGCCGACCTGGTCCGTCAGGCCAACGACAGCGTTTATGGTCTGGCAGCCGGCATCTGGACACAGGATTATCGTCAGGCCCTGACCCTCGCGCGTCAACTGGAGGCCGGAACCATCTGGATCAACACCTACAAAAAGTTTGCGATTTCAACCCCGTTTGGTGGTTACAAAGAAAGTGGTCTCGGCCGCGAAAAAGGCCGACAGGGTATACAGGCCTACATGCAACAAAAAAGCATCTACCTGGGGTTGGACTCGACACCCATGGGCTGGAGCCAATAACAACACTCCCTGTTTCAGAGGACATCGTATGAGCACAATTACAGTGGGTGAAGCCATCGCCCGGACCCTTGAAGTCTACTCGGTCACCGCCGTTTACGGCGTGATCTCCATCCACAACCTACCCATCGCCGATGCGCTGGGGCAACGTGACCGAATTCGCTTTGTTCCCGCCCGCGGCGAGGCAGGCGCCGTCACCATGGCTGACGCCCATACCAGAGTCGGTTCACTTGGCGTTGCGTTGACCAGCACCGGCGCTGGCGCTGGCAATGCGGTCGGCGCTTTACTGGAAGCCATGAACGCCGGTACGCCTATGGTTCATATTACTGGCCAGGTTGAAAAGGCCTATCTGGACAGAGATGCCGGCTTCATTCATGAGGCGCGCGATCAAATGGGGTTTTTGCGGGCCAGTTCCAAACAGGCCTACCGCGTCTGCACACCTGAGCAGGCGGTACCGATGCTGCATAGAGCCATTCAGGATGCGACGACAGCACCTTGCGGCCCGGTCAGCATTGAAATTCCAATCGACATTCAAGCTGCGCAAGTCGAATGGCGCGACACCACACCGCCCGCGGCAACGCCAATGACCAACCTGGCTGAAGAATCTATCGCTGAACTGGTGAATGCAATACGTTCAGCGCGTCGCCCAGTGCTCTGGGTCGGCGGTGGCGCCTTGGACGCGGGTGTGGCCGTTCGCCGACTGGCAGATCTTGGTGTTGCGGTTCTATCAACCACTCATGGCCGTGGCATACTTCCAGACAGCCATCCACGTAGCTTGCGCGCATTTCACAATGCCGAACCCGTTCAGGCCCTGCTTGGCAACTGCGACCTGATGCTCGTAGCGGGCTCACGCTTGCGCAGCAATGAAACGCTGACCTACTCATTGGCATTGCCCCGTCCGCTGCTGCAAATCGACATCAACCCGGCCGCTAATCAGCGCAACTATGACATTGACAGCTTCTTCTGCGGTGACTGCAACAATGCTTTAACCAGACTGGCCGACGCACTTGAGGGCAACTGGCAAGCAGACACTACCTTCGATGCTGACATCGCGAGTGCCGTGCAAAGCTCGGAGGAAGCACTGCGCATTCAGGTAGGAGCCTACGCCCGGCTGTCGGATGCAGTGCACAAAGCGCTACCCGCCAACGGCTTGTTTGTCCGGGACATTACTGTCTCGGGAAGCACCTGGGGTGCACGGCTGCTGCCTGCCGAAACGCCTCTGGGCAATATCCATTCACTGGCCGGTGCCATCGGCATGGGGCTGGCCATGGGCATTGGCTGCGCTGTAGCTCAGCCTGACCGAAAGGTTGTGACACTGGTCGGCGATGGAGGGCTTGCTCTCGGTCTCGGCGAAATAGCCACCCTGGCTCAGGAACAAGCCGACATGGTGCTGCTGATCATGAACGATGGCGGATACGGCGTCATGCGCGGCATCCAGACCAAATACTTCGAGGGTCGGCAATATTTTAACGAACTCCATACGCCAGACTTCGGAAAAATCGCTGAAGCAATGCAACTACCCTACTGGAAAGCAAGTCACGCAGATGAGTTTTCACCCATCATGACAGAAGCCGTCAATACAGCCGGCCCGGCAATTGTAGAAGTCGACATGAAGAATGTTGGCGAACTTAAATTCTCAGGGCCGCCTCAGAAGAAACTGTACTGATGTTGCTGAGAGCCTCAGGTGTCTTAATGAACTTGAGGCTCTACGCGAGCAATAGCTTATCGGTAACCAACTCAGACCTCCCAAGACTCCTGAGTTGGATCAGGTATTGAAGTCACTATCCGAGATAGGAATCCAGACTGCTTTCTAGCAGGAATTTAAAGGAGTTTACAGCCAATGACAGGTGCACCACCCGGACCGGTTAAAACCCCTGAGATGCCTCGCCCAGCGACATCAGTAACTCAGCCTCACTTTCTTTGTTGATGCCCAGATAAACATCGACTGTCTTCACCACCCAGGCCGTTCTGGGCATTGGGTAGCCCGCCTGGCGGGCAATGCTCTCGGCGTTGACGTTATAGGTGACCCAGGCATCGATGTAGCCCAGGGTCAGTTTTTTTAGGTTTAGTGCATCGTAGGGCAATTCCTCGACCTCAACACCTTGTTCTGTCAGATACTCAGTTATGGGGGAGTTCTGATACCCACCCACTCTCATGTCTTGTAAATCTTCCAGGCTGCTGACCTCCCGATCACTGCTCGCGCGGAGGTAAACCACCCACTGATACTCTGCCACAGGCCCTACGAACTCGAAGGTGCTCTCCAGGTCGTCATTCCGTTCCAGTGGAAAGATGCCATACCCTGGCCTCTCGGATGCACGCCGGTAGGAAATCGGCCAGGTCCGCATCTGGATGCTGTAGTCAACGCCTACCCGATCCAGTATCTGTCGGACTCGCTGTGTTGTCTCGTCTTCCAGGTCAATGGCTACGGCCTGACTCTGCAGATCAGTATTATAGTGAAACTGACCATAGTCCTCTTTCATAACCCTGAGTTCGGCAGCGGATAAAGAACTGCACCAGGCTACCAGAGCGGCACACACCATCGGGTACTTCAATTCTGCAGTAAACGTCATATCTACCTCCAGACTATAACTGGAATCGTTTTATCGCCTGGTCAAGTTGATCGGCGATTTCATTAAGCTCGGTAGCTCTTTGAGCGGTCGACTCAAAGTCCGCAGCTACGACGGCACCATTGTCACTGATGGTATTGGTGCGTTTTGTGATGTCTTCCGAGACGGCCTGTTGTTCATCCGTAGCCACTGAAACTTGCTCGTTGAGTTCGCTTACACGGGCAATGTAGGAGAGGTAATCGTTGAATGCCTCTTGCACATGACCGACGCGCCCCGAGATGTCATTTGCATCTTTTACGCTGGTAGAGATAGACGCCACCGCTTCCCGGGACCCTGCCATCACACTGTCTATCTTTTCCGCAATTTCCTGAGTGTAGGTTTGGGTACGACTGGCCAAGGTACGAACTTCATCGGCAACAACCGCAAACCCTCTACCCTGCTCGCCTGCACGAGCTGCCTCAATGGCTGCATTGAGTGCCAGTAGATTGGTCTGCTCGGTGATGTTTCTGATTACGTCGAGAATCTGGTCTATGCCAGCTACTTCGCCATCAAGCGTTTCTATAACACCGGTCGCTTCCTGCATGGAAACGGTCAGTTTTTGATTCGAATCAACGGCGGCTCTGACGGCCGTTTCTATATCATGAGCCCGCTCCTCGCTTTGTACCATTTCACCTGCAGCCTGCCTGGTATTCTGTGCCACCTCACGAACACTGGCCGCCATTTCAGTGACCGCTGCGGCCACCGAATTGAGATCTTCACTTTGAGTGTTCAGGCGCGACCTTACCGATTTGGTTGCTTCGGCCGAATCGGTAGAAATAGTGTTGATATCGCGGTTCAGGTCAGCGATTCTGGCGATCATCTCTCTTGTTTTGTCGACCAGTTGCTCGGTCGACTGAAAGATCTCGCCTATTTCATCGTTGGGATAGTTACCCACCCTGGTGCTGAAATCACCGTTACCCACCTGTTTCATATACCGGCTGAGCCTGTGTATGGGACGGCGCACACTGCGCACCACAACCCAGGAGACCGTCAGACACAACAGCAGTATGACGATCGTAGCCACGATGACGATGTAGCGACCAACCGTTACCTGATCCAGCGCCGCCTCACTGATGCCCGTTACTGCGGTATCGACTTGCTGTGACAGTGCCTGAAGGTTGCCGCCGGTATCGGCAAGACTGGCCTGAACGGCCTCAATCTTCCCGGGCAATTCGGAGCGTATATCCACAAAGAGGTTGGTTTGCCGGGCAATCAGTCCATCGTTGGCAGTCGCCAGGCTGTTTACCTGATCAAACAAGGGGTCGATTGCGTCGTTGTAGTCAGCAAAGGCAGGGTCAGCATCGACCTGATCGAAAATATCAAACGTCAGGGTGGCAACCGCATCCAGGCTGTCTCTGAGTTCGGCCTGAGCTGACTCGATCACAGCCAGACTGTCAGCCAGGGAAGCATTGATTGCGAGCAGACTGACGGTATCGAACAGCCTCTGCAGCCGAAAGGCAAGGGTTACTGCCTCGGGTTCTTCCATTCGAGCGAGGTTGGTGTCAAATGCCGGGCCGGCTTCGGCACGCAACTGGTCTATTTCCCCTCTGACTTCGGTAATTCGGGTTTCGGCTTCAAGGGAACGCTCGTGGGTGTTCATGTTCAACGCTACCCGCTCGAACTGCTCATGCGCCTGTTCCACTGACTGCATTAACTGCGCTTTAAGCTCAGGCGACTGACTCAATATGGGAAAGTCGATCGCCAGCCTGTCAGTCATCTCATTGAACGACTGGATGTCTGACTCGACTCTGGCACGAATGGTCGCCATGACATCCGGTTGCCGCGCGTTATAGTGCTCAGCTGCGCCAGTACTGATGTCTTTCAATGTCAGCCTGGCATCCGCCAGCGCTTCCTTCACCGGCAATGCATCAGTCACCAGGGTACTGACACCCTGGCTGGACTGTTGCAAACTGAACAGACTCACCACGAGCATGCACAGCACGCCAATACCAACTAACCCGAAGCCGACACTCAGGCGGGTAACCAGCGTCAGCCGGGGAAGGCGGAGGTATCGCTTGAACACTGTGACCCTGGTCATTCCAGGGGAATTGGCAACCATCACGGCCTCCTGTTTATTATTATGGCCAGTGGTTCATGTGGAATCTTCTGTCACTGCTCAGTTTGCTATCAAGCCCAGAGCATGGTTTTGAACCTTTGTGACTGCACTTCTCAGTGACAGAGTTCCATGAGCGTATCGCTAATGCTTGTGACCGCAGCTCCCGCCTGAAGCATGGTTATGCCCGCAGCCTCCTCCGTGGCTGTGGCTGTGGCTGTGGCTAAGCCCACCAATTGGACCGGTGGTGACCCCGCCGTGAACCGTGCGTCTGCTGCTGACCGAACCATAGGCCGGTGTTTCCCGACTGTTGCTATACATCTGCTGCGCGAGCGCAACGTTGGAGGCACAGCCACAGGCCGTCGCAGCCGCGCTTTTGTAATTAACCTGGACGTGTTTCTTCAGCCCTTTCATGTGTAACGCTGGTGCGCCCAGTATCACGCGCTCCAGTGACTCGCCCGTGTCCGGGTGCTGTGTAAGGGTTGCTTCATGAATGCTGTGGGAGATTTCATAGATCTCCCCGGACTCTGTTGCCCGATAGGTATAAGTAGGCATGGTGTTTCCTCAATTCCGACACTTAATAGGGGTTCGCCACGAACAGGTCCTGGGCTGGGAACAGGGTTATTACCCGACAGCCATCAGCGGTCACAACAACTTCTTCTTCGATGCGTGCTGCGCCATTGCCATCGGCGGCAGGGCAATAGGTCTCAAGCGCAAATACCATACCTTCCTGCAGTTCGAACGGATTCTCAAAAGACACCAGCCGGCTAATGATCGGACGCTCATGGAGCGCAAGACCGAGCCCATGGCCGAACTGCAAACCAAAGGCTTCCATTTCGCTCTGAAAGCCAAACTCAGTTGCCGCCGGCCATACTGCGGCGATTTTGTCGGTGGTCATTCCCGGCCTGACCAGGTTGATGGCCGCATCAATCCACTCCCGGGCTTTCCGATAAGCATCGACCTGCGCCGGTGTTTTGCTACCCACGTTCAACGTTCGGTAATAACAGGTGCGATAACCCATGTAAGACTGAATAATGTCAAAAAAAGCCTGATCGCCCGGACGATACATGCGATCAGTAAAGTTGTGAGGGTGTGGGCTGCAACGCTCCCCTGATACAGCGTTGATCGCCTCTACATCGTCCGACCCATTGTCATAGAGGAACTTGTTGGCAATGGCTACAAGCTCGTTTTCTCTCTTGCCAGGCTTAAGATTATCCGCAATTAACTGGTAGCACCCATCAACCATCGAAGCAGACTGGTTGAGCAGGATAATCTCGTCCATGCTCTTGATCTGACGTGCGTTCAGCATCACTTGCTGCACATCCCGAACATCGAGCCCTTGCTTTTGCAACGCGAACAACATGGGCGGTTCGCAGACATCGACCCCGATGGGCATATCGGCAACACCTTCGGACTGCAGTATGTCGCGAATTTCTTTTGCGGCATTTTCAAACAGTCCGGCTTCTTCGGCTACAGAACCCCGCAAACCCAGCATGCCCGCTCGCCAGTGGTCGTTATCGAACCAGGGGTTATTCAAGCGGTGATGCGCTGCTGCACTGCCAAAATCCCACAGGTATGGATCTGAATTACCGGTGAACAGCGCATAGCGGCAAATCTTATCGCGGGACCACTCGCCGATCACACTGCTGGTCAGGTAGCGTATGTTGTTGTTATCAAAACACAGCATGGCGCCCAGATCAGATTCTCGGAGTGCCTGTCTGGCACGGGCAACGCGGTACTTGTGCAACCGTCTGAAGTCGACCCGTTCTTCAAAATCAACGTTCATGCGCCCGGGGGCCGGTATGGGACGACTCCAATCCCAGCGTGGATTGAGTGCGTCAGCGTCAATGATGCTTGGTTCTACAATAATGTTATTACTCATGATATACCTCTCACCCACGGTGTTTTGCCTTGCCCTACCACGGCAGCCCACCTCAGTTTCTTTGGTTATTTTGGGGTGATCCCGGAAATTGCCTGGATCAGATTGTCTTCGGTTACGTCTTCTGATGTAAAAGTCTTGATAATTTCGCCTGAGTACATGGCCACAATTCGATCGGCAACATGCAATACTTCTGGCATTTCAGAGCTGATCACGATGACGGCATAACCGCTTGCCGCAAGCTCCCGTATCAACTTGTGAATCTCAGACTTTGAGCCGACGTCAATGCCTCGTGTGGGCTCATCAACGATGAGTACTTTCGGATGCATCGACAACCACTTGCCAATTACGATCTTCTGCTGGTTACCACCGGAAAGATTGCCCACGGTTTGTCGCCAGCCCGGCGTGCGAATATCCAACCTGTCACGATACAGGTCGAACAGTGCTACCTCTGCACCATCGGATACAAAAGGGCCTGCTTTCATGTCATCGATCTGTGGCAATGTCATGTTGTCCCGGCAATTCATGCCAAGCACCAGGCCTTGCGTTTTACGATCTTCAGGCACCAGAGAGATGCCCTCCCTGATCGCGGTAGCAGGCGAGTTGATGACAATCTCCTTGCCATCCAGCAAGATCGTGCCTGAACTGGGTTGCCTCAGCCCAAACAGGGTTTCTGCTATTTCCGTTCTGCCTGCGCCCACCAGGCCATAAAACCCCAGAACTTCGCCACACCGAACCTGAAAGCTAACGTTATGGAAAGAAGCTCCACAACTGAGGTCTTTAACCTCAATAGCAATATCACCCAGATCATGATTTACAGGAGCACGGGACAAGTCGAGATTTCGGCCAATCATCATTCGGGTAATGGCTTCCTCAGTGGTGTCCTTCGTCAACACGGAATCCTGATACTGGCCGTCGCGAAGCACGCTGACCCGATCGGTTATCTTGAAAATTTCTTCCATACGGTGCGATATATAAACAATACCAACACCCTGGCTCTTCAAGTCTGCAATCACTTCAAACAAAACCAGCTTCTCGGCATCGGTCAGTGACGCCGTCGGCTCATCGAAAATTACCGCTTTGGCATCAACGGTCAGCGCTCGCGCGATTTCAACCATCTGCTGGTTGGCAATAGAGAGATCACCCACCCGGGTCCGTGCATCGAAGTTCACCTTCAGGCGCGTTAGAATCCCGTCGGTCTTTTCAAAAAGCGTTTTCCAGTCAACCCGACCCATTGACTTTGTCGGCAGCTCGCCCAGATAGACGTTTTCTGCCACCGAAAGTTCTTCAGCAAGGCTCAGTTCCTGATGGATAAAAACAATACCCTTCTTTTTGGCATCGAGCGGGTTCGACATTACAACCGGCGTTTCTGCAACGAATATCGTTCCGGCATCGGGTTGATAAATTCCACCGAGCACCTTCATTAGTGTTGATTTACCGGCACCGTTCTCGCCCATCAGCGCGTGTACTTCACCCGCCATCACCGATAGCGATACGTTATCGAGCGCCTTTACACCCGGAAATTCTTTGACAATGCCCTCCAGACGCAGGGCTGGCGTTGACTGAGTCATACTTTTAACTCCTGTGCACCCTTCACGTTGAGCTGGCGATCAATAAACAGAACCACAATCAGGATTAGGCCGATAACCAGGTTTACTGTTGAGGTGTCAGCACCGATGTAGCCCAGACCGGTGCGCAACAACTGGATAGCAATAACCCCTCCCAGAGTACCAATAATTGAACCCGATCCGCCTGCCAGCTTGGTACCGCCCAACACCACAGCGGTGATAACCCATAGTTCATACAGCATGCCGTCGTTGGGGTTTACGGACCCCGACTCGGCGTAGAAAACAACCGCAGACAGTGCCGCAAGAAACCCGATCAGCGCAAAATTGATCAGCATGTGCGGGCCAACCCGAATACCAGCATTGACCGCCGCGTTGCGGTTGTCGCCGATGGCATAGGCATTGCGCCCATGAACCGTGTAACGGGTGATCAGCCAAACAACCAGGACGGTCAGCCCAAACACCCAGGTGGCTGTGTGTATTCCAAGGAACCGTGCCTCGGCAATATCAACCAGCGTCCAGTTGAGGTTTGACGTTGGGTTTTCGCCATTGAACATGAACACGAGCCCGCGATAGCCCAGCATGGAACCCAGGGTAACGATAAAGGCATCGACGCCTGTCCTCCAGACGATTAACCCGTTCAGCGCACCCAAAAGTGTGCCGGCTGCCAACGCCACCAGGCAGCTCGCCACGATGACCCAGTCTCCCAGACCGGAGAAGATTCCCCAGGAAAGACTGTCGAGTAATATGATGCCCGCAATGGCAAAGACGGCACCAACACTCAAATCGATGTTTCCATTCACCATAATCAAGGTCATGCCGACTGCGATAATACCAATGGGTGCAGATTGTTTGAGCAGCAACAGCATGTTGCTGGCATCCATGAACCCGCCACTGCTTAACGACAGATATTTGCCCGCAATGGTGAAGAAAATCAGTTCAAAAACAATAAACAGCCAAATGGCACTGGCACTGATACTGCGTTTAATAAAATCAGAATTCATTACCCGCTCCTATACCGTGGCCCAGAACTTGCCACGCTTGACTGAGATATCGAGCCACACCGCCAGGATGATAATGATCCACGTGATGACATATTGGATGTAGAAAGGCCATCCAATCAGCAGGAGTCCATTTTGAATGAACCCCAGGATCAATACGCCAATCACCGTCTTTAGAATGGTGCCGGAACCACCCAGCAGAGACGCACCTCCAAGAATGACGGCTGCAAGCACTTCAAGCTCAAGCCCCTGACCCACCGTATTCTGACTGCCCATTGAGCGACTGGCTTGAAGCAGACCCGCGGTGGCAACGCAAAACGCTGAAATGAGATAGCAGTTGAATACCGTGCGTGCTCTGGGTATGCCCGAAAAAGATGCGGCTGTCGCATTGCCACCAACCGCATAAACTTTTCGTCCAAACGGAGTTTTTGCAAGCAAAATGCCGAGAAATGCCGCAAGTGCAATAAACAGGATGATCGGAACAGGTAGACCAAGAATCTCTCCCTGCCCAAAGAAGCTGAACCAGGTTCCTGACTTATCATCAATATCCATGTTCTTGCCACCTGAATATGTCAGTGTCAGGCCATGGATGGCCGATAACATACCAAGGGTTACAATCAGGGAGTTCAGTTTTAAGTAGCCGACCAGGAAACCGATGGTCCCCCCAAGACCGAGGGTCATTAAGTACATGGTAGGAATTGCCAGGGTTGGACCCAGCTTGTCGTGCAGATCCAGCACAACGATGGTGGAAAACGACATCATGGAACCGACGGACAAATCCAGATTCCCGCTGATGACGACAAAGGTAACGCCGAGCGCCATCACTCCTAAAATCGCAGACGACCTGACGACGCTTTGCAGGTTTTCAAACGATAGGAATTTCGGGCTCGCAAGTGCGAAAACCAGCATGAACATTACAAACGCAATGAGAATGCCATGATTTCCGACCACTGTCAGAATTTTTTGTCTGGCTGTATTTGCCATGAGGGTATCCCTGAAACCGTTTTGTTTTTATTCGGGTTAGAGAGGGCCCCATACGTTCGATGGAACGACATGGGGCCTAACAACTATAGAGTTTTAAAGCACTTTCAAGCGCCCTAAACCAAGCCAGCCTTAGAAAACCGGCCGGGTAAACTCGTCCATGTTATCCTGGGTGATTTTCGGCGTATCGAAGTAGTTCAGGAAAGGAACTTCTTTGCCTTCCAGAATATCAATGGCGGTCTGCAGCGCAGCTTCGGCATCGTCGACCGGAGACTGGTAGATTGAACCCCAGTACTCGCCTTCAGCCATTGCATCGTAGCCTACCGAGAAATTGGTGGCGCCGACGAAAACGATCCCTTCACGACCTGCAGAACGGGCAGCGTTCAGTGCACCCACACCCATGTTGTCGTCGCCTGAATAGACGCCGTCGATGTCATCGTACTTGGTCAGGAAGGCTTCCATAACCTGCTGTGACCGCTCCCGGTTCCAGTCGCCGGGCTGCGTTTCCACCAGCTCTACATTGGGGCAGACTTCAGGCAGGCGATCTTCAAAACCGGCCGCACGTTCAATGGCAGTGGTATAGCCAGGTTGACCGGAAATCTGAACGACCTTGGCTTCGTTCTCGATCCCCATATCCTTAAATTTGTCACACATGATCTCGGCCGAACGACTGCCTTGCGTAACGTTATCCGGACCAGAGAAAGAACGAATAAAATCAAAGCCTTGCTCTGCAATGTTGGAGTTGGTCACAACGACAGGGATGCCGGCGTTGTGGGCCCGGCGGACCGCCGGAATAACGGCTTCACCGTTGGTTGGCCAAATAATAATGGCGTCAACGCCCTGTTGGATCAGTGAGTCAACCTGAGCAATCTGGCGCGCAACGTCGCCACCAGCATCAAGTACAACCGCACGAACGTTATCGTTAGCCTCGGCTGCCGCGATAAAGGCGCTTTCATAGGTAGTTTGGTAGCTGTCGACACCAACGTTGTTCTGGGTAATACCGATTCTCATGTCTTCTGCCACCGCCAGGGCGGGGCCCATCAGTACGGTTGCGGCTATTGCGGTAGTAAGTAGTTTTTTAGTGTTCATAGTTACTCTCCGTTATTGTTGTTCTGCCAAGCTGCGTTACTGCTGTGTTACCAAGACGCACTGCATGTAATGCATTCCCAGTTAGAAACCAGCCCGGTAACCATACCCCCGGTCGGTTGTCGAAAAACCCCCCAATATATCCATTTTGGATATAGTATTGTCCATTTTGGATATCATAATGGTTAATATACTTACGTTGTCGGAGTATATTCAGGTCCCTAACAAGAATTAAGCAGAGCTCAACTGCCCAACAGAGCGGTTGAACCAGGCGCGGAGCGGTCTGTATGTCGGTACTGCACAACAACTCGGTAGACCGGATTTCGGTGTTAGCAGCACCGGACGAGGGCGTATTGCGCTTTCTTGACTACATGGACGAGCAGATGCTGGCGTTCGAGTCCGCTCACTCACTGTTCAAACCCAATGCTCACCTGCGCATGTGTGTTGAACTGTTGAGGCGACATTTCCAGGGGAAAGTAACGTCGCCAACACTGCTCATTGACATCAGCGGCGTACCCTATGCGACCGCTACACGACGACTGAATGAACTGGTTGATTCGGGTCTGATAAATCGAAGAGCCCGCCACAAGAGTGAGCGCAGCTTTACTCTGCACCCCAGTGATCAGCTGCTGTCACTTTGGATCCAAATGGCCAAGGACAATCACCTGCTGGTCAACACCACTATTAACCTGACTGAAAAGTCAGCAGAACCCGACGAACGTTTCTTTGGAAGCGATTACTTCAGCGAACGTTTGGGGCCGCCGTTAAACGTGTTGAGCAGCCCGCTGTCTTTGCCGGGTGGTCTGCGCATGCTGTCTCACAGTGACCCTACCTTTTTAATCATGAACAACCTGAAACGGCACTTTGAACTCATCGTCGGTTGTCCAATTCACCATCGTTCTTACTCTTTGGACAAGCTTTACGACGAAGCGGTAGAAAATTCAGGTCGCGATAAAAGCAGTTATGACCTGGTGGCCGTCAACTTCCCATGGATAGGCGAGTTTGCCGAACGGGGCATGCTGTTACCGCTCGATACACTGATCGACATCGATGCACTCAGCCCAACTGACTTTCACGCCGCCAGCTGGCGCGCATCACACTGGGGGGGGCGCTGCTACGGCATTCCGGTAGAGACAACATCTGAAGTTCTGATGTACCGAACCGATTTGTTCGAACAGGAAGGTATTCAACCCCCGACCACCATTGATGAGCTATTGGCAGCGGCCAGGAAGTTACACAAGCCCGAAAAACAGATCTACGGCATCGGCTGGAATGGTGCCCGGGGCACCGCATTGAGCCACACCTTCA
Organism: Saccharospirillum sp.; assembly: GCA_018402545.1. Lineage (GTDB taxonomy): Bacteria > Pseudomonadota > Gammaproteobacteria > Pseudomonadales > Natronospirillaceae > Saccharospirillum. The sequence goes on along the minus strand of JAGYIL010000001.1, from coordinate 1,277,000 downwards.
TGATGGCAATGGCCGATTTTGGTCAACCGATCATTGATTTGGCAACGGATGGCGAAGAATTCTCGATTGCAGGCTTGGGCAGTCGTAAATACCGTTCAATGATCGATTCTGAAGCGGGAATGTCCGCTGCGAAATTCCTGCTTGAACTGCTTAAGTATTCGCCACCGGGCATTCTGAATATGTCCTGGTATGAGCGAACCAAGAGCTATGCCCAGGGCCAGGTTGCTATGAGCTACAGCTTTTCACAGATGACGCCCTACTTCGAAGATGACGAAAGCTCGCCGGCAAAGGACAACACAGGCTTTATTCCGCATCCGGCCGGGTCCGGTAGAAAGCCTATTTCCCCGCTGGGCGGATTTGTCTTGGGTATTCCCAGCAACTTGAGTGAGCGACGCATAAAGGAAGCCGCCATCGCGCTTGAAACGTTCACCTCAGCACGGGCTCAGAGTCTTTATGTTAAGAATGGCAGCCGTGGCTGCTCACGGTATTCGGCGAGCGAAGATCCCAGTATCCGCATTAATTCGCCGATTTTCGATGCAGTTGACCAATTGGCCATGCAGGACCAACTGCAGGCATGGCCAAGACCACCCACTCCCGAGTTTGGAGCGATTACTCAATTCTGCGGCGTCGTATTGCACGAAATGCTGCGAGGGGTGATCACACCCGAGGAGGCCCTGTCACGGGCTCACGAAGGTGTTCAAAAACTCATAGAAAACTGGCAATAACAACAAGACTGGAGAGTAAAAATGGATCCTAAAAGACTGGCTGGAAAAAACATTGTCGTAACCGGCGCTGCTCAGGGCATGGGCGCAGCAAATGCCATGTACTTCGCCGCTCAGGGTGCCAACGTGGTGCTGGGCGATTTGAACGTTGACGGCGCTCAGGCGGTTGCCGACAGCATCAACCAGGCGGGTGTTGGCAAAGCCGTTGCTGTGTCAATGAACGTCACCAAGCGTGAAGACCATGCTGCAGCCGTTAAGGCTTGCGTCGACGCTTTTGGTTCAATCAACGTCTACCTGAATAATGCAGGGGTTAACAAGCCCAAAATGTTCCTGGACATCGATGATGAGAACTGGGATCTGATCATGAACGTCAACACCAAGGGTGTGCTGTATGGCATGCAGGAGGCTACAAAGCAGATGATCAAGCAGGGCCCGATGGAAGATCACCCCTACAAGATCATCAACGTAGGCAGCATTCTGTCCCGCACCACCTTTCTTGATGTAATTCCCTATGGTTGCTCCAAGCATGCCGTTCTGGCATTGACCACCGGCGGTGCCAAGGCGCTCTGGGAACACAATATTACCGTCAACGGCTATGGCCCCGGTGTTGTAAAAACGGAACTGTGGGAACAGTTGGACAAGGATCTGGTTGAGATCGGCATGTTCAAGGAAGAGGGCCAGTCAATGGACCACCTTGCAAAAACAATGATTCTGATGAAAAAGCTCTCAACACCTGACGACGTTGTTGGCACCGCGGCTTTCCTCTGCTCGGATGAAAGCGACTATATGACCGGCCAGATGATCATGATCGACGGCGGCATCGTCATGCAGTAACGCCAACCGGCGAGATGCGCAGCACCCCGAGCACCTACTGATCAGGCAGAGCGTCTCTCTGCCTGCCAACACCCGGTGCTGCGCTTCGGCCACCTGGCTTGATGCACTTGTCCTCAATGTTCGCCATGCCGGACTTGCTGGCCGATTTCAAAGGGCTGCCAGAACAACCACAGAGGTTTGCAATGAGTAACTCGAAGAGAAAGTTGAGTGCGGACGAAGCGATGAGAATGTTTCGCCAGATGGTTCGTATACGCACATTTGAAAATAACGCGAATCAGCTCTATTTGTCGGCAAAAATGCCCGGACTGACACACATGTACTCCGGGGAAGAGGCCGTCGCTGTTGGTATTTGCGAAGCGCTGTTGCCGACAGACAAAATCACATCCACACACCGCGGCCATGGGCACTGCGTCGCCAAAGGCGCCGATTTCAAAGCCATGTTTTGTGAGTTGCTCGGAAAGGAAGAGGGCTATTGCCGTGGTAAGGGCGGCTCCATGCACATTGCGGATCAGTCCAATGGAAACCTTGGCGCCAATGCGATTGTCGGCGGCTCGATGGGTATCGCAACCGGAGCGGCACTGACTTCCAAATTGAAGAAGACGGGCGATGTTGCCGTTTGTTTCTTCGGCGATGGCGCTACCGCCCAGGGGTTGATGTACGAAGTCATGAACATGGCTGCCCTGTGGAACCTTCCGGTCATCTACGCCTGTGAGAACAATGGCTATTCGGAGTACACGAAAACTGAAGAAATTGCAGCCGGCTCAATTACAGCCCGGGCTGAAGCCTTTGGAATTGAATCGTATCAGGTTGATGGGCAGGACGTCATAGCCGTTAACGAGCTGTCGCAAAAACTGGTCGACCGAGCTCGCAAAGGTGAAGGACCTTTTTTCCTCGAACTGATGACCTACCGGTACCATGGACATCATGTGGGCGATATTAACCGTGAGTACTATCGTGCCAAGGACGAAGAAGCAGACTGGAAAGAAAACCGGGACCCAATCATTCGCATGCGCGCCTGGTTGGTTGAGAACGGATATGCCACAGAAGAGGCATTGGATGAGCTTCACAAAGAAGTGACAGAAGATGCCGAGAATGCAGTCGAATATGCACTGAATGCGCCATATCCAGATGTCTCGGAGGTGGATATGCATGTCTACACCGATGTCAAGCATGTCTTAGCCTAAGGAGAACAGTATGCGGAAAATTACGTTATCAAAGGCCGTTAACGAAGCACTGGCTGAAGAGATGCGCCACGACGAGTCGGTCATCATTCTCGGCGAAGACGTGGCAGAAGCCGGTACGCCTTTTAAGGTTCTGTCTGGCCTGGTAGAAGAGTTTGGTACTGACCGCGTTATCGATACGCCCATTTCCGAGCCCGGGTTTATGGGTATTGGCGTGGGTGCCGCCATGACGGGCATGCGCCCGGTGGTCGATCTGATGTTCGGCGACTTCATCTTTCTGATCATGGACCAGTTGTGCAACCAGGCGGCTAAAACTCACTACATGTCCGGTGGAAAACTGAATGTCCCTCTGGTGCTGCGCACCAATATGGGGGCAACGCGGCGATCGGCAGCACAACACTCGCAGTCACTGCATGCCATTGTCGCCCACATACCGGGTTTAAAAGTGGCAATGCCCTCCTCTGCCTATGAAGCCAAGGGTCTGCTGAAAACGGCGATTCGCGATGATAACCCGGTGGTTATTTTCGAAGACAAGCTGATGTATCAGGATTCCGCTGAGGTGCCTGAAGAAGAGTACAGCATACCTTTCGGCGAAGCCTGCGTTAAACGCGAAGGCACAGACATTACTCTCATTGGCACCTCGTCAATGGTTCAGGTCTGCGAGAAAGCTGCCGAGATGCTGCAGGCAGTCGGCATCAGTGCCGAGGTCATCGATCCCCGTACCATTGTGCCGCTGGATGAAAAAACCCTGGTTGAGTCTGCCAAGAAGACGGGTCGGGTCATTGTCGTGGACGAAGGTCACCAGAGCTTTGGTGTAACCTCTGAAATTGCTAGCCGAATCAATGAAAAGGCCTTTTATCACCTGGATGCACCAACCACCCGAATGGGTGCGATGGACGTACCCATTCCGTTCTCACCGGCACTGGAGGACATTACCGTTCCCACACCGGAGCGGGTGTTCGAGCAGGCCAAAAAGCTGGTTAGCGGGGAGTTAATCGATGCGGCATGACATCATCATGCCCGCGTTGGGCATGGCACAGGATACGGGGACGCTGCTCGCCTGGCACAAGTCAGAGGGTGAGGCGGTCACCCAGGGCGAAACCCTGTTTGAGGTGGAAACCGACAAAACCACCATGGAGGTGGAGGCGCCTGCCAGCGGTTTCCTGGTTGGCATCAGTGCCAGCGACGGGGATGAAGTTCCGGTTGGCCAGGTCATAGCCATCATCAGCGATTCAGCAGATACGCCGGTAAAAGAACCGGACGCTGGTTCCGGGCCTGTTAAAGCGGAACCCGCCTCCGAGTCTCTGCCCACCGGCAAGGCGGTTATCATGCCGGTGCTCGGCATGTCTCAGGACTCGGGCGTATTGGTAGGGTGGAACAAGGAACCCGGTGACGCAGTCAAGCAGGACGACATCTTGTTCGAAGTGGAAACGGACAAAAGCGTGGTTGAGGTGCCTGCTGGCCTCGATGGCTACCTGGCCGCCCGGCTGGCAGCCGCTGGCGATGACGTGCCTACCGGTGAAACCATCGCCATCATCAGTGAAACCAAGGTTGCTGACCCTGTTGACCGGGCTTATTCCCAATCGCCTGCGACGACTGCCAATCCTGAAGAACCGCCGGCTGAAGAACCGCCGGCCGAACACGCAGCAACGTCCGTCGACAAATCCACCGCGCCCAAAAAGCCGGAAGCCGGTAAGCGGCTTGCGCCTGCATCAGGCGGCAAAGTACTGGCCTCTCCAAAGTTGAAGCGTCTGGCCCACCAGGCTGGGTTCGACCTGGCGTTGCTCGCCGCCACAGGTCACCCTCAGCCCTTCCATGCCCGAGACTTTGAAGCGCTTAAAAACGCCAATGAAACGGCACACAAGCGCTCAGGAACGGCCTCGACCAGTGAAGCAGTAACCAGGCTGTCGGCACGGGTATCACCGGTTGAACTCGACGCCTTCCTGAGCTGGGCTGCCGATAATATTGAAGCGGCCAGTGCCGCGAGCGTCATTGCTGCGTTTGCCGGGGCCAGCCTCGGCGACCATTCGACAGTACGAATTGACAGGCGTGGCGTCAGTGAGACCTATGCTGCACACACGCAATTGTCGAAAACCGTGGCAGCGGAAGGCGAACCTGACGTGATCGTACATGATCTGCGGGGAACCCTGATATCCTCGGCCGAACTGCCACCCGACTCGGCTCCCGTCATCTCTATCGTGAGTTCTGGCAATGAATTAATACTCACACTGACCAGTTTTGATTCGCTGCTTGCCGGAAAAGACGCAGCCGTTGTACTCGATAACTTTGCCGGTCGCATAGCAGATCCGCTCCGGCATCTCTTCTAAGGTAGGGTATTGGTATGTCACAACATAACGATTTCATCAACGCGGTTCCAACCGACCTTTATATCAATGGTCAGTTTGTTCCTGCTTCTGACAACGCCCGGTTCGACGTTTTTAACCCGGCAACGGAAGAAACGCTGGCATCTGTTGCATCAGCTGAAATTGCTGACGCCGATGCCGCCCTTGATGCGGCCGAAAAGGCCATGGCCGAGTGGGCCGCAAGAACACCACGTGAGCGCTCTGAAGTGCTCCGAAAAGCCTGGGAACTGATCCAGGCGCGCCTGGAAGAGTTCGCCTACCTGATCACACTGGAAAACGGCAAAGGCAAAACCGATGCCATGGGCGAAATTCGCTATGCTGCCGAATTCTTTCGCTGGTTCGCGGAAGAGGCGGTTCGTGCAGACGGTCTGATCACCCACGCACCGGCCTCCGGCGCACGAATCATCGTTCAGCACAAGCCAGCCGGTTTAGCCGTACTGGTAACACCCTGGAACTACCCGGCCGCGATGGGCACCCGGAAAATAGCACCCGCGCTGGCAGCCGGCTGCGGTGTCATTATCAAGCCCGCCGCTGAAACACCGCTGACCATGCTGGCACTGATGCCGCTGCTCGAAGAGGCAGGTGTACCCGCGGGTCTGGTCAATGTCTTGCCCACCAGTAAGCCTGGCGAGGTTGTCGACCACATGATGCACGACCCCCGTGTGCGTGTTGTTTCCTTCACTGGTTCAACGGCAGTCGGGCGCAAGCTGCTCAAGTCAGCTGCGGATCAGGTGCTGACACCCGCGATGGAGCTTGGCGGCAATGCTCCGGTTATTGTGTTTGAAGACGCAGACATGGACACCGCCATTGAAGGCGTGATGCTCGCCAAGATGCGCAACCTTGGTGAAGCCTGCACCGCCGCCAATCGGGTTTACGTGCACAAAGATGTCGTTGATGAATTCACTAAACGCATCACGCAAAAAATGTCTGCCTTAAAAATCGGTAATGGTGCAGACCCTGACGTTGACGTCGGTGCACTGGTTAACCTGAGTACACTTGAGAAGGTGGTGGGCTTTGTCAACGATGCGGTCGCAAAAGGCGCCAAGGTCGAATGTGGCGGACAGCGACTAGCGGGCAAAGGCTTCTTCTTCCCGCCGACAGTGCTGTCCAATGTGCCGGAAAATGCCGACTGTGTGCACGATGAGATATTTGGGCCGGTCGTTGCCATTCAAACATTCGAAGACCAGGACGAAGTGATTAGACGGGCAAACGATACCGAGTATGGCCTGGTAGCCTATGTGTTCTCTGAAAACATGAAGCGCGCGCTGCAAGTGTGCGAACGGCTGGACTACGGCATGGTCGGCCTGAACCGGGGTCTGGTCAGTGACCCGGCGGCTCCGTTTGGTGGCAGCAAGCAATCCGGCCTCGGCCGCGAGGGCGGTCATGAAGGCATGCTGGAATTCATGGAAACCCAGTACATCTCGGCAACCTGGTAAAGAGAGAGGATTATCGCATGCAAACTGTTGTTGCATCACCAAGCGTTCGAGCGCAAGCGCGTCGCTTATCGATCGATCTTCAAACTCTGGCCGACCGACTGGGCAGAACCCAACTTACCATGGATGACCTCAACGGCAATCAGACAGTGGAGCAGCCTGTGAACGGGTATAGCAGCTATTGGAACGTTGATCACCGTCAATTCGGACCGGTTGATGAACACAAGACCAGCAAAATTGACCGGGTTGCCTCTGCCAATCTGACGGCTGCGAATGCAGTGATTCCCCAGGTCACTCATCACGATGAAGTGAATGTCAGTGAAGTCGAACGCATACGCGCCCAGTATCGCAGCGAATCCACCGCACGGGGGCTGAAGCTGACGACGCTGCCTTTCTTTGTGAAAGCATTGGCCGTTTCACTGAAAAAGTTTCCAAAGTTCAATGCGTCCCTGAGTGCAGACGGTGACATTCTCCATATGAAAAACTATGTTCATATTGGCATCGCCGTGGATACCGAGCACGGTCTGATGGTCCCGGTCATTCGAGATGCTGACAAAAAGGGCTTGTGGCAGATTGCGGCAGAGATCGTCGATCTGGCAACGCGAGCCAAGTCGAGAAAGCTGGGTCCGGATGAAATGGGGGGTGCCTCCATGACGATCACCAACCTTGGGGGCATAGGCGGTACCGGTTTCAGCCCCATCGTGAACCCGCCCGAGGTGGCGATTCTGGGCATTACACGTATGCAACACCAACCGGTGTGGAATGGCGAAGAATTTGTTGCAACGCCGATGGTGCCCCTGGACCTTAGCTATGACCATCGCGTCATTAACGGCGCCGTCGCAGCCCGCTTTCTCAATGACTATGCACGAAGCCTGGCTGACCCGCGCTTACTGTTGATTTAAAGGCGAGTCAGCGTTGTGGCCGTGAGCGACTTCGCTGCACTCATCAGGGGGTTTCGTTTTCGCTGCCGGAACGCAAGCGAAAGGTCCCTTCCCCGAACGCGACCAAGGTACCGTTGTCATCGAATACCTCGCCACTCGACATAAAGGTTTTGCGACCGCCGCCGCGCACCCGGCCTATGGCGGTCAGCGTTCCTTCGCGTGCGGGGCTGACGAAAGTGGTTGTCATCGACAGGGTAACGGCTTTGCGAACCACCTTGGGGTCGGGACTGTATAGCCCGGCAAAGCTCATTGCCGTGTCCAGCAGTGAGGCCAAAACGCCTCCATGCACATGGTCACTGCGGTTCAGGTGATGCTCCGTCAGCGGTAATTCAATCGTGACCTGAGTCGGTTTTTGCTCCCGGACCACCCAACCCAGTAAAGCCTGGTAGCCGGAATACGGTTGCTGTTGCTTCATTCTTCACCTTCGGTATTCGCCAGATCCCGCAGTCGGCCTTTCAGGATTTTACCCGTTGCCGTCGCTGGTAACTGCTCCATGATATGGATCCTGGCCGGGCGCTTATAGGGGGCCAACTGGTCCCTTACAAATTCTTGCAGCGTCTGCTCAGTGACCACGGTACCCGGGTCGCACTGAACATAGGCGACCACTTCCTCATTTCCCGCCACCTGACGCCCGACAACCGCCGACATGATGACCGCCGGATGTCGGTTTAACACGGCTTCTATATCCGGCGGATATATATTAAAACCGGATCGAATAATAAGCTCCTTGCTGCGGCTGACAATGTACAACTGCCCCTCAGTATCGACCCGGGCAATATCGCCGGTGTTCAACCAGCCATCAGCAGTCAGACAGGCGGCCGTGGCTTCTGGCTGACGGTAATAGCCCAACATGACGTTGGGGCCCCGCACCCAAAGCTCCCCGGGTACCTCATCACTCGCTTGCTCCCTGGAGCCAGCATCGCTGTCCAGTGGTTGAATCCGATACTCAAGCATCGGCAATACCGCACCCACGGTATTATCCTGTGGGTGCTGATCAATCCGGGTCTGACTGATGGTCGGGCTTGCCTCGGTGAGACCGTATCCGTTGTGCAAGGTAAGATTGAACACGGCTTCCACACGCTGCTTGGTTTCACTATCGAGCGGTGAGCCACCCGCCGAGATATAGACCAGCGAGTCCTTCTTCAGCGGCTGCTGACGGGTGCGCAGGTGTTCCAGCATTTTGGCGTACATGGCCGGAACGCCCTGAAGCACGGTAATCGCTTCGTGCTCAAGCGCGTCGAACACGGCACCCGGTGTGAACTTTGGCACCACATAAAGGCACGCGCCGTTGTATAACGAGCCCATGCAGACCGACGACAGACCGAACACGTGCGACATGGGCAGTACACCATAAACTCGCTGCCCCTCTGTCAGATGACGCATGCCCCCGGAAATGGATGCTATGTACAGGATGCCCCGGTGACTGAGCATGACCCCCTTGGGCCGTCCGGTGGTACCGGAGGTATAAATCAGTGCAGCCAGTTGGCGATGACCCTCCGGGTATACCGGATCCGTTTCAACCGTGTCGACCGGGCTGATCATCAGTTCACCCAGGCTCTCGTGAACATGGATCTCCGCCTTACGACGCAGTCCGTGCTGCGCCGCCTCAGTGGAGACACTGGCGGTGTAATAGCAGCGTCTGGGCTGACAATCGAGCGCAATGGCATCCACTTCGCTGGCGGATAAGCGCGGATTAACGATCGCAACGCTGGCGTCGAGCTCGGTGGCGGCAAGCAAAAGCACGACCAGTGCCCGGCAATTTTCGCTGACCACCATAATCCGGTCACCCGGGCGAATACTCTGCTCAGTCAACCAGGCAGCCGCCGCGGTAATCTCGGCTGACAACTGCTGGTAACTCCAGCGCACCGACCCTTCGACCAGGGCAGGTTGATGCGGAATGCGCCGGGCGTTGTCATGGATGCGGGCACTCAGTCGTTCGGGCAATTCAGCGACCAGATCACTGGCCCAGCGGCCAAAAATCTGTTCATCCGGCGCCTGACGGGGAGTCGACCAGTCCATCAGCTGGCATCCCGCACCATGTTTCGCGCAATCACCAATTGCTGTATCTGACTGGTGCCTTCGTAGATGCGGAACAACCGGACATCCCGATAGAAGCGTTCGACCGCATATTCCGCCATGTAACCGGCGCCACCGTGAATCTGAACAGCCCGGTCTGCCACCCGGCCAACCATTTCCGAGCAAAACAATTTGCTGCAGGAGGCCAGGGTCGAAACGTTCTCGCCCGCATCTTTGCGGCGGGCACCATCGAGCACCATGCACTCGGCGGCGTAGGTTTCGGTTTTGCTGTCGGCCAGCATCGCCTGCACCAGCTGCTGATCGGACAACGGAACCCCGAACTGCTTTCGTTCCATGGCATACCGAACCGATTCATCGATCAGCCTGTTGGCCACACCAACACACACCGCTGCAATGTGCAGTCGACCGCGGTCGAGTACTTTCATCGCCGTTTTGAAGCCCTGGCCTTCTTTGAGCCCGATGATATTGGCCGCCGGTACCCGACAGTCCTCAAAGATAATGTCACAGGTATGAGAGCCTTTCTGGCCCATTTTTTTATCAATCGCCCCGCGGGAAAGACCCGGGGTATTACCCTCAACCACAAAGGCCGTGATGCCGCCCGCGCCTTTGTTCGACGGATCGGTGCGCGCCATGACGGTGAACAGATCCGCTTCAGGGCCGTTGGTGATGTAACGTTTGGTGCCATTCAACACATAGTGGTCGACATCGCGAATTGCTGTGGTTCTCAGGCTCGCTGCATCTGAACCGGACTCAGGCTCGGTCAGACAAAACGCGCTGATGATCTCGCCAGTCGCCATCCGGGGCACGTAGTAGTCTTTTTGTTCGTCCGTGCCGTCAATCAGAATGCCCTGGGCACCGATGCCATTATTGGTTCCGAAGATGGACCGAAAGGCGGGCGATGTCTGGCCGATCTCCATCGCGACCCGGACTTCCTCTTCCATGGTCAGACCCAGGCCGCCGTAGGCTTCCGGTATGGCCAGTCCAAACAGGCCAATGTCTTTCATCTCCTGGACGATGTCTGCCGGAACCCGATCCGTTTCTGCCAGCACGGCTTCATTCGGAATCAGCCGCTCACGCACGAACTTTCGCAGCGTGCCCAGTATTTGGTCCAGTGTTTCCTGATCTCTGATCATGGTTGATTATCTCCGCGCGCTATTTTTGTTATTCCGCTATGCGGTATCTTCTTCCGCATATATTGCGCCAAACTTTTACATAGCCTAGGATGTCAGTCAATCATTAGAATCCAGTTTTTCAGAGCGGAACCCAACCATCGGGTCTGCCATAACAATAAAACGCACAGGTCACAGGAAATTCCATTATGTCGAGTGAACACCCTAGGTCGACGCCAGCGTCACTGACGTTCAAACGCCTGGGCATCGTCGGTACAGGCGCCATGGGTCGGGGCATTGCCCAAATAGCGGCTGAAGCCGGGCTTGAGGTCATTTTGTACGATCAGAATGCCCGGGCAACGACCGCCGCCATCGACTTCGTCTCCGGCCTCTGGCAGAAAAAAGTGAGCAAGAACAAGCTGACCGAGGCAGACCACGACAGACTGTTGGCCCGCCTTATACCGGGAGCCGAACTTGCCAACCTGGCCGATTGCGACGTCATCATCGAAGCCATTGTTGAAAAGGTAGAGGTCAAACAACGTCTGTTCTCAGAACTGGAAGGTCTGGTCGGAGAAGACACCATTCTGGCAACCAATACCTCATCGTTGTCGGTGACCGACATCGCCTCTGGCTGCCAGCGGCCAGAGCAGGTGATCGGGTTTCATTTCTTCAACCCGGTGCCGCTGATGAAGATCGTCGAAGTGATTCCGGGCATCAAAACCGCCCCCGACGTCACCGAGCGCATGACGGCACTCGGCGAGCAGCTCGGACACTTCACAGCACACACCACCGACACGCCGGGGTTTCTGGTGAACCATGCCGGGCGTGCCTTCGGTACCGAAGCCTTGCGAATTCTGTCGGAAGGCAGCGCCAGCTGTGCAGACATTGACCGCATCATGACCGACCAGGGCGGCTTCAGAATGGGCCCCTTCACCCTGATGGACCTAACCGGGCTCGACGTCTCCAGTGCCGTGATGGAGTCCATTTACCATCAGTACTATCAGGAACCCCGCTATCGCCCCGCGCAATTGATACGCCCACGCGTCAGCGCCGGGCTACTGGGCCGAAAAACAAACGCCGGTTTTTATACCTATGAGAATGGGCAGCAAGTGATGCCCGAGGAACCCCCCATTGAACGCACCCCATACTGCCCGGTCTGGATCAGCCCGGAGGATGAGCCCAGCCATGCGCTGCTAACCTCACTGGTCGAAGCGGCTGGCTGGCCACTGGCTGACACAGCTCAGGACCCTCAGGCACTGTGCCTGGTGACGCCCTGGGGTGAAGACATCACCGGCTGCGCATTGCGCCAAGGGCTGCCACCGGACCGTACCCTGGGTATCGATATGCTGGCAGGGCTCGATAAACGCCGCAGTATCATGACCAGCCCGGCGACGGAGCCTGGCTTCACCCGGGCCGCGATGACGCTGTTCAGTGAGGATGGCAGCGCTGTTACCCGCCTGAAGGACAGCAATGGGTTCGTTTTGCAACGCATCATCGCCTGCATCGTCAACATCGGCTGCGATATGGCGCAGCAGGGCATTGCAGAACCGGCCACCATCAACCGGGCTGTAGAACTGGGCCTGGGCTACCCCAAAGGCCCTCTGGCATTGGGCGACCACTTCGGTCCGGCCCGCATTCTCGGGATACTGTGCACCCTGTCGAGCGTCACGGGTGACCCGCGCTACCGCCCCAGCCCCTGGCTGCGCCGTCGGGCCATGCTTGGCCTGCCACTGACAACGGAAGAACGTTAATCGCCCTACTGACCGAGGTACATCATGCAAGACGCCTACATTTACGACGGTATTCGAACGCCCTTTGGCCGGTTTGGCGGACAATTATCCAGCGTGCGGCCAGACGACCTGCTCGCCCTGGCGATCAGCACCCTGGTGCAACGTACCCCCTTTAACCCCGACCACTTTGAAGAGGTGGTGGCAGGCTGCACCAACCAGGCCGGTGAGGACTCCCGCAACGTCGCGCGGCATGCGGGGCTACTATCCGGCTTACCCGTTTCTGTCGCCGGCCAGACGGTCAACCGGTTGTGTGGCAGCGGCCTGGCAGCCGTCATCGATGTTTCCCGCGCCATTCGTTGCGAAGAAGGTGGCCTGTACATTGCCGGAGGTGTTGAGAGCATGAGCCGTGCGCCCTATGTTCTGGCCAAAGCCGAAAGCCCCTTTGCCCGCAACCAGACGATGTATGACACCGTCATCGGTGCCCGTTTTGCCAACCCCCGCATTCAGGAGCAGTTTGGTCTCGACAGCATGCCTGAAACCGCCGATAACATAGCCGCCGACATGGGGCTGCCGCGGGACCAGGCGGATGCCTTTGCGGCCCGCTCCCAGGCGCTCTATCAACAGGCACTCGCCCAAGGCTTCTACGACGGGGAGTTGCTTGAGGTGGAAGTCAGCCAGGGCCGGAAAAAGCCTGCGCTTCAGGTTACCCGGGATGAACACCCGCGCGCAGAGAGCACTGCTGATACGCTCGCGAAACTGCCACCCTTATTCACTGATGGTGTGGTTACTGCGGGGAATGCCTCCGGCATCAACGATGGCGCGGCGGCACTGATTCTCGGCAGCCTACAGGCAGGCAACATTGCCGGCATCAAACCCCGGGGTCGTATTGTCAGTTGCGCGGTAGCCGGTGTTGAACCCAGAGTCATGGGACTCGGCCCGGTACCCGCGTCCCGCAAGGCACTGGCACTGGCCGGTTTGACGCTGAATGACATGGACGTGATTGAAATCAACGAAGCCTTTGCGGTACAGGTGATGGGCTGCGCGCAACAGCTGGGATTGGCCTTCGATGACACTCGCCTGAACGCCAACGGCGGTGCCATTGCCATCGGTCATCCGCTTGGGGCATCTGGTGCGCGACTGGCGCTGACGGCCTTGCGACAACTGGAAGCACAACAAACACGATATGCACTGGTAACCATGTGTATTGGCGTCGGCCAGGGTATAGCGGTCATCATCGAACGCTGTCGCTGATGTCGCCAAACGTTGGCTGGGTTACCATGTGCCAATGAGCCAAGTTATAGTCTTTATCATTCAAGTTTCAGAATTTGCTGCGATGACAAGCAGCGGCTGCCGGGTGTGCCCCTGTGGGGTAGTCCGCAGCAGGGATGTTGCGGCCTAGGCTCCATGGATGGATCTACGCCGACCCCACAGGGGTATACCCGGCCGCCGCTGCGGGCCAATGCCACCTAATCGCCATCAACTCTAAAACTTGAACTAACCACCAAAGAGTGATGCCTTCACATGCTGGACGACCAACCCGAAGAAAAAGATCGTAATTTTGTCACCGCCCTGGCACGCGGTCTTGAATTGTTGCGCGCCTTTGAAGCGGGTGAAACCTACCTGGGTAATGGTGAACTGTCGAAACGCACCGGTATTCCCAAACCCAGTGTGTCTCGTCTCACTTACACACTCACCCAACTGGGTTATCTGAAATACAACAGCCACCTGGAAAAATATCAGCTCGGCCCCGGTGTGCTGGCGCTGGGTTACCGGTTTTTTGCCAGTCATGGCATTCGCCAGCTGGCTCGGCCCTATATGCAGGAGCTGGCCAACTCAACCGATTGCGCGATTGCACTGGGCGATGTCGACCGCAATGCCATTACCTATGTGGAAGTGTGTCAGGGTACTGGCCCGCTGGTGATGCGTCTGGAGGCAGGTTCGCGCTTGCCTGTAGTGAGCACGGCGATTGGCCGGGCGTGGTTATGTGGCGTTAGTGAGCCGCGTCGCACAGCATTTCTGGAACAGCTCAAGACAGCTGACCCAAAGCAGTGGGAGGCGGCACAGGGGGTGATCAAAAAAAGTTTGGATGATTATCAGCGCTATGGTTTTGTGTTTTCCGAAGGCGATTGGGAGCGCGAAATCAGCGCTGTTGCCGTGCCGTTAATTCTTGAAGGCGGTTCCGAGGTAATGGCCATCAATTGCGGCGGCGCGTCACTCCGGTTGACCCATCAGATACTGACTGAAAAGCTGGGCCCGCGTTTAAAACGCCTGGCCAGCACCATTCAGGATAAATTGAAACACGGCTAAACCGATGACCGCGCAGCCAAGTTGCTGCGCGATCATTCTACCCAGTGATACGGCCACCTAAGCGACCGCGTGCTTTACCTGACTCCACCGGGCCAGCCCGATTGCGGGTAGCAAGCAGGCCGCGGCTAACAACAGCAGTTGCCACTGGGTCACTGGAATCAAATCCCCCCCGCCCGGCAAGGCCAGTGCGAGACCGGCAATCAACACCAGGCCACGAACGACAATTTCCCGGGCAACGCCATACCCCAATCGGCCAACGCCAATCATGTACCCTTGCATGGCCGACGCGAAAAAGACAATGCCTACCACGGCCTGCACAAATACAACAGCAATCTCAAGCACGCCGCCCTGCATGATCAGCGCCGGGTTCAATACAAACAGAAACGGAATAAAGTAAATGACACTGCCCAGTTTCATTGCCTGAAGACCAGTTTCAATCGGACGCGCGCCAGCAATCGTTGCTGCTGCAAACGCGCCAAGCGCTACCGGCGGGGTGATAAAGCTAAGCATGCCCCAGTAGAGAATGAACAGGTGCACCGCCATCGGATCCAGACCCGCCCCCCGGGTCAGTGCCGGGGCCAGGGCAACGGCCAGAAATATGTAGGCAGCCGTGACCGTCATGCCAATACCAAGCACGAAACTGGTCAGTGCACCCATCAACAAGAGCAATAACACACTGCCACCGGCCAGGAAGATCAGGTCATTGGCAATGGTTCCGGACAAACCCGTAATCGACAAGGCCCCTACCAACAGGCCAACACCGACCAGGATCGCTGTTAACTCGGCAAATAATTTCGCGCCATCCGTCAAGGCCCTATAGGCCTGCTTCCAGCCCCACCGGTGTTTTTTCGAAAACTGATTCAACACCAGCAATAGCGCCGTTGCATAAAATGGCGCAACGGCTTCGCGCTGCATCACTAACAACATCCAGATCAACAGCGCAAACACAAAAATGAAATACCAGCCTTCCTTCAACGTTGTCGACAAGGTTGGCAGGTCTTCCTTCGGCAAGCCTTCAAGCTCATTGCGGGCCGAGTAGGCGTCTATTTGAATAAAGAGCCCGAGAAAATACAAAACGGACGGGATAATCGCGGCCAGCACGACGGCTGAATAGGGTACGTTCAGAAACATCGCCATGACAAAGGCGGTTGCCCCCATTACCGGGGGCATAAGCACGCCACCGGTAGACGCACAGGCTTCGACACCGGCGGCAAAGGATCGCTTCATGCCGATGCGCCGCATGGCAGGAATGGACAGGGTGCCGGTGGTCAGAACATTACTGATCACACTGCCGCTCATCGAGCCCATCAAACCGCTTGAAAAAATGGACACCTTCGCCGGACCGCCTCTAACATGGCCCAGAACCGAGAACGCCAGGTTGATAAAAAACTCGCCACCACCAGTTTTCTGCAACACAACGCCAAACACCAGAAAGCCAACCACCAGACTGGCAAACGCTTGCAGAGGAATGCCCATGACACTCTCGGTGCTCATGGTGTGGTACATGGCGGTTTCCGACAACGAGCTTGAGAACGCCTGAATGGGGCCAGGCATAACGTCAGCAACCAGCGGATACAGGGAAAACACAGCCGCGATAATCGCAATTGGCCAGCCACCGGCACGACGTGCCGCTTCAATAATAAGCACCCAGAACAGGTAGCTGAAATAGATGGCCAGGTCAGGTGCGGCAAACGCCCAGCCACGCTCCAGAATCGGCTCGGCGTGCATGACAAAATACGAACCGGTGACCAGCGTCAACAGGCTCAACACATAGTCATACCAGGGCACGGGCTTTGACGCCAGCGAGGGCGCTGCTGGCCACAGCAGAAAGACCAGTGGCAACAACAACGTGACCACCGAATAATAAAACTGGGTTTCCAGACTGGAGACGAACAGAAACCAGCCAAAATTGAATAGATAGTCCAGCGTCATCAATAACAACAGGCTGGTTATTGCTGCCGGCAACCATGCCAAAGGCGTGGGTAATGCACGAATGCTGATGGTCTTTTCTGAATCTGGTGCGTTCTGCACTATCTCGTCTGGACGCGCAGGGTTACGCTGAGCCTCAATCGTCATAACATCTACTCATTAAAAAAACAGATCAGCCAACCAGCCGAAGACTGGTTGGCCGGACAGGCAGTTATTCGAAGACCAGATCCATACCCGCCGCGTTCAATGCGTCTGCCCGCGCCTGCATCCAGGCTTCGGTAAACGCATCATTATCACTTGGGGCATCATCAATGAACTCATTCCAGGCGTCCAGAATCAGGTTTTGACGGTTGACCAGATAATCCTGATGGGCCTGAAGCTCATCGTTCCAGACACCGATTTCCTGATAATAGCGAACCACGCCTTCATGGAACGGAATTACCCACTTCATATTCTGATTGTCCAGTGCATAGCCATTGGCACCCGGTGCGGAATCCTTATACGTGTCAAACTTTTCCTGCATGGCTTTGATCAGGCTGTAAGCCACATCGTCATCCAGCGTCTCATTACCAATGACAATCGGGTAAGGATAGCTGGCACTTGGAACCGGATTGTCAGCACTGACGCCGCCGGCACCCGCCGTTACCTGATGAGGCTGAAAGTAAGGCGCAACCGCACTCATGCGTTCCCAGCCTTCGGTATCGTTCGGATCAAGCACTGGCCAGCTGATGCCCCGGGGGCTGCTGGCCAGTTGCTGGGCTGGCGGTGTCACCGAGGTGGTGAAGGAGGCGTCAACATCCCCCGCTATGATCCCGTCGAACGACCGTGCGTAGCCTGGAAAGTCGACCCGTTCTACGTCATCCCAGGTCAGGCCACCAAACGCAAGGTAGGCCTCAGTGCCTTTGTTCAGGGCATCGTCACCGCGAATGTAGGCCACCCGCTTGCCTCGCAGGTCAGCCGGTGTTTCAACACCCAGATCACCCGCTACAGCTATCGATAAACCGAAAGACGCCTTGGACGTGGTGATCAGACGAATCGGCTGAGGGCCCCAGTCCCGATCGGCGAACATCAGCACCCCTTCGGCCCCGTAGTAACTGGCAATACCGCAGGCGCACAGGTCGACGCGGCCGGTTTTCAGCGGAGTCATGCGCGATACATCGTTATCGCCCGGCAGAATACGAACCGAGGTGCCGTATTGAGATTGCAGCATGTTGCCAATGGCGACCACCTGGGCGTAACCACTGGAATTTGTGCCATAGGCCGTCCAGGCCATGGTAGCGGGTAATTCAACCTCGGATGCCAGGCTGGCGGACGCACCAAAAATCAGTGGCAGGCCGGCAACAGCAAGGCGTAGCGCAAAACGTCTCATAGTTCACTCCTGAGTGCTTCTTGTTTTTGTTTTGCTGTGCGGAATTAACTTTCGCATGCAGAGGTTATCCTAGCCCTCGCTGATTCCTCCTGTCAATGGCTGGCGGCGCTCAGTCACGTCAACTGTTCCGCTCTGCAGTTTGGAATTTTGTTTCTATTGACTATTGATGCCGGGCTGACCACCCTAAACAGCAGATTCCGACGGCACCGTTCAGTGCGCAACGATAGAGGGTTAGAATGAGCCAGACTGTTTACTTGAGCTGCCAGGGCGACATGGCCCTGATCGAGATTGATAACCCACCGGTCAACGCACTGTCACAGTGCGTCCGTGCCGGCTTGCTGGATGCACTGGACAAGGCCGAAGCAAACCCGTCCATCAAGGTGATTGCCCTGATGGGACGCGGCAAGGTGTTTATCGCCGGCGCTGACATTAAAGAATTCGGCAAACCGCCCCAGTCACCCATCCTTCCGGATGTGATCGCGAAGTTGGAACAAAGCACTAAAGCGGTGATTGCCGTCCTGCACGGCGTCGCCCTTGGCGGGGGCCTCGAAGTGGCGCTGGGCTGCCACTATCGGGTCGCCCTTAATGACACCCGTCTTGGCCTGCCGGAAGTAAAGTTGGGTCTGTTGCCCGGCGCTGGTGGCACCCAGCGCCTGCCCAGACTGACCGGACTGGCAACGGCTGCCGACTGGATCACCCGGGGTAAACTGGTCGATGCCCAAACGGCACTGAGCGCCGGGCTGATCGACGCCATCAGCGATGCGGATTCCGCACAGGAAGCGGCACTGGCCGTTGCCACAGAGTGGAAAGAGGACCGCATTGTATTGCGCAAAACCGGCGACCTGCCCAACGCCCGCGATGACGAAAAGGTCATTGACCGCACTCGCCAGCAATTGCTCAATGAATGCCCGGAGCTTTATTCCCCGTTTCGCATTCTGGATGCCCTTGAAGCCAGCTGCACCTTACCGCTGGCAGAGGGTCTGAGGCGTGAACGCGAACTGTTTTTTCAATGCATGAACTCACCGCAACGCGCCGGGTTGATCCATCATTTCTTTGCAAGCAAAGCCATCGGCAAGGTGCCTGGAGCAGACGCTCCGGCCAGGATCACAAGCGTCGTTATATCCGGTGACCATTCCGTGCTTCAAGCCATCGCCGATCAACCTTTGGTGGAGCGGTCTGAATCCGGATCGCCGGGCATGAAGGTATGGCTGGGATCAGACGACACCCCTGTTACCATCACCTTTATCGATCCGGACTCAGAGCAGGCCGAGGTGGGCAGCGACTTTTCATTACTGCTTATTCCCAATAGCCAGTGGGCAGAACTGATTGATCACGGAATACAGCCCGTCGTACAACAAGCCCTGCTCAACCTGTTCAAATCGTCCGGGTTAACAATCATTCCGACCAGGCAACGCAGTCTCTATCGCACCTTAAAGGACAGTACGAAAGCATTGGAAGGCGACAGAAACTCACTGGAAGAGGCAGCCCTGATTAGCTGGGAAGCCGGACTGTGCTATCGCGGTTCTGATATAGACGTGCTGGCCATTGAAACCCTGGGCTACCCAAAACATCTGGGCGGGCCACATTACCAGGCTACTTTGTCGAAGTAGCCTGGTAACACAAGGTTCGGAGTTCGGATTAATAGGGTGGCTGTAGTCCGCGTCGGATACCGGTGGTGCTTCTGTGGGGTCGGCGTTAATCCATCCATGGAGCCTAGGCCGCAGCGTCCCTGCTGCGGACTACCCCACAGAAGCACCACCGGCACCCGACGCTCGTATTGTGCAACTTCCGAAACCTGAACTTGTTTTTATCGCCCTGCTTAAGCGTCGAATGCCTCTCGCGTCAAGTTCCTATAGCCGGTTGCAGTCACCACAACATTGTCCTCAATCCGAATGCCACCGTATGGTTTAAGCTGTTCGATCAGCTCCAGATCCAGCCCGTGCTGCGGCTCTGCTTCGATCAGTTTGTTCAGCAACATCGGAATAAAATACAAACCGGGTTCAATGGTAATCACCATGCCCTCTTCCAGTGTGCGGGTCAGCCGCAGGAAGGGGTTTTCCGGATCGTTACGTACTTCGCCTTCGGGGGTTTGCTGATGCCCGGCGACGTCATGAACGTGCAGACCCAGTAAGTGACCCAACCCATGCGGGTAAAACGCCTGGGGGATTTTCTTGCTCAGCTGTTCCTCGACCGAGAGATTGCATATCTTGTGATCCAGCAGCAGCTGCGCAACACCCGCCTGGGTTTTACGATGCAGGTCGGTCATTTTCACGCCGGGTTTGATGGCTGCGTTGATGTCCTGCTGCAGCGCATCAACACCTGCCAGCAAAGCGGAGAAACGTCCGGTATCGGTGGTGTGCGTACGGGTAATATCGCTGGCGTAGCCATTCACCTTGGCACCGGCATCGATCAGCAGTGTTCGGTGTTGCGCCGGCACTTCAAAAGAGCGCCGTTCGTAATGCAGCGTCGCCGCCGATTCGTTCAATGCAATGATGCCACTGTAAGGTTCGGTGCTTTCCAGCTGACCACTGGCGGCCAGATAATCGCGATACACACCGGCTTCAGACTGGCCAGCAAAAAAGGCGTCACGCGCCGCCCGGTGCCCACTTACCGCACGCCGGTTTGCCTCAGCCAGGCATTCGACTTCAAACTCGGTTTTATAGGCGCGGTCGTAGGCCAGCGCAGATCTCAGCGCCGCCGGGTTTAGCTCGACCGCGTTAGCATGCTGACTCAGTGCCGGATGCTCCGGGCCAACCCAGGCGGTGCGACCACTCAGTGGGGGCAGCCAGTCGTCCAGGCTTTCAGCCGGTTGAAGATGCCACATGCCCGTCCAGTCGCCACTCGGTTCGGTGGGCGAAATATGCCAGAAATCCTGACGGGCCGGCCACAGCAGGCGCGGCTTGTCACCGGGCTTGAAGACGATGAACGTATCGGGCAAGACGTCGTAGGGTAACCACTGTTGAGCATAGGCACGCGGGGTATAGGGGTAAGCACGGTCGTCTTCGGCGACGATGACCAGGCTACCCGCGCTGATCACCACCTGGTCGTACCCGGTATTTACAAGAGCACGTTCGTAACGCTCCATCAGGGTGGCGAGGTGTCGGCTGTAGTGTTGTGTATTCATGGTGTCTCCCGGGGCCGGTCATTCAGCCCTGTCAGTAAAGAGGCTATCGCGATTAAAAACTTTTCGACAGCAACTCGTTTCCGTAGTCGCTGCTGAACCGCTGTTGCTTAAGTTGGTCAACGGTGGCGAGTTCGACCAACTCGCCCTGCCGCAGAATACCCAGGTTGTCACACAGAAAAGACACCACGGGCAAATCGTGGGTCACCAGAAAATAAGTGAGCCCGCGCTCTTCCCGCAGTGTTTTCAGCAGGTTCAGCACTTCAGCCTGTACCGATACATCCAGTGCCGAGGTCGGTTCATCGAGCAGCATCACCGGCGGGTCGAGCATCAGGGCGCGGGCGATGGCCACGCGCTGGCGTTGCCCGCCCGATAACTGGTGCGGCAAGCGAAAGCGAAACTTACGGGCCAAACCAACCGCATCCAGCGTTTCAAGAACCCGCTTGTTCTGGTCGCGAATGCCATGGATGCTGAGCGGTTCACTGAGAATGGTATCGACCGTTTTGCGCGGGTGCAGCGAGCCAAACGGGTCCTGAAACACCATCTGACACAAACGGATCAATGCCGGGTCACGCCCGTGCTGCAGATCATGTTCGCCCAACCGAATCCGGCCGGTCCAGTTGGTGATCTGGCCGGCAATGGCTTTGAGAATGGTGGACTTGCCAGACCCACTCTCGCCCACCAGCGCAAAGCTGCCGCCTTCCGGTACGTGCAAGGTTACGTCTTTGACCACCGAGGTTTCGCCATAGGCTATCGACAGGTGCTTGAGATCAATCATGTCAGACACCTCCCAGTTGGGTTCGGTCGAGTACCGGCAGACGGTCCCGGTGTTCATCGAGCGTTGGCATGGAAGCGAGCAGACCCTGGGTGTAGGGATGCTGTGCGTTGGCCAACTCACTGGCTTGGCAGCTCTCCACTATTTCACCATTGAACATCACCAGAATCCGGTCGCAATAACGGGCGACCATATTCAGATCGTGGCTGATGATGATCAAACCCATACCGGTGCGGGTGACTAGGTCATCCATAATGTCGAGCACCTGGGCCTGTACCGACACATCCAGCGCAGAGGTTGGTTCGTCGGCGATCATCAGGTCGGGTTCAAGAATCACCATCATTGCAATCATGATGCGCTGACCCATGCCACCGGACACTTCATGCGGGTACAGCTTGTACACCCGCTCCGGGTCGGTAATGCGTACAGCTTCGAGGGACTCCAACACGCGCTTGCGTCGTTCGCGGGCGTTTAACTTGCTGTGAAAGCTAAGCACTTCGGCAATCTGATCGCCGATGCGCATCACCGGGTTCAATGAAAACTTGGGGTCCTGCATCACCATGGACATGCGGGCACCGCGCAGGGCCCGCATTCGCCGGTTCGACAGCGTCATCAGATCCAGGCCATCAAACTCCATTCGGTCGGCAGTCACACTGCCCGGTTTGTCGATCAGCCTAAGAATGGAGCGACCGGTCATCGATTTGCCGGACCCACTCTCGCCCACAATACCCAGACGTTCTCGTCCGAGTTCGAAACTGATGCCCTTCACAACTTCAACGGCTCCCTGTTCGCCCGGAAAGCTGACGCGCAGGTTTTCTATGGTCAATAAACTCATTATCGGGTCCTGTTGCGGGGGTCGAGTACGTCACGCAGACCGTCGCCAAAGAGACAAAAGCCGAGACTGACAATCACGATGGCAAAACCGGGCATGGTGGCCACCCACCACTGGTCAAGAATGAAGGCGCGGCCGCTGGAGATCATCGCGCCCCATTCGGGCAACGGCGGCTGCGCACCCAGGCCAAGAAAGCCCAGGCCGGCGGCAGTCAGAATAATGCCGGCCATATCGAGCGTTACCCGCACAATGGTTGACGACAAACACAGCGGCATGATGTGTTTGAAAATCACCCGGGTATGGCTGGCACCCTGCATTTGAATGGCGGAAATAAACTCTGCATTGCGAAAGGTCAGCGTCTCGGCCCGGGCAATTCGGGCGTAGACCGGCCAGGTGGTGATGGCAATGGCGATCACAGCGTTTTCAATGCCAGGCCCCAGAGCAGCGACAAACGCCAGCGCCAGAATCAGCTTCGGCATCGACAGGAAGACATCGGTCAGCCCCATCAAAACGCGGTCAACCCAGCCACCAAAATAGCCAGCGACGGTGCCTACCAGCAAACCCACCGGGGCAGAAATAACGGCGACCAACAGCACAATCATCAGGGTGATGCGCGCGCCATGGATAATCCGGGAAAAAATATCCCGGCCCAGTTCATCGGTGCCCATCCAGTGATCGGCCGAAGGCGCCAGAAGGCGAGCCCCAAGGTTGCTTTCTATCGGAGAATAAGGCGCCAGTACCGGCGCGAAGGCAGCAACCACGAGCAGACCGATGATGATCACCAGCCCGACCACCGCCAACGGATTACGCAGCAGCGCCCGCACCATCCGATAGGTTTGTCCGGCCCCGGCCTGAAAACGGGTCTCCGGGTTTTCATCCACTAACCATGCGTGTGACAGCTGCATCATCGTGCCCTCGGATCCAGTATGCGATACAACAGGTCGGAGACCTTGTTGACGCCGATAAACACCGCGCCGATCACCAGCGTGGCGCCCAGCACAGAGTTCATATCGGCATTGAGCAAAGCGTTGGTCAGGTAGTTGCCAATGCCGGGCCAGGAGAAAACCGTTTCGATCATTACTGACCCTTCCAGTAACTGGGCGAAGGACAAGCCTATCACTGTCACCAGCTGGATCCGTATCGGGCGAAATGCATGCCGCCAGATCACGACCCGTTCCGGTGCGCCTTTCACCCGGGCCGTGATCACGTATTCCTGACTGAGCTGTTCGAGCATGAATGACCGCGTCATCCGGGCAATGTAGGCCAGGCTGAAGAAACCGAGAATCGTGGCAGGCAGAATGATATGAGACCAGGCACTGCGGAACACCGCCCAGTCACCCGAGAGCATGCTGTCGATCAGCAACAGGCCGGTTCGGCTCGGTACGATGCCTTCCATAAAAATATCGATCCGGCCCGGCCCGCCTACCCAGCGCAGGTTGGCATAGAACAGAGCCAGACCCACCAGCCCAAGCCAGAAGGCGGGAATGGCGTAGCCCGCCAGGCCAAGCACCCGAATGACCTGATCGATCCAGGACCCCTGACGCGCGGCCGCCAACACCCCCGCCGGCACACCAACCAGCACGCCAATCAAAATACCCAGAGTGGCCATTTCCAATGTCGCGGGAAACACCCGCGCCAGTTCTTCAGCCACCGGGCGCTGGCTGGTGACTGCCATCCCCAGATCACCACTGATCACCGACCCGACATACTGAATGAACTGAACGATCAGCGGATTATCGAGCCCCATCTCGGCCCGCACGGCGTCGTAGACATCCTGCGGGGCGCGGTCGCCCACGACGGCCAGTACCGGGTCTATGGGCACCACTCGGCCGATCACGAAGGTAATGGCCAGCAAGCCCAGAAAGGTCATCGCGATGGTGGCCGCAAAGCCGCCCAGCGAATACAGCCAGCGCAGCGACTGCTGGCGCCGCCGTTTCCAGGGGTCGTCAGCGGCTGCGTTTGTCAGCACAAGGCTTTTCATGGAGGGCAAAATCCTTTGTTGTTGTAAAAAACATTTTTTGACTTAACTAAATTTTTTTACTAGTGTCAAATAACTTTCATAAAAACAGGCTGACTCATGAACGACCCAAAACCGGCTCAGGACCTCGAAAAACCGCCGCTCAGTGGCCAGCGCATACGGGATTTACGCCGCCGTGCCGGGCTAACGCTGCAGGCGTTGAGTGACCAGGCGGGCATTTCGGTGGGGTTTCTCAGTCAGGTGGAGCGGGACAAGGGCACGCCCTCTCTGGGGACTTTGGCGCAGCTGGCGTCGGCCCTGGGGGTCAGCATCGAATATTTCATCGCCACGCCAAAAGCCAACGACAGCATCACCCGTGGCCAGGAGCGTGAGCGATTTGCCATCGCCGACTCTTCACTGCAATACGAACGCCTGTCGACCGATCTGCCCGGTGGTACCCTGACCTCACTGATGATTCATATCCCGGTGGGCTACAGCTCGGAACTGACCAGCCATGCCGGTGAGGAATTGATCGTGATGCTCGACGGCACCGTCCGGCAAACGCTCGGTGACAGCACTTTTATACTCAACGCCGGGGATACGCTGCATTTTATGGGCGATACCCCCCACAGTTTCGCCAACATCGGCGACGTACCGGCCCGTATGGTCTGGACAGGTACGTCCCCCCGATTGATTGGTCAAAAAAGAACCCGGCTATCACGGGATTAACCAAAAAAAACGGTAAACACTCTGGAGAACTATAATTATGGTTAACCGCTTTAAAACCGTCGCAGCCGCGGCGTTACTGACGATGACCAGCGCCTACGCGTCGGCAGCCACGCCCGACAACGCTCTGGTCGTTGCCCAGAACATAGACGACATTGTCAGTATCGACCCGGCCCAGGCTTACGAATTTTCTTCCGGTGAGTTTGTCGCCAACGTCTACGACCAACTGGTGCAATACGACGCTGAAGACACCACGACCCTGGTAGCCGGCCTGGCCTCCAATTGGGAAATTGATGCTGACGACAAGGAAATTCTCTTTACCTTGCGCGATGGCGTGACCTTTCATTCCGGCAATCCACTGCGCACCGACGATGTGCTTTATTCGTTCGAACGTGTCATCAAACTGAACAAAGCCCCGGCCTTCATCCTGACCCAGCTCGGCTGGACACCGGACAACATCCTGGACATGGTGACCGCCGACGGCAATCAGGTGACGGTACGTTATGAAGGCGACTTTGCGCCTTCATTCGTGATGAACGTGCTGGCGTCTCGCCCGGCATCCATCGTCGATGCAGAGACCGTCAAGGCCCAGGCCGTTGATGGCGACATGGGCAACAACTGGCTGAACCGGAACTCCGCAGGCACCGGCCCCTTCAAGCTGCGCACCTACCGCCCCGCCGAACTGCTGATTATGGATGCGAACCCGGATTACTTTGCCGGCGCGCCGGAAATGGATTCCGTGATCATTCGCCATGTCGCAGAAGCCGCTACCCAGCGCCTGCTGCTGACCTCCGGCGATGTCGACCTCGCCATGAACCTGACGCCAGACCAGGTCAGCGGCCTGGTCGGCAACGACGAGGTTCGGGTTGAAACCTTTCCGCAAGCCGCCGTGCACTTCCTGTCGTTTAACCAGATGAACGATGCACTGACGTCTGAAGCCTTGTGGGAAGCGGCCCGTTACCTGGTCGATTACAACGGCATGGCAGACTCCTTCCTGAACGGCCAGATGCGCGTTCACCAGGCTTTCTGGCCTGCCGGCTTCCCCGGTGCCGTCACCGAGACGCCTTACAACTACGACCCGGAACGGGCTCGCAGCATTCTTGAAGACGCCGGTTTCGACTTGCCCATGACGATGACGCTGGATGTCATCAACTCGGCGCCGTTCACCGATATGGCTCAGGCCCTGCAAGCCACCTTTGCGCCCGTAGGTCTGAACTTTGAGATTCTGCCCGGCACCGGTGCTCAGGTGATCACCAAGTACCGTGCCCGCACCCATGAAGCCATGCTGCTTTACTGGGGACCGGATTTCATGGACCCGCACTCGAATGCCAAGGCGTTTTCCTACAACAGCGACAATTCAGACGATAACTACCAGAGCACCACAACCTGGCGCAACGGCTGGCAGCCGTCTGATACGATGAATGAAATGACCATGGCGGCACTCAGTGAACAGGATGCAGACCAGCGCCTGGCCATGTATGAAGAGTTGCAACGTGGTGTACAAGCGTCGTCGCCTATTGTGATCATGTTCCAGGCCACCAAACAGGTCGCGATGGCAAACAGGGTGCAGGGCTTTGTTAACGGTGCCATTTCCGACTATGTGTTCTACCGTCTGGTCACCAAGTAACACGGCACGACAACCGCATTACCTTCATAATGTACGACTTGGGGCGCTCTGCGCCCCCTTTTTTTGACTTGATTCTTTTCAAAAATAACGCTGGATACGCAATGACACTCGATTCATCCGCTCCAATTTATAAAGCACTGCATCAGGAAGCAAAAACCATCGCAGGCGCCAAATTGTTTACCATTATGGTGCTGGACAACGACGCCGGGCTGGCGCGCCGGGCTTACACCTCTCACCCGACCGACTATCCGGCAACCGGTTCCAAGCCAATGCGACAGGACCGCTGGAGTGCTCAGGTAATCGATGCCAAGCAGTCGTTTGTTGCCAACTCAACCGAAGAGTTTTCCGATGTGTTTTCCGACCACCCGCTGATCAATCAACTCGGTTGCGAGTCGGTCCTGAATGTTCCGGTGATTGAACAGAACAAGGTTGTCGGCACCGTGAACTTTCTGGATGACAAGAACCACTTCACACCAGAGCGCGTGGCCGCCCTGGAGAATCTGGTGAACGCTCATCATCAGGCGCTGGTTACCGCGCTGGCAAAGGAACTGGGCTGACATCAGACTATTCAGGAACACAAACGGGGCAACTGCCCCGCTTACCCCTTCCGTTTTTCCCACCGTTTTAACAACTCAATGGCCATAAAGCTCGGGAAGAAACACGCCAGAATATAGGGCCACCATGCCAGCGGAAAAGGCGCTGTGCGAAACAACTCGTTAGCAGCCGGAATCGCTGTGGGAATCAGCCGAATCCCAATGCTGATGGCA
The DNA here is from genome assembly GCA_018402545.1 of Saccharospirillum sp. Taxonomy (GTDB): domain Bacteria; phylum Pseudomonadota; class Gammaproteobacteria; order Pseudomonadales; family Natronospirillaceae; genus Saccharospirillum. The sequence goes on along the minus strand of JAGYIL010000001.1, from coordinate 1,249,240 downwards.
ATGCCACCCATCAACCAGGGGTTGCTGAAGGGGTTGAAGCTGAAGGCTGACTGTTTCAGCGACCGGGCAGACACCACATAGCCGATATGCGCCAGCAAGATGCCCCAGAATGCGGCGGTCTGTGCCTGGGTCAGCAGCAACGCATCGACCAGTTGACCGCCCACCACCGCCGGTGCCCCAAAATAGTAATAGAGCGCAAAGCCCGGTAGCGAAATGGCCAACCCCATAATCAGCAAACGCTGAACGAATCGCGCATTGATGATGCCCTCATCTGCCGCTCTCGGGGGAGCCCTGAGCAAATCGGGCTCCTTGCGTTCCATCACCAGGGGCATGGTGAGCAGTACCGAATCGAGCAGGTTGATCCAGAGAATCTGCACCGGCTCCAGCACAAAACGCACACCAAACAGTGGCACCTGAGAAGCAAGCAACACCGCCCCCAGAATCAGAAACGCCTGGGCGGCATTGGTTGGCAGGGTATACAGAATGGCTTTCTGCACATTGTTCCAGGCGTGACGCCCTTCCTCGACGGCTGCGACGATGGTGGCAAAATTATCGTCCTGTAGCACCATATCGGCGGCTTCACGGGCGACTTCGGTGCCACTGCGCCCCATGGCAATACCAATATCAGCGGCTTTCAATGCTGGCGCATCATTAACGCCGTCGCCGGTCATCGCCACCACATGACCATTAGCCTGCAACGCCCGGGCGATGGCTTTCTTGTGCTCCGGCGCCACCCGGGCAAATACTGAAACCGATTCAACCAGGTTGCGCAGATCGGCCTCGTTCATGCCGGTCAGTTCTGCGCCGGTGACGGCCCGGTCGGCTTCGATGCCCAGCAATTGCGCCACGGCCCGGGCGGTATCCGGATGATCGCCGGTGATCATCACAATACGAATACCGGCTTCTTTGCAGATTGCCACGGCGTCCTTCGCGGCAGCTCTGGGCGGGTCGATCATGCCCTGCAGGCCGACGAACACCAGGCCGGCCAGGTCTTCATGGCGCAGGTCGGCATGATCTGCAGGCACCGGTTTCATCGCAAACCCCAGGGTGCGCAGCGCGTCGCTGGCAAAGACGGTTGCCTGATGGGTGACACGGTTGCTTTCAAGACTGACCGTCTGGCCCTGTGCATCCAGGGTCTGATCGCACATGCCGAGCACCACTTCCGGGGCTCCTTTCACCCAGATCTGACGCCCCTGGTCGGTATCAACCAGCACTGCCATGTATTTGGTGCTGGAGTCGAACGGCATCTCCTCCACCCGACGGATTTGCTCGAGGCGGACACCCCCCTTGTGACCGGACTGGCGCAGGGCTATCTCCGTCGGGTCACCGGTGCCACCGTCACCCGATAAGTGGGCGTTATTGCAGTAGCTTCCGGCGGCCAGCAAAGTCGACAAGGCGGGATGACCGGCTACATCGACCGGGACTTCAAGGCTGAATTCGCCTTCGAGTGGCGTTCCACCGGTACTGACGGCATACACCTGGCCACCGGCGTATACCCGGGTCACTGTCATTCGGTTTTCGGTCAGGGTGCCGGTTTTGTCGGAGCAGATGACCGTGGTTGCTCCGAGAGTTTCCGCGGCAGGCAAATGGCGAATCAGCGCCTTGCGCCGGGCCATCACCACGCCCGACAGAGCAAGAATGGAGGTCATCAGCGCGGGCAACATCTCGGGGATAGAGGCCACCACCAGCGAGACCGCCCCAAGAAAACCGTAGCTGATGCTAAATCCGAGATAGAGGGTATAGAAAAAGCTGACTGCACCCACACCCAATATGGCGATAATCAGGCTGCGAACAAACTCATTCAGCTTGCGTTGCATCGGGGTAATCTTGGCCTGCGCGGATTTCACCATGCCCGCTATCTGGCCAAATACGGTCTGATGGCCGGTGGCAATCACCACGGCGGTGGCGGTTCCCTGGCTGACGTAGGTGCCGGAAAAACCGGTATTGCGCTGATCGCCGGGCACCAGATCCTGGCCGCTCAGAGCGCCGGTTATTTTCTGCACCGGTACGGATTCACCGGTCAGCGACGATTCATCCACGTGCAGATTACTGACGCGAACAAATCGAACATCCGCCGGGATCTTATCGCCGGCTTCAAGCGCTACCAGATCTCCCGGTACCAGTTCGCGGGCGGGCAGGCGGTGCTCGGTGCCGGCACGAATGACCAGACATTCATGTACCAGCATGGTGCGCAGTGCATCCAGGGCACCTTCGGCCTTGCCCTCCTGAACAAAACCAAGCAGGGCATTCAGCACCACCACGCCAATGATCACCAGGGTATCTGGCAACATGTGCTCGCCCAACAACGTCAGGGTGGTCGTTATGCCCGCGGTCACCAGCAGGATAATCACCATCGGGTCGTAAAACTGCGCCAGCAACCGGCGCCAGGCGGGTGTTTTGCGAAACGTGATTTCGTTGGCACCGAGGCGCGTCAGGCGCTCTGCTGCCTCTGCTGCGCTCAGCCCTTCGGCACTGGTTTCCAGGTGAGCAAAGACGGTATCCAGTTCCTGTGAATAATCGACGGCCTTCATGGCGGAATCCTGCTTGGGCGGTGCAAAATGAGGTAACCGGATTCAGTATCACGGGATCGACAGCCGGTTGCAAAGCCATCCCCTACTCCCATCGTACACCCAGCCAGACAGCAGCGTTCCAGCGAGGTCTGCTTTTCTACGATATAGTGCAGCCACTATTTTGCTCATCGTCAAGGACTGTATTTTAATGTCTGTAAACCCCGCTTTCCTGATCCTGATTCTGACGCTCCTGCTGGGTTTGCAGCCGTTCACGACCGACCTCTACCTGCCCGCCCTGCCGTACATCACAGAGTCGTTCGATACCACCGTCGCCCACGCCCAGTTAACCCTGTCGGTCATGCTGCTCGCTTTCGGCGCGTCCCAACTGATTTGGGGGCCGGTATCCGACCGCTATGGCCGCCGGCCGGTCTTGCTGGCGGGCCTTGGCTTATACGCCTTGTCGGCCATAGGCGCGGCACTGGCACCGGCCATGGAATGGCTGATTGGCTGGCGCCTGGTTCAAGGCATTGCTTTGGGCGCGGCGGTGATGTGTGCCCGGGCCCTGGTGCGCGACTTGTTTGACGACCCGGTACAATCGGCGCGCGCGCTCAGCCGGGGCTTGTCCGGCCTGGGCGTTCTGGCCTGTATTTCCGCACCGCTCGGTGCCCTGTTAACCGCCTATCTCGGCTGGCAGTTTACCTTCGTGTTTCTGGCGGCATTCAGCTTCGCTGTGTTGCTGTTAATTGCTTTTCGTCTGGATGAGACATTGCGCGAGCCGCGCACCCAGTCGTTGCGACCGAGCCGCCTGGTGCGCACCTGGGGTGGCATTCTGACCCACCATACGTTCTGGTCATACGCGCTACTGCAGGCAGCAACTTACGGCGGGCTTTATGTGTTTCTGGCGTCGTCTTCGTTTGTGTTTATGGACTACCTGAGCCTGTCGGCCACGCATTACGGCATCATCATGTTTTCGATGTCGGCGTCCTACATCAGTGGCACTTTGCTGTGTCGTCGTTTGCTGCTGCGCGTCAGCATACAGCGCACGGTTGTGGTGGGTGGCGCCTTTGCACTGGCGGGCAGTTCGATGATGATCCTGCTGGTGGTGCTGGGCTTTACGTCACTCTGGGCTTTATTACTGCCGTTTTATGTCTTCATGATCGGGCATGGCATCAACCAGCCGTGCGCCCAAAGCGGTGTTATGGGGCCCTTCCCACATGCCGCCGGGGCGGCATCGGCGCTCAGCAGCCTGGTGATGGTCATTGCGTCGTTTCTCATCGGGCTCTGGCTGGGCCAGGCCATGGATGGTTCACCGCTGCCTATGGCACTGGGCATCTGGTTTTGTGGCATTGCCGTGGCCCTCTTTGGCTGGGGATTTGCCGCACGGATTCGATTGCCTGCTGCGGCGTAATCCGGTTTAACGCTATTCCACTTGCCCTCCTTCAGTTCTGATCCGTATTTCCCGGGTCAGGGTTTTATGCACCGGGCAGCGATCGGCGATTTCCAGTAAACGTTGCTGTTCGGCCTCGGTCAGGTTGCCCTTGTAGCTGATGTGGCGTTCCAGTTGTTCGATCTGGCCGTTCTTCGACTCGCAATCCTGGCAGTCTTCCGCGTGAATCCGTGAATGCCGCAGCCGCACCCGAATGTCGCTGACAGCCAGCGATTTGTGATTGGCGTACATGCGCAAGGTCATGGAGGTGCAGGCGCCAAGCGACATCAGCAAAAGATCATAGGGGGTTGGGCCCTGATCGGTGCCGCCTTTGCTTTCGGGCTCGTCGGCCAGTACTTCATGCCGTGTTGTGTACAGGCCGCGCAGAAAACGCGCGTCCTGTTCGGTCACGATGACCTCGTCTTCTGCGACCCGGGGCCGATCTGTCGGGGTGGCTTCATCGCCAAATTCCAGGTACCGGCTGGCCCAGGCCGCCAGTGTCGCTGCAACATAGTCGGAGTCAGCGCGTTTTGACAACAGATGATCGGCGTTATCGAGTGACACAAAACTCTTTGGATGCATGGCCGCCTGGTAAAGCTCGGCGGCTTCGCTGACCGGCACCACGGCATCAACCGGTGAATGGAAAATCAGCAAAGGCTTGCGCAAGGTGGCAACCAGGTTGCGTGATGACCAGTCTTCAAGGTCTTCCAGTAATTGCGCCCTGATGTTGAAGTGGCGCCCGCCAATATCCACCTCAGCCTGGCCGTCCTGGCTAATATCGCAGTGCTGGTCGGCAAACAAATGCTGAACGTGCGAGGGCGTTGACGGGGCGGCAATGGTCACCACCGCTTCCACCGACTCAAGCCGGGAGGCCGCGACCAGTGCGGCCGCGCCACCCAGGCTATGGCCAATCAGCAATCTGGGGGCCTGGTAATGTTCAGTCAGAAACTCAGCGGCATCGAGCAGGTCTTCAACGTTGGAACTGAAATTGGTGTTGCCGAAATCACCGTCGCTGCCTCCCAGGCCGGTAAAGTCGAAGCGAAATACGGCAATGCCCTGCTCGGCCAACGCACTGGCAATGCGGGTAGCGGCGACTACATCCTTGCCGCAGGTAAAGCAATGGGCGAACAGGGCCATCACCCGAACAGGGCCGGCATCCGGCTGTTCCAGTGCGCCGGTCAGGGTGTGACCCTCCCGGTTGGTAAACTCGATTTTACGGCGTGTCATGGTCGCTCCCGAAGAACAGATAAGTGACAAACACACTAGCACATTCGACAGGGCGCAAGGGAAACCGCCCTCAACCGACCTTCCTCTGGTAGGCTACTCCAAAATCTCAAACTGAGGACAATCGATGAGCAGTAGTCTGCTGAATCTGGGCCTGATTTCACTGGCCGCTCTGGGGCTGTTACTCGTGCTGGCGTTGCTGGCTGGTTTGATCACCCTGGCGGTTCTGTATCTGATCGACCGCAATCAGAGTAAACACAGCATTCGCCGCAACTACCCGGTGGTGGGTCGCTTTCGATATTTTTTTGAACACATGGGTGAGTTCTTCCGACAGTATTTCTTTGCCATGGACCGCGAAGAACTGCCGTTTAACCGGGCCGAACGCAGCTGGGTGTACCGCGCCGCCAAAGACCTCGATAACACCATTGCCTTTGGGTCAACCCGCTCGCTGGAACCAACCGGAACGGTGATGTTTATGAATTCGGCCTTCCCGACGCTGAGCGATACCGCAACCCACTGGCAACCCAAGCGCATCGGCCCGGGCTGCCGCCACCCCTATGAACCCCAGTCCTTCTTTAACATTTCCGGCATGAGTTACGGGGCCCTGTCGAAGCCGGCCGTTCAGGCACTTTCCCGGGGGGCCAAGCAGGCCGGCTGCTGGATGAATACCGGCGAAGGCGGTTTGTCGCCATTTCACCTCGAGGGTGGCTGCGATCTGGTATTTCAGGTGGGTACCGCCAAATACGGCGTTCGGGACCAGGCGGGTGAACTCAGTGACGAAAAATTGCGCGCCCTGGCAGCCCACGATCAGATCCGAATGTTCGAGATCAAACTCAGCCAGGGGGCCAAACCGGGTAAAGGGGGAATACTGCCCGGCGACAAGGTGACCGAGCAAATCGCCAAAATCAGGGGCATCCCCATCGGTGAGGATTCAATCAGCCCAAACCGCCATCTGGACATTACCTCAAACGAAGACCTGTTGGCGATGATCCACCGGGTCAGAGCAGTCACCGGCAAACCGGTTGGCTTTAAATGCGTGCTGGGCGATACCGACTGGCTGGTTGCGTTGTTTGAGCTGATTCGCGAACGCGGACTCGAGTACGCACCCGACTTCATTACCCTCGACAGCGCCGATGGCGGTACCGGTGCGGCACCACAGCCGCTGATGGACTACGTTGGACTGCCAATCCGGGAGAGCCTGCCGTGGCTGGTCGACCAGCTTGTTGCCAGCGGCCTGCGCGAGCGTATCCGGATCGTCGCGTCCGGCAAGTTAATGGTGCCCAGCAAAGTCGCCTGGGCGCTGGCAACCGGCGCCGACTACGTGGTATCGGCCCGGGGCTTCATGTTTTCGCTCGGCTGCATTCAGGCATTGCAATGCAATCGAAATACCTGCCCGACGGGCGTCACCACGCACGACCCCAAGCTGCAGCGCGGCCTGGTACCGGCCGACAAAGCCACCAGGGTGGCCCATTACCATCGGCAGATGGTGTATTTTCTGGAAATGATCGCCCACTCCTGTGGCGTTTCCGGCCCCTCGGATCTAGAGCGCAAACACGTTCGGATGGTGACCGACAGTGGCTTTACCGCGCCACTGGATCATTTTTACCAGAACCGTATACCGCTCCACACTGTCAAGTAAGGGCCGGACGCCCCCCCCTGCTGCAACCATTGGCCAGCATCCACCTACCGATGCTCTCCTCTAACAGGTTGTTGAAAAAGGCATCCTGCCTTTTTCAAAACACGAGAAGCGAAAATTGCGATTTCCGCTTCTCTCCCAAAATCAATGACTTAACAGTCATCGATTTTGCCGGAACATCCGTGTTCCGGTAGCAGGCGGCCGAAATTCTACGAATTTCAACAGCCTGCTAACTCCCGGAGGAGAGCGTCGAAAGGCGATTACTATCCCTTTTCAATCCTGATCTGACGTTGCGTACTGGCCTGACTGAGATCACGGCCAATGGTCACCGTCAAAACACCATTTTTGAAACGCGCCGTGATGTCGTCAGCCTTGGCGTCTGCCGGTAACGCCAGCACTCGCCTGAACTGGCCATAGATGCGCTCAATCCGATGGATTTTATCGTCCTGCTTTTCTTCATGTTCCGAGCGCTTTTCTCCACTGATGACCAGGCTGTCCTGCTCCATGGTCAGTTTCAGATCCTTTTCTTCGACACCGGGTACTTCAGCGGTGATGACGTAGTTCCCCTTATTCTCAGTAATATCAATGTTGGGTCTGAGAATGTTGGAATTGCCCGCAAAAAAATCGGTGTCATCAAACAGACTTGGCAAAGGCATGCTACCGAACGCCTCGTCAAACAGCCGGTCCATGTCATCACGCATGCGTATCAGCGAAAACAACGGCTTGCGCCGGTCGGTGGTCGACAGTTCGCGACGGTCTTCATGTTTGAACCAGTTTTTGGGGGCCAGTTTTGATTTGGACTGATGTGTATTTTCCATGGTCTTATCCTGTCGTTAATGCCCAATTAAACCTGAACATTACAACTTGTATCAGGTACCTTCAGTTCGGGATTCGTCACTGAAAAACCCTGACTGACCAGCGCGATCCCGGTGACTTCATCTACCAGACTAGTCCTGTCGGGCCGTGGTCCATTGATCCAGATCAACAACCTGCAAGATCAACCATGTCGTAAAACAACAGAAAGTTGCTTCTCTCAGTAGGAGCCGATACCCCCCCTTCCCTTAATAACAATTTTGCAAGGCAAACCTGCGGACCTTATCTATAATGAATAACTAATGTTCAGGTTTTTCGTGGTGTTCAGCCCCTATGGTAAACGCATTTCTCAGAGCACTGTGGGCACTGCCTCTGGTCTGGTCCCTGGCATTGGGCAGCCACGCTCAATCGCCCGCCATGGCACTGGAGCAAGGGTGGCAGTACCGATGGGGTGACTCTCCCTTTACCTCGGACGGCGTGCCCGTATGGACTCAGGATGCGCCTGACAACCCTGCCTGGCAATCCATCGCTTTTCCCTCAAACCCGCCAGGGCGGAACGGACAAACCAACGTCTGGTACCGGGTCACCTTGCCAGAGAATCAATGGTGGGAGCCCATTCTCTACATCTACAGTGTCGATTTGATTACTGAAGTCTACCTGGATGGCGAAAAGATCTACCAATACGGTACCTTTGATAAGCAGGGCCAGGGCTCCTTCGAAGGCTGGCCCTGGCACATGATCACGCTCCCCGAAGGGTTTGACGGCAAACCGCTTTATTTCCGCATTTTTTCCAGCTACAGCGACATCGGTCTGTGGGGAGAAGTGAAGGTCAACTCTCGCCAGGATCAGGTACTGACGCTGCTGGTCAATTCAGCCGATGCCTTGGCTGCCAGCGCTTTCTCGTTGCTGATTGCGGTACTGGCCTTATTTTTTGCACTGATCGAAACCCAGCGACGTACCTTTGTCAGCGTGGGGCTGTTCTCACTGTGCTCCGCTTTAATGGTGACAGCAGAAAGTCCTGCCAGCCTGCTGCTGCTCTACCAGCCCATTGTCTGGGACTACATCGCAGCCGGTGCCTATTTCATGGTGCCCGTCGCCATTGGACTGTTGCTCGAGCAATGGCTTCCTGAAACCCGGTTCAGGCTAATTCGCAGGCTCTGGCAGGGCCATCTGCTTTACCTGGTCGGATCGCTCGCTTTGTCGTTGCTGGGTTTAATCATTCTGCCCTCAGCGTTCTATGTGTTCGACTACCTGTTACTGGCAACGTTGACCACCCTGTTCATTGTAGTCACCCCCAATCTACGCACGGTCAGTCGGGAGCAACTGGCCGTTATTGCCAGCTTCGCCCTCTATTCTGTCCTCCTGTTAGTCGACATGGCGGTCGCACACGGACTGTTGCCCTGGAACCAAACACCTCTGAGTTGGGGCGGACTTGCATTCTCCGTCGTCATAAGCCTCGTATCGCTGCGCCAGTATCACCAAACCCGTCAGGAGCTGTACGCGCTGAATCAGCAACTGGAGCTGAGAGTCGATGAACGCACCCGCAAGCTCGAAACACTGGCTGACGAAGAACGCTTGCGTACCCGAATTCTGTCTTACGAGCATGAAAAAACCCTGCTGCTCAACGACATGGTCACCCGCCTGCATGCCAGCCAGTCACTGGTGCAGGGTTTTGACAATCTGGCCTCTGATCTGCCGGCCTACACTCAACCTCTGGTTGGCGCCCTGTATCGCCGATTCAGTACCACACCTGAGTTCACGTTAATGGCACGATGGGGCGAGCATGAAACGGGGCTACCTGAAAGCTGGTCGAAAAACGATCTTCCCGGTAACCCATCCTCTGCCTACCTGGACCCGATGAATCAGGCACGGGTCGATATTGACGGTTACCCCTACTGGGCCTTCTCCATTACTGTTGAAGACGTCGACCGGGGCTCGGATGTGCTGGGCCTGCTGATCATTGCCTTGCCTGAACAGGTCGCAGAAGGCGAACGCCGTAGCGGGCGCGGCCAATTGTTTCAGTCAATCCGCCAGGCGATGGACAAGGTAGGGGTGGTACTGTCGAGCCTGATCCTGAGACAACGGCTGGAAACACTGTCGTATGAGGACTCGCTCACCGGCCTGAAGAACCGGCGCTACTTTAATGAACTCTATGCCCGGGAATCGGCCATTGCGCTGCGCACCCAGGTGCCACTGAGTTTCATCATGGTCGATCTCGACCACTTTAAGCAGTTCAACGACCGGCACGGACACCAGGCCGGCGACGAAGCCCTGCGCCTGGTCGCCGATACCATGCGCAGCCGGTTTCGGGAAACCGATGTGGTGTGCCGCTATGGCGGCGAAGAATTCATTGCCATCTTGCCCGGTGCCAGCTCGGCCGATGCCAAAGCCCTGGCCGGAGAGATTCGCCTTGCTGTGAACCAGGTGCCCATCTTTCATGAGAACCGGGATCTGGGGCATCTGACCCTCTCGGCTGGCATTGCAACCTGGCCAGAGCACTGCAGCGACCCGGATGAACTGTTGGTACTGGCCGATAATGCCCTTTACCGCGCCAAGGAAACCGGTCGTAACCGGGTTTGTACCCCGGGCCGCCCGGCACACAGCAACTCCCTCTCTCCCACAAACTGAGCGATTGAATCCCGCAGTTGACGTCGTGCCCAATGCGTCCTATTCTCTAGAATATTAGTTTTTTCTTAATTAATAAAATACAGCTGTGATCAAGGGCCCATACACAAGGGGAACAGGATGAAGACTTACCAGATACTGATCGCCGGTGGAGGGGCTGCTGGCCTGTCCGTCGCGGCGTCGCTGAAGCGACGCGATGCGTCACTGACCATTGCGATTATCGAACCGTCGGAGACCCACGTTTACCAGCCCGGTCAGACACTAGTGGGGCGCGGCGTCATGTCGCTGGAGCAACTGAAACGACCGACTCAGACGTTTATTCCCGCGGGTGTCGACTGGATCAAAGCCGCCGTCACCGCATTCAAGCCTGACGCCAACGAAATTGATCTCGATAACGGCACAACCCTGGCCTATGAACACCTGGTAGTGAGCCTGGGCCTGAAACTGAACCTCGAGGGCATTGAAGGCCTGGCGGATACCCTGGGCCAGAACGGAGTTACTTCGAATTATGTCACTGAGTTGTCTGCTTATACCTGGGATCAGGTGCAACAACTGAAGACGGGCCGGGCGCTGTTTACCCAGCCACCCATGCCGATCAAATGTGCCGGGGCGCCGCAAAAAGCCATGTACCTCAGTTGCGATTACTGGCTTAAGGAAAACCGGTTGTCGGGCGTTGATGTCGAGTTTCACAATGCCGGTGCGGTCATGTTCGGCGTCGCTGACTTTGTGCCGGTCCTTGAAAGCTACGTTAAAAAGTACGGTGTAAAAACCTGCTTCGGCAGTACGCTGATCAGGGTAGATGGGCCTGCAAAGAAAGCCTGGTTCAAACAGGGCGATGGCAGCGTTGAAGAAACCACGTTCGACCTGCTTCATGTAACGCCGCCACAATGCGCGCCGGATGTTGTCGCCTCCAGCGCACTGGCCAACGAAGCCGGCTGGGTCGATGTCGATCAGAAGACACTGCAACATACGCGCTATGCCAACGTATTTTCGCTAGGCGACGTGTGCTCTGCCCCCAATGCGAAAACGGCAGCTGCAGTTCGCAAACAGGTCCCGATTGTCGCCGACAATCTGTTGGCTGCCAGAAAGCGACAGGCCATGCCTGGCGTTTACGATGGCTACGGTGCCTGTCCGCTGACAGTGGAAGTTGGCAAAGTCGTGCTCGCTGAATTCGGTTACGGTGGTAGCCTGAAACCCAGCTTTCCGCTGGACCCAAGAGTACCGCGCAGCCTCTACTGGTGGATGAAAACCACGGGTTTTCCCTGGGTTTACTGGAACCTGATGATGCGTGGCAGGGAATGGCTGGTGAAAACCAGCCCTTAATAAAAAACCCCGGTTAACCGGGGTTTTTTTTGTCTGAATGGAAATCAGACTTTGGTGGTGCGCAAGTAGGGACGAATTTCATTCCAGCCTTGCGGGAAGATGTCTTTGGCTTCCTCGTTGCTGATTGACGGCGGAATGATGACGTCATCGCCCGGACGCCAGTCGGCCGGCGTTGCAACCCGCTTGGCATCACCCAGTTGCAGGGCATCAATGACCCGCAAAATTTCATCGAAGTTACGACCAACCGACATCGGGTAGGTCAGCGTCAGCCGAATCTTTTTCTTCGGGTCGACAATGAAGACAGAACGCACTGCCGCCGTCTGGCTTTCGCCGGGGTGGATCATGTCGTACTGCTTGGCAATCGACAGGTCGGCATCAGCGACGATTGGAAAGTTCAGGGTAGTGTTCTGAGTGTCGTTGACGTCGAAGATCCACTTGTTGTGCTCTTCAACGGTATCCGTCGACAGCCCCAACGGCTTGACGTTGCGCTTGGCAAACTCGTCAGACAGCTGCGCCGTGCGTCCCATCTCGGTGGTGCACACGGGCGTGAAGTCAGCCGGGTGGCTGAAGAAGAATGCCCAGGAATCGCCCAGCCACTCGTGGAAGGTGATCTTTCCCTGGGTGGTCTCAACGGTAAAGTCGGGTGCGGTATCGCCTAATCGTAATGTCATCGTCTTGCTCCTGTTGGTTGGAAGTACTCGGGTGGCACTACTGCCTTGCCATCCATGAAATCAATATATTAGGTTTATCTAATAATTAAACCAGTCACTGCTCTATCTTAACCATAGCTATTCACTATGGCCGCCAAAATTGACTCACGTCAAATATATGAAACATAGCTAATATACACTGTTCAAAATCCTTCTCCCGAGGTACGTCATGGAACTTGACCCCCTTTTTCTATCCAGGTTGCAGTTTGCATTTGTAGTCTCCTTCCACGCCATTTTTCCGGTATTCACCATTGGCCTCGCATCCTACATAGCAGTACTTGAGGGCTTTGCCTTCAAAACCAACCACCCCACCTGGACGATACTGTCTCGATTCTGGACCCGGGTGTTTGCCGTGGTCTTTGGAATGGGCGTGGTGTCCGGCATTGTCATGGCATTTCAGTTTGGCACAAACTGGAGTAATTTTTCTTACACCAGCGCCAACTTTCTCGGGCCCATCCTCAGCTACGAAGTCGTCACCGCTTTCTTTCTGGAAGCTGCGTTTCTGGGCGTACTGCTGTTCGGCCGGGGTAAGGTGCCACCGGGCATTTTCCTGTTATCCGCTATTTTAGTGGCTGTCGGCACGTTCATTTCCTCGTTCTGGATCCTCTCGGCCAACAGCTGGATGCAAACACCTGCCGGTGTCGAGATGCGCGGCGAACTGCTGTATGTGACTTCCTGGAGTGAAGCCATCTTTAACGCCTCATTGCCCTACCGGTTTGTCCATATGGCTCTGGCCTCGTTTCTGACCGGCGGTTTCGTAGTCGCGGGGGTCAGTGCCTGGTATCTGTTGCTGGGCCGTGAAGTAAAGGCCAATCGTGCGGCATTGTCCATGACGCTCTGGCTACTGTTGTTTATCGCACCAATGCAAGCCTGGGTCGGAGACCTGCATGGGCTCAACACGCTTGAGCACCAACCGGCGAAGGTGTCAGCCATGGAAGGTAACTGGGAAACAAAAAGCAATGTCCCTCTTTTGCTCTTTGCCTGGCCGGATCAGGAAGCCCAGACCAACCACTTTGTACTGGGTATTCCCGGCATGGCCAGCTGGATTCTGACGCATGACGTCAACGGCGTTGTGCCTGGCCTGGACCAGGTTGCCCGCGAAGATCAGCCACCGGTCTGGTTGGTGTTCTGGTCTTTCCGCATCATGGTGGGCCTCGGCTTGCTGATGATTGCCGCTGCAATTGCCGGGCTAATTCTGCGCCGCAACGGCGCTGTCTATACCAAGCGCTGGTACCTCCGCTCCCTCACCTTCATGAGCCTAACCCCCTTCGTGGCCGTCTTGGCGGGCTGGTTTACCACAGAGATCGGCCGCGGGCCCTGGCTGATCTACGGCATCATGCGGTTTGAAGAAGGGCTGACGCCCTCGCTTCAGGGCTGGATGGCCCTGACTACGCTGATTGGCTATGTCGTTGTGTACGCCATGATTTTTACGGGTGGGCTCTACTACCTGATGCGAATCCTGCGCGATGGCATGGAGCACCCGCCAGCGTCAGAACAGGAAGAGGCGCCGGAGCACCGGGCCAAGCGACCACTGTCTGCAGTGGATGTTCCCTTTGAAGAAGGAGCCCGATAATGGATTCCATGTTTGATCTTGTGCCCATCTGGGCGGGCATCATTGGTTTCGGCATCATCATGTATGTGCTCATGGATGGCTTTGACCTGGGCCAGGGTATTCTGTTTCCCTTCGCCCGCAATGAAGAAGACCGCGACACCATGATGAATTCTGTCGCCCCGGTCTGGGATGGCAACGAGACCTGGTTGGTGCTCGGTGGGGCGGGCTTGCTGGCCGCTTTTCCGCTGGTGTATACGGTCTTCTTGCCGGCACTGTATCTGGGTGTCTTCGTGTTGCTGGCGGGTCTGATATTTCGGGGCGTTGCCTTCGAATTCCGGTTCAAGGCGAGAACCTCCAAATACCTGTGGAGCTGGTCCTTTTCAGTCGGCTCGATTCTCGCAACCTTTGCCCAGGGCGCTGTGGTCGGCTCCTATATTCAGGGCTTTGAAACTGAGAATTTCCGCTACGTTGGCGGGGCTTTTGACTGGTTAACGCCATTTACTGTTCTTACCGGGCTGGGCATGATTGCCGGCTACGCACTGCTGGGCAGTACCTGGCTAATATTGAAAACCGAGGGCAAGTTGCAAGCCTGGGCGTATCGCATTACACCCAAATTACTGGCCATGGTGGTTGCTGTGTTCATTGCGATCAGCATCTGGACGCCGCTGATGGACCCCATGGTCAAAGCTCGCTGGTTCGACCAGTTCAGTCTGATCTGGCTATTACCTGTCGGCGCCTTGCTGTCGATGGTGGTATTGGTCAGAGCCCTGATCAAACGCCAGGAGGGGCTGCCGTTTGTCGCCACCATGGGGATTTTTGTCTTCACCTATCTGGGCCTGGCCGCCAGCAAGCTACCCTACATCGTTCCGCCCAGTTACACCCTGTGGGATGCAGCCTCGGCCGGCGAATCACAGCTGTTTTTGCTGATCGGCTTATTGTTTGTGATTCCCTTCGTGCTGATGTATACGGCCTGGACCTACTGGGTATTCCGCGGCAAAGTAAAGGCGGGCATGGGTTATCACTGATCACGTTACACCCTCAAACAGTGCGGCGGCGGTCGCACTGTTAAAAACGCTTACAGCACCGGTTGGGGGCCTGGTCAGACTGGCGGCCATTGCTGGCATACTGTCCGGCATTGGCGGCATTCTGCTCTGGGTCGGCGTAGCAATGGCCGTCAACGCGGTGCTGATTCTGTCGCAATCGGCGCTTACCGGTTTCGGACTGGCCCTGGCCGGATTGGCAATCCGCAGTGCGGGCAGCTGGGCTCAGGCCCACTTCGGTTCTTGCGCGTCTCTCCAGGCTCGCCGGACGTTGCGCCATAGGTTGCTGACCCATTGGGCCACAACCTCACCGCTTGATCTGAAATCCGTCTCCCCCGCCGCTCGCGCA
This sequence comes from Saccharospirillum sp., assembly GCA_018402545.1. Classification (GTDB taxonomy): domain Bacteria; phylum Pseudomonadota; class Gammaproteobacteria; order Pseudomonadales; family Natronospirillaceae; genus Saccharospirillum. Next base: position 1,234,032 of record JAGYIL010000001.1, on the reverse strand, counting down.
GCTCACCTGCTCGAACATACTGACGCTCTGGATGGCTACATCACCCGATTTCTGCCTCAGATGTGGATCACGCTTGCGGTTCCGGCTTTAATCGTCATCTTCGTTGCCACACTCAACTGGGTTGCGGCATTGCTGATGTTGATCTCGGCACCGCTGATTCCCGTGTTTATGGCGCTGGTCGGTATGGGCGCTGAGGCCATCGGCCGTCAACACTGGCTAACGGTCAGTCGGCTATCAGACCAGTTCCTGGATAAGATTCGCGGGCTCACGACGTTGCAGCTGTTTGACGCCATAGACACCAGCGAGGCTTCGCTCGCGAAAGCCAGCGACGACTACCGGCGGCTGACGCTGAAAACCCTCCGAATTGCTTTTTTATCCTCTGCAGTTCTGGAGTTCTTTGCCTCGGTCGCCATTGCCATGCTCGCCATTTACATTGGCTTCAGTTTGCTGGGTTATCTGCAATGGGGGCCCGCGACCAGCCTCAACCTATACTCCGGCTTGCTGATTCTGTTACTGGCACCCGATTTCTTTCAACCCTGGCGCACCCTGGCACAGCATTACCATGACAGAGCCGCGGCCATTGGTGCGGCCGATGAGCTGGCGCAAGAATTCAGCGCGACAGAATCCCCGACCGCTGTGAAACAGCAGCCAGTTAACCAAACTGTTGCAGAGGTACAATCCAATCCCATTATCAGCCTGCAAGACATCGATCTTTGTTTTCCGGGCCGTGGCGCCGTATTGCACCAGTTCTCACTGAAGGTTGAACAGCCTGCCTGGGTGGTATTGGCGGGCGAAAGTGGCACGGGCAAGACCAGCCTGTTAAATATCCTGGCCGGCTTCACACGGCCCGACTCGGGACGGGTTTTTCTGAATGGTCATGTACCAGGCCAGGAGCCGGTTTTCTGGCTGAGCCAGTCGCCCTGGCTGCTGGCAGGCACCTGGCGTGACAACCTACAATGGCTTTCCCCCGATGCAACCGACCCGGCGATGCTGGCCGCCCTGGATAAAGCCGACCTGGGCAGCCTGATCCGCCAAACGCCGGACGGCCTGGATGCAACCATTGGCGAATTCGGTTACCGGTTATCCGGTGGCCAGGCGCAACGCCTCGCCCTGGCCCGCGCTTTTTTATCCAACGCCAACATCCTGCTGCTGGACGAACCCACAGCGGCACTGGACCCTTACAGTGCCCGCATTGTGCTGTCACAAATCAGGACGCTGGTTGAAGAACAAGGCCGTACGGTCATTATGGCCAGCCATGACGCCCAGTCACTGGCGGCGGCCGATCGGGTCGTGTATCTCGCTGGAGACAGAAACGCATGAAGGCGCTGATCCCCTGGATACAGCTGATACTAACACGTCGAAAGCGGTTGTTCTTCGGTGTGCTGCTGATGGCACTGACCGTGTTAGCCGGCACGGCATTGCTGGCCCTCTCTGGCTGGTTTATTACCGCCAGTGCACTAACCGGGCTGTTACTGGCAGCGGGTGTCGCCGTGCACCTCGATGTCTACGTGCCCGGTTCCGGTATACGTGCGTTCGCGCTAACGCGCACCCTGGCCCGCTATGGTGAGCGGCTTTATAACCATGATACGGTGCTCAGGCTGTTGGCTGACATCCGTGTGACCCTGTTCGGCACGTTGGGTCAGGCGAATGCAAACACAGTGAAGTCTACCCATTCGGCGGTCTGGCTGTCTCGACTCACCCGGGATGTCGACGCACTCGACAGCCTGTATTTGCGCTTACTGGCACCGCCGGTGGTAGCCCTGCTGGCAACTGTGCTGGTACTGGTTGCCATGGCAACCGTCATGCCGGCCATCGCCCTGATACTCGCTTTTGGCTTTGCCGCTCTGTCGGCGCTGAGTATTGCTCTGCCTGCCTGGCTGGGCAGGCAAAGTGGGCGTGATGTACTGGCGCAGGAATCCAGCCTGCGCCAGCAAAGTATCGACTACCTCAGCGGTTTGCCTGAACTGCAAGCGGCACTGCAAGCCCGGGCCAGAGCAGAGCAGCTGATGCAGACTCAGGATCAACTTCAGAGCGAACAGCGTCGCCTGATTACGACCGTTGCCGCCGTTGAATCATTGCAAAGTTCGCTGTTGGGTGCCCTGGCCTTGTTGACGCTGCTTTCGGGACTCGACGGTTGGCAACAGGGCGACCTCTCAGGCCCTGTTGTCACCTTGTGGACACTGGCCGTTGTGGCCCTGGGTGAAGCCTATACCAGTCTGCCCAAAGCCTTTGCCGAGTTCAGTAAAACCCAGCAGGCGGCACTTCAACTGAACCAGCTCAACCAGCTGCCTCAACCCAGGGCGAATGACGCGACCCATGTGCCTGATGCTTTCCAACTACTCAGTTTTCAGCAGGTACAACCAGCCTACCCCGGACACCCACCCCTGAACGCTGTAACCCTCGATCTGCGCAAGGGGGAGACGCTGGTAATTACCGGTGAATCGGGCTCAGGCAAATCCAGTCTGGCCAGTCTGCTGGCCGCAGACCGGGTGCCGGTATCCGGGCAGATACGAATCAATGGCACGACGATGGCCGACATCGACCCGCTCCAGTGGCGCAAACACCTGAGCTGGCTAACTCAGGAGACGGTTCTGTTCTCGGCGACCCTGAGGGAAAACCTGCTGATGGGAAATCCGTCTGCTACCGATCGGGAACTCTGGGACGCCCTGGCCCTGGTAGACCTGGCCAGCCGGTTTGAGTCGACCCTGCTGGGACTGGAGACCTGGATCGGTCAAACCGGGCTGGCACTGTCGGGTGGCGAGCAACGCCGGGTCGCTCTGGCCCGGGCACTGCTGCGACCGGCACAGTTCTATGTTCTGGATGAACCGTTTCGCGGCGTCGACGTGGCAACCGGCCAGCGCATTCTGTCGGCTCTGGAGACCACCCTTGCCGACAAAACCCTGGTCTGGCTTGCCCACGAAAACAGCACACTGCCCACAGCCGACCAACAGGTTCACCTGACGCTAAAAGCCTGACATTCATTACAAAATCAATGGATAGAGTAGGCCAAACCGGCCGACTGTCCGTAACCAGTAGCTCAACTTCACACAGAGAACACCATGTTCAACTTCCTGAAAAAAGACACCACCAAAGCACTGCAAAAAGCCTACGAAAAAAAGCTGACGGAAGCCCAGCAGGCGCAACGCAATGGCGACATCCGCAGCTATTCAATGCTGTCTGAAGAGGCCGACAAGCTGTATCAAATGCTGCAGGCCGGTCAACAAGACAAGCCGTAAGCTTCCGTTTGCTCTCGGCGCTAACGTTTCGTGGTCTTCACAAACGGATCGTCACCGGCTTTGAAATTACCCGCTTTGCGTCGTTTCATCACCGTATTGATGTAGTCTTCCGTCGCTGCCGCCTGGCCGACATCCCGCCCGGCTGCCTGGCTCAGGTACCAGCGGTGTTCGAGAATTTCGTGGAAGACTTCGGCGTCATCGAGACTGCCCTTCAGATCGCTGGAAATGCTTTGCAGACTGGGGTTGAACACTTCGGACAACCAGCGATAGGCGGCCACAGGCTCGGGAATGTCACGGCCCTCGTGTTCGGCGAGAAAGGCTTTGTAGCGGCTCAGGTCGTTTAGCAGCCGGCGTGCCTGGTTTTCCTGTACTTGCAACCCGGTCAGGCTGTTCAGCCGGCGCCGGTGATGCCAGTGTTCCACCACTCGCGGCACCATGCGCACGCGCTGACCATCGTCAACCGTGGTAATCTCCATTTCCTCGACATCGAAGCCCAGGTCATTCAGCCGTCGCACCCGCTGTTCAATTTTGAACTGATCTTCGGGTGCAAAGATTTCATCGTGGGTCAGTTCCTGCCAGAGCTTGTTGTAACGGTCGACCACCGAATTGGCCAGTTCAACCGGGTCGGCCCCTTTTGGCAGTTGCTCGGCCGCTTCCAGATCCATCAGGTCGCCGGCAAGGTTCAACTCAGCCAGCTCCAGATCGTAGGCGCGCTGACCATCACTCAGCGTCGGGTAAATTTCACTGGTTTCGGCGTCGACCAGGTAGGCTGCCATCAGGCCCGCATCTCGCCGGAAGAGCGTATTGGAGAGCGAGCAATCGCCCCAGTAAATACCACTGAGGTGCAACCGGGCCAGCAATTCAACCAGGGCGTCCAGCATCTGGCCGAGCTGCTCCATGGTGATGCCTTGCTGAATAATAATGCGGTAAGGCAGCGCACCTTCCAGATAGTGTGTGACCAGCAGCGCACGGTTACTCATGTCCATGCTGTCACCCACCAGATTGAAGTTCGACCGGGCCTGGGAGACGCCCTCATCCCGGTTGGTAACCAGGCCGACGGGTTCTACCACTGGCAAGCCCATCTCCTCCATCTCGCGCAACAAGTTGTATTCATTGCGGGCGATGGGCGTCATCAGCTCCTTGAGCGCATAGACCCGCCCCTTGTTACTGATGAAACGAACCACGTTGCGATGAATGCCCCGTGCGACTTCAACAAAGAGCTCCGGTGGCCATTGCGTCAGGTGCTTGGACCAGGGGTACCGCAAATCGGTAATGTAATGGCTTGGCGAGTGAATCTGAATCTTCATGGCGGGTTCTCTGACACTGAAATAAAAAAACCGGCTAACAAGCCGGCTTTTTATGGGCACTACACACTGTTATTAACGCGAAGCCGAACTTACAGACGGTTGGTGGTTTCGCCGTCGAAAATGTGAAGTTTGTCGGCGTTCACATACAACACCAGGTCGTCGCCGACCTTCGGCGTCTTGTGCACGTCCATTTTGGCGACGATGGCTTTATCGTCATTGGCCAGCTTGGCGTGAACAACCACTTCATGGCCCAGGGTTTCGACGATTTGTGCCTTGGATTTAATTTCGGCAACGTTTTTCCAATCGTGTTCGCCTTCGCCGCGAATGTGCTCGGGGCGGAAACCAACGTAGACCATCTTGCCTTTACGTTCGCTGACGGCCGCTTTCCATGCCTCTGGCGTCTTGTAGGTGATGTCCGGGTGCGTCAGCTCGGTACCATCGTCCGACACCGTCATCTTCAGGATGTTCATGTTCGGCGTGCCGATGAACTGAGCAACGAAGACGTTTTGCGGGTTGTCGTACAGATCGAGCGGGGTACCCACTTGACGCAGGTTGCCGTCGTGCAATACCGCGATGCGATCGCCCATGGTCATGGCTTCAACCTGGTCGTGCGTTACATAGACCGAGGTAATGGACAACCGTTTCTGCAGGTTCGCAATTTCAGCACGCATGTGAACTCGCAGTTCGGCATCGAGGTTCGACAACGGCTCGTCGAACAGGAAAACCGACGGTTTGCGCACAATGGCACGACCCAGCGCCACGCGCTGACGCTGACCACCGGACAAGGCTTTGGGCTTACGATCCAGCAAGGGCGTCAGGCCCAGGGTGTCGGCGGCTTCGCTGACCAGACGATCAATCTCGTCTTTGGGCAGTTTGCGCAGGCGCAGGCCAAAGGCAATGTTTTCATAGACCGACATGTGCGGATAGAGGGCGTAGCTCTGAAACACCATGGCAACGTCGCGGTCTTTCGGGTGGACGTTGTTCACCACCCGGTCGCCGATGTACAGCTTGCCATCGGTGATCTCTTCCAGGCCGGCAATCATCCGCAGCGTGGTTGATTTACCACAACCAGACGGGCCAACCAGAACCATAAATTCCTTGTCGCGGATCTCCAGATCGAGACCCTTGATGATGTCTACGTCGCCGTAGCTCTTCACTACGTTGTCAAATTTTATGCTAGCCATCAGCTTCCACTCATTTTTGTCGTTATACGAACCCAGTGCCGGGGCAAAGGATGTTTCAAGTGCCTTTGTAGTTTTCTTACAGGCATTTTCGACTCATCCGACGAATGGCTCCATTATAGCCGTAATAATACTACCAATTGCAAGTCCGAATCCGGACCTAACGCTGTAATTTCCTTCCAAACCGCTCTGGAATGGGCTTTAGCCGTCACCTCTCAGGGTGTTCAACTGCTGGCAAAAGGCTCTTATTGCCGGTTTTGAGAACAGTTCCGGCAGGGTTTCGGTCAGTTTCCGACGCCAGTTGGGGTATTCATCGCTGGTTCCGGGGATATTGACCGGCGCATTAATCAGCATCAGATCCTCCAGTTGCACCGCCACAATTTGCGAGTGGCAGGCCGCCAGATGTTGGTGGATGGCCAGACACAGCGGCAGCGTCATTTCGGTTACCTTCCCGGCATCGCTGGAGATTCCGTCCGGCAGTCGTTTATAGGCGACCAGGGCATCGATGATCGCCTGTTTGGCCTTCGACCTGGCGACGCGTTCGCCCTGGAAATCCGCCTCGGTGGCGAACATTCCCAACTGCTGGCGCAGGTCCAGATCCGACATGGCCCAGAATGCATGTACCGTCGGCATATCGTGGTTGCAGACGATGGCAAGGGCCCGTTGGGCGTAGTCTTCTGGCGGTGTACAGACGCCATCGGCCATTTCAAAGTAAAAGACCTTGTTCGAATAAAGCTGGGCACGCGGAAAGGTTTCGATCACTTCGTCCGGCACGGTACCCAGGTCTTCAGCGATGACCATGCACTGATTTCGCTGCGATTCCAGATTCAAAATGCCGAGCAAATCGTACAGGTCGTAATATACATAGGCGCCATAGGCCGCCGACTCGCCGGGCGGGCACCACCAGAGCCGCAACAGCGCCATGGCGTGATCGATGCGCAGGGCACCACAAGCGCGCATGTTGTTACGCAACAAGGTAATAAAAGACTGGTAGCCCTGGGCTTTCAGTTTGATCGGGTCGAACGGGGGCAGGCCCCAGTTCTGGCCATTGGGGCCCAGCGCATCCGGCGGGGCTCCGACCGCCGCATTCAGGCAAAAACTCTCCCGGTTGCCCCAGACTTCCGCCCCGCCCCGGTCGGCACCTACAGCGAGATCACGGTACAACCCGATGCGCATACCGCGCGCTTTGGTTTGCCGGTCAACCGCCTGAAGCTGTTCGTCAGCCACAAACTGCAGGTATTGAAAGTAGGTAATGTCGTCGTCATGCTCGGCAGCATAGGCCTGTACTGCGTCGCTGTGGTGGTCCTGATAGGCCTCTGGCCAGCACGGCCAGCCCCAGGCCATGGGGTCTTGCTGGCGAAAATGGGTCAGCAGAGCTTCGAAGGTGGCATGCTCGCGCAGGGGGCCACCCTGCTGCTCGACAAACGCCTGAAAGGCACGGTCCCGATCGGTACCCTGCCCCAGATGGTCTCGTCGAAATACCCGGTAGAGTTCAGTCAATGCCTGGTATTTGAGAGCACTGACGCCACTGTAGTCGACCATAGGCTGATCGCGCAGACGGCTCAGTTCCGCCTGCATTTCAGCGCCGGCCAGCGCCTGTTGCAGCTCAGCGGCCGCCTGAAATTCGGGCACCTGCTCAACAACCACGTAGAGCGGGTTAACGTAACTGCGGTTCGATGGGCTGTAGGGGCTGGCATGTTCGGGGCTTATCGGATAGAGCGAGTGAATCGGGTTCAGGCCGATCACATCGGCCCCCTGGTCGGCCAGGGTATCGACCAGTTGAGCCAGATCGCCAAAATCACCCATGCCCCAATTATTCGGCGAACGCAGCGTATACAACTGAATGGCCGTACCCCAGACGCGATCACCCCGCGCCATGGGCTCGGGCTGAAAACTGGTGGCCGGGGTCACGATCAGGGCTGTTTCATCGGTTTGACCGGCCAGGGTCAGATGAATGCGATGGTAGCCTTCGGGCAGATCTAAAGGCAGCGGCAGCGCCAGCCGCAGGTGTTCGATATCGCCAATCCAGTAATCGCCGGTTTGCGTCAGTTCAGACGGGTCAAACTGCCCTTCGCGCGCGGGTGCATCGTGCTCAAATTCAATACGCCAGTGGCCAGTCTGGTGGTATTCATCACGGGTCAGGTAGAGGTTCAGGTCGTGACCGCGCAGCGGGTTAAGCACCACCACCGGCTCTAGACGTTGCTGCCATTGCTGCTGATCCAGCTGCATCGCGCGCTGTGCCAGCCCAGTGTCATCGTCGAGGTCATAGCCCATGGCGGCGAGAATGCGTTCGATGTTGGCCGCGTCAACTTCCGTGGTGACCCCGCGATAGTCCTGAAAGGTGGAGGAAATGTTTCGCAAGTGAGCAAGCTTGCTGACCAGCTCCCCATTCGTCATAGAAACCCCAGTCGCCATAGAAACCTCAGTCAAAGTGCGGTTAAAACCTGACCGGCTGCGGACGCTGCATGCGACGATGTGCTGTGTTGTTGGTATCGCACCAGGCTCCGGAGCCAGTCACCCGTCTAGCCAGTGTAGCGAGCCTTGGCCCGGTTTTCGCGGTTCGTCCGCACCGGGCCGGAAGGATTTATCGCCAGGAGGATTTCCCCGACCGGATGAAGCGGCTCCAGCGCGCCCTATCAGGCCGTTTCCGGTGCATTCTCAACCAGATAGGTGAGCGATTCCAGCAGCCAGTAGCGTACGGACTCCGGCGGTGCCTGGTAAAATTGCTGCCAGGCTTCACCGCGGAACTGGTTGTAGGCATCCGCCTGGCTGGCATGTTGGTGCTGCCAGCTTAAGCGCACGGCGTGGGAGATCACCACATCGAGAATCACAAAGTCGTCGAGCTCCAGCAGCGGGTTCGCTTCGGCAAAGGCCATCAGTGCTGCCAGCGCTTCGACCGACATCTGGCGATACTCGGCGCTTTCTATCTGACTGAGCAATCGCTCGACCAGTTGTGCAAACTGGGGTTCGCCCCCTGTCATGTGACTGGTCACCAGATCACTTTGCAATCGGCTGCGCGGATCAAAACGGTCACCTACAACAACACCCCGGCATTGCTGCAAGACCGACCAGAGCCGCTGATGAAAGGATTCAGGAAAGCGCGGCATTACGCCCTGCTCTTCACGCCAGCTCTGCCAGTCAGCCACATCGTTCTCGACCGTGTCGCCCGGCAAACCCTCCGAGCCCGGGTCGGCCCGATGCAAAACACCGGGCAGACTGCGCAAATGCAGCGCTTCGGTGGAAAACAGCCGACCCACTTCCTCGGTATAGCTTTCCAGAATGTCGCGAATTCGGCTCTGGATGTCGAACGGGCTCATCGCCGCCAGACGCTCAAAGGCCTGGTCGGGTTCCAGTGAGGCTTCCTGGGCAAAGCGACCCATCATCAGTTGGGCCAGGTGGCCCGGTCGTATGGTCATCATGCCATCGAACAGTTCGGGCTCGCCGCGCATAATGACCGACAGAATGACGAGAATCTCCTGGTTCAGTATGGCCTCGCGCACATCGCCACCGCAGTTCTGACGAATCAGTGCCAGCGTTTCCCGGTTGCTCAGCGGCATGCGAATCAGCCCCTGGTCGGAATAGGCACGGCCAACATTGATAATGCGCTGGCGCGCCAGAATTTCTGCCACAGAATCTTCCAGGCCACCCCAGTATTTGCCGAGCACTCCGGCGGCCTTGCGCAACACACTCCATTCATGGCGACAACTGGCTTTGCGATACACCTCTTCCAGCAGTACCTTGACCGTGACCCGCGGAGCAATGCCGGGTTCGAAATCCAGCCCATGCACCTGGGCCCAGTCAGTGATGATGTCCATCTGTTCGCGCAGGTTGGTGCTGTTTTGCAGGCGGTTGCGTTGCTGTTCGAGGTTTTCGCTCGGTTCCAGCAACGACAGTACCGAGGGCTGAACCGGCTGGCACTGATCTGCCTCGGGCAACCAGTTTTTACGGCGCAACCGAACCAGGCTCAGTGCATCGGGCACGTAATAATCGTTCAGGTCATCAATTCGTTCTGTGCCGACGTCATTCAGCAGTTCAAGCAAGGGACCAGTGCGCACGGTGACGCCGTTACAACGGCCAGTACTCAATTCGGCAACCAGATCAAATACCGCTCCGGCGTCCCGGGCGGCTGTCATGGTGTCCGTCAGGTAGAGCATCATCAGCGGTTGCTTGTCCTGATTCCAGTGACGGCTGACGTACTTCAGCTCTGCCTGGATTTTTTCACACAGCAGCTGGTTATCGGACGCCAGATAAAAGGTATCCCGATTCTGAAACTGGGGCAGAAACACGCAGCTCTCGCCACCCAGTTGATAAAGCTGTGCAGTTGCCAGAGAGCGCGGCCGGCGTTGTGGGCGGCCGGTCAGGCCGAGCGTTCGGTTCTGACCGACCACATTGAAGACCCGCGCCAGTTCCAGTGGCGGCAACACCCGCACAGGGTCCATCTGGTCGACCGTTTCCGACCAGAGGCCGCGTGCTGCCAGCCGGTCTTTCACCGCCTCGTTCTCGGCGAGCAGACCCACCAGCACCGGTGACCGCTGCTTGCGGCCGATGCGCTTGTGCGCGGCGACCGGGTCGAGCTCATCGGCGGTGACCAGGCCTTCGTGCACCAGGCAGCCGAGTACATAGAGCGACTGGGTCCACACCAGTGGTACGTTGGCGTTGGCCACGCGTGGCTGGCTGCCCGGGTCTGCCCGTTCGGCATCGATATGTTCCTGATCGACGTAATACAGCTCTGGCAGCAGCCACAGGCCGTCTTTTTCGACGCGCAACTCATCCAGCTTGAGCCGGTATTCGTCGCTGCGTTCACGGTCTCCTGCAAACAATGCGTCGAGATACAGAAACGCGAAAAACAGTGGCCACTCGGATTCTATGTTTTCGAAATTACGCAGTTCTTCCGGTTCGTAATGCAGCCGGTCATGGTTTTCCAGAACGGTCTGGTGGCCATCGAGCAGAAAACGCTTGCAGCCATAGCGGCCGGCCAGCTTGTCGAGTATGTGTTCGCGGGTGGTGTTGACCAGACTTTTCTTTTCCACGGCAAACGCCGGGTAACCGATCACCGACAGACAGGCGGCATCCACTTCCTTCGACAGGGATTCGCGCGGCAACAGGTTTTCAAGCGTCGTCCGGCAGCGGGCGATTTCATCCGGTACCACGTGAATAACACCGCGGTAGCTGTGAGCGTCGTGCAACAGATTCAGGCCGCGCATCGCCTGCAGTGCAGCCTTTACCATGCCAACCGATGAGGCGTTGATTTCAACGTGTCCGTTGTTGATCTTGTTGCCCCGCTCCCAGATGCCGTAATCCGGTGTGCGGTAACCACGGCCGATATACCAGACCAGGTTCTGCACAAAATTCACTTCATCAACGCTGTGAATCAGGCGCAACCCGGAGCGTGTTATCTGCGCCAGCATCAACAGAAAAATCGAGGTCGCATCGAGTTGCAAATGGCCCCATTTGTCGTCGTCGACCACGACGTCGCCACTTTGGGTGCCATACTTGGCGTGCAGTGCATCCATCGGGTTCTGGGTGTATTTAAACCGCTCGACTTTGTGCGACTGACGCAACATGGCCGACAATAAGCCGCGCATCAACCGGGTAACACAGTCGCCCAGATACTCGGTACGCCCCGGGTTATGATTGGTGCGCCGATAGCCCAGCCAAAGACCCCAGACCGCCTGAACGGAATAGACGTTGTCGCGCACCCAGGCATCGGTGTAGTCACCGTGACCGTTTACGTCAGTACTAGCCGGAAACAGACCGGTTTTGGCATCCTGACGGCTTAAAATGGTGGCGTACACTTCGTCGAAATACTGATCAAGGCGCTCGCTAGCGCCCTGTTGATCGATAGCATCGTTCATTCACTGACACTCCAGAGTGGCGCAGTACAACACCCGTTCTGCAACCTTTGTGCCTAACGGGAACCGTGCTCAAGAAAGCCGCATCAGGCCTGCTTCGCCAACTCACAGGCTTCACGGGCGAGCTGTTCAATGCGTGCCCAGTCGCCCTGATTCAGCGCATCGGCTGGCACCACCCAGGAGCCACCGACGCACACCACATTGGGCAACGCCAGGTACTGAGTGAAGTCGTTCACCGAAATACCGCCGGTGGGGCAGAATTTCACATCCGGGAAGGGCCCGGCAAAAGCCTTCAGCGCAGACACACCGCCCGAGGCAGCAGCCGGAAAAAATTTGAAGTGCTCGTAACCCATCTCCAGCCCCTGCATCATTTCCGATACGCTGGCGATGGCCGGCAGAAACGGCATTGAGGTTTGCTGGCCGGCTTCGAGCAGGCGCGGCGTTGCCCCGGGGCTGATGGCAAAATCGGCACCGACGGCTTCCAGTTGTTTCAGTTGTTCAACCCGGGTCACGGTACCGGCACCGACGATGATGCCCTCTACTTTTTTCATCTCGGCAATCACGTCGATTGCCGCGCTGGTGCGCAGCGTCACTTCCAGCACTGTCAGGCCGCCCGCTTTCAGGGCCCGGGCTAATGGCTGGGCGTCTTCGACGCGGCTGACCGCCAACACCGGCATCACCGGGAAGGCGTGTTCAAGGATATCCTGGACTTGATAGCTCATATTCTTCTCTCTGCGAAAACGTGATTAACCCCTGTTTGGTGTTGCACACCCCTCAGGAGGTTACTGTATTCAAACGATGGTTCAGCACCGCGGCCGACCCGAGCAAACCGGGCTGTCTGGCAACGACAACGTAAGTGGGTATCGGCTGGTTAAAGCCGCTTAAGCGCCCCTTGGCTTCGAACCGGGAGCGGAACTGGCTGTTTTGAAAATAAGGCAAAAAGCGCGGCACAATACCACCGGAAATGTAGACTCCCCCCTTAGCACCCAGCGTCAGCGCCACATCCCCGGCATAGCTGCCCAGAATGGCGCAGAAGCGGGCCAGGGTTTCTTCGCACAAAGGGTCGGTCTTCTCCAGCGCCCGGGCTGAAATATCCGGGGCTTTCAGGCTCTCTGCAGCCACACCGCGCAGATGGCACAGCGCCTGGTAGATGTTCTCGATACCCATGCCCGATACCAGTCGCTCGATCGATACCCGCTCATACTTGTTCAGCAGAAACTGCAAAATACCAATCTCGACGTCGTCGGTGGGTGCGAAATGCGCGTGACCACCTTCGGTCTGTAGGGTTACCGGGCCGGCTTCGCCGAAGGCCAGCCCCGCAAGACCCAACCCCGTTCCCGGGCCGGTCACAGCCATTGGCAAACCGGGCACGGCTTCACCGGGCCCAACCTTAACCAGGCCATCGCTGTCGAGCTGAGGAATTGCATTGGCCAAGGCGTTGTAATCATTCACGAACACCAGGGTCTCAAAGCCAAGCGTGGCTCTCAACTCACTGACTTTAAAGGACCAGATATGGTTGGTCATGGTGATCTGATCCTGATCCGTCGGGCAGGCGATCGCCATCACCGAATGACGCGGTCGTTCATATTCGGCAGCCGGCCCTGCCAGATAAGCCTGAATCGCGTCCGCAATGGTCTCGTATTCGGCGCCATTCAACGCGGCTACTGCCACCAGATCCTGTTCGGTCAGCGGCAAGCCAGCCAGCGGATCAAAATGCTTGATTGGCGCCAGAGCAAACCGAGCGTTGGTGCCACCAATATCGGCGACCAGTCCGTATTCAGCCATTGTTCACCTCGGAATCTTCAAACCGGAATACCGTTGCGCCCTCTTCAGCCGTGCTGACCGCGCTGCGCATATGCCCAAACAGCTCGCGACCCACACCAAACTGATTGGCCTTCAAATCACCAATAACCGGGGTGCGCGCCGCAAATTCAGCCGGGTCGACCTGGATGTTCAGCTCACCGGTGTGGGCGTCGAGTTTGATGATGTCGCCAGGCTGTACGCGGGCGAGTGGCCCACCTTCACTGGCTTCCGGCGACAGATGAATCGCCGCCGGTACCTTGCCGGAGGCTCCGCTCATACGGCCGTCCGTTACCAGGGCCACCTTGTAGCCTTTATCCTGCAAGACACCCAGGGGCGGCGTCAGTTTGTGCAATTCAGGCATGCCATTGGCTTTCGGCCCCTGGAACCGGACGACGACGATGCAATCCTTGTTCAGGTCGCCCGCTTCAAAGGCGGCCTGCAAATCGTGCTGGCTTTCGAATATCACCGCCGGTGCTTCAATGTGCTGGTGTTCCGCCTTGACGGCAGACACTTTGATAACACCCGTGCCCAGGTTGCCCTTGATTACATGCAAGCCACCTTCAGGACTGAACGGGTTGCTCACCGGACGAACGATGTCTTCATTGAGCGATTTGCCAGCGCCCGGCTTGAACACAATATCATCGCCTTCGAGGAACGGCTCTTCGGTGTACTTGCGCAGACCGCTGCCCATGATGGTCTTGACGTCGTCATGCAACAGACCGCCATCGAGCAATTCGCCGATCAGGTAGCCAAGCCCGCCGGCGGCGTGAAAGTGGTTCACGTCGGCCATGCCATTCGGATACACCTTGGCCAGCGAGGGAACAACGCGGGACAAATCGGAAAAGTCTTCCCAGGTCAGAACGATGCCGGCGGCACGTGCCATGGCGATCAGGTGAATGGTCAGGTTGGTGGAACCGCCGGTACTGAGCAACCCGACCAGGCCATTCACAAAGGCTTTTTCAGTAAGCACTTCATACAGGGGTGTGTACTGACCGTTCTGCTTGGTGATGCGCACCGCCTGTTGCGTGGCTTCGCGGGTCAGCGCATCGCGCATGCTGTTTTCCGGGTTAACAAAGCTGCTACCCGGCAAGTGCAGGCCCATGAATTCCATCAGCATCTGGTTGGTGTTGGCGGTGCCGTAAAAGGTGCAGGTGCCGGCGCTGTGATAAGAATCCGATTCGGCTTGCAACAACGCATCGCGACCGACCTTGCCCTGGGCGTACTCCTGCCGGACGCGGGCCTTTTCACTATTGGGCAGTCCGGACGGCATCGGGCCAGCCGGTACAAAAACCGTCGGTAAATAGCCAAAGCGCAGCGCGCCCATGACGAGCCCGGGTACGATTTTATCGCACACACCGAGGTACAACGCCGCGTCGAACATGTTGTGCGACAGACCAATGCCCGCCGACATGGCGATGTTGTCACGACTGAACAAACTCAGCTCCATGCCCGGCTGACCCTGAGTCACCCCGTCGCACATGGCGGGCGTTCCACCAGCAACCTGGGCGGTACAGCCCATGTCGCGAGCAGCTGCTTTGATGATGCCGGGAAAACGCTCATACGGATGGTGCGCACTGAGCATGTCGTTGTAGGCGGTGATGATGCCGAGGTTGGCGGCGTTCATCATCTTGATGGTGTTTTTTTCCGTTTCCGTGCAGGCAGCAAAGCCGTGTGCCAGGTTGCCACAGCTGAGCTGCTTGCGGTCCGGAATATTATCGCCCGCATCCTTCATGCGCGTCAGGTACAACTGACGCGAAGCCCGGCTGCGTTCAATAATGCGTTCGGTGACGCGAATCAATTCGGTGTTCATCATTCACTCCTGTTTGGACAGTGACGCCGCCACTGCCGAAGACGCTTATTCGGCCCAGTACACGGACACCGGTGCCTGGTTTTGCTTAAGCACGCTGCGTACCGGTAGCTCGGTGACAGGCCCGTCATCCAGTGCCTGTTCAAGCACCGGTTTTTTTCCGGCACCGGTCAGGTGCAATACGATCCAGTCGCTGCGCAGAATGCGTTGCAGCGTCAGCGTCATGCGCGGGTGTGGTGCGGTCTTGGGCACCACCGCACAACAGTCGCTGTGCAGCTCGATATCGAGCGCTTTTTCCAGTGTATCGGCACCCGGGAAGAACGATGCGGTGTGCCCGTCTTCTCCCATACCCAGAATCGATACGGTTAGCCGGTCGGGCAGAGCAGCCAGCGCCTTGTTCAATTCCGACTCGGCTTCAAAAGGCGATTCGGCCGCTGTTTTGTGCGGAATAAACTTTGCCGATGCCGCCTTACTCTGCAGTAAGTGAGTACGCACCAGTTTTTCATTGCTGTCGTCGTGGTCGGGTGTGACCCAGCGTTCATCGACCAGGGTGATCGTCACCTTGCTCCAGTCGAGTTCCGCCTGGCTCAGCGTCTGAAACAGGGCCACCGGGGTGCGTCCACCCGATACCGCCAACCCGGCTTCGCCATTCGTTTCGATGTCGGCTTTTAGGCGAATAAGAATCTCCTTGGCCAGTGCTTTGGTCAGGTCTTCGCGGTTGTCAAAATCGTGCTGTGTCATGGTCATGGTCCGGGCTCCTTAATTGGTTTCGTGCCAGCTGCGGCCATCGCGCGCCACCAGCTCAAAGGCCGCCTGCGGCCCCCAGCTTCCTGCCGGGTAAACGTGTGGATCAACCGTCGCGGTCGCCCAGCTTTCCAGTATGGCATCGGCCCAGACCCAGGCGGCTTCGACTTCATCACGATGTACAAACAGGGTCGAGTTGCCGCGAATCACATCAAGAATCAACCGCTCATACGCTTCAGGCACCCGTGAATCGGCGATGCGGTCGGGCAGCGTCAGGTTCAGGGTCACCGGGGTCACTTCCATGCCTTCGCCCAGGCCGGGCAGCTTGTTCATCATGTACAGCTGAATCGATTCTTCCGGCTGCAACCGAATAACCAGCTTGTTCGGGCTCATGTTGGCAGTGCCGGGGAAAATGGAGTGCGGCACGTCTTTAAATTGAATTACAATTTCACTGTAGCGAGCGGGCAGGCGCTTGCCGGTGCGCAGATAAAACGGCACGCCGCGCCAGCGCCAGTTGTGAATGTCGGCGCGAATAGCGACAAAGGTTTCAGTTTGCGAATCGGGCACACCGCCCTCTTCTTCCTTGTAGCCCGGCACCTTGCGGCCATCCATATTGCCTGCCGTGTACTGGGCGCGCACGGTGTTGCGCCGCACCCGGTCAACCGACATCTTCTTCAGTGATTTAAGCACTTTGAGCTTTTCTGCCCGCACGGCTTCGGCATCTAGCGAGACCGGCACACCCATGGCCACCAGGCTGAGCAATTGCAGCAGGTGGTTCTGAATCATGTCGCGCAGCGCACCGGAGTCATCGTAGTAACCCCAGCGGCCTTCAACACCGACGGTTTCGGCCACGGTAATCTGCACGTTGTCGATGTGAGCATTGGTCCAGACCGGCTCGAACAGCGCATTGGCAAAACGCACCGCAAGCAGGTTTTGTACGGTCTCCTTGCCGAGGTAATGGTCGATGCGATAGATGTTTTTCTCAGGAAACGATCGGGCGACGGCGTCATTGATGGTCTTGGACGATTCCAGGCTCTTGCCGATGGGTTTTTCCATCACCACCCGGGTGCGGTCGCTGACCAGCCCGGCGGCAGCCAGGTTGTCGGTGATATCGCCAAAGAAGTCTGGCGCGGTCGACATATAGTAAACAGTGTCGTTCTGGGTGAAGGATTTACCCAGCGCCTTCTTTAACAGTTTGAAGCTGTCGAGGTTGCGGGCGTCGACGGCGACGTAGTTCAGGCGATCCTTGAACCGTTCCCAGACGGCTTCATCCCAGCAATCCGGGTCACCGAATTCGTCGATGCCCTGGCGAACCATCTCGATGTAGCCATCGCGGCCGATGTCGGTCCGGGAAGCGCCGATGACCTGAGTACCCTCGCACAAATAGCCGCCACGATCGAGGTTGTACAATGCGGGCAGCAGTTTGCGTATGGCCAGATCGCCATTGCCGCCGAAAATAACGACGTTACAAGGGAAACAGGTCGTGTTGTGTTGCATAGATCACTCCAGGTCAAATGCGGTTCCGGCGCGCTGAATAAGCCTGACTGTTTGGCCGGGCAGGCACACCGTGTTGTAATTTATTTTCAATTTTACGGGAAATAAAGCCCTATGTCGCCCACATTTGTAATTTTACAACAATGTGATGACCGACCATAATAGGTCGCAATAGTGACGCTACCGGGTGTTCCCGTGAAGATAGTCACACAGTGTGCTTTCGCCAGCGGGTTGAATTCCCTACAATCGCGAACACTCAACCCGGGGGTTGGCGCGTTTGCAGCACCCCATGCAATCAACCAAGGATTGTCAGTCCATGTCTGTGAACATTCTGGAGCGTCTCAAGTCCAACCCCAGCTGCCTGAGCAAGAGTGAGCGCAAGGTGGCCAACGTCATCCTTGAGGATCCGAACAAGGCGATTCGCTCCAGCATTGCCAGTCTGGCCAAGGCAGCCAATGTATCCGAACCCACCGTCAACCGGTTCTGCCGCAGCCTTGATTGCACCGGCTTTCCCGATTTCAAGCTGAAACTGGCCCAGTGCCTGGCCACGGGCACGCCCTACGTCAACCGCAATGTGGAATCCAGCGACAACGTCGAGGAATACAGCAGCAAGATCTTCGAGGCGACCATGAGCGCCATCAGCGATGCCAAGCGCTCCATCGACCCCAATGCGCTCAGCCGCACGGTCGATGCGCTTGCCCAGGCCCGCCGTATCGAAATTTACGGCCTGGGCGCCTCTGGCAGTGTTGCCATGGACGCCCAGCACAAGTTATTCCGGCTCAATACGCCCTGCGTTGCTTATATTGATGTGCTGCAACAACGCATGGCAGCCGCGGCTACCAAGCCCGGCGATGTGGTCATCATCATCTCCAATACCGGCCGCACCATAGCGCTGGTGGAAACCGCGCGCATTGCCCGCGAGTCCGGCGCGACGGTGATCACCATCACCCAACCGCACACGCCCCTGTCGGAAGAAAGCCATATTCTGCTCGGCGTCGACAGCCCGGAAAACACCGATATCTATACCCCCATGACCTCGCGCATCGTGCATCTGACCATCATTGATGTGCTCGCCACCGGCGTCATCCTCAAGCACGGCCCCGAGTTCCAGAGCCACCTGAAGCGCATCAAGGCCGCCCTGGCCGATACACGGTTTAAATCGCCCGACAGCGAATAACGACCAACCTGCAGCAAACCCGCCCCGTAGCAGGCCTGAACCCTCAGGTCTGTCACTCCGTATAAACGGTTTAAACACGCACAAAGATGTAATAAAACTACAAATAGCTGTGAAATCTGTCCTTAAGCTGGCAGAATGCGCCCGTTTTGTTGTATAACTATGAAAGTTAGCTACACCGCAACTCGCCCACTAGACTGGGTAACCACACCCACTGGCGAGGTCGACCGGGGTACGGTGCCGTGACGGCAGGGCTGACAAAACAGACAACGAATTTCACCAGCCGCCTGAGGGCGGCTGGTCTGGTCCGACGCACCGCCGATACCGGGTCGGGTTACGGCCAGACAAACTCATTCAAAACAATCCGGCGGTGGTTCAAAAACCGCCTCATTAACGCTAAGGAGCACACCATGTCCAAGATCCGCGTTGCTATTAATGGTTATGGCCGCATCGGCCGCAATGTTCTGCGCGCCTTGTATGAAGCCAACCAGGCTGGCAAGGACTACCCGATCGAGATCGTTGCCATCAACGACCTGGGTGATTCCAAAACCAACGCTCACCTGACCAAGTACGACACCGTTCACGGTCGCTTTGGTTTCGAGGTTACCTCCGACAACGAAGCGCTGTACGTCAACGGCGACAAGATCAGCATATTCTCCGAGCGCAACCCGGCCGACCTGCCCTGGGGCAAGCTGAACGTAGATGTGGTGTACGAGTGCACCGGCCTGTTCGTCGACAAGGCCAGCGCCAGCAAGCACATTGCCGCCGGCGCCAAGAAAGTCATCATTTCTGCACCGGGCAAGGAAGTGGACGCCACCGTGGTTTTTGGTGTCAACGACAGCATTCTGACCAGCGACATGACGGTGATTTCCAACGCCTCATGCACCACCAATTGCCTGGCGCCCGTTGCCAAGGTATTGAGCGACGCCGTCGGCATTGAAAGCGGTCTGATGACCACCATTCACTCCTACACCAACGACCAGCGCCTGAGCGATGTCTATCACTCAGACCTCTACCGCGCTCGCGCCGCTGCACTGAACATGATCCCGACCAAGACTGGCGCCGCCGCCCTGGTAGGCAAGATTGTTCCGGCACTGGAAGGCAAGTTCGACGGCATGGCCGTGCGTGTGCCGACCGCCAACGTATCGCTGGTTGACCTGACCTTCACCGCCAGCAAGGACGTCACTGCCGAGGGCATCAACAAAGCCATCTCCGACGCCATTGCTGCCGACAAGAACCTGGCCAAGGTACTTGACGTCAACGTTGAACCGCTGGTGTCTTCCGACTATAACCACAACAGCTTCAGCTCGATCTTCGACGCGACTCAAACCCGCGTTCAGGGTCGTCTGGTTAAGGTCATGTCCTGGTATGACAACGAATGGGGCTTCTCCAACCGTATGCTGGACAGCACCGTTGCCCTGATGAACGCCAAGTAAGTCCCCCAGAAAAGCCCGGTTGACCCGGGCTTTTCTGCGAGTAAAGATCTGAGTGTCACAGCCAGACCCGACAACAAGAGATCAGAGATACCATGAGACGTACCAAAATCGTCACCACCCTGGGCCCAGCCACCGATCGCGATGGCGTGCTTGAAAAACTGATTCTTGCGGGCGCCAACGTCGTTCGCCTGAACTTTTCTCACGGCAGCCCGGAAGATCATCAGCGTCGTGCCGATGAAGTCCATGCCATTGCGAAAAAGCACGGTCTTCACGTCGGTATACTCGGCGACCTGCAAGGCCCGAAAATCCGCATTGCCCGCTTCAAGGACACCAAAGTCCAGCTCGAAGACGGCCAGGCATTTATTCTCGATGTCGATTTCGACAAGAACGCCGGTGACGCCACCCGGGTTGGCATCGACTACCCGGAACTGGCCGCCGACAGCAAACCCGGCGACATCTACTTGCTGGATGATGGCCGGGTCAAAGTCCAGGTCGAGAAGGTGGACGGCAATGCCGTGCACACCATCGTGACCCAGGGCGGCCCGCTGTCGAACAACAAGGGCATCAATAAGTTGGGCGGAGGCTTGTCGGCCAAAGCACTGACCGAGAAAGACAAGGCAGACATCAAGACCGCAGCAGCCATTGGTGTGGACTACATCGCCGTTTCATTTCCGCGCAATGCCGAAGACATGAACGAAGCCCGTCAGCTGCTGGCCGAAGCCGGTTCAACGGCAGAGATCGTGGCTAAGCTGGAACGTGCCGAGGCGGTGCTGGACCACGACAACCTCGATCGCATTATCCTCGCGTCCGATGTCGTCATGGTCGCGCGTGGCGACCTGGGCGTTGAAATTGGCGACCCGGCGCTGATCAGCGTGCAGAAGCACATCATCAAGCGGGCCCGGACACTCGACCGTGTTGTGATTACCGCCACCCAGATGATGGAGTCGATGATCGACAACCCGTTCCCGACCCGGGCGGAAGTGTTCGACGTGGCGAACGCAGTACTCGATGGCACCGACGCCGTTATGTGCTCCGCTGAAACCGCCGCCGGTGACTACCCGGTCGAAACCGTGAAGGCGATGAACGACGTCTGCCTCGGTGCCGAAAAGCACCCTTTGACGACTCAGTCGCGCCACCGGGTGAACACAGAGTTCCACCGCATCGATGAAGCCATTGCGATGTCGGTGATGTACACCGCCAACCACCTGAAGGGCGTGAAAGCCATTGTCTGCATGACCGAATCGGGCTCGACCCCGCGCTGGATGTCGCGCATCAGCTCCGGCATGCCGATCTACGCAATGACCCGCCAGGAGCTGACTCAGCGCAAATGTGCGCTGTATCGGGGTGTGGAAGCCATTGCCTTTGACGTCTCTGCCGGACCGATCGAGCAGGTGAACAAGCGCGCGGTCGATGAACTCAAGCATCGCGGCATTGTCAAGGATGGTGATCTGGTGCTGCTTAGTTATGGCGATCACCAGGGTGTGCATGGCGGCACCAATACGCTTAAGATTGTCAGCGTTGGGAATATCCTGTAAAAAGGGCGGCCATGATCGCTATGACCATCTGAAGCGATAAACCAAAACGGCAGCCCTGTGGCTGCCGTTTGTTGTTTCAGGGTTGGCAAAAAGCGAAATTTCGCCGGAATGCGAAATCACGCTGATACGACGCCAAACTGAAATAGTAGGCTAGAGTTAAACCACTGTTTTCAAACGGACCGGTGCTTATCACACCGGCTCGCAACTTGTGAATCTACTCTGATGATTCAACCCATAGGGGAAGAGGTCTGAACTTTATGGAACACGATATCGATCCGATTGAAACGCAGGAATGGCTTGATGCCCTGGCATCGGTTATGCGCGAAGAAGGCAATGACCGCGCGCAGTTCCTGCTCAAGCGTTTGTCCGACAACATCACCAAGGGCGGTCCGGATGTTCCCTTTGCGCTGAATACACCGTTCCGCAACACCATCACGCTGGACGAAGAACCCAAGTATCCGGGCGACAACGACATGGAGCGTAAGATCCGCGCCATGATTCGCTGGAATGCCGTGGCCATGGTCGTTCGTGCCAACAAGACCGGTGATGAACTGGGCGGGCACATTTCAAGCTTTCAGTCCTCCGCCACCCTGTACGACATGGGGTTCAACCACTTCTGGCGTGCACCGACCGATACCCACCCCGGTGACATGGTTTATTTCCAGGGCCACATCTCGCCCGGGATCTACGCTCGTTCCTTCGTCGAGGGCCGCCTCTCGGAAGAGCAGCTCGACAATTTCCGTCGCGAAGTCGACGGCAAGGGCCTGTCGTCCTATCCCCACCCCTGGCTGATGCCGGATTACTGGCAGTTCCCGACCGTTTCCATGGGTCTCGGCCCGATTCAGGCGATTTACCAGGCGCATGTGATGCGGTATCTGGAAAACCGCGGTGAAATTGAGAAAGGTGGCCGGGTCTGGGCTTTCCTGGGTGATGGTGAAACCGACGAGCCGGAATCACTGGGTGCCATTTCGCTGGCTGGCCGGGAGCATCTCGACAACCTCAATTTTGTTATCAACTGCAACCTGCAGCGTCTGGACGGTCCGGTTCGCGGTAACGGCAAGATCATCCAGGAACTGGAAGGCATGTTCCGGGGTGCTGGCTGGAACGTGATCAAAGTCGTCTGGGGTCGTCAGTGGGACAAGCTGTTCGCCAAAGACAGCAAGGGCCTGCTGCAAAAGCGCATGGACGAAGTCGTCGACGGTGAACTGCAGGCGTTCAAATCTCATGGTGGTGCCTACACCCGTGAACATTTCTTCGGCAAATACCCTGAGCTGGCTGAAATGGTCAAGGACATGAGCGACGATGAGATCTACCGCATGAACCGCGGTGGTCACGACCCGTACAAGGTTTACTCGGCCTTCGATCGCGCCGTAAACGACAACAACGGCCAGCCGACGGTTATTCTGGCACACACCGTCAAGGGTTATGGCATTGAAGCGGGCGAAGGCAAGAACGCTACGCACTCGCTGAAAAAGCTGAGCGTTGACGACCTGAAAACCTTCCGGGACCGTTGCGGTGTGCCGATTTCCGATGAAGATCTGGAAGCGGGTAAGATTCCGTTCTACCGTCCGGACGAAAACAGCCCGGAAATGCAGTACATCCGCAAGCACCGCAATGATCTTGGTGGCTACATTCCAATGCGTCGCCAGACCGCGAAAGATCAGTTGAAAGTACCGACTCTTGAATCCTTTGAGTCACTGACCAAAGACAGCGGTGATCGTGAAATTTCGACCACCATGACCTTTGTGCGGCTGATCTCAACGCTGATGAAAGACAAGAACATCGGCGACCGTATTGTTCCAATCGTGCCCGATGAAGCCCGCACCTTTGGTATGGAAGGCCTGTTCCGTCAGTTCGGTATCTACTCACCCAATGGCCAGCTGTATATCCCTCAGGATAAAGGCCAGGTGATGTGGTACAAGGAAGACGTCAAGGGTCAGATCCTGCAGGAAGGCATCACCGAGGCTGGCGCCTTCAGCTCCTGGTTGGCCGCCGCCACAGCCTACAGCACCTATAACCGTCAGCTGATTCCGTTCTACATCTACTATTCGATGTTCGGTTTCCAGCGCATAGGCGATTTGGCCTGGGCAGCCGGTGACCTGCAAGCCCGTGGCTTCCTGATCGGTGCGACCTCGGGCCGAACCACGCTGAACGGTGAAGGTCTGCAGCACCAGGATGGACACAGTCACACCCTGGCCAGCACCATTCCGAATTGTGTCACCTACGATTGCACCTACGGCTACGAGCTGGTGACCATCGTGCAGGAAGGCATGAAACGGATGATCGAAGACCAGGAAAATGTCTTCTATTACATCACCACCCTGAACGAGAATTACCATAACCCTGGCCTCGATGAGTCCATGGTCGATGGCATCAAGCGAGGCATGTATCTGCTTGAGGATGGCGTCAAGAAAGGCAAGAAAGCGGTTCAGCTGTTCGGCTCCGGCTCCATTCTTCAGGAAGTGCGGGCAGCGGCTACCCTGCTGCGCGACGACTTCGGCGTACAGGCCGATGTCTGGGCCGTCACCAGCTACAACGAACTGACCCGTGACGGCCTGAACACCGACCGTGACAACATGCTGCATCCTGAACGCGACAAGAAGAAGTCGTACGTGACCGAGATGCTGGAAAAACGCCGCGGTCCGGTCATTGCCGCCAGCGATTA
The DNA here is from genome assembly GCA_018402545.1 of Saccharospirillum sp. Classification (GTDB taxonomy): domain Bacteria; phylum Pseudomonadota; class Gammaproteobacteria; order Pseudomonadales; family Natronospirillaceae; genus Saccharospirillum. Next base: position 1,209,798 of record JAGYIL010000001.1, on the reverse strand, counting down.
CATGAAAAACTACGCCAACCAGATCCGTAAGTGGGTTCCGCACAGCTACCACGTGCTGGGTACCGATGGCTTTGGCCGCAGTGACTCGCGCCAGAAATTGCGTCACTTCTTTGAAGTCGACCGTTACTGGATCGTTGTCGCCGCTCTGAACGCCCTCGCGGAAGAAGGCACTGTTGATGCGAAAGACGTCACCAAGGCGCTGAAACAGTTCAACCTCGACCCCAATAAACCCAACCCGGCGCTGTCTTGATCGGGTACAGGATACGAGCGGATTTAGGAGTCATACATGGCAACTGAAATCATTAAGGTTCCCGATCTGGGAATGGACGAAGCCTCGGTTATTGAGGTCAGCGTAAAAGCCGGGGATACCGTCGGTGAAGACGACACCCTGATTGTGCTGGAGTCGGACAAGGCCTCCATGGATGTACCGTCGCCCAAAGCCGGGAAAGTCACTCAGGTGAAAGTTAAAGAAGGCGATAGCCTCAAAGAAGGCGACGAGATTCTTTACCTCGAAATCGAAGGCGATTCCGACAGCGACGACAGTGCAGCGTCTGATAAAAATTCGGACGATGATGCTGACGCGCCGTCTGCAGACAAGAGCGAAAAACCAGCCAAGAAAGAACCGTCAAAAGCGGCTTCCAAAAGTGGCGGCGAAGTAGTCTCCGTCAAGGTGCCGGACATTGGCATGGACGAAGCCGGCGTGATTGAGATCAACGTCAAGGTCGGCGATACCATCGAGGTCGACGACCCTATCGTAGTGCTGGAATCCGACAAGGCGAGCATGGAAGTGCCGTCTGATGTCGCCGGTGAAGTGGTCTCGATTAAGATCAAGGAAGGCGACCAGGTCAAAGAAGGCAGCATTCTGGTGGAAGTGAAGTCCGCTGGCAGTGCTGAGTCGGCGGCGGATGACAGCCAGGAAAGCGACAACACCGCCAAAGAATCGAACGCCCCAGCCTCCTCCGGTGGCGGCAAAGACAGCGTAATCACCGTCAACACGCCGGACCTTGGCGATGCGTCTGAAGTGGATGTCATCGAAGTCTCGGTCAAGCCTGGCGATAAACTGGCTGTCGACGACCCCATGGTCGTTCTGGAGACCGACAAGGCGAGCATGGAAGTGCCTGCCCTGGAAGCCGGTGAAGTGGTCGAAGTGCTGGTCAAGACCGGCGACAAGGTCAGTGAAGGCACGCCGTTGCTGAAACTGAAGGTCAGCGGTGGTGAAGCTTCTTCTGCCAAGTCTGACGACAAGCCAGCCCAGTCGAATGCCCCGGCCCCCAAAGCCGCCGCCGAAGAACAACCGGCAACCCTGGCAACGGCCCACGACGACGCACCGGTGCGTCCGTCCAAGACCGTGCATGCCGGTCCTGCGGTGCGCAAGCTGGCCCGTGAGTTCGGCGTCGACCTGGCGCTGGTGCCTGGTTCCGGCCCGAAAGGCCGCATCGTAAAAGACGACGTAGCCGCCTGGGTCAAGAAGCGCGTTCAGGAACCTGCCCAGGTTGCTGGCGGTGCCGGCATTCCGAGCGTACCGGATCAGGACTTCAGCAAGTTCGGTGAGGTTGAGGTAAAAGACCTGACTCGAATTCAGCAGATCACCGCCCAGAACATGGCGCGGAACTGGCTGAACATTCCGCACGTGACCCAGTTCGATGAAGCCGATGTGACCGATACCGAGGCCTTCCGCCAATCGCTGAAAGGCGAAATGGAGAAGCGTGGCATCAAGATCAGTCCGCTGGCGTTCATCGTGAAAGCCTGTGCCTCGGCCTTGCTGGAGTTCCCGAACTTCAACGTCTCGCTGATGGCCGATGGCAAGCGCATCGTACAGAAGCACTACGTGCACATCGGCATAGCGGTCGACACGCCAAACGGCCTGATTGTTCCGGTGATCCGCGATGCCGACAAGAAATCGATCTGGCAGATTGCTGAAGAGATTATCGACTACGCCAAGCGCGGCCGTGATGGCAAGGTGAAGTCTGACGAGATGCGCGGTGGCTGCTTTACCGTCTCCAGCCTTGGTGGTCTCGGCGGCACCGCGTTCACGCCCATTGTGAACGCACCGGAAGTGGCGATCCTCGGTGTCTCCAAGAACCAGGTTAAGCCGCACTGGACCGGCAAGGAGTTCGTGCCGCGCACCTTCACGCCGCTGTCGCTGTCCTACGATCACCGGGCCGTAAACGGGGCCGATGCGGCCAAGTTCGCGACCTACCTGACCGAGGTACTGAGCGACATTCGCAGACTGGTGCTGTAACAAGCCCGTTATTGCGATTCAATCAACCCGGCTCAGGCCGGGTTTTTTTTATGTCAAATTCCGGAGTTCGGGTTGGCTGGGCGGCAATAGCCCGCACCGGGAACCGGGTAAGCCCTTGAGGGGTCGGGCGGAATGCCGCCCACTCAACCCATCCATGGGGCCTAGACCGCATGATATGAATCCCCTCCATGGGATTCACCCTCCGGGCTCGCTGCGCTCATGCTAAAACGCTCCTGGAGTTGTAGTCCCTGTTGCGGACTTCCCCTCAAGGGCTCACCCGGCACCCGCCGCTCGTTTCTCCGGCGAACTACGATACTTGAGTTATGCGAGTTCCAGCACCTGAATCCGAACATCAAGTGTCAGTTGCAGCCGGGTCAGTTCGGCGGCTCTGGCCAGACCTTCAGCGGGTGCCCGGTATAGATGCGGCGTCATCGCCAGCAAATCCGCGATACTAGATGCATCCTCAAGCTCGATCGTTTCGCGCACGGCCTCCCTGCTCACCTCCTGAAACGATTCGGGCACAGCACGTTCACCTTCAGGTCGCTCGGTGACACTGGGGTAAATAATGTCTCGCAGTTCACGCAAATGGTCCGGCCCCGGATCGACCATGATCAGCCGTCCTCCTGGCTTCAATACCCGGGCAAACTCGTCGAATACCGGGAAACCGAACACACAGAGCACCCGGTCGAGGCTGCTGTCGGGTACCGGTATGTGGGCGTTGGTACCCACCAGCCAGGCGGGAGCCGGGTCCTGTTTGGCGGCCGACAGAACGGCCCATTTGGAGACATCCAGCCCCAGCACCTGCATATCGATGCCTGCCGGCATCGCCTGGCCAAACTGGCGCAGGTAATAGCCCTCGCCACAGCCGGCATCCAGACAGGCAGCATCAGCGGGCAACGCCTGCAGTACAGCCTTATTAAGGGCGTCAGCAATACACTGGTAGTGCCCCGCGTTCAGAAACCGTTGCCGGGCCGCCACCATGGCTTTGCTGTCGCCCGGGTCTTTCGATCGTTTTTTCTGAACCGGCAACAAATGCACATAACCCTGGCGGGCAATATCGAAGCTATGCCCCTGGGGGCACTGCCAGGCATGGCTCTGGCGCGTAAGTGGTTGGCCATCCAATGGACAGGCGAGGCGGTCAAAAGCGGTAACAGGCATAGTCAACATTGGCCGGGAATGTGACGCCATTGTACCGAAAAAGCCCAACCAGACACGGCTCTTCCTATCACTAAACTCTCAGCTAATAGCTCGCAGCTCGTAGCTGTCCCCTCTCATGCGACTAAAGTCTGGCTTTTCAATGGACACTGCAATTATGCACCATAGCGTTGGGTATTCTTAAGAACACCGCGCACTCTCTAGCTCGTTCAACAACAATAAGACGGAGAACACATCATGAGTGATGATAGATCCCCAGCGGCGCAGTATTGGTCGGCCAACCTGAGATTGATTCTGGGTTGCCTGATCGTCTGGGCTTTTGTGTCCTACGGTTGCGCCATTCTGTTTCGTCCGTTACTGGCCGGAATTCAATTCGGTGGCACCGACCTCGGCTTCTGGTTTGCTCAACAGGGTTCAATTCTCAGCTTTATCGGTCTGATCTTCTTCTACGCCTGGAGAATGAACAAACTCGATAAGAAATTCGACCTCGGGGAGTAAGGCAGATGAGTCAATTTGCAATTAACCTGATCTTTGTTGGCGGCTCCTTTGCGCTTTATATCGGTATCGCGATATGGGCCCGGGCATCCTCTACCAAAGAATTCTACGTCGCCGGTGGCGGTATCAATCCGATCACCAACGGCATGGCAACCGCGGCCGACTGGATGTCAGCTGCTTCGTTCATCTCCATGGCGGGCCTGATCGCCGCCGGTGGTTACGCCAACTCAACCTTCCTGATGGGTTGGACGGGTGGTTACGTGCTGCTGGCCATGTTGCTGGCCCCCTACCTGCGCAAGTTCGGCAAGTTCACGGTACCTGACTTCATTGGCGACCGTTTCTACAGCAGCAAGGCACGTCTGGTGGCGGTTGTCTGTCTGATCGTTGCCTCGGTAACCTACGTTATCGGTCAGATGACCGGTGCCGGTGTTGCCTTCTCACGCTTCCTGGAAGTGAGCAGCACAGCGGGTATCTGGATTGCGGCGGTTATCGTGTTCTTCTACGCGGTATTCGGTGGCATGAAAGGCATTACCTATACTCAGGTCGCCCAGTATGTGGTACTGATCATCGCCTACACCATTCCGGCGATCTTTATTTCACTGCAACTGACTGGCAACCCGATTCCAATGTTCGGTTTGTTCAGTGAACATACTGACTCCGGCATGCCATTGTTGGCCAAGCTGGATGAAGTGGTACGTGAACTGGGCTTCCGGGACTACACTGCAGACGTGTCCAACAAGCTGAACATGGTGCTGTTTACCCTGTCACTGATGATCGGTACGGCGGGTCTGCCACACGTCATCATCCGCTTCTTCACCGTGCCCAAGGTGGCTGACGCTCGCTGGTCCGCTGGCTGGGCACTGGTGTTTATCGCCCTGTTGTACCTGACAGCGCCTGCCGTTGCTTCTATGGCTCGCTTGAACCTGCTGACCACGGTATTCCCGGACGGAGCTGAAGCGCCTGCACTGGCCTATGAAGACCGGCCACAGTGGATTCGCAGCTGGGAAGAAACCGGGCTGGTCAGTTTTAACGACCAGAATAACGATGGCCGCATTCAGTTCTACAATGCCGTTCCCGAGTTTCAAGCCACGGCCGAAGCGCGTGGATGGGCAGGCAATGAACTGACGGTTAACAACGACATTCTGGTACTGGCAAACCCTGAGATTGCCAATCTGCCAGGCTGGGTCATCGGCCTAATTGCAGCGGGTGGTATCGCGGCGGCTTTGTCGACAGCAGCCGGTTTGTTGCTGGCCATCTCCTCGGCCATCAGTCACGACTTGATCAAGAAAACCCTCAAACCAGACATCAGTGAAAAGGGTGAAATGCTGGCTGCCCGCATCTCCATGGGTGGTGCCATTCTGCTGGCAACCTATTTGGGCCTTAACCCACCCGGGTTCGCGGCACAGACGGTGGCACTGGCGTTTGGTATTGCGGCTGCCTCGATCTTCCCGGCGATCATGATGGGTATTTTCTCGACCCGCATGAACGACAAGGGTGCAATCGCAGGCATGCTGGCGGGTCTGTTGTCCACGCTGCTGTACATCTTCACCTACCTCGGCTGGTTCTTCATTCCGGATACCAACATGCTGGCCAACACGGCCGACAATTGGATCTTTGGTATTTCACCACTGTCCTTCGGGGCTGTCGGTGCTATGATCAACTTCGGCGTCGCCTTCCTCGTATCCAACGCGACTGAAGCACCACCGAAGGAAATTCAGGAACTGGTTGAAAGCGTTCGCTATCCGAAAGGCGCTGGCGCAGCGAGTCACCTCAGTCACTGATTGATCCGGTGCACGACCGCCGACTCTCGCTCCCGGGAGTCGGTACGGGTACACTGACAGGATCACAGTTTCTTTCACGGGCTTCCACTTGGAGGCCCGTTTTATTTCAGGGTTAACCTTTCATGTTATGGCATTTAATCGCAATTGCAGTATCGGGCCTGGGTGCCGCTGGCATCGGCCTCTTTCTCCGTTTTCTTAGCCGAAAGAAATTACCCCGATGGATCATTCCGGTTTTTGCCGGTGCGGGCATGCTGGCTTACCAGGTCAACTTTGAGTATGGCTGGTTTGAGCTGAAGCAAGCTCAGCTACCCGAGGGTTCCGTCGTGGTCTCGACCGAATCTCCCAACCAGGTCTGGCGCCCCTGGACCATGGTTTACCCCATGATCAATGCCTTTACCGTGGTCGATGTGAACAACATGGTTCAGCGTGAACAGGAAGGCGACATCATTGTACGCTTTGTAATGTATCGCTTTGAAAAACAACACATTGATCAGGTGACCTATCAAACCTATCTGCTCAATTGCACCACGACCGAGCTGGTACCCATGACGGAAGCCGGAGAGGCCCAGGTCAATGACATTCGCACCCTTGAGCAAGACAGCACCATCATGACTGAAGTCTGCCAGGCACTTTGAGATTGGGCGCTGAAGGTGGCATTCTTGCAGCGCCATTCATCAGGGGAACGTCATGCAAATAGCGGTTTATTGCGGCTCAAAAAGTGGTCATAACCCGGAATACATCGATCTGGCCACGAACCTTGGCCAACAGATGGCCCGGCGGCAGCATGACCTGATTTACGGCGGAGCCAACATTGGCCTGATGGGGGCAGTGGCCGATGCCGTACTGGCCGGTGGCCGGCAGGTGCTGGGCGTGATGCCCAAAGCGCTGGTCGACCGGGAAGTCGCTCACCCGGGTATCACCGAATTGCAGGTCGTCGACACTATGCATGAACGCAAGGCCGGCATGGCCGACCCGGCCGATGCCTTTGTCGCCCTGCCCGGCGGGCCAGGTACCATGGAAGAATTGTTCGAAGTCTGGACCTGGCAGATGCTGGGCTACCACCACAAGCCAGTGGCCATTCTGAACCACAAGGGTTATTACGACCCGCTGCTCACCATGATCACCCGAATGACGGACCAGGGCTTCGCTTGGGCTGATCTTACGACCACACTGATCATCGAATCGACGGTCGACAGCCTGCTGGATACGCTGGAAAGCCGGGTCCGTCCGCAATGAACATTGCCTTTTTCATGCGCGCCTACACCGGTTTGCTGGGTGTGGCGGCCATGGTGGCTGTTCTCGCCCTGCTGAACGGGGCGGAACCCGCGCCCTGGTGGGGGGTTCTGCTGGCCGTTGCCCCCATGGCCCTGCATTTCACCCTGCGCGCCACTCTGACCGGGCGTCCGCGCAAGCGCTGGCTGATGCCACAGCAGGTCTTCACCATTGGCGGCCTGGGGCTGACCATGAACCCGGATGCCGTCGAGCAACCGTCAATACTGGCCTCGGGGCTGGCCGCTGCACTGGTGGTCATGCTGTATATCTATGTGCTGAAGGTCTGGCGGAAGGGGGTGGAAGAGGACAGTGTGGGCAAAAACGACACTTAGTCTGATCAGTGAGCCGACAGGTACTCCGGCTCACTCTATTCCCCAAGGCCCTTCGACAGGCTCAGAGCGAACGGGGGTAGTCATTGCAGTCTGAGCCCCGAATTCCGTGCGGGGTGAGCCTGTCGAACCCCCTTGGGGATTTAGTTTAACCGGCGAATCGATTTTACCTTAACAATAACAACGGCTTGTTCGACTTCAACAACACCTTGGCGGTCAGGCTGCCCAACACCAGCTCGCGCAGACGGGTATGGCTGAACGCCCCCATCAGGGTCAGATCGATATCGTGCTCGGCCTGGTAGCTCACCAGCGCTTCACTCGGCTTACCGTCCAGGGTGACCGCAGTAACGTTGTGACCCGCTGCCTGCAATACCTCGGTAGCCTTGTGTTGTAACGTATTTGAGTCAGCCGGGTCTTCCCCAACCGTGACCAGATGCACCGGAATGCCTTTAAACAGCGGGCTTTGCGCCAGCATGTCGAGTGCCTTGCTGGAGGCATCACTGCCGTCATAGGCCAACATGACTTTCTCGGGCACCCTAAACTCGGTGTTTACCACCAGAATCGGCCGGTGCAGGGCGCGTATGGTGGCTTCCAGGTGGGCGCCCAGGTGCGTGGTGTCCTGCTCGTGTTCTTCGCCACGAATGCCCAGCACCAGAACGCGAATGTCTTCTTCCATCTCGATCAGGGATTCAGTCAGGCTACCGTGGCGCTGTTTGGTCGACGCTTCGGTACCGCCCTGCCCGATCCGCTCTTTAGCGGCCGCCAGCATCAGCTTGCCTTGCTCCATCATCAGCCGGTTACGCTGTTCTTCTACCTCGGTCAGTTCCTGCAAGAGGGTATCTCGGCTGCCCAGCCCAATGGCACCAGACAGATCAGCCGTAGAAGCACCCGCAGGGTGCTCCAGGTTATGCAACAACTGCAAGGGGGCACCCGTGCGCTGGCTGATCCAGGCGGCATAGTCACAGACCGACTGGCTGTATTTGGAACCGTCGATGCAGGCCAGTATTTTATTGTCTTTGTTAAACATCAGTGACCTCCTAACACTTTGTCGATCTCTTCGGGTTTATCGTGCACACCAAAGCGGTCAACGATGGTTTCACTGGCTTCGTTCAGGCCAATGATCTCGACCTGTGCCCCTTCACGGCGGAACTTGATCACGGCCTTGTCGAGTGCGCCCACGGCGGTGATGTCCCAGAAATGAGCACGGGTCAGGTCAATAACAACATGATCGACGGCTTCTTTGAAGTCGAATGACGCCAAAAACTTCTCGGAAGACGTAAAGAAAACCTGGCCGATGACGCTGTAGCGACGGGTATCGGTTGCTTCATCCAACTGGCTGGTAACATACATGAAGTGCCCCACCTTGTTGGCGAAGAACAGGGCCGCCAACAGCACACCCGCAAAGACACCGTAGGCCAGGTTGTGCGTCCAGACCACAACAACAACGGTAACGACCATCACAATATTGGTCGACAGCGGGTATTTCTTAAGGTCTTTGAACGAGCCCCAGTTAAAGGTACCGATAGAGACCATGATCATCACCGCCACCAGAGCAGCCATCGGTATCTGCGAAACCCAGGGGTTCAGAAAGACCACCATGATCAATAGCACGACACCAGCAATCAGCGTCGACAAACGTCCGCGACCCCCAGATTTAACGTTGATGACCGACTGACCGATCATGGCACAACCGGCCATGCCACCCATCAAGCCAGAACCGATGTTGGCAACGCCCTGGGCCTTGCACTCACGGTTCTTGTCGCTGGGAGTGTCGGTCAGATCGTCAACAATGGTCGCTGTCATCAGCGATTCGAGAATCCCAACCATGGCCAGCGCAAAGGCATAGGGGAAGATGATTTGCAGGGTTTCGAGGGTCAGCGGTACATCGGGCCACAGGAACATCGGCAGGGTATCCGGCAAGTCGCCCAGATCGCCCACGGTTCTGATCTCAAGCCCCATCACCATGCTCACGCCGGTCAGTACCACAATGGTCACCAGCGGCGAGGGAATGGTTTTATTGATCAGCGGAAACAGGTAAATGATGCCCAGGCCCGCTACTGTCATCGCATAGACGTGCCAGGTGACATTGGTCAGTTCGGGCAACTGGGCCATAAAAATCAGAATTGCCAGGGCATTCACAAAGCCCGTGACCACGGAGCGTGAGACAAACCGCATCAGTTCGCCCATGCGCAAATAGCCGATCACAATCTGCAGAACGCCGGTCAACAGCGTAGCGGCCAGCAGATATTCCAGCCCATGCTCTTTCACCAGCGTCACCATCAACAGCGCCATGGCGCCCGTCGCGGCAGAAATCATGCCCGGCCGACCGCCGGTGAAAGCAATGACAACAGCGATGCAGAACGACGCGTACAACCCGACTTTGGGGTCAACACCCGCAATAATGGAAAAGGCAATCGCTTCGGGGATCAATGCCAGGGCAACAACCAAACCGGCGAGCACATCGCCACGAACATTCCCGAACCAGTCTTTTCGGGTGGAAGATAACAACATAGAGACCTCAGGGGGTACGAGTTAACGATTGAGTGCCGCGTATCGGCGAGCCATACAGGATGCATGCCCTGAATGAACACATTAAGTCAGACATAGGTGTCTGCGGAGATGGGATGGTGCGCTAGGGTGGCGTAAGAATCACGATGGGTACTGCAGGCTCAGTAATGTAAAGGGACGCGCATAATAGCGACTGGGGAGCAGATAACAACCCCGGGGTGACTCAAATTCCGGAGTTAAGGTCTGCTCATTGGCATTGGGCCGCACCGGATACCGGGGTATGCCTCTGTGGGGTCGGCGTGAATCCGTCCTGGAGCCTAGGCCGCAACATCCATGTTGCGGACTATCCCACAGAGGCATACCCCGGCAACCGGCGCTAGTCTACTGAGCGAACTCCGAAACTTGTGCTAGTAACCTTTGACACACTCTAGCAGGCACAAAAAAGCCCCGACTGTGAAGAAACACAAACAAGGCAAAGAATTTTTAGAACAGGGGTTAAATGTAATGTTGCCAGCCAATAAAGTGCCGGATACCGGGTGTGCCTATCCGGGGAAGTCCGCAGCAGGGATGCTGCGGTCTAGGCCCCATGGATGGGTTCACGCCGACCCCGGATAGGCACACCCGGTGTCTGGCACGAACTCACGGCAACCAGTTAAACTGACCTCCGAATTGCCTCAGAAGAACCCCATGGGGTTCACGTCGTAGCTGACTAGCAGGTTCTTGGTCTGCTGGTAGTGATCCAGCATCATTTTGTGGTTTTCACGACCGACTCCGGATTTCTTGTAGCCACCGAAGGCAGCGTGTGCCGGGTAATGGTGGTAACAGTTGGTCCAGACTCGGCCTGCTTCGATACCGCGGCCCATGCGGTAAGCGCGGTTCATGTCCCGTGTCCACAAGCCGGCGCCCAGGCCGAACTCGGTATCGTTGGCGATTTCCAGGGCCTCGGCTTCATCTTTGAAAGTGGTGACCGATACTACCGGGCCGAAGATTTCCTCCTGGAAGACGCGCATCTTGTTGTGGCCTTTGATCAGGGTCGGTTGAATGTAGAAGCCAGACTCGTATTTGCCTTCCGTTGTGCCAAGCTGATCACCACCAAGCAGGAACTCCGCGCCCTCTTCCCGGCCGATGGCAAAGTAGCCCATGATCTTGTCGAACTGCTCTTTTGATGCCTGAGCGCCGACCATCACGTCGGTATCCAGCGGGTTACCGCGTTTGATCTGGTTGGTGCGTTCAATCACCTTTTTCATGAACTCGTCGTAAATGGATTCATGCACCAGCAAGCGCGATGGGCAGGTGCAGACTTCACCCTGGTTAAAGAACGCCAGCACCACCCCTTCAATGCATTTGCTTAGATAGCTGTCTTCGTACTGCATAACATCTTCGAAGAAAATGTTGGGTGACTTGCCACCGAGTTCGACGGTCGAGGGAATGATATTCTCTGCTGCGCATTTGAGAATGTGCGAGCCGACGGGCGTGGAACCGGTAAAGGCAATTTTGGCAATGCGTTTGCTGGTCGCCAGGGCCTGGCCGGCTTCAGCGCCGTAGCCATTAACCACGTTCAAGACACCGGCGGGCAGCAGATCTTCAATCAGTTCAATGAACTTCAGAATGGACCATGGCGTTTGCTCGGCAGGCTTCAATACGATGCAGTTGCCGCTGGCCAGAGCCGGGGCCAGTTTCCAGGCGGCCATCAACAGCGGAAAGTTCCAGGGAATGATCTGCCCGACCACACCCAGCGGTTCGTGAAAATGATAGGCAACGGTGTGCTCGTCGATCTCTCCGATTGAGCCTTCCTGTGCTCGAACCGCCCCGGCGAAATAGCGGAAGTGGTCGACGGCCAGAGGTACGTCAGCATTCAGGGTTTCACGAACGGCCTTGCCGTTATCCCAGGTTTCGGCGATGGCGATCATTTCCAGGTTTTGTTCGAGCCGGTCGGCAATCTTGAGCAGTAGATTGGAGCGGGCTGTGACTGACATTGACCCCCAGGCGGCTTTGGCGGCATGGGCGGCATCGAGAGCCAGATCAATGTCTTCAGCGCTGGAGCGTGGGATCTGGCAAAAGATATCGCCGGTTACCGGAGACACATTATCGAGGTACTGGCCGTTAACAGGCTCGACCCATTGTCCGCCAATGAAGTTGCCGTAACGGGTTTTTACGGAGACCGGGGAATCGGGCTGGCCGGGGTGCGAATAGAGCATGGTTGTTACCTCTTGCTGTTGTTGTTTTTGGTGAATCCACAAGGGCTATCGCAACGGCCGTGCCAGCACTTGCATTGATGCTGGTAAGGGGCTAAAACAAAGGAGCTGAACAAGGTGTTGAATGAGACCCGCAAGGCTTGCCAGCCGGGGCTTTGCGTCACTCGGAACATCGCCGGAAAGCCAGTGTTCATGGGCCACTCAGCACGCACATCGACCATAAGAATAAAAACTCAAACGCCGGTCGGGTATCGGCGATCACCCGAACAGGGTGTTGCAGGGTGCATCAGGTGTTGCAAAATGCCACACCCGGGAGATCACAGATGGCTTCTTCGACTCACCCCAGTGCCGAGGCACTGGCTGCCGCCAGGCGTCATTTTTTTGAACAGCGCCAGACGCCCGGTTCACTGATATCGCCATTGATCGAGCGTTCCTGGCAGCGCAGCCTCAAAGCGGGCCTGACACCGGAGCATTGCAGCCGGGAAGCGCGGCTGTCGCAACCCGAATTTCGGGACATTCGCGAACGCAATGCCACTCTGCTCGACATCGCCCGCCCACAATTGGAGAGTCTGTTCGAGCAAATCCAGGACACTCAATGCGCTGTTTTGCTGGCTGATCAGGCTGGCACCATTCTGCATGGCGTGGGCGATGCGGGCTTTGTACCGGAAGCACGACGGGTAGAGCTGATGCCGGGTGGTGTCTGGAGCGAAGGCGCTCGCGGCACCAATGCGATTGGTACCGCCGCCAGCGAGGGGCGTTCGGTCGTGGTGCATGGCCAGGAGCATTTTCTTAACCAGAACGGCTTCTTAACCTGCGCTGCTGTGCCGGTATTTGACCCCAGTGGCCAGGTAATTGGTGTGCTCGATATTTCCAGCGATGCACGGCATTCGCAGCGTCACACCATGGCCCTGGTCAACCTGGCGGTATCGATGATTGAGAACAGCCTGCTCGAACGCACCTGCGAGCGGGCGCATTTAATGTACCTGCATCCTCACGCCCATCTGCTGGGTGGCTTGTATGAAGGCATATTGGCCTATGACGACAGTGGCCGCATCATCGGCGCTAACCGCTGGGCCCGTCAGCATCTGAACCTGCCCGACCGCCCTGAGCAACCCCTTAACTTGCAGGCACTCTTCCCGCGCCTGACCGACCCCGAAGCCCATGCCAGCCTGGTGACTCACTGCGGCCAAACCTTGCACGCCCGGCATAAGGCCTACAGAGCCCCGTCGAACCCGACTAAAGCACCACCGGCACCGCATACAACCACAGCATCCGATCCACTGGCAGCGCTGGAAAGTACCGACCCGGGCATCGCCAAACTGATAAAACAGGCAAAACGGATCGTCGGCCAGGGCATTCCCATCCTGCTGCAAGGCGAAACCGGGGTCGGCAAAGATGTCTGGGCCAGAGCCCTTCACCAGGCCGGACCTCGCAGCGGTGCCATGGTAGCGGTCAACTGCGCCGCCATTCCCGAAAGCCTGATCGAGGCCGAATTGTTCGGCTACCGCCCGGGAGCCTTCACCGGGGCCGACAAGGCTGGCTCGCGGGGGCGGATACTGGAAGCCCACAACGGCACCCTTTTTCTAGATGAAATCGGCGATATGCCGCCAGCCCTGCAACCGCGTTTGCTGCGCGTGTTGCAAGAACGGCAGGTGATCCCGGTCGGGGGCGGTCAGCCCATTCCGGTCGACTTCGACCTGATCTGCGCCACCCACACCCAACTGGGTGAAGCCGTCGGCCAGGGGCTGTTTCGGCAGGATCTGTACTACCGGATCAATGGCCTTACACTGAACCTGCCACCCTTGCGCGAACGAGAAGACATCAGAAGCCTGATCGACACGGTTCTGGCTGACCTCGGCGGCGGCTCGCTCAGCACGGCCAGTTGGAAACTGCTGGAAAACCACCCCTGGCCCGGCAACTTGCGACAGCTCCATTCCGTACTCAGAACGGCCCGCATTTTGTGCGACCCGGATCAGCCCATACAACCTGAGCACCTGTCGGCCGATTTTATGGCCGAAGCCCGGACTGAAGCGACTGTCGAAGCTTCAGGCTCTGCCCTGGCCGACTGGGAGCGAAAGGCCATCGACACCGCTCTGGCCAACCACAAGGGGAACGTTTCAGCAGCGGCCCGTGAATTGAATATTGATCGCACGACCTTGCATCGCAAGTTGAAGCTTCTGAGTGGCGAGGGCCACTAGTGTCAGGACCACCTATTGCGGCATGTGCAGTGTTTGAATCCGAATAATTCGTTCTTTGCAATTGGATTCCCATAAAAATGTTACCAATCGGTCACATTTTTCGGGTAATGTGGTCAGGATCATTTTTTGACCAGATGTTCAACTAATGATGCTGCACCGTACCTACGGGTAGGTTATAAAAAATAGAAAACTTAGAACGCAGCTCTGCAGTCGATACGCTGCACTTAAAAAAACAATAACGGGACTCTGTGGTCGGCAACCCACACGGATGTCAGTGAGCCCCCGAAGTAAATGAGAGGGATACCATGAACGCCAGACGAACTACCCTGGCCCTGATGATTGCCGCGGCCTCCGCCGGCGGTGCCCAGGCCGATCTGATTTTCTCCGAATACATTGAAGGCTCCTCCTTCAACAAAGCCATCGAGCTTCAGAATACCGGTGATACGACCCTTGACCTAAGTCAGTACACCGTCGAACTCTATTCCAATGGCAATACCAGCGTTAACACGGCACTTACGCTGAGCGGGACTCTGGCCGCCGATGACGTCTTCGTCATCGCCAATAGCCAGGCTGCTCAGGAGATTCTGGATGTTTCCGATACGATCTCAGGTGTCACCAACTTCAATGGCAACGATGTGCTGCTGTTGCGTGAGATCGATACGGTAATTGACCGAATCGGTCAGTTGGGCAGTGCAGATAATTTTGGCGCCAACGTAACCCTGGTCCGCAAGGCCGATATTACAGAAGGTGACGTTGATTATAGTGCCCCGTTTGACCCGACCCTGGAATGGGACGCCTTCCCCAGCAATACTTTTGCGTATCTCGGTAGCGCCGGTTCCGGTGGCGGCGACGATGGTGGTCCGGACGACCCGATACTGGCTCAGTGCGGCGACCCGGTAACGCTGATTTCCACCATTCAGGGCAGTGGTGCGGCTTCACCTATGGTAGGCCAGGCTGTTGCGGTAGAAGCCATAGTGGTTGGCGATTACCAGGCCGGAAACCAGCTCAGCGGTTTCTTTATTCAAGAAGAAGATGCCGATCAGGATGGAGACCCGACAACCTCTGAAGGTTTGTTCGTATTCTATTCAGGAACCGATGTCAGTGTCGGCGACCGTGTTGTCGTTAACGGCACTGTTGATGAATACTTTGGCCTAACCCAGCTCAACAACGTCGATGGCCTCAGTGTCTGTGCCAGCAATCAAATGTTGCCTACCCCGGCGATGGTCTCCCTTCCGCTGGGTGATGCCGACGATCTCGAAGCCTTTGAGGGCATGCGGGTAACCAGTAATCAGACGCTGACCGTTAACGAAGTTTATCAGCTCGGCCGCTACGGTGAATTTACCGTCAGTCTGGGTCGCCGCTTCATTCCGACCGAAGTCGCCGCTCCGGGCCCCGATGCCTTTGCCGTGAACGCTGCCAACGACCTTAACAAGCTGGTTGTCGAAGACGGCATTCGCACGCAAAACCCGGACCCAATGCGGTTTCCGGCGCCTGAGTTATCGGCCTACAACACCCTGCGCATCGGTGAAACCATCACTAACCTGAGCGGCGTTCTGAACTACTCGTTTGGCGCGTACAAGTTGATCCCGACGAGCAATTTGCAACTGCAGGGCACCAATCCACGTACCGCTGCACCTGAAGACACGCTGGACCGCGACATGCGTGTGGCCAGCTTCAATGTGCTGAATTACTACAACGGTGATGGCCTCGGCGGTGGTTTCCCGACCGACCGCGGTGCCGATACGCCGCTAGAGCTGGAGCGTCAGGAAGCCAAGCTGGTTGCTGCGTTGTCGGCTCTGGATGCGGATGTGATTGGTCTGATGGAAATCGAGAACGACGGCTTTGACGAAAACAGTGCCATTGCCCAATTGGTCAATGCGCTGAACGTGACTCAGCCAGCGGATAAGATTTACGATTACATCTCAACCGGTGGTGCGGGTGTGGGCACCGATTCGATCGCAGTGGGTTTGATCTACCGACCCGATGTCGTGGCACCGGTTAACAGTGCCCAGGTACTGTCGAGCGACAATTCGCCATTGAATGACGAAGGCGAACCGCTGTTCAACGATGAGAAAAACCGTCCGGCTCTGACGCAGAGCTTTGAGCATCTGGGCAGCAGCGACCGGTTCACGGTTGTGGTCAATCACCTCAAGTCCAAGGGTTCATCCTGTGAAGACGTTGGTGACCCGACCGACCCGAACCTGCAAGGCAACTGTAATGGCGTTCGTACGGCAGCGGCCATGGCCCTGGCCGAATGGCTGAGCACCAACCCGACCGGGGTTGATGATGCCGATGTAATGATTATCGGTGACCTGAACGCCTATTCAATGGAAGACCCGCTGCAGGTTCTGGCCGATGCCGGCTATGCCAACCTGAAAGGCGAAGGTGAATACTCTTATGTCTTCGATGGTGAATCCGGCAACCTGGATCATGCATTGGCCTCTGCCAGTTTGCAGGCCAAGGTGATCAAGGTTCAGGACTGGCACATCAATACCGATGAGCCGCTGGTGCTGGATTACAACACCGAGTTCAAGAGCGACAATCATGTTGAACTCTTGTATGCGCCAACGCCTTACCGGTCTTCAGACCACGATCCGGTCATCGTCGACTTTAATTTGAACACGCCACCGAACGCCTCGTTCAGCGTGTTCAAGTTCCTGTTCTGGTACATCTTTATCAGCGACAGCAACGATGATGACGGCTATGTCGTCGATCAGGAATGGCAGGCAGGCCCGTTCACCTTCTCAGGTGACTGGAATGTGATTCCGAGGTACCTGCTCAAGCGCAACAAGGTGCGTGAGGTTACCCTCACCGTCACCGATAACGATGGCGCGACCAGCAGTCTGACTCAGACGCTGCCGCGTTAATCTCTCTGGCCGGGGCATCCTTCCATGGAGCCCCGGCACTTCTAATTAGGTGCCATGAATTCGTGCTGGGCACCGGGTATGACTATCCGGGGTCGGCGTGAACCCTTGCATGGGGCCTAGATCGCATGATATGAATCCCATCCATGGGATTCACCCTTCGGGCTCGCTGCGCTCATGCTAAAACGCTCCAGGCGTTTTAGTCCATGTTGCGAACTCCCCCGGATAGTCACACCCGGCACCCGGCACTTAACCTAGTGCCACTTCCAAATAAGTCTCTCTACTCCCGTCTCTAAGCAACAGTTTCGCGGGGATTATTGACTCAAGTTTCGGAGTTTGCTAAGGCGATTAGCGGCGGATGCTGGGTATGCCTCTGTGGGGTAGTCCGCAGCAGGGATGCTGCGGCCTAGGCTCCACGGACGGATCTACGCCGACCCCACAGAGGCATACCAGGTATCCGGCGCGGACCACCGCCACTTCTGCGGACTCGAACTCCGAAACCTGAGTTAATAATCCCTGTTCATCAAATCATCACGGTACTGTCGTCCAACTGTCATTTCCCGGCAATAGTCTGAACCTGTCTGCTATGACCGGAGCCTGCCGTTATGACGAATCGATCCGTACGTGCCGTGTTTATTTCCGATATTCATCTGGCCAACCCCAACAGCCAGGTCGCACTGCTTGAAGCGTTTCTGCGCACGACTGAAATGGAAACGCTTTATCTGCTGGGAGACATAGTCGACCTGTGGAAACTAAGCACACGCAAAGGCCGCTGGTCACGCCAGCACGAAGCCATTCTGAAGTTGATTCTGGCCAAAGCCAATAACGGTACCAAAGTCGTTTATGTACCGGGCAACCATGATCCCTTCTTTCGTCATTTCGCCGACACTACAATTGGGCCGATCAGCGTGGAGCAGGAGGCGATTCATACGTCGGCAACGGGTGAACGTTATTTGCTACTGCACGGTGACCGGTTCGATGATGATATCTATTGCGGGCACTTCTGGTGGCATTTGGGTGAGTGGGCTTATGAATCCATCGTTACAATCAACCGGCATCTGAACCGGGTGCGTGCGCTCTTTGGCAAACCTTACTGGTCGTTGCCGGGTGCACTGAAAGTGCGCAGCAAGAAAGCCCGGGCCTACATCGAGAGTTTTGAAACCAAGGTGATAGATTACGCGCGCAGCCAGGGTGTTCAGGGGGTGATCTGCGGTCACATTCACCAGGGCACGCTGCGCATAAGCGATGGCTTTGTGTATGCCAATGATGGCGACTGGGTAGAGAGCTGCACGGCCCTGCTGGAACATCAGGATGGCAGTCTGGAGTTGCTTCAGGTACCGCACGCTGCCACCCAGCCCGGCATGCGATTGCACCCGGCCATGTCACCCAAGCAGGCGGCTGTATTACACAGCCAGGCTCATTGAAACCTTTGCTTACGTTTCTCTACGAAATAATTACGCTTGCAGTGTCAATTGAATCACAAACGGTGCGGTAGCGCATTGTACTGTTTGAGATAAAGGGCCAAAGTATAGGGGTACTCCATTCGCCGATGTAAAGGAGCCATTGAGACCCGGTACACAGCACGCAACCTTCACCGTTGCAAACCGGGTTCTTAAGCCAAGGCCAATCAGCAGTCTTCGGATTCACGGCCGGAACGGATTCCCGGGAGGTTCTATGCTGGCACTGCTCGTAATACTCAGTCTGTTTCTCATGGTTTTTGGCGTTTGCTACTGGTCTTTAAACCACTATCCGCGTTCGCGCCCCTTTCGCTACAGCCCGGGCTCGGAAATGCCCCTGCCCGAACCAAAACGAACACAACTGATGGCCGTTCTGGCACAGCGTTATGAACTGGACGCCATAATCAAGCATGCCCGTCTCGACAGCGAACGGCTCGATGCCCTGCAACGCTGGACGCTCAATCGCTGGGAACCCCAGAACGGCAGTCGATCGGGGTCGCACAACCCACTCGATATTTTGGCCCGGGTCAGCCAGGGAGAACAATTTAGTCGCAGCGACTTTGTCACCATACTTGGCCACGCCCTCCAGGCAGTCGGTATTCCTGCTCGTCTGGTTGAGCTGCACACTCGCGACAGCCACTGGCGGCCGCTCGGGGGTTGTTATACGGGGCTTGAGGTTTTTCTGAGTGAGGAAAACACCTGGGTCTGGGTCGATGCCCAGTACGATGCCATTATTCTGAACAAGGGTCGTTATTGCAGTGCGCTCGATATCAAGGATGCCTTGTTGTCCCGTACCCATGAACTCGAACTGATTTCCGCGCTCGAGGGTACCGACATCGACAGCTATCTCGCTTTCCTGGCGCCTTTTCTGGACATTCTAATTGCCCAGCCGCTGGGCCAGAGCCGACGTTTTGCGCTAGTTCCACCGCAATTGCGCTTCCCCCGGCGCCACCACCTGTTCGGTCGTACCCTGTACGATCAGGTCTGCCATTCGCGGGATACCTTCTACGCCGTTCGGGAACTGAACCAGTTAATCCCGACCCGTCCCAAAAGCACCTTCCGGCCAAAAACCGCCAACGCCTGACGCTTAAACTACCGGCCAGTTAGCCGCCTGCGTTGGCTGACCGATCGGAATCCTCAATAGGAGCGAAGTCTTCGTCACTCAGTTCGGGCGATTCCGTGCTGGTGTAGGTGGAGTCGATTCGCTTAAGTGCCTTGCACATCACATCAATGCGCTGATCCTGAGCGTGAATGTGCTCCAGCAAGGCCATAATGGCATGAGCCGTCGGGTCTGGCATTTGCGACACACCGTAGGCATCGAAGCCAACCTTATCGGCCATCGCCTTTTGTTTATCGCTGAACGGCAGCACTTTTTCACCCTGCTGCTTAACGATGCGCCCGGGAATCCCGACCACGGTTGCGTTCTCCGGTACAGCCTTGGTGACAACCGCATTGGACCCTACCCGCGCATTTTTGCCGACGGTAAAGGGGCCCAGCACCTTGGCACCGGCACCGACAATCACGCCATCTTCCAGCGTTGGGTGGCGCTTGCCTTTTTCCCAGCTGGTGCCGCCCAGGGTAACGCCCTGGTAAATGGTAACGTCATCGCCAATTTCAGCGGTTTCCCCGATTACCACGCCCATGCCATGGTCAATAAAAAACCGTCGGCCGAGCTTGGCGCCCGGATGAATCTCAATACCGGTGAACCAGCGAGCCAGTTGGGAAACCCAGCGAGCCAGTGTTTTCAGATTCCACTGCCACAGCTTGTGACTGAGGCGATGGATCAGAATGGCATGCAAACCCGGATAGTTCAGGAGCACCTCAAACCAGCTTCGCGCCGCAGGGTCGCGGTCAAAGACGCTCTGGATGTCTTCTTTCAGGTTGCGGAACATATCAGGGTTTCCTTATCGACTTGTCTATCTGCGTCAGCATGCCACGTAAAATGTTGGCTTCAACTTCATCGGGCTGTGCGCGCAGAATCAGGCGGCGTAATTTACTGATCAGGGTTCGGGGATTAGTGGGGTCGAGAAAATCGATCTCAACCAGGGTTTTCTCCCAGTGCTCGAACAGCCCTTCGAGTTGCTCGGCCCGCGCCGGTGGCTGGTCCCATTCGACGCCCCAGTCGGTTCGGGTCTGGGGCACTGCCAGTTCCTGGCGCATGCGCAATTCGTAACAGAGTACCTGAACCGCCTGGGCCACGTTAAGCGAACTGTAGTCCGGGTTTGACGGAATGTTCACATGATAGTGGCATTTGGCGAGTTCATCATTGGTCAGGCCACTGCGTTCACGCCCGAACAGCAAGGCTACTGTCGACCCGGCCGGGTGAGAGGCTACTTTGTCAGCCATTTCACGCGGATTGAGCAGTGGCCAGGGCAAGGAGCGCGAGCGCGCCGAAGCACCCACCACCAGGGTGCAATCGGCAATGGCGGTGTCAATATCCTCAACGACTTCAGCCCGGTCGAGCACATCGTGGGCACCGGAAGACAGGGCAAAGGCTTCACCGGACGGATAATCCTTGGGAGACACCAGCACCAGCCGGGTCAGGCCCATGGTTTTCATGGCCCGGGCGGCGGCACCGATATTGCCAGGGTGGCTGGTGTGCACCAGTACCACTTTAATATCATCCAGCCGGATACCCGTTTCGCCTGCGGCGTCCTGTGACTGCGACATGCTTTATTTCACCTCTTATCGTTCAAAAACTGCACACCATGGCTTAAAGAGTGCGTCAAAGGTGTGTATTATACGCGCCCTCGTTCGGGAAAGCGCCCGAACCGCTGTTTAACAAACCCGTTTTTGCGGATAAAACCGACGTACCTGACCAGGCTCGTCCGTCCGTTCTGTCTGGCTGTGCTGTCACACACTCGATGGAAAGGCTGGCGTCCATGCCTGACCGGTACGGTTTAACCCTTTTGATGTGAGTGTGAACCGACCATGCAACCGATTCTGACCATTGCCCTGCGCGCTGCGCGCAACGCAGCCGACAAACTGACCTACACCTTGTCGAACATCGATTCACTGACCGCCGAAGGCGCTACCCGCAAAGACGTGTTTGACCAGGCCATTGAAGACGCCGCCTGGCGTGCCCGCAAAGCCATCCGCAAAGGCCACCCGCGCCACCACATCGACAGCCTGCACATAGGCATGGACGAAAGCCGCGACTACGACGGCCAGTCCTGCTGGAAAATCAACGTGCTGGCCGGTGAATCCAACTACCGCTCCGGTTATCCGGGCTTTCTGATCGTTGTCACTTTTTTCGTCAAAGACCGCATCGAAGCCGCCGCTCTGCTCGACCCGATCACCGGTGACGAGTGGACCAGCATGCGCGGCCGCGGTGTACAGTTGAACGAACGTCGCGTTCGGGTAGACGCCTCCACCCTCGACCTGGCCCTGGCCGCCATCGATAGCAGCGACCCGGCCGAAATCGGGCGCTGGTCGGAGCGTGTCGCCGGCATTCGCGTCAGCGGTTGTGGTTTGATGAACATCGCCCAACTGGTGGCTGGCAGAGTACAACTGGCCTTCGCCGACGATCTGAACGATGTCGACTTCCCGGCTGCCAGCCTGCTGTTACAGGAAGCCGGTGCCCTCAGCGGCGACCGCAATGGCGGCCCGGTCAGCGCTCGCAAAGGGGAGTTGCTGGCCGCGTCACCGCGCCTGTTCAAGCAGCTGTTCAGCCGCGGATAGGCGCCATTTGTCCTGCTGCCTCCAACAGTCCGCTGTTGGAGGCAACGTTTTGTGACTTCCTTTCCGGTTCCACACTTCAGATCCGCCGTTTTATCAGCTACGCCTTGGGGCAGAGCTTATCACGGGGTATAGTGCGCGTTTTCTGAACATACAGGGACAGACGTTTGACCCAAGCGCTCAATTTCTTCGCTGGCGAGCACGCCTACCGGACCATTCAAAACGAAGGGCTGTCACCCCAGTCGATCCGCGTCATTATGGGCGCATCGGGCGGACCCAAATGGTTTGTACTGAGTCATCTGGATCGTTACCTGGCCAGTGAATGGCTGCCCGCCATCGATCACCCCCTGAACCTGATCGGCAGTTCCATTGGCGCCTGGCGCATGACGGCCTATGCCAACAAAAACCCGGTAGCAGCGCTCGACCGGCTAGAACACGGCTACCTGAACCAGCGCTATTCAGACAACGCCGATGCCGACGAAATTACCGGCAAGGTCAACGAGTTCATCGACGAAACCATGGGCGATAACCCCTTCGACGACCTGCACCCAAACCGTTTGCTGCATCTTGTCACCGCCCGTTGCCGGGGCGTCACCGCAGCGCACTCCACGCGCAAACAGGCCTGGGTATTCACCGGCGTCGCCGCCAGCAACATGATCTCCCGGGCCACCCTGCCCCGCTACTTCGACAGAGTCGTGTTTCGCAGCCCCGGTGGCCAGCTACCCCTGACCGACTGGGACCAGTTCACCACCTATCAGGTGCCACTGACACCCGACAACCTGCGCCAGGCGCTGCAAGCCAGTGGCGCTATTCCAGTAGTAATTCACGGTGTTACCAACCCCGCCGGCGCCCCTCCGGGGGTCTACCGGGACGGCGGCATGGTCGACTACCATTTCGACCTGCCAATCAAACCAGACAACGGCCTGGTGCTCTACCCGCACTTCTCCCCAGTGCTGAAACCCGGCTGGTTCGACAAACCCCTGCCCTGGCGCAAAGTCACCGCCAGTCACTACAGCCACACCCTGGTCGTCTGCCCAAGCCAGGCGTTCATCGACAAACTGCCTTACGGCAAGATTCCCGACCGCAAAGACTTCGAAACCCTCGATGACGAAACCCGCCTGCGCTACTGGAACACCGTGGTCGACATGAACCAGGCCCTGGCCGACGAACTCCACACCCTGGTCAGCACCGGCAAACTGGCAGAACGACTCCAGCCCATCACTGCGATTGCACACTAATTCATTTCCTTAACCCAATATTAACAACCACATCTTTCAGCCTGCTCAGTTCAGATCGGGTTCAGCCTGCCTTGCGATACTGGCTCCATCGAACAAGGAGCCTTACTCATGACTCAGAACAGCTTGCATCAACGGTTCGTACCGATCGAGCCAAACCAGCATTCACCCGCTCGGCTGCGCCGTCTGGCCACCATGGCCACCTTTTCCATAATGACAGGCCTGCTGCTGACCGGTTGCCACGTAAGCGTCACCGATGTAAATGAGCATGAGGCCGGTTACGACACGGAAGTCACTCCAACACTGGCGCGCTACGACACCGAGTTTCTGGTGCGCAGCGCCCTGGTACCCTACTCACTGAGCGCCACCAGCATCGAGATGATCGCGGACCCCGAGGCGTTTCTAACCCCCTCAGCCCGCATGGCCAGCCGCAGTCATATTCCGGTTGAAACCACGTCAACCTACCTGTTTGATTCCGGAGCCTGCGACTTTGGCGGCTACACCAGTATCGATGCCTATGGTGAGACCGAAACCTACTCTGACAGCATGACGTTCATCACCATGGACGTAACCGCCGAAGCTGTAGACTGCGATACCCGCAACTGGCAGGGCTACGTCACCCTGAACAGCCGGCTCGATTTTGATGTAATGGGCTGGTACGACGACTATGACGACCGCATCGAATCCCTCGAAGGCAGCATGACCGGCCGGCTGCGCATGCGCGCTGAACGCAGCGACCTGAACTACACCAATATCAACACCGACATCGTCGAGCTGGATTCAACCGACTTTCGCATTGAAGCCAGCGCCAGCGTCTGGCTAGACGATGGCTGGCGCACGAACTCGGCCAGTCTGACTACCACACGCGGCGTGCACTGGTACCAGAACGACACCCGCCCACACGCGGGCAAGGTACGGATGACGGCATATCGGGGATGGGTGGACCTGGAGTTTTCGGACTATGGCGTGACTCGTACCGACAGCAATGGCTATCGGGACAGCATTTCCTGGTCGAGTTTGCTCTAACCTCTACAACCACAAAAAAGCCGACTTTAATGTCGGCTTTTTAATGCAATGTCGGAATCAACGCGGCAATTAGTGTCGGCTGCCGGGTAGGCCTCTCCGGGGGAGTCCACAGCAGGGATGCTGTGGTCTAGGCCTCATGGACGAGTTCACGCCGACCCCGGAGAGGACTACCCGGTAGCCGACACGAACTCCTGCCACTGATCATTCCAATACCATGTATTCGGGGCCGAAGCCGGCTGACCAGACGATGACGGTGCCTACCCGCAGGGTTACCAGCAGCACCAGGGCTACGGTGATGACCGAAGTGGCGTACATGAAGGCACGCTCTTTCGGAATGTTCATCACGATGGGCAGGCCTTCGTAGATCAGATAGACCGCATAGGCGGCCGCGATGGCAAATACCACGGCGTTTAGCCAGAGCACTGGCCAGGCACCGACGATACCAGCCAGGAAAATTGGCGCTGTGGTATAAACAGCCAGAGCCATGCCGTGGTGCGGATCAACCGGCTCATCGGAATAGGTTGTTGTCATCCAGGTAATAAACTCACCGAATGCCCAGACGCCGACCAATGCCGCCAGATAGCTCAGCACGCACAGAACCAGCGCACTTTGCGCCGTCAGCACAGTCAGCGGCCCGTCACCCAGACGCCAGCCTACTTCCGCCACGCCAAAATAGAAACACACCGCAGGAATCAGCGCCAGAATCGGGACGTGAGTCAGAAACTCCATCGTCTTGCTGCGTCGCTGTTTACGAATGAGTGACCACTCACTACCGGGGTGAGTGAAAATACCAAGGGTGTGATCCAGAATCATAATGCTCTCCAAAGGGTCGGTCCGGCCGGTACGGGTTATTGTTGTTGACGGTCACCTGAGCGATTTCTACCAGGCTGGAACAGGGCCTGTTTGCAACCGTTCAGAGGCTACGTAAAAGTGGCCGGATGCTGACTGATAACATAGAGGAATTGGCGCAGACTGCAAGCATGCCGGGAGGCCTGACATGGAAAATTAATGCAGCACGACGACCAATCTCTGGAAACTGTGATCCATATCATTATATTATACTTTACTAATGTAAGCGCTGAACGCTGCAATCCGGCCGACGGTATCGCACCGTGGTTAAGCAGGTGGTAGCATCCAGCATAATTCGACATCAAAGCAGGAGAGGTTCAATGAACGTAACCCAGCTATCCCCCACCTTCCGGGTCAGCCCGCAAATTACGACTAACGACGTTGCCGAAGCCAAAGAACAGGGTATCGGTGTCATCGTCTGCAACCGGCCCGATGGCGAAAGTGCCGACCAGATTCCAGCGGCCGACATCCGTCGTGCCTGCGATGCGGCCGGCATCAAATTCGTCGAGCTGCCGATGAACGGGCCCAACTACTCGCCCGAGCAGGTGAGTACCCTGAAAGCCCTGATCGACGACGGCAGCAACATTCTTGCCTATTGTCGCACTGGCAATCGCAGCAGCATTTTGTACAACGCCACTCAGGGGTCCAACTGAGTCTTGCCGAAAGCCATCGCCTTCTCACTGCCCCGCGCCGGCGACATCAACGCCGGCTTACTGGTGGCACTGGTCGGTATTCCGCAATGCCTTGCCTACGCCATGTTATCGGGGCTGCCCCCGATGTACGGGATGGTCACCGCCGCCCTGCCGGGCATGGTGGCCGCCCTCTTTGGTCGCAGTGCCCATGTTACGGTCGGACCGACAAACACCACCGGCCTGATCATTCTCGCCAGCCTGACCCCCTGGGCCGACCAGCCTGAGCTGTTATTAACCGCCATGGCCACCCTGACGGTTCTGGCGGGCCTTTCACGCCTGCTGATCGTCGCGCTGCGGGCGGAGCGCGTCTTCGACTTCGTTCCCGAAGCCGTTATGGTGGGTTTCGCCACCGGTGCGGCCGTTATCATTGCGCTGATGCAGCTCGACGAATTCATCGGCACTCCCTTCTCCGATGTGCGCAATGTCGTGGATGAGCTAGTTCAGCTCTCAGGTCTGAGGCTGCCTGATATTGAATGGGCAGCAGTTGGCCTGTCGGTCTTTGCGCTGGCGTCAGTCGTGCTCGGCCGGCGCTTCTTGCCACGCTGGCCGATTCCGCTGATGACTCTGGTGGTCAGCACGGCCCTGGTAATCTGGGCACCCTGGTCTTTTATCGAGCGCTGGATAACGCTGGAACAAACCACCGTCATTTCCGATGGCTGGCCGCAACTGGCTACTCACTGGCCCAGCTGGAGCATGGTACAGGCACTGATCATCCCGGGTTTTGCTGTCTCCTTTATCGGCTCGCTGGAATTGATTGTGACCCTGCGCAACCGGGCCGAGCAGCGCTGGCTGCGGCGCGAGCTCGGCAGCCAGGGCATTGCCAACCTGGTCGGCAGCGTGACCGGGGCCTTCCCGGCCAGCACTTCCCTGACCCGGTCTGTATTGCTCGACATTGGTGGTGCGGTTACCCGCTGGGCGCCCTTTATCGCCGCCCTGGCCATTCTGCCCATTATTCTGTTTGGCGCCGATCTGATTCGCGCCATTCCACAGGCGGTTATCGCCGGACTGTTGGTTGCCACTGCCCTGTCGATGCTGAAGCCCGACCAGATTCGCACCATTCTCAAAGCCAACTCCCAGACCCGAACTCTGTTTCTGGTCACCCTGATCAGCACCCTGGTCCTCAATTTCCACGAGGCCATTCTGCTCGGCGCGGCGCTGGGGCTCGGCATCTTTCTGTTTCAGGCCAGCGTACCCCTGCTGCGGCGCTACGCGGTAGACGAAGAAGGCTGGCTGCGTGACACCATCGAACTCGACAGCCCCCATACGCTGATTCAGATCTCGGGCAGCCTCTATTTCGCCGCTGCACGTCAGCTCCCGGAACGGCTCACGGCCATGCTGGCTCCGAAAACAACCCTGCTGACCATCGACCTGACCCATACACATCACATCCGCGTAGCGGCCCTGCAGGCTTTGCAGCAGTTTGTAGCGCATGCCCAGACGCAGGGCATCGAGATTCAGATTTGTGGCCATACCCCGGCACTGGTGCAGCTGTCCAACACCCTGGGCATTCGTTTGCCCTGGTGCGACCGGGTAATGGCGCAGCGCATCCGCGAACCGGAGCCAGACCATGACTGACCTCTACCGGCCCGACGACCAGCGCCCGCATAACTTTGGTGGCCTGCTGACTGTCGCCCCCAACATGCTCGAGTTCATGGCTCAGGCCGAGCGCGTGGCCCGAACCCAGGCGTCGATTCTGGTGCGCGGTCAAACCGGGTCCGGCAAGGAACTGGTCGCGCGTTATATCCACGACCAATCACGCCGTGCCGCTCAGCCGTTCAGCGCCATCAACTGCGCGGCCCTGTCGCGCGAGTTGATGGCCTCGGAACTCTTCGGTCACAAACGCGGTGCCTTCACCGGCGCCACGCATGATCGCACCGGCTTGTTTGAACTGACTGACGGCGGCACCCTGTTTTTGGATGAAATTGCGGAAATGCCGCTGGATATTCAGGCCGGTCTGCTGCGAGTACTGCAGGACCGATGCTTTACGCCGCTGGGCTCAAGCGAAGTACTGCATACTGACATCCGCCTGGTCAGCGCCACGCACAAATCCTTGCGTAAACTGGCCGCAGACGGCGATTTCCGCGAAGATCTGATGTACCGGGTGCGCGTCGTACCGCTGTACCTGCCGCCACTGAAAAGCCGCGTTGGCGACGTCGCCATGCTCAGTTGGCAGTTCATCAACAGCCTGAACCAGGAAAACGAACGTCATATCGACAGCATCGCCGCGCCTGCCTACGATGCGCTGTTGGCCTACGACTGGCCCGGCAACATTCGCGAGCTGATCAATGTCATCACCTACGCCCACGCCATCGGCGAAGGCCCAACCATTCAGCTACAGGACCTGCCACCCGAGCTGCGCGGCGAAGCCCCACCGGATGAGTCCGAGATCAGCATCGAGCAAAATGAACGGGACCGAATTTTCGCACTAATGCAACAACACAAAGGCCACAAGCAGGCCGTCGCCGACGCCATGGGCATATCACGCGCCACCCTCTGGCGAAAAATGAAATCCCTGCAGCTTATGTAACCCGGGTTTCGGCGTTGTGGTCGGCTCTGTGGCTTTGGTCCGCGGCGGCCACCTGGGATGCTTCTGTGGGGTCGGGCGGATTGCCGCCCACTCAATCCTTTCATGGAGCCTAGGCCGCAGGATATGAATCCCATCCCTGGGATCCACCCTTCGGGCTCGCTGCGCTCATGCTAAAACGCTCCTGGCGTTTTAGTCCCTGCTGCGGACTCCCCCACGGAAGCATCCCAGGCAGCCACCGCTCGTCATTTCACCTAGTTCCAACTCTTGAAGAACGAAATCCTTTTGCGAAGAATTTTCGTTACTGAGCCGCCTTTCCCAACAGTCGCTCCCCGTATTCGGTAAACTACCGTTACATTTTCAATTAACTGCAGAATGCATGTCCCCCGATCACACTGATCTCTGGTTTCTGCCGCTGGGTGGCTGCGGCGAAATCGGTATGAACCTCAATTTGTATGGCCACGACGACCAGTGGTTAATGGTTGACTGCGGCGTCACCTTTGCCGACCCCGATCAGGCACATCAGCCCCATGTACAAATGCCCGACCCGGCTTTTATTGCCGAACGCGCCGATCATCTGGCCGGTATCGTTATCACTCATGCCCATGAAGACCATTTAGGCGCCCTTCCCTATCTGTGGCGTCGCTTTAAGGGCCGGGTCTATACCACGGCGTTCACCGCCGAAGTGCTGCGCCGCAAACTGGTCGAGTTCAATCTGGCCGGGCAAATCTCTATCGAGGTCGTAAAACCCGGCGACCGGCGTCAAATAGGCCCGTTCAATGTCGAATGGCTTAATATCACCCATTCGATACCCGAGCCCCAGGCACTCATGATCCGCACGCCCGTCGGCAGTGTTTTTCACACTGCGGACTGGAAACTCGACCCGGCCCCGGTCATCGGGCCGCCCATCGCTCCCAAAATCTTCCAGGCACTGGCGGATGAATCTCCTTCGGCCATGGTGTGTGATTCCACCAATGCGCTGGTCGATGGTCATTCGGTATCAGAGTCGGAACTGATTCCCGGGTTGCGCAAAATCATTGAAAACGCCCGTGGTCGAGTAGTTGTCAGCTGTTTTGCCAGCAACGTCGCCCGGCTGGTTACGCTGATGCAGGCCGCCGACCAGACCGGCCGCCGCGTCGCCCTGCTGGGCCGCTCATTAAAAAACATGGTATCGGCGGCCAAAGCAACCGGTTACTGGGACTGTAAGCACCGCTTCATCGACCCCTTCGACCTCGGTTTCTTCCCACGCGAGCACTTTATGGCCATCGCCACTGGCAGCCAGGGCGAACCCCGGGCCGCGCTGTCACGACTGGCCAAAGACACACACCCGGATCTGACGCTGGAAGCGGGCGACACGGTTGTGTTCAGCGCACGCATCATTCCGGGCAATGAAGTCCTCGTCGACGCTCTGATCAGAGCGCTGAAAGCGCGTGACATCATCGTCATCACCGCCGAAGAAGCCGGCTTGCCGATTCACGCTTCCGGCCACCCGGCCGCCGACGAACTGACGCAGATGTATCACTGGGTCAAGCCAGAGCTGGCCATCCCGGTTCACGGCGAACCCGCCCACATGGCGGCCAATGCCAAACTGGCCCGAGGTGCGGGCGTCAACCGTCAGTTAACCGGACAAAATGGCGACTTGTTTTATATCAAACCGGTGGTGGGGATTCGGCGCAAGGCGGTTGCTACCGGACGGCTCGGGTGGGATCGGGATGCGTTGATTCCGGTGGCAAGTGAATAGCAGAGTGAACCCCCGTTCGCCCTGAGCTTGTCGAAGGGCCTTGCGGAGCATTACCAACCACCGGTTAAACCCCATCCCCAAGAGGGTTCGACAAGCTCACCCCGAACGGAATTATGATCACTGGCGACGAACCTAACCCCCGTTCGCCCTGAGCTTGTCGAAGGGTCTTTCGGAGCATTACCAACCACCGGTTAAACCTCATCCCCAAGATGGTTCGGCAAGCTCGCCCCGAACGGAATTATGATCACGGGCAACGACCCTAACCCCCGTTCGATGGAATGGTCTCCTCCCCCTCAAGCGGCATCACAATGTGCCATGATTGGAGTTGAAGACAACAATCAAAAGAGTGGAGGAGACCGTGAACAACATTAGCGTATTAGGCTTGGATTTGGCAAAGAACTCCTTTCAAGCGGCTATTTTGAATGGGCATGGAAAGCAGGTGCGCCAACGCACGTTGAGACGCCAGCAGGTACTCGAGTACCTGATGAATGCCGACGTTGATGTGATTGCCATGGAAGCCTGCTCTGGAGCACACCACCTGGCCAGAACGCTGCAAGCGGCCGGGCGAGCTGTACAGTTATTGCCAAGCCAACATGTAAAAGGCTATCTGCGTGGTCAAAAGAACGACCGCAATGATGCACTGGCGATTGCCGAGGCTTGCCAACATGGCAGGATTCGACCGGTCCAGGTCAAGACACAGGATCACCAGGACGACCAGGCATTCCACCGAATCCGTAATCGCTTGAAGCAGGATCAAACGGGTCTGATCAATCAGATGCGAGGGTTGCTGTCTGAGTATGGACTGGTCATTGCGCAAGGGGTCGCTTCGTTCCGCAAGGAAATCCCCTGGGTATTGGAAGACGCGGAGAATGGGCTAAGCCCCCGGTTCAGAGAACTGCTGCATCGACGTTATCAACATTGGCTGGCGTTACAAGAAGAACTGGACTGGTTTGATCGGTGTTTGAATGAGCAGGTCAAACAAAACCCGGTTTGTCAGAAGTTAATGGAACTGCCGGGAGTTGGCCCTGTTGTAAGCAGTCAGCTGGCGTGCTGGATGGGCAATGGACACCAGTTCAGTCGGGGGCGAGATGCGTCAGCCGCCCTGGGAGTTGTGCCCCGTCAATACAGCACGGGCGGGCGGGAGTCCCTTTACGGCATTACCAAGCGCGGTGATCCAAACCTGAGAGCGGCCATGGTACACGGGTGTCGAGCCGTTGTGGCGGCGGCCGTCAAAAGGGGGAAAGACGATCGGCTCAGTCAATGGATACAGAGCCTAGTTGCGCGACGAGGCTTTAACAAAGCGGTTGTGGCGCTGGTCAACAAACTGGTACGGGTGGCTTGGGTGATTGTAGCCCGGGGCAAATCCTACCAGCCTGCGGGTTAACCTGACTGCAAACAGACTAACCTGCAAACCGAGCACGTTGAAAGAAGGAGAGCACGTCCCAGGTTGCGTAAGTAACAGACATTGATGTGACACAGGTCAGACCGGCATATTGAAAACCTGATCAGGGCGATGGCTTTAGAGGCCGACCGTTCGTATAGGACAATATGCGCGCATTATCATCAAGGCCAGAGGCTAAGCCTCGAGAACAGGCCGGATATACGACAGCAAACCTGAAAACACATCAACGAAGTTGCTTGCACAATGGGAGGAGACCATATACGCCCTGAGCTTGTCGAAGGGTCTTGGGGAGCATAATACTTACTGCCCTTCCAACTCCGCAATCCTCGCCAGCAACTCAGCATCAGGCTCCACCTTGGCGTTGGTGTTGTAGTCGAGCAACACGATGCGACCGTGGCCTTCTGTGGTTAGCGCCTGTTGGTTTTGGCTGAATATGCCGTAGTGCTGAACAAACCCAAACCGCTGCAACTCCCCTATTCGGGCACCTACCCAAAGCTTGTCCGGGTAGTTGACCGGTCGGCGGTACTTGCATTCGGTCGAGGCCAGAATCGGGCCGATGCCCGAGGCTTCCTTGCGGCCGAAGAGGCCACAGGCTTCGAAATAGGCGATGCGGGCACTTTCGAAGTAGCGAAAATAGGTGACGTTGTTGACGTGATTGAAGGCATCCATCTCACCCCATTGCACGGGTAGTTCAATTCGAACGGGGAAGGTTTTTTTGAAATCGTCCAGGGTCATGGCCATGGGTCTTTCCTGTTTGCGTCGTTTTAATCAGGTCGCAGTGTGCCCGACTTGCCGGCATAACAGAAGGCAGTGGCAGGCTGTCAGGAATCTGTCGCCTGCTCGCCGCAGGCATCAAACAGGGCTTGCCAGGCTTCTACCTGCTGGCGAATCTGAGCCCGGTAGCGATCATGATAATCCGTCAACGCCGCTTCAAATTCGTCAATGGCCGGGTTATCCACGTCGATCGTTTCGGTCATTGCTGTCAGGGCGTCGTATCCGGCCAGAAAACGCCGATCGACGCTGACCAGCCAGGGTTGAACCTCTCGGGCGAACACATTGCCCATCACATTGCGGGCAAAGCCGAGTTCCTGCAGGGGTCGCCCCATCGGGCACAGTCGGGTGTCTGCGGCAGCGGCCCGCAGCATCTGCTCGCTTTGCTCCAGCGCCTGAATCGCCCAGCGCATGGCGGTGAGGCTGCGTCCACCCATGGAATAGCCAGCAATTCGTTCCATGCTTTGCAACCACTGCGATTGGGAAACGGTCAGCGGCTGCTCCGAATAATTGGCCAGAGCCCGCTGGGCCGCCCGGTAACCCTCGAAGTCGACTTTATCTTCAGCCGCAAACCCCTCGCTGCCGCCCGTCCAGTAGCGCTGATAGTCGGGGTTGGCCAGGGTGGCGTTGAACAGATGCTGGGGGAACACCTGGCGCTTCAGGTCCAAAATGCCTTCCAGCTCGGTGATCAGATCGTCATCAAGATCCGCTTCCGTTGCCAGGCACTCCGGCAACAGGGTTAACAACCGGCGTTCGTAATCCAGTCGTATCAGTGGGTCAGCCACCCGTCCCAATATGCTGTTGCGTTCGCCCATAAGTGTGAACACTTCACACCCGCGCAGCGACCAGGCGTCGAGCACATCGATCTGTACCTTCGGAGGCGACTGCCGCAGGGCACGGGTCTGTGGATAGGCCGGCAGGTCAACCGCTGTCACAGCGGGGATATCTGCATCCAGCACCCGACTGACCCGTTTGACGTAATCGGCGAGCAAATCGTCACCCTGTTGCGCGCATCCGACAAGGGCCAGGATGCCGAACAACGTTGCAAAACGAAACATCGGTTGCAACACGCTAATACAAGCCACCCGACTCACTCAAAATAACTCCTTTAAAATCAATAGGTTAACAAGTGGCACGACACTTGATATAGGTCAGCAAAGCGAACTCACTGAGCGGGCTGACTGGCACTAGCCTCCCGCTCCTGATCACCAAGAGGATACTGTCATGGCTCATCGATTGGTTTGGATGCCTACCGACGAAATTTTAAAGAAAGTTCCCTGCACCTGCATTGACGGCCGCACCCAGGGCATTCGCTATAGTGTAGCCGGCGGCAGCTTTGGGTTGCTCCTGCATGTGTTGGCGAAGTTACAACGCACTCACGGACGCTGCCTGCAACAGGAGAATGTGGATCAATACATGCGCCTCTTTGCCGCTGAGGTAGGCCCGGTGTATCTGCATAGCGACCAGCACACCCTCGACCGGATATTCGCCCGTATGGGGCTGGAAAGCGATACGCGGCTAAAACACCTGACTGAAAGCCAGCAGCGTTCGTTTTGCGAGCTAGCTACAACACCGGAATTTCAGGGGTGTGGTCATATCAAGCTAATCATGCAAAACGAGCTGGTTTATCAGGTACCCCCCACCCTGGTTACCCGGGCGATCAAGACCTTCTTTCGCCTGTACTTTGCAGGCACCGGCAATTTGATGTTCGATGTCCTCGCCGGACGTCACCAGGAGGAAAGCGTGTTGCTGCTTGAAGAACAATTCAGCAAGAACCTGGACAGCGAGTCGGCTCTGCTATTGGCCGAGCCGATGGATCAGGATCAGTTTTTCTGCCACCGCCCGCTCAAACAGGCTCTGGCAGAGCGCTTTCTCAGAGCCATCGACCAGGCTGGTTTGCCCGGGCTCGACCCATCACAGTGGCCAGACCTGATCAGTGCGCATAACACCGCGGCTGAAGCCACCCTCAACCAACTTGCGCCGGAGCTTCCGGTCGACCACATTCGACTCTAACTGGAGACCCTAACGATGACACAAGCAACCTTTAACCGCCGGGTGGTTCAATGGATCCCGGCGCTGGACTGGATACGCAACTACCAGCGTGGCGACCTGCGTGGCGACCTGATCGCCGGCATCACCGTCACCATGATGCTGATTCCCCAGGCCATGTCCTATGCCATGCTCGCGGGCCTGCCGCCCTATATTGGTTTGTACGCCTCGGTTATGCCGCTGCTGGTGTATGCCCTGTTTGGCACGTCACGCCAGCTCGCCGTTGGCCCGGTCGCCATGGTGGCCCTGCTGGTTTCAAGCGGGGTGGGCGTTCTGGCACCGATAGGCTCCGATGAATACATCGCCATGGCGATTCTGCTGGCGTTGATGGTAGGGGTTATTCAGTTCCTGATGGGGGCATTCCGGCTTGGCTTCGTCACCAACTTCATGTCGCACCCGGTTATTTCAGGCTTTACCAGTGCTGCCGCGCTGATCATTGGTTTCAGTCAGCTCAAGCACATTGTTGGCCTGCCACTGCCACGCACCGAGAACATTGCCGAAACCCTGTGGCTGACCGTTACCCAGGTCAATGCCATGGACCCGGTCGCGCTGGCCATAGGCGTCGGTGGCATCGTATTGCTGCTGGGCCTTAAACGTATCAGCTCGCTGTTGCCAGGTGCGATGATCGCCGTTGTTATTGCCACCCTGGTTGTCTGGGGGTTCAATCTGGATGAAACGGCCGGCGTCAGCATCGTCGGGCAGGTTCCGGCAGGCTTTCCGGAGTTTTCAATCCCGGCACTGAGTTGGACCAGCATCGTTAGCCTGCTTCCCATCGCCCTGACGATCTCCATCGTGGGCTTTATGGAGAGCATTGCAGTAGCCAAGAAGATCGCCACGGAAAAACGCTACGAGATCGACGCCAACAAGGAACTGGTAGGCCTGGGTCTGGCCAACATTGTCGGCTCGCTGTTCAAAGCCATGCCAGTCACCGGTGGCTTCAGCCGCACCGCCGTTAACAAAAACGCGGGCGCCAACACCGGCCTGGCAGCCATTATTACAGCGGTTCTTATTGGTATTGCCCTGGTGTTCCTGACACCACTGTTCTACTACATTCCGAATGCCATTCTGGCCTCTGTGATTATGGTGGCGGTGTTTGGCTTGATTGATGTGCACGAGGTAAAGCACTTGTGGAAGGTGAAACGCGATGATCTCGGCCTGCTGATTTTCACCTTTGCCGCCACCCTGGTGCTCGGCGTTAAATACGGCATCTTCCTGTCGGTAGGTCTTAGCATGGTCTGGTTCGTGATAAAAACCACACGCCCGCACTATGCCGTGTTGGGTAAGCTGCCAGAGACCGACCAGTACCGTAACGTCAAACGTCACGACCGGGCGGAAACCACTCCCGGAGTGCTCGCTCTGCGCTTCGATGCCCAGTTTTACTACGGCAACGTCAGCTTCTTGAAAGACACCGTAAAACGCGAGGAAGCCCGGATGGACAGCCCAATGAAAGCCCTGGTACTCGACGCCAGCGCCGTCAACCAGCTCGATTCATCGGCCGATACCGCCTTGCATGAACTGCTCAGGGATTATCGCCTGCGCAATGTGGATCTCTTCTTTGCTCATGTTAAAGGGCCGGTTATGGACGTCATGAAGCGCAGCGGCTTCGCCCAAACACTGGGTGAAGATCACTTCTTTCTAACCACGGATGCCGCCGTTCAGGCCGCACGGACCTACGCAAACGGCTAGCAGGCCGGTTGCAACATGCTGCAACGCATGTTGCAACCCATTAATACAGATTCTTCTAATGTATCCTGAAACGCCCGTATGATGCAGCCTTAAAGTTGGCACAGTACTGGCAATACAGACAACAACACCGGACATACAGCCTCCGGCATGCGACTAACATCAGATTGGAGAATGAACATGAAACAAGCGATTAAAACCTTTTACGATCCGGCCACCTACACCCTGACCTATGTGGTCTACGATGAAGACAGCCGCGACGCCGTCGTGATTGACCCGGTATTGGACTACAACCCTATCGGCAGCATCGTCTCTGACGAGTCGTTCCAGCAGGTTGTCGATTTCGTTGCTGAAAACGACCTGAAACTGCACTACGTGCTTGAAACCCATGCCCATGCTGATCATTTGAGCTCAAGCCAGTTGTTCCGCGATGAATACCCGGGCATCAAAGTGGCCATCAGCGAGCGCATTACCGGCGTGCAGACGGTCTTTAAATCCGTCTACAACCTGGAAGAGTCCTTCGTCACTGATGGCAACCAGTTCGACACCCTGATCACGGACTTCGAAACACTCGAAGCCGGAACGCTGCGTATCAAAGCACTGCCAACCCCAGGGCACACGCCAGCTTGTTTGTCGTTCCTGATCGGTGATGCCGTCTTCACCGGTGACGCCCTGTTCATGCCCGACTACGGTACCGGTCGCTGCGACTTTCCGGCCGGCGACGCGCGCACCCTCTACCGCTGCGTGACCGACAATCTTTACAGCCTTCCAGATGACACCCGCGTCTTTGTTGGCCACGACTACCAGCCAGGTGGCCGCGACGTCGCCTGGGAGAGCACGATCGGTGAGGAAAAAGCCAATAACATCCAGTTGAAGGGTGACACTACCGAAGAAGCGTTTGTCGCCTTCCGCGAGCAAAGAGACGCGGGACTGGCTGCGCCGAAGCTGATCTACCAGAGCATTCTGGTGAACATCGATGCAGGCCACCTGCCCAAAATGGAAAGCAACAACAAGCGGTACCTGAAAATACCGCTCAACCTGAAAATGCAGCGCGTTGCCTGAAAAGGGAAGTACCGGGTGGCTGGAGCCCCTTGCAAAGTCCACCCGGCTCCCTAACCAAGGCAGCCATACAGTAGCTAACACTTAATCGAGGTAATGATGGAAATCATCAATTTCACACCCCTGTCAGCTGCACTCGGCGGCGCCCTGATTGGCCTCTCAGCGGCCTTTCTGCTGCTGGTTAAAGGCCGTGTGGCCGGCATCTCCGGTATTTTCGGCGGTATCGTCTACCCGGAAAAAGGCGACGTCAGCTGGCGAATCCTGTTCATCGCTGGTCTGATCATCGGCGGGTTTATCTACCAGTGGCTGGGGGCCGGTGCCGGCGTCGACCACATTGAAGCCGTGGTCGGCACGCCCTGGCTGATCGCTGCGGGCCTGCTCGTCGGCGTTGGTACCACCATCGGCACCGGCTGCACCAGTGGCCATGGCATCTGCGGCCTGGCACGGCGCAGCCCGCGCTCACTGGTCGCAACGGTGACCTTTATGGCCACCGCCTTTGTCACGGTGTACATCATCCGCCACCTGTTTACCGGAGGAGCCTGATCATGACAAACGCTAAAAGCCTGTCGGCGGCTTTGTTTGCCGGCATCCTGTTCGGTTTCGGCCTGTCGGTTGCCCAAATGATCGACCCGGCCAAGGTGGTGAATTTCCTGGATGTCTTTGGTACCTGGGATCCCTCACTGGCCTTTGTAATGGGCGGCGGTTTGCTGGTGAACGCCATCGCCACGCCGCTGATTCTCAAGCGCGGCAAGCCGATTCTGGCTGAGCTGTTCCGCATACCCGGCAAGAGCCAGGTTGACCGGCGTATTGTGATCGGCGGCGTGCTGTTCGGCGCAGGCTGGGGCCTGGCTGGCTATTGCCCGGGCCCGATGATCACCTCGCTGAGTTTTGTGGATGGCAGCATTCTGACCATCTTCACCGCCTACGTTGTGGGCACACTGGGGGCCAAATTTGGTCTGGCCAAATACGAAGACTACAAGCAGCAGAAGCATCAGGCGAACGAGGCCTGCGTTGGTTAGGTATTCTGCTTAAGGCAATACGTTCAAACCCGGCTTTAGCCGGGTTTTTTGCATCACCCCTCATATTTCAACTCCAATTGCCCGTAAATGACCATTGTCGCTTGAAACAGCGCTGATAAAGCGAGAAGCTGACCGCACTGTGTTTGAACCGCGTGGAACCGGATCAGCTACACTGACGATGACCGAAACAGGCAGACCCACCCCCTATGACCCGAAGAGCCTCACCGAACCCATTCGATGCACCCCTCACCCGTGCACTGATAACCGTCGCCGCCGTGATCGTTATCATTGCCGGCATGCGCATCGCACAACCCATTCTGGTGCCCTTCCTGCTTGCGCTGTTTCTGGCGGTACTCACCACCCCCGCTGTACGCTGGCTGGTGCGCTACCGGGTGCCGACTCCGCTTGCCATAGGGGCCGTGGTGCTTCTGGTATTTATTGTGCTTTATGGCATCAGCAGTCTGGTCATTTCCTCCACCGAAGAGTTTTTCAGACGCATGCCTGAATACGAAGAAAAGCTCGACGGCTGGCTGCAACTACTGCGCGAGCGGCTCCCCTGGCTAACGGGTGATCTGCGCAGCAGCCTGCAAAGCATCGCGCCCGATTCCGATAATCTACTGGGTGTGGTCAGCGCCCTGTTTTCAGGCCTGGGCGGCATTCTGGTGGCACTGGTGCTGACGGTGTTCATTCTGATTTTCATGCTCGATGAAGCTCAGGGTGCTCATGCCAAGCTGAACCGGGCGCTGGGCGATGATCGCTCTGCCGAGTACGCCCGTCGTTTCACGTCCATGGTGCAACGCTATCTGGTGATCAAATCGTTCATCAGCGCCATCACCGGTTTGCTGGTATGGGGGTTTCTCAAGCTACTCCAGGTCGACTACCCCATTCTCTGGGGTACCCTGGCTTTTGTGATGAACTTCATCCCGAACATTGGCTCTCTCATTGCCGCCATTCCGGCCGTCTTTCTGGCTACGGTGCAACAGGGCTTGAGCGGTTTCGCGATCAGTCTGATTGGATTTGGGGCCATTAACGCCTTAATCGGGAATCTGCTGGAACCACGCATGATGGGCCGCTCGCTGGACCTTTCGACCCTGGTCGTGTTTTTGTCGCTGATCTTCTGGGGGTGGGTACTGGGGCCTGTCGGCACCCTGCTGGCGGTGCCGCTCACGGTGGTCGTCAAGATCGGCCTGGAGGTTTACCCCAAAAGCCGCTGGCTGGCGATACTGCTGAGCCAGTGACATGAATTAGCCGCCAACCTCCCGATTGAGGCCGGCGGCAGTTTATACATCACGCCCGGGACATAAACTTTTTCGATTCGGTATTCACCTTAATCCGTTCGCCCTGCTCAATGTATTCGGGCACCTGAACGGTAATGCCTCCTTCCAACAAAGCCGGCTTGGTGCGCGCAGAAGCAGAAGCCCCCTTGATACCCGGTGCCGTCTCAACTATCTGTTTGACCAGCGACTGCGGCAATTCAATGGCAACCAGTACTTCGTTGACCACCAGCCCGGTCAGCCCTTCCATGCCATCGTGCAACCAGGCCAGCTGATCACCCAGGTCATCGGTTGAAAGCATATGCTGGGCATAATCGTCGACATCCATAAAGGTATGCATGTCACCTTCGGAAAACAAATACTGCATGGAGCAGGTAGCGGCGTCCGCCAGGGTCAGAAAGTCATCCCCTTTAAAGGCTTCTTCACGCTTACGCTTACTGACCAGTTCATTCATGGTCATCTTGTACAAGGTCGCCGCGCCCCGGGCACTGGGACTATGCACATCAACTTTGCTGATTTTGTACTGGTTACCGTCCAATTCAATAACGTGGCCGGGTTTAATCTCGGGAGCTTTCGGCATGATGGTCTCAACAGGGAAGTGGAAAAGGCCTAAAAACCCGGCAATTCTAGCATTCAGATCTGCTCTGGCGACAGTGATTCAATTAGTGGCACGAGTACTGAGTTAGAAGTTCGCGGGCTAGTTGGGCTGGGAGTTTGACTGGAGTTCGGTGCCAAGCGGGCCACCGGGTACGCCTATTGAAGGCACGCCGTGAACCCATCCATGGGGGCTCGAAGACCACATCCATGTGGTCTCACGGCCTCCAATAGGCGTACCCGGTAGCCCTTCGAATGTCCCGGGTTAAATTTGCGCGAACTTCTAACTCAGTAGCACGGTGGTTAATCTCAAATAATGGCTCGCTGGCATGCATTGCTTTCAAAGTATTGGATTGTGCAACCCGCTGGTCAGTGTTGGCTGCCAGGTAGGCCTATCCGGGGAAGTCTGAGGCATGGATGCCGAAGCCTAGGCCCCATGGATGGGTTCACGCCGAGCGAGTGTCGCACCACCCGTAGAGGCCTACCTGGTGGCCGACACGAACCCATGCCACAAAATTCAACCTCGCCGGGCTTCCTTTGCTTTGATGCGAAATGCGTGCAACAGCGGCTCTGTGTAGCCGTTGGGTTGTTGTTTGCCTTCGAGCACCAGTGCCAGGGCCGCCTGGAAGGCGATGTTGTTGTCCGGGTCTTTGGCCATTGGTGTGTAGCTTGGGTCGTGGGCGTTTTGCTTGTCGACTATGGCGGCCATGCGTTTCATGGTTTCGATGACCTGGGCTTCGGTGCAGATGCCGTGGTGCAGCCAGTTGGCCATGTGCTGGCTGGAAATGCGCAGTGTGGCACGGTCTTCCATCAGGCCGACGTTGTTGATGTCGGGTACTTTGGAACAGCCGACGCCGTGGTCGATCCAGCGGACAACGTAGCCGAGAATGCCCTGAGCGTTGTTGTCGAGTTCTGCCTGAATCGCTTCGGCGGTCAGTGAACCCGGGTCGGCCAACAAGGGGATCTGCAATATGGCATCCAGTGAGGCCGGTTCGCGCTGGCGCAGGGTTTCCTGACGCTCGGCTACGCTGATGCGGTGATAATGTACCGAGTGCAGGGTGGCACCGTTCGGGGAGGGTACCCAGGCGGTGTTGGCACCGGCCATGGGGTGGCCCTGCTTCTGTTCCAGCATGGCAGCCATTTCGTCTGGCATGGCCCACATGCCTTTGCCGATCTGGGCTTTGCCCGGCAAGCCTGCGGCGAGGCCGGCATCGACGTTGTTGTCTTCGTAGGCGCTGATCCAGGCTTGCTGCTTCATTTGCGCCTTGGGAATCATCGGGCCGGCCAGCATACTGGTGTGAATCTCATCGCCGGTGCGATCTAGGAAGCCCGTGTTGATGAAGACGGTGCGGTCACTGGCGGCTTGAATGCAGGCGGCCAGATTGACCGTGGTGCGGCGCTCTTCGTCCATGATGCCGATTTTCAGGGTCTTGGCTGGCAGATCGAGCGCCTCCTCGATGCGGGCGAACAAATCGACCGCAAAGGTCACTTCTTCCGGGCCGTGCATCTTGGGCTTTACGATGTAAACGCTGCCGGTGCGGCTGTTGCGCCGCTCGGTGTTGTTCAGCACATCGTGTTTGGCCGCCAGGGCCGTGACCATGCCATCGAGAATGCCTTCCGGCACTTCGCGACCGTCGCGATCGAGCACTGCGTTGATGGTCATCAGGTGGCCGACATTGCGTACAAACATCAGGCTGCGGCCATGCAATACCAGCGGCCGGCCGTTCAGGCCCTGATAGGCGCGGTCGCTGTTCAGTGAGCGGGTGATGGTTTGACCGCCTTTTTCAAAGGATTCGCTGAGCGTGCCTTTCATCAGGCCCGTCCAGTTGCGATAAACCTCGGTTTTATCTTCGGCATCGACCGCTGCGACCGAATCTTCACAATCCATGATGGTGGTCAGTGCGGCTTCGACTAGCAGGTCTTTGACGCCCGCCGCATCGCTTTTGCCGACCGGGCTGGTCGGGTCGATCTGGATTTCGATGTGCAAGCCGTTGTTTTTCAACAGAATAGCCGTGGGTGCGGCTTCATCGCCCTGGTACCCCAGGCATTTAGCCGGGTCGGCAAGGCCAGTTCGGGTGCCATCGCTCAGTTCAACCGACAGGGTGCCGTGTTCGATTCGGTAGGCCACGGCATCAGCATGAGAGCCTTTGGCCAGCGGGGTAGCCTGATCCAGGTGGGCCCGGGCAAAGGCAATCACCTTGGCGCCGCGTACCGGGTTATAACCTGTGCCTATTTCGGCGCCGCCGTCTTCTGAAATGGCATCGGTGCCATAGAGGGCATCGTACAGGCTGCCCCAGCGAGCGTTGGCGGCATTCAGTGCAAACCGGGCATTTTTGACCGGTACCACCAACTGCGGCCCTGCCTGTTCGGCGATTTCGGTATCGACGTTAGTGGTAGTGATGGGCTTGACGTCAACCGGGGGCAGCAAGTAGCCGATGTCCTGCAAAAAGGCCTTGTAGTCATCCGCGTCATGCGGATCACCGGAGCGTTCGGCATGGTACTGGTCGATTTTCGCCTGCAAGGTATCGCGCTGGCGCAACAGCGCCTCGTTGCGCGGCCCGAATTCATCCAGTATGGCCTCAAACTGACCCCAGAAATGAGCTGGATCAACCCCGGTGCCCGGGGCGATCTCCTGATCGATCAGGTTATAGAGTTCGGTCGCGATCTGAAGACCGCCGTGTTGAATTCGATCTGTCATGAGTCTGGCCTTTCGCTGTTTACTTTTTATTCGAGTCTAGGGAGCCAAGCCGGATACGACTAATTTATAACCTTTATAGTCACCATTCACAGTATGAATGGGATTTTGATCATCGAAGGTTTTAACGGCCCGCCCATTCAACATGCCACTAAAACTCCGGGCTTGGAACCTGCTCTGCCACCTCGTTGATGAGACGCCGCATCCAGCGATGCGCGGGATCGTGGTGCAGCAACGGGCTCCAAACCAGTTTCAGTTGGATGCCGGGTATCACAAAGGGCGGTGCCATCACCCGCAAGCGGTTGTTATGGGCCTGCAGCAGCGCGGCCCGGGCGGGCAAGGTCACCACCAGGTCGTTCTGTTCAGCCAGCAACATGGCGGCCTGATAATGACGGGTGAAAACCGTGATGTTACGTTTGCTGCCCAGTTGACCTAGCACTTCATCGACCCAGCCCAGGCGCTGAACATCGGCCGGGTCAACCCCTACACCTACGCCATAGCCCGTTTTGCTGACCCAGACGTGCTGGGCCTGCAGGTAGTTCTTCAGGCTGAAATTTTCCAGAATGGGATTATCGGAACTGACCATGCAACAGAACTCGTCGCGCCAGACAATGGTCTGATGAAACGACTGGGGAATGTCGTCAAAGCGGTTAATCACCATATCGACCTTGCCCTGCTCGACATCCAGAAAGCTGACGTCGCTGGGGGTCATCAGGTCCAGAATGACGTTCGGTGCTTCTTCGCGCAAACGCCGCAGCAGTGGGGGTACCAGGGTCGATTCGGCGTAGTCACTGACCATGATGCGAAACACCCGCTGGCTGTTTTCGGCATCGAAATCGGAGCGTGGCTGAATGGCGCGTTCGATATCCTGCAGCACGGTACGCAGCATCGGCTCCAGTTGCCCGGCACGCTCGGTGGGGGTCATGCCTTCACTGGTGCGAATCAGCAGGGGGTCGTCGAACAGGGTGCGCAGCCGTCGCAGGCCGTTGCTCATAGCTGGCTGGCTGATGCCCAGTTTGTCGGCCGCCCGGGTCACGCTTCGCTCACGCAGCAGCACATCCAGATACACCAGCAGGTTCATATCGATGCGGCTAAGTTGCATCCTTTTCTCCTTCCGTTCGCCAGTTCGTCTAAAAAATCGTCTTTGATCCAAATTATACCCAATGCCTGCCAATCATTCATACCGTGAATACTGAAAATAATAACTATAAATTGGCCAAATCACCCTGGCGATTTTACTGTGAAGTCAAGGTCGCAGCAGAGACACACCGTTGCAGCAGCGACAACGACAACAGACTAATACAACTAGACCGCAACACCGAGAGGACACGACCATGACCACTGGAAACTACAACCGCCAAGCTGAAATCGAAGCCATCCAGAAAGACTGGGACATCAACCCCCGCTGGCAGAACGTTAAGCGCACCTACAGTGCTGAAGACGTGGTGCGTCTGCGCGGTTCGCTGAAGCGTGACAATACCGTGGCCACTCGCGGTGCCGAGAAGCTCTGGCAACTGATCAACGAAGGCGGCCGTCCAGCCTTCCGTCCCGAAAAAGACTTCGTTAATGCGATGGGCGCGCTGACCGGTGGCCAGGCGGTGCAGCAGGTGAAAGCCGGTATTCAGGCGATTTACCTGTCGGGCTGGCAGGTTGCCGCCGACGCCAACTCGTCTGAAACCATGTACCCGGACCAGTCGTTGTATGCGGTTGATTCC
Organism: Saccharospirillum sp.; assembly: GCA_018402545.1. Lineage (GTDB taxonomy): Bacteria > Pseudomonadota > Gammaproteobacteria > Pseudomonadales > Natronospirillaceae > Saccharospirillum. The sequence continues at coordinate 1,165,296 of JAGYIL010000001.1, read as the reverse complement.
GTGCCTACGGTGGTTCGTCGCATCAACAACGCCTTTGAACGTGCCGACCAGATTCAGTGGAAAACCGGCAAGAACCCGGGTGATGAGGGCTACATCGACTACTTCGCGCCTATCGTGGCCGATGCCGAAGCCGGTTTTGGTGGTGTACTGAACGCCTATGAACTGATGAAGAACATGATTCGTGCCGGCGCCTCCGGTGTGCATTTCGAAGACCAGCTCGCCTCGGTCAAAAAATGCGGTCATATGGGTGGCAAAGTACTGGTGCCGACTCAGGAAGCCGTTCAGAAGCTGGCGGCTGCACGTCTGGCGGCCGATGTAGAAGGCGTTCCTACGATTTTGCTGGCCCGTACCGATGCCAATGCGGCGGATCTGATAACCTCCGACTGCGACCCCTACGATGCTCCCTTCATCGTTGGCGGTCGCACCGCTGAAGGTTTCTACCGCGTTAAGGCCGGTATAGATCAAGCCATTGCCCGCGGCCTGGCCTACGCGCCCTATGCCGACCTGCTGTGGTGTGAAACCGCCAAGCCGGACCTGGACGAGGCTCGCAAATTCGCTGAAGCCATCCGCAAGGAGTTCCCGGATCAGCTGCTGGCTTACAACTGCTCACCGTCATTCAACTGGCGCAAGAATCTGGACGACGCAACCATTGCCAAGTTCCAGACTGAGCTGTCGGCCATGGGTTACAAGTTCCAGTTCATTACGCTGGCCGGCATTCACAACATGTGGCACGGCATGTTCAACCTGGCCCACGCCTATGCCCGCAAGGACATGTCGGCCTACGTTGAGCTGCAGGAGCAGGAATTCAAAGATGCCAACAAGGGCTACACCTTTGTTGCGCACCAGCAGGAAGTGGGCACTGGCTACTTCGACGACATGACCACAGTCATTCAGGGCGGCACCTCATCGGTCACCGCACTGACTGGCTCTACCGAAGAAGAGCAGTTCGCTTAAGCAACCCCGCTCAAGGCCAGATCACCCTCCCCTGTGATCCGGCCCATTCAACTCCGTCACACCAGCAAGTCCCCTCCGGGCGTCATCGACGCCCTTTTTTGGTTGCCATCTTTGCATCTGAACCAGTGTTTGGCCCGTACCTTGATTGTTGAATTTGCCTTGTTGCCGGGCGTCCGTGCAAGCGACCGGGTAGGCTCATCCGGGGTCGGCGTGGATCCGTCCATGAGCCTAGACCGCAGCATCCATACTGCGGACTACCCCGGATGAGCCTACCCGGCCGCTCGCACTTGGTTTCGAGGGTGCAAATTCAGCTTTAATAACAGTCAAGTTTCGCTTGAGGGCTGCTTTGGGTAGGGTACTCTAGCCTCTACCTTTGATTACCCTCTTTAAACTGACAGGAATACTTTGTTTGTCGATATCGATTACCACACCGGCCTGGCGGGCTCCCGTGATCGCATTGGGAAGCGTCCTTGTGATCGTCATTGCTTCGGCTGGCTATATGCTTTTCAACCGCCCTGCTCCGACATCCGATCAGCCCAGCATACCTCCCTACGAATTGCTCAACACCACGCTGGAGTCCATCTATCTGGCCTTTGCCGAATCGAGTGAGACCGCCATTTACGATGCCCTGGCAGAGGTGACCAGTGACGAGGTGCTGACTGAGCTGTATCTGCAGCGGCGGCAAAGCCTGGTCGAGCGTAATTTTTCCGATGAAACCACCGAGATTCATGGCGTTGACCTGATCGATATGAGCATGACCCGCGAGGCTGACCGAATGAATTTCGATGCACGCTGGTATGTTCTGGGCCAGGTCGGGCATGACGAGCACCAGCATATTCGCGGCAATGCCTACCACGCCTTGCTGGCGATGGAGCCCATTGAGGGTCAGTACAAGGTGACCCGGTTCGAATTGCTCGATATTACCCGGGTCGAAGATGAAGAGGCTGTTGCGCAATGATTGATATCGATAACCTGCGTTTTCGCCACAGTGACTCCGCATCCGGCCCTGCGACCTTCACGCTATCGATTGACCAGTTGCACATTGATGCGGGTGAACGTTTGGCCATTATCGGCCCGAGCGGTTCCGGTAAAACCACTTTATTGCACCTTCTGGCAGGGCTTTATAAACCCCAGCAGGGCCGGATTCAGGTGGGCGATCAGACGGTGTCTGTAATGTCTGACGCTCAGGCGCGTGCCTTCCGGCTGAGCCAGATCGGTTTTATTTTCCAGGATTTCGAGCTGATCGATTATTTGAACGCGCGCGACAACATCACCCTGCCCTATCGGCTGGGTCGTTCGATGCGGTTGACCGCAGATGTGCAAGCCAGGGCCAATGCGCTGGCTGAGTCTGTCGGGCTTAAAGACCGGTTGCATCACTACCCTGCGGCCTTGTCGCAGGGCGAGAAACAGCGGCTCGCTCTGTGCCGGGCGCTGATCACCAACCCGGGGCTGATGCTTGCCGATGAAGCCACCGGCAATCTGGACCCGGCCAATAAAGACAAGATCATGGCTTTGCTGATCGAACAGGCCAAATCACGCAATGCAACACTGATCGCGGTGACTCACGATCATGATTTGCTGCATTGGTTCGACCGGGTGGTGAACTTCTCCGATTTCCGCACGGAGGCGACGGTCTGATGCAGAGTTTATATTTGGCCTGGCGCTATATTTCCTTTCATCGGGTTCAGTCGTTCCTGTTGGTATTGGCACTGGCGCTGATTGTTGCGGTGCCGCTGGTGCTCAATTCGGTGCTGAGTGCCACCGAATCACAACTTACCGCCCGCGCTGATGCAACGCCCATGCTGATCGGCTCGCGGGGCAGCAGTCTCGATCTGACCATGAGCAGTTTGTATTTCAGTGACGACCAGCCCGGACGTATAACCCTGGCCAGTTCTGAGCGAGTCTGGGACAGTGGTTTTGCCGTTGCCATTCCACTGTACAACCGGTTCCGGGCGCAGCAGGCGCCGGTTATTGGCACCACGCTGGACTATTTTGATTTTCGCGACCTGAGCCTGGCCGAAGGCCGATCACTGGCGGTGTTGGGTGAAGTGGTGCTGGGTGCCCGGTTTGCCGAGCGTACTGGCCTGGGTCCGGGCGATACGGTGATTACATCTCCGGATAATCTGTTTGATCTGGCCGGCAGCTACCCGCTCAGACTTCGGGTGGTTGGTGTACTCGCTGCCAATGGCAGCCCGGATGACACCGCGCTTTTTGTCGATTTGAAAACAGCCTGGGTCATCGAAGGCATCGGCCATGGGCATGAGGACATCGACCCCCCGACTGATTCAGAGAGCGACAATCAGGTCGCCAATGCGGCCATTACCCAGTACCGGGAAATCACCGAGGAGAATCTGGATTCATTTCATTTCCACGGCGACCCGGAAAGCTATCCGCTGACGGCGGTTATTGCCGACCCTTACGATGAACGCTCAGCCACCCTGCTGCGCGGTCGCTATCTCGACAGCGAAGACCCCGAGCAACTGGTCATCCCACAGACGGTTATTTCTTCGTTGCTGGACCAGTTATTCGCTATCAAGGCCATTTTTGACGGCATTTTATGGGTCGTTGCAACCGCTACCCTGCTGACGCTGTCGTTAACCGTTTATCTCTCATGGCAGTTACGCCGGGGCGAACGATACACCCTGTACAAGCTGGGTAGCCATCGCTTGACTGTGGTTCGACTGCTGGCAACGGAGGCCTTGTTGCTGATCGCGCTGAGCCTGTTAGTGGCGGCAGCGCTGCACGTCATCGTCAGCCCGCTGGCCAGTGAACTGGCGACGACCTGGATGGTAAGCAATAACTGAGCGACAACCTTAACGCCTAACAACAAACCGAAGAAGGAACGACAGCATGACCCATTTGAAATACCTGACGGCCCTGGGTGCCGCCGCCCTGATCAGCCCGCTGACACTGGCGCATTACGGCATGATCATCCCGTCGGACAACATGGTGGCGCAAAGTGATGAACGCACCCTGAGTATCGATGTGGCTTTTACTCATCCATTTGAATTGCGCGGCATGACGCTAGTTGAACCCCGTATGTTCAGCGTTACCACCCCTCAGGGCGAGACTGACTTGCTGTCGGAACTGACTTCAACGACCTTCCTCGGCGAGCAAGCCTTCAGCCTCGACTACCGCATTGAACGCCCGGGTACTTACATCTTCGCAATGGAGCCCGAACCTTATTGGGAGCCGGCTGAAGATGCCTACATCATTCACTATACCAAAACCTATGTCACCGCCTTTGGCGTTGACGAGGGTTGGGACACCGAACTCGGCCTGAAAACCGAAATCGTGCCACTGTCGAAACCCTTCGGCTTGTGGGAAGGTAACGTCTTTCAGGGTACCGTACTGCTCGATGGCGAGCCGGTTCCGTTTGCAGAAGTTGAAGTCGAGTATTACAACGAAGACGGCAGCGCTGCTGCGCCGGATGAGCTGATGATCACCCAGACCATCAAGGCCGACGGCAATGGTGTATTTACCTACGCCGCGCCCAAAGCAGGTTGGTGGGGCTTCGCTGCGCTGAACACCGCCGACTACACCCTTCCTGTTGACGGCGTTCAAAAAGATGTCGAACTGGGTGCCGTGATCTGGGTTCATTTTGAACCATGGCAAACCAAGTAATCCGCGGAGGGTATCAACATGACGTTTAAACAGAGTATCAGCTGGCTCATTGGTTCACTGATGCTGCTGTTGGCAGTGAATGCCTACGGGCATTCACTCTCGGTCTTTGCCTGGGTAGAGGGTGACACCCTGATGGTGGAAACCCGTTTCGCCAGTGGCAAAATACCGGTCAGCGGCACCATCACATTGTATGACGGTTACGACCAGAAATTGTCTGATCACCCGATCACCGGTGAAGAAGTCGAACGCCTGCCACTACCCAACTGGGAATCCGGTTTGAAGGTGGAATCCTCGACCGGTGATGGCCATGACAACTACTGGATTCTGACCCCGGACGACATTCGCCAGCAACGTGACCAGGAGACCCAATGAACCTGAAAAACCTGAGCCTGGCCACCGCACTGCTGGCTGGCAGTTTTGCAGCAACCAATGCGCAAGCCGAAGAGCCGGTGACCGTTTACACCGTCACCCAGCACCTGGCGGATTTCGCCGAACGTCTGGGTGGCGATGCCATCAACGTCACCTTCCCGGTGCCCGAAGGGCAAGACCCGGCCTTCTGGCGACCCAGCATTGCCCTGATTGCAGACTATCAGCAAGCCGATCTGATACTGCTGAACGGCGTCGACTACGCCCAGTGGGTGCGCAATGCCTCCTTGCCTCGCCGGGCCCTGGTCAACACCGCACGCGGCCTCGATGATCAGTTGATACGAACTGATACCGTCACTCACAGCCACGGCGATGGCGGCGAGCATTCACACGCTTCTACTGCCACTCACCTCTGGCTGAACTTCGATCTCGCCACCGCTCAGGCAGAAGCGGTTTTCAGCGCGCTCAACCGTGAACTGGAGTCGGATTTGCCAGACAGTAATCTCGATGAATTAAAAGCAGACCTGACTGAACTTAACCAGCTAGCAGAAGCGCTGCCCCGAGGTCATGAAATCATCACCTCACACCCACGCTACCAATACCTTGCAGATCGTTACGGTTTATCGATCCGTTCCGTTAACTGGGAAGCAGGCGCAACGCCTACTGAAGAAAACTGGGCAGAACTGGATGCCCTGCTCGACGACCAGGCCGCGAAGGTTTTTATCTGGGAAGCCGAACCCGCCACTGCAGGTGATCAGGGCATTCAGAATCGAAACCTGAACAGCGTCGTCTTCGCACCCGGCGACCGGGCCGGAACCGATTCCGATTTTATCGAACTGATGCGCCAGAACCTGGCTGCACTGCAAGCAGCCCTGGAAGCCGAATAATGATGCCAACCACTCAGAGACTATTAGGACGATTCATTAGTCGGGGAAAGACCGGGCTTGTACTGATGGCTATGGTGCTGACACTCGCCACCACTCAAGCCAACGCCCATGAAATCCGCCCCAGCATTATCGACCTGAACCTGTCACAAAACGGCCAGTTCGACCTGGTGCTGAATGTAAATCTGGAAGCATTGATTGCAGGCATTGGCGATGAACACGACGATACCGAAAGTGCACCGCAAGCCGAGCAATACAATAGTCTGCGGGCCCTGGAATCGGAGGAACTTAACGCCGAGCTTCAGGCATTTCTGCCCGAGCTGAATCGGGATATCCGTTTGAGCGCAGATAACCAGCCACTGGATATCACTTTTGAACAAGCTGACATACCACCGGCGGGTGATCTGGATCTGGCAAGGGATTCTGTGATTACGTTCAGCGGTAAAGTTGACACCGATACTGAATCACTCAGTTGGACCTGGCCAGAACGTTGGGGGGCCAATGCGTTACGGATTACTTCGCCGGATGGGGAAGATGTGTATTCTGCGTATCTTCAGGATGGGAGCAGTGCGGAAGGTATCGATATTAGTGGGGTTGTTGGTCAGAGCTTTTGGGGGTCGAGTGTTGGTGTGATCATTGGCTTTATCGTCGTCGTTGTTTTGGGCGTTTTGTCGTTGGTGGTTTGGTCTCGTCGCAGAGTAAAATTAAACGATTAAAGTAGGGTTGCTAGTTGAGTAATTACTTAAAGAAGCGGCTTATCCTTCGCTGTTAAAAACTGGGGTGAGACGACTGTTGATATATAATAGGCTTTCCAAGGCTCTGAATGAATTCATTGCCAGCAAAAGCCCTGTATTTGCGGGTACCTATCACCGTCACTACTTTCTCCCTGTCGCTCAGAGGACTGACCTCCTACAAAGAACGACACAGTTTAAATAGACCACCTGATCAAGTGTTGGCTGCCGGGTTGGCTGGTCCGGGGTAGTCCGCAGAAGGGATGCTGCGGTCTAGGCCCCATGGATGGGTTCACGCCGACCCCGGACCTGCCAACCCGGTGGCCGACACGACTTCCCGCCACAAAGGCAAATCAGACAGCCCGACGACGATACTGCCGGTAACGAGGTGTCCAGAAGTTCGCCTCGATGGTTTCACGGACCTGCTCTTCGCTGCTCATCAGGGCTACGCCATCGGCCTGGGCCTGACGTGCTACTTCAAAAGCAATCAGCTTGCTGGTTTCGCGAATATCGGCCAGCGGTGGCAGCAATGCACCCTCACCGGTTTGCACCATGGGTGCCTGATTGGCCAGCGCCTTTGAAGCGGCCATCAGCATGGTGTCGGTGATGCGTTCGGCACCGACCGCCAGCGCACCAAGCCCAATGCCCGGAAAGATGTAGGCATTGTTGCACTGGGCGATGGGGTAAGTCTGGCCATTGACCGTTACCGGCCCAAACGGAGAGCCTGTTGCTACTAGCGCCTGGCCATTAGTCCAGGCCAGCACGTCAGCCGGCGTGGCCTCGACCTTGGACGTCGGGTTCGACAATGGCATGACCACAGGCCTTGCACAGCCCGCGTGCAACGCCTTAATGACGTCTTCAGTGAACAAACCACGCTGACCGGATACACCAATCAGAATAGTGGGTTTCGCCTGTTTCACTACGTCCAGCAAGTCGGTACCGGACCAGTTGGCAACGACGTCAGCAGGCTGTGCCAGCCGCGCCTGAAAGTCATAAAGGTCAGCCATGTCACTGGTCAGCAACCCAAAGCGGTCGACCATAAAGACCCGCTGGCGGGCTTCAGCTTCCGACAGGCCTTCATCCTGCATCGCCACGATGATCTGCTCGGCAATACCGCAACCAGCGGAACCGGCCCCTACGAAAGCAACGCGTTGTTCGCTGACCGGCTCACCCTTCGCTTTGCAGGCCGCCAATAGCGTTGCCACGCAAACCGACGCCGTGCCCTGAATGTCGTCGTTAAAGCAGCACAGCTCATCGCGATAGCGCTCCAGCAACGGCATGGCGTTGGTCTGGGCAAAATCTTCGAACTGCAGCAGAGCATCCGGCCAGCGACGTTTCACAGCCTGAATGAATTGCTCAATAAACGCATCGTACTCGTCCTGGCTGATGCGGTTATGGCGCCAGCCCATGTACATGGGGTCGTTCAGCAGCGTCTGATTGTTGGTGCCCACATCCAGCATGATCGGCAAGGTATTGGCCGGGCTGATGCCACCGCAGGCGGTGTACAGCGACAGCTTACCGATGGGAATGCCCATGCCGCCGATGCCCTGATCACCCAGGCCCAGAATTCGCTCGCCATCAGTTACCACGATGACTTTCACGTTGTCTTTGGTGGCACTGCGCAGCATGTCGTCCATATGGTCGCGGTCCGGGTAGCTGATGAACAGCCCCCGGTGGTTGCGATAAATATTGGAAAACTCCTGACAGGCCTCCCCTACCGTGGGGGTGTAAATGATTGGCAGCATTTCCTCAAGATGATCTTCGAGCAAGCGGAAAAACAGGGTTTCGTTGTCGTCCTGAATTGAACGAAGGGCGATGTGGCGGTCCAGATCGCTCTGGCATAACTGGTACTGGCGGTAGGCCCGCTCGGCCTGCTCTTCAATGGTCTCCACGTTTTGTGGCAACAACCCGATCAGATTGAACGAAACCCGCTCTTCCTGCGTGAAGGCACTGCCTTTGTTCAACAGCGGCAGCTCCAGCAGGGTTGGTCCGGCGTAGGGAATATAAAGCGGGCGTTTTTCAGAATTACTCATAATGGGCTGGTCTGTTCCATGTCATTTATCGGATTTAACGGTCACTAATGGACGTATTTTAGCATCAATACAGCACACTGATCCCGCCATCGACGGGTAGAATTTCCGGACCAGACAGCGGGAACCTGCGTTCCAGCCGGCGAACCCGTGGTCAGGGGGTCTGGTTGGCATTCAGTGCTGCTTCAATAACGTCAGCGCCGATTTGTGGTTCGTACTCCTGCCACAATGGCTTCATGGCATTCTGCCACTGAGCCAGCTGCTCCATTGTCGGTTCATGCAAGGTCACGCCTGACATGGACGCAATGGCGGCCCGGTCATTCTGGTTTTTCGCCAGTGCCACAGCATTGCCGTACTTCACCGACATTTCCATGGCAAAACGAAATTCCTGCTGTTGATCTGCCGTCAGGCTGTTCCAGAAGTCGGTATTGGTGATCACCATATAATCCAGAACGCCATGATTCGATTGCATCATGAACGGCTGGTGCTCGTAGAAAGCCTGCGAATAGATGTTCGACCAGGTGTTCTCCTGCCCCTGAATCTCATTATCGGCCAGCGCCTGGTAAACCCGACCAAAAGCCATGGGCACCGCTTCGGCATCGAGCAATTCAAACTGTTTTTGCAGCACTTCAGACGTCATGGTCCGAAAGCGCAGGCCCGCCAGGTCATCCGGCCGGGTGAAATCCCGGTTCGCGGTCAACTGTTTAAGACCGTTATGCAGATAGCCCAGCCCCAGAATGCCGTCAGGCTGCATATGGGTCAGCAGGTTCAGACCGGTCGGGCTGTTCTGAAAGCGCTCCACCGCTTCCATGTTGGCGAACAGAAAGGGCAGGTCATACACCATCAACTGCCCGGTATAGGCTTCAAATTTAGACAGCGACGGGGCCGCAAAGTGAATTCGACCTTCAGCAATGGCCGTTACGGCTTCGTCGTCGTCCATCAGTTCGGTGTTGGGATAAATCTCAATCTGAAACTGATCCCCCAGCCGACGTTCAATCATCGATTTGAACATCAGTGCCATTTTGCCCTTGGGTGTGTTCTCACTGACAACGTGAGAAAAGATCAGGGTTTGGGGGTCGGCGGAAGCGAACCCGGCAACCAGCACGAAAGGCAATGCGAGTCGCAACCAGCGAAGAGAGAGCAGCGTCATGAGCGTTTCCTGTGATTCGAATTGTTGTAATGGTAGGTCGCCGAGGCGCCAATCTGAATCATCAGCAAGATTAACGCCATCCCTGCAAGGCCGTGACAGCACGATGGCGAGCAAGAAGGCGGGTAGGAATCCACCCAAAGCCAACCCGGAAGTGGCGGCATTCCATCCCTCTATCCGGATTGGCTGGCAAGGACGCTATTGCGGAGGACGCGGCTTCTTGCGTTTGCCACTGACCACATCGAAAACCACACCGGAAATGGGTGTGAAGCGTGACACTCGAAAAACCAGATCACGCACGCGACCACGCTGTTTAACCCGCAATTCAGGCGCCCTGGGCAGATACCAAAGGGCAACAACGGCCCGAAGCACGGCAGAGATCACAAATATGACCCAGATAGGGCGCTCAATGGGCCACTTCCAGGGCCCGATCACCAGGGCATCGGGTACCCAACTGATCAGATAGCCGCCAGTGATGGCGCCTATAAACACAGCGGCCGCGCCAATGGTGGACTGCATGGCGGCATAGCCTGCGAATTCACTGTCGTCGGGTTTCAGGTCATAGAGGTAGTTTGATGTAGCCAGCGTAAACCCGGCCCAGGCAGCGCCCCCCAGCATTTGCACCCCCATCAGATACACCAGATTATCGGAAAACAGCCAGAGCACTGGCAACACCGGTATTACCGTTGCACCCAGAGCCATGACATAGCGGTTGCCCTTACGGTCGGCAATACGCCCCCAATAACGCAACAAAACAAACTGAACCAGAATGGAGGCGGCGGTGTTCAGCGTAAATTGCAGGTAGGTGAATTGCAGATCGCGCAGCATATAAACGGCAAAAAACGGGGCTGACAAGGCCACCATGCATTGCATGCCGGCCAGAAACAACGTGAAACGCCGAAACCGCTGGTCGGCAAAGGCGCGTTTCATGCTGCGCAACGTGTGCACCAGGCCACGGCCACGGGAATGATCCGGCTGGTAAGGGTCGTACATCCGGTGCAGGTAATGGGTGGACAGACCGCGGCCGAATACGGCAATTAGAAACAAAGCAGCAAAGCCCAGTGATTCAACACCCAGCGAGGCCGACCCGTTCAGCAACAGGCCACCCGCCAGGAAGGCGAAGAAAGACGTCGCCATGGCCAGCCGGGAACGAACACCGAAATAGCGCCCGCGCAAACGGGAAGGAACCAGGTTGCCCATCAGGGCTTTCCATTGCGGTTGCGCCAGGTTGGAAGCGCCGTGATAGACAATGGCACAGCCGATCAACAGCGGCACCCGGGCACCCTCGGGACAGGGGAATGGCAGGGCCAGAGCACACAGACCCACCAGCGACAGGGTTTGCACGGCAGCGCCGAACACGATCAGGCTGCGACGTGGCCAATAGCCGCCAAGCCAGACCGACAGTATCTGAAACAGGCCACCCAATAGCTGCGGAATGCCGGTCAGCCACCCTATCTGAACACTGCTTGCCCGCAAGAAAATCGCGAAGGCGTTGAGGAACTGATCCACCGTCCCGGTCATCACTGAAGACGCCACGCTGTCTTTCATCGACACCGCCAGGCTGTCGCGAACCCGTTGCGCCGGTCTGGGCTCTGATGGTGGCGTTTCCGCTATTGTGGGCGATACAGGTTCAGACATGAAAGATCCGTTTAAAACGACAATCGGCATTGAAGCTTAAGAAGCGGCTGAACAACTCGAGCAGAGCCCTGGGGCGTTGTTCATAGGCTCCCAAGTGGCCCATGCGTGAAGTTCTGTTACTAAGGAACGACGCCATTAAGTTCAGAGCGAGGCCCAGAACTTTAATGTATGAACCGCCGGAATAGCACCGCTATTTCAAGGTTTGACAACGAAGCTCTGGGCTTGATGGCAACGTGAACAGTGACAGAACTTTCCGCATGGACCACTAGCTCCGGAGGTGCTCCGGACACTCCATCCGATCCGATAAAAAATCGATGAATGTTCGCACTTTAGCAGACAGATAACGCCGACTGGTATAAACCGCATACAACTGGCTGTTAAGCGGTGTGTAGCCAGGCAGTATCTGGGCCAGATTGCCCTGTCCCAATTCCCGCTCAACCAGGCCACCGGGTAAGATACCGATGCCCATATCATTAACCGCCGCCGACAGTAATAACGACTCGTTATTCGACTGCAACACAGCGTTGAAGTTGATTTTCACCTCCCCTTCCGGCCCGGTCAGGGTAAATTCATTGCCTCGAATCAGCGAATACGCCAGCATGCTGTGCCGCTCCAGATCGCTGCCCTGCTCAGGCGTACCGTGGCGCTCCAGGTAACCTGGCGAGGCGACAATATAGAAGGGGATCGTCATCAGCGGGCGGGCAATCAGGTTAGGGTGCAGCGTGCGGCTGGCCCGAAGTGCCAGGTCGAACCCTTCTTCAACGATGTCGACAAAACGCCCGCTGATGTCGATATCGAAGGTGACATCCGGGTAATGCTCACGAAATTCCCGCAGCAACCGGGTGAAATAGTCTGTTGCCAGCCACATGGGGGCGGTAAAGCGAATCGTGCCGCGCGGTGTTACCGTCGCACGACTGACCGTGGCTTCGACTTCATCGAGTTCTTCAAGCATGGCCCGACACCGCTCCAGGTAGACCCGGCCAGACTCCGTCACACTCAGGTGACGACTGTTCCGGTTCAGCAAGCGGGCACCCAGGCGGCTTTCAAGGTGCATGACGTGCTTGCTGACCATCGCCTTGGACAAGCCCAGGTGCTCGGCCGCCTGAACAAAACTGGCGTGATCGACCACGGCCACCAGCACTTTCATGCTGAGCAATGTATCCATAACCCATGGTTTCCTATTACGAAACGATCTGTCAATAATAGCCCCATTGATTGCCGCTGGGTAGTCTTCATACTGTGAGGGTGATACAGGATTCGGGTGGCCAGTCGGTCACCCCAGAGGAGATTACTATGAACAAGATTGCTGTCGTAACAGGTACAACCCGTCCGGGCCGTAACAACATTGCCGTGGCAAAATGGGTTCTCGAGAACGCTAAAAAGCGCAGTGACGCTCAATTCGAACTGGTAGACATTGCCGACTTCGACCTGCCAGTGCTGGACGAAGCCATGCCCGCTGGCTTCCAGCAATACGCCAACGAGCACACTAAAAAGTGGTCGCAGACCATTGCCCAGTACGATGGCTTCATCTTCGTGACACCGGAATACAACCACAGCATTTCCGGTTCACTGAAGAACGCGCTGGATTACATCAGCGTTGAGTGGAACAACAAAGCCGCTGGCTTTGTCGGTTACGGATCGGCCGGCGGTGTGCGTGCCGTTGAACACCTGCGCCAGATCGCATCAGAACTGCAACTGGCCCACGTGCGCAACCAGGTTCAATTGTCGCTGTTCACCGATTTTGAAAACTTCAGCGAGTTCAAACCAGCCGACATGCACCAGGAAAGCCTGACCGCCATGCTGGATCAACTGGTTCCCTGGACGGCCGCGATGAAAACTCTGCGTTAATCGCGAGTCGATTCATAATCAAAAAAGACGGGCCTTGCCCGTCTTTTTTTTGCCATCAATTTACCGGGCAAACAGACTGCTGCGATCAGCAAAGCCTTTCATTTCAATGGCATTGCCGCTGGGGTCGCGGAAAAACAAGGTACCCTGCTCGCCCGGTTGCCCTTTAAAACGAATGTAGGGTTCGATCACGAACTCAAACTTCATCGCCGTCAACCGATCGGCCATGGCTTGCCACTCTTCCATCGACAACACTACACCAAAGTGCGGCACCGGCACCTCGTGTCCATCAACTGCATTGGAAATGGGCTGCGCGGCTTCAGCCTTATCGGAAAGGTGCGCGACGATCTGATGGCCAAAGAAGTCGAAATCGATCCAGTGATCGGAACTGCGCCCTTCGGCACACCCCAAAACCTCGCCATAAAACTGCCGGGCAGCGTCCAGGTCGTGAACCGGAAAGGCCAGATGAAAGGGCGACAACGCCTGGGGTTTCGTAGACATGGGAGTACCTCGCTCACGCAGAGAAATATAAGTTACCGGAACCAGAGATTATCGGCTCCCGTCCGGGCAATCAATGTTGTTCACCGGTGTCGCCTTACAAACCGCCGGAAAGATCAATCACACTGCCTGTGCAGTATGACGACCGATCCGACACCAGCCACAGAATCGCCTCGGCAATTTCCTCCGGCTCACCGCCTCGCTGCAGTGGGATGCGCTCGCGCAAACGCGCCACCCGGCCCGGTTCGCCACCATCGGCATGAATACCGGTATGAATCAGCCCGGGCCGGACCCCGTTCACACGGATGCCCTCTGCAGCCACTTCCAGGGACAATCCCCGGGTCATTGAGTCGAGTGCGCCCTTTGAGGCTGCATAGTCAACATACTCATTCGGCGAGCCGGTACGAGCGGCGGCCGAGGAAACATTGACGATAGACCCACCCGTTCCGCCATGACGATGCGACATACGTTTCACGGCTTCGCGGCAACACAGAAAGGGCCCGGTCACATTGGTCGCCAGAACCTGATTAATGCGCTCGGCGGTCATGTCTTCCAGGCGCATCTGGGTCTTCAATATGCCGGCATTGTTAACCAGCACGCGAAGCGTTCCGGGCAACTGGTCGATCACCTGGAACAACCGCACTACCTCGGCTTCCTGCGATACATCAGCCTGGATAACCTGGCACTTTCCGCCGGTTTCACCAATGCTCATCGCCAACGCCCGGGCCGATGCGGCATCGGACCGGTAGTTGATGCACACAAAATACCCTTCTTTTGCCAATAACCGGGCAGTCGCCGCGCCGATGCCCCGGCCAGCGCCGGTAACCAGTGCGATGGCGTTTGTCGTTGTCATAGTGTTCCCTGCCTGGTCATTAAAAAGGCGTGTCAGACACTGCCGGCCTGTTCGACCACCAGTATCCGGGCTTCACCCAATGGATGAGCGACGTGCTCGGTGCCAACCGACGCGTAAAACACATCACCGGTTTCCAGAACAACGGAGTGCTCGACGCCGGCTTCGCGGTAAAACATTTCAACCCGGCCATCCAGCACGGCAAAGACTTCCTGCCCGTCGTTGATGTGCCATTTATAGGGCTGGTCGGTCCAATGCAGACGCGTCGAAATTCCGTTCATCAGGGCTATATCCTGAGCGCCCCAGGCTTTCTCTGCGGTGAAATCTTTGGCTCGATAAGTGTTCATGGTCGTTAATGGTCGCCTTAACAATCAGGTGAAACTCACATCCGGGATGTTCAATTTGCGGCCAAGTCCGTCGTTCACATCACAATAACGGCAGCACCTGCCAGATCGCATCGATGTTGGCAGCGCCCAATCGCTGGCACCGGTCCGGTGACCAGCCAGTAGACGGCATGGGCGTGGCGGTGGTGTCCTTGAACGGCATTTCCAGCGTCATCGCCAGGCAGTTGTGGTGCTCGGCCACATAAGCGGTGCACAGCGTCAGATTCGCTTTGCCGGGCTCGGCGATGGGGTAACCGACATCGGTCTGAAAGTCCGGGCAGGCGGTCTGCAACACCGACTTGAAGGTGCTCAGCTGCAAGGCCATGTGCTTGTTCCAGGCCGGTATGCCCTCGGCCCCGGCAATAAAGTTGTAGGGCAATTCTTCATCACCATGTACATCCAGGCAAAAATCCACACCGGTTTTCGCCATGGCTTCGCGCACGAAATAGACTTCCGGCGAAAATTCCTTGCTCGGCTCCAGCCATTCGCGGTTCAGGTTACGACCGTGAGCGTTGCAGCGCAGATGCCCGCGAACACTGCCATCGGGGTTCATATTGGGCACCACATGAAACACGCAATGCTCCAGTAACTGACGACTCAGGCTATCCTGCTCGTCCAGCAGGCGCTCCAGAAAGCCTTCCATCCACCACTCCGCCATGGTCTCACCCGGGTGCTGACGCCCGATCACCCAGCAAACTTTTTTGTCGCTGGCCGGTTCACCGATGGTCAGACGGGTCAGCGGATGGCCGTCCGGGGTAATGCACAGCGTATCGGCCTGAACCAGCGGCGATGCCAGCGTCGCGGCGATCAGTTGCTGATGCCGCTCAAAGCTGTAGGGCGCGAAATAGGCGTAGTAAATACTGTCGGTCTCGGGGCTGTGTTCGATGGTCAGCGTCTGGCCGTCGTAACGCGTTGGCACCCTAAACCAGAATTCCCGGTCGTAGGACGCTACCGCCTGATAGTCGTGAAAGGCCCTGGGGAAAGACACCTGCCCAGCATTGGTGATGTCGAACCGGCATGGCTGATCACGCGCATCCAGCACCTGGAAATAGAACCATTGCTTGTGCTCATCCCCAACATCGGAGCGAATCTGCAACTCAACAGCAACGGAGTCAGACGCATCCAGACAGATAATATTACCGCCATCAAAACGCTGGTTAATGTGCATGCTTTTCGCTCCTGTCGTCAAAGTAATTGTTAACTCGATAGTCGGCGTTCAGATCTTGTGAGAGGTGTTGGCACGCCCGGCACCCGACGCTTGTTTCATCGGCGAACGCTGAACCATGAGTCGATAAGATGACTGTCGATGCTACCTCACCATTGCCATCAGTAAAGAGACAATGGTAAATAGTTTTAACCAGCGACCGTAAAGCACCCCGAAAGTTCGGCCCTATGCTCACTTCGCCAGGTAGCGCCACTCTTCCCAGGCCTGAATAACCGACTCGGCCTCCCAAATCTGCGGGTTGGAGGGGTCATACTCCTGAGCCAGTTCGCGCTCGGTAACGGCGGTTTTGGCATCGTCGAAGACTTCATTCAACGGTTTCTCAAGGGAAAAAGCCGTTTCAAAGAAAGCACGGCCAAAGTACGTCATGGTCTCCTCATTGGAACAGCCAAAGGACGGTTTGTCCTCGGCGGCAGCGGTGATGACGAGCGTGTCTTCATCGCTGAGCTCGGGAATAAACCCACCGGAATAGCAGGCAGAGATCACCACCACTTTCTGTTGTGGGGCTTCGTCGAGAATCTCAGCCAGTTCTGTCGGGTCTATATCGGCCAAGGCCTGGTCACTGTTGAAGTCGACCGAGAGTTCATGATCGGGGCTGCCGTGTGAGGTGAGGTAGACGAAGATCAGGTCTTCTTCGCCCAGTCGTTTGCCGAGCGTGCGAAGAATGTGAG
The DNA here is from genome assembly GCA_018402545.1 of Saccharospirillum sp. Classification (GTDB taxonomy): domain Bacteria; phylum Pseudomonadota; class Gammaproteobacteria; order Pseudomonadales; family Natronospirillaceae; genus Saccharospirillum. The sequence continues at coordinate 1,148,453 of JAGYIL010000001.1, read as the reverse complement.
TCAGGCTGGTCTCAGTGGCGAGCGGGTAATTGTCGCGGTCGTGCAGTTCATTGGCCAGGGTGACCAGGCGGCCTTCAAAGGGGGGCATCGCCGTGAGTTGAGCATCAATGGCTTCAACTTCGGTCCGGAAAACGGTTTCCGCGCTACTGAGAGCAGCGAGCACGGTGAACACTTCGGGGGCGCCCGGGGTTTGGTCGCGCAGGCGTTTCAACTGGGCATCGACCAGGGTGCGCTGGGAATAGAGTGCCCGCTCCAGTCGTTCTTGCTGGCTGACCTGCTCTTCTTCAAAACGGGATAGGCCACTCTCGTTAATGTGCTCGCCATAGGCGAACTGGCCTTCAAGTACCTCGCCATCTGCCTGTACCAGCCGACCTTCCCCATGCGGGCGCCAGCTTCTTAGTTCGCCCTCATAGACCGAGCCGTCGCTGGAAGTAAGCGTACCTTGCATCAAACGATCGCCGCTGAAGGCGCCCTCATACACTGTGCCATCCGCCGTGGTCATCTGCCCTTCGCCTTCCATCTTCCCGGCCTGGAAGTCGCCCTCGTATACAGTCCGGTTACCAAAGATGAGCTTGCCTTTGCCGTCAAAACGCTGCCGTTCGAATTCACCCTCATAGGTCTGGCCGTTGGGGAAGTGCAGCACCCCGTCTTCCCACTGCCCGTTTCGAAACTCTCCCCGGTAAATTCGGCCATCCAGCAGCAGCTCCGTACCTTCTCCATGCTTCAGGCCGTTATGGAAGCTGCCAACATAATAAGTGCCATCAGGCCAATCAATGCGGCCATCACCATGCAGCAGTCCGTTTTTGACATCACCTTCATAGTTGCCACCATCCGGGGTGGTCAGAGAGGCCGCTAAGACAGGGCCCGAGAGCGCCAGCAATAACAGCAGAGAGAACAGTTGGTTAGACAAAGTAATTTCCTTGGCTTAAGGCGAAGCCTGATTGTAACGATGACTATTGATGCTACCTCACCAATGGTGCCAGTAAAGAGGCAATCGTGAATCATTTTACTCAAAGTCGGTAAATCATCCTCCGATACTAGACCCCCTGCCTGGCACCTCCTACCTTGAAGCACGCAATAAATCAGCCTAATAAAAACAAAAAAGGCGAATAGATGAAACAACGATGGGTACTGGCCGGGCTGGCACTGGTCACCCTGGCCACTGTGAGTGGCCTGGCGGCACTGAAACCCGACTCTGAATCAGCGCAGGCCGGGGCTTCCCGGTCTTCAACCACTTCGACACCGGAAACCACTGCGCCCGTATCCGTTGCCGGAGGGGCTCCCGGCGCTGCGAATAACACAACCCAGACCAGTGTTGCGCAATCACCAGCCGCGACCCGGCTGATGCCTCCCGGGGAAATACCCGACGCAGAAACGGCTGCAGATTCTCTGGACGATGCGGTCAGCTTGCCCGCTAATCTGCGGCAGTCGCTGACCCAGGTCGCCGATGTTTACCGGGAACAGAACCGGTATCCGCCATTTTCGCAGCCCATTGGCTCTGAACTGGAGGCACAGCGCTATCGGTTTAATCAGCCGCAGCAGGTCAGCATTCCCTTTCCATTGGCCAACGGCGCCACCTTTGATGCCAAACTGACGCTGGACCGCTACCACTATTTTATCGGCGACGAACAGCGACTCACCTTGTCGCTCACAACCAGCGATGACAGCCTGGTACGGGACCTCTCGCTCAGCGTAACCGACCTTGCCGGTTCCATGCTGCATCGCCAATCGCTGTCGTTGCCCGAAGACTCATCCATTCGTCACACCCTGACGGTCGATCTCAGCGACCAGGCCAGTGACTGGCCGCGGGAGCTGCAATGGCGGCTGCAAGCCAGTGTGGGCCAGCAACGGTTATCGGTTGCGGCCCCCTTCACCTATGAAGCCCCGGTCGTCACGCTGACCGGCATTGCCGACCCGCACATCGACGGTGAATTTCTGGTGCTGCCGCTGTCTCTGGATTACGACCGCAGTGGCTATTATTTCGTGCAAGCCAACCTCTATAGCAGCGACGGTAACCCGCTGCTGCATCTGGAAACCGAAGGTCCGCTAACGGCCACTGAACCGGGCCTGAGATTGCGTGCTTCAGGTCCTGCATTGATCGACCTGGACGCGCCAGGCCCTTATGTCCTGCGTGACGTGCACCTGACCCGCATGGGCGGCAATGGCGTTCCCGACTTGCAAGGCCAGGCACCTCAGGGGGAGTTTCCGATTCCGGCCTTTGACCTGGAAGGCTATGCAGACAGCACCTGGAGCGATCCGCTGGCACAGCAACGCCAGGAATTTCTCGATGAACTGAGCAACAACCTGTAATCGGCGGATCACATTTTCCGCTCCGGTTCAGGACCTACAGGGACGTATTGACCCGGCACCAACCAGTGTCGGGCAAATAGCCCAGGCGCAGAGCCCGTTGTCCTGCGCAGCAACACTACAACAACAATAAGGTAGGTTCACAATGATACGACCCATCACCCGCGCCACCACGCGCCTTCTACTTCTACTCGGCTTTGCGATGCTGAGCTGGCAAGCCCAGGCAAGCCTGAACGGCAAACCGGTCGTGCTGATACACGGTTTTCAGTATGAGCAACTGGGCACCCAGCCGACAGATGCCAGTTTGCAGGCTGAAGCCATCGACTACTGGCAGGAATACTGGCTGCAACGCTCCGAAGTCGTGCTGTACTGGTCCGCCAGTGAACGCATCAGCCAGGGCATCAGTGATCAGATCAAGCGGCAGGTAAAAACTTTGGCCGATAATGGCACCTGCCAGTCCGGCTGTGTGCTGCTCACGCATTCGACGGGCGACCTGGTCGCAAGACAAATGCTGCGCAATCTCAATGGCTGGTTATGGGAATGGGGTTACCCCTCTAGCCGGGTCAATTTCCTGGTGTCTCTGGACATGGCCGGCGCCGGGGGCGGAACTGAACTGGCCGACCTTGCGGTCTCGGTGATCGATAGCGATAACATCTTCGCAGGCGCCGCCACCTCGGTCGTAAACTGGTTCCTGGGCACCAATGTCGGTCCGAACGAACTGGGGGTCGTACGTGACTTGCAACCGGCGGCAGCCCGCTCTCTGGCAACCCAGAACAATGCAGTACCCAGGCTTCGCTTTGTCGGCAGTGGCGATACCTTCCTGCGTGCCAGCAAACCCTTCATTCTGGGGTATGACGACAGTGTTGTACCGTTGCACAGCGCCTGTGGTTCCGTCCGTCAGGAGAACCTTGAATCCTGCTCAGCCAGCATCAAGACCAACGGCGAACTGGATGCGGTGGCGAAATCACCTACCGGCCTGCGCTATAACAATTTCCCGATCCTGATGGGCGACAGCACCGATCACTTTGAAGTGATCGGTGCGGCCACCTCGGGCGATTACGCGCCAGTGCTCAACAACATCACAGTCGGTGGACTGGGCGTCGACTTTGCCATTGACCAGTACTGGAGCTGGTGGCACTGGGACACCCTGCGACTGGTGCGCAACGGGTCCGACAAGAGCCTTTCGGCCAATGTGTTCGATACCTTGAATCAGTAGCACACCGGCCGGGGCGTTCACGAACGTGCGACAGGCACTAAACTGAACGCCCCTTTGAGGCTTAGCACTGCCGTTACACCGACTTGCCCTGACGGGCGGCATTATTGAAAAACTCGATGGTTCAGCTAGGGAATCAGTAACATTTTTGCCATAAATGACAGTGTGCGGGCAAAAAACAAACAAACAGTCGCCTTTAAATCTCTCTGCTTTACTATCCGAACCCGCTCAGGTGATCGTAAAAAAAACCGTAAAAATTCATCGGACTGTCCGGCTATTATCACTATCCGGCAGTACCGGGACGCGCCTGATAACCGGTGTAAAACAGGAAAATCCTATGTGGTACCGTATTCTGGTCGCTGCCGTCATCAGTCTGGCAGGCAGCAGCCAAACCCTGGCCAACGAATTGATGTTGAACGGCCTGGCTCCCTATCAATACCTTAGCAAAACCTTCTATCTAGCCAGCTTTTATGCTGAACAGCCGATTACATCGACGGGTCAGTTTGCGGCCGACACCGGTGCCAAACGCCTGGTGATCAAAGTCAGTACCGATAAATGGTCGCCCCGTCAGTTCAATCAGATGTGGAAGCAGGACATCGCAATCAACAATAACCTGCGGGCAAATCCGGAGGTTATTGACCTGATCACTGCCTTTACCGAAACGCCGAGCGACGACTTTACCCGGGGCGATACCATCGTGGTCGACTATGCACCTGGCCAGGGAACCCGCATCACGCTAAACGATGCTGATTGGCTGCGATCCGGTGATGACAAACTCTTTCGTACCCTGGCAAATGCCTGGCTTGGCGACATTCCAACCTCGCTACGGTTTCAGGAAGCCATGCTGGCCGGCGGCGCATTTTCAGACCATCGCTCCCATGCGCAATGGGTAACTGAAAACAATGATCTGACCTATGCCGCCAACCGCCGGCAATTGCTCGCATCGTTCAGCGGTGAATCGGTGATTGCGCGCCGCCAGGCTGAACAGCGTGCTGCCGAAGCAGCAGAACGGGAAGCTGAACGGGCCGCTCAGGCCGAACAGGAGGCACAACGCCAGCGCGATGCAGCGCGGTTGGCCGATGCCCGCGAACAGGCCCGGCAACTGGCTGAAGCACGCGCTCTGGCCGAGGCTGAAGCTGCAGAACTGGCACGCGCCAGAGCCCAGGCCAGTGCGGAAGCACAGGCATTGCAACAAGCCAGAGCCCAGGCTGATGCCGAGCGCAGAGCCGAAGAACTGGCCCGGGCACAAGCGGCCGCTGAAGCCGAGGCAGAGGCCGAGCGTCAGGCGCGTTTGCAGCAACAAGTTGCCGAGTATCACCAGGATCAGTATCGCTGGGAATTGTTGCGCACTATTTACCCTCGGGTTAGTTATCCGGACTGGGCACAGCAGCTATCCCAGGAGGGCCGGGTACAGGCTGAAGTCGTCATTACCCGGGGCGGTGAACTGGTCGAAATTGCCTCGATCCGCCCTGCCAACGCCGGACTGCTTGGCCAGGCGTTTCGCACCGCCATTGAGAACGCTGCGCCGTTTCCGCCGGTGCCGGACGCCTACGAAGGCAATGGCGATAACGACCGCTTTCGCGCCACCCTCGATTACCACTTCCAGCTGAACCAGCCCCAGGCCGCCTTACCGCCTCGGCCGGTGCCACCCGAAGATTACCGGGAACTGCTGGGTGAGTTGTCTGAGGAAGATCGGCAGAACCGACTCCTTGCCTACCAGGCCCGGTTGCAAGAGCAGATTCTGAGCCAGGTTGAATACCCCTACTGGGCTGAAAATCTGGGTCAGGAAGGCCTGGTCGCGATGCGCCTGAACATCACCGCCGATGGCCAGGTGGAGCGCATGGAGTTTACCGAACGTTCCCGCCATGCCGTTCTGAACAAAGCCCTCGAAGATGCCATTAGCCGGGCATCTCCGTTCGAATCCATTCCACCGGAACTGGATCTGCCGGGGACCGATCTGACCATTCAACACGAATTCGCCATTAACTGACCTTTGGCCCGGCCCAACACGGGGCCGCGCCCAATTACCACTGCTGGAGAACCCTATGAAACCAACCCTCTGGGCCCTGATTGGCGCCCTGGCAATGCCACTGGGCGCCTCTGCCTTTGACATGCGACTGAACGGCTTTATGTCCATTGCAGGCGGCATGACCCTCGGCGACGACCAGACGCTGGTCATCGACCCGGTCAACCTGGCCGCCTATGACAACGACCTCAACTTCGCGACCGACAGCCTGGTGGCCATTCAGGCCATTGCTGAAGTCAACGACCGCATGACCGCCACCGCACAAATGGTTGGCCGCGGCGGTGAAGACTTCAACACCCAGTTCGAGTGGGCCTACCTGACCTATGAAGCAACCGACAGCCTGGATCTGAAAGGCGGCCGCCTGCGCATGCCGCTGTTCTATTACTCCAACTTCCTGGAACTGGGCTATGGCTACCAGTGGGTGCGGCCACCGGTTGAAACCTACAATATTTTCGTGACCACCCTGGAAGGCATCAGCGCCGACTACAACTTCTATATCGGCGATTTTTCGGCAAAGGCGTCTGCTTATGCCGGCTCTACCCAGGGCACAGACCCGGAGTCCGGCTCAGAGGTGGATTTTAACACCCTGGCGGGTGGTTCACTGGACCTGGCGATCAACAACCTGTCATTCCGTGGCTCCTACAACACGGCCGACAATGCCACACTGACACGGGGTGCAAGCCCGGCCTTCGACTTCCCCATCACCTTTATCTCCGGTGCTGCCATGTACGATAACGGCACTCTGTTCACCATTGCCGAATACACCAGCACGCTGAACGACACCAACCTGATCAACAACCGCTACAACAGCTACGTCTCGCTGGGTTATCGCGTCGGCAGCTTAACGCCCCATGCCACCTTCGCCCGGTATGAAGAAGAAACCAACTCCATCGACCCGGGGTACAACCAGAACCCGCGGGAATACCAGTCCGCCACCCTGGGCATGCGCTGGGATTTCGACATCGCCGCCGCCCTGAAAGTGGAATACACCCGCCGGGAAGACACAAACCCGGATTCCCTACGTGCAGTCGGTGATGCTGACTTGCTCTCCTTCGCCATCGACGTTGTATTTTAAGGCTGGATACTGACTTATGAAGCACTTTGCACTACGAACCCTCGCCGGCCTGATGCTGACAACCCTGATGATGTCTGCAGCCGCACTGGCTGATCTCGTGATCGTGGTTCACCCCAGCAACACAGCGGTGATCGACCAGAGTTTTCTGAAAAACCTGTACCTCGGCAACACGCGCCAGTTCAGCACCGGTGTTCGTGCCGAACCACTCGATCTGCCGGCAGGTGACGCCATTCGCGAAACCTTTCTGAACACGGCCATTGATCAGACACCGGTGAAATACCGGCGCCACTGGTCCAAGGCGTTGTTCACCACCGGTCAGCAACCACCGCAGGAAATGACCAGTTCAACCGCGGTAATCAATGCCGTCGCATCCGACCCCTCGGCTATTGGCTATGCCGATTCGGAGGCACTGAACGACAGCGTTAAAGTCGTGATGCGCGTGCGTCTGTAGCCCGGCCAGCAGAGGCTGGGGCGTTCGCCGCACCAGCCTCCGTAACGCCTGATCAACGCTCTGAAACGGTGCTTTTGCTCAGGTGAATCTTCCACTACGGGTAACAAAACAGTAGGGTAACCGCAAAACAACGGAGCCCTGCCTAATGTCGTTAGATCGTAGTCATTGCCTGTCCCTGGATACACAAGACCCCCTCGCCCCTCTGCGCGACCAGTTCGAGATCCCCGACGATGTTCTGTATCTCGACGGCAATTCCCTGGGTGCCCGTCCCAAAGCCGCGTCGGAACGCGCGCGCCAGGTGATCGAACAGGAGTGGGGTCAGGGCCTGATTCGCAGCTGGAACCAGGCTGGCTGGATTGATCTGCCACGCCAGGTCGGCGGCAAGATCGCTACGCTGATCGGTGCCAAACCGGAAGAAGTAGTAGTCACCGACTCCACCTCAGTCAACCTGTTCAAAGTCGCCGCTGCGGCACTGAAACAGCAACTGGCTAAAGACCCGTCACGTCGCGTCATTCTCTCTGAACCCGGTAACTTCCCGACCGACCTGTACATGTTGCAGGGCCTCAGCCAGTTCATGACCGGCGGGCCGGTTCTCGAAACCCAGCCGGCCGATTCACTGCTCGAGCGTATCGACACCGATGTCGCGGTGGTGGTACTGACCCACGTTCACTATAAAACCGGCAAACTGCACGACATGGCGGCCATTACCCAACGTGCCCACGAGATGGGGGCCCTGGTGGTCTGGGACCTGAGCCACAGCGGCGGCGCGGTTGAAGTAGACCTCAATGGCGTCGATGCCGATTTCGCCATCGGTTGTGGCTATAAATACCTGAACGGCGGGCCTGGCGCCCCGGGATACATCTTCGTCGCAGAACGCCATCTGGCCGCCTTTGAACAGCCGCTCAGTGGCTGGTTCGGCCATGAAGCTCCCTTTGCCATGCGTGACGACTTTGCTCCGGCCGGTGACATCCGCCGCGCCCTGACCGGCACGCCTTCGGTAGTGGCTACGCAATTGCTCAGCGTTGGTCTGGATACCTTTGCCAATACCACCATGGCGGAATTGCGCGCCAAATCGGTGGCACTGACCCAGTTGTTCATCGAACTGGTCGAAACCCGGCTGCCCGATGCGGGCTTCGAACTGGTGTCACCCCGTAAAGCCGACGAACGCGGCAGCCAGGTGGCTTTTGCCCACCCCGAGGGCTACGCCATTATGCAAGCGCTGATCGACCGCGGTGTGATTGGCGACTTCAGAGCGCCGGACATTCTACGCTTTGGTTTTGCCCCACTCTATGTGCGCTTTACCGATGTGTGGGACAGCGTCGACTGCCTGAAAGACATTATGGAGAGCCGCTCCTGGGATCAACCCAAATATCACGAGCGTCACGCCGTAACCTGAAACCTGGCAGGCTGTTGAAATTCGCAGAATTTCGACGGACTGCTACCGGAACATGGATGTTCCGGCAAAATCGATGACTATTAAGTCATTGATTTCGAGAGAGAAGCAAAAATCGCCATTTTTGATTCTCGTGTTTTGGAAAAGGCAGGATGCCTTTTTCAACAACCTGAGAAAGTAAAAGGGGCTGAATCATCAGCCCCTTAATTTCAGTAGCAGCGTCCCTATCCGTAACGCATCTCGGGCAACCACAACACCAGTGGCTCCCAGAAAAAGACCAGCGCTACCGCCAACACCTGCAGAGCAATAAAAGGCATCACACCCTTGTAGATATCCGTTGTTTTAATCTCTGGCGGTGCTACGCCTTTCAAATAGAAGAGTGAGAACCCGACCGGTGGCGTCAGAAAGGAGGTCTGCAAGGTAAGCGCAAACAACACCACGAACCAGGTCAGATCAAACCCCAGTTGTACCACTACAGGCCCGACCAGCGGCAGAAGAATCAAACTGATTTCCAGCCAGTCCAGAAAAAAACCGGCCAGAAAGGCGATGAACAGAATCACCAGAATAATTCCGCCCGGTGACAACGGAATACTGGTTAACAGGCCAGCAATGAATTCATCACCACCGAGCGAGCGAAGCACAACAGCAAAGGCCGTGGCACCCAGAAAGATGCCAAACACAAAGGCCGTGGTGATGGTTGTTTTACGCGATACATCGCGCAGCACATCCCAGCTCAGGCGACCGTTCATAGCCGCCAGAATGGTAGCCCCCAGGGCGCCGACACCGGAGGCCTCTGTCGGCGTGGCGATGCCAAAAAAGATGGAGCCCAGCACTGCCAGAATCAGCGACAGTGGAGGCAACACCGAGCGCAGCGTTTCAATGACGACCGCCCGGGTAATGGGTGGCAGGTCGACCTTAGGCGGCGCCAGTGACGGTTTTAGCCAGGCCGCAATCACCACAAAGGCGATGTATAACATGCCCAGCATAACCCCCGGAATCAGCGCTCCCATAAACAGGTCGCCTACCGACAGTGACAACTGATCGGCCATGATAATCAGCATGATGCTCGGCGGAATCATAATGCCAAGCGTACCCGACGAGGCGACAATACCACTGGCGAAAGCCGGAGAATATTTCTGATCCAGCATCACCGGCAACGACAACATCGCCAGCAATACAACCGAGGCGCCAACAATACCCGTAGAGGCCGCCAGCAGAATGCCAATCAGAATAACAGCAACGCCCAGGCCACCGTTAAAGCGCCCGAACAGATTAACAAAGTTGACCATCAGCCGCTCGGCAACGCCGGAGCGCTCCAGCATAAGCCCCATAAATATGAACATCGGCAAGGCGACCATGATCCACTTGGTCATCTGATCATAAATTCGCTGAACAACGATGCCGAATATATTCCAGTCGGTTAAAAAGTAGGTATCTGCATCCAGATAGTTATAGGCCAGTACCGCGCCAATACTGAAAAAGACGGATACGCCCGCCAGGACCCACGCTACCGGAAAACCGGTAAAAATAAGCAGAATAAAACTGCCCAGCATGGCCATGACGATGAGTTCGTAGGTTTCAAACACAACAAGTCTCCACGGCTATTCGACCGTTACAACACAATAACAACGGGCATTGGCTCAGCGATCAGCAGTAACCCGTGCCCGGGGAAAGCCGGTTAAAAACGACAGCGCCCGAACAAACCGGCTGAAGGCAGCGATCAACAGGAGTCCGAATCCGATCAGAATTACAGACTTGATCAGCCAGCGCATTGGCAAACCACCCGGAGAACCGGAGATTTCACCCATCAGGTAGGACCGTTCTACAAAGGGATAGGCGTAATAGAGTACAAACAGGCAAAACGGCATTAAAAACAGGGTGAGCCCCAGCAGCTCGAGCCATGCTCGCTTGCGATGCGACAGTTTCTCAGCGAGCACATCCACCCGAACATGGCCGTCGTGCAATACGCAGTAAGACAGACCGATCATGAAACCGATTGAATAGATGTGCCACTGCAGCTCTTCCAGCGCGACGTAGGAGTTACTGAAGAAATAGCGCAGGATGACGTTCAACACCACCAGCACCATCAACAGTATCCAGCTCCAGGAGAAAAAACGCCCGACGACCTCAAGAAAGGCCTCGAGCTTGTCGGACAACCAGGTTTGCGGATACGGAACGGCGGTGGGGCCATGCCCCACCGCTTGCTCCACCTTTTCCAGATCGAGCTTTATGTCAGACATGGATCAGTCCTGTGCATGCCAGTCACGTGAGAGGTAGCCGTACTTTTTCCAGGTCGCATGTTCAGCCTGGAATTCCTTCATGGAGCTGTAGATCCGGCCGAACATTTCATCCTGCTCGGAGTACTTGGCCATAACGGAAGCCGTGGCCTCTTCAAAAGCACCCAGCATCTCGGCATCGTATTGACGCAGGTTGACACCCTCTTCGGCGAACTCGTTCAATACTGCTCCCTGCAAGGCTTCTGCTTTCGCCAGTGCTACCGCATTGCCGGCCATGCAGGATGTTTCGATCAGGCCTTGTGTCTGGCCGTTCAGCTTGTTCCACTCATCCAGATTGATGTACAGGAACTGATTGGTTGACGGCTGGTGCCAGCCTGGCAGGTAGTAGTACTTGGCCACCTGTGAAAAGCCCAACTGCTTGTCGACGGTCGGCAGCGAGAATTCAGTGGCATCCAGGACACCGGTTTCCAGTGCCTGATACAACTCGCCACCGGGCAACACATTAATGGACATGCCGAATTCGCCCATGATTTCGCCACCAAGGCCCGCAGCACGGAATTTCAGACCCCGCAGATCTTCAACCGAGTTCATTTCCTTGGTAAACCAGCCGGCTGATTCAGGGCTGATGGTGCCACACAGAATCGGGTAAACGTTGTAAGGCTCGAACATTTCCTTCAGCAGATCATCACCACCGTGGTGATACATCCACGCCAGAAATTCCTGGGATTCCAGACCGAACGGCGTGGCACCGAACAGGGCTGAGCCCGGTACCTGGCCCCATTCGTAGCCCATCCAGGAGTAACCGGCAGAGATGTTGCCGGAGCTGACGTTGTCGAATACAGACAGGGCCGGAATCAGCGCGCCAGGCTCAACGGTTTGCAGGGTAACTCGGCCATCACTGATGGTTGACACCATATCGGCAACCACCGGCATGGTGTCGCCCAGTGCGGTCAGGGACGATGAAAACGCCATTGGAACCTGCCAGCGAACCCGGTTGAATTCAGCCTGAGCGGCAAAGGGCGCGGCGGCCAGGGTGGTGGCCAGTACGGCCAGGGGCAATGCTTTTTTCATGATCATTGTCTCTCTGTTTTTGTAATTGTGGAGTGAGTCTTAGTGCTTTCTACCAAATCTACGGTCTGGCTCTGAGCCTCCTGAAACCGGCTACACCGATATCCAAAAAGAGGCTTGGCTTGACCCGTGGGTGTAAGCCAGTGACTGCATGCTAGGCCGAGCCTTAGAGCGTGGCTTTCGTTCGTTAGTAGGAGGGTGCTACAGGCCGCCAGAAACCGGGCGCTGGCGGGCCTCCTGCTTTGGTAGGAGGGAGTTTAATTTCTTGAAATTCGACGATTGCTCAGAAGACTAGCAGCGGTTGCCGGGTGTGCCCCTGTGGGGTAGTCCGCAACATGGATGTTGCGGTCTAGGCTCCATGGATGGATTCACGCCGACCCCACAGGGGCATACCCGGCGGCCGCAGCGGGCCAATACCTTCCTGAATACAAAGAAACACGGCGAATAAGGTGCGCGGCGCTTGAAGCCAGATTGGAAGGCGCTACAATACCGCTCCTTTTTTGACCAGCCCTGAGGTTTTCATGACCACCCATATCGTCAATCCCCGCGAAGGCAAGCCCGTTACCGAGCAGGGGCGCGTCGGTTTTGTCAGCCTGGGCTGCCCGAAGAACACCGTCGACTCCGAACGCATCCTGACCCAGCTGCGGGCCGAAGGGTACGATGTGGTACCGTCCTATCACGATGCGGATGTGGTGATCGTTAATACCTGCGGCTTTATTGACTCGGCGGTGAAGGAATCGCTGGATACCATTGGTGAAGCCCTGCGCGAGAATGGCAAAGTGCTGGTCACCGGCTGTCTTGGTGCCAAGGAAAACGACATTCGGGAAGTCCACCCGAACGTGCTGGCAGTTACCGGGCCCCATGCCTACGAAGAAGTGGTGCGTCAGGTGCATGACGTGGTGCCGCCGCGTCACGACCCTTTTATTTCCCTGGTACCGGATACCGGCGTCAAACTGACGCCGAAGCATTATGCCTATTTGAAGATTTCCGAAGGCTGCAACCACCGCTGTACCTTCTGCATCATTCCCTCGTTCCGGGGTGATCTGGTCAGCCGCCCGGTCGGTCAGGTGCTGAGCGAGGCCGAGCGCCTGGTGAAAAACGGCACCAAAGAGCTGCTGGTGATCTCGCAGGACACCAGCGCCTACGGTGTCGATATGAAATACCGGACCGATTTCTGGAACGGCAAGCCGGTGAAAACCCGGATGAAAGAGCTCTGTGAAGAGCTGGGTCAGCTGGATGCCTGGGTGCGGTTGCACTACGTCTACCCCTACCCGCACGTCGACGACATCATCCCGTTGATGGCCGAAAATCGCATTCTGCCCTATCTGGACATTCCCTTTCAGCACGCCAGCCCGACTGTGCTCAAGGCGATGAAACGCCCGGCTCATGCAGAAAAGGTGCTGAACCGTATTCATAAGTGGCGGGAAATCTGCCAGGACATCACCCTGCGCTCGACTTTTATTGTCGGCTTTCCGGGCGAAACCGAGGCTGATTTCCAGATGCTGCTCGATTTTCTGGAAGAAGCCCAGCTCGACCGCGTCGGCGCGTTTCAGTATTCCAACGTGGATGGCGCTGCCTCTGCCGCCCTGCCCAACCACGTTGACGAAGCCGTCAAGCAGGAACGCTACGACCGCTTTATGGAAGTGCAGCAGCGCATCAGCACCGCCCGCCTGCAGGCCAAGGTTGGAACCGACATCGAAGTCATCGTCGATGAAGTGGTCGCCGAGGGCGCTGTCGCCCGCTCCAAAGCCGACGCACCCGACATCGACGGCCAGGTCTTTCTCGACAACCAGACCCAATTGAAACCCGGCGACCGCCTCTGGGTTCATGTTGAAGACGCCGATGAATATGACCTGTGGGCTCACCCAATTACGCGGTAAAACCCTGCGTTAGACATTCAAGTTTCGGTATTTGCCAAAGCAGAGTCTGTGGCAATAACTCGCCCTCGGCACTGGCAGTGCCCCTGCCGTGACGCCGTAAACCCATCCATGGGGGCTCGACTGCCGGATATGAATCCCATCCCTGGGATTCACCCTTCGGGCTCGCTCCGCTCATGCTAAAACGCTCCTGGCGTTATAGTCCATGCGGCAGACGCCCTGCAGTGACACTGCCAGTACCAAGGGCCAGTCTGTAGTGCAAACTCCGAAACTTGAATCTCTAACGCATGCCACAGTGGCTCAATATTGATTCCAGGCTACGCCATCCTTTAACCCCCGCCCCAACCACTCAATACAAGCCCGAACCTTCGGCGACAAATGCCGATTCGGTGGGTACAACGCCCAGACACCCTCTTCCGCCGGTGCAAATGCATCCAGCACAGTCACCAGCCGCCCGGCCTGAATGTCCTCTTTAACGTAGTAGTCCGGCAATTGAACAATGCCAAGACCTTTCAAAGCCGCATCCCGCAGCGCAGGCCCACTGTTACATCGTAGCCGACCGGTAACCCGGATATCCCGTCGCTCGCCCTGGTCGGTAAAGCGCCAGTGGTCCAAAGTACCTAACAGGCAGGAGTGGTTCTTCAGCTCTGCCAGTGTGTGGGGCTGCCCGAACCGGGCCAGATAATCCGGTGAGGCACAGACGAACTGGGCCCTGTGCGCCAGCGGCCTGGCGACCAGGCGTTCGTCTTCCAGAACGCCGACCCGAATCGCCAAATCGATGCCGGATTCGATCAGATCAAGGCGCTGATTGGTCAGTTGCAGGTCAATTTCGAGACGTGGGTAGTGCATTGTGAACCCGGCAATCAACGGGGCTATGTAGCGCTCGCCATAAGACAGCGGTGCGGTAATCCGCAGCCGCCCGGTTGGCTCAGACAGCCGCTCGCCGATGGCCTGCTCGGCCTCGACCAGTCCATCGAGCAAGGCGCGGCAGTGGTTGTAGTAGATCCGGCCATCGTCAGTGAGCGTGACCGAGCGGGTGGTGCGCTGAAACAACTGAACATCCAGCCGGTCTTCCAGACGGCTGATCTGACGACTGATGTTCGCTACGGAACTGCCCAGTCGTTCAGCAGCCCGGGTAAAACTGCGGGTCTCGGCGACCGCTACACACTCTTCAATGCCATCCCAACGCGCCATCGGCCTCTCTCTCATTCTATTGTTGCACTATGGTAAAAATGATTTACCCATGAGCCCCATTATTAACCTGAAAAACCCTAATACAATCGACTTTACTGTGCCAACTCATCTGACCAACGAGGTTCGACCATGATCAAATCCAAAGCCGCCATTGCCTGGGGGCCTGGCCAGCCGCTGAGCATTGAAGAAATCGATGTAATGCCACCCAAGGCGGGTGAAGTGCTGGTACGCATCGTCGCGACCGGCGTTTGCCATACCGATGCCTTTACCCTCTCGGGCGACGACCCCGAGGGTAACTTCCCGGCCATTCTCGGCCATGAAGGCGGTGGCATCGTTGAACAGGTCGGCGAGGGCGTCACCAGCGTAAAAGTCGGCGACCACGTTATTCCGCTGTACACGCCCGAATGCGGCGAGTGCAAATTCTGCCTGTCCGGCAAGACCAACCTGTGTCAGAAAATCCGCGCAACCCAGGGCAAGGGCCTGATGCCCGATGGCACCAGCCGCTTTTACAAAGACGGCAAGCCGATTTTCCATTACATGGGGTGCTCCACTTTCTCCGAATACACCGTTCTGCCGGAAATTTCACTGGCCAAGGTGAACCCTGAAGCGTCGCTGGAAGAAGTGTGCTTGCTTGGCTGTGGCGTGACCACGGGCATCGGTGCGGTAATGAACACGGCCAAGGTGGAAGAAGGCGCGACCGTGGCCATTTTCGGTATCGGCGGCATTGGCCTGTCAGCGGTCATCGGCGCGGTTATGGCCAAGGCCAGTCGCATCATTGCCATCGACATCAACACCAGCAAATTCGATCTGGCGCGCAAACTGGGCGCGACCGACTGCATTAACCCGAAAGACTACGACAAACCGATTCAGGAAGTGATCGTCGAGCTGACCGACGGCGGCGTCGACTATTCGTTCGAATGCATCGGCAATGTCGATGTAATGCGTTCAGCCCTGGAATGCTGCCACAAGGGCTGGGGTGAATCGGTCATCATCGGTGTTGCCGGCGCTGGCCAGGAAATCAGCACCCGTCCGTTCCAACTGGTCACGGGTCGCGTCTGGCGTGGCAGTGCCTTTGGTGGCGTTAAGGGGCGCACTGAATTGCCTGGCTATGTTGAGCAATATCTGGCAGGTGAGATTCCTCTGAAAGAGTTCATCACCCACACCATGTCGCTTGAACAGATCAACGACGCCTTTGATTTAATGCATGAAGGCAAAAGCATTCGTAGCGTTGTGCATTACTGAATACCGGCCGAACGAATGCTCCCGAAAGAGTGCATCCGTTTTTAACATCTCAAGTTTCGGAGTTCGCAATGGGCTAGCGACGGGTGGCAGGGCTGCTTTTGCGGGGGTATCTGAGGCATGGATGCCGAAGTTAAGCCTACATGGAGGTATTCACGGCGCCCCCGCAGGAGCAGCCCTGCTATCCGTCGCGGGTTCTGGCAACGCTGCTAAATGGTCCTCCGAAACTCAAGTTAAGACTTGAGGATTCCATGAGTTTGAATCATCTGAACAGCAACAAGTGTTTCAACGGCTGGCAGAAACAATATGAACACGCGTCTGCCACGCTGAACTGCACCATGCGCTTCAGCGTCTATTTGCCGCCCGATGCCGATGCCCAGCACCCGGTACCGGTGCTGTACTGGCTGTCGGGTCTCACCTGTACCGACGAGAATTTTGTGCACAAGGCCGGTGCCCAGCGCATGGCGGCTGAACTCGGTGTTGCCATCGTCGCACCCGACACCAGCCCGCGCGGTGACGGCGTCGCTGACGACCCGGATGGAGCCTACGATCTGGGCCTGGGCGCTGGCTTTTACGTCAATGCCACTGAGGCACCCTGGAACCGGCACTACCGGATGTACGATTACATAGTGTCCGAACTGCCCAGCCTGATTGAGGCCCATTTTCCTGTGACAGAACAACGGGCGATCAGCGGTCACTCCATGGGTGGCCACGGTGCACTGGTGATTGGCTTGCGCAATCCAGAACGTTACACCTCGGTCTCGGCCTTTGCGCCTATTTGCAACCCAACAGCGGTACCCTGGGGTCACAAGGCGTTTTCCGCCTATCTCGGCGACGACCAGGCCACATGGCGTGATTACGATGCCAGCCTGTTACTGGCCAGCAGCAACGCTCAGTTTCCGATTCTGGTGGATCAGGGCGATGCGGATAACTTTCTGGAAGCGCAATTGCACCCGCAGGCACTGAGCAACGCCGCTGAACGCAGTGCTCATCCGTTTGAAAGCCGTACTCAGCCGGGTTATGACCACAGCTATTATTTTATTGCCAGCTTTATTGATGATCACCTGCGCTTTCACGCCAAAGCTCTGCAGAGCAGGTAGCAAACCCCTTAGCCAGTCATTAAAGGTGGCAAGGCAGAGCAGCGAAGTCGACCCGGATTCAACTTTCGGTCTACACTGACGTTTACACGTTGTATCGCGGAACCCATGCCACCATGCGCCATGCCGATTACCAGGATTTATCTGTTTCCGTCCAGGATCTGGAAATCGGCATGCGTGTGGTCGCACTGGACCGGCCCTGGGAGGAAACCACCTTCCTGTTGCAAGGCTTTGTTATCGCATCCACCGAAGAAATACGGGAACTGCAGCGTCAGTGCCATACCGTGACGGTGCAGGTCAGAATTGATGCAACACCCGCTTCGAGACGCGGAACAGCGGCCAGCCAAAACAGCGTGGCCCCTCTTCCGAAGCCAACCAAAACCGGACCGGCCAGCGACCGACGAGTCAACTATCTCAATCAGGTTGGCTTTGATCAGGCGGTTGAAGCTTCCCGGCTGACCTTTGATTCAGCCCGCTCAATGGCAACGTCCATCATGGAAGGCTTGCGAGTCGGACGCAGTCTGGACATCATCGAATGTCGCGACGTCGTTGATAAAGTGGTCGATAGCATTCTGGCCAACAAGGATGCCCTGCGGTTTCTGTCGATGATCAAACACAAAGACAGCTACACCGCCGAACACAGCATGAATGTCTGCATTCTCAGCGCCACCTTTGCTCGCCACCTGGGGCTGATGGAAGCTGAAATCCGGGACGTTGCACTCTGTGGGTTGCTGCACGATGTAGGCAAGAGTCGAATTCCCATCGACATACTGAACAAACCCGGCCGGTTTACGCGGGAAGAAGCCTACATCATGGCCGAACACCCTACCCACGGTCGCAATATTCTGATGTCCGCCTCGGCCGAATTCAAACACGCCATTGATGTTGCGCACTCTCATCATGAGCGCATTGATGGCAAGGGGTATCCGCGGGGATTGCGCCAGCACCAAATTTCCTACTACGCCAAAATGGTCGCCCTGGCCGATGCCTATGATGCCATGACCAGTTCCCGCTGCTATGGCACGGTCAAAACGTCAGAACAGGCACTGAAAGCCATCTTGCGCGAACGGGGTTCGCACTTCGATTCCGACTTGTCGAAAGCCTTCGTAACCTGCATTGGGTTTTACCCGACGGGCAGTCTGGTTCAACTGGCCGGAGGCCAGATCGCCATGGTACTGGAGCCCAACCCGGATGATTTTGCCCGGCCCCGTATCCGGGTGCTGACCGATGCCCGGCAACACCCTCTCCCGACCCCCCATGAACTGGACCTGGCTGAACCCACCAATCAGAGTGTAAGCATCCGCGGTGAAGTCATGAATGGCACGGCCGGCATCGATATCAACACGGCAGTAAAACAGGAACTCAGTCTGCTGTGAGTGATTACACCAGGTGACTCAGGCTGTTGCGCAGTCGCCGTACCTGACGAACCGGTTCTGAGGTCGTATCCAGATCGCAACCACCGTGCTGATGATCCAGAAGCCGAACCAGTCGCTCGGGCTGAGCGACCCAGCGGAACGACTCCGATTTACCTTTACGCGTAGTCACCGTCAGTTTGCCGACCTGAAAGAGCAGCCCGAAATCCCGGTTGACCAGATCGATACTGATCAGGTCATTCAGCGGTATCCGGCGGGTTCTGCGCCATAGAATGCCCTGGTGCTCGATAATCTGACGACTGGTTACGGAAAACGAGTAACTCAGTTGCTGCACCGTCAGAATCAGCAAGGGCAGCAACAGCCAGGCAGAGACCAGCAGGCTGACCAGCGACGCGACACCCAGGATAACCCAAACCGCCGGGTGGCGTTTGCTGGTATGCAGTATGAATTCATCCACAGCCAATATGGGGATGGCCGCTTGCTCAGAAGCGGTTTCGGTTTGGTTTGGAGTAGCGGTTGATGTGTGCGTTAACGTCGCAGTCATGAGCCTGTCTCCGGTTGAGTGACAAGCCCATGCTACGAAGTGCCTTAACCAGGCGCAGTGATGTAAATCACTCGCTCTGATCCAGTATCGCCTGCAGCGCTGGCGCATCCAGAACGGTCAGCTGACCACGATGAAACTGCAGCCACCCCAGCGCCTGCCATTCCTTTAACAGCCGATTGACGTTTTCTCTGGCCAGCCCGGCAAACTCGCCCAGCTCTGCCTGGCTAAGCTGTTGTGACAGGTGCAGGGTGCCTTGTTCGTCCGTTTCGCCCCACTTGCGTATCAGCGTCAGTACGCAATGCGCCAGCCGCACTGACGCAGGCGCGACAGCCCGGTTTTCGAACATATCCGATGCATTACGAACCCGACTGCAGAGTAGCCGAATGACTTCCAGGCAGGCATCGCTGTCATCGCGCAGCACCTCGGCGAGTCGCTGCTTGGGAATGATAAGGCCCCCGGTATCGGTCAGCGCCAGCGCATCGGCACTGCGCGGCAGCTGAGCCAGTGCCGACAGTTCACCAATCACCTCACCCGGACCCAGGTGGTTCAGCGTGGCCTTTTTACCCTGCAACGACATCAGGCTGATCTCGACCAGACCGTGCTCGATCAGGAACAGCCAGCTGCCCTCATCGCCCTTGTAAAACAAGGCAGATCCGGCGGTAAAATGGCGCGGCCGGGCATGATGCATCAGTTGCGCACGGGACCTGGCCGTCAGGGCTTCCAGAATCGATACCGGTTCAGGCATTACCTTGCCCTGGTGCACAGTCTGTAATTCCAGTACTGCTCACAATGACGTCGCCACATAGTCACCCACCGATTCAAGCACCGACCTTTCAAGACGCTCCAGCTGATCCAGCTCACCCTGCCACTGTTCACTGAACAAGATACTGTCTTCGTCGGCTTCCACTACGCTGATTTCAATCGTCACCTGCTGCCCGACCAGTAACAGGCTGCCCTCCATGAAAAAGTCGACTTCTTCATCTCCGAGATAACCGCTGGCATCGGTTAACCGGCGGGCATTGGCCTGTGACGCCAGGTTGATGTTCTCAAAGGGAGCAAGGTGGGATTGCAATCGGCTGGTAAGCGCTGTGGCAAGGTACTGGTAATCGGCATCGGCGCCGACATATTCAAGCGGTAATACGGCCAGTGATTCTGGGTCATCGAACACCTGAGAGGCAACGAATGCAGCCACCAGGCTGGCACACAACACAGTCGCCAGTGCCACGACCCGGGTGCGACTAAACTGTTGATGGCGGTATGAAAAACGCGCTCTGGGCGAGGCGGCCGGTGCCGTACCGGTCACCGACCGAACCTCAAAAAGCTCCATCGCCTCCGGCAAGTTTTTCAGCGTGAACAGGCCGGCGGATTCAAACGTCAGTTGGGCGTCACTGCGCAGATCGGTCGCAACCCTCGCCGAGACCCAGACCCCGGGCGACGGTGCATTGCTTTCTATCCGGGAAGCGGTATTGACAGCATCGCCGATAACCCGCAAGCCTCTGAGACCATCGCGCTCAACCACGGTATCACCGACATGAATGCCAACTCTCAGTTGGGTGACATCCTGGTTGACGTGCAGATCATGCTGCAACGCCAGACCGGCATATACCGCATCGAGACTGCTGGAAAACAGACACAGATGCCCATCGCCAATGGTATCGACAATGCGCCCGTGATACTGCGTCACGATGCGCTGATGCCGTAAGCGATTGCGTTGCAGCACCTCAAGCGTGGACGCTTCATCCGCGGCCATTTGGCTGGAATAACCTACGATATCGCTGAAGAGAATGGCGTTGAGCTGGTGTTCTTTCATCGTCGAGTCCTGACTGCGCGGGCAAGCCTGTCTTCACTGCCCGAAATCCATGTGTCACACCATCCTGTGCATTATTGAGTTCCCTGTCGGCTTGCCTTGCCGGGACCGGTCCTTAACCTAGCACATTCTTTCGAACGGTGCACAGTGGCACGCAGCCGGACCCGGATCGCGCGGATTCCTGCTTTACTGGCTGTGACTTCTCTGTAATTCTGATCGTTCACTATCCGACCTGACGGATACATTAAAACAAGAATGACAAGGAGGTTTATCGTTGAGCGAGCATACTCCGGATATACAGGTTCACCACCAGGCCTTACTGGACCAGCACCTCACTGAGTTTCTGGGCGCTATCGAGCCCGATGCCCTGGCGTTGTTGCGTAAACGCCTGCGCTGGGTGGAGATTGCCGGGGGCGAGACGCTGATGGAACAAGGAGACCCCGGCGATGCCCTCTACCTGTCGGTCAGCGGCCGTTTACGCGCTTACATCAACGACGAGTCGGGAACGCCAAAGCCGGTGCGCGAGATGGGCCGGGGGCAGGTCTTTGGCGAAATGAGCCTGTACACGGGCGAACCCCGCTCAGCCACTGTGGTGGCGATTCGCGATTCGGTGCTGGTGCGGCTCGACAAGGCCCATTTCGATGAACTGCTGGCCAGTAGCCACCGGCTATCGATGGCACTGACCCGACAGATCATTCAACGCCTGCAAACCCAGCATACCGTCAACCCCATGCCATTGCCGGTTAGCATAACGCTGGCGCCGGTATCCGACGGGGTAGACCCCGGCGACTTTGCGACCCGACTCGCTGCTCAGCTGGAACAGCAAGGTTCGGTCACTTTGCTCGACGCCAGGCGACTGGAAGCTCACCTGGCAAAGACCGGCACGGGCACCCAACCCGATCCGCGTGACCGGCAGCAACGTATCACGCTGTATCTGGACCAGATTGAATCTGAATCGGATTTCGTATTGCTGGTCGCCGACAATACCCCCTCTGACTGGACCCGACGCTGCTGCCGCCACAGCGACGAAATACTGTTGCTGGCCGATGCAACCCAGCCACCGGAACTGCATGCGATCGAAACCGAATGCCTCGGCAGCGACTCGATGCGCACTGAAGCGGCCGAAGTGCTGGTGTTGTTGCACGCAGCCGACACCCAATGCCCGCGCAACACCCGGGCGTGGCTGAACCGGCGACCGGTGACTGACCATGTTCATATAAGACCGGATCTCGAACGTGACATGGCCCGGCTGGCGCGCATAGAAACCCGCACCGCCACCGGCCTGGTTCTGGCCGGTGGCGGTGCCCGTGGCTTCGCGCACCTGGGTGTGTTCAAGGCGTTGCAGGAAGCGGGCATCGAAGTCGACTACGTGGGCGGAACCAGCATGGGAGCCGTTATGGCAGCGCTGATAGCCGCCGACCAGCCACTGGATCGGACGCTCGATATTTGCCGGCGGTCGTTCAAACTCAACCCGACCGGCGACTTCAACTGGTTACCCATCGTGTCACTAATTCGCGGCCAACGCCTGGCCCGCATCATCGTTCAGGCGTTTCAGGATTTGCTCGGCCACAAGGCCAACCTGGACGACCTGTGGAAAACCTATTATTGCGTGGCAACCAACTATTCCCGCGCCGAGGAGCACGTTATGCGTCACGGCTCGCTGGCCAAGGCACTGCGCGCCAGTACTGCAATACCGGGCGCATTGCCACCCATTTTGCACAAGGGCGACCTGCTGTGTGACGGCGCTACGCTGAACAATTTTCCGGTCGACATCATGCGCAAGGCGCGCGGCGTGGGCACGGTGATTGGCATCGACCTGAGCGTTTCTGCACGGCGACCGCTAACGTTCGATGAAGTGCCCGGCACCTGGGCGCTGCTGCGCGACCGGTTGCGCAAGCGCCACAAACGGAAATACAAACTGCCCTCCCTGGCGTCCTATTTAATGAACGTGAGCATTCTCTACAGCACCTCACGCCGCACCCAGTCGGAACAACTGACCGACCTGTATTTTAACCCGCCGCTGAAACGGGTTGGCTTGCTCGACTGGCGCCGGTTTGATCAGGCCGTGCGACAGGGTTATGACCACGGCAAAGACGTACTCGCCCGGGTTGAAACCGTTAGAGAACCAACACCATGAAGACGCTACTGCAACCCCGAAATACCAAGCGGTGGCACTGGCTGGCAAGCGCGGTGTTCGCCAGCCTTCTGCTGTTGTCGGCGTGCGGTGGCGCCCGGCTCGACCCCATTGCCCCGGGTGACCGCATACTGGCGTTTGGCGACAGCCTGACCGTTGGCGTGGGCACCGGCCGCGACGATGCCTACCCGGCTGTTTTGCAACGGATGACCAACATCGAGGTGATTAACGCCGGCGTATCCGGAGAAACCAGCGCTCAGGGCCGGCAGCGACTAGCGGCTGTGCTCGACGAGTACCGGCCAGACCTGGTGATACTGTGCCATGGCGGTAACGATTTTCTGCGCCGCCAGGATACCTCGGCCACCAAAGCCAACCTGGCGGCCATGATCGAACTGATGCAGTCGCGGGGAATTCAGGTTGTGTTAATTGGTGTACCGGAGCCGGGCATCTTTCTCTCATCCGCAAAACTCTATGCAGAGCTGGCGGACGAGTTCGACCTTCCGATTGACAATAAGACCATGGCCGATCTACAAGGCAAACCGAGCTTCAAATCGGATCAGGTTCACCTCAACCGTGAAGGCTACCGGCTTTTTGCCGAGGCAGTATTAACGCTGCTGCGCGACGCCGGCGCCCTATCCTGAGTGACGCGCTTTGCTGCTGTTCTGCTGCCACAAGCGGGGCGGCAATCAAATGGGAAAGCTGAGCAGCCAAGCGCCCCTTACCACCGTGATCAGCACACTCAGTGTCAGCCATACCCGGCTTATCGCACTGCGGTCAGCGTCTGCAATGGGTTTCCGACCATGAACCATGGCACCAATCAACGGTTCTTTCAGCCGAAAACGATGGTAAACCACGGCGACAATGTGCGTACCCACCAGTGCCAAAATCAGCGCTGGCAGCCGCGGGTGTAACCGCGCCGCCAGATCCTGGGCCCACTCCGGCGCCGAAAAAAACCAGGGGCCATACCAGAACACATCATCGGTATACACCAGGCCACTGAGCACCTGAGCGCCTAGCACCAACAGCAGCATCACCACCATCCAGGAGCCTGCCGCATTATGCCCGGCAGAACTCTGATGCCGACCGGACAGCAGCCTCCCCAGCGTTGGGAGCACTCGCTTCAGCGACAGATCAAAGCCACTGAAACGAGCATAGGTGGTTCCGACCAACGCCCACAGAAGTCGGAACACCAGCAGTGCCGACAGCGCATAGCCGGCGTAAAAGTGCAGCCTCATCCAGCCGTTGTTGACGCTGACGAACAGTGTCACCAGACACAGGACCAACATCCAGTGCACCAACCGAACGGGCAGATCCCAGATTTCGCTGTCTGCAGGCTTTGCTGAGGAACCCGGCTCACTCTGGTTAATTGTTGTCATCTTGCTCAGTCTTCACAACTGCGGTCTTTAAATTCACGGTGACCGGTTCGACGTACATCGCCCAACGCTTGCATAGCCTGGGCAGCGGCACCCTGATTACTGGCCGCCAGTGCTGCCTCGAGAGCGGTAAACACGGCCAGAAACTCAGCCATCACTGCATCATAGGCAGCAATGTCACTGTCTGTGCCGCCGTCACGAAAGAGGTAGGGTTGCTCCTGACTGGCTGACTCGGCCGCTGCCATCATAGCCGGCAGGAGATCTCTGGCTGCGTCCATATCATTGCTGCGAATCGCCTGGGTCATTGGCCGCATATTATCAGCAATGATGCGCATGTTGTCGTACAGGGGGGTATTCTGGCACGATTCTGCATAGGCTGCAGTGGTTACCCCCAGTGACATTATCGCGACCAAACTCGCTTTTCTTAGCATCATATTACTCATTCTGTTCAATCCATTTAACGATTAAAAAATCAGTGCTTATGATATTCCGGAAAATGTGCAGCGACCTTGCAGTCGATGTAAAGGTCATGACAATGTCGACCTCCCGACCGACTTCCCTGCCAATCTGCACCATACTAAGCACAACAGCTAAGCCGGTGCACCAGTGGCACCCCAATGACAGGATCCGGCCAAATGCTCAAACTACTCGCCCACCACACTCTGGTGCTCACGCGAATCAGTGTTGCACTGCTTTTTGCGCCGGTTGCATCAACAGAAGGCTTCACTCCGCTGCAAGAATTGCAGTTACCAGGCCAACCGCCTTTGTTGTCACTCGACAATGAAGCCGTTGACTTGCCATCAGGACCCTTGTTTATCAATATCTGGGCCAGTTGGTGTAAACCCTGTATCGACGAACTCCCAGCACTGAATCGTTTGAAAGCACGCTATGAAGACCAGGATATCAACTGGGTGGCATTGAACTATGGTGACAGCCTCTTTCAGGTAAACCGTTTCATGGCAACCACGCCAATCGATTTGCCGGTTTTTCTCGACGTCACAACCCAGTTCACCCGGCAATTACCGATGAAAGGCTTGCCGGTTACGTTTCTGGTGGACCGCGAAGGGCGTGTTCAGTATCAGATGGACGGTTACGCTGACTGGACTGACACTGCCCTGCTTGACCATTGGGAGTCACTGTTGCCCGAACTCGTCAATGAGCAGTGAGAACCCACACTCACTTTTTTATACTGATTTAGGGTTAAAAAATATCTGTTAATACCAAAAAAATATGTCACCGCTAAAACAGTCGATACGATATTTTCATCAAGCTAGCGTAACCAACTGATATCTCAGATCTTTTTGTTAAACGGGCGTTTCTATTCAGATGCAGAAAAACGTCAGGTTCATCCTCGATCACAAAGCCTGCTTTATTAACCGGTTGAAAAAATACAGGCTTGAATTAACGTTAAGCTAACAATAACAACACAAGTCCAAGATAAATAACTCTGCTTGATCACTATGAGTCTTTTATCGAAAACGAGGGTCACCAATGAAGTGCTTATACTATTTATCGCCGACGTTAAAAGAGAGCGCCGATATTGCCGAAGATTTGCACGAAGTTGGGGTATCCGACTGGTATATCCATGTTATCAGTAAAGATGAACGTGGTCTGACCCAGAAACACATTCAATCCGCCAATTACATTGAAACGCTAGACCTCTACCACAGTTCGATCCTGGGTGGTCTGATCGGGTTTTGTGCTGGCATGTTCCTGATCATTGTGTTCCATTTGACCGGGGTGTTCAGTGAAAATCTACCCTGGTGGGTCAACGTCATCTTTGTCGCTGTCACCACACTTTTTGGCATTTGGGAAGGTGGCCTCTGGGGTGTAGACACCGAAAATAAAAAGCTGCAACCCTTTCACGATGACATCGAAGCAGGCAAGTACCTGATTCTTATCTATACCCGCAGGGATCAGGAAGCGGCCGTAAAAAAAGTGATGGACGAACGCCATATAGAGGCAAAACTGGCTGCGGTCGACCGGCACTTTATCTCGCCATTCTCAAAACTCAAGCGTGTATAGTTGCCCCGGGTTCCAACTTCTCACTTGGCCTTGTTTTAGCCGGGAGATGGGCGATACAACCGCTGCTGGCGGGAATCAGCGGCGGATTTAAAACAACAACTTACCCGACACAGCCTGCAAGCACCTCCACAAGGTGCTCTGTGTCTTCGCACATCCACAACCGGCATTCCGGTTGAAAGAGTGTTCAAGAGGGAAACCGTGTGTATATAGCCATCGTCATTGTCGCTTTGGTCGCCGTCACTTTGATCCTTCACTTTGCCAGTCCCTGGTGGCTAACACCCCTGGCATCCAACTGGTCTGCAATCGATACAACGATCGAAATATCGTTCTGGATAACCGGGTTTGTCTTTGTCGCCGTCAACCTTTTTCTTGCCTGGACAGTCTGGCGCTTCCGCCACAACAAAAACCGTCGTTCGCACTATGAACCTGAAAACAAGAAGCTGGAAATATGGCTAACCGGCCTTACCAGTGTCGGCATTATCGCCATGCTAACGCCCGGGTTAATCACCTGGGCTAACATCGTGCATGTACCTGACGATGCCCTGGAAATAGAAGCCATTGGTCAGCAATGGCAATGGACTTACCGATTCCCCGGAGAAGATGGCGTGCTGGGGGCGGCAAATGCGCGTTTTGTCAGCAATGAAAACCGCTTTGGCCTTGACCCCAGCGACCCGAACAGCGCCGACGATATCCTGGTTGAACACCATCGCCTGCATTTGCCTTTAGACCAGCCCATCAAACTGGTCTTGCGTTCCAACGATGTGCTGCACAATTTCGCGGTACCTCAATTTCGCGTCAAAATGGACCTGGTTCCGGGCACGCAAACCTATCAGTGGTTTACCCCGACCCGTGAAGGCACCTTCGATGTCTTGTGCGAAGAGCTGTGCGGTTTGGCGCACTACACCATGAAAGGCCAGGTGCAGGTCGAACCGGAGGAGGAATTCCGGAACTGGCTGGCGACTTACCCGACCTTCAGCGAGGTTCAGTCAGACAGTGCCGTTGACCTGGCGGTGGGTGAAACTCAGTACCAGACTTGTGCCGGCTGCCACAACGCAGACGGCAGTGGCAATGAGGCTCTGAATGCCCCGAACCTAACCCGACTGGACAGCCGATATATGGCCCGGCAAATGCGCCATTACCGGGAAGGCATTCGCGGAACCGAGCGCGAGGATGAACCCGGACAATTAATGGTCTCAATCGCACAAAGCACCAATGTCGACACAGAACCCGATCTGCTGGCGTACATCGAATCACTTGATGACGTCGATACAGCGGGCACCCTAACTGGCGATATCAGCAACGGTCAGCGACTCTATGGCGCTTGCGCCGCATGTCACGGTAGCGCCGCTGAAGGCAAGGTTTTGCTCAGTGCTCCGGCGCTGGCGGGCCAGAGTGACCTCTACCTGAAACGTCAGCTGGAGCATTTCAGCATGGGTTGGCGCGGCAAGCACCCGCAGGATCAGTTTGGCACCCAGATGCGGCTGATGACCCGCACGATCCACAGTCCCGAACGCTTGCGCGATTTACTCGCGTATATCTCGACACTGTGAGCCGAATTTTTTTGATCACCAAGTACCTTTAAACAGGGAATAACCATGACACACATTGCCGTTGCTGATCAGGAACCCGAGCTGCACCACCCTCGAACCTTTATTGGCAAATACATCTGGAGTCAGGATCATAAAGTTATCGCCATTCAGTATGGCTGTACGGCCATCTTTGTCGGGCTGATCGCCCTGGTGCTGTCCGTTGTTATGCGTTTGCAACTGGGCTTTCCCGACCAGTTCGATTTTATTAACCCCAACATGTACCTGCAGTTTGTGACCATGCACGGCATGATTATGGTGGTCTACATGCTCACCGCCCTGCTACTGGGTGGTTTTGGCAATTACCTGATTCCGCTAATGGTCGGCACGCGGGATATGATTTTCCCGTATCTGAACATGCTCAGTTTCTGGTTTTATTTTCTATCGGTGCTCGTACTTCTGGCCAGCTTTTTTGTACCTGGTGGCCCTACCGGTGCCGGCTGGACGCTGTACCCGCCCCAGTCAATTCTGGAAGGTACACCAGGCTCTGGCCTCGGTATTGTGTTAATGCTCGTCTCACTGGCGATCTTTATCATCGCCTTTACCATGGGCGGTTTGAATTACGTCACCACCATTCTTCAGGCGCGTACGCGCGGCATGACACTGATGCGTATGCCGTTGACGATCTGGGGAATATTCACTGCCACCATACTGGGGTTATTTGCGTTTCCGGCCTTGCTGGTCAGCGCCATTATGATGCTGTTTGACGGACTGCTCGGTACCAGCTTCTTCATGCCCGCCATCGTATCACTGGGAGAAGCGACCGATTTCGAAGGCGGTAGCCCTATTTTGTTCCAGCACCTATTCTGGTTTTTTGGCCACCCGGAGGTATACATCGTCGCCCTGCCTGCCTTTGGTATGGTCAGTGACGTGCTAAGCATCCATGCACGCAAGAATATCTTTGGATACCGCATGATGGTCTGGGCCATTGTGATCATCGGAGGGTTGAGCTTTGTCGTGTGGGCTCACCATATGTACGTCAGTGGCATGAACCCTTATTTTGGATTCTTCTTCGCTACGACCACACTGATTATTGCTGTACCTACGGCCATAAAAGTTTACAACTGGGTTCTTACGCTCTGGCAAGGCAACATACACCTCACCGTGCCCATGCTGTTTGCCATCGGTTTTATTTTCACCTTTACCCACGGCGGCCTGAGTGGATTATTTCTTGGCAATGTCGTGATTGATATGCCCCTGTCAGACACATTTTTTGTAGTCGCCCACTTTCACATGGTCATGGGTGTCTCTCCCATTCTGGTCCTGTACTCGGCTATCTACCACTGGTTCCCACTGGTGACCGGAAAACAGTTGAACACACGACTCGGTATGATTCACTTCTGGGGCACCTTCCTGGGAACCTATGCGATCTTTTTGCCCATGCACTACATTGGTTTTCTGGGCGTTCCACGACGCTATTACGCTCTGGGTGACACAAGTTTCATTCCCGATTCGGCCCATGCACTCAACGCCAATATGACCATCGCGGTGATCATTGTTGCGCTGTTCCAGCTGGTCTTTATTTTCAACCTGTTCTGGACGATGAAGCGAGAGCCAAAATCCAAGATCAACCCCTGGGGTGCCGCATCGCTGGAGTGGCATACACCGGAGGTACCGCCGGGCCATGGAAACTGGGGTAAAGAGCTGCCAACCGTGCATCGTTGGGCCTACGATTACAGTGTGCCTGGCGTGGTACAGGATTATATTCCACAGCATGTACCCGACTCCGACGTCGTCTATGAATCCGGCTTCGATCCATCAACATCAAAGAGGGAACCGACATGAAAGGCTTCAGTGCGCTGACCGAAAAACCCTGGCTGGCGTTGCCCGATGGCCAGCTAGCGTTGGACCCCGGTAGCGGTACACCCCCAGCCCAGATTGCACTGCGATTTTTGTTGATGGTGATCAGCATCGCTTTTGTGCTGATCTTTGTGACCTTTCTGACCCGCTCCCAATACCCGGATTTTCAGGCACTGGCCGGCGAGCCCTGGCTTCCGTTTAATCAAAGCCCCAGGCTATGGGCTACCACGGCCGTTCTCGTTGCGGCAAGTCTGGCCATGCACTGGGCCCGGCACTCAATCAAAGCAGGCCGACCCGATGGCGTAATGCTCGGCATCAGCGTGGGAGGGTTTCTTGCTCTTGTTTTCATCATGGCCCAATGGACGACCTGGAACTACCTGACCAACCTTGGTTATGGCATTAACGAAAATTCGGCGAACTCCTACTTCTACTTATTCACCGGCTTGCATGCTCTGCATCTGTTTGGCGGTGTTGTTGCCCTCGTGCGGGTTTTTATTCGCATTGGGAAGGGCTACAGCCTCGAACAAGTCGCCATCGCCGTTAAAGCCTGCACCACCTACTGGCACTACTTGCTGGGCTTGTGGCTTTTGTTGTTTTTCCTGCTGACGCGCTCGCCTGAAACCTATGCCATTATTGCCGCCGCGTGCGGTCTGGGATGACTGCCATGACTGAAATGAACACCAGGCCCAAAACCTACTGGCAGCACATGGTCGTAGACTGGTCAGCCGACAAGGAAGCCTTCAAGGTCAATTGGGGCAAGGTCATGATGTGGTTGTTCCTGGTCGGGGACACCTTCATCTTCAGTATATTCCTGATCGGCTATATGAACGTGCGCATGTCGGCGACAGAGGCCTGGCCACTGACCAGTGAGGTCTTTGCTCTGGTCGTGGGTGGTCATCACATTCCACTACTGCTCATTGCCATCATGACGTTCATCCTGATCACCAGCAGTGGCACTATGGCAATGGCCGTTAACACTGCCTACCAGGGCAACAAAAAGGCGACATTCTGGTTGATGGTGACCACCGCGATACTCGGTGCCAGTTTTGTCGGCCTGCAGGCTTATGAGTGGACCAAGCTGATCGTTGACGAAGGAATCAGACCCTGGGGCAACCCGCAGGGTGCTGCCCAGTTCGGTGCCACCTTCTTTATGATTACCGGTTTCCACGGCTTGCATGTCACCGGTGGTGTAATCTATCTGGCCGTAGTTGCCTATAAGGTAAAACGAGGGCACTACGACAAAAAAGGATTTCAGATTGTCGAAATTACCGGTCTGTACTGGCATTTCGTTGATCTTGTCTGGGTGTTTATCTTTGCCTTTTTCTATTTGTGGTAAACCAGCGTTTATCAGGAGGGGTTATGAACGCAGAAACACAAGAACAGCACCCGCTAGGCCTCTACTTTAAAGTCTGGGGATTGCTGTTTGTCATCAGCGCCTTGTCGTACATGGTGGATTATATGGAACTTCAGGGCCTGCTGCGCTGGAGTCTGATTCTGATCTTCATGGTGCTCAAGGCGGGCCTGATTCTCAGTGTGTTCATGCATTTTGCCTGGGAACCCGTTACTTTACGCATCGCGCTGCTGGTGCCGACTATGGCGATACCTGTTTTTCTCGTGTTTATGGCCATTGAAGCCCGCTACACCTTTACCAGCCGGATCCTGTTTCTGGCGGGATAACCTTTGTATGACTGCATCGGCACGCATTCGATTGGCCATACCAGTGTCCGCTCTGGTTTTGCTCTACGGTTTTTCCCTGTGGGTGTTGACCCCCACTATACCAGCGCTCCCGGCGATCCAGGGTGCCTGGCTAATGCCAGCCCAACCGCTACCGGAGTTTGAGCTCGAACAACACGATGGACCTGCTGTAACACCAGGCACACTGCCCGACTCATGGCACCTGCTTAGCTACGGTTTTACGCACTGCCCGGACATATGCCCAACAACCCTGGTCGAAATAGCTCAGTTCAAACGTTCGCTGAAAGAGCAATCGCGCTTTACGGATCTCAACGTCTATTTCTACACCGTCGACCCTGAACGGGATTCGTTAATGCAGCTGGCAGATTATCTACCCTGGTTCCACCCTGATTTCAGTGGCTGGCGCGCTGCTGACAAACAACAGGCAAGTACCTTTGAGTCGGCGCTCGGTATTCATGCTCGGGTTACCCGGGATAGCCAGGGTTCAGTTCAAGTCACTCACGGATTGAAACTGTTCCTCCTCAATGACGAAGGCCACCTGCAAGCTGTGCTGGAGCCTACCCGGGCAATAACCGGTCGTTTGTACTTCGAACCCGACCGCCTGCTGCAGGACTATCTGACCATTCGTCACTGGGCGAACAATAATCAGCTGTAACGATAAGGGCGCCCTGCCCTGTCCATCGCCGCGTTGTAGTCTTTAAAAATTTGCACGACACGTGCTGCTGTCTCTGACTCTTCAGCGATGTCATCCCAGAACACGCGCGCTGCCTGCTCTACCTGCGCCCATTCCGCATCCGGAATCGACGTCAGTTCAAGCTTTGTACCCTGGGTGCGCAGCCGCGCTTCACCGGCCCAGTACCAGTGCTGGCGATAGTAGTGCGACTGCTCGAAGCACGCGGCCATCAAAGTTTGTAAATGCGCCGGTAATTCATTCCAGCGCTCCATGTTGGCAAAGAAATGGCCAATCCAGGCACCGGAAATGTTGTTGGTCAGAAAATGCGAACAGATATCAGCCCAGCCCACTTCATAGGCTTCGGTAATTCCACACCAGGCAACGCCGTCGATCTCCCCGGTTTGCAGCGCGATTTCGACGTCTTCCCAGGGTACCGTGACCGGCACCACGCCAAACTGATTCAGAAAACGGCCCGCGGTCGGGAATGTAAACACCCGCTTGCCTTCCAGTTGCGACAGACTGGTAATGGGTGATGTAGTAATAAAGTGACAGGGATCCCAGGAACCGGCGGAAATGTGCTTAACACCTACAGAGGCGTATTGCTCGGCCCAGATCTCATTCAGCCCCCAGTCATTAAACAGGGCCGGAACATCCAGGGAATAGCGGCTGGCAAAGGGAAAATAACCACCAAACACCGTCACGTCGGTGGGTGACATCATCGAATCATCGTCAGATTGCACCGCATCAATGGTGCCGCGTTGCATCGCCTGAAACAGTTCGGACGTTGGCACCAACTGGTCGGCATAATACAGGTCGATCTGCATTTCATCGCCCGCAATGGCGTTGAACATATCAACGGCAGGTTTGATCACCTGAGCACCCAGAGATGAACCGGCGTAGGTCTGCAAGCGCCAGCGAATGGTCGATTCTGCCAGCACTTTGGGTGCCGTTATGGCAGCTGCGCCGGCCATTGCACCGGCCTTGATGAACGTACGTCTTGATGTCATGGTATTTCCCTCTTTCCAGTTGAAACAGAGGTTGCACCAGCGCAGCCTCTTATCAGCGGTTGTAAAGGGTCTCGGGTAACCAGAGTGCGATTTGGGGAAACACCATCACTATGATTAATCCGAGAATCATTACACCCACAAACGGAATTATGGATCGATAAATGTCACTCAGCGTTACGTCGTTCGGTGCCATGGCACGCATTAAAAACAGGTTGTAGCCAAAGGGCGGTGTCATATAGGCAATCTGACAGGTAATGGTGTACAGCACGCCGTACCAGATCAGGTTGAATTCCAGCATGCTGACGATGGGTACATAGAGCGGTGCAACGATCACCAGCATGGCGGTATCGTCGAGAAAGGTGCCCATCAGAATAAAGCTGAGTTGCATTAATATCAGAATTTCCCAGCGCCCGAGGCCCAGGTTGTCCATAAACAGACTGCGGACAAAATCGACCGCTCTGAGGCCATCGAAAACGGCACCAAACGCCAGAGCAGCCAGAATAATCCACAAAAACATACAGCTGATGGCGAGCGTATTGCGACTGCAGACCTCCAGAACCTTCCAGCTCATCCGACCTTTAAAAACCGACACCGCCGTCGCCGCCAGAGCGCCAATTACCGAGCTCTCAACCAGCCGTGTATAGCCCATCACAAAGGGCACCATCATCAATGCGAAGATGCCCAGCGGCATAAGGCCAGCCAGCAACAACCGGTATTTTTCACCCTGGCTGATGCTCTGGCGATCTTCATCGGAAATGGGCGGACCCAGCTCCGGGTTTACTCTACAGCGCAGCCAGATGTAAACAATAAACAGCGACGCCAATAACAACCCAGGCAAGACTCCTGCCAGCCAGAGCTGGCCAACGGGCTGGCGGGCGATCATGGCGTACAGCACCATCACCACCGAAGGTGGTACCAGAATCCCCAGGCTGGCACCGGCTTGGATAACGCCAGTGACCATGCGTTTATCGTAAGACCGTTTCAGCAACTCAGGTAATGCGATGGTCGCACCAATGGCCATACCCGCCACCGACAAACCGTTCATTGCAGAAATAAGCACCATCAACAAAATGGTGCCAATGGCCAGGCCACCGGGCACGGGGCCGAACCAGACATGGAACATGCGATACAGGTCATCCGCCAGGCGGGATTCCGACATGACATAGCCCATAAAAATAAACATGGGCAACGTCAGCAACGGATACCAGTTCATGACCTTGATGGTCTGGGCAAAGGCGAGATCGTAGCCGCCCCGGTCACCCCACAAGAACACCGATGCAACGACCGCCACAAACCCGATCACGCCAAACATGCGCTGACCGGTCAGCATCATCACCAGCATCGAGCCGAACATCAGCGCGGCAATCAGATCGTAGGACATCAGAGCTCCACCTTTCTCAGCCGGGCAATATCACGAATAAAAAAGGCAGTGCATTGCAGGATCATCAGCACGATACCAATGACCATAACTATTTTTATGGGTGCCATGTAGGGGCGCCACAGACCGCGTCGTCGTTCGGAATATTCAAGGGCGTAAAGAGTGCTTTCAATGCCACCCCAGAGCAGGATGCCGAGGTATACCACCAGCATTAGAATGGTGACGGCGTCAACAGCGGCCTTGGTACGATCGGACCAGCGGCTGTACAGCAGATCCATCCGCACAGCCGAGCCCAGTTGCAGGGCGTAGGCACCACCCAGCATGAAGTAACCCATCAACAGAAACTGGGCCATTTCATCAGTCCAGATCTGGGGTTGCCAGCCGGCCCGC
The DNA here is from genome assembly GCA_018402545.1 of Saccharospirillum sp. Lineage (GTDB taxonomy): Bacteria > Pseudomonadota > Gammaproteobacteria > Pseudomonadales > Natronospirillaceae > Saccharospirillum. The sequence goes on along the minus strand of JAGYIL010000001.1, from coordinate 1,113,491 downwards.
GCTATGGCACCCCAAAGCAGAATGCCCATCAGCGCAAACAGCGAGAACATGGCCAGCCGGCCGATGCCATAATTCAGGCGTTCAACCCAGCGCACATACACAATCAGGAAGCGAGGCATGACCGAACTCCCGGGTCATATAAAGCAGTCGTTGCAATGGGAACCCCGGTGGCCCCGGCTGTGCCGGTCTCGGTACAGGCATCGGCGGTCAGCATTGGACTGTCCTTTCCTACTCAACGATAAAACCAGTCTCTGACGCTCTCCGCATCTTGTCAATATCTTTTCAGAATTACATCGACTGTTACAAATCAAACAAAATGACTAAACTTCATACAGGGAAAAAACGCACTGACTTGGGTTGTTCTGGCCAAAGACGCACCGGTTTGAGACAGTCTGCGCCCCTTTTTTCACACGCCTGCAGAGACCTGACCGCATGAACGTGCCATCCCATACCATCGAAACCCAATTACGCACTGCTCTGCCCAAACTGACCCGGGCAGAACGTCAGGTAGCCACCTATATGCTGGGTAACTTTCCGGTAACGGTTCTGGGATCGGTGGCGTCGGTCGCCCGGGCAGCCGGGGTTTCGAGCCCAACCGTGGTGCGACTGGTGCAAAAACTGGGTTATAAGGGCTATCCGGATTTTCAGGCAGGGTTGCATGAGGAACTCAGCGATACGCTGGCATCGCCCCTGACCAAACACGACAAGTGGGCCGATGCCTACCCTGGCGCCCATATACTGAACCACTTCGCCGACAAGCTGGTCGATAACCTGAACGCCACCCTGAGCCAGATCGACCAGGCCAGTTTCGATGCCACAACGGGCCTGCTCTCCGACCCCGAACGACGCATCTACACGCTGGGCGGACGCCTGACGCATTCCATCGCAGACTATTTCGCCACCGCGCTCAAAGTGATGCGTGGTGATGTGGTTGTTCTATCCTCCATGCCCAACACTTGGCCGACTGCCTTGCTGGATATGACCGAGGGCGATGTACTGATCGCCTTCGATGTACGCCGCTACGAACCGGCGGTCGTGCAACTGGTCGAACTGGCGCGGGAACAGGGCGTCGAAATCGTACTGATCACCGACCGCTGGGTATCACCCGCAGCCGTCCACGCGCGCCACACAATGCCCTGCCACATTGAAGCCCCTTCAGCCTGGGATTCACTGACGCCACTGATGGCACTGGTTGAAGCATTACTGGCAGGCGTTCAGGGCCGACGCTGGGAAGAAACCAGCGCTCGATTGAAACGAATAGAAGGGTTGTATGAGCGGACTCGCTTGTTCAAGCGACCGCGTTAAAGTCATGATTCAAGGTTCGGAGTTAGCAACCAATTGAGTGTCAGGTGCCGGGGGTACCTCTCCGGGGTAGTCTGAGGCATGGATGCCGAAGCCTAGGCCCCATGGAAGGGTTCACGCCGACCCCGGAGAGGTACCCCCGGTGCCTGACACGGACTCATGGCAACGATGAACAGCCAAACTCAAAACTCAGGACGCTAGTCGTCCAGATCCTCGGCGTTTTCCCAGCCTTTGCGCTCTTCCTCTTCGGCCAGAATGGCGGCAATTTCGCCCAGTACGCCATCGACATCGGCGGCTGTTTCATCGACGTCAAAGTGACCGGTCAGTTCGGTTTCGTCCGTCAGATCGCCTGCTTCATAGAGCGCCCAGAGCTCTTCGGCGTAGTGGGTTTTGTTCAGTTCGGGGGCAAACTGACCGTAGTAGCGGGTCATGTTATCGACGTCGCGTTTCAACATGGCCTGGGCGTTATTGTTGGCCGCCGCATCGACCGCTTGTGGCAAGTCGATAATCACCGGCCCGTAGGCGTCGACCAGTACGTTGAATTCGGACAGGTCACCGTGAATCAGGCCTTCGACCAGCATCAGTTTGACGTAATGCATCATCAGCGCATGATCTTCCCGCGCTTGCTCCGCAGTCAGCACAACGTCGTCCAGACGCGGGGCGACACCGCCGTCGTCGTCGGTTACCAGCTCCATGATCATGACACCGTCGATGCAGCCAAAGGGCTCCGGCACCCGAACACCCGCAGCTGCCAGCCGATACAAGGCATCGACTTCAGCGTTCTGCCAGGTTTCTTCCTGTTGCTTGCGACCAAAGCGCGAGCCTTTTTCCATGGCCCGGGCGCGACGGGTGCTGCGCACCTTGCGGCCTTCGGTATAGGTGGCCGCCTGTTTAAAGCTGCGTTTTTTGGCGTCTTTGTACACCTTGGCACAGCGAATCTCTTCGCCACAACGGACCACAAACACGGCCGCTTCCTTGCCGCTCATCAGGGCACTGATCACTTCATCGATGACGCCATCCTCAATCAGAGGTTGCAGGCGTGCAGGGGCTTTCATTCAGTTATGTTCCTCTTCCAATCCGGTATGGATATTCCGGGCTCGTGTCCGCTGCGCAATCAAAGATACTGCGCCGCGCAATGTCCGCTGGCCCAGGCCCACTGAAAATTGTAGCCACCGAGCCAGCCGGTTACGTCCAGCACCTCTCCAACAAAGTAGAGCCCAGGTACCGATTTTGCCTCAAATGTCTTTGACGATACTTCGTCAGTACTGACGCCACCCCGGGTCACTTCCGCCGTACGGTAGCCTTCTGTGCCCGCCGGCACCAGTGTCCAGCGGTGCAGCACCTGGCCGAGCGCTTCGGTATCGGCCTTGCTCAGATTGGCCAGGGTGGTGCTCCCCAGCGCCCTGACCGACGGATGATGCTCCAGCCAGGCTTGTACAAAGCGTTTGGGCAGCAATTGCGCCAGGGCGTTTTTAAGCTCGCCCTTGCGACCCTCTGTCCGCCACTGTGCCAGACAATCGGCAATGGCAACATCCGGCAGAAAGTCGACTTCGATCGACTCGCCCGGCTGCCAATAATTGGAGATCTGCAACATCGCCGGGCCACTCAGGCCCTTATGAGTGAACAACATGGCTTCGCGAAAGCGGGCATCACCACAGGAGACACTGACCGGCACGGCAACGCCTGCCAGCGATTGCGCCAACTCCAGCAAGTCGCCCGAGAGCGTGAAAGGCACCAGTGAGGCATCCCGACGCTCCACTTTCAACCCAAATTGCCCGGCTATCTGATAGCCAAATCCCGTCGCCCCCATGGTCGGGATCGACAGGCCACCGGTGGCCACCACCAGTGACGGCGCCGCAACCCGGCCTGTTGAAGTACTCAGCTGAAAGCGGGTATCTTGCTGCCCGCTCTGGTACTCAACTGACTCGACGTCGCATTGGGTACGAATTTCAACGCCGGAGGCCTCGCACTCGGCCAGTAATATCGCCAGAATATCCTTCGACGACCGGTCACAGAACAACTGCCCCAGCGTCTTCTCATGAAACGCCAGGTCGTGCTTCTGTACCAGTGACAAAAAGTCGTAGGGCGTATAGCGCTTCAGCGCCGATACGCAGAAATGCGGGTTCTGTGAAATAAAATGGGAAGGCTCTACCTGGTAGTTGGTGAAATTGCAGCGTCCACCACCCGACATCAGAATTTTCTTGCCAACCTTCTTGGTATGCTCGAGCACCAGCATACGCTTGCCACGCTGACCCGCCACAGCGGCGCACATCAGGCCGGCGGCACCGCCACCGATAATCAGTCCATCGTACTGCTGCATATCAGAAATGGGGTTCCTGTCGGGTCTGAACGTTAATTGGCACAGAGTGTATCACAGGCCCGACGCCGAGGATGTGGCCGCCACTACCCAGCGGTCTCTGCCCCCATCCTTAGCGCCATAGAGTGCATCGTCAGCACGTTGAATCAGACTATTGAGGCTGTCGCCCGGAACCCAGCTGGCGGCTCCGGCGCTGAAGGTGACAGCACCGTGCTCCAGATAACAGATAGCCCATTCGGAGCGCAGGCGAGCTAGAAAGGCATTGGCGGCATTGTCGTCGCCGGGAATGATGGCCAGAAACTCTTCTCCGCCAGCCCGGCCGACCTGGCCTTTGGACGGTTCACAGCAGGCGCGTAAAACCAGGGCGAATTGCACCAGCACGGTATCACCGTACAAATGGCCGTGCCGGTCGTTGACTTTTTTGAAGTGATCCAGATCGAGCATGACCAGTGAGAAGGGTCGTTGCAGCGCCAGTGCCGCCATCACCCCCTGGTGAATGACCTTGTGATTCAACAACCCGGTCAGGCTGTCTTTACGCGCCATATCGGTCAGGCGTTTCGACAAGACACTGGCCTTGTACAACTCCTGACTAAAACGGCGGACATGACCCAGAATGATAATGCTCAGCAGCAGAGCACCAGCGGAGTAACTGAAGCTCAGGTCGATAATGCGTGTCGTTGTATCGGGATAGGGCACTATCCAGTGAGGTGCCCACAGTTCTGCCGCCATCCAGACAACAGGCGAAACCAGCAACAATGCCAGCAGGCCCAGCCGCCAGCGATTCTCGGCGCTTTGCACGCCAACGGCATAGCTCACCAGTATCAGGTAGAGAATCAGCGTGGGCCCCTGGGAGCCGGCATTGAGAAACCAGGTGGCCGGGGCGACGATCAACGCCAGTATCACCAGCGAAATGGTCGTAGCTCTTCGGGTCATATCGCGCCAGCGACCCTGCCACCACAACCAGATAAGCACCGGTATAGCCGCCAGATAAATACCAACCAATAACAGGGGGGTGACGCCAAACAAGCCATTGAAGAGTGCGGATACCCACAGAAAAATAATGCCGGACACAATCAGCATCAATTGCTGTTGTTTGAGCGTATCGGTATCCGGGCCCAGCAGCCAGCGCACCGTACGACGCAAGCCCAGGCGACGGCGACGATCTGCCAGCACCCGGCTTTTCGGAGAGTCAGCGATGGGGGTGGTCGATGTCATCAGGCATCACTCTGGGCAGGTTTCCTGGCATGGCCAAATTGGGAACTGACTCACAGTATGATCGTTTCCCAGGCAGGTCGCAAAACCAATTGCGCCCGGCTCAGGGCTCAACCTTACCACGCATGGCCTTGGTCTTGCCGCGCTGAACTTTCTTCTCTACCCGGCGCCGCTGAGAGCCCCGGGTGGGCTTGGTGGGCCGCCGGGCTTTTTCCTGCTTGACCGCACCGCGAATCAGCTCGGCCAGGCGTTGCAGAGCATCGTCCTTGTTTTTTTCGAAGGTTCGAAACCGCTGCGCCTTGATGACAATCACACCGTCTTTGGTGATCCGGTGGTCCGACAACGCCAGCAGCCGCTCCTTGTAGAAATCCGGCAGGGCGGTTTTGGGCACATCGCAGCGCAGATGCACTGCTGAAGCGACTTTGTTGACGTTTTGACCCCCGGCTCCCTGAGCGCGAATCTGGACAATATCGATCTCCCAGTCGGCCAGCGACACAGCGTTGGATAGTTGCAGCATGATTACCCTGAAATGTAAGACAAAACCCTAAGACCTTCCGATCAAACCACAGGGGTGGCCAACACAGCAACCCTGCCGGCGGCAGCCTGGCGTCAAACCATCGGAATCTCGGACACCAGAAAATCAACGGCAGCCCGTATCTTGGGCACCTGATACCGGGTCTTTTGGTACAGTAAATAGATAGCCATACCCGGCTGTGTCGTCACCTGCAAGCCCGGAGACACCAGAACCGGCACCAGCTCGCCGCTCTCCAGATAGGGTTTCAGCACCCAGCCCGGCAGCATCAGAATACCATCGCCGCGAACGGCCCGGTCCAGCAGCCAGGGGCCGGCATTGGAATAGCCAACACCCGGGGCTGATACATCCTGCCAGCGGTCATCCAGCTCGCATATCCAGCGGGTTGGCCCCTGCGGGGTGCGAAAATACAGCCCCTTGTGGTGTTTGAGATCCAGCGGGTGCCTGGGTGTGCCGTAGCGGGCCAGGTACTCGGGTGCCGCCACGGCGATAAAGTCATTATTCATCAGTTTGATGGCGACAACCCGGGCGTCGGGCGCATAACCGCCGCGAATGGCGATGTCCACCTCGTCACGGTCCAGCACACTGAGCTCGTCGCTGAGCGTGATGTCCAGCTGCACATCCGGGTAACGCTGGTTGAACCGATCCATCAGCGGCAACAGAATGCGCTCTCCGAAGCCAACCATGGCACTGATGCGCAACCGGCCCATGGGCTCGGCCTGGTAGAGGCTGACGGCCTCGTGGGTGGCATCCAGTTGTGCCAGCACATCGACAATATCCCGGTAGTAGCGCTGGCCGATTTCAGTCAGTCGCACCACCCGGGTCGAGCGGGTCAGTAACGTCGCACCGAGATGCGCCTCAAGGTCTGCCACCCGCCGCGACAGCGACGAAGGCGGTACCTGAAAGTGCTCGGCTGCGCGCGAAAAGCTGCTGGTTTCAGCAACTTTCACAAAGTACTTGATGGCTCTCAACTGGTCCACGGTTTTAAAACGCCCCCACTATTGCTTTTAAGACAACAAATATTCGCTCAATTGGCACTTTTTGTCATCTCAGCAGTCGCAATAATAGACATCAGACAAAAAACCATTCGATTTCGTTCAATCAACACAGTGAGCCAACGTAATGAGCACCTATACCGCAATAAATCTGATCAAACGTCCCTCTGGCCCCATTGGCCCCGATTTGTTCGAGGTGGTTGAAAAACCTGTTCCAGCCCCCGATGACGGCGAATTTCTGGTTCGCCAGACCCACATGTCACTGGACCCGGCCATGCTGGGCTGGATGTCGCCCGACACCGAAAGCTATATCCCGCCGGTTGAGCTCGGCAGTGTGATGCGTTCTTCCGGCCTGAGTGAGGTGGTTGAATCGAATCACCCGGATTTCTCAGTTGGCGACCGGGTCATGGGCATGTTTGGCTGGCAGGAAATGGCCATCAGCACGGGCAAAGGCGTCAACAAGGTTGATGCATCGCTGCCCGCTGAAATGCTGTTGTCGGTGTTCGCCTTGCCCGGTTTGACGGCCACTCAGGGCCTGTACGGAATTGGCAAGCCCAAGGCCGGTGAAACCATCGTCGTATCGGGTGCAGCGGGCTCGGTCGGCTCGATCGTCGGCCAGTTGGCCAAAGCCGATGGCCTGAGGGTGATTGGTGTGGTGGGCAGTGATGACAAAGCCAACTGGATCATCAACGAACTGGGTTTCGACGGAGCGGTTAACTACAAGACGGATGACCTGGGCGCAAAACTCGATGAACTGGCGCCAGAGGGCATCGACCTTTATTTCGAAAATACCGGCGGCCCTATACAGCACCGGGTATTCGAGCGCATGAATGCACACGGGCGCATCATGGTGTGCGGCATGATTGCCGATTACACCGCGCGTGAACCCAGCCCCGGCCCGAACTGGATGAACATTATCAAGAAGCGCCTGCTGATTCAGGGGTTCACCATGCCGGATCACCTGCACCAGGCACCACAGTTGCTGGAAAAACTGACGCCTTACGTTCAGCAGGGCAAGATCAAATACCGGGCGCACACACTGGAGGGCCTGGAGTCAGCCATGACCGGTTTGAATTTGTTTTTTACCGGTGGCAACGATGGCAAGCTGATCGTTAAACTCTAACTGGTTGCCCGCCTAGCAGCGGGCAACTTAATTCAGCGGGCTGCTGACAGGGCTTCTGTTGCCAGCCCGACAAAGGCGTCATAGGCGCCAGTGGCTCCGCTGATGGCATCAACCCCTTCTGGTACACCCTGCTCAATCAACATCTGTTCATAGGCCGGGTAAGAGGACAGTTGCGTTACGCCACCACTGACCCGACGCCAGCGTTCGGCATAATTCATGTCGGCCGATTTGCGGTAATTAACGGTGCCATCGTCATCGCGCGACAGCTCATCAAAATACACCCCAACAATTCGGTTGCCCTTGACGGTGATTTCAATGATACCGAAGGTTCCACGGCTGCCGGGTTCGGCTTCTGCATAATAGCTACCATCGCGATATCGTCCGGTTCCGGCATCCGCAACAGCGGCAGACCGCTCAGCAGAAGCAGTGTCTGACCCGGTTGCCGGCTGATTCAGAGCGTCCAGATCAACATCGGCACCAGCCAGATACCCCACCAGAAAATCATCCAGCAAGGCTTCGGCTCCGGCGCTGTGAGGCCGGCCATTGCCTTTGTCGACCCAACCTTCGGTAGAGGGTCGACCACACCATTCGGTCATCACCGACGCTGGCGTTGGATGCCGGTCGATGAAGTCGGTAACGTCATAAACCAGCCCTTCTATCTCTTTCCAACAACTGTCGGCGGTGTTGTGACTGGCCAGCTCGTCCAGACTGATTTCGCGCACCTTCCCTTCGGTTTCCGCCACGGTCGGGGCCACCCAAACGATGGTGATCAGGGTCAGCAGACTGCTGACGAAAGCGACCAGTGCAGAGTAGGCAAATTTGTTCATAGGAAATCAAAGACCTCGCTGTGAATGGCGTCGCCAGATAGTCCGGCTTGTTTTAACAGAGGAATCAGGTGTCTCATCATGCCCGGTGGTCCACAGAGGTAGACCTCCCGTTCGCGGAAATCCGGACAGTGTGTTTCCAGAAAGGCTTCGGTTACGGCCCCCTGCACGGAAAAGTGATGGGCTGTGATATCAAAACGCGGCTGCTTGCCGGCAATGTCCTGAAGCTCGTCCAGGTAGTAGGAGCGATATTCATCCTGAGACAGGTAGAACAAATGCACCGAGGTATCGGTCTCGTCATCGAGCATGGCGCGCGCACCACTGACAAAGGGCGTAATGCCAATGCCTCCACCCAGCCAGAGCTGATTGCGCCCCGGGTAATGTCGCTGATAGAAATCGCCATAAGGGCCTTCAATTTCAATTCGACTGCCCGGCGCTACACGCTGCAAGGCATGGCTGGCATCACCAAGGTCTTTGATCCCCAGACGCAGCAGCGGATCAGACGGCGCCGAGGCAATGGTGTAAGGGTGTTCCTCGCGATTGCCGGCACTCAGACCAGGCACCTTTGGTGTCAGGTAAACAAACTGACCGGCCATGTAACGCAACGGCTTGCCCAGTGGCTTCAGGCAAATTTCCACGACGTCGTGCTTCAGCTGTTGCACCTCGGTGACTTCCCAGGCCGACCGGCCCAGATGAGGTGAGAGGACTTTGCGCCAGATGATGGCACCGATGGACAACGCACCCATCAGCCACCAAACCATAGGCTGCGCAGCCAGCGGTAAGGTGTGTACCAATGCCAGAATCAGCGCCGGCGCTGATAACAAATGCAGCCGCTTCCAGCGCTGGTAGTTGAGGCGCCCAAAAAACTGGAAGGTCGGCGCCAGGAACACCACCATCAGCGCCAGGGCGAGCCAGCCAGCCCAAATTGGCCAATTGGATGCCTCAGGAAACAACCCGGCGAGACTCAGAGTACGTCCCTGAGTGACCGTTGCAAAACCGAGCAACCAGGCATGAAGCAAGACGCCCACAAACCCGAGAAAACCAACCAGCCGATGAATGGTCCACAGCCGGGGCAAACCACCAAAAAGAATATCAAGCCGGGGCAAGCGCAGGCTCATCAGTGCGGCCAATAGCAGCAATGTCAGCCCAACCACCCCCACCAGACGACCACCCCAGCGAAACCAGTACAGGGGGTCGGCTGACGGTGCAGGCCAGTGATTCATTAGAAAAATTGATACCGGGACAAGCCCCAGTATCAGCAGAATCCCGTCTCCGGATTTGAACCAGCGCATTGGTGCTCCTTATGTAGCAGAGCACCCACTATAGCAGAGGCAGGTCAATGGCCGACTGATTCAGGTCAAGCAAGTACCACCCGGCTCTGCGGCCATCGGCGCGTCAGTCCGGAGACTGTACTTTCAGCTGGCTGAGCTGCCGGTCCAGGTCATCGGTAATGGTGCGCATCGAATCGCTGACACCCTGGGCATCCTGTGCCAGCTCCGCCAATCGAACACTGGCCACTTCAACCCGGTTAATATTGCGGTTAATTTCCTCGTTCACCTGGTTTTGCTCTTCAGCGGCAGTCGCTACCTGGGCGGCATTATCGGTGATCGATGCAATGCCGCTGGCCGCTGTCTCCATTTGCTGATAAGCATTGTCGGCCTCACTGACGGTGATATTGATGCGCTCGGTACTGTTTTTTATCTGACTGACAGCGGCGTCGACTTCCTGCTGCAGTGTCTGAATCAGGGCTCGAATCTCAACGGTAGACGACTGAGTACGTCCGGCCAGGCTGCGCACTTCATCGGCGACCACGGCAAAACCCCGGCCCTGCTCTCCGGCCCGGGCCGCTTCGATGGCGGCGTTAAGCGCCAGCAAATTGGTCTGCTCGGCGATCCCTTCAATGACCTGGGTAATGCCATTGATGTTGTCGCTGCTTTTGGCAACCAGCGCGACCCGCTCACTGGATTCTGTCATCGCCTCCGCCACCGCCCGGATCTCCGAAACCGTATGCGCAAAGGCTTCGCGCGCCTGCTGCAGCGACTGGTTCGCTTGCTCGGCATCGCCTGCCGTGCCACTGGCAAGTCGGGCTACCTCATTGGCGGTTGCCGACATCTCGTTCATGGCCGCCGCCACACTCTGCATTTCTTCCTGCTGCGCCGAGGTTGCTTCGGTCGTGTCGCTGGAGGTTTTCACCAGAATGTGACTCTGATCGCGAAGCTCTGCAGCCGAATGCTTCAACACCTGAATCATGTCGCGCAGTTTACCGGTAAAGCGATTGAACCCGTCGGCAATGGCAATCAGCTCGGCATGGCTGGAAACCGTCAGTTGCTTGGTCAGATCGCCTTCGGCACCAGCCAGCTCATCCACCAGGCTTTGCATCTGACGCATCGGTTGCGTGCTGCTGCGCAACCATAAACTGATCAGCACGATGGCAATCACCACCAGCACCAGCCCGATACCGACCATGCTGGCGGCCGTTGACTGGTAGCCCTCACGCAGACTTTGTTCAAGCGCCTGGCTGGCGGCAAAAGCGATATTCCGGGGAATTGATATCGCCACGGTCCACTCGACGCCCGCATCTTCGATGACGACCGGAGCCCGAACCAGTATGGTGCTGTCATCCGCCATGACCTGCCCGGTCATCGACGCCAACCCCCGAGCCATGCTGGCATCGACCCGTTCGTTCAGCTCGCCCAACCGGTCCGAGTAAGCGGAGCTGGCAACCAGCAGACCCAATTCGCTGAGCAAGGCAATATTGGCAGCCCCGTCAAAGAGCTCTCTCTGATACGCCAGAACCTGCTCCTGCACCTGGGGCATATTAATGTCGACCCCCACTACACCCCGAAACTCGTTGCCGACAACCACCGGGTGCACCAGTGACGTCAGTAGAACCTCATAGCCTTCTTCAATTTCATATAAGTACGGTTCCATGATGCAGGGTTCCAGAGTATCCCGACTGCACAGAAACCATTCCGCCTCGCGGTTGCCGAATTCATCTTCGGAATCCAGATATTTGAACGATTGTTCTTCCGTGCGGTAATACTCAATGGCATCCCCGTCCCGAACCCAATAGACATCCAGATTACCCTGGGGGGCACTGTGGTCTTCGGTGCCGTTGCGGTATAACTGATCGGCGCCGTCGTACCCGTCGGGTTCAATATGCACATAAGCCGACCCTAGGCTGGGCCCAACCTCCAGTGTGGCTTCGACCAGGTCATAGACGGCCGTTCGCCCCATGGGCTCACGCCCGGCAGAGTTCCCTTCGGCGGTGTTTTCGAGCACTACTCTGAGCGCACGTGACAGATCGAAACTGCGATTGAGAAAGGTTTCGACATCACCGGCGATCAGTTCTGCCGTGTTGGCCAGATCCTGCTCTACCAGGGTTTCGATTGATTCACTGGCGTCCGCGACGGCCCGGTCGCCATTGGTTTGCATGGCGTACCAGCCAGTACCGATCACGGCAAAGAGTGCCAGGGTTATTGCCAGGGCAGTGCCAAGGGTGAGTTTCCAGCGAAGAGACCAGGTTTGCAACGGTGTGCCCTCTGATACAACAGCCCGATCCAACCACCGGGATCGGGCTTTCTGCTTCAGTATAGGCAAATAAATAGAGAACACGCCTGAATTTTATACACCGTCGAAAAGCCTTCGATCAGTCCGCCAACCGATCTCTGATTTCGTCCAGAATCGCCGGGTCATCAATGGTGGAAGGCACTTGCAGGTCTTCTCCATTGACCATCTGACGCAGGGTCTTGCGCAGAATTTTTCCGGAACGGGTTTTCGGCAATCGCTCAACGATAAGCGACTGGTTAAAACAGGCCAGCGCCCCAATTTGCTGGCGCACAGCAGAGACCAGCTCCGCCTTCAGGGCGTCTTCATCGCCAACAAAGCCATCTTTCAGCACCACCATGGCCAGCGGCAGTTCGCCTTTCAGTTCATCATGGACACCAAAGACTGCGCATTCGGCAACCGCCGGATGCGCGGCGACAATCTCTTCCATCTCGCCGGTGGAAAGCCGGTGCCCGGCGACGTTGATGACATCGTCCAGACGGCCCATCACGAACAGATAGCCCTCTTCATCGCGGTAACCGCCATCTCCGGAGAGGTAGTAACCCGGGTATTGGGCCAGGTAGCCTGAAATGAAACGGTCACTGTCTCGCCAGATAGTCGGCAGGCAGCCGGGCGGCATTGGCAGGCGAATCGCCACCGCCCCCTGCTGGTTGGCACCGCACGGCTCGCCATAGGCATCGAGTATTTCTACCTGAAAGCCCGGCGTCGGCAAAGTCGCCGAACCGGCTTTGACCGGCATCTGCTCAATACCCACCGGGTTACAGGCAATGGCCCAGCCCGTTTCGGTTTGCCACCAGTGGTCGAGCACCGGCAAGCCGGTTTTCTCAACCAGCCAGTCATAGGTAGGCGGGTCGAGTCGCTCGCCCGCGAGAAAGAGTTTTTGCAAACTGGAGGTGTCGTACCGGGCCATCAACGCGGCTTCAGGATCTTCTTTTCTGACCGCCCTAAACGCAGTAGGTGCAGTAAACAGCGCCGCCACTTTATGGTCGGCGACCACCCGCCAGAATGCTCCGGCATCTGGTGTCTTAACCGGTTTGCCTTCATACAACACCGTGGTGCAGCCGAATATCAGCGGCGCGTAGACGATGTAGGAGTGACCGACCACCCAGCCAACATCGGAAGCCGCCCAGAAGACTTCACCCGGTGACATGCCATAGACCACTTCCATGCTGTAATGCATGGCCACGGCATGACCGCCGTTATCGCGCACCACGCCCTTTGGCTTGCCGGTGGTTCCGGAGGTGTACAGCACATAGAGCGGGTCGGTGGCTTTTACCGGCACAGGGTCCGCCGGTTCGGCCATTGAGAGGGCTTCGTCCCAATCCAGGTCACGACCCGCTTGCATTTGTGCAACCGCCTGGGGACGCTGCAGAATAAGCGTTGATGAGGGCTTGTGGTGCGCTTCAGCGAGTGCCGCATCCAGAATAGGTTTATATTCGATCACCCGGTTGACCTCAATGCCGCATGACGCCGATATCACTACCGTTGGTTCTGCGTCGTCAATGCGAACGGCCAGTTCATGAGCGGCAAACCCACCGAACACAACAGAATGCACCGCCCCAAGCCGGGCGCAGGCCAGCATGGCCATCACGGTTTCAGGCACCATGGGCATATAAATCACGACGCGATCGCCCTTGCCCACGCCCAACCCGCGCAATACCCCGGCTAGCCGGGCCGTGGCATCGCGCAATTCCAGGTAGGTAAAGCGTTTAACGCTCCCGGTTACCGGTGAATCATAAATCAGGGCTAGCTGCTCACCCCGGCCTGCCTCGATCTGCGCATCCAGTGCCAGATAGGCGGTATTGAGTTCGCCATCCGCAAACCAGCGATACAACCCTTCTTTATCGAGGCTGGAACCCTGTGTCGGTGCCTTATACCAGTCGATGCGTTTGCTTTGCGCCAGCCAGAAGGCATCCGGGTCGGCCACACTGGCCTGGTATTCAGAAAAATAATCGAGAACAGCGGGCGTCTGAGACATGTGATCACCGTATTGTTTTGGCGTTCGGGTTTTGTGTTGGCGGGAAGTCGTGCGGACTACCGCGTAGGCCTACCCAGCAGACCAGACTCGCCGCGTTTTCACCACCGAACCTTTGTACGAAAACTATGCGCTGATAAACCCCTTTGGCCCATTAGACATTGGGCGTAAAACAATGGGTAAAAAACCAGGAGGGAATTACTTTTTTAAAGCTTTGTTTTGTTGCTGCTGGCTGCGGCCATAAATCATCAGTCCAAAGGTACACAGCACTATCGCACTCCATTGCAGAGTTCCAGGCCATTCGTTCAGTACGGGGATCGCCAATAAAGCTGCACTGGCCGGCACAAAGGCCATAAACAACGAACTGGTCATCGACCCCAGTTCACGAATCACGAAGCCGAGCAGAAACAAGGCCAACACACTGACGATGATGCCCTGGTAAACGACCTGTAAGAGCACATCGTTCAAGGGCGCTTCGGGAAGAACATGCGGCATCAGCCACCAGATGGGAATAAACATCAGGCCGTTGATCCAGGGCACCCAGACTAGAATATCGCGAGTGCTGACCTGCCAGGCCTTTACGGCGGTCATGTAAATGGACATGACCCAGGCAGCAGCAAACAACAATAACAAACCGCCGACCGGAACCGAGTGGTTTATCAGCGTCGGGCCTACCATCAGGCCGTTGGCAACCACGACCAACGCAACGCCCAGCCAGGCACCGGCCCGAAAACGCTGTTTTAACAACAGGATGGCCAGCAGACCACTGATGACCGGCAAGCTGCCATTCACCAGCACACCCGCCTGCGCCGCCGGGCTCAGTTGCAGGCCATAAAAGCTGAGCAGGGTATAGGGAAAACCACAGCCCAGTGCCACTACCAGAGCCCGCCCCCAGCGAACGCTGCGCCACGGGTAAGTCAGCGCCCAGGGCAGCGTGCACAGCGCCGCTGTTACATAACGCAACAGGGTAATGTCGGCCGGGGTCAGCACGGTTTGCACACCCAGTCGCGACAGCACCAGCCAGCCTGACCAGATGGCAATCACGGCCAGGCCTCCCAACAGAGCAAGGCCGGTTTTGGGTGTGACCGGGGCAATTGGCTTAGCGCTGCTGGACGTCGACATTCAGATTCAACTAACCCTGTTTGAGTGCTGGGGAGATTACCGGTTTACCCACTGGCAAGCTAGGGAGCCTGTCGAGCAAACGGATCTGTGTAGCGTGTTCTGGACACTGCGGCCCACACGGAATGCCTCAGTACCCCGGCGATAACCCGGTAAATTCTGTATGATCGGTCATCTTTATCGACAGGCTAGCCAAAACGCGTTGCCTGCAGCACAGCCCCAACAGACAGGTTCGCATGAAATCCACTCTTCAATTTTCCATTCTTCTGGCGGCCACCATGGCTCTGGGCCCGCTGGCCATTGACGCCTATTTGCCGGCTTTTCCGGTGATCGCAGATGATCTGGGGGTTAGCCAGAACCAGGTATCACTGACACTGAGTTTGTATGTGTTCGGTCTGGCGCTGGGCCTGATCATCGGCGGGCCGCTATCGGACCGCTACGGCCGGGCGCCGGTGTTACTGACGGGGCTTGGCATCTATGCCGTCAGCGCCATTGCCATTGGTCAAAGTACCGACGTGCAATGGATGATCGTCTGGCGGCTGATTCAGGCCTTCGGTGGCGGCTGGATTGCCGTCAGCGTGCCCGCACTGGTGCGGGACACCGCCCGTGGACGTGATGCGGCCCGGCTGTTTTCGCTGATTGCGCTGATCATGTTCATTGCGCCGGCCATTGCCCCCTCGCTCGGTTCGATTCTGCTCTGGATCGGCAGTTGGCCGCTGATCTTCTATTTTTTATCGGTCTATGCCGTCGGTGTTGGGGTGCTGATGTGGTTCCGACTGCTGCGCCATCAGCCGCGTAAGACCGAAGCCAAAGAACCGGTGTCGAAATTGCTGACCAATTACATGGCGGTGCTGCGCCACCCCATGGCCTGGCGACACGTGGTGATTCAATCGCTGGCATTCAGCACCGTCATGCTGTTCGTGACTCACGCCTCCTTCATGTACCAGACGTGGTTTGGCCTGAACAATGCCCAGTTTTCCATTGCATTCGCCTCGGGTGTGGTCTGTATGGGCGTACTGGGCACGCTGAACCGGCGGCTGTTGCTCAGCTATTCGCCGGTGCTGCTATTGAAAATTGCACTGGTCACTCAGGCCGGTGCCTTGTTACTGATGAATCTGTTTCTGGGCATCAATAGCCAGAGTCTCTGGGCTTTCCTGCCGATGATGATACTGGTCGGTGGCACCATCGGTGCCATTGCCCCCAATAACCAATCGGCCTATCTCGAACACTTTGGCCGGCTCAGCGGCACCGCCAGCGCCTTGATCGGCGCCTCCCAGTTCATTGTGGCCGGTACCGTCAGTACGGCCTCTACATGGATCGTTGATGGTTCCATTCAGCGCATCGCCCTGGCCATGTTTGTCTGCTCCCTGCTGGCAACCCTGAGTGGTTTGTCACTGGCCAACCACCCGGCCCCTTCAGAAGAGGCCGAAGCCTCTTAACAACCGAGTTCCGGGGGTTAAATTTACTACATTGTCATGGGCCCGCGACGGATGACACGGCTGCTCTTGCGGGGGCGCCGTGAAAACACCGACGCGTCGGACCGCCCTGTTGGCTTAACTTCGGCATCCATGCCTCAGATACCCCCGCAAAAGCAGCCGTGCCACCCGACGCTAGTATGTTGCAAACCTAGTTAAACCAATTTGAAGCCTTCGCCTATAGCCGTCAGACTGGGTGCACCCCTGGCAATCAGATGAGTTCGCTTCATGACCTGGCAAACCGCACAACTGACGCCTCCTGCCGATCGGATTGATCTTGGCATTGGCCAACCCGATCCGGCCCTGTTACCAGCAGACCTGTTTAAGCAGGCCAGCGTTGATGCATCCGTTCTGGCCTATGGAACCGAAGCAGGCGACGAACGTTTTCGCAGTGCACTGGCAAACTGGCTAAACCAGCGCCAGAGTCAGCCTGCGAGCCCCGATAACCTCATGGTGACCACCGGCTCCTCCAACGCGCTCGACATGATCTGCACCCGTTTCTGCCAACCCGGTGATACGGTTCTGGTGGAAGACCCCACCTATTTCATCGCCCGAAGACAACTGGCCGAGCACGGTCTTACTGCCGTTGCGGTACCGATGGATGACGACGGTGTCGATATTCTGGAGCTGGCCGCACTGATCGAGCAGCACAAGCCCGCCTTCTTTTACACGGTTCCGACCTTTCACAACCCGACCGGAATTACCCAAAGTGCCGAACGCCGGGCGCAACTGGTCGCGCTCGCGCGGGATACCGCTTGCCCGGTGGTCGCCGATGAGGTTTATCAGTATCTGCATTATGCCAAGCCGCCGCCCGATCCACTGGCCAGCCTCGACGAGCGGGCGCCGGTGTTGTCGATTGGCTCCTTTTCCAAACTGCTGGCGCCCGGCCTGCGCCTCGGTTGGATTCAGGGGCAGCCGGGGATGCTGACGCGCCTGACAGGCAGCGCACTGCTGGCGAGCGGCGGTGGCCTGGCGCCGGTGACGTCCAGCCTGGTCAGGCCCCTGCTGGAAGATGGTCGTTTCGATCAGCACCTGGCGCGACTGACAGAGGTTTATCGACAGCGCCTGGCAACGCTGGTGCAGGGGCTTGAGGAACATCTGGGGGATCGGCTGGCGTGGAAGGCGCCTGAAGGCGGGTATTTTATCTGGACGCACTGGCGCAACGGGGCCAATACGGAAGCCTTGCTGCCCCGGGCTCACAAGGCGGGTGTGGGCTATCAGCCCGGGAGCAAGTTTTCAGACTCGCCCGACCAGGCCAGCGCGATGCGGTTGTGCTTCGCCTTTTACGATGAAGCACAACTGACAAAGGCTTGCGTCAGGCTGAGTCAGCTCTGAGGGGTTCCGTCTAACCAGCCTTTACAGCGGGCAGACTGCGCCGGTGCCTTTGAGGCCACAATAGCCGTTCGGGTTTTTCAGCAAGTACTGCTGGTGGTATGTCTCGGCAAAATAGAACGTGGGTTTTGGGCCAATTTCAGTGGTGATAGTGCCTTTACCCTGAGCTTGCAGTGCCTTCTCAAAGGCGTTTCGAGTCTGCTCAGCCACCGCGAGCTGCTCGTCCGAACCGTAAATCGCCGAGCGGTACTGAGTGCCGATGTCATTGCCCTGACGCATTCCCTGAGTTGGATCGTGAGCTTCCCAGAACGACTTCAGCAACGTGGCCAGCGATATCTGACCCGGGTCATACACTACTCGTACCGCTTCGGTGTGACCGGTCAGGCCCGAGCAGACTTCTTCATAGGTCGGGTTCGGCGTCAGGCCGCCCGCGTAACCGACGGCCGTGTTACGAACGCCGGGCAGGGTCCAGAAATGGCGTTCAGCCCCCCAGAAACAGCCCATGGCGAGTATGATTTCCTCGCAACTTTCGGG
The DNA here is from genome assembly GCA_018402545.1 of Saccharospirillum sp. Taxonomy (GTDB): domain Bacteria; phylum Pseudomonadota; class Gammaproteobacteria; order Pseudomonadales; family Natronospirillaceae; genus Saccharospirillum. Next base: position 1,095,184 of record JAGYIL010000001.1, on the reverse strand, counting down.
TGTGTCACGCATGTCGATATCGAATACCGCATGTTGGAAGTCGACCGGCAACGGCGTTTCCCGTCCGGGCAGCGCAGCGCTGGCGGCGGGCAGTTCAGTGGATCTGGCCATGGAGCTCTCCTTAATGATTGCACCCTAAATGAGCGCCAACTATAGTGAATTCAATGGGGGCTGATCACCCATTTACTTTTAGCTGCCTCAGCCGATAACCGAAAAGGTCCTGTCACCTGGAGACTTTGATGTCCGACAACCATAGACGCTTTCAACGCATCGAGTTCAATGCCCGCATCGAATTGCGACTGGGTGACCCGGCCCAACCCGACCTCTACCCCGGCATTTTACGCGACATCAGCCTGAAAGGGGCTCTGGTCGTTCTTGGTGATACCGGCCATATTCCCGGGGTTAACGGCACCGGGCAGCTTGTCGTCCAGCTAGACCAGAGCGACGTCGTGCTGACCATGGAAGTCGAAGTCTCCTATTACCACGCTGAACGCCACGCCTGTGGCCTGAACATACTGTCTATGGATGTCGACACCGCGTCTCACTTGCGCCGGCTGGTCGAAGTCAACCTGGGCGACGATGCGGCCCTGCAACGGGAACTGAGCAACCTGATTGAAGTGATGGAAGCTGAACACGGCTAACAGTGTGAACTGATCCCAGTTTTTAACCCTGCTACTAACAGCATTGCGTAATGTATAGCGTTTTATCGTATAGCTCGTTGAAGTTTGCTCGCCTCTGTGACAGTTTCTGCGCCGCTCGCTGTCTGATCCCAATACGCCAGGTTTATTAACCTGCCATCCACCCAGGCTGGCAGGATACCTGTGGGTTGATCAGATACAGACGGCATTACTCACACAGGGAGAATACCCATGACAAAACCCATCGCAATGGACTGGCGCCTGACTCTGGCCGCCACCCTCATCACTGGCGTCACGCTGGCCGGTTGTTCACAGGGCCCGGAAGACACGACGTCTCAATCTTCATCCAGCGAACCGGCCGAATCGTCGCAAAGCCAGGCTTCCTTCGGTAAGGCCCACCCGGTTACCGGTGAACCCCTGGCCGAAGAGCAAGTGTTTACTTACCGCGCGCTCGATGAATCTTCTTCTCTGGACCCCCAATTGGTCGAAGATGTGGATGGCTCCTACATCGTAAGGGATTTGTTCGAAGGCCTGCTCAACTCCAATGAGCAAGGCGAGTTGATTCCGGGTGTTGCCGAACGCTACGAGACCGAAGACAACCAGACCTGGACCTTCCACCTGCGCGATAACGCGACATGGTCCGACGGCGAACCGGTCACCGCGAACGACTTCGTCTACGCCTGGCGTCGCGCAGTCGACCCGGACCTGGCATCACCCTATGCCTGGTTCATGAGCCTGATGGCGCTGGAAAACGTTGAAGCCATTCTCGAAGGCGAGTTACCCCCGTCTGAACTGGGCGTAGAAGCGATCGACGAATCCACCTTGCGTGTCAGTCTCAGCCGGCCTCTGCCCTATTTCGCACAAATGGTGGTTCACGGCACGACCTTCCCCGCCCCGCAATGGGTCATCGAGGAACACGGTGATGACTGGACCAAACCCGGCAATCTGGTCGGCAACGGCGCCTTCGTACTGACTGAGCATGTGGTCAATGAACGGCTGGTGCGCGAACGCAACGAACGCTACTGGGACAACGAGAATAACCTGATGGACCGCGTCGTCACCCTGGTCATCAACGATGAGAACCAGGCGCTGAACCGCTATGACGCGGGCGAGCTCGATAAAACCGATGTTCCGGCCGGCCAGTATCCGCGCCTTGAATCCGAGTACCCGGATGAAGCTCACGTCTTCCCGCAGCTGTGCAACTATTACTACATTTTCAATAACGAAGTTGAGCCGTTCGACGATCCGCGCGTGCGCCAGGCTCTGTCTTACGCCATCGACCGCAATGTGATCGTTAACAATGTACTGCAGGGCGGCCAATACCCGGCCTACACCTTTACCCCGGCACTGACGGCTGGCTTTACCACACCCGAGGTGGAATGGGGTCAGTGGACCCAGGAAGAGCGGGATGCCCGTGCCGTTGAGTTGCTGGCAGAAGCCGGTTATGGCCCGGAAAACCCCCTGGAGACCAGCCTGCTGTACAACACCGATGAAGCCCACCGTAAAGTGGCCATCGCCGTCAGTAGCATGTGGCAGGAAAAGCTGGGCGTAAACGCCTCTCTTGAAAACCAGGAATGGACCACCTTCCTGACCACGCGCAGCGAAGGCGATTTCGAGATCGCCCGTGGCGCCTGGTGTGGCGATTACAACGAAGCCTCCACCTTCCTCGACCTGATGCAATCTGGCTCGGGCTACAACGATGCGGGCTATGCATCGGATGAATATGACCGGTTGGCGGTCGAAGCCCAGACAGAACTGGACCCTGGCGCCCAATATACCGCCATGGAAGAACTGATTGCTGCAGATATGCCCAATGCACCGGTCTACCACTACACCGAGGTAATCATGCTCAAGCCGGATGTCAAAGGCTGGCCCTTCGATGATATTCAGCAAAACATTTATAGCCGCAACCTCTATAAAGTTGCCAACTAAGTCGTAAACCGCCGACTTGCTAACCGCCGGGGCCCAGCCCCGGCTTTTCACCTTTTCGAACTTTGGTTCTAACTTCGTTCCACGGCCTGGAATTTCATAACCCAGCGTCGATAAACCCCCTTCAGAACACCCATTCCCAAGGCTGTGTCACAGATTCGGCAGTAAAGTGAACCATACAGTCATTTTTTTTGGCGCACTGATTGATGTTTGTTGCAGGATGTGAAAGTTTACATGCCTTGTTTCGCATCAGGAAAGACCTGGAAACAGACACTGTTGTGAGCCATCCCTACCCGGGCACTGGCTTGTCATATGTCATCTACTAAAAAAATAGAACGATTCATAAGAGGGTTAATCATGAAAACTCTGCACAAAACGCTGGCAGCGGCGCTGGTTTCAGCTTCGCTGGCAGGCACTCCCGTACTCGCTGAAGACACCCACCCGGTTACCGGTGAACAACTGGCCGATGAGCAGGTATTCACTTACCGCGCTCTGGACGAGTCCTCCTCCCTGGACCCGCAGGTCGTTGAAGACGTCGATGGCTCCTACATTGTTCGCGACCTCTTTGAAGGCCTGCTGAACTCGGACCCCGAAGGCAACATCGTACCGGGCGTCGCCGAACGCTGGGAAACAGACGACAACCAGACCTGGACGTTCTACCTGCGTGATGACGCCAAATGGTCCGACGGCGAGCCGGTCACCGCGAACGACTTTGTTTACGCCTGGCGTCGTGCCGTAGACCCTGAACTGGCCTCTCCCTATGCCTGGTACATGAGCCTGATGGCGCTGGAAAACGTCGATGCAGTTCTGGAAGGCGAGATGGAAGGTTCTGAACTGGGCGTTGAAGCGCTTGACGATCACACCCTGCGCGTCAACCTGACCCGCCCGATGCCCTACTTCGACCAGATGGTCACCCACGCCACCACCTTCCCATCGCCCCAGTGGGTGATCGAAGAGCACGGTGACGACTGGACCAAGCCCGGCAACCTGGTTGGCAACGGTGCTTTTGTACTGACCGAACACGTTATCAACGAACGCCTGGTCCGCGAGCGCAACGAACTGTACTGGGATAACGACAGCAACCTGATGGACAAGGTCGTCACTCTGGTCATCAACGATGAAAACCAGGCTCTGAACCGCTACGACGCCGGTGAGTTGGACAAGACAGATATCCCGGCCGGTCAATACCCGGCTCAGGAAGCCGAGCGTCCGGATGAAGCTCATGTATTCCCGCGCCTGTGCAACTATTACTATTCGTTCAACAACGAAGTAGCGCCCTTTGATGATGCCCGTGTTCGCAAAGCCCTCGCTTATGCCATCGACCGGAACGTCGTCGTCGACAACGTACTGCAGGGTGGCCAGTTCCCGGCTTACACCTTCACACCTGCACTGACCGCTGGCTTTACCACCCCGGATGTAGCGTGGGGCCAGTGGACGCAGGCTGAACGCGACGAACGTGCCCGCGAATTGCTGGCAGAAGCCGGCTATGGCCCGGACAACCCGCTGCGCACTTCCTTGCTCTACAACACCGACGAAGCCCACCGCAAAGTAGCCATTGCCGTTAGCGCCATGTGGAAGCAAAAACTCGGCGTTGAGGCCACTCTGGAAAACCAGGAGTGGACCACCTTCCTGACAACCCGCAGCGAAGGCGACTATGAAATTGCCCGGGGTGCCTGGTGTGGTGACTACAACGAAGCCTCCACCTTCCTCGATCTGATGCAGTCTGGCTCTGGCTACAACGATGCCAATTACGACTCTGAAGAATACGACCGCCTGGCGGCCGAAGCCCAGACCATGTCTGACCCGAGCGCCAACTACACCAAGATGGAAGAACTGGCCGCAGAAGACATGCCTAATGCACCGGTTTACCACTACACCGGGATTATCATGGTCAAACCTGACCTGAAAGGCTGGCCTTACGAAGATGTTCAGCAGAACATCTACAGCCGTAATCTCTACAAGGTCGCACAGTGATCGCTTGACACCGTGCTGATACACAGCGGCCTCCGGGCCGCTGTTCTTTGAGAACACCCCCTGTTCTTCAAACCACTCGGCTGTTTCCTTTTTGTTTTCAAAGGTTTACGGGTTTTTACCGAAATAAGTCCGGTTTCGTTTTCGGTTTGGACATCAGGCTGGGTAAAATCGCCGGTCAACATTTGCAGGCAACTTCACTATGTTTAATTTCGTGCTCCGCCGGATCGCCGTGGCGATTCCGACCCTGCTCATTCTGGTTTCAGTATCGTTCTTTCTGATGTTTTCCGCCCCGGGTGGACCGTTCACGTCTGAACGGCCCATTCCTGCAGCGGTAATGGAAAACATTAATGCCAAATACAATCTCGACAAGCCGGTGTACCAGCAACTGAGTATTTATATCTGGAACATCGTTACCGAATTCGATTTTGGCCCCTCATTCCGCTATCAGGACCGCGACGTCCTGGATCTTATCCAGAGCGGTTTCCCGGTCACCCTCACCTATGGCTTCTGGGCCTTTGTGTTCGCGGTTGGCATCGGCGTGTCACTCGGGGTTATCGCGGCGCTAAAACACAACACGGCCGCCGACTACACGGCCGTCAGTGTCGCCATTGTCGGCCAGGTGCTGCCCAACTTTGTGATGGCGCCGATTCTGGTGCTTATCTTTGTACTCTGGCTCGGCTGGCTCCCCGGTGGCGGCTGGCAGGGCGGCCAGATTGAATACATTATCTTGCCCGCCATTGCGCTCGGTACCAGCTTTCTGGCCAGCATTGCGCGAATCACCCGCTCAAGCATGCTGGAGGTGCTGAATTCCAACTACATTCGCACCGCCAGGGCCAAGGGCCTCCCGTTCAGATACATTATCTGGCGTCATGCCCTGAAACCCGCCATGTTGCCGGTCGTTTCCTACCTCGGCCCGGCGTTTGTCGGCATGATTACCGGTTCGGTCATCATTGATTCCTACTTCACCACCGGCGGTATTGGCGTGCATTTCATCAACGGCGCCCTGAACCGGGATTACGCTGTCATCATGGGGGTCACCATTCTGCTCGGCACCCTGACCATCACCTTCAACATGCTGGTCGACATTATTTACGCCTGGATTGACCCCAAGATTCGTTACTAAGGTTTACTAACATGCTGACGCACAAGAAAACCAATGTAGAAAAACTGGCCGAAAACCTCGGCAACGAGCCCATCGCCGGGCGCAGCCTGTGGCGCGATGCCATGCACCGTTTCTCGCGCAACAAAGCCGCCATGGCCGGGCTAGTCGTATTGGGCCTGATCGTTCTGTTTGCCGCCATCGGCCCCTTTGTCGCCGCCTGGCACTACTCGGATATTGACTGGTCATTGATGGGCAATGCTGCCAGTGCTGGTCAACCCTCCATCGCCAACGGCCATTATTTCGGCATCGACGACCTGGGCCGGGACCTGTTCGCCCGCACGGTTCAGGGTAGCCAGATATCTCTGCTGGTTGGCACCATCGGCGCGCTGATCGCCGTCGTCATCGGTACCCTATACGGCGCTACCGCCGGCTATTTCGGCGGCCGGGTCGACAGCATCATGATGCGTACGGTCGACATTCTGATGTCGATCCCCTACATGTTCTTCCTGATTCTGCTGCTGGTGATGTTTGGCCGGTCGATTTTGCTGATTTTCATCGGCATTGGTGCCATTTCCTGGCTGGAGATGGCCCGGATCGTTCGGGGCCAGACGCTCTCGATCAAGAATAAGGAATACATCGAGGCAGCCATCGCCTCTGGCGTGCGCCCGTTCAAAATTGTGCTTCGCCACGTTGTGCCCAACCTGCTCGGCGTGGTTATTGTCTATGCCACTCTGTTGGTACCGCAGATGATTCTGACCGAGTCGTTTATTTCCTTCCTGGGCCTGGGTGTGCAGGAACCGCAAACCTCCTGGGGCGCGCTGATCAACGACGGTGCGGGAACCATGCGTTACGGCACGCTCTGGCAACTGATGTTCCCGCTGGGCTTTTTCATCGCCACCCTTTTGAGTTTTTTCTTTGTTGGTGACGGCCTGCGCGACGCGCTTGACCCGAAAGACCGCTGAGCAACAGGAGCCACTGAAACATGAGTTTATTATCAGTCAACGACCTCGGGGTCAGCTTCGACACCCTCGACGGACAGGTCAACGCGGTTAACGGCGTCAGTTTCGACCTGGCCAAGGGCGAAACCCTGGCTATCGTAGGTGAATCCGGCTCGGGCAAGAGCCAGACTGCCTTTTCCATTATGGGCTTGCTGGCCCGCAACGGCCATGCCAGCGGCAGCGTCAAATTCGACGGTATCGAGATCCTGAACCTGCCCGAACAGGGCATGAACCGCATTCGCGCCGACAAAATCGGCATGATCTTTCAAGACCCGATGACCTCTCTGAACCCCTTTATGAAAGTCAGCAACCAGATGACCGAAGTGCTGATGCATCATAAAGGCATGTCACGTAAGGATGCCCTGGAAGAATCGATAAAAATGCTCGATGCAGTGCGCATTCCCGAAGCCCGCAACCGCATTCACATGTACCCGCACGAATTCTCGGGCGGCATGCGCCAGCGGGTGATGATCGCCATGTCACTGTTGCTGCGCCCGCAACTGCTGATCGCCGACGAACCAACAACAGCACTCGACGTAACGGTTCAGGCCCAGATCATGAAGCTGCTGAGCGACCTCCAGGGCGAGTTTGGCACAGCCATCATCCTGATCACTCACGACCTCGGCGTGGTTGCGGGTGCCTGTGAGAATACTCTGGTCATGTACGGGGGCCGGGTCATGGAATACGGCACTACAGAGGCCCTGTTCGAAAACCCGAGCCACCCCTATACCCAGGGGCTGTTACGCGCCATACCGCGGCTCGACCAGGAGGGCGAGGAATTGCTGACCATTCCCGGTAACCCGCCCAATATGCTCAAGCCGATGCAAGGCTGCCCGTTTCAACCACGTTGCAGTTTCGCCCATGACCGATGCATCAGTACCGAACCCGCGCTGACAGACAACAACAGCCTGAAACGCGAGCGCGCCTGCCACGTAGAACCGGAGGCTCTGGTATGACTGAACACACTCAAGCTGACACACTGGCCAGCCCCACCCGCACCCGGGAAAAGCTGCTCTCTGTCCGCGACCTGAAAGTCTACTTCGACATCTTCCCCAAGGGCGCCATGCCCTGGACCAAGCCGCGCAAACTCAAAGCCGTCAACGGCGTCAGTTTCGATTTGTACGAAGGCGAAACTCTGGGCGTGGTCGGTGAGTCCGGCTGTGGTAAATCAACCCTGGCACGCGCGGTTATCCGCATGTTGCCGGTTGAAGGCGGTGAAGTAGTCTGGCTCGGCCAGGACCTGGCCCCGCTGAAAGACAAAGCCATGCGCAATCACCGCAAAGACATCCAGATGATCTTTCAGGACCCATTGGCGTCGCTAAACCCGCGCATGACCATCGGCCAGATCATCGCCGAGCCGCTGGAAACCCACTACCCGGATCTGAGCCGCGCCGAGGTTAAAGAGCGCGTCGCCGAGATGATGAAAACCGTCGGCCTGCTGCCCAATCAAATCAACCGCTACCCGCATGAATTCTCGGGCGGCCAGTGCCAGCGCATCGGCATCGCCCGGGCTCTGGTGCTCAAGCCCAAAATGATCATCTGCGACGAACCGGTTTCCGCGCTCGATGTATCGATTCAGGCTCAGGTTATTAACCTGCTGATGTCGCTGCAGAAGAAAATGGGTCTGTCGCTGATCTTCATTGCGCACGACCTGAGCGTGGTCAAACACATTTCCACGCGCATCATGGTGCTCTACCTGGGCAACGTCATGGAAGTGGCCGACTCAGCGGATATTTACCGCCAGCCACGCCACCCCTATACCCAGGCACTGATTTCAGCAGTCCCGATTCCGGACCCGAAAATCGAGCGCAACAAAGAGGTCATCCTGATCGAGGGCGATCTGCCCAGTCCGATCAACCCACCCTCAGGCTGTGTCTTCCGCACCCGCTGCCCGCGCGCCGAAGCCAAATGCGCCGAGCAAAAGCCGGAGCTGATATTCGCCCAGGGCACCCACCAGGTCGCCTGTCACTTTCACGATTGACCTTTGACCATGCACCCGGCTCCGGCCGGGTGACGCTTGCGCAACAATCCATTGGCAATATTGCACTGACCACAACCACTCCTTTAGTTACAATCCTGGGAATAATATTCCACCACATAACCAGTGGTGGCTGCCGGGTGCGCTCATCCGGGGAAGTCTGAGGCATGGATGCCGGAGCCTAGGCCCGAATCGTCGGACCGCCATGGACAGGTTCATGCCGACCCCTGATGAGCGCACCCGGTGGCCACCACGAACCACAGGACTCACACATGCCCGAGTATCGCTCCAGAACCACCACCGCCGGTCGCAACATGGCAGGCGCACGCGCCCTCTGGCGTGCCACTGGCATGAAAGACGACGACTTCCAGAAACCGATTATCGCTGTCGCCAACAGCTTCACCCAGTTCGTACCAGGCCACGTTCACCTGAAAGACATGGGCCAGCTGGTGGCACGGGAAATCGAGAAAGCCGGTGGTGTCGCCAAAGAATTCAACACCATCGCCGTTGACGACGGCATCGCCATGGGCCACGACGGCATGCTCTACAGCCTGCCCTCGCGCGAAATCATCGCCGATTCGGTCGAATACATGGTCAATGCCCATTGCGCCGACGCCCTGGTGTGCATTTCCAACTGCGACAAAATCACCCCGGGAATGCTGAACGCCGCCATGCGGCTGAACATCCCGGTCATATTCGTGTCCGGCGGCCCAATGGAAGCCGGTAAAACCAAACTGGCCGACCACGGTCTCGACCTGGTCGACGCCATGGTCATCGCCGCTGACGACAGTGCCGACGACGAAACCGTCGCCGAATACGAACGCAGCGCCTGCCCGACCTGCGGCTCCTGCTCCGGCATGTTCACCGCCAACTCCATGAACTGCCTGACCGAAGCCATTGGCCTGTCACTGCCCGGCAACGGCAGCACCCTGGCCACCCATTCCGACCGTCGCCGCCTGTTTGAAGAAGCCGGCCACCGCATCGTCGATCTTGCCAAGCGTTACTATGAAGGCAACGACGAGTCGGTATTGCCGCGCAATATCGCCAATTTCAAAGCCTTCGAGAACGCCATGGCGCTCGACATTGCCATGGGCGGCTCCACCAACACCATTTTGCACCTGCTGGCCGCTGCCCAGGAAGGCGAAATCGACTTCACGCTGAAAGACATCGACCGCCTGTCGCGTCAGATCCCGCAGCTGTGCAAGGTCGCCCCGAACAACCCGAACTACCACATGGAAGACGTTCACCGTGCCGGTGGCGTCTATGGCATTCTGGGTGAACTCGACCGTGCTGGTCTGCTGCATTCCGAACTGCCCACCGTTCACTCTGCCACCCTGGCCGAAGGCCTGGCTCAGTGGGACATCATGCGCACCGAAGACTCGGCGGTTAAACAGTTCTTTCGCGCTGGCCCGGCAGGTATTCCCACCCAGGAAGCCTTCAGCCAGTCGACCCGTTGGCCCACGCTCGACGGTGACCGCCAGAAAGGCTGCATTCGCAGTGCCGACCACGCCTACAGCCAGGAAGGCGGCCTTGCTGTGTTGTACGGCAATATTGCCGAAGACGGCTGCGTGGTAAAAACCGCTGGGGTCGACGAAAGCATTCTGACCTTTAGGGGCAAAGCCCGCATTTTTGAAAGCCAGGATTCCGCCGTCGCCGGCATTCTCGATAACCAGGTTAAAGCTGGCGATGTCGTCATCATTCGCTACGAAGGCCCCAAAGGCGGCCCGGGCATGCAGGAAATGCTGTACCCGACCAGCTACCTGAAATCCAAGGGCCTGGGTAAAGACTGCGCGCTGCTCACCGACGGTCGTTTCTCCGGCGGCACCAGCGGTCTGTCGATCGGCCATGCCTCGCCCGAAGCCGCTGCTGGCGGTGCCATTGCGTTGATTCAGGACGGCGACGACATCGTCATCGACATTCCTAACCGTTCTATCAATGTCGATGTCTCGGACCAGGTGTTGGCAGATCGCCGTGCCGATATGGCAAACAAAGGAGCCCAGGCCTGGAAACCGGCCGCCTCGCGCAAGCGCAAAGTCACCGCAGCCCTGAAAGCCTACGCCATGCTAGCCACCAGTGCCGACAAAGGCGCGGTTCGCAACCTGGACATGCTGGAAGACTGATACCCGGATGACAAACCCCCTGACACGCCGGCTGGCCCTGGGCTTCGCCGGCGTTTTTGCGTTAATGCTGATCTTCATCGGTGTCCGACTCTTCAGCTGGGCGCCCGAGCCCTGGCTATTGCAGCAACTGAACGCCGCCGGCTTTGAACTGAAGTCAGAACCCTTTGGCTCCCAACAGAACCAGGGGTTCAGCCGTACCTGGACCGATGTTGCCTTCGGCAATGAGCAAAACGACTGGGTAGCATCGAGCATTCAGATCAGCCTCAACCCGGTGTCCATTCTGATCGGCCAGCCACAGATCCGGGACATTCACATCACCGAAGGCTTCTGGTTCAGCCGAAACACGAATCCAAGGGAAGGCCTGGCCAATTTCGCCCGTTTACTCGATGCTCTGGCTCCTCAGCGCCTGGAACTGATCGGCGGCAACCTGGTCTCCGGAAACCTGGAAATCACTCAACTGCAGGCAGTATTCGAACGCCGGGGCAGCAGCAACCGCTACAATACCCAGGTAACGGCCCAGTGGGCACGCAACGACGTCAGGGCCAGCAGCACGGCCCAGACCATCCTGCAATGGCAAAACGACGCCGTGCGGCTCAGTGACGCCGAGTTCAGCGCCGAGGTTACCGCTGGCTCCTGGCCCGGCAACGCCAGCGGCCAATGGCGCGAAGCCCGGCTAGATGGCAGCCAATTCGCCATCGACTTTCTCTCCTGGCACAGCGCCGGGCAACCACTAGGTGCGACTTTCCCAAACGGCCTGGAATGGGCAGGTGGCCTTGAAGCTTTGCACTTCAGCGACGAAGGCTGGGTGTTTTCTGGGCTGGACTCAGCATTGGCCTTCGGCGGGCCTGAACCCGACACCACTCACCGCCTGGGCACCCAGGGCCAGTACCTGGAACTTCAGAACGGCCGGTTTACCGGCATCTGGGCCATCTCCTACCGTAAGGAAACTAAAGGCGACGAGCCTTCCGACCTGACAGCCACGCTGCAGGGCGAGGTGAATGCGACAGTTGCTGACTGGCAATGGCAAACACCCAAATTGCTAATCGGCCTGACGGAAAACGATCAACAACGCAGCCACAACCTGAGCGCTACATCCCTTTCACTCGACCCATCGGGCGGTAACTGGACACTCGACGACGGCGACTGGATCATCCAAACCCCGAGCATTCCCGAACAGTCCTATGGCTTTGGCGTTCTGACCGGAGATTGGCCAGGCCTTACTCTGGAAGGCGCTCCCGACTGGACAGCACCACTAAACGACGACCTGATCTTATTGCGCAACGAACTGGAGTGGATAGATGCATTGCGACGCGAGCTGGTTCCAACACCAGGTTCTTGACTGGTACGACCACCACGGCCGCAAAACCCTGCCGTGGCAACAGGAAAAAACGCCGTACCGGGTTTGGATCTCCGAGATTATGCTGCAACAAACCCAGGTAACGACGGTTATTCCGTATTACCAGCGCTTTATGGAGCGCTTCCCCACGGTTGAAGCGCTCGCCGATGCGCCACAAGACGAAGTGCTCCATCACTGGACTGGCCTCGGCTACTACGCCCGCGCCCGCAACCTGCACAAAGCAGCTCAACAGCTGGTTGAGCATCACCAGAGCGACTTTCCAGGTACGGTCGAAGCGGTCAGCGACCTGCCCGGCATTGGCCGGTCCACCGCCGGTGCCATTCTCAGCCTGAGCCGGGGCACCTATGCGCCCATTCTCGACGGCAACGTCAAACGCGTACTCAGCCGGTTTTTCGCCCTCGAAGGCTGGCCCGGCACCACCGCCAACCTGAATAAACTCTGGGACTGGGCCGAACAACTCACGCCAGAACACCGCATCAGCGATTTCAACCAGGTAATGATGGACCTGGGCGCCATGGTCTGCACCCGCAGCCGTCCCAAGTGCGAAGCCTGCCCGCTCAACACCCAATGCCAGGCCTACCAGAAAGGCCTTACCAGCGAGCTGCCCGCCTCAAAACCCAAAAAAGATAAACCCACCCGCGACGCCTGGCTGCTGATCCTTCAAGCCCCCGGTGGCGAGGTCTATTTGGAAAAACGCCCGTCATCGGGCATCTGGGGCGGCCTTCACAGCTTTCCGCAGTTCGAAGACCGCGACCAGGTCGAACAACACCTGGCCCTGACCCGGCTTTCCCCAACATTGGAAGACTGGCAGCCCTTTCGCCACACCTTCAGCCACTACCACCTGAACATCCACCCGGTCTTCGCGCCACTGCCCGACAAACCAACTCAGGTGCGCGAGGCTGCGAGCAATGCCAGCCTCTGGTACCATCCCGGCATCGCCAGTCAGGTAGGCCTCAGCGCCCCTGTTAAAACGTTGCTGAGTCGATTGTTCTAACTCAGATTTTTGTGTTAGCACGAGTCAAGCGGCGGATGCCGGTGATGCCTCTGAGGGGGAGTCCGCAACATGGATGTTGCGGCCTAGGCCCCATGGACGGGTTCACGCCGACCCCTCAGAGGCATCACCGGTAACCGACGCGGGCCAAAGCCACCAGACCCAACCCGAACGAAGGATGCATCCATGACCCGCACCGTCCATTGCCGCAAATACGATCAGGAGCTGGAAGGCCTCGAAAAGCCACCTTACCCCGGCCCCAAAGGCCAGGACATCTACAACAACGTGTCGAAACAGGCCTGGGAAGAGTGGCAGGCCCACCAGACACGCCTGATTAACGAAAAACACCTGACCATGACCGACCCGGCAGCCCGCAAGTACCTGATGGAACAGATGGACAAGTTTCTGAGTGGTCAGGAGTATGACCAGGCTGAGGGGTACGTGCCGGAGTAAGCATCAACAAGCACGACCAGGGTGTACAGAAATTAGCCAAAGATCGGGAATCTTTAAAAAAATCAAAGATTTAAACCAAAAAAGGTTGACGCCAAAACCGAAAATTCGTTTAATACGCCTCGTTCGAGACGCACGGCACGCCGAGCAACACGAACATGCCCAGATAGCTCAGTCGGTAGAGCAGGGGACTGAAAATCCCCGTGTCGGTGGTTCGATTCCGCCTCTGGGCACCATCAAGATTCATCAGAAAAGCCTGGCCTGTGCCGGGCTTTTTTGTGTGTGGCTAGCATGGAATCGAACCGCTTTTTACCTGTGGTTCGATAGATGATCGCCCTCCATGGCGATAACCCTTCGGGCGGCTTCGCCGTCCAGCCCTGCTCCCAGCAGTGCTGTCTGCCTCTGGGCACCATCAAGATTCATCAGAAGAGCCTGGCCTGTGCCGGGCTTTTTTGTGCATGGGTGAAATGGAATCGAACCGCTTTTTACCTGTGGTTCGATGGATGACCGCCTTCCATGGCGATCACCCTTCGAGCGGCTTCGCCGTCCAGCCCTGCTCCCGGAAGTGCTGTCCGCCTCTGGGCACCAACAAGATTCATCAGAAGAGCCTGGTCTGTGCCGGGATTTTTTATGCTCTCTCCTTTTCAGTCTGCAAACGCATGTATTGGCCGCTCTTTGTCTGCCTGCGATTCGTTCAATTTAAGCTACTCTTGAGGCTAGGGAATCACACAACGGGACCAGCACCTTGACTGCTAGCTCATCAATTTGCACTGGCAACAGCCCAAGAAAGCATTGGATCCTGGCTGTTATATTCATAGTTGCTTGGGCTTCCGGAGCACGGGCAGAAAACATCAGAATCGCTCAGGAACACGCGGATACCGAACCGTTTGAACTGATTATCACCATACTGGAACAGTCCATCGAACAATATGGCGATGGCGCCCGTTTGCAGTGGGTCGACACCACCAGCATGAATCAGCCACGGGCGTTGCGTATGCTCGAATCCTGCGAAGCCGACTTTGATGTCTATTTCAGCGGCTATGACACTGAACGCGAGCAGCGGCTGTTGCAAGTCGATTTTCCACTCACTATGGGGCTGCTCGGTGTTCGCGGTTTTGTAACTACCCGCGACCGTGCCGACGCGCTGCAGGCAGATGTTACGAATGCCAGTAGTTGGCTAATAGGATCGGGCCGGGGCTGGCCGGATACACGCATAATGATCGACAATCAGTATCAGGTATCTCAGACCAGCTATGAAAATCTCTGGGCCATGCTGAACACGGGTCGCTTCGATGTTTTTCAACGCGGTTTTCAGGAAGCCCAGCTCGAAATCCGCCAACGGGGTAACAATCTGCACCTGTTGAACAATGTTGTCATGCTCTATCCGCTGTCTACTCTGCTGTACGTTAACCCCTGCAAACCAGAATTAAGCGCTCAGCTGGAGTCAATGCTTCATCGTGCCTTTACTGAGGGGCTGATCCAATCGATCATCTACGACGATCCCTTCGCAACGCTGGCGATCGACCGCCTTACCGACCAGACTGTTCACAAAATCGTGCTGGAGAATACTGAACTCAGCGATAACTTCAGATCAATGATTTCTCGATACTGGCTTCCTGAAATTAAGCAACTATTGCAGCAGCCCTGACGCGATAGCCCTTACTATCACTCAAACTGGTTATTGGACAACCTGCTTTTCGGATGCCTGTCGACTTGCTAGCGGGCTGAAGGCCAATGCAATACACCACCACGTACATTGGCAACCTTGTCATGTCCGGCATCTTTCAGAATACCAATCGCCAATGAAGAGCGTTTGCCTGAACGGCACAAGGTCACAACCGGCTTGTCGGCTGGCACCTCATCAACACGATCGCGCAGTTGCCCAAGTGGAATCACCATCAGGTTATCCAGTTTTTCCAGCTCCGGCTCTGTTATCTCGTCTTCCTCACGCACATCCAGGATGGTGACAGACGGCTGGTTCTGAATCACCCATTCAGGCTCCACTTCCGCAAACCCGGCCAGCGTAATGCGTAAATCAGCCCAGTCAGGCTCTTCGGGTAATTTGCCGTCTTCCGGTTTGCCGGAACGCATATTATTCGGCAGTGCTTCATCGATTTTTTTCGGGTGTGGCAATTGCATGGCGTTCATGTAGCGCACAAAATCGTTTTCATTGGAGTCACCCCCTACCCTGGCGTTAAATTCCTTCTCTTCGGCAACCGACGTGCAGGTGCGGCCGTTGTAATCATGTGCGGGATACAGGGTGCAGTTGTCTGGCAAGGTGAAAATTTGCCCGTTAATCGATTGATAGAGACGGGCCGGGTCACCCTGTTGAAAATCACTGCGGCCGCAACCGCGAATGAGCAGCGCATCACCGGTAAATGCCTTGCTCTGATCAGACAACACATAGGTCATGCAACCACTGGTGTGACCTGGCGTTGACCGGGCTTCCAGAGAGATATTGGCGACACCGAATGTTTGTCCGTCTTTCAGTGGCAAATCAACGTTCTCTGCTTCAACCGCCTCTCCCGAGGCAATTCGACAGCCTGTCTTTTGCTTAAGTACCCAGGCAGCGGTGATATGATCGGCATGGGCATGGGTATCGACCACCAGTTTCAGGTCGAGCTTTAACTCCCGCACCAGCGCCAGGTCGCGTTGAACCTGTTCGAATACCGGGTCAATCAGCATCGCTTCGCGGGAGGATTCGTCGCCCAGCAGATAGGTGTAGGTCGATGAGGTCGCGTCATAAAGCTGTCTGAAAATCATAAAAGCTCCTGCGGCAGTGGTGTAATTATATTAGACATTAATAATATAGGTATGAATGACTGAGTTTCAACCCACAACCCGGTTAGCAACAAAGCCTGTTCAGCCACAATCCGTTAGACTGGGCGTCATCAGAGAGCCCATCGAGCCACTGCCATGAAAAACAGCATCAAAGAAGCCCTTAACTCACCGGCCAGGGGCAAAACCCGTGCAACCCATGCCTCTGCCCTGCACATTCTGGTTAGAAACGAGAAAAAAGCGCAGGAACTGCTCGGCAAACTCAAAAAAGGCGCCGATTTCGACAAACTGGCCCGCCAGCACTCCACCTGCCCGTCAGGCAAGCGAGGTGGAGACCTTGGCGAGTTCAAACGAGGCGCCATGGTACCTGCGTTTGATAAAGCGGTGTTTAGTGGCAAGCCAGGAGATTTGGTAGGGCCGGTAAAAACGAAATTCGGCTATCACCTTATTAAAGTACTGTATTTGAAGTAACTGACCAACCAAGTGCCAGCGACCTTATGGTACAAAAACTACCGCAACTGGCTGTCTTTGCTGCCCCGGCGGTTATAAAGACTGGGGCTGGCGACTTCCTGGTCGAGTTCCGCCTGGCAAGTCACACAGTGGCGCACGCCCGGCACGGCCTTGCGGCGGGCCTCCGGAATAGGAGCGTCGCATTCTTCACAGAACTCGGCACTCTCGCCTTTGGGCAACTGACTGCGCACGCGTTCAATGGCATCGTTTACCGTCGATTCGATCTGCTCGTTTACAGCGCCGTCACCGGCCCAGCCACTGGCCATGGTTGCTTACCCCGGTTAGTTGGTCTTCACATAAGGTAGGTGGCTTCGGCTGAATATCAAGCAGCCGGACTAATGCAATAGACCCATCAGACCATCAAACATCAGTTTACCGCCTGCCGCGATCAGCAACACATAACACACCCAATAGAACAGCCCCTCATTGATGCGGTGATGCATATACATGCCAAGCCAAACCCCGATCGGAGCCAGAATCACGAGTGCCAGGGACGTCATCAGATTGCTGCTGTCGAGCAGGCCTATCCAGGCATAGGGAATCAGCTTGACGTAATTCACGACCGTAAAAAAGATCACCGTCGTGCCGACAAACACCGTTTTATTCATTTGCTGAGGCAGAAGATACATATTGATCGGCGGGCCACCGGCATGAACGCTAAAGCTGGTCAGACCCGCAATAGAGCCGTAAATCCAACCCCAAATCTTACTGGCTGGCTTGGCTTCGGGGGGACGGCCGCGCAATTGCTGCAGGACCCAGTTCAGCGCAAATACCAGTGCAATGAGCCCCACAAATACCTTGATGTGATCGTCGGACAAGTACCGGTAGGTCACTGTGCCAACACCGATGCCGAGCATGGCTGCCGGCAAAATGATACGCAGATTTGCCCGGTCGTAGATCCCCCGAAAGCCCCAGACCGCAAACAGGTCCATCACGCAGAGAATGGGCAACAAGATCGCTGCCGCCTGGCTGGGAGAGATGACCAAAGCCATCATCGGTACGGCCACGAGCCCCAACCCGCCGCCCATACCACCTTTGGAAAGGCCATATAACAGGGTGGCGGGTATGGCGAAGAGGTAGAAAATCGGGTCGGTAATCATAGACGCCTGACAGAGCTCGATACAATGAAAACGCCATCATACGCAGACTCATGGCTAGTCGCGAACAACGCGGTGTTCCTTGTCGGCCCTCATTATTGACATATGTTTTTTCATATATATGATCTAGCGAATTCTTGGTTTGCTGAGTCCGTGTAATGAGCCAAACGCAACGAGTTCTCTTTATTTGCACCGCCAACTCTGCCCGCTCCCTGATGGCCGAAGCCCTGATGCGGGACATGGCCGGTGACCGTTACCAGGTGTTCAGTGCCGGGCTCGAACCCAGCCAGGCTGATTTGCGAGCGTTGCGAGCCCTGAAAGGCGCTGGTATTTCGACAGAAGGGCTGCGCTCCAAATCACTGGGTGATGTGCTCGACGAGCCGTTCGACATCGTCATAACCCTGTGCAATAAGGCCACCCTGGAATGTCAGTCGGTGCAAGGCACGCGCCAAACACTGGCCTGGGACTTTGAAGACCCGGTGACGCGGGCCGGCTTGCGCCCCTTTGAAACCACCCTGAACGAACTGAGCGAACGCCTCAAGATGTTCCTGCTGATTCAGGGCAAACCCTTTCGGAACCGCCAGCACAGTCTGACGCCGCTGGCGTTCTACAAAAACCTGGCCGAAGACACCCGCTTGCGCGCCCTGTTGCTGATTCACAGTCAGCAGGAACTCTGTGTCTGCGAATTGACCGAAGCGCTGCAGGAAAGCCAGCCCAAAATTTCACGCCACCTGGCACAACTGCGCAAAAGCGGCCTGCTGCAGGACCGACGCGACAGCCAGTGGGTGTTCTACTCCATCAACCCGAACGTGCCCGACTGGTGTCTGACGGTGCTCGATGAAACCCTGGCCGCCAATAGCGACTGGATCGAGGAAGATACTCAGCGCCTGAACAGCATGGGCGACCGGCCCGAACGGACCGCCAAGTGCTGTGCTGCAGCCCTCCCGACCCAATCCAACACCCAGGAAACCAAACACTGATGGGCATTTTTGAACGCTACATGTCGCTCTGGGTAGCCCTGGCCATTCTGGCAGGTGCCGCTCTTGGCTGGCTATTTCCCGGCGCCTTTGAAAGCGTCGCCCAACTTGAATTCGCTCACGTTAATCTGGTTATCGCCGTTTTCATCTGGCTGATGATCTACCCGATGATGGTGCAGATCGATTTTTCATCACTGCGCCAGGTAACCGACCAGCCCAAAGGGCTGGCGCTGACACTGGTGGTTAACTGGCTGATAAAGCCGTTCACCATGCTGGGCATGGGCTGGTTGTTTTTCCGGGTGATCTTCGCGCCCTGGGTCGACCCGGCCACCGCCACTGAATACATTGCCGGCATGGTTTTGCTGGGTGTGGCACCCTGCACCGCCATGGTATTTGTCTGGAGCCAGCTGACGCGAGGCAACGCGAATTACACCCTGGTACAGGTGTCGGTCAACGACGTCATCATGATCATTGCCTTTGCACCACTGGCGGCATTTCTGCTGGGAGTTACCGACATAGCCGTGCCCTGGCAGACCTTGCTGTTGTCTGTTGTGCTCTATGTGGTGTTGCCGCTCCTGGCAGGCGTTCTCACTCGCCACTGGCTGAACCGGCGCGGCCAGACTGGCCAGCTCGACACCTTTCTTGCGGCGATCAAACCCTGGTCCATTCTGGGTTTGCTGGCTACGGTCACGCTGTTGTTTGCCTTGCAGGCGCAAACCCTGCTTGAGCAACCCCTGGCCATCGGCATGATTGCCATTCCATTAACACTCCAGACATATGGCATCTTTATTATTGCGTTTATGGGTGCCTGGTGGCTGCGGTTACCGCACGCCATTGCGGCGCCGGCCTGTCTGATCGGAACGTCGAATTTTTTCGAGCTGGCCGTTGCGGTTGCCATATCGCTCTTTGGACTGCATTCCGGTGCGGCACTGGCCACGGTGGTTGGGGTACTGGTTGAAGTACCCGTCATGTTGTCACTGGTGGCCATTGCCAACCGCACCCAGCCCTGGATGGACCGACGCGCCGCATCACGGCTCGCAACGCCCTGACCTTACGCTTTATTTTTATTGTGGAGACACAGCATGACCCTGAAAATCGGCATTAATGGCTTCGGCCGCATCGGTCGACTGGCCTTGCGCGCAGCCTTCGACTGGCCCGAGGTGGCCTTCGTTAAAATCAACGACCCGGCCGGAGACGCCGCGACTCATGCGCACCTGCTGAACTTCGATTCCGTGCATGGCATCTGGAAGCACGAAGCTACCTCCGAGGGAGAGGTAATTCACATTGGTGATCAGCGTATCGAGGTGAGCCATTCCAAAACCATCGCCGATACCGACTGGTCGGGTTGCGATGTGGTCATCGAAGCATCCGGCAAAATGCGCGACACTGCCTTGCTGAATGGCTACATCGAGCAGGGCGTCAGGCGCGTCGTCGTAACTGCGCCTGTAAAACACCCCGATGTTTTGAACGTTGTCATGGGCGTTAACGAAGACCGTTACGACGCATCTCGCCATCGCATAGTGACCGCCGCCTCCTGCACGACCAACTGCCTGGCCCCGGTGGTAAAAGTGATTCACGAAAACCTGGGCATAAAGCATGGCTCAATCACCACCATTCATGACCTGACCAACACCCAGAGCATTCTCGACACCCCGCATAAAGACCTGCGCCGGGCGCGCGCCTGTGGCAGCAGCCTGATTCCAACCACGACCGGTTCAGCCACGGCCATTATCGAGATTTTCCCCGAACTCAAAGGACGGTTAAACGGTCACGCTGTCCGTGTGCCACTGGCAAACGCATCGCTGACCGACTGTGTGTTTGAAGTTGAACGCGTCACTACAGCCGAAGAAGTCAATGAATTGCTGAAAGCTGCCGCAGCAGGCGAACTTAAAGACATTCTGGGTTACGAGGAGCGCCCACTGGTTTCGGTCGATTACAAAACCGATCCGCGCTCCAGCATCATTGATGCGCTGTCGACCATGGTCGTCAACGACACCCAGGTAAAACTCTATGCCTGGTACGACAACGAGTGGGGCTATGCCAACCGCACGGTTGAACTGGCCCGCATGGTTGGATTGAGCGATCAATGATACGGCTACGCGATCTGTCGGCCGGGGTACGCCAGTATCTGGTCGTCACCGGCAATTACTGGGCGTTCACGCTGACCGACGGCGCTCTGCGCATGCTGGTAGTGCTGCACTTTCACAGTCTGGGTTATTCGCCCCTGCAGATCGCGCTGCTGTTTTTGTTCTATGAATTTTTCGGCATTGTCACCAACCTGGTCGGCGGCTGGCTCGGTGCCCGGCTTGGCTTGAATACCACCATGAACCTGGGGCTGGGCTTACAGATCGTAGCGTTGACCATGCTGTTGGTTCCGGCCGTCTGGTTAACCGTGCCGTGGGTGATGGCGGCTCAGGCGCTTTCTGGCATTGCCAAAGATCTGAACAAGATGAGCGCCAAGAGCTCGATCAAACTGCTGGTTCCGAATGATCAGCAAAGCCAGTTGTATCACTGGGTAGCACTGCTCACCGGTTCAAAAAACGCTTTGAAAGGCGTTGGGTTTTTCATGGGTGGTGCCCTGCTCGCCTGGCTGGGGTTTCGCGGCGCGGCCGGAGCCATGGCCATCGCGCTGGCACTGGTGTTTGCGCTTAGTTTGCGCCTGCTCACCCAGGATCTGGGCAAGGCAAAGAACAAACCCAAGTTCAGCCGCATGTTTTCCAAGAGCCCGTCAATCAATGTCCTATCGGCGGCACGCCTGTTTTTATTTGGAGCCCGCGATGTCTGGTTTGTGGTGGCCTTGCCGGTTTTTCTCAGCCAGGTTCTCGGCTGGCCTCATTTGCAGGTCGGCAGCTTTATGGCGTTGTGGGTCATTGGCTATGGCGTGGTTCAGTCGCAGGCGCCTCGTATTACCGGTAAACGCTCTGGCCGGGTGCCGGGCCGTAATTCAGTCATTGCCTGGGCTTTATTGCTGGCGATTATTCCGGCGGGCATTGCCATTGGGCTGATGACGATGGACAACGTGACTACTGTGTTGATTGGCGGTTTGCTGGTATTCGGCGTCCTTTTTGCCGTCAATTCATCTCTGCACAGCTACCTGATTGTCAGTTTCGCTGATGCCGATGGTGTGTCGCTGGACGTGGGTTTCTATTACATGGCCAACGCGGCCGGCCGCTTACTGGGTACGGTTTTGTCGGGTTGGCTGTATCAGGCTTATGGGCTGGAGATGTGTCTGTGGGTATCGGCGGGGTTTGTGGCGCTGGCGGCGCTGATTTCTGTGTGGTTGCCTTTGGCACCGAAAACACAAACGTAACCGCTGCGCCGTCCCCCTCTATCTAGCTCTCTCCACCAAAGGTGGAGAGAAGACTGGGTAGCTCACTCTCCCGCCCCATGGGAGAGGTCTGGGGAGAGTGCACGCTTCTTCTTACTGCACACCCATGCTGCGCAGATACTCTTCGTAATTACCGGTAAAGTCGGTAATGCCACCTGGCTGCATATCCAGAATGCGCGTTGCCAGTGACGACACAAATTCACGGTCGTGGCTGACAAAGACCAGTGTGCCCGGATAGTTTTCGAGCGCCAGGTTCAATGCCTCGATGGATTCCATATCGAGGTGGTTGGTCGGTTCATCCATCAGCATAACGTTCGGTTTGGTCAGCGTCAGTTTGCCGAACAGCATACGGCCCTGCTCACCACCGGAAATCACCTTGACTGACTTGCCGATCTCATCACCAGAGAACAACATACGACCAAGCGCACCGCGCACGGCCTGCTCACCCTGGTTGGTCCACTGCGACATCCATTCAAACAAGGTCGCATCGCGGGCAAAATCTTCGGTGTGGTCCTGGGCGAAGTAGCCCACGTCGGCACTGTCGGTCCATTTAACCTCACCGGCCTGGGGCGTCAGCTTGCCCGCCATCACGTTAAGCAGTGTCGTTTTGCCAATGCCGTTCGGGCCGATGATGGCAATGCGCTCACCGGCTTCGACTTTAACGCTCAGCTTCTTGAACAACGGAGCGTCAGCCTCATAACCGAAGGTCAGGTCAGTCAGGGTAACGGCCTGGCGATGCAGTTTCTTTTCCTGATCAAAACGAATAAACGGGCTTACTCGGCTTGAAGGCTTCACTTCAGCCAGCTGGATCTTATCGATCTGTTTGGCGCGTGAGGTCGCCTGCTTGGCCTTGGAAGCGTTGGCTGAGAAACGGCTGACGAAGGTTTGCAGTTCAGCAATTTGCGCTTTCTTTTTCGCGTTGTCTGACAGCAACTGCTCACGAGATTGAGTAGCGGCGGTCATGTATTCATCGTAATTGCCCGGGAACAGGCGCAGCTCACCGTAATCCAAATCGGCCATGTGGGTGCATACACTGTTCAGGAAGTGACGGTCGTGTGAGATGATGATCATGGTGCTGTTGCGAGCCACCAGAATGCTTTCCAGCCAGCGAATGGTGTTGATGTCCAGGTGGTTGGTCGGTTCGTCGAGCAACAGCACATCGGGGTCGGAAAACAGCGCCTGGGCCAGCAATACGCGCAATTTCCAGCCTGGGGCCAGCGCACTCATCGGGCCATAATGTTGCTCTAGCGGAATATCCAGGCCAAGCAGCAGTTCACCGGCACGGGAATCGGCTGTGTAACCGTCCATTTCGGCAAAGGCGACTTCCAGCTCCGCCACGGCCATGCCGTCGTCTTCGCTCATCTCTGGCAGGGAATAGATGCGCTCGCGCTCGGCTTTGACCCGCGACAGCTCGGTATGACCCATAATCACGGTGTCGATCACCGTCTGGTCTTCAAAAGCGAACTGATCCTGGCGCAGCTTGCCCAGGCGTGTATGGGGGTCGAGCATGACCTGGCCATTGGTCGGCTCCAGGTCACCGCCCAGAATTTTCATGAAGGTCGATTTGCCACAGCCGTTGGCGCCGATCAGGCCATAGCGATTGCCATTGCCAAATTTGACGGAAACATTTTCAAACAGGGGTTTGGCCCCGAACTGCATGGTGATATTAGCGGTGGAGATCAAAGCGAAAACCTATCGACAGTGGCGCCTGGCAACAGGCCAGCGCGAAATGGGCGGGCATTGTACAGTTTTCGCGCGCCAATAGGCAGGGGGCGCTATCAGCAATTGTGTTACCGAATCCGTAAACACGTTAAACAACCGACAAAAAAGGGCGCCGGGGCGCCCTTTCAGTTTATCCGAACCGATATCAGCCTTTGCGACCGTCGATGCTCAGCTTGCCCGGGCCCATCGCAACGATGAACAGGAAGCCGCCGGCGATGGCGAAATTCTTGAACATGGAGATCATCTGCATCTGGTCAGCCGGATCAAAGTGGAAGATCACACCTGAAAGAATAGAGAAGCCTGCCAGCAGCAAGGCACCGATGCGTGCCTGGTAGCCGATCAGCACCGCCAGACCGCCCAGCACTTCGACCAGAATGGTCGGGTAGATGAGAATGCCAGGCACGCCCATCATTTCCATGTAGCCCTGGGTACCTTCCAGTCCGCCGATCTTTTGCAGACCACTCATGATGAACATAAAGGAAATCAATACGCGGCCAGCAACCATGGCCAGTGGGGACAGTGCATTCATTGTATTACTCCTGATTGGGTATTAAGTGGGTGTCAGGCAGCCTTTGGCTGCGAGATGGCAACACTCTAGTGCAGCCCCGAAATCAGGGATATCTAAAGAATTCGAGTTACTTGATTAAGAAAACTGAAGACAGGCGGTCAGGGCTCGAACAATGAGGCGGCATTCTGGCGAACTTGCTCCCTCAGGACAGTGCTATCCATCTCACGGGCTTCGGCAATACGGCCAAGGGTTGCCTGCCAGTCCAGCAATGGATTGTCTGGTGTGATTGCTTGAAACGTACCGGGTTCGTTGCGGTGTTGCTCTGGCACACGCTGATCGGGGGCATCGGTTTCCACTAGAATCCGATCGGCCGGCATCCGCGTGAAGGCGTCCAGCGTTTTGGCCGATTGAAACACTACACTGCCCGCCCCCAGATAAAATCCACGGTCAAGGTAAGCCTTCGCCTGGGCATAGGGCCCGACAAAGCCATGCACAACACCAGACACCTGTGGCAAGCGCTTGAGGCCCTGCAAGATCCGGTCATGGGCTTTAACGGAATGAATGATGACTGGCTGGCCGCGCTCGCTGGCAACCGCCAACTGGGCCATAAACCAGTTGAACTGATGCTCGGCGGCGTCTGAGTGCGGGTGGTGCCGGAAAAAATCGAGGCCGATTTCACCGATAGCGACGCAGTCGCCATGGTGGTTCAGCCAATTTTCGAGCGATTGAGTATCCGGCGGACTTTCAGGCAGAAACCAGGGGTGATGCCCGGCTGCCAGCAGCACCCGGTCATCCTCACTGAACTGCTGATAGGCCTTGTGCCACTGGGCGGGCTCGGTTCCCGGCACCAGCCAGCGACCCAGGCTGTTAGCTTCGGCACCGGCCATACACTGGGCGGCATCATCCAGAAAATCCAGATGGCAATGACTGTCAAATCCGATCATGCCGTCGTTTCCCGCTTAAATTATTACTCTAGCTTAGGAGTTGGCAGAGTAGACTAGCGGCGGGCATCGGGTGCACCTCTGTGGGGTAGTCCGCAGCATGGACTAAAACGCCAGGAGCGTTTTAGCATGAGCGAAGCGAGCCCGAAGGGTGAATCCCATGGAGGGGATTCATATCCTGCGGTCTAGGCCCGAGACGTCGGACCGCCAGAATGGATTGAGTGGGCGGCATTCCGCCCGACCCCACAGGGGTATACCCGGTGCCCGGTGCGTGCCAATGCCTGCAAGGCAACCCGAACTCCAAGACTTGAGTTAGTAGTAACTGTAGCGATTGCGCAGTTCTCTCAGACGTGATTCAGCATCGGCCAGATCACGAATAATGTCATCGCGCTGCTGCTCCAGGGTACCCTGACGTTCTTTCAACAAAGCGATTTCTTCATAGATGACACGACGCTGCTCTTCCGGCGTACCCGCACCAAACAGGGCCGCTTCTTTTTCCAGCAACTGCTGCTCGATGCGCTGTTGTTCAGTCTCGTTACTGCGTTGCTGGCCTTCCAGATTGCTCACTTCACTGGATACCTGATAAATCTGGCGCCCGGCGTCGTATCCGTCCAGGAATTCAGGTTCCAGTGATGGCGGGCAAATGCCGTTGTACTGATACCCGCTGCGGGCACGGTTGAACCCGTTTCTTGGCGTACAGAAGGTTAACAGGCCTTCATCGTGACCATCCTGATAATCGCGCAGGCTCGGCGTCACACCATGCTTGGCGCAGGCTTCACGGTGGGAACCGATGCGCGTATCGGGCTGGCCGTTGGCACCGTCTTCATAACCGATGGCATACCAGTCTGCCGTCAGGCATTCATCTTCACTGAGGGTGGCACAACCAGACATGACCACCACCGACATCAGAACCAACACACCCAAACGTTTCATATCTTCTTCCTGAGCAATGAGCCGACCCACAGGATTACCATCCGGGCCTAACTGAAATTGTTTTATGCCATAGCGTTACAGCGTTGCTGTAAAGCCTGTGTAATAGTTTCGCACAGTTAGCTGAATCCGTCATGAACAGCACAGTGTTCCAGCATGGGTCAGCCGGTTAGGAGCGATGTCTCGAGTAGGCGCCTTTGGGAATGCGATGCGGTCGCCAGTCTGGCCGCTTACGCTCGGGCTGATGCAGCAGGTCTTTGATCGATACCCAGTCAATATCCGGGTAGTTGGCCGGGTCGAGGCTTTCAAAAAAGGCCAGTGTTTCCGGGTAAGGGTGGCAAATCACCGTCACTGACCCGTTCTGACGCGCCAGATTCAGGGCCAGTTGCCATTGTTGCTCAATAAACTCCGGGGTGGGTTCATGGTCCAGAAATACCTGGCGCCGGTTCCAGGGCACGCCCATCTGCTGTGCCATGCGCCAGCCCTGGGTGTTCGATACCGTCACACTGTCGAAATAGAACCAGTCGCGCGCCAGCAATTCAGTCATCACCCAGCCCATGGCCTCGGCATCCCGGGTTAAGCGGCTGCCCATGTGGTTGCTGAGCCCCTCTGCAAAAGGCACGGCGTCCATACCCATCGACAGGTTGGCCAGCAATTGCTGATCTCCATCGTCCCGGGTAAGCCCCAGGGGGCCCAGCGGAAAATCGCTTTCATTGGACATGGGCGCATGAACAATCACCGTTTTCCCGGCATCCACCGTCGACTCTGCCAACGGAATTGTATAGGGCAACCCCGGCATGATGGCGATGGTTTGAATAAAGGGGATTTGGATGGCAGCCAGACCTGACTGCCACTGGTTACCCAGGTCATCTACCACCACGGCCACCTTACTGCGGTCCGTGGCGGATGCGATGCCTGTGACGAGCGAGAGCAAGGCGCACAGGCTCAAACACAGAGCCTGGCGCCCCATCGAGTTAACGCGAGGCATTCAGGACGCGCATGCCTTTCAACAACATCACGGCCTGGTATAGCTGATAGTCATCGATAAGGTCATTACTGGCCTCTACATCGATCTGTTCTGCTTCTCCGGCCTCGCCTTCAACCGGCTCTTCTTCGTCACCGTTCAACAGATGACCGGCCAGGTTCGCCTCCGAATAATAGGGATTGCCATTTTCCTGGGTCAGCTTACCTGGGTTGACGATAATATCCGGTTCAATACCCTGCGCCTGAATGGAGCGGCCATTCGGTGTGAAATACCGGGCGGTCGTCAGCTTGATCGCATGGTTGTCATTAAGCGGTAAAATCGTCTGAACCGACCCCTTGCCGAAGCTACGGGTGCCCATGATGACACCACGGCGATGATCCTGAACGGCACCGGCTACAATTTCCGACGCCGATGCAGACCCGCCATTAATTAGCACCACCAGGTTCACGCCATCGCTCGGGTCGTCTGAATTGGCTTCAAACTCGCTGGCTGAATTAGGCAGACGGCCTTCGGTGTAGACAATCAGGCCCTGGCTGATCAGGGCATCAACAACATCCACTGACGCTTGCAACACGCCACCCGGGTTATTGCGCAAATCGAGTACCAGGCCGTCGAGTGCGCCTTCGTTTTCATCACGCAGCGATTCCATGGCTTCGACAAAATCCTGACCGGTGCGTTCCTGGAACTGGGAGATCCGGACATAACCAACGCCCGGCTCAATCATCCGGTTGCGAATGCTGGTAACTTGAATGATGTCACGGGTAATTTCGAACTCAAGCGGCTGGTTTTCGCCTTCACGGGCGACGGTGAGGGTGACATCGGTGCCCGGGCGTCCGCGCATCAGGTTAACGGCATCGCCAATGGTCATGCCTTTAACCGGTGTGTCATCAATCTGGGTGATCAGGTCGCCGGATTGCATGCCAGCACGGTAGGCCGGCGTATCGTCGATGGGGGCCACAACACGCACAAAGCCTGTCTCGTCGAGCGAAATTTCAATACCCAGACCACCAAATTCGCCGCGGGTGCTTTCGCGCAGGTCTTCAAAGTCTTCTGGGGTCAGGTAGTCGGAATGCGGATCGAGGCCCGACAACATGCCTTCGATGGCATTTTCGATCAGCTCGCTGTCTTCAACATCTTCAACGTAAGCCTGTTTGATGCGCTCCAGAACCTGCGAGAACATTCGAACGTCGTCGACCGGGAGGCGTGTTTCCACCCGCTCGGCATGAACGCTGCTCGCGATACCGATGGAAACGCCAACGACCAGGGCGGTAATCGCGCTCAACCAGGGACTGCGGATCAACTTCATAACGGTTCCTTTCACATCTGTGTTGGGTTGTACTCTATTGGTTTGCCTGGTCATGAACACTGGTCTATCTCATTAATGCCCTGGGACCCAAGCCTTAAGTCTAGCGTTTTTCGAGCCAGTTGGCCGGATTTTCAGGTCGGCCATTGCGACGCACTTCAAAATACAGGCCACTTTCGTCAAATCCACCCGAGGCGCCGGCTTCGGCCAAAGTGTCCCCGGCCTCCACCCACTCGCCTACGGTACGCAACAACGTCTGGTTCCGACCATACAAGGTCATCAGACCATCACCGTGGTCGAGAATGACCAGCAGACCAAAGCCGTTCAGCCAGTCGGAAAACACCACGCGGCCATGATGCACCGCCCTAACATCGGTACCGGTGTCTGCTGCCAGCCACCAGCCCTGCCATTTGAGGCCCGAGCTGTCCTGTGCCGTGTCGTAACGGGCACGCAGTGTACCCTCCAGCGGCCAGGGCAGACTGCCTCTGACATCGCCCATGTCGATGTCGGCCGGAAACTCCAGATTCATATCTGTCAGTTCCGCCTGCATACGCTCTATTAATTGCGTCAGCTGAGACTGCTCTTCCTGCTTGCGTTCCAGCGACTGTTCCGTTTGCTCCGCTTCAGCCTGCAAATTAACCAGTATCTGTGCCCGCCGGTTCTTTTGCGTTGCCGCTTCTGCCTGCGCTTGCGCCAGTTCATCCCGGTCGCGGCGTAATTGTTCTGCCAGCCGGGTCTGCTCCTGAATGACCACGTTCAATCGATTGGACTGTTCAATCCACTGTTGCAATTGCGCGTTCTGTTGCCGGTTCAGAATCGCAAAATATTGCATCTGCCGGGCCAGATCTTCGGGCCGCTCGCCAGACAACAGCAGTTTGATCAGCGGCTGGTTATTCTGCTTGTAGGCGAGACGTAAAATCTCAGCCATGGCGTCCCGTTGATTGTCCAGCTGTTGTTCCAGCTGGCTCTGCTCGGCTTCCAGTTCGGTGCGCCGGCTGACCGCCCGGCTCAGACGCCCGGCCAGGTCATTCAATTGCCGGTTCAGTTCACCAAGTCGCCGCTCTGTCTGCTCCAGTGCCTGGCGCTGCTCAGATACCTCTTCACGATTTCGACTGAGCTGCTGCTGTAAGTCGCCAATCTGGGATTGCAGTTGTTCCAGATCCTGCTCGCGCAAGCTGAGATCATCTTCGGCAACCGAAAAGCCAACCAGACTGCAGAGTAAAAGCCAGAGCAAGGTGCGTTTAAACGCAGTCAGTTGAAACACAGATTCAGCGAACTCATTCAGGTTGGGGTGGGCCCCATCCATACCTGGGGCGGTGTCTGAGGGGCAGGCTACCGCATGCGGTGGCTTGTTTAAAGTGGCGCCGCAGGCGCGGCCCACTCATTTCGTTGTCTTTACGACTGTTAGCGGCCAGCCCGGCCGGGGCTGAACGCTAACAGTGTAAGGTTTTAACCTCGCTGAATCAGGCTGGTACCGGTCATTTCCGACGGAATGTCCAGCTGCATCATGGTCAGCAACGTTGGTGCAATATCGGCCAGGCGCCCTTCTTTCAGGCTCACCCCGTCGGTCTGGTTACTGACAAACACCAGGGGCACCGGGAAAATGGTGTGACTGGTAACAGCACCGCCGGTCTCCGGATCGACCATCAGCTCAACGTTACCGTGGTCAGCGGTAATGAGGCACTCACCGCCCACCTTGAGTGCGGCCGCTGTCACCCGCTCCAGCGCGATATCCAGCGCCTCAACGGCCTTGATGGCTGCGTCCATTTTACCGGTATGGCCAACCATATCGCCGTTGGCGTAGTTACAGATCACCAGGTCGTATTTGCCCGATTCAATGGCTTCTACGAGCCGGTCAGTCACTTCTGGCGCGCTCATTTCGGGCTGTAGGTCGTATGTTGCCACTTTGGGTGAAGGAACCAGTATCCGATCCTCCCCCCGGTATTCATCTTCACGACCGCCGCTAAAGAAGAACGTCACATGGGCGTACTTTTCAGTCTCGGCAATGCGCAACTGGTTCTTGCCCTGCTGCTCCATGACCTCACCCAGGGTATTCACCAGATTCTCCGGCGGATAGGCCACGGGTGCATCGATGTCACCGGCGTATTCGGTCAGGGTGGTGAAGCTTGCCAGAGCCGGGCGTACTGAGCGGTCGAGCGTGCTTTCGAGGTTGTCGTCAGTGAAGGCGCGGGTCAGTTCACGCGCCCGGTCCGGACGAAAGTTCATGAAGATGACGGCATCCCCATCCTGCAGGGTTACCGGCGAGGTGCCATCAGCCCTGATTGAGGTAGCGGGACAAAATTCATCGTCTTTATCCTGCTCGTAAGCCGCATGAAGCGCATCCATTGGCGTGGAGGCGACAATATCGGCGCTGCCCCGGGTCAGCAGGTCGTAAGCCGCCTGAACCCGCTCCCAGCGGTTATCACGATCCATCGCATAATAGCGACCGATCATCGAAACAATGCCACCTACGCCCAGTTTTTCGAGTTTGGCTTCCAGCGCTTCTATCGAAGCCAGCGCCGACCGAGGCGGGGTATCCCGCCCATCGAGAAACGCATGCACATACACCTGCTTGGCACCGCGCTTGACGGCCAGGTCGACCATGGCGTGAAAATGGTCTTCATGGGAATGCACGCCACCGGGCGACAACAGCCCCAGCAAATGAACCGCCTTACCTTCCTGAACCGCGCTATCAACGGCGCCCGTCAGGGCCGGGTTTTCGAAGAAATCACCGTCTTCAATGGCCTTGGTTACCCGGGTAAGCTGCTGGTACACAATACGACCGCTACCCAGGTTCATGTGGCCTACCTCGGAGTTGCCCATTTGCCCGTCTGGCAAGCCAACATCCATGCCCGAGGTGTGAATCAGACTGTGAGGGTAGTCATTCCACAACCGCTTCCAGGTCGGCGCGTTGGCCTTTTCAATCGCATTCGATGCGGATGTTTCGCTGTATCCGAAACCATCCAGAATCAACAGGACTGCCGGTTTAGCAGGTGTCATGATTAAACCTCCCGATTAAAATGTAGGAAAATTACAATTCCGTAAGTGTACTGGCTCCCCGGCCATCTGGCGAATATTTTGGCAAATGGGGAGTATAAGCTGATGCTATTAAAAATCCGGCCTCCTCTATAGGCATGTCCGGGCGCTGGTGTATACTGCCGCGCTCACTTTTTCATCGAACTGCAGAGCCCGAATCATGTTGGAGCAAATTTTTGAATTCGTTATCAATCACTGGATCCTGGCGTCCATCTGGGTTGCCCTGCTGGTCCTGCTGATTGTGACCGAAGGGAGCAAGGGTGGTTCGGCGGTCTCACCGCAACAGGCCACCCTGCTGATCAACACCCAGGATGCGAAAGTACTGGATGTGCGCTCGAAAGACGATTTTCGCAAGGGCCACCTGCCCAATGCCATTAACATTCCGGCCCGCGATGTGGAGCGTCGGCTTTCCGAACTTGAAGCCTATAAAGACACCCCCATCATCGTCGTATGCAAAACCGGTACGTCATCCGGCGCCAGCGGTGCCCTGTTGGCCAAAGCCGGCTTTACCCAGTTGCATAAATTACGGGGCGGCATTATGGAATGGCAAAACAGCAGCATGCCGCTGGTTAAGTCCTGAATACGGAGTCGTCTGACCATGTCCAGTGTTTCGCCTGTTACGCTCTATACCACCGCCTGGTGCCCGTTTTGCGTGCGCGCCAAGCAATTGCTGGAACATAAAGGCAGCGCCTATCACGAGATAAGCGTTGATGGTCAGCCGGAGCTGCGTCAGGAAATGATGCAACGCAGTGGCCAGCGCACCGTGCCACAAATCTGGGTAGGCGAGCACCACATTGGTGGTTGCGACGAGCTGTATGCCCTGGAACGGGCGGGCCGGCTCGATACTCTGTTAGCAGAGGCCAGCCAGGCCGGGTGATGTGAGATTACCAACCCATCACCAGCGCCAACTTCACCCTTACTATTAATGAAAAACGGATTTTTTTGGAGTCCCCATGACCGAACAACAAAAACCCCAGTTTGCCATTCAGCGCATTTATACTCGCGACGTTTCGTTTGA
Organism: Saccharospirillum sp.; assembly: GCA_018402545.1. Taxonomy (GTDB): domain Bacteria; phylum Pseudomonadota; class Gammaproteobacteria; order Pseudomonadales; family Natronospirillaceae; genus Saccharospirillum. Next base: position 1,062,514 of record JAGYIL010000001.1, on the reverse strand, counting down.
ATCGCCCAATGCGCCCGCGATTTTTCGCGAAGAATGGAAACCCCAGATCAAACTGGACCTGAACACCCGCACTCGCACACTGGACGAAAATGTCGTCGAAGTCGTACTGATCATCACTGTTGAAGCCAAGATTGGCGAAAAAACGGCCTTTCTGACAGAAGTTCAGCAAGCCGGTGTATTTACCGTTTCCGGTTTTCCGGATGAAACCCGCGACCAGATGATTGGCGCCTACTGCCCGTCCGTTCTGTTCCCGTACGCCCGCGAAGCAGTTGATACCGCCGTCACCAAAGGTAGCTTCCCGGCACTGATGCTGGCCCCGGTCAATTTTGACGCGCTTTACCTGCAAAACAAGAAAGGTAAAGACGAGACCGCCGAGCAACCGGCAACCAACTAAGTACACCCGGTTAGGCAGGGTCGAATTCAACCGCAGAATCCGACCCTGCCTACTTAAGCACTGGCGATCCACATCCGGCTCTAGTAAGGTGCCAGTCTGACATCATGGTTTATGACGGTGGGGGCATCCTGTGGATCAGGATCTGGTAGCGTCGCTGTTAACCTCGGCTTTTGAGCAAAGCAGCACCGCTCAATGGCTTTGTGACAGTCAGGGTCTTATTCTCAAGTCCAACCAGGCCATGATCGACTGGCTGGCGACTGATTCGTCTCGCCTCACCGAAACTACCCTGTCATCCTGGTTACCCGATGTTCTGCCCGCTCACCTGAGCCAGATGAGCAACCGGACCGTGCGCTCACTCACGCTGTTTCTCCCCGACGATAAGACCACCCCGGTAAAGGCTACCTTTCAACCCATTAAAGCCGCTTCAGCCCGGCACTTCTGGGTCAGCCTGCTGCCTGCCACCGATACCCGGGATCCCGACTTACCCCTGCAAACCCTGTTCGACAGCAGCCAGGACAGCATTGCCTACAGCCTGCTCGACGGCACTATTCTGCTGGCCAACCCTGCCTTTCTGGCGATGCTTGACCGCAGTGTAATGGACGTAGTCGGCCACAATTACCGTGAATTCACACCGGAAAATTTTGTCAGCCTCGAGGAAAGCCGCATCCGCGAGCAATTGTTGAGCAACAACGTCAGCGAAGTATATGACAAACGGTTTTTGCGACCGGATGGCACCCCGGTAGACATGTCTATACGGCTGGCTCTGGTGCGCGACGATCAGGGCGAACCGCTCGGCGTCTGGTCAGTCAGCCGCGACGTCTCCATGCGCAACCAGCTGATCGAAAGTCTGGCCAACAGCGAACGCCGTTTCAGATCGTTGTTTCGCACCAGCATGGACGCCATCGGCCTGTGGACACCCGATCACCAGCTGCAGTTTGCCAACAACGCCTACCTAACCATGACCGGTTACACCCAGAGTGAGCTGAGCCAACTGACTTTCCATGAAATGACGCCACCGGGCTGGGAAGACATTGACTCGGAGATTGCGCAACAGGTCGAGGAACGCGGCTATTCCGATGTGTTCGAAAAAGAGCTGCTGCACCGGGATGGCACCATTATCCCCGTATCCATCAGAGCGACGGCCGTGCGCGACCGGGACGGCAGCATTTCGGGCAGCTGGGTTATTATCCGGGACATCCGCGCTTACAAGCGCGTGCTGAATGCGCTGGAACACAGCCAGAACATGCTTGAGCAAACCAACCGCATGGCGCGCGTCGGCGGCTGGGAATACAATGCCCAAACGCATCAGTTCACCCTGACAGACGAGTCGTTCCGGATACTGGCGATTCCCCGCACCTTCAACACCAGCCTGGCCAACATTCAGAAACTGTTCAGCGAAGAGTCGCAACAGCAATTATTCAAGCAGATCGGGCATACACTGGACGGTGGCCTTGCCTCAGACTTGGAAATCCCGCTCGACGGTTTCGAACCGCCACGCTGGCTGCGCATTACCGCCCAGCCGGCCATCGACACTCAAGGCGTTACTTATGTGGTCGGCGCCGTGCAGGACATTACCGAGTTCAAAAACCGCCAGCAAAGCCTGGAGCAAGACCGGGACGAGTTCCAGCGCATGGCCTTTCACGACTCCCTGACGCAATTGCCCAACCGCCTGCTTCTGGAAGACCGTTTCCGCCAACTGAACTTTCAGGCCAACCGGTGCAATGGCCGTGTTGCTGTTATTGTCATCGACCTCGATGACTTCAAAGACATCAACGACCGTTACGGACACCCGGCCGGTGATGCCCTTCTGCGTGCCATTGCCAGCCGCCTCACCCAGACCGTTCGTCAGAGCGATACCGTGGCCCGGCTCGGTGGCGATGAGTTCATCATTCTTGCCGCTCTGGACGACGCCGAAGAGGCGTCACTGGTCGCCAGCAAGGTCCATCAGCAACTGCAAAAACCCATCGACTGGGCTGGCACCCAACTCCATTGCAGCTGTTCGCTGGGGGTGGCGCTCTATCCGGAACAGGGTGACGATTTCAGCACCCTGTATCAGGCAGCCGACCTGGCCATGTACAAAGCCAAGTCCACCGGCAAAAACCGGATGGAAGTGTCCGATCAGTAAGCACTGACCAACTAACGCCGCTGCCCAGACTGGCACCGGAATGAAACGCATGTTTCAATAGCGTTTTAATCATTCCGGAACAGGCCTGTGACCGAGTCTGCTTTGCTCGCCGAGCGCATCCAGCACCACTGGCACGAACTGCCCGCTGCCGAGCGTCGGGTTGCCCAGTTTGTCGCAGCCCAGGCAAGGCTGGCCGCTACCTATTCCCTGACCGAACTCAGCCAGATTCACGCCGTCAGCAAAGCCACCGTTAGCCGGTTGTTTCGCCGCCTCGGGTACGATGATTTCAACCAGGCGCGCGAAGCCATGCGCCAGCAACCGAACCCGGGCAGCCCATTGGCCCGGCCGATCACACAGGCCGATGATCTTTACCACCACGTACAGCAGGAAACCAGCAACCTCACCGGCTGGCTGTCTGAAACCAGCTTGCAGCACAGTGCCGATATCATCGACCTGCTGTTTACCGCCCGCACCCTTTACTGCCTGGGCCAACGCAACAATTACCCACTGGCACTCCACGCCCATACCCAGTGGACACAGTTAAGAGCAGACACCCGATTAATCCCGCAACCAGGTCAGTCCCTGTCTGAACACCTGGTACAGCTCGACCCGAAAGACGTAGTTGTGGTGTTTGGCTTTCGGCGACGTTACCGGGGATTTCAACAGCTCCTTAAAGCCCTGCTTCGCAGCGGTGTCCAAACCGTATTGATTACCGAACCCGATTTCCCGACCCAGGCACAGTTAACCGCCCACATTCAATTGTCGATTGAAAGCCAGGGCCCCTTTGCCAGCTATGCGGCCCCGGTCAGCTGGATCGCCCATGCTTCCAATGGAATGATGCAACACTTCCCGGAAGCCACTCGCAAGCGCATCGAACAGATTGAAGAGCAATACCAGGATCTGGGTGAGCTGGAACCATAACCCCAGTAATTGGCGGTGAAGGTTAGGATGCACATGAGTCAAAATACGAGCCAATAGAAACATTTGTTTCATTTTAATTCTAGAGAAACAAATGTTACATTAAGCCGACAATTAACCTCCGGAGCCGTGCCCCATGCCCTCATCCGCCCATTCCCGACTGTCGCCCCCACCCCGCCTGCTGATGGGGCCCGGCCCGATCAACGCTTACCCGCGGGTACTCAACGCTTTGTCGACGCAGCTGATTGGCCAGTACGACCCGGTCATGACGGGCTACATGAACGACGTAATGGCGCTGTACCGCCAGGTGTTTGAAACCAGTAACCAGTGGACATTAATGGTCGACGGCACCGCCCGAGCTGGTATAGAAGCGGTTATGGTTTCGGTGATCGAGCCCGGCGATAAAGTCCTGGTACCCATTTTCGGTCGTTTCGGACACCTGCTGACCGAAATCGCCGAGCGGGCTGGGGCCGAGGTGCACACCCTTGAGGTACCCTGGGGGGAGGTGTTCAAGCCAGAGGTGATCGAAGAGGCACTGGCGCGAATCCGTCCCAAGCTGCTGGCCACGGTGCAGGGTGATACCTCCACCACCATGCTGCAACCACTGGAGCACCTGGGTGACCTGTGCCGGAAATACGACACCCTGTTCTACTGCGATGCAACCGCGTCAATCGGCGGCAACCCGCTGAAAGTCGACGACTGGGGGCTCGATGCCGTGTCGGTGGGTTTACAAAAATGCCTCGGCGGCCCGTCCGGCATTGCGCCCATTACCCTGAGCGACCGCTTTGTGAAAACGATTCGGCGTCGCCACCACATCGAGGCTGGCATTCGTACCGAAGACGATACCGATGCGCTGGGCCCGCGCATTCGCTCCAACTACTTCGACCTGCCGATGATTCTCGACTACTGGAGCGAGAAACGCCTCAACCACCATACAGAAGCCACCAGCATGCTCTACTGCGCACGCGAATGCGGCCAGGTGTTGCTGGAAGAAGGGCTCGACGCCAGCATTGCCCGACACAAGGTGCAGGGTGACGCCATGCTGGCCGGTCTGATCGCCATGAACCTCAAGCCCTTTGGCGACCTGAACCACAAAATGCACAACGTTTGCGCCGTCCACATACCCGAAGGTGTCGATGGCGAGGCCGTACGCGCTACCCTGCTGAACGATTACAACATCGAAATCGGCACCAGTTTCGGCCCGTTAAAAGGCAAAGTATGGCGGCTGGGCACCATGGGTTACAACGCCCGCACAGACGCCGTACTGGTCACCCTCGCCGCGCTGGAAAACACCCTGCGCCGCGCCGGACACACCCTGACCCCTGGCGCCGCCACTGACGCCGCCTACCAGGTCTACCAAAACGCAGAACAAGGAATGACACCATGAACACCCTGGGCGAACGCGCACTATCATGGTGCGACGAGCTGGCCGAACTGACTCAAACACCCGGCCTGATGGATCGTCGCTACCTGTCCCGCGAACATCGCCTGGTCAACGACAAGGTCGCTGGCTGGATGCAGAACATTGGTCTGCAAACCTGGCAGGACGAGGCTGGCAACCAGTGGGGCCGGCTGCCGGCTGCCAACCCCGAGGCACCAACGGTCGTCATCGGCTCCCACCTCGACACCGTGCCCAACGGCGGTATTTACGACGGCATCCTGGGTGTTGTGCTGCCGCTACTGGTTATTGAATCCCTGAAAAAAGACGGCGTTACCCTGCCCTTCCATCTCGACCTGGTAGGCTTTGGTGATGAAGAGGGCACCCGTTTTGGCGCCACTTTACTCGGCAGTCGCGCCATTGCAGGCACCTGGGACCCAAAATGGGAAACCCTGAACGACGCCAACGGCCAAAGCCTGCCCGAGGCGTTTGAGGCCTTTGGCCTGAGCTACAACAAGGTCAGCAAAGCGGCCCGCACCGCCACGCCACCTATTGCCTTTCTGGAAATGCACATCGAACAGGGCCCGGTGCTGGAGTCGGAAGACTTGCCGGTCGGCATTGTCACCGCCATCGCCGGTGCCCGACGCTTCAACATCGAACTGACCGGCATGGCCGGCCATGCTGGCACGGTGCCCATGCACCTGCGCCAGGATGCACTGGCCGCCGCCGCTGAAATCACCCTCATCGTCGAACGCGTCGCGCGCGAACACGGCGTCGTGGCGACCGTTGGCCGCATGAGTGCACAACCGGGCGCGGTCAACGTCATCGCCGGGCAAGCCAGCTTCAGCCTCGACATCCGCAGCGAACAGGACAGCGAACGCGACGCCGCCCTCACCATGATCTGGGACACCGCCAGAGTCGCCTGCCACGAACGGGGCATCCAGATGCAATGGCAGGAAACCCACGCCGCCCCGGCCGTCAGCTGCGCCGACCACCTGCAACTGGCCCTGGCCAGCGCCATCGAAGCCGAGGGCATTCGCCCCCGCTACCTGGTCAGCGGCGCCGGCCACGACGCCATGGCCATGGCCGCCCTCTGCCCCGTCGCCATGCTGTTCATGCGTTGCGAAAAAGGCATCAGCCACCACCCAGACGAAGCCGTCACCGCCGAAGACGTTGACGTCACTGGCAAGGTTCTGCGCGGTTGGATAGAGGCGTTGGCTAAACAATCTGGTATTTGAAACCGACTTCCGGGTTGCTCCTACCAAACCCAGGGTTACTCGCGCTCCAGTACCAGACTGACTATTGGATACGCTCATTGGAAGCACGTCGTGGACCCATCCCTGGGGACTCGAAGACCGCATCCATGCGGTCTAACGGCTTCCAATGAGCACACCCAATAGTCCTTGTGCATCCCAGTGGTTTAATTACGAAGCAAAACAACCACCATTCGAAGGGGTGCAGGGTGATGTCTTGCAGCAGCGGGCAGGACGCCCGCGTCCCGGTCAGCGGCACAGGGACGTGCCTCTGAACGCGGGCGAAATGACATCGGCCTGCACCCCGGGCTCACGGCACCGAATGGTATTCAACAGGAAGCAAAAACAACCACCGAAGCAAATTACCCAAACCACCCAATCACATTCAACGGTCTGGTGAGTAAACCCCAACGTTAGTGAAGCCAGCGTCCTGCAGATGCATGGCGTGTAGTTTGCTCATGACGCCCTTGTCGCAATACAGCAGATATTGCTGGTCCTGATTGAGCTCGGCGAACTTGCGATTCAGACTGTAGAAGGGAATTTGCATGACGGTCGCGTCGATTGTTGGCAGGGGCGCATCGTCGGCTTCCGTCGGGTGACGCACATCAATGACGACTGCCTGGTTCGTGTCCGACACCGTGTTAATGCCCATCGACAGGTCATCCTGGGAATTCCAGGTCAGGGTTTCAATGCTTTCACGCTTTGCGTTGGCGATGGCCTCGTCGAGCACGGCCCAGTCAAAATCAGCTTCTGCCGCCTGAACATCGGCACGCTTGCAGGCTGCATTGGGCTTACGTGAAATGACGCCGCAGAACTCCGGCATTTTTTCCGCACAGGTGGCCGTGCCAATGGCCCGGGCCTGATCGATGATGTCCGGCTTGCCGGTCACAATCAGCGGTCGCAACACCAACAAGTCCGTTACCTCATCGATATGACTTAGGTTTGGCAGGGTCTGGCTGGAGACCTGGGCCAGGGCCTCACCGGTCACTACGGCGGCAATGCCGAGCTCAGTGGCGACTTTCTCTGCTGCACGCATCATCATGCGTTTCAGCACCACACCCATGTAGCGATCCGGTACTTGGGTCAGGATGGCCTCGACCACGGCCTCGAACGGCACCGATACAAACAATACCCGGTGCGAGCTGCCGTATTTTTTCCAGAGGTAATAACTGACTTCCTTCACGCCGTTTTCGTGCGCCGAGCCGCCCAGATTGAAAAACAGAAAGTGGCTTTTTACGCCGCGCCGGATCATCTGGTGTGCCGCTACAGTAGAGTCGAACCCGCCCGACATCAGCGTCATCACCTCTTCCTGCGTACCCAGCGGGTAGCCACCCAGACCGGGGCGCTGTTGCTGCACCACAAAGAGGCGATCGTGTTTGATCTCCAGTTTGACCACAACGTCCGGATCTTTCAGGCGTACGCCAGCGGCTTCGGTACGCTGGTTCAGACCGCCACCTACGTAGCGCTCGAGTTCAACCGAGTTAAAGTCGTGATTACCATTACGCTTAACCCGCACACAGAAGGTTTTACCCGCCAGCTCCCGGCCCCAAACGGACTCGGTGTCAGCCAGAATCTGGTCGAAATCACCCAGCTCAAATTGCAGCACCGAACTGACCTGGGCAATCCCGGGAATGCATTCCAGCGCCCCTGCAACGGCCTGGTTTACTTCATCAGTCGTTGCCTCGGGGGTACGCACTATGATGCTGTCCCAATCGTTACGGACCACCACCTCCGGGCAGATACGACGCAAGACATTGCGCATGTTCTGCGCCAGGCTTTTAACCATCAGCTTGCGTACGGGCCGCGTCTTAATGGTGATTTCCGGAAACAACTTGGTTACAAACTTCATAACTGATCAAAGATCACTCAGCAGGAAAGGGCGCGGGATTATACCTGCCCACACGTCGTTTTTCACGCCGGGTTACAAACCGCTGCGGATAAGCTGCACGGCCACTTAATCCGACAAAAATGCGCTCCGCCCTGTTTTCCGGCACGATTGGATCTCGACGCACCAAATCAGTGCCCTACCACAGTGCAGTGATCGGAAAGACGCACCACCATAGTGCACCAAAAACCTTTGAAACTGCCCCGGACCCGCCGGAAACCCCGATACCCTGGCGCTCAATTGGGCTGGCACAGGCCTTGCTAAACCAGTGCACACAGTTAGTGCTCAGATTCCTACGGCTTTCCAGCCTGGCCTAACAGGTGCCCTGGCATCAACCAGGTGGTTAGCCGGTGAAAACAGCAGACGATTGTGCGATGCTGCTGTCGTCACCTGAACTTGTCACACTGAATCAAAGCTCACCGGCCGCAGGGCCGTTTAACTTGGAGACGTACCATGTCAGATCATACGATGAAACTGATTGCAGAATGTGAAGCACGCTGGGTTGACCTGCGTTTCACAGACACCAAGGGTAAAGAACAGCACGTTACCATTCCTGCTTCGGAAATCGACGACACCTTCTTTACTGAAGGCAAAATGTTCGACGGTTCTTCTATTTCTGGCTGGAAGGGCATCAACGAATCGGACATGATTCTGCTGCCTGACGACTCGGCCTCCATGATCGATCCGTTCTTTGAAGACCCCACCGTCATCGTACGTTGCGACATCGTTGAACCTTCAACCGGTGAAGGCTACAACCGTGACCCGCGTTCAGTTGCCAAGCGCGCTGAAGCTTACCTGGCCTCAACTGGCCTGGGCGACACCGCCCTGTTCGGCCCGGAACCCGAGTTCTTCGTTTTCGACGATGTGAAATGGGGTTCTGACATTTCCGGTTCTTTCTACAAGATCGATTCTGAAGAAGCGGCCTGGTCTTCCGAGCGCGTTTTCGAAGACGGCAACCTGGGTCACCGCCCGAAAGTCAAAGGCGGCTACTTCCCGGTTCCTCCTGTCGACAGCCTGCACGATCTGCGTGCCGCCATGTGCGACGCCATGGAATCCATGGGTCTGGAAATTGAAGTACACCACCACGAAGTCGGCACCGCCGGTCAGTGCGAAATCGGTGTTGGCGCCAACACCCTGACCAAGAAAGCGGACGAAGTTCAGGTATTGAAATACTGCGTACACAACGTTGCGCATGCTTACGGCAAAACCGCTACCTTCATGCCCAAGCCTCTGGTTGGCGACAACGGCAGTGGCATGCACGTTCACATGTCGTTCTCCAAAGACGGTGTGAACCAGTTTGCCGGTGACGAATACGCTGGCATGAGCGAAATGGCCCTGTTCTACATTGGCGGCATCATCAAGCACGCCCGTGCCCTGAACGCCTTCGCCAACGCGTCAACCAACTCGTACAAGCGCCTGGTTCCAGGCTTTGAAGCACCGGTCATGCTGGCTTACTCAGCCCGTAACCGTTCAGCTTCAATCCGCCTGCCATACGTCTCGTCGCCAAAGGCCAAGCGTATCGAAGTGCGTTTCGGTGACCCGACAGCAAACCCGTACCTGATGTTCTCTGCCTTCCTGATGGCTGGCCTCGACGGCATCAAGAACAAGATCCACCCTGGCGATTCTGCCGACAAGGATCTGTACGACCTGCCGCCGGAAGAGCAGAACGATTACCCAACCGTGTGCAGCAGCCTGACTCAGGCTCTGGACGCGCTGGACCAGGATCGCGAGTTCCTGAAAGCCGGTGGTGTATTCGACGACGACATGATCGATGCCTACATCGCGCTCAAGCGTGAAGACATCGTCACCCTGGACATGACAACTCACCCTGTTGAGTTCGACATGTACTACTCTGTCTAATAACTTGCACCCTGGGTAACCGACCGGCTGACTTAGCCGGTCTGTCACCAGACAAGCAAGAGAGTCAAAAAAAAGCCGACCCCGTGGGTCGGCTTTTTCTGTTTTAGCTCAGCGGATGTTCATCCAGCCAATGCCGGGCAATGGCTTCCCGGGTGGTCACCCATACCTTGTCGTGCGCCAGTACATGATCAATAAAGCGTCTTAATGCCGCCAGCCGAGCCGGCCGGCCCACCAATCGACAGTGCAGCCCAATACTCAGCATCTTCGGTGCTGTCTCGCCTTCCTCGTACAGCACATCGAATGCATCGCGCAGGTGACTGAAGAACTGATCCCCGCTGTTAAAACCCTGGGGCGTTGCGAAGCGCATGTCGTTGGTGTCCAGGGTATAAGGAACCATTAATAGCGGACGACTGTAGTTCAGGTCGTAATACGGCAGGTCATCGGCATAGCTGTCGGCGCAATACAGAATATCGTCGCGCTCGGCGATCAGTTTGAGGGAATTGGGCGAGGTTCGACCCAGGTACCAGCCTGCTGGTGTGGAACCGGTCATGGCGCGGTGAATATCCAGCGCCCGCTCCAGATGCTCGCGCTCGACCGATTCAGGGACATGCTGATAATGAATCCAGCGGTAACCGTGAGAGGCAATTTCCCAGTCGGCTTTGAGCATGGCTTCCACAGCCTCCGGGTTGCGCTGCATGGCCATGGCCACGCCAAACACCGTCACCGGAATGTTTCGCTCGGTGAACAAACGATGCAACCGCCAAAACCCTGCCCGGCTGCCGTATTCGTAAAGGCTTTCCATACTCAGGTGCCGGTCCGAGTACGACTCGGCCCCAACAATTTCAGACAGGAACCGTTCGGATTCGCTGTCACCATGCAAAATGCACTGCTCACCTCCTTCCTCATAATTAATCACAAACTGTACCGCCACACGGGCTTTACCGGGCCAGTTTGCTTTCGGCGGGTGGGCGCCATACCCAATCAGGTCTCTGGGGTAGGAGGGATCAAAGGTCGGGTGATTCACACACATCTCCTGTATTTCTTGAGTCAGACGCAACCAGCATGCAAATATTTAGGCACGAATTACAACGCTAGACAATTTTTAACTCATTGCACGGGGAGCTTATTCGCAATGTTCAGCTTATCCGGACTTGGAGATCGCTCTCCCTTACTCGTGGTATGCACACCACACAGGCCCCCGGGCATTCAGTCGGATCGTTCAAAGGGGGTTCTGCCTCTGGTACGGAACCAGCTAGAACAGCTAACTCAAGCCGGCGGCAATCACTGGCGCAAGATTTTCAATCTCTACGCAAAACTACTGCACGGCCTGACACCGCTGGAACCCGACTGGCAAACCTGCCGCGAACAGCGCCTGCTGCAAAGCGGCTCGGCTTGTGCATTGGTGTTTGAACACAAGTGGATCCCCGAGCCCGGGCAGCTTTGCATCGTGATGGGCCAGACTTACGGGCGCTCCCTGGACTGGCTGGCCGATGATCAGGTGTTGCCCGCTGAACACCCCTTTGTTCAACACCCGGAACAGTCAGTCATCGTAACGCCCTATTTCGACTACCGACAGCTTTCAAATGCACGCCTGGCTTCACTTGTACAACTCATCGCAGACGAGCATCCGCACTGGCTGACGGCGTTTTCAGAGAGCTCGCACCAATTTAGTGCACAAAAGTAGACCCCGTAACCAAAGCACCCCTGAGTAAGCTGCGAAAAACCGACGGTTAACCGGGACTTTACCTTTCCTGACCAGTCGGTCATATTATGGCCTTGAACTTGCTATGAGTTTGGCCATAACAATCGTTACATAATGAGCAGGCCATGCTCGCAGAAGCAATAATCGACATCACAACGAAGAGCGCCCGGGTTATGCCGCCGGGTAGTCTTTGCGAGGCGCTATGACCGACTTTCTATTAAATCGCCAGCCCGTGACTCTGGCCAAGACCGACCCCGACCTCACGGTACTGGATTACCTGCGTGAACAGGCACATCTGACCGGCACCAAAGAAGGCTGTGCCTCCGGTGACTGTGGCGCCTGTACAGTGGTGGTTGGCGAACTGACCGATCAGGGCATGCGCTATCGCAGCCTGAACAGCTGCATAACCTTCGTGCACAGCCTGCATGGCAAACAGTTACTCACCGTTGAACATCTGGAACAGGCAGGTGCCCTGCACCCGGTACAGCAGGCATTGGTGGAGCACCATGGTTCCCAGTGCGGGTTCTGTACACCGGGCTTTGTAATGAGCCTCTTTGCGCTCTATCACAGCGACGTGGCACCTAGCCGGGAGGCGGTCTTAACGGCCCTGTCGGGTAACCTTTGTCGCTGCACCGGTTACCGCCCGATTATCGATGCAGGCATGGCCTTGCTTGAACAGCGTCATGGCGATGCATTCAGCGCTCAGATCGCCGACATTGAAGCTGAATTGAGAAGTCTGGAAACGCCGGTGTTACCGGAAGAAACAAAAACTGACCATGCGGTCGGCTTCTGGCAGCCCAGAACTCGTCAGGACCTGGCCAAAGCCCGGGCCCAGGCACCGGGCGCCCGATTCAGTGCTGGCAGTACCGACCTGGCGCTGGAAAAGACCCAGCGTTTGGCCAACCTGAACGCCCTGATTGACCTGAGCCAGGTGGCTGAGTTGAATCACATCCGAGTTGATGATGAGGGCCTGCACATCGGCGCTGCCGTCAGTTACACCGATCTTGAACCGACGCTGCTGGCGGACTATCCGGAAGCTCGCGAATGGCTGGAGCGGCTGGGGTCCCGGCCAATCCGGAACCGGGGCACCCTGGGTGGCAACCTGGGCAATGCCTCGCCCATTGGCGACACGCCACCGCTATTGATTGCCCTGGGGGCAACCGTCACCCTGAGTAATGGCCAGACCGAACGCACCCTGCCAGTCAGCGAGCTGATTACCGGCTACCGCCAGACTGTTCTGGCCGACGATGAATGGATCGACACTATACACCTTCCCCGCCGCCAGCCTGGCAGCCAGCTGCGGGCCTACAAAATATCGAAACGCTTCGAAGACGATATCTCAACCGTTTGCGTGGTGTTCTACCTTGAGACCGACTCGAACGACACCGTCACCTGCCTGCGCGCGGGCTTCGGTGGCCTGGCAGCGACGCCCCTGGTGCTGGCCGACTGGCAAGACCAGCTGATCGGGCAGCACTGGCCAACCGTTGCAGTTGACGCCATCAGCCGGACGCTCGCCGACGCCCTGGCGCCCATAGACGACGTTCGCGCCAGTGCCCGTTACCGGGTGCAGGTTACCGCCAATCTGTTCCGGCGGTTTCATCTCGAGACGACCCAGCCAGATACCCCCACCCGGGTACACACCCATGGAGGGTTAGACCATGCGTAAGCTGACTGAAACCCGTTTACCGGAGGCAGTATCACAGGGCCATCGCGGTGCCGCCGTTGCCCACGAAAGCGCCGCCCGCCAGGTTAGTGGCCAGGCGCGCTATGTGGACGACCTGCCGGAACCGGCCAACCTGCTGCACGCGGCGGTAGCTCTGTCGGATGTTGCGGCCGGCACCCTGAATTCGCTCAACATCAATAAAGTCGCCACGGCCCCAGGAGTCGTCGCGACACTGACGCTGGCCGACGTACCCGGCCACACCGACATTGGTGCCGTTTACCCGGGGGACCCCGTTCTGGCTGACGACCAGATTCTGTTTCACGGCCAGCCACTTTTTGCCGTTGCCGCAGAAAACATCGAACAGGCACGCCAGGCTACCCTGTTGGCTGAGTGGAACATCACACCGGGAGACGCCATTCTGACAGTCGATCAGGCTCGGGCCGCTGAAACCTATGTCGGCGATACCGTTCAATTTCGCCGGGGCGATGCGTTAACGGGTCTGGCCAACGCCACCCACACCACCAGTGGCGAAATCCACATCGGCGGGCAGGAACATTTTTACCTGGAAGGCCAGGTAAGCCTGGTCATTCCCGAAGAAGACGGCGGCATGCTGGTGTACACCTCCAGTCAGCACCCGAGTGAAGTGCAAAAACTGGTGGCCGAGGTGCTCGGCATTCCGTTCAGCCAGGTTACCGTTGATGTGCGTCGCATGGGCGGTGGTTTTGGTGGCAAGGAGACTCAGGCAGCGCAATGGGCCTGCATCGCCGCGCTGCTGGCCCGCAAAACCGGGCGTGCGGTCAAGCTGCGCCTGCCACGCGGCCAGGACATGACCACCACCGGCAAGCGCCACCCCTTTGTCAACCGCTGGACGCTCGGCTACGACGAGTCGGGCCACATTCAGGCGGCCGATATCGAGGTTAACGGCCTGTGCGGCTTCTCTCCTGACCTGTCAAACGCCATTGTCGACCGGGCCATGTTTCATGCTGACAACGGCTACTTTCTGAATGAAGCCCATATCACCGGCTACCGGTGTCGCACCAACACGGCATCCAACACCGCCTTTCGGGGTTTTGGCGGTCCTCAGGGCATGATGACCATTGAAGCGGCGATGGATGGCATCGCCCGTAACCTGGGTGAAGACCCGCTGACCATTCGCAAACGCAACTTGTACGGTGATGAGGGACGCAACGTCACGCCCTATCACATGACGGTGACCGACAACATTTTGCCCGAGCTGATTGGACGGCTCGAACACAGCGCCGACTATTGGACGCGTCGCGAGGCCATTCGCGACTTCAACGCCCGCAGCCCCATCATCAAAAAAGGGCTCGCACTGACGCCGGTAAAATTCGGCATTTCCTTCACCGCCAAACACCTGAATCAGGCCGGTGCGCTGATTCATCTGTACACCGATGGCAGTATTTATCTGAACCACGGTGGCACCGAAATGGGCCAGGGTCTGTTCACCAAGGTAGCGCAGATTGTCGCCACCGAGTTTTCGGTGCCGCTGGCCACGGTTCAGTCGTCGGCTACCCGTACCGATAAAGTACCGAACACCTCGCCTACGGCGGCGTCGAGCGGCACCGACCTGAACGGTGCGGCGGCGCAGAACGCGGCCCGCACTATCAAGCAACGACTGGTCGAATTCGCGACAGACCATTACAAAGTGCGCCCCGATCAGATCGAATTTAATAACGGCCAGGTGCAGATCGGCGAGCACCGCCTGACCTTCGCCGATCTGGTGCAAACGGCTTATATGAACCGGATATCGCTGTCGGCAACCGGCTACTACCGTACCCCAAAACTCCACTGGGATGCCGCAACCGGCAAAGGCCGACCGTTCCTGTACTTCGCCTACGGAGCTTCCTGCTCGGAAGTCACCATCGATACGCTGACCGGCGAATACGCTGTAGACCGGGTCGATATCCTGCACGACGTCGGCGACAGCCTGAACCCGGCCATCGACATCGGCCAGATAGAAGGCGGCTTTATTCAGGGCATGGGCTGGCTGACCACCGAAGAGCTGAAGTGGAATGACGAAGGCCGTTTGTTGTCGAACAGCCCGGCGACTTACAAGATTCCTTCGATCGGCGATACGCCGCCAATATTCAATGTCGAACTCTTTGATCAGCCGAACCGGGAAGACACCGTCTTCAAGTCGAAGGCTGTGGGCGAACCGCCGCTGATGCTGCCCATTTCAGTCTGGTGTGCACTGCGCGATGCCATCGCCAGCACCGCTGACTACCGCATCAACCCGGCCCTCAACACCCCGGCCACGCCCGAACAGGTTCTGTTCGCGCTGGAACAGCTGGCCGACCAGGCACGGGAGGCTTCATGAGACACCACCATCGCTGGTATGACGCCCTGCACGAAGGTCAGCACAACCGCGAACCGCTGGTATTAGTGACGGTACTCAGCACAGCGGGTTCCACCCCGCGCGATGCCGCTGCCAAAATGGTCGTCAACGCCGCTGAGCATTTCGACACCATCGGCGGTGGCCATCTTGAATTCACAGCCATAGAACGGGCCCGCGAACTGCTCAGGGCGGGTAAGAACGCGACCGAAGTCGAAAGCATCAGCCTCGGCGCCAGCCTGGGCCAATGCTGCGGCGGTGCAACCCAGTTGTTGTATGAAGTGCTGGTTCCCGCTGGCCAGCCACTGCTGGTGTTCGGTGCCGGCCACGTTGCCCAGCACCTGATGCCGATTCTGGCACCACTCGATCTCAACCTGCACTGGGTCGACCCGCGACCAGAGTGGCTGGCACAAAACACCGACGCCCGTATCCGGCGCGAGGTGCTGGAACACCCGGCAGACGCCATTGTTGACGCCCCTCAGAACGCCTGGGTGCTGATCATCACCCACAATCACCAGCTCGACTTCGAGTTGGTGCAGGCTGCCATCAAGCGGCCAGACTTCGACTACATCGGGCTGATCGGCTCCGACACCAAAGCCCGTCGTTTCCAGCAGCGGCTGGCCCACCGGGGCTGGAGTGACAGCGACATCAATCGGGTCATCTGCCCTGTCGGTCTGAGTGCCGTGCCCGGCAAGCAACCGGCTGAAGTCGCCGTTTCCATCGCAGCGCAACTGCTGAACCGCTTGCACGCAAAACGCCCGGCCGACGCTGGCAAAAAGACCACCGGTCTGAACTGGAAAACCGGCCAGGCACTGAGCAGCTCCAATGCCGATGCGGCCATAGAAACCGCTCAAAAGGGACAGAACGCATGACACTGGATGAACTCAACAACGCCAGCTCACAGGAACGGGCCGACTTTTTCCACAGCCAGTGCGCTGCCGTGCGCTGGGTGGAACGGATGACACAGAGTGCCCCGTTCGCCAGCAAAGAGGCCGTTCTGAGCGCCGCCAGAGACCACTGGGCCACCATGAACGAGCGCGACTGGCGGGAAGCCTTCGACGGCCACCCGATGATTGGCAACCTGGATACCTTGCGTGCCAGATACCAAAGCAGCCGCGGCCATTCCAGCCAGGAACAGTCGGGCGTTGACGGCGCCAGCGACGAGACCTTGCAGGCCCTCGCTGACGAAAACCAGGCCTACCTGGACCGGCACGGGTTCATATTCATTGTCTTTGCCAGCGGCAAAAGTGCCGATCAGATGCTCGATCAACTGCGCGCCCGCATCAACAACTCGACGGAACAGGAACTGAAACTGGCCGCCGCCCAACAATTGAAAATCACCTTGCTCAGGCTGGATACCCAGCTCACTGACGCCTAACAACAAGGAGCGCAGCATGAGTCATACCCTCTCGACCCATGTACTGGATACAACACTCGGGCAACCCGCACAGGGCCTGAAGCTGACCTTGAAAGACGACCAGGGCCAGATCATTGCCGAAGGCCTCACCAACGAGGATGGTCGTTTCAAAGACTGGCCTGTAGAGGGCTTTGCAAGTGGCATCTACGAGCTGACCTTTCACACTGGCGACTACCTGACCCGTCAGCATGGCCAGGCCTTCTACCCCAGAGCCAGCATCTGTTTCGAACTGACCGGACCGGACGCGCATTTCCATGTGCCCTTGCTGGTCAGCCCCTACAGCTACTCAACCTATCGCGGGAGTTAACCGATGGATGTCTTTTTTGCCGACTGGGTCAGCCTGCTGCTGCGCTGGTTCCACGTCATCGCCGGCATCGCCTGGATCGGCGCGTCGTTTTATTTCATCTGGCTCGACAACCACCTGACCGACCCGCCCCAGTGGAAAAAAGACAAGGGTATCGGTGGCGATCTCTGGGCCATTCATGGCGGCGGCTTCTACGAAGTGGCCAAGTACAAGGTCGGCCCCACGGAGATGCCCAAAGAACTGCACTGGTTCAAATGGGAGGCCTACACCACCTGGATCACCGGCATGCTGCTGTTGACCTGGGTCTATTATTTTGGCGCCCAGGCTTACCTGATCGACCCGGGTGTCCGCGAACTCAGTACTGGAGCAGCGGTTGGCCTGGGCCTGCTTTACACCGCCATTGGGTGGCTGATCTATGAAGGCCTGTGCCGCACCCCTCTGGTTGAACACAAAGCCTTTAGCGCCGTATTGTTCATACTGGGTACCGGCATGGCCTGGCTGATGACCGAAACCTTTTCCGGCCGGGGCGCCTACATACACATGGGTGCGTTAATCGGCACCATCATGGCCGCCAACGTCTTTGTCAAAATCATTCCCGGTCAGAAGAAAATGGTCGCTGCCGTCGCCCGGGGCGAACAACCGGATGCCCGACCGGGACTGGAAGGCAAACAACGCAGTGTTCACAACAACTATCTGACGTTGCCGGTTATTTTCATCATGATCAGCAATCACTACCCAATGACCTATCAGCACAGCCTGAACTGGCTGATCCTGATGGCACTGATTCTGATCACCGTGGTGGTGCGCCATTACTTCAATCTGGCCCATCGGGGCATCCGCAAACCGCTGATTCTGGTCGTCGCCAGTTTGGCCTTTGTCGCAGTGGCGGGTGCCCTCTCCTGGCCCGATACATCCCGGCAGTCCGGCACCGGCGGCGGTAACAGCGATACCGCAACACCCGTGCTCAGCGACGAAGAAGGCCTGGCACTGGTCATCGAAAAATGCGCCACCTGCCACAGCCGGGAACCCTCAGACAGCATGTTTCCGACCGCGCCCTCAGGCGTGGTGTTCAGCAATCTCGATGACGTCGAACGCTGGGCCAGCCGCATCCATGCCCGCACCGTGGCCAGCAAGGACATGCCATTCATGAACCGCACGGAAATGACAGATGAACAACGTCAGGCGCTGGGCGACTGGTTAAATAGCCGGTTTTAAGTCAGAATCGGGGGTTACAGGATCTGCATTGCCTGTTCAGGCAATGCAGGCCAACATTCACTGGCAACCCCAAGGTTTTGCTCACGCATCGCATGAACCCACAAGATCCATGGCTGGAACGCATTAAGGCGGTCACCTTACCGGCCTTGTTGCCACAAACCTCCTTACCCGGACCCTCCGCCCCCCTGATGGACTGGATCAAGGTGGTGAGTGAGGATCCGTTGCTGGCAATGCTGATTTTTCGCTACGCCAATCGCATGATGTCGAACCGGCAGGTACTGGTGCGCACGCTCGAACACGCCGTCGCCCTGATCGGTTCGCAGCGGCTGATCAAGCTAACCGAAAGCATCCCCCGGCTCGACCCAGGAAGCACCGCCTTCTCCGGTTTACAAAGCACAGTGGGCGACAGCCTGGTTGCCGCCAGCCTGATGCGGCAATGGTTCGAAATGCGGCAAATCCCCTGGACCGAAGCCGACTACTGGATGACCCTGTTTTACGACGTCGGGCTCTGGGCGCTCTGGCTGCTCGAACCGCAAATGATGGACGGCTTTGAGTTCCGCGCCGAACACGGCGAGAACCGCAACAAATTGATCGAAGGTATGATTGGCATGTCGGTGCGCGACTGGAACGATGAGCTGTGTCGCCATTTCCAGCTGCCCGCCATTCCGGAAACCAATACCAACGAAGAAAATGAACACATCGAAAACCGCATACAGCCGCACAAACTGTCAGCGTTGAAGTTCTTTCTGCCGTTCAGCCATGAGCTGGCGTATCAGGTTCGCCAGAACTGGGAGTCCGAACAACTCGACACCCTGTTCCGCACTGGCGAGATCGCTCTTGGCCTGACGGAATTCCGGCCCATGCTAAAAACCTGGATCACATCAGCCGCACGAGAGTACCAGTTGCCCCAGGCGGCCACAGCTGCTCGACGCCTGCTGGCGCATCAGCCGCCGGTGAGTACTCAGGGTGCCGCCCAGCGGGAAGGCTTCAGCGAGGCCGACCGGGCCTGGGCTGAAGAAATCAGCAAGACCTACGCCACACCACACACCCGTAAGGAGGCCCCTGCAAAGCCTTCAACCAAGCCAGCGGCTGTTAAGCAACCGGCTAAAAAAGCTCGCCCGGAACCGGACAACAAAGCGTCGGGAGAGACCACCTATCGGCACAGCGTCAACCTGAACAGCCTGCGCGAAGTGCGCCGGCAGTTTCGCAACCAGAAAACCTGGCATTCCCCGGTCGAGATACAGGAAAGCGCTCTGTTTTGCCTGCAACAAAGCCTGGGCCTACACCGCATCGTCGTTATGGAGCAAACCAAGGGGCAATGGCAGGCCTTCGACCATGAAGGCTGTGATCATTACCTGCTGCTCAAGCACCTTAAACTGCCGATTACCGGCAGCAGCGCCCTGCAGGAGTTCAGCCGCCGGGTCACCGCCGCCTGGCTGCGGAAAGACAACCGCGCCAGAGCCAGAAAGCAACTGCCGGACGCCCTGTTCAAAGCCGCAGACGATCAGGACTTTTTTCTGCGGTCGTTCACCATAGGCCGCGAGGTCACAATGATGATCTACGCCGATGCCAAAGGCGACCCCGAACCACTGGGCGAGTCCGATTATCGCCTGTTTCGCGAATTCTGTGCCGACTGGAACACCGCCCTGAACCGGATACGTCAATGACCTTAAGCTTGAAAGACCGCCTGTTTGTAGCCAGCCAATACATTGCTCCACACCACGCCCTATCGCGCCTGGTTGGGGCCTTGGCCGAATCGGAATGGGGCCCGCTAAAACGGCGTTTTATCAGTACCTTCGCCAAACACTACCAGGTGAACATGGAGGAAGCCGAGCGTCCCAGTCTGAACGACTACCGCAACTTCAACGACTTTTTCACGCGTGCACTAACAGCAGAAGCTCGCACCTTTCCGGCCGACACCCGCACCCTCTGTTCACCGGTGGACGGCAGTGTCAGCCAGGCGGGCGCCATTACCGACGGCCGCATCATCCAGGCCAAACAGCAAAGCTTTACCGTCACCGAATTGCTCGGCGGCGATGCCGAACAGGCTCGTCGCTACAAAGACGGCGAATTCGCCACCCTTTACCTGTCGCCAAAGGACTATCACCGCATCCACATGCCCTGCGACGGCACCCTGGTGCGCACCACCTTTGTTCCGGGCCGTCTGTTCAGTGTAAACGGCACTACGGCAGAGGCTGTACCTCGCCTTTTCGCCCGCAACGAGCGCCTGGTCTGCGAATTCGACACCGAGCGCGGCCGTATGGTGATGGTACTGGTCGGTGCCATGATCGTCGCCAGCATTGAAACCACCTGGGCGGGCGTGGTAGCCCCGATGAGACGACAGATTCAACACCAGCACTACAACAACCCGAAGCTCACCTTCAAACGCGGCGAGGAAATGGGGCGGTTTAGGCTCGGTAGTACGGTTGTTATGTTATTTGAGCCAAACGCCTTGAGTTGGTCAAAGCAAGTCGCCCCAGGCGAGACGATTATACTGGGACAGCCACTCGAATAAGTCTGTGGCTTAATTTTAACCGTCAAGGCTAGCTATAGTGCCACAACCCGTGCAGGACGCCGGGTAGGCCTCTCCGGGGTCGGCGTTAACCCATCCATGGGGCCTAGACCGCAGCATCCATGCTGCGGACTCCCCCGGACAGGCCTACCCGGCATCCTGCACTGGCCGCGTTGCAAACGGTTAATCATTCGTAAACACGACACTCTGGTACCAAAACGAGCCCAAATCCGGGTTTTCAAATCCGGTTTAACGGGGTATCCTGCGCCGCTCAACGAATTTGCCGGATCCATAATGACCGAACAGAACGCGACAGACACCGAAGCAGCTCAGGCGCCGGCCAAACGCAAAACCGATGCCCAGCGCAAGAAAGAATTCGACGCCAACCGGAAGGCCATGGATGAGCTCTGCGAGCTGTATCCTGACGCGTTTAATCCACGCAAGCCCAAGCCGCTGAAAATTGGTATACACGAAGCCCTGGCTGAAGACGGCAAGCTGTCGAAGACCCGCATTCGCCGGGCTTTGAATGTCTATGTTCGGTTACGCAGCTATTATGCCTGCATGCAGGAAGGGGTCGACCGCGTCACCATCGACGGTACGCCGGCCGGTCAGGTGAGCGCCGAAGACGCTGCCCACGCCAAAGAAAAATTCGACGCCATTGAAAAGCGCCGGGCCGAACGGGCCAAGCAACGGCCGCCCGCCGCGAACCGCAAGCCCCGAGCCGACGGCGAAAAGCCTGAGACGGCCCGCAAGCCCCGCGGCGCGCGTCCGAACAAGGCACGCAAAGATAATCGCGCTGCACCAGCCAAGGCACAGGCCGCTCCGGAAGCCGCCAAACCAGAAGATTCCCTGCCGCCTGAAGACCGCATGAAGCGGAAGCTGGAAATGCTGGTCAACAAAACCAAAAACTGAGGTCGGCTTCCGACCCAGCTCCGGCCACCGGGCTCAGGCCCGGTCGGCATCAAACGGCAACACCTGCCGAATATGGGTTTTCCCCAGCACCACCATCATCAACCGATCCACACCGAGTGCAACACCCGCACAGTCCGGCAAACCGGCCTGCATCGCCGCCAGCAAACGCTCATCGACTCTGGGCTCAGGCAAGCCCTGAGACTGCCTTAGTAACGCGTCCTGTTCAAAACGCCGTCTTTGCTCTTTCGGATCCGTCAGCTCCCAATAGCCATTCGCCAGCTCCATACCCTGCCAGTAAAGCTCAAACCGGTGACCCAACTCGACACCCTCACAGGTGTGCGTACGCGCCAGTGCGGCCTGACTGGCCGGGTAGTCGGTAACAAAGGTCAATTGCTCAGGCGGCAAGCCCGGCTCGACCACCAGGGCCATCAGAGCATCCAGGCAGGCATCCCGATCCCAGTCTGCCGTATCAGCACCCAACTTAAGCGCCGTTACTTGCTGCAACGCCTGCAGAGGCGCCCGATGCGGGTCTGGCAACCCAGCACCCTCAAATGCGGCCTGGTAACTCAGTACCGTCGACACCAGCGAGCCTGAGCCCCCGGCTGCCCGGTGTACCCACGCGCACAAGGCCGCCACCTCCTGCATCAGCTGATGGTGATCCCACCCCAGCCGATACCATTCCAGCAGCGTGAATTCCCGGTTGTGGCGCGCCCCACTCTCGTCAGCCCGAAACACATGGCCCAGCTGATAACAGTCGCCCATGCCCGCAGCCAACAGGCGTTTCATCGGGTACTCGGGTGAAGTCAGCAAGAAGCCACCGTCGGCCGTGCGCAAATTATGAACATGCACATCCGTCACACCAACGACTGACAGCACCGGCGTATCCACCTCCAACACCTGGCGGTCAGCGAAGAATTGCCGAATCGCTGCCATCAACATCGCACGACGATGCAGGGTGACGATATCCGCAGTTGGAGCCCAGTCAATCATTAGTTTGCCTTTGAAACACGTTTTCTGTCTGTGCTAAAACCAAAAAACCGCCCATATAAGGCGGTTTAACGATCTCAAATGTTGCAGCTCGCCCAAGAGACTAGCGGCGGGTGCCGGTTGTACCCCTGTGGGGTAGTCCGCAGCAGGGACTAAAACGCCAGGAGCGTTTTAGCATGAGCGTAGCGAGCCCGGAGGGTGAATCCCATGGATGGGATTCATATCCTGCGGCCTAGGCTCCAAGGACGGATTCACGCCGACCCCACAGGGGTACAACCGGTATCCGATGCGGACCAGAGCCACCTGCCCCGAATTACTGCTTGGCGCGGCTGATGTACTCGCGAGTCCGGGTGTCTACCCGGATGATTTCACCTTGGTTAATGAACAATGGCACCTTCACGACCGCACCGGTCGCCAGCGTGGCGGGCTTGGAGCCGCCGGTGGCAGTATCGCCTTTCAGACCCGGGTCGGTTTCGACGATTTCCAGCTCAATGTGGTTCGGCGGTGAAACCGAAATCGGCGTGCCGTTAAACAGGCAGACAACGTACTGCTCCTGCTCTTTCAGCCAGTCTTTGGTGTCGCCAACCGCCGCTTCATCGGCAGGCAGTTGCTCAAAGGAGCCGTCGGTCTTCATGAAGTGCCAGAACTCGCCATCGCTGTAGAGGTACTCCATATCGATGTCCATGACATCGGCGGCCTCGATGGATTCGCCGGACTTGAAGGTACGCTCCCAGACACGGCCGGTCTTCAGGTTTTTCAAACGGACCCGACTAAAGGCCTGACCTTTACCGGGTTTAACGAATTCATTCTCAACAATCGCGCAAGGGTCGCCTTCAAGAAGAACCTTCAGACCGCTTTTGAATTCACTGGTAGAATATGTGGCCATTAACCTTTTCCTGCTAAGTGCACTGTTCAAAGAGGCGCTATGTTAACTGAGTTTAGCCCCGGTGTGGACTCCCCCCTGATCATTTCCAGCTCCGACCATTCAGAACCCGGGTCTACAACCTGGCAACAGCAACTGAAAGCAGCGGTGCGTTCGGTGCCGGAGTTGCTGCAACAGCTGGATCTGACCGATCATCCCATCGCTGCCCGCGTCGACACCGAGCCTCACTTTCCGCTGAGAGTGCCGCTGTCTTACGTCCGCCGCATGACACCGGGAGACCCTAACGACCCACTGCTGTTGCAGGTACTGCCGTTGGGCATCGAACGCCAGCCGAGCCCCGGCTTTATCGACGACCCCCTGCAGGAACAGGCACATAACCCGGTACCCGGGCTGGTGCATAAATACCAGGGGCGGGCCTTGCTTATTACAACGCAAGCCTGTGCCGTTCATTGCCGCTATTGCTTCCGGCAGCACTTTCCCTATGCGGATAACCGGCTCACCGCCCGGCAATGGCAACCGGCGCTCGACTATGTGCGCGAACGACCCGACATTCACGAGATCATCCTCAGCGGGGGAGACCCACTCAGCCTCGATAACAAAGCGCTGGCCGGGCTGATCACAGCTCTGGAGCAAATCCCCCATCTGAAGACACTGCGGCTTCACAGTCGCACGCCCATCGTGCTGCCTGCCCGCATTGACGCGGGACTGCTCGACCTGCTGGCAACGACCCGGCTGAACACGGTTCTGGTGCTACACGCCAATCATGCCCGGGAACTGAACGACGAATTGCATCCGGCCCTGGCTGCCTTGCGTACCACAGGGACGGTACTGCTGAATCAGACGGTCCTGCTAAAAGGCATCAACGACGAGGTCGATACGCTGGTTGACCTAAGTCACGCCTTATTCGACCAGGGAGTGCTGCCTTACTACCTGCACGTGCTGGATCCCGTCGCCGGTGCGGCGCATTTTGATACAGCAGACGGGGATGCCCGGCAACTATGGCAGCAGATGCAAGCCCAATTGCCAGGCTATCTGGTGCCCCGACTGGTGCGTGAAGTCCCCGGCGATAACCACAAACGGTGGATAAACAAGGCTTGAGCGGCCATCCCCGGCTCTATATGTGAGGCACATCACACAATTGACTGACGGAAAAAGGGCGTAAATTGCCGTTTTTCTGTTAGCAACTGGTTCCCATAGGCGCCATAGGCCGTTAATCTACCGTAATATCGGGCCTGAAACACTGGACGATACAGGGTGCGACAGCCCGCACCAGACCGGCCAACAAGTACCGTGGCAGCATCAATGACATTGACACCGCAGCAACACGACTATACTTCGGCAAGACACTGGGTAGAGCACTGAATGGATTACAGGCCGAAACACTATCTCAATATTCCGCAGCAGACCCTGACGACCCTGTCATTCTGTGAACCCAATGCCCGCCAGCTCAAGGCGTGGGTTACGGGCTTGCCGATGGCCAACATCGGGGAGACGTCACGCCAGCTCTACCATGCTGTCATCGAATTCAATCAGTTGCGTATCAGCGATGCCTCACGCCTGGAACTGATGGATATGGTGCGCGAACCAATACACTACGTATGCAGCTCGCTGAACCAGAAATACCTCAACCAGGGCGTTGCGCTCGATGACCAGCAGCGCAAGGTCGCCAACCTGGCCCAGGCGCTGCAAACCCACCTGGCCATCGGCTACAAAATCATTGTTCAGCATATGCTGGCGCAGGGCACCATCAAGCAAAAGGCACTGATGGCCAAGGCCGTTCATCGCACGCTGAGCGACCTGATCCCCAGCCTGCTGCGTTCTTACCAGCTCTATATCCCCACGCCAACCGGGTTGTGGCGCGAAATACACCAGCTGTACCAAATCGCATCGGCGTTCAATCTGCACACTACGCCTATCGAAGAGAACGAACAGGGCAAGCGCTCCAATATTCAGGAGGTGTACCTCAGGGCCGTGTTGCTCGGCACCAGCCAGCCCAACCAGCTGCTGCAGCGTGAACTGACCGATGTATTCGCGGCCCTGCCCCGCTGGACGCCGCTGCTCGACATCGATGACGTGGCCGATGAAAAATCCGTTCTGGTCATCAACCCGGAAACCGACCAGCCACCCCAGTACAGCTACCTGATCAAGCAAGCCAATTTCTCGGAATACCTGGGCATCAATACGCTGCCTCTGGTGAGGCCTCTGCATGATGAACTTAAACGTGCTCAAGCCTCCGCGGGGGTCGAAGAAAAAGCCCCCAGCCGTATTTTGCCCAAAGATTTCAACCAGGCCTTGCTGGAGCATCTGGTACAGTCCTGGGGCGGCATGAAACAGCGTGCATTTTCGCGCACCCAGTCCAGCGGCAAGGTATCACTCACCGTCGGCCTGACCGGGACACACTTTCACATGTCCGGTGGCGTGGGCTTCTACTCCCAGCTTTACGGGCAGTCTGCGAATGCCGAAAACCCCTTTATTGGTGCCGTAAGCTCGCGTTTTGCGGCGTTTGAAACCAAGGCCGTACAATCCCAGAAAGACGTATGGGAAGAGTCGTTCGATGCCGGTCAGCGACGCATGCCCGGCAGTGAAGAGGATGCCATCGATTTCCCTCAGGACGCTCAGGAAGACCACCCCAGTTACTCCGGCTTGCTGGTCAACGTCAGCCCGCGTGGGTACTGCATTCAGTGGACCGACAAGGCCGCCAGTAACCTGAAAACCGGCGAAGTCGTCGCCGTTAAAGAAGAGAAACTGCAACACTGGAACCTGGGTGTTGTGCGCTGGCTGCGCCAGAGCAAGGACAGCGGCACCCAAATGGGTGTTGAACTGATTGCACCGAACAGTCAGCCTTGCGGTATTCGCCAATTGCACAAAACCGGCGCGCACGGCGACTACCTGCGCGGCCTGTTCATACCTGAAATCCGGGCGATCGGGCAAGACGCCTCCGTACTGACACCGCGGCTGCCGTTTCAGGTGGGCAACAAGGTCACCATTAATATTTCGGGCAATGAAGGCAAGTACCAGCTCACCAAACGCATCCTAAGTACCGGCATTCTCAGCCAGTTCCAGGTACGCAAGGTGGCACACAAGCCGGCCGAGCCCGAAAAAACCCAGGCCATTGGTGCCGATGACAGTTTCGAAAGCCTCTGGCGGCAACTCTGACCGCCATTGCTGAACATGGGCACCGGCCTGCGACCGAGCACGGTTTGTGCCACAAAGCGAGACGGTGCTCTCAGCCTGAGCCAGCCAATCCCAAAAAAACAGCGGTGTGGCTGTCAAGATCGACCGTTCGTCACTATACTCAGACCCCTAGTCTAAAAACTTTGTCGCGATAGTTGATTTATGTCTGAAAGTAACGCAAGCGCACTCCGACTTCTGGTAATCCATGACACTCAAAGTGAGGCAGAACCGCTGCTCAGCAGCCTGCGTAATGCTGGCCAGGCCGTTCGCTCCCACTTTATCGCCAGCCTGAGTGAACTGGAAACCGTTCTGTCGGAACAGCATTGGGATATGTTACTGGTCAAGCTGGATACCCAGACCGTTGACCCGACAGCCGCTGTGGCCTCCATTCAACGGGCCGGCAAAGACCTTCCCATTCTGGCGCTGATAGAGACATACGATGCCGAGCGCATCGGCGAGGCTCTGGCTACCGGCCTGACCGACGTGCTGGTTGAGGGTGAAGAGCAACACCTGGTCAGCGCGGTCAAACGGGAAAAAGCGGCGCTGAAAGCCCGCCGTGAACTGCGCGAGACACGAGCCAGCCTTCAGGAAACCGAAAAGCGCTGTCAGTTACTGCTCGACAGCTCTGTCGATGCCATTGCCTATGTTCATGAAGGCATGCACATCTACGCTAATGAAGCCTACCAGACCCTGTTTGGCTACGACGACCTCGAAGAACTGCAAAGCACCCCGATCATGGACCTGATCGCCCGCAAAGACCTCGACAAACTCAAAAGCTCGCTGAAAACCTATCGCGACGGGTCAACCGGTGAACTGACGTGCGTCGCAGAACACGTCAATGGTGAGGCGTTCAATATTCGCATGACACTGTCGGGGGCGAGCTATGAAGGTGAACCCTGCACTCAGCTGGTCATTCGCCGCAACGATGCCGACAACGAAGAACTGCAGGCCAAGATCAAGGAAATCAGCTCACAGGATCTGGTAACCGGGCTCTATAATCGCCAGCATTTCACCGACGCGCTGAAAACGGCCTATCAGCAAGTCCTGAAGTCCAACACCAGCCAAATAGTGATGCACATCGGCGTTGCCAACTTCAGCGACCTGAAAACCAAGGCCGGCATAGCCGGTACCGACGTTATTCTGAAAGAGCTGGCCGAGGTGTATGCCCAGTACCAGCCAGCCGATTCATTGCTGGCGCGCTACGGTGACGACAGCTTTGCCTTGCTGCTGGCCCAGGGCAATATCGACAACATCAAAGCCGACGCCCTCAAGGTGCGCAAGGAGATCGCCGATCATTTGTTTGAGGTCGATGGTCGCACACTGCCGGTCGAGGTGGCCTTTGGCATCGCGCACATCGACGAGCGCTGTCAGAGTGGCCAGGAGGCGCTGAGCCATGCGCACCAGGCCTATACGCGCGCCGTCCATGAAAAGACCGGGGTGCAGTATTACGACAAATCCGACATCGCCAATCTGTCGGACGACAATCTGGCCGGCAAAGTCGACCACGCCCTTGAAAACGACGGTTTCCGCATTTTGTTCCAGCCGATCATCAGCCTCAGAGGCGACAGCCGGGAACATTACGATGTATTGCTGCGCCTGGTCGACAAGGACGGTACCGATGTCCTGCCGGAAGAGTTTCTGCCGCTGATCGAAGCGCGGGACCTGGGCGCAAAACTCGACCGCTGGGTGGTGCTGAACACCATCAAGACGCTGGCCGAGCATCGCAAGCGCGGTCACAACACCCAGGTGTTCATTCATCTGACGCCCAGCTCAATCCAGGACCCCACCTTCCTTCCCTGGGTTAACAGTGCACTGAAGGCCTCCAAGCTCCCCGGCGATGCGCTGACCTTCCAGGTCACCGAAGAACAGGCCCAAAGCTACCTGAAAGTCGCCAAGGCCTTCAGCAAGGGCCTGGCACTGCTCAAGTGCAAGCTGGCGCTTACCCACTTCGGTTTGATTGAAAGCGGCCTGTCGGTGACGCGTCACCTCGACATCGACTACATTCGCGTCGATGGCAGCTTTATTGAAGCGCTGACGTCGGACGACAAAGCCATGGCCCCGCTGGAAACCCTGGTCAATGCGATCCACAAGCAGGACATCAACTCCATCGTCCCGCAAATCGAGAGCGCGGAAGTCCTCGCCTCGTTGTGGGAGCTGGGTGTCAATTACATTCAGGGTTACTACGTTCAGGCACCGCTGACCGGCATGGACTACGAGTTCGATGCCAACGATGAAGAAGAGGCGGTCTGAGTGCTGCAGCTCAAGTACTGGCGTTCGATTCGACAGAGAGGTTTTGGCCCGCGCCGGGCACCGGGTATGCCCCTGTGGGGTCGGCGTAAATCCGTCCATGGAGCCTAGGCCGCAGGGTATGAATCCCATCCCTGGGATTCACCCTTCGGGCTCGCTTCGCTCATGCTAAAACGCTCCCGGCGTTTTAGTCCCTGCTGCGGACTACCCCACAGGGGCATACCCGGCACCCATCGCTAGTCTCCTAGCCCCACAGAACCTTGAGTATGCGTGAACCAGACGGGGTCGGGGTGAATATTATTCAGTGAATATCCTGATCGCGAAAACCAAGCAGATACAACACCGCATCCAGCCCCAGGGTTGATATCGCGTGGCGTGCACTCTCCCGCACAATGGGCTTGGCGCGAAAGGCAATGCCGAGGCCAGCCTGGCTGAGCATCGGTAGATCGTTGGCACCATCTCCCACGGCGATGGTTTGTTCCAGCTGAATACCTTCCCGTTGCGCCAGTTCGTGCAGCAGTTCAGCCTTGCGGGCACCGTCTACAATAACGCCTTTCACTTCGCCGGTTACCCGGCCATCGGCAATTTCGAGTTCGTTGGCGTACACGTAGTCGATGCCGAGACGCTGCTGCAGATAGTGACCAAAATAGGTAAAACCGCCCGACAAAATCGCAGTTTTAAAGCCATAGGCCCGCAACGTACGAATCAGCCGCTCGGCGCCCTCGGTGATCGGCAGCTGGGCCGCAATGCCGGCCAGCACCGATTCATCCAGCCCTTTCAACAATGCCATGCGCTGCCGGAAACTTTGCTGAAAATCGAGCTCGCCGGACATCGCCCGTTCAGTAATGCCCGCGACCTGCTCGCCTACCCCGGCCGCCCGGGCCAGTTCGTCAATCACTTCAGTTTCGATCAGCGTTGAGTCCATATCGAAGCACACCAGGCGGCGGTTGCGCCGGTAGACGGTGTCTTGCTGAAAGGCGACGTCAATGTCGAGCTGACTGCTGATGTCCAGAAACGCCAGGCGCAGGGCATCCGGGTTGCTCGGTTGACCGCGCAGGGTCAGCTCAATACAGGCTTTGCCACTGTCTGCCGGTGCATCCAGCGGGATTCGACCGGTCAGACGGGTGATGTCCTGAATGTTCAGGCCCTGCTCACTGACCACGGTAGACACTCGGGCCAGCTGCTCGGCGGTAATGCGGCGCGCGAGAAGGGTGAGCACATAACGGTCTTTGCCTTGCTGGCCAACCCAGTCGGTGTAGGCGGGTTCTTCGACCGGGGTGAAACGGGCATGAATGCCCAGTTCATGGGCCTTGAACAGTATTTCCTTGAGCACGCCCGAGGTGTCGGCACCCTCGGGCAATTGCAGCAACATGCCCAGGGAGACCTGGTCGTGAATGACCGACTGGCCCATGTCGAGGAGGATGACGCCAAATTCAGCCAGCGTTGTGGTGAGCTCGGCGGTCAGACCCATGCGGTCGTGACCACTCACCTTTAACATTAAAATGGAACTCACCAGGCACGGCTCCGGTCGGTGGAATTACTCGCTCTTCAGATTGGCCAGTTCGGCCAGCGCCTGGTCGGTAACGGTTTGCAACTCAACGATCAGGTCTTCTGTTTCGTGGGTGGACATGGCGCGAACCCGGTCCGGCCCCATCATAAACAGGCCTTTCTTGATCTGACTCAGTTGGGCGTGCAACTGCTCTACCGAATTACTCATGCTGTTTCCTCATTGATTGGGACAGGGTGTGGACTGTGCGGATTCACTGAACCGCGGGTTCTTTATAGCCCGAAATACCGCTACCATAGCCGCCTTGAGCACGGCAGGCGCTCCCCACTGGCAAACAGGGGCTCCGCTGGCCGGGCCGCGGCTGCCACCATGGTGACAGGCCGCGGTATTGTATCGACTGGGACGCCGCGGAACAATTAAGGAAGTTCCGAACACCGGGCCCGGACTTATTTCACCACCAGAGCACCCCGACACCCTGTATGACGGCAGACACGCGAACTCCCCAGACACAACCCGACGCCCGCCACGCGGCCAAAGGCCTGTTGTCCCGACACTGGCAACGCTGGCTGTGGCAACCGCTAACCGGTTTTGCGCTGGCGCTGCTGGTCACGGTGAACCTGATGCTCTGGCTGTTCTGGTATCAGCCTGCCAGCGATGCCCTGGCGCAGGCTGGCCAGCGCCTCGGCGAAAGCCTGGCCCGAACTCTGGCGTTCGACATTGCCGCGCCACTGCAACGCGGCGACCGGCTGGCCATCAGCCTGCTGCTGAATCGCACTGCCGAAGAGCCGCTGGTGTTCAATGCCAGCCTGAACTCTACCAGCCAGGACATTACGCTGACGTCGCGTCCCGGCGGCCGCAACCCCAATGCCATCGACCGGTTCAGCCATCCGGTCTACTTTGAGTCTGATTTGCTCGGCAACGTTGAAGTACAACTCGACGACCGGCCGCTGCGTTCCTGGCAGGAGCGTGCCTACCGCGCCTGGTTTCTGTTTAACCTGCTGGCCCTGGCTTTAGCGGCGGGTCTGATTGGCTGGCGCACCCGCCTGCAGGATCAGGCGACCCAGAAGCTCGCCACCCAACTGAGCGAGCAGATTCCGGAATGGCGCGATGCGTTCAGTGGGCCTCCCGAACACCAGATCCGCATGCTGGTGCAACGCCTGAGCAATGCGCTGGATCGCAATGCCCAGGTACTGCGCACCCTGGCTACCTCAACCGATTCTGCCGAAGCGGAACGCCTGCTTGAGCAAACCCACCTGGTGGGTGAAAAAGGGGCTTACTGCGATGTTGCCCTGCTCAATGTGCAATGCCACAACTGGGATGCCCTGACCCGCCATTACGATGCCCACCAGTTACAGGGGCTCTGGGCCCGGTATGAGCATCTGATCACCCAGGTGGGCGAGCTCTACGGAGGCGTACTGCTGCCCGAAGGCTTCACGCTGGTCTTTGGCCTGAGCGACGAAGACCATTACTCCATGAATGCCGTCTGCGCGGCCCGGGTGCTGCAAATGGCCGCCGAGCAGCTGCACCAGCAATCGCGCCGGCAGCAGCCCAGTTTTGGCTATTCGCTAAGCGCAGGCCCGGCCTTTGTTTCCAGAACCACCAAGCATGGCATCCCCCTGCCTCTGGTTGCAGGCGATGCTTCCCAGTGGTTGCAACAGGTCAGTGCCCTGCAGCCCCGCGATACACTCTATTTGGCCGAACCCATGCTGCAGGATGCCGAGCTGAACCGCAGCATCGAAGTATCACTGGTGCGCGATGTCACCCTGTCTGACGGGTCCCGGCTGGAAGTCTGGGAGCTCGATGCCATCAGTGGCAATCAGGATCAATTGCTGCGCTCGCAGGCACGCACGCTGTTGGAGGCGCAATGAAGCAAGTGCCCGCAGCCTGGCTGTGGGCAGGGCTGATCGGGGTGTTTGCGGTCACGCTGCTTGCCAGTCTGGCGACCGGCCCCACGCATCTGCCCTGGTCTGGCCTGCTGAAACACCTCGTTACCGGCCCCGGCGACGATTTGCAGGGGCTGATTCTCTGGCAGATCCGCATTCCCAGAACCCTGCTGGCACTCTGTGTGGGTGCGCTGCTGGCGGTGTGCGGGGTACTGATTCAGGGGCTGTTTCGCAACCCCCTGGCGGAGCCCGGTTTGATGGGGGTATCCAGCGGCGCCACCCTGATGGTGGTCGTCGTTCTGGTTCTGGCCAGTAACCTGCCCAATGCCCTGCCCGTTGCTTTGCGACCCTTCCTGCTACCCCTGGTCGCCTTTGGTGGCGGCCTGGCCGCGACCCGCCTGGTCATGCTGATCGGGCAAAGCAGCCACTATTCACCGCTGCGGCTGATTCTCGCGGGCGTTGCCTTCAATATGGTAGCCGCCGCCGGCATTGGCCTGTGCGCTTATCTGGCCACGAATGAGCAACTGCGAACCCTGACGTTCTGGAGCCTGGGCAGCTTTGCGGCGGCCAGCTGGTCGGGCGTGGCGATCACCGCGGCGGTGCTGGCCATCATCGCGCCTCTGGCTTACCGGCTGTGGCGGCCGCTCAACGCCCTGTTGCTGGGCGAATCCGAATGTCGCCACCTGGGTTTTGATGTTCCGGTGCTGAAACGGCGCATTGTCTACCTCAGCGCCGCAGGGGTGGGTGCCGCTGTTGCCTTTACTGGCATCATCGGCTTTATTGGCCTGGTTGTGCCGCACATTGTGCGCATGCTGACCGGCGCTGACCACCGTCGTTTGCTGCCACTCAGCCTGGCACTGGGTGCCCTGCTGACCCTGTGGGCCGACTGGCTCGCCCGCTCCGTGCTGAGCCCGGCCGAGCTGCCCGTAGGCATAATTACGTCCTTGCTCGGCGGTCCGTTTTTTATCTATTTGATCCATCGTCAGCGGGGCCGGCTATCATGACGCTGCGCGCCGACCAGCTGACGCTGAGCCTGTTACCGGGTCAGCCCGTACTCACGGATGTGTCTATCGCCGTAGCGCCGGGTAAGATCACCGCCCTGATCGGGCAAAACGGCGCGGGCAAGAGTACCTTGCTGAAAGCCCTGAGCGGCGAACTCACGCCAGAGCAGGGTCAGGTTAGCCTGCATGACAAACCGATCCGCGACTGGCAGGGGCAGGACAGAGCCCGCCTGCTGTCCGTCTTGCCACAGCAGCATGCGCTGAATTTCGAATTCCGCGTCGAGGAAGTAGTCGCTCTCGGCCGCTACCCTCATGACACCGGCCACCAACGGGATAGCCAGATCGTGCAGGAGGCGCTGGCGCTGTGTGATCTGAGCCAATTCAGCAAACGCAGCATCGATGACATCAGTGGCGGCGAACGACAGCGCGTTCACCTGGCCCGGGTGCTGGCTCAAATATGGGAAACCCAACCGGAAGGCCCCTGTTTCCTGCTGCTCGACGAGCCCACCACCGGGCTTGACCTGAGCCATCAACAGGCCCTATTCAAAGCCGTGCAACACTTTGCCCGGCGAGAGGTGGGCATTCTCTTGGTGGTACACGACCTGAACCTGGCAGCCCGCTACGCCGATCAGGTGGTGCTGTTGCACCAGGGGCATATTGTTGAACAGGGCACGTCCGACCAGGTTTTCCAAACTGATACGCTGCAACGTTATTTCGATCTGGCGGTCACCGTGCAACGCCACCCGCGTCACGATTGCCCGCTGATCATTCCGGATTAACCCATGAGTCATTTCGAACCAGGAGTCTCAATGATCGAACTTTGCTCTGTTCACGATCTGAATGAAGGCGAGTCACTCGGCTTCGACATCACCGACAAACCGGTATTTGCGGTGCGCAAAGACGGCGAGATTTTCGTCTACCACAATGAATGCCCGCACCTGGGCGTTGAGCTGGAATTTCAGGAAAACGATTTCCTGGATCTCGACGGCGCCCTGATTCAGTGCTCCACCCACGGTGCTCTGTTTGAAATAGAAACGGGCCATTGTTTGTCTGGCCCTTGCCAGGGGGACTATTTGAAGCCGGCTGAATTTACGGTAAAGGATGAGGTTTTGTATCTGGTAGTGTGAATCGTCGACACCGCTGACTTCCAACCAATGGCTAGTTCAGATGGCATGAGTCCGCACCAGCCACCGGGCAGGCCTCTCCGGGGTCGGCGTAAACCCATCCATGGGGCCTAGGCTTCGGCATCCATGCCTCAGACTACCCCGGACAGGCCTGCCCGGTAGCCGGCACTCGCTATGGAGTAATTTCCAAATCTCACAGAACTACAAACCGCTAATGAATTAAAATTACGATTTTCCGACGTCACTTTCGACGGGACAGATAAGGATGCCGCGCCAGAAAGTCTCCGATTCTACTAACTGCTTCTTCCAGGCGAGATATCGAAACGGTGTAAGCAATACGCACCGCACTGTGCTCAGTAGCCCCGCCAAAATCCAACCCCGGGGCAATCGCCACACCGGTTTCCTCCAGTAATTGCTGGCACCAGTCCATGGCGTCTTCGCACACCGATGACACATCAACATAGAGGTAGAAAGCGCCATCCGGTTGCGCCAACAGGGGTAATCCAAGCGCTTCGATAGCCGGTGCCAATGTATCCCGGCGTGCTTTGAGTTCAACGGCTCTGTCAAAGCATTCTTTTTCTACTTCGGGGGTAAAAGCGGTCAATGCAGCTTGTTGGGCCATCGCGGGGGCAGATAAAAACAGGTTTTGCGCCAGGCGTTCTGCAGCGTCAACCGCGTATTCGGGCACAACAACCCAACCCAGACGCCAGCCGGTCATGCCATAAAATTTCGAAAAGCTTTGCGTGACCCAGGCATCGTCGTTTACTTCCAGTGCTGTCGGCGGCAATGCCTCGGTAAAGGTCAGACCATGATAGATTTCGTCGGCAAACAAGGACAGATCATGACGGTGGGCAAAGTTTGAAGCGGCGGTCCACTCTTCGCGGGACAGCACCTGACCCGTCGGATTGCAGGGTGACGCCAGCAACAGACCGGTAGTCTCATCAGTCACAGCGGCCTCGAGTGCAGCAATATCCAGTCGCAAGCCATCGTTCGACAGCGGCACCGAGACACCCTGACCATTAAGCACTTGCAGGAAATGCCGGTTGCAGGGGTAACCGGGTTCGGGCAATAACACTCTCTTTCCGGGGTCGATGGTGGCCGCAAATGCCAGTAACAGGGCGCTTGAACCACCCGGAGTTACCGCTATTCGCGCCGGGTCGACGGTAATGCCATGCCAGCGCTGGTAGCGGTCGGCAATGGCGGCTCGCAGAGCCGGTATTCCCATCGCGGCGGTGTAACCGGTATGTCCGTCCGCCAATGCTTGCTGGCCCGCTTTTATGATTGCCTCGGGCGTTCCAAAATCCGGCTCACCAACGAATAAGCTAATCACGGACCGGCCTTCGGCTTCCATGGCCCGGGCCTTGGCGAGCACGCCCATAACGTGAAAGGGCGCGATGTGTCGGGTACGATCGGCGAGTCGGTTGGCGGACATAACGGCTACCTGCAAAGACTGAAAACCGTGGGCATAATGCAGAATAGGTAACGCCCAGTCCAATACCAGCGCGCTAATCCAATGTCTTTAAACGGAGATCAAGGCCAGCATGACGGCTCAGCCACCTCGCTATCGCGGGCGTTTCGCCCCCTCGCCCACCGGGCCACTGCACCTGGGCTCTTTGCTGGCAGCGCTGGTCAGCTACCTCGAAGCCCGGCGCCATGGCGGTGAATGGTGGCTACGCATCGAGGATCTGGACCCACCGAGAACCCAGCCGGGGGCGAGCGATGACATTCTGCGCAGTCTTGAGGCCCACGGTCTGGTGTGGGATTCGCCGGTGATGTACCAGAGCCAGCGCAATGACGTCTATCACCACGCCATCGAGGTGTTGGCCGACCGGGATCAGCTGTTCTGGTGCCGCTGCAGCCGCAAGCAGCTGGCCGGGCATCCGGTTTACCCGGGCACCTGCCGCGCCTGTCGCCAGCCCCGGGCCGATGCCGCCATCCGCTTTCAGACACCCGACATCGACGATGCCTTTACCGACCTGTTTCAGGGGCCACAGCGAACGGCTCTGGCGCGCGACTACGGCGATGTCGTGATTCGCCGGCGCGATGGTCTGTTTGCCTACCAACTGGCCGTGGTGGTGGACGACGCCGATCAGGGGATGACCGACATCGTGCGCGGCATCGATTTGCTCAGCTCCACCTTCTGGCAGCGGGCGCTGTACCGGGCACTGGGTCATGAGTGCCCGAACCATGCGCATTTCCCGGTGCTGGTTCATGCCGGTCAGAAGCTCAGCAAGCAGAACTTTGCGCCGGCTCTGGACAACAACCAGGCCACAGCCAACCTGATGCAGCTCTGGCCATGGCTCGGCCTTGATGTTCAGGCCGACACGCCCGCGCGCATGCTTGCCGAGGCGCTCGGGCAATGGTCTCCTGCCAACCTGCGTGAGCTGCATGAAATTCGCGTCTAAACCAAACCCGCTAATTTTAACCCGGATAAAAAAAGCAATCGTTGATTCGTTCCTCGCCTGTTTGCTGGCGCGAACCTGAATGCGGGTTTACGCTAGGTAGACTTTGCTTCGGGGTTGCACTGTTTCATGACTGTAAACGCTTCGCTGGCGCGCCGTCTGCTGCTGTACATCACGTTTGGGGTGGCCATCGCCATTCTGGTGACCATTTTGATGCAATACTCCGCGCTCAACCGGACCATGGAGGGGTTGCGTAATCAGAACGTGGACGCCTCACTCGGCAACATGCTGCCCATTATTCAGGAATCGATGTGGGCCTTTGACGACAGCGGCGTCACCCGCGCCGCCAATGCCCTGCTGCGCGATCCTTATATCTCCGGCGTAGCCGTTCGCAGCGCAGAGGGCGAAATCAGCCTGAACCTTGGCGATCTGAACAACATGTCGTTCACCGACCTGCCTCCGGGTGGTGACCGTACTGAATGGAATGATGCCAACAGCCTCTTCATCAGCACGCCCGTCGTACATGAGTTTAATAACTCTGAGTCTGTCATTGGCTGGATCTATCTGCGCAGCGACGATAGCTTGATCGATAATCAGGTTCGGCTGGTGCTGGGTGGCGTTATTATCTCTGCGGTGCTGGCCATCGTTCTGTTGCTGATTGGACTCTATGCCCTGGTTGACCGCATCGTCGCGGTTCCGATCAAGGCGTTTACCGATTTTGTCGATCGCACTTCCAAGGGTGATGTCTCCACCTGGATCGTGCAGCGCGAACCTTCTCTCGAAGCCCGGTCGGATGAAATCGGCCGGTTGTATCAGTCGTTTAACGATCAGCGCGACCGCCTGATAGAGCACGAAAAAGAACTGCTCGAATACCGAACCGAGCTTGAGGCAACCGTGAGCGAGCGCACCGAGGCGCTGCAACGCAGCAACACCGAGTTGAGCGAGTCGCTCGAAAAACTCCAGATCGCCCAGGATGAACTGCTGCAAAGTGAGAAGCTGGCTTCGCTGGGTAATCTGGTCAGCGGCGTCGCCCATGAAGTCAACACGCCGCTGGGTGTCTCCATAACCGCCGCCAGCCACCTGACTTCAGAGGCCCGCCAGACGCAGCGGGAGCTGGAGAATGAAACGCTCACCAAGTCGGACCTCGAACGGTTCTTTCATGAGTGCCTGGAAACCGGCACGCTGCTGTCGAGCAACCTTGATCGGGCGGCGCAACTGATTCGGTCGTTCAAGCAGGTGGCGGTGGATCAGACCAGCGATGAACAACGCGACATTAATCTGCAGGTTTATGTCGATGAAATTCTGGCCAGCCTGAAACCAAAATACAAAAACACGCCGATAACGGTCTTGAATGAGATCGACCCTGATATTGTCCTGCAACTGACGCCGGGAGCGCTGGCACAGATCATTACCAACCTGATCATCAATTCGTTGCTCCATGGGTTCGACGACAGCACCCGCCCGGGTCAGATCCGACTCTATAACCGGGTTCAGAAAAAGACGCTGGAGCTGATTTATGAAGACGACGGAGAAGGCATGGGGCCCGACACCCAGAAACGCATGTTCGATCCGTTTTTTACAACCCGCCGCTCCAGTGGTGGCAGTGGCCTGGGCATGAACATCGTTTTTAATCTGGTCACCGGTAAGCTGAACGGAAAAATACGGCTCGACAGCCCGCCACATCAGGGTTGCAGGCTGATCATCACCATCCCCTATTCACCGGCAGGCGCCACGCCGGAGCCAACACCAACCCCGGACACCGCAACATGAACGAGAAACTGACCTTTGCGAGCGAACGCACCACCTCAGACCCGGAGCATCTGTTGCCGTGGAAGGTGCTGATCGTGGACGACGACGAAGAAGTACACGCCATCACCACCCTGGCGCTGCGC
This sequence comes from Saccharospirillum sp., assembly GCA_018402545.1. Classification (GTDB taxonomy): domain Bacteria; phylum Pseudomonadota; class Gammaproteobacteria; order Pseudomonadales; family Natronospirillaceae; genus Saccharospirillum. The sequence continues at coordinate 1,023,523 of JAGYIL010000001.1, read as the reverse complement.
AACTTCCGGTTCGATGGCAGGCCGCTGGCCTTCCTGCACAGCTACAGCGGTGTCGAAGGCGAAGCGGTGATGAGAGACAACCCGGATACGGCCCTGTGCCTGCTCGATGTGGTTATGGAAACGGACCACGCCGGGCTGGATCTGGCAGAGACCATTCGCACCCGGCTGGACAATACCTTCACCCGTATTGTGCTGCGCACCGGCCAGCCAGGCCAGGCACCGGAAGAAACCATCATTGCCGACTACGACATCAACGATTACAAGGAAAAAACCGAACTCACGCGCAGCAAGCTGCATACCTTGCTGTACTCCTGCTTACGCAGTTACCGCGACATCCTCGCGCTCGATCGCAGCCGGCAGGGCCTGGAACGCATACTCAGCGCCTCCATTCACCTGCAGCAGAAAACCTTCCTCACCGACTTTGCCCTGGGCATTCTCGAACAGATTTCGGCGATACTGTCGCCCGACGAAGATGCACTCTACGCTCAGTGCGAGGGCATTGCCGCCCATGAACAGGCCGGCAAGCTGACCGTCGTCGCCGGTACCGGTGCCTATCACAGCAAGGTGGGCGTCCCGGTTACCCAGCTACTGCCCGACAGCGTTCGCACCTTTATCGACAGCACCGAACTCGGGTATCACTCGCAGTACATGGACAATGGCTATTTGTGCCTATACCGGTCCAACGAACTGCATTTAAGCATGCTGTTCCTCAAGGGCCTGACACCTCAGAGTCCCATCGAACGCCACCTGCTGGAGGTTTTTTGCCAGAACGCCCTGACCGCTTTTGAAAATCTGTCCCTGCGCACTGAACTGGAAGACAGTCAGCGTGAAATCGTTTTTATTCTGGGCGATGCGGTAGAGCATCGATCCCGGGAAACCGGCCAGCACCTGCGCAGGGTGTCACACATCAGTGAACTGATCGCACTGAAAGCAGGGCTGGGAGAACAACAGGCGCAGCTAATCCGCGAAGCGGCTCCCCTGCACGACCTGGGCAAAATAGGCATACCCGACCAGGTACTTAACAAACCCGGCCCTCTGGATGCAGAGGAGTGGGAAATCATGAAAACCCACTCGCAGATCGGTTACGACCTGCTGCACCAGTCGGAAAAATCCATTCTCAAAGTCGGTGCGCTGATCGCTCTGGACCACCACGAACGCTGGGATGGTACCGGCTACCCCCATGGCAAACAGGGCGATTCAATCAGCATTGAAGGCCGCATAACGGCCCTGGCGGACGTGTTCGATGCGCTCACCAGCGCTCGCTGCTACAAGGCGCCCTGGTCCTACGAGGAAACCCGGGCTCTCATCGAACGGGAACGCGGCAAGCAGTTCGATCCGGCCCTGGTCGACATAGTACTGGCTCATTTCGATGACATTATTGCCATTAAAAAAACCTACCCCGACTGATCCCCACCCGCCCCCGGGCGGGAATTCTTCAGTCGCTGCTTAAATTCTGGCCGCTGTAAGGGTAGGATAACGCCCGCATTCTCGGGCGGGCGACCCATGTCACTGTCGTTATTACTCAAGCTGTTCATTTTACCCTTCTACCTCTTGCTGCCATTCTCACTGGATGGCTCCGGGACGGTGCAGCTGTGGTATCTGCCCTTCCTGATCTGGACAGGCCTGATCGCAGTCAATGCACTGGCTGAATATCTGCGGAGTCGGCGCTAATGGGCTTTAGCTGGCAACTCCTTATCAGCGTCAGTCTCGGGTATTTATTACTGCTGTTTCTGGCGGCCTACTGCGCAGAGCGCGGCTGGATCCCCCAAAACCTGGCCCGCCATCCGCTGGTCTACCTGCTGGCATTGGGGGTTTACTGCAGTGCCTTTGCTTTTTATGGCAGCGTAGGCCTTGCCTACCACCTGGGGTACGGGTACCTCGCCCTCTATCTGGGTCTCGCCATTGCCCTGGTGTTTTCGGCCATCATACTGCGGCCCATTCATGATCTGTCGCGCAGTTACCAGCTGGCCTCCCTGGCCGACCTCTTTGCCTTTCGCTACCGCAGCCGCTGGGTTGGGTTTCTGACCACCCTGGGCGTGGTACTGGCCATGTTACCCATGCTGGCGCTGCAGATTCAGGCCATTACCGACACCATCACCCTGCTCGACCCGAACACCATGGCCTGGCCACTGGCCCTGCTGATCTGTCTGATCCTACTGGCATTCTCCATTCTGTTTGGTGCCCGCGATATCGCCCCCACCGAAAAGCACCGGGGGCTGATGTTCGCGCTGGCGTTTGAATCGCTGTTCAAACTGGTGGCGTTTCTGGTGATTGGCGCCGTTGCTGCGCTGGAAGTGTTCGGCAGCTGGCCGGGCATTTCCCGTTGGTCACAGCTGGCACTCGAGCCCCAGTTTCAAACGCCTCCGCTGCAGCCGGTGCAGTGGTTTTCGCTGCTGTTGATGTTCGTCTCCGCGCCGCTGGTATTGCCGCACCTGTTCCAGCTGTTGTTCCGGGAAACCTCCAATCTGTCGCGGTTGCGCATGGCCAGCTGGGCCATGCCCATCTATCTGTTGCTGATGGCACTGCCAGTGATGCCCATTCTCTGGGCTGGTCAGTCGCTCGGGTCGACCGTCAGCCCGGAGTACTTTTCGCTGTCGATTGGGCTGCTGCTCGACAAACCCTGGGTGACCTGGCTGGCCTACCTGGGTGGTTTGTCGGCCGCCGCCGGCATCACCGTGCTGGCGTCGATCTCCATGGCCAGCATGGCGATGAATCATCTGGTATTGCCGTTTTACAAACCGAGCTTCAGTGCCGATGTTTACCGCTGGCTGCTGTGGGTACGCCGCCTGCTGATCGGTGTGGTCATCGGTCTGTCCTACGCGCTCTATCTGTTGCTCAACCAGGTGCAGAACCTCACCTCCCTGGGTATTACCGCCTTTACCGGCCTGCTGCAGTTATTGCCAGGCATTCTGGGTCTGCTGTTCTGGGCCGGGGCCAACCGCCAGGGGTTTGTCAGCGGGTTAACACTGGGCTTGCTGGTCTGGGCCGCAAGCCTGGCCATACCCATGCTGGCCGAAAGCCTGTCGCTCGGCACCCAACTGCGCATGGGCTTCGCCCTGGAAGCCGACCACTGGTCTTTGACCACCCTGGTGTCGCTGGGTATCAATACGCTGACATTCGTGCTGGTCTCGCTGCTCACTCGCACCAGCAAGGAGGAGAAAGATGCCGCCCAAACCTGCGTCATCACTTCGGTCGACCGGCGCCATCGCCTGCCGCTGAAAGCGCGCAATGTAACCGAATTCATCGAAACCTTGAGTCGCCCACTGGGGCGCATCATGGCGGAACGTGAAGTTAAGCGAGCACTGAAAACGCTGGGCTTTCCGCTCGGCGAATACCGCCCTTATGCCCTGCGCCGCCTGCGCGACACCATTGAGGCCAACTTATCGGGGCTGATGGGCCCGAGCGTCGCCCAGGCCCTGGTCGCCCGCTATCTGCCATACGAGCAAGGCGGGCGTGCCGAACGGGATGACATCTACTTTTTCGAGCAACGGCTCGATGGCTACCACCATCAGTTAACCGGCATGGCCGCCGAACTCGACCGGCTGCGCCGACACCACCGTGAAACGCTCTATAACTTGCCGATCGGCGTCTGCTCGCTGGCCAGTGACGGAGAAATACTGCTGTGGAACCGGGTCATGGCCGACATGACCGGCATTACTGAGGCCGAAGCCATTGGCGCCCGCCTCGATTCCTTGCCCGCCAACTGGTACGACCTGCTCGACAGCTTTCTCAAGGGCCAGTCCAACAAGCTCACCGTAGAACAGCCCAATGCGGATGGGAGGGGTAAGCGCTGGTTCAGTCTGCATCGCAGCGCCCAGATGCAACGCCGCGACGAGCCGCTCGAAGGCACTGTCATTCTGCTTGAAGACGAAACCGAGCATAAGTTGCTGGAATCGGAACTGGTCCATTCCGAGCGCCTGGCGTCAATTGGTCGTCTGGCCGCCGGCGTTGCCCATGAAATCGGCAACCCCATCACCGGTATCGACTGCCTCGCTCAGGACCTGAAATACGTGACCGACCCGGCCGAGCAACAGGTGATCGCCGATCAGATTCGGGAACAGGCTGGTCGGGTGACCAAAATTGTACGCTCGCTGGTCAACTTCGCGCATGCCGGCCAGGGCGACGGCAAGGCCGACCATCAACCTTACCCTTTACGCCAGGTGGTGCAGGACGCCATCGACCTGTTATCCCTGTCGCGCGATGCGCAGCGGGTGATCTTTGTGAATGAGGTTGCCGATGACCTGACCGTACTGTGCGAGGCACAGCGTCTGAGCCAGGTATTCATCAATCTGCTTGGCAACGCCCGGGATGCCAGCCCCGATGGCGAGGTGATACGGGTGCGGGCAGAAGCCGAAGTAGAGAGTGCTGTGGTTGAAGTCATCGACCGCGGAACCGGTATTGCAGCCGACGTTGTCGATCACATTTTCGACCCCTTCTTCACTACCAAGGAGGTCGGCAAAGGCACCGGGCTAGGCCTGTTTCTGGCCTATACCATTGTCGAAGAACACTACGGCCATATGGCCGTGGACAGCCCGGCGTTTGCTGCCGAGGGCATTGGCACTCGGTTCACAATTCGGTTACCCTTACATCGGCTGTTACCTCAGGTAACACCCTGAACACAGCGTACCACGGCTTGAAAGCCTGCCCATGTAGACTTCAGGGCAGCGATCAGGCCCGGCGCGTCGGGATCGACAGCACATCGCGGCCGATCCGGCACACAACGCAGTACGACACATTCCATGGCCCGGGTAACAGACCAGGCCGTGACGGAGGTCAGACATGAGTGACATTCTGGTAGTTGAAGATGAGAGCATTATCCGCTCAGCCCTGAAACGACTGTTGGAACGTCATCAATACCAGGTCATAGAAGCCGAATCGGTCACCGAAGCCAGTCAGCACGACCTGGGCCGGTTCGACCTGATCATCACCGATTTGCGACTGCCCGGCGCACCGGGTACCGACCTGATCGATATGGCCGGCGACGTTCCGGTCCTGATCATGACCAGTTACGCCAGCATGCGCTCCGCTGTCGATGCGATGAAAATGGGCGCGGTCGATTACATCGCCAAGCCGTTTGATCACGAGGAAATGGTGCGTACCGTCGGCCGCATTGTCAGCACCCACCGCCAGCAGCGGGTGCAGCATGAATCGGGCGACAGCCAACCCGAAGCCAGCCACCACCAGCCCCACAGTACTCTGGGCGACCTGGTCGGCAGCTGCGACTCCATGCAACGTCTTTACCATCGAATCCGCCGCGTCGCACCGGCCGATATCACCGTTCTGATTCACGGCGAGTCCGGTACCGGCAAGGAACTGGCTGCACGCGCCATCCACCAGCACAGCCCCCGTCACGATCAGCCGATGATCAGCGTCAACTGCGCGGCCATTCCCGAAAGCCTGATCGAGTCGGAGCTATTTGGTCACGAGAAAGGCGCCTTCACCGGTGCAACAGCCGCACGCCAGGGTCTGGTTGAAGCCGCCGAGGGCGGTTCCCTGTTTCTGGACGAGATTGGTGAGTTGCCGATGGAAGCCCAGGCACGGCTGCTGCGAGTGATTCAGGAAAGCGAAGTACGCCGGGTCGGTTCGGTGAATTCGCGCACCGTTGATGTCCGGCTGATCGCGGCCACCCACCGCAATCTCAAGCAACTGGTCAAGGAAGGCCGGTTCCGGGAAGACTTGTATTACCGGCTGCAAGTCATTGAAGTAACGCTGCCGCCGCTGCGCGAGCGCGGACAGGATGTCGTTGAAATTGCCGAACACCTCATTGCCAAGCACGCACGGCGGCTCAAACTCGATGGGCCCGTGTTGCTCTCGAAAGACGCCCGCGATGCCATGTTGCACTACGACTGGCCCGGCAACGTGCGCGAACTGGAAAACGCCATACAACGCTCCCTCATTCTCAGCGAAGGCGGCGAAATCACCCTCGATGAAATGGGCCTCGACCAGGAAGACTGGAAAATACCGGACACCCTGGTCAGCGAAGAAGCCCCCATCGCCTCATCCGGCATTAACAGCCACTCACAGGACGTAGACGATCTGTCACTGGAAGACTATTTCCAGCATTTCGTGCTCGAACACCAGGAGGGCATGTCGGAAACCGAGCTGGCGCAAAAGCTCGGCATCAGCCGCAAGTGCCTGTGGGAGCGTCGCCAGCGCCTGGGCATCCCCCGCCCAAAGAAAGGCAGCACCGCCTCTTCCGCCAGCACAACCACCCAGTAACACTCCGCCATTCCGCCAGTAAACCGTCCTGCCGCCTTCAGCGTTGTTACATAGCCTTACGCACGTAACAACTCTGACACTTACGGTAACAAACAACGCTGACGGACCGCTGACAAATTGCTTACATTTTGATCAGTATTTTTTAACCCCTTGTTTTATAACGATTTTCTAAAGATGGCACAGCACCTGCAATATCTAACGGGCAAGAGAAGATCGGCCCATTAACAAAAACAACAACGGGCAACCACAAGCAACCCCCACCCAAAAACAACAACAAGGGGGTAGCATTAACAAACGGGCAAACACCATTGTCAGCTGCTAACAACAAAAACAATAAACGACACTAATAATAAGAAAACAAATGACAGTGTAAGGTCATGGGGGCATCAAGATCCCCAGACATCAAGAATAATAAGCCCCACTCACCTGTTTCAGTATGCAGGTTCAGATCGTGATGCTTCGTCACGCTGCTAGAGCCGGCCTCGTGCCGGCCGCTCGTAGTCCTACCCTATCCCTGAACACACCCTCTTTAGTTCTGCCTGCGACGCCTCACATCTTCAAGTCCAATGCCAGCATTCGTCCTTAACCTTGTCTATTCAGCGCTATTTCGCGCCATCAGGCCGATTTTAGCCATCAAATGGACATATTGACGGGCGCAAGGCATAGAGAATGATGGCTGCTTCCGCTAAACTGCGCGCTCTTTGAACAATGCGAGATCATGTGCAAACCATGGTAGTGGACTGGATCAAACGCTGGTTACCGCAAAAAACGAACAGCACCGAGTTGAGTACAATCCCGAGGGACGAGCACCGCGTATCCCGGAAAGACATCAACCATACCGCTTTGAAAGTGCTGTATCGCCTGCAAAATGCCGGATACGAAGGGTACCTGGTCGGCGGCTGCGTGCGCGACCTGCAACTCGGCCTGAAACCCAAGGATTTCGACGTCGCCACCGACGCCACGCCCGAGCAGGTGCGCAAGCTGTTCAGCAATTCCCGCCTGATTGGCCGTCGCTTTCGCATTGTCCACGTCACCTTTGGTCGCGAAATCATTGAAGTAACCACCTTTCGTGGCCGTACCGACGACAACAACGACAACCATCTGCAAAAACAGTCCGACGAAGGCCTGTTGCTGCGCGATAACGTCTACGGTTCACTCGAAGAAGACGCCGAACGTCGCGACTTTACCGTCAATGCCCTGTACTACACCCCCAAAGATTTCACCCTGAAAGCCTACGGCTCGGGCATGAATGACCTGGAAAACAAGGTACTGCGCATCATCGGCGACCCGGAAACCCGCTACCGTGAAGACCCGGTACGGATGATGCGCGCGGTTCGTTTTGCGGCCAAACTTGGCTTCAGCATAGAACCCCGCACCGGCGACCTGATTCCCGAGCTGGCACCGCTGCTCAGCAACGTGGCGGCGGCGCGTCTGTTCGACGAAGTGATCAAAATGCTGATGTCCGGGCACGGCCTGGCCACCTGGCGCCTGATGCGTGAGTACAACCTGGTTGAACCCCTGTTACCGGCGACGCACGCCGCACTGAAAGCCTCCACCGACGGCTATTACGACGCCTTCATAGAGCAAGCGCTGGTTAATACCGACGATCGCATCAATCGCGGCAAGCCCGTTACCCCCGCCTTCCTGTATGCAGCTCTGCTGTGGCCTCCGGTTCGTGAAGAAGCCGAGCACAGCATCAACATGGGCACGCCGGAGCAACCTGCCTGGTTGCAGGCCATGGGTAAGATAGTCGCGCATCAGATTTCATCCATCGCCATTCCCAAGCGGTTCTCGATCCCGATGAAAGAGATCTGGGAGCTCCAGTTGCGCTTGCCCAAACGCACACCGAAACGCGCTGAGCAAGTCGCCAGCCACCCCCGTTTCCGTGCCGCCTACGATTTCCTGCTGCTGAGAGAAAGTGCCGGAGAGAAAACCGGCGATCTGGGCCAGTGGTGGACCGACTACCAGACTGAAAACCCGGATATTCGCCGCGATATGGCCAGCGAAGCAGCCAGTGACCGCCCGCGACGTCGCCGTCGCCGTCGGCCACCGCAGAACCGTGGCGAGTCGGCCTCCTGATCGGCTCCCTGAGGTTCTGACGAATGCCTGCTGCACCGCTGGAACATCGTGCTTACATTGCGCTGGGCAGTAATCTCGGCGTCAGTGCCGAGACGCTCGATGGCGCACTGGAACAACTCGATGCCTTGCCCGGCACCCGGGTGCTGCAGGTCTCGCCCTGGTACCGCAGCGCTGCCATCGGCGGCCCGGCCGACCAGCCGGACTATCTGAATGCCGTCTGCGAAATCACCACCGGGCTCGAACCCCGCCCGCTACTCGATGCCCTGCATCAGATCGAGCATCACTTCGGCCGTGAACGCCAGGTACGATGGGGTCCACGCACGCTCGATCTCGACATCATCTGTTACCAGAACGTTACATCCGAGGACCCCGCTCTAACGCTGCCGCACCCCAGAGCGCACGAACGGGCGTTCGTCATCCGCCCGCTGGCCGACATTGCCCCTGATCTGGTTCTCAGACATCAGCCTCTGACTCACTGGCTGGAACACACCCGGGACCAGGCAATAAGCCGCCTGTAGGCGCATTGCCAACCGCCATTCAACAATAGCACCCCGAAACCCCAAATAGCGGGTAAACCGTGGCGGCAAAACCGCTGAACAGCGCCAAAACACGGCATACCATCACACCGGCTTGACTTAGCCCCCTCAAATCGCAACCATTCGCCCCCACCTAACCGATCGAGAGAGCCCCGATGGTGAAGAATCACACGGTAGCCACCCTGAAACAGCTCGTCGCCGACGGCCAGAAATTCAGCATGCTCACCGCCTATGACGCTTCTTTTGCGCAGATGTTCTCTACCCTGGGCGTCGAATCCCTGCTGGTCGGTGACTCACTGGGCATGGTGGTTCAGGGCCAATCCTCTACCCTGCCGGTCACACTGGAACAGATGGTGTACCACACCGCCGCCGTAGCTCGCGGCAACCAGGGCGCCCTGCTCATTGCCGACCTGCCGTTCAACAGTTATTCAACTGTTGACCAGTGCCAGGCCAGTGCCGGCCAGCTCATGCAGGCCGGAGCGCATATGGTCAAACTCGAGGGCGGCGCCTGGCTTGCCGACTGCATCGTGTCGCTCAGTCGTGCTGGCATCCCAACCTGCGTGCATCTTGGGTTAACGCCCCAGTCGGTTAACAAATTCGGTGGCTACAAGGTTCAGGGGCGCGATGAAGCGGCCGCCCAGACCATGATCAACGATGCCATTGCCCTGGTAGAAGCCGGTGCCGATTTTGTGCTGCTGGAATGCGTACCGACTGATTTGGCCCGTGCCATTACCGACGCCGTTCCGGTTCCGGTAATCGGCATTGGCGCCGGCAACGTGACCGATGCTCAGGTACTGGTCAGCTACGACATGCTGGGTTTCACCCAGCACCGTCTGCCAAAGTTTGTGAAGAACTATATGGCCGAACCCAACACCCTGGCCAATGCGGTTACCCGTTATATTGAAGAGGTGAAATCCGGCGCTTTTCCCGGCCCGGAGCACGCCTTCGACTAGGCGCCTGTCGCTAGGCACCCTACTACCCGGCCTACCCGGCTCTGTAACTGACCCTGAGTGACTCTGTTATGAAAATCGTTGCTACTCTCGACGACCTTCGCACTGCCCTCGCCGACCTGCGGGCAGACGGTAAACGCGTGGCGCTGGTGCCCACCATGGGCAACCTGCACGAGGGCCATATGCGGCTCATCAAGAGCGCCCGGGAGCACGCCGACATCGTTGTTGCGTCCATCTTCATCAACCCGACTCAGTTTGGCGAAAACGAAGATCTCTCCGGCTACCCGCGCACTCTGGAAGAAGACACCAAGAAGTTGATTGCCGAAGGGTGCCATCTGCTGTACACCCCAAACAAGGCGGTCATGTACCCGGAGCCGGATCTGACCCGGGTCAGTGTCGACAAGATCACTACTCTGCACTGTGGTGCCAGCCGCCCGGGGCACTTCGTTGGTGTGGCGACCATTGTGCTGAAGTTTTTCAATCAGGTACAACCGGACTGTGCCGTCTTCGGCCTTAAGGATTTCCAGCAGTTCACCGTGCTGAAAACCATGGTCAGCAATCTCTTTCTGCCCATTAAGATGATAGGTGTCGATACCGGCCGTGCCGACGATGGCCTGGCCCACAGTTCACGCAACAACTACCTGACCGCCAGCGAACGCGAACAGGCGCCGGCTCTGTACCGCATTCTGTGCAACGCCAAGGCAGCCATTGAGCAGGGTGAGCATGACTTCGCCAAGGTAACTCGTACCGCCAAGGAAGCCCTGCACAATGCCGGCTTTACACCGGACTATTTCAACATCAGCCGACGCATCGACCTGGAACCTGCCACTGACGAAGACCATGAGCTGGTCATCCTGGCGGCGGCCTTCCTGGGCAAGGCACGGCTGATCGACAACGTTCAGGTAGATCGTTAGGCAACCTGCGTCCAATTACAGTTTCCGATAAAACCCCGCTCCCGGATCACGCCTGATACTGACCGGAAGTTTCATACGAGGTGCGCTATGGAATTAATCATGCTCAAGGCCAAGCTGCATAAGGCCAAGGTCACACATGCGGTACTGAACTACGAAGGCTCCTGCGCCATTGGCGGCGACTTGCTCGATATGGCCGGCATCCGCGAATTCGAACAGATCCAGATTTACAACGTTACCAACGGCGAACGCTTCACCACCTACGCCATTCGCGGTGAAGACAACAGCGGCATGATTTCGGTCAACGGCGCCGCCGCGCACAAAGCCAGCGTCGGCGATACCGTCATCATCTGCGCCTACGCCAACTTCTCCGAAGCCGAACTCGAAACCTTCAAACCCCGCATGCTCTACATGAACGACGACAACACCGTCAGCCACACCAGTAACGCCCTGCCTGTTCAGTTGGCCTGAGAGCAAGCTGTAGCAAATTAAGTGCAGGCTGCTGGGTGAGCCTATCCGGGGAAGTCCGCAGCATGGATGCTGCGGCCTAGGCCCGAGACCGGGGTGCCGGACCAGACGTACCGCCATTGACGGATTCACGCCGACCCCGGATAGGCTTACCCAGCGGCCTGCACGACAACCTCCCAGCTCAGAAGTGTCACAAAATTTCACCAATCGGTGGTTTTTCCCGTCATTTTGTAATTAAATTACATAATTATTTTACGGTTTGGTTGGTATCGTTTCACCACAGCCCAACCTATCCTCCATGCATTCTTATTAACCCTAACCCACAAAAACAATCGGGAAACGACTTATGGCTTACGATCCGACCCAACTGGCAACCTGGAAAAAACTCGAAGAACACAAAGCCACCATCGCCGATGTGCACATGCGCGACCTCTTTGCCGAAGACCCGCAACGCGGCCCCCGCATGACAGAGCATGCCGCCGGAATCGAGCTCGACTATTCCAAAAACCGGGTAAACGACGAGACCATGAACCAGTTGATGGCGCTGGCCCGGCTGGCTAAATTGCCGGAAGCCATTGAGGCCATGTTCAATGGCGAGGTAATCAACCGCAGCGAAAACCGCCCCGCCCTGCACATTGCGTTGCGTAATCGCAGCCAGCGCCCTATCAGGGTGAACGGCGAAGACATTAACGAGACGGTCAATGCTACTCAGGACAAAATGAAGGCTTTTGCCGAGTCGGTTCACAGTGGTGCTTTTTCCGGCCACACCGGTAAAAAGCTGCGCACCATTGTCAACATCGGCATCGGTGGCTCCTACCTCGGCCCGAAAGTGGTGTCCGATGCGTTGAAGCCCTACTGGCAAGACGGTTACGATCTTAAATACATCGCCAACATCGACGGCACCGACGTTACCAGTGTTTGTCGGGATCTCGACCCGGAAACAACGCTCTTTGTGGTGGCCTCAAAAAGCTTTAACACCCTGGAAACCCTGAAAAACGCTGAAGCGGCACGCGAATGGTTTTTCCAGCAAGGCGGTAAGCCGGAGCAGGTAAAACACCACTTCGTTGCTGTTTCCACCAACATCAAGGCCGCGACTGAATTCGGCATCGACGAGGCTAATATGTTTCCGATGTGGGATTGGGTCGGCGGTCGCTACTCGCTCTGGTCGGCCATTGGACTGGCTCAGGCCATTGTGATCGGGTTCGATAATTTTGAACAAATGCTCAGCGGCGCCCATGAAATGGACGAGCATTTTCGCACCACCGGCCTTGAGCACAATGTTCCGGTCATCCTGGGCATGCTGGGCGTCTGGTACCACAACTTTATGGGGGCTGAATCCCATGCGGTACTCAGTTACGACGAGAGCCTGAAAGACCTGCCGGCGCACCTGCAGCAAGTCGATATGGAATCCAACGGCAAGGCCGTGACTCAGGATGGCCGCCCGGTTGGCTGGAGCACTGGGCCGGTTATCTGGGGCGGTACCGGCACCAATGGCCAGCACGCCTACCACCAGCTGTTGCATCAGGGTACCCGCCTGATCCCGGCCGACTTTCTGATGCCACTGAAAAGCCACAACCCGGTGGCCGATCATCACCCCTGGTTGTTTGCCAACTATCTTGGCCAGCAACAGGCGTTGCTGGAAGGGAAAACCGAAGCCGAGGTTACCGCTGAGCTGAAGGCAAAAGGCCTTGATGCGGCCGCAATAGCCGAGTTGGTACCGCACAAGGTGGTACCCGGCAACCGCCCGTGCAACAGCCTGGTATTTGAACAGGTTACGCCACAGGTGGTGGGCGCACTGATAGCCCTGTACGAACACAAGGTGTATGTGCAAGGCGTTATCTGGGGCGTCAACAGCTTCGATCAGTGGGGCGTTGAGCTTGGCAAGGTACTGGGTAACAGCGTGTTTGAAGCCCTTGAGTCAGGCAATACGGATGGCTATGACAGTTCGACTGCTCAGCTGATCGAACGGTTCAGACAAGCAAACCGCTAAATGACAACAGACCTCATCCGGTTCCCGGGTGAGGTCGCCCTCGACTGGTCGGCCCACCCAACCCACCTGAACCCCGCCATTCGCCCATCACCTGGCCAGCATAAGCAGTCGCCTTTGCGCGCAATACTGCCTGGACATTAGCTCCAGTACCCCGCCCTCCTGACGATTACTCAAAGACCCACCCTCCAGACTTGTTAATGATACTAATTATCAATAGTATTCGCATAAATTATTGTCTGGATTGGGTGCTCGTCACCGGTTTGGAAACAAGGAGAGCATTCAATGAAACACAGCATATTGGCTGTAATAACTTATTTTGTATTGTTGGGAGTCACCTCTGCGGAAGACTTCCCGGTAACCATCGAACACAAGTTTGGTGAAACGACGGTAACCTCCGAGCCTCAGCGCATCGTCTCGGTCGGTTACACCGAGCAGGATGATCTGTTCGCGTTGGGCAAAGCGCCCATTGCCGTTCGACCCTGGGCTTTACCAGTGCCCCATGGCATCTGGCCCTGGGCAGAGGCCGCTGCCGGTGATGCAGAGCCGGTCGCACTGGGCAGCGGACCGCTCGATTACGAAGCCATTGCCGAGCTGGAGCCGGATCTGATCATCGGCATCTACGCTGGAACCACCCGTGAAGAATACGACCGGTTGTCACTGATCGCCCCCACCGTTCTGCAACCGGCAGACTATGTCGACTATGCCACGCCCTGGGAAGAGCAGACGCGCATCATCGGTCGCGCTGTAGGCAAAGTCGACGAGGCGAATACCCTGATAGCAGACATCAAGAATCGGTTTGAACAGGCCCGGGAACAACACCCGGAATTTGAGGGCAATACGGTCGCGGCGGCTTACTATTCGAATGGCCAGGCTGGTGCCTTTGCCAGCGGTGAACCCAGAAGCCGCTTCTTTACCGAGCTGGGATTTGTTATTCCCGGGATCTACGACGAACAAGCCGGCGATGCTTTTTACACCACCTTCAGTCTCGAACGTTTTGACCTGCTCGATGTTGATTTGCTGGTCTGGTTTTGGGGCGAACTTGAATCCGATGACATCTTGCCTTTGCGCAGAACACTGCTAGCACATCAGGATGGCCGAGAATTGATCTTAACGCCTCAACTGCGCTTTGCTTTGTCTTTCTCCAGCCCACTGAGCCTCAACTATGCCCTGGATGAACTGGTGCCGGTGCTGGCTGACACCCTCAAGTAGCCGGATAAAATGATCATGACGATGCAGAAAATCAAAGCCTTTATCCCCGCCAGGGATTTTAACAGCCATGTCGTTTCTATCTGGCAAACCGCCCCGGGGCATGCACGAGTTCACGTTGACCGATCCCAGCGGTGTGCTGTGGTGAATTGCCCAGAATCAATAAGGAATGACTAATGAGAACAGCCGTAGCAATTTCGCGTTTGCCCACAAGTCTGATCGCCCTGGCATGTGCTCTAATTTCCCCGGCTTTTTCCGAGGACTTTCCGCTCACCATCGAGCACAAATTCGGAACCACCGTCATTGAAAATAAATCCGAACGCATCGCGAGCATCGACTTTGGCGGCATCGGCAATCTTCTGGCCTTTGGGGTCTCTCCGGTCACCGTACGCCAATGGCGGGCAATGGATGGCTTCGAGTATACCGCCGGGCCCTGTGCTGAGCATTTGCTGACCTCGGAACCGGTGGTACTGGAGGGCGATTTGGATTTCGAAGCCATTGCGGCCACCAGACCGGATGTCATCATTGCACTCTACTCAGGGATCGATAGTGAGGAGTATGAAATGCTGAGCCTGATTGCGCCGGTGGTAGCGAGTGATTATGGATTACCCTGGGATGAACGCGCCCTTATCGCGGCGCGGGCCGTTGACGAGGAGGCCAATGCCGAGCGCCAGATTGCAGCGATCACAGACAGGCTTACGGAAATCGCCGCGGCTCATACTGAATGACATGGCAAAACGGCGATCATCGGCAGCTTTAGGCAAGAACACCGTCAGCCCTTTGCCTATACCACCTATGATGTGAGAGCCCAGTTCCTTTACGAAATGGGGTTCACCGAAACCCCGGCCATGAACGAGCTGACCGGAGAAAACGACTTCGTCATAAACCTGTCGACCGAACAGCTGGATGTTATGGATGCTGATGTCTTGATCTACTACGTTACCGACGCCGGTATGCAGGACGTCCTGGCCGAACCCAGCCGTCAGTTTCTTCGAGTCTATGAAACCGGGGGCGAGGTATTTCTCGGCGATCTGCCGGTAGCAGCCCTTGCCCGGGTTTCCCTGGTGTCCATACCGGTCGCACTGGAAGCACTCGTCCCCATGCTCGAAGGCGCAGCAGACGGTGACCCCAGCACCCCGGTTCCAGACGGCAGACAGTGACTACACGATACTAACCATCAGCCACCATCGTCAGGGGCATCAGTTACGCCGAGGAAGATGATCGTACTAAGGGTTGCACCTGCCGCTACAGGACGCAGCCCTTTTACCGGAGCACTGACGTCAAACGTCACATTTGAACCTCCACCAACCTAACTTCCCGGGATTAACCCAAGCCACGTCAAATCTTTGTCGTAAACACACAAGAAATCGCGATACCAGTCTTGCAACGCCAAAAAAACCGCATAGACTCGCCAATATTGAGAGCCAAGTCTCATTCTGGACCCCATGGAATGGCCAAGTGAGTAGAAATACGAACCGGATTTAATTCTTTGGCACGGTTCTGGCTTATACCTAACGAAAGAAGGGTAGAAGTAAGACAGGCATATTTACTGACATTGGGAAACTGACTATGAAGCAACAAAAAGGTTTTACGCTGATTGAACTTATTATTGTCATTGTCATCTTAGGATTGCTATCTGCGGTAGCTCTTCCTAGATTTATCGATTTAAGTGGCGATGCAGAACAAGCCGCAGCTGAGGGTGCTGCAGGGGCACTAGCATCAGCCGCCTCTATCAATTATTCAGCAGGCCTTGTTGGAAATGGCGATGCAATAGAAACAGCAGATCTAACCTGCACCGCAATGGCAGCAGCCATACTTACAGAAGACGCAGCAGACAGCTGGACAGGACCGACTCCAGATGAAGGTGTTACAGGAGAGACACGGACATGTACCGCAACGGTCGGCTCCGCAACGGCTGATGCATCGGTAATCGACTGGTAAACTACGGCGTTTTTTAGCTGTAAATAGATCATGAGTCACAAAAGCTGATTATCTACCTCATAAGACAGAGGTAGATAATCTCATGAACAATAGTGAGTGTTCACACATAGACTGCTCTTCACTAAGCCTCCTCCAAATAACAATATGCTTGGTAATGTATTGTCACTAGCCCTATCACAAGCTTAAATCCTAAGGACTTTTTCGTTTATCGTCACCCTAAGTGGACAGTTAAGCAATGAGTGAACAGCGCACTACGAGTAGACTTAAAATGGAGAATGGCTTTTCTCTGGTAGAGTTAGTTGTAATAGTGCTACTAATAAGCATTTTGTCTGCGACTACTATTCCAAGGTTGTTCAATCTTTCCTCATTTGATAATGCGAGTACACGAACTCAATTAATTTCCGCTCTAACCTACACCCGCAACCGCGCCACAACTACCCAATGCACCCTCGAATTCCGCATCACCACCACCGGCTGGAACGTCTGGCAAGATGACGACTGCCAAAGCACCGGCTCAAGTGGTGCCGGCTGCGCAGCGCCCCTGAATTTTATTACAGCCGTTGCAGCACCAGGCGAAGCGACTCAACTAATGGGAACCCTGACCAGTACCACCCTCGAACGGCTTATCTTCACACCAACCGGTCGGCTATACCGAAGCAACACAGCGGGCGATTGCACCAGTCTGCCCGCGAATCCGGTACCCAGTGGCACTCAGATTGTTGGTTTAACACCGGCGACCACCTTACGGCTTGATGGAGCCACTGGTTATGTGGCGGTGCAGTAGCATGAAACCCAAGGCGCCCCATTATCAGAAACTTCGTTCACAAAGCGGGGTCACGCTGATCGAGCTGGTTATTTCCATCGTGGTAATCGGCATCGCTGCAACGGCCATTCTGCAGAGCCTGGGTTTCCTAACGGTCAGTAATGTCGACCCCATGCTGCGCAGCCAGGCAAACCTGGTGGCACAAAGTACGCTGAGTGAAGTCATGAGCCAGTCGTTCTTCGACGGTGACGACGATCCGCGCATTGACGATACAGTAACCAGCCCTAACGTCTGCCCGGCTGCCGAATCTGACGGTGGTTACGACCGCAGACTCTGGGATAACCTCTGTGACTACAACGGCTTTGATTCCGACAACGATGACGGGCTCGCCCCCGGTATTCGCGACCGGCTGGGGAACGCCCTGCCCGGTTTGTCGAGCTACCGCGTTCAGGTTGATGTCGATACCAGCACGGGCCTAACACTGGGTACACTGTCGAATACGGCGGGTTGTACGCCCCGCATCGCCAGAATTACCGTTACCGCGTCAGACCCTCGCGGCCAGACGGTTCAGCTCACCGGCTATCGAACCAGCTACTGGGATGAGGGCTGTTAATGTGATGACGTCCATAAACCCGAAACGCATTCGCCAACCCGGTTTTACGCTGGTTGAACTGATTATCGTGATCGTGATCATCGGTATTCTGGTGGCGGTCGTCGGCCCACTGATCGGTAACCGCTATTCAGCCATAGTAGACACCCAGCAACGCGCGGCCTGGGTGCAACAGGGCGAAGCAGCCTTCTTTCAACTGCGGCAGGATCTGGACCGGTCAGTTCCCAATTCGGTGCGTACATCAGAGGCAACCGCTGGCAATGATCAGGTTGTGGAGTTTTTCACGCTGTCTCCGGATCAGGCACAACCAGCCCTGCGATACCGGGATCGTAACTATGCACCCACCTACGATAGATTGAACATCAATAACGACGGATCTTTTGATGTCTTTGGGGTTCTTTCCAGCTTGCCAGCAGACACGCCAACCTATGTATCAATTGCCTCACCGGGGTTCAGCCAGCTCTATAGCGACTGGGACGATGAATTGGCGGGCAATCAGGCAGGTTACATAGCAGAGGTCGATTCGATTGTTAACCGGACCACCTGTGACTGTGGCGATTGCTCTCAGTGCCCGGTGACTCAAATAACACTCGACAACAGCAACCACCGTTTCCCCAATGACAGCCCTTTTTTCCGGGCCTACTTTACCAACGGACCCGTCGCTTACCGTTGCGACAGCGGGCGGCTGGAGCGGATTACCGGCTATACTGACCTGGGCAACACGGCCCTGGCCAGCCGCATAGGCGCAGCCACACCGGCTCGCATTACCGACGATGTCACTCAATGCAGTTTCAACTGGACGCCGGGCTTTCTGTATCGCCCCCCTACCCTCACGATTACACTGGAACTGGGGGATGGCTCGGAAGGCATTCAACTCACCGATACCTTTGTGCTGGGGAATGGCCTATGAACCGCAAACCACAGCAAGGCGTCGCACTGGTGGCGGTTATTTTCCTGATTGTTGTCATCGGCGCTGCCCTGGTGGTCATCTCCCGGTTGTCGATCTCATCCAGTGCCCAGGTTACGCAAAACCTGCTGCAAAGCCGGGCTCGACAGGCCGCATCGGCAGGGCTTGAGTGGGCCACCCAACGGCTGGTGGAAGAGGGTTCTGGCGCCTGTGCAGCCAACACGCCCGTTACCGTCCCTGCCTACACTGATTACACCGTCACTGTGAGCTGCACCGAAGGGGTATACAACCGCCCTAACCCGGCCTCACAGCGTGTTTTCTTGTATCGTCTGACGGCTGAGGCCGCTTTTGGCAATATGAACGATGCCAACTATGTCTGGACCCAACGCAATGCCACTGTTGAACTCTAAGTTACGTCTAAGCATCACTCAGGTGCTGGTAGCCGGTGCTGCGACGAGTGTCAGCCTACCTGCCCTGGCTGATGTCTTTAATTTGTCGCTGGGTCAGTTTCCCGGCTGTTCGACAAGCTGGAACGTCTCGGGCACTACTTATACCTGCACGGGAAATGGCCGCATCACTTTGAACAATGGCGACGACATCGTGGCCAATACCAACGCAACCCTGGTCGCCAACAATGGCTTCAGATTGGGCAACGGCAGTGTTGGTAACAATACCAATCGCATTGACCTGGTCGATAGCTACGGTCAAATCATTGCCGATGGAACCTCTATATACGGCAACCTGACGTCGAACAGTAGCAGCATCACATTAACCGACAGCACTGTTAATGGCACACTGACGGCCAATGGCGACATAGAACTCGAAGGCGGTACCGTCACCGGCAAGGTAACCAGCGTCAATAATCGCGTTGAGGCAGAAGACACCAACCTGCTCGACGGCGCCCAGGCCCAATCCGGTATGATGTTTGAAGGCGGCACGCTCAGTGGCGACTTCGTCATGACCTCCAACAACCCCATTGAATTTGAAGACGTCACCTTCACCTCAGGCAGTGTCAGCGGTGCCAGTACCGTCAGTATTGAAGACAGTACCTTTGGCAGCCCCTCTGATCCGGTAACAGTAACCAGTACATCAGGCGCAATCGAGTTAGACAACTCAACGGTATACGGTGATCTGGTCGCACCCGGGTACTCCGAAGTCGATGTCTCCAACAACAGCAACGTCTACGGTACCTGCACACCTGCCAACCCCAACTGCCAGCCAGCAGCGCCCCAACCTCCGGAAAACTGTTCACTTAACCCGGGCCTGCAAGGAGAGTATTTCAACAATCGCTTTTTAACGGGTACGCCCGCCTATGAAGACAGCGTGTCGACTATCGACTTCGCGTGGGGCACCGGCTCACCCAGTACAGCGGCCGTTGGCAATGATAATTTCTCGATTCGCTGGACTGGCTATCTCTATGCGCCAACTACCGGAGTTTACACTCTGGCTACTAACTCGGATGACGGAGCGCGGTTGTACGTCGACAGTAATCTGATCATTAATGATTGGTCTGATCACGCTCCCCGAGTCCGAACCGGGTCCGTGTCATTGCAGGCGGGTGAACTGGTCCCTGTGGTTCTGGAGTATTACGAAAACGGCGGTGGCGCAACCATTCAGCTAGGCTGGGAGCCGCCGGGTCAAACCGGCCTGACAGTCATTCCTGCCTCCGCGCTTTATAATTGCACGTCGCTGACGCCCGTCGCCTATTACCCTCTCAATGAAAGCAGTTACTCCGGTGCGGCAGGGGAAATTCTGGATTACAGCGGTAATAACAATCACGCCACAACCACAGGCACTATTACCCCGGCAGCGGGCTACACCTGTGAAGGTGCCTCTGTTCCGGCCAACAACAGCAGTGCATTGCGTTCTGCTATCGATACCGGTTTAAACCCGGGCGACCTCACCCCAACCCGCGGCACACTCAGTTTCTGGTATAAAAGCAACCTCGACTGGGATGGCGATAACCAGGACCGGGTTCTGTTTTCTGCCAACAGCGATCAGTACGGCAATAACGACAACAACCGCTATTTCTACCTCATGCTCCGCAACAATGGGCGGCTGCGATTCGAGTTTGAAGACTCAAATGACAGCGACTACAACTTTCAAACCAATAACAGCACCCGAAATTTTAACGCCAACGAATGGGTCCATGTTGCTGTCACCTGGGACATGATCAATGGCGACTACAGCATCTATGCCAACGGCACGACCGTGGGCAGCCTAAACAACCAGAATACAACCGGGCTACTCAGCCAACTCAACAGCCTGTACATTGGCGACAACCGCTCCAACTATGTCGAGCCCGGCCGTTCCGCCAACGGTGTGTTCGACGAAGTGCGACTCTACGACTACGCCCAATCGAGCAGTCAGATTCTGGCCGACATGGGCAACACCGTTGCCTGTTCCACACCGGGCACCTGCATCACCGATACCTTTAGTGGAAGCCTGAGTGACGACTGGCAAACGCTGCGCAGCAGTGGCACCTTCACACCTCAGGTAGTGGGCGGACGGCTACGCCTGACCCCCGATGCCAACAACATTGCGACGGCCACCACCTTTCTGCGGCAGTTCCCGAGTGAAAACAATCGTGTCGTCGTCGAATTTGATTTCTACGCCTACAAGAATAACGGCAGCACCAATGCCGCCGATGGCGTTACGGTCACCTTCTCTGATCGCGACATTACGCCCTTTCCGGGCAGCTTTGGCGGCTCACTGGGCTACGCACAACGCGACAATGGCGACCCGGGCTTCAACGGCGGCTGGCTGGGCATTGGTCTGGACGAGTTTGGCAATTTCTCGAACCCGACTGAAGGTCGGGTCGGGGGCCCCGGAGCCCGGAGCAATGCCATTGCCATTCGCGGCTACGGGTCTGGCACAACCGGGTACCGCTACTTGCGGGGTACGTCAGCCAACATCTCCCCGGCGGTACTTACCTCCAGCACAACGCCACACCGATATCGCATCACCATTGATAACAGCAACGGTACTCAGGCGCTGGTGAAAATTGAGCGCAACGCAGGCTCGGGGTACGTAACACTGGTCAGTGAATTCAATGCACTCAACGAAGCTGGCCAGCCTGCCATTCCTGAAAAGCTTGTCCTGACCCTGACCGGCTCAACCGGCGGCAGCAGTGCCAATCACGAAATCGATAACCTTCAGGTCTGTGCTGACATCATCGAGCCCTACGATGCCCCCATTCACCACTTTGAGCTGGTTCGAAACCAGGCCGTCGGACTCACCTGCGAACCCCTTGATGTGACCATTCGCGCTTGCGCCAATGAAGCCTGCACCCTGGAATACACCGATCCGTTCAGTGCCACTCTGAGCCCTGCTGACGGCTGGGAGGGTAGCAATGAGGTGACCGATATCGTGTCCGGAGAGTCGATCGGCTTCTTACCTGACGCGGCCGGCACTTATACCCTGGGCATTCCAAACAGCACCCCCTCGACAGTGCCGCTTACCCAGAATCTGTGCTTTGTCGGCGGCTCAACGACCGCTGAAGCAAATTGCCAGGTGACCTTTAACGATGTCGGTCTGCGTTTCTTCCCGAGCGAGAACACCACCAGCAGCACGGCATTTTTTGATCTGATCGCTGGTGCCACCGAAGGGCCTTTTTCAGTACAGGCAGTGCGCACTAATACCACCACCGGTGTTTGTGAAGGTCTGTTCAGCAACGGTGGCACACTCGATTTTACGGCCGGCACTGAATGCAGCGACCCGACCAGCTGCAGCCCTTCGCAACGGGTCAGTCTGACCAATGCCAGCACTGAGACTGAATTGCCTAACCCGCAAAACCAGATCGCGGGTGAAGATATGACCACACTGCCACTTACATTTTCCGCAGACTCAACGGCTGATTTTTCACTGCTATCACCTGATGTCGGTGTACAGCCTTTAACGCTGGAGTACACCCTGCCAGATGTTGACGGCAACCCCTCGTCAACCACTCTGAGTCAAAGCGTCAATCTGCGCGTTCAACCCGACGAGCTTCGCCTGCTAAGCGTTCGCAACAGCGACGGTGATGAGATCGCAACCGACGGTTCGGTATCCGCCAGCGCCAATGCCCCGGTATTCACCCGGGCCGGCGAGCCCTTCCGGTTAGAGGTGCAAGCCCTCAATGCCCTTGGAAACCCAACACCCAACTTTGCCCGCACGGCAACGTTGCCAGACATCAACTGGGGAGCTCTGACCACCAGAGCGGCTCCGGCTGACGCGGCTGCACAGGGCACACTGAGCGGAGGTGATGGCAGCTCAACGCCTGGCAGCGCCTGGGAACCCTACGAACAACCTGCTGGCACTCCGGATACCAGCACACTGACGCTGGCACCGGGGCTGGGGTTGAGTTATTCCGACCTGGGCGTGATAGATCTGCAGGGGCGGATCGACAGCTACCTCGGCAGACCCGGTTCGCCGGACATGACTGTCGAATCCAATTCCGTTCGGGTAGGTCGCTTCATTCCGGCCTATTTGCGCATTACCCAGGACAACCCCGCTACCTGGGGCTCAACACCTTACCGATATCAGGGTCAAGCTTCAGTTCTATCGTCGATTCCGTTACGAGTTGAAGCGTTTGATGTAAACGATAACCCGGTATTCAACTACGACGGCGATTTTTTCAAGCTGGCATTAAACACAGATGATCTGTTCCAGAAGCCACCGGGCCTGGAAAATACAGGCGGCGACCTGACGTACGACCCGGTCACCTGGGCCCTGTCAGACATCAATGATTACAACGGTGAGGTCACTCTGACCCTCAGCCAAACCGGCCTTACCTGGCCACGCGCAGCAACCGGACCGACCGAAAACGATACGCCGCAAGTATTGAATCAACTGATCATCGCGGCCAGCAAACTCAATGACGGCGAAGCCTGTCACGGTGATTTAACCCAATGTGACGATCTCGCTCTGAACCTTGGTGCCGTTTCGCTCTACTACGCCCGGCTGAATGCAGAACGCCAGGTCAGTACCCAGGAAGTGGCCGAACTGCCGGTATGGGTTGAAGTGCTCGACGATCTAGATAGCAGCACAACCCCCAACGTCGTCAGTTTTGCTCCCTTTACGAGCGACAACGAAACCGGCACTGGCGAGATTCCCGGCCTCACCTTCCTGGGTGTTTGCGAGCCCGGCGGTCTGAATTGTGCCGGCGTGGCCAACTCGGCCGATGGCACGCTGGTTGGTTTGAACGCCGGTGCCGGCACCCTGGTAGCAGAATCGACCACACCGGGCATCGTGGGTGTTCTGGTCGACGTACCGGAATGGCTGGAGTGGGAGTGGGAAGCCGGGCTGGGGATGACCGGGCCACCCAGCACCCTGTATTTCGGTCTGTACCAGGGGCGCTCGCCCTTGTTGTTCCAGCAGGACGGCTTCCGCTAACGATCCGTGCTGACCGTAAGGGGCCACAATTGCCTGTGCCCCTGCGGTTGACCCTCACTGACAAAGCGCACCAGACCATCGTAATCAAACCCGCGCCACTGGCTCAGATACTGGCGAATCAGCGATTCACCCGGAACATCAACCGGCACGATGGCTTCCGTGCAGCCCTTGCCTTCAATGTGCCAGAAACACTGGCCACTGGCATCGGCAAACACCGATACCCGGGTCAGATCCGCCAGGTCCAGTTCGGTTAGGGCACCGCTGGCACGTCGATAGACGAGGTGATCATCGGTCAGTACCACGGCCGGTCCTGAACCGGTGTCGCTGCGGTGTTTGCGTCGGAAGGGAGACATCATCGGGCATCAAAATCCGGCAGGCCGTTCAGGGGGTCGTCTGCATCGCCGGAGTCGCGAACCACCAAAATGGTGGTGCGCCGGTTGGCAGAGCGCCCGGCAGCCGTGTTGTTATCGGCAATGGGGTAACGGTCACCCTGGTAGTCAGTCAGGATAATCGACGGGTCCACACCCTGTTCCACCAGGTAATCGGTCACGCGGTTGGCTCTGCGTTCGGAAAGCCGGCGGTTATCGTAGCGGGTACCCACATTATCGCTGTGGCCGACCACTTCCAGCGCCAGAATGCGATCGTCGGCCGCGACGTAAGCAACCAGATCATCCAATACAGACTGTGCCGTATTATCGAGCAGTTCGCCGCCACTCGGGTAATTCACCACCGTACGCTCGACCTGGCCGAAATTAACTGGCAACAGCCCGGCCGAACAGGCCAGGTAGTCGTTGTAATAGCTTTTGAATTCTACCGGCGAAACCTGCACCCGAATCGACTCGGAGCCATAGCGTGCCTGGCGCGTGAAGGTCGGTGCCATGCCATTGGCCAGCTCGCCCATGATGCGACGGGCCCGGTCGGGCTCTACCCGCAGCGGAATATCCCGGTCTTGCACTCGCACATAGCCCAACTCATTGGTCAGGGCGCTGGAGCGCCAGTCTGGCGCCTCTACCGTCAGCGCCGCCTGGCCCAGGGCCATCTGGTTGCGGGTGGCCTGCAAAAAGAATTCAAGCTCTTCACCCGCTTCATGAAAGAACACGGCCAGGCCGTATTGCGGAATCGGCTGATAGAACTTGCAGTAATACTCGTTGGCCTCCAGTTGCCAGGTGGTATCCGACAGGCCGGTACCGTAGTCCGCTGCCCAGGCCACCGGCAGGCAACACCCCAGCACCAGGGCGATCAGGCCATCGCGGCCAGAAATCACCGCTGCCCGGGGTGCCTGGGCGAATCGTTGCCGAACGGTCATCTGTGAATCTCCCGTGTTTTGCCGGTTATCGGCCGATTATTGGTCGAAAAGAGGCCTGTTTACGCCCTATTTATAAAACCACAGCAAACGCCTTGCCATAACTGACCAGTTCATTAAGATGATCGTCAAATTCATGGTCTGGAGCGCGCGTGTCGCACCCCGAAGCTCACTGGCTGTTATCGCAGCGTTTTCGTGGTTATTACCCGGTTGTCATCGACGTCGAAACAGCAGGCTTCAATGCCCGCACCGATGCCCTGCTCGAAATTGCCGCCGTTACTCTGAAAATGGATTCAGAAGGCTGGCTGTCACCGGATAAAACCCTGTTTTTCAATGTTAAGCCGTTTGAAGGCGCCAATATGGAAAAGGCGGCGCTCGAATTCACCGGGATCGACCCGCATAACCCCCTGCGCGATGCCGTTGATGAAGCCGATGCCCTGAAGAGCATTTTCAAAATGGTGCGCCACGGCGTCAAGGACGAAGACTGCAAGCGGGCCATTCTGGTCGGCCACAACGCGACCTTCGACCATTCGTTTCTGATGGCCGCGGTAGAACGCGCCGACATCAAGCGCAACCCCTTTCATCCGTTTTCAACCTTCGATACCTCGGCACTGGGCGGCCTGGTTTACGGCCAGACCGTGCTCAAGAAAGCCTGCGAGGCTGCCGGCATTGAATTCAATGACCGCGAAGCCCACAGTGCCGAGTACGACACCCGCAAAACCGCCGAGCTGTTTTGCGACATGGTCAACCGCTGGAAACAGCTCGGTGGCTGGCCTCTGGTGCCAGAAGTCGGGGAATTTGAAACCCAGCAGGAATTCATGGACCGGCAGGAGCAAGGCTGATGAAATGCATGGCGGACCTTTGTGTCATCCCTATTGGCGAAGGCGTCTCGGTCGCTGATGAAATAGCCCAGTGCCAGCGCATTCTGCAACGCTTCCCGATCGAAATACGAATGCATGCCTATGGCACCAACCTCTACGGCGACTGGGACGACGTCTTTGCCGCCATCAAGGCCTGCCACGCCGAGCTGCACGAGGGCGGCGTCACCCGCCTGTCATCCACCATCAAGGTCGGCACCCGAACCGACAAAGACCAGACCTTCGATGACAAAATCGGCGCGGTAGAAGACAGGTTAAATTAACTCAGTGCCGTGCGGATTACCGGCCACGCCTACTGAAGGTACGCCGTGAACCCATCCATGGGGGCTCGAAGATCGGATATGAATCCCATCCGTGGGATTCACCCTTTGGGCTCGCTCCGCTCATGCTAAAACGCTCCCGGCGTTTTAGTCCATGCTGTCTAACGACCTTCAGTAGGCGCACCCGGTAGTCCTGGGGTTGACCGGTAGCTTAATCAGCGCGAATTCCTGTCTCAACGCATTGTCGTCCTAATCACTGGCCGGGCAAAATACCCCGCCAGCGCCTTCCCCTTTACTCGTCTGTAGCCGCTTCAGTCTTATTCGGAGCCGCCTTGCGCTTGGCCTTGGGCCGGCCGTTGTGCCAGACAATCTTGCTCTTGTTGCGTGCCAGCTCGTCGAAGGCAAAGTCATCAACGGTCAGCATATCGAGCACATCGGCTTCATAAGCCACCATGAAGTTGAAGTCCGCTTCACTGATCAATTCCGCCTTGAACGCTTCTTCAGCTCGCTGCTCCGGGTGCAATGCCGTTGCTGGTAACTGCCCTTTGGCATAAGCCTTGTTGACCAGCTTGTACAGCTCGGTTGCTCGGTCATTGTCTTTCAGCAGGGCGTTGTAGCGCGCCAGCGGGTTCTCCTGCTGGCCTTCTTCGTGCGTCTGCCAGGTGTCTTCAATCAGATGGCTGCGCAGGGGCGTATCGGTTGACACATCCCGGGCGATGCGGGCCACCAGCTTGTCGGATGGCATGGGCCAGCGCTTGCCCAACGGCAGTACGATCGGACGTACAGCGATGGCTACCGGACGGTTCGGCAGGTTATCGAGAATCTCGTCGATGGCAATTTCAGCACGGTGCAGCAGGAACTCACAGCTGTAGCGCATCAGCGTCTCTTCACCGGCGACCTTGGTGCCCTCGTGCCATTCTTTAAGCACCATCGACGTCATGTAGAGGTTCGACAACACGTCCCCCAGCCGCGCCGAGAGCATTTCCCGCTGTTTCAGGCCACCACCCAGCGTGCCCATGGCCACATCGGCCAGCAGACTGAAGGAGGCACTGAAGCGGTTGACCGCCCGGGCATAGCGACCGGCATCGCCATAAAACGGCGTCTCGCCGGTGGGAATACCCAGCGCCGCTGTCAGGGAACGGGCCACATTACCGGCGGCCATGCCAATATGGCCGAAAATGGCTTTATCAAAGGCGTTGATGTCGTTGTTGTCTTTCGCTTCCAGCTCTTTCAACACCCAGGGGTGGCAGCGAATCGCACCCTGACCAAAGATCATCAGGCTGCGGGTCATGATGTTCGCGCCCTCAACGGTAATCGAGACCGCCGTCGACGAATAACCAATACCCAGGTAGTTACGCGGTCCCAGCGTGACGGTCTTACCGCCATGCACATCCATAGCGTCGGTCACCATCTGGCGCTGGAATTCGGTCAGCTGACTTTTCAGAATAGCTGAGGGTACGGCCGGCTTTTCACCGTTGTCGATCATATTGGCGGTGTGCCGCACCGTAGCCCGCGCGATATAAGCCATGGAGGCGATGCGCGCCAGCGGCACCTGCACGCCTTCCATCTCCGCTACCGGCACATTGAACTGACGGCGAATACGGGTAAAACCGCCGGCCAGGCCAACCATGTAACGGCCCGAGCCGCTGGCACCGGAAGGCAGTGTAATGCAGCGCCCTACCGAGAGGCACTCCACCAGCATACGCCAGCCCTGACCGGCCATCTCAGTTCCGCCAATCAGCCAGTCCATCGGAATGAACACATCTTTACCGATGATCGGGCCGTTCATAAAGGGGCTGCCAATGGGCGCATGACGACGGCCAATTTCCATGCCGTCGGTATCCCGTGGGATCAGCGCACAGGTAATGCCGATGTCGTCGGTCTCGCCCAGCAGTTTATCGGGGTCGAACATCCTGAACGCCAGACCGACCACAGTGGCGATTGGCGCCAGGGTGATCCAGCGTTTTTCAAAATTCAGCCGCACGCCCAGAACTTCCTTACCCTCGTGCATGCCTTTGCAGACGATGCCGGTATCGGGAATCGAGGTCGCATCAGACCCGGCGCGCGGGCCGGTCAGACCAAAACAGGGGATTTCACGGCCATCGGCCAGGCGCGGCAGGTAATGGTCTTTCTGTTCCTGAGTACCGTATTTCAACAGCAACTCGCCCGGGCCTAAGGAATTTGGCACCCCAACCACGACCATCAGCGACTCATTAACCGACAACTTCTGCAACACAGCCGATTGCGCCTTGGCCGAAAACCCAAGCCCGCCGTATTCCTTCGGGATGATCATCCCGAAAAATCCTTCTTTCTTCAGGTAGTTCCAGGCATCAGCCGGTAAATCGGCGCGTTCGTTGGCGATATCCCAGGCGTTGCACATGCCAGAGACCACACCGCACTGATGATCAACAAAGGCCTGCTCTTCGTCGGTCAGGCCGTTATTGCGGTTGTCCATCAGTACCCGCCAGTCGGGGCGACCGGAGAACAATTCACCATCCCAGCCGACGGTACCGGCTTCCAGCGCCACCCGCTCGGTATCCGAGACTTTGGGTGCCACCTGCTTGAAAATCGAAAACAGCTTTGGCGTCAGCCAGCTGCTGCGCAGTGCCGGCAAGCCGCCGATCGCCGTGCCGGCCGCCGCCAGAATCAGCAACGCGCCCAGCCAGGGGCTTTGCCACCAGAATCCGATCACACCCACGACGGCAAAGCCGACCACCAGGGCCATGGCGCCCATTTCGCGGCGTAAAATCACAAGCTTGACGACCACCGCCAACGCCAGAATCAATAAATGGTTCATAATGATCTCCCGATCGGTAAAAAATACCCGTGCCCTCACCTCAGACTCTACACCTTAAACCGTCTGGACGAGCTGATAATAAAACACATGTTTGAAACTTAGCGACTTGTTGATCAAGTTGCCAATCGAAAGCACCGCTTTCCGGGCTTTTTTGCCAGAGGGGAACGAATCTTTAATATAAAGGACGGGAAATGAAAAAACCGGGCAGAGCCCGGTAAAAAGGAGAGTATTGGGTAACGCGAATTCGATTAAGCGGAGTGCTCGCCAATAAAGGCTTTCAATGCACTGGCTGGCTGAGCGCCAACACGGGTACCCACTGGCTTGCCATTTTCAAACATCATCAGGGTGGGCAGGCCGCGAACGCCGTATTTGGACAACACATCCGGGTGGGCATCGGCATCCAGCTTCACAACGTTCACCTTGCCTTCGTATTCGCTGGCCAGGTCTTCAAGCACCGGCGCAATCATCTTACAGGGGCCACACCAGTCAGCGTAGAAATCCACCAGCGTCAGACCCTGACCGCCTTCAACATTTGCATTAAATTCGTCTGCATTCAGCAATTTCACATTCGACATTCTGATTTCCTCTTCAGGGCAATGACTTTGATGACCCCATCATAAGTGCTTTAATTTTCGATACTAGACAGTATTTTTGAGCATCTTTATGCCATATTTGGAACAATCACCCTGGAAAGAGAAACCCGACCATGGAACTGGATGGCCTGTCCCTCTTTGTCGATACCGTCAACGCCGGCAGCATCACCGCTGCGGCAGCCCGGCGCGGCATGCCCAAATCGACCCTCAGCCGCCAGCTGCGGCAGTTTGAGGAAAAGCTGGGCGTTACCCTGCTGGAGCGCTCCACCCGACGCATGGACCTGACCGAGGCTGGCCAGAGCCTGTACAACAACGCCGCCCCCTTTCTCGATGAACTGGCTGAGATTCAATCGTCCGTGCTGGCCTACCAGCGCCAACCCAAGGGCACCCTCTCGATCCAGATGCCCCAGGAACTGTTCACCACCCAGATGGGCGAACTGATCAGCGAATTCCTGCAACGCTACCCGGACATCAGCCTCAGCTGCACCCAATACAGCGGCCAATACCCTTCACCCTCGCCCGACCACGACCTTCAATTCATCCTGCACGACGCCCCCCTACCCGACAGCGACTGGATTGCACGCTCACTGATGAGTATCCCCCAGGGCCTCTACATCGCCCCGCACTGCGCCGACAAACGGCCAGCCACCCTGCCTGAACTCGGTGACTGCCGCTGCATTCTGCAAACCGGCGAAACCCAGTGGGCATTCCGAACCGGTCAAACCCTCACCGTTCAACCCATATCAGGCCGACTGGTGCTGAACAGCCCGGACATGCAACTGCAAGCGGCCGTACGCGGCCTGGGCATCGCCCGCCTGGCCCGTTACCAGGCAGAACCCGCCGTTCGGCGTGGCGCATTGATGGAAGTAACGCTGGAAGGAAAGCCGGTCGCTCAGCAACTGACGGTCGTGTACCGCAGCCGACAGCTTCCGCTGAAAACCCAGCTGTTTCTGGACCATTTTCAAAATCACATAGGGCGGTTATATAGCTTACTGTAAGGGCTAACTACTCCGGTAGGTTTAAGCTATTCGAGTATTGGAGTTAGACGAAAAGACAAGCGGCGGTTGCCGGGGATGCCCCTGTGGGGGAGTCCGCAGCATGGACTAAAACGCCAGGAGCGTTTTAGCATGAGCGCAGCGAGCCCGAAGGGTGAATCCCAGGGAAGGGATTCATATCATGCGGTCTAGGCCCGAGACGTCGGACCGCCATGGATAGATCCACGCCGACCCCACAGGAGCATCCCCGGCAGCCGACGCGGGCCAGTGCCACCTGGCCCAATTCAACAATTAGCCACGGAGCAAGCCAAAAAAAACCCGGCATAAGCCGGGTTCCCAGGTAACTCTTAAGATCAGAGCTTGTCAGAGTTAGTACCCAGGTAGTTAGCAACGCCGTCAGGCGTGTTAACCATGCCTTCGTCGCCTTTCTGCCAGCCGGCCGGGCAAACGTGACCGTTCTCTTCAAAGAACTGCAGCGCTTCAACCACACGAACCAGCTCGTCAATGTTGCGGCCAATCGGCTCATCGTTCATGTGCTGGGCACGAACCACGCCCTTCTTGTCGATCACGAACGAGGCACGGAACGCTACGCCCGGCGGGTAATAGCTGTCGCCGCCTTCAGACTCAACGCCATAGGCCTTGGTGATGCTGTGGTCCATATCGCCGACCATGGTGTAACGCACAGGGCCAATACCGCCTTCATTGACCGGCGTATTGCGCCAGGCGTTGTGTGTGAAATGCGAGTCGATAGACACGGAAATAACTTCAACACCCATGTCTTTCAGCTTCTCAACACGCTTGTCCAGCGCGATCAGCTCTGAAGGACATACAAAGGTGAAATCCAGCGGGTAAAAGAAAACCAGCGCATAGCGTCCTTCGATCGACTGGCTCAAGCTGAAGTTGTCAACGATTTCGCCGTTGCCTTTAACCGCCGGTGCGGTGAAATCAGGGGCCTTGCGACCCAGTAATACGCTCATGAAATCTCCTTGAGAAGGTTGATGGATACAGGGTTATGAAATAACAGGCGCCACTGCCCTGAGCCCGGACCGCCAGTAACAGCATGTCGCGGCGCCACAGTCTACCAAGTTAATGGTTAAGCATTACAGTTCAGGGAGTGTTCGATTTGCGACACCGGCACACAAGCCCGGCCACTCGACAATTGCCTTTGCGGGTATGATTAGGGCGCAGCGGGCCATTTCAATGGCCCGCTGCGCCCAAGAGCCAAACTTATACGCTTCTGAGCACCACCATGGGCGGCACCTTGATCACCCGCCGGGTCGATACAACCCCGATCACACCGATGACCACGCCCCCGAGCACCGGGCCTGTTACCCAGAGCAACGGGTGCGGCGTCCAGCTGAGGTTCAGCATTTCCGTCTGGAAGTAGGCCAGTGCAAGTTCCGCACCGAGCGCACCCAGCAAGCCCGCCAGCGCGCCAAGCGAGGCAAACTCGATCCAGAGCCCGCCCCGCACCAGTGCCGCCCGGGCACCCAGGGTGCGCAGTATGGCGCTTTCCACCAGGCGCACATCAAGCGTTGCCTGAACACTGGCGAGCAGCACAATAAAACCGGCCACCAGTACCAGCCCCAGAATAAACTCGACTGCCACCGTTACCTGGCCAACAATGTCCTGAATCTGCTTGATGATGGCATCGACCTCAATCACGCTGACGGTCGGATGCTGGCGCAGCAGCTCGGCCAACAAGGGCTTCTGATCGGCATCCAGATAGAAGCTGGTAATGTAGGCCGCACCGGCCCCGTCCAGAATGGGGCCGCTGAAGATCACATAGAAGTTCGGCGCCAGGCTATCCCACTGCACGGTGCGAATGCTATTGACCGTCACGTCCACCCGCTGGCCACCGATGGTGAAGGTCAGCTCATCGCCCAGACCAATCTCCAACTGCTCGGCGAAATCCTGCTCTACCGAAATCAGATTACGCTCGGCATCGCCCGGCTCCCACCAGTCTCCATCCACAACGGCATTATCGTCTGCCAAGGTGTCGGACCAGGTCAGGTTCAGCTCCCTTCTAAAGTCATCACCGCTCGGCTGAAGCCGGTCCAGCCGGTCTGACAGGGCTTCATCATTCACCTCGGTCAGCCGACCCCGAATCATCGGGTACAGCGGCTCCCGTTGCACGTTATTGGCATCCAGAATGCCCTGAAAGCCACTGATTTCGTCTTCAAAGATATTAAACGCAAAATGGTTCGGAGCGCCTTCCGGCAACTGCTGCTGCCATTCACCAATCAGTGAAGAGCGCAACAAGGTCAGAATGAACAGCAACATCAGCGCTATGGAAAACACCATAATCTGAAACGCATTCTGCCGACTATGGCGCTGCAGGTTGGACAAACCCAGCCGCCAGGTCGTACCCAACCGACTGCCATAGCGCCGCACCACACGAATCAGCACGGCAGCCATCAGCGAAACACCTGCCAGGGCAATAAGTCCGCCGCCCAGCAGGGCCGCGGTCAACAGCACGTCACCACTGTAAAACCAGACCAGGCCAATCACTGCCACTGCACCGATGGCCACTACCGCACGCTGGCTCAGGGTTCCGCCTTCGAGTTCCGAACGCAGCACCTTGGCCGGAGGGACCTGGCGCAATACCCAAACGGGTGGGAAGGCAAAGGCCATCAGGCAGACCAGGCCGGTGAGCAAACCAATCCAGAGCGGTCGCCAGCCGGCCGGTTCCAGCTCTCGCGGCAGCAGACCCGAGGCCAGCTCCAGAAAAGCCCAGTGCAATACCCAGCCCAGTACCAGGCCAGCGAACACGGTAATAACACCCAGAATCAACAGATTACCGGCATACAACCGGGCAATGGCATTGGGGGTCAGCCCCAGGGTTTTAAGCAGGGCGACATGGCTTAACTGACGACTGGCGTAGCGCCGTGATGCCAGCGCCA
This sequence comes from Saccharospirillum sp., assembly GCA_018402545.1. Classification (GTDB taxonomy): domain Bacteria; phylum Pseudomonadota; class Gammaproteobacteria; order Pseudomonadales; family Natronospirillaceae; genus Saccharospirillum. Next base: position 989,841 of record JAGYIL010000001.1, on the reverse strand, counting down.
GGGCTACCCCGGCCAGCATCACGCCAAGAGAGCCGGCCAGAAGCAGGAAGCTCTCGGCCCGGTCCAACGCCGACGTCACCCCTTCGTTGGCATCCCGAACATCGGCCCAGCGGTAATCCGGGCGCAAGCCGTCCTCAACCTGAGCCTTGAAGGACTCTACATCCCCGCCGAGCAACAAGCGGTACCGGGCACGACTGCCCAGCTGCACGGCCCCGGTTTGCTCCACATCGGCTGTGTTGATCATCACCCGGGGGTTAAAATCGAAAAAGGAACCGGCTTCATCCGGTTCGGTGATCAGCGCTGCAGTAACCCGTAGATTGGCATCACCGACGCCAATGGTGTCGCCAATGTCGACACCCAGCGACAGAAACAGCCGTGAAATAATCCAGGCCTCGCCGGGCGGCGGACCTGTCTGCACAGAACGACCCTCACCAAAGGGCTGGTCAGCGATCACTAACTCGCCCTTCAGCGGATACTCGGGCGATACGGCCTTTACGGCACTCAGTTGCAACGCATCGTTGTTGCCAAACGACATGGCCTGAAAGGTGACGATATCTGCAGTCGCTAGCCCCGCAGACTCGGCTTGCTGCCGCAATTCTGCAGAAATGGGAATGGCACTTCGGCTGCGAATCTGAGCGTCAGCGGCCAACAGCGAACCCGCTTCGTCCTGAATTGAATTGCGGATCCGGTCGGAAAACAGGCCAATGCTGGTGACCGTGGTAACCGCCACCATCAGCGCGGCGATCAAAATATTCAGCTCACCACTGCGCCAGTCACGCCATAACAGCTTGAGCGCCAGTGATCGCGCAGATCGGCCCTGGCTCGCACCCGATTCAAGTGCGTCGGATTTCACAGACAAGGTCATGCCAGCGCCACCTCGCGCAGGGTGCCGTCTTCCATCTCCAACTGGCGGTCACAGCGGGCTGCCAGTTTCGGGTCGTGAGTGACCAGCACCAGGGTTGTCCCGCTCTCGCGGTTCAGGGAGAACAGCAAATCAGCCACTTTTTCACCGGTACGGCTGTCGAGGTTGCCGGTGGGTTCGTCGGCAAACAGAATAGGCGCTTCGCTGGCAAAGGCTCGCGCCACCGCCACCCGTTGCTGTTCACCGCCACTCAATTGCAACGGGTAATGCGTAGCCCGGCCCGCCAGGCCGACCCGTTCCAGCCACTGAGCGGCCCGAACCTGAGGTTCTTTCGCACCCTTTACTTCCAGCGGCAGCATGACGTTTTCGAGTGCGGTCAAACTCGGCAACAGTTGAAAATTCTGGAATACGAAACCCACTTGCTTGCCACGCAACAGGGCTCTCTGCTCTTCGTCCAGCGCCGTAATCTCGGTGCCGGCGAGGAAAACTTCGCCGCTGCTAGGCCGGTCGAGACCCGCCAGCATGCCGAGCAGGGTAGACTTGCCGGAACCCGATACGCCGACAATGGCAACGCTCTCGCCCGCGTAAATCGCCATGTCGATCCCCTTCAGGATGACCAACGCCCCTTCCCCACTGGTGACTTCCTGTTTAAGCTTTCGGGTCTCAATCATTATCGTGGACGTATCATTCATGCTGTTTGAGTCTCTTCTGAGTATTCAATGGTTACGCCATAAGGCGACTCGACTGCTGGCTCTAGCGGCGGTCAGTGTGCTGGCTACGGTTCAGGCGAATACCCTGCTGGTCATGGGTGACAGTCTCAGCGCGGGTTATGGCATGCCACCGGAGGCCACCTGGGTAACCCTGCTGGAACAACAGCTCAATCAGGGCGACGCAAACTACAGCGTCATCAATGCCAGCATCAGCGGTGAAACCTCCCGCGGCGGTCTGGAGCGCCTGCCTGCACTGCTGGACCAGTATGAACCGGATATCATGATTCTGGAGCTCGGCGCCAACGATGGCCTGCGTGGCTTCCAGATCCCGCAAATCAGCCGTAACCTGAGCGAGATGATCGACATGGCCCAGCAATCCGGCGCCAGGGTTATTCTGTTAGGGATACGCTTGCCCCCCAACTTCGGTTCTCGCTACACCGAGCCCTTTTTTGAACAGTACGCCACCCTGGCTGACGAACACGAGGTGCTTTACCTGCCCTTTATGCTGGAAGGCGTGGCCCAATACCGCGAGTTAATGCAGGAAGACGGCTTACACCCTACCGATGAAGCCCAACCGATCATTCTGGATAATGTATGGCCGCTGGTGCAGGAAGCCCTGGGCCAGACGTCATCTTGACGTAAAGATTACAAGAGGAGTTCCGGGGTAAAAATAGAAAGACTACTCCCCGTTCCCCTGAGCCTGTCGAAGGGCCTTGGGGAGCACAACCAACCCGGGAGGTTGAATCCACGCCCCAAGGTGGTTCGACAAGCTCACCACGAACGGGAGTGAGCTGAGTGGTTAACAACCCCCGTTCGCCCTGAGCCTGTCGAAGGGCCTTGGGGAGCACAACCAACGGGCTCTTCAGGCTCGTGGCACTTCTCATTCAGGACAAAACCCGACCCCGCCACTCAAACGGCACAGCCCAGAGTTTCTGCTTCTCTCTCGGGTAGCTCGCCCACAATTGCCCGTAGGTCAGGTCAGACCCCGGCATCCGGGTATCCGGCAGGATATCGGCCATGGGTTTCAGTACGAAGGCATTGCGTGAAGTTTCCCGGCGTGGCAGCTCGATGCCGTGATGCTCTCCGACCAAATCGCCGTAGGTCAGCACATCGATATCCAAAGTTCGCGGGCCAAACTTGGGGCCGTTGCGATCGCGACCATTGTCGTCCTCAATCTGCTTGAGGATCGGCCCAATGTCATCCAGCCCCAGAGTCGTTGTTATCAACACCACTGAATTAAGGAAATTGCTGCCATCAAAACCAACCGACTCACTTTCGTAGACCGGGGAACACACCAGCGCCCCGAAGGCATCGTTCAGGGCATCAAGGGCGTGGGTGATGTGCTGATAGCGGTTGATGTTGCTGCCGAGGCTCAGGGCAACCGGTACCGGCGAGGTGCTGCTCGGGCTTGAGGAGTGAGTCACGTTAAAAAGTCCGTCTGATATGAATGCCTACTCCGGCACAGTCTGCCACGGCACCGCGTTTATTGATGCGCACCTGGATGTCCCGGATGCCGGCGAATTCGTAAATCAGGGTGCACAACTGCTCTGCAAAGGTTTCTATCAACTCAAAGGATTGCTCGGCGGCCCAGGCACGAATGTGCTTGCTCAGGGCGTCGTAATCGAGCGCTTTGGCCAGGTCGTCGCTGGTGCCGGCAGGCCGGCAATCGAACGCCAGCGTCAGGTCGAGCCAGAGCGTCTGGCGAATGGTACGCTCCCATTCGTAGGCGCCAATCACCGTTTCAACCTGCAGGCCTTCCAGAAACACAGTGTCCGTCACCGGGTTTGCAACTGTCATATTCTCAGCCATGCACAGCCTCCAGTTCATCCAGTGACCAGCGCGCCCGAATATCCAATGCCAGCGGGCTGGTTTCGCCGGCCTTGAGCCGCTGCCAGCCCGCATAAGCGATCATGGCGCCGTTATCGGTACAGAACTCAAGGCGCGGATAGTAAAGCTTGCACCGGCGTTCGGTCGCCATCGCTTCAAGCTTTTCACGCAGCCTCCGGTTGGCGCTGACGCCCCCGGCGATGACCAGCGACCGGTGGCCAGTCTCCTTTAATGCGCGACGGCATTTAATCGACAGCGTATCAACCACGGCTTCCTGAAAGCCCGCAGCAATATCGGCCATTATCTGGGGTGGCACGGTTTCTTCAACCGCATGAGTCGCCACGGTGTTACGCACCGCCGTTTTCAGACCCGAGAAACTGAAATCCATACCCGGCCGGTCGACCATGGGGCGCGGGAACTCGAATACACCCGGTGTTCCGCTGTCGGCCAGCTTACTGAGCAAGGGCCCGCCCGGGTAAGGCAGGCCCATCATCTTGGCGGTTTTGTCGAAGGCTTCTCCGGCAGCATCGTCCAGGGTTTCGCCCAGAATGTGGTATTCGCCAACACCCCGGACATCCACCAGCAAGGTATGACCACCGCTAACCAGCAGAGCAACAAACGGAAACGGAGGTGCATTGGGTTCCAGCATCGGCGCCAGCAGATGCCCTTCCATATGGTGCACACCCAGTGCGGGCACCTCCCAGGTCCATGCCAGCGAGCGCGCGAGGGCGGCACCCACCATCAAGGCACCCACCAGACCGGGCCCAGAGGTATAGGCAACGCCGTCAACGGCCCCCAAAGGCAAACCCGCCTGATCAAAGGTATGCCGAATCAACGGCACCAGCTTGCGAATATGATCCCGCGAGGCCAGTTCAGGCACCACACCGCCAAATTCAGCGTGCATTTTTACCTGGCTGAACAGCGTATGAGCCAGCAGGCCCTGTTCAGAATCGTACAGGGCGACGCCGGTCTCATCGCAAGAGGTTTCAATTCCCAGAACGCGCATTCAGACTCCCGATGGGCAAAACCGACCACCGATGCTCCGTCGGAACCGGCCGGGTAGTGTTTAAACTGCAATTAGGAGTTCGCTATATCAGTAAGCGACGGCCACCCGGGGTACCCCTGTGGGGTAGTCCGCAACATGGATGTTGCGGCCTAGGCCCCATGGACGGGTTCACGCCGACCCCACAGGGGTGGCCCGGGTGGCTGACGCGGGCCACTGCCACAGAACCAACCCGAACTCCGGAACTTGAATGTCAAAGAGGCAGGAGTTTAAAGAATGCCGTGCCATAAAGGAAATCAGTCAACGCAGGTCAGAACGTCATAGGGCTTTACAGAGAGGGGCTCAGGCCGTAAAATCACGCGCCTCGAATTTGGGGGTTCTGCGACCGGAACCCGCTGCGAGATGTCAAACCCACACTGAAAAGGTCTTTTTAATGCCAGCAGTTAAAGTTAGAGAAAACGAGCCGTTCGACGTCGCTCTGCGCCGTTTCAAGCGTTCCTGTGAAAAAGCCGGTGTTTTGTCTGAAGTGCGTCGTCGTGAGCACTACGAAAAGCCGACCTGGGTTCGCAAGCGTAAAGCTGCCGCCGCGGTTAAGCGTCACGCCAAGAAATTGCAGCGTGAAAACAAGCGTCTGGTACGGTTGTACTAAAATTTCTGCACGGGGTTAGCGAGCAAATAACACTGTTTGCCCGTCCTGATGTTGCCGAAATATCGCTTTAGAAGTATCGCTTTAAAAGTGGGTTGACCTGACATGTCTGAGCTCAAGCAACAGATCACCGAAGCCATGAAAGACGCCATGCGTGCCAGAGACAAGGTGCGTTTGGGTACGGTGCGGCTGATTCTGTCTGAGCTCAAACGCGTAGAGGTTGACGAGCGAACAGACGTCGATGACGCCCGGGTTTTGGCGATCCTCGATAAGATGAACAAACAACGTCGTGATTCCATAGCGCAGTACGAGACTGCCGGACGCGATGATCTGGCCGCAATCGAGCGAGAAGAAATGGAGGTGATTGCCACGTTTCTCCCGGCGGCGCTCTCGGAAGATGAAATTAATGCCCTTATTGATACCGCCATCGCCAATACCGGCGCTGAGGGTATGCAAGACATGGGCAAGGTAATGGGGGTGCTGAAACCTCAATTACAAGGCCGCGCCGATATGGCCGCGGTAAGCAAACTGATCAAAGCCCGACTGGGCTGATCCCGGGGTTTCCCGACCCTGACTGGCGTCAACTGACCAGCAGCAGACCCGCACTGAACCGGGCCTATTAGCGGTTAGCAAGTGCTTACGACCGAAACAGACGGTTGCAACGCTACGCCAAGGCTGGACCTTAACTGGACCCACCACGCCTTCTGCTCGACCGGCAATGCCCGTTATAATTGCCCGATACGCCGCATGCACATCCCTTTGAGGAACCTATGGCTGGCCTGATTCCCAACGATTTCATCGATGACCTGCTCGAACGCACCGACATCGTCGAGATCATCGGTCATCGCGTGCCGCTGAAGAAGAAAGGCAAGGACCACTGGGCCTGCTGCCCCTTCCATAACGAAAAATCACCCTCTTTCTCGGTTAACCCGGTAAAACAGTTTTATTACTGTTTCGGCTGTGGTGCCTCCGGCACGGCGCTGCGCTTTTTGCAGGAATATGAACGCCTCAGCTTTCCCGAAGCCGTAGAAGAACTGGCCCGCGCCGCTGGCGTCGAGGTGCCACGCGAAGAACAGAACCCGGCCCAGCAAGCCCAGCAACGCAAACGCCGCACGCTCTACGATTTAATGGGCAGCAGCGCCGAGTATTTCGCGCATCAGCTGTTCAACCACCCGGATGCCAGTATCGCCCAGCAATACGTTCTTGGCCGAGGCCTGAGCGAAGAGGTTATTCAACGCTACCAGATCGGCTACGCTCCGCCTGGCTGGCAAAACCTGATACAGCATTTCGCCGGCACCGAACAAAGCGCCGAACAGTTGCTTGCTACCGGCATGATGGTGCGCAACGACAAGGGCCGCGAATACGACCGCTTCCGCCAGCGCCTGATGTTCCCAATCCGCGACATTCGCGGCCGTACCATCGCCTTCGGTGGCCGGGTACTAACGCCCGATGACAAACCCAAATACCTGAACAGCCCGGAAACGCCGATTTTCCACAAGGGCAACGAGCTCTACGGCCTCTATGAAGCCCGCCAGGCGCTGCGTAACTTCGACAACATTATTATCGTCGAAGGCTATATGGACGTGGTGGCCCTGGCTCAGTTCGGGGTTAAAAACGCCGTCGCGACCCTGGGTACGTCAACCAGCTCGACCCATATTCAACGACTGTTCAAGCTGACCCCGGAAATTATTTTCTGTTTCGATGGCGACGAAGCCGGTCGCCGGGCCGCATTGCGCGCCCTGGAAAACGCTCTGCCGGAAGTGCGGGACGGCCAGCAAGCCAAATTCCTGTTTCTGCCCGAGGGCGAAGACCCGGACACTCTGGTGCGCAATGAAGGGTTCGAAGGTTTCCAGCGCCGAGTCAAGCAATCACAAAGCCTGGCTGACTTTCTGTTTCAGCATCTGCAAACCCAAACCGACATGACCACCCTGGAAGGCAAGGCTCGCCTGGCCAGCCTGGCCCGGGGCTGGATCGAACCGATGCCCGAGGGCATTTTGCGGCAATTGCTGATGCAGCAGCTGTCGAACCTGGTTGGCCTGTCGGTTGAGCAGATTCTGACCACCCACGCCCCGGTTAAGCCGGTGATACCAGAACCGGTAAAACCCCGGTCCGAACCAACTGACCACAACCCCGATCTGGCGATGTCGGATGACTGGATGCCCAGTTACGACGGGCCAATGGGCGACTATGAGTCCGAGTACGGCACTAGTGACTACTCCGGTGGCAACTCAGGCGCCAATCGAGCCAAGCCGGCCAGCCGGGCCAATCTGGGCGTTCAGTTCAGCCTGGTGCATCGCTGCCTGGCCTGGCTGATTCGCCACCCGCATCTGGCCAATGAACTGAACCTCGAGCAACTGGAACATCTGCCCGAACAGGAAGGCAAGGCGCTGCTCAGCCGCGTGGTACGACTGCTGCAGGAAGCGCCCAGGGCCGACATTTATCATGCCTTCGACTACCTGTGTCAGCACGGCTTGCGCGACACGCTGGCGCCCATTGCGGCATCCGACTATCTTTGGCTGGAGGAACACACATCCGACACCGACCCGATGACATTAGCCCGCGCAGAGCTTGAAAAACTGGTAACCGCCCTAACCAAGAGGGCACCTGATGCCGAGTACGAAACACTCAAGCGGCGCATCATCATCGAAAGAGACCCTTCCATCACCCCGGAAGACAAGCGGCGCTTTTTAGAGCTGCAGAAGAAACGCAAACTGTGACAGGGCAAATCTGTGACCAGAAACTGACTTCGGCCAGGGTCTACAGCCCATTGTCCTGCTGGCGCTCCCTGGTGGGCGTACGAACCCGGCCTGACTCAGGTCTTTCAATGCAGCCAATGACAGGCCGCATTGATCAAAAATTGGCTAACCCTTTGATTTACGGTAAACTAAAGGGCTATTTGCCTTCGCATGATCCACTACTGAACTTACAGGGTTTCTATGGCTGAAAAATCTCAGCAACAGTCGCGCCTCAAGGAATTGATCGCCCGCGGTAAAGAGCAGGGCTATCTGACCTACGCCGAGGTGAACGACCATCTTCCGGAAGAGATTAACTCGCCGGACCAGGTGGAAGACATCATTGCGATGATCAACGACATTGGCATCAAGGTGTTTGAATCGGCTCCCGATGCCGAACAACTGATGATGACCGATGAAAGCAGCACCGACGACGATGACGCCACCGAGGAAGCCGCGGCGGCACTGGCGGCGGTCGAAACCGACACTGGCCGCACCACCGACCCGGTGCGCATGTACATGCGTGAAATGGGCACGGTCGAACTGCTGACCCGTGAAGGCGAGATCGTGATCGCCAAGCGCATCGAGGAAGGCACCCGTGAAGTCATGCAGGCCATGGCCTATTTCCCGGGTGTTGTCGAAAATATTCTAGCAGCCTATGCCCATACCCAGACTGAAGACGGCGGTCGCCTGTCCGACATCCTGACCAGCTTTCAGGACCCGGACGAAGCCGACCCATCTCCTGCTGCCGACTCGCCGGACGCCATCATCGAAGAAAAGGTCGAGACCGATGACAGCTCGGATGACGACGACGATGACGACTCCAGCGACGACGAAAACGAGGGCGGACCGGATCCGGAACTGGCCCGTGAGCGTTTTACGCTGCTGGCCGAGCAACTCGAAACCGCTACCAAGGTGATCGAAAAGAAAGGTCGTTACAGCAAAGAAGCGACCGACGCGCTCGACGCCATGGGCATGACCTTCTCCTGCTTCAAACTGGCACCGCGTCAGTTCGAAGAGTCGCTGGTGATCATCAAGAAAACCGTCGATGAAATTCGCGACCAGGAACGCAAGCTGCTGAACATCTGTGTGCGCCATTTGAACATGCCGCGCAAAGAGTTCATCAAGATGTTCGTCGGTCACGAGACCGAAGAAGAGTGGCTGAACAATCTGCTCGAAGACAGCCGTTTCGCCGAAGAAGCCTTCCGCTTCGACGTCGAATTGCGCCGTGCCCAGCGCAAGCTGCGCAATGTGCAGAAAAACAGCCAGATCGCTCTGGGAGAGATCAAGGACATTCACCGCCGCATTTCCATCGGTGAAGCCCGCGCTCGTCGTGCCAAGAAAGAAATGGTAGAGGCCAACCTGCGTCTGGTGATCTCGATCGCCAAGAAGTACACCAACCGCGGTCTGCAGTTCCTCGATCTGATTCAGGAAGGCAACATCGGCCTGATGAAGGCGGTCGACAAGTTTGAGTACCGTCGCGGCTACAAGTTCTCGACCTACGCTACCTGGTGGATTCGTCAGGCGATTACCCGGTCGATTGCCGACCAGGCTCGCACGATCCGGATTCCTGTGCACATGATAGAGACCATCAACAAGCTCAACCGCATTTCCCGCCAGATGCTGCAGGAAATGGGGCGTGAGCCGACGCCGGAAGAACTGGCGGAACGGATGGACATGCCGGAAGACAAGATCCGCAAGGTGTTGAAGATTTCCAAAGAGCCGATTTCGCTGGAAACGCCGATTGGCGACGACGAAGACAGCTCGCTGGGCGACTTCATCGAAGACAACACCATGGAAATGCCGATCGATTCGGCCACCGTCACCGGCCTGCGCGAATCAACCCGCGAAGTCCTGGCGGGGCTGACCGCGCGCGAAGCCAAGGTGCTGCGCATGCGGTTCGGCATCGACATGAACACCGACCACACCCTCGAAGAGGTCGGCAAGCAGTTCGACGTGACCCGCGAGCGGATTCGTCAAATAGAGGCCAAGGCGTTGCGCAAACTGCGCCACCCGACGCGCAGCGATCACCTGCGCAGCTTCCTCGACGACTGATCGACCACGTTCGACTGAAAAACCGCGCCCCGGCGCGGTTTTTTTATGCCTGGTGGTACCTTTTGCTGTATTGCCAGGAGTCCACACCGGCTGCCAGGTGGGCCATCAGGGGTCGGGCGGGATGCCGCCCACTCAACCCATCCATGGGGCCTGGACCGCAGCATCCCTGCTGCGGACCACCCCCGATGGACCTACCTGGCACCCGCTGCTATCCCTGTGCTAGCGAACACCAAATCTTGAGGTATATCCTAAAGACAACCAGAAACCAGAAGGTTCGCGCCTTTCAGGCATTGCGGTACACTTGGGCTTCAGGCACAACAACGATAAAACCACATGCCGATTACCACATCCCTTCAGGCGTTACCAAAACACGGGCAGCTGCGCCGCTGGGTTGGCTCGCTGCCGTTCTGGCTGATCGTCGGACTGGGCCTGGTTCTAGTGGTGCTGGTATTGGCTCAGCGCAGCCTGATGCAACTGGATATCGCCCAGGCCTCAGAGCGTGCGCAGCAGCGGCTGGGCGCCTTTGAAACCTCGTTGTCGGCGTCTATCGACCGGCATCTGTACCTGCCTCATATTCTGGCCAACGACCCGCGCATTGTTACTGCCCTTGCACAACGGAACCCGCAGCAACCTGCCATCGAAAACTCGACGGAAACCTCCATTCTGCTGCGCACCATCAAGCGTCAGGCCGGGGCCGATGAGATTTTCCTGATGGACCCGACGGGCATGACTCAGTGGTCCAGTAATTTCGAGACTGAATTCAGCTTTGTCGGGTCCAACTATGCCTTCAGACCCTATTTTCGCGATGCTATTAACGGCAAGCCGGGGTTTTATTTCGCGGTGGGTGCCACCTCGGGGATTCCGGGCCTGTTTTTATCGGCACCGGTGCGGGCCGGCGACAATTCGATCCTGGGCGTTATCGTGGTCAAGATTAACCTGCAACCACTGGAGCAAAGCTGGCAGGCATCCGGCGACAGTGTCTGGGTGACCGATCAGGAAGGCATCATTTTTCTGTCGTCGGCGCCGCGCTGGCATTACTTCGCCACCCGGCCGCTGAGCGAAGTGCATCAGGATCAACTCGCCCGCACCCGACAATTCGGGCAGGACCCGGTGAAGCAATTGCAGCCGGTCACGGAGTGGCAGTCGGAACGCTGGTCCACCTTTGATCTCGAAAATGATGGAACCCAGTTGGTCTTTGCCTCGAACATCGACGACTACCCCTGGCAGATGCATCTTCGTGAACCCCTGGCCGAGGCCCATGCCCGGGTTCGCGCCCGCCAGAGCCTGGTGTTGATTGGCTATGCCACCCTGGCGGGCGCCCTGCTTTATTACCGTGAGCGCCGGCGCCGTACCGATGCCCAGCGCGCCATCAGTCGGTTAACGGCCGAGCGCGAGCACCATCAGCGCGCCATTATTCAAAATACCGATGCCGGGCTGCTGAATCTGGACGATCAGTTCCGCCCCTTGTTCATCAATGAGCAGGCTCGCCGACTGTTCGCCTTGTCGGAAAACGATCTGAACCACCGCCCCGGCCAGTTACTGACGCCCTGGCAACCGGCTCAGTACGGTCAGGCAACCGTGCGCGCCGAGGGCCTGCGTACCGACGGCAGCCGCTTTCCGGTGCTCTACACCCTGAACCCGATTCGGGTTGGTTCGGCGCGGGAATACATCGTCACGGTGCAAGACATCACGGAACTGACTGCCACCCAGCAAGCCCTGGAAGAGGCCAATATGGCACTGGAACAACGCGTCGAAGAACGCACCCGGGACTTGCAGCAGGCCCAGGCAGCCCTCGCCCAGAACCAGAAGCTGGCAGCCCTGGGCCGTATGTCGTCAGCTATTGCCCATGAGCTGAACCAACCGATTACAGCACTGTCGAACTACGCTGCCAGCAGCCATTTATTGCTGCAACGCGGCAAGCTAGACGCGGTTGGCACCAACCTCGGCAAGATTGAAGACCTGGTCACCCGGCTGTCGAATCTGTCTCGTCAGCTACGTATCTTTTCCGGCAAGCGCAATACCGGCGCGACACCGGTCACCCTGGAAGGGCCGATACGCTACGCGCTGGAACTGCTGAGGCCGAGACTGGTGGCCGCCGACATTGACTGCCAGCTCACGATACACTCAGACCGCCTGGTACAGGCCAATACCATGATGCTGGAGCAGATTGTGGTGAACCTGATCAGCAACGCGATCGACGCGCTGGCTGAGGCCAGGCAACGACGCATTGTCATTACTCTGGAGCACGCTACCTCGGCTTCACCGCAATCTGGTGACGACACGCCACTCACACTGTCGATTCGCGATACCGGCCCCGGCATCCCGGCCGACAAGCTGGTACATATTTTTGAACCTTTCTACACCACCAAAGCCGTCGGTGATGGCATGGGGCTTGGCCTCGCGATCAGTTACAATCTGGCGAGCGATCTGGGTGCGGAGCTGACGGTCGACAGCCAGCAAGGGCAAGGCACCGTCTTCCATCTGAGCTTTGCGCACTCCATTAGCCCCGCAGTATTGCAATCCGAGGCGACGAAATGATTTCCGACACTACGGCCGTCATCATCGACGATGACCCTGAGGTTCTGGCCTCACTGGAACAATGGCTGGACCTGGCCGACGTGCGGGTTCATACCTTCGCCAGTGCCGATGCTGCCCTGCCCCTATTGACCCCCGATTTCGGCGGCGTCGTGGTCAGCGACATCCGCATGCCGGGCATGGATGGCATGAGCCTGCTCAAGGCCGTTGACCCGTCGATCCCGGTAATACTGATTACCGGTCATGGTGGCATCGCCCAGGCGGTGGAGGCGATGAAGCTTGGTGCATTTGACTTTATTGAAAAACCCTACAAGCCAGACCGCCTGATCGACATGATTCAGCGGGCCAGCGAGCAACGCCGGGTGCACCTGGCGACCCAGCCGCACCATACTAAGGCCGACAGCGACGAACTGGCCGACACCATCATTGGTGATTCCGACCCGATACGCACCCTGCGCCAGCACATTCAGGCGCTGGCCCGGGTAAACGCCGATGTGATCATCTCCGGCGAAACCGGCACCGGCAAAGAGCTGGTCGCGCGCAGCCTGCACCGGCTCAGCATTCGCCAGCAAGCGCCTTTCGTAGCCATAAACGTCGCGGCAATTCCCGAAAACCTGCTCGAAAGCGAGCTGTTTGGCCATGAAGCCGGCGCCTTTACCGGTGCCCAGAAACAACGCAAGGGCATTTTCGAAGCCGCCCACAAGGGCACGCTGTTTCTCGATGAAATTGAAAGCATGCCGATGGCGTTTCAGATCAAGCTGTTGCGCGTATTGCAGGAACGCGAAGTCGTTCGGGTTGGCTCCCATACACCGATTCCATTCAACGTGCGCATCCTCAGTGCCACCAAGGAAGACCTGCGTCAGGCCGCCAACGAAGGCCGTTTTCGCGAAGACCTGTACTACCGGCTGATGGTCGCCGAGATTCAACTGCCGCCCTTGCGCGAGCGCCCGCGCGACATTCCCGTGTTGTTCAGCCACTTCATGCAGGAAGCCAGCGACCAGAACCAGATACCCGTGCCGGAACTCAGCTACGAGGACCTCGTCGCCCTGGAGCTGCACGACTGGCCCGGCAACGTGCGCGAACTGCGGCACACCGCCGAACGCTACCTATTGACGCGCAGCTTTAATCAGGTATCGGTGTCCGAACTGCTGCAACTCGGTTCCAGCAACCGGGGCAATGCGCACAGCGGCGAAGGGTCACTCTCGGCCCGGCTGGAACAGGTAGAAAAAGCGCTGATCAGCGCCGAACTAAGCCATCACCAGGGCAACATCAAGGCGGTGATGGAGGTGCTCGACCTGCCGCGCCGCACCCTGAACCAGAAAATGCAGAAATACGGGCTCAAACGCGACGCCTTCACCCACTGAATTCAACAAAGCCGACCCGATATGACCGCCCTGTTCGATGCACTGCAAAACCGACGATCCACCCGCCGCTTCCTCGACAAACCCATCGAAAAAGCGACCCTGGAACGCATCCTGACCAGCGCCCGGCGCGCACCCAGCGGCGCCAACCTGCAACCGGGCTTCGCCTACCTGCTCACCGGCGAGCCACTAGCCCAGCTCAGCGACTGCCTCTGCGACGCCTTCGAACAATCAGACACTCGCCCTGAAGAATACGACTACTTCCCCCAACCCATGCCCGCCTACCTAAAGGCCCGCCAGCGAGAAGTCGGCTACGCCCTCTACAACAGCCTCGGCATTGCGCGCCGCGACATCCCCGGCCGCCTGGCCCAACACCGGCGCAACTTCCACTTCTTCGATGCTCCAGTCGGTCTGGTCATCACCATCGAACGCGCCATGGGCAAAGGCTGCTACATGGATCTGGGCATGTTCATCCAGTCCATCTTCCTGGCCGCCCAGGGCGAAGGCGTCGACAGCTGCGGCATCGGCGCCCTGGCCAGCTACCCACACATCATTCGCGAGCAACTCGCCCTCCCCGATAACGAAGTCGTCGTCTGCGGCATGGCTCTGGGCTACGGTGATCCTTCCGCTCCCGAAAACCAATTCGAGACGCCTCGCGCTCCGCTCACCGAGTACGCCCGGTTTCTCGGGTTCTGAGGGTTCTCGTTTTCGGCTGTGGTTAAATTTACAGGGGGCATGAGTTCGGGGTGCAGGCCGGTTCCCTGCTGCCACCGTTCAGAGGCACATCCTTGTGCCACTTCACGGGACGCGGGCGTCCTGCCCACTGCTGCAGGGAACCGCCCTGCACCCCTTTGACCCTTACTCACTTTTAATATGTGCCTTCGGTCATTTTTCTAGCCGTTGAACTTGAAGCCTAGTGTTGGCACTAAACTAAGTGTCGGCTGCCGGGTAAGCCTATCCGGGGAAGTCTGAGGTATGGACTAAAACGCCTGGAGCGTTTTAGCACGAGCGTAGCGAGCCCGGAGGGTGAATCCCATGGATGGGATTCATATCCCGAAGCCTAGGCCCCATGGACGGGTTCACGCCGGCCCCGGATAGGCTTACCCGGTAGCTGACACGAACCAAAGCCACAACATAAAACTAAGCCTCCAGAACAACCGCACTAGCCAACCCACCCGCAGCGGCGATAGCCGCCAGGGCGAGGCTGCCTTTGGGGGCCTGCGCCATCTCGTGGTAAGCCCTGACCGCCAGAATGGCTCCCGAAGCGCCAATGGGATGACCGCGAGCCAGGGCGCCGCCGCCCTGGTTTAGTTTGTTCAGCGGTAGACCCAACTGATGGGCATTGACGAGAGCTTGCACGGCGTAGGCTTCCATCAGTTCGATGCGGTGGAAATGGTTAGGGCCTAGTCCGTTGTGTTCAAACAGCCGTTGTACGACCGGCACAATGGCCCAGGGGGGCGAGTCTGCGGGGCCGCCGCCGCTGATGTCGGTTACCCAGCGCATGGCGCGGGTGCCGGCGGGTAATTTTGCCAGCATGCGCTCGCTGACCAGCAAGCATAGGGCGGCTGCGTCTGCCTGCAAGGCCGTGCCGGCGACGTTGACAGCGCTTGCTTGCCACTGGGCCACCTTGGGGGTGCGGTTCGCCAGTCGTTCCGACAGGGGCCGGGTGGCTGCGTCTAGGTTCAGGCCGGCCAGCGATATGCATTCATTGGTTAGCCGTTCTTGCGCGGCCAACGCCCTGGCGTGGCTATCGATGGCCCAGGCGTTTTGCTGGTCGAGGCTGACGCCGTGTTCGTGGGCCAGACGCGCAGCGCTGTCTGCCATGTCCGGGTCGCGGTCTGGCCATGGGGTGAAGGCCGGGCGTTCATAGAAATCGGGCGAATCGTCTTTGTTAATTGGGCGATGGGCGCGCAGAGCCCGGCGACTGGTGCTTTCCACGCCTCCGGCGAGTACCACCTCCGCCTGGCCGCTGGCGATGGCCTGGGCACCAAGACGCAGACTGTCGAGGCCCGAGCAGCACTGGGTATCGATGGTCAGGGCCGGAACCGATTCTGGCAGACCAGCGGCCAGCGCAATCAACCGGGCCGGGTTGCCGCCACCGTAGAGCGCATTCCCAAGAATCACCTGATCGATCTGCTGCGGACTCAACCCCGTTTGCGCCAGTAATGCCTGAATTACCGGCACCGCCAGGTCGCTGACCCCCAGCGTTTTGAAGGCCCCGTTGACCGGTGCTACCGGCGTCCTGAGGGCGGCAACCAGATGCACCGGGCTCATGATGGTATCGCCTTGTCCGGGCCGGTACCGGCCTGTACCACCGTTAGCCAGCGCTCCAGCGCGACGAAGTCCGTCTTGCCACTTTGGGTCATCGGCCATTGCTCCAGGAAATACCAGGCCTTAGGTATCTGGGAGACGGGAAAGCGCTGCCGGCAATGCTGACGCAAAGACTCCGCCGACGCCTTGGCATCATCGGCCTGAACGACCGCCGCGATCTTGTGACCGCGCAAGGCATCGGGCAACCCAAGCAAGGCGGCCTGGGTCACCGCCGGGTGCTGTATAAGCCAGGCTTCTACTTCTTCCGGGTAGAGGTTCAGGCCACTGCTGACGATCATGCGTTTTTCACGACCGACCAGATAGAGATGCCCCTGCGCATCCAGATAGCCATGATCGCCGACGGTTAACCAGTCGCCATCGCGGGCAATTTCATCGCCGCCACCGCACTCATAACCATCAAACACCAGTGCACTGCGCACCCAGATTCGACCGCGCTCGCCGGTTGCAACTGGGGTTTGCGCCGATGGACCGATGCGTACCTCAACTCCGGGCACCGGGCGGCCAACCGAGCCCTCGGGGGCTCTGGTCTCATCGTTATGCAGAGCGATAAAGCTCATTTCTGAGGTGCCGTAAAACTCCGTTAGTCCGGCATTCGGAAACGGCTGACGCAGGGCTTGGCGGGTATCGTCGGGCCACTTGGCCCCGCTGATGATCAGATGACGCAGTTCCGGCAAAGGCTCCAGCGCATCTCGCTGAGCCGTCTGCAGCAGCAACTTGATCTGCGTCGGCGTGCCATAGAGTGCTGTAACACCCTGTTCGCCGAGCGCCTGAAGCACGGTTCGTGGCCGAAAGCGAGGCACCAGAACCACCCCAATACCGGCCTGTAATGCCTGAATAACGCCATACAGATGCAACGACGTAGCCAGACTGCCCGGTGCCATTACCCGGTCTCCCGGTTGCAGATCGAACAGCCTCCGGCTCAGCTCGAAACTGGCCAGCCAGGAAGCGTGGCTGCGGCGGTATCCCTTGGGTATGCCGGTCGAACCCGAGGTGAAGCCCACATAGAAGGCCTGATCGGGCGTCGGCTCCGGGGTGGGAGCCGGCTGTTCATCCGTGTTTTCCAGCAATGACATCAGTTGAGCATTATCCAGAACCCGGTCTGGCCGGGTCTGGCGGT
Source organism: Saccharospirillum sp. (assembly GCA_018402545.1). Taxonomy (GTDB): domain Bacteria; phylum Pseudomonadota; class Gammaproteobacteria; order Pseudomonadales; family Natronospirillaceae; genus Saccharospirillum. The sequence goes on along the minus strand of JAGYIL010000001.1, from coordinate 972,662 downwards.
CGATTTCCGCGCGTTGCGCATCAGGCCAGCCGGTATCCAGCACCAGGGCACGGTTGCCCGAACGGCTTACCGCCAGAAACGCCAGAATGAGCAGCAGCGGGTCCGATACATCCAGTGCAATGGCCCGGTTGGCGCCCAATTCAGTGTGCAGACGACTAGCCAGGTGCTCTACCTGACGGTGCAAATCCGACCAGCACAGAAACTGAGACTGGCATTGCAGTGCCACGGCCGTGGGTTGCTCACCCGCCCAGCGTGCCAGCGTTGCCCCGACAAAACACTCGTCAGCAGTGGCCGCCGTATCATCCCGCATGGTGTTCAACCCACCGCGTTTCAGCCATGCAGCGCATTAATCCATCCTTCCCAATAAAAAAAATCACAACCGCTACTCTACCAGAAGAACCCGGCTATCTGAGCGTCCCGAGTTTGACCGGCATCCCACCCTGACTCATTGGAGGTTGTTCGTTTGCCCTGCCTCCCTATACTGACCTGGCGGTCAGTTTATGGCTCAGCTGTCATTAAACCGCCGTTTTACAACAATAAAGTGATGCTCGATTTTACTGTCGAACCTGCAAAAAGGACTCATGCCATGAATAAACTGCTACTGGGCCTCGGATCGGTTGGCCTGGGCGCCACGGCGCTGGCCGCGGCCACTGCCTCTGCCGCCACCGTTGAGTTGCGCTTGATGGAAACCACCGACATCCACATGCACATCGTCGATTACGATTACTACACCGACAACCAGAACGTCACCGTCGGGCTCGCACGAACTGCCGCCCTGATCAACGCTGCCCGCAACGAGCGTGGCAACAGCGTGCTGGTCGATAACGGCGACCTGATTCAAGGCAACCCACTGGGTGATTTCGTCGCCAAAGGCGATGTGCTGCGCTTCGGCGAAACCCACCCCGCTTACAAGGCCATGAACCTGCTCGACTACGATGTCGGCAACATCGGCAACCACGAATTCAATTTTGGGTTGGATTTCCTGATCAAGGCGTTAAACGGCGCCAATTTCCCCTACATTTCATCTAACGTCATGGTCGACCTGGGTGATGGTAGTGATCAGCCCTACTTCCAGCCCTATCTGATTCAGGAAAAAACCGTCATCGACAACGCGGGCCAGCCGCACGAACTGAGCATTGGCTACATCGGTTTCGTACCACCGCAAATCATGAACTGGGACAAAGACAACCTCGAAGGCCTGGTTGTCGCCCACGACATGGTCGAAACGGCTGAACGCTTTGTCCCGCAGATGAAAGCCGAGGGCGCCGACATCATCGTCGCCATCCCCCACAGTGGCTTGTCAGACGCGGCACGCCAGGGTATGGACGAGAACGCCACCTGGCACCTGGCCCAGGTAGAGGGCATTGATGCCATTATGTTCGGCCACGCCCATGCGGTGTTTCCGGGCAGCCCGGCTTACGACAATATGGACAACGTCGACAACGAGTCCGGCACCATCTTCGGTGTGCCGGCCGTTATGCCCGGGTTCTGGGGCAGCCATCTGGGCATTATCGACCTGACGCTCGAGGGCGAGGCCGGTAACTGGCACGTCGCTGGTAGCCGCAGTGAAGCACGGCCCATTTTCAGTCGTGAGGATGGCGAAACCGTTGCACTGGTCGAACCGGTTCAATCCATACTGGATGCGGTCGACAGCGACCACCAGGCCACACTCGACTACATGGCCCAGCGCGTTGGCGAGACCACCGCCAGCATCAACAGCTACTTTGCCGTGGTGCAGGATGACCCCTCGGTGCAGGTGGTGAACAACGCCCAGACCTGGTACGTCGAAAACATTGTGCGCGGCACCGAACTGGAAGACCTGCCGATCCTGTCGGCAGCCGCACCGTTCAAAGCCGGTGGCCGGGGTGGCCCGGATTACTTCACCGATGTACCAGCCGGTGACATTGCGCTGAAAAACGTCGCGGACCTCTACATCTACCCGAACGACCTGAAAGTGGTGAAACTGACCGGAGACCAGGTCATCGAATGGCTGGAACGGTCTGCCGGTCAGTTCAATACCATCGACCCGGATGCCAGCGGCTCACAATCGCTGGTCGACGACAGCTTCCCGACCTACAACTTCGATGTGATCGATGGCATCAGCTACCGCATTGATGTGACGGTGCCACCGCGTTACAACAACGATGGCGACGTGGTAAACGACCAGCACCGCATCGTTGATGTTCAGTTCGAAGGCGAGCCCATCGACCCGGATCAGGAGTTCCTGATCGCCACCAACAACTACCGCGCCGGCGGCGGTGGCAGCTTCCCGGGCCTGGATGGCAGCACCATCGTCATCGACGCACCGGATAAAAACCGCGATGTAATCGCCAACTACTTGCTGTCGCAGGGCACCTTCAACCCGTCAGCCGATGACAACTGGCAGTTTGCCGGCTGGGGCGACGCCGAGGTGATGTTCAAAACCTCTCCGAAAGCCGAAGAACTGGCGGGTGACAACATGGAAACCGGTGAACTTGATGACGCCGGCTTCCGGGTGTTTACCTTTAACTGATCAGAAACCGGCCTGCAGGTTACCGTTACGGCCCCTGCAGGCCTGACTGAACCCATAGAAACGCCTTAACGGCTATGAATGCCCTTTCACCAATCGCAATCAGGTCTTTCCCAGGGCGCCAACGGTTGAGTGGCAGCCTGCAACCACTCAATCGCCGCCTTAACCGCCGGGTTGTTTTGCCGGTTTTCAGGCACCAGCGCTTTGACCCAAAGGTCACTGACCGGGAAATCCTTCATAATCACCTGCACACTGCCTGCTTCGAGGTAAGGATGAACAATGTGTCGAGGCAATATGGCAACACCCAAGTCTTCTTTTACCGCATCCAGCAATACAAGACTGTCATTCACGGTTAAGTCTGGATGAACATTAATGTTAATTGGCCCGCTTAAGCCTTCAAAAAACCAGCTATTGCCTGTGGCCAGAAACGATAGACAATGATGACTCAATAGGTCCCTCGGGTTTGCTGGCTCCCCATGTTTATCAATATACCCGCGGGAAGCGACTGCTACACGTGGCATTCTGCACAATGGCAAGTCTGCAACATTGGTGTATGACGAGGGCAAAGCGCCAATTGCAATGTCAAACCCCTCCTCCACCGGGTTTACCGACCGGTCCATCAGCACCAGATCCAGTTTCACCCCTGGGAACGATTTCTGGAAGGCGGTGAAAATCTTGCCAAAATACATCACCGTCAGTGTCGTCGGGCACTTAATGCGCAAGTGGTCTTCAATACGCGACCGTGTGCTGGCTACATCCCTGAAGGCTTCGTCTACCTCATTCACGATACTTAAAAATCGGGGATAGTACCGCTCACCAGTGTCAGTTAGCTCAAGTTTTCTGGTTGACCGGATAAACAACGTTGCTTTCAGTTGATGTTCAAGCTGATTGACTCGTTTGGTGACCACGGAAGGCACGAGATTCAACTCCCGGCTAGCTGCCGAGAAACTGCCGGTTCGCACGACAGACAGAAAGGTCTTGATGTTATCCAGCGTATCCATAGTTGCTCCCGGTCGGCCTATCGATCTTGATCTTAAATCAGTTTTCGTGAAACGCGAAAGGTGCTGTCTTGAATTCAGTGTTTTTCCGTGGGGAAGAACAGCATAACCTCGATGCCATAGGGTTTCCCAATAACAATAAGCCGGGTAACCACCCAGACTGAAACAGACCGCCAACACGCATACAACGATTCCCCCACAGGGGAAGCGACGGACTGTTCTAAACACCATCAGAGGAGTACACGAATGGCAGGCACCCCCAGTACTGAGACGCGCGTCGTACGGAAAAACAGCAACGCACCGTTCCAGAAAATCACCGCTGATGTTTGCGTCGTCGGCGCAGGCATCGCAGGTATGTCTGCCGCACTGGAAGCCGCAAAGCTGGGCAAAAAAGTGGTGATGGTCGATAGTCAGCCTGCTTTGGGAGGCCAGGCGGTAAACTCCATTATCGCTACCTTTTGCGGTCTGTTTTCAAATGGTACGCATGGCTATCAGTTTACCTATGGAATCGCCGACGACATCATGAACTACCTGTCCGAACAGGACCAGGCCATCCACTTTCGTAACGGTCCTCGCACCACGGTGGTTTATTACGATGAAGTCGCTCTGGGTCGCTGGGTGGAAGAAAGCATATTGAATGCAAACATCACCCCCGTAATGGGCGCAATGATTCTTGAGTGTAAAGTCGAAGGCGCTCGTATAAAAAGCGTTGACTTCATGACCCGCTATGGTGCCGTAACCGTTGAGGCAGAGGGTTTTGTAGATGCCAGTGGTGATGCAGCCCTTTTGTGGAACGCTGGGTTTGAATGCCGTGAACCGGAAAAGCAGACCGTTTTCGGGACTCAGATGGTAGTGTTGGAAAACATCGACGAGAGCCAGCAACCCACCCGGGATGTTATCGGCCAGCGTATGAAAGAAAAAGGTGACGAATACGGACTACTACGCCGGGAAGGTCTGGGCTTTACCATCCCCGGCCGGGGTATTGCCGCGATGAACATGACCCATATTGAGACGCCACTTGAACCGGTCGCCGCTTCACAAAAAGCGCTAGAAGGTAAGCACCAGGCATCCATTGCCGTCGACTTCCTGAAGAAAGAGTTTCCGGCGTGTTTTGGTCAGGCACGTATACGTTCATTCGGACTGCCGGGTATTCGACAGACTCGTTGGATAGTTGGTCAGCACCACCTCACGGTTGATGAATTAAAATCCGGAAAGAAGTTCAAAGACGCTATTGCACGCACCGCCTGGCCCATCGAATTACACGATCATGGAGATGGCCATCACTGGATCACCTTCGATGAAGGCCACGTTCATTACGTGCCATTGGGCAGTCTGATACCGAAAACTTGTGAAAACGTGGTGGCCGCTGGCCGCTGCATCGATGCCGACTCGGCCGCTTTATCGAGTGTCAGGGTAATGGGCCCCTGCATTGCCATGGGCATGGCAGCTGCACACGCGCTGGATCTGGCAGAAAATGGCAATGTGCATAAAGTTGATCATACCGCGCTGCGAGAACGCGTCCGTGACAACGTAGAGAAACAACACTATCGCTGGACAGAAGAACAACTGGCCAACCCCGTACTGGCGTCCTGATTCCGGAGACCCGCTGATGCAATTAACCGATTTCGAAAAAGCCATGCTCGACGGTGTCAACGGCCGGGCAAAAGCAGCTGCGATGGACTTGCTGGTTAGGTACGGGGAAGCCGTGGGCGCCGAACGCCTGGTGGAAACCAACAACGTCGCTGGTGCCTTTAACGCCTCAACTCCGTCGGTTAAGCACATCGTCGATCAGGGATTCGATGCGGTCTACTCCGAACTGAATCTCGACAGTGACGAGATCGTAGAAATTCCTCACATGGCGGTGAATACCTGGCAACTGATCACCGGCATCGACAATGACAACTGGGCAATACAGGGTGCCGATGAAAGCCTGGTTCAAATGCAGCGAGATTCAGAGGCATATCTTGGCGAACGGGGGGTCAATATGTGCGCTACCTGCACCCCCTACCAGGTTGGTAATGTGCCGATCAAAGGCGAACATTGTGCCTGGATGGAATCGTCCGCCGTTATCTACTGCAATTCAGTACTGGGTGCCAGAACTAACGTGGAAGGCAAGGAAAGCACCGGTGCCGCAGCCCTGACCGGACGCATCCCCTACTGGGGGTATCACATGCCGGAGAATCGATTTGGTACACATCTGATCGAGGTCGACATTGCCGTCGATGACATGATGGACTGGGGTCTCTTGGGTTACTTTGTCGGCGAGCAGGTTGAAGAAAACAAGCCCGTCCTGAATAACATTGTACATCATCCCAACATGGTCAAGCTCAAGCACTTTGGTGCGGCGGCAGCCTCCTCCGGTGGTGTTGAGCTATATCACATTCCAGGCATCACTGCCGAGGCCAACTCCCTTGCGGAGGCCTTTGGTCCGCACAAAGCGGTTGAAACGATTCACTACGGTCGTAAAGAGCGTGAAGCGATGTACATGAAGTTGCAAAGCGCAACCGACCGACACGTTGACTTCATCATGCTTGGCTGCCCGCATAATTCGATTGAGCAAATGGCGCTGATTGCCGAGTTACTGCGCGGAAAACGCGTACACCCGGACACCGCGCTCTGGGTACACACCCCCCGTGCCATTAAACAGGTAGCTGAACGTAACGGTTACCTTCGTGCCATTGAAGAAGCCGGAGGCGTGGTGATGAGCGACACCTGCCCGGCCATATCCCGCCGCCTGCCCAGAGGTGTTCGGGTGATTGCTACGGATTCCGCCAAGCAGGCCCACTATTTACCGGCTATTGCCAATGTTCAGGGCTGGTTTGGCTCGGTAACCGACTGTGTAAAGGCAGCCATCTCCGGACAATGGCAAGGGAGCGTGTAATGAGCGACATACCAGTCAATACCAAATCCCGGCCAACCATCGTGATCAGAGGTCGGGGGGTCGTAAAAGGCAAAGTGTCCGGTGAAGCCCTGGTCACCCGGGAAACCATATCGGGATGGGGTGGAATCAATGAGCGCGAAGGCACCGTAATTGAACGGCGCCATGAACTGGTCGGCCAGTCATTTTCCGGGAAGGTATTGCTCTTCCCCGGGGCTAAAGGTTCATCCGGATGGTCGGCGTTCTTTCACATGACCCGCCTGAACGGTGTCTCGCCTGCGGCCATGTTGTTTACGCGCATGACCACCAAAATGGCACTGGGTGCAGTCGTCACCCGTGTACCGGCCATGACCGATTTTGACCAGGATCCGTTCGAACATATTCAAACCGGAGACTGGATTGAAGTCGATGCCGATGCCGGAGAAATTCGAGTTACCAGAAGCAGGCCTACTGCCTGAATACACCGCAATTGGAGTGAGCAGGAACAGAGTCGATACGCACGTTAACCAACCCCTTCATCGGGGTTAATACAACAACCAAAAGAGGGGAAACCCATGTTCCGGAAAACAATAAGAAGTCTCGGAGTCATCAGCAGCAGCGCACTCGTTGCCGGCACTTTACTTTTTGGCGTAAGCCAGACGGCAGCCGCCGAAGACAATTACGAATGGCCAAGATTTTTCAACGTCATTACGCCCATCGTTGGTACCGCCAACCACTCCCTGGCCGTTGCCTGGACCTCTGAGTTTTCAGCCCAGACGAAATCGCGTTCTCGGGTACTGCCAGGGCCCAATGGTTTCTCCCGGTCTAGCTGGCTGGAAACCGGTGAAGGCCGGATTGCGATGTTGCAAGCCTCAGACTACTTCGACCAGATGGACGGCGTTGAAGGCTTTGCCGCCAAAAACGCTGGCCCGGCCGATACCCGTGTCATGAACGTCAACATGGTTACACCCTGGGGTTACATGGTTCGCGGTGATTCAGACATTGAGACTATACAAGACATTGGACCCGGTACTCGTATTGCCTATGCTGCCAGTTCGTCATTCCTACTGGTTGGTGTTGATGCGCTGCTGGCGTACCTCGATCTTGACCACGACGACGTGACGCTGGTTGAAGTAGGCAACTACGGTGCCAACACCGCCATTGTGGCAGAAGGCCGCGCCGATGTTGCCTTTACCTCGCCACTGTCGGGCCCCAGCTATGAAGCGGAAGCCGGCCCCAATGGCATACGCTGGCTGGAGCTGCCAGCGGAATCGGATGACCCTGAAGCCTATGCTCGCTATCGTGCGTTGCATACCGGCTATGTTCCGGCAGAGACTGAAGCCGGTGTTACCTCGGCCAAGGGCATTCGCATGGACCATGCCTACCAGACCAACCATGTGCGTGCCGATGAAGACGAAGAATTCGTCTATCAGTTGTACAAGTGGATGGACGTCAACCACGACAGCTACAAAGACGACTTCACTCACGCACACATGATGACCGTCGACAACATGGTCAACTTTCTGAACGAAGGGCATCTGCAGCCTTTGCATGAAGGGGCCATTCGCTACCTGAAAGAAAATAGCCTCTGGACAGATGCCTACCAGACGCGCCAGGACGCACTGGTCGACCTGGCGGTTGAACGTGAGCAATTGTTTCACGACGCCATTGCCGCTGCAGAAGCGCAAGGTATCCGCGTCGCCGCGGGCGAAGATGAGTGGGTGCAATTCTGGGCTGATTACCGAGCCGAGCGCGGTCACGACGAGTCTTACGGCACGATGGTTTCTAAAATCAAGTAAGGCCGTTGCTGAGGTCTTCTCCGGACCGGGGAAGGCCTGATTGATTCTGTCAGCCTGATCGTTCAGATCAGGCTGACGACTCCTTACCCGTTAGGTGGAGGCCCGAAGGCCATGACTTCCCAATACAATGATCCGACCATAGCGGCAAAGATTCCGGAGGAGTACGTCGACCGGACTCAGGAACGATATGAATCGATGCCGGCGTTTGTCCGCTTTCTGTTGCTGGCCATGTCCGGTGCCGGGGCGCTACTCGCCGTTGTTTATATTTTTGGAATCATCCCGCTGCTCGATGTGACCTACTACTTTCTGTTGATGGCCATGTATCTGCCCGTGGCTTTTTTATTGTTGCCCGCACACAAGCGAGAAGTCAGAGCAGGTTGGCTGAGCTACTTGCCAGCCATGGCTATCTTTGCTCTGACTCTGCTGATGGCCTATCAGGGCCGAAATCTGGTGTTTCAGACCTGGGTACCCGTCGGTGAACCCTGGCAGCTCTGGGTCGCCTCTGCCATTTTCGTGTTGATACTGGACACGGCAAGACGCTCCGGTGGCATGATCTTTCTGACCATTGTACTGATACTGGGCCTGTACCCGATCTATGCTGATTACATGCCGGGCATGCTCTGGGGGCCACCGACTACTCTTGCGCGCACCATTGCTTTTAATGTCTTTTCCGGTGACGCCATGCTGGGTATTGTTACCCGGGTCGTCGCTGAAACCATCATTGGTTTCCTGATTCTCGCAGCGCTTTTGGTTGCAACCGGGGCGGCCGACTTCTTCCTGAAACTTGCCATGGCAATGATGGGCCGTGCCCGCGGTGGCCCGGCCAAGGTGTCAGTACTGGCCAGTGGCTTCTTCGGCAGCCTCAGTGGCAGCATTTTCGGAAATGTGGTCAGCACCGGCTCGGTCACTATTCCAAGCATGAAAAAGGCTGGTTTTCCGGGCCACTATGCGGGTGCACTGGAAGCCTGTGCTTCAACTGGCGGTATGCTGATGCCACCGGTGATGGGCGCAGTCGCCTTCATCATGGCTGATTTCACCAACACCGAATACGGTGTCATTGTAATTGCAGCGATCATCCCGAGCGCCCTCTATTTCTTTGGCTTGTATGTGCATGTGCATGGCTATGCGTCGCGCAACAACATTCAGGGCATGGATCAGGAAGACCTACCCAGATTGCGCGATACCGTGATGGAAGGCTGGCCTTTTATTATTGTGCTCGGTTTCCTGGTATATGCTCTGGTGGTGCTGCGTCTTGAACGACTTGCGCCCTTCTATGCCTCTGCGTTGTTAATCATCCTCACTACCTTCAAGAAAGAGCTGCGTATCAGCCCGAAAAAAGTCCCCGGTGTCATCTTCCAGATTGGCAAGATGCTTAGTCAAACCATGGGCTTGCTATTACCTACCGCTTTTATTCTGGGTGGCCTGATGGCGACTGGTGTAGCCCCAGTCATCGCCTCGGAACTGGTGCGAATGGGTGGTGGTAGTGTGGTGATTGTGCTCGCCATTGGTATCGGTGTGTGCATTATCTTCGGCATGCTGGGAATGATCGTCGCGGCGTACCTGATGCTGGCGCTCACACTGGCTCCCGCTCTGGAACAAATGGCGGGCCTGAACACCCTGGCTATCCACTTGTTCATCGCCTACTACGCCACGCTCGCGGCCATTACACCTCCGGTGGCGCTGGCGGCATTTCTGGCGTCGCGCATCAGTGATTCAGACCCGATACGAACCAGCATGCATGCTGCCCGGCTAGGTATCGTGCTGTATTTTATCCCGATTTTCTTCCTGTTCGAGCCAGCGCTGATCTTTCAGGGGCCGCTGCATTTAACAGCAATCTGGCTGACGATGAACATTATCGCCATTGTGCTAATCGCCGGAGGCTCTGAAGGTTATCTGTTCAAATACGGGCGAGTCCGTGCCTGGGCCAGAACCGTGTTAATTGTCGGTGGCCTGTTGATAGGCTTTCCGGAAGCCATCTCCACACTGATCGGCTTTACCATGGTCACCATGACATTGCTGCTAAGGCCCTGGGCACAATTACCGGAAACCTATTTGTCCAGACCCAGCTCTGAGACCTATTCAGCCAAACCTCAGGTTCAAGCGAACCAAAGTTAAAAAGAGGAACGCAGTATGACATTGTCTATTAAGCCTTTGAGCAAACACCTGGGTGGCGAGGCCAGTGGTGTCGATCTGAGTCAACCACTGACACAAGATATGATCGATGCCATAAATACCGGTATGGACCAGTACGGCATGCTGGTGTTTCGCAACCAGCCCTTGTCGCAGACCGAACAATTGAACCTCGCCAAGTCATTCGGTCCACTGGATATGGGTTTGAAAAAACTCAAGGTCCGCAAAGACCGCCTGGAGCATCCAGAGCTGGCAGATCTTTCCAATGTAACCGACGACGCCAGCGGTGTAGTGGAACCCACTCACAAGAAAATCATTGGCAATATTGCAAATCAGCTCTGGCACAGCGACTCATCTTTTCAGCGCCCGGCAGCGCGCTACTCCATGTTGTCCGCCGTAAGGGTACCCAGCGATGGAGGTGATACCGAATATACCGACCTCAGGGCTGCCTATGATGCATTGCCCGCCAGCATGAAAAATGAACTGAAAGACTTGCAGGCCGAACATTATGTTCTGCATTCACGCTTTCTATTAGGTGACACGGATTACACTGAAGAGCAGAAGAATACTCTGCCACCTGTACTGTGGCCTATGGTTAGGGTGCACCCGGGGTCGGGGCGCAATGTGCTGTTTATCAGTGCTCACGCTCGCGAGGTAAAAGGCATGTCGTTGGCCGAAGGCCGCATGCTACTGTTCGATCTGCTCGAGCACGCCACTCAACCGGAATTCAGGTATCGTCATCAGTGGCAACCCAATGACCTGGTGATATGGGATAATCGGTGCACGCTTCACCGTGGACGTCGCTTTAACCTTAGCCAGGTGCGTGAACTGCGCAGAGCAACCACGCTTGATGTCGATGCACCCGAACTCACTCTTGAGGAGCGCGAGGCAGTCCATGCTTGAGATCAAACGACTGGGTATCGACGACGCCGACTTGTTGATCGAAGGTGCACGGCAGCGTGCCGGTGAATTGGGTATACCCATGTGCATCGCGGTGGTTGATGAATCCGGCAATCTCATCGCCTTCGAACGGATGAATGGAGGCAAAGTATCCAGTATTGACGTTGCCCAAAACAAAGCCTATACCGCCGGAGCGGCCCGCAAGGCCACTCACGAGTACAATGCCGCCTGCGTGCCAGGGAACCTGGTATTCGGTATCCATACCCAACTCAGCGTAGTGGGCGGTGGCCTGCCCGTCTGGGTGGGTGATGACTGTGTGGGCGGTATCGGCCTGAGTTCGGGGACGCCAGAACAGGACATGGCCTGCGCCCAGGCAGGAATAGACTGGTGGCGAGAACGTAAGTCCTGACCCTAAGATTCTGGCGTAAAGGCATTGTCGTTGCGCCAGGATACCCGCTGTGCCCACCTGAGTATTCCAGAGTCGTTGTCCGAGCCATGTCTGATCACTAGCTAGTCTGAATACCTTGAGTGACGTCGCTCATTAATTAGACCTCGGTCACAAATCTCGTATTCACCCCCCGCAAAAGACGCTTAATTCACCCGCCAAGCATTCTCAATGCGTCTCAGGTTGGCTACCCTCGCCCTCTTTGGCCACTGTGGTCGATGGTTCGTACAACGGGAGCATTTGTACGTCAGCCATCACGAGAACCAGACCCATCATTAGGCCAACAGATACAGTCAACAGGGAGCTACTATGACTGCACCTCGTTCCATTGCACCCACATTGCACACCGGGCACTCTGCGCGAGTCGTAGACCGCCGCGAAGCCATCGTCCTGGAAACCCATGAAAGCCGGTGCACAAAGCTGTCCGTCAATGGACAAACGGTAGCGGTTCCACCCGAGAAGGCTGGTCGCAACCTGGTTCGCGTTGATGACCTCGTCATGGCCGACCTGATGGACGACGGCACCGCCAGAGTTGCTTACGTCGTCTCTACCGGTGACAACGAATTCATTCCTCATATCAGCACCCTGGGTGATTTGGCTCAGTGGGTACTGCCCGAACACATTGCCAGTTTACTGACTGAAGTTGGCGGCAGCGCAGTGGAAATTGGCCAGCAAGGGGTTGATGTGAAAGCCCCGCGAGCCACGGTTACCGCAGAGACCCAACTGGAGCTGAACGGCAAGAACATCCGTACCGAAGCAGAAGAACTCTGTGTAGTCCAGGGAAGAGAAATCCATCTTAACTAAACCGTCAGGGATACGACTTCATGGACACTGCTCACCTCGCCTGGGCGCAAGCACAGCTTAAAACCCGAGAGTTGTGGTTAACGCAGCGAAAGCACTGCGAATATGACCTTCTGCTTGGCATTGAGCAAAAACTTTATGGCCACCTTTGCTACCTCCAGGAAGCCATCGCCGAGCCAGACCTGAGCGATGACGAGAACCGGGCACTCAATCTCTGCATTTTTGCGTTCCGGCCCGATTTCCGTGAAGCCCCCGATCACCTGGCCGCACAATTACTGGAAACCGGCGTGGAGCTCTGGCTGGAAGACTTACAAACCGCCATCGACATTACCGGTGCTCAGAACTGGCAACCTCTGTTGCACACGCTGATCGAGCAGACCGACCTTACCGACCCCACACATTGGTGGTTAAAAAGCAGACTCCACGAAGTACCGCCAACCGGAGATTCCGACGCTGCCCCTGTCTCATGGTCCCAGGCCATACCGGGGCAAATTCCCTGCCTGGTCAAAAACCGGGCCTGGAAGTCCGACACCTTATTCGATACCTGGATCCCCGAAGCCCGTGACAGCGTTCAGAACAACGACCGGCAGGAAGACTTGCACTGGCTGGCCCTCGGGTTACTGGCCACCGGCAAGCAGCCAGCAGCCATCGATTTGATTCAACGGTGGATCACCGCCAGTCCGGGCTCCCGGTACGCCTGGCGCACCGCGGCTGCCAGCGGAGCAAGTGAATTCATCCAGCCCTTGCAACAAGCCGTGCTGGACGAACACATTCCCCCGTTCTGGCTGGTGGTTCACGGCGATGCCGCCCACCTCGGTTTCTGCATTGACCTGCTTGCCAAACCCCACACCAACCCCCTGGCCGAACGGGCCTGGTACGGTTTCACAGGCGAACGACTACCCCGGGTACCCGCCATTTCGCTGGGTACGAAAGAAAAAGGCGACCGCCTGGCCGATGCCAACACGGCTCGCCAATGGCTGGATGTGAACCAGCCCACGGGCCGACTATGCCTGGGCCACAACCATTCAGACCGGCCCTTCAGGCCACAGTTGGGGCGCTTCTTCGGTGCCGATACCGAACCCGTTACCTCCGCAATCTGGCTGGATACCCAGGGAAGCACCCTGCTTAGCCCCACCGAATGTCACTGGCAACGTGCTCAGCGCCTGCAAGAGGCCCGGGCATGATCCAACTTCAACCCCATTCCTACTTCCAACAGGAACTGACCTCAGGCTGGACAGCGCAGGGCGAGCCAGCCACTATCTTTATTGCCAAGGCCAGTTACCAGTACGACCTGGACGGGAAGGTTGAACCACTGCCAGAAAGCGAGCCACTGTCTCAGTCTTACGACTATCCGGAAGACGACCCGGAACAGTTTGGGCCCTCGTGTTGCCGGGAGACCGTTCCCTTCAAGCACGGCTCGGAAATCCTGTTGTTTGCCACCGCCCACTGCGGCACTGCGCGAGCGGGCTTCAACGTAGAAGCCAGTCTGAGCACCGAAAACGGCATTCACTGGCAAAAAAAGCTTTCAGTCGTAGGGCCAAGAACCTGGAAGAGCACCCTGTTCGGCACAGCCTTTACCGAACCGACCCCCATCACCGAACTGCCCATTCGCTACGAATACGCGTACGGCGGTCGCAATGCGAAGCAAGAAAACGACGCCTATATGGCCAACCCGGTAGGGCGCGGCTACCTGGGTGAGGGTCTGAAAAAAAACGATGTAGACGGTGCCGCGCTACCCCAGATTGAACACCCCCGGCATCCGATGAAAAAACCGTCTGAGAGAAAAGAGCCTCAGGGGTATGGCCCGATTCCCTCACACTGGCACCCCCGAAGAGAGGCGTTCAAATCGCTGGACGAAGACAAGGCCGCCGCCCGCCAATACCCGTTCAGCGGGCCACTGCCAGATACCGCTTACCACAGCGCCCCCCGGGATCAGTGGTTCGATAGACCCTTGCACGGCAAGGCAAAACTGACTTTAACCGGTCTGACCAAAGACCTGCCCGAACATCACCCGCTGTCGATTCACTGGACAATACCCAGCCTCGCGCTGCGCTGGAAAACACGAACGGCCGAAGAACCCATCACACTTCAGGCCGACACCTTGCTCGTCGACACCCAAAAACGGCACCTGCACCTGCTGTACCGCAAAGCCTTCACCCAGTTGCCCAAACGCTTAATGGCAGAAATTCACCTCACTGAAACCTCTGCCACCCCGGAGGCCACCCATGGATGAACTGCAATGGACGGTAAAAGCAGCCAGCGCCTACACCCAGGGTGGCAAAACACCGGCCACCATTTACGCGACGGTGGTAACCCGACAGGGCGATATTAACCAGCCTGGCCTGAATGAAAGCGAGAGCCTGACGGTTAGGGTGGACGACCTCGACTTGCCCTGTTACACCTTCCCGGCCGACGGCGACTACGATATCGACAGTCGTGCACGTTGCGCCCGTTTGGCCGCCAAAGCCCTGGCGGAGCTCTGGAACCGGCATGGTCCCATTCCCCCCACAACGGCCATGGTGTGCAGCCTCAACCGGGAAGACTGGGGTTCAGACCCGGCCGACGTTTTTCAGGACCTGCTGGTTAATAATTTTATGGCGTTGGGCGACCCGGCCCTCGTCGACTGGTGCAGCCTATGCACCGTTTACCAAATGGACGAACCGGAAGACCGGGCGCGGATAGCCGCAGAGACTTCACTGGTCTGGCTCAGTACCGATTCGCTCATCAACCAGGCCACTCTCGACCGGCTTGGCGACCGGGTGGCTATAAAACACTTTTCAGATGGCCTGATACTGGGCGAAGCCGCCACCGCCCTATGGTTGACCAGCGATGCTTCCAGCGGCACCGCCCGCCTAACCCTGTACCCGGAACCACTGGCCAACCTGACGGCAAGCGATGCCAGGCTGGCCGCCGTTCAACCCTATCGACACGGCCTGGTCACTCACCTCGACCAAAGCCTCGATCAACAGGCGAACTGGCACCAGTGGCTGGGCGATTTTGAACCGGCCAGTGAATTCGACGCACTGCAACATGCGTCACTAACCAGCGGCTTTGGTTATGTCGGTGCCGCAGGCCCGGGCCTGGCCGTCGTATGTGCCCTGGGGCGCCGGCAAATGCCCTGCCCACCCGTTGATACTCAATGGCTGTTTCACCAGTCGCCGGACCAGCGATACACCCTGCTGAAACTCGACTCCATTACCAACACTGCAACACCCGCCGCCCAACCGAAGCAAGGAGGTCTCAGTGGCTAACAACGTATTGATCAATGGCCGCAGCGCCGTTCATGCAGGCTCACAGGGAACGCTCAACACCGTCGACGTCTGCCTTACCCCCAGCGGGAATTCCGTGGTTCCGATACCCTACCCAAACGTTGCGCGCTCGGCCGATGCTGATAAAACCGCCGGCAGTGTCTACGTGAACGGCAACCCCATGTGCCACCTGAAATCCGTATTCAAAAAGAGTACTGGCGACCAGCCAGGCCGGCGCAAGGGTGTTGTCTCCGGGAAAATAAAAGGCGAAGCCTCTTTTGTCTCTGCCTCGGCCAATGTTTTTGCGGAAGGCCAGGCCGTTACCCGCGCCCTGGACATGATGGTCTCCAACAACAAGAACACCCCACCCTCCCCATTGATGCAACCGGTGGGCATGCCGCCGCTACCAACCCGCCCCACGGCACCGCATGAACTGGAACCCAAAGGGCCAGACCGCATCAACGCCATCATTCAGGGTGACCCCGGCGAAGGCATGGGCGTTCTGATCGGGGAAAGCGACGACTAATCGGCCGAAGGCCATTGAACCAAACCACTCAGTAAGGAGTGACCCCTGGCAAAAAGCCGGGGGCATCGCACGCAAGGAGTTACCACATGACTGCAGCCAGCATCGCCCTACCCGGCCACCCCGACGGCCCGAATAATGCCGAACGCCACCGGGAGCTGATTCTTGAGAACTTTACCCCCGGGCGAAAGCGGCTGTCGCTCATGCTGACCGACGACCATCACGGCCACTACAAAATTCCGCTCGGCTATGACGAAACCACCGCTTTTGACGAAGAGATGTGCAAGCCTGCGCTCAAACTGGTCCCTGTAACCTTCCTGAGGAACATACCCGACGAAGGCCTCGGCCCCCTTCGGGAAGGCTGGATATACATCTACGTTAACGGCTACCTATGGCGGGAAGCCCGGTACGATACTGACTGCCACATGTTAATTGACGTAAATCTGAGCTTTGAAAAAGGCCTGGACCGCCGCCGTGCCACCGTGCAAAAAGACAGCACCCTGGTGCTGCCCTGGAATATGGACGGCGGCAACTGCACCGTCGAAATCGCCTTCTCCGAAGAGCAGTGGAGCTGGGAGCGAATCGACCAGCTCGGTGGGGTAGACCCGGAAGACCCGCGCCAATGGCTGGGTGAACGCGTAGAATCGGCGTACAGCACAGACTACACAGCCAATGCCCGCGCCGCCCGGTTAATGCCCGTTGATCTCAGCGCTGCCGAATCCAACTTTGAAGACATGCCAGAAGACAGCAACATCCGCCTGGTAACCAACGAAGAACTCGCCCCGAGGCGCCGACACTACAACACCAAATTCGACAAAGGCATTGCCAGCGTGATTCTGCCCGATGTGATTGGTGATGCGCGGTATTTTGCCAAGTGCCAGGCTGACTACATGACACTGCTCGACACCACCGTCAATTCCCTACTGAATGCAGATCAGCCTTATCCCGAAGGGTGGAGCATTGACCGTATCGCTGCTGTCCACACAGAACGCATCCAGTCTGTGGCCGACAGCCGCCTGGCTATGTTATTGAACAGCCAATTTTTCGCACCCATCGACCAGCAGCTGAAAAAAAACAACCTGGCCGAAGCCCAACGTGAAGTGCTGGAACAGCGCAGGGAAGATAGAGAGCTGCTTGACCCGGAAGCCATGGAAGCACAACTTGAAAAAAACGCCTGCGACAAGATAATTCGCCAAGCGCTGGACGACCGCAGGGACCTAATTGACCTGATGGACACCCCTGCCTTCGTTGCAGCCATGAGCGACTTTCATAGCTTGGAAAATGCCCACTGGTTTTTGCTACCTGAGCTGATGGGCCAACTAATCGGCCGCTTCAATCAGCCGGTAGCTATGGCCTACAAAGACTTCTTTCTCAACCTTGACGACTACGAATTATACCTTGACCGTGACCAGGGGGCCGACTTCCTGCTACGCCTTACCGGAGCCCACCCCTCCGAAATGCCACACCCGCTAGCAGACATATTCTTTCCTCGCAGCGGCCCGGAAGCTGACAATCCACTAAGCATAGACGACGCAGAACCCAGCATTGAAGAACTACTACTGAACCCCGTAAAGGTACGGCGTATTATCGATGGCCTGAACGGAACTGACTATCTAAACTGGCCACCACTGAACGTGGATGGCACCAGCGTCGATATGCAGGACTTCGCTGCCCATGCGATCAAGAACTTTACCCTCTCACTAACCCTTATGCCCGCGCCAGATGGCTCTGACGATGCTGGCAATGCGGATGCGAAAACCCAGGCGTGGCGCTTCGCCGGCCACACCGTTCACGCCTTCGGTGCCGTACTCAGTGGGCGAAACTTTGAGGACGTGAAAGCGGCACAGAGTAATGAGCAGACTTGGGGAAGCGAGCAGCACAGTAGGAGGGAAGACCAGGCAAAACTACAGTCTGATATAAACTCAGCGAAATCCCGCCAACAAGAATTGCAAGAACAGGAACGACACTACACTTCAGCGATTGCTGAAAAAGAGCAAAGTATTGCTGAGAATGAAATTCGTCAACGCAATCTCACGCAAGAAAAACAGCTGCTATTAGGAAACCGTAGCGAAGCCGAAGTTCTTCAGGAAAGCTCCGGACTGTCAGCTCGTATTAATCAGATCGATAGGGAACTGATTTACATAAATCAACAATTGACAACCGAAAGAACGCGATTGGCCGACACTAAAGTGAAACGCCTGCAGGTGACCGATGCGTTAAACAACATTACCGACCGTGTGCAGGCCATGGAAAGCAGCTCCGGCAAAGTACTCGGCAACTTCACGCTGAAGCATAACACCCGAGTAGTAAACCTTTATGCCCTGCTGGCCGGCGAACACCTGAAAACACTTAAAGTTACTCACGATGATTTGCTCAACAACCGTTTACCGCAAGGCTACACACCCTTCACTGCCGCCGGTCGTGTTCAGCGGCTGAAAAACCGGCTGGATACTGCCCAACACATTGCCGACTACCAAGGCCCCTGGGTTAACTTCGAACTTGCGCCAAACCACTCTATAAGAGTGCCGGCCGACCTCACTTTCGAAAACGTTAGCCAACTGCAACAATACATGGCCGACTTCATGCACGATTCCCTAATGACCGCCGAAAACGTCACCACCGAGAGAATCAACCTGCTAGTAGCTTCCCAGGAACAACTGACGGAAACACGCGCCCAGGCTTCGGCCACTATTGTGGATAACGAACAGGCCTTGAGCGAAGCTAGGGCAGCTTTTCAGGAAAAAATAAAAGCCGCTAACGACAATATAACAAGGCTAGAAAACGGTAAATTCCGATACAAAAACCTTCTGTCTGAAACGAAAGAAGAAGCCGAAGAACTGGTTCGTATGGTCGTTGGCAATGAACGCAAGATCGCCCAGTTACAAGCGCAAATCGATGACTACGAAGTACTGCTGGACAACAGCCGACCGAAATTGAGTTTTGCCAACCGAATGGACAAGCTGTTTTTGTTCAGCGGTGGCATGGTAGTGTTTGAAGCATGGAACTTGAGTCAGATCACTGACAAGCTATTAAGTAACCCAGAAAATACAAGATCGAAAATTGATTTTTTCAGTGCCATGGTAGACTTCGCCGCAACGATCTCAGGTTCTGCGCAGTACATACTAGAAAGTAAATACGGCAACCGGGCTGTAATAAAGAGTCGATTGGAGCATCTCACAAGGGAGCAATTCATAAGGACCTACCCTCTTACAAGAAGCTCGGCAACCTGGATTCTACGAACTTATAGCATTTCGATAGGGCTCAACATTCTCTCTGGCATTGTAGGTTCGGTAATTTCATTATTAGACGCATACAACCGGTGGGTGCTAGGCGACCGGGATGCTGCAGCTGCCTACGGTGTCGTCGCAGTCGGTTTTGCCCTCACAGCAGCTGCTGTAATCCCCTCGCTGGCCAGTGCCTCTGCGATGCTGGGCATAGTCGGGTTCGGCCTGATTGCAGTGGGCTTTACCCTGGTCTATTTTCTAACCGACACCCCCCTTGAAACCCTGCTGAAGAACAGCCCCTTTGGCAAAGACGTGGAATCACGTTTCAGTGGTGGAGGTTTCTGGCAGGAAGAAAGCTATCAGCATTGGGAGAGTCGTCGTGATCTTGCTTACCATGATATAGTGAGTTTTCTATTCCAGCCTCAAGTGATATTCCATAAACATTGGGTTAGCCACGAAGAATATTGTGAGTTGATCGTTCAAACACCTGCTCTTATGGCTGAAGGCTGCTACAAAATTGACATCCAGGCTGGCCGAATAGAAGACAACGAATGGGAAACACTTTCTCTTGTCACTAACGACCCAACGTCACCAGTTTCAACGAATCCTGGGAGTGTACAGGTGGAAACCAATGGGGTAAGGCACCACATTCGGATACATCGTGACCTGATAAGGTCGTTTGGGACCCATAGGGGAACGAGTTACATGCCTTTCTTTGGGGCTATAAACACCGTGGAAACAGACCTTCGACTGAGGGTGAAAACCTACCCCAAAGGCGAAGGCGTGCCTATATTCCCTGGGTCGTTAACCCCCTACTCATTGCCAGCACCCAAGCGCGATAGTGAGGGCCGCTCCGTGATTGACGGTGTGGTCGTGAACGAACAGAGCGCTATGGAAAACAGCTGGTTAATAGCGCAAGGGCCCATTACTCATGGCGGATACTAGAGTAAAAGATAAAGAGCAGAATGGGGTGATGGCTTAGTGGAACGTTATATTAAAGTACTAAATTCCGTTTTCTTTATTGTCATAGGGCGATTTAGATATTTGTGGCCCGACTGGCATTGCACCCAATCGGTGACCCAGAAAACCCAACCCAGCCGCAAGCACAAGAAACTGCGGGGCCGTCTAGTCTCCCCTCAGGAGCGCTACCAGCTCCATACACCTTTCTATACAGATACAGATGGGAAACAATGGGTCGTACAGTGTAACTCCAACTACATTCAACACCAATCCATCGCAGTGATTGCTGTATTCTTTGGGTTGATCTGGATTACTCTCTTTTTTCCGGATTTTTCGAGCATTACTTCCATTGCGGTAGCTTTTACCCCTGTAGTTCCAGCGCTCTACTTCGTCTACCTTTCCAGAACCGGCGGTGAAGACACCTGGGTTGTCTTCGACCGAACCACTGGCAACGTTTGCTTCTGGAAGCGGGATGCCGAACACTCCCTGACAGTCCCGTTCGAGAAGGTCAACTGCTACTGGATAGAGGTCTTCCGCCGGGGCGTCAGCCATAGCTTGTATTTCATGCCTACTGAAAATCTGCCAAACGAGCGCCACCGCTGGTGGCAAGTGATGTTCGGTACGGCAACCACTTATGAACAGGCTCAATATTTCTGGCGAGTATTGACGGATTTTATGGATCCGAGCAAACCCATCCCCTCGGTTCCGGGTTTATCGCACCAACTCTACTTTGTGAAGAAGCACGGTTATACCATCGAAGACTTAACCGAAGGGAAGAAAGAGATTACCTTCGAGGACTTCGAGGAGGCTGAAGCACAGTTAAGTCGTACTAAGGAAGAGTTGGAAAACGAAATGAGGCGAATGCTAGAACCAGAGTGTTTCGATGTGCAAGCCATAATAGATTTCTATAACAATGCGCCTTGGTATGCAAAAGATGGGATTTTATCAACAGCCGTAGCGCGTTTAGACATGTATGTTACTGGACTTGAAGATGAAAAACCCTTTATGTGCCCTCTTTTCCCTGAATTTAAGAAGCTATTTACCTTCGATGAATACAAAACTAGGGTAGAAGCACTAGCAGACTACTTTTTTGAAATTCACAAAGAGCTAAACCCATCCTATTCATATGTTGATCGAAGCGACTAAGACTGAAATTTTAGTGATAAAATAGCACTGGGCTCGACTTAGCCAATCACGAACACACCATTTTTCTGGAAACCTGGGCAGAGCATGAAGAGCACTGTGAACTTCACATTAGAACTCCTAAATTGATGTCGAATGGATTTTACCACATCGACATCCAGGCTTAGCATAGCGAAGAACGTCAGTGGGAAACAGTCACAATGTTTAGCAGCGATCCAGGAGCACCAGCTGTCGCTCACCCAGGAAATGTGCAAATCTCAGCCAATGGTTCTGTACATAAAATTCGAATTCACTGCGACCTAATAGATTTTTTGGTGCACCACTTAGAGGTGGATTTTGCTACGTATCTACTGAGACTAACATCCGAATACGGGTTAAGTCATATCCGAGAGGCGAGGCCGCCCGAGTCTTTCCTGGCACACCAACCCCCTATGTCCTTCCTGCACCTAAACGGAATGAACAAGGTCAAGCAGCTATAAACGAAGAGGTCGTAGACGAAAAAACGGTTTCCGAAAACTCCTGGCTAGTGGCAGAAGGGTCGGTTGTGCATAGTTTTAGAATGATCATCACTCCAACTTAATGGATCAAGAAATGTTAATGTGGTACGCAGAACTATTAATGGGTAAAACAAAATACCTTTACCCAGATTGGTACTCAACCAAGCAAACAACTCAGGAAACTCGTGCCAGCCGTAAGCCAAATAGACTGAGAGGTAAACTAGTAACTCCTCAGTCGGCATACAGCTTCCATACACCATTCGGAGTACTTACTGATGGCAAACAATGGGCAGTGCAAGCTAACTCATCACATAGCGCATGGCAAGCAACGGGAATAATTTTTTCTCTAATTTTTCTGTATTGTTTTATCGCTGCGATAATCCAGTATCAACCTGATGAACTCAGTCTTTTTGACTACTTGTCAGCAACCTTTCTAATTGTCCTCGCTTACGCAATGTATAAAACAAGAACAGGTGGAGAAGATACCTGGGTAGTGTTCGACAGAACCACAGGGAATGTCTGCTTCTGGAAAAATAACCAGAAAAACTCTGTCACTGTACCCTTTGAAAAAGTTAACTGCTACTGGATTCGAGTTTTTCGACGTGGTGGCATTACTCACAGCCTCCACTTCATGCCGACCGAGAACTTACCTAATGAACGACACCGATGGTGGCAGGTACATTTTGGATTTGCACCTCAATACGAGCAGGCCCAGTTCTTTTGGCGCGTACTCACAGACTTTATGGACAAAAGTCGATCGATACCCGAAGTACCAGGCCTTATTCATCAGGTTCGTTTTGTCGAGAAGAACGGCTATACCATAGAAGATCTGACAGAGGGTGGTATCGAAATGACCGAGGCAGATTTCAATGAAGTAGCCGAAGAAATACAGAATGACATGGCCGCATTGGATGCAAGACTAAGACGAATTATTAAACCAGATCAGTTCAGTGCCGATAGACTAATTAAGTTCTATGAAGCCTGCCCAATATATGCCAGAGAAGACGTGCTACGGACTATCGTCGTAAAGCTAAGGCGCTGGGTTAAGTTTCTAAAAGGCGAAGACCGTATGATGGACCCTGCTTATAGAGATTTCTTCACCTTGAAAGAGTACGAGGCGGAAATGGATAAGCTTTCAGATTTCTTTTTCAAAGTAGATAAAGAACGTCGGGAATCTATGCGATAAGTTAATCGAATCAATAAATCAAAAAATAGTTAAGTTTAGGAATTTTTATTGGAAGAATAAAATTCTGTAAGAAGGATTCGTTTAAGTTTTCGGAATGGCGATAATGCATGAGTAGACACTTGGCAGCCATATGCAACGACAGAAATAATTTTTTCTAAAGTTGTAATCTCGAACTATTCAGATTGATAGAATTACTACGTTTTAACGATTCAATGCTTGAGGTAAATATAGACCATCATGATTAATAAGAGAATTTCATATCCAGTAATGGCTGTAGCGTCCACACTGCTCCTTCCTCTATTTTTATTCGCTTTAATACAGGTCATCAACAGATACAGCCTGGGTGACAAAGATGCTTCAGTTGGATGGAGTCTGGTTTCCTTAGGTGTTGTCTTCATTGGCGCCGGTGTACTAAAACGGCTGTCAAGCAGTTATAAGTCCGTGAGCGCATGGCTTTCCGTCACTTCTGCACTCTATGCTATTGCTTGTTTCTATAGAGTTACGTACCTGATAGCGTTCTCTGGCATCGGCATCGCCCTACTCGTCCATTTCTTAGAAAAGCGAACAAAATGTCTCGAGAAACCATCAACATTTAGAGTTATGTGGCCTGCAACCGCTCCTGTTTTAGCAGGGCTTGTCGTTGCCGCACTGTATTACCTGGTAGTTCAGGTACCAAACAGGCTGGACCAGCTTTCTATTGAGGAGTGGTTAGAAACGGGAACTAGAGAGGCACCCGCTTATATTAGTCATGATGAATTGCATGAGTTTGCCAGAAAGCAGGATGTGCTCTATGAAAGCACAGGGGATGCCGAATCCAGAGAACGTGCGTTCAAAGCCTATGAAGCAGCTTATGAGGCAAGGGTTGACGCTCTCGAGCCAGGGGAAGATGAATACTCCGATGAAATAGCCACGGAACTGATGATTATCGTTTCTAACCGTTATTTCAATGGTGACGGCGTGGAGCAAAATTACCCGGATGCTCACTATTTCTATTCCAAACTGGCTTGGAACAACGACACTGACATAGCTACCGAGTACTCAAAAAGGCTGGCAGATATGTGGGCGAATGGTATTGGAGTTGAGAAAGACATTGAAATGGCCCTTCAATACTATCGTTTTGGCGATGAACCACATTACTTTGAAATCGCAGAAATGTACCGAAAGAGCGAAGATTACAGAAATGCGTCTATTCACTACTCCCGCATCCCTGAAGATCCGCGAGCCAGTTACTGGCGTGCTGAAATCTCATTACGCGGGCTGGGGCGTAGAGAGGTCGATGGACGACTTGATTTCGACTATAACGATGCCTTTAGATTTATGGATTTTGCAGCAAGAAACGGCCACAAGCTTGCCCAGGCAAAGCTGGCTGAATACTACCTGCTGGGAATCGGCGTTGAAAAAGACACAGCTCAGGCTTCCTATTGGATAGACCAGGCCTCCTCCAGTAACGACGCAACTGAATACGTTAATTATATCCGGGGGTTAGCTTATCTGGCTGGCTCTCAAAATAGCGATGGGTACGATAGAAGCGAAGCAATCCCGTTGCTCGAGTCCGCTTCAGATGACGGGGTAATAGAAGCTACCGTAAAACTTGGGGAACTCTATGCATTTGAACCAGACAGTGATGAACAGTTGGCAGCTGGCCGCACTACCCTTTTGGAGCAGGCAAATGCAGGTAACCCAAGGGCAAGCTATCTGGTTGGTTTGTTGTATAAATGCGGGCAAGGCTTCGAGCAGAGTTATCAGGAGGCATTCGAACGTATTCAATACGCCGCCAGCAATGGAATTCCCGAGGCGGCTAGGGAGATGAGCGACTTTTACAAGCATGGCTATTATGTCGAACAGTCCCAATTAAGATCTGATCGCTGGAACGCCTATTGGCGAGCCAATCGATAGTCTATGACACCGTAAACCAAGCACTAAGAAGCCAGTGCAGGCAGTAAACAGTCTCGTTAAGCTTGCCTCACTGGCTCTACGTCGCCGCAATCCCGCCCATACACACTCATAACCAGCACCAGACTGATGGCCGCTGCGCCAAAAAAGGCCAGCGCCAAAGGGTACACCGTCTGGTTATAGAGCGGGCCAACGGCAAAGGATACCCCCACGGCTACCAGACTGGAGAATGAGGCGATAATCGAGGAGCCCAGGCCAGCCACCTGCCCCAATGACTGCATGGCTAGCGCGTTGATGTTGCCAAACAGTAGGCCCACGCCAAAGAACAACCAGAACCCCAGTAACAAAAACACCGGCAGTGAGGGTTTATCTTCTCCCAGCCATGCCAGGATAGCCAGCAATGCGCTGATCCCCATCATGCCGATCAGCGCCGTGAGGGTTTGGCGATACATCCCAAGGCGCATTACCAGTGCGCCGTTGGTCAGCGATGCCAGTCCAATGCCAGCGGCCAGTATCGCAAAGTAGAGCGGAAAGCGGGCACCTGCCTGGTACAGGTCTTCAAACAGCGAATGGGCAATGCTGTAATAGACCACCTGGCACCCAAACACCAAGCCAGCGACAATAGTGTAGGCCATCACTTGTGGGTGTTTCAGAATGCGCAGGGTGGTTTTTGCAAGGGGCAGCGGGCGAATCGGAAGGCGACATTCGGTGGTCAGTGTTTCGGGTTGGCGCACAACCAGCCAGGCGCCGGCAATCAGGGCCAGCACCAGCAACATAAGAAAAATTGCACGCCAGCCGGCTATCCACAGCACCAGTTGCCCCAGGGCCGGGGCCAGCATAGGCACCAGTATCAGAATCATCATCACGAAGGACATAATGCGTGCCATCGCTTCGCCCTGGAACCGATCGCGAATTAGCGCCCGGGTGCCAATTTTGGAGCCGGCCACACCCATGCCCTGGACCAGCCTGCCAAGCAATAGCATCGTCATTGATTGGGCAAAGAGGGCGATCAGTGTGCCTGTGGCAAATATCAACAAGCCTGTGACTATGGCCCATTTGCGGCCGTAAGCGTCGGCCAGCGGGCCAAACGCCAGCTCGCCAAACACCATGCCCAGCACCATCAGGCTAATGGTCAGTTGAAGGTCGGTTGCATCGGCTACCGAGAAGCTGGCAGCCATGGCCGGAAAGGCCGGGAGAATGGCGTCGATGGTGAGCGCCGTTAGCGAGGTCAGCAGCGCAAACAGGGTAATGAATTCAATAAGCCGAACCGGCGATGGCGATGGGTCTGGCGCGGTAACCGGAGGCGTGGCAGAAGCGGCCGGGTTCGACATTTGGTTAGGGTTCCCTGTCGTTTGTCTACCCGGCCATTAAACCATAAAAGAGCGCCAAAAACTGGTGTTCAGGGGGTCTCGAGACCCGCCTGGTCCAGCACCCGCATAGTGAACTGGTTAGGATAGAGCAGCACTTCTATGCGACGGTTCGCGCGGCGGCTCTGCTCATCCGTTTCCTCAACCAGCGGCCGTGTATCGGCATACCCGACGGCTTGCATCCGGTCCGAATCGATACCCGACTGGTTCAGTACCTGCACAGCCGAGGCAGCGCGCGCCGTTGAAAGCTCCCAGTTGGAGGGGTACTTTTCCTGCAACGATGGCGAAATCGGCCGGCCATCACTGTGGCCCTGAATGCTGATCAGATGATCCGGAAAGCTCACCAGGGCGTCAGCCAGCAGTTGCAGGGTTTCCCGCCCCGCTTCACCGATGCTGGCAGAACCCGAGGCGAAGACGATGTTTTCCGGCAGCTTAATCACCGTAGTGCCGTCTTCCAGTCGCGACACCAGGGTTTGGCGTTCATTGCTCAACGACTGCAGTTGGCTCTGCAGCTCATCCATGGCTTGTGTTTCGCGGTTCAGGCGGGCTTCGAGCTCGGCAATGGTTTCACTGTAGTTTTCACTGCGCGCCTGCTGCAAGGCTAACTCCTCCCGTGCCTGCCGATACTCATCGACCACGGTTTCCCGCTCGGCCACGGCTTGATCGAGATTGGCTTCGCGCCGCATCAGCTCCACTTCGGCAATGTTCAATTCGGCCAGGGTTTCATCCAATTGTTGTTGCAAGCGGTCGTTGGCAGCCTGTTGTTGTCGGTTTTCCTGTTCCATACGCTGGGTACTTGCCAGCAACGCAGTGCGCTCGTTCAACAACCGTTGTACATGCGCCTGGCTGGCGTCCAGTTGACGATTGAGATCAGCCGCGCCTGCTCTTTCTGCTTCAAGCTCTGCTGTGGTTGCGGCCAGTTCGTCTGTGGTGTCCGCCAGGTGCGCTTCGGCCGCAACCAGCTCTGCTTCAACAGCAGCCAGTGTTTCAATGGTTTCCTGAAGTTCAGCCTCCAGGTTCACTTGCTGCTCGGCCTGCCTGGCAATCAGGCCATCGGCTTCGGCCAGGGTTTGCTGGAGTTCGTCGCGGTCCTGACGCGCCTGCTCCAGTTCGGATTGCAGGTCACCCACGCTCGATTGCGAATCCTGTCGCAGATCATCGTACCGGGCCTGTAACGCCGCCAGACGTTCACTGGTCGCTTCGGCGTCACTCAGCAGCCGGCTGCGTTCGGTTTCCAGTTCCCGAACCCGGCTATTGGCGTCGCTCAATCGGCTCTGCACGGTAGTCAATTCCGATTGTGCGCGCTCCTGAGCTTGCTCGAGCGCACTCACATTGTCCTGTGCCTGTGCCAATTGCGACCGATATTGCTGATAAAAGTAGGCCACAACGGCAAGAACGATGACAAGAATCACAGCCAGCGTCACAGCGACCCAGCCTTGTTGATTGCTCTTAGTGGTACTCACCCGGACTTCTCCCCTAATGCGTTTTTATTTTATGAGTTGTAAAGCGGTGTAAAAAACAGTCAATCGTCTGAGTCTAGTGCAAGCGTGTGGAGATTTCATGTCAGCCTGCAAGCAGCGCTGCGTCGACTATACTGGGGAGTATCCGCTGCATGCTTGTTTACCGGCATTGTTTCGCAACGTGAGGAGTACACCGTGCGACAATACATTCGCCACCCGGCCGCCGTGCCGTTGAAGTATCAGTGCCAGCAACCCACCGAGCCCAACCCGACAGAGTTGCTGGACATCAGCCAGGGTGGGCTCAGCTTCATAACAGAAGAGGCGCTCGAACCCGGGCAGATTGTGCAAGTCAGTATCGGGGTTGGTGATCCGCCGTTTGAAACCAAAGGGCAGGTCGTCTGGTGCCACCCGCAGGACGACCACTTCGTGATCGGGCTGCGTTTCGACAACCTGGAAAACGCCTTTGCGGTGCGCATGGTTGAGCAGATCTGCCACATCGAACAGTACCGGCAACAATGGGAGCGCCAGGGTCGGGATCTGACGCCGGAGGAAGCCGCCCGGGAGTGGATAGACTTGCACGCCCGAGATTTTCCGGCCTGGTTTGGAGAACCCAGCCCCAAATAAGCCCGGTTCAGGGCACCAGCGACACGGCAACCAGCACCATAACGCTGCCAACGATCGCGTCGAACCAGCGCCAGGCCGTTGGTGACCTTAGCTTTGGCCCGAGGTAACGCCCAAACCCGGTTAAGCCGAAAAACCAGGTAGTTGATGCCGCAGCCGCCCCGACTACAAAATAGCCCGGGTAGCTCTGCTGGGCGCCCACACTGCCCACCAGCACGACAGTATCGAGGTAGACATGCGGGTTCAGCAGTGAGATCGCAATGGCCTGGCCGGCCACTTGCCATTTGGTTACAACAGGCCCTGCCACGGCCACTCTCAACCCTTCAGACCCCTGCCACACCCGCCAGAACGCCTGGGCGGCCAACCAGCACAGCAAGCTGATGCCAAGCCAGGTCAGCAGCGGAACCAGCGCCGGGATACGTTGCTGCACCCAGTCGACACTGTAAACGCCCAGCGTGATCAGCAGCGCATCGATGCTGCAACACACCAGCGCCACAACAGCTGGGTGTTCGCCGCGCATGCTCTTGTTCAGCACCCAGGCATTCTGCGCACCGATGGCCACGATCAAACCGATGGAAATGCCAAAACCCGTAATAAAAGACCCGACCATACCCGCTCCCGTTGTTGGTGATTGTCGTGAAGGCTAAGGAGCAAGCCGTTATTAATCCAACGAATGTTTTTAATCCTTCATAAGTATTTATGATTAACGTAGATTAACGTTTTCCACGTTCACCGGGGGTTAACATGCTCGACTATCGACTGCTCGATGCACTGGCGGCCGTCATCGAAACCGGCGGGTTTGAGCGGGCAGCGCAAAAACTGCATCTGACGCAATCGGCCATCAGCCAGCGCATTCGACAGCTGGAGCAAAGGCTCGGGCAGCCCGTGTTACTGCGAACCGCCCCGCCCCGGGCGACGACACTGGGCTGGCGGCTGAACAATCACCTGCAGCAGGTAAGGCAACTGGAAATGGATCTGGTCGACACCCGCGATGCCATGCCCCTCAAACTCAGGCTCACCGTTAATGCCGATTCCATGGCCACCTGGCTAGCCCCCGCGCTGGCGCGGTGCGAACTGAGCCCGGAAATGGATTTTGACTTGGTGGTCGAAGACCAGGAAGTGGGGCTGAAGCGCATGCGACAGGGAGAAGTGATGGCATGCATCTGCGCTGAGTCGCGCCCGGTCAATGGCGGGGCGGTGATGACGTTGGGAAGGTTACGCTATCGGGCTCTGGCGAGCCCCGCCTTTGTCGAGCGGTACCAGACGCTTCAATACCCGGAGAACCTCAGCCAGATTCCCTGCCTTGTTTTCAACCATGACGACCAGCTGCAACATCAATTCCTCGAAAGCCTCGGGTTGCCTCCGCCGCAGCGAATCCATCGCTGCCCCTCTTCTGAGGGGTTTGTGCAAATGGCTCTGTCCGGGCTGGGCTTTGGCATGCTGCCGGAATTGCAGGTGCAGCCGTATCTTAACCGTGGCGAACTAATCGATGTCAGCCCGCCCTACTATCTGGACGTGCCCCTATACTGGCACTACTGGCAAACAGAAAGCAGTGCGATGACACAGCTTCGAAAAGCCGTTGGCGCCCATGCAAAAGCGGTGTTACTGCCCAGCGCAGGCACTGAGTAACCCCGGAAAAGCCCGGTTAAACCGGGCTCTCTGCTGTGGCGTTTCACCTGAGACTGCCTTCGGCTCTAGCGTTTAAAGACACTCTTCAGCCACTGCGCCCTGGCGTTGCGGGCATCCAGATCAACCAGGTCACTGCGAATTCGATCTCCGGCATCGCGATACCGCTCGGGAATGCTTGAAGGCTCCGAAAGGCGGGCTGAGGCCGTCCCGAGTAGAAAAGCGCTGCGATAGACCTGAAAAAGCGTGCCTTTGTCAAAATTAAGCTGGCTCATGAGGGAACCTCCTGTTGCGGGTGAATTGACGGCCCTACTGAATAAACTGCGGGGCCTTCTCGGATGATGTGAGTATGGTACGCTGAGACTATTCGCAAGGTAATTCCCAATAAAGCCAAATGGAGTTTGCAAAATCGCACAGACTAAAACGCACATAAAACGCCAGGGCGGCCCCTACCAGATTCACTGGGACGACTTTGAAACGGTTTTGGCCATTGCCGAAAGCGGCTCTTTATCGGGGGCGGCGCGTCGCATGCAAGTGAACCACGCCACGGTATTCCGGCGACTGGGAGAGATCGAAAAGCGGCTGGGTGTCATGCTGTTTGAACGGTCTCGGACGGGTTACTTCCCCACTCCGGCGGGCGAGGAACTGGCTGAAACGGCCCGGCAAATGGAAGGGTTTGTATTACAGGCGGAACGCCGCATTGTGGGTCGGGACCTGCAACCGACCGGTGCTGTCTGGGTAACCACCACAGACTCCATGATGGCAGGTCTCCTCGCCCCGCTGTTTGGTGAGTTCCGGCAACATTACCCGGGGGTCACGCTGGACATCGCCGTGTCTAATCAGTTGTTCAACCTCACCAAACGCGAAGCCGATGTTGCCATTCGCCCCTCCAACGCACCGCCGGAGCATTTGATCGGCCGCAAACTGGCCGACATTGGCATGGCTGTCTATGGCCACAAGAGCCAAATTGACCTCAACACCTTCGATTTACACCAACAGCCCTGGGTAGGCCCCGGGTCGCGCCTGTTTGACGAGCCTATGCGTCAATGGATGGCCGAACAGGGCCACGATGAGCACTGCGCCTTCCGGGTCGATACGTTAATCGGCATGCTCAGCAGCGTGAAAGCGGGAGTTGGAGTGTCGGTATTGCCCTGTTATCTGGCCGATGGTGAGCCCGAACTGGTTCAGTTATCGGACCCAATTCCGCAACTCAGCTATGGGCTCTGGTTTCTGATGCACCCGGACTTGCGCGGCGTCTCGCGCATTCAATCGCTGATGGATTTCATGAGCGAGGCGGTGCGCCTGCAGACCGCCCGACTGGCGGGCTACCCGGCACTCAAAAAGAAAGGCTGACCAGGCGGCGGAGTTGCTGCCTGGTCAGCTCCGTTTTATTTCACAAACAGCTTACGCGGGAAATCGCACAGCATCTCCACACCGGTTTCGGTGATCAGAATGCTTTCGGTGATCTCGATGCCCCAGTCGTCCTGCCAGATACCGGGCATGAAGTGAAAGGTCATGCCGGGCTGCAATACGGTCTCATCCGAGGCGCGCAAGCTGGAGGTGCGCTCACCCCAGTCCGGTGGGTAGCTGACGCCGATGGGGTAGCCACAGCGTGACCCCTGACGATCAATCCCGTACTTCATCATGGTGGCATTCACCGCATTGGCGATGTCGCACGTCCGGTTACCGGGTTTGGCCTGCTCAAGCCCTGCATCTATGGCCTCCAACAGGGCTTTTTCGGCGTTTAGAAAACGGGCGCTGGGCTTGCCCATATAGAGCGTGCGCGACATGGGCGCATGGTAGCGTTTGTAGCAGCCGGAGATTTCGAAGAAGGTTCCTTCATTGGCCCGAAACGGCCGCTCATCCCAGGTGATGTGAGACGCCGAAGCCTCTTTGCCAGAGGGCAGCAACGGCACAATAGAGGGGTAATCGCCGCTGTAACCGTCGACACCGGCAATCGCCGTCTCATAAATTTGCGAAACAACGTGACTCTTCGGTACCCCCACCCGCGCCACATCCAGAATGCGCTGGTGAATTTTCGAGGTGATCTTGCCGGCGATCTTCATGAACTCGATTTCTTTGGCCGACTTGATGGCCCGGCACCAGTTCACCAGATTATGGCTGTCGACAAAGCGGGCTTCCGGCAACGCCAAACGCAGAGAGCGATGAGCATCGGCGGTGTAGTAGTAATTATCCATCTCAGTGGCGATGGTGGCACCGCTCCAGCCGTTTTCAATAAACAGATGCTCGGCCAGCCAGGTCATAGGGTGTTTCTCGAGGTTCTGAACGTACTCTTCCGGGTAGCTGGTCAGGTTTTCTTTTTTCATGAAGCAGCGCAACAAGGCTGCACTCTCATCCATGCGCCGTCCGAACCAGATGGGTTCTTCCTGGTCGACGTGAATCACCACGCCCTGGTGCACGTAGAACGACCAGCCGTCATACCCGGTCAGCCAATTCATGTTGCCGGGATCAGTCGCAATCAGAATATCGACCTTACGTGTTCGCATCTCCCGCCGCACTTTCTTAACACGCTGCAGGTATTCCTTTTTCGTAAATGCCAGCTTCACTCAGCCACCTCCGATTCAAGCCATCTGTGCTATGCACACCTCGTTGTCAACACCATCCACTTGTGTACCCCTTGCAAGCAGTTGCCAGCCTTTAGCAAGCGCGGAACAGGGTCTTCTGGATTGTGCCAGTCAATGCCTGCCAAACGCCAGTAACATCATCAACGATTAATGTTCACATTCAGGGGAGATCAGGGCTGAGTTGCCCGGCAGGGCACTATAAAGCCCGCTGTTCGGGCAGAGGGGAGGCTTCGCGTCAAACGACCGCTGGCACCCGGTATCGATTTTCAACCACCGGCAGGCCACAATCGGAAGAGGATACCAGCACAATTCCGCCGGGCGACAAGGTGTACTGCAGAGCGTCCTTCACGGCATCTTCCCCGATGACGGTGCTTCTGGGAATAACGCAGCGCTGATCAACAATGACTCTGCTCAAATGACAGTCGCTGCCTATATAAGCCCCTGGCAATATCAGCGAATCAGTGACGCGGGCTCCGGCATTTATCGCTACATCATTGAAAATGATACTGTTTTCGACCCTGGCGCCGTCTATCAGGCACCCGTTACCAACCACGGAGTTGATGGCTTGGCCGTGCGAGCCCCGTTCAGAGTTGAACACAAAACGGGAGGGTGGTAACTGCTCCTGCGCAGTCCAGATAGGCCAGTGTCGGTCAAATAAATCCATGGCCGGACAATCACCGAGCAACTCCATATTAGCTTGCCAGAACTGATCCAGGGTGCCGACATCCCGCCAATAAGCGGGCTCGCCATTTTTACTCACAAAGGGGTAAGCGTTGACTGGCCACTGCTCGATGAGACTGGGAATAATGTCTTTGCCGAAGTCATGGCTCGACTCTGGGTCACTGGCATCCTGGCGGAGCTGTTCGATCAGGAAGCCTGTATTGAACACATAGATTCCCATAGACGCCAGCGCACGTTCAGGTTTGCCAGGCAAGGTTCTGGGATCACGGGGTTTTTCATCGAATGCAAACACCCGGTTGTTCCAATCGATCGCCATCACCCCAAACCCCTGAGCTGCCTGCACGTCTACTTCAATGCAGGCCACCGTCATCGGAGCCGCTGATGCCTGGTGATGCAACAGGAGGTCACCATAATCCATTTTATAAACGTGGTCACCGGCGAGTATAACCACATAGGTGGGCGCGTATTGTTCAATAATATCCAGGTTCTGATAAACCGCATCCGCCGTGCCAAGATACCAGCCATCCCCCATCCGTTGCTGGGCTGGCAGCAAATCGACGAAATCGCCCATACCGTTGTTAAGAAAGTTCCAGCCACGCTGGATATGACAATTGAGCGAGTAAGACTTGTACTGGGTGAGAATGCCAATGCGCTTCAGTCCTGAATGCAAACAGTTGGACAGTGGAAAATCAATGGTCCGGAACTGACCCCCAAAGGGAACCGCCGGTTTGGCATGCCAGCGCGTCAGATTCTTTAGCCGGGTGCCGTGCCCTCCGGC
This sequence comes from Saccharospirillum sp., assembly GCA_018402545.1. GTDB lineage: Bacteria > Pseudomonadota > Gammaproteobacteria > Pseudomonadales > Natronospirillaceae > Saccharospirillum. Next base: position 938,431 of record JAGYIL010000001.1, on the reverse strand, counting down.
CAGAATCAGTGCCAGGCTTTCCTCTGCCAAGGCTCTTCCCTGCTGGTTCGATCGTCTTGCCTGCATACCACACTGCCCCCAACTCGTTGTTGATAAAGTGCGTAAGCGCCTACCACCGGTCACAGATGAAGCAGTTACCTACCAGACCCAGGCAATGTTCAGTCGTTAAATATAGCGGCTTTAATGAACCTCTTATTGATACTTATCAAGCTTTAAATTGGTTACGTAACTAAAACATTGTTCAACGTTACGTCGGGATTCGAATAGCTTTTTTCAGGGTAAACCTCACCCATAAAATTGACACAGATCATCGCCTGGCACTGTGTTAAGACTAGACTGGATAGGCTCTTTCCATTCGCCTTCCTGCCATCAGGTTGTAGACAGGACCCTACGGAGCGTCAACCATGGCCTATCCGATCGTGTCCAAGCAAACTGCCAGCGATAGCATTCAGCCAAACCTGCGCGACTATGAAGCCGTTCGACATTCGTTCCAGTGGCAGCAGGCCAGTGACGCATTGAACCTGTCCGCTACGACCGAACAACTAAACATTGCCAGCATCGCCCTGGACCGGCATCAACTTACCGCCACAAAAGATCAGGTCGCGCTGCGTTTTCTCAGTAAAGTACCCGGCAGCGAACCCGAAGACATTACCTACTCGGCTCTGTGGGAACGGGCCAACCGCTTTGCCAGTGCCCTGACCTCTCTGGGTCTGCAAACCGGCGACCGGGTATTCTGTCTCAGTGGTCGCACACCGGACCTCTACATGGCCGCCCTTGGCACGCTGAAAGCCGGGTGTGTGTTTTCACCCTTATTTTCCGCCTTCGGCCCAGAGCCCATTCAGGCGAGAATGGACATTGGCAATGCCACCGCCATTGTGACCACAGCAAGGCTGTACCGGAAAAAGCTGGCAAGCTGGGTTTCCCAGCTGACATCGCTACGCTTTATCCTTCTGCTCGACGCTCCGGATACTCTGGATTCGTCAGACAATACCCAGCTGGAAATCGTCTTCCTGCAACCGTTGCTGGCGCACAGCAGCCCGGAATTCAAAACCGTAGCGACCCGCCCGGAAGACATGGCATTGCTCCACTTCACCAGCGGCACCACGGGCAAACCCAAAGGAGCCATCCATGTCCACCAGGCCGTGCTGGCACACTACATGACGGCCGCGTTCGCACTGGATCTTCACCCCCGGGATATCTACTGGTGCACCGCGGATCCGGGCTGGGTGACGGGCACGTCCTACGGCATTATCGCGCCCCTGTGCCATGGCGTAACGCTGATTATCGATGAAGCCGAATTCGAAGCTGAACGCTGGTACCGGATTCTCGAGGAACAGAACGTGACTGTCTGGTACACAGCACCAACCGCCATTCGCATGCTGATGAAATACGGCCCTGAACTGGCGCAGCAGCATGACTTATCCTCACTGCGCTTTCTCGCCAGTGTTGGCGAACCCCTGAACCCCGAGGCGGTTGTCTGGGGCCTTGAAACCCTGGGTCTGCCGTTTCATGACAACTGGTGGCAGACCGAAACCGGCGGCATCATGATTGCCAACTACGCCAGCATGGACATCAAGCCCGGGTCCATGGGCCGACCAATCCCGGGTATTGACGCCGCCATTGCGGAACGCTCGGAGACCGGCGACATGCGCCTGATCACCGATCCAAATGAAACCGGTGAGCTGGTTCTGAAAGCCGGCTGGCCTTCGATGTTTCGCGGCTACCTGCATGAAGACGTCCGCTACCATAAAGCCTTCGTTGACGACTGGTACTTCACCGGTGATCTGGCCCGAAAAGACGAGGACGGATACTTCTGGTTCATTGGCCGGGCCGACGATGTCATCAAGTCATCCGGACACCTGATCGGGCCCTTTGAAGTCGAAAGTGTGCTGATGGAACACCCGGCCGTTGCTGAGGCCGGTGTTATTGGTATACCCGATGAGGTTGGGGGTGAGGTGGTCAAAGCCTTTGTTGGATTAAAACCGGGTTATCAAGCCGACGAGAAACTGTCGCAGGATATTCTGGGCCTGGCACGCAAGCGACTCGGCCCGGCCGTCGCGCCTAAATCCATTGCGTTTCGCGACAACCTTCCCAAAACCCGAAGCGGAAAAATCATGCGTCGTCTGTTAAAAGCTCGCGAACTGGGGCTGCCCGAAGGTGATACGTCCACACTGGAGGAGTCGCGCTGATGAGTTCTGTAAAACCATTGCCAGGCCAGCTGGATCCTGGTCGTAAACTGAGGTTGTCGCGCGATCATCTGCTTGACCTGTTGTTTCAGATGATTCGCGTACGCCGGTTCGAGGAAAAGTGTGCCGAACTCTATACACGGGAGAAAATTCGCGGCTTCCTGCATCTCTACATCGGCGAAGAAGCCGTGGCCGTTGGTGTCGCCCGTGCCCTGAACGATGAGGATGCCGTTGTAGCGACGTATCGCGAACACGGCCATGCCCTGCTGCGGGGCGTGCCGATGGACAAGGTGATGGCGGAAATGTACGGCAAGGAAACCGGTTGCAGCAGAGGCCGAGGCGGGTCCATGCATCTGTTTGATGCGCAGCAACGCTTCTTTGGCGGTAACGCCATCGTCGGTGGCGGTTTGCCACTGGCGGTCGGCCTGGCGCTGGCCGATAAAATGGCAGGGCGCAACCGGGTAACCGTTTGTTTTTTTGGTGAAGGGGCTGCGGCTGAAGGCGCTTTTCACGAAAGCCTTAACCTGGCTGCCTTGTGGCAATTGCCTGTCCTGTTCGTGTGTGAAAACAACAACTATGCCATGGGTACGGCGCTGGCCCTGTCCCAGTCGCAACTGGATGTGTATGTCAAAGCCGAGGCTTATCAGATAAAAGCTGAACGCGTCGATGGCATGAATGTGGTCGACGTTGAAGCCGCCTCCCGGCGTGCCGTTGAAACCATTCGCCAGGGAGCCGGACCCTACTTTCTGGAATGCCACACCTATCGCTTTCGCGCTCACTCCATGTTCGACCCCCAGCTGTATCGCGACAAGGCCGAAGTTGAGACCTGGAAAGACAAGGGCCCGATCGTATTGCTGACCCGCTGGATGGACAACAACCAGCTGCTGCACCCGGACGACCTGCAACGCATGGAAGAGGCCGTCGCCGAAGAGATTGAGGCGGCCGTTAGCTTTGCCGAGTCTTCACCCTGGGAATCCGTTGCCACCTTGAAACAGCACGTTTCCCTGCCCGTGAACGATCCGTTAACCCCGCCACCCAATGCCAACCGCGAGCCCCTGGAAACCACCTATCGCGAAGCCTGTCACCTGGGCCTGCAGGAAGCGCTGCAACACAACGACCGCACCTTTCTGATGGGTGAAGACGTGGGCCACTATGGCGGGTGCTACGCGGTCAGCCATGACCTGCTGGCTGAATTTGGAGAACAGCGGGTACGCGATACGCCGTTGTCTGAAAATGGGTTTACCGGCGCTGGCGTCGGGGCGGCACTCGGTGGCATGCACCCTATCGTTGAGATCATGACGGTCAATTTCAGCCTGCTTGCCATGGATCAGATTGTGAATACGGCGGCCGCCCTGCTGCATATGTCCGGTGGTCAGTTCAACGTTCCGCTGGTGATTCGAATGGCGACCGGAGCGGGCCGTCAATTGGCCGCCCAGCATTCACACAGCCTGGAGCACTGGTACGCTCACGTACCGGGTTTGCGGGTACTCACGCCCGCCACACTGGAAGACGCTCGCTACATGCTCTGGACGGCACTGCAGGATCCCAACCCGGTGCTGATTTTCGAACATGCCGCTCACTATAACGACAAGGGCACACTGACCCCCTGCCCGGAGGGCGTCAACATCGACCAGGCTGCCATACGCCGACCTGGCAAGGACATTAGCCTGATCACCTACGGCGGTTGCCTGAACAAAACGCTGGCGGCCGCTGACGCACTGAGCCAGGAAGGCATCGATGCCGAAGTGATTGATCTGCGGGTATTGCGACCTCTGGATACCGCTACCCTGGTCGAATCGCTGTCTCGAACGCACCGTGCCGTGGTCATCGAGGAAGCCTGGAAAACCGGCGGCATGGCCGCAGAGGTCAGTGCTGCACTCATGGATAAGGCGTTCTGGGAGCTGGATGCGCCAGTCGGGCGAGTCGCCAGCGAGGAGGTTCCGATTCCCTACGCTGCTCACCTGGAAGTGGCGGCCCTCCCCCAGGTCGACGCTATCGTACAAGCCGCCAAAGCAACGCTGCGAGGCGGCCATGAGTGACTTCCTGATGCCCTCGCTCGGGGCGGATATGGACGAGGCCGTGCTGGTGGAATGGCAGGTGAAAGCCGGTGACGCGGTTCACCGGGGTGACGTTATTGCCGTGGTGGAAACCGCCAAGGGTGCCATTGAAGTGGAGGTATTTGAAGAAGGCGTTGTGGAAGAACTTTATGTACCGGTGGACACCACGGTACCGGTTGGTAGCCCCATCGCACGTTTAGCCACCCAAGCCAGCGTGACGCCAGCCAGCCATACACCCGCCGAACCGGAAGCTGCACCAAACGCCTCCGTTGAAGCTGACTGGCAGCCCGAACCGAGTGCCAGGCCTGCGCTGGAGGTGTCGGCCAGAACGGAAAAGAATGATCGAATCAGCCAGACGCCGACAACACCACCGGAACGACTGAAAGCCAGCCCACTGGCTCGTCAGCGCGCTGCCCGGACCGGCCAGTCGCTGGCAGACGTAACAGGCAGTGGACCGCAGGGAGCCATTCTGGCCGGTGATCTCACGTCCGCAGCACCGCAAGCACCAGCCGCAGCAGAACCAAAAGGAAAAAAATCTCACGCTGGGTTTAACCCAGCTGAAATGCGCAAAGCCATCGCAGCAGCAATGGCACGCTCGAAACGGGAAATACCTCACTACTACCTGGCCACGGCTGTGGACATGCTGACCGCGACTCACTGGCTTGAGGCTTATAACGCCGACCAGCCACCTGAGAAGCGTCTGCTGATGTCCGCATTGATTTTCAAAGCCGTCGCCAAGGTCCTGCGCGATTTTCCGGAAATGAATGGTTATTTTCAGGAGGGAACTTACCAGCCCAGCCCTTCAGTCAATCTCGGTATCGCAATCAATTTGCGCAGTGCCGGACTGATCACACCGGCACTGATGGATGCCGACAAGCTGGACCTGGCACAGCTGATGACAAACCTGCAGGACCTGACCCGGCGTGCTCGCCAGGGCGGGTTGCGCAGTTCGGAAATGACCCGGGGCACCATCACCATTACCGCGTTGGGCGAGCGGGGTGTCGACTCTGTCTATGGCGTTATCTACCCGCCGCAGGTCGCTATTCTGGGGTTTGGCAAGGTCAGTTCACGCCCCTGGGCCATCGGCGATGCGCTAGCGGCCCGCCCGGTGATGCAAGCGACACTGGCGGCCGATCATCGGGTTAGTGATGGCCATCGTGGCGGATTGTTCCTCGACCGAATCAACCAGACCCTGCAAGACCCCGAACAGCTTAACCAACCTGCCCACCAGGAATCTGAATCATGATGAACCGTGATGAACTGAGAACCGCCCTGATCGAAGAAATCACCCGCGTCGCACCAGACTTGTCTGCCGATGAAATAACCGAAGAAGCCAGCTTGCGAGATGACTACGACCTGGACTCCATGGATTCGTTTAATCTTGCTTCGGCCATTCACAAGCGACTGGGTGTTAATATCCCCGAGACGGATTTCGCCCGCTTGCAAAGCCTGGCTCAGCTGATGACTTACCTGGAGAAACACCCGGCTTAAGCACCGGGAAGCTACAGCGCCTGGTAGCGTTCCTGAGCGACAAAACGGTCACGTGCCTGGCGCACCTCGTCATGGTGTTTATCGGCCCATTGCACCATGGGTTGCAGGTGGTCATAAAAAGACTGGCCAAGGGCCGTCATGCAGTACTCCACCTTGGGGGGAACGGTGGGGAATACCTCACGATCGACCAACCCGTCCTGTTCCAACTGACGTAACGTCTGTGCCAGCATACGCGGTGAAATGTCCACAATTTGCCGGCGCAACTCGCTGAACCGCAGCGTCTGGTCGCCCAGTGTCATCAGGATCAACACCGTCCAGCGATCACCCAGCCGGTCCAGCACATCCCGGATCGGGCAGTTTCGGTTCAGGGGTTCGTGTTCCAGTTTGCGTTTGCCCATTCAGTCATTCCACCGTTATTCAGTTCATTGGCATCCCACGGCTTGCCATTGGGTTACCTGGCAGTAACCAGGTGACCTTCAGAACCCTGCTTCCGCGGCCCGGGAAAGGAAGTATCATAAAGTAACCTACTAGGTAAACGTAACCTTTAATTGGCTTAACATGAGGGCTTTTTCTATGACAGACACTTACCCCATTGCCGTCACTGGCGCATCGGGCCAACTGGGCCGACTGGTCATTAGTGCCTTACTGACCGAGCAGGGCGTACCAGCCGACCAGATTATCGCGCTAACCCGGCGCCCGGAATCCCTGAAAGAACTGGCCGATCAGGGTATTCAGGTACGCCAGGCAGATTTCGACGACCCGGCAACACTGAGCTCGGCCTTCGAAGGGGTGAATCGCCTGCTGCTGATCAGCACCGACGAACTGGCGGAAGCAGGCAAACGCCTGGCTCAGCACAAGCTGGCCGTCAGCGCTGCAGAACAGGCCGGGGTGCGGCATATACTGTACACCTCCATGCCCAAGCCCGAAGGGTCGGCCATTACCTTTGCCGGAGACCACCTGAAAACTGAACACTTTATTGCAGCGAGCTCCATGAGCTGGACGATCTTGCGCAACACCTGGTACTTCGAAAACCTGCTGATGGAAACCGGGCACATTCTGGAATCGGGCCAGTGGTTCACTGCTGCCGGCGACGGTCGTGTCGCAAACATTGCCCGTGCCGATCTGGCCGCAGCAGCCGCCGCAGCGCTGGCGAAAAATGACTACAGCAACCGCACCTACACCCTGACTGGCAAAGAAGCCCTCACCACCGCGCAAATGGCTACTCTGCTCAGCGATATTAGCGCACGTTCCGTTGTGGTGGTGCCCATCACCGATGAGCAAAAGATTGCCGGGCTCGAACAGGCGGGCTTACCACCGGTATTGGCCAAAGCGTTCGCAAGCTTCGATACCAACACCCGCCAGGGCGGCGTAGAGGAAGTCACCAGTGACTTTAGCCAATTGACCGGAGGTGAACCGCAAACGCTGAAGGAATGGCTAAGCCAGAACCGGGCGCTTCTCTCACCAGCGTCCTGATCTCGATAGCCGTGGCATTTACTAGCCGCCACTTATAAACGACAGGGAATGTCGTTCACCGCAAGGCAGGAAGCCTTGCTTACAGCAGACGTCGCAATCCTCCGAACTACTCCCAAAGTTACTTCCGTCGTCTAACAGCCGTTAAGCCTCCAGTCATTCCTTTTCACTTGATAATGAGTTGCATTTTTATTACTGTTTGCGTAAAGCAGCGTTCGCCTGTATTGGCCGCCGCAGAATCCCTCTTGGACCGTCAGTTACCCCAATGACCATAACGACCGTCACTCCTGCATCCTTCTCAGACTGTATCGATGCGCTCAGCAGCCGCTTCGAGGGCCTTAAGTTAAGCTATGGCACGCTGCCAGAACATGGCTGCCGGTTCGATAAACTGACCACAGAACCCAGTGAATGGCGCACTGCCCTGATGCGCTATGAAGCCGCAAGATGCCCCGGCCTTGACGCCAAAGGCCAGGTCGCCTTCCTGATTGGCGACACCGCTTACTACCTACTGACGGCCGTCGCGGCACTGTACCTGGGCGAAGGCAGTGTGCCCTCTCTGGCAAGCGATAATCTGGCATTAATGGAGTACGAGGTTCACTGGGAAGAAAACGGAGAAAGCGGCACCTACAAATCACTGGAAGTCCGGTTGCTCGGTACCGACTGCTGGGCCTACGCCCCCCGTACCTTAATTAGCCATGCCATCCCGGTCAGTAGCCAGGCTGACCTTCGAGGTCTGCTGCGCCAGCAAATAGAACACCTTTTTCAACCGCTTATCGACCGACTCCATCAAACCCACCGCCTGAGCAAGGCGGCACAATGGCGCCTGGTAGCCGATGCACTGGCCGTCGCTTTTCTGAATATCGGTCGGCAGTCTGGTGTGGAGGAACACGCCCGGGAAGAAGCCCTGGCACTGATAAAGCAGCCGGGCTCCCCGCTGTTCAACCGGCAAACCGGCTTTTTCGAAATCACCCTAAAAGACAAACGCTCGCCGGAAAACGTTCTGGCAAGACAGCACTTTCGCGCCCGGGGCGGTTGCTGCCGTTATTACACCAGCGACGCTGCTACCTATTGTTCAACCTGTGTCCTGCTACCAAAAGAAGAGCGTGACGAACGCCTGGGCAATTACCTGGAACAACAGTACAACGCTTAGTCAGCTTAAAGGACTGATTTTCAACCGCGTATTCCATCACACAAGCACTCTAAAAGGAGTAAGTATGAAACGCTCAACGGGTCTGAAGCTGGCGATAATAACCATTGGTATGTCGGTATTTGCCAGCTTTTCACAGGCCGAAGAGGTCAGAACCTTTGTAGACGATGCCGGCCGCTCGGTCGACATTCCCATATCACCCAAGCGAATTGTCAGCCTGCATGATGTCAGCTTCACCATCCCCCTGCTCGAACTGGGTATCCACCCGGTCGGTAGCCATGGCCGAACCACGAGTGAGGGGGAGCCTTTCATTCGCTCCGGCAAAGGGCTAACCGGCATCGATTTCGACAATTCCAGCATCGAATTTATGGGGAACTTACCGGCAGATATCGAGCGCGTGGCGGCAGTCTCACCCGACCTGATTATTACCTCAGCCTGGCAAACCGCACCGGTCGAACAACTGGAGCAAATCGCGCCAACGGTGGTGCTCGACGGCAGCCTTCGCAGTGATTATGAAATCTATGACTTGCTGGCCGAGATTGTAGGTGCCGAAGAGCAACTGGCTACGTTAAAGCGCCGGTACCAGGGGCAGATTGAAGAAGTGCGCCGGCTGATCAATACCGAAGACATCACCGTCAACGTTATTCAGGGCGTAAATGGTGAGGTACTTTCCTGGCACACCTATGGAAATTTAGGCAAGGTTTTACGCGATGCGGGCTTTCAGTTTCCCGAACGTGTCGATGCCATTCCAGAGGGTGACTTCGCGCGCTTCAGCGCTGAATCCTTCCCTGAGCTGGATGCCGACTTTCTGTTTGTCACCTATCGCACCGACACCGAAGAAACACCCGCCGATGCCGTTGCCCACTTGGAGCAGGTCGCACCAAATTTCTGCGACTTCCTGTACGCCTGCCGCAACAACCAAATGGCTATCATGCCACGCGAAGAAGCATCCACTAATTCGTACTATGCCCTCGGTATCATGGCCTACACCGTGATCAGCCAGATCAGTGGCCGCGAGTTTCAGCCGGAATAACCGGGTACCCCTAATCATTCAGGCCCGCATTCGGGCCTGATTATTCCAATTGAACCGCAACAGCCTCTTAAAAAACTGGCTCTGTTGAATCAATTCTTTTCGGTAACCACGGTTTCCGGATCGCCATCAACCGCTGCCTCAATCATCGGCACCAGCACATCGATGGCGGCATTCAGACTGATCAGTGAACCGTGGGCCAGTGCACCACTGGCAATGCCATTACCGTCCAGCATAATCTCGCGACCCTCTGCGCGGGCATTGAGTGCACTGCGCGACGGCAGGTTTTCTATGTCGGAAGCATTCTCGGCAGATACCCACCAGAAAACCACATCCGCATCGAGCTCCGGCATGATTTCCTGTGAAATAGTCATGTAAAACTGTCCGTCTTCAGACAGTTCGCGCACCCTGGGATGCACCTCCAGCCCTAAAGCCTCAATGGTTTTCACAGACGAATCCGTCTTCGTATACAAACCAAGGTCGCCATTGTAAACCGTCAACATAACAAAGGTTTTATCCTCCCATTCAGGGTGGGATTCCGCCACGTTATCAATCCGGCTATTAAGCGCCTCGATCTGGGCAACGGCATCGTTTTCGCGACCCAGCGCCTGGCCCGCCAACAGTGCCTGCTCTTCCCAGTTCAGATCATAGTCGCCCTGACCCGCAGGTACGGCAACCACCGGCGCAATGGCTGAGAGGCTAGCATACTCCTGCTCGGTAATGCCCGAACGGATAGCGACGATAACGTCGGGGCTGGTGGCAGCAATTTGTTCGAAATTTAGTTGCCCGGTCAGTAGCTCCGGATCCTGTTTCGACAGTTCCTGGGCCCAGGGCCAGAGCCCGTTTTCATAGGGGCCATACCAGCTTCGAACGGTTAGCGGCTGAATACCCAGGGCGAGCAAATTGTCGGCCCCAGCGTAGTCGACGGTCGCCACGCGCTCGGGTTTTGATTCGATCACCGTGGTACCAAATTTATGGTCAATGGTAATCGGAAATTGTTGAGCAGCAACCGGCAGGGTAATCACAACACTGGCGGCGAGAGTTGGCAGAATGCGATTCATCGTTGATTTCCTTCTAGAGTCGCTGGCCGGCGGTTACCCTGACGACAGTCGGGGCAGTCGGACGAATAATGGCTTCTCCAGTATTGGCATCATAATCCACACCAACGTCGACAAGTGGGCCCCCAAGCTCGATCAGCGGTGTCGCCAGGTTATCCTGGCGGGTGGCCACAATGCGTCGGGGGTCTTCCGGAATACTGGTTTCGCCAGGCAGGTGAATGAAGGCACGCATGCCTTCCTCGCACTCCAGAGCAAATACCGGGGCTGTGACCAGGGAGAGGCCAGCAGCAACTAACAGCTTCTTCATGTTTGGTTACCCTTTGGGTGAATAAACGACGAGGTGCGCCGGAATATACCAAACGCAAATACTAATGAGAATGATTTTTATATTTATTATTGAGTGGTTTTCTGCTCCGGCGACCGCAATACGATACCGCGGTCGCCGGGCCTATTCTGTCTGATCGATCATGAGGGTTGCTGCATGAACCCATCAAAGAAGTCTGCCAGTTCCTGCCGGGCAGCCAGCGGCAACACCTGGGCGACATATTGGTCCGGGCGCACGATGATCAGACAGCCCAGTGTGCGGTTGATCCCCCGCATATCGAAGATGTCCTGTCCGCTATTCAATCCTGCAAAGAATACTTTTTCATAATCCTGCAGCCCGTAGCGACCCTTGCGCGGTAACAACATGGCTGGCATCGATTCTAGCGCCAGATCACGGTGCGACTGCTGAAATATAGCCCTCACATCAAAGACTGAATCAATATCACAACCCGCCGGTGTGAACCGCCGCAGCGGTGAAGCCGGTGAGTCGGTCAGGTACTCGCACAGCGCTCTTATACCAGATTCAGCGCCGCCGTTGTCATGCTTGCCAGCAAAGGCGTATAAGCGCCAGCGGCCATCAGCCCTGGCCACGTGTCCAAGATGCAGTGGGCGCGCATCTGCCAGGCGAAAGACCGGGGCGGAATGAAACCGCTTGCCAATGGTGAGGCCTTCCGCCAGTGCCTGATGCGTCGAATCGCCCGTAATCATCGATGGCTGGTAATGCGTTTCAGTGCCAGCGGTAAACCGGCCCTGCTTGACGAAGTACTGCTCAAACGCCTTGGGATCAACGCCTCCTGCTCCGCCTTCACTCGGCCGGTCGCTGAACATTTTGGCCCAGGTACGGTCGAAGTCGATCAGTTCCTGAGCCACTGACTGACGTTCGGCCGAATAGCTGTGCAGCAGTTCCGGGTTACACTGGCCGCGCAGTACCGAAGCCAGTTTCCAGCCCAGATTAAACGTATCCTGCATCGAGAAATTCATGCCCTGCCCGGCTTTCGGGCTGTGCGTATGGCAGGCATCGCCGGCAATAAATACGTGTGGCAAGGCTGCGTCGTCACCGCGTCCGGCCACGTCATCATAATGGTCACTGATGCGCTGCCCTATCTCATAGACCGACCACCAGGCGACCTCCTTTACGTCGAGCGTGTAGGGATGCAGCACCCGCTGCGCCGCAGCAATAAGGTGATCCACAGTAATGTTCCGGCTGGCAACCCGCTCGTTCTCGTTCAATTTGTCGAGTTCCACATAAAGCCGCACCAGATAACCGCCTTCACGCGGAATAATCAGCACATTGCCTTCGGTGGCCGAATGAATCGCTGCTTTGAGCCGTATATCCGGGAAGTCCGTCACGGCCAGAACGTCCATGACGCCCCAGGCCTGATTCGCCGAATCGCCACGCAGCTCGCGTCCGATCGACTTGCGCACCGCACTGCGGGCGCCATCACAACCGACGACATAGCGTGCCCGTACGACTTCTTCCTGGCCCTGATGCGCCGCATCGGTTCTGGCAACGCGCACGGTTACCGGGTAATCCGTTGCCGTTCGGTCAACTTCAACGTCCACCAGGCTACGTGAATAATCCGGTACCAACCGGCTGGGGCTGTTTTTCATGACCTCCAGATAAAAATCATGCACCCGCGCCTGGTTCAGTATCACGTGCGGGAATTCTGACAACCCGTCTTCGGTATCCTGCACCCGGCCATTGCGGACGATGTGCTCCGGGCGTTTTGTATCCGGCTTCCAGAAGGTCACTTCGTTAACCCAGTAGGCCTCTTCCATGACGCGCCGGCTGAAGCCAAAAGCCTCGAACATCTCCATCGTGCGGCAGGCAACGCCATCGGCCTGCCCCAACTGCAGCGGGCCCTCTTTTTGTTCGATGATGCGCGTGCGAATATCCGGGAAAGCGGCCAGTTGAGCGGCCAACGTCAAACCGGCCGGTCCGCACCCGACGATAAGCACATCGACCTGTTCGGGCAGGGAATCGGTTTGAGGGTTGGTTTTCGCCATCTCTGACGGCGCCTGAACCCGCGGATCTCCGGCATTGAACCCATTCAGATGAAATTGCATACCCTCTCCCCAACGCCTATTCTCGGCGTCTCTGTGGTTTTTTAGACCCGTGCTCAGCCTCACAACGAGACTGACCGGACGGCGACGCCCTGTGTTTTGACCTGTTAAACAATGTACTCAGCATGCTGATCATCAGTATACTTGTCAATTATCGCCTTAATGTGCGTTCCTGAATGAGAGTTCCTGAATGACCGACGTCAACACCATGCCCGGGCACCTGATACGCCGCTACCACCAGGCATCAGTGGCCATCTTTCACGCCCGGGTCGCAGAGCTGGGCTACGACCTGACACCCGTACAGTATGCCGCCCTGGCAAAAATAGAAGCCCAGCCGGGCATCGACCAGGTGACCCTGGCAGGCCTGATCGCCTATGACCGAACCACCATCGGTGGCGTGGTAGACCGGCTGGTACAGAAGCAGTATCTGGCCAGAGAAGTCAGCGCTACAGACCGCCGAGCCCGGGTCTTAAAGTTGACCGAGTTGGGAGTAACCACCTTGCACCGCTTGGCGCCTGTGGTAGAGGAAGCACAGTTTCAAATGCTCAGTGGCCTCGATGAGAGAGAGCAGGCGGAATTCGTCAGGCTGCTGCAGAAAGCGACAGCCGGGGTTAACCAGATGAGCCGGGCTCCCTTGAAAGAAGCCGACTAGCATTGGCAAGGTTCTATCGGTACGCGCGCGTTAAGACGAATCACCGTGGCGAGCCGGTGCTCTCACCGGCTGAGTCAGAGTCTGGGCCATGACCACACCGGCCAGCACCAGAACGCCGCCGACCAGATGAAACAGGGCAACCCGCTCACCCAGAAACACCATGGCAATCAATGCGCTGAACAGCGGCATCAGGTTGATGAAGATGCTGGCCTGGCTGGCGCCTATTTGGCGTATGGCGCGCATCCACAGGAAGGTGGTGATAATGGACGCCGGAATCCCCGCATAGAGAATCAGCCAGACGTTGCTACCATCAACCGGCGTCATCGGCCCCAGCAAATAACCCGGCAACAGAAACAGCACAGCGAAACAGACCTGGGCATAGAGCAACACCCAGGGGGGCAGATCAAAAGGCCAGCGCTTGAGCATCACACCGTAGAGGGCGTAGCAAGTAGCGGCAACGACCATCAGCGCATCGCCCGCTGCTACATTCAAGTCAAACAGCACCAGCGGGTTACCCCGACCCAGCAACACCGACACACCGATCAGGGCAACCAGTCCGCCCAGAATGCCACCCCGCGTGGGTGGTTCACGCAAAATAAGGGCGCTAAGCAGCACGGTCAGCAAGGGCACCATGGCCGCCAGAATACCCATGTTGGTGGCCGAGGTGGTTTCGGCCGCCACGTAGGCCAGCCCCTGCCAGAGCGCCATGCCGAGCAACCCCAGAAAGGCCAGCTTTGCCCATTCGCGACGGATCGTCGCCCGGTATTTCCAGGCCTGGGGCAGAAACAGAGGCGTCAGAATCAGCCAGGCAAGCAACCAGCGTAAAAAGGCGATACTACTGGGTGCGATCGCGCCAACCGTCAACTGGTTAATGGTCATGTTGCCGGACCAGATAAGTACAGTCCCCAGCGGGGCCAGGAAATACAACAGCGGCATGGTTTCCTCAACGCAATCAGGCAGATGAAACGAAAACGGACGGCCACAATAACCGGGCGCTGCCGGGGAGTCCACTGAGCCCGGCCACCCCTCCAATACCCAACCCCCCTCAAATTACGCCCCCCAAGTGGATTACAGCGCACGCCCAATGTGGATACTTCAGGCTGGCTTATCCGGCAGTAAGGCTCATTCATCCATTCACCGACAACAACAAAAAGAGGTAATCATCATGCATGCAACGCAGCGTTCCCGATCGCTCCTGAGCTGTACCCTGGGCGCTACTCTCGCCTTGTGCGCAGTTTCCGCACCGGTACTGGCCGATATGGCGCAATCCGCCAATGTCATGGCGCCACTGGAAGTCGACAACTACGGCGCCTTTGAAAACCAGATGGCCACGGCCAACGCCATGGGGGTTACGGCCGTTTCGGTCGATGTCTGGTGGGGCAAGGTCGAAGGCGCCGGTGACCAGCAATTTGACTGGAGCTACTACGACGATTTATTCAGCCGCATCACCAACGCGGGCCTGGATATCGTGCCGATCATGTCGTTTCACCAGTGCGGCGGCAATGTGGGCGATACCTGCAATATCCCGATTCCGGGGTGGATCTGGAACCACTACCCGGTACCAGCCTCCGATTTGCGCTACAAGAGCGAGCAAGGCAACGAATCCGTTGAAACTGTTTCATTATGGGCCGACAGTTACGTGCTCAGCGAATATCAGGAATTCATGGAAGCCTTCGAGGCGCGGTATAGTTACCTGGCGAGTGACATTGACGAAATCAACATTTCGATGGGCCCAGCGGGCGAACTGCGCTACCCCTCCTACAACAGTCACGACACCGGCACCGGCTACCCAACGCGCGGTGGCTTTCAGTCCTACAGCGAGCCGGCCAAGTCGGACTTTCGCAACTGGGCGATCAATAAATACGGCAGTCTTTCTGGGGTTAACAACGCCTGGGGCTTTTCACTCGGCCAGGTCAGCGACATTAACCCGCCCTCTAACGCGGGTAGCTTTGTCACCAATGGCGAGCACTTCAACACTCAATACGGCCGGGATTTCGTGCGCTGGTACCACGACAGCCTGATGGGCCATGGCTACAACATGATGGACACAGCCCTCACCGGCTTCAACGGCGCCTTCGCCGACATTGAACTGGGCATGAAAATTCCAGGCATTCACTGGAAAATGTCGGCCACCGATAATACCCGACGCAGCGCAGAAATTGCGGCCGGTCTTATTCCATCAGACATCGACCTCACCAGCCCGGCAACCGGCCATGGCTATGCCGACATAGTCGGTGTCGTCGCGAGCTATCAGAACGAACCACGCGGTGTCGTGCTGCATTTTACCGCCCTTGAAATGAACGATGACCCCAACGGCAACGGCCAGTCGCTGGCGCAAACGCTGGTGTTCTGGGTGGCCGAAGAAGCCGAAGCGCAGGGCGTACCAATCAAGGGAGAAAATGCGCTGGCCGGCGGTGCAACCACCGACACGGGCTGGGACAACATCGAGAACGCCTTCGACTACGCCAGCTACAGCGGCATGACGGTGTTACGCATCAATCAGGTGGCTACCGGTGGCACTGGCCAGTACCGCTATGAACAATTTATCAATAACTACTTGCAGGTGGAGGAATCCGGCGACTTCCAGCGCACGGTGATCTTCATGTACGGTCCTACGGATGCCGGACAAGACATGTTCATTCGCGGTGGCATCGATCACAACTATGCAAACACCAACCTCGGCCGTAATTGCCAGACCTGGAACACCGAGTGTGCGATTCGCATTCAGCACAACAACCTGTTGAACAGTACGACGGCTTCCTGGAAAAGTGGCGACCTGTACCTCGACTGGTATGGCCTTGAAGCCAACCAGGGTGCCGGTGCCGAAGGCACCGCCATGGACTGGACCACCAACAACTGGCCATCCAGCTGGGGGCCACTGCGCACCGTACCGGTCGATGGCTACGGCGAGTCAGCGCTGAACAGCTACGGCGATCACTACTGGATGCTGGACGTGCAAATGGATTGCGCAAACACCGTCAATGGCTGGTTCGAACTGAAAAGCTATATCTCAAACGGGCCCGGCTGGGAAGGCAACATCAACCAGAGTGGCACCCCTTACAGCTCGGGCAACCACATGGCGCAGTGCGGTAAAATAAATGTATTCGAACGGAACAGCAACAGCGCTCAGTTCGTAGACTTCTGATTTTCATTAACCAGCTTATCCATTAAAAAGGGGCGCCTTGCGCCCCTTTAAGTTTACCAGTGCTTACCGGCTATTGGTGCTTGCCAACTTTCCAGTCACTGCCACCCAGATAGGTTTCGCCGGCTTCGACCGCACCGGGTTCGAGCGTGGTGCCCATGCTGTCATTCCAGCGGTTCAGAAACCCGAACAGGGAAACGACACCCAGAATTTCGACAATATCATCCTCGGTCCAGTGTTCCTTCAAATCGCTGCTGATTTTTTCATTTACGGCATTTGGTACGGAAGACGCCGCCAGCGCGAATTCAAAGGCCGCTTTTTCAGCTGCGCTGAACAATTCGCTGTCCCGAAACAACCAGATATTTTCCATCCGTTCTTGCGAGGCGCCATACCGTTCTGCCGCCAGAATAGTGTGCGCCTGGCAATAATTGCAGCCAGTGTTGGCACTGGTCAGGTAGGCGATCAGGCGTTTCTGTTCAGACGTCACGGCGCCCTGGTTATCCATCACTGCCTTGTTCAGTTCGATAAAGGCTTTGGCAATGGCCGGGCGGCGCTGCATGGTCAGCACGCTGTTCGGGCAAAAGCCGAGGGTTTCCTTAAAGAATCGGGCCAGCTCTGCCACATCATCATCGTGATGGGCATCGAGCGGAGAAATCAGTGGCATGGTAGGTCCTTTATTGTTGTTCGAAGGTCATCAGAGAACGCGTACTATGCCAGAGCTAACTGCGCAAGACGAGACGGCAGGCTAAAATGATAACCGCCGCTTCAGGCCACGGCTCGCCGTGACCGAATAAAAGTCATGACTTTCTTGGCCACCAGCGGAAACAGGCCCAGCAATGTGAAGGAAATCAGCAGGCTGGGAGACAAAATGCCCGAGAGACTTTCCAGCTGGCCCAGCTGGGTGCCTGCATTAACATACACCAGTGTGCCTGCCAGCATGCCCACCTGGCTCACCCAATAGAAAGTCCAGGCCTTGATCGGTGTCAGGCCCATCAGCAAGTTGATCAGAAAGAACGGAAAGGCGGGTACCAGGCGCAGTGTAAACAGGTAAAAACCGCCCTCTTCTTCAACACCCCGGTTGATCGCTGAGAGGCGCTCACCAAACCTGGCCTGCACCGCGTCTTTCAACAAATAGCGTGCCACCAGGAACGCCAGTGTTGCTCCCAGAGTGCTCGCAAACGACACCAGCAACAAACCCCAGGCGAGCCCGAACAGGGCACCACCGGCCAGTGTCATGATGGTGGCACCCGGCAACGACAAGGCAGTCACAATCACATAAAGCCCGAAGTAAGCGGCGCTGACCAGAACGGGGCGCTCGTTCAACCAGGTTTCAAATTGAGCCTGGCCTGCGTTCAGGCCTTCCAGCGTCAGCCATTGCTGCAAGTCGAATACAAAAAAAGCTATGATGGCTATGGCAATAATGGCAACAATCGACAGTTTTTTCTTCACGAGTCACGTTTCTCCAATTAAGGTATTTGCTTGAACAAACTGGGTTCAGTTCAGGTCGTTCAGGGCCCAGTCGTAATCCAGAAACTCAATATCGATATCACCGTCGGACAGTCGGGATACCTCATCATCACTCATCCCCAGATCGTCGGCATAAAGGGTCAGGAAACCGGCCAGGGTGCTTTCGCCACGCCAGCCAGCCTCGAAGTCTTCGCGGTACCAGTCAAAAATAGAGGATACCTCAAGGTCAGATCCGTCAAGCCGGTTGCGACTGCGGTCGGCCAGGAACCATCGGGTTTGCTCTTCAAGCTGAGCATTCAACTGATCAGCGGTATAGGCTTCGGCCCGTAACGCCGGGCAACCGATGCTGGCACAGTTCACGGCAAAATGAATTCTCGGTTCATTATAGCGGCCCGAACCGCGAATCAGATCATGTTCTATGTTGTCCAGTGAGCGCTCTTCGCCCAACAAGTCGACAAAATCGCGCTTCCAGGGTGACTGAAACAACCAGCCCAGATCACGGATCGAATCGAGATCCGGATACTCGGTTAATATCAGTTCCAGCGTCCAGGCATTATAGGCGTTAATCAGAAACGCCAGTTGCTCGTCTTCCGGCCAGCGATCGAAACGTTCACGGGATACCCCGGCCAATTCATCGAGGTAAGCCTGAAGCTCGGGCCTGACTTCAAGCAGGGCGTGGTAATCCACTTCTGTGGACACACCCTCGTTAATCGGCACGACGTGTTCCGACAACAACTGATCGAACCGATGGTGCTCAAAGGTGCTGGCCATTGCCGGAGCCAGCGCCAACATCAAAATGATAAATAGAAGCAGTGCCTGGCCTTGTTGTAGCGCGGTCGTGGTTCGGGTCATAACCTTCAACTGTTTTGTAAGCATGCTGAACTGTCGACCGGTGAGCCAAAACCTTACAGCCGGCTTTAAATTGATGTGGTAAGAACGCCCTGGCTGCAACGACAAAGATATTACAACCACCACTGACCGCAGCTCGCCTTGCCGGAGCAGTAATCATGGCTACAGACACACTTCGTAAAACCTCATCCGCATCGGGCGACAAACCAACCTCCTGTATGAATTCTGGCCAGCCTGGGTCATGTATGGCCCGGTCGCGCTGCATGGGATGTATAACTTACTTAAAACCCGGTAAATCGGCTTTCGGAAGTCGGCAGAACTGACTATGGTGTGACACTCACGGATCACACTAACTGGGTATACACCATGAGCTACACAATTAACAAAGTGATTGAAGGCGCTGATTTTGAAGACATCGACGCCCGCACCCGGCAGGCGCTGGCCGATCACGGCTTTGGTGTTCTGACCGAAATCGATGTTCAGGCCACCATGAAGAAGAAACTCGACAAAGACCTGCCACCCCATCGAATCCTGGGCGCCTGTAACCCGACCATGGCCTATGAGGCCATTGGGATGGAACCTCGGGTTGGCGCCTTACTTCCGTGCAATGTCATACTCAGGGCCGTTGATGGCGGCGTAGAAGTCAGTGCCATTGACCCCGTTGCCTCTATGAGCATTATTGACAACGACGCACTGAAAAACGTAGCGGGCGAAGTGCGAGACTTGCTCGGTAAAGTGGTAGCAGCTATATAGAGCCCGAAGCTCCGGAAGGTGACGAAGACGGATCAACGGCCAGCTGATACACTTTGGACACGTTGTCTATTGGCTGGAAGGCTTCCATCATGTGTGAACTGCTGGGTATGAGCGCCAATACCCCTACCGATCTCTGCTTCAGTTTTACCGAATTAACCCGTCGCGGTGGCGGCTCCGGACCGCACAAGGATGGCTGGGGCGTGGCCTTCTATGAAGGCAAGGGTGTACAGGCGTTTCATGAGAGCCGGGCCAGTGCCCAGTCAGACATCGCACGTATGGTGCAAACCCACCCGATCAAAAGCGAGATCGCCATTTGCCACATACGCCAGGCGAATGTTGGAGAGGTCTGCCTGGCCAACACCCATCCGTTTCAGCGCGAACTCTGGGGCCGCTACTGGACCTTCGCGCACAATGGCCAGATCAACCAGTTCGATCCGCGCCCGGGTTTTTACGAACCGGTGGGAACCACCGACAGCGAGGCTCTGTTCTGCGATCTGATGAACGCCATCCGCTCTTCGCTGGACCGAGATGTGGACCTGAAAACCCTTACCCGGTTTCTGGTAAAGCACAGCGATGCCTATGCCAAGCAAGGTATATTTAACCTGCTGCTCAGTAATGGCGATTGGCTGTTCACCTACTGCACCACGAAAATGGCAGCCATTACCCGGCGCTCCCCCTTTGGCCCCGCCCGACTGCAGGACGCCGACTTAACGGTCGATTTCGGCACCGTCACCACACCCTCCGACGTGGTCAGCGTGATCGTCACCGAACCCCTGACGGTGGATGAACGCTGGGAACGTTATGAGCCTCATGAGTGGCGGATGTGGCGCAAGGGCGAAGTGGTTGAACGCGGCAAGCAAATCACGCCCGCCGATTCTCCAGCTTGAATACCCGGTCGAGCGATAACGCACCGGGCCCAACGGCGAACACACCAAGCAACACAACAAACCACCAGGCAGCCGGGTTCCACCAATGACCCCAGGTTGGAAATACCGCCAGTTGGATAAAGAGCGTCATCACGATCAACCCAAGCGCGGCCGGTCGTGTAAGCAGACCGACTATCAGCAACACGGGTAAAACCACTTCAGCAATACCGGCAATTAAAGCCAGCGACTCGATCAGCGTCACGGTCAGAGACCCGCTCTGGTAATCGAGCGTTACCGGATCACACAGCAGCAAGGCACCGGGCCGAACCGGATCCGGGCAGAAGAATTCGTAGAGAAACAAATCGTATTTTGTTTCGTTAAAGTCAAACCAGCCATGCCATTTCGACAGGCCGGACTGCAAAAAGACACGCGCCACCAGCAACCGCATCAACAACAAACCCAGGGGCTCCAGATAGGTTGACAGCAGCCGGGAGCCACGTTGATACCCCTGTTGAACCCGCACTACAATGCTCATCGTTTTAGTCTCCAGCTATCAGTAACCCGGACTCAATCAGCCGGGCGAAATACTGTTCCAGGGTTATCGGCAGATCATGATCGTTAGTTGTTGCCGGCAGGAAATGTTCAGCCGCTTCTTCCAGGCTATCGGTCGCCTGAAAACTCAGGTAAAAACGCGCTTCCCAGGCGTCCAGCTGGCGGCTGAGTACCGTCATGTCCGGACGCCAGAGCAAGGCGTGGCTGGCCTCAGGTTGAGTCGGTACCCATGCACCGCTTTCTCCCTGTCGAATGGACAACCAGACATCAAACACCGAATGATCCAGTGCGACCACACGCGCATTGCGCGGCAGGCGCAAGGACACCGGCAAACCATCACCCGATTGAATACGCTGGTTCAATTGCAGCGCGGTCAGGGGGTTTTCATCCAGGCCAAACAGGCAATCGAGCCAGGCACCGTCGAGCCGCGCCAGATCAACCAAACCCGGGTTCATTAGTGAGCACACTTCAGTGGAAAGCCAGTCAGGAAAGTCGGCGCCATAGCCAGTCAGGGTTCGCTGCCTGGGCGGCGACGTTTGCACATAGGCAGTACAGACTTTGCGAAACTCGACCTCCCCCATCGCCGACGCGACTGCCGGAAAGCGAGCCTCCAGTGCTTCGCGGCAGGCACGTAAATAGCCATTGCGATACAGGATGGCGATCTGTTCTGGCTGCGGGCCAGAAAATACATGATGCAATCCACTCGCCTGGCCATTCAGCACAAAGTCACTCAACCCGCGATAAGGGTCATGCATGGTCAGGCTCCCTGAGGCGGTCGAGCATTCGTTGCGCTCTGAGCACTTCCTGCTCAAGCGTCGAAAACTCCGGAAGGTTGGCATCACGCTCAATCAGTATGGGTTTGGGCCCGAGGTGCGCCAGCGCATAGTCGAGTAACGACCAGACCGGGTCAGCCACGGCAGACGCGTGGGTGTCGATCAACAAGCGGTTGCCAAACTGCGGATCGGCATCAAAACCGGCAATATGAATCTCCCCGACTTTTCCCGGTGGCAGTGCATCAATGTAAGCCTTTGGATCAATGCCTATGTTGTGCGCTGAAAGATACAGATTATTGATGTCCAACAAGAGCCCGCAACCGGTCCGGTCCGACACGTCCAACAGGAAGTCGGCTTCATCCATATCGCTGTGAACCGTCAGATAATTCGTTGGATTCTCAATCAGGATGGTTCGCCCCATGGCAGACTGATAGGCATCTACACCGGCGACCAGATTGGACAATACTGATTGGGTTCGGGGCAGTGGCAACAGCTCCGCAAGATAGGTGTGATCGATCGAAGACCAAACGGCATGCTCCGACAACCGAACCGGTTTGATGTCGTCAACCAGTTGACGAATAGCTTTCAGATGATCGGTGTCCGGTAAATCCGGGCCACCGAGTGAAGCACCTACGCCGTGAAAACTGATGTCGCGGTCAGCGGCTATTTGCCGCAAACCGCGACGTCGGGGTCCGCCCTGCATCAAGTAATTTTCCGGATGCACCTCAAACCAGATTTCGTGCGCGCGACTGGCCATCGCCTGCTCGAAATGCTGGGGTTTGAGACTGACACCAGCCGCCACTTCGTCGCGGAAAACAGGTTGTGGTTCAGGAGCAGACATAGTAACTACCTGTGATGTTTAAACGCTGCAATGGACTGACCGGTTTTTTTCCCAGCCAGCCCGTTGCAAGGCGCTCAGGGTATATTACGATCCAGTGCAGACAACGCTGCTGCACCATCGGGCGTAACTATGTATTCACAGGTACCGCGTGGTACATAGGTCCAGGAATTACCCTGATAGTCGAGGGTCGCCGTCCCTTCGCAGCTGGTACCCGGACCAGCGGCACAGTCATTTTCTCCCGCCAGTGCGATGCCAAAACACTTGTCATTCCGGCCAGCAACCCGGTCACCGGCCATCCACTTTTGAAAGCTCTCCTGAACGTTTGCCGGTGCGTTTGATTCAATCGACAACCCATCATTCGGTTTCGCCATTGAATGGCCAGACATAGCCATAACTGAACCGGCAAGCAGTGCGGTGGTAATAGAAGTTGAATATTTCATTGGTCTTTCCCCCTGGCTGTTTTATCAATACCCGTCGTTCGGGTTAGTCGGACGGCAACCGAGCCAAAAGTGACATCGGGTTCTCGTACTGTTCAGTCGTGCACAGGAGGAATTCATTACAATGGTCCGAAAAAATTACTCGGATTATTTGAAGCATAATGTCACTGGCCGCCTATTTGCTGCGGCGACGAATCTCTCCGGCGCTGATCGAAAACTGGTGTTTGAACGCTCTGGAAAAAGCCGCTTCCGACTGATACCCCACGGTCAAAGCCGTCGACATGACTGAGTCGCCTTTCATCAGCAACAGCCACGCCAGTTGCATGCGCCACCAGCGCTGATACTCGTTCCAGGTTTTCCCGCTGATGCGTTTGAACAAGCGCGCATAACTTGCCCTGCTAACGTGAGCCTGGGTAGCAATCTCTGCGAGTGTCCAGGCCTGGTCGGGTGACTGATGAAAGGCGTACAGGGCCGGTCCGAGCACCGGGTGTAAGTAGGCTGCAAAGACATCGGTCTGTGTCTGTTCCAGCGCCTGGCGGACCATCAGCATGAATACCACTTCACCCAAGCGGTCGACAATCACTGCACCACCCGGGCCACTGACCAGGCTGTGGCGCAGCAACTCAGTCAGTACGGGCCTAACATCGCCAGCCTCGGTCGAATCGGCTCTTATGATCAGATAATCCTGCATGGTATCGAGCAAGGTGGTCGACGCTGCATGTTCAAACTGAATTTCAGCACAGAGCAGGCCAGTGCTTTCAGGCAAACGCGCGGCGGTAACCGGCTGCTGTTGCATATGGGCGGCAGAAGGTCGAGCCGGTCGAAGCCGGTGCGGTAATTCACGCGGAAACAAAACAATATCACCGGCTTCCAGCAACTCTTGTTGGCCATTAACCTCAAGGTTGCACTGACCAAAGGTAACCAGATGGAAGCAGGTTTGACCAATACGGTGTTCAGTCAGCACCCAGTCACCACAGACTTGCTGATTGTGGTAAACGGTGCAACTGAGCTGAAGCAGTCGGAAATAATCGTCAAACGGAGACATTTGATACGCCTAAGCATCTTATTTATACAAAATGCACTGTATCAGATCAAATGACGACTTAGTATGGACAGTACACTCACAACAGGAGACACCGCTGTGTTTACTGAACATACTGAACAAACCGCACCGGAGGCCAGTGCCCGGTTATTGAAAGGCGTGAAAGAGAAGATGGGCTTTGTGCCGGCATTGTACAGCTACATCGCCGAATCGCCGACGGCCATCCAGGCTTATAATGAGCTCAACTCACTGCTGGGAGATTCGAGCCTGACGCCGCAACAGGTGCAGATCGCCCTGCTCGCGACCAGTGTTGAAAACCAGTGCCGCTTCTGTGTGGCCGCACACAGTGCCGGCAGCACTAAAGCCAAGGTCGACCCGGCGATAATAGAAGCGGTCAGGGCCGGCAAAAAACCAGCAGACGATACATTTTCCGCCCTGATTACCTTCACCCAAACACTGGTTCGTGAACGCGGTTGGGTAAGAGATGCCGATGTTCAGGCCTTTATCGACGCCGGATTCAGCAAGGCTTCCGTCTTCGATGTACTTACCGCCGTCGCTCTGAAGACCCTATCGAACTACAGCAACCATTTGACACAACCAGCCCTTAATCCGGAGCTGGAATCCTTTGCCTGGGCACCACCGTCTGCGTCATAAGATGACGGCCATCATGCCAAGGGTGGTCCTATCTGGTGCGAGTTGATCGCTTGCATCAATTCGCGCTTTCTAATACCTGACTATTGCTCGACGGCTTATTTACGCAACACGAGAAAACAGTCGATACTTCGAACTGTGGCGGCACATCACTCGGATGGACGTATGGATATTAATCGGGAGCGGCTAAGCAATTCGCTAAAAATCGCCCTGTTCGTAGGTACATTGTTGAATCTGATTAATCAGGGTGATGCCCTGTGGGGAGATGGCACTGTCAGCATTGCTCATCTGATGATGAACTATGCCGTGCCATTTTGCGTGGCCTGGTACAGCGCCTGGAAAAACCACCGTTCCCGTTTGAAAAAACCACATCAATCCATATGATCAGCCCGGTGTTCCGTCACCTTTCGGGCCAGTGTTCGCCTGGTCTTCCTGCCCCTCCCTTTCCTTAGCGTACCGGCGCGAAATCTGGCTAATATCATGTATCTGGGCATTGAAATTACTGCATCCATCACACATAAGGGTATGTATTTTTATGGCTGCACGCTCGCGCAACGACAGATCTCGTTCGCGACCATCCGACATTAACCGGGTAGCTTGTTCACAATTCATCATGACGCTACTTCCTCACAAAACCAGTGCTCTTCAAGACATCGGCGCAGGCGTAACCGGGCCCTGTGTAACAATACATGCAGGTTGCTGGCGCTGATATCAACCGACTGACAAATCTCATCACTGTCGAGTTCAATAAACTCACGCATCATAAACACCCTGCCCTGCGCTGGTGGCAGGTCTTCAAGGCATACCTCAAACACCCGCCAGAAATGAGCGTCGTCGATCGCTTCAACCGGCTGTGCCCAGCGATTGGGGCGATCTTCCTGATGCCAGAAGCCCCGGGTGTCGAACACCGATGGAAGGGCTTCGTCGTCGGCTAAATCTGACTGCTTTTCCACATCCACCCAGCGCTGCTGGTAGCGCAACAGATCTGTAATCTTGTGTTTCAGAATGGCGAACACCCAGGTTTTCAATGCAGCCTTTCGCTCAAACGAAGCCACGTTTTTCAGGGCACCTATCAGTGCCTCCTGTACCGCATCTTCGGCCTGGGCCTCATTGTCGAGTTGCAGGACAGCAAACTTGAGCATTTGCCGGCGCAAGTCTTCGAGAAACACGGGGTCGGTTAAGTGGCTCGCGGCTGACTGTTCAACCGGCGCCTCCCCGGGCAGCACGGACTCTCCCATTGATCGGTTCCCTGATGTTTTTGGTGTTTTTGCCTGTAACCGGCCGGGCGACGAACGGTTCAGGGTTCAGACAGCAAAGACTACAAGGATGATGTGTATTTGTCGTACGACCGACACTTTCCTTACAGTTTGCTGTTAAAAAATCGACGTTGTTGTCAGCCACTGGTTAGTGGTGCAGGTCCAGCCGGCGGACGATGGCTTTCCACAGTTCACTGAGATCTCTGGAGACCGGGTGCTCAGGATGACTGTCGGTTACAGCACGTTTGTTCACGGCCATCTGCTCCATCAGTGTAGTCGAGCGCACCCAGCCCAGTGGGGGTGAATCCTGGCCGGCTGCGAAACTTTTCAGACACTGGCGATGCAACGCCAGTCGTTGATTAACCCGATTAAAGAAGGGCGCAATTCTGCTCGGGTCTGTTTTTATGTCGCGAGTAAAGTCGGCCAGATCAGTATAACTTTGCAAACACAGCGGCGTCGGGGTCAGTGGCACCAGCACCAGGTTGGCGGCGCGGTAGGCCTGTTCGGTAACGGTATTGATGCCCGGCGGGCAATCGAGCAACACCAGATCAAACTGCGATTTAAGCGATTTAAGCAGCTGTTTCAGGTGTTTGTCGGAGACGGCCTCGCTCATCAGGCGGTCGAGTTTGCGCAACCCCTTGCGCGCCGGAAGAATGAAAACGCCGTCATAGGGGGTGGCTTCGATGAACTGATTCCAGTCGATTTGATCATTGAGCCAGTCTTTGGCGCGCAGCTTGGGTGCATTGCCCTGACCAAGCAGAAAAGTGGCTGACCCCTGTGCATCCAGATCGATGACCAGGGTCTCAAAACCATAGGTCATGGCTTCATGAGCCAGATTCAGCGTGATCGACGTCTTCCCCACTCCGCCCTTTTGGCTGTGAACCGCAACAACCTTCATAACTCTGGCTCCAGACTACCGAACCCTGATTACACCACGATAACCCCAAAGGCTCCAGAGTAAGCCGAAGTCGACAGATATTCGTAGATAAGGAAAACGCTTTAATGGAACCCGTAATGTCACTCACACTGAAACAGGCCCGGCAGCACAACACCCGCTTTCACATGGCGGAAGTGGAAGCATTGATGGGCACTTTTTACCAGATTCACCTCTTTGACAATAAGCGCGGGCACCTGCTGACTGACGACACAGGTCGGCCGGTGCAGCTGAAATCACTGCCTGGCGTGCGCAGCCTGCTGCAACAATTGCCGCTGGACCAGGCAGAACTGGTTCACCGATCGGCGTTTGGCGAAATGATAGGCCTGGACGACACCGACAACACACTCCGTGTGCCGCTGCGCCTGCACCAACCCGACAACCCGGAGGCTGGCTTATGACACCCACCCAAACCCTGCTGTTCTGGTCTCTCGGTGGCCTGCTGTTCTTCTGGGCGGGTGCCCTGTTGCTGTTTATCAACCCAAACTGGGTTGAGGTGTACATCAGTTTCAGCGCCCTGATTCTGAGTTTTCTGTCAGGCAGCCTCTGGGTGCAGAGTGCCAGCCAGGATACCCGGCGGAACCGGCGCACACTCAACCTCACCATGGGCTACTTTCTGCTGGCCTGGCTGGCTCTGTTTCTGCCAGCCGCCATCGCTCTGGTATTACTGGGCATTGCCTACCCGGTACTCTGGTGGCAGGAAAAAGACCGCTTTTTCCCCATCTACACACCCGACTACCGGCGGCTTCGCACCTTGTTAAGCTGGGGTGTTGCCGCCAGCCATGTGCCTGCGGCCGCCGCTCTGATTGGAGTGTCTTCATGAAACTGATCATCGGTGCCAGCGGCGGTGTTGGCCAGGGCCTGTTAGCGGCCTGGGAGCAGAGCGAGCGGGTAGGAACCTACCACCAGCACCACCCTTCAGAGCCAACTGGGCAGAGCCACCTGCGCTGGCTGCCCTGCAATGTGCTGCAGCCGGGCTGGGCCGATGACCTGCTCGATGCCGTAGGGCCCGACCTGCCCGAGGCCATCGTGCTCTGCACCGGCATTCTGCACGATGCGGATCATCAGCCCGAAAAAAGCATCACCCGCTTCGACCGCGACTGGTTTGCCCGCTCCATCGCCACCAACACCCAACCCTTTGGCGAACTGGCCGCCGCCGTCACCACCCGTGCCCGGCGGGATCAGGCGGTTACCCTGGCGGTGATATCAGCCAAGGTAGGGTCCATCAGCGACAACAAGCTCGGCGGCTGGTACAGCTACCGGGCCAGCAAGGCCGCCCTCAACATGCTGGTACGCACCACCGCTATCGAATGGCGCCACCGCCTGCCGCAAAGCACCCTGCTGACCCTCCACCCCGGCACCACCGATTCAGGGCTGTCGGCCCCGTTTCAAAAGCGCCTTCCCGAAGGCCAGCTACACAGCCCGGCTTACACCGGGCAGCGGTTGGCTCAGCTAATCGACAACGCCCAGCCTAAAGACAGTGGCGCTTTTTTAAGCTGGGATGGAAGTTTACTACCTTGGTAGAGGTGTACTTACAGCCAATCGCGCCGAGTTCCAGTTGTTGCCAGGGGCCCGTGACGGCCACCGGGTAGGCTCATACAGGGTCGGGCGGAATGCCGCCCACTCAACCCATCCATGGGGCCTAGACCGCAGCATCCATGCTGCGGACTTCCCTGTATGAGCCTACCCGGCAGCCGCCACTCATATCGCTGGCCCACCCAAAATCAGCATTACCCAGTCGGATAAAAAACACGCTTCGGGAAAAACTCGCCACCGAACCTGTAATTTTGTTACATTCTGCTGAGTGAACTCTCTTCTATTGCCCGACTCACTGGCTTAATTCATTTTACAAACCCGGTGAGCTGGAGCCTGTATAGGTTGTGCAGCCATGATTAAAAAAATCGGAGTGTTAACCAGCGGTGGCGACGCGCCTGGCATGAACGCGGCGATCAGGGCCGTGGTACGCAATGCCATCGTTAAGGATCTGGAGGTTTATGGTATTCGGGATGGCTATCTTGGCCTGCATCTCGACCGGATCAAACCGCTGAAACGCCAGGACGTGTCAGACATGATCAATCGCGGCGGCACCTTTTTGGGGTCTGCCCGCTTTCCGGAATTCAAGGAAGAATCGGTGCGGCGCGAGTGCATCGACAACCTGCGCAAACACGACATCGACGCCCTGGTCGTGATCGGCGGCGATGGTTCCTACATGGGCGCCAAGCGGCTGACCGAAATGGGATTTCCCTGTGTTGGCCTGCCGGGGACCATCGACAACGACGTTGCCGGTACCGACTACACCATCGGCTTTCACACGGCGCTGAATACCGTGCTCGACGCCATCGACCGGTTACGCGATACCTGCTCGTCGCACAATCGCATATCCATCGTCGAAATTATGGGCCGGTACTGCGGTGACCTGACCATCATGGCGTCTATCGGGGGCGGGGCCGAGTACACCATCGTGCCCGAAAAAGGCTTTGACGAGGCATCGCTGATCAAGACCGTTGCCAACAACGTCATCACCGGCAAGAAGCACTCCATTATCGCCATCACCGAGCACGTGACTGACGTCAGTGCGCTGGCCAAGCGTATCGAAGCACGAACCGGTCTCGAAACCCGGGCTACCATTCTGGGGCATATTCAGCGCGGCGGCGTACCCTGCGCGTTCGACCGGGTAATGGCGAGCCAAATGGGTGCCTATGCGGTGGAGTTACTGATGGAGGGCCACGGTGGCCGTTGCGTCGGGCTGCAAAGCAACCGTCTGGTGCATCATGACATCATCGATGCCATTGAAAACATGCCCCGCCCGTTCAAACAGGACCTGTACGACCTGACCAAATTGCTGGCCTGAGAGACTGCTGCCCCGGGGGAAAGTATCCACCCCGGGGCTTACCCATGCGGGGTGGTTAATCGAGCGTGGTGATAATGCGAGAATAGCGGGCAATGTAGCGTCGCGCTTCATCCACCAGCTGACGACCATCGATACCCTGCGTCGAGACGTCTTCGATCCAGCGTTGCACGACCTGCTCGCTGAGGTCTTCAAAGGCGTAGATCTCGTCGACCGGCAACTTGGTTAGATTTTCATATTGAACCATCCGGCCGGGCACCTCCAGATCATCCCAGGCCAGACCCATCTCCTTCACGAAATCAATGCCGATATTGTCGTCGATAACCTGCTGCAGGTCAGCAGGCAGGGCATCGAACTGGCTTTGATTCATCAGAAACAGGAACACCGAGGTGCCGAAGCGGCTGCCGTCGGACCCTATTGTCGAATGACCCACCAGCCCTTCAAGACCGATTGAGGAAAACACCTCGAACGGGATCAAAGCGCCATCGATACTGCCATCAGCCAGGGCATCCCGAATGCGGGGAGCTGGCATGGCGGCCTGCTCGGCCTGCCAGGCGTCAATCAGCCAGCCACCGGTGCGTGAGGGGGTTCGAATGGTCAGACCGCGCAAATCAGAGGGGCCGGTCACATTCTGATTGGCCATCTGAATCGCGTTGCCAGCGTGCACGTGCACCAGCAGTGGCTTCAACCCCTGATAGTCGGCCTCAATCAGATCAAAATTGGCAAAAATGGCCCGGTTGGTGGCATAGGCGCTGCGAAAATGCACCGCAGGCAGCTCGAAGACTTCGGTACGGGGAAAGCGACCCGGTGTATAGCCGGCCAGCGTCCACACCATGTCGACTTCACCGGATTCAACCTGATTCACCAGCGTTGGGGGCGCGCCGCCCAGCGACATTGCCGGGTGAATGCTGATATCGATGCGGCCGTTGCTTTGCTCGCGAATTCGCTCGGCCCACGGCTCCAGCAAAACTTTCTGAGCCGGAGAATCCGGGCCTAAAAAGTGATGCAACCGAAACTGGAACTCCTCCGCCTGAGCCGTGCTTACCAGGCTAACCAGGCTGGTTACGACCAGGCATATCAGAGACAGGCGTTTAACCGGCTTCACAGCTAACCGGTGGTTGCTATCCTTCATAGTATGAACGCTCCTTACAGCAGACAGGCCATCGACAGCCCGGGCTGAAGAATGACTCAGTCGTAATCGTTGTTGTTTGAGGTGACCAGTGCCTCCAAGGCGGAGCCCGGATGGCAACAGATTCTGACAAAAGGGTGGGCATGAGACCTCGGCCAACTGGCACTGATTCTCAACCCCTCTGGAGGTTACCGTGACCCTTGACAGGGTACGACGAGCCCGCTCATGGACGCAGCGTTCCATGGCAGAATCGAGAGGTGGGTCACATTATCTACCGGTGTTCATCGATGAAAAGCGAACCGGCATCTATTTGACGCGTTGAACCGCGAAAAAACAGCCATGAAAAGTCAAATCACTGGCAGTCGAACTCGCCTCACGGGAGTAGAGGCGTATAACCTGAATGCGCACCAAACCGGGGCGGGCGGGTTAGAAAATGTCGGCCGGGTCCAGACCGAACAATGATGGATCGCCTGGGTCGACGCTCTCACCCTGCTCGTCTTCCGGTGTCACTTCGCCTTCAAAATCCGGATTGTCCTGGCGCACAATAATCTCTACCCGGCGGTTGGTAGCACGACCTTCCGGTGTATCGTTACTGGCAATAGGCTTGGTCGACCCATGCCCGACGATGGTAAAGCGGTCTTCACTCATTTCCGGAGCCGCCCAGAGGTATTCGGCAACCGATAAGGCCCGGGCTGAGCTGAGCAACCAGTTACTTCGAAACCGGGCCGTCGCTATGGGTATATCGTCGGTATGGCCTTCAATTGACAGGGTGCCGGGCACGGTCACCAGCAAATCCCGAACGCGGTCAAGAATGGGCAAATATTCATCGGCAACAAAGTCGGTTCCCGCGCCGAACGACTGTTCGCGCACCCGAATGATAATCGTCTGATTAACCGTTTCGATATCGAGCATGCCGTCGGCAATGACATCAGCCAGGGCCTCCGCTATCCGCTCTGCCTGCTCTTCCACCTGACGTTGTGCTTCGGCGTCCGACACTCGCACCTGGCGAGACTGCAAGCCAGATTCACCTTCAGCCTCTTCTTGCATCAGGGTCGTATCCTGGCAAAGCACCTCCAGCGAGTCGCGCAAGTCGTCGACGGTATCCTGGCGAATAACGTTCAGGGGCGTCGGGTCCGGGCGGCCCGGGCTGAATTCCTGGGCAATGATGCTGGTACCCTTGGGCACTTCGTTAAACTGCAGTTCGGCCTGAACACCAAAGGCGTTGCGTAACGAGCCGGCCAGGCGTTTGAACTTGAGCGCATCCATTTCCGAGAACGACAGCAACAGCACGAAAAAGCACATCAGCAGCGCCATCAGGTCGGCAAAGGTGGCCAGCCACGAGGGCAACCCTTTCTTGCATTCGGGACAGTCGTCTTCGAATTCGTCACTCATGAGTGCAACATCACCTTGTTATTCCGCTCCGCGCTTGGACGTAGGCAAGTAGCTCTTCAGCATGGACTCGATGATGCGTGGGTTTTGCCCGGCCTGAATGGACAGCAGTCCGTCGACCACCATTTTCTGGATGCGCTCCTCTTCCATGGCGCGAAATTTGAGCTTGTCGGCGATGGGAATGGCAACCACGGTCGCCATCAGCGTGCCGTAAAGGGTGGTGAGCAGGGCGACGGCCATGGCTGGCCCGATGGCCTTGGGGTCGTCCATGTTGGCCAGCATGGCCACCAGGCCGATCAGTGTACCGATCATGCCCATGGCTGGCGCCACATCGCCCAGGGCGGTAAAAAACGTGGTGCCTTCTTCGTGGCGGGCCGAGGTCATTTTCATGTCTTTGGTAAGCAATTGCTTGACCACTTCCGGGTCGTGGCCGTCGACCAGCAACTGAATGCCCTTGGACAGGAATTCATGGCTGGTTTCACGCCCCTCCAGAGACAACAAACCGCCCTTGCGAGCGGCGTCGGCCAGTTCGACAATTTCGTCGATCATGTCATCCGGCGTCACCATCTTGAATGAAAACGCCTTGCCCACGACGCTGCCGACACCCAGAAATTTTTCCAGCGTCAGCTTCGACATGGAAACGAAAATGGAGCCGACAAACACAATCAGCACAGAGGGTACGTTGATGAACATGCCCATGTTGCCACCCAGCAACATCGACATCAAAACCATCGCAAAGGCCCCGATGAGGCCAATGATCATCGCTAAATCCACAGTGTAAGCTTCCCGGTCTGGTCCCGTTGAATCGTCTATCCTGTTATTCTAGCAAGAGTCTGGCAGAACCGTGTGTTGTACGGGCCTGTTTCAACTCCGGCTATCAAGGACGCTCCGTCCATCTTAACCGGTGTATCGGCAGGCATGATCATTGTTTGACTGAAAAACGCCCGTTTCGGGAAAAGAATATCAGCAGAGTGTAAAGTATCGGCTGGCGCCAAATGGTTGACCCTTCTGGCCTGCCTTCGTACCTTACGCGACCACCTCAGCCCAGGACCCCGACATGACCGACCCCAAAACCGATACATTTGAAGCCAAAATGGGCCAGCTGGAAACGCTGGTCAGCCAGCTGGAGTCCGGTGACCTGTCGCTGGACGATGCCATGAAAACCTTTGAACAGGGCATCAAGCTGACGCGAGAGTGCCAGTCTGCGCTCGACCAGGCCGAACAAACCGTGCAGGTGCTGCTCGGCGAACCCGGTCAGGAACAGCTGTCCCCGTTAACCGATTCCGAGTGAGCCCAAGCCCCAATGACCTTTGCGTCTTTTCAGAACGATACCCGCCAGCGTCTTGAGCAGCACCTCAATCAACTGTTGCAACAGCCGGTCGCAAGCCGGCTGGCCGAAGCCATGCGTTATTCGCTGCTAGATGGCGGCAAGCGCCTGCGCCCAACCCTGGTGCGTGCCGCCGCAGAAAGCCTGAGCGCCGGGCCCGACACCTGGTTGTACCCAGCCGCCGCACTGGAAATGGTGCACGTCTACAGCCTGATTCACGATGACCTGCCCGCCATGGACGATGACGATTTGCGCCGCGGCAAAGCGACCAACCACCGAGCCTTCGACGAAGCCACCGCCATACTGGCCGGCGACGCCCTGCAAAGCCTGGCCTTTGAACACCTCAGTCAGGCACCAGGCCTGGACGCAGACACCCGTCTGGCCATGGTCGGCATTCTGGCCCGGCAGGCCGGACACGCCGGCATGGCAGGCGGCCAGATGCTGGATCTGCAGGCCGAAGGGCAACAATTGGGACTGGACGACCTGGCTCGAATTCACCGCCTTAAAACCGGCGCACTGATCGAATCGGCCCTGCATCTGGGGGCCCTGTGCACTAACGCCCCCCTGCCCGATGCTACCCGGGCAGCGCTGGCCACCTTCGGCCAGGCCCTCGGCCTTGCGTTTCAGATCACCGACGACATGCTCGATGTCACCGCCGACACCGCTACCCTGGGCAAACCCCAGGGCAGTGATGCGGCGCTGAACAAATCCACCTATGTGCAATTGCTTGGTCTGGACGGCGCCCGACACGAAGCGCACCGGCACACCGACGCCGCCCTGGCCGCGCTCGACCAACTGGGCATCGATCCGGCCTCTCCCCTGAGATCACTGACGGACTATGTGCTCAGCAGGGACTACTAGGGACTGACTGGGCTTTCCGTTACAATGCGATCCCCGGCCGTCACAGACCGGGACGACCCACACTATAACGATCATCACAGGTTCCGTTGCAGGGACAGGCTCGAAGGCAGGAAAGCGCATTTTCATGAAGGTTTTTACTCACATCCCCAAAGCAAGACCGGTCACGCCCCTGCTCGATACCATCGACACTCCGGCAGAGCTGCGTCTGCTGACGCTGGACGAGCTGCCCCGCCTGGCGGATGAATTGCGCGAATTCCTGCTCTACAGTGTCGGCCAGACCGGCGGTCACTTTGGCGCCGGGCTTGGCGTTGTGGAACTGACCATCGCCCTGCATTACGTCTATGAAACGCCCAAGGCCTCACTGGTCTGGGACGTCGGCCACCAGGCCTACCCCCATAAAATTCTGACCGGGCGTCGCGAGCGCATGCACAGCATTCGCCAGGCCGAGGGGCTGGCTGCCTTTCCGAAGCGCGACGAAAGCGACTACGACACCTTTGGTGTTGGCCATTCCAGCACCTCGATATCGGCGGCCCTGGGCATGTCGATCGCCGATCGGCTGCTTGGCACTCCGCGCCAGAGCGTTGCGGTCATCGGTGATGGCGCCCTGACCGCCGGCATGGCGTTCGAAGCCCTTAACCACGCCGGGCACGACGGTGCCGACATGCTGGTGGTGCTGAACGACAACGACATGTCGATCTCGGAAAACGTCGGTGCATTGTCGAAAACCTTTTCCCGGGT
This sequence comes from Saccharospirillum sp., assembly GCA_018402545.1. Lineage (GTDB taxonomy): Bacteria > Pseudomonadota > Gammaproteobacteria > Pseudomonadales > Natronospirillaceae > Saccharospirillum. Next base: position 903,097 of record JAGYIL010000001.1, on the reverse strand, counting down.
CTTTTCCTCCAAGACCTACTCGCACATGCGCGAGAACAGCAAGAAAGTCCTCCAGAACCTGCCGCCCATTCTCGAATTCGCGCGCAAGGCCGAGGAGCACGTTAAAGGCATGGTCTCGCCCGGTACCCTGTTTGAAGAGCTGGGGTTCAACTACGTCGGCCCGGTAGATGGTCACGATGTGATCGAGCTGGTGCATACGCTGCGCAACCTGAAAACCTTCAACGGACCGCAATTTCTGCACGTAGCCACTCAGAAGGGCAAGGGTTTCACCCCGGCCGAGAACGAGCCGATCAAATACCACGCCATCACCAAGCTGGAAAAGAAAGACGTGGAACCGGCCGCCAAACCTCCGGCAGGCCCCAAATACTCCAACGTCTTTGGCCAGTGGCTGTGCGACATGGCCGGCAGCGATGACCGCCTGATGGGCATTACCCCGGCCATGCGTGAAGGCTCAGACCTGGTCGCCTTCGCCGATCAGTTCCCGAACCGCTATTTCGACGTCGCCATTGCCGAACAGCACGCCGTCACCCTGGCCGCAGGCATGGCCTGCCAGGGTGCCAAGCCGGTCGTCGCCATCTATTCGACGTTTCTGCAACGCGCCTACGATCAACTGATTCACGACATCGCCATTCAAAACCTCGATGTCACCTTCGCCATCGACCGCGCAGGCCTGGTCGGCGAAGACGGCCCAACCCACGCTGGCAGCTTCGATCTGAGCTTTTTGCGCTGCATTCCCAACCTGGTGATCATGGCGCCCAAAGACGAAAACGAATGCCGCCAGATGCTCAGCACCGCCTATCACCACCCCGGGCCTGCCGCCGTGCGTTACCCCCGCGGCACCGGGCCGGGCGCTACCATCGAAACAGCGCTAACGGTATTGCCCCTGGGTGAAGCCGAAACACTGCGCCAGGGCAAAAAAGTTGCCATCCTGGCCTTCGGCAGCATGGTCGCCCCGGCCCAGGTCGCCGCCGACGCACTGGACGCCAGCCTGGTCAACATGCGCTTCATCAAACCTTTGGATAATGAGCGGGTTCTGGACATGGCCCGCAGCCACGACCTCATCGTGACCGTTGAAGAAAATGCCATTTGCGGCGGCGCTGGTTCAGCCGTCACCGAATGCCTGCACCAGGCAGGCCTGACCACCCCCGTATTGCAGCTGGGTTTGCCAGACACCTACATCGACCACGGCAAACCCCAGGATTTACTGGCCAGTGTCGGCCTTAATGCGCCGGGAATTCAGGCAGCGATTGAGCGTCGCTTGAGTAGTTCATAACTCAAGTTTCGGAGTTCGGTTCAACTCAAGGGCATTGGCCCGCACCGGATGCCGGGTATGCCTCCGTGGGGTCGGCGTAGATCCGTCAATGGCGGTCCGACGGCTCGGGCCTAGACCGCAGCATCCTTGCTGCGGACTACCCCACAGAGGCATACCCGACACCCAGTGCTAGTCTTCTGAGCGAACTCCGAAACTTGAGTTATGAAAATTGAGGTTTGTTCACCAAAAAAATGTACTGGCATGTTTAGGGTAAACCACGAACCAAGTGTCAGCTGCCGGGTAGGGCCATCCGGGGTAGTCTGAGGCATGGATGCCGAAGCCTAGGCCCCATGGACGGGTTTACGCCGACCCCGGATGGCCCTACCCGGTAGCTGGCACGGTCCACTGGCACAGATGAAAAGTAGCCAGCCATCAACAGGGAGAATACCATGCCACAGACACTGGATTTCTGGCGCACGGTCATGCAGTCCAAGCCTGGCAGCCAGGAAGAAACCCCTTTCGGCCCCGATGCCCTGGTGTATAAAGTAGGTGGCAAAATGTATGGCCTGATTGGTCTTGGCGATAGGCTGACCATGAATCTGAAATGCGACCCTCAGGATGCCCTGATACTCAGAGAGGCTTTCACTGCGGTCACACCCGGCTATCATATGAACAAGCAACACTGGAACACGATTGATCTGACCGCCGGCTTGGATCCGGACCTGATCAGCGAATGGATCGACGACTCCTACCAACTTGTCGTTCGCTCCCTACCCAAAAAGCAGCAAGCCCAACTGCTGAGCCCGACTCAGCCGGAGACCAGGGATGAATAACCTTACGCTCGTGATCGCCAACAAAAACTACTCCAGCTGGTCGCTGCGCGCCTGGCTGCTGATGACTCAGTTCAAAGTCAACTTTCAGGAAGTTCGCATCCCGCTCGATACGCCCGAAACACCAGCCCTGATGGATCAGCACAGTCCGAATCGCCGCGTGCCCGTGCTGAAAATCGGCAAGCTCAGCGTCTGGGATTCACTGGCTATTTGCGAAACCGTCAATGAACGGTTTCTGCAGGGCGCTGGCTGGCCGTCAAACCCGGACTTGCGGGCCCTTGGCCGATCGGCCTGTGCCGAAATGCACAGTTCATTTGCCGCCTTGCGACACGCCATGCCGATGAACTGCCGGCGTGTGGTCAAGGGCTTCACGCCAGACGCCGCCACCCGCGCCGATATTGACCGGATGCACACCCTGCTCAGCGATTGCCTGAAGCAATCCGACGGGCCTTTCCTGCTGGGTCGCTTCTCCATTGCCGACGCCTTCTTTGCGCCCGTCGCCATTCGCCTGCATGGTTATGGCATTGAATCGCCCGAGGCTGTCACCGCCTGGGTCGACCGTATACTTGAATTACCGTCGCTGCAGGCCTGGCTCGATAGCGCCCGCGATGAAACCGAAACCATAGACGCCGAAGAAGTCCCTGACCAGGGCTGACGAGAACGGGAGCTCACCTGATGTCGAGTCTTGACCACACCATGCCTGACAGCACACCGGCCGTGCTGACCACCGAACAATTGAAGCAATACCAGGAAGACGGGTTTCTGTTGCTGGAAGACTGGGTATCGGATGACCTGAGAAAGCAACTGATTGATCGCGCCTATCAGCTGATCGAGCAGGCCGACCTGACCGAGCACAACCGGTTCTCCACCACCGACCGGGCGCAGATCAACAACGATTTCTTTCTGGAATCGGCCGAAACCGTTCGCTGTTTCTTTGAAGAAAAAGCCTTCGATGAAGCCGGCGAGCTTACCCAGCCGCGGGCACAAAGCATCAACAAAATCGGTCACGCCCTGCACGATCTCGATGACGTGTATCAGGCCTTCGCCCGGCGTCCGGAATTCGGTGCCCTGGCACGCGACCTGGGTCTGCAGGCCCCGCACCTGTACCAGACCATGGTGATTTTTAAACAGCCCCGTATTGGTGGCGAAGTCACCTGGCATCAGGATGCAACCTTCTTTTACACCGACCCCACCAGCGTCATCACCTACTGGTTCGCGCTGGAAGATGCCACCCTCGAAAACGGCTGCCTTTGGGTCGAGCCAGGCGGTCACACCGGTCCCTTGCGTGAACGCTATTTCCGCGAAGACCGCGACCTGCGCATGGAACCGCTGGACGACACCCCCTGGCCCGATGACACCTCGGGCACGCCCATGCCCGTCAAGGCGGGCAGTTTGCTGGTATTCCACGGCCACTTGCCGCACTACAGCGCCTCCAACCGCTCAGATAAATCCCGACTGGCCCTCACCTTTCACGTGGTCGATGGCCAAATAACCTATGCACCCGAAAACTGGTTGCAGCGCCCGACCCTGGGCACCATTCCGCTGTAACCGCCGTAGAATGAGGAGTCGCTCGTGTTCGATGTAGCCACCACCCTGGCCCAGCTCAGTACCGAGGAAAAAGTCAGGTTGTTGTGCGGCAAAGACGCCTGGCACCTGCACGGCAAAGAGCGGCTGGGCATTCCGGCCATAACGCTCACCGACGGTCCGCATGGTGTGCGGCTCAGCGAATCCCAGGCGCTGGATGATTCCGCCCTGCCCGCCACCGTGTTCCCGGTCGAGGCAGCCATGGCTGCCAGCTGGAACCCGGAGTTGCTGGAGCAGGTGGCGGCAGCCATTGGCGAGGAATGCCAGTCGATGGATGTGGGCATCCTGCTTGGCCCGGGCGTGAATGGAAAACGCACGCCGCTGGGCGGTCGCAACTTCGAGTATTTTTCGGAAGATCCGTTTCTTTCGGGCGCCATGGCCAGCGCCTTTGTGCGCGGCATTCAGTCGCGCGGGGTGGGCGCCTGCCTGAAGCACTTTGCCGGCAATGAGCAGGAAACCCGGCGTTTTCTGGTGAATGCCGAGATCGACGAACGCACCCTGCAGGAGCTCTACATAGAGCCTTTTGCCAAAGTCATTCGCGAGAACCCGCCCTGGACCATGATGGGTGCCTATAACGCGGTCAACGGCGTGCACGCCTGTCAGTCGGCTGACCTGTTGCAACGCATTTTGCGTGATCAGTTGGGCTACGATGGCCTGGTCATGTCTGACTGGGTAGCGGTTAAAGACAAGGCTGCCTCCCACATCAACGGGCTCGATCTGGAAATGCCCGGCCCCGGTGAGCGCGATGCCGAACTCCACACCGCCCTGGCCGATGGCCGTCTCAGCGAAGCCGAACTCGACCAGCGGGTCACGCGGGTGCTGACACTGATCAAGCAGGTGCTGGACAATAACCGAACCGTTACCGTCGAATGGCCAGCCCACCATGAACTGGCCACGCAACTGGCGGTCGAATCGATGGTGTTGCTGAAAAACGAAGCCAGCCAATTACCCCTGATACCGCAACAACGCATTGCCGTCATTGGCGACTTTGCCCGTCATCCGCGTTTTCAGGGCGGCGGCAGCTCGCACATGACACCGCACCAGCTGAGTACGGCGCTGGGTGCCATAAAGCAGCGTGCCGAAGTGATTTTCGCCGAGGGGTACACCGAAACCCAGGTCACGCAGGAACAACTGGACGCCGCCGTTAGCGCCGCCACCGGGGCAGACCGGGTGGTTCTGTTGACCGGCACCACCGATTCCATGGAAAGCGAAGGCTTCGACCGTGCCGATATGAAACTCGCGCCTGATCACCTGATGCTGATCAGCGCCATCGCCGACGCCAACCCCAACGTTACCCTGGTACTGCACACCGGCTCGGCCATCGAGACTCGCCAGTTCGAGCACCAGATACCGGCTATGTTGCAAGCCTGGCTCAGCGGGGAAGGCGGCGGTGAAGCACTGGCCCGGGTCTTGTTTGGCGAAGCGAACCCCAGCGGCAAGCTCAGTGAAACCTTTCCGGTGCGTCTGGAACACAACCCGACATTCGAGACCTTCCCCGGCACCAAAGCCACCGTTGCCTATCAGGAAGGTTTGTTCACCGGCTATCGCTACTACGACACCAAGGCTCTGCCGGTGCAGTACCCTTTCGGTCACGGGCTCAGTTACAGTCAGTTCACCCTGGGTGATTTAACCTACCACCCCGAAGCACGCCAGGTCAGTTTCAATATCACCAATCAGGGCCCGGCCGAGGGTGCTGAAGTGGTGCAGCTGTACATTCACGATGAAGCCAGCACCTACCGTCGACCGGTGCATGAACTGAAGGCATTTCGGAAAGTCAGGCTGGTTCCCGGAGAAAAACGTACGGTTACCCTGCAGCTCGATGCCCACGCCTTTGCCTATTACGTGCCCCACCTGAAGAAATTCGCGGAAGAGACCGGCCGGTTTGAGCTTCGCCTTGGGTTTTCGTCAAGAGACATTCGTCAGACGCGCTGGGTTACGGTCGAATCCGACACCGACGTCCGGATACTACCGACCCTGGGCGATACGGTTCAGGACTGGCTGTCAGACAGCCGCACCGCCCCCATTTTGCAAAGCGAGCTGGATCGTCTGCAGTTTACCGAATCGCACCCGATGTACGGCATTGCGCTCGGCTTCCCGATTCCTCAGCTCATTCAGTTTATTCCCCATATGGGGTACAGCGAACAAGACGGGACAGACGTTAAACAATCGCTGGAGCGTCAGTGGACCGCACTGTCGGCCGGGCAGTGAACCCGGCCTAAAGCGGTGGCCGATCATATCGGCCACCGCTCCAATGCCGCCAGATTTAGACAGGTCAGTAGCCGCTTGAGCTTTGATCCATCGGTTGTGCCGGCGGGTCTGGCTGCTCTGGCAAATCGCCTTCTTCGTATTCACTGCACGCCGCCATAACCAGCGCGAAAAACGCGATTGCAAAGAGGTTCAGCATCGTCTTCATAATTACCTCCACTCGATCCTCGTGCGAGGTCACCCATCGCAGTTCGTTTGTGTCGGCAGCGTGGAACCGAAACCGGAAACCGACCCACAGGTCGCTGTTCCTACAGCACCACACGCCTTACTCAGAGCGTCAACCCGATGCCTTCCAACAGGCAGCACCGGTGCCCTTAACATAACGATGGCAAACGGTGTGCCAAACCTTAATCAACATTGCCAAGTGATTGTTTTTAAATAAATAACCAGTAAAACACTGGTTTACTGTGCTCTGTTTTTCAGCTGCTGACAGAGTGCAAAGCTGTTTAAAAATGATCCATGTATCCAACCTGACCGGAACATTTGTATACGCCTGACAGAGATTAACTCAGGCGACTGTCAGCCTTCGCGCCGGTAGGTTCCCACCAGCCGATTCATGCCAATAATGTTGGGTTCTATTTTTTCCAGCAGCTGCCACAAAGTCAGGTCCGGTGCATAGCGTTCGTTGCTGTCCAGCGCCAGCACCCAGAAATAATACCGGTGCGTGCCGTGCCCCTCCGGGGGCATGGGGCCACCGTAACCGGAATGGCCGAAATTGTTTTGCCCGGCCGTTCCCAGGTCAGTGCCTGCCGCCAGTTCGGTCACCGATCCCGGCAGGTTGTATAGCACCCAGTGCACGAAACCGTAATTGCCATTGGATGACACCAGTGGCGCATCCGGATCGTGGCAAATAACGGCGAACGACTCGGTGCCTTCCGGTACCTTGTCCCAACTCAGCGCGGGTGAGCGATCTTCCCCTTCACCGGTGCAGTCGCGGGGAATGACACCATCGGCTGGAAAATCACGACTGCTTACAGTCATGGGTGACAATGCGAACGGCATAGGAAATCCTCCAAATATTGAAGTGAACAGACACAGACTTTTCTGCGTGGACCACGGGCTACCCTTGCAAATCAGAAGCCCCGAGGTCAATCAAACCTTGGTCTCACAGTATAGTCGCAGGGCAGCTGCACCGTGACTTCAAGGCCACCCTGCGGATGATCTCGCAGGTTCAGTTCGCCACCATGACCATGCACAATGCTTTGCGCTATGCCGAGCCCAAGGCCCATACCACCGGCATTGCGTGCCTGGCCGTGCGCCAAACGGGTATAGGGCTTGAATAGATGCCCGGGGTCCGTTGTACCCAGCCCCGGCCCGCTGTCTCTGATGCGCACAACGGCCTGCCCTTGCTCTGTTGTCAGGCTAACGACGGCCTGATCTCCATAGAAAACGGCATTGTCGATCAGATTGGTCAGGCAGCGCTTCAGCGCCAGGGGTTTGCCCATCACTTCGACCGGTTGTTGCTGTTGCACGATAACCCGGTGACCACCGAGCTGTTTTTCGCTGGCAATCTTGTTAATCAGTGTGCCCAGCTCAAGGGGTTTCGGGTCTTCGTGAATATCCGCATCACGCACAGTTTGCAGGGCGCCCTTAACCATGAGATCCAGCTCTTCGAGGTCTTCTTCCAGAGACAGCCGCAATGCCTCATCCTCAATCATTTCCGTTTGCAGCCGCAGCCGGGTGATGGGCGTGCGCAGGTCGTGCGAAATGGCGGCAAACAGGCGCTCACGGTCATCAAGGTAACGCTGAATGCGCAGTTCCATGGCCGAGAATGCCTCGGCCGTGGCGTCGAGCTCGCGCATGCCCGATTCAATAAGCGGTTCATGAGCCACGCCCCGGCCAAACGAATCGGCGGCGTCGGCCAGTCGCCGTAGCGGTCGGGTTTGCCAGCGAACAAACCAGAAGCCGAGCACGCCGACGGCCATCAACGTCACCCCCAGAGACCACCAGCGTTCGCGCGTGAGCACCCGGTTTTTATCGAGAATATAGGGGTCGGGCAGCAGGGTGGCCAGGTACAACCAGTCGCCACTGGGCATCGGCACCTGCACGGTGAGAATGGGGGCCGGTTCCGGCTCAAGGATAAGGCTCTGGCGAATCCAGCGAATCGGGATGTCGGCAATCGGCACCTGCTGATCGTAGACCCGCACATCCTGCGGCAATGCCAGGGCCAAGTGAACGCCACGCTGCCCCAGGTCGGCACTGAGCTGGTCATCAATGGCTGCCAGAAACGCGTCTTTCAGCGGCGCCGTGAAGGTACTCTCACTGGCGAGCCGGTGCTGATTGACGCTCATAAACAACCGGCTGCCGCCTACTTCGCGTTGCTGATCAATAACAATCGGACGCACGTTATCGGGCAGCGCCTGAAAGTAGCGAATGGTGGCCGCCAGCGTAATGGCCAGGTACTGGGCGTTTTCCGACACCCGGTTTCGGCTGTCGCTGTCCAGCTGACCCGCCCAGATCAGACTGGTCATGATCTGGGCAACTCCGACACCCGACAGCATCACCAGTAACAGACGAGCGAAGAGAGATCGGGGCAACCAGCGCCGGGTCGGGCTCACTGTGAAACCTCCGGTTCTTGCGGCCGCTGGTTCAATCGTTCAACTTCAGCGGTGAACACATAGCCCTGGTTGCGCACCGTTTGAATAAGCTGACCGCTCCGGCCGGTATCGCCCAGGCAGGTTCGCAGCCGGCTGATCTGGACATCCAGATAGCGATCCAGCGGGCCAAGGTCTCGCCCCCGGGTCGCTTTCATCAGAAAGCTGCGCGACAAGACATTACCGGCCTGGTCCAGAAACAGAACAAGCATCTGGTATTCAGCCGCACCGAGCGTGATGGTGTGTCCAGTAGGCAGTTGCAAGGTGCGTTCGAGCGAATCCAGCAGATAGTGGCGAAACCGGTAAAAACGCCCGCCATCACCGACTGGCTGGGCCGGCTCGTAGCGCCGGTGAATCGCCTTGATTCGCGCCAGCAATTCTCGCGGGCTGAAGGGCTTGGCAATGTAATCGTCCGCGCCCATTTCAAGGCCAACCACGCGGTCGGTTTCCTCCGCATTGGCCGTCAGCATGATGATCGGCACATCGGACACAGCTCGCAGCTTCTGGCAAACGCTGAATCCATCCTGCCCCGGCAGCATGATATCGAGCACTACCAGAGAAACCTCCCGGCTTCGGGATTCGAATTCAGCCAGAAAGGTTTCGCCGTCGGCAGCGGCGTAGACCTGATAATTGTTCTTTTCGAGATAGGTCTTCAGCAACTCGCGAATCTTGTGGTCGTCATCCACCACGTAAATGTGTTTGGGTGTTTTCATTTCAGTGCTCTCAGCGTCTGAGCCAGTTGAATTGCCGCCAACTCGGGCGTCATCCGCTCGTCGTTAAAAAAGCGATGCACAATCTCGAAAACGGCATCTTCCGACTCCGGAGACATCGCCATTGAATGGGCAATGCTGGGTGCCAGCATGCCGCTTTGACTGGCCTGGCCAAACACATGATGAGAGGCCCGCGAACAATCATCGAAGGCGGTTACCGGCAAGTCTTTTCGGGCCGGGATGGTTCCCTTGGCAAGGCTGAAGTCACGCTGCAAGTCGGGAGACAACAGCGTATCGATAAAGGTGGGCATCGGCACGGCATTGGGTTCATCGAGAAACATCACAAAGGTATCGATGCTGTACAGGTGCTGTTCATTGGTGCCGGGAACCGGCAGGCACAAATAGTCCTCTCCCGGAACCAGACCCCAGGCGCTGAATTCGCCCTTTACCCAATCGCCCATAATCTGCACAGCGGCCTCCCCGTCTGCAACCAGTCGACTGGCTTGCTGCCATTCACGCTGATTGATGTGCGGGTCCATCAGCGATTTCAGAGTGCGCAACTGCTCAAAGGCGGCAACGACCGAGGGATCGGTCAGCGCAGACTCATCCCGGTCGATAAAATACTGACGATAAAAACTCGCGCCCGCCTGGCTCAGCAACACGATTTCGAACAGCGTAGCGTTCTGCCAGGGTTCATTGCCATGCGCCAGGGGAATGATGCCCGCAGCACGCAATACCGGTGCTGACGATTCCAGCTGACTCCAGGTGGTTGGTAATGGAATGTCGAGTTGTTCGAACACCGAGGGGTTCAGCCACATCCAGTTTATGCGATGAATGCTCAATGGAATGGCCACGGTCTGCCCCTGCACCCGAATCAATTCATTGACGACCGGATAAAACAACGACCTGTCTTCCAGTTGCGCATGGTGCAGCGGGCTCAGAAAACCCAGCTGCGCCCAATGCTGGATATCCGGCCCTATGATCTGGGCAGCACCGGGTGGCGAGCGGTCAATCACCCGGGCTTTCAATACCGCCATGGCTGAATCACCCCCGCCTCCGCGTACCGGGTAATCGACCCAGCGCAGATTGCGGTCTGCCAGCCGTTCTTTAAGCACCGCCGCCGATTGCTGTTCACCGCTGGATGTCCACCAGTGCAGAACTTCCAGGGATTGCATCGCGTATGCGCAGGTCGGCATGGCGATCAAGGTTATCCACATCACAGCAGGCGCCAGAGTTACCCTGGGATCAGTCATCATTATTATTCTGTTCAAACCCGACTGAATCTTACCTTACTCTGCTGCCATTTTTTCTATCAAATTCTTACCTGCACCTTTCACATTCTGCCATTCGGGCTGCATTGCAAGCTTCGGAAAGGACAGCTGTTTGCATACCTTTGTTAAAAACCACCTGTAAATCAATTCGTTAGTCTGCGCCTGCGAACCTTACCCGACAGTCAGAGGCCGGTTTCCGGTAAGACGCCCTTTCGTCATAAGGTCGTGTTACTGGATTCAGTACTCCAGCGAACCGCTCAATTCCAACAAGAAGAGGAAGCACCATGCTGTCGTTAAAACCCACCCTGTCGCTGACCGCGGCGCTAATGACTGCAAGCCTTGCCGTCGAAGCCCAGACGCTGACCATCGAAAGCTGGCGAGTCGACGACAAGGACCTTTGGCAAAACATACTGATACCGGCGTTCAACCAGCAACATCCGGATATCGAGGTCCGGTTCAACCCGACATCGCCCACCGAGTACGACTCATCACTGAACGCTCGCATGCAAGCTGGCACCGCTGGTGATCTGGTCACCTGTCGCCCCTTTGATGTTTCTCTGAACCTGTACCGCCAGGGGCATTTAATGGCGCTCGACGATCTGCCGGGGCTGGATCATTATCAGGACTTTGCCAAACGCGCCTGGAGTACCGATGACGGCGCCACGGCCTTTTGCCTGCCGATGGCGTCTGTAATTCATGGCTTTTTCTACAACAAAGAAATTTTCAGCGAGTTGAATCTTGACCCGCCAGAAACGCTCGATGAGTTCCACGCCGTACTGGAGACCGTCAAGTCAGAATCCCGTTACACCCCCCTCGCTCTGGGCACCAACGATCAGTGGGAAGCCAACCAGATCGTCTTTACCAACATTGGCCCCAACTTCTGGCAAGGTGAAGCAGGGCGACTGGCGCTGATCAACGGCGAGGCAGCTTTCACCGATGCACCCTACGTAGCCGCCTGGGAAGAAATGGCACGCTGGAGCGACTACATGGGACGCGGTTACCCGTCGCAGACCTATGGTGATTCACAGAATCTGTTCGCACTCGGGCGAGCCGCCATTTACCCCACCGGCAGTTGGGACACCTCCTATTTTAACGATCAGGCGAGCTTCGAATTCGGTGCCTTCAAACCGCCCGTGGCCGAGGCCGGCGACCAGTGCCATATCTCCGATCACACCGACATGGGCATAGGCATCAACCCGGCTTCCGCCAACCCGGAAGCGGCGAAAACCTTTCTGAACTGGGTCGCCAGTGCTGACTTTGCCGACCTGTTCACCAACGAGGTAACCGGGTTCTTCTCGCTGTCGACCCATCCGGTTGAGGTCAATGATCCGGTGGCCGCTGAAATGATCAGCTGGCGCGACGAGTGCGACTCAACCATTCGACTGAATGCCCAGGTCATGAATCGCGGTACGCCCAACATGGAACAGGAACTGTGGATTGTCAGCAGCCAGGTTCTGAACGGTGACATCACACCGGAAGAAGCGGCACAGCGCATCCAGAGTGGCTTTGCCCAATGGTATGAACCTAAGTCCGAGTAATCGGGCTGTTTTGAGGGCGCCCTGTTCATCAGGGGCGCTCTCCTTTTTTAAAAACCGCTCTGACTTCACCGGTCCGGCACCGGCCTACGTCTTCGATAGGGTTCATGATACACACCGAGGTTAGCACTCATGCAACGCGCATTTCCCTGGCACCTGATTTTCTTTCTGGCACCGGCGGTCATCATCTATACCGTCTTCAGTGCCTACCCGCTGCTCGACACGCTTCGACTGAGTTTCTTTACCGACAGCGAGAGCGGTGAACGCAGTTTCGCCGGTCTCAGTAACTTCGTAACGTTGCTGGGCAACGCGGTCTGGTCAGAGGCATTCTGGAATGCCATGTGGAACAACACCCAGTTCTTCCTGATTCACTTGCTGGTTCAGAACCCCATTGGCCTGGGTCTGGCCGCGCTGCTGAGTCTGAAAGGTCTGCGCGGTGCCCGCACCTACCGCACACTGATTTTCCTGCCGACACTGCTGTCCGTCGTCATTATCGGGTTTATCTGGCAATTGATTCTGAGCCCTTTGTGGGGTGTTTCGGAGAACTTTTTATACGCGCTCGGCCTGGGACAGTACTTTGATGCCTGGCTCGGCAAGGAAAGCTCCGCACTGATTACCCTGTCATTAATCTCGGTCTGGCAATTCATTGGCATTCCCATGATGCTGATTTACGCCAGCCTGTTATCAATTCCGGATGAATTACTGGAAGCCGCCAAAGTCGACGGGGCCTCACCCTTTCGAATTTTCTGGCGCATCAAAGTGCCGCTTATTCTGCCCACCCTGGGCCTGGTCACCATTCTGACCTTTGTCGGGAACTTCAATACCTTCGAGCTGGTCTATGCCGTTAAAGGCGCTCTGGCAGGGCCGGATTATTCCACCGACATCATGGGTACCTTTTTCTATCGAACCTTCTTCGGCTACCAGTCGCAACTGGGCAGCGCCACCATGGGGGCGACCGTTGCCACCATGATGTTCCTGGTTATTTTGACCGGAGTGATGGCTTATTTTTACCTCGTTCAACGCCGCCTGACACGCTATCAGTTATAAGGAACCGCGCATGACACCCTCATTTCAGTATCAGCAAAAGGCCCGGATGGGCCTGGTTCATCTGGCTCTGCTGGGCTACACGCTGATTGCGCTGTTTCCCATTGTGCTGGTCATCATCAACTCTTTTAAATCAAGATCCGCGATTTTCAACGACCCGCTCTCACTGCCAGATACCGGCAGTTTTACCCTGGTCGGCTATGCCAAGGTTTTGCAGGAGTCGGACATCCTGCTGTACTTCGGTAACAGCTTGCTGGTGACGGTGATTCCGCTGTTTCTGGTACTGCTGTTCGGTGCCATGGCCGCCTGGGCCCTGAGCGAATATCGGTTCCGGGGCAACCGGCTGCTGGCACTGTTTCTAGCCATGGGCATCATGGTGCCGATTCGGCTCGGGACGGTCAGCATTCTGGAGACCATGGTGAGCCTGAACCTGGTGAACACCCACCTGGCGCTGATACTGGTCTACACCGCCATGGGCTTGCCGCTGGCGATTTTCATCCTGACCGAGTTCATCGGCCAGGTGCCCAACGAACTGAAAGAGGCAGCGCGGTGCGACGGCATCACCGAGATTCGTCTGTTTTTTCAGATCATTCTGCCGCTGGTACGACCCGCCGTGGCCACGGTGGCAGTCTTCACCATGGTACCGATGTGGAATGACCTCTGGTTCCCGCTGATTCTGGCACCGGGTGATGCCACCAAAACGATTCAACTGGGCGTGCAACAATTCATTGGCCAGTATGCAACCGACTGGAATTCAGTGCTCGCGGCGCTGTCGCTGGCGGTGCTGCCGATTCTAGTGCTCTATGTCTTCTTCTCGCAGCAGTTGATCAGCGGGCTAACATCTGGGGCCGTGAAGTAGATTCCCGCAAGGTGACCGATGACCGGCCCGATCACCCCTGTTATTATCAGCGGCCTCTGTTGTAAGGCCGCTTCGCTATGAAACCCTTTGATATCGCAATCGTCGGTGGTGGCCTGGTCGGCCTGACCCTGGTACGTGCGTTGCAACCGGCACTCGATGCCGGTGCCCGCCTGGTGGTGATCGACCCCGCCCCCACCCCGACCGACCAGGCGCCGCAATCCCCCAGCTTCGACGACCGCGCCACCGCACTGGCCGCCTATTCCTGCCTGGCCTTGCATCGACTGGGCCTGGGTGAGCCACTTGACCGTTACGCCAGCGCCATTCGCTGGATTGAAGTCAGCGACAAAGGCCATGCCGGATATCAGGTAATGGACGCTGCCGATCACCCCGAAGGCGCGTTCGGCCAGGTGATCGGCAATGTCGCCCTGGGGCAAATACTGTGGCAGGGGGTTCAGTCCCTGCCTGGCATCGACTGGCGTTTTGGCACCCGGGTGCAGTCCCTGATACCGGGGCAGGCTGAAAGCAGCCTGCATCTCGACAACGGCGACAGCCTGGCAGCTCGCCTGGTTATCCTGTGCGATGGCGGACGCTCGCCGTTGACCGGGCAACTGGGCATTGGGCACGAAGTGCGTGACTATCAGGCGCGCGCCGTGATTGCCACCGCCCGAACCGAGCAGCCTCACGCGGGCCGGGCCTTCGAGCGCTTCACCGATACCGGCCCGATAGCAATGCTGCCCTTCGGTGACTACTCAGCCCTGGTCTGGACCGTGCCATCACGGCTGGAAAAGCGGTTTCAGGCACTGACTGAGCGTGAAAGACTGGCGCTGCTCAACCAGCGCTTCGGGCAACGACTCGGGCGCATTACGGAACTCGGCCCACTGACTGGCTACCCGCTGCAACGGCGCACCGCCACCGAGCTGGTCCGGCACCGGTTGCTGGTACTGGGCAATGCCGCCGCAACGCTGCATCCGGTTGCCGGTCAGGGCTTCAACCTCGCCTTACGCAGCGTTATGCGCACCGCCACCTTACTCAACCAGCAACTGATACAGGGCGAAGACGCCGGGGCCATCACTCCGCTGCGCACCCTGGCAGCGTCGATTCAGGCCGATCAGGCCATCACCGCCGGATTTTCCGATACCCTGGTACGTAGCTTCGGGTCAGAGCGACCCTGGTTACAGCTCGGTCGCTCACTCGGCCTGAATACACTGGATCGCCACCCCAGGCTTGGACGTAGCTTCGCACTCGCCAGCATGGGTTTGTTACAAGGCGCGCCCCTGCCCCGCCCTGACTTGAACCCGTCCACAGAAGGACTGAACTGATGATCACCCAAGCTTCGCACGACCTGTTGATTGTCGGCGGCGGCATGGTCGGCCTGGCATTGGCGATCGACAGTGCCCGCCGGGGCCTGAGCGTTCTGGTGGTGGAGCAGGACCTGCCCGACCCCGAAACCGCGATCGCGGGGGTGTATTCACCCCGGGTCAGCGCCATCAGCCGGCAAAGTCAGGACTGGCTGACCGGCCTGGGCGTCTGGCAGCACCTGCCGGCTGGCCGCGCCTGCCCCTACCGGGAAATGAAGGTCTGGGATGGCCAGGGGCAGGGTCGCATTGGCTTTCATGCCGATGAAGTTCAGGCCGACGATCTGGGTCACATCGTTGAAAACCGCTGGCTGGTCAGTGCCTTGTGGCACCAGGCAGAGAACACCCCGGGCCTGACTCTCGTCGCGGGTCGGACGGTGCAACACTGGAGTCAACAGACGCACCAGGTTCTGGCGACACTGAGCGATGACAGTACCGTCACAGCCTCGGTGCTCGCGGCCTGTGACGGTCGCTTCTCGAAGATACGGCGCGACGCCGGCATGGCAACCCGGGAATGGGACTACCAGCAACAGGCCATCGTAACCACAGTGCGCCACCAGCAACCGCATCGCGGGGTGGCCCACCAGGTGTTTCTGGACACCGGGCCACTGGCGTTCTTGCCGTTGCAGGATGAAACCGGCGACCAGCAGGCCAGCTCCATTGTCTGGTCGGTCGACAACAAGGCTGTTCAGGCGCTGCTCGACCTGCCCAAGGCCGACTTTCTAACAGCCCTGAACCGCGCTTTCGAACACACCCTGGGCGAACTGACCGACTGCGATCCGCGGTTCAGCTTTCCGCTGCAGCAGATGCACAGTAAAGCGTACATTGCCCCGAGGCTGGTTCTGGTTGGTGATGCGGCTCATGCGTTGCACCCACTGGCAGGCCAAGGGGTCAACCTGGGTTTTCAGGATGCCGCAACGCTGGCCGCCGAATGGCACCGGGCGCATCAGCGTGGCGAAGACCCGGGCAGTGAGCGCACACTGCGCCGCTATCAGCGCCAGCGCCAGGGTCACAACCTGGCCGCCATGGCGGCTATGGAAGGGTTCAAGCGACTGTTCGGCAGCGACCATCCGCTGGCGGTCCTGAGCCGCAACTGGGGCATGAGCCAGTTAGACCGGCTCCCCCTGGCAAAACGCCCGCTGATCAGTACCGCTCTGGGTCGAGCAAAACCACAGTAGTTCTCTCCCAACCTAACAGGATGCACCGTGTTTCACATCGCCCTGCACGAACCCCAGATCGCCCCCAACACCGGCAACATCATGCGCCTGGTTGCCAACAACGGTTGCCAGTTGCATTTAATTGAACCCCTGGGGTTTGATTTCGAGGAGAAGAAGCTGCGCCGGGCCGGGCTCGATTATCAGGATCTGGCCCGCCTGTTCCGCTACCCCGATTATGCCGCCTTTGTTGAAGCCATGGGTGAGCGACGCCTCTACGCTTTCACCACCAAGGGCCATCGCAACTACGCCGACGTCCGCTTTGAACCGGGCGACGTATTACTGTTTGGCTCCGAGACGGCCGGACTGCCCGCCAGTATTCGCGAGGCGCTGCCTGCCGAGCACTGCTTGCGCATTCCCATGCTGCCCAACAACCGGAGCATGAACCTGTCCAACGCCGTGGCTCTGGTCAGTTATGAAGCCTGGCGTCAGCAGGGGTTTGCGGGGGGTCGATGACCTGCTGCGCGCGGCAGCGACCCGCGCAGCAAATAATTGACACTTTACGTCACCTACCGAACTTTCACCCGCCGCGAAATTGACGACAGCCCCCTTTCATTCAACGGACTGTCGTTACATTTGACTTCTGTTCCCCTAGAATGTGACGCAATCATCAAATTCAGACCATGAACAGCAAACTACAGCCTGTATCATCTTGCCAGACGGCCACGTGGATGGTTGACGATTTCAGAGGCCAGAGTGCTCTGCTCAGGGACACCGACTTCAACAACGACGCTGCAAATCAAAAACAAGATGTTCAATGTGACAGAACTATGCGCACGGTTATTGCTAGACTCAAACAGCGAACGAGCGGAGATGCCATCTTTTGGGTGAAATGAAACGGCGAAAACGGCCTGCGCGCCAGCAAACCTGGGTTTACCTTACCGAGACAGGCATCGGCCTGCTGGTCCTTGAGCGCTCCCGCCAGGGCATCGCCCAGGTAAAGACCAGCCTGTGGCGAGAAGAAGACACGCCCTTATTGCAAGCCGAACAGCTGGCCGACTGGGTGGCCAAACACAGCCGCGGCCAGCTTAACCTGCTGCTCAGCGACCCGGCTTACCAGATGCTGCTGGTCGACGTGCCGGACGTGCCCGCCGCCGAAATGGACGCCGCCCTGCGGTTCAAAACCGCCGAACTGATCAGCTACGACCTCGATGACGCCAGCATTGACGTTATTCTACTGCCCAACGAAGCCTATCGCGGTCGACTGCGCATGGCGTTTGTGATCGCCGCCGAAAAGAAACCGCTGGCCGACTGGGCCATGGCCATGGCCCGGCGTGGCCTGCGCATTGAATGCATCGACATCGATCAGCTCGCCTTGCGCAATACCGCCATTCGAACGCTGGAGCGGAACCAGAGTGGCCTGTTGTTTATGGAAGCAGACCGCTGCCGTCTCATTTTGCTGTTCAACCAGGAAATGGTGCTCAGTCGCCAGTTCGAAATCGGCTATGCCGATCTGGGCCTGGCCGCCGACGGCGAACAAGGGCTCGAGCTGGAAGGCAACAGCGACATACAGCTCGATTCATTGTCGCTCGAAATCCGCCGCTCCTTTGATTATTACGAGGCGCAACTGGGCTTGGGGTCCATCAGCGATGTGGCCTTGCTGGGCTGGCCTGGTGATCCGGCCATTGGCGAAACACTCGGCGCCAAACTCGATACCCGATTCAGCTTATTGCATCCGGAAGATTTCATCATGACGCCCGCCGACAGCGACTGGCCGGTCGAGCTGACACCGGCGCTGGGTGCCGCCTTTCGGGAGACCACCGCATGACCCGTTATATCAACCTGATGCAGGCAGACATGCTGCCCGGCCACGGCCGCCTGCAATTACCCGCCTTTGCCGCTGTGTTGTTGTTGGCGCTGGTTGGTTCGGCCGGTTGGGTCGCCCTAAGCTGGCAGCAGCAAAACAGCTTGCAGTCAGAACTCGCCGACTGGCAACAGCGGGCCGCGCGCAGTGAACAGGCGTTGCAACAGGCACGATCAGTAAACCCGCAACTCGATACCGAAGCGGCCCTGATTCAGGAAAACGCCGAACTAACCCGGGAAAAAAACGCGCGCGAAACCGCCTACAGCGGCCTGGCGACCCAGTTGGACGCATCGGCACGCGGGTTCTCGACGCCGCTGACGCAGCTGTCGGCTATCGATTTCGACGGCCTCTGGCTCAACCGCATCGAACTGCGTAATAGCCAGCAAAGCCTGGGACTGGCCGGCTATGCCCGTCAGCCAGGTCTGGTGCCCCGTTATCTGAGCCAGCTTGAAGGCTCGGTGTTTCGCGGCATCAGCATTCAAAATCTGAACATCGAACAGGCCTCCGAAGACGACACCCTGTGGCGCTTTACCCTGGCCGATTCGGCCAGTGTGGATGCTGCTCTGAATAACCAGGAGCCAGGCCGATGAACGCCACCCTGTTTCAATTGCGACTGCTTATCGACCGGCTGACGATCCGGGAGCGGGCCATCCTGCTGGTATGCATGGTGATGCTGTTCGCCAGCATCAGCTATGGCATTCAATGGTATCTGGGCTGGACAGACCAGAGCGCCGTGCGCAACCAGATCAGCCGGCTGCAGGTTCAGAGCACCGACAACCAGAATGCCCTGCTGGCGTTGGAGCAAGCCCGCAACAACCCGCAACTGCAAACCCTGAGCAACCAGAATGAACGCCTGCGCCGGGAAGTACAGCAACTCAACGATCGCATCAGCGGCATCACCGAGGTGTTGATTCCGCCCAACACCATGGCCACTTTATTGCGCGAACTGCTGGGCAGCAGCGATCTGACCCTGGTTCGGTTTGGGGCCCTGCCAGCCCAGCCTCTGGCCGAGGACGACAGCGGCGAAGCCCAGTTGTTCAGACACCAGCTCGACATTGAGCTGACCGGCGATTTTGACGCCCTGACCAGCTATCTGACCACCATCGAAGCGCTGCCCTGGCGCCTGTTCTGGGATGAGCTCAGTGTCGAAACCGAACAGTACCCGCAACTGCGAATTCGGCTGAAAGTCCATACGCTGAGTGATCAGGAGGCCTGGTTGAATGTCTAGTGTAACCTGGGGTTTCATATCGCTTTTCCTGACCTTGCTGCTCACCGCCACCAGCACCCAGGCAGACCCAATGCGCCCGGACACCGCCCGGCCCCAGCCACAGTCGGTACCGGCACCCCAGCCTGAGCCGACCTTCAGGCTGAGCTCTATCTACCGGCTGGATCAGCAAGCCTACGCCGTCATCAACGGCCAGTGGCTAACGGTCAACGACACCCTTAACCAATACCAGCTGATGGCCATCAGCAGCGACCGGGTCGTGCTGCAGCGCGGCAACCGCACCCGAACCCTGACATTACCGCAGGCCGGCACCCTGGCCATCACCCCGACCGATGAGGAATAACCCAGTGCCCTACCCGCTTCCTAACTGGTTTGCCAAACACCCGGTGAGCGCCGCTACCTTCAGCACACGCCTCGCTGCACTGGTCGTCGCTCTGGGGCTAGCCGGCTGTGCGTCGATGTCGGAGCCGCGGGAACCGGCCAGTGCACCGGAGCTGGACAACCGTTCCGTGCTGGAACAGGAGCTCAGCGAGGCTTCTGAGCCCGCACCGGAGCGCAGCCCGGTCACGGCACCGCCGGAACTGAGCAGCGACCTGCTCGACTTCAGCCAGGCGCCGCGCACCCGTCAGCGATTCGATGTTCAGGCAACCGATGTACCGCTGACCCGCTTCTTTTCCGACCTGGGCACCACCCAGGGCGTGAACATTCTGGTCGACCCGGGCATTACCGGCACGCTGACGCTGAACATGACCTCCGTTACGCTCGATCAGGTCATGTCAGCCGTGCGCGACATCTACGGATACGACTATCAGCGCACCGACTACGGCTACCGGGTGCTGCCCAACCAGATTGCCACTCGCATCTACCGTCTCAACTACCTGAACGTCGCCCGGTCGGGCCGTTCCGACACTACCGTCAGCGGCGGGCAAATCAGCCAGCAGGACAGCGCTAACAACCAGAGCAGCAGCGTCGCAACTGAAACCAGTGCCGATTTCTGGCAGGGCATGGAAACGACCATCATGGGGCTGCTGGACCAGACGGATGATCGTCAGGTTGTGGTCAATGCCCAGTCCGGGCTGCTGGTCGTGCGCGCCACACCGCGTGAACACGAGGTCGTTGCCGGGTTCCTGGATGATGCGCAACTGAGCCTGCAGCGCCAGGTGGTTATTGAAGCCAAGGTGGTTGAGGTAACGCTTAACAACGAATTTCGCTCAGGCATCAACTGGAATACCTTCGCCAACGACCTGATCGCGGTGGGTACCGATTCGAGCGCCGGGCTCAGTGCCAACCCTCTCAGTGGCATCGGGGATATCGGTGGTGTGTTCAGTCTGAGCGTGGGCGACGGCAACTTCAATTCCATGTTGCAGCTGCTGCAAAACCAGGGCGATGTTCAGGTACTGTCCAGCCCTAGGGTTTCGACCGTGAACAATCAGAAGGCGGTCATCAAGGTCGGCACCGACGAGTATTTTGTGACTGAAGTCAGCTCGCGCGACAATGACGACGACGATACCAGCTCCAGTTCTCCTGAATTCACCCTGTCGCCGTTCTTCTCCGGTATCGCGCTGGATGTCACCCCGCAGATCAGTGCTGAAAACAACGTCATTCTGCATGTGCGTCCCTCGGTAACCGAGGTGGTTGAGCGCACCAAGGTCATTACCGTGGGCGGAACCGAGTTCGATCTGCCACTGGCGTTTTCCAGCATTCGCGAAACCGACAGCATCATCCGCGCCTCCAGCGGCCAGATTGTCGTCATCGGCGGTCTGCTGTCCCAGCGTCAGGGCGCGTCGGCAACCGGACTGCCCGGTCTGTCGCGACTGCCCGGCATGCGCTTCCTGTTCGGACAGAACCGGGAATCCCAGGAAAAGAGCGAACTGGTCATCCTGCTGAAACCGGTGGTGTACGATGAAGAAACCACCCGCAATGATCTCGACCGCGTCCTGAACCGGATGTAAAGGCAGCCAACGGCCATGTACGAAGCCCACTTTGGACTCAATCAGCCGCCGTTCAGCCTGTCTCCCGATACGGCCCTGTTCGTGCGCCTGGACGATCATGAGGCCTGTTACCAACTGCTGACACACGTGCTCGACACCGGCGAAGGCTTTCTGAAAGTCGTCGGCGATGTGGGCACCGGCAAGACCATTCTGTGCCGGCGGCTGCTGCGTTTTCTCAGTGACGACGAAGCGGCGCGGGAGCGCTTTCACAGCGTCTACATCCCCAACCCCATGCTCTCACCCGTGGGGCTGTACCGCGCCGTTGGCCAGGAGCTGGGGCTGGAGACGCCGCTACAAGCCGACAACGCGGCTCTGCTGGAACACATCAACCAGAAAATCCTGAATCTGGCGCAGCAACAACGCGGCGTGGTGATTGTGGTGGACGAAGCTCAGTCGCTGCCACCGGCCACGCTCGAAGCCCTGCGGCTGATTACCAACCTCGAAACCGAACGGCAGAAACTGGTGCAGGTGATCCTGTTCGGCCAGCCCGAACTCGATGAACTGCTCGATCAAACCCGGTTCCGGCAATTGCGTCAGCGCATTACCTTCGCCCACTATCTGAAACCCCTGTCGCGCACGGCCATTCGCCAGTACCTCGACTTCCGCCTGACCCAGAGTGGCTACAACGGGCCGGCGCTGGTCAGCGACCGGGCCATCAAACGCCTGCACCAGCTCTCGGGCGGTATTCCACGCATGATCAATGTGCTGACGCACAAGGCCTTGCTATCGGCCTATGCCGATCAGCGACGTCAGCTTAACCCGGCTGACTTTGACCGGGCCTGGCGTGACAGCAAGCCGGAAACACCCCGGCTGACAGCCCGGGTGGCACCGCTGGCCGCCATGGCCGCCGTGCTGCTGCTCGCCGTCGTTTCGGTCTGGAGCCTGCTATGAGTCTGATGCATCAGGCGCTCGACCAATCGGCTGCACCGGGCCAGAGCCGACGCAGCGGTTACAACCCGTTGCAACGGAGCACAGAACGCAGCGGAGCCTTCTGGTGGATCATCGCACTCGTTGCGCTGCTGATGGCACTGGCTGTGCTTGCCTGGCCACACTGGCGTTCGACACCCGCGTTATTGCAACCGTCTCAGGCGGTCCAAGGCGAGGAGCCCCTGCAGGCTAACCTGGCAGCGACAGCAAATACACCCAGTCTGGCTGCGGCTGAGCAAGCGACTGAGCCAGTGCAACCCGCAACAACGGCCTTACCGGAAGCGAGCAACCTACGACCGGCTGACAAGGTGCCAGTACCGCAGCCAGCACCGGCACCTGAAGCTGACCCTGCTGAAGCTGACAGGGCGCCCTCCCTACCCACAACAAACACCGACAGCCCGCGGGAAACACTTGCGGCGCCAGCCACAGTGGCTGAACCCGAGGCAGTGGTCCGCCAGCCAACGCCCGAGCAGGTGGCCGTCGCTCCGCCGGTTCCGGCCCCCCCGGCACCTGCTCCAGCACCGGCGAGAGTTGAAGCTTTACCTGAACCCGCCGATAAACCGATTAAGCCCGCTGCTACAGCCCAGGCCAGCCCGGAAGCGACGCCCAGGCAGGCGAACAGTAGCATCGCCTCGGCGGTTCCACAACACGCTGGCGAGCGCCAGGCTGTGCAAACGGCCATTGGCCAGGGTGATCTGGAACAGGCGCAACAACGGCTGCGTGCCTGGATCAACCGCGAACCGCAGTTGGAAGAACCACGCATCTGGCTGGCCAAGCTGCATTTGAACCAGGGGGTTGCCGACCAGGCCGAAGCCCTGCTGATCGGCTTGCACAGCAACGAAGCCCTGGGTCTGCGTGGCCTCATTCTGGAGCAAAGCGGGCGCTACGCTGACGCTGCCCGGGTATTCGAAGCCCTGACACGGGAAGAAGCCAGCAACCCACAGTGGTGGCTGCACTGGGCCATTAACCTGGAAAACAGCGGCAGGCTGGCGGAAGCCAGGCTTCTGTACCAGACTTATCTGGAGCAGTTTTCCGCACATAACGCACGGCTCACGGCCTTTGCGACAGAGCGTTATCGGGCGTTGGCGGGGTAACACAGCATGAACCGGTTATATGAACTGTTAAAAGACCATTCAAACCTGAACCTCGAGGTTCTGGAGCAACACTACCTCGCCCTGGACAACGAAGACGATGAACGGGAACTGGGCAGAAGGCTTATTCAGGCCGGGCTGATCAAACTTTCCGGCATTATGGAGATTGCCCTGCGGCACGACCTCTTCCCAAAAGCCGATTCGGTGCTGCGACGTCTGGCCGAAGCACGCCAGCGCCACCAGGTGATCAAACCCAAGGCCCACACCACCCGCTACCGGGTCAGCGAAGACGATGTGCCGGTCGACCAGATCGAGCTGATCGAGATTGGCGTCAACCTGCCCATACCGACGCCCAATCTCAAGTCGTTTCGCGATACCAGTACCGATGAAAAACAAGTGGCAGACATGGCCTTTGAACTGGCGCAGATGAACCAGGTTCAGGAAGCCGAGATGTTCATGATCGATGCGCAGGAGGAATTCCCGAAATCGATGCGCATCTTCGTTTTGCTGGCCTGGCATTATTGCCGATGCCAGCATTTCAAAGACGCCATTCTGTGCTGCCAGGCCGGGCTCAAGCTTAACCCGTCGGTGTTTCCGCTGGTGGAATACATGGCCATTGCCGAACAGGCACTGGGTAAACACTTGCTGGCCATCAATCATTTTCAGAAGCTCGCCTGCCTGCCCCGGGTGAAACCCATCTGGTACATGCAGCTGGCCTTGTCGCTGGAACGGGCCCGGCTGAGCATGGACGCCAGACAGAACTATCAGACGTTTCTCGCACTGAACACCGACCCCGAATTGCAGCAATTCGCCCAACAACGCTCAACGATACTGGCTGGTTAAATGACTGAATCCCGAACCCTGGACACCACACCGCAAAGCCGCAAGAAAATTCGCCTGGGTGATTTGCTGGTCGAAGCCGGACTGATCTCCGAAGGTCAGCTTGGCCTGGCGCTTCAGGAACAAAAACACACGGGCAAGAAAATTGGCCGCGTGCTGGTCGACATGGGGCTGGTGCCGGAAAACAAACTGCTCACCACTCTGTCGAAGCACCTGGATATTCCCTTCATCGAAATGCGCCAGTTCCAGCTCAAGCAGGATGTGATGCAGCGGCTGGATGAATCCGTGGCACGGCGCTTTCGCTGCCTGCTGCTCGCCGACAATGCCGACGGCTTGCTGCTGGGCATGGCCGACCCACTGGATCTGATGGCCATCGATGAAGTCGAAAAACGGCTGAAGAAAAACGTCAAACCCGCCATTGTGCGCGAAGCTGAACTGCTGGCCACTCTGGATTCGGTGTATCGGCGTACCGGTGAAATCGAATCCATCGCGGTTGAGCTGGAAGGTGAACTGCGTGAAAGTGATTTCGACCTGGCCAACCTGGCCGACGACAGCGACCTGCAAGACGCGCCGGTTGTGCGTTTGCTGCAAAGTTTGCTTGAAGACGCCGTCGCGGTTAACGCCTCCGATGTGCACATTGAACCCGATGAATCCGTATTTCGCATTCGCATGCGCGTCGATGGCGTATTGCAGGAACAGGTCATCAAGGAAAAGCGGGTTGCCTCGGCGCTGGTGATGCGGCTTAAGATCATGTCAAACCTCGATATTTCCGAGCGGCGCATGCCACAGGACGGTCGCTTCAACATTCGCGTTAACAGCAAATCAATCGACGTGCGCTTGTCCACCATGCCGGTACAGTATGGCGAATCGGTGGTGATGCGTTTGCTCGACCAGTCGTCCGGCCTGCAATCGCTTGAAGCGCTGGGCATGCCCGAGGCCATTCGCCGGCGATTCGAACTGATGGTCGAACGGCCCCATGGTTTGATTCTGGTCACCGGCCCGACCGGCAGCGGTAAAACGACGACGCTGTATTCCGCGCTGAATTTGCTGAACCAGCCCAACCGGAAAATCATCACCGCTGAAGACCCGATCGAATACCGGATGTCACGCATTAACCAGGTGCAGGTAAATCCGCGCATCAATCTCGATTTTGCCAGCATACTGCGGTCGGCCCTGCGTCAGGATCCGGATGTCATTCTGGTCGGCGAAATGCGCGACCAGGAGACGGTCTCCATCGGCGTCAGAGCGGCCCTTACCGGCCACCTGGTGATGAGCACCCTGCACACCAACGATGCCGTCTCCAGCGCCATGCGCCTGGCCGATATGGGCGTTGAATCCTATCTGGTGGCCTCGGCCCTGCGCGGCATCATGGCGCAGCGGTTGCTGCGCAAGGTTTGTGAAGAGTGTCGCCAGCCCTACCAGCCGGAAGTCCGCGAGCAACTCTGGCTCAATAATCTGGCGGATGGCCGTTTCTCGCAACAGACCTTCTTCCGGGGAACCGGCTGTTATCACTGCAACAATACGGGATACCGCGGGCGAGTGGGTGTTTACGAGTGGCTGGAGCTGGATGAAGCCATGCTGATTGCACTGCGCGATCAGGATCACAATGCCTTTGTCGCTGCCGCGCGCGCCAACGCCCAGTTCAAGCCGATGGAGGAATGGGCGCTTGAGTACGCGGTAGACGGCATTACAGACCTGTCTGAAGTGTTCAAGATCACCATCGACCTGAACGATCTGGTGGCCGACCATGGCTGAGTATTTTTACCAGGGCCGCAATGCCGAGGGACGCCAGGTGGAGGGGCAGCTGGAGGCAGCGTCGCAAAGCGCCCTGCTGCAACTGCTGAAACGCCAGAGCATCATCGCCACCCGCATTGAACCGGTGGCAAAACCCTCGTCCAAAAACATTGATGTCTCGGCCCTGCTTGGCCGCTATACCCAGCGCAAGGCCAAGGTCAGCATCGACGAACTGATCATGTTTTGCCGTCAGATGTACGCACTGTCGCGTTCGGGCATTCCGCTGATGCGCGCCATCAATGGTCTCGCCGATGCCACTCGCTCGCCTCGTCTGGGCGAGGTACTCGGCGATGTGGCCCGCATTCTGACCCAGGGCTCTCCCCTGTCGACGGCGTTTCGCAGCCACCCGGACGTATTCAACGACCTGTTCATCGCGATGATTCGCATGGGCGAGTCAACCGGCCGGCTCGATACCGCCTTTCAACAACTGGTCAGCCACCTCGAACTGGAAAAAGACACGCGCAAACGCATCGCCTCGGCAACCCGATACCCCATCATCGTCGTTGCTGCCATATCCCTGGCGATGGTAGTCATCAACTTTATGGTGATTCCGGCCTTCGCCGGGGTATTTGCCAAACTGGGCGCCGACCTGCCCGTGCCAACCCGCATTCTGATCACCAGCTCCGACATCATGATCAGCACCTGGCCCTACCTGCTCGGTCTGATTGTACTGGGGATATACGCCTTCAAACGCTGGAAAAAAACACCTCAGGGCGCGCTTTCATGGGACCGTCAGATACTGCGGTTTCCGCTGATGGGCGGTATTTATGAACGCATTGCACTGGGCCGGTTTGCCCGCCCCTTCGCCATGATGCTGGAAGCCGGGGTACCGCTGTTGCAAGCACTGAGCGTGGCCAGCCGGACCGTAGGCAACAAGTACATTGGCAAAGGCATAGAAGGCATGATGTCGGGCATTGAACGGGGCGAATCGCTGCAGGCTACCGCTTCGGCCAGTGGCTTGTTCAACCCGCTGATTCTGCAAATGATCGCCGTTGGCGAAGAAACCGGTAATGTCGGTGGTTTGCTGGTCGACATTGCCGATTTTTACGACCAGGAAGTCGAATACGATCTGAAGCGACTGGCCGAGGCGATTGAACCGATCCTGTTGCTGTTTATGGGCATGATGGTGCTGGTGCTAGCTCTGGGCGTGTTTTTGCCGATGTGGGATCTGGGTGCCGCCTTCGGCTAGGGAGCAGCACCGCGCTCCCTAGACAAACAGAGGGCTCACTCCTAGACTGACATAACCGGGGATGTACCCGACACGACTTAGGGATAGACGGGGATTGATGTATGAGTGAGCTTGATTCCAATTGCACCCGGGTATCCCCAGCCAGGCGCCGCACAACCTCCCGGTTATTAAGAGGCCTGGCGCCAGCGCACCTGAGTCTGATTGCCAGCCTGCTGATTCTCAGTGCATTGCCAGGTGTCGGCGCAAGCGACTTTCCCAACCGCCCGCTTACTATGGTTATTGGTTTCAACCCGGGCGGCAGCACCGACATTCAGGCCCAGGCCCTGGCCGAAGTGCTGGAAGACGAGCTTGGACAACCGGTAGAGCGACTCTACCTGCCGGGCGCCGGCGGTGGTGTTGCGGCTGCCCTGGTGGCGAGCAGTACCGACCAGGGTTACCTGATGATGTTTGGCTCATCGCTACCCTATACCTTTACCCCCCTGGTAACCGACGCTTCCTTCGATCTGAACAGTTTTCGCTATGTGTCGGCACTGGCACTGGATCAGTCGGCGCTGGTCACCGGTGGTAACAAGCCGTACCGCACCTGGGCAGAGTTACTTGACTACGCCCGCGGAAAAGATGAACTGACGGTCGCCTCCCAGACCTCACAGGATCGCTTTGTCATCAATATGATCTCCCGTCGTGAGGGTATTCCACTGCGCATCGTGCCCACCACGGGCGGGGCGGGCATGGCACCCATGGTACTGGCGGGCGACGTTGACTTTGCGTTCAGTGGCGGAACGCACACCCAGTACACCGAATCGGGCGAGATGGTCGTGCTGATGGGCCTGGTCGATGAGCGGCTGATTGGCTATCCGGATGCACCCGCCATCGGCGAGCTCGGCTACGATGTATCGATGCAGAACCCACGGGTGGTGGTGGTACCCGCCGATACGCCGGACGACCAGGTCAGCGTTCTGTCCGCCGCCCTGTCCAAGGCCACGCAAGACCCCCGTTTTATTCAGGCCACCGAACGGGTTCGCCTGCCCATCACCTTCTGGGATGAGCCTCGGTTGCAGTCCTACTTTGAACAGCAGGTTGATAACTATCGCTGGCTGATTCAGGAGTATGGTGAAGCCGATGAAAATTGAACAACCCAACTCACACGTCAACCGGGGTATGAATGCCAAAGCATTCGACGCTTAGCGCCAATGGCTCAGTGAGAAGGCGATTCCTTGAACTGAAATTCATTACCCGCATCGCCCTCGTCTTTGGTGCACTGGGGCTGATAACGCTCTTTTTCTCCATGCTTTACGCTGTCCAGACCGCGCAGGACAGCCTCGACAGTGAAATTCAAAACGCCTTGCGCCAACACCATCGGACGGCCGCCAACCTCTATACCAACCGGCTCGACCTGCTCGATGCCTATTTGCAAAGTGCGGCGGCCAACCGCGTTTTTACGTCGATCGCCAGTGGTACAACCAGTCTCGATTCGGCGAACGACGACATAGCTTTCATGTTTCAGGACTCGGCACTGGGCAACAACATTGACGTCCTGTTCATCACCGACGCCTCGGGCCAGTTACTGTTCGATGCCAGCCTGCCCCTGTACGACATCAACCCCATGCTGGGCCAATTGCGTTCGCCCGTGCACTACACCCATCGCTGGCTGATCGAACATACCGAACCGCTGACGGTGGTTTTGAAAGCAGCACCGCTTTTTGACCCTGCCTCGCTCAGACTTCGCGGCTATCTCTATATTGGCCTGGCCATTGGCCAGAATCGCACGCTATTAAACGATATTGCCGAACTGGCGGATGCGGATGTCATCAAGATCGGCCTGGGTGACCGGGAACTGATCCGCCAGACCGACCTGGACTATAGCGGCGCCGCTTCCTATACGCAGCCGTTTGGCGTCGTCGAACAAAAAGACAACGTCTATCTGAAAACACGGCTATTGAACATTGCCAGCAACCGCGATGACGTCTGGATTGAGCTCGGTCTGTCGGCGGACCAGTTTCCGCCCGTGGCCGAAACCTACCAGAGAACCTTCTTTGTCCTGTCGGCCGGGTTTATTCTGCTGTTTGCGTTCGCCACCTGGCTGGTTCATCTGAACCACAATCGCAGCATCAGCAATCTGTTGCAGTACATTGCAAACACCCGACAAGGTACCCGGGTGGCGCCCTTTAAAACCGGCGGTATTTACGAGCATAATCAGGTTGGGCTCGCCATGCAGCGCATGGTGTACGAACTCAACATTGCCGCCAACGTGTTTGAATCGGCACAGGGCATGCTGGTCACCGACGGAGAAACCCGTGTTTTAAAAGTCAACGAAGCCTTCACCCGGATGACCGGTTACCGCCAGGAAGATATTGCTGGCTCGCTCATGAGCCTGATAGACCCTGACCGGCATGACGAAGACATCAATCAGATCATTGAACAAAGCCTGGCCAGCACGGGCAGCTGGCAGGGCGAAGCCTGGGGGCAACGCAAGAACGGGGAGCATTACCTGCAGTGGATGCACATTACCGCCGTGTTGTCGGATGACGGCGATAACGTGCAGAACTTTGTCGTGACCATCATCGACACCACGGAGCGTAAAGCCGCCGAACAACGCATTGAGCAACTCGCCTTTTATGACCAGCTCACCAGCCTGCCCAACCGACGCATGTTGATGGACCGCCTTAACAAGGCACTGGCAGCCGCTACCCGCAGCGAGCAATATGGCGCATTGCTCTACATCGATCTGGATGATTTCAAAACCCTGAACGACACCCAGGGACACGATACCGGCGATCTGTTTCTGCAACAGGTTGCCGAACGCCTTGTCGGTTGCATTCGCCATACCGACACCGTGGCACGCATCGGTGGTGACGAATTCATCATTCTGCTGGAAAGTCTCGCGGCGGATGTCAGCAAGGCCAGCGAATTTGCCGGAGCATTGGCTGCCAATGTACTGGAAGCCTTCAGGCAACCTTTTTTTATGCCCAACCTGGAACACTTCAGTACCCTGAGTATCGGTATTACCCTGTTCAGCAACCACTCGCACAGTGTTGATGAATTGCTCAAACAAGCTGATCTGGCGATGTACCAGGCAAAGGATGCGGGCAAGAACACCGCCCGGTTTTTTACCCCCGACATGCAGGCCCGGGTGCTGGAACACCTGGAGATGGCCAACGAAATTCGCACGGCCATCAAGGAACAGCAATTCGAACTCTTTTTACAGCCCCAGGTCGACTTCGACCACACCGTCATTGGCGCCGAAAGCCTACTGCGCTGGCATCATCCCAGCCGCGGCCTGCTGCCTCCGACCGAAGTGATACAGGTGGCAGAACAGACCGGCCTGATCAACCCCCTGGGGAACTGGGTACTCGAACGCTCTTGCGAGATACTGGCCGGCTGGGCAAAGGATCCGGTTCTGTCGCGGCTGACCCTCTCGGTCAATATCAGTGCACGGCAGTTGCATCAGCCCGATTTCGTCGCCGAGGTAGTGCGCATTGTTCAACACACTCGCGCACCCGCTGCGCTGCTGAAACTCGAACTGACGGAAAGCATGTTGCTGGAAGATGTACAGGACACCATCGCCAAGATGCACCGGTTACGTTTGCAGGGCATCGGGTTTTCTCTCGATGATTTTGGCACCGGCTATTCGTCGCTGTCCTACCTGAAACAACTGCCTCTGGATCAATTGAAAATCGACCGTACCTTCGTCAATGACCTGACTACCAATCCCGACGATTCCGACATCGCCAGAACCATCATTTCGCTGGCCTCAAGTCTGTCGATCAACGCCATTGCCGAGGGTGTCGAAACCGACGAGCAAGCGCAGTTACTGAAACAGTTTGGCTGCCAGGCCTATCAGGGCTACTACTTTGGCCACCCAGTGCCGTTGCCAGAGTTTGAACGCAGTGTAAAAGCGGCGTACCAGCCAGGCTAGGGAGCCTTTCACAGGTATCGGCGCCAAGCTTGTATCACTGCTGTAACCAACTTATCCTCTTCCTTTACTCAGGTTGGCGTTAGACCGACCCGTTACTATTAATGTCAGGGATGATCCAGCTGGATACACAACGATGCTAGATCACTGGCCCGCCCCCGTGCGCCGCACCTTGTTTAAACTGGTCGGTGTTAACTGGGCCGAGCAACTATTGAACGATGCTTGGCAA
The DNA here is from genome assembly GCA_018402545.1 of Saccharospirillum sp. Lineage (GTDB taxonomy): Bacteria > Pseudomonadota > Gammaproteobacteria > Pseudomonadales > Natronospirillaceae > Saccharospirillum. The sequence goes on along the minus strand of JAGYIL010000001.1, from coordinate 871,581 downwards.
ACTGGCGATGGCGACCTGCACGGCATGCTCGACACCCTGTTGCGCCGCAACCAATTTTCGCTGACTGCTGAGAACACCGACCTGCTCGATGAGCTGGGCAGTTGCATTGTTGCCGGTAATCATCCGCATGGCTTGTTTGACGGCCTGGGCCTGGCCTGGCTTGCCAGTCGAACCCGGGTGCCGACGCGCATCATGGCGCGTAATTTTCTGAATGTGTTTGGCCCGCTGCGTAAAGTGTTTCTGTCGGTCAACCTGGACAGTGAGCGACGCTCTCTGGGAGGCAGCAAAACACTGGCGGCCGCCAGCCAATGGTTGCAGGAAGAGGGCCGGCTGGTCATTACGCCGGCCGGCGGACTAAGCCAGGCACGGCCTTTCTGGCAGAACGCGACAGATCCTGCCTGGCGCACCGGCATCATTCGGCTGGCGCGCGAGACCAACCGCCCCATCGTGCTGGTCGATGTGCAAATGCCACGCGCGCCCGTGCGCCAGCTGTTGCATCGCATTCACCCGGTACTGCGCGCCGTTGTGCAGGTTTGGGCATACCGGCTGGGCCGACACCAACGCATTCATATGCGGGTTGTTGAGGTAATAGCGGTCAGTGACCTGCCGTCAGAGCGCAGCCTGGCAGACCAGGCACTCTGGTTGCAAAACCGGTTGCAACTGGCCCAACAGACCAGTTAAACCAACCCAATACCGAGTTGAGGGGGGCGTCGCGACCAGAATGCCGACAATAACAGACCGCTGACCAGGTGCCAGACACCCCAGAACGCGGTAATCAGCATCATGCCACCGAGATTCGGATAGAACGAAAACAGGATAATGAGCCCAAGACCCGAGTTCTGAATGCCGACTTCGAGAATGACCGCACGTCGCTGATCTTCAGGCAGTCGGGCCCAGGTGGCTGCCGCCCAGCCAAGGCCAAGCGCCAGGGCATTGTGCAATATGACCAGACCGGCGAAGGCCGTGGCATGTTCGATAAAGAGCCCGCCGTTGCGCGAAAAGGCAATACCGACGAATACCAGGAAGATCAGCAGCGAGACCCAGCGCGCCGGCTTGTCGGCGCGGGCCGCAAACCCCGGGAACTTGTGACCCACCAGCATGCCCAGTGCCAGCGGCACCCCCAGAACCCAGCCAATCAACTGCACCATGGCCAGCGGCTCGACGTTGATAGCCTGTACGATGGCCCGGGTTTCCGGTGCCAGGGAGGCGTAGAAGGTGAAGTTCAAAGGCGTCATGACGATCGCCGCTAACGAAGAAATGCCGGTCATGCTCACCGAGGTGGCAACATGACCACGGCTGAGAAAGGTGATGATGTTCGAGAAACTACCGCCCGGACAGGCTGCGACCAGAATCATGCCCAGTGCCAGTGAGGGATCCAGAGACAATGCACGGGTGAGGGCATAAGTAGCGGCCGGCAACAGGACAAACTGACAGACCAGGCCAATCACCGGTGCTTTGGGCGACTTCAGCACATAACGGAAATCACTCATTTTGACCGACAATGCCGCGCCAAACATCATGATGGCCAGCATGAAGTTCAACATATCGAGACTGGAAGGATCGAAAGCAATCTGGACTGAATCTAACACTCAGGACTCCTCAACGGGGTGTTTCAGGGCAAGCAACTATGAACTGACCTTCATTTTTCAACGGTTCAGCCTCAGTGCCGGCAGCTCATTCAGCATAGCCTAACAGTGTAGCGCTGGTCTGGGATAACGACTATCACCGGAGGCCTCGGAGGGTAGCAATTCAACAATTTGGCTTCATACTTTACCCCGAACAGGCTTCCCGCCTTATTCAGAACATGGGAACCAAAGGAGCACTCTCGTGAAGTCACAAAAAACCGTATCGCTGGTACTTGGAAGTGGCGGCGCCCGGGGTATGGCTCATATTGGCATTATCCGCTGCCTCGAAGACCGCAATTACAAGATAACCAACATCGCTGGTGCCAGTATCGGCGCCCTGGTCGGCGGATTTTACGCGGCCGGCAAACTGGACCAGTACGAACGCTGGGTCTGCGCTCTGGAACGCACCGACGTTCTGCGCCTGCTCGACCTCTCCTTCAACGGCGGTGGCCTGTTCAAGGGCTACAAGATCATGGAGGTTCTAAAACGCCAGGTCGGCGATGCGCAAATCGAGAACCTGCCCATCGAATTTACCGCCGTTGCGGTCGATATCGAACGCCAGCGGGAGATCTGGCTAAACGACGGCTCGCTGTTTGAAGCCATCAGAGGTTCCATCGCTATCCCCTCTGTATTCAAGCCGCACCCCTACCGGGGCATGATGCTGGTCGACGGCGGCGTACTGAACCCGGTGCCGATCGCCCCCACCCTGCGCACCCAGACCGACATGACCATAGCGGTCAACCTCAACGGCCGCGCTGACATGCTGGGCAGAATGGAAAAGGCGAAACACAAGAAACCGGTCAGACTCTCCGAGGAGGCCCAGAATACGGTGCATCGCGCCATCAATCGTTTTATTGACCGCTGGTGGTCGGAAAAAAACGACACCACGGAACCACAGAATCAATGGAGCATGCTGGAACTGATGAACCGCTCCATCGATACCATGCAAAACACCATTGCTCATATGAAACTGGCCGCGCACCAGCCCGATGTTCTGATCGAAATTCCACGAGGCGTGGGAGGCCTGTTTGACTATCACCTGGCGAGCGAGATGATCGAGGATGGCTACCAGCTGTGTGACGCCGCACTGGACCGCTACGAGGCCAAGCAAGGCTTTGCCGACCTGACTGACGAAGAGATTGAAGTCGGCACCGACGAGCTATAGCGCCTAGGCTGACTCCCGGTCCTCGCTGCGGCGCTCTTCGGGCGCGCCGACATCCTCTTCAGACTCGGGGTGCAGTGGCAGTACGTTGGGCGAGGTGCGCACCATGGCCACGTACTGGCTTTCGTGGTCTTCCGGACGTTCGATGATGCGCGAACGAATCAGTTGTACGCTCAAAACCAGGCTGAACAGCGCCAGGGTAATCAGATAATAGGCCGGCAAGCCACCGGCGCCCAGGTATTCGAGCGCCAACCCCGCCGCCGCAGGCCCAATGAACGACCCGAGACCATAGAGCATCAGCAAGCCACTGGAGCCTGCAACCAGGTGGTCCTTGTGAATCCGGTCGACCAGGTGGGCCACCGATATCGGGTAGACTGCCAGCACCAGCCCGCAGAACAGAATCGACAGAATCGTCATCAGGGTACGTTCAACCGGAAAATACCAGGCACTCAGCGCCATCGCCAGTGCCAGCAGAGTACCGAGCACGAAGGTCACCAGAATGACACGGCGCCGGTCCATCCGGTCCGACCAGCGTCCGACCGGGTATTGAATCAGCGCGCCACCGAGAATCGACAGGGAAATAAAGGCCGCCAACTGGTTTTCAGTATAATCGAGGCCCGCCACGAACAAGGGTGTTAGCCCCCAAAAAGGCCCCATGACCAGGCCAGACACCACGACGCCAGTCACCGCAACCGGCGCAGCATCAAACAATTTCAGGATACTCATCGACGGCATGTCGACCGGTACATGGGGCTGCTGCAGACGCGTCCAGGAGACCGGCATGATGGCCGCAGTCACCAGAAAGCTGGCCAGTACAAACAGGGTGTAGCTGGAAGCACTGTCAATGCGCAACAATTGCTGAGAAGCCGCAATCGCCACCAGATTCACCAGGGTATAGATCGAAAACACCCGGCTGCGGTAGGCATCCTGAGTCTGACCGTTCAGCCAGCTCTCGATCACCGTATACATCACGAACACACCGAACCCGGTAAAGAACCGGATCACCAGCCAGGCCAGCGGCGAAATAATCAGCACATAGGCCAGAATGCTGCAGCCTAGTAAGGCCGTGCAAAAGGTGAAGCAGCGGATGTGCCCCATCCGTTTAATTAAGGTCGAGGCCATTAACGTGGCCACCAGTGCCCCAAGAAAGTAGACCGACGTTAGAATACCCAGATACTGTCCGGAGAAGCCTTCAGCGACGCCGCGTAAGACAAGCAGGGTACTCAGCAGACTGTTGCCCAGCAATAACAGGCAGATGCCCAGAAACAGGGCCATGATAGAAACCAGAATTGAACGCATGAAACTTCCGTACGGCTTTGGAACAGGGATTGAAACCCGGCAGTATAGACTAAACCGGGGCGAATCAAGTGACCTAAACGACAGTAAGACTGAAGTCAGGTGACAACGCCTTAAATCACCTATATATTAGCTTATACTAATCAAGGGAGTCACCGCTATGAAGATCAATATGGGCACGACCGACCGCACCCTTCGCCTGATCGCCGGCATCATCCTCATCGCGCTGGGACTCACCGGCGTTATCGGCTGGTGGGGCATTATCGGCGTTGTATTGGTGGCTACCGCTGTTGTGCGGGTATGCCCGGCCTATCTCCCGTTTGGGCTGTCTATCTTGCGCAAGAAATAACGGCGAAACCAGCTCAGCGGTGATCGCTGTCCCAGTTAAACAACAGGGCAGCGATCCCCAGAAACAGGGCCGTCATCCCGACCAGTATCAGCAAATGATCACTCACCTGCATCAGGCTAGCGCCTTCCGTCGTTATCTCCCGGGCAGCGCTCACCAGATGGGTCAGCGGCAAGGCGTTGGCGATCGACTGCACCATTGGCGGTGCCCCTTCCAGCGAGAACCAGACTTGCGACAAGCCCATCATCGGCCAGGTAGCCATGTTCATCAGCCCACCGGTCAATTCCTCGCTACGTGACCGGCTGGCCACCGCTAAACCGAGTGAAATCAGGGCCAGAGCGCCAATAAACAGCGTCAGCAACAAACTGAAGGCATTGCCCAGCATCAGCGTCGACAACGCCCAGTGACTGCCGAAATAGATGATCGACGCCACCAGCATCACCGTCAGCAGGCGCGACAGAATCTGGGCTGACACAAACTCGAACGCCGACAGCGGCGTTGCCTTGAGTCGCTTCAAAACCCCATTCTTACGATAGCGGACAATCGCATAGCCGACTCCGAACAGCGAACTGAACATGATGTTCATGCCGATGATGCCGGGCAGCACCCAGTCAACGTAGCGAATCGGCTCGCCCTGCACCACACGCCGGTTGAACTCGGGATCCGCGTTGACCAGCAAACGTTCAGCCACATAGCCATTGCGACTTTCTTCGTTAACCCAGTACAACTTCCGGTCAAGATCCAGCACCAGATCAATCTGATGGCGCCGGGCCCGGTTCAATGCCTCGTCTAGCTCTTCGTAGGGCACAAACTGTATATGGCTTAGCCGCATGAAGGCGGGCTGTGAGATATAAGCATCCTGCTCACTGATGACCCCGACCTTGAACATCGGCATGCCCTGGCCAAAAATAAAATAAAAACCGAACACCAGCAAAAACGGAAAGGCAAAGTTCCAGGCGAGTGAACTCCGGTCACGCCAGAATTCCTTGTTTCGGGCATTAAAGACGGCCAGCAGACGGCTCATCATCGGGGGTTCTCCTTATGATCAGGCGCGCAGGGCATGGCCGGTGAGTTTGAGAAAGAGATCTTCCAGATTGGGGCTTTTCACCTGCAGCCCCGTCAGCGAAACCTGAGCGTCGGCAAGCTGGCGTACCGTGGCATCGACCGCAGTCGTCTGAATCTCGACCCGCTCCCGGTTCACCAGCATCTCGAAGGGCAACACCCTCCCCTCGACCGCCGAGGCTGGCAAGTGAACCATTACGCCCTCAAAATGACGATCCAGCAATTGAGCCGGAGACCCTCGCTCGACAATGCGCCCCTGATCCATAATGGCAATGTCATCACAGAGGGTTTCCGCCTCGTCCATGTAGTGCGTGGTCAGCACAATGGTCTTGCCACGGTGCTTAATGGCCTGCACCAGCTCCCAGAAATTCCGGCGCGACTGAGGGTCCAGCCCGGTCGTCGGCTCATCCAGAAACACCAGATCCGGATCGTTTATCAGCGCCAGCGCCAGCAACAACCGCTGACGCTGGCCACCCGACAATTTGCGCGCATCCCGGTTCAGAAACTCACCCAATGAACACAGCTCGACCAGCTCATCCCGGTCGATGGTTTTCGTATAGAAAGCAGCAAACAGCTTCAAGGTCTCGGCTACTGTCAGATAGTCCTGAAGGGCCGTATTCTGAAACTGGATACCCACCCGCTCGAACGCCTTGCGTGAAGCCGGTTCACCAAACAGCCTGACTTCACCCGAGGTGGGTTTGCTGATGCCTTCCATCATTTCAATGGTGGTGGTTTTACCGGCACCGTTCGGCCCCAGAAGCCCGAAGCATTGCCCTTTAGTCACCGAAAAACTGATGCCATCAACGGCCGTAAGGTGTTTGTAGCGTTTCACCAGATTGTGAACGCTGAGCAGGTCGGTCATGCTAAAGCCTTGTTTATGTACGTAAGTTTCAGGAAACGCCGCAGCAGTAAGCGCCGGCTGCCGGGGTTGCCGACGCGACCCCATGCCACCCAGCCAAACGCTGCCGCAGGTTACCCTGCCAAGGATTCGTCCGCTATAGCCGATAAGTCATTCCCGCCCGGGGGGTGCCAGTGCTAGACTGGCCAGTCTGCATTTAACCGACACCGGGACCGCCCAACTGACCGCGGCGCATCAATCCCGGTGACGGCTTTAACCATTGAGGACTCTGTGTGATCCCTGAGAAAGTATTAGTGGTCTCTCCCGCCCTGGCGGAAACCCTGGGATTGGAAGAGGCGCTATTGTACCAACTCCTGACGGAAATGGCCCTGCTGCTCGGGTCGCGGGTCACCCTGACCGAACACCATCGACAGCAGCTGCTGCCCTTCTGGAGCAGCGCCCAGCTCAGTGCCGTATTGCGCCGGGTTCAGGCACAGGGGCTGCTGACCGTCCATAATGAAGACCCCTGGCATGTGCACCTGGAAGACCTCGACGACAGCCTGGTGCCACCCGAACCCTGGCCTGGCACTGAAACGGATGCCAAACCGGCAGAGGCCATACCGGTCGAACGGGTTCCGGTCAGAAGCATGAACCGGCCAGTTGCCCCGCCAGAGCCGGGAGACTCGCCGCAGCCAGGCATGAACGATGCCCGGCGCCGCAACCAGATGCAGGATGACCTGGCCTATCTGAAGCCGGAGAAGCCCGACATGAACTCGGTGCGCGCCGAACGCACCCGGATGCACCCCGACTGGGAACCCGGCCCCGAATTCCCCGGGTTGCTGTCATTTCACGACATTCCACTGACCTATGCATTGGCGGAACTGGCAAAATTCAGACAGTATTATCAGGACAAAGACAGAGCCGAATTCAGCTGGGACGTCCGTTTCCTGAACTGGGTCCAGCGTTCCTGGCACGATCAACTGAACAACAAGGGCCGACATGAGCGAACCCAACAACACACCCAAGAGCCTGCAAACCCTGCTCGCGAAAAACGGGCTAAAGTCCGGGAAGCTCTCCGCAACATCCGGGACACCGACTGGTAACGGAGGCGCGCTCGACCACGAGACCAAACTGCTGGTCAATATGATTTTCGCCCGCTTCCACCATATCTATACCCACAAATTCGAGAGCGCCTACGGCGATGAATCGACGCTGACACTGGCCAAGCGGGAGTGGGCCTACAGTCTGGCTGGCACACCGGCGCACCTGGTGGAGTATGCCCTGGAGCGCTGCAAACTCGAATTTGCCTGGCCACCGACCATTGCCGACTTTGTTCAGCTACTTCAACCCCAGCCCGAAGCTCTGGGTTTGCCAGGTATTCGTGAAGCCTATCTGGAAGCTTGCAAGAACAGTCACTCGCCGGCCAACCGGCACTGGTCGCATGCGGCCGTGCACCTGGCGGCCCGGGATGTCGGTTTCTTCAGAATGCGTACAGAAGCCGAGCGTTACAGCTGGCCGCCGTTTGAAAAGGCGTATCAGGAAAGGGTGAATCAGGTGGCGCGCGGCGAGGAACTGGTCGTCAGCGAACCAGCCATCGCCCTGCCCGACCCGGATACCAGTGCGGAACTGAACCTGGTCAAAACACTCGAACAGGCCGGTGTTGAGGCACCGGTCGCCTACAAGCTGGCCTACTATCTGGAAAAACCACCGGGCTCAGAGGTGCGGGAACGATACCGTGAACACAGCCGCCAGCGGCTGGACGAGCTTGGCGTGACGGTCACGTTGCCGGCATAGAGTCTTAACCGGCGCCGCGACCGCCTAACCGGTCGGTATTCGTTCTATCGGCGCGCTTCAAGCCGTATTCGAGCTCAGTTGACCGGTTCCATGAAACTGCTGCTGGCGTAACCTACGCGTCCCTCAACCCGAATCCGGTTCCAGGTCCCCTGAGAGCCTTCAGGTTCCATCCAAACCCGTGCTCCCTCACCCAGTTTGATGATGATGTCAGCGTCGGTAGAGGGGGCTTCACGCACGTTCAGAATTGAAGCGGTCACTTGCATTAGAACGTCAGGTTCATCGGTCACCGATTCATTGGCTGAGTCTGCACTTGTCACGGTATCCGGTTCTGGCTGTGATGCCGGGCTCTGCGGTGGCGCTTCGCCATCTGATGCCGTGACCGTTACCTCAGGGTCGCTGTCGACGATGACTTCGGCCTCCCCGACGGGCTCATCCTCTGGCGCCGTCAGCGAAGTCGCCTGTTCAGGGCTTGCCTCCGGCAAGGTTGACTGATCCAGTGCGTTGGCACCCAGCACTAATTCGGACGCCTGGCTTGCTTCAGACTCGTCAGCAGAGACGGCCGGGCTCGTCGAAGGTAATGGCGCACCCTGATGCGACATTCTCGGTACCGGCTCACGCCCCAGCTGCGGTGGCCCCCAGACCAGAAACGCCAGGCTGCCCGCGCCCACCACCAGGCCTGCGACAAAGGCGCTGGCAAGCCGGAAACTGCCGCCGTTCTTGCCTGCGTCAACGTTACTGGTGCGCCGAATCGGGTCGCTCATGCCGTACAAACGCCATTCGATCCGATCAAGATAACGCGGGTCTTCCGGCAACAGGGGGGCGCGTGTCACCCCCGTCGGCTGCTGCTCAAGCTCTTTCTGAACTTTTTTGCCAATATCGAGGATGTGAAATTCCGGTACTTTCAAAACCCTGCCAAGCAACCGCAGTGCCAGAGGCACATGGCTGGGCAGGTCATGATTGACCAGTAGCAATCGCCAGCAACTTTCGATCAGAAAAGGCAGTTGCTCTTTGGACAGCGTAGATGACAGCCATTGCAGGGCCTGCACATGATCGTCGATGTCTTTTTCTTCGAGGAAAATGCGCCAGCGCTGACTCAATTCGTCATCGGTATAGGGCAGCGCTTCACGCAGGGTGGCTTCCAGGTGCATTTCACTGGTGGGGTAGACGAACGCAAGCCATTGCAGCGCAAGATGCACTGCAGCCTGGGTTGAGTCAGGGTGGTGCACCCAGAACCGGGGCGTGTCCATGTCGGGGCTCGTTGCTGATGTCATAGTTCCGACATTCAACCACTGGATGAGCCGGTGCGCAACCGCCTTAAACGCCTTTACACCGGGCCGGAGCTTCCCCGGGGCGGTACTTTCCTGGCGCTTCATCCATAAAAAAGCCCCGAACCAGTCGGGGCTTTGCCTTGGGCTTAATTAGGCCGGTGGTTATTCTTCGACGATGACAGCGTCAGTGTCTTCAAAGCCCGCCTTCTCTTCAGCGGTCACTTCGCGCATGGACAGTTTGACCCGGCCACGGTTGTCGACATCGAGAATTTTGACGATGACGGTATCACCCTCGTTGATCTCGTCGGTCACCTTGGCAATGCGGCGATCGGCGATCTGTGAGATGTGCACCAGTCCATCCTTACCCGGCAGGAACTGCACGAAAGCGCCAAAATCAGCGATACGCACGACCTTGCCCTGGTAGACAGAACCGGGCTCCGGCTCGGTCACGATCGACAGAATCTTGTTGCGAGCGGCCAGGGCAGACTCTTTGGTCGGGGCGTACAGGCGTACGGTGCCGTCGTCCTGAATGTCGACCTGAGCGCCGGTCTCTTCAACGATGGCACGAATGGTTGCGCCACCCTTGCCGATCACGTCACGGATCTTGTCGGTGTCGACTTTCATCGTGTCCATGGTCGGGGCGTTGTCAGACAGTTCGGTACGCGAGCTGGAAATGATCTGAGCCATCTCACCCAGAATGTGGGTACGGGCCGCGTGCGCCTGCTCCAGTGCGATTTCCATGATTTGCTCGGTAATGCCCTGGATCTTGATGTCCATCTGCAATGCAGTCACACCAACATCGGTACCAGCGACTTTAAAGTCCATGTCGCCGAGGTGGTCTTCATCGCCCAGAATGTCGGTCAGAACGGCAAACTCTTCGCCTTCCTTAACCAGACCCATGGCAATACCGGCCACCGGACGCTTGATGGGTACACCCGCGTCCATCATCGCCAAAGAGGCACCACAAACCGAGGCCATTGACGATGAGCCGTTCGATTCGGTGATCTCAGACACAACACGCATGGCGTAGGGGAACGTCTCTTCGTTCGGCACCAGCGACAAGATGCCGCGCTTGGCCAGACGACCGTGACCAATCTCACGACGGCCTACGCCGCCCATGCGACCTGCTTCACCTACGCTGAACGGAGGGAAGTTGTAGTGGAACATGAAGTTGTCGGTCATGGTGCCGTGCAGCATGTCTTCCATCTTGCCGTCACGCAGGGTGCCGAGTGTAACGGCGACCAGTGCCTGGGTTTCACCACGCGTAAACAGCGCAGAACCGTGAGCACTTGGCAGAACGCCGACTTCGACTTCGATCGGACGTACGGTTTTGTTGTCGCGGCCATCGATACGCGGCTCACCCTTAACGATGCGGGCGCGAACCAGTTGCTTCTCGATCTTGGCGAACACACCTTTGACATCATCGGCGGAAGGCTGACCTTCTTCGTCACCGGCCAGTGCTTCAACGACCTCGGCTTTCAATGCCGACAGCACGCCATAACGTTCCATCTTGTCAGACACCTGGTAGGCATCGGCAATGCGGGTACCATACTGGCTGCTGATCTGCTCGATCAGATCAGTCTTTTCGGCCGCAGGGGTGAACTCCCACTTGGGCTTGCCGTTTTCAGCCGCGAAGGCTTCAATGGCGGAAACGGCCTTCTGGTATTCTTCATGGGCAAACAGCACCGCGCCCAGCATCTGATCTTCAGTCAGTTCATCCGCTTCAGATTCAACCATCAGCACGGCATCTTTGGTACCGGCGACGACCATGTTCAGGCGTGATGTTTTCAGCTGGGTGTAAGTCGGGTTCAGCAGATACCCTTCGTCATCGGTATAACCAACGCGTGCCGCGCCGATCGGACCGGCAAAAGGCACACCGGAGATGGCCAGGGCTGCAGAGGTGGCCAGCATGGCACAGATATCCGGATCATCTTCCTTGTTGGCAGAGACGACGTTCAGCACAACCTGAACTTCGTTCATGAAGCCTTTGGGGAACAGCGGACGAATTGGACGGTCGATCAGACGCGAGGTCAGCGTCTCTTTCTCGGAAGGACGGCCTTCACGCTTCAGGTAACCACCGGGGATTTTACCGGCAGCGTAATATTTTTCCTGATAATGCACCGACAACGGGAAGAACGGCTGGTCCGGACGTGCTTCTTTCACGGCAACCACGGTGGCCAGTACAACCGTCTCATCGATGGTACACAGAACGGCACCGGTGGCCTGACGGGCGACGCGGTTGGTTTCCAGGGTGACGGTTTTGCCACCGAACTCGAAGCTGTGTGATTTAGGTGTTAAATGACTCAATGGAGTCTCCTTATGATCGATCATTGTCAAAAATGGACGCCGATCCCAACGATGCTTCTATCGCTGGGCTTTGCGGTTGCGCTTCAACAGTGCTGCAAAGCCCAGTGATAGAAGCTCCTCAGGCTGGGTGTACCCGGCGCTGGGAAGATATCGTTGTTCACGGTAGTCCTGATGTTTCACTGCCATTTGGCCATGCGACAGGTGCCAGGCACCAGCAGACCAGTCAACAGCGAGGGGGAGTTTAGCAACCTGCGAGGCAAACAGGGAGCACAGTGCAGAAATGACAAGGGCCCCTGACAGGAGCCCTTGAAACACGAAGCTAAGCGGGCCATGCACAAAGTTCAGTCACTGTTCACTTTGCCAGAGAGCCCAGAGCTTCGTTGTCAAACCTTGAAATAGCGGTGCTATTCCGGCGGTTCTCCGCCTCGCTCTGAGCTCTCTGGCGTCGTTCCTTAGTGACCGAACTTTACGCCTGAACCGCTAGTTAGCGACGCAGACCGAGACGCTTGATCAGGCTGGCGTAACGGGAAACGTCTTTGCGCTTCAGGTAATCCAGCAGTTTACGACGCTGGTTTACCATGCGAATCAGACCACGACGCGAGTGGTGATCTTTACCGTGCTCTTTAAAGTGGCTCTGCAGACCTTCAATGTTCTTGGTCAGCAGGGCAACCTGGACTTCGGGTGAACCGGTGTCGCTCTCGCTGCCACCAAATTCTTTTACCAATTCTGCTTTTTGCTCGACAGTTAATGCCATGGTACAAACTCTCCACGAATATGCGTTCAATGTGAAATGGCCACCGTGCATATTAACAGTGACATTCCAGCCCCGGCCGCAAAGGCCAAAACCGGGCGGGATTATACATGACACTTCATCAGGAACAAAGCGATGCGGTGGCTGGGGTTCCTCGGAGGCATTGGTCCGCAACGGATGGCAGGGGTGCTCCTGCGGGGGCGCCGTAAATACCTCCCTGTAGGCTTAACTTCGGCATCCATGCCTCAGATACCCCCGCAAAAGCACCCCTGCCACTCGTCGCTAGTCTTTTGTGGATATTGAAACCTGAGCTAAAAGGCGAGCGGCGGGTGCCGGTGGTACCTCTGTGGGGTAGTCCGCAGCATGGATGCTGCGGTCTAGGCTCCACGGACGGATTCACGCCGACCCCACAGAGGTAGCACCGGCATCAGTTGCGGGCCACCGCCACCTGGATTAGGCCGAGCTGGCAACCAATCTTAACGGCTGCAGAAGACTATCAGCCACCACCTCGCCCACACCAAGAAAACGACCACTGTCGTCGTCTTTAACCCGATATTGACCAGGCTCAAGGTTCAGGCCGTCGCTGACCGGGTTGCCGTGGCTGAAGCGCCGCGTCTGGCCTTCGGTGAGGGTGATGACAGGCAGGTCGACGAGCAGGTCGTCAAGGCTGAAGAGGTGCCGGTCGAGAGCTTCCGGGCCGTCTGCTTCCTGTTCGCTGATCAGCTCATCCAGCGTTACGGCGTTGTCCAGTGAGAACTGGCCGTGCTTTGTGCGTCGCAGCGCCGTAATGTGAGCGCCGCAACCGAGGGCCTGGCCGATGTCATCAACCAGGGTTCGGATGTAGGTGCCTTTGGAGCAGTGCACGTCCAATACCAGCTCATCATCCGTCAGACTAACCAGCGTCAGGCTGAAAATGGTCACCGGCCGGGGCTCCAGCTCTATGTGCTTGCCTTCACGGGCCAGCTCATAGAGCTTTTTGCCATCCCGCTTGAGCGCGGAATACATGGGAGGAATCTGTTCGATATCGCCGGTAAAGCGCTCCGCCAACAGCGCTTCAACCTCAGCACTATCGAGTTCGGGAACCGGACGGGTCTCGGTGACTTCGCCTTCGGCATCAAGCGTATCGGTACGTTCACCCAGTTTGGCGACGGCGCGATAGGCTTTATCGGCTTCCAGTAAAAAACGGGTAAATTTGGTCGCTTCGCCCAGGCAGAGGGGCAACAGGCCCGTTGCCAGGGGGTCCAGCGCGCCAGTGTGACCGGCTTTTTGCGCCTGGAACAACCAACGCACCTTTTGAAGCACACCGTTCGAAGACCAGTCCGATGGCTTGTCCAGCAAGATAACGCCGTCGATGGCGCGTCCTTTTCTGCGTCGAGCCATGAATCAGGACGGATCTTTGTCTGAAGATTGCGCGTCTGAAGAGCCTTCGCCGGCAGCGTCATCGGTGTTTCTGGCTTTATCCTGACGCACGGCTTCGTTGATCAGGCCCGACAGGCGAGCACCCGACTCCAATGTTGGGTCGTAGTGAAAGCGCAGCAATGGCATAACCCGCAGCTTGAGCTCACGTGCCAGTATCGTACGCAAAAAGCCGGAAGCCTTGTTCAGAACTGCTTCCTGTTCACTGCGTTCAATATCAGCTTCGGCACTTTCGCCGAATACCATGCAGGTAAAATAGATGTCGGCGTAGGACAAATCCTTGCTGACCTTAACATCGTTCAGGGTCACCATGCCGAGGCGCGGATCCTTCACTTCCTGCTGGATAATCACCGACAGGTCACGCTGCATCTGGTCGGCAATGCGCCGGATACGACTGTTTTCTTTGGCCATGATGCGGCCCTCTTGCGAATAGGGGAAATAACTCGGTTTTTATAACTCAAGATTCGGCGTTCGCAATACACTAAGTGCCAGGTACCGGGTGTACCTCTCCGGGGTAGTCCGCAACATGGATGTTGCGGACTAGGCCCCATGGAAGGGTTTACGCCGACCCCGGATAGGTACACCCGGTGCCTGGCACGAGCCCCTGGCAACAAAGCAAACCCGAACGCGGAAACGTGCCTCTATAAAACAGACAACCCCGGACAAGCCGGGGTTGTCAGGAACCGGCTACGCATCAATCATCGATGGTGCGCGCAAATTCCTTAACATCAAAGACTTCGATCTTGTCACCGGCTTTAACGTCATTGTAGTTCTTGACGCCAATACCGCATTCCATGCCCTGACGAACTTCCTGGACATCATCTTTGAAACGACGCAGGGATTCCAGCTCGCCTTCATAGATGACCACTTCGTCACGCAATACACGAATGCGCTTGCTGCGGTGCATGCTGCCTTCGATGACCATACAACCGGCCACTTGCCCGAACTTGGGCGAGTTGAAGACATCACGTACTTCGGCCAGGCCAACAATCTCTTCACGCAGATCCGGCGACAACAGACCGTTCAGTGCGGCTTTGACATCGTCGATCAGGTTATAGATCACGTTGTAGTAACGCAGATCCAGGCCTGCCTGCTCGATCACAGTCCGGGCTTTACCGGTGGCGCGCACGTTGAAACCGAATACGACCGCCTGCGAAGTAATCGCGAGGTTGGCATCGGATTCCGAGATCGCACCAACACCGCTGGCAATCACGTTAACCTTCACTTCTTCGTTGCCCAGTTTCTGCAATGAAGCGGTCAGGGCTTCGAGTGAGCCGCGAACGTCGGTCTTCAGTACCACGTTCAGTACTTTCTTGTCTTCAGAACCCATACCCTGGAACAAAGCGTCGAGTTTCGCCGCCTGCTGCTGGGCATGTGCCGACTCTTTGGTGCGCATGGAGCGCATCTCGGCGACTTCACGGGCTGAACGTTCGCTTTCAGAGACCACAAACTCGTCACCGGCATCCGGCGTACCGTTCAGGCCGAGAATCTCGACTGGAATGGACGGACCGGCTTCGTCGATTTGCTTACCGGTTTCATCCAGCAGCGCACGAACCTTACCGTAGAAGGTACCCGCCAGAACCACATCACCCTTCTTCAGACGACCGGACTGAACCAGAACAGTGGCAACAGCGCCACGGCCCTTGTCGAGGCTCGATTCCACGACGGTACCCTTACCCGGGCCTTCATGGTGCGCTTTCAGCTCAAGTACTTCAGCCTGCAGCAGAACCGCGTCGAGCAGCTCATCAATGCCCTGACCAGTGTGCGCCGAGACCTGAACAAACTGCGTATCACCACCCCAGGATTCCGGGATCACGTTGCGCTGCGACAGCTCGTTGATCACCCGATCCGGGTCTGCCGAATCCTTGTCCATCTTGTTGATGGCCACGATCAGCGGAACGCCGGCGGCACGGGCGTGTTGAACGGCTTCTTCAGTCTGCGGCATCACACCGTCGTCTGCGGCGACAACCAGAATCACCACATCCGTTGCCTTGGCACCGCGGGCACGCATGGCAGTAAAGGCCGCGTGTCCCGGTGTATCCAGGAAGGTGATCATGCCCTTGTCGGTCTCAACGTGGTACGCCCCAATGTGCTGGGTAATACCACCGGATTCGCCGGCTGCGACACGAGTGCGACGAATGTGATCGAGCAGGCTGGTCTTACCGTGGTCAACGTGACCCATAACGGTTACAACCGGTGCACGAGGAGCGACATCACCACTATACGTCACCTCCATCACATCATCTTCCATGGCGTTTTCATTCACCACGGTGTACTTGTGACCCATTTCTTCGATCACCAGAATCGCGGTGTCCTGATCGATGGCCTGGTTAACGGTAACCATAACGCCCATCTTGAACAGGATCTTCACCACTTCAGCGGCCTTGACCGACATCTGACTGGCCAGTTCTGCCACGGTGATGGCTTCACCCAGTTGCACTTCACGCACTACGGGTGCGGTCGGACGCTCAAACTGGTGATCGCGCTTCTTGTTACCACCACGCTTGGCACGACGGCGACGGCCCATGCCATCTCCATCGTCCAGGGCCGACAGCATCTGCTGATGCTTGTTGCCGCCACGACCGGTGTTAACGCGCTGCGCCACTTCCGCCTTCTTGCCGCCCTTCTTGTGACCGGCCTTGCGGCTGTCTGCTGCCGGGCCATCGTCCACCCGCATCGGGCGTTCAGCCGTCTTATGCTTCTTCTTGTCGGTGGTGCGATCTTCCTTGGCCATTTTGGCCTCGGCATCAGCCACCGCCTGTTGCGGATCAACTTCTTCCTCAACTTTCTGGGGTTCAGCTTTCGACGCACGCTTCTTTTCTGCTTCACGACGTTCGGCTTCTTCACGCGCCTTCTCTTCGGCGGCACGTGCCCGTGCTGCTTCAAGCTTCGCGTCTTCTTCAGCCCGGCGGCTGGCCGACGTATCGGCCGTCGCCACGGGGGCTGCCGCTTCCGTCGGTGCTGCATCGCTGCTGCCTTCAACGGCATCGCGCTTCATGTAAGTACGCTTCTTGCGCACTTCGATATTGACCGTCTTGCCACGACCGCCACCACTGGTTTTCAAGGTGGTGGTGACTTTGCGCTTCAACGTGATCTTCTTGGGGGCTCCGCTGTCTTCACCGTGACTTGTTTTCAAATACGTCAACAGTGTCTGCTTCTGGTCATCATTAACCGCTTCGCCCTCAGACTTTTGCGGCAGACCAGCATCGCTCATTTGTTTCAATAAACGATCAACGGGTGTACCAACGCTTTCCGCCAGTTGTTTAACGGTGACTTCTGCCATGGATTCCTCCTACCCGTGATTACTCATTCTCAAACCAAGGTGCCCGTGCCGCCATAATCAATTGGCCAGCCCGTTCCTCGTCCATATCATCGATGTCCATCAGGTCATCGATACTCTGTTCCGCTAGATCTTCCATCGTGGCGATGCCTTTGCTCGCCAACAGGCGGGCCAGGTGCTCATCCATGCCGTCCAGGCTCAGCAAATCGTCACTGGGTGTTGCGGAATCCAGTTGCTCTTCACTCGCCAGTTCCAGCGTCAGTAACATGTCTTTTGCACGCTGACGCAGTTCGGTCACGATGTTTTCGTCGAACCCTTCAATGCCAAGCATTTCCTCTAGAGGTACGTAAGCGACCTCTTCCAGTGTGGTGAAGCCTTCCTCTGCCAGAATGGCAGCAATGTCTTCATCGACATCCAGCTTCTCTTCAAAATAGGTAACCAGGCGACCGGCTTCCTCTTCCTGTTTCTCGTCGGCTTCTTCCTCGGTCATCACGTTGATGACCCAGCCAGTCAGTTCACTGGCAAGCCGTACGTTCTGGCCACTGCGACCAATGGCGATGGCCAGATTGTCGGCAGCAACGGCGACATCCATGGTGTGGGTATCTTCATCCATCACGATGGAGGCTACTTCGGCCGGTGCCATGGCGTTAATCACCAGTTGGGCCGGGTTGTCGTCCCACAATATGATGTCGACACGCTCATTGTTCAGTTCGTTCGATACCGCCTGCACACGCGAACCGCGCATACCCACGCAGGCACCCACCGGGTCGATACGACCGTCATTGGTTTTAACCGCGATCTTGGCACGAGAGCCAGGGTCACGGGCACAACCGCGAATTTCGATCACTTCTTCCTGTATCTCCGGCACTTCAATGCGGAACAGTTCGATCAGCATGTCGTTGCTGGCGCGGCTCAGTTCGAGCTGCGGGCCACGGCCTTCAGCACGAATGTCCTGCAACACGGCACGAACCCGGTCACCGATGCGGAAGGTTTCACGCCCGATTACTGATTCACGCGGCATCACGGCTTCAGCGTTGTTACCAAGGTCTACAATAATGTTGTCACGAGTCACTTTCTTGACCGTGCCCAGCACCATTTCACCAACACGCTCACGGTATTGCTCAACAATTTTTGCCCGCTCGGCTTCACGCACTTTCTGCACGATGATCTGCTTCGCTGCCTGAGCGCTGATGCGGCCAAATTCAGCGTTCTCGATCACCTCTTCGTAGGTGTCGCCCTCTTGCAATGTCTTGTCGACTTCATGGGCTTCCTGAGTGGTCCATTCGCAACCCAGGGTTGGAACGCCATCATTTCCCATCACAGTCCAGCGACGAAAGGTCTGGTACTCACCGGTCTTGCGGTCGATCACAACGTGAATGTCGATCTCGCCTTCTTCATCTTCGTCGAAGCGCTTCTTGGCAGCGGCTGCCAGAGCCAGCTCCATGGCATCAAAGATGACCTCTCGGGACACACCTTTCTCATTCGCTACTGCGTCCACGACCAGGAGAATTTCTTTACTCATCGTCTCAGCCTCTTGTTTGCCGGGCGGTTGACCGGGCTTTCCTTTCGGTTAATCGGTTTATTGCTTGTCAAAGTTCGGTATCAGGTTGGCTTTGTCGATGCTTTCGATCGGCAACAAATAGTCCATACCATCAACGGTCACGCAGATGTCCTGATCCTCTATCGCGGACAGCACACCTTTGAATTTACGACGCCCTTCAAACGGCGCACGCAAACGCACCTGAACCCATTCACCCAGATACGCTGAAAACTGTTCAAGACTGAACAAAGGACGATCCATACCCGGGGAGGAGACCTCCAGGGTGTAGTTCTGACTGATCGGGTCTTCAACATCCATCACCGCGCTGATCTGGCGGCTCACTTCCGCGCACTGATCCACATTGATCCCGTCTTCGTGATCAATGTACACGCGCAGGGTGCTGTGCTTGCCCTGTGCTGAAAATTCCAGACCCCAGAATACAAAACCCAGGCCGGTAATCACCGGTTCCAGCATTGCATTCAGTTCGTCGACCTTTGCCATTCAAACCCCTCTGTGAGCCCGGTTTCCGGGCCTGCCTGTTGCCAGTGGCGCCGCCACTGACTTGTATTCAATGATGTCGTGCCCTTAGCTGACTTTTTCAGAGCCAAAAAAAGGGCAACTTTGGAACCAACGCCTTCCGTTGGCTCCGCAGGCCCAGATCGATAACACTGAGATCCCAACGGTTCCGCACTCGTGCGGTTCACGCAGGTGAGCCTCAAAACACGAAGCTCTACGGAAAACCGACCAGCCTGCTAACAAAAAGCCCCTGCTAGGAGGGGCTTCAAGTCGTGGTCTCGCAGACCAGTCTATGAGTCGGAAGGCCCTCTGGCTTCCGAGGGTCTGCAGACCCTACAACATACCTATCCTTGTATGTTGTTCGGTGAGAGCCAATGATATACGGCTGCTTCCACCTGGATATGGTAGCGGGGGCGGGATTTAACCGGCCGGCGTCCCGGCTACGACCTTCGGGGCGCTTTCGCTTACCAACTTTCTAAATATGGTAGCGGGGGCAGGATTTGAACCTACGACCTTCGGGTTATGAGCCCGACGAGCTACCAGACTGCTCCACCCCGCAATAAAACTGTGTCACCTTACTATTCTGAGACCAACCGGGTCGGACTCATAAACCGAAGGTCGGTGACTCCCTTCGGCTTTTGCAGGACAGGGAGCCCGACGAGCTACCAGACTGCTCCACCCCGCAATAAAACCGTGTCACCTTACTATTCTGAGACCAACCGGGTCGGACTCATAAACCGAAGGTCGGTGACTCCCTTCGGCTTTTGCAGGACAGGGAGCCCAACGAGCTACCAGACTGCTCCACCCCGCAATAAACTTTTAATGCTTCGTCCGATCAGCCCGGACCATAGAACATCGAGGAATTCACACTCCTCAGGCGGCGGCATTATAGGGATGCCCCGCCCGACTTTCAAGGCAAAGCCCGGAAAGTCCCCCAAAAAGAAAAAGGCCTGCTCGCACAGGCCTTTTAAGTGGTGCCGACGACTAGACTCGAACTAGCACGGGCATAAGCCCACCACCCCCTCAAGATGGCGTGTCTACCAATTCCACCACGTCGGCAAAAGCGTTCCCCGGTCGGGCTATTCTTTACTCGGCCGGTATATCCAAAGTATTCTGTTCGGGTGCAACTGGCGCTTCCTCGGTTTGTTCTACCGCAGGAATGTCCAGACCCAGGTCATCAAGACCTTCCGCTTTTTGCTTGGCAATGTACGCCAAACCAAAACTGGTTAGAAAGAAACCGGTCGCCAGTATGGCGGTGGTGCGGGTCAGGAAGTTGGCACTGCCACCACTGCCGAACACGGTTTGCGAGGCACCGCCACCAAAGGAGGCCCCTGCATCGGCGCCCTTGCCACGCTGGATCAGTACGAAACCGACAACACCCAGACCCAGCAGAACATGAACCACCAACACCAAATTTTCGATAGCCATTCGTTAAACCCCTTTCGCAGCCTGACAGATCGCAACAAACTCGTCGGCGAGCAGTGATGCCCCCCCTACCAGCCCGCCATCAATGTCGGGTTGCTGAAACAATTCCTGTGCACTGGACGCCTTAACACTGCCGCCATAGAGCACCCGGCACTTCCCGGCAACAGACTCGGACGCCTGCGCCAATAAACCTCGAATAAACGCATGCACCGCCTGAGCCTGTTCGGGCGAAGCGGTCTTACCGGTGCCTATTGCCCAAACGGGCTCATAAGCAACAACAATCGTCGCAAACGCTTCGATGCCAACGACATCCAATACCGCCTGCAACTGGCGACCGACGACGGCTTCCGTCTGGTCAGCTTCGCGCTCGGCGAGCGTCTCGCCGACGCAAAGCATCGGCACTACACCAGCAGCCAGAGCTGCCTGGACCTTCCCGGCGACAACGCTGTCGCTCTCAGCGAAGAGCTCACGGCGCTCGGAGTGGCCCACCAAAACGTAGTCGGCCCCAAAATCCTTCACCATTCCCAGTGAAATCTCACCGGTATAGGCCCCTTTCTCAGCAGCATGGACATTCTGAATACCATATCGAATGCCACTGCCGGCGACGGCCGACGCTACCTGATCCAGGTAAACAGCAGGAGGAAACACAACAGCATCGATCGCTGCGGTATCGATTCCCTGTACAAATGCCGTCAACAAAGCGCTGTTAGCAGCCTTGTCGCCATTCATCTTCCAGTTTGCGGCTACCAGTTTGCGTCGCATGCCTGACCTCCTTAAATCGGGCGCAGAGTGTACTGCCTTTCCACCAGCCGAGCAACAGGCTGTTTGGGAAAAACGGGGTTAAAACAACAGCTTACCCCATAAACCCCAGTGGCTGAGCGCGACATTCCGTGGAATTGGGGTTACTTTTTCCGGCAAATTATACCGTTGCAGCCTCGACCGCCGCCTTGACAACACCGGCCAACCGCTCACAACTGCGTTTGACCTGGCCAATGTCTTCCCCTTCAACCATGACCCGCACCAGCGGTTCAGTACCGGATGGACGCAGCAGTATGCGACCTGCATCGCCCAACACCCCGGCCTGCACATCCAGCTCGGCCTGTACTTCAGGCAACGCCTGAACATCCATCTTGTTCGGCATTTGCACATTGATCATGACCTGAGGGTATTTGCGCATGCCGGATTTGGCCTGCGACAGCGTCTGGTCGGCGGCCTGCAAGGCGCACAGCACCTGCAAAGCGGCAACAATGCCATCCCCCGTGGTGGTGACATGCTTGCACACCAGGTGTCCGGAATTCTCGCCCCCCAATACCCAGCCACGCTGGTGCAGCTGCTCCATCACATAGCGATCACCCACCTGTGCCCGAACCAGCTCGATGCCCTCTTTCCTGAGCGCCACTTCAAGACCCAGATTAGTCATAAGCGTACCGACTACACCACCCTGCAGGCGATTCTGACGGTGCAGATGGATGGCCAGCAGGAAGAGCAATTCGTCACCATCGACCAGTTCACCTTCGTTGTCGACCATCAATACCCGGTCACCGTCGCCATCAAAGGCGATACCCAGATCAGCCTCCTGCTCAAGAACGGCTCGCTGCAGACTGGCCGGGTGGGTTGAGCCCACGCCCTTGTTGATGTTCAGGCCGTCCGGTGTGGCGCCAACCAGGCTGACCCGTGCGCCCAACTCCCGAAACACCTTGGGGGCAACATCGTAGGTGGCGCCATGGGCGCAATCGAGCACGATGTGCAGGCCGTCCAGGTTTAGGTAGCCCGAGGTGCTCTTACAAAACTCTACATAACGACCACCGGCGTCGTTGATGCGCAACGCCTTACCCAACAAGTGACTCTCAGCTGTGGTCATCACCTTTTCAAGTTCGGCTTCGATGGCCAGCTCAACGTCATCCGGCAACTTGGTGCCGTCTGCGGAGAAGAATTTGATGCCATTGTCATAGTAAGGGTTGTGCGAGGCAGAGATGACGATGCCCGCGTCTGCATGAAACGCGCGGGTCAGATAGGCAACAGCAGGCGTTGGCATTGGCCCGACCAGCAGGATATCGCACCCGGCAGCCGACAAGCCGGCTTCCAGCACGGCCTCGAACATATAACCTGATATTCGGGTGTCTTTGCCGATCAGTATCTTGCTATGCCCTTCACTGGCGAAAACCCGGCCGGCAGCCCAGCCCAGTTTCAATAGAAATTCAGGAGTAATGGCGCCGCTTCCAACCCGGCCCCGTATGCCATCCGTGCCAAAATACTGTTTTTCCTGACTCACTCGTTCTTCTCCTTGGTTTAAGGTGCTTTTGCCAAAGCCACCCCAAAAACACGACTTTTCCTACGCCGACTGGTGCAGGGCGTTGATCACGGCAATGGCATCTGCGGTTTCCGCCACATCATGCACACGCACGATGGACGCGCCGTTCATCGCCGCGGCAACAGCAGCGGCCAGGCTGCCATAAAGACGCTGATCGACCGGTTTGCCCAGTACATCGCCAATCATCGATTTGCGCGACAGCCCCACCAGCACCGGGCAACCCCAGCGGGTAAAGCGCTGCAAATGCTTCAGTAAACTGAGATTGTGGCCCAGTGTCTTGCCAAAACCAAACCCCGGGTCAACCAAAAGTTGCTGACGTTGCAGTCCGGCGGCCTCACAGGCGCTAATCCGTGCATCGAGGTAACGCTCAACTTCAGCAACCACATCGTCGTATTCCGGACTCATCTGCATCGTGCCGGGCTGGCCCTGCATGTGCATCAGACAGACCGACAGGCCGGTATCCACCGCGGCCTGCAAGGCACCCTCGCGAGACAAGGCACGGACATCGTTGATCAGGTGCGCTCCGGCATGTGCGGCTTCGCGCATGACTTCCGGGGTACTGGTATCGACCGACAAGATCACCTCGGTGTCTCGCGCCAACGCCTCAACCACGGGCACAACCCGGTCCAGCTCTTGCTGCACGCTCACCGGGGTGGCACCCGGGCGCGTGCTCTCCCCTCCCACATCAAGAATACTCGCGCCGGCCGTCACCAGACGCCGTGCCTGGGCCAGGGCAGCCTCGGCTTTAATAAACCGGCCACCGTCTGAAAAACTGTCGGGAGTAACGTTCACCACACCCATTACCCGGGTCACGCTGAGATCCAGGGTGCGATCACCAAATAGCCAGCCAGGCCCGCTGGCGTGAGTACCCGTCATGGAGGAGCCTCCTTTAAACAATTGCTTACATAAAAAAACGGCGCCGGAGCGCCGTTTCAGAATTCTTGCCGAGCCAGAGGCTTATTCGGTCTGGCCGTCCCGGTCCAGGTCAGCCTGGTCCTGAGCGGTTTCAGCCGTGGTATCTGCAGGCTCGCCTGATTGTGCCTTGCCACCGCCTGAATCCCGGTCGTCCCAGCCTTTGGGCGCTCTTGGCTTGTTGCCGTTCATGATGTCGTTGATTTGCTCGGCATCGATGGTCTCGTAATGCATCAGCGCGTCTTTCATCATTTCCAGCTTGTCGCGATTGGCTTCAAGCAATTCGCTGGCGGTTTTGTAACACCGGTCGAGAATCTTTTTGATCTCGGCATCAACCGCGCGGGCAGTCTCAGAAGACAACTGAGCCATGGACGACTGGCTGCCCAGATACCCCTGCTGTTCTTCTTCAAACTGCTGGGCACCAAGATCACTCAGACCCCACTTGGTGACCATGTTGCGAGCCAGTTGCGTCGCCCGTTCAATGTCATTGGAGGCCCCAGTGGTCACCCCTTCCTTGCCGTTGGTCATTTCTTCGGCAATACGACCCCCATACAGCGAGCATATCTGGCTTTCCAGCTGACGTTTGCTGATTGAGTACCGGTCTTCCTCGGGCAGGTACATGGTCACACCCAGGGCACGGCCACGAGGAATAATGCTGACCTTATAGACCGGGTCGTGCTCGGGTACCAGCCGGCCAATAATGGCGTGACCAGACTCGTGATAGGCCGTATTGATCTTTTCTTTCTCGGACATGACCATGGATTTACGCTCGGCACCCATCATGATCTTGTCTTTCGCCCGGTCGAACTCTTCCATCGACACGGTACGCTTGCTGAGACGTGCCGCAAAGAGCGCCGCTTCGTTGGCAAGGTTGGCCAGATCGGCACCCGAGAAACCCGGTGTACCGCGGGCAATCACCGACGCATCAACGTCGTCGCCGACCGGAATCTTGCGCATGTGGACTTTCAGAATCTGTTCACGGCCACGTACATCGGGCAATGCCACGACTACCTGACGGTCGAATCGACCAGGGCGCAACAACGCCGGGTCAAGCACATCGGGCCGGTTGGTGGCCGCGATGACGATGATGCCATCGTTCACTTCAAACCCGTCCATCTCAACCAGCAACTGGTTCAGCGTTTGCTCGCGCTCATCATTTCCACCACCGATGCCAACGCCACGTGAACGGCCTACGGCATCGATTTCGTCAATAAAGATGATGCATGGCGCCTGCTTCTTGGCCTGATCGAACATGTCACGTACGCGCGATGCACCTACACCGACAAACATTTCGACAAAGTCGGAGCCGGAAATCGAGAAGAACGGCACCTTGGCTTCACCGGCAATGGCTTTGGCCAGCAGGGTCTTACCAGTACCGGGCGAACCGACCATCAAGACACCACGGGGGATGCGGCCACCCAGACGCTGATACTTGCCCGGGTCGCGC
The DNA here is from genome assembly GCA_018402545.1 of Saccharospirillum sp. GTDB lineage: Bacteria > Pseudomonadota > Gammaproteobacteria > Pseudomonadales > Natronospirillaceae > Saccharospirillum. The sequence goes on along the minus strand of JAGYIL010000001.1, from coordinate 846,285 downwards.
AGGAATTCGACCAGTTCCTGGACGTCCTCTTTGGCTTCTTCAACACCGGCCACGTCTGCGAAGGTGGTTTTGATCTGGTCTTCGCTGAGCATCTTGGCTTTGCTCTTGCCAAAACTCATCGGGCCCTTGCCGCCACCAGCACCGCCCTGCATCTGGCGCATGAAGAACATGAACACGGCCAGTATGATCAGAATCGGGAAGGCAGCTACCAGCAACTGGGACCAGATGCTTTGTTGCTCAGGCTGCTTTGATTCCACTTCAACATTGTGCTCGATCATGTTGTCGATCAGCTCGGAATCGTCGACATAAGGCGGCCGCACGGTCTCGAACGTCGAGCCGTCGCGACGAACACCGTTAATGGTCAGCCCCTGATAGACCACAGACCGCACCTGATCCTGCTCTACCTGCTGCACAAAGCGGGAGTAGCTCATTTCTTCAGAGGTGGCCGTCGTATCAAAATTGTTAAAAACGGCCAGCAGAACTGCCGCGATAATCAGCCATAGAACCAGATTTTTAGCCATATCGTTCAACTTTTACCCTCGTTGGCAGCCAGGCTGCGTAGGTCGTTTGTCTCCGTCCCGGCCAACCCTCGGGTAGCCGGAGACGGGTGCGCAACACCGGCGTGATGGTGTGATATCAGCCCGGTATCTACGCGTAAATTCGGTCAGCAGACCTGTCCGGTTATCCGGTAGAAGGCCTGCCCTCAAGCCTTTGATGCCAACTGGCACAGGCTTTTCGCACACCGAAATAATGGGGTGCAGTAACTAAAATGCAAGAACAACCGGGCTATCATCCCGATTGATCTGCAGCCTTGCCCGGCTTCCTGCCCGGTTGGACTGTGTTTGGCAGGGTGTTCTAAAGTACAATGCCGTTTTTTGCAAGCAACAGAGTCTGAGAGACACCCATGAGTTTGAGTCAGGAACAACGAAAACGCTACCGTACCATAGGTCACGATCTGAACCCGCTGGTAACCATCGCCGAGAAAGGTCTGGCGGAAACCGTGCTGGCCGAGATCGACCGCGCATTGAACGACCACGAACTGATCAAGATTAAAGTCAATGTCGCCGATCGCGATCAGAAAAACGCCCTGATCCAGTCTGCCTGCGAGCAAACCGGCGCCACCCTGATCCAGTCCATCGGCCGGGTCGCACTGCTACTGCGCAAGGCAAAAAAACCCAACCCCAAACTGTCCAACCTGACCCGACTCGGCAACTGACACCGGTCAGCGTTGCCGGGCGTGGCTTCCAAGCCCCCGCCCTGTTGTGTAACCCTGAACTGTTCTGTTGTAAAACTTTGGTAAGTGCCTGGTCGATCCGGGGCGATGACTCATCTCCCGGAACAGACCCCGTTACTTGACCGGCGTTAGCCAGCCGTGCGGATCCTCGGACTCGCCCCATTGAACCTGATTCAGTGCTTTGCGCAGGGCAAGGGTTGTTTCACCGGCCTCACCAGACCCGACGGAAAAGCGCTGTTCGCCGCGAATCAGGGTGCCTACGGGCGTCAATACCGCGGCGGTTCCCGACAACGCTGCCTCTGTGCCCGGCTTGGCCGCTCGTTCGAGCAGTTCGTCCACACTCAGGCTGCGTTCGCTGACCGTCATGCCGCGGTCCCGGGCCAGAGTCAGGATCGAATCGCGGGTAATGCCGTGCAGGAAGGAACGGTCGAGGCTCTTGGTGATGATTTCGTTGCCATCGATCAGAATGAAGTTGGCAGCACCGGTTTCCTGAACATCGCCATTCGGGCAAAACAATACCTGATCAGCATCGTGACGGGATTTGGCCGCCAAAATAGGGCCCAGCGCACTGGCGTAGTTGCCGCCGCTTTTTACCATGCCCATGTGCGGCGCACAGCGCATGCCATCTTCCTCGAGCAAGAGCGACAGTGCCTTGCCACCGCCGGCAAAATAATCACCGACTGGCGACAGCAAGACATAGAGCATTGAACTCTCGGTAGGAGCTGCGGCCTTGCCTATCGCCGCTTCTGTGCCTATGTGCGTTGGGCGAATGTACATTGACCCCGGCGTTTCGGGCACATCCTCTTTGAAGCGAGCGACGATATCGATGATCATCTGTTTCAGCTGAGCTTTGTCGATGGCTGGCAAGTTCAGCAACTGACTGCTTTGCGCCATGCGCTCAATGTTGGCATCCATTCTGAAAATATTGACCGAACCGTCGGCATGGCGGAACGCCTTGAGGCCCTCGAAACAGGTACTGGAATAGTGCAGTACGTGCGCGCCCGGATGCAGCGTCAGTGAATTGGAGGAAACGATCTCGGTCTGGCTCCAAGCGCCATTGTCATACTGAGCCAATGCCATCTGCGGCATGAATACGGTACCAAATGCGGCCATTACAAATTCCCAATGCTGTGGGCCAGATTCAAGCCCGTGGTCGAGGCGTCGGCCCTTGGGCGACGATGCCTCATTGTATGCCAATTTAAGAGCCGGACTCTAGCGCCAAAGGCCCGGAACACCATGCATTGATATCAACACTGTATTCCTCACCTGACACCCCGGCCAACACCCGGTCACTGCGGTGGCTGCTCGGCTGGCGACTCGGCGCCAAGCCAGTGCTGCCACTGTGCCCGAATCAGCTCGCGCACCCGCGCCAGCTCGGGGGTCATCTGCGCCACCGGTACCGTGGTGGAGGTTCCTGACAACACCGCATGATGGGTGTGCTCGCGCAGCGTCAGGTAGGCATCGAGCCACTGGTCGGCCTGTTCACCGGTCAGTACGCCCGCCTCGCGCAGGGCTTTGATGCAGCGCACATTGTCGGACCAGCGGGCGACTTCGGGGTGGTCGTCGGCGTAGGCCAGCACCAGGTACTGCACCAGAAACTCCAGATCAACAATGCCGCCCGGGTCCTGCTTGATGTGAAACACCTCATCCGCCTTGCCCTTCTGCGCCTGGCTGGACAGGTGCCCCACCATTTTCCGGCGCATTTGAATCACATCTTCGCGAAGTGTCGCGCGGTCTCGGGGCCGTTGCAGAATATCCTGTCGGACGGCGTTAAACGCCGTTTGCAATTCCGGGTCGCCCGCAATAAACCGGGCCCTGACCAGTGCCTGGTGCTCCCAGGTCCAGGCCTTGCTGTTCTGATACTTCTCGAATGCAGTCAGGCTGGTCACCAGCAGGCCGGAATTGCCAGAGGGTCGCAGCCGGGTATCCACTTCATAGAGGGTTCCGCTCGGCGTCGCGGTGCTGAGCAAATGGATCAGCCGCTGCCCCAGCCGAGCCATGAAGACCACATTGTCGATCACTTTCGGGCCCTCGGTTTCGCCCTGAGCCGAGGCCTGATGCAGAAACACCAGATCGAGATCCGATTCGTAGGAGAGCTCCAGCCCACCCATCTTGCCATAGGCGACAACGCCAAAATCGAGCTCACACCAGTCGCCGTTGTCACGGCTGGGCCGACCGTGTTTGTCGACCATTTGTTGCCAGGCGAGCGCCAGTGCCTGCTCAACTACAACCTCGCCAACCCAAGCCAGGTAGTCCGAAATTTTCATCAATGGCAGCATGGCAGCGACTTCACAGGCCGCCGCGCGCAGTACCCGGCCATGACGAAAATGGCGCAGCACTTCCATTTGTTGTTCCAGATCGTCCGCAGGCACCCGCAGCAGTGTCTGGTGCAGGTCGTCGGTCAGTTCGCCACGTTGTGGCAGGCGGTACAGGCTGTCGGGGTCAGACAGTTCATCGAGCAGATAGGGTTTCTGGGCGAAGAGATTGGCGATCCACGGAGACGCTGGCGCCAATCGACACAACTGCCGCAGGGCATCCGGATTTTCCGCCAGCAGCACGAAATATACCGACCGGCGCAGAATAGCCTCCAGAATCGGACGCAAGGCCTCGAACCCGCTGCCCAGGCTGCCAATGCCAGCCAACTCAGTCAGCAGCATGGGCATCACCTGATCCAGATTGTCGCGGGCCTGCCCCTGCAAACGCTTCACCGCAGCTTCGTTGCGAAAGGCCAGTACCGCCTCCGCGTCTCGGCTGTCGACATCGGCCGACTCAACCCGCCCGTCACGCCACAGGGCCACCATATTCGGATTCAGTGCCCGGGCAGATTCGGCATCCTCGGCCACCACCTGCTGGAAATGGTGATGTACCCGCTCACGGTAATGCGCCAATTGCGCCAGCAAGGCCTCGACCGAATCAAACCCCATCGACCAGGCCAGACGCGCCCGGTCGGTCTCATCCCCCGGCAAGCGCTGCGTCTGTTCATCGCGCAAGGCCTGTATGCGGTGCTCGAGATCGCGCAGAAACCCGTAGGCGTCCGTTAGCTCCCGGCTAACGTCGGCCGGCAGATAGCCCTCGTCCGCCAGCATCGACAACACCGGCCAGGTACCGCGCTCTTGCAAGGCAATGTCCTGCCCGCCACGAATCAGCTGAAACGCCTGGGCGATGAATTCAACCTCCCGGATCCCTCCCTGCCCTAGCTTGATGTTGTCTTCCAGCTGCTGTCGGCGCACCTCTTTCTGAATCATTGATTTCAGCCGTCGGAGCGCGCCAAGCGCGTGAAAGTCAACGTACCGGCGATAGACAAAGGACTTCAGGTCCCGCTCCAACTCGGCCTGTGCCGCCGGCACACCGGTGACCGGGCGCGCCTTGACCATGGCAAACCGTTCCCACTCCCGGCCCTGATGGGTGTAGTAATGGTGCATGGCGGCGAAATTACTGACCAGGGCACCGCTCTGGCCCCAGGGTCGCAACCTCATGTCAACCCGAAACACAAATCCCTCTGGGGTGCGGGTATCCAGCAACTGGATAACCGTACGCCCGACCCGGGTAAAAAACTCCTCGTGGCTGCGCCCGTTGCTCACCTCTCCCTGGCTGGGAAAGGCGAAGATCAGATCAATATCCGACGACAAATTCAGCTCCCGCGCACCATGCTTACCCATCGCCAATACAACCAGACTTTGATGCGGTTCGCCGAACTGGGACGGACCCGGTGCACCCCACTGCTCAGTCCAGTGAGCCTCGGCGTAGGTCACCGCACACCGAATGGCGATATCGGCCAGATCGGACACCGCCCGGGCAGTTTTCCGTGCTGTCGACAGGCCATTGGCATCCTGCACCATCAAACGGGCCATTTGCCGGTTGCGCCAGTTACGCAAGTCGGCCTTGGCCGGGTCCAGGTCATCCAGTGGCCAGTGTGCGCTGAGCGCATCCAGATCAGCGTCGGGAGGCTGCGGATCTGTGACCCATCGCGCGACATCGGCAACGCCGCAGACGTTCAGCAGCTCATCAAACCAGGGACTGCACACCGCCGTCCTGGCCAGCTGCCGGGCAATATCGGCCTCGAGCCCGGCTGCTCTGGCCTGTTCAAGCCTGTCCTGAAAGGGCGCGTCTAGCGTGGAAGGTGGCGTCACAGCAGATCTCTCTTTTTGAAGGTGATGGCTACCGGATACTGCCAAAACCCGGAGCACATGGAAACTGCATCCGATTGACGCCCTGGTTGCGTAAGGGGTAAGGCGACAGACCAGGGCGTACAGGTTGTGCCCGACGGGTGTAAGAAACGCGACCGTCGTACGACTCTTATTTGAGGTACCATGATCCCGGCAGGGATACGTTGGAGACCCGCCCCGGAGCACCATACACCGAAGCCGGACTCTCCGACCGACAGCATAGACTACCTATTCCATCAATCCGTTTAAAAAGGATACCGCATGATTCGACATCGCTGGGCGCTTGCTGCGACCCTGACGGCAACACTGGCCACGGGCACTGCCCTGGCAGATACCAGTTGGACCGAGACGCTTGAGCAAGCCCGGGGCCAGACGGTCTACTTTCACGCCTGGGGCGGCAGCGAAGTCATCAATGACTATTTGCGCTGGGCTGCCGAGCGGGTTGAAGACGAGTTCGAAGTAACACTGGAACACGTAAAGGTGGCCGAAATCGGCACCACAATCAGCCAGATTTTGTCGGAGAAAACCGCCGGTCGCGACACCGGTGGCGCCGCTGACCTGGTTTGGATCAACGGCGAGAACTTTGCGTCAATGAAAGAAAACGACCTGTTGTTTGGTCCTTTCACCCAGAATTTGCCACATTACGACCTGGTCGATACCGAAAACAAACCAACCACTCTCTACGACTTCACGACACCGGTGGATAACCTCGAAGCCCCCTGGGGCATGGCCCAACTGGTGTTTATGGCTGACATGAAGCGTGTCGATGAGACACCCCGCTCCATGCTTGATCTGCTCGACTTTGCCCGCGACAACCCGGGCCGGGTAACCTACCCGGCGCCTCCGGCGTTTCACGGCACTACGTTTCTCAAACAGGCCTTGCTCGAACTGGCCGCCGATCGTGAGCCCCTGTACAGCCCGGTTGATGATGCCGACTTCGACACCGTCACTGAACCACTCTGGGCCTATCTGGATCTGCTGCACCCGCTGATGTGGCGCAACGGTGAGACCTTTACCTCTGGCGCCCCGGAGATGACGCAGTTACTGAACGATGGTGAAATTGTCCTGTCGCTGTCGTTCAACCCGAACGATGCCAGCAATGCCATCGCCAACGGTGAGCTGCCCGACACGATCCGTACCTACGTTCACGACGCTGGCTCCATCGGCAACACGCATTTTGTCGGCATCCCCTATAACAGCGATAACACAGCAGCAGCGCAGGTGGTTGCCAATTTCCTGATGTCACCCGAGGCCCAGGCGCACAAGGCAAATACCACGGTTTGGGGTGACCCCACAGTACTGTCGCTCGACAAGCTGTCGGACTCCGAGCGGGCCTTGTTCGAACAACTGCCCGAAGGCGTGGCCACACTCTCGGTTGATGAGCTCGGCGCCGTGCTGCGCGAACCGGACGCCAGTTGGGTTCCGGCCCTGGAGCGCGCCTGGCAGCAACGTTACGCACGTTGATCACCCGGTTACTCCCCTGGTTCCCGCGCCTGCTGCTGCTGGCGTTCCTAACGCCGGTACTGGTCGGGCTGGCGGGTACCTGGTTGCCTGCCTTCGGCTGGTTTCCCGCACTGGGACAGCGTTCGTTCTCGTTAGCCCCCTGGGTTGAGCTGCTGCACTACCCGGGCGCCGGAACGGCCCTGCGCCTGTCTCTGCTAACCGGCCTTGGCTCATCCCTGCTGGCACTGGGCGCTACCCTGCTGATCCTGATGGCCTTTTACCCTTCCCGGGGCTTTCGCCGGCTGGAGAAACTGCTGGCGCCCATCCTGTCGGTTCCCCATGCCGCCTTTGCCATAGGCATCGGTTTCCTGGTCGCCCCCAGTGGCTGGCTGGTTCGCTGGCTCGCGGTGATGACCGGCTGGCCGGAGTACCCACCCAACTGGATGACGTTCAAAGACCCCTATGGCCTCAGCCTGATGCTGGTTCTGGCGCTAAAGGAAATTCCGTTTCTGTTGTTCATGGCGCTGGCGTCCCTGCCCGCCCTGAAAGTGGAAAAAACGCTCTGGCTCGGTGCCAGCCTGGGCTATCGCCCGGGCAAGGTCTGGCTGACACTGATCTGGCCCGTGCTGTATAGCCGGCTACGGCTGCCGTTCTACGCTGTGGTCGCTTTTGGCCTGTCGGTTGTGGATATAGCGCTCATTGCGGGCCCAACAGCGCCACCGACTCTGGCCGTGATGGCCACCCGTCTGTTCAATGACCCGGACCTGCTGCTGCGGTTACCGGGTGCGGCAGCCGCCACAACGCTGTTATTGGTCACGGTTCTGACGCTGGCCATTCTGTATTATCTGGAACGCCCCCTGCGTTGGCTTTGTTTGCATCTGCTGGGCAATGGCAAGCGCCCTCGTTTAAGGCTGGGTTTGCGTCTTTGGGCGTCTCTGGTACTGATACCCGGCACCTTTTTTTATCTGGGCTCGCTGCTTGTCCTGATCCTCTGGTCCTTTGCCGGTCAGTGGCGCTTCCCGGGCCTCTGGCCTGACCCATTCAGTGCCCGCACCTGGGTCAGTGCTCCGGAGCGCCTGCTCGACCCGCTCTGGCTCACGCTCAGCACCGGGCTGAGTGCAGCGGTCATCGCACTGGTACTGGTGATCGGTGCGCTGGAAAACGAAGTACGATTGCAACAATTGAAACCGGGCTTTACGGCGCAGCGCCTGCTCTGGGTGGTGTACTTGCCGCTGCTGGTGCCGCAAATTGCCTTTCTGTTCGGCTTTCAGGTCAGTCTGGCCTGGCTGGAGCTGGGCGGACGCTGGTGGGTGCTGGTCTGGTCGCATCTGGTGTTCGTGCTGCCCTACACCTTTCTGACGCTGAGTGGCCCCTACCGCGCCTATGACGAGCGCTACACCTGGGTTGGCCTGAGCCTCAGCAGCCATCGGCTGGCGACGTTCTGGCGTATTAAACTGGGGCAATTGTGGCGGCCACTGGGTTATACCCTGGCCACCGGCTTCGCGGTATCGGTCGCCCAGTACCTGCCGACGCTGTTTATCGGCAGTGGACGCTTTGCCACCATTACCACCGAAGCCGTCAGCCTGGCCAGTGGCAGCAACCGGCGCAGCATGGCGGTTTACGCGCTGGTGCAACAAGTGTTACCGCTGATCGGCTTTGCACTGGCGCTGTCGCTCGCTGCCTGGCGCTACCGGCATCACCGGGCCCTGCAACAGAGCCAAACCTGACACAAACGGACAACGCATGGCATTTGACATCAAACAGCTGAGCCTCGCGCTCCACCACCGCCCTCTATTCCAACCAGTGACGGTGCATCTGGAGCCTGGGGAAATCGGCACGATCATGGGGCCCAGCGGCTCGGGGAAATCAACCCTGCTCGCCGCCATCTCCGGCACCCTGCCACCGGTATTTGAACTCAGTGGCGACATCCTGCTCAATGGCCAAAGCCTGCTCAGCGTGCCAATTGAACACCGCCAGGTCGGCATTCTGTTTCAGGACGACCTGCTGTTCCCGCACCTGAATGTCTATCAGAATCTGGTGTTTGCACTGCCCGGAGGCCTGAATCGTGAGCAAAAGCGCGACCGCATTGCGTCGGCTCTGGCCAGTGCCGGGCTGGCTGACTTTGAACGGCGCGACGTCGCCACCCTGTCCGGCGGGCAGCGCGCACGTATCAGTCTGTTACGCACCCTGCTGGCCGAACCACGCCTTATTTTGCTGGACGAACCCTTTTCCAAGCTGGATCAACACCTGCGCGGTCAGTTCCGGGACTGGGTGTTCACCCGCATCGTCGAACTGGGCATACCGGCACTGATGGTCACGCACGATCCGGCCGACCGGCCCGAACAGGGCCTACTGATAACTCTGGAGACGTCACATGCTTGACCGCTGGACCCTGACTCTGATTAAACCCCCGCTGAACCGGCTGGCACGGCGCTGCGACCGCCAGGGCATTCGCGCCAACCAGGTCACGCTGGCCGGTTTTGCACTGGGCATGCTGGTGGTGCCTCTGCTGGCGTTTCAGCTTTTCAACCTGGCGCTGATCGCAGTTCTACTGAATCGGCTCGCCGACGGGCTCGATGGTGAACTCGCCCGGCTGCAGGGCGCCACGGACGGCGGAGCACTGCTCGACATAGTGCTCGATTTTATCTTCTACGCGGCCGTGGTAGCCGGCTTTGCACTGGCTAACCCGGCCGACAATGCGCTGGCGGCAGCGTTTCTGCTCTGGGGTTTTATGGGCACCGCCAGCAGTTTTCTCGCCTATGCCATTCTGGCCGAACGGCGCAAGCTAAGCAGCATGACCTACCCCAGCAAGGGCTTCTACTACCTCGAGGGGCTGGCCGAGGGCACCGAAACCATCGCGTTTCTGGTCGCCATGTGCCTGTTTCCGGGGCACTTTGCCGGGCTTGCCTGGGCATTTTTCGGGCTATGCGCCATCACCACGGCAACCCGGGTGGTGGGGGGCTACCACAGCCTGAAAGACGACCCGGTACCGGCTCGCCAGGACGCTTGATGCATAAAGCCTTTGCAGCGCCCCGGGGTTAAACCGTAAACTCCGCGGCCCGGTTGCCGCCTGACCATCGAGGGGTTAGGCTGATGGCAGCATCGTATCCGATAATCGCCAACTTCGACTATTCGCAAAGGGTAAGCCATGTACATTGCTTTTCTGATCAACGCCTGGGAAGACATCGAACCCGGCAAAAGCTCTACCCTGGTGATGATCCAGGAATGCCTGACGCGCGGCCACAAGGTAGCACTGCTCTACCCGCAGAACCTGACCGTGCGCAACAACGTGGTGAACGGCTTTTCGCGGGTGATTCAACCGATCGACAAGGTGCCGGAAAGCGTCTCCACGCTGTACAAGAAGATTCGTTTCGACGAGAAAATGCTGCCGTTGCATGCTTTCGATTGCATCATGATCCGCAAGGATCCACCCATCGACCCGACCATTCTGAGCTTTCTCGATGCCGTCAAGAACGAGACACTGGTCATTAACGATGTCGACGGCGTGCGCAAGGCCAGTAACAAGCTCTACACCACCACCTTTCATGACCCGGAAAATCACTTTCTGCCGGAGACCCATGTCTCCAAGAACAAGGATTACCTGCTGCGCGTGATCCGCGAGAGCGACCGCGCCAAGTGGATTCTGAAGCCCCTGGATGGCAGCGGTGGCCACGGCGTCATCGTGCTCGAAAAAGCGGCGCAATCGAGCATCAAGAGCCTGCTCGATTTTTACATTGATCGTGAACGCAACAACTATGTCATTCTGCAAGCTTATATCGACGGAGCCGAGCACGGTGATGTGCGAGTGCTCATGCTCAATGGTAAAGCCATCGGCGCTTACCATCGCAAACCGGCAGACGGCGATGTTCGTGCCAATATCCAGGCCGGTGGCAGTGCCCATATCTGGAAGCTGACTGAAGAACAGAAACGCGTTTGCCGCAAAATCGGACCCAAACTGGTCGCTGATGGCCTCGACTTTGTCGGCCTCGACCTGATTGGCGAACGCCTGCTCGAAGTCAACGTTTGCAACCCGGGTGGCATCACCAACATCAACCGACTAAGCAAGGTGAAATTGCAAAAGCAGGTCATCGACTTCCTGGAAGACCGGGTCAGCGAGCGACGTGAAAAGCACGCTGAACTTGAGCACCTGATGAAGCGCCTGTCCGACCTGCGCTCGCGGGATCTGCTGGACAACGAATGACCCCTAAAAAACAGCCAGTCTCCAGTACACCACTGCGTATCGACTGGCTTTCCGATGCGGATATCGTGGCACTGCAGGCCCGGCCAGAGCAGTGCCGCTCCCTGTTCGGCCACCCCGCACTGCTGCTGGAATTGCAAAACCTGATGCAGACCAACCCTTCGGTGGCACTCTGGTACCGCCCGGCATGTGTTTACCGGGATGACAGTGCCGTTGCCGCCGGTGGTTTCAAGGGCCCGCCCATCAACGGAACGGTCGAGCTGGGCTACCGCACACACCCCGACTGGCGCCGCCAGGGCTACGCCTCTGAATTGGTGCGCTGGTTGTGCGCGGTCGCACAACACCAGGGCCTAACCCGGGTGCTTGCCGTGACGGCCACCGGTAATCTGGCCTCGCAAGCGGTTCTGGCCCAGACCGGATTTGTGCACACCGGTGATTTTCTCAGCGGCAGCCAGCAATGGCTGCAGCGCTGGCAGCACACGCTCTGATCGCCAACCATCCAGACCCCGGTTCGTTCCGTACCTTTGCAACGCTAACCGTTTCCCCGCAGAGGCTTGCATGCAACTCGGTCTTATTCTTGGTGACCAGCTTTCCCGGACGCTGCCGACCCTTCGCCGCCTGAACCGCGACCGCGATCTCATCGTCATGGCCGAGGTCTGGGCCGAAGCCCGGTATGTGCCTCACCACCGGCAAAAACTCTTCAACTGCTTCAGTGCCATGCGGCATTTTGCCGAAACACTGGCATCAGCAGGCTGGCGCGTACAGTACTTCCCACTGGATGGCGCCACAGCTCATGGCAGCCTGCGAGAGGCTGTCGAAGCCGTGATCACCGAACACCGCATTGATCGCATCGTTGTGACCGAACCCGGGGAGCACCGGCTACTCACTGACGTTGCCAGCTGGGAGGCGCATTTTGGCTGCCCGGTCGAAGTGCTAGAAGACACCCGTTATTTGATCTCCCTAACCGACTTTGCCGCCTGGGCAGACGGTCGCAATGCCTTGCGCATGGAGTATTTCTATCGCTGGATGCGCCAGCGCACCGGCCTGCTGATGACTGAAGACAACCAGCCGGAAGGCGACCAGTGGAATTTTGACGCCGACAACCGCCGTGCCTGGCGGGGCGACCCCGCTCCTCCAGCGCCTCTGTTGTTCGAGCCAGACAGTATCGACCAGAGCGTCGCAGCCATGATTGACGATCGGTTCTCTGATGGCTGGGGTGAGGTTCAGCCTGGCCTCTGGCCGGTGACTCGGTCCCAGGCGGAATCTGCGCTTACTCATGCGGTCCGTCATCTGGCACACTTTGGCGACTTTCAGGATGCCATGGCCAACGATCAGCCCTGGCTGTTTCACAGCCGTCTGTCATCGGCCCTGAATCAGGGACTGTTGAGCCCGCTGGAGGTCTGTGAGGCGGTGGCCGACGCCTATTATCGCGAACACATTCCACTGAACGCCGCCGAGGGTTTTATTCGCCAAATCATCGGTTGGCGCGAATTCGTGCGTGGGCTCTACTGGTGCCTGCGCCTGTACGAACCGCAGAACAGTCTCGACCATCACCAGACCCTGCCCCACTACTTCTGGACAGCCGACACCCGCATGAACTGCGTGCACCAGGCCGTTTCACAAACCCGGGCTTATGGCTATGCACACCATATCCAGCGCTTGATGGTCACCGGGAATTTCGCACTGATCGCAGGGCTCGCCCCGGAGGCGGTCAGCGAGTGGTATCTGAGCGTGTATGTGGATGCCTATCAGTGGGTCGAACGGCCTAACACTCTGGGCATGGCTCTGCACGCCGATGGCGGCCGCATGACCAGCAAGCCTTACGCTGCCTCTGGCCAGTACATCAACCGGCAATCCGACTACTGCAAAACCTGCTGGTACAAGGTAAAGGACACAACCGGGCCCCGAGCCTGCCCGTTTAACGGCTTGTACTGGCACTTTTTGATGCGCCATCAGGACCGGTTTCGCAGCAATGGCCGCATGGGCCTGATGTACAGGAATCTGGATAAAAAGAGCGAGGCGGAACGCGATGCCCTGTGGCAACAGGGCGAACAATTAATTGCTCGCCTTACGTCGCTGTAATTCCGATCGCCTGATTCACTGCGTCGCCATTGAATCGGGCTTGTCCCAGTGCAGCCGCAATTTCGTCAGCGCCTCTTTCTCCAACTGGCGAACTCGCTCGCGACTGACGCCAAGCTGATCCGCTATTTCCCGGTAGCCATATTCGCGACCCTGCTGAATGCCATAACGCAGGGCCACGATGACTTTCTCGCGGTGACCGAGAATGCCCAGCGACTGTCTGATCCGGTCAATCACCTCGCCCTGCTCAGTCGCCTCGTAGGTCGTCAGATCCGTCGCTTCCAGATGACTGGCCCAGCTGTCGGCCCCGTCATCAGACAAAGGAGCATCCAGCGACAGCGGACTCAACCCCAGCTCCAGAAAATGCCGGACCTGGGCTTCATCCATGTTGAGCTCCTTGCTGATGGTCGCTACCGACACGGGCTTGCCCGCCGTTTGTTGTACCATCACTAATTGCCGCTGAAAGCGCTTAACGTCATCCACCACGTTGGTGGGCTTGCGAATCAGTGCCGCCTGGTTTTTCAGCCCAAGCCGAATGAATTGCTGTATCCAGTAATGGCTGTAGGTTGAGAAGCGAGTGCCCTGTCGGACGTCGAACTTTTCCAGCGCCCGCATCAGACCCAACTGCCCCTCCTGCACCAGGTCGGTCAGCTCCAGCCCCTGGTTGACGTGTTGATGAGCCACGCTGAACACCAGGCGGATGTTCGACCCAAGCAGCATTTCACGGGCCTGTAGTAGACGCCGCCACAGGCGCGGCAACATGCTCGGCCCACTATGGTGCTCCAGATACCAGGCGCGCAGGGCGGTCATGTCGGCATGGTTTGGACGTTTGTCCCAAATCGTCCTGATCCAGTCGCGCGGTGTCCAGTCCAGCCCCGGGTAGCGTTCCTGCCACCAGGCTTTACCGATGTCCTGTGTCAGTCGCACCAGTGCCAGCGAGGCATCCTGATGCTGTTGCAGCCAGGCGCGCTCCTGTTCCGCCGTCAGCAGCGGATGCAGGCGGCTCCATTCGGCGTAACTGTTGTACTCTGCGTCGGCCGCCGCAGCAAACCAGGCCGGATTGTGAGCATTCATCGTTGCACCTATACCAATTCGTTCGACTGGATCTGAACCGATCAACTCCCAACAGGGTGGCGCGCTTTATTCAGCATTCAACCCGCGTGAAAAGATACGGTTCGTCCATTCATTCGTAGGATGTATCAGTTTTAGATGAGATATCGGGCTCAGGTACCGCAAAGATTAGACAAGACCTGTACAGCGCCCGGCGCCGATTAACTGAACCAGCGACTGAGAGACCCCATGAACACCGGAAAACGGATCGGAGAAGCCGCTACCCTGACCGGCTTGAGTGCTCACGCCCTGCGCCAGTGGCACCGGCGCTACGATATTGGCCCCAGCTTTAACAGCGGTGGTGGCCAGCGCCGTTACAGCGACCAGGACATTGAACGTATTCAGCGCATCGATCGATTACGTCAGCAAGGCTTCAGTCTGGCCACGCTGGCTGAATGGCCAATGGCCAGCCTGCGCCAGCATACCGAACGAGACCAGCGCCGCCTGGTCATCGGCTGGACGGGACGTCATTACACCGTTCTGGCAGCTGAAATACCCCAAGCTGACTTTGTACCAGTCGGCACGCTTGGAAAACGCCCCCCCGGCTGCGATGTATGGGTGGTTGAATGCCCGACACTCACCGATGATCAGTTGGACGACCTGCCTGAAAGTCCTGAAGCGCTGTCGATTCTCTTTTATGAATACGCTAACCGCCGACAATTGACTCACCTCGAACGGCTCGGCTACGAATGCCACAAGGGAAAACCGACCACCCGCTGGCTTCTCGATCGGCTGAACACCTTCGCTCCTGGGACTGGAGGTTTCAGTCTGGAAGAACTGTCCGCACTGATGAACGTCAAACCGGATCTGAATTGTGAATGTCCGAACCACCTCGCTGGCATTCTTCGTGAATTGACACTTTTTGCTCAATACAGTCTGGAATGCGCCACCAATGAGGCCAAAGATGCCGAGCTACATCAGGACATATTCAGGCATGTACAAACTTCTCAGCGTTCCGTTTTATCAGCACTCCATTCAGTCCTTGTGGCCGAGCAACTTGACGTTAAAACATTGCCTTTAGACTGACATTAATCAGGTTAAGTTGCCACCAAGGCACTACTATGTGCGGGAGTGTCTATATTTTAGTGGCATCAATGAAAGCCAGAGAACGGGCACGAACAACAGTGCCTAAAGTCAGTGCAGAAAACAGCCGATAAACCAAAGTCTTCCACAGTTTCGTCAGGTCGGCGCACTGTGACTTAAAAACGACCTTTTGAGTAAATGCCCATGCACGCGGATAACCTGATTTTTACGTTTGAGCAAAAAATCGCCAATATGCTGTCTCTGGTATTGATCGCACTCTGGGCTTTGGCCCTGGGTCTGGCTATGGTGCATCAAACCTGGTTCGAGGCTCTGGTGCTGGGTACGCTCATTGCCGGCGGCCCCCTGATTCTTAGCCGGCTGAGCCCCGGAACCCGACTGGTACGCATGGTCTATGGTGCCGCGTTTATGGCCATGACGGCTCTGCACGTTCACCAGATGCATGGACTTATTGAAATGCACTTCGGGTTTTTTGTGCTTCTGGCTGTCGTGTTTGCGTTTCTGGACGTCTGGGCGCTGCTGGCCGCACTCGCGGTCATCGCTGTGCATCATTTCAGCTTTGCTTTCCTGCAATACAATGGCAGCCCGGTCTATGTTTACGACCTGGCCTATATGCAATCAAATGGCTTCAGTCCACTGGGATTCGTGTTGTTGCACGCCGCTTATGCCATTGTTGAGACCCTGATACTGGTCATCCTCACCCGGCCCGTTCGCAACATGCTCGATACAGCAAGGGAACTGGCCGCCGTTAGCCACCGGATGACCGCCGAAGCCGGACGTATTGATCTGACTCGCCGGGCTAACGATGCACAAAGCCCGGTATTGCACAGTTTTAATGGCATGTTGGAAAGCATGCGCGCCGTCACAGCCAAAACGCTCGGTGAGAGCCAGGTGCTAATCACGGCAACCAGCACTATAGAGCAGCGGATCGGACAACTGGTCAGCAACACGGAAGATCAGGAACGTCGTTTTCAGGAAACACTGAGCCAGCTGCACCAATGGTCACAGAATGCTCGCGATGTTGCTGACGCTACTGACACCGTGGCCCACTCCACAGCAGACAGCAAAGCAGTCAATGATGCGGTTCAGGAGCAGGTGGCGGAAACACTGGTTTCATCGCAGTCATTGACCGGGCATCTAAAAGACACGAGCGCCGTTATCGGCCAGCTGGCTGACGATTGTGCCGAAGTGGGTAAGACGCTGGCTGTAATCAACACCATTGCAGAGCAAACCAACTTGCTGGCTCTGAATGCCGCCATTGAAGCGGCCCGGGCCGGTGAACAGGGTCGCGGTTTTGCCGTGGTTGCTGACGAGGTACGGTCACTCGCCACTCGAACGCAGGCATCAACCATTGAAATAAACGATGTTCTTCAACGTCTTACACAACGCTCCGGTGCAGCGGTGGAAGCGATGGAAACCGCTGTACAACAGGTTCACGACAATGCACTACAAACTCAGGGCGTGCAGCAACGGGCCAATCAATTGCATGAACAGATTAGTATTATCGTCGGCGAAAACGAGCGCATTCGCCGGGTCACCGAAGACCAGGCTGAGGCTACCCGGCAATTGGAGCAGGATATTACGACCCTGGCTGAACTGGCTCGCCAGGTTCACCGTGCTATGGGTGATTCGAAGTCTGACCTGGGTAATCTCAGTCAGACGTTCAAGGCGTTGAATCTGGAATTGAACCGATTTGACGTCTAGCCAATTAAAAGATATAGCGTTTACCGCACTGGCCATACTCTGGCTTGTCGCCATCATAGCAGGGTTTTGGTGGTTTCAGGCCAGGCTGGTAGTGACCTTCGACTCCGATCAGCGCATGCTGTCGAAATTCCCCCTGATGCGCGACTATGGGCAGGCCTTGTCCCGCGAATTGCCGACGGTCCCGCAAGATCAAAAAAACCAGGTGACCATCGTTCGCGAACCGGGGTGCCGGTGCAATCGCTATTCCTCAGACCATCTCGCTTCTATTCAAAGCGCTTTTGCGGGGTCGACCACCTTCCACGCCACCCGATTAAGTGACTTGCCCGTGTCGATGCAAGCGCTTATTCCGGCCACACCCTTTGTACTGATACAACAACCCGGCGGGGCTCTAGTCTATGCCGGGCCAGTCAACAGTGGTGTCACCTGTACCTCAGAGAACAGTTTTCTGGAAGCCATATTGCAGAGACCAAATGACGCAACCCTTCAGATTCCGCTATTGGCACGTGGCTGTTATTGCACGAACCCGGTTTCAGCCCCCCTGTAACCCCCAGCGCGTTTATGACTGTCCAGCGAAACCCGGGTTGGCCCCTGTTATTGCTCGTTCAGCCTCAGTAAACTGACCCACAATCTGACTATGGCGATGGAAATACCGATGAAAACCACTCACCTGCCACTGCCATCACCGGCTCCGGGCATGCAACGCCACCTGACGGTTCATGAGTATGGCAACGGCCCCCGAAAAGCCTATCTGCAGGCAGGTCTGCATGCCGATGAATGGCCGGGTTTGCTCACGCTTCAGCATCTGATGACGCGACTTGAGGCGCTCGAACAGGCGGGTCAGGTCAATCAGCGCATTGTAATCGTACCTTTTGCCAATCCAGTGGGTATGAACCAGCGCTTGTTCGGCAAGTTTCCGGGCCGGTTTGATGCCACAACCGGGCAAAATTTCAACCGGGGCATGTCACTGTCTACCGGGGCGCTGACG
Organism: Saccharospirillum sp.; assembly: GCA_018402545.1. Classification (GTDB taxonomy): domain Bacteria; phylum Pseudomonadota; class Gammaproteobacteria; order Pseudomonadales; family Natronospirillaceae; genus Saccharospirillum. Next base: position 828,325 of record JAGYIL010000001.1, on the reverse strand, counting down.
CACAGAGTGGGGCATTTGCTGAATGCCGAGGCCGATCAGAATGACCAGCAGGTCCGGGCCGCCCTGCGTCAGTTGGTTGAGGAAAAACCCGCTCACTACGAAATCGAAGCCCTGCACAAGGCCCTGCTGAGCCAGTCAATCGACGCCCACCTGATGCTCGATCTGCATTGCGACGACCATGCCCTGCCCCATGTGTTTTATGGCGATCACCAGCGTCCAACCGGTGCTCAGCTGGCCGATTGCCTCGGCTTTGCCATTCGGCTCGAGGAAGACGTTCGAGGCACCGTCGCCTTTGACGGCAGCCACACCCAACCCTGGATAACCCTGGCCGAAAACACCGGCAAACCCTTTGCCGAACCCTGCTTCGCCGCCACAGTGGAACTGCGTGGCCAGAAAGACGTCAGCGACGCCCTGGCCCGGCAGGATGCAGAGGGGTTACTGGCGTTTCTTGAGCAACAGGGGTTTGTCTCAAACAGCGGCGCCAAAGCCCAGCCACAACAGGGCGACACTCTGAGCATCAACGTTGATCAGGTAAAAGTGATCACGTCACCCGCCAATGGCCTGGTGGTATATCACCGGTCACTCGGTGACTGGGTAGACGCCGGCGACCTTCTGGCCGAGATCGTTCTGCTCGACAGCCATCGTCCGGAACGGGTTCAGGTACCCGCTCCCGCCAGTGGCCGCCTGTTCAGCCAGACCAACACCTTTCTAACCTCACCCGGAGCCAGCATTGGCATGATTGCCAGTAGGAATCAGCAGATTCAGCCGGGAACCCAGCTGAGTTATTAGTATTCAGGATTCTGAGTTTGCCCGGGAGACTAGCACCGGGTGCCGGGTAGGCCTCTGTGGGGTAGTCCGCAGTAAGGACTAAAACGCCGGGAGCGTTCTAGCATGAGCGCAGCGAGCCCGAAGGGTGAATCCCATGGATGGGATTCATATCATGCGGCCTAGGCCCGAAACGTCGGACCGCCATGGACGGATTAACGCCGACCCCACAGAGGCCTACCCGGTATCCGGTGCGGGCCAATACCTTTGAGGTGAGCTGAACTCCGAAACTTGCGCCGAACGTCAAGCCTGCGCGGCCATAATCCGTTCGTATTTGTCTTGCAGTTGGGTTTTGCTTTCGACGTGTGACGGGTCGTGGGGAATGCAATCGACCGGGCAGACCTGCTGGCACTGGGGTTCATCGTAATGTCCCACGCATTCGGTGCACAACTGCGGGTCGATAACGTAGATTTCCTCGCCTTCGGAAATCGCATCGTTGGGACACTCCGGCTCACACACATCGCAGTTGATGCATTCATCGGTGATGTACAGGGCCATGACAACATCCTCTCACAGTCTGCCTTGCGGCAATGATGTAGCTATGCGGAATCAATCGTTCTGCTGATAAATCTCGGCCAGCGCTTCTTGCACAATCGGGTGCACCATCTTGGTGACATCCCCGTGCAGCAGGGCAATCTCACGAACAAAGGTAGACGAAATGAAGGAATACTGCTCGGATGGCGTCAGAAACAGGCTCTCGACATCCGGTGCCAGCACCCGGTTCATGTTGGCCAGCTGAAATTCATACTCGAAGTCACTGACCACGCGCAACCCGCGCAAAATAGTCTGTGCACCTTTTTCATGGGCAAAGTCGACCAGCAGGTTGCGAAAGCCCTCTACTTCCACATTGCCCATGTTTTCGGTGACCTTGCGAGCCAGAGCAACTCGTTGCTCCAGGCTGAACAGCGGCTTTTTCTTGGGGCTGGCCGCGACGGCGACGATAACCTTATCGAATTGCCGCAGACCCCGTTCGACCAGATCCATATGCCCATAGGTAATGGGGTCGAAGGTGCCTGGGTATACTACGGTGCGTACCATGTTGCGCTCCCGGTTATTCAACGCGCGCGAATGTTACCCCAGCCGCCCGGACGGCACAAATCGAAGACGGCGGGCATAGGCAAAGGCTTTAACCTGCGTTAAGTATTGGCGATAGCACCATTCAAGCGGCGGCTACCGGTGATGCCTGTGCGGGGTAGTCCGCAGCAGGGATGCTGCGGCCTAGGCTCCATGGACGGATTTACGCCGACCCCGGACAGGCATCACCGGTAGCCGCCGCGTCCCATTGCCACCAAGTCTGTGAGATTCGCTATCTAAGAAAAAATCGTCTCAACTGCCGTTGCACCCAGCCATCATAGGGCGGATACACCAGTTTGAGGCTGTTCAGCTTTTGCTTGCCCACCACCGGTTTCAGCTTGGAAAACGTGTCGAATCCGGCTTTGCCGTGATAGTGCCCCATACCGCTCGCCCCTACACCGCCAAAAGGAATGTTGTCCAGAGTGGCGTGAAACAGTGCCTCATTGATCACCAGCGCGCCGCTGTGGGTGCTGCGTTCGAACTTGGCCTGCCATTTCCGGTCGTACCCAAAGAGGTAGAGAGCCAGTGGCCGGGGTCGGCTATTGATGAATCGCTGCGCGTCCAGATCGGTTGCGTAGGGGATGATGGGCAGGATAGGACCGAACAGCTCCTGCTGCATCACCGTACTGTCCAGTGAGACATTGGTTAGCAATACCGGGGGCATTTTACCGCTGCCGGCATCCAGCCCGGGGGACTGATCGCCCCAGTGCAGTTGCGCACCGTCGGCCTCGGCTTGCTGTAGCCAGTCATTCAAGCGCTGGCGTTGACGCTCGTTGATGATCGAGGAATATTCCGGATTCTCGATGACCTTGCCATACATGCGGCTGACCGACTGGTGGAAGGCCTCGATAAAGGCGTCAATACGATCCGGCGGGCACAGAATATAGTCCGGGGCGATGCAGGTCTGGCCTGCATTCAGGCACTTGCCAAAAGCCAGCCGTTCGGCCGCTTCTGCGATGGGAATACTGGTATCGATCACGGCAGGGCTTTTCCCGCCGAGCTCCAGCGTAACGGGCGTCAGATTCTGCGCTGCAGCCGCCATCACGGCCTTGCCCACCTCGGTGGAGCCGGTAAACAGCAGATGATCGAATGGCAGCGCCGAGAACGCGCGCGCTGTATCAACATCGCCATTGATGACCGTGATCACGCCATCGTCAAAGGTTTCGTCGATTAGCTTCTCAAACAACGCGCCGAAGGCTGGCGTGAATTCAGACACCTTCACCATGCACTGGTTGCCCGCCGCCAGCGCGGCCGTCATCGGCCCTACCGCCAGATAGAGCGCGTAATTCCAGGGCACGATAATCCCGGCTACACCCAGTGGTTGTGGCAACACCTTGCTGTGGGCGGGTTGAAACAGCAGCGGCACCAGATGTTTGCGTGCCTTCATCCAGCCTTTCAGATGACGCAACGTGTGGTTGATACCAAGAATGGACGGCAGTACTTCAGCGTTCAGCGTCTCCCCTTTTGAGCGACAGCCAAAATCCTGATTCAGAGCATCGGCCAGTGCATTCTGGTTATCCAGAATCAGTTGCTTCAGTTGCTGCAAGCGAAAACGTCGCTCTGCCAGGCTGGGGTATGGATGCAACCGATAGGCGGCCTGTTGGCGGTCAAACCGCGCCCTAAGCATGTCCGGAGTCATTCGCACCTCTTAGAAGGTTAAAAAATCACTCTAGGACAGTCAGTGAAGACAGGTCAATGTCAGCCGGTCAGTTCCCGTCCATTGCCGTCCCGGTCCACTGATAGAGTCGCATGCTAACGTCGCCACTGTGCTTTTCCTTCATCAATTGCAACCCGGCAGGCACGGCCAGTGTCTGCTGCCGGGGGCTCTCCATGTAGACCAGAGCACGATCGGCAAGGCGTTCCTGTGTAATCAGCGCCGCGAGGGCATCGGTCCACAACCCGGCTGCGAAGGGCGGATCCAGAAAGACCAGATCAAAGGGCTCGGTCTCTGCACGGGCCAGCCAGGCCAACGCATCGCATTGCACCACGGTCGCAGCACAGCCGAGTGTCGAAACGGCCTGTTTCAGGCTGGTCACGGCTTGTGGTTGCTTCTCCAGCAGCCAGACATGCGCAGCCCCGCGCGAGGCCGCTTCAAGCCCCAGCGCACCGGTGCCGGCAAAGGCATCCAGCACCCGGGCACCCGGGGTCTGTACCTGCAACCAGTTGAACAGGGTTTCACGCTGGCGGTCGCCGGTGGGCCTCAGCCCTTCCAAATTGGCAATACCAAGCCGGCGCCCCCGGTATTCACCACCAATGATGCGCAGTGATCCAGCGCCCCGGGCAGGGCCTTTTCGAGCGGGTTTGGGCATAGTGTCCTCTTAATCGACGATGGGCATGACGGGTTATGGCTGGCTATTCGCCCGGGCCGCATTCACACCTTCCAGCGTAATGGCTGACAAGCGCTGCTGCTGCGATACCAGAAAATCGGAGGGCAAGTCGTAAACCGCAGAGGTCACCAAATAACGATGAATCTGCTCGGCGCTGCGGCTGCGTTGCTCGGCCGAGGCGGTATAAGCCGCCCTGACGGGCTCCAGCTCCTCTTCAGTCACTGGCCGGAACAGGCCAGCACTGAGCGTCTGGTTAATCAGCACCTGGCTGGTTTCTGCCCGGTGGTCCCAGCGCACCTGCGGATCATAACCACTCAGTCGCTGCTGTAAAACGCCCACCCAGAGTAAAAACGCCAGCTGCTCATTGGTACCCATCGGCGGTGACCTCAACCGGCCCAGAGAGGGCTGGGGCGCGACCTGATTGGCCATGCCTTCGCCCGACAAGGGCCCCAGCAGGCGCCCGGCGACGGCCATGCGATCGTCGTCCAGATCACCACTGAGCACTACCGAGCGATTGTCTCCATCGGGCAACCAGCCCTGCAGGAAATCGACACTGGCCTCAAGGGCGGCCGTATCGGCCGGGTTAACCACCGTTACCTGAAACTGCCCACCCTGGCGAGAGGTACTGACCGCCGCATCGATGGCAATGTCCAGTTGCTCGGTCGGAATCAGATCCTGGGTGATGGTCAGCCGCAACTGACGGGCCTGGTCCAGATCGACCGTCCAGAATGTTCGACCTGGAGCCTGCTCATCGGTTTCCACAGCCAGGTCATCCAAAGACCAGGCCTTGGGCTCGACGACCTCGGAGACAGCACCCTCTTCCTGACCCACCAGGTTCAGCACCACGATCAGGGGAATGGTCACGAAAATGATGAGCCAGAGCGTGCGGCGACTGAAATGGAACATGAGACGAGTGGGGTTCCTGTGCAAAACCAATGGGAAGCATCAATGTACTTACAACGGTCAGTTTACACCATCCCTGGAGTTTCTTGCCCTGCCGCCGGTATATCTCCCGCGCATTCCCTCTAGCGCCTGAATTAACATTATTGAAAGATACTGTTCATATTTCATAGTTCAGTTTTCGTTGAAATGACTAGCGATGGCTGCCTGGGGCGCCTCCGTGGGGGAGTCCGCAGCAGGGATGCTGCGGCCTAGGCTCCATGGATGGATTGAGTGGGCGGCATTCCGCCCGACCCCACGGAGGCCTCCCAGGCAGCCGTCGCGGACCATTGCCACCAAGCGAACCCGAACTCTGTAACTTCAGTAATAAGGCTTTGGCTGGCGGGTGCATTTTGCTAGCATAGCGCGGCTTTTATCGCAGTTTTTCTGAACTGCCCGGCAACACAGCGGGCCCAGTCCCGAGGTTGGTTGCTCTTTTTACGGCATCGATCCGCAGTTACCCATTCACCGATTACACAGGCAACAACGCTACCATGCTGGGCTTTGGCAAAAAGAAATCGAAACCCGAGACCGAACAGACCAAGCCGGAAGCACCGGCAGAATCCATTTTCGCCCGTATCAAACAGGGGCTGGGTCGCACCCGTTCAACCTTTACCGATGGCCTTGCTTCGATGTTTCTGGGCAAAAAGAGCATCGATGATGATCTGCTCGAAGAACTGGAAACCCAGTTGCTGACAGCCGACGTCGGCATCGAGGCCACAGCCGCCATCGTTGAAGAGTTAACCGGCCGTGTCGGCCGCAAGGAACTTAAAGACGGCGATGCCCTGCTCTACGCACTGCGCGACACCCTGGTGCATCAGTTGCAGCCGGTCGAATCGCCCCTGGTCATCGACGGCTCGCAAAAGCCCTATGTGATCCTCGTCGTTGGCGTAAACGGCGTGGGTAAAACCACCACTATTGGCAAATTGACCAAAAAATTCCAGAGCGACGGCCATTCCGTACTGCTCGCCGCGGGCGACACCTTTCGGGCTGCGGCCGTCGAGCAATTGCAGGTATGGGGTGAGCGCAACAAGGTACCGGTGATTGCCCAGCACACCGGTGCCGATAGCGCCTCCGTTATTTTTGATGCCGTTCAGGCTGCGCAATCGCGTGGTGTCGATGTGGTTATTGCCGACACCGCCGGCCGACTGCACAACAAAGACAATCTGATGAACGAACTGGCCAAGGTCGTCCGGGTGATGAAAAAGCTGGATGATGCGGCCCCGCACGAAGTTCTGCTGGTACTCGACGCCGGCACCGGCCAGAACGCCATCAGTCAGGCACAGAGTTTCACCGATGCCGTCAACCTGACTGGTCTGGCCCTGACCAAGCTGGATGGCACCGCCAAAGGCGGCGTTATTTTTGCGCTGGCGAAAAAACTCGGCATTCCGGTACGCTTCATCGGGGTCGGGGAGCAGGTCGACGACTTGCGCCCCTTCAATGCCCGCGATTTTGTCGATGCCCTGCTGGATACCCGTGCCGAATGATTCACTTCGATCAGGTCAGTAAACGCTACGAAGGCGGGCACGAAGCCCTGTCGAGCATCAGCTTGCACATAGAAAAAGGCGAAATGGTGTTTCTGACTGGCCACAGTGGCGCCGGCAAAAGCACCCTGCTCAAACTGATCACCCGTATTGAAAAAGCCTCGTCCGGCCAGTTGCGGGTTAATGGCCAGATATTGAACCGGCTGCGACGCTCACAGATTCCGCATTTCCGGCGCAACCTGGGCATCGTGCACCAGGACCATCAATTGCTGATGGATCAGACCGTATACGACAACGTCGCCCTGCCACTGATCATAGCCGGCGAACACCCCAAAGACGTAACCCGCCGGGTGCGAGCGGCGCTCGACAAGGTTGGGCTGCTGGAACGGGAAGAGTATCGGCCCATACAGCTGTCCGGCGGTGAACAGCAACGGGTTGGCATTGCCCGGGCCGTGGTAAAAAAACCCGCCATTCTGTTGGCCGACGAGCCAACCGGTAACCTCGACCCGGGTTTGTCACGGGACATTATGGAACTGTTCTCCGAATTCAACCGCGTCGGCACCACGGTGCTGATTGCCAGCCACGACCTCGGCCTGATCGCCCGGCTCAACTACCGGGTCGCATCGCTTCAGGACGGCAAGCTGATGAGCACGCCGTTTGAGGGGAGACGCACGTGAGCACCCGAACGCCAAACCGGCCCACGACCAAAAAGCCCGTACAGAATTCCGCCAACCGCCGGCGTGACAGTGCTCCGGGCAACCGCTCAGCCTGGCTGCGCCACCACCGTGACTGCGCCAGTCAATCCCTGATGCGCCTGTTGCGCAGCCCGGTGTCGAGCGCCCTGACCTGGCTGGTCATTGCCATTTCGCTGACTTTACCCACCCTGTTCTACCTCGCGCTGTCCTCCTTGCAGGCACAGACCGAACAATGGCAGGAAGGCGGACAGATCACCCTCTATCTGGAGCAGGGCCTGCCCGATTCAGACGGCGACCGCCTCACACGGGAACTGGACGCCCGCCCGGAAGTCGCGCGCGCCTACTACATCAGCGCCGACGAAGCCTGGACGTCGTTTCAGGAAACCCTGTCCATCAACCGGCAAGCACTGGGGTTCACCGACAACCCATTGCCCGCCAGCATTGTCGTGGTTCCTTCACAGCAGAACAGCAGTCAGCTCGAAGCGCTGCAATTGATTATTCGCGGCTTGCCGGAAGTCGAGGACGTGCAACTCGATCTGGCCTGGATCGACCGGCTGAACCGGTTTCTGGAGCTGATCTACAGCATCGTGACCGGTTTGGCGGTGCTGCTCGGAGTGGCCGTATTACTGGTAGTCGGCAACACCATTCGGCTGGCCATAGAATCGCGCAAGGATGAGATTCGCGTTATTAAGTTGTTGGGGGCTACCGAGGCCTTTGTACGTCGCCCCTTTGTCTATCTGGGTATCTGGTATGGCCTGCTGGGGGGCGTTGCCGCCTGGATACTCGTCACCGCCGTCGCCTGGTGGCTGCGCAGCCCGCTTACCGCTTTCCTGAGCACCTATGGCCTGGAGGCCAATGTCGCCTGGCTGGGCTTTACCGATACGCTGGTTCTGATTCTGGCTTCCATCGGCGTTAGCCTCGCCGGTGCCCATATAGCGTTACAACGCCACCTGAAGGACGCCGAGCCCCGTTGAACCGGAGTGACGCAGCCGACGTATAGGTTATGGAGCGCTAACCGTGTCTGGTGACTATTGGCTATAGAATTTGGCTATCAAAAACATTAATGTTGATTGATGGTTTGCACAACATTTACCGCTGATACTAGGGTTCAAGAGCCGACTTCTGTTAATATAGACGGTGAATTAATTTGATTTCCACCGCGTGCACTGGCTTGAATTCCGGTGCGTCCGGGGGAGGGAGAAAACGTGAAACTGAACAACAGTGTTCCTGCGCTTGCTTTGGATTCTTTGGCCCCGGGCCAAAGCCTCGAGTCGTATATACAGTCGGTCAACACCTTTGACCTGCTCACGGCTGATGAAGAGAAAGAGCTGGCTGAGCGCTTGTACTATCAGGAAGACATCGATGCGGCTCGCCGCCTGGTGTTGTCTCACCTGCGTTTTGTTGTTCACATTGCCAAAAGCTACTCAGGCTATGGGCTCAGCCAGGGCGATCTGATTCAGGAAGGCAACGTCGGGCTGATGAAAGCCGTGCGTCGCTTCAACCCCGAAGTGGGTGTGCGCCTGGTCTCTTTCGCCGTGCACTGGATCAAGGCTGAAATTCACGAGTACATTCTGCGCAACTGGCGCATCGTGAAAGTGGCCACCACCAAGGCGCAACGCAAGCTGTTCTTCAACCTGCGCAGCTCCAAAAAGCGTCTGGGCTGGTTGAACGAGCGTGAAGCACAGGACATCGCCGATGATCTGGGTGTGAATCTGAAAACGGTGTACGAAATGGAAGGTCGTCTGACCGCCCATGACGCCACCTTCGATGCGCCCAATGAAGACGACGATGAAGGTCCGGCCATGTTCCCGGTTCATTACCTGCAGGCCCAGGGTGCTGACCCGGCTGCCTTGGTTGAACAGGATAACTACGAAACTGACGCCAACGACCAGTTGTTTGCGGCCCTGGAAGACTTGGATGATCGCTCCAAAGACATCATCCAGAAGCGCTGGCTGAGTGATAACAAAGCCACCCTGCATGAATTGGCCGATGTCTATGGTGTCTCCGCCGAGCGCATTCGTCAGTTGGAAAAGAATGCAATGAAGAAAGTCAAAAAAGCCATGACCATCGATTTCTGATCGACAGGTCTGGCCTGAAAAAGCCGCTGCAAAGCGGCTTTTTTATGTCTGATTGATGCCGGCTTAACCCTGCAAGACGGCCTTTGAACCGAACCGTTAACCGGGAACCATCCGCTATGACTCACAGTCGACGACTCACCGCAGTGGCAGCCTTGCTGGCCGGGCTAAGTGTTGCTCTGGGTGCGTTTGGGAGTCATGCGCTCGCAACGCTGGTCACCCCGCAACGACTGGATACCTGGGATACCGCCGTTCACTACCAGATGTTTCATGCCCTGGCACTGCTCTGGTTAGGCCTTTATCATCAGCACTACCCACATCGTGGCATACTAATTTCAGCGCTGCTAATACTGGCAGGCACCCTGATTTTCTCTGGCAGCCTATACGCCCTTGTTTTATTGGATGTTCCTGTACTGGGAGCCATTACACCAATAGGTGGGGCTTTGTTAATTACTGGCTGGTTTACCCTGGTCTGGCACCTCGTCCGTCGCCACTGATGCATTCAAGAACAAACCTGGAACCCTCATGACCAACGATCTTTCCCCCATTCAACGCAAGGTTCGCAGTTTTGTCATGCGCACCGGACGCATGACCGAAGGCCAGAAACTGGCGCTTGAGAATGGCTGGCCCACGCTGGGGCTCGATCTCAGCCACGGCCCCTATGATTTGCCGCAGATATTCGGTCGCCATGCACCCGTTGTCTTTGAGATTGGATTTGGCAACGGCGACTCATTGCTAAGCATGGCGCAACAAGCCCCGGAAAAAGACTTTATCGGAGTAGAAGTACATACGCCCGGTGTCGGGCGACTGTTGCATCATGTTCAGGAAGAAGGCGTTAGTAATCTGCGCGTGTGCAAGGAAGATGCGGTCGAGTTTCTAACTCACTGCATTGCAGACCACAGCCTCAATACGGTGCAACTGTTCTTCCCCGACCCCTGGCATAAGAAACGTCACCACAAAAGGCGCATCGTTCAGCCGGAGTTTGCCGCCTTGTTGCGCAAAAAACTGAAGCCGGGTGGAACCTTCCATATGGCCACCGACTGGCAAAACTACGCCGAGCACATGCTGGGTGTGATGGAAACGGCCGAGGGCTGGGAAAATACTCAAGGAAGCGGATGTTATCTACCCGGCCGACCCGAACAACGGCCTGAAACCAAGTACGAGCGGCGTGGCATTCGCCTGGGTCATGGTGTCTGGGATCTGGAGTTCAGAACCACCTGAGCCGTGCTCAGTGGCCTGGAGAGACATAACCGGGCCACTGGCACAAGCAGCCCTCACGTTGCGACAACCCGAACCCCAGGCTCTGATACAAGGCACTCGCGTGGTAGTCGGCATCAGCAATGATAATTTGCCGGCTGGCCCTTGTGGCCACCCATTGCGACAGTTGATGGATCAGTGTGCGGGCACCGACCACGGGCAATGGCCATAGTCACCGGCCCGGCTACTCCTCGTCGCCCACAGAGTGGCCTCCCACAAAAGATTACTTCAAGCCAGAGGCCACTCACCCGCTGTCCAAGGTGGGAGGCCAGTCCCCTGGACGACTGGAAGCACAACCACCCGCTGACACCGACCACGGGCAATGGCCATAGTCACCGGCCCGGCTACTCCCCGTCGCCCACAGAGTGGCCTCCCACAAAAGATAACTTCAAGCCAGAGGCCACTCACCCGCTGTCCAAGGTGGGAGGCCAGTCCCCTGGGCGACTGGAAGCACAACCAACCGCTGACACCGACCACGGGCAATGGCCATAGTCACCGGCCCGGCTACTCCCCGTCGCCCACAGAGTGGCCTCCCACAAAAGACGCCCTCAACGACATCGGGCACTTTTTCACGCGAGAAACCCCAGACCATCTCTGGCCTGGGGTTGGCATTAAAGCTTGACGATGACCTACTCTCAGCATGGGGAGACCCACACTACCATCGGCGAGAGGCTGCGTTTCACTTGAGTTCGGCAAGATCAGGTGGTTCCACAGCTCTATATCGTCGTCAAGCAAACTGGTTGGGGAGAGAAGCTGTTAGCTGTTAGCTGTCAGTCAGCAGTATGCGCCGTGGCGCCCTGACTCGCAGCTCTAAGCTCGTCGCTCGCAGCTTTCTTCTCTTCCCGCCCGCTCTAATCAAGTCTGTTGCTTCTCAAAATGTCGTTCGTCAGTTCCAAGCACTGTCGCAGTCTTTCTTTATCTATCCATCGGCGACCCAACACCCCTTGGGCGTTATATGGCCAAGCCGCACGGGCAATTAGTACAGGTTAGCTCAACGCCTCGCAGCGCTTACACACCCTGCCTATCAACCAGGTAGTCTTCCTGGGCCCTTTAGGAGACTCGAAGTCTCAGGGAAAACTCATCTTGAAGGGGGCTTCCCGCTTAGATGCTTTCAGCGGTTATCCTGTCCGAACGTAGCTACCGGGCAATGCGATTGGCATCACAACCCGAACACCAGGGGTTCGTCCACTCCGGTCCTCTCGTACTAGGAGCAGCTCTTCTCAATTTTCCAACGTCCACGGCAGATAGGGACCGAACTGTCTCACGACGTTCTAAACCCAGCTCCGCGTACTACTTAAATGGCGAACAGCCATACCTCTTGGGACCGCTTCAGCCTCAGGATGTGATGAGCCGACATCGAGGTGCCAACACCGCCGTCGATGTGAACTCTTGGGCGGTATCAGCCTGTTATCCCTGAGTACCTTTTATCCGCTGAGCGATGGCCCTTCCACAGAACCACCGATCACTATGACCTACTTCGTACCTGCTCGACCTGTCTGTCTCGCAGTCAAGCACCCTTGTGCCATTACACTAACCGCATGATTTCCGACCATGCTTAGGGTACCTTCGTGCTCCTCCGTTACTCTTTGGGAGGAGACTGCCTTAGTCAAACTACCCACCACACACGGTCCCTGACCCGGATTACGGGCCTAGGTTAGAACCTCAACTTGCCAGGGTGGTATCTCGTTGCTGGCTCCACGGTAACTGGCGTCACCGCTTCAAAGCCTCCCACCTATCCTACACAAGCAAGCTCAAAGTCCAGTGTGAAGCTGTGTAAAGGTTCACGGGGTCTTTCCGTCCAGCTGTGATACAATTTTACCTTAACAGCGATTTCACTTACTGAGTTCGGGTGAGATATCTATGCTAATGCATGTTATTAGAGGCAAACCTGAACTTAATTTATTGTGAATTTGCTACTTAGGATTACTGTATACAGCCGCCAATGCTGGCTTATTCAAGAAAGCTTCAGCTGAAAATCCGCATTAATAAGAATCTTCAGCACCTGGCAGTGGCAGGCCTCGTATATGTCTGCTGTTAGTTTTGCACAGTGCAGTGACAAACAGACTAGAATGCTGAGGTTTTGATAGGCTACATATTTCATTTTATCAGGTGGTCACCAATGCATGCAATCTTCAGTTATATAACATTTTGTTTAATTCACTGAGCTTCTTAGTGTTTTAGTTCTAATTTGGATCCACAAATGGTTTCAACGTTGTAATTAGCTTCAGAGGTTTTCCTGAATAGTATCAATCACTGCTGGAGACCGTAGTCTCACTGTCATCGCATCTCAGCCTTAAGATCCCGGATTTTCCTAAGATCTCAGCCTACCTGCTTGAACTGGGACAACTAACGCCCGGATGGCCTACTTCCGTCCCCCATCGCAGTACAATCTGGCACGGGAATATTAACCTGCTTCCCATCGACTACGCTTTTCAGCCTCGCCTTAGGGGCCGACTCACCCTGCCCCGATTAACGTTGGACAGGAACCCTGGTCTTTCGGCGTGCGAGTTTTCACTCGCATTATCGTTACTCATGTCAGCATTCGCACTTCTGATACCTCCAGCAGACTTCTCAATCCACCTTCAACGGCTTACAGAACGTTTCCTCTACCACTTGTGCAAGCACAAGTCCGTAGCTTCGGTACCATGTTTGAGCCCCGTTATATCTTCCAGCCGACTCCTACTAGTGAGCTATTACGCTTTCTTTAAAGGGTGGCTGCTTCTAAGCCAACCTCCTAGCTGTCTGAGCCTTCCCACATCGTTTCCCACTTAACATGCTGGATTTTGGGACCTTAGCTGACGGTCTGGGTTGCTTCCTTTCCACGACGGACGTTAGCACTCGCCGTGTGTCTCCTGATAGTACTACTGGTATTCGGAGTTTGCATGGGTTGGTGGTCGGATGACCCCTAGCCCAAACAGTGCTCTACCCCCAGTGGTATTCGTCCGAGGCGCTACCTAAATAGCTTTCGAGGAGAACCAGCTATCTCCGGCTTGATTAGCCTTCACTCCGATCCACAAGTCATCCCCAATTTTTCAACATTAGTGGGTTCGGTCCTCCAGTTGATGTTACTTCAACCTTCAACCTGCTCATGGATAGATCGCCGGTTTCGGGTCTACATCATGACTGACGCCCAGTTAAGACTTCGCTTCGCTACGGCTCCCTATTCGGTTAACCTCACATAATGTAAGTCGCTGACCCATTATACAAGCGGTACGCAGTCACCCCAATGAAGCGCTCCCACTGCTTGTACGTACACGGTTTCAGGATCTATTTACCCCCTCAGCGGGTTCTTTTCGCCTTTCCTCACGGTACTGGTTCACTATCGGTCAACTGGGGAGTATTTAGGCCTTGGAGGATGGTCCCCCATGTTCAGTCAGGATAACACGTGTCCCGACCTACTCGTTTTCACACTGTTGGTTTTCGTGTACGCGGGCTATCACCCACTACGGCCGACCTTTCCAGGTCATTCCACTAACCGGCCCAGTGCTTAAGGGCTAATCCCCGTTCGCTCGCCGCTACTTGGGGAATCTCGTTTGATGTCTTTCCTACGGGTACTTAGATGTTTCCAGTTCCCTGCGTTCGCCTCCCAAGCCTATGCATTCAGCTTGGGATACCTGCCTCTTTAAGACAGGTGGGGTTTCCCCATTCAGATGCTTCGATCAAAGGTCGTTTGGCCACCTCCCCTGAGCCTTTCGCAGGCTACAACGTCTTTCATCGCCTCCAGTTGCCTAGGCATCCACTGCCGTGTAATGCTTCGTCACTTGACCATATAACCCGAAGGAGTGTCGTCACCTTCGGTGCCATCACTACTCAAAGCAATACGGTCGCAGACGGTTAGACAAAGTCTACGTTCAACGCTTGGTTCTTCAGAACTTCATTTTTGAGAAACTTGATTAGATTGTTAAAGAACATCCGAAAACCCGCAACCGGTTACCCGATTAGGTCGTCAGAAGAAGTAATTCGTTGTGACACTTGCAGATTCAGGTTTAAGGAGGTGATCCAACCCTGTGTTCCCTAGGGTTACCTTGTTACGACTTCACCCCAGTCATTGTAACTACACCGTGGTCAGCGCCCAATTTTAAGCTACCGACTCTGGGTGCACCAACTCCCATGGTGTGACGGGCGGTGTGTACAAGGCCCGGGAACGTATTCACCGTGACATTCTGATTCACGATTACTAGCGATCTGACTTCATGGAGTCGAGTTGTAGACCTAATCCGACTACGACCGGCTTTCAGATTAGCTCCACCGCGGCTTCGCAACCGTCTGTACTGCCATTGTAGCACGTGTGTAGCCCTACTGTAAGGGCCATGATGACTTGACGTCATCCCCGCCTTCCTCCGGTTTGTCACCGGCAGCTCCCTATAGTCCCCGACATCACTGGCAAATAAGGACAGCTGCGCCTGTTACGGGACTTCAACCCAACATTTCACAACACGAGCTGACGACAGCCATGCAGCACCTGTCTCAGTGTTCCTGAAGGCACCAAGGCATCTCAAGTCTACTGGATTTCAAGAGTAGGTAAGGTTCTTCGCGTTGCTTCGAATTAAAACCATGCTCCACGTTTGTGCGGCTCCCCGTCAATTCATTTGAGTTTTAACCTTGCTACTCCCCGCGCGGTCGACTTATCGCGTTAACTTCACCACCAAGTCCATAAAGAACCCAACGGTTAGTCGACATCGTTTACGGCGTGGACTACCAGGGTATCTAATCCTGTTTGCCCCCACGCTTTCGCACCTCAGTCAGTATCAGCCCAGACAGTCGCTCTCTGCCACTGGTGTTCCTTCCGATCTCTACGCATTTCACTGCCAAGCACCGGAAATTCCACTATCCCCGCTGTACCTAGCCAGCCAGGTTTTGAATGCAGTTCCCAGGTTGAGCTCCGGGGCTTTCTACACCCAACTTAACTTGCCGCCTACGCGCTTTACGCCCAGTAATTCCGATTAACGCTTGCACCTTCCGTATTACCGCGGCTGCTGGCACGGAGTTAGCCGGTGCTTCTTCTGTGAGTAACGTCAATGATGATGGGTATTAACCATCACCCCTTCCTCCTCACTGAAAGTGCTTACAACCCGAAGGCCTCTTCACACGCGGCATGGCTGATCAGGCTGCCCCCATTGTCCAATATTCCCCACTGCTG
Source organism: Saccharospirillum sp. (assembly GCA_018402545.1). Taxonomy (GTDB): domain Bacteria; phylum Pseudomonadota; class Gammaproteobacteria; order Pseudomonadales; family Natronospirillaceae; genus Saccharospirillum. The sequence goes on along the minus strand of JAGYIL010000001.1, from coordinate 812,509 downwards.
CTCCCTGTAGGAGTCTGGGCCGTGTCTCAGTCCCAGTGTGAAGGATCATCCTCTCAGACCAGCTACGGATCGTCGCCTTGGTAAGCCTACCCCCACCAACTAGCTAATCCGACGCAGGCTCATCCAGTAGCGAGAGCCGAAGCCCCTTTCTCCGTAGAGATTATTCGGTATTAATCCGGATTCTCCGGCCATTCCTAACCGTCGTAGATTCCTACGCGTTACCACCCGTCCGCCGTTGTCAGCGGGTAGCAAGCTACCCTGGGGGTGCCTCATCTCGGGTGGTCGCGTGCGGCCTGCCGCCAGCGTTCAATCTGAGCCGCGATCAAACTCTTCAGTTTAAATCGTTCGGCAGACACCCGAAGGCATCCACCCAATCTTGCTCGACGCAAGCTACCCCTCAGCCGAAGCCAAAAGGCGCCTTTCAACAAATGAATTCATTGACAGGTCGCTTACAGATCGAGTGTCTTTCTATGAAAGACAATTCTTTATGCGTCCTCGCTCGACTCAATCCTTCCACCGAAGTGAAGCTCAATGAGTAGAGTGATTCAGCGTCGACCTACAAGCGCCCACACGAATTACTTCTGACAATGTTAAGGAACTCGAAGCTTGGCGCTATTGGCTGCTTCGTTCAACGTGGTGCGTATCTTAATGATCTGCGCCGCGCTGTCAACCTCTTTTCTGCATTTTTTCTTTTTAAATCAACCACTTAGGCTTGGTCTAAAAAGACTCAATCGTACTGCTGAAAAGAGGCTTCCCATCACCGCTGTGCGGCGAGGGAGGCGTATAATAGTCTTTTTTGAGGGAGGGTCAAGAGGTGTTTTAAAAAAACTGACAAGTCTGGCCGATCGCACTCGCAAGAGCACTTCCCTCAGGCCCGGGCCGTCCTCGTCTTGCTCGAAGAGGCCGGGGCTCTGGCTGAATATCTGGCCCAGGCTCGCTCACCCAGCAAGACCAGGGTCAGCAGCGTGTAGACCCAGGCTTCCAGTGACGACACCCGGGATTGCATCCAGAAGTGGATGACCGCCAGGATAACGACGGCATAAATCACCCGGTGCAGTCGCTTCCAGTTCTTTTTCAGCTTGCGCACCATGCCTTTGGGCGATGTCACAGCCAGCGCCAGCAGCCCGGCCCAGCCAATCATCCCAAGGTAAATGAAAGGCCGCTTGCTGATGTCATCCCAGAACACGGCAGTATCCAGCTCGATCCAGCCGATTACATAGGTGCCCAAATGCAAGGTGGCATAAAAGAAGGTGAACAGACCCAGCATTCGACGGTAACGAACCGGGTTTGGCAGGGGCGTTCGCCGCCGAAGCGTGGAGCAGGACAACGTAATCAGCAACATCCACAGTGCCCAGCGCCCCATCTCTTGCAATACGACTTCAAGCGAGTCTACCCCCAGCGCTCTGGGGTCCAGTATAAACAGACCCCAGTACCAGGCGCCGGGCACCAGTGCAGACACAAACAGTAACCACCAAAGCCAGCCATGCCTGAGGTTAATGCCTGCCATTTAAAAGAACTTCCTCAGGTCCATACCCTCGTACAGCGATGCCACTTCATCGTACCCATTGAACAGCCGGGTCGGGATACGCTCTACATCGCCATTGGCGCCAATACGACGCTCACTGGCCTGGCTCCAGCGCGGGTGGTCCACTTCCGGATTTACGTTAGCGTAAAAGCCGTACTCGTTTTCCGCTGCCAGGTTCCAGGTAATGGGCGGCATCTCGCGCACAAAACTGATTCGGGCTATGGATTTGATGCTCTTGAAACCGTACTTCCAGGGCAATAGCAAGCGTATCGGCGCACCATTCTGGTTTGGCAGTGGTTCGCCGTACATGCCCACGGCCAGAAAGGCGAGCGGATGCATGGCTTCATCCATGCGCAAGCCTTCCAGATAGGGGTAATCGATGAACGAGAAGCGGCTGCGCTGGCCACGCATTTCATCCGGCCGAACGACCGTTTCGAACGCTACGTAGCGCGCATCACTGGTGGGCTCGAATTGCTGCAGCACCTTACCCAACTCGATGCCAATCCAGGGGATTACCATCGACCAGGCTTCCACGCAGCGCAGCCGGTATATCCGTTCCTCGGTGGCGCCTGAACTAGCCACCAGGGATTCAAGGTCGAAGGTGCCGGGGTTGGTACACTCCCCATCCACCGTTATTTCCCAGGGATAAGGGTTAAAGTCATCGGCATACTTGGCCGGATCACCCTTGCCCGTTCCGAATTCATAAAAGTTGTTGTAGGAGGTTGCATCGGCACGATCCGTCAGGTCTTCGTCGGTGGTGACGCTGCGAAACACCGTTTGTTCAACCTTTTGGTCCAGCCAGTGAGGGGCTCTCTGCTCTTCTGCAAATACACGCGGAACGGCACCGGCCAGAGCCAGCCCACCAGCGGCCTGAATAATATGTCGGCGGTTCAGGTAGGCCGATTTGGGCGTTACGTCGTTTTCGGTTAAGTCTGAAGCCTGTTTGATTAACATACATCGCATCCTGTTGGATTTATTCATAGCCTATAAAGACTACGGAATCAGGCGCTGACTGGTTTCACACTGGCGGGGCGGGCTCTTACTGAAGTCCAGCAGTAAAGCAGCAAGCTGCTTCAACTCTGGCACAACTGATCTGCCATGGCAGCGCCTTTACATCCTTTTTATAAGGGTAGCGCTGCCAGAGGATGCGGATCAGTCGTCGCCAGACTCTACTTTCCGGGCATTCTTATACAGTCGCAAGCGGCGCCAGGCTTCAAACACAGGCCCCGAGAGCGCATAGGTCACGGCGAAAGCCAACAGGACCGGCCCCGGATCCAGGGCGATTACGGCAATCACCATGATCGACAAAAGCAGCACGACAAAGGGTACCCGCCCCTTGTCGCTGAGGTCTTTGAAGGAGTAGTAGCGAATGGGGCTGACCATCATGGCGCCTATCAGCGGCACGATTATCACCATCAACCAGGCGACCGACTCACCCTCGACCCCTTTTTGACCCAGCGCCCACACCATGGCCCATAACACGCCGGCGCCTGCCGGACTGGCCAGACCAACAAAAAACTTCTTGTCGACAGTGTTGATCTGGGTATTAAACCGCGCCAGACGCAAGGCTGCCCCGGCAACAAAGATAAAGGCAGCGACCCAGCCCAGGTTGCTCAGGCTGTGCAGCGACCACTGATACACCAGAATGGCCGGTGCCACGCCAAACGCCAGATTATCGGACATGGAATCGTACTGGGCCCCAAACTCACTCTGCGTATGCGTCATGCGGGCTACGCGCCCGTCCATGCCATCGAGAATCTGAGCAACAAAAATGGCCATGGCAGCGCGTACAAAGCTCCCGTTCATCGACAACACGATGGAATAGAAGCCCGCAAACAAGGCGGCGGTTGTCAGCAAATTGGGTAAGAGGTAGATGCCACGACGGTGGCTCGGGTGTTGCTGTACCGGCAATTGATCATTCTCCGTCGTTTTTTCTTCTGTGGAACTCATGGAGCCCCCCTTTTTCATTGATTTGGCACGGGCCAGCGCTGGCCCGGGCAAGCATAAACTGGTGTTCCCGGAGCGTCAGTCTCCGGTAATGTCGACCGCGGTCTGCCAGAAAGCACTGACCAGCGGGTCCTGCAGTCGCCGATTGAGGACACAAACCCCGACGTCGAAAGGTTCGAGAACCGTATCCGTCTCGATTCGCTCTATTTTATCTTTCATCGGGCTGTTCTCAATCACCAGCCCGGGTACCACTCCGATCCCGAAGCCAAGGCCCACCATACTGACAATAGCCTCATTGCCCGCCACCTGAGCATAGATGTTGGGCTTGATCGAATGCGCCCGGAACCAGTGATCAAGACGCTTTCTTGCCAGCCCATACTCGGACACGACAAAGGGAATCTGCCCCCAGGGAATGGGGGTTTCCTGCATCAGGCTGCGCACCGGACAGTCGATCACCGGCGCGATGAAGTCCAGTGGTGTCTCAACAATGGACGCGAACATCAGCGGGTTGGGCAGATGGTCCGGCCGGGGTGCAACCGCAACATCGGTCTCATCGTCCATTACCTTCTGCACGGCCTGGGCGGCATCGCCGGTTTCCAGAATCACCTCAATGTTGGGGAAGCGCTTGCGAAACTCGGTCAGCACTTCCAACATGAACGAATAGCTGGCGGTCACCGAACAATAGAGCCGCACCTGGCCGCGCAATTCATCCGGATCATTTTGTAGCTTATGCCTGAGCTCCTGCCAGTGGGCCAGTGTCGATTCGGCGAATTCACGAAACAGCCTCCCGGCCTGAGTCAGCACCACCGTCCGGTTATCCCGTTCAAACAGCGTAGCACCCAGCTCATCTTCTAGCCGGGCAATGCTCCGACTCAGTGTAGACGGACTGACATGCATGGCTTCGGACGTTTTGCCGTAATGCAGTGTTTGGGACAGGTGCAAGAACTGCTTGAGCGCTCGCAGATCCATAGTAATCGACTCCTCTGACCGGCCCCCGATTATGCCATGCCCCCGGTAATATTGCAGCAAACGCAATACAAACCCGGGGTTGTGCAACTTTATGAAAGCTGTATGAGTCGTTTGCCAGGCCTAGGAGCCTGTCGGACTTAAGATGAATCGACTGCGGAAGCGGGACGACGGCCCAAATATCCGCAAATTTCGAGCACATAGGCCCACTATGCACTCAAAATTTGCAAACATTTGGTCTCGCCGTCCCACTCCCTCGCATCGATCCACCCAAGTCCGACAGGCTCCTAGCTAGTCGATTGGATTGCGGGCCAGAAAGGCCGGCGAAAACCACCGCTCCGGTATGTCCACCGAGGTCACGCTCTGATAGTGGATGCGAGTCACCTCATCGCCCATGACCTCATCAGTCAGGGTCATACGGGCAACGGTCAGTTCGCCACCCGCCTCGTCAAGCTCAAAGGTGGCTGTTTTGGCGAGCTTCCCGGAGGTCAGATAAAAGCGGGCGCTCAGGGGCGCATAGTCATCGGCACGCACTTGCAACTCGACTCGCTGATAACTCAAGCCAGCACGGGCCGCTTCCAGAGTGAGCCACAGCGTTTCCTGTTCGGGCTGCCGGTTTACAATGCGGTAGTCCTCCTGCCAGCGTAACGAGGCGATGTCGCCAATCGATGCCTCACCCAGCATCTTCTGCATGGGGGTAATGCGAATGGGCCGCTGGCTGGCGGGCAGAAAAAGCCAGAACTGATCATCCAGCATCAGTACTTTCTGCCCCGCTTCCCGACCACTTCTGGCCAATGCCAGTGAGCGTCGACCGGCCCCTACGTACACCTCAAAAGCACTGGAGCGGAGCAATTCGCCCGCCTCCCACACTTCAATCAGGCTCTCTACCCGAACATCGCCCTGGCGAGTGCGTGCCTGATCGAGCACCGCCAGTTCCGGCGACGGTTCAGCCCGAAGTCCGCCCAGGACAAACAGCAATAGAATACACAACCACAAGTCCTGTTTACGCATAATTCAGTGCCTCCACTATGGGTTTGCGAACACCCCGGAACGTGGCTACGCCACTGGCAAGGGCAGCCAATACCACGACAATGGCCGAGCTGATCACGGCCATTTCGGCAGACCAGTAAACCTGCAACGGGTAACCCTCGGTTTGGCCCGGTGGCGGTGGCATTTGTACCTCAAAAACCATCAGCCCCAACGACAGCAACCCGGACAACAAGAGCCCGACCAGACTACCAAGCAACCCGATCAGTCCGGCTTCCATCAAGAACAAGCGCAGAATCTCGCCTCGTCGAGTCCCCATCGCAGCCAGTGCTCCAATTTCGCGGGTGCGCTCCATCACACTCATTGAAGCGGTGTTGAAGACGGCAAAACCAACCATGGCCAGAATAACCAGACCCATCACACCAAAAATGCGGTTATAGAGGTTACGTACGCTGGTGTAGAAAAAAGCCCGTTCGTGCCAGGCCGTAATTCCCAAGTCCGGATACTGCTCCTGCAGGCTGTTATAGAAGGCATCCGCTTGCGCACTGTCATTGAGATAGACACCCAGACGGGTAATCCGATCACTGTTCAGCAGGCGCTGTGCATCGGTTATACGGGTCATGACCAGGCGGCTGTCCAGCTCGGGGACGCCCGTGGATACAATGCCCCGCACGGTTACATCAATGGCATTGAGTGCACCATCCACCGTCGTACTCATCAGCGTCAGCCCATCGCCCACGCCCACCTTCAAATTGCCGGCCAGACTTCTACCGACCAGGGCCTGTGCGCCGCCATCTGAATTGGCGACGCCAAACAGGCGGCCAGCATCCAGGCGCATGGACGGGCCGCGCACCTGAAACAATTCAGGTTCAACCCCTTCGCCAACAAAGATGGTGGATTTATCGCCGTTGGTGATCAGCCCACTGAATTCGACCGTCGCCAGGGTGTTGCGCACCCGCCGGTCCTGCCGCAGCGCCTGTTCCAGGCTATCGGCGTTGTCGAGACCAAAGTGCAACGGATAATCTTCCTGCTCCCGGTAAAACGACGGGTGCGTCAGAATCACATGGCCTTTGTCACGCATGGCAAACTCGCGCAATGAATCGTAGGTATAGAGCGCAAACCCGCTGGTGGCCATGATACCGGTTACGCCAATCGCGGTGAGTAACAGCGTGGCCAGCGTCCGGCGGCGGTTGCGGCCCAGGTTGCTCCAGGCCAGTAAAAACCATTTCATATCGCTCCCTCCCTGACCGGTGCTGGCTGGCGGGTTTCGCTCTGCAAACGCCCCTGGTGCAAGCGAATAAGCCGGTCACACCAGCGCGACAGCCGGATGTCGTGGGTCGCGACCAGTACCGTTGTGTTGAATTCGCGGCTTAGTGTGCGCAGCAGGTCAACAACGGTCAGGGCGGTTTCCTCATCGAGGCTGGCGGTGGGTTCATCGGCTATGATCAGCTCGGGACGTTTGGCCAGTGCCCGGGCTATGGCCACACGCTGGCGCTGGCCGCCAGAGAGATGCGCAGGTCGTTTGTCCAGCAATGAGCCGATTCCCACGGCGTTGGCCAGCGCGGTAACGCGCTCGGCCTGCTCCTTTCGGGACAACCCCAGGAGCATGAGCGGATAAGCGATATTGTCGCGCGCGCTCATTACCGGAATCAGATTGAACTCCTGAAACACGAAGCCAAAGGTCCGGCGGCGCAAGTCGGTCAGAGCCGCACCGGACAGCCCGGTCAACGCACGATCGTGCCAGTACAACTGACCGCTGTCTGGCTGATCAATCAGGCCGCAGATATTCAGCAAGGTGGTCTTGCCACAACCGGAAGGCCCTACCAACCCCACGAACTCACCGGTCTGCAACGACAGGTCGACACCCGAGAGCACCCTCTGGTCCGTCTCTCCCACGCGGTAGCTTTTGGACACCTTGTCCACCGTCATCAGGGTCATGTCACTCTCCCGCTGCTGCCAGCGCATCGCGTGCCGCAGCGGTATAGTCATTATCCACCGGCAGATCGGCCAGGCGCTTGAGCAACATGATCTGGCGTTCCGACTCGTCGGCCTGACGTGCAGCCCGGGCGGCGTAGAAATGAATGTGGCTATGGCTTTGTGCAGGCACCTCTTCCAGCAACGGGCTCTGGCTGGCGTCGAGCAACAGCTGATATCCCTGCTCAAACCGGCCGAAAAAGTCCGGAACCTGGGTAAAGGTAATGCCTGCCAGGGCTTTAACCTGAAGGCTGACCGGCAAGCCATCGAACCTCTGCTCATCGTGTTCAGGACCCAGCCATTGCTGCGCAGTACTCATGGCGGCGAGGCCGTCTTCGGTCAGGCTCATCTTGTTCCAGGGCATCCAGGCGTCGCGCCCCTGCAAGGTCTGGCTGCTGCCCAGCAGAACCAGTATCAGCGGGTCGCCGGGATGCGCTTCAAGCAGTGTCTCAAATGCCTCAACGGCCTCATCGACCGCGCGTTTATCGCCTTCGGTTGCTGCCAGGTACTGCTGGTATGCCCGGGTCAGTTCCGGGCTGGTGTGGTCAACCTCGGCAAAGGCCGCTGATGCCCAGCTAATGCTGACCAGAATAATCAGAATAAATTGCCGCATGTCGTCGCTCCGTTAAGAATTCGACGTCACTCTAGCGGGCTGAAAGCGCACGAACGGGTGTTTTCGATGAACGGTTCTGCGGCGGAATGAGCGGTAGCGGGTGCTGTCTAATGGCGGGACATGACTTACATTTGCTTGAACCGGTCCGAAAACCGACGGCTGACAATGAGCGGGTTACGGCCACTTTTCATATGAACTTTCAGCTGCCCGGAAAAGGTTCGTTCAACCCGGTCTATAGAGGCGACCTGCACCAGAGTCGAACGATGGATACGCCAGAATTGCTGGTTATCCAGCTCGGCTTCCAGCTGTTTGAGCGACTTGCGAATCAGATACTCGCCGTCTGCGGTAACCACGGTGGTGTATTTGTCTTCCGCCAGGAAATACAAGACGGATTCAACATCGATAACGTAGATATCCTCACCACGGTGAGCGTTCAGCCAGCGCAATGGACCATTGCCCGCCTCGCCAGCCGACAACAGCCGTTTTAGATCGGCCAGATCGACCTGAGCCGTCGCGGGGCGCTCAAGCCGCTGGAGTATGCGATCCCGGGTGCGCTCAAGTCGTGTTTCGTCGATGGGTTTGAGCAGATAGTCGACCGCTTCGCGCTCGAATGCCTCAACGGCGTACTCGTCATAGGCAGTCAGAAAGACTACGGCACAGTCCCGGGTAAGGCCCGCCTGCTGCATGCGCTCGGCAACCTCCAGGCCCGTCAGCCCTGGCATTTTGATGTCCAGGAAAACCACCTGGGGCCGAACGGTATCGATCAGTTGCCAGGCTTCCTCGCCGGTTGCCGCCATGGCGACGATGTCCAGGTCTGACCAGAGATCGCTCAGAATCCGGTTGAGGTGATAGCGCAGAACGGGTTCGTCGTCGGCGATGAGCGCAGTCAGTTCAGCCATGAGTTAAGTCATCCGTCGGGTTTTGAACAGGCAAGGTTTACACCTCGCCCCCTGCATTAACTGGCACCATCAAAAGCGCCTCCGTTCCGCCAGAAACGCTGGCTTTCAGCGTCAGTGCAGCGCGACCTTCATAGAGCAGTCGCAGCCGCTCGCGAATGTTACTGAGCCCGACTCCCTCACCGCTTGAAACCGGCGCCTGGCCCAGACCCAGCCCGGTATCAACCACAGCAATCTGCAGCACTTCGCCTTCCAACCGCACGATTACCCTCACCTCGCCGCCGGACGTGCTGGGTTCAATACCGTGGATAACGGCATTTTCCACCAGTGGCTGAATCATCAGCGGCGGCAACGGCAGCTCGCCCAAAGCGTCTGGCGCATCAACGTCGAACGACAGTCGATTGCCCATGCGAATCGCCTGAATGGCCAGATAACTGCGAATCAGAGTCAGCTCATCGGCAAGCCGGGTGGTGCCCTGACGGGTCCGGCGCAAGCTGACCCGCAGCATGGTTGTCAGTTCGCCAATCAGCCGTTTCGCGGCCACACTGTCCTGATCTATCAGGCCCTGCACATTAGCCAGTGTATTGAACAGAAAATGCGGTTCAATCTGGCTCTGCATCAGTTTCAACCGGCTGAGCAGCAAGTCCTTGTCTTTCTGCGAGGCGACCAGTTGCTGCTCGGTTACTTCTCGCCCCAACCGTTGAACCCGATAGGTGGAGTAAAAAAAGTAGAAAACAATCAGACTGAATGCAGCCGATATCACCAGATTGCCAAGCATCATCGCCCAATGCTCGCGAAAATCGATCTGAAACGGGTTGCCGAACACAGCAGACAACAGATTGACCATGCCAATCGCGACCCCGATGACCATGCCCAGGCTGTTACGAAACAGATCCGTTCGATCCGGCCAGGCCAGGTGAGCCAGGTTAATCGTCACTACGCAGGAGACGCCGAACCCGAGCGAGATCCTCAGGTTCATCCAATAGCTGGCGCCGTTCATCAGAGACGTCAGCCAGGCGATCAGCGCACAGGCGATCAGCGTTATACCCACACCAAACACCCATTCGCGCAGCGAGCTGTCGGCAAAACTGTGTTGATACATACCCGGAAACTTTTTCATGGTGCCAATACCCAATTAACGCCCAATGTGTAGCGGTCGCCCTGCCCAATCTGACCCAGCATGCCCGAGGCGGGCGTCGTCTGCCAGCCCAGCGTCAGTGCTGCGTTTTGCGTCCAGGCGTAGGCCAGTTCTAGCTCGGTCAATGCCGTTGGCTCCCCGGCCCAGAGCCCGATCAGTGCTCCGGTCAGGTCCCAGTCGTTCCAGTTTTGCGTCAGGCGGACCAGTGAGCGGTGCGCCGTCAGCGGCTCGCCCTGCCAGGCAGGTGCCAGCGCACCATCAGCCTCTGCTTCCAGATCCTGCCGTACCTGTGACCAGTCATCCGCTGACAGTGCCCGGGTATCCAGATGATGTTCGAGCAATAGCTGCCAGCCACCCTGGCCGCTGGTGCTGGCTCCAACCAGTATATTCCAGGCGGATTCGTGCTCTGTTAACAGCCGGCCATTCCGATAGCTTCGCTGCAGCGCCGCTTCATACCAGGTCAGCGACCCATGATACTCCCAGCGTTGACCGGGAACCCAGGATGCACCGGCACCCAGCTGCCAGCCTGCCTCATAACCCGCCGCCACCTGCCAGTCCACGGCACCGGAAAACCCCTGGGTTCGCACCAGACAAAGCTCCTGCTGATTTTCCAGGCGCAGCGTACAGACCGCCTGGTCGGTACTGATACCCCGAAACTGTTGCACCGACACCAGCGGCTCTGCCATAAATTCCGCGCGGCCATCAGCAGGCCCCACCCAGTTGAGCGGATTGGCCAGAAAGCCGTAATCCCAGTGCAGATGTTTTTGCCCCAACGTCACTTCATAGTCGCCCAGCCCGGCATCGTAATACGCCTGCCTGACCGTCCATTCCGGCTCGGTGCCTCCTGAATTATCGGGTTCGAAGCGCACATCCAGTCCGGCACCGGCATCCGACAACGACAGATCATAGCGCTGCGACCAGGCAAAGGGGCTGGCATCGACCAATGCCAGAGGTGCCGATACGGTGTCCTGCCGGCTTGCCTCCCACTCAGCGTCCAGCCGCCAGTCCAATGCCCAAACCGCTGGTATTGTTATCATCAGCAGACAAGCGCCAGTGACGATATTCAGCAATGTCTTTGGCTTCAGCATCTAAAACACCTGATTAAAACTGACAAAGAATTGAACATCGCCTTCGGCTGACATACCCAGGTCGGCGCGCACCTTCATCTCGCCATCGGGAGGCAACCCGAATCGCAAACCACCGCCTATACTGGAGGGAGTTTCAGCATGATGGCCGTCCTGTATCCAACCGGTTTCGGCAAAGGCGACACCCGATACCCAACTGATCAGCGGGAATCGGACTTCGGCCTGGGCGGCCATGCTCGAGTCGCCAACAAACCGCCGGGCTACATAACCTCGCAACTGCGTATCGCCACCGAGGGCGGCATCAAATACCTCACCGTCGGTGGCATTGCCTTCAAAACGCAGCGCCAAAACCGAGGCACCGGGCAGAGGAAAGTAGCGACGAACGTCCAGTCCGCCACGCCAGCCTGTCTGATCCAGTTGCTTGCTGTGCAAAGCATCCGGCTGAACATCGGCGGCAATCTCCGCATAGGTGCCCCGCCGGGGGTTGATTCCGGTATCCCGGCTATCCCAACGCAGGCCCAGCCCCGGGTAGGCGTTCACGTCGTCACCATCGCGTTCGTGTAACCGACCAGCAACCGACAGGCGTCCCAACACCGACAACGGACCGCTGATCGTCCGGCTCATTTCGTTTTCCAGCGTCAGGCGCCAGCGATCAAAACGCTGATAATCCGAGGCACCATCGGGGAATTCATAGTCAAAGAAGTTATCTGCCGACAGAGCTAGTGAATGTTCCCACTCGGGCCAGAGATCGGGCTGACGCCGGCGAATCTGCAAATTGAACTGCCCCCCGACCGTCCCCTGTATAAAAACGTCCCGGTAGACGGGACGCTCCAGTTCTGCTCCAGGGGCCGGATACCGGAACCATGCGGCGCCCAGGACAGTGCCATAGACCGGGCCATACCCGATGATTGGTGATACTGCGTTGCTATAGGCTTCACTTCCGGCAGGTGTCGCCGGTTCCGCTTTGAGACCGGCACAGCTCACTACCAGGCCCAGCAACAGGGTCGTTCTTTTCAACGTCACGAATTCGCTCCACAGGCTATGTTGAACGCCAGACTAACGGTGCGACTCGATGACGAGTCTCTGTTACGACAAACGGTTTTATCCGGTAGCAAGCGGTCTCTGTTTAGGCTGAGCGGTTTGGTCCTGGGGGTCGGGTATTATTCCCTTTTTAGCAACACCTGATTGCCAACAATTCATTTCCAGCAACATTCCCACTTCTGTACACTCCCTTGCAACGGTGGATAAACCACCTTCAGCGTTTACAGGACACAGCATGAGCAATTACTTCAACACCCTGAATCTTCGCCAGCAGCTAGCCCAACTGGGTAAGTGCCGGTTCATGGAAAAATCTGAATTCGCCAATGAGTGCGACGTGCTCAAGGGCAAGAAAGTGGTCATCGTCGGTTGCGGTGCCCAGGGTTTGAACCAGGGCCTGAACATGCGTGACTCGGGTCTGGATGTTTCCTATGCCCTGCGCCAGGCCGCCATTGATGAAAAACGCCAGTCGTGGAAGAACGCCAGCGAAAACGGTTTTCAGGTAGGCTCCTATGAAAACCTGATTCCCCAGGCAGACTTGGTCGTCAACCTGACGCCGGACAAACAGCACAGCAACGTTGTTGAGACAGTGATGCCGCTGATGAAAAAAGGCGCGACCCTCGGCTATTCACACGGCTTCAACATCGTCGAAGTCGGCCAGAAGATTCGTGACGACATCACGGTCGTAATGGTTGCCCCGAAATGCCCGGGTACCGAAGTGCGTGAAGAGTACAAGCGTGGCTTTGGTGTACCGACACTGATCGCCGTTCACCCGGAAAACGACCCGAAAGGCGAAGGCTTTGAGATCGCCAAGGCCTGGGCTGCAGCCACCGGTGGTCACCGTGCCGGCGTACTGGAAAGCTCCTTTGTAGCCGAAGTGAAATCCGACCTGATGGGCGAGCAAACCATTCTTTGCGGCATGCTGCAGGCTGGCTCGCTGCTGTGCTTCGACAAGATGGTTGCCGAAGGCGTTGACAAAACCTACGCCAGCAAGCTGGTGCAGTACGGCTGGGAAACCGTAACCGAGGCGCTCAAGCACGGTGGCATCACCACCATGATGGACCGCCTGAGCAACCCGGCCAAGATTCGCGCTTACCAGTTGTCGGAAGAACTCAAGGAACTGATGCGCCCCTTGTTCCAGAAACACCAGGACGACATCATCAGCGGCCACTTCAGCGAAACCATGATGGCCGACTGGGCCAACGACGACAAAGACCTGTTCGGCTGGCGTGAAGCCACCGGCAAAACGGCCTTCGAACAAACGCCGGTGTCGGCCAACGACCTGGACGAACAGGAATACTTTGATAACGGCATTCTGATGGTCGCCATGGTCAAGGCCGGTGTTGAACTGGCGTTCGAGACCATGGTCGAAAGCGGCATCATTGAAGAAAGCGCCTATTACGAATCGCTGCACGAGCTGCCGCTGATCGCCAATACCATTGCGCGTAAGAAGCTGTATGAAATGAACGTGGTGATCAGTGACACCGCCGAATACGGCAACTATTTGTTCGCCAACGCGGCCGTTCCTTTGCTGGCCGAACATTTCATGCCAAAGGTCGGCACCGATGTCATCGGCAAGGGCCTGGGCGCTGTATCCGGCCAGGTTGATAACATTGAGCTGATCAAGGTAAACACCGCCATTCGCAACCACCCCATCGAGTGGATTGGCGAAGAACTGCGCGGCTACATGACGGATATGAAGCGTCTCGTCGAAGCCTGATGGCAGACGGGACCTTAACCGGTCTCAGTGAGGTCCCCAAAAGGGAGTGAGCATTGGCCCGCCGATCCGGCGGGCTTTTTTTGCCTGTCAGCAAGCTGGCTGGTCAGGAAGGGTCCGACCCGGCCTCCAGCAAACGGGTATTCATCCGTTCAATGTGTTTGGCCATGGTTTCCAGCGTTGAGAGTACGAGTTCGGGACGGGAGGCAATCAAATGCTGAAATTTGTCGTAATCGACCCTGACCGCGCTGCAATTCCCTTCGGCAATGACCGAAGCAGTGCGCGTTGAGTGCAGGAGCATGGCCTGCAACCCGAGAATTTCGCCTTCCCGCGCAACACCCAACTGCACGCCTTCGCGCATGACTCGGGCACGCCCTTCGATCAGGGTAAACACACAATCGGCCGGCTCGCCCTCGCGGATGATGACATCTCCGGATTTGAAGAATTCGAACCCGGGCGCCGGATCCTGGGGCATTTTCGAATTGTGCAGCGCCAGTTTCAGGGCCGCATCGTTGAAGCCACCGATCAGGGTGGGTACATCGGTCGCTTCAATGCTGGACCAGTGCCAGATATCGAGCGTTACCGCCCCTTCCTGAAACCATTCCAGCACCTCGCCAACCTGGCCGCACCAGCAGTCGTCGGTCTCCAGCGCAAACAGGCGCGTACCCTCGGCCGACAATCCGATAACGCCTTCTACTGGTTTGATCAGTGCCCAGCTTGACGTATCGGCTTTGGAAAGCGTGCCACGACTGAACGAACGGGTCTCGTCCGGTTGCGCGGGCATGCGTTTCAGGCTGTGAACCTGATGGGCCTGGGTATGGGTAATCCAGCTATCCGGGTGTTGCACCAGTGTAAACATTGTGCCCCTCTGTTCTCGACATCCGACCCCGATGTTGGGGCCGGTACTTGCTCAATCGAGCATTTCATCGGCTCGCAGCACCGACTGATAATACGCATCCTGCAACTGTTTGGCCTCGTCCGAATCCAGCAATCCCCGGGGCAAGGCATCCCAGCGAGAGTGGCTGTAATCCACGACGATACCCAGAATAGCCCCCAGAGGTCCTTCTCGCCGTGTAAGCGCAGCGCGCACTTCTTCGGTGAAGGGTAGCTGTTCGACGATCTGGTGCATCGGGCGGTCGAGCCAGGCATCCAGTACTGACAGCAAGCCAACGGTAAACCCGGCCTGAGCCGTCAAACCGGGCCGCTCGGTGGCCAGGTGCTCGCAAAAAAACGCCCGGGTCAGTGCTTCACGCTGCAGCTCACCGGGTTTGTCCGACAACTGGCCCATGTTGATCAGGGTCACCCAGCTGCGAATGCGGTCCAAGCCCAGCATCATGACGGCCTGGTGCAGGGATTCAATGGCCTGCGCCCGGCGATAAAACGCCGAGTTCACCAGCTGCAACAACTTATAGGATAGAACAGTATCGCGCTGAACGTGCTTGTAGATCGTATTGATGTCCACATCAGACCGGTACAGATCGGCCAGCAGCATCAGCATGCCCATTCTGTCCGGGTCTACCTGCTGACCGCGAATGGTCTCTGGCTGGCAAAAGAAATAACCCTGGAAATAATCAAACCCCTGGTCGCGGCAGGTCTGGTACATGGCATGGTCTTCAATTTTTTCCGCGACCAGGGTGATGTCGTGCTGGCGCAATCGGTCCAGCAATGGCTGTATGGCGTCCGGCGGGGTGGCGAGCACATCGATTTTCACCATATCCACCAAATCGATCAGCTCGGGCCGGTAATCCCGCCCCTCGAAATCATCGAGCACCAGTTTGAAGCCCCGATCCTTTAGCCCCTGAAGCAGTGGCACCAGGTCGTCATCGGCGTGGTAATCTTCAAGGACCTCAATGTACATGGTATCGCGCAGAATATCCGGCAAGGCATTGAGCATGGTTTTGGTGACATTAACCAGACCCGGCTTGTTGTTCAGCGTCTTGAAGGTATCTGTATGGGTATAGGCATTGAGCATGACGGTTCTGGTGGCCAGATCACCATCGCTGAAATCTGCCTGTACGGCGGTGCCTTGCCGAAACAGCAGTTCATAAGCAAACACCTGTTGAGTGCTGTCGAAGATAGGTTGGCGGGCAAATAAAACGACGTCGTGCAATCGCTTACCTCTGTGGCGTATGTTGTTAGCAATTAGCTAAAACCCGGAATGTTACGATAACGTACAACATTCAGTGCATCGTGCACCCAAAACCCGCTATCACTCATTTAGGAGGTTATAATGATTCAGATTGGCATGAATTGCGACCCTGAGTGGTTATGCGACACCATTGCCTGGATCATCGGCGCGCTGCTGGCCCTGCTGGTGATCGGGCTGATTCGTATCACCCTGCGTGAACGCCGCAAGAACAAAAAGACCTATGTAGTTAAACCCCGCAACCGGCGCGCCAACCGCGACGATCACTGAGCTTCACTGGCACCCTGGCAGCGTAAACAGAATATCACTTCGGGCTGGGCTTCCAGTCGTTTTGGCTCAATGGCTTCATCGCATTGATCACACCAGCCATAGTCGCCGGATTCCAGCTTGCGCAACGCCACCACGACCCGACGCAGGCGTTGCTCCGTCTGCACCGCAGCGGCCTTATGCATCTCCTGCTGGCCAATGGCATCGATGCGGGAAAGCCGTCCGACCTGAGCCTGATCGAGCGTGACCGGAGCCGACGCCTCTTTGTAAAAGGCCAGTTCTTCCGTCAGTCGTGTCTTCAGCGCCGCTAGTTCATCGCCCTGCCGGGCCAGGAATTCATCCGAAAGTGTCATCAACGGCCTCCTGTTGAGACGGCGAGTTTAGCACTGGCTGCAAAAACGAAAAAAGGCGGGACAAGCCCGCCTGTTCAGCCCGGTTGAGGCCAGGGTTACAGACTCAGCGTCTTGTCGCCCCGCGCCAGGCCGGATACTCCGGTGCGCACGACCTCCATAATGGTCGCACCACTCAACGCATCCATAAAGGCGTTAACCTTCTCTTCGTTACCGGTCACCTGAATGGTGTAGGTCGTCGGTGTCACGTCGATGATCTGGCCGCGGAAGATATCGCAGGTACGCTTCACTTCCTCGCGCTGGGCACCGGTGGCCCGAACCTTGACCATCATCAACTCGCGTTCTATGTGCGAGCCTTCGGTCAGATCGACCAGCTTGACCACTTCGATCAGCTTGTTCAGATGCTTGGTTATCTGCTCGACCACCCGATCTTCACCTTTGGTGACCAGCGTCAGCCGCGACAGCGTCTGATCATCGGTCGGGGCCACGTTCAGGCTTTCGATGTTGTAGCCGCGCTGGGCGAACAAGCCAACAACCCGGGCCAGTGCACCGGCTTCGTTTTCCATCAGTACTGAAATAATATGCCGCATGATCAGGTCCTCTCCGTCTTGCTCAGGAACATGTCGGCCATAGAGCCGCCGGGAACCTGCATCGGATAGACGTGCTCGTCCGGATCGATCAGGACATCGATAAATACTACCTTGTCGGTAATCGCCATGGCTTCGGTCAGTTTGGCTTCCAGTTCATCGGGCGATTCAATGCGAATCCCGGCGTGACCATAGGCTTCGGCCAGCGCGACAAAATCGGGCAGCGAATCGACATAGGAGTTCGAATAGCGGGACTCGTAATTCATGTCCTGCCATTGCCGAACCATGCCCAGATAGCCGTTATTCAGACACAACACCTTAACCGGCAACTGGTACTGCTTGCAGGTCGCCAGTTCCTGAATGTTCATCTGAATCGAGCCTTCACCGGTCACACAGACCACCGCCGCATCGGGGTAGTTCAGCTGCACGCCCATCGCCGCTGGCAGGCCAAAGCCCATGGTGCCGAGGCCACCGGAGTTGATCCAGCGGTTGGGCTTGTTGTACTTGTAGTACTGGGCCGCAAACATCTGGTGCTGGCCAACATCGGAACAGATGTAGGCATCGCCGTTGGTGATCTTGCACAGCGTTTCAATGACGTGCTGCGGCTTCATTTTTTCAGAATCGTCGCTGCGGTAGCGGCCGCCGTGACGCTGGCGCCACTCCTCGATCTGTTCCCACCACAGCCCCAGGGCTTCATCGTCCACCCTGAGTTTGGATTGCTCGATCTGCTCCAGCATTTCCTTCAGCACCGGCTTGACGGGCCCGACAATGGGGATGTCCGCCTGGATGATTTTGGAAATAGAGGCCGGGTCGATATCGATGTGAATGATGGTCGCGTCCGGACAGAACTTGGCCGGGTTATTGGTCACCCGGTCGTCAAAGCGCGCGCCAATGGCCAGAATCAGGTCGGCATTGTGCATCGTCATGTTGGCTTCATAGGCGCCGTGCATGCCCAGCATGCCGATGAACTGCCGGTCGGTTCCCGGAAAGGCACCCAGACCCATCAGCGTATTGGTGACCGGGTAATTCAACTGGCGCGCCAGCTGCGTCAGCTCTTTGCTGGCCTTGCCCAGAATCACGCCACCGCCACTGTAGATGATGGGCCGTTTGGCCTGCAGCAGGGCATTGACCGCCTTGCGAATCTGACCGCTGTGCCCTTTCTTGACCGGGTTGTAGGAGCGCATCTTGATGCGATCCGGGTATTCGTACGGGAACTTCTCGTTGGGCATCGTCATGTCTTTCGGAATGTCGATGACCACAGGGCCCGGCCGGCCGCTCTCGGCAATATAGAACGCCTTTTTGACGATGGTCGGAATATCCGCCGGGTCACGTACCGAGATATTGTGCTTAACGATAGGCCGCGACAGCCCCATCATGTCGGTTTCCTGGAAGGCATCGTCGCCGATCAGGTGACTCATCACCTGGCCGGTAATGACCACCATCGGAATCGAATCCATATAAGCCGTCGCAATACCGGTAATGGCATTCGTCGCGCCGGGGCCAGACGTAACCAGCACCACGCCCGCCTTACCACTGGCACGCGCATAGGCATCGGCCATGTGCGTCGCCGCCTGTTCATGGCGCACCAGAATGTGTTTTACATCGGATTGGTTGTGAATGGCGTCGTAGATGTGCAATACGGCCCCGCCGGGGTACCCGTAAATGAATTCAACGCCCTGGTCTTTTAACGATCGGATCAGCATTTCGCCGCCGGACAGCATTTCCGGCTCATGCGCAGCTTGTGTCATGGTGAGCACCTTCGCTATGACTCAAGAACGCCGCTCTTCCCGAAGTTGGAGCGATCTTCAGCGCGTATTCAAGCAAGGCCGCCGGTAAGCGACTTTGCCAATACAGCCGACCGGTCGAGGGCGAACCTGCGACTCCGACGCCGACACTGCTGCTTGAATCGGGTTTTATTGGAACCGGGGGACGGTCAGAAGCCATCCGCGCCGGTTCCGGCAGTGTACCTTGGTTGCTGTGCTGACGAAAGTGGCACGACCCTGCAAATAACGGCCTTGCCAGTTTCCGTTCGGGGTGAGCTTGTCGAACCCCCTTGGGGATGGGATTCAACCGAAGGCTAATCTTACTCCCCAAGGCCCTTCGACAGGCTCAGGGCGAACGGGCGTAGACAATATAGGACTCAGGCCTTCGCTTTCTGCCCCAACGCCGGGCTGCGCTCGGCAAAACGCTGACGCAACACCTTGGCGGCCGACACCATGGCTTCCAGAGCCGGGGTCACTTCCTCCCAGCGCCGGGTTTTCAGGCCGCAGTCCGGGTTTACCCAGAGTTGCTGCGCCGGAATGACCTTGGCGGCCTGCTCAAGCAGATCGATGATCTGTTCAACACTCGGCGTGTTGGGCGAATGTATGTCGTACACACCCGGGCCAATGTCATTCGGGTATTCGAACGCCTTGAAGGCTTCCAGCAGGCGCATGTCGGACCGCGACGTTTCGATGGTGATCACATCCGCATCCATCTGGGCGATGGACCCCAGAATGTCATTGAACTGCGAATAACACATGTGAGTGTGAATCTGGGTGTCGCTGGCAGCTCCGCTGGCGGTCAGACGAAAGGCACCGACGGCCCAGTCGAGGTACGTCTGCCAGTGACGACGGCGCAATGGCAAGCCTTCACGCAACGCCGCCTCATCGATCTGAATAATGCCAATGCCAGCGGCTTCCAGATCCAGCACTTCATCACGCAATGCCAGCGCCAACTGCAAGGCAGTATCGGAACGAGGCTGGTCATCGCGCACGAACGACCAGTTCAGAATGGTCACCGGACCTGTCAGCATGCCTTTCATCGGCTTGTCGGTTTGGGCAGCGGCGTATTGTGCCCAGCGTACCGTCATCGGTGCCGGGCGCTGCACATCACCGAACAGCACCGGCGGTTTGACGCAGCGCGAACCGTAGGATTGCACCCAGCCGAAGCGGGTGAAGGCAAAGCCATCCAGTTGCTCGCCAAAGTATTCGACCATGTCGTTACGTTCGGCCTCACCGTGGACCAGTACATCCAAGCCCAAAGCTTCCTGGGCGCGCACTGTATCCTGAATCTCGGTTTCAATGCGCTGTTCGTATTCCGCCTGCGACAACTCACCCCGGCGATAATCCCGACGTGTCTGGCGAATCGACGGGGTTTGCGGGAATGACCCGATGGTCGTGGTTGGAAACAGTGGCAATGGCAACTTCTCTTGCTGGGCTGCCCGACGTTTGCCAAACGGTTCGGCGCGGGCGGACGTCAACGCCGTGAGTTTGGCCAGCCGGTCGCGTACTTCTGCCACCTTCAAGCGGGACGACTGTCGACGTTGCTGAACCGCGTCGGCCGAAGACCGCAACGCCGTTAACGTCTGTTCATCGGGTGACGTGGCCAGGCCACGCTTGAGCAACACAACTTCATCCAGTTTCTGTACCGCAAAACTCAGCCAGCTGTGCAGTTCGTCATCCAGCTCTGTCTCCTGCGCCAGATCAACAGGCACGTGCAGCAGCGATGACGACGGCGCTACCCAGAGGCGGTCGCCCAGCTTGGCGTGAGCGGTTTTCAGCGTTTGCAACGCCTGGTCCAGATCGGTTCGCCAGATGTTGCGACCGCTGACCAAACCCAGCGACAACACCTTATGGCCCGGCAACCAGTCCACGACCTGGGACACCTCGTGCGGCGCACTGACCGCATCAATATGAATGCCCGCAACCGGCAGATTACAGGTGAGGGTTACGTTGTCTTCCAGCGCACCAAAATAGGTAGCCAGCAGCAGATTGACCGGGGCTGACTTCAGCCGGTGATAGGCTTGTTCATAGGCCGTTTTCCACGCCTGAGGCAGGTCCAGCACCAGTGCGGGCTCATCGATCTGAACCCAGTCGACACCCTGGTCTGCCAGCCGGTTCAGAATCGTCGCGTAGGTATCCAGCAACCCGTCCAGCAGCGTCAGCCGATCAAAGTCGTCACCGGCCGGTTTGGCCAGCCACAGCCAGGTCAGTGGCCCCAGAATAACGGGTTTAACCTTATGCCCCGCCGCTTGTGCTTCTTCGACCTGATCGAACAGGGCGCTGGTACTGACCGTAAACACCTGGTCCGCCCGGACTTCCGGCTCCAGATAGTGATAGTTGGTATCGAACCACTTGGTCATGGTGCAGGCGGCGGCTGGCTTGCCGGAAGGCGCCCGGCCACGGGCCATACGGAAATAGGTGTCGAGTTCGACCTGATCGCCCGTGTGGCCAAAACGCTCGGGCACCACACCCAACAGCGCTGACGTATCCAGTACCTGGTCGTAAAAGGAGAAATCGCCCGCCGTGACGGCATCGAGCCCGGCATCGGCCTGCAATTGCCAGTGGTGATGACGCAGGGTGCGACCGACGGCCAGCAAGGCGTCCTGGTCCTGATCGCCCGCCCAGTAGGCTTCGAGTGCGAATTTTAGTTCCCGTTGTGCGCCGATGCGCGGGAATCCCAGCGTGTGTGCGACAGTCATG
Organism: Saccharospirillum sp.; assembly: GCA_018402545.1. GTDB lineage: Bacteria > Pseudomonadota > Gammaproteobacteria > Pseudomonadales > Natronospirillaceae > Saccharospirillum. The sequence goes on along the minus strand of JAGYIL010000001.1, from coordinate 790,810 downwards.
ACAAATCCCTAATTGACGGTTGATTCAATGAGGGCAGAGTGTGACCATGTCGTAATTTCAAGTCTATCTCATAGTTTTCACGAATTTATCAAATAGGATTCATATGTTTCTGGAGCGGCGCCACCTGCACAGCCTGAAAACCATCGCCAGTTGCGGCAACCTCGCCCGGGCTGCCGAGCAACTGCACATTACCCAGTCGGCCCTGTCACACCAGCTGAAAAGCCTTGAACATCATTTCGATATATCGCTGTTCATGCGCCATACCCGGCCCATTCGGCTGACCCCGGCGGGTTACAAGCTGGTGCAACTGGCGGACCAGGTATTGCCGCGCATGGCGGATGTGGAGGAGGAACTGAGCCGGCTGGCCAGTGGTGAGGCGGGACGATTGTTCATCGCCATCGAATGCCATGCCTGTTACGACTGGCTGATGCCGGTGCTGGAACGGTTCAAGAAAGCCTGGCCACTGGTCGATATCGACATTCGCCTCGGCCTGAGTTTCGATTCGATTACGGCCTTGCGTGAAGGCGAACTGGACCTGGTAATCTCATCGGACCCGGTAGAAGCCAGCGACCTGGAATTCCGGCCCCTGTTTAACTACGAAGGCCGTCTGGTGATGGCTGAAGACCACCCCCTGGCCCAAAAAACCTGGATTGCCCCGGAAGATCTGAGAACCGAGCAACTGATCACCTACCCGGTCTCCCGCGACCGGCTCGACCTGTTCAAACACTTCCTGAGCCCGGCGGGTATTGAACCCAAGTCGATTCGCCAGTCTGAACTGACTGCAGTGATTCTGCTGCTGGTGGCCAGTGGCCGGGGCATCTCAGCCCTGCCCGACTGGGTGCTGCACTATTCCCAGCAACCGACAACCTCACTGACATCGCGCCCACTCGGCGAAAAGGGCCTGCATGGCACCCTCTACGCCGCCATCCGCAGCGCAGAGGGCAACAGCCCTTATTTGAACAGTTTCGTCGAACTGGCCGGGCAATTCGGGCCGGGGTCGTTTAAAAAGGCCAACTGATATCGGGCCTTACCGGTAGCGCTGCTCCAGCATCTCAAACACGGCCCGCACGCCAAAGGCTTCGCCACCAACCGGGCGACCCGGCAAGGCGCGCTGGTTCCAGGCCATGATGTCGAAATGCACCCAGGGCGTTTGCTCGACAAAACGCTTCAGGTACAAGCCAGCGGTAATCGCGCCCCCAAAAGGCGATGGGGCGCAGTTGACCAGATCGGCCACCTCGCTTTTCAGGAAATCGTCGTAGGGGGTGTGCAACGGCAATTGCCAGACCGGGTCGCTGACTTTCTTGCCCGCCGCATTCAGATCCCGCGCCAGGGCATCGGCATCGGTAAAGTAACCGGGCAGCTCGGTGCCCAGGGCAACCCGCGCCGCGCCCGTCAGGGTCGCGAAATCGATGATCATATCCGGGGTTTCGGTATCGGCTTCTGCCAGCGCATCGCACAACACCAGCCGACCTTCAGCATCGGTGTTATCAATCTCAACCGTGAGCCCCTTGCGGGTTTTCAGCACATCGCCCGGCCGGAAAGCATTACCGGAAACCGCGTTTTCCACCGCAGGAATCAACACCCGCAGATTCACCGGCAACTCGAGCGACATGATCATATGCGCCAGTCCAAGCACATGGGCCGCGCCACCCATGTCTTTTTTCATGTAACGCATGCCCGCCGCCGGTTTGATATCCAGGCCGCCGCTGTCGAAACACACCCCTTTGCCTACCAGAGTCACCCTGGGGTGCCCGGCATCGCCCCAACGCAGGTCGAGCAGCCGGGGTTCATGAACGGAGGCACGACCGACGGCATGAATGGTCGGGTAGTTCTCGGTCAGTAACTGCTCACCAACCAGCTCGGTAAACCGCGCGCCGAACTGCGCGGCTAGCGCTTGCGTTGCTTCCGACAAATGCTCGGGCATCATATCGTTCGGTGGTGTATTCACCAGGTCACGCACCAGCGCGACTCCCTGCGCCATCTGCTGCAGACGCACAACTCGCTGCTCATCCTCAATCAGCAACCGGGCTTTCACCGGCTCGCTGCTCTTGTACCGATCGAACCGGTAAGTCCCCAGTAACCAACCGAGCCCCGCCCGGTCGAGAAACTCATCAGAGCCTTTCAGTTGGTAATCGCCTTCCGGCAAGCGCTTGGCCAGATCGCCCAGAATCCAAGGGTCATCGAGTGACGCCACCCCTAGCAGCACCTCAGCCAGCGACCCGCCCTCACCTGGCACTAGCGCCAGGCCCTTGCCGGTAAATCCACTGGCACGCAGCCAGGCAACCTGCGCTTCCGGCCGGCCCTGCGCCCAGGTTTCGAATTCACGGCTTTCCAGTACGGTGAGGGGGACGCCGGTAGTACCGGCTTGCAATCGATCAGTCAAAATAGGCATAGAAACAATAAACTCTTTGATTGGTCAGAAATAAGGTAGTAGCGGCAGACCGACGACTTTCAAGGGATCAAGCCGCCTTGCGGGCCTGTTTGATCATCTCGTAGGCTTGCTGGATTTCCTGGGTTTTTTCCTTGGCGACACCGGTCATTTCCTCGGGCAGGCCACGGGCTACCAGCTTGTCCGGGTGGTTTTGGCTCATCAGCCGGCGGTAGGCTTTCTTGAGCTCCGCATCGGATGAATCGGATTCAACCCCCAGCACTTTGTAGGCCTGCTCAATGCTCGGCCCGCTCTGCCTCGGTGACTGACTCGACTGATGAAACTGAGCCTGAGCCCGGATGCGCTGGTTGATCAGCTCGAACTGCCACTTGTTGAAACCCAGCGCCTTGCAGATTAACTGAATTACCCGCTGCTCACTGGCACTGAGGTTGCCGTCGGCATAGGCCGTCTGCAATTGAATCTCCAGGAATATCTGGCTCAGCGTCTGGCGGCGGCCTATCACTTCACGCAACTCTTCCAGCACCGGCATAATGTCGTATTCGGGTGACTTGCCTTCGTTGAACAGACGCATGGCTTCCATACGTTGCGTGGCGTCGAGGCCCATCCGGTCCATGACCAGCCGGGCCAGTTCAATCTCGCGCTCACTGACCCGGCCATCGGCCTTGGCCAACTTGCCCATAACCCGGAAGGTTGCCTGAAAGAACACGGTTTGCATCACACCGCGCCGGTCGTCACCGTGAAAGGGGTTACCCGGCTGGCTTCGTGCACGATCGAACGCATTACCCAGCAACAGCCCCAGGGCCAGCCCAATCGGCCCACCGGTGTAAAAACCGATGGCACCGCCGATGATTTTTCCGTACCACTGCACCCTGCTGTTCCTCTGTTGCGCGTAAAGCCCGTGAAAATCCGCGTTTGTCGGCGACCCGCTAAAAGCCAGCCTAATGCCAAGGCCAGCGATACTGCGCCTGACCAACGGCGTTCCAGCTTAACCCGATCCGGGCCGTTTGCACACCGCCACGGTATGCCCCCCAGCCCCTTTCCGGTATTATGCCCGCATCTGACTCTGACCACTGTTCATGGGCGTATGCCGCTACCAAACCGACTTCACAGCGCCCTCTGGGCGACGCTCGCCCTGGGCCTGACAGCAACCGGTTCGGGTAACGGCGCCTGGGCCGAAAGTACAGCGAGCTCTGACAATCAGGGCATCCTGACCGACTGGCGAACCTACGATCAGCTGCCGGCACGCGAACGGGCGGGCATTGCACCCTATTGCCCCGGTGGTTTTGTCGACCCATTGCGCTCAGACCCCAATGTCGACCCCAACTTGCCCGACGAACAAAGCCCGCTGTTTTTCCGGTTCGATGAAAGCCGCCTGCTCACGCCCGACGAAGCCCACCTGGTAGGCAACGTCAACGCGCGCCAGAACAGTTTTCAGTTTCAGGCCGATGAAATTACCTACCAGCGCAGTACCGGCACCGGGGAACTGATGGGGAATGTGCAGCTGCGCACCCTGGGCGCCATGGTGGGCGGCAACACCGCCCAGCTCGATCTCGACCAGCGCAGCTCCGATATCAACGACGCCTATTTTGCCCTCCACGATCAGGATTTGCACGGCCAGGCCAACCGCATGTCGCGCCAGGGCGAGAGCCTGCTGACCGGCCAGAGCGTCGCCTTTACCCGCTGTATGCCACAAGACCCGGGCTGGCAGATTCGCGCTGCCCGCTTCGAAGTGAACCGGGATACCGGCATCGCCAAAGCCTGGCACGCCCGCTTCCAGATCAAATCGGTCCCGGTGCTCTATGTGCCTTATGTCTCCTTTCCCATCGACGACCGGCGACGCAGTGGCTTTCTGGCCGGCACCTACGGCCTGGCAACTGAAAACCCCGGTTTCAATGAACTCTCCGTGCCCTATTACCTGAACCTGGCACCGAATTACGACGACACCTTCACCCTGCACTATTATTCAGACTTGGGTCTGCTCGCGCGCAACGAATTCCGGTTCCTGACGGAAGACCATAACGGCGTGTCCGATCTTGACGTGCAAGTCTCTCAACCCAACGACACCCTGGATGCCGATACCGAAGCTCCGCGTCGCTGGGCGTTCGGCCACAGCCAGTCCGGCCAGTTGGGAGACGCCACTGGTTACGACCTTTCAACCCGCTGGGTCAGCGACATTCGCTACGACCAGAACTTCAACGACGGCGGCGACATCGTCGAAGACCAGACACTGAACCTGAACCTGCGTCATCAGATCCGCACCGGCACCCTGAGGTTCGGCTCGGCGTTCACCACCCCGGTTCAAGACAGCCCGGAGAACTTCCAAACGGCCAAAGTGACCGCCAGCACCCGCTTCGGCAATGTTACCCCCAGCGTGCTTGCCGAATGGCAGGAACCCAAAGACGACGACGTTAGCGCGGCCAGTCACGATCTGAAACGCCTGCCGGAACTGAGCTTGCGCTACAACAGCCTGAGTTTGCCAGGCAATCTGAACCTGGGCGCAACCGGCACCTACAGCCTGTTCAGCCGCCAGCTCGACAGCGACCGGCTAGATAGTCTGAGCGCCTCCCAGCTCGACCTGGCCACCGATTCTCAGCGGTTTTACCTGAACACCCGCCTCAGCTACCCGCTGGATGTCGAATGGGGATACCTGCGTCCCGAACTGGAAGGCCTGGCCCTGGCCTACCAGCAATCGAACACGGTCGACCCGGATTTCAGCTATAAACCGGAAGAGTTCACTGCCACCCCCAATGCCGTTAACTGGCGCGCCACCGTCGATAGCCGCTTGATAGCCGAGCGCCCCTACGCCGCCGGCAGCAATGTCTGGGTGCACTCCATTGAACCGCGGTTGCACTACACCTATACCCCCTTTGTCGATCAGGAAGCCTTGCCCGACCTGAACACCAGCCCGGTCGACAACGATTTCGCACTGTTCACCAAGTCCCGCTTTTCAGGGCTCGACCGCTTTGGCGACATGAACCGCCTGAGCGCCGCCCTCGATACCCGGCTGCGCGATAAACAGAGCGGCCGTGAACTCGCGTTTCTGGGGGTCAGCAAAGGTATCAAGCTGAGTCAGGAGCGAGTGGGCGAGAAAACGACCGCCGACGAAGACCCGGATTTCAGCCCGGAATACAGCCCCAACTACCTGGATGCCCGTTGGGCGCCAACCCGCCAGGTGAACCTCAATGCCAGCGCTCAGTTCGAACACCAGAGCCTGGACCTGCAGGCCTACAGCCTGGATGTGACTTTTCTGCCCAGCGACCGGCGCTTCATTCGCCTGGCCATCAGTGGCGACCGGCCCGACCCGGACGAATCGCCGGCGGGCTACCAGAGTTTTGGCGCCTCCGGATACTGGACAGTGCGTGAAAACCTGGCCCTCATTGGGTACGCTAACTGGTCGCGTCCGCTGGATGAAGACGGTAACGTGACCGACGACTACGCCTACACCGATCTGGTGTACGGCATCGACTACGACAGCTGCTGCTGGAACCTGCGCCTGGTCGGCTACAACAGCGTGCCGGATGAAGATGAAGACACCATCGGCACCGGCCTGTTTGCCAGCCGGGCGGAACAGGGTGTTAAATTTGAAGTCACCCTCAAAGGCCTGGGCGGCAGCACCGGTAATGTCGAAAGTTTACTGGATGAAAAAGTGCCCGGTTACCGGGGCCGCCTGTACAATTACCGTTAACTGAACCATCGACGCTCGCTGACGCTGACGGGCGACGTTGCCACACTCTATTTATGTTACTGGGAGTTTTTGCCGTGTTTCACCTGTTTAACCGCCTGGGTGCCTGCGCCCTGGTCATCGCCGGGTTAAGTCTGCCCGCGCACTCGGAAGAGCTGCTCGACCGCATTATTGCCGTGGCCAACGAAGACGTGGTGACCGCCAATGAACTGGTGCAGCGCACCCAGTCGGTGCGCGATCAGTACGCCAGCAACCCCGGTGTACTGCCCCCGCAAAATGAACTGCGCCGGCAAATACTCGACGCCCTGATACTCGAACGGCTGCAACTGCAACTGGCCGACTCCATCAACCTGCGCATAACCGACTCACAAGTGAACGAGGCCGTGAACCGCCTGGCCCGGCAGCGCGACATGTCGCTGGAGCAGTTCATCGCCACCTTGCAACGCAACGGTCAGGACTTCCCGACCGTGCGCGAACAGGTACGACAGGAACTGACCATCGGTGAGGTTCGCCGCCAGTATGTTGGCCGTACCGTTCGGGTCACTGAAGGTGAAGTAGAGCGCTATCTGAATACGCTGGCAGGCCAGTCGATGGCCGAAGCCCAGTTTGAACTGGCCTACCGCCGTTTCAGCCCCGACGAAGCCGACGCCGCCCGCACACTGCGCGACGAACTTAACCAGGGCCAGCGCCTGAACGACGACCCGGAAGCCCGCAACCTGGGGCTGCGCAAGGTCGATGAACTGCCCAGCGTGTTTCGCACCGTGGTTCCGGTAATGGAACTGGATGAAGCCGTTCTGGTTGAACGCGACGATGCCCTGCACCTGGCACAACTGATCAGTAAAAACGAACGCCGCGCCGTTCAGGTAGAACAGTACCGGGTTCGCCATATTCTGATTCGGCCCAACGTGGTGCTGAACGAAGAGCAGGCTCAAACCCTGCTGACCGATTTGCGCGAACGCATTCAGGATGGAGAAGACATGGCCAGCCTGGCCAACCAGTTCACCGACGACCTGGGCAGCAAGGGCGAAGGCGGTGACCTCGGCTGGCGCCAGGCCGAAGATTTTGTACGCGCCTTTGCCAGCCAGGTACGTTCGATGCCGACCGGCGAAGTCAGCCCGGTGTTTCAATCCGAATTCGGGTTCCACATTCTGCGGGTTGAAGACCAGCGCACCCAGGACATTGGCCTCGATGTCCTGCGCCAGCAAGTCCGTGAAACCCTGTCCGAGCGCAAGTACCAGGAAGCCCTGGAGCGCTGGTTGGTAGAGCTGAGAGCCCAGAGTTTTGTTGAGGTTCGGCTTTGACACTGCCCCTGGCCATTACACCCGGTGAACCGGCCGGCATCGGCCCCGATCTGGTGCTGAAGCAGGCCCTGAACCGTCACGACGGCCCATGGTTTGCCATTGCCGACCCCGGGTTGCTGGCATCGCGCGCCACCCTGCTGGGGCTCGACATTACCCTGCAGGAAATTCACTCGCCCGCTGAGCTAACCAGCCACACGCCCGGCACGCTTCCGGTACTGCCGGTTCGGCTGCGGGCCCCGTGTGAACCCGGCGTGCTCAACCCGGCCAATGCGGCCTATGTGCTGGAAACCCTGGATGTCGCCATTGTCCTCGCCCTGGCTAATCGGGCGGCTCTGGTTACCGGCCCGGTGCACAAGGGCGTGATCAACGAGGCTGGCATTCCCTTCACCGGCCATACCGAATATCTGGAAACCAAAGCCGGGGTCGAGCAGGTGGTTATGATGCTGGCCACCGAAGGCTTGCGCGTTGCCCTGGTGACCACTCACCTGCCATTGAGTAACGTGCCCGGGGCCATTACTGCCGATAAAATCAAACGCGTCACCGCCGTCCTGCACGCCGCCCTGATTCAGGATTTTGGCTGCCCGGCACCGCATATTCTGGTCACCGGCCTTAACCCTCATGCCGGTGAAGGCGGCCACCTGGGCCGGGAAGAAATCGAGATTATTGAACCGGCACTGGATGAATTGCGCACGCTGGGCTGGAGCCTGGAAGGCCCGCTACCGGCCGATACGCTATTCCAGCCACACTACCTCGACCGTGCCGACGCCGTGCTTGCCATGTACCACGATCAGGGCCTACCGGTCTTGAAATACAAGGGGTTCGGCGCCGCCGTCAACATCACTCTTGGCCTGCCGTTTATTCGCACCTCGGTCGACCATGGCACCGCGCTCGACCTGGCCGGCACCGGCCGCGCCAGCGATGGCTCCCTTGCCGTCGCCCTCACCACCGCCTTCACCATGGCCAACCACCGGAGCCAGCATTCGCATGCATAAAGCGCGCAAACGATTTGGACAGAACTTCCTGCACGACGCCGGCATCATCGACCGTATTGTCAAAAGCATTGCCCCCAAACCCGGCCAGCACGTCATTGAAATCGGCCCCGGTCAGGGCGCATTAACCGAACCCTTGCTCGACGCCACCGGTGGCGAACTGGATGTGGTGGAACTCGACCGCGACCTGATCCCGATTCTGCGTACCCGGTTCTTTCGGGCTGAAAACCTGCGCATTCACGAAGCCGACGCCCTCAGTTTTGATTTTGGCAGCCTGGTAACGGACGAACGCCCGATGCGTCTGGTCGGCAACCTGCCGTACAACATCTCGACACCGCTGATGTTTCATCTGCTCAACTACGCCGATAAAATCCACGACATGCATTTCATGCTGCAAAAAGAAGTGGTGCAACGGTTGTGCGCCGCGCCCGGCGACAACGCCTATGGCCGCCTGGGCATCATGATGCAGTACCACTGTGAAGCGCGGTATCTGTTCACGGTACCGCCGGGCGCTTTTACTCCGGCACCCAAAGTTGAATCGGCCATCGTTCGCCTGAACCCGCGCAAGACGCTGCCGTTTGTGGCCAAAGACCCGAAAAAATTCGAAATCGTTGTGCGTACGGCCTTCGGCCAGCGCCGCAAAACCCTGCGCAACAACCTGAAAACCCTGATCAGCGATGCACAGCTCGAAGCCATCGGTATCAACCCGGGCGCACGCGCTGAAACCCTGGGCATCGAACAGTTTGTTAACATTGCCAATGCACTGAGTGACGCGGAGGGCTCATGACGCTGTACGCCGTTGGGGACCTGCAAGGCTCCCGCGAACCGCTCGAACTGCTGCTCGAGGCCGTTAAATTCGACCCGTCAGCAGACCAGCTTTGGCTCGCGGGAGACCTGGTCAACCGGGGTAAAGACTCACTCGGCTGCCTGCGCCTGGTCAAAGGGCTCGGCGATGCGGCCCAAACCGTACTCGGCAACCACGACCTCCATCTGCTGGCGCTCGCCCACAGCGACAAACCGCGCAAGAGTAACCCTGATCTCGATGCCATTCTCAACGCAGAAAACGCCGACAAGCTGCTTGGTTGGCTGCGCCGGCAACCCCTGTTGCTGCAAGACCCGACCCGCAAACTGCTGATGACCCACGCCGGCATTCCGCCGAACTGGAGCGATCAGCAAGCCATTGACCGGGCCCGTGAACTGGAAGCCGTGCTGGCCGATGACAACCAGTTCAACACCTTCATTCAGGGCATGTACGGCAATGAGCCCAATGTCTGGAGCGACGACCTGACCGGTCTGGACCGCTGGCGCTACATCACCAACGCCTACACCAGAATGCGCTTCTGCGGCCCGGGCGGCGAACTGGAATTCGACAACAAAGAGGGTGCAGACACCCCACCCGACGGCATGAAACCCTGGTTCCAATGGCCAACCACTCGCCAGCACACCTTACTGTTCGGCCACTGGGCCGCGTTGATGGGCAAAACCGGCAACGACGACATCATCGCCCTCGATACCGGCTACGTTTGGGACAACTATTTAACCCTGATGAACATGGACAGCGGCGAACGCTGGCAGTGCGATACCACCGGCATCGTGTTCAGAAACGAGGGCTAAAAGCCCTCAGTTTTGTCTCTCGTGGGCGGCCAGTCCGCTGGGCGACAGGAAGCAAAACCAACCAATGACGCCAACCTATCGCCACAGAAACTACGCTTCCTATCTAACACACTGGGTTCTCAAACTCCCCCAGCAATAAAACCAATTCCCACAAACTTCGTGCAATCCATCACAGAAACAGGCACCGCCTCCCCCCTCACCATTGGTCTAGAACGAACACCCCGGTAAGCTCCCCGCTTTCTGATATTTCGAACCGATTCCAAGCAGCACGTTGTCGCACGGAAGCCTAGAAGGACACAAGGACGCATGAGCGACGAATTCAGCTACGACCCCTGGGGTGACAACACCGCCGGGGCATCTAATAACGCCTGGCAACATTCAAACGATCCGCTGAATGAAGCCTCTGCATCCGGTACATCTTCCGAACCGGTCCGCCCAAGAGGCAACCGCCAGGCTGTCGCCGACCTTCCCCCGGCCATTCGCAACCAGTTGAACCCGCACTGGTCCGCCTGGACTCTGCTCAGCCCCGAAGAAGCCCGTTATCTGACGGCCAATGAGCGCACCCGTTTCTTTACCCTTAACCGGCGCGGCCGCTGGGAAGCAACCCGGGGCCGTGTTGCCGGCACAACCGAGCGCTGGGTTTGCCTGGAAAAAGTACCGTCCAACCCAAACCGAACCGCTCGCTCCGGCAGCAGCTCAACCGCTGCACCCGCAGGCGACCGACCTTCCGCAAACCAGCAAGAAGCCGAGGCGATTCAAACCTACCAGCCAGAAGGCACCCGCACCGATCACGACCTGCACCTGAGCTACCTCGACGACCAGGGCGAGCCGGTGCCCGACATCCAATACACCGTCACCCTGCAGAACCAGGAATACCGTGGCCGCTTGAATGAACAAGGGGAAGCTACGCTGTACAACCTGCCCGCAGGCGAAGCCACCATTCTGTATCAGGCCGATCATTCCCGGCTGCCCCAACTGCGCCGAGAACTGGCCACCCTGCTCGACAACATCATCAATGAACGCTCCGACCGCAAACAGATCATGGATGACCTGCTGGCCGAGAGTAATTACCTCGAACAGGGGCTGATCCTCACCGGCGCGTTCATGGTTTCCCTCTGGGACAGCACCAAAGACCTGGCCAGCACCACCGTCGATATCGTCACCGGCACTGCCGACACCCTGGCCAGTGCCAGCAGCGCACTGTATTCAAAACTGGCCGATGGCTATTCACTGGAAGAACTCGAAGACGACTTCGCCTATGTAGTCACCGAAGCAGGCCACGCCATGGATCAGGCCCAAAAGGCCTATACCGTGCTCAAGTGGCTGGCTACCGACGAAGAGACCTGGGACCTGCTGGTCAGCTTCCCAAAACGCTTTTTCGAATCGATGAGCACAGTCGAGAAGGTCGAAGCCCTGGGCGCCCTCGCCTTCGATATCCTGTTCGCGATAGCGCTCGCCGTTGCCACCGCACTCACGGCCGGCGCAGCAGCAGCCGTGGCCGGTTCTGCTGCAGCGATCAAATACTCCCGTTACTTCACCGACTGCATTGGCACACTGCGCCGCATCTATCACGTCTTGCCGACGGGTATTATTGAACGACGCTACGACCAGGTTCGCCTGCAAAGCCCGGAACAGAACCACACCGGCCAGTCCAGCATTCCGACCGCAACTCTGGACCGCTCCAACGAAACAGAGACCCACTCACAGAGCACCACCGAAACCGACGAATCCACCCTGTGCGAAGCCAACAGCACCACCTGCGGCGACCCGATCAACATGCTCACCGGGGAAGAACTGTTTTCCAAGGTTGATTTTGAACTCGGCGGCCCGCTGCCCCTGGTGTGGAAACGCCTCTACCGCAGCACCGCCAGCGCTCGCAAGGGAGACCTCGGTTTCGGCTGGAGCCACCCATTCGACCAGAGCCTGACGTTAAAAGATGGCGAACTGGTACACCGGGATGCCGAAGGCGCGTCCATCCGCTTTCCACTGCCTGCAGACCGCCAACGCTGGCGCAACCAGAACGGTACAGTCATCAGTCGCTTTGGCGACGCCCTCAGCCTGCGTCAGGCAGGCGTGGTTCACCACTTCGAGCCCGACCCTCAGCAACCGGACCGGTGGCGGCTAAGCCAACTGAGCACGCCAGACCGCACCCACCGCTGGGCACTGCACCACGACGATACCGACAGCGGCCTGGGCCGCCTGATTCGCGCCACCGCCAACTGGGGTGCCCGGCTACACTTCCACACCGGTCGGCACGGCTGGCACCTCATCAGCGGTCGAGCACACGAACATACCCCCGAGCGCACCCTGGCCCACTACCGACTGGACCAAAACGGTGACCTCATTGCCGCCCGGAACCACAGTGGCCAGGTGGAACACTACCGCTACCACCACCATCTGTTTCGGCTAAGACGCACCGCCACCGGCTTGACCTTCCGCTTTGAATGGGACGGCACCGGCCCCACCGCCCGCTGCACCCGCCAATACGCCGACAGCGGCGACTACGACTACCGTTTTGAATGGCACCCCGAGCAGCGCACCAGCACCTCAACCGACGGCCGTGGCTTTACCGAGACCTTCGTGTTCGACGCCGAAGGCCACCTGACGCAACGCACCCGGCCAGATGGCTCAGTTGAGCGCTGGGAATACAACAGCCGGAGCCAACTGCAAGCCCACACCGATCCGCTCGGCAACGCTACCCGCTTCGAGTACGACGCCCGCGACCGCCTGGTAAAACGCACCGACGCCCTCGGCCACGACGTGCGCCTGCACTACTGGAACGACAGCCAACAGCCGAGCCAGATCATCGACCCGCTCGGGCAACGCACCCAATACGACTACAACAGCGAAGGCCAACTAACCGCCCTACGCCACCCGGACGGCACAGAGGAACGCTGGGCCTACGCGGGCGACCACCTGATCGCCCACCGGGACGCACAAGGCAGAGAAAACCGATACCTCTGGGACGAACGCAGCGGCCAACTCGCCCGCCACCTGTGCCTGGTGATTGACGCTCGTGAAGGCGAAACAGCTCCCTCGCTTCCCGACGATTGGAGCCGGCTGCCCGAGGAACGCGCCGCCAATCTACTGGCCGACCCACGCATCACCGCCATAGCCGACACCCGGTTCGACTATGACGACCAGGGCCGATTGCATACCCGCACCGACCAAAACGGCCAGCAACAACACTACCAATACGACGACCACGGCCGGCTGATCACCCAACTAAACGAACACAACCAGGCCTGGCGCTACGACTACGACAACGCCGGTCGCCTAATCGGCCAAACCGACCCTGGCGGCCGCACCACCCAACTGCGCTACGGCCCCTTCGCCCAGCCCGACGCCAAAATCCTGCCCAACGGCCAGGAAATTCGCTACCAGTACGACACCGAACGCAACCTCACCGCCGTCATCAACGGCAACGGCCAGGCGCACCGTTTCGAATACGACGGCTGCGAACGCCTGACCCGGGAAATCGGCGTCGACGGCCGCACCACCGACTACCACTACAATGACGCCGGCCACCTCATCGGCCTCAGCGAAGGCCCGATAACAGCCACCTTCGAACGCAACGCCCTCGGCCAACTCATTCGCGAGCACTACCAACACGCCGACCGGCCAGACGCCACTACCTGGACCGAATACCACTACAGCGCCACAGGGCAGTTGATAAAGGCCCGCAACGAACACGCCGACCACCAGTTTGCATACGACGCTGCAGGCCGCCTAACACTCGACCACATCGGCCAGGACTTCCCCGCCTGGATGAACCAGGTGCGCACCTACAGCCACCGCCAGCAACTTTATTACAATGCTCAAGGGCAGCTGAGCAACGTGCATCACAGCGCCACCGTCGCCAAACTCAGCGGTCAGAAATGGCCCACCCTGCACGACGACTTCACCCAACCCGGCTGGCAGGAATGCTACAACTGGCACCTCGATGGCACCCTAAAACGCATCGGCGTCAGCCTGCCCGACCAACCACAACGCTGGGGCGAACCCGACACCCCCTTGCTGGAGCAACGGCTCAACAAACTGGGCCAGGTCACCGAACGCCACCAGGGCGCGCACCAACTGCTGTGGGACTACGACCCCGAACAACGCCTCAGCCGTTACCGCCGTATAAAAGCGACCGACGCAGACCGGCCCACGCAAGACCCAACCGAGGCACTGCACAACCCAACGCCGACCGCGCTGCAAGACCGCCGCTACGGCTTCGACGAACACGGCCGCATCAACCGGATCGACGACCAACACCGGGGCCAACGCCGCTTCGCCTACGACCCCATCGATCAACTCACCCAAGTTGAAGAACGGCTCCTGGGCAACAGCACCCGAACCGTTCACAAAGAACAGACAGACCCGGCCGGCAACCGCCTACCGGAAGGCCTGGACACCCTGCTCGACAACCGCCTCCCGTTCCACGGCGACCGGCATTTTGAATACGACGAACACGGTAACCTGGTCCGCATTCAACGCGGCACCAATAAAAAGCTAGAACAACGGCTCAGCTACAACGCCAAACACCAACTGATTTGCATAGAAGACTACAAAAACGGCGTCCTGCAACAACGCCTAAGTTTCCGCTACGACGCCCTCGGCCGCAGAATCGACAAAGCCGTCCAGGGCTGGGTGACCCCCGAGCCGGAACAACCTATAAACCCATACAGCCGCCACCAACCGGAGAAAAAACCGGAGCCGGCCGAGTTCAAACTACGCTACCGCGAAGCCTACGTCTGGCAGGGCCAAACCCTAATCCAGGTACGCCACATCGGCACCGACTTCAAACCGAAGAACAACCGGGTGTATTTTTACGAACTCGGCACCCACGTACCGGTGGCACTGTGGGACGAGAAACTGGGGCTTCATGATGTAGACTGCGATCATGCAGGCACGCCCAAGGCGCTGTATTCCCGGGAGACCGGGAAAGAGGTGTGGAGTAGCGATCACGAGATTTATGGGAAGACCAGAGACACCAAGGTCGCACTCACCCACCCGGTGACTGGGTTTCCGTTCGATCCTGGCCTTCGCCAACAAGGGCAATATGAGGATGCCGAAACGGGGTTGTACCAGAACTGTTATCGGTTCTATGATCCGCTTTCTGGTCGTTACCTAACTCAGGACCCTATTGGGTTGCTGGGTGGACTCAACGCATACCAATACACCCTAAATCCTATTGGCTACGTTGACCCGCTGGGCTTGAGCTCGAAAGAATGCCCTAAACTTGGATTTCTTAGGGATTCGAGAACTATCCAATTTAGTCAGAACAGCATTAACCCAGAATTTGAGGATGGCAACAACATTAACGATCTGGTTTGGCGGCTCAAGAACGACCCCAGCTATGCACAAAATGTTGAACCCATACGCATAGTTCGCTTTCGTGATCTACCCAATACGGTACAAGACAAGCTGGCAGCCCAAGGGGTAGGTGAACATAGTGTATTCAGCATAGACAATCGGCGTTTGTATGCTGCGCGAGTCGCCAATGTACATGTCAACTCAAGATGGGCTACCGTGGAAGAACTTAATAATATCAACCTAAATAGACGCTTTAGCACTGCAAATGGTGGTGGGCTACCTGGAGTCCGGCAATGACAGGAATGATAAGAAGCATTACAACTCCCGTAGGAGTCATTAATGGTCGAGATGGGATATATATTGACAGGATAACTCATGAAATAAGAGGCCAATCTCTATCAGTTGAGGGCACGATAAATGGAGCACTTTGTAGTGACAATGAAACAGGCAAGGACTGGTTGAATTTCGTTTTGATCTTCAACCGCCCTGTAGCATATGAATGCCAAGACATAGATCAGTGTGACTGGGAAACCGAAATAACATCCTCCTTTGACATACAAACAGATGGGTTCACCGGCAGCTTCCGACCATATTCAACCAATTTCAATTTGTACTACCTATCCGCATACGATCAGATGCTAAAGATCATTGCCACTGACTTTAAGATAGAGATCACAGATTAAAGTCAGTGGCAATTGGTTCTTTAACGCAAATCAGGTATCCGGAGGAACATACGATGATTTCCTGCAGTTGCTTGAGCACTTTCCTTAGAGAGATTTAATGTATATAGAAAGCGAACACATCAAAGGAATAATAGCCGCGAACCAAGCACATATCGTGCCTGCCAGCATCATAGGGGAATTTTATTCATACTTAGATTCTCTAGAGTGGACTTTGTCTGGGAGAATTGACTGGTCAAGGATTGATCACCTAAAGGTTACTTTAAGCAATTTATCTGAACCAAGGAGCCCTAACCGTGCTGTAGAGCAAACTTTGATTTCGCACGACTCACACATGATCTTCACATTCACTCCTGATCAATCTGGAATAATTTGCGACATCGACTTCGCTCTCTTGGAATTGGATATGGTCTATTGGAAAGCGCCAGGTATGCGATATATGTTTGGAGCTGAACTAACTGAGGTTATCAAACCTCACTTTAGTCATTTTTGTGAATATGATGGAGGAGAAACTCTGGCAATATCTAGTAATTTTACTGTATAGGACTACCAAGCTACATGGCTTTCCTAAGATCACTCGGGCACACAAAAACCTGAGAAATAGCTTTGGAGTAGTGGCCACAAGACTTACGGAAAGACATGGAACACAACTGCTACGTTCATTCACTCGAGGGTTGGTTTTCCGTTGAATCATCCCTCTCGTTAGCAGGATCATAACAGTCTTGAAACAAGGTTGTATCCGAGCCTGCATCGACACTACGGCCCTAAAAGAGCATCATGAAACTTGAGAACACAACTTTTCGAATCTCACTCCCGATTAGTTAATTATGGAAATACAGGTTCTTAGTACCGAAAATGGATCAAAAATTCGCTTCAAGTGTTCTGCAGGAGTAAGCTTGGCGATCTGGCGGGGTGACTTACCTCTGGTCGGAGAATCACTTGATGTTGAGCTCGATATTGACGATTGCTCGGAATGGACTGTGAATGTTAGTGCTGCTCAGGATATGGGTTATAAAATCGTTGAAACTGACAATCACTACATATTGGCTGCAAAAGTCGTTTCTCAAGAGAGTGATGTTCTAGTTGTCGATTTTGTAGGTAGCATCGTTATGTTAGATGTTGAATGTATGCAAAAAGGCATTTCCGGATGGGTTGAAATTTGCGCTAAAGAACTGACGCTCAGCCCAACAAATATATAGACTCCAGTGCCTGTATAAAGATGTGAAGAACGGGCCATACCAGAACCATTCTCTGCTCCATGAGCCGAATCATGGTAGTCATGCAATTAGCACGGATACTATATTGGAACAGTCATTACCTAAACGAATAGAGATACTTAATATACTGGATCAGTTCATAGCGGGCAGTATCTCCAGAAAGCAAGTGTCGGGCTGGGCTATATCTATCATCAATAGCGATAGCATTCGTAAAACTGATGATACAGTATGGAAAGTGCTTGAGGGTCTGGGCGCAGCGGACCTACTGGCCACCGACCAAGAATTTCTATATACAATCGACGATTTTATAGCCTGGAAGTCCGAGTTGCTAGCGCCGTGGTCAATCTGAGCAAACCGAGTAATAGTACTACACTTCGACTAACCACCGTGACTCTGGAAATCCTCAGTATATTCACACAAGGTGATCATAGTGAATCGACTTAATCTTGGACTGAATGAAGTATATCAGCTTGATATTGATAATATAAAATCAATATTTGATAGCTGGACACTATTTTTGTTACCGAAGAACATCAACAGTCGAACTGAGTTTTTTAAAGCAGTGAAGAACACTCTGCCATTGGACCCAATGTTACATAGCGATAACAATTGGGATGCACTATCAGATTCGCTATGGTCCGGACTAGAAGAGCTAACGAAAAAAAGAATCATCATTCTTTGGCCAAATGCAAAAAAACTTAAGCTTTCAGATAACGACGCATTTTTAAAGGCTTCTGAAATACTGAATGTAATTTCAGCTTCTCTAGATGACGAGGATGCAACAGCAGGGAATGCGAAAGAAGTTACAATCATACAGGAGGTCTTAAACTTCAGGTGAGCCTCAACAAGAGGCCATTCTTTATTGAAAATTTTCTTGCTTCAAGGGCTCCACTATGAAGAAAAAGCCACCATTTTCCTATATTTTTGAAGACATAGTTGGCTTGGCCAACCAGAATGGCATTCAATTATCGATTTTGGACGAAACCTTTGCACACACCCTGAGAAGCAAGTTCTCAGTGTTTTACCCTAAGGTCAGCCTGTCTAGAGGGATTGAGTTTTACGATGGTGAAGGGATGCAAACCGATGAAGCCGACAAGTATCTACCGAGCTTTATGACAGAAAATAAAGCCTACCTTCTAATCCCTGAACGTCATGACCAACGAGGCATTATGTTTGAGCATGGGAATGAAGTTCCCAAAGTGTTGGAGGAATTAAGCTATTACATTGAGTTTGTACTTTTTGATGAAAGCATGAAGTTTCTGATTGGCGAGAACCACTCGGGAATTCTCATGGCGCTAGGTGATGCGAAAAAGTGGCTAAGAAAATTAAAAATCAGCTAGCTGGATGCGTGATTTAGGGCCAATACAACTTAAGTAACATTGCACGCTTCCAAAATTAAATAGAGGTAAAAAATGACTATTCTTTCGCTGCTAACCAACCCTAAGATATTAGAAATGGTAACAGGAGGTGAACTTTCCACTGAAAACATTGAGCTGATGTCAATATTGTTACACGACGGTCCTGCAGTAAATCTCGCATGTAACTACCTATCCTTACCCATGACGTATCCGAAGAAATGGAAAGAACGAGGGTGTAACGCCATCAGATATACACTTAGCCAATCAGTTGACATTGATGTCAAAGTATTAAAATGGAGCCCTGGAATGGTTTGCAATCTAACGATTGAAAGGTTAGATGATTATATACTTATTAATGCTTATAAAAAAAACGAGCACATAATGTCTTGCTCATCTCGATTTCTCACATTAGAAAGAATAGAAGGATACACCGATGAGCGAATAGTATAAGCCAATCTTAAAGCCAAAAAATTTTTGGCTTCACCCTTCTGAATTCTGCTTAGAATGCATCCAAAAATGCGGTCCACGCGCGTATACCCAAAGGGATTACACAGCCATAATACCGGGAAAGATTGATGGATAAGGATCATGTAAATTACGGCCAGGGTATCTCTGCAAACGGCATCACAAATTTGATTGGAGGTCATGGCCTCGAACGGCAGCAGATGACATTATATGTATCTGTGCATGGGGTCTTAAAAAGGAGTTCCCAGCCAATACACTATAAGGAGCAATCATGACATTTTCATACTGCCAGAAAGCACTGGCATTCTGTATCGCATCAATCGTTACCGTATCAGTCCATGCTCAAACCACGATGGAAGAGTTCTATACAGATACTGACCGTAAAGCCAAGTTCGAACAGGCCGTGGAAGCTGGCTTTCTCGATCAAGCCAGGCAAAGAATGGTCACGCAATGTACGGCACAAGGAGCTGCTGCACAATTAGATTGCGAGTGCTTCGAGACACAGCTCTCTGACTTATCAGATGAAGTATTGTTTTATGAAAGCACCATCGCCTATGAGAACTATCAAGCGATTGTAGCCGCGATGGATGAAGGTGACATGGAGCGTGCCAACGAATTGAAGGGAATTCGTGATTCTAGAACCTCTCAAACCGCAGAAGTGCAACAACAGTGCACAGTCGAGTGAGCTCACCGGCTCGACAAGGATCTTGTTGAGCACCTACCCAATTTTCGTAAGCTGTTCGCTGTCGAAGCCCTATTTTACAGGGAACAACGCCAACAAGTTCCGAGCTAGGTGTAGAACCCCAGAGATAGCACCGCTATTTCAAGGTTTGGCAACCAAGCTCAGGGCGCGCTGGCAAAGTGAACAATGACAGAACTTTCCGCATGGTCCGTACCCCCTCTCCCATTCCCCCGGCTATACGGCATTTTCGAAATGCCAGAAAGCGGCAGGCGTCATAACATTTCGCAGCCGAGTAAGTGACCAACCCCTCCAAATGTGGCATCTTGCCGCATGCCAGCAATAGCCTTGAGTCCAATATACCGATGAACCATGCCTTGAACTGGCACGTAAACCAATAATCGTGCCTGAGCCATCACCTTTCCGGAATAATTTATGACCACCTCTAACGCCCCGGCCGGCTACCTTTCCGGGCCCGTCTCCGCCCACATTCATCGCATGACGGTCTCTGGCGGGCTGGGTCTGCTGGCCTTGTTCGCGGTCGATTTTGTCGACCTCTTCTTCATCTCCCTGCTCGGCGAACGCGAACTGGCCGCCGCTATTGGCTTTGCAGCGTCCATCCTGTTTTTCTGCCAATCGCTCAGCATTGGGCTGACCATCGCTGTCGGTGCCACCGTCTCCCGGGCTTTGGGTGCCAACCAAGTCGACCGTGCGCGTGAACTGATCGCCAGTAGCTTCGTTTTGATCCTCATCATTACCACCCTGGTCGCCGGCTCTGTCTGGCTGTGGCGAGAGTCGATACTGGCGTTACTGGGTGCCCAGGGTTATACGCTGGAACAGGCCTCCAACTACCTCGCCATCATTCTGCCCACCTTTGTGCCTGTCTCCATTGGGATGGCGGCTGGCGGCGTGATGCGGGCCAAAGGGGATGCCAGGGGGGCGCTCTGGGTCACCCTGAGCGGTGCCATCGTTAATGCCATACTCGACCCGATTCTGATTTTCGGCCTGAAACTCGACCTGACCGGGGCGGCCATTGCAAGCGCCGCTGCCCGGCTAACCATCTTCGGCTATGGCCTGTACAAACTGCACCAGTACCGAATGCTATCCTGGCCCGGCGCGAACGCGGTACCGAGAGACTTCCCCACCATCAGCAGCATTGCCGTGCCTTCCGTACTCACCAACCTGGCGACACCCATCGGCCTGGCGTTTGTAACAGCTGCCATGGCCCAGTTCGGCGATGCCGCTGTGGCTGGCTTCGCCATCATTACCCGCTTGCAGCAAGTAGCCTTTGTTGCGTTGTTTGCGTTATCTGGCGTGGTGGGGCCCATTGCAGGGCAGAACTGGGGTGCTGGCGCTTACGATAGAGTTAGCGATGTGCTCACTGAATCCGTCCGCTTTGTATTGCGCTACTGCCTCGTCGTCTGCCTTGCTCTGGCGGCACTAACACAGCCGATTATCTGGTTGTTCCAGGCCTCAAGTCAGGCCGCAGAGCTGATTCGCTGGTTTACGCTGGGGTTGAGTGCGGTGTTCGTCTTCAACGGCATCACCTTTGTAACCAACGCCCTGTTCAACAACCTGGGCGCGCCCAAAACTTCAACCCTGTTTAACGTACTCAAGGCCACGGTGTTTACCATTCCCTTCGTGTGGCTGGGCGCTCACTGGTTCGGTGCACCAGGCGTGCTGATTGGCCAGGGCGTGGGCAGTGCGATGATTGGGTTAGCGGGTTTGTATTGGTGTCGGCGATGGGTAGATCGGTTACCTCAGGAATGACCTGCTCTTAACGATAAGCACCCGATCTTTCGGAGGAGGCCATTCATCTGAGCATCAGGAAGCAGTACAGACCGGGGAATCACCGACTCCGACCCCATTGCTGAAAATCATCAAAAAGGTATTTCAGCGTGGCTTTTCTTCCAATTTCAAAGCTTTCTGAAAAATCGATGTAACGAACACCATACTTCTGGCACTCATCGTACAAGTACTTACTGTATTGAACACCTTCTGTTATCAATTCCCTCAATTCACTATCAGCTAAATCTGAAGTCCAGTCGTTTGGGTAACCAGAGTTGGTACGAACTTGATTAACTTTTTCTTCTACCGAGATGTCTTTATAGCCAACAAAGCAGGAACTCACGCTAACACCATGGACATTAGTAAGCTCAAATACATGACTGGGCAGTATTTCACCTTCAACGATATAGCTTACATTTGTCTCAACCAAATTAAGAATCAAAGCAGAGATGAACGGCCACATCTCTTCTGATACCGCAACAGAGGTACCATCTGTATTCAGCTTGTAACTGGGAATCGACTTTGAGATAGCCATTTTAATAGGATCGATAGACATATAAGGTATGCCCAGCAGAACCATTAATTCTTGGGATATAAGCCCTTTCCCTGCTCTGGAAGCACCACCCAGTACAATCATATCAGGCCACGCCTCTAAAGGTTTCTAGCGCTGGCTATGCCAGTGCAGCTTATAAAACAGTTAAATGGGACGCCTGAGCACATACTCAACCTCCTCCACAGGATTACCATTCTTGTAGAAACCAGCAGGGTTCACCCCAACAGACTTGAAGCCGAGCCCCTGAATCACCCTCTGGCTGCGTTTGTTCCAGGTGGCATGGGCGGTGACTATGCGGTCAGAGTGAAGCCTATTGAAGCCAAACTCCAGCATGGCTCGCGCGGCTTCCGATGCATAACCTTTACCCCAATGGTCTGGGTGTACCCAAAAACCCATATTCCACGTGTCGGGAGGATCTTCCTTTTGTAACCCTACTCGGCCAATCGGGCAAGCCGGCTTCAACAGACTGATAGTGAACACGTAATCCTTGCCTTGCTCCCAGTGAGCCAGGTTCCGGTGAGTTATCTCAACAATTTCTTGTCGACTCGCTGGAGGATCCCACGTCATCCCGTCGGTGAAGCCTTCATACCGCGATACCTCCCACACCAGATCCACATCAGATAGATCAACGGGCCGGAGTTTTAGCCTTTCTGTGGTTAGGTTTGTATTCAGAGAAATGTTCATAATGGCTGTCTGTATTGATGCAGTTAACTGATGAACTCGGACATAGCACGGCATTGCGCCTTTTCTTCCGCCTCAAGCCCAGCCTTTACTCCTGCTCTGTTTCGCTCTGGCAGGTTCTGACTCGATTTCAGCTTACCAGTCAGGGATTCAATCTTGACCTCTATACCCACGATAGCTTCTACCAAACGTCCGGTGAAATCCGCAGGGGCATCATCTACCGACCAGGGTTCACTTCTTCCTGCTTCGTGCTGATCGGTTAACTGGTTGAGGTGTCGAATCAACCATGCAGGATCCTCAATAACACGAGCCTTACCTTCTGCGTGGACGGCCAAATAGTTCCAGGTTGGCACAACTCGCCCGGTCTCTGCTTTGGTTGGGTACCACGATGGTGAAACGTAGGCATCTGGCCCTTGATACACGACGAGAACTCGTGCTCCATGCTGCAACCGTTGCCACACGGGGTTACTTCTGGCCACGTGGCAATGCAGGTGACCCAGTTCCCCACTGTCACCGCCGCTTAGGTGAAAAGGTAGGTGGTTTGCTTCTATGCCTTCGTCGTCTGAAACGATTAATAATCCGAACACGTAGGTACGAATATATTGCTGAAGCGTCTCTTGATCGTCTTCTTTAAAATGTTGCGGGATGTACATTCAACATCACTCCCTGGCATCTGGCTGCAGGAACGTCAAGTCCCTGGTCATTTCGTAAAAGTACTCGTCCTGTTTATCGATCTGGTACCCAAGCTTCTGGTAAAAAGCAACGGCGCCTTTGTTTTCTCTGAACGTCGACAAGGTTATCTTATGTCCACTTCCCTCGGCCAGGCCCTCCAGTTTTTTCATAACCAGACTGCCCAGCCCCAAGCCCCGGTGGGCCTGATACAGCAACAGTAAAGACAAATGCAGCGATTGATCTTTATCAACGAAACTCAATACGCCGATGCGCTGCGAGTTAACATCCGTTAGCCATCGCAAGCTATCTATGGGGTATGACGATCGGAACCGTTGCTGCTGAAATGCTTCATTCCACCCAAACGCCTGGTCAATAAACTCGAACAGACTTTCCCTATAAAGCTGATAAGCCTCATCAAGGTCACCCGGAGTAAGGGTCACCAGGTGTATCTCGTTATGCGGTTTCAAACCAGACTCCCATTGGCCTTCGCTCTTGCTGAATAATCCTTTGATGTTTAGTTTGAACGTTGATCAGAAATTAGCAAGACAGGAGGCGCAATTGTGTTTGGTTTTGGGTTGGAGAGCTATTTGTTTTTGGGGGACTTTTTTGGCAGTGGGTAGATCACTGGCTTGGGTGCTTCCTGTCGCCCAGGGGACTGGCCTCCTACTGGGTTCGGTGGGGGTGTGATATGCGGTGGTGAGCTGATGTATGGTGGTTTACGGGATGCTCTGGTGAGGGGGACTCACCAGAGGTTTTATTAAACTCTTACCACGCCATTACCAGATCATCCATCTGCAAGTTCAACCGTTCGGTACCGATTGACAGCTCAGCAATCGCGAAGTGTGGTTGCACTTGTTTCACTTCAGCCACCAGGCGGGTGTCGCTCAGTTGCCAGAAGCTGTCGCCCTGGCGGTCGAAGTTTTGGCTGGTGCGGTAAACGCTCAGGAAGTCACCGGGGCGCAGGCCGCTGGAAGCGCCTGTGTCTACGAAGATGCGGGTGCCGTTTACCTGGGTAATGGTGGCCATGAAGGGCTGGCATTGAATGGTTTGTTGAATGTCGCTCATGGCCTGGTCGAGCAAGGTTCTTACGTGTTGGCCGTAGTCGGTGGTAAAGAATTTACCGGTGGCGAAGCCGACGCGGGCATTACGCGCTTCATTCCAGTCGCCGTGGGTGCTGTAGCGGCTCTGGAAAACCAGGGCGCCCGAGTGGCCATCGTGTACGAACAGATCAAACACAAAGTGGCGGGTGCGCGGGGCTTTTTCGATGCCCACTCTGGCCAGCAAGCCATCCCAGCTGCGTTCGCGCGGGGCATCGGGGTTTTCCATGGCCAGGTCACGGATCACGCCGGAGATGACGAACTGCACGCCCAGGCTTTGGGCCGCATCGACGGCGCTTGTAAGCGTCATGCGCGGGGAAAGCTGAGTGGGTGCGGTGTGGGTATTCGGGTAAAGGGTCATGGTGTTCGCATTCAGGGCGCGCATGCCGGCTACGCCGTTCAGGCCGTTGACCAGGTAGGCGGGCAAGCCCCGGTCCACTGAGCCCAGATGACCCATGGAGGCCTGCTGTGGGTGCTCCATGGCGAAGCCGGTAACGGCAACCGACTTGCGGTAGTGGTTGGCCATAACATTGGCACACACTTGGTCGGGAGAGACCCGGGCGGTAATGGCCACGGTATAGAGGTTACCCTCACGGCCTTCACTCATGATCTGAATGTCACGCACCTGGGCGGCGCTGTTAACGCGCAGGTAGTCGACAGTCAGGTTGCCGTCTTCCATGACCTGGGTGCTATGCACCTGGGCACTGACCTGCATGGAAGCGCTTTCGATGGCTTTGCGCAGGGCGCGAATACGGGCACTGTTGATGTCATCGTACTCAACCTCGGCCTGGCCTTCGGCATCAACCAGCACCACATTACCCGTGGGCATTTGCTCTGCCGATGCGGCCCCGAACACCAGGGCAAACACCAGAATAAAACCGATGAAACCTTGCATCTCTACGCTCCTTCGCGACGGTTCATCCGCTTCCCGGGGGGCACGGTTCATCGCGATGTGTTATTCGATGGGTGACTTAGCCGCTTACATTACTCAATGAAGTACAAACCTGAACCGGTGGTGTCGATTCCCTGCTGACGCAACTGGGAACGCGTCATTGAATCTACGTCGTACACCACATCCGACGCACAGCGGCTGTTTTGCCGGCCGGCGGGCTGGTTGGCCAGACAGTTGCGGAAGCCCTCATCGATCACCATTTCCACCATGGTCTCGTAGCTGCCGTCGGCCATCATGTCCTGATACACCACCTTGGCGCCCAGAATGTGGGTATCGACAAAGGCTTTGAAGCGGTCGTTCTCGACCACCAGGTTCTCAACAGTAGAACTACCGACAATCTGCGTGCCATAAACCCGCTCGGCGAGCGTGCGGTAGGCATCGAGCTTGGAGGCGCGCATGGCGATCAGGCGTTTCTGAACTTCCGAGAGCCCCTGTGAATTGGGGTTAATGGCACCGTAACCGGTCGAGCGCAGTACCATGGGTTCCATGGGCGGAAGCTTTTCGTTAATGGCCCGAACCTCGGCCACAATGGCCTCGACTTCATCATCATCGTTACCGAAGGGCCACATCGAGCAGCCGCTCAATACCAGCGCTGCGCCCAACACCACCACACAGGAACGCCACTTGAACAGGGTTTTCATAAAGGTCTCCGCCTACCGATACAACACATGGGATTTCCCGTTTTATCGGCATGAAGCGAGAAGACATTAGCCCTAACTGAGCCGAGGGCGAAAGTCGCCAATATTCCGCCAACCCGACCAGACAGTCAGCTTTTTGGGTGGGAAAAACGTCAGAAAAACGGTCAAAAATCGAGCAAACACAGTCTTTTTATGTGAATTACTTCACAAATGCTGAGCTTTTCCCCTATATTTTACCCATGAAGGCGCTGGCACTGCGTATCGTGCGCTGCCGAATGAGGTGGTGAAGCCTCAGGGGCAAAGCCTTCACAGCTTCTATCGGGGCAGCGTAATGTTCCCCCGCAGAAGCCGCTTTTGCCCGGATGTGCTGATCCAGCACCGTTGTTCAAGCGCCTTCACCAGGCCTGTCGCTGTTGAGCGGCATTGGATCCGGCTATGCTCTTAATGGCTTTACACTGTTCAACCGCGAAAAGGTCACTTTATGAAGAAAACGCTGCTTGCTCTCTCCGTTATTGCTGCCAGTGCCGCTCAGGCAACTCCCTTTACCGGGAATGATGCGAAGTCGAACGCCATGGGTAATACCGGGGTAGCGTCGGCCGCGTTGTCGAGTGTGCACTCGTTCAACCCCGCCCTGTTGTCGGCGTTAGGCCGGGAATCATCCTTCGCGATGACACTGCCTTCATTCCGTTTTTCCATCGACGACTCCGACGGCGTCATCACCTCCGGCAAAGCCTTCACCGATGAAGGCGGCACCATAGATCAGTTTGAAACCATTGATGCGGATGCGTTCAGCGTAGCGGTGTTTGGTGACGTCGATGCGGGTATCGACTCCATGGAAGATGTGCTGACCAATATTGGAACTGATGTTACTGACCTGAATACTGCCATTAATAACGTCAACGCTGATATCGATGATGATGGTCAGCTTAACGACAGTGCAGGTTCAGGAGACAACCTCGGCGACCTGAACAGCGCATCTACCAGTTTGAATACCAATACCGGCACACTGGATGACAAGACATCAACAGCGAACAGTGAAGCAGTCAACCTCGACCGAGTCGTGCAAAGCACTAAAACTGACTTCCAGTCGTTTGATGAGAAAGCATTCAGCCTGGGGTTGGGTGCAGACTTTATAAGCGTCAGCTTGCCCCGCGATGGCTATAGCTTCGGTCTGAACATCTCCAACAATACAACGGTCGGCGCCAAGGTATTTCTGAACAACAACGACTTTAATGAAATTGACTTGTTGCTGGACGATTTGACAGCGCTAACCAATCAGTCAACTGAACTCAGCGGCTCAATGGTCGACTTGTCGGGAGCGAACCAGGCCATTACCGATCATATTGGCAACCTGCCAGACCCTAATGATTATCCAGGCGGGCAAGCGGATGCAGATTACCAGAATGATCTTCAAGCCTGGGGTGATCAGTTGGATACCCTGTACACAAATCTGGATACCGCCCAGCAGGATGTGAACACCGAACAAGACGCACTGGTAAACTACAACGGCACCTACTATTCAAACGGTGAAGTAGACGCCCCCGCGCTAGAAAACTTTGAATCCGAACTGGAAATCATCGGTGCGTCGGTCACAGAATTCGGTGTCACCATCGCGCGAGATTTTGAATACATGGGCGAGTCGTTCTCGGCCGGTGTTACGCCCAAGTTAGTCAGCCTGAACATCTTCGAAAAGCGCTTCACCATTGAAGAAGCTGAAGACGAGTTTGGTGACACAGCCACACTGATTGAAGAAAACTCAACCAACGTCATTACCGCCAACGTAGACGTCGGTGTCGCCAAGAACTGGCCAGATGTATTAAATGGCCAGGTACGCGGTGGTCTGGTGATCAAAGACCTGATTCCGCAAACCTTTGAAACCACCTCAGGCGCCGATGTCAGCATTGGCCCCAAAATGCGTGTCGGCGGTGCTCACATGACCCGCTGGACCACCCTGGCAGCCGACCTGGACATCACTGAAAACCAGCCGCTGAAATACGGCGTACCGACCCGTTACCTGGGCCTGGGTGCTGAATTCAACGCCTATAACTGGTTCAAGCTGCGCGGCGGCTATCGCAACAACCTGAGCGTGGAAGACAGCCATGTTGTTTCCGCTGGCTTTGGTTTCACCCCCTGGGGTGTTGGCTTGGATCTGACTGGCTGGTTCAAACCCAAGTCATTTGATGACTGGGATGAAGTGATTCAGGACGCAGGCATGGTCGCCCAGTTCTCGATGGAGTTTTAATCAGTAGATTCAGATTTGGCAACCATCCAAGTGTCAGTTGCCGGGTAGACCTAGCCGGGGGAGTCCGCAGCATGGATGCTGCGGTCTAGGCTCCATGGATGGATCTACGCCGAGCGATGTGTCGCACCACCCGTATAGGTCTACCCGGTGGCTGACACGAATTCAAGCCACGGATCCCCCTGCAACCATAGCCCACTTTCCACTACACTAGCATCACATTCTCAACGCTTGCCTGCTTACCCTACATGGATATCTACCTCGTTGGTGGTGCCGTTCGCGACACCTTGCTCGGCCTTGCTGTAAAAGATCACGACTGGGTGGTCGTTGGTGCCACGCCCGAGCAACTGGAACAGGAAGGCTACCAGCGCGTTGGGGCCGACTTTCCCGTGTTCCTGCACCCCAGCACCAAAGAGGAATATGCCCTGGCGCGTACCGAGCGTAAATCGGGCCATGGCTACACTGGCTTTGAAGTTCAGTTTTCACCGGATGTCACGCTTGAAGACGACCTGCTGCGCCGCGACCTCACCATCAACGCCATGGCCCAGGCAGACGACGGCACCCTGATCGACCCCTACCACGGCAAGTCCGACCTCGACGCCCGCCTGCTGCGCCACGTCTCGCCCGCCTTTCGCGAAGACCCCCTGCGCGTATTGCGCGTCGCCCGGTTTGCCGCCCGGTTCGACCACCTCGGCTTCAGCGTCGCCGACGACACCCAGGCGCTGATGTGCGACATGGTTCAGGAAGGCGAACTGGGCTACCTGGTGCCGGAACGCATCTGGCAGGAAATGAGCCGGGCCCTGATGGAGCCCAACCCCGAAGTCTTCTTCCAGGTATTGCGCGCCTGTGGGGCACTCAAGGTTGTCTTCCCGGCGCTCGACGCCCTGTTCGGCATCCCCCAGCCAATGCGCTGGCACCCCGAAGTTGACACCGGCATTCATACCCTCAAAGCCCTGCAGATCGCCGTACAGATGGACGCCCCGCTTGAAGTTCGGGTCGCAACGCTCAGTCACGACCTGGGCAAAGCCCTCACCGAACCCACCAACTGGCCCTCGCACCGGGGCCACGAAGACCTGGGGGCCGACCTGATTCGCCAGCACGCCAGCGACTGGCGCTGGCCGAAGAAAGCCGCCGCGCTGGCCGAGCATACCGCGCGCTATCACACCCATTGCCATCGCATTCGGGAACTGCGCCCCGCGACCATCGTCAAAACCCTGAACAAGCTTGGGGCCTTTCGCCAGAGCGATCACTTTCGGCAATTCCTGCAAGCCTGCGAATGTGATGCCCGCGGACGATCCGGTCTGGAACAGCAACCGTACCCTCAGGCAGCATTGTTTGAACGCTGTCTGGCGGCTTGTGGGTCGGTATTACCGGCCGATCTGGCCGCACAGGGGTATCAGGGCGCCGAGCTGGGCGAGGCGCTGAACCGGGAACGGGTACGCGCCGTGGCGCAGGAGAAGGCAACGTGGTCCGACTAAGCAGTACCATCACACAGGAATCGGCCGCAGCGCCGGTCGTTTTTCTAACCGGCGCCGCGCGTCGGGTGGGCGCCGAAACCGCCCGGGTATTTCATGCCGCCGGGTTTCGGGTCGTTATTCACTACCGCAGCAGCGAACAGGATGCCATCGCGCTGGTCGACGAGCTCAATCAGGCACGGCCAGAGACCGCCGCCTGCATTCAATCGACGCTCGACACCCAAACCACCATTCAGGCCGCGGCTAATGACGCCATTGCCGTGTTTGGCCAGGTCGATGTGCTGATCAACAACGCCTCCAGCTTCTTCCCCACCCCCTGGGGCGAGATTACCGACGACGCCATTCACGCCCTGATGCACAGCAACCTGCTGCTGCCGATGGCGATGATTCAGGCGCTGGCACCGGAACTGAAACGCTGTGAGGGCACCATCATCAACCTGGTCGACATTCATGCCCTGCGCCCGCTGGCCAATCACCCGGCCTACGGCGCGGCCAAGGCCGGCCTGATCAGCCTGACAAAAAGCGCCGCACTGGATCTCGCACCCAGGGTTCGCGCCAATGCCATCGCGCCCGGGGCTATTTTGTTGCCCGAGCAGGAAGGCGATGACTATGAAGCAGTGCTGACCGGCAACGTCCCGCTGGCGCGCATGGGCAACCCGACCGACATCGCCGAAGCCGCGCTGTTTCTGGCGACCGCGCCCTATGTTACCGGCCAGGTATTAGCGGTCGACGGCGGTCGTACTCTGAAGCAATAGTGTTCATTCGGTCGGCATAGCGCCCGGCCAGCTTAGACCAGAGAGGCACAGCCGGCTTGGCAGCCGGCGTTTCGCCAGTGCCCGTCAGCACGGATTTCAGCACTTCTGTCAGGTCGGCGACATCACGTTGGGCGTCGATTTCAGAGCCGGTATAGAAGCGGGCGTCAGGCAACACCTCAGGGTAGGCCAGGCGATGTGGCACCACGACCTGAGCGCCGGCCTGCGCCAGCTCCAGCATCGACAGCCCCTGAAAATCGTGAAGCGACGCTGAAACGCCCACACCCGCCCGTCCAATCCATTGCCGGTAGTCGCTCTGAGTGGCCTCACCCCAGCGCACAACCGAGTTGCCCAGTGCTTGCCGCTGGGTTTCAAACTCGGCATTCCGACCACCGCCTGAACCCAGCATCGCCAATCTGAAATCAATGCCTGCGTCACGCAGTTGCAGCAACGCCGCCAAAAACCGCTCCGGCTGCTTATCCCACTCCCAACGGTGATTCCACACGATCAAATCGGCTTCTTTGGGCTGGTCGCGCAGCGCCGTAAACACCTCAGTCAGCGGCACAGGCAAGACATCCGAGCGCTGTTCGATGCGTTCCATGGGGTTGCCCGGCAGCTTTTCCGGGAAACGGCGCAGCAGCTTGCGAGCCCCGGCTAAAAAGGTGCTCCGGTTAAACCCGGTGTTGAAGCTGACCCAGTCGGCACAGAGTGCATTCTGAATGCTAAGGAACTGCCAGCCGATCTGGTGATCGGTCGCTTGCGAAGCCGAGCGCGGGTGCGCGAACTGGTTTTCGTGGAAATACAGCCAGGTTGGAATGGCCGCCAGGTACGGTCGAAAGGCCCGCAACCTGGTCAGGTCGCTCAGGCTGGTGGCGATGATCAGGTCGTAATCGCATTCGAAATCGGCGTCATCAGCCAGGGCCCAGAGCAGGCCCGAGGCTTCTACACGCCAGCTGAAATGACGCGCCGGCTGGGTCTTGAGCGTCCAGTCGATGTCCGGAAAGGCCGCCATAAGGCCCTGGCACCAGTATTGGTGACTGGCGCTGTGATAGGCACTGAGCAACAGAACCCGCATCAGTCGGTATCGGGCTCCGGGCCAGCCCCGCTGTAACCCCAGGGCGGCAGCAGCGTCTGCGGAATACCGGCGCATTTGAGCACCCGGGCGACGATGAAATCGACCATGTCCGCCACGGTTTCGGGTTTGTGGTAAAAGCCCGGGCTGGCCGGAACAATGTGAGCACCGGCGCGCTTCAGCGTCAGCATGTTGGTCAGGTGAATTTCGCTGTAGGGCGTTTCGCGCGGCACCAGAATCAGCTTGCCGCCCTCTTTCAACACCACATCGGCGCCGCGTTCGATCAGGTTATCGCACTGGCCGGTGGCGATGGACGCCAGCGTGCCGGTGGAACAGGGGCAGACAATCATCGTCTCCGGCGCGCCGGAGCCACTGGCGACCGGGCTCATCCAGTCTTCCCGCCCAGCGATGATCAGCTCACCCCCGGTGCCCAGCCGCTCCCGCAAATAGGTCGCCAGCTTCTCGTGCTGGGCCGGCCAGGGTGTACCGGTTTCCACCGCGGCAACCATTAAAGCGGCCTTGGAGACCAGCAAATGCACCTCGTAATCAGCCGCCAGCAACACTTGCAGCAGGCGCTCGGCGTAGGGTGTACCTGAAGCACCGGTAATGCCCAGGGTAATGCGCGGACGCGGTGTCTTGTTGGTTGTTTCACTCATCGGTGTCACCGGAATAGCGAATCAGCCCTTCCTGGGCGGTACTGGCAACCAGGTTGCCATCCCTATCGAATATTTGCCCGCGCACAAAGCCGCGCGCGCCGCTGGCGCTTGGGCTGTCGGCCACATACAGCAACCAGTCATCGAGCCGGAACGGGCGATGAAACCAGATGGCGTGGTCGAGGCTGGCAATGGTGAGGCCGGGCTTCATCAGCGAAATGCCATGCGGCATCAGTGCCGTTTCCAGAAAGCCGTAATCGGTGGTGTAGGCGAGCATCGACTGATGCACCAGCGGGTCATCGGGCAGGCTGCCGTTGGCGCGAATCCACATGTGGCGCTTGGCAATGCCATGGCGCGGGCGAAACGGGTTCTGCGCCTCCACAATGCGGTATTCAATTGGTCGCTCAGCGGTAAACAGGTCGCGCACCCGGCCGGGGATCTCATCGGCATGGTCCCGGTAGAGTTTCACTTCCGATTCCAGTACCTCGGGGCCCGGTACATTGGGCATTGAATCCTGATGCTCCAGGCCCGGCTCCTGAGTCTGAAACGAGGCGGTCATGGCCAGAATGGGTTTGCCGAACTGGCTGGCAATGACCCGGCGCACACTGAAAGAGCGGCCGTCGCGAATGATTTCGACTTCATACTCGATCGGGTGGTTGGTATCGCCCGGGCGCAGAAAGTAGGAGTGCAACGAGTGCGGCATGCGGCTGTCGAGTGTCTGAATTGCCGCCGACAGGGCCTGGCCGATCACCTGCCCGCCAAATACCTTGGGGTACCCCAGATCCTGCGATAAGCCGCGGTAGCGCAGCTGGCCTATTGGTTCCAGCTGCAATAATTCGATCAGGCGCTCAACAACAGCGTTTGCCATTTGGCATTCTCCCACCAGTATATTTTCATGTTTCGCGGTTCGCTCACCCAACTAGCGCTGGGTGCCAGGCAACAAAACCGCGCATTGTTCCAAAAATTGCGCTTTAAGTCGCGCCAAAAGACTGTCAATATAAAACTGTTCAAAAAACAACCTTAAGCGAGCGCGATTTTTTTGACGCCACCACTCGCAAAACAATGTGCGATTTTGAACCAGCGTCACAATTTACACTCAATCGAGGGGTTAGTCGTCGAGCAGGGGTCTTTTACCCTATAGTAACCGTATAACCCCGGATTTCATGTAAACACCCACGCTGGCACCAACCCGACAGCGTGTTGGTAGCAAACCGACTGCGTATAGAGCGCACCGACATTCGGGTGATACAGCCTTACCGGCAAAGGAGCAGGCTAATGACCACCATGGCACAGCAACCCCAAAACAGCGACCTGGAATGGAGCCTGGACTCCATCCAGAGCCGCAACCAGGCGGTTGACTTTGTGCGCTGCTTTGAAAGCCGCCTCTGCGTCTATTCGCCCTCCGTCGAGCAATTCTACACCAACTACAGCCTGCACTTTCCCAGCACTGAGAACAGCAAGATGGTGGTCCTGCCCAACCCCTATGCCTTTCACGACACCTTCCATGGTGTCGTGCCAGAGGCGGTGCGGGACACCGGTTTCCACATCGTACCCGGCGAGCTGATCGGTAAAACCGGCTTTTACGTCATCGTCAAATACAAAAGCCGGGATGTAAAACCCGTGCCCATCCCCTTCAAGCAAGCCCTGAAAAAGATGATCCGTACCCGCCACTCGGAAGACCCCTTTCTGCCCATGCTGGTAAAAGGCGATCTGCGGGAATTCAACGCCAGCATGCCCTGCCTGCACCTGCACCGGGTCAAACTCGCCAACCTGACGCACCGATCAGAGTTCGAGAAAACCAGCATCCGCAACGCCATTGTCGACAAGATGACAGAGCTGTACCGGGATGCGGATTCTCTGGTTTAAACCCTGGTTAGACAAGTACAGAGGTTATTCCTGCCCGGCGCCTTGAGCACCTGCCAGCCACCGGGTATGCCTATCCGGGGTCGGCATGAACCCATCCATGGGGCCTAGATCGCGGCATCCATGCCGCGAACTTCCCCGGATAGGCATACCCGGCATCTGGCACTCATCCAGTAGCAAACACCCTCCTAAACGTCAGACTAATCCGATCTCCCGCTTTTGCACGAGCCGGTAAGCTGTGCTGCCAGTGGTGCTGCATGGCTCCCGACATCACCACCAGATCCCCCGGGTTTAACGCTACCGTGAGCGTCTCCCGGTGGTTATCGTTGCGACGCAGACGAAAATCGCGGGCGTCGCCGAAGGAGAGCGTAGCCACGGTAGGGTTACTGCCCAGCTCTGCTTCGTTATCGGCGTGCCAGCCCATCCGGTCAGCGCCGTTGCGATACCAGTTGGCCAGTGCAAAATTGAAGGCGCAATCTGCCTGCTGGCTAACCGCGTCTATCAGCGGCTGCCAATGGGCGGGCCAGCCATTCATCACGCGGGTTTGGCCGCTGTAGCCGTAGCGAACACCCACTTCGCCCAGCCAGGCTTCCAGTCTCGGAATGGGGTGTTCCCGGCCATAAACCCGCACCCGGCTCTGCTCCCAGGGCAAATTCTCGACACAATCCTGCATCCAGGCCTCGGCGTTTGGCCACCAGTTCCGGTACACTTGCAGGCATCCCGATTGATCATCCAGTAAGGTTTCGCAGGTTCTCATGTCTACATCCGCAGAAAGTGCCCAACAGTGGCTTTCCGAAAAACAGCCCTCTCTGGACGAAGTACAGCAGGTTGTCGCGCGCCTCGAACAACGCATCAGCCAGCATCAGGGCG
Source organism: Saccharospirillum sp. (assembly GCA_018402545.1). GTDB lineage: Bacteria > Pseudomonadota > Gammaproteobacteria > Pseudomonadales > Natronospirillaceae > Saccharospirillum. Next base: position 755,830 of record JAGYIL010000001.1, on the reverse strand, counting down.
ATGAAGACTCGATACAAGGTTCGGTCGATGCCCTGATTCTGCTACAGGACCACATTGAATCGGAAAAGGCCCCCGCCGACCAGACCCCCTCCCCAACCGACGCCCAACTCGACAGCGGCCGGCTGATTCCCGAGGCCGACCCGGTGCAACTCGAAGATGACGTCAAACGCCGTGCCTTCGAAGCGCTAAAAGACCAGTTCAAAGACTTATAAATTCATCTCACACTGGCCGGAAAACCGTCTAGGCTAACGATAAATACGTTCGGCTCAGCTAGCGGTTTAGGCACACTGCTGAGTGCTGGCGGCCGGGTAGACCTATCCGGGGAAGTCCGCAACATGGATGTTGCGGTCTAGGCTCCATGGACGGATATACGCCGACCCCGGATAGGTTTACCCGGCTGCCAGCACGGGTTCCAACCACATCAACAGGCCCAAACTCCGTCTTTTTGAGCAATCGAAGTAACCCGTGATTACTGCCTTGGCTGACGATCAGCCTGGCGAGGGCCCAACTTGTGTCACAGCGGTTTTACATTCCATTGCAATGGATGATCAGTGCTGCCATTACGTTGAGCTTGCTCGTGCTCAGCCTTGCGCTGCTTACCCTCAGTTACCAGAGCACCCGGGAAACACTGCTTTCCGCAACGGTGTCTGCAGCCGAAAGTGCCTCTGAACTTCTGGATGGCCAGATCGACCAGTTGATAGAACCGGTCGAAAGCATCGTGGCCCAGTTGCAATATGACCCGCTGGTCTCCGCAGTGCGCTTTGAAGAACGCCTGAAGCGGGTTCCGGCCCTGGCTCAGGTGCTGGCATCGAACGATGTGATCAGCGCTGTGTATGTTGGCTACCCGGATGGCGATTTCCTGCTGCTCAGGCCCATCAACAACGAGCGCTCCCGCCGCTTGCTGGAAGCGCCGGACGACGCCCACTACCTGTTGCAAAGTGTTGAGCGCCGCAATGGCAAAACCCTGGGCCGATGGGCCTGGTACGATGAAAACGTCCGACTGAAGAGCATTTCCATTCGACCCGACTACACCTTCGACCCACGCAACCGGCCCTGGTTTATCGACGCCAAAGCCAGTGACGAACGCATTCTGACCAACCCCTACGTGTTCTATACCACCGGCGAAATCGGCATCAGCCTGGCCAGCCAGTCGGCCACCGGTGCCATACTCGCGGTGGATGCCTCCGTTGAAGACCTGTCACTGCAAGTTGATACGCTGTCACCGGTTCCGGGTACCCAGCTCGCCCTGGTCAGCGAAGGCAACAAAGTAATTGGCTATGAAAATATCGAGCAGATGGTACTGCCAGACGTAAACGACAGCCTGCGCCTTGCCCTGCTGTCGGAACTTAACCTGCCCGCCCTGAATGAAGTGGCAGACAGCGCTCAACCAGCCGGCACCCTCTTTCCCGTTACCATGGGCGACGAACCGGGGTTCGGGCTCTGGTCTCCCCTGTCGACCTTTGCCAACGAAAACCTGCGCGTATTAATGGCCGTTCCGGAAGCCTCGCTGCTGGCCGATGCCAAAGCCCTGCTGCGCAAGCAGGTCGGGTTATCGTTGTTGCTGGTTATCGCCTTCCTGCCTATTGGCTGGTGGCTTGGCAGCCGCATTGGCAAACCCCTGCATGAACTGGCCAATCAGGTAGAAGCAATCGGTCGCTTTGAATTCGATGCGGAAATTAAGGGCGTGCATTCCAACATCCGGGAAGTGCATGACCTGGGCCTGCACACCGAACGCATGGCGGGAATGATCACCAACTTCAGCCGCATCAGCCAGACACTGAACCGCTCGACCGATCTCGACAAAATGATCAGCGAAGTACTGCACGAACTGGCCTCTGCCGTCGGCGCAACAGACGCCGTGGTGTACCTGAACAACACCGAACAAACCCGGCTGATTCGTGCTGGCCATGTAGGGCCCACCCGGGTGCCAGTCACGCTGACGCTGGGCGAAGACCCGGTGGCGGCCGTCACTGAAACTCTGGCGCGCGAAGACCAGAAGCTCACCACAACCAGGCTGATTAACCGGAGCAATCACCCCATTGGTGTACTGGCGATAAACCGGCCTGAACAGACGATCATCAGTGATGTCGAGTTCGAGCATTTCTTGGAACGCATGGCCGGCTCGGTGGCCATTGCCATTGAAACCCGGCGCTTGTTCAAGGAACAGAAAGCTCTGTTCGACGGCATCATCCGCCTGCTGGCCGACGCCATCGATACCAAATCGCCCTATACCGGCGGTCATTGCGACCGGGTGCCGCAGGTCGCCAGCATTCTGCTCAACAAGGTGGAAGCGCAAACCGAAGGCCCCTTTGCAGACTTCTCACTGACCGCAGAAGAACGTTACGAATTCACCATAGCCGCCTGGTTGCACGACTGCGGCAAGATCACCACGCCCGAATACATTGTCGATAAAGCCACCAAGCTGGAGACACTGTACAACCGGCTACACGAAATTCGCATGCGCTTTGAAGTGCTGCATCGCGATGCTGAAATCGACTATCTGGCCAGTCTGAACAAGGGCGGCGACCCACAGTTACTGGTGCAAAAGCGCGATCGCCAGCAAGCGCAATTGCAGCATGACTTTGCCTTTCTTGCCCGCTTGAACCTGGGCAGCGAGGCCCGGGTGAGTGACGACGACATCTCGCGCATGAACCGGATTGGCGATCAAACCTGGTGGCGGCATTTCAGCGACCGCATCGGCATTTCCTTCGACGAAGCCGAACGCCTGGCCCGGGAACCCGAACCACCGCTACCCTGCCTGGAACTGCTGCTGGCCAACAAGCGCGAACATCGCGAACCCTGGGGCAGAAATCAGCCGCCGGTGGAACCCAGCCACCCCAACAACCGCTGGGGTTTCGATATGCTGCTGCCGGAATACTCGGCCAATCAGGGCGAGCGCTACAATTTGTCGATCCGGCACGGCACCCTCAACGAGGAAGAGCGCTTCAAGATCAACAACCACATTGTTGAAACCTACCGGATGCTGACCACCCTGCCCTGGCCACGGCATCTGGCCAGGGTGCCGGACATTGCCGCCAACCACCACGAACGGATGGATGGCACCGGCTACCCACGCAAACTGGATGGCAACGCCATGTCCGTCTCTGAACGCATCATGGCGATTGCCGATGTCTTCGAAGCGCTGACCGCCGCCGACCGGCCCTACAAGCCAGCGAAAACCCTGTCGGAATCGCTCAGCATCATGGTATCGATGGCGCTGAATGGTCACTGCGACCCGGGTTTGCTGAAAGTCTTTATCGAAACCAGCGCCTATCGCACCTACGCCGTCGGCTTTCTAAAACCCGAGCAACTGGATGACGTGGATGAGGCCGCGCTGGTACAGCGGCTCGACGCCGGTTAGCCGGGTACCATACCAAGCCCTTTCTGTGCCTGCTAGAATGGCGCCACAGTAACAGCCACTCAAGCAGGCACTCAGCATGGCAAAATCCCTGGCAGACCAATTGATGAAAGCGGGCCTGGTCGACAAGAATGCGGCTAAGAAAGCCGAGCGGGACAAGCGCAAACAAAGCAAACACCAGCACAAGGGCCCAACCGATGCCGACCTGGAAAAACAGGCGCGGCTACAACGCGAGCGCGATGAAAAAGCCGAACGCGACCGCGAGCTGAACCGTCAGCGGCAGGAGGCCGAACAGGCAAAAGCCATGAAAGCCCAGGCGGCTCAGATGCTGGCGCAAAACGCGCTGCGCGTCGACGGCGATGTGCGTTTCAGCTTTACCGATGCGCGCATCAACAAGATCAAACAGCTCTATGTCAGCCAGGAAATTCAGGACCAGTTGGCGAAAGGCCGGGTGGCCATTTGCTCGGTCGATGAGCGTTATGTGGTCGTCGCCAAAGCCGTTGCTGAAAAAATCGCGCAACGTTTTGCCGAAGCCGTGATATTTTTGGCCGAGCCCGATGCAAATCAGCCGGATGAAGACGACCCCTATGCCGACTTTGTGGTCCCCGACGATTTGATGTGGTGATAACTAGAGCACTGTAACAGTGCACTAAGCTACCAGGAACCCGACCCCCATGGCGCAATTTGACGACTTTATCGACCTGCTGAAGGTACTGATCCGCGAACCCAGCGTGGTCGGGGCCGAGCATTCCTTCTTCCGGGTTCTGCAGCGGGAACTGGAAGAGCGCGGTGCCAACGTCACCTGGTACGAGGGCCTGTTGGTAGCCCAGGGCAACCAGCCCGACACCACCTACTTCTCGGCCCACATCGACCGACATGGCCTGGTCTGCACCGGCCCGAATGAATTTCAGTATGCGGCGTTCGTGGCCGGCAGCCGGTCAGATTTGCTGGGCAATTCGGTTTCCGAAGAGCTGATGCGCAAGATCGTCGACCGCTTCCCCAAAACGCCACTAATGGCCTATGAACCCTGGTCCGGCGCCTACCGGGGCGCCGGTACCATCGTCGACAGCTACATCTGCGAGCACCGCAACAACCTGATCTTCAACGTCGAGGGGCTCGACCATCTGGTTGCCGGTACACCCGTGGCCTTTCAGGACCGGCTGTTGCATCAGGAAGGCCTGCTCAGCGGCCAGCTGGACAACGTGCTCACCGCCGCCTGCCTGGTGCATCTGTTCGCACTCGGCTATCAGGGCACGGCGTTCTTTACCGCACAGGAAGAGGCCGGGCGCAGCTGGCGTTACCTGCTGGAGTGGTTCCGCCGCTTCGGCGGTTCAACCAACCAGTTAGTCGTGGTCGACACCAGCCCCTACCCGGACAGAGCCAGCGCCGACATTCAGGACGTGGTGCTGCGCCACCGCGATGCCAACGCCGAGTTCAACCGCGACACCACCGAAAGCCTGGAAGCCCTGTGCAACAGCGAGGGTATCCGCTACAGCTTCAAAGACGACTACATCGCCCAGCGCAATGCAGAGCTGGAAGCCAGCGGCCAGAAACCCCAGTCACTCGGCAGCACCGAACTCGGCCGCATCACCGCCGCCTCCAACGGCCTGGTTCACGGCACCACCCTGCAAATCCCAACCACTGGCTACCACACCATGCAGGAAACCGCGCAAGTGGCTGCGGTTCAGTCGTTTCTGCGGTTGCTTCAGGGGATCGGCCACTGCGTGGCCTGACAGGCCCGTTGTTTTTGGTTGGTTGCCAGGTGGGCCGGGCCTGGCAGTCGGGTATACCTATCCGGGGTCGGCGTAAACCCATCCATGGGGCCTAGACCGCAGCATCCATGCTGCGGACTACCCCGGATAGGTATACCCGACCGCCGTCCCTGGTCTTCAGCGCCACACTCATGATTCCTTTTCTACCGATTGCCATTCACTGCTATTTTCCCATGAATACCAATATTCCAGTAAGACGATTGTCTACATTTCGTGTTTTAGCTTTTTTGCAGAATATAAACTTGGCAACCAAACCAAGTGCTAGGTGCCGGGTAGGCCTCTCCGGGGAAGTCTGAGGCATGGATGCCGAAGCCTAGGCCCCACGGACGGGTTTACGCCGACCCCGGAGAGGCCTACCCGGCACCTAGCACGAACTCCTGGCTACCAACCCCCTCAAGTCCCATGGAAGTCCCACATTTCTGGTAGGAAGGTGGTTTGCATTTCGTGGATCAGCCATTTGCGGAAGGCGGCGACTTTGGGGCGCTTCAGGTAGCGTTCCGGAGCGACCAGGTAATAGGAAAATGCCATGGGGAGCTCGAAAGGGAAGACCTTGATCAGCCGGCCGCTGATGAGGTGGCTTTGCACCAGCGACTTGCGGGCCAGGCCGACGAAGCCGCCCGCCAGGGTGATGTCGATCAGCATGCGCGAATCTTCGATGGTCATGGCTACGTTAAACCCCTCCCAGAGATACCCCTGTTGCCGCACCCAGCGGCCCCAGGGTTCCGGTTCGTAATCCAGATCCTCCACCAGGTCGACCGTGCGCAGCCAATCCAGTGTGGCGCCTTCAGGCGGCACCATGTCCGGCACACAAACAGCCATAAGGGTGTCGTGCATCAGCCATTCAGACACCAGGCCCGGGTAACGGCCGCTGCCAAAGCGCAAGGCAACATCGGTTTCGCCGTCGAAGGTATCGACATGGTGGGTCGGGTTCAGCACTACCCGGTATTCGGGTTGTCGCTGGCGAAAGCTGCCCAGGCGGGGCGCCAGCCAGGCAGAAGCAAAAGAGGGAATGACCGAGACTTTCAACCGGTCCGGATTCGGGTCGGCGCGCAACCGGGAGACACCGGTATTCAGGCTGGCAAAGGCTTCCTGCACATAGGGCAAAAAAGCGTGGCCTTCGGGCGTCAGCCGGACTTCCCGGTTCAGGCGTTCGAACAGTTTAACGCCCAGGTGTTCTTCCAAGGTTCGAATTTGGTGGCTCACAGCGGCCTGGGTGACGAACAGATCTTCCGCAGCAAGCTTGAAACTGAGGTGTTCTGCGGCCAGAGCAAAGCATCGCAGGGTGTTTAACGGTGGCAGACGGGCAAGTTGGGAGTCGGACATGGTGACGCACCAGGCATTTCAGTTAACTTCAGCTTACTTGAAATGCAATTTATATCAATTGTGGCTTATCTGAAACTGCCCGACAATGCACTCATCATCCCACTGCCTGAACAGGAGGCGAATCATGACTCAATATACGCTCAACACCCCTTTGGCCTGCTGTGAAATCAGCTCACCCGCTCCCTTTGCACAGCGTTTGCTGGCGCAGTTCAAGCGCACCATCATGCGCTACAAGACGCGTCAGGATCTGGCCAGCCTGCCGGATTACCGCCTGCGTGACCTTGGGCTGACCCGTGATCAGGTCGTACGTGAGATCATCAAGCCGATCTGGCGTTAAGCAACACCCAGTCTTTATCAGCCCCGCCAACGGCGGGGCCTTCAAAAAGCCCGCGTCTTACTCAGCCGCGGGCTTTTTGCGTTTCATGGGCTTGTAACCGCCATCACGGTCTTCGGTCCGGCCACTCGGCCGACTTGGGCGCGGGCCAGACTTGGCGGGCTTTTTGGCCTTGGCCTTATCTTTACCCTTCGCCTTTTTCGGTTTCTTCTTGCCATAGGCCTTGCCCGAGGCCCGTACCTTGGCTGGCCCCTGGTAGGTGCTGGTGAGGCCCGGCATGGTAGTCTTGCCGAACCCGGCGCCGAGGTATTTGTGGATTCGGGCCATCAGGTCCCATTCGTTCGGGCCGATCAGGCTGACGGCTCTGCCCGGCTGGCCGGCACGCCCGGTGCGGCCAACGCGGTGCAGGTATTCATCGCCCTTGCGCGCCAGATCGAAGTTCACCACCAGTTCAACACTGGGCAGATCGAGCCCGCGGGCGGCGACGTCGGTGGTGACCAGCACCTTGTATTTGCCGCTGCGCATGCCGCTGACCACGGCGTTGCGCTCTTCCTGGGTGAGGTTGCCGTGCAGAATGCCGCAACGGCGGGTGCCACTGAGCAACAGCGAATGCAACCGTTCAGCTTTGACGATGGTGTTGGTGAAAATAATGACCTGCTGGTTGGGGTTTTCATCGAGCAGGGCAAAGATCAGTTTTTCCTTGAAGCGGTCGTCATGCGCCAGCATGTATTGCTGGCGAATGTTATCGGGCACCGAGCGCGAGGCATGCAGCGATATCGTTTCCGGCTGGTGCAGCAGCTTTTTGGCCATAGCCAGCACACCGCCATGCTCCAGCGTGGCTGAAAACAGCAGCGTCTGGCGAGTCGGCGAGCAATGTTCGGTTATGGCAATAACATCATCCCGGAAGCCCATGTCGAGCATACGGTCGGCTTCATCAAAAACCAGGAACTCGATGTCAGACAGTTCCAGGCTGCGCCGCTCCAGGTGCTCCTTCAATCGGCCCGGCGTGGCGATCAGAATGTCGGGCGTTTTGCGCAGTTCCGCAGCCTGCTCCTGAAACGAGGCGCCGCCGGTGATGCTGAGGCTGGTCACATTGATGGCACTGCCGAGCTGGCGACATACTTGCTGAATCTGACGGGCCAGTTCACGCGTCGGTGCCAGTATAAGCGCTCGAATGCCGGTATTGGGGGAAGACCGGCGGTTAAACATCGACACCATAGGCAACACAAAGGCCACGGTCTTGCCGCTGCCGGTCTGGGCGCTGACCATCAGGTCTTTGCCGTCCAGAATGCGCGGTATTACCGCTTCCTGCACGTCGGTGGCTTCGAGTATGCCGTGCTTGGTTAACGCAGCGGAAAGCGGTGGGACGATGTCTAATTCATCAAACACTGAAGGGTTACCCTATTGATCTGAAAGGCTGGGCGGTTATGCGCCACGGATTGGCGGCGAGTATAGCAGACCTGCACCCGCAAACGACTCCCCAACCGCGCATAGAGCCACACTGACTGTCAGGTAAAAGTTCCGTCAGATCGATTACCCGCTATCGGTTTATCGGTAAATTATGAGCCAGTAATACCACAGCGAGTGCTGTGCCAAAGAACGGCAACCCAGAGGACGCACAATGAATACACGTGGTTTGATCGACCAGTTGCTTCAATCCGGTGGCAATCTGATGCAAAACCCCTCTGTCAGCCAGGCTAAAAGCGTGGCGACTAACAAGGCTTCCCAGTTGTCCGGCCTGCTGGGGGGCAACGCCGGCGGCCTGCTTTCCGGGGCTGGCGGTGGCCTGCTCGCCGGTGGCGCACTTGGGCTATTACTGGGAAACAAGAAGCTGCGCAAAACCGGCGGTAAAGTGGCGGGTAACCTGGCCATGTATGGCGGCCTGGCAGCCCTGGGCGCGGTAGCCTACAAGGCCTACAGCAATTATCAGCAAAACCAGGCCAGCGCCCCCCAGGGCGAACCGCAAACCGTCGATCGTTTGCCCGATGCCCAGGCGGAACAGCACAGCAATGCCATTCTGCGCGCTGTGATCGGGGCCGCCAAGGCCGACGGCCACATCGACGACAAAGAACGCGCCCTGATCGATGGTGAGTTCGAGAAACTGAGTGACGATGCCGAGATGACCCGGTGGCTCCACCAGGAATTGCAAAAGCCACTCGACCCCGCCGACGTGGCCCGGGCGGCACAACACCGGAAATGGGCGCCGAAATGTACCTGGCAAGTTTGCTGGTGATCGATGACCAGAACTACATGGAAAAAGCCTATCTCGGCGAGCTGGCGCGACAGTTAAAACTGGACCCGGCACTCGTTCAGGAGCTGGATAACCAGGTTACCGGTATGGCGTGAAAGTCGGCGTCACGCCGACAGCCACCCCACCACCCCCCGTATCAACATGCTGGCCCCTGTGGCCAGCAGTACCATCAACACCACTCGGGCAAACACCTGTGGCGACATCCGGTCTCGCAGGCGCTGGCCAATGAGCATGCCGAGCACGGCGGGAACGAACAGCAACACCGACATCAGGCCGTCGTACCGGGTAACCAGCCCCTGGCTGCCCAGGCCAACCGCCAGCACAATGGTGCCGGTAAACAACACAAAGCTCGCGGCGAAAATGAACTCGGTTTTCTGCAAACCAGCGGCAATTAAAACCTGCAGTGAAGGAAACCCGAAAAACGACGTCAGCCCGCCAAACAGACCGCTGAAAAACCCGCTGACTACGTACAGCATCGTCTTTCTCTCAGGCGAGACCTTCAGGGGTTTCGACAACTGCGCCGCGATGGAGATAATCATCACCCCACCGAGCACCATCGACAGCACATGGGTATTAAGCGCAGACAGCAGCTACACTGTCATCGCCATGGTCGTCAACAGCACACCGACCAACAACCATATTTGACCCAACACCCGCCACTGTTTGCGCGTCTGTGCCAGCTGCACAATGTTGGTGGCAAACCCGGAAGCCAGCACCCAGCCCATGGCCTGGGTAATGGGCACATTAAACAGAATGGTCGATGCCGGTATGGCAATAAAGGGCATCCCGAAACCTGAAATCCCCTTCACCATGCCGGATGCCATAAAAATCAGCGCCAGCCAGGGCAACAGCGACAACAGGGTTTCAAAGGTCATTCAGTCGATACTCGAATAAGGGACAGCAGTTTCCTAGACTAACGGCTGAACGATAGATTGCCAGCAACGCCAGCGATACAGAGCGTTGCACGCGCTCAGTACTACCCTACCCACTCAAGTTTTGGAGTTCGGGGATGGCCTGGGTGGCATTGGTCCGCATCGGCCACCGGGGATGACCCTGTGGGGTCGGCGTGAATCCATCCATGGAGCCTAGGCCGCAGCATCCCTGCTGCGGACTACCCCACAGGGGCATCCCCGGCAGCCGCCGCTATCTCCCAGCGAACTCCAAAACTTGAGTTATCAAGGGAGGCTCTCTAACGGAAAGCTTTCTTTATTACATGCCTTCAAAAACATCATCGGCCAGTGCCATCGATGCCGTCAGGCCGGGTGATTCGATACCGAACAGGTTCATCAGGCCCGGGTGTGCGGGCGAAGTGCTCAGCACAAAGTCATCCGCCAGGGTTCCAGCTATTCGAACTTTGGGACGCACACCCGCATAAGACGGCACCAGCTTGCCCGGATCAATACCCGGCAAATAGGTTTGAACGGCGCGGGCAAAGTCAGCCGCGCGGGCCGGGTCGACTTCATAGTCCGGCTCGTCGCTGTCGAGAAAGGTGACGTCGGGCCCGAAGCGGGGCTGGCCGTTCAGGTCGAGCGTCAAATGAATGCCCAGCCCGCCTGGCTCAGGCGTGGGGTACAGCAAGTGCGACACGGGCAATTGTCCGCTGTAGCCGAAGTAACAGCCTTTGGCGTAGGCGGCGGTTGGCAGGTCCGGCAGCGCCGGCGCCACCGAGCGCGCGACAGCCAGAGCCCCCAGGCCCGCCGCATTGATGACCCTGGTTGCCTCTATTTGCGAACGCTCACCGTCGCTGTCGACCACCGCTACGTGCCAGTGATCGCCCTGCTTCATCACTCGCTCAACCCGGTGATGGCAAACCACATCGCCCCCATGAGCTTCAATATCAGCCTGAAACGCCAGCATCAGTGCGTGGGAATCGATAATGCCGGTGTTCGGCGACCAGAGCCCCCGACGACAGGCAACCTCAGGTTCCAATTTCGCCACCTGCGGCTGCGACAGGTCTTCCAGCGACACGCCGTTGGCCGCCGCTGTCGTCTGCAGTTTGGCAAGCGTTGCTTCACCCGGTTCGTCAGTCGCCAGAATCAGCTTGCCCAGCAGACGATGCGGGACCTGGCGTTGCTGGCAATAGGCGACCAGTTGCTCACGCCCCTGCACACATAGCCGGGCCTTAAGCGACCCCGGGCGATAGTAAATACCCGCGTGCAACACTTCGGAGTTTCGCGAACTGGTTTCCTGGCCTGGCGTGGGGTGTTGCTCCAGCACCATGACCGACTGGCCGGCAATCGCAAAGCGGCGGGCTATGGCCAGGCCAACAACACCGGCACCGATAACAATGACATCCATGAGGTTTCAACAATCTACAGCAACAATGAATGCCTGAAGTTTACCCGATTCGGCCCCGGCCGGCACATCAGGCCCAGGGTACAACCGACTTGGTGAGTGCGACCAACACCATGTAGCCAAACACCAGCAGCGCCAGCACCGCGAATAATGCCCTGCCCCACGGCGTTCTGGCGCGCTTTATCGCCCAGGCGCCCAGCAGGATGTACAAAACCAGGGCGATCAGCTTCACCGTTAACCACGGCAGTTCCGTTGGCCAGAGGCCAAGCCGGACCAGCATCCAGATGCCCAGTGTCAGTAACAGGGTGTCAATAAGGTGCGGCAGGGTTCGCGCCCAGCGTTGCTGCAACCAGGCAGCACCCAGTACCGAAGCGACGGCCCTTACAACAAAGAAGAGACCGCTGATCACTACAAAGGTGACGTGAAGGTCGCGAATGAATCCGTAGGCCATGCTGCCCTCTGTTGATCGGTTGCTCTAATGACAGTGTACCTCAGTCACAATAAGATGTATTCTATATACCTCTTTGAAGGAAATCATTATGCCCAGCCCATTACCTGCCGCCTGGCTCAGCTACGCTTTCCGGCCCTTTTTTCTGGCCAGCGCCCTGTACGCCATCGTCGCCATACTGGCCTGGGTTGCCTACCTGTTTGGCGGCTGGTCGATACCCCTGGGCTGGTCACCGCTGCACTGGCACAGCCATGAAATGCTTTACGGCTGGGTACCGGCCGCCATAGCCGGTTTTCTGCTGACCGCCATGACCAACTGGACCGGCGCAAGGCCGCTGGCGGGTGGAAAGTTGCTGGCCTTGCTGTTGTTGTGGGTGGCTGGCCGACTGATGTTTCTGACCGCCAGCATTTGGCCGGCCTGGCTGGTCGCCCTGGTGGACCTCTCGTTTCTGGCAACACTGGCAGCCTATGTGGCGGTGGTACTGGTTAACCACAAGAACCACCGAAACCTGATGCTGGTTGGCGTGCTGACCGTGTTACTGGCGGGCAACGGCCTGATGCACCTGGGCTTTATCACAGGCTCAAGCCATTGGCTAAACAGCGGTGAGCAACTGGGCCTCAGCCTGGTCACCCTGTTAATGGCCATCATTGCCGGGCGCATCGTACCGGCTTTTACCGGGAACTGGCTGCGCCTGAACGGCAGTAACAGCCTGGTTCGTCGCCCGGTATGGCTCGACCGGGCAGCGCTGCTGAGCATCGCGCTGTTAATTCCGCTGGATCTGCTGCCCGTCAGCAGCAGTGTCACCGGGCCACTGGCCGTGTTTGCCGGGTTAACCAACGGGCTGCGCCTGGCGCTCTGGCAAGGCGTGCGCACCTGGCGCGAACCCCTGCTCTGGGTGCTGCATCTGGCTTACGCCTGGCTGGCCCTATCGCTCGTATTCCGTGGCTTGAGTGATCTGTCGCTGCTGAGTACCACTCACTTCTGGCAACACAGCCTGGGGCTGGGCGCCATGGCTACGCTGATTCTCGGCGTGATGACCCGGGTAGCCCTGGGCCACACCGGCCGGCCGCTGAAACTGCCACGGCATGCCATCTGGAGCTACTGGCTGATTACCCTGGCGACTGTGTTGCGCCTGTCGGCGTCGGCAGATTGGCTCGACTACCGCTGGGCCGTTAACTTTTCTGCCCTGGCCTGGATACTTGCCTTTGGTGTCTTTCTCGCCTGCTACACGACGATGCTGATCACGCCCCGCCCCGACGCGCCCCGGCCATAACAGGCCGGGCTGGCGGCCCGCCAACTAAAACTCGTCTTGACATTCTTAAAGATACATACATAATGCTTCTTATAAAGATTCATTTTTAATAGTTCTTTTTAAGAGCCGTTTCGCGCTGGACTCTGCCACTCTACAGGAGACAATTATGGACGCTCATCAAAGACTGGAACTGGCCCACACCCTTATGTTGCTGGCTTTTCTGGGGTTCCTGGTTGCCACCCTGAATGCCTACGTCTGGGATTTTAACCAGAGCCTCGGGGTGCAAATATTGTCGCACGTGCTGATGCTGGTCTTTCCTGCGGTATTCAAGCTTTCTTATGTACTGCGCCTGCACTCGCTAAAAAGCATGGGGCTGGAAGCGCACTGACGTCCGGCTAGACAATGCGAAGTATCCGGGTCAGGTCGACCTGGTTTCTGGGTTGGATCAGGTCGGCCAGGGTGTATTGATCAAGCGTCGCCAGAAACGCCGTGCGTGCCTCGTTCAGTATGTTTTTCAAATTACAGACCGGCGCTATGGAGCATTCGTTGGCCGCAGAAAAACACTCGACCAGGTTCATGTCGGATTCCGTCTCGCGGAACACCACCCCAATGTTGATGTTCGCCGGGTCCTGCCCCAGACGCAGCCCCCCGTTTTTGCCCCGCACTGCACTCACATACCCCAACTGATTCAACTGGTTCACCACCTTCATCAGGTGGCTCTTGGAAATGCCGTAGCTGTCGGCAATGGCCTGAATCGTCGTCAGGCGCTCCGGGTCGGAAGAGAGGTAGATCAACACGCGCAGGGCATAATCGGAATAACGGGTGATGTGCATGACAGGTCTCTTATCAGGCTCTTTAAGCCGCCCATTATAACATGAATTGTAAATCGTGCTTTAAAAGACCTAAAAACTAAAGGTTGAATTGACAGCGCCCGCCCATCGACTATAACTGTGTCAGGAGAACGCTCCCGCTAGGCTCTCCAGCTAAAAATCCACGGAGCCACCATCATGAGTAAAGAAAAGAACAAAGGTCACAAGGAAAAGAAGAAACCCAAAATGAACAAAGACAACAAGGTGATCAACAAGCCCAACACCGTTGGCAGTGCCATCGAGCAGGACCATCACAAACACGATCACTGATACCCCCCTCAACTGACAGGTCACGCCTGCCTTGCGTGGCCTGCCCGACCCCCATTCAAACTACTCGTAAATCAACCCTGACGAACGCAATACCATTACACCTGCGGCGGTTAAACGGCTAGGCTGGGTTCACATTTCAAATACAGTGAACAGGAGCCTGGCAATGACACACCCCTGGTGGAAAACGTCAGTGGTCTATCAGATATACCCACGCAGCTTTATGGACAGTAACGCCGATGGCATGGGCGATCTGAACGGCATCATCAGCAAACTGGATTACCTGGCCCTGCTCGGCATTGATGTGATCTGGCTGTCGCCGGTGTTCAAATCACCGATGGACGACAACGGCTACGACATTTCCGACTACGACGACATTGCACCCGAATTCGGCACCCTGGCCGATATGGACCGGCTGATAGCCGAGGCCCGGGTACGGGATATCAAGATCATTATGGATCTGGTGGTCAACCACAGCTCGGACGAGCACCCCTGGTTCGAATCGGCCCGTCAGTCCAAAGACAGCCCCTACCGCGACTACTATATCTGGCGCGAGGCACAGCCGGACGGCTCGCTGCCGAACGACATTCGCAGCTACTTCGGTGGCCCGGCCTGGACCTTCAACCCGGCCACCAACGACTATTATTTCCACCAGTTCTCGACCAAACAACCGGACCTGAACTGGGACAATCCAGCCGTTCCCGACGCCGTGTATGCCATGATGAACCGCTGGCTCGACCGGGGCATCGCCGGCTTTCGCATGGATGTTATCGACCTGATCGGCAAAGACGTCGACAACAAAGTGCTCGCCAACGGCCCCACCCTGCACAGCCACCTGCAGGCCATGCACCAGGCCACACTGAAAGGTCGGGATGCGCTCACCGTGGGCGAAACCTGGAGTGTCACCCCCGAAACCGCCCGGCTGTACTCAGCGCCCGAACGCGAAGAATTGTCGATGGTATTTCAGTTCGAACACATCACACTGACGTTCGACCCGGTACACGGCAAATGGAAGCCGCGCGAATTCGACCTGGTCGCGTTAAAACAGGTGTTCGCCAAATGGCAGACGGAACTGGCCGGAAATGCCTGGAATTCACTGTTCTGGAACAATCACGACTTGCCCAGAGCCGTGTCGAAATACGGCGACGACGGCACTTACCGTGAGGCCTCGGCCAAAGCGCTGGCCACCGCACTGCATGGTATGCAAGGCACGCCCTATGTCTACCAGGGTGAAGAAATCGGCATGACCAACGTGGCGTTCGAGTCGATTGACGACTATCAGGACATCGAAACCCGCAACCTCTATTCAGAACGACTGGAACAGGGCGACTCACCCGAAGCGCTGATGGCCGCCATTCACAAAAACAGCCGTGACAATGCACGTACGCCGATGCACTGGAATGGCAGCGACAATGCCGGCTTCACCACCGCCAAGCCCTGGCTGAAAGTGAACCCGAATTACACCACCATCAACGTTGAGCAGAGCCTGGCAGACCAGAACTCCATCTTCCATCACTACCAGCGGCTGATCCAGTTGCGTAAAACCAACACAACGCTCGTCGATGGCCAGTTCGAACTGCTGTTTCCGGATCGCCCACAGGTATTCGCCTACCTGCGCAAAACCGATGCTGAAACATTACTGGTGGCGGCTAACCTGTCAACCGAGCGGCTGACGCTGCAACTTCCAGACAAGCTGCGGACCGAAACGGCCCGGGTTCTTATTTGCAGTGGCACACCCGTCACCGGGGTCAGCCAACAACTGGAACTGGCCGCTTACGATGCCGTTATTGTCTCGCTGAGCTAGTGGCACCCGGGTTGCCGAGCGCCTTTTCCAGTTTGGCCATCGCCTGCAGCAACGCCTGCCGTTCGGCGCCCGTCAGGGTTGCCAGCAGCGATGCTTCCCAGGCCTGAGCCTCGGGCAGCAGCTGCCTTAGCAAGGTGCTTCCTGCTGCCGTTAACCGCAGGTGGTGAGCGCGCTGATCTTGCTGATCAGGGCTGCGACTGATCAGTTCCCGGTCGGCCAGTGCCTGAACCGCGCGCGACACCCTGGCTTTATCCATCCGCGTGGCGTCCCGAATCTGCTTGGCGGTGAGCACCCCACACTGGTTCAGCCAGGCCAGTACCCGCCACTGGGCGATGGTCAGCGAGTACGAAGACTCATACAGATGCGCCAGTTGCTCGCTGATCTGATCCGCCAGGCGGTTGAGGCGGTACGGCAGGAATTGGTCCAGATCGAACTGGGCGTCGCTGGCATAACGTGTCATGGGGTGTCTTTCCGGGTAGAGCCTACCAGAATGGTTGCACAGGGAACCATTGAGGTCCAGTCACCAGACTGAACCTCTGCAAGACTCATCCAGATCAGAGTATGACTAACCTGGCTATATTTTGAAGCTTTCCATGCTGGCTGGATGAAACAGTTCTTCAGGTGACACCAGACGACTCGACAAACCTTCTTTGTGATGCTGTGCCAGAAAGCGGGCCAGCGTTTCGCGGTTTTGCTCGAAGCCGTAAGTCCAGAAGTCCTGACCCATCAATAGCCTGGCTGATCGCAACTGATCTTCCACGAAAGGCAGTGTCACTTTCGTCGCCGAGGTGTCGGTCAGATGCTGCAAGGCCACCTGTTTCGATTTCTCAAACGCCTTGAATACAGAGAAAGGCAGCCAGGGGTGCTGTGCCACCAGCGTTTTTCGAATGCCCAGGGTGTGCATGATCGGAAACAGCCCGGTACGCTGATACCATGCTTTCGCTTCGGCCATCGGGTCGGCAAACAAATAACCAACGCTTGGGTTACCCTCAGTGAAACAAGACGGTGCACGGGGTCCGATAACCGCATCGAGCTCACCCGTCGCCAGCATGTGACTAATGGTTTCACCGTCAGGCACATTGACGACCTGAGTGCCCCCTGTCAGCTTGAGATTTATTTTCTCTACCCGGCCGGGCTCTTCATAGCCGCCCCGAACCCAGGTAATGTCGTTGGGTTTAACACCATAGTCCTCTTCCAGAATCATTCGAACCCAGACGTTAGCGGTGAGTTGATATTCAGGCACCCCAACTCGCTTTCCTTTCAGGTCGGCCGGGGTCTCAATACCCCGGTCAGTGCGCACGTAGATCGACGTATGGCGGAACGCACGGGAAGGAAACACAGGCACCGCTATATAAGGGCAATCATTGTTCGACGTTTTCACCGTGTAACTGCTCATCGACAATTCAGTAATGTCAAAGTCTGCATGGCGAAACGCACGGAAAAAGATTTCTTCCGGATCATGCAGCATAAACACAGGGTCCACACCGTCTATCTGAACGTTGCCATCAACCAGAGGTCTCATCCGGTCGTAATTACCGATGGCGATTGATAGTGACAGTTTGCTCATAGATCCGATTCCTCAGTTATCCCACCTGCCAAACGCTCAGCTAAGGTTGTTCAGTAACAGACCCGCATACAGTTCATAGTCCAGTAACCAGACAAAAATGACCCACACAAAGACCAAAGCGCCGATTGCGATCATGGCAGATCGCCGTTTCTCTTGTCCGGCACGCCAGGTCAGAAACGTAAAAATATAGGCGGGAATGGTGATCAGGAAACCAAAAATAGACAGCGCAACGACCAGCCCCAGCAACCAACCCATCGACTTCAATTGCTTGATGGTAATCGCTGTTTCGGTGGGTTCGGGCAACTTACGCTGGTACCAGGCAACCAACTGAACGACGACGTCGGCCGCCGTCAAAACAACAAAGACCCAGCCGATAAATCGAGGAAACATGCCACTGGATCGGCCAAACCCCTGTGACAGGTAAAGTAGGGTGATGGCCAACATCAGCATGAAACAAGAAATCAATACCGTCGGACGGGCCAGTGAATTAAGCATTGGCATTGCGTACCCTCCTGCGAATCCGACCAATAACAGGCAATGCAAGTGCCACGACAATGATCAAAAAGATCACCAGGCTTGTGGTGTCGCGGAAGAATCCGGTCCAATCGCTGCGGAACATCAGCATCGACTGGATGAAATTACGCTCCATCATCCCGCCCAGCACGATGGCAATAACCAGCGTAATCCTCGGGAAATCAAGCCGGATCATGACATAACCAATGACACCAAACACAGCAGCCATAATCACATCGCCCATGGAACCCTCCAGGGCATAAGCCCCTACCAGAGCAACACTCAACACGGTCGGGATCAATATGGACGAGTCAATAAAGGTAATTTTGATCAGGTATTTGGTCGCCACTGCAATCACACAGGCCGAGGCTATCGTTGCCAGCAACAAGGCAATGATCAATACCAGTAAGCTCCACTCACGCTCAATCAGAAGCAATGGGCCAGGCTGCATGCCGTGCAAAACCAGCACACCCAGAAACAACGCCATTTCAGCGCTACCGGGTATGCCAAAGGCCAGAGTAGGAATCAGGGAGCCCCCGTCTTTGGCATTGTTTGCGGCTTCCGGGGCTATAACGCCGCGGATATCACCCTTGCCAAACTGCGAGCTGTCACGGCTCGATTGCACCGTAAATGAATAAGACAGAAATGAGGCGACTGTTCCACCAACACCCGGAACGATACCTACCAGAGTACCGATAAACGAACCGCTGAGAACAGTTCTGGGATGCTTGAAAACCGCTTTGAATCCCGCCCCTACACCCTTCACCTCGCCCAACTCATTGCGATCAACTTTGGAGATGGCCCCACCCTCCACCATTAACCGGATCATCTCGGCAATCGCAAAGAGTCCGATAAGAGCGGGGACCAGTTTAATGCCATCCCACAGGTAATCGATGCCTGCGGTAAACCGTAAAGTACCGCCCATGTCGTCGTAACCAACGAAGCCGATAAACAGCCCCAAGGCGGCTGCGATCAGGCCGCGCAACATATTGTTATTGGAAATGGTCAGTGAAACCAGACCCAGAACCGCCAGCATGAAAAACGCCGGCGGGCCGAATAACAACACCAGCGATTTGGCCATGGGCAGCACCGCAACCAAGACAACCACACCGACAATACCCCCCAGAGAAGATGCGGTTGCAGCTGCCCCGATGGCCAGTCCAGCCTTTCCCTGCCGGGTCAGAGGGTAGCCGTCAAAACAGGTCGCGGCATTGGGTGCGGTGCCAGGGGCATTTAACAGAATGGCGGTAACAGAACCACCAATGGCGCTCGACCCCATAATACCACCCATCAGTGTGATGGCTTGTTCAGGCTCCATGCCAAAGGTCAGGGGAAGCAAAAGCGCAATGGCCGTCGCGCCTCCCAAACCGGGGATAATGCCGAACAGGAGGCCTACCAGGACCCCCAGCATCAGATACATAAGGGTGACACCGTCGGCGAGATACAGCGTCGCCGTCACAAAAGAGTCGAGCATGGCTATTGGTTCCGCTGATCAGTTGGGGTTTTGCAGGCTGGTGCTGAAACGCTCGTAGAATTCAAAGCTGCTGGAAATGTCGGCCGCGGTATCAGCACCGTTCATCGGAGACATGTTCATGCCAATGCTCTTGGCGTATTCCAGATACTCTTCATTCTGCACCACGTCCATGAACGCAGAGCGCAACTGCGTGAGGGTTGCGTCATCGATTCCCGGAGGACCTGCGATGGAACGCTGCAAGTTCAGCGGAGTTAAACCCGGGTACCCGGCTTCGGCAAAGGTCGGAACATCTTCAAACAGGCTCTGGCTACCCGACATGGCCAGTCCGCGAACGTCACCGGATTCGATGTAAGGAGTTACGGAAGAAACCGGCGCCATACTGACCTGGCCATCACCCCGGATCAACCCCACGATTGCATCGGTCGTACCACCATAACCGGACAGATAGATGGGGTCTTTCTGTGCCAGGCCCAGTTCACTGGCCGTAATCTGCAACGCTGCCAGCACGGTAGAGCCGTAACCGGTCGAGGTGATGATCAGGTCATCCACCGCAATCAGATCATCAAGCGTTTGAATGTCCGAGTCAGCAGCAACAATCAGTACATAGTCATCCGACTCCAGACGGCCAATCCAGCTAAGTTCCCGCAAATCGTAGCCGACTTCCTCACCGAGAATGGCCGGCAACGCAAAACCGGGCAGGTTGAAAATACCCAGTGTCAGGCCATCCGGTTCAGAGCGACTCACCTCAGTAGAGCCACGCTGACCACCCGCACCCGGAATATTCTCAGTAATAACGTTGGCACCTCCCAGGGCTTCACTGAAGTAAGGAGCAAAGCCCCTGACTGCACGATCGAAACCACCACCAGGGCCATAAGGTACAACAATTGATACGGTGTCAGACGGATCAACATCGGCCTGGGCACCCGACATGAGTGCAATGCCGGCAACTGCCGACAGCAAGGCTGTTTTAATTTTCATAGACCACTACCTTTATTTGTTGTTGTCAGGTTTTGCGTCAATTACCGGACCAAAGCGAGATCCGCCTGGCCAGCCGGTCCTTTATGAGGAACGTCGTTCGACCATGAGCAAAAGCTACGCTCCTAATTGTCGCTTGGAAAATGAAATTTAGACGTTTTTATATATCTAAATCGATATATTAGATTTACCTACCTGCTTACAACAATACCGTATATAGGACCAAGCTCGCAGGAAGAACTATTTTTCGAGCGACTGCGCTGATGGAACGCTCTGTTCTCCCCTGCAAATATTGACATGCATCAAGGAACGCACGTTCTCTGACCTGACCATAGCAAGGCGGCACAAAACGCTGGTAGGAAAAATGACTCAGAACGAAACGTTTTCGATATATCAGGGTGTGTGCATGCTCTGTATAACCAGACGTACCTGGTCCATCAGGAGTCGTTGAGCCTCGCTTGGATGGCTGTCAACACGGGTTGCGATGCCTACAGGTCCCAGTGTGGATGAGAAGTCATAGGGTAGCTCGGCGAGTCGCCCTTCGTTTATATCAGCATCAACAGCCCCATGCGAGATGAGCCAGACAGTATCAGTATCACGCACATAAGAACGGCCAAATGCATGAGAGATGGTTTCGATGCGATTCGCGTTGGGTCGAATACCGTTCAGTATCATGAACTGATCAACGAGGCTGCGAATCACGGAGTCCGGAGGTGGCATCAGTATTGGGTAATCGGAAAGCACTTCCAGCGATACCAGTGACTCTTTGAGTACCGGATGCCCCGGCCGCACTACGATAGCGACGCGTTCCTGATACAGTTGCTCGAACACCAGACCCTGCATCTGCGCAGGTGTAGATAACCGCCCTACCACCAGATCCAGCTCCGACATGCGCAATGCATCGAGCAACATTTTGTTGCTACTATTTAGCAAGGTGATATCGGCGTAAGGCATCATGGCTTTAAAGGCACGCAACGCTTTGGGCATGACGGTGGTGGCGACTGTTGGCAATACGCCAATAACAACCGGCGAATGCTCTGCTCTGCTGGAAGCACTGACCCGGTCAATACCCTCACGCAAGGCATCGGTACTGTTCAGGGCATAACGTAAAAACACCTCACCGAACCGGGTCAGTTCGACACCCTTGCGCTGGCGATTTAGCAGCTCAACGCCAAGCATCTCCTCAAGCTCGCGCAATTTCTTTGAAACGGCAGGCTGAGTAAGCGACAGATAGTCGGCAGCCCGCACCACCCCACCCTGTCGAACCACCTCAATGAAGCATTGCAAATGCCGGAATTTGATCCGGTTGTCGATGATCGGGCTTTTGGGTGTGTGTAAGGTAGACATAGTGTGTAGTTACTCACCTTTGCAGCGGCAAGCATAGCAGATACGGGCCCGGGTAAGCCCGCAATTACAGAACCGCCCGGGGCACGATCAGAAGGGACGATAGCCCAGTCTCTGAGAGACTGCACGGGCGGTATCCTGGACATGGGGCACGTAGCGCATGATGGTATCGTCGTCCATCCGGTGAATCGGGCCCGCCAGCCCCATGCCAGCGACTACCTCACCGTTCATATTGAAAATGGGGGCCGCTATACACCTCATACCAACTTCGCTTTCCTGATCTTCAACACAATATCCCTGAGCGCGGATCCTGAGCAATTTCTTGCGCAGCTGCTCAGGGTCGGTGATGGTGAAATTCGTTCTCCGTTCGATTGGACCCGACAGCGCCTTATCGATCTCGACATCGCTCTTGAAAGCCAGCATCACCTGGCCTTCACCGGTGCAGAGCGAACCCTTTCGAACACCAATATCCGACTGCATGCGAATGGCATGGGTGCTCTCAAAGTGGAACAGATACACCACTTCCGGACCATCCAGAACGCCGAGCAAAACGGTTTCATTCAATTCGCTCTTCAGTTCCTGCAGGATTGGTCTGGCAACACTGGGCACATCCAGACGCCGGCGCACGAGACCGCCCAGACTGAACAGGGTCAGCCCCAGGCGATACTTGTCATTGGCAGGGTTCTTTTCCAGCAGGCCGCCAATCACCAGTGTGGTCGCCATTCGGTGCACCGTGCTCTTGGCAAGCCCCAACCGCTTGGACAGTTCGCTTATCCCCAGCTCAACGTCTTTTTCACTGAAGGTTTTCAGCAGCGCAATGGCATTGGCCAGTGAGGACAACCCACGGCTCTTTTTGTCATCGACCTTGCTTTCCGCTTTTTCAGTCGCTTGATTGATGCGTCGTAATTCGCTCATGCTGTCCTTGTATTCTTCATCAGTCAGGCCCGCCAGAGCCCTGGCCGGGCCTGTAAACTCATTTAAACCAGAACTATACCGATATGAGCGAATAATAACCAGACAGCGCCCGAACCAGGCGACTGTCTACTCAAGGCCAGCTAAACTCAATCAGCCGCATGACACCGCCCGGAAGCTGAAAGTTAGCGGTTACTATCTCTGTCGATACCGACAAGCCCAACACACCGAGCATGGTCACCAGAACACCCAGAATCACCCAGGCCCCAAAAACTTCCGTATTACGGTTGATCAACCAACCGAATATTACCCGGAATACCACGGAGGTGGACTGGATCGGCGTGACCACCGACACCGGTGCAATAGCCAGCGCCATGTACCTGAACATTTGCGAGAAACCGACCAGGATGGCCGCCAGTGAAAACCAGCGAACAGACGACTGCCCCACCTCACGAACATGCTTCCAGCGGCCGGGAAGCAATAGAATCAGGCCAATCACCAGCGCTGCTGACGAGTACGAAATAAGACCGCCCCAGAAGCTGGAACCGGGGCCTTGTGACTCCAGCCCCATTCGCACCAGTATCGGGCTGGAACCGTATGCCACTGCTGACAACAGGGCAAAGCTATAGCCTTCACGGTAACTGGGTTCAAACGCCGTATGTTCCGCTGTTGGCTCCCCTTCCTTAGCCGGTTTCGGCTTTTTGAAGGTGGCTTTTGACGTGAAATAAGCGCCCATTAGAATAAGAACGATGCCTGCAACTTTGAGTGGTGTTAGCACCTCGCCCAAAAACACGATGGCCAGAACGAGCGCCAATATCAGATTCGATTGCTTCCAGGGGCCTGACAGATTGCCTCCGATCGCTTTGGTCGAGCGGTAATTGCAATAACGACCGATCACGAAGTGCAATACCCCGGCTGCCGCCAGCCAGAGAAAGGCTTCTGTGGTCAAACCGGTGACCGCACCGATATTCCCGGTTACCAGTATCATTACCAGGAAGAAAGGCACACCGACGGGAACCGTAATGGCCAGTGCCTGCAGAACGGACCCGCTCAGCACACCACGTCGAACACTGGCATTATTGAACCCAAAGGTTATCGCTGACAGCAGCGCGAGAAAACCACCTAACATAGAGCTCACTCCGGTTTATGGAGACAATAGAAACCGCCACCTTGTTGAACACAACGGCGAAAATGATCCGGAGCATAAATACTCCGGCAAAACTGATACGGTCAGTTTCTTGAATTCAGTGGTTAATAGTCACCGTGGTTATAGTTATCTTCGGCTTCTCGCTCCACAAAACCCTCGGCACCGGGAGCTGGTTCGGTAGGCCGTGGCTCTACTTGCTGTTGAAAAAGCATGTTCATGAACATGTACATCGGCTTGGTCTTGATCACCAGCGCCCGTGCCGGCCGCTCAGGGTCCGCGTTGAAGTGCTGATGCACGCAGTTGTTGTGCACAATGGCGATGTCACCTGCTTGCCAGTCGTAACGAATGCCATCATGAATTTCATAGCCCTTGCCATCCAGTATGTAAAACGCCGCTTCGTTCACATGGCCGTGCTTTTGCGACTTGCCACCCGGAGCATATTCTTCCAGGTGCAAATGAAAAGTCTGTGTGATGCCATCTTTGGGTTCCACATAATGTCGGCTATAAGCCTGGGGGCCATCCTGAAACTTAATCTCTTTGCCCTTACGCACTCGCGGCATGTCGCGCAAACGCTGCAGTTCATCGTTCAGGTTATAGGGACCTGCAATGGCTCGAACAAAAACCCGGTCCTTCTTGCTATGATAGTGCGATTCTGTACCCATCTCATTAGACTCCTGCGTGTCAACCCCGCTTATCAGAGCGGAGCGACTATTATTTGGAATTTCCGGTGATGTAAGCGTGTATGACCTTGGCGTTCAAGGTGACTGACGGGTCATATTCCGGGGCATTTTCGAGCTGCTCGACATCGTTTAAGCCGAACTTCTTATAGATCCGGTTTATCGCTGAAATCAAGCGGACAGGCCGGTCTGGGTCAGCATTGAAATGCTGGTGAATGGTGTTAGGCGGAATATATATAATGTCACCGGCTTCCCACTCAAATTTTTGCACTCTGTCTTGCGCCTTCCAGTGATAAGTGTCAGTAATTTCCACATCACAATCCTGATGCAGGTCATAGCCCTTACCTTCAAGCACATACAAACACTCCTCGGCGAGATGACGGTGCTTGCCAGAGTGGCTGCCAGGTGGAATGATCTGCATATAAGCGTCGACCGACTCCATCCGGGTATTCATTTTGTCATGCAACAAATGCTTAAGCAGACCCTGCTTCGACATTTCCCAGGGCATTTCTTCGGGTCGAACGACTTTTTTGCGTAACTTGTCCCGCTCAGGGGCTGTCGCTGCATCGTCGAGTAAATCCTGGTACAGGTCATGAGTAACATCACCAGCCAACCAGTACTGTGATTCTGTCCATGCCATCGTTTGCTACCTCGTGTTATTCAACTCAGAGGGCTGGCCTTGCCGACCCTACTCCGTACTGCGTTTTGTGATCTAAAATACGTCATAACCGGCCCACAACTGGTACAGGATACCCGGGAACATCTCCAGGTTGAGAACCAGGTCAAAGAGCCCATAGATCGCCAGTGGAAGGCCTAGAGCCACCTTGATCGACAGAGAGTTTGATTCTTTGCCAACCGGACGCATCAACAGCCAGGTAAACAGGGCAATAGCTACGTACTGCCCCAGTACGATCACCATAATGATCAGAAATATCAGCCAGAGACTGAAGACGAAAAACTTGTTGAGTGTCGGATACTGCCCTTTCAACGCCCGCTTCACCGTCGCCGTTATACTGGCCGACTCCCGCTTCATCGCTCTGACTTCCCGTATGCTGATACCCATGATCAGCAACAGCAAAGGCGTCAGAATGACCAGAGGCGTGCGGGCAGCGGTCAAGCTGTAAGTCAGCGACTCCAGAATCGCAGCAATGGTGACGACCAGTAAAAACAGTATAAACACCACTTCTGCGACACGAACTTCCTTTGTCACTGTGGTGCCATCCTCCCGGCCGTCGTGCTCAGGGCTTTTTATTTCATCAGACATAACTCAAGCCTCCTTTTTCCGGTCGCGAATGAATGTCCAGATATTCCAGGCGAGGAACACTACCGTTATCACAACCAGCGTCAGTGGGATTGGATCGAGGTAGAACCGCGGACCATCCAATTGCAAAGCGAGGTACAGGTTCTTCTCGATGGCATACCCAAGCACCAGGCCAATCAGCATGGCCGCGCGTGAATAACTGAGTTCTTTCATCACATACCCAAGAATGCCGAATACCAGCGCAATCACCATTTCGACCCAGGCGTTGTGAACCACATAGGCACCGGTAAAGACAATGCAGATAAGAACAGGAACAAGAATGGATGACCGCAAAAACGTGGCACGAGTTAGAGGGTTCACCAGAAACATGCCAAAAATGGTGCCGATCAAATTACCAATGACAATGGTGAAGATCATGACAAAGACAATATCCAGATGGGAAGTCATCATTCTCGGACCGGTCTCCATACCCAGAATAAACAAGCCTCCCAGTAGAATGGCCATAGACGAACTGCCAGGAATGCCAAAAGCGATGGTCGATGCCAGTGCTCCGCCTTCCACAGCATCGTTTGCTGCCTCAGCCCCAATCACACCCTCTATATTGCCCTTGCCAAAGCTTGCTTTGTCTTTCGACGTTTGCTTTGCATGACCATAGGCAACAAAGGCAGCAGGTGCGCTGCCAAGCCCTGGCACCAGGCCCATTAGAGTGCCGATGGAACTGCAACGCATGACCAGCCACCATTTTTGCAAAGTGATTTTCATGCCGCTGAATATCTGGCGCTGGGTTTCGCGCATGCTCATGGCTTTACCGTCACTGGAGTCTGACAAGCTGCCGCCACGAATGAACAGATCGAACATTTCAGATACAGCAAAGAGTCCCAGGATCACGGGTACCAGAGGCAAGCCATCGATCAGCGCAAACGAATCAAAGGTAAAACGTGCCTGATTAGTAACATTATCCAATCCGACCATTGCCAACATCAGGCCTAACAACGCAGCAACAAGGCTTCTTGCCATGTCTTCTTTACCCAAAACGGCCACGAAGGTCAGTGCCAGAAAGGAGAGAATCACAATTTCCGGTGGACCAAACAGCAGAGACGCTTCCTGCAAAACCGGTAACAGTATTGCCAGCGCAACTGCCCCGAAGGTTGCCCCCATAAAGCAGGCCAACAAGGCAGCCCCCACGGCCTGACCACCCAGCCCTTGTCGCCGCATGGGTGGGCCGTCAAGCATGGTCGCCGCATTTTGTCCGGTACCTGGCGTACTGAATAGAATGGCGGTTATTCCACCCCCCTGTGCAACCGTCGCATGTGCGCCAAGGATAAAGGCTACACCCGCGTTCGGCTCCATCGTGTACAGGAAGGGGATGGCCATGGCCATGGCAAAATGACCGCTCAGTCCCGGGATCACACCCACAATCAAACCAAAGAGTGAACCAACCAATAAATAGGGAAAAACATCGAAACTAAACGCTTGAAACAGACCGCTTACAAAGCCTTCAAGTATGCCCATACTGACTCCTGAACAGGTGAATCGCAGGCATCGATCTGGTCAGAAACCACCAGCACTGATGCCTGCACGGCAATAAACAGACGTTAGATTCCGCCTGCTACTGCCTCGACAAAGAAGGCTTCTGCCGACTCGGGCATTACGGCTGCATCGGTGGCAATTTGTGCCATCCGCTCACCATTGGCGAATGTCAGGTCACGACCTGAACTTTGAGCTTCTTCAATCATCTCGGGGTCGTTCATTGCCTGTTCAAAAGCACGCTGGAGGAAGGCCAGGCGGTCTGCAGGAATACCAGGAGGAGTAACAACCGGCCGACCAACATCATTCAACCCCTGCCAGGCGCGCAGTACCGCCATTTTTTCGTCCCCTACTTGCATGCGCTCAGCAAGCTCCAGCACAGTGGGTGCATCGGGAATGGCGTCGGTGCGCTCCTGACCCGACTGCAAAACGATTTTTTGCATGCCATCTTCAACGTCCTGGATAGCGCTGCCATAAGAACCCCACATGCCAACGATGTCACGACGCAACATGGCCTGGCGAATCACGGAAGAGCTATCGAAGCCATGAATGATGTCCTGATCCAGATTAAACAGTTCACCGGCGACCAGAGCATCCACATAGGTGCTGCCACCCAGGCCTGTCGCCCCAATCTTGAAGGTGGATCCGGCTTCCAGCATGTCTTCAATGGTATCGAACTCGCCTGCTGTTGAAACGGCAAGCACACGTTGATCGGCAACCATGCGACCTAGAAAGCCGTAGTTTTCAAACTGATAGATCGCCCCTTCAATGCCCGCCAACTGATTCGTCACCAGTGCGCTGCCATTGACGATACCAACGGTCAGGCCGTCTTTCGGTGCCCGATAAATGTCGTTCGCACCGCGCATGCCACCCGCCCCCGGATTGTTCTGTAAGCGAACCCTGGCCCCGGTGTATTTTTCAAAGTAGGGAATAATCAACCGCGAATATTCGTCGTAACCACCGCCAGGTGAATAGGGCACGATCCAGTTGATCGTATTGCCATCGTAGAACGCTTCAGCAGCGGAGAGATCTTCTGCCTGGCTGTGGCCTGCCATGAACAAGGCAGGAATCATAACGGCCAAAGCCGTCGCAGTTCGGAACAGTGGGTTTTTCATTGAATGCACCTTTGCGCCAAAAAATTATTGTTGTACGGGCTTGGGTAGTGCGAACCATAGGGTCTGGTTCATTCAATCCGGCAGTTACACCTTGTCAGCGCTCACCAGACACCGCTGATGCGACGCTATATCCTTGTTTTAGCTCGAATTGTTCCGCTATGTTGAATATGAGTCACTATAGCGGTATGGATAACCTTATCAAGTTGTGATTCGAAGTCAACATGAATCATCACATTCCAGTTTTGGAACCGCCCTTTCATGATGTTTTTTGGCTCGTGCTGTCCCGCCAGCGCCCGGTTTTCAGGCATAAAAAAAGCGCCGTCAGCGGCGCTTTTTTTATGCCTGACAATCAACCGGTCAGGTGTCGTGTACCGGCAGCAAACACGTCATCAACGCTGACCTTTCTGGTGAGAATTCCCTGGCGCAGTGCCTGAGAAACCAGCAGGTCAAGCATGGGCCGGTTCGGCTCAATGCCGTAAGGCAACGGGTCGCCCAGAATGGGCGTTACATCCCGGTGCAGTTGGTCGGTCGAAAACGAATGCGACCAGATCCCAGCGTTAAGTTGACGGAGGTATTGGGTCTTGGACTCAACAAAGGTATCAAACACGGCTTTGGCCACCTCCGGATACTCAGCAAGCACGTCATCTCGAACTACCATCAGGTGATTGATTGGGTACAGGCCGGTTTCCTTCAGCGCTTGCAGGCTTACGTCGTAGGCGTTGGGAATCAGGGTTTCAACCTCCGGGTGATCCACCTTGACGCCAATTGCTGCGGGCAGTCTACCACTGGCCAGCTCTTCCTCCATGTTTAGCCCAGGCGCCAGTGGTACAACGTTACCCGGCGCTCGCCAGGACTCAACGTGCTCGTCGCCCGACAAGACCCAGGTAATACTGTTGAGATCGACGCCGTATTGCCGCTCCAGAATTGCTCTTGCCCAGACCCCGGTAGTCACGGTGTAACCCCGGTTAACCCCGACCCTCTGGCCTTCGAGGTCTTTGGGATGTTTGAAACCCGCCTGCCGATTATGGAGGATGGCGCCGTGATGAAACTCTCGGACCAGAAAAATCGGTAAAGCCGTAAAGCGCACACCATGCTCGCGCGCACACAAATAGGTGGTCAGTGCCATCTCGCTGACATCGAAATCCAGGTTTCGAACCATCCGGCGAAAGCCTTTTGGCAACGGATTCATCTCTTCAAACTCAAAGCGGAACCCCTCTGGCTGCAGGTCACCCTGTTTGATGGCGTAATTATTACCCTGGGTTCGTGTCAGTGTTTTCAATGTGCGCGTCATGGTGACTTCTCCAGAATTTTTATAGTCAGTTGCAAACTGAGCGGTTCATGCAGGAATGCCGGGCATCTCGTTATTCAACAGCACTCGCATCCCAGGCCGGCAACATCTTCCAGTGATGGCAAAAGCCACTTCACTGGTATGTCTGCCTCTACAACCTCTGCTACGGGTTTGAACACCTTGTACCGGTAGCGCAGACCTCCGGGTTGCCAGAAAGCGACCAGGGTTTCCCGGGGCGGGCAACCCGGCACCTGACAGCGAACATCGGCAACCACCACCAGCGCATCGCTACTCAAATCAAAACGATCTCGCGTCCATGATTCCACCTGTTCAGAACTGGACCTGGCGGGTTGATGAAACGGCTGCAACATGCAATTCGACCTGTTTGAATGAGAGGGCTCTGTTCCCGGCATGGAACATTCTGTCCCTCGGCAAACCGGGTTGATTTATATTCCTTTATGGTGAACATTGTTTTGCACAGGGGAATTATACTTGCTAAGCTCCGTGTAATACAAGAAACGCTACCCAGCGGATAACCCAACACTCCACTTCAAAGACCCGATGTTACGGGCGGAGGCATTATGTCCGAGCAAGTCAGAGCCGCAGTGCGCACCCGAGCCAATACCACCGAGATCCAATCCTTCCCGATGCCCGAGGTGCCTGATGACGGTGCTTTGATGAAAGTGGAAGTGGCGGGAATCTGCGGCACCGATGTAAAGCTCTACAGCAATCCGCCTTCCGATGATCCGGTCATCATGGGTCACGAAAACATCGGTTACATCACCAAAGCAGGCTCGCAATTCATGGCGCGCAAAGGGGTCAAAGAAGGTGACATGGTGTTTGTCGAACACTACGTACCCTGCTTCAAGTGCGAGTGGTGTCATAAAGGGGAATACCGCCTGTGCGCGGGAACGGACTGGCGCAAAAACCCGGATGCGATTCGCTACGGCTATACACCGCTTAAACGCGAACCTTACCTCTGGGGCGGATTTGCCGAATACATGTACCTGCCCTGGAATGCCGTACTGCACAAAGTGCCAGACGGCGTCTCAGCAGAACTGGCGGGTATCGTGACCCCCATGGCCAATGGCATTCAATGGGCCCTGTTTGACTGTCAGGTCGGCTATAACTCGCGGGTACTGATTCAGGGCCCCGGCCAACAGGGTCTGGCACAAACCGTGGCCTGCAAACAGGCCGGCGCGTCGCTGATCATTATTACCGGGACATCAAAGGACAGGGCGCGGCTTGAGGTGGCGAAAAAGCTCGGGGCTGACTACACCATTATTGTGGATGAGGAAGACCCGCTGGAACGCATCATGGAAATTACCAATCGTGAAGGCGTCGATGTGTCACTCGATTGTACCGCTGGTGCTGGCACCATCCCGGTATTGCTGGGTATTGAAGCGCTGAAACGCAAAGGTGGCACGCTGTTGATTCAGGGTGAAATGGCCGACTTCCCGAATTTCCCGCTGGGCAAGATCGCCAACAAGTACATCACCATCAAAGCGGCACGGGGCCACAACTACGAATCCTGTGAATTGGCGTTGCAGCAATTGGCATCCAAGCGGTTCCCGCTTGATCTTATTACGACGCACCGATTTGGTTTGAAGGATACGGAATGGGCCATTAAGTCGGTCGGTGGTCAAGGCGAGAAAGACGTCATTCACGTCTCGTTGATGCCCTGGATGTAAGGCAGCTGCTGCTTATGACGTCGCTTGAACGCATCCCGGTCACCCTGCTTACCGGATTCCTCGGATCCGGTAAGACGACATTGCTAAACCGCATATTGAGTGAAGACGTGCGTCACCGTTATGCCGTTATCATCAATGAGTTTGGTGAAGCCGGTATTGACGGTGACCTGGTGATCTCGAGCGATGAAGATCTGTTCGAAATGAACAATGGCTGTGTCTGTTGCACCGTGCGGGGAGATCTGATCGAAACCCTGCACCGGCTCATTGATCGCCAGATCGATTTTGACGCCGTTATCATTGAAACCACCGGACTGGCAGATCCAGGGCCGGTTGCCCAGACATTTTTTGTCGACCCGAAAATTCAACGGCATTTCCAACTCGACAGTATTACCACGCTGGTCGATGCCAGACACTTGCCGCAAAGCCTCGAGCAGGGCTCGGAAGCGGCCGAACAAATCGCTTTTGCAGACCAGATCATTCTCAACAAAACCGATCTGGTGTCACCCGAGGTGCTCGAGCAACGCTTGCAGCTGCTGGCCATGCTCAATCCCTTTGCCCGGTGCTTTACCACTGAACGGGCCGGCATTGACCTGGCGGCCATTCTGAACCAGGGCCGCTTTGATCTGGCACGGCTGGATGGACTAACACCGCCTGATGTAAACCCACCACACGGGCAGCCTGGCCACCGGCATGACAGTGATTGTGACCATGAACACGGGTCACATAATCACCACAGTCACCTTAACGGTATCACCAGCTGTGTCATCAGGTTGGATGCACCGGTGAATGCAGAACGCCTGTCGGCCTGGCTCACAGAGTTTCTCGCCGAGCATGGGCAAACCATTTTGCGGGTGAAAGGCATCGTCTACGTTGCCGGTGAACCAAGAAAAATGGTGTTCCACGGCGTCCACATGATGGTGGAAGGCGACTTCCAGCGAGCCTGGGCAACGGATGAAAAACGCCAGACAACCATCGTATGGATTGGCCGGCAGCTCGATCCCGATGCGCTGCAGGCGGCATTGGAAAGATGCCGGGCCGACCTTTAATAACAAGGCGAACAAAGGTACAGGAGTTCCCACCCCATGAGACATGTTGTGATCAAAAACATTCCCCGTGCACCGCATGCGGATGCGTTCCAGACACTGGGCGTAGCCACGGTGCATGAAGCCCAGGGTCGCAAGGGGCTGCTCGCTCCGAATATGAACCCGATCTACCCGGGCGCCCACATTGCCGGTCCGGCGGTTACCGTCTCGATACCGCCCGGTGACAACTGGATGATTCATGTCGCCATCGAACAATGCCAGCCGGGTGACGTGATGGTCGTTGCACCCACATCGCACTGTGAAGACGGCTATTTTGGCGACCTTCTCGCCACACTGATGCAGGCGCGAGGCATTAAAGGGTTGATTCTTGATGCGGGATGCCGCGATATCGCAGACTTGCGCGCCATGGGGTTCCCGGTCTGGTCCAAGTGTGTCTCAGCTCAGGGAACCGTCAAGGAAACCCTGGGCAGCGTCAACATACCCGTGGTCTGCGGTGGCCAGATCGTTAACCCCGGTGACATGGTGGTCGCAGATGACGATGGTGTGGTCATTGTAGCTCGCTCAGAAGCAGACCAGGTACTCGGGCTTTCGAAAGCACGCGATGAGAAGGAAGCCGGCATACGCGCCCGTTACAAAAAGGGTGAGCTGGGTCTGGACATGAACAATATGCGCCCGCGCTTGGCCGAGAAAGGACTCGTCTATCTCGACAGTGCCGATGACCTGTAACCCCAATTCACTCGCCCGTACCCAACGGCTGCCAACTTGAAACAGGAGTCGCTCAATGATCATCGATTGCCATGGTCACTACACCACCGCACCGGGTCAGTTGCAACGTTATCGCGACGCCCAGATCACGCATTTCAAAGACCCGTCCAGCCCCGCCCCAAGCCTGGCGTCGGTGTCTGATGATGAGATTCGCGAGTCGATTGAAAACAACCAGTTAAAGGCATTGCGCGAACGCGGTGCCGACATGACCATATTCTCTCCAAAAGCATCGGCTATGGCGCATCACATTGGTGACGAAGCCGTTTCAAAAACCTGGACCCGGATCAACAACGATCTGATACACCGGGTTACCGGTCTGTTTCCCGAAACTTTTATCGGTGTTTGCCAGCTACCGCAGTCCGTTGGCGTTCCGATCAGTCATTCGGTTGAAGAACTGGAAAGGTGTGTAACGGAATTGGGCTTCGTTGGCTGTAACCTGAACCCGGATCCATCCGGTGGCCACTGGTCCGGCCCGCCGCTGACCGACCGGGCATGGTATCCATTCTATGAAAAGATGATTGAACTGGATGTGCCGGCGATGATTCATGTCTCCGGGTCATGCAACTCAAACTTTCATACGACCGGCGCGCATTATTTGAATGCAGACACCAGTGCCTTCATGCAATTTCTGGAAGGAGACCTGTTCAAAGACTTTCCGGAGCTGCGACTGATCATTCCACACGGCGGGGGCGCCGTGCCCTACCACTGGGGACGCTACCGGGGTTTGGCAGACATGCTGAACCGGCCTCCGTTATCGGAACACATCATGCGCAATGTCTATTTCGACACCTGCGTCTATCATCAACCAGGCATTAATTTGCTGTTTGAGGTGATTGATGTCGACAACATTCTGTTTGCCTCGGAAATGTTTGGCGCGGTGAAAGGGGTCGACCCGGAAACCGGACACAACTTTGATGATACGAAACGCTATATCGATTCTCTGCCCTTATCGGACGCCGACCGATATAAAGTCTTCGAAGGCAATGTGCGCAAGGTCTACCCGAGGGTAGACCGCATGCTAGCCGCACGCGGGCTATGACCTGCAACCCATTTACCGGTCAATCCATAAGGCCGGGCCGTTAGAGTGCCCGGCGAGGTAGCCACTGAACAACAGGACATGACATGAGCAACAAAGTAACGCTGCAATCGCTGCAGCAGAAAAAAGACCGTGGTGAAAAAATCGTCGGCGTAGTGACCTGGGATTACCAGATGGCTCAGATCGTTGACCGGGTCGGCGTCGACATTATTTCGGTCGGTGACACCGTCGGCATGAACCTCTGGGGTCAGCCCAATCCGTTTGAGATCACCATGGATCAAATGATTACCGTGACTCAGGCGGTCAGACGTGGCACGCAACGCGCACTGGTCAGTGCCGACTTTCCTTATGGCCCATTACAGGAAGGCGTTGATTCAGCCGTTCGTGCGGCGATTCGCATGGTCAAGGAAGCCGGTGTTGATCTGATCAAACTTGATGGCGCTGCGGACTTCCCGGAAGCCGTCACCGCGCTGGTTCGTGCCGGCATTCCCGTCTGGGCACAGTTTGGCATTACCCCGCAAACAGCCCTGCAGTATGGTATGGAATACAGCGCCATGGCCACCGCCGGTGCTCAGGTGCCACCGGCCATGCTGGACCGCCTGATTGGCGAAGCGAAAGCGCTCGAAGCCGCTGGCGCAGCACTGCTCGATTTCACCAACTCCGGCCCGGTAGTAGGCCCCAAAGTCGTTGAAGCGGTATCGATTCCGGTGATTGGCGGTTTCGGTGGCGGCCCCTGGCTCGACGGTCGGGTCCGCATGGCGCACGCCGCCATCGGCTATTCCGCCAAGCATCTCGACAGCGACATAGACACCTATGCCAACGTGGCGAAAATCACCTTTGATGCCCTCAGCGAATTCAAGGCCGACGTTTGTGCGGGCAAACAAATCAAAGGCGCACCACCGGCCAAACCCTGAGGAGACTGGTTATGCCAAGTGCCATTCTGAACGGCATCCGTACCGAGTACCGTACCCTGGGCAGTGGCCCCCCGCTGCTGATGTTCGCACCCGGCGGGTTTGACGCCACCATGGACAAATGGGAAAACCTCGGTGTCTATGCACGCATTAAATTGCTCGATTATTTGCCGGCCCATTTTACCTGCATCCTGTTCGACCGCCGCGAAACCGGCCAGTCCGGAGGACGCGTTGAGCGCCTGACCTGGTCGCACTACCTCGAACAGGGCAGAGCCCTGCTCGACCACCTGAACATCGACCAGGCACACTTGATCGGCGGGTGTATGGGCTGCTGTCCGGTTGCCGCCTTTGCCACCACATACCCTGAGCGCACCCTCAGCATGGTGCAGTACTGGCCAGTCGGTGGCGCCGGGTTTCGATTAAACGCCTACCGCCGTTTTGCCATCCATACGGCCTTTGTTGAATCGGAGGGCTTACAAGCGGTTGTCGAACTCGCCCGTTCAACAACCGAAGGCTTTGGCAAAGACCCTCGTCAGGGGCCCTGGGGGCCGGTCATCAGAAACGATGCCGATTTTGCGGAACGCTTTGCGATGCAGACTGCAGAACACTACAAACTGATTGTCGCCAGTACCTTACGGACTCTGATCGACCGTGACAGTGTACCGGGCTTTGAACCGGAAGATCTGATGCGGCTGTCCATTCCAACCTTGATCATACCCGGTAAAGACAACGCCCATGCGGTCTCAGCCGCGCGGTTTATTGAGGAATGTTCGGCACAGGCAGACTATTGGGATGTGACCCCCGACGAGCAGACCGAACACACTGCGCCGCAGCGCATCATCGACTTTCTGCACAGCGTGACGCTGTAACAAGGTCAGCCCGACAGGGCTGACCCGGCAAACCAGACAACAGCCCCAACCACCCCACTGCCGAGAACAATGAGCACTGGGTCGGGCCGGCGCCATACGACCAGAAAGGTGACCAGCGCAATTCCGGTCAGTTCAATCCAGGAAGGATCGAGTGGTTGCGCCAGGCCAATGGCCGCCGTCGACATCATACCGGCAATTACCATAGACGCCGAGATGCTGACGTGATTGATGATTCGCTGAAAACGCTGGTACCAGTGAGATGCCAGTGAAGCACCCAAAGACGTTGGGATCACAATGCCAATCATAGCCGCTATCGCACCGGGAATCCCGGCCATGTAATAACCGATCGCGGTCACAAAGCTGACTTTGGGCCCCGGGGTGAAATGACCCAGTGCAAAGGCCCAGGCGAACAAAGCAGGGTCGAGCAAGCCATTGCTGACCCACTGCCCCTGAATCATCGCGACCTGACCATTGCCTCCGCCAATCGAAAAAAGTGTGCTGAGCATGACCAGCCCCAACACGCCAAAAAAGCCAACGCCATTATCCATGATCGTCTGACTCCTGCTCCGGCCGAATAACGATGGCGCCCGACACCAGACCCAGAAGTGCCATCACCAGCAACGGTACGCCAAACACCAGGGTCATCAGGGGGATCATGACGGCTATGAAAATACCGGCGAACAACCGCCACCCTTTCAACCGGGAGCTTTGTGCCATATTTGCGGCATTGCCCAGCAACAAACCAACGATGCCCAGCGTAATGCTGTGCTGCACGGCAGCGAGTAACGTCCCTTCCGCACCCTGACGCAGCAGCATGGCCCCGGCCAATACCAGCAATGACCCGGGAATCATCAGGCACACCAGCGAGACAACACTGCCGGGAAAACCGCGTAGCCGATAGCCAACCATACCACCAAAAGCGAGGAATTTGGGCGCCGGAATCAGGGCGGCCGTGATCATCATGGCACGCTGTGTATCCGCACTGATCCAGCCACGTTTGTGCACCAGATCGGCCTCAATACGACTGATAGCGGCCCACATGCCGCCAAAGGTCAGGGCACCCATTTTCAGGAAGACCAGCCCCAGTGATAACAAGGTCACGGGGGTGGCCGGCACCACCGGTCCTGCCGCCTCAGTCGTTTTCGCGCTGAGGTTCCCGGGCTCAGTAGAATTCATCAAAGTGAACCTGGTCGAATGGCACTTTCAGGTCAAACAACATTTTTTGCACGGCCTGGGCCATCAATGGCGGACCGGCGAAGTAAATTTCCTTGTCGCGCAGTTCTTCTCCAAATAACTGCAGTGCAACATCGTGTACAAAACCACGCAGCCCTGCCCATTCTTCAGCGGGAACATCCTCTGAAATGGCCGGATGGTAATGCAAAGTCCCCCCAAAAGCCGGCAGCTCACCGAGCAAGTCTTCACCACACATATCTTCAGGACGACGCCCGCCAAATACAAAATCGAGCCGTTTGTGCTTTAAGTGCGGATGTTCCGCCGCCGCCCGGGCAATCGCGATCATGGGCGATAATCCGGAACCGCCCGCCAGGCAAAGAATGTCGCGATCGGAGTCCTCGCGCAGGTAGGCGGTACCAAAGGGCCCGTCAAAGGTCAGCGTATCGCCCGGTTGCAGGTGGTCGAACAGCTGTTCGGTCATGACACCACCGGGTACCCGCTTGATCTGAAAATTCCAGTGCGTGTCACCACCCGACACGTTACACATGGAATAAGCCCGCGGGCTGTCTATGGCCGGAGTACCGAGCAACGCGTACTGGCCGGCCAGGAACGACAGCGGCGTATCCAGTTCAAGTGCGAACTCAGTCATGTCGTGCGTTAACGCGGTTTTGGCCAATAACCTGGCCGTCGCCGGCACCGGGCGAGTGCCGGGTTCGTATTGCTCACTGGTGCG
Source organism: Saccharospirillum sp. (assembly GCA_018402545.1). Classification (GTDB taxonomy): domain Bacteria; phylum Pseudomonadota; class Gammaproteobacteria; order Pseudomonadales; family Natronospirillaceae; genus Saccharospirillum. The sequence goes on along the minus strand of JAGYIL010000001.1, from coordinate 717,836 downwards.
AAGCTTGATCCGGCAGTCGGTTTTCGGACGAGCCTGACACCCCAGATAACGTTGTCGCTTTTCATCCCGCTCGGTCCAGGCCCGGGGGCTAGTCTGCACGTGCTCAACCTCACCTTCCACCAGCTGAAAACGGCAGTTGCCACAGGCACCCACATTGCAGGAATAGGGAAACCCAATGCCACTGCGCAACGCGGCGCGCATAATCGTATCGGTTTCATCACAGTGAAAGGTTACCGGTGTGCTGCCGTCGATCGTGATTTGAGCCATAGAGAGCGTCCTGTTTCAGTTCTTATTGTTGGAAATCGCACATTGCCGGCCTATTAGCTGGCTCACACATCAATCATGATGTTGTTGCCTTCCAGGGTCACCGTATAGGTTTTCAGCGGAACCATGCAGGGGGCGGCAACCACCTCCCCGGTGCATACATCGAACGCACCGCCATGAAAGTCGCACTCGATGACCGTTCCGTCGAGGAAACCTTCCGACAGTGAACCCGGACCGTGCGTGCACTGGTTGTCGGTTACAAAATACTTGTCAGCAACGTTAAAAACGGCCAGCTCAAGCTCATCGACCTCGACATAGTGGCCTTCTCCGGGCATCACATCCTCAGTACTGCACACTCTGACACGATTGGATGTTTCTGACATAACTACCTCCACAAGTTGACGGAACCAGTTTTACCATGTAGATTCAAACTTATCAAGAACGACGTTCCGTATAAAGGGACAAATACAAAAACAGCCCAAAAGACCCGGTCACCGCCTATTGGCCACCCCAACTTTACAAGGTGTGGCTACCACTGAGCGGCAGGAGGACAACAACAATGCTCCGCACAGAAGTTAATGAATTGCTTACCCAAACCGGCCCAGGCACGCCCATGGGCGACCTGTTCCGCCGGTACTGGTTACCCGCCCTGCTGGCTGAGGAATTGCCTGAAGACGATTGCCCGCCAGTGCGCGTAAAACTGCTCTCTGAGCGCATGATTGCGTTTCGTGACAGCAATGGCCGCTATGGCTTGATGGATGAATTCTGCGCGCACCGGGGGGTCTCTCTCTGGTTCGGACGCAACGAAGAAGGGGGTTTGCGTTGCCCTTATCATGGCTGGAAATACGACGTTGACGGCAATTGCATCGATGTACCCTCGGAGCCGGCGGAAAGCGGTTTTTGTGAGAAGATCAAACTGCAGGCCTATCCGCTGATCAAGGTTGGCGACATTTTATGGACCTACATGGGGCCAAAAGACTTACAACCGGCACCGCCCGAATATGAGTTTGCCGTCGTGCCCGCCGAACAAACCTATACCTCAAAACGATTCCAGGAAAGCAACTGGCTTCAGGCAATGGAAGGCGGCATTGATTCAAGCCATGTCTCTTTCCTGCACAGCGGCAACCTGAACACCGATCCGTTGTTCAAGGGTGCCAAGGGCAACCAGTATAACCTCGCTGACAAAATGCCGTTCTTCGAAGTCGCCAAACATAATTCCGGCCTGTGGGTTGGTGCACGCCGCAACGCCGAAAACGAACAGTACTACTGGCGTATCACGCCCTGGATCATGCCTTGTTTCACCATGGTACCCCCACGCGGTGACCACCCGGTTCATGGCCATTTCTGGATTCCCATTGATGACGAAAATTGCTGGGCCTGGAGTTTCGACTACCATCCCAACCGGGCATTGTCGGCTGCAGAACGCGAAGCGATGGAAGCCGGTAAGGGCATTCACTGCGAATACGTACCGGGCACCTACATCCCTAAAGCCAACAAGACGAACGACTATCTGATAGACCGCCAGGCCCAAAAAGAAGGTCGGACCTACAGTGGTGTGGAGGGTATTGCCATTCAGGACTCCTCCCTTCAGGAAAGCATGGGACCGATCATCGATCGCACCCGGGAAAACCTGGTGTCTACCGACAACGGCATCATCATGGCACGGCAGATGTTGCGCAAAGCGGCTATCGCCCTGCGCGACAAAGACCAGCAACCTCCGGGTGTTCAGCCTGAAGATCATAAAGTGCGCTCGGTCTCGGTTGTACTGCCCAGGGATCAGGCGTTTGAAACAGCTTGTGCTGAGGATCTCAAGGCACGCAGAGGTGTTCCCCATACTTCGGTCTGAGGACACCGGGGCCGGCAAGGCCGGCCCTGTTTTCAAGCGCTATCGGATGCAGGAGATGGCACCATGATAACCCAGTCCATGCGGGCAACCTCGGCCGCGGAAAGCCGGTTTCGTATCGCCCAACCCAATTCAAAAGGTCGCAAGACACTCGTATTGGCCCTGGGCAAACAGGCTCTTACACCCCTTGCCGAATTGCAGCAGCTGAGCTGGAACAACACAGCAATGGGCCTTTACACCGCTGGGCATCTTGAGCTTTACAACGGGCAGGATGCACACCAGGTCGTACTCGATGACGCCCTGGATCAACTCGACGTCGTGGTGTTGCTGATCACCTCAGACAGCGACATTGAGGCGATTGAGACGATAGGTGAAGCCTGTTCAAGGCGTCGCATCATGACGTCCGGTTATGTACTTGGGCAACCTGACGACACGGATATTAACCCGGTGCTTGCTTGCACCCGACGTGTCACCGTATCGCTGGTCACCGATACCGACACCGATACGCTGATCGAATCGTTGCGCGCCCTGCGCGCCTGAACTTAACGACGGAGGCTTCCATGACGTCAACCAGCCAGACTCCCGAACAGACTCTGATTACCACCGTGCACCTGCTTGAACGGTACGGTGTCATTGACTTCAATGGCCACGCCAGTATCCGGCTGGATGACGGTCGCATCCTGATCAACAGCGCCGATTCCCTTCGCTGCGCATTGACGACCGCCGACCTGGTCACCGTGAATGCGGACGGCAGTGTGGATGAAGATCAGTTGCGCCCCCCGAATGAAATGGCCCTGCACCTGGCGGTGTATCGCGCGCGCCCCGATGTCAAAGCGGTCGTTCACGGGCACCCGGAATGGTCAACCCTGTTAACCAGTGCCGGTGAACCCTATAAAGTCGTTTTCCCGCAAGGCGCCGTGCCGGGGAATGTTCCCGTCTTCGACAGTCCCCGTTCAATCAGCAACACTGAAACGGCCTCCGCCGTGGTTGAACAACTGGGTGACGGCAAAGCCGCATTAATGAAAGCCCACGGCTGCGTGACGGTAGCTGAGGACTTACTGGAAGCCGCCGTGCTGGCCATCTATCTTGAAATGAATGCCGAACGTCAAGTCCGTTGTGCGCCACTCGGCGGCGCCTACGTATTTTCTGAAGCGGAAATAGAAGGCAGTCGCAAAGGTTTGTCAAAGCGCGCACTCTATGAAAAATGCTGGGGCTTTTTCAAAGCCAAATACAACCTTCAGTGATGCACACAGCATTACTGATCCCACTACAGGAGTCCTGCCATGTGCGGTGATTTTGAACACGACGATCCGTTGGACGATCAGCTCTTTGAGCGACTGCTGGCAACAACCAGCCAACTGGGCATCACCCCAGAACACAGTCTTAAACAGGGCAACCAACAGCCTATGGATCCGCGCGCCAGGGCAGCCTATATGGATACCCTGTTCAATGCGGCCCTGACACGCAGCCTGACCGATGCTGTCCACATTCCCGCCGGCGAACGCATGGACGGCGTATTCAGCCAGGCCGTCGTCTTTTCACGACTGGCGGGTTTTCTGGCAGGTCAGATACCGGCGGATGCCAACCCCATGAAAGCGATGATGGAGGCCTTGCTGGAAGGCATGAATCAGGCCGAGGCGATGGTCACTGAAATTGAAGACCATGGTCACCACCATCACCATGGGCATCATCACCATCACGGGCATCACCACGACTGAATTGGGAACCGGGCCATGCGCAAACTGAATCAGGAGCAGCGGCGCTGGCTTAAAGCTCTGCTGGCGGAAGGCATCGGTGTCAGCTTTTGGGCCTTTGCAGCCATTGCCGCCGCTACTGGTGCAGTTGTGTATTACTTTCAGGGACCTGATAGTTTTTATTCTACTGGTTACGACAGCCTCGCCAGTGCACTCGGCATGATGCCCAGAATACTGGCCGCGCTGACCATGGCCGGGATGATCTGGGTGTTGTTACCGCGTGAAACGCTGTCTCGGTTTGTCGGTCGCAGCACCGGCCTTATGGGGCTCGTCTTTGCCACCATTGCCGGCGTAATAACCCTGGGCGGGCCTTCGTCGGCCTTTCCGTTACTGGCCGTGCTAGCGGCAGCCGGTGCCGACCGGGGCATCTTGATTGCCTTCATCACCAGTTGGGCAACCCTGGGCTTGCAGCGCACCATCATGTGGGATCTACCGCTGATGGGCCCTGAGTTCACGATGGTACGCATACTCGCGAGCCTGCCCTTGCCCATCATCGCCGGCCTCATCGCACGACGCATACCCATCGTGCTGACACTCAAGACAGACCCCGACAAAGCCAGTCAGCTCCCCCCGGATGAGGATGATCTGGATCATCTGGAGGAGCGACCATGAATGTTGCCTTACTGCTGCTCTACATCATACCGGTGGTGCTGATTGTCTATTCGATACAGCGGGCTGATGGCACACTGCGTACCGGGCTTACCCGGGCGTTTGAACAATTTATTATTCTGGTGCCACGGCTGCTGGTCGCCATGGTTGCAGCCGCTTTTATTGTCAGGCTTATCCCGGAGCAAATCATCAGTAACTATCTGAGCGACAACTCGCCCTGGATTGCCATTCTGGTAGGCACCCTGACCGGTTTGCTCATTCCCGCAGCACCCGTCGTGGTGTTTTCCATGGCCGCCTCCTTCGCCAATGCCGGTGCATCAACCGCCGGGCTGGTAGCCTTCATTACCGCCTGGACCATCTTTGCCCTGCACCGTGTGGTGATTTACGAAGTGCCGCTGCTCGGCGGTTCATTTGTGCGCCTGAGGCTACTGGTCGCTTTCCCGCTACCCTTACTCGCCGGTGCACTTGTTGTTATCGCAGGTGCACTTCTCGAACGACTTATCTGACAGGAGACTTCTCATGAACGTCAGTTTAATTGGCCTGGGTGATATGGGCCACGATATAGCCGGTCACGTTGTCGCCGGCGGTTTTACCGTCACCGGGTTTGATATTGACCCTGAGCGCAGAAACGCCGCAGCCGCCCTGGGCGTCAATGTATACGATACGCTGGCCAGTGCCGTCGCCCATGCAAAGGTGCATATCGTTATGGTGGCTACCGATGAGCAATCGGAGCAGGTTACGAGCGAGATTCTGGAAAACGGTGACGCCGGCAGTGTCATTGTCATAACGGCCACCAACGGCCCGAAAACCATGCAAGCACTGGCGAAAACCTGTCGTGAGCGTGGCTTTGGCTTTGTGGATGCCCCCGTGTGTTTCGGCCGCGTCGGTGCGCGTGAAGGCACTCTAGCAAGCCTCTGCGGCGGCAGCGATGCCGACATCGAGACCGTTCGTCCGGTTCTGGACTGCTACAGCCGGGCAGTGCATCACATTGGCCCGGTAGGCGCTGGCCAGATTGGCAAAGCCTGCAACAACATGATGCACTGGGCCCATTGCGTCGCCAACTACGAAGTGTTGTTGCTGGCAAAACGCTATGGCATCAATGCGCAACGCATGCGTGAAGTCTTGCTGGAATGCCCTGCCGAGAATGGCACCCTGCGCCGCTGGGATTCAACCCGCTTTACCTGGCACGAAAAAGACATGGACCTGGCACTCGACATGGCTCAGGCCGGTGATATACCGATGCCCTTGTTTGGACAGGTCGACCAACTCGTCAAGCGACTCGATAAAGACATGGTGAGAGAACTGTTGCACGGGGCAGAAGCCGACTACCTGGGCTGGCACTTAACCGCATTACCACCTGAGAAAGGAGGGCTGTATTAACATGACAACTCTACGCAAACCAGAGCCTGCAATAAACCCGGCCCGAACGGCATTGCTGCTCTTTGATTTACTCAATGGGCATGTGAAAGATGCCGACCGCACCATAAAACCCAGGTACATTCCCGTGGTAGCCGCCGCCTCCGATTTACTCGGTGCGGTACGTGAGAAAAACATGATGGTGGCCTATGCTCAGGCCAACCACAGAGCGGACAATGCAACAACGGCCCACACCTTGCGTGATACCAACAACCGGCTGTCCCGGTTGGATTTGAACGCACCGCCGGAACTCAAACCCGTCGTTGCCGGTGGCTCCTGGGAGGCTAACACCATTGATGAACTGGCACCCAACCGGGAAGACTACCTGATTCCCAAATACCGGTGGAGTGCGTTTTTACAAACCTACCTGGAACTGGCGCTTAGGACGCGAGGTATCGATACACTGATTTTGGCCGGTGGCTCGACTGATGTCGGGATTGCCAGTACCGCTTATGCCGCGCGTGATCTGGACTTTAACCTGGTTATTGCCAGCGACGCCTGCACCTCAAATGAAACCGACAACCACGATCAATTCATGCAACGAATCTTCCCCAGAATGTCGCGTGTGCGTACGGTAAGCGAAATCAAAGCGCTGCTCGCCTGACCTGCTCGGGGTGACCGGCAAATGAGCTCCTTTCCCGACTCGAAAAGGTGTGCCTGAGCAAAGCCCCGGCGATCCAATAACGGACCCTCGGGGCTTTGCATCAATCAGCGACCACATTAGAAGTCAGAAAACCCACCAAATACACTGTTTTGTCACGACCTGGTCGATGTAAACGAGCAGATCGATGCAATTCATGTCACCCGATGATGAATGCGTTCCGGTTTGACCGAGCCCAGTGTGTCATTGAATATCAGGGACTTGATCGTTACCGGCAAGGTGGCGGATGGCTGACGAACCCGACCAATATCGATATAGTCAAATTCCGCCAGACGAATACCATCTATAACCAGAATCGGATTGGTGATATTCAGGTCGTTGCGCAATATTTGCCCCAATGTCATGGCGACATCATCATCCAACACCAGGTACAGTGCCTTGCCCTGCCTGATACGACTGGCCAGACCATCACTGATACCCCGGGCAAAGGCCAGCAGTCGCTGGTACCGGGGAGGACCTTGCCAGGTTAGCGCCAGCACCAGGTCATCGCCCAGAGTCTCAGCCTCATAGGTGTTCAGATGGTTAGCAATGGTGCGTGCAATACCGGCTGCCTCCACCTCTTCATCCAAGGTAAACTCAGGCTTGATAACCTGCAGATTACGACGCGGAACAAGGTTTTCAGCATCCGTCAGGAAGCAGGTATTACCCGACAATTGTGTGGTGTATTCAGAGGCACCAAGAGCGGTTGCACGAATGCCCTGGCTGTCTTCAAGCAAATGCCATGGCAGCGTTTTGTTGTCCACCCGGCGGCGCAAGGCCTCACCCAGGCGTCTTCCCAAGTCGCCAAAGTCCCGACGCTCTCGGCCATAAAAGAACTCGGCAACACCGCCCGAAAAGACAACGCTGTTTGCTGCCAACAGATCGTTTGATGCCAGTATGTCGGTCAGGTAGAAATCACCAACAGATTCCGAGTTACTGTTCAGCAACGCTTCAACCAGCGTATCGGCCATGCATTCGGCAACCCGATCCAGTTGTTCATCCGTTACCCAATCGCCTACCCGCCAGTCGAAACCTGCTCGCAAAGCGTGGCTACGACCAGCCGGGTCAAGGCGTTCCAGTACGCCCTCATCGGAAACAGCCAGCAGTCGACCGCCAACATGAACAGCGCCGGTTGACAGAATTTTCCCATTGTCGATCAGGCTAAGCTTGGTCGTACCGCCCCCAATATCGATGTTCAATATTCGCTCATTACGGTCAAATGAAGCACGTGCCGCACCGGAACCGAAGGCTGCCAGGCGGGCTTCCATATGATGACCCGCCGTTGCGCACACAAGGTCACCGCACTTCTCGGACAGTATGCGGGCAATCCGTGGCGCGTTTTCACGACGCAGCGCTTCCCCGGTTAAAATAACCACGCCGGTGTCGATATCTTCCGGCCTGACCTTGGCTTCATGGTAGGCCTGGTCAACGAGTGCACCCAGTGCCCGGTCATCTATCAGGGTATCACTGCGGTAGGGTGTGAGACTAACCGGAGATGCATAATAGGTTTCACGGTCAATCACAATATAACGGCTCGACAACTCAGCAGCCTGTCGTTGCAATTGAACACGGCTGAACAGGATTTGTGTACCGGCAGAGCCGATGTCAATACCAACACTCCAAAGAATAACATTATCTCTCTGCCAGAGCGGGTTGTCTTCCAGCGATACCTCCTCTTCAGGCAGGTGATGATCGTGATCATGATCATGCCACTGATTCGGGCCCTTCTGATGCGTATGACCGTGGTGGTGACCATCGGAATAATCATGTGCGTGGTGTGTATGAGCGCCGGAGGTATACGAATGCTCGTCGTGCATGGTTCTCTCCTGACTGAACGAGACGAGTGACAGTCACTGCTTTAAAGGATAATTACTGACTGAAGGAAGTGGCGGAACGGCACGAACAGATGCCGCCCGCACGTTAGGTATTTCCAGTATTAATCCTCTTGGAAGAGTTCCAATACCGCATCGGACGCATTGAATATTTCCCGGTACAATTCTTCAATTTCTGCCGGGTCGGTAAAACCGACTTCATCACCTGAGCGGGAAAGTTCGTCGATGTAATCCGGGTCTTCAGTTGTCAGTCGAAACGCTTCGCGCAAAACCGCTACTACTTCCGGCGGTGTTCCCGGTGCGGTAAAGAACGGACGGCCTGCAATCAACGGCACTGCAAGCACATTTGCCGCCGCACGTGCATCACCCTCCAGCACGGTGCGTAAATCCGGGACATCGACCAGATCCGGGTGGTTACCGATTTTCGCAATGATATTCAGGCCTTCATCTGCCACCTGATCCTTTGCCCCCGGGTACGTGCTGCTGAAGCCTTCAACTTCGCCTCGCAGTGCGGCCAGCAGCTGATCGCTGGTGCCCTCGTAACCTGTAATAAACTGAGCCGGGTAGCCCGCCTGCTCCAACACCTGAATCATTTGGGTCGACCCTGCACCTACACCACTGGTTGAAAACAACACCGTTCCGCTGGCATTTCTCAGATCTTCAAGTGTTTTGATGGGCGAGTCGCCACGGGTCATCAAGATACGAGCTTCACTGATGGGGCTGCCCAGTACTGGCATTTCAAGTGTTTTATAGCGAATGCCAGGACCACCCAGCCGTTCTGCCAGTGCAATCTCACGTGCAGCGATCAGCAGATCCGTTCCGTCAATCGCGGCCTGATTGTAGAGATAGTTAGCCGCCACAACCCCTCCCGCACCCGGGCGGTTCACTGGAATAACGTTTGGGTTGCCGGGCAAATACTTGCCAATGTGTCGGGCCATTAACCGACCATGAGTGTCATACCCACCGCCAGGCGTGGACCGAATGCTAATGTTGACTGTTTTACCTTCGAAACTTACCTCGCCACTCTCCGCCAGCGCCTGGCTGCCGAAACCGACCAATGATGCGATTGCCAGTGTGCCCAGCGTTTTCACCGCACCTTTTATCAGGTTATGGTTCATTGCCTTTCTCCTCACTTTATTGTTGTCTGGCTGGCCTCCAGGGACAGAGGTTTCAACCAGTATTGGAGGTCAACCCGAAACACGGGCCGGCCCACTTCTGCAGCAGCCAAAGCCAGACCCCGGCATTCTGCAAGAAATACTTTTCAGATCATAATCTCGAGTTCTGAACCGAGTCTGAACCGAAAATCATATCGATCCAAAACAAAAGATATTTTCACCCTGGAATCTCAGCCAGCGACTAACCTCCCAGGAGTACAAACAGATACCCCTTAGGAAAAGGCAGATAGAGCAGCTCGTGAAACAAACCCCAAACCGCCAGCCAAATGCCAGCGGTCATTAATATTGTCAGTCGCCAGCTTTCACGGTGCCGACGCAGGTACAACCCCATCATTGCCGGGACAGTGATGTAGAACCCCAGTAACCAGAGACAAACAAACATACCCCACAACCAACCGAACTGTTCTAAGGCCGCCCTGCGACCGTAGGTTGTTTTTTCTTCATCGGTAACCGCGAAGTCAACGTTTCCACCAGGGCCATCCTCCTCATGCTCTGCCTGAGGCTGACCGGATGCCATAACCTGATTTTCGTTTCGCTGAAGAATAAGCTCACGTATTAGTTGAACACCCACAATGACTATTCCAATCCAGCCAACTGCCAGCGTAAACAACCGTGCCTGCGCAGACATGCCGCTGCCACCGATAACGATGTAGATAAACAGCACCAGCAACAGCACCGTTATCGTTGAACGCTTGAAGTAACCAATCATGATTCACCCCCGGCGGCTACTTCTGCCTTCTGGGCACGTTCAGCCTGACGCTTTTGCCACATGGGGTAGGCCAGTGACACCACCAAAATAGCGGCAATGATCAGTACCCCGGGGCGTATCAGAAAGCCATATCCATAGATCTGGTAGGAGGTCCACATGAACCGCTCGGCCAATGGCCCCAGAACTACCCCCAACAATAAAGGAGGGCGCGGCCAGTTACCCAGACGCAAAAAGTATCCGAGGACCCCGAAAATTGCCATGACGGCAACATCTTCAAGTCGATTAGAATGGGCAAAGCTACCCAGTACCGCCATCGCAAGAACGACCGGCACCAGTACAGTGGGACGCAACATAGTTGCCATCGCCAACTGCTTGGTAAACATCAGGCACAATACCGACGTAAGAATGGACGAGATAATAAGCAACCAGATGATCGAAAAGGTAACGTCCAGCTGGGTGGTCAGAATTTCCTTGCCCGGGGTCACACCGACGACTAAAAGACCACCAAAAATCAAGGCCAATGTACTGCTACCGGGAATGCCAAAGGCCAGCGTAGGTATCAGTGCACCGCCTTCTTTGGCATTGGTGGCCGCGTCCACGGCAATCACGCCGCGTACATCGCCTTTACCAAAGGTTTTACTGGCACCCTTACAGGTTTGAAGCGCATGGCCATAGGCAAACCAGTCCGCAACCGAAGACCCAAGACCAGGGATGATCCCAACCCAGACACCCACCATGCTACAACGGACCACCAGCCACCAATTTATAAAGGCGTCTTTTATGCCCTGCAGTCGGCCGGCGCTCAAATCTCCCAGATCAACATTCGATATCGTCTTTCCGCGAGCGGCAAGTGAAATAAGTTCCGGGATCGCAAACAAGCCAATAGTGAGCGGAACCAGACCAATACCATCAAACAGGTACAAGATGTCGAAGGTGTAACGGGGAGTGCCGGTCTGCGACTGAATTCCAATCAGCGAGATGGCAAATCCCAGAACGCCAATCGCTATGCCCTTCAGTGGCGTTTTACCCGCCAAAGCACCCACCATCACCACACCCATCATCACCAGCATGAAGAACTCTGGCGGACCAAGCAGCAACACCAGAGGTCTGACCATAGGAATCGCCGCCAACAGAGCCAGCGCTCCCAGAACACCACCGATGGCCGACGCGGTAAAAGAGGCGCCCAGCGCACGGGCGGCCTCACCGTTTTTGGCCATGGGATAGCCGTCCATAATCGTTGCCTGAGAGCCACCGCCCCCGGGCACTGAAAACAGGATGGCGGTAATAGAGTTAGCCGTATTACTGACGGCCCAGACACTGACAATCAAAGCAATTGCTTCATACTTTTCCAAAACAAAGGCGAAAGGCAACAGCAATGCGATAGCGGTCTTACTGCCAACTCCGGGCATGGCTACGAGCGTACTGCTGATGACAATACCAATCATCATCATCGCAAACGCCTTCCAGTGCAGAATACCCATCAACCCTTGCAGGGCTGCATCAAACATACGGGAAACTCCTGTGTGGCACCGGCTGCCCGGGGAACCGGGTACAGCCAGATTCACATTGGCAACCTGCTTGGCTGCCTATCAATTGTTGTTATTCTGTTTAGCCCGATCTTACTCAGACGGTGGTACCCAAAGGTCTTCAAACCCTTCAGCGGGTTCCAGCTGATCAAACCAGTCAAACCCTATTGCCTTGACCATACGGCTGTTAATCACCACAACCCGCGCTTCCTGATCACTGGTGTTAAATCGCTTGTGCGCGCAGTAAGGCGGGATATAGATAAAATCACCCGGACCCCATTCATATTTCTTGGGGGTTGTTTCCCACTCCCACACGAATTCGTCTTCACAGCGAAACTTAACGTCGTAATGCAGGTCGTAGCCATGACCTTCGATAACAAACGCCACCTCTTCGGTCAGGTGACGGCTGGTACCGGTCGCTCCATTAACGGCCAAAAACTGCATGTAGATATCAATGGCACATTCTTTGGTGTTCATGCCCTCATTGATGATGTGCTTGATCAGGCCATCGGCCGAACGCTCCATCGGCATCTCGCTCCACTTGACCACGTTCTTGCGTTCCTGGTACTCGCGGCGAAACTCTTTGGAGGCTTTTAAGGCATCATTGTAAAAACTGGCGTTTACATCGGTACGTGAGCGCTGGCGCTCAATGTCTGACACAAATGGAATATCGGTGCTCATGGTATTCTCCTCTTTGTCTGATCGGTTACAAAGACGCCGGTGGCGTATAATTTTCCTGACCCGGGGCCGGCGTCTTGGGCGGGTACTCGACCATTTCCTGGAAAATAAGATGCATGAACAGGAACATGGGTTTCGCTTTCATGATCAGACAAATGGTTTCATCATCGGGGTCGTCTGAAAAATGCTGGTGTACACAGCCATTTTCGACAATCAGAGCATCACCGGCTTCCCAGTCAATGCGGCGACCATCGTGTACATCGTGGCCTTTGCCTTTCAGTACGAAGAAGACAGCGCTATTCATGTGACCGTGCTTTTGACCATAACCACCGGGCGAGAACGCATCGACGTGCGTTTCAATGGTCTGGGCAATCTTTGACGACTGGGGGTTAATCACCTTCTTGCCGAAATTTTGCGGACCACCCTTCCACGCGAGATCCTGGGTAGGATAGATGCGGGGCTGGTTAAACAACTCTTCTTTAAGTTCGCCGTAGGTTCCTTCAAGCGCTCGCACGAAGGTGCGTTTTTTGGTCCAGCGCTCCCAGGTAACCTGGCCGCCCTCTGCTGCATCGGATTTTGAATCAGACATCGTTTTGACCCTCTTGCCAATTTCTTGTTGTCATTGATGTTATGCCCGAACTGATCAACATTTTCAGGCATAACACTGGCGGGCAGATGAGGTGATTACCATTGCCCCCACCTATCCCAAACTGCCGACCTTAAAGCGGTGGCAGCGTGTCTTTCTCTGCTTCGTATGCATCAGCCATTTGCGGCGTCAGACCTTTTTCTGACAACGCATCGGCGAACATGGTCCGTACCAGTTGGCTCTCATCGGCATAGTCGATCTGGTGGCCACCAATGCGCTTGCTGATCCAGGCTTTTGGCACGCCCTGGGCATTTCGGAACGCAACACCTTCATATTTAAAGGCCAGATAGCGCGCAGGCGTGGTGCCGGTGTTGAAATGCTGGTGAAACCACATGTTCGGTGGTGTGATCAGTGTTCCCGGCTTCCACTCGTAGCGCTTGGGCTCTTCGCCTTCCGGCCACATCAGGGAATAGCCTTCACCCGCCAGAATGATGACGTGGGCACCGGGTCCGTGAGCGTGCGCCTTTTTATAGGTACCCACTGGGAACTGGGAGATGTGCGCATTCATGGAGCTTTTCGCGAGATTGAAACGAATGTGTCCACCACCGGCGCCACGCTCTTTCGCTGATACCAGAGGCAGGTTCACCGCATCGGCAACGAAGTTGGTCTCCAGTCGGAAGCCATTCATTTCATCTTTCGGAGCAAAATAGTCGGCTTCGCCAGAGAACCGGGTTTTGAAGTCATGTGCGGTGTTATAGATGAAGTCCATTTCTTCGTATAGGTTCACAATCGGTGGCATGTTGGTCACCGATACAAAGCGCGCCACGTTGCTACCAGAGCCATTAAAGTGCTGATGCCAGGTATTGAGAGGGATAGCAAACAACGCACCCGGGCCCCACTCGAACGTCACTTTCTGCCCCGCGTCATTCCAGACACTGGTTGACCCGTTGCCGCTGAGCACCATGATCATTTCTTCAAACAACTGACGTTGTGGTGCCAGTTCCTTACCTGCCGGAATCTCACAGACGTAGCAATCATTCGTGGTCCGCGACGCATCATGATTAATGAACACACCACGGCCGCCACGGCGGTCCCAGGGCTTCAACGCAACGGTATTCAGGTCTTCAACATAGATACCATCAATAATGTCCAACCCTTCACTGGCGACCCAGCGGGTATAGGGCGACTCTTTTTCCTTGGCAAATTTCTGGGCGACTTCGTCGGAGACGAGTGCATCTTTCTTGGACATGGGTTCAACCTCTTATGGGCTAGCGGCGGAAACGCATGAAACGGTGCGTTGAACGTGTTGCGCCGGCTAATGGTAACGAGTGTAGGCTATGCTTCGGTTTTTGTACTCTTATGCGGAACATTTAACCTCCATGAGGAATATCACACATTAGAAAGGTCTGCGTCAATAAGAAGAACGCCATTCTTTCGCAAAGACTACTGATCACTAATTGAACGATCCTGAAAACCAACTCGCCAAAGATAGGCCTAAATGGCAATTTATCGTTAAAAAACAAGGAAATAGAGCTAGAGATGGACGAAAGCTGGCAATCAGAACGATCATTTTTCGGCGTTGACAGAACTCAGTAGCGCTGATAATTTAGTTCCATCATGGTAAACATTGTTCCATAATAAAGAACACAATACGAATATACGCATTGTTGTGCATGCGCACCATAGAAGGTTCGAACCACGTTCTGTCACTGCAAGTAGTTACCTCTGCCTTCGGTAGCAGCAACGTCTACGTATCTTTCTCAACCACACGGAAGGCAGCCTGTCTGTCTTTCTCGATAGCAGGACTAAAACAATGACAATTGAATGGTTATCCGTTTTGCTTCTTGGCCTCGCCCTCGGTTTCAAGCATGCGACTGAGCCCGACCATGTTGTAGCGATCTCTACGATTAGCAGTGGTACAGAAAAGCTCAGTAAGGCAGCACGAATTGGAACTGTGTGGGGCATTGGTCATACCGCAACGCTGCTGATTCTGGGGATGGTCCTGCTAGCCTTGAAGCTGGAGCTTTCGGCCGGTTTCATGATGACTTCCGAGGCCCTGGTAGGGGTGATGATTATTCTTCTGGGTACCTATAACGTCGTTAAATTCCGGACTAAGAAGGTGCATGCGCATGTTCACCGGCACCAGGATAGCCAGACACCGCACCTGCACTTTCATGACCATTCCAATCAAAAAACTCATGTTCATAGCCACCAGGAGCCCTCCTACTTGAAGGCGGGCCTGATCGGCGTAGTACACGGCATTGCAGGCAGCGGACTGATGGTAATCCTGGTCATGGATACCACCGAAACCCTAATGCAGGCCATGACGTATATTCTGGCCTTCGGTGGCGGTACCGTAATCGGGATGACGGGTTTCTCAATGCTCATTAGCGCGCCCTTTCTCTTTTTGAACAGTCGCGGCTTTAACCTTAAAAACCGTGGACATATGGCCATCAATTTCGCATCTATTCTCTTCGGTATGTTTTATACCTATCAGGTCGTTGCAGGCTAATCACTTTGTTGGGAGGCTCGACATGAGCTTCCCTTCCCTGTCCGATCAAGGCTTAGCCCTGCGCTCACTGACCAACCTATATAAGTGGATACCGAACACCAAAACCAACTGAATCCCTGGTTATATGCATTGATGCGTAACGATTGATGTCAGGAACAGAACCCTGTGAGTGGTCATTGTCAAACTGCTGTTTACATGCTGGGAAGGGGTAAGGGTAGCGAGAGGTTTCAGGGAAGGAGGTCGGACACTGGACGTATAGACGTTATCTGTTGAACACCAACAACCCTGAATGGACAGGATTGTTGGCGCAATATCAAGATAATGCTTACGACTTGCTCGCTTCAGCACCTGATGCTGACTTGCCAAACTGGTTAGCTACCAGTACCCAGGCTTTCGTCAACAGGGTGACCGGCAATGACACAATGGTCAGCAGGTTTGAAGCAACGTGATAACCCAGAGATTGCTGGGCTTCTTTGTACATCTGTTCCGGGGTTTTAACTGACATAGCACAATCTCCAATAGTAAAAAAAAACAAGTTTCTGATGTCCGTCTGCCTTGATTTTGTTTTCTTTATATTGAAGGTCTTTCGTCATCAACTGCCAGGCATTATATAGAAGTCTTTGAGTAAGTGCAAATATCGAAACCACCATTCCTCTATGCGGAAACACTGTGGAATGCGGCTTACCGCTGCATCTCACGACCTTGGCGTTCCACCAATGGGATTTCGCGTTCTAATTCGAGGTTTCGTTCACCGGGAGAGACTTGAGATCAACCCAGTGACCCATAGCCCAGATATAACAGACGAAAGGCCATTACCGTCAGCAGTGCTTTCAAAATGGGCTGGACCCGCTCGGCTGGTAAGCGACTGAGAAGGTACTTTCCGGACAGTGTTCCAGCAAAACCGGTTCCGATCATCAATACCAGCAAGCCATACCAGTCTGAAAACACGAAACCCAGTGACCCGAAGATCACAATTTTTAGCACCTGCTGTGTGGTCATCATTGCCGTCTGGGTCGCTATCAGCGCGCGACGGTCGCTAAACAGGTCTTTCAACACGACAAACACAAAGGGAGCAATGCCGGCAACAATCATTGCCAGAAAAGCCGTCCCTGCGCCCAGCAGTGACATTGACTTTCGACCCGCTGGTAAGCGAAAAACGGGCATCCAGGCGCTGTATAAAATAAACGACCCTAATGCGAGCTGTAAAAAAGCCGGCGGAATACTGACCGCCAGTTGCCCACCCGCCAGCGCGCCAAAGACGCTGCCGAACGAAAACCACCCAGCCATTCGCCAGTCGGTCAACCCAGCCAGGGTAAGCAACCGGCCGAGGTTTGAACCCAACTGAACCACCCCGTGAACGGGTATGATTGCGGCCGCTGGCATCAGATTGGCCATAATCGCCAGCAACATAACACCACCGCCAATGCCCACGGCCGCCGTCAGTGCGGAGGTGAAGAAACTGATTATCACCAATGAAAGCGATGCCACCAGGCTCAATTGCTCGGGCAGCCACCATTCCAGCCAGGTCATTGCGGATCACCTCCATTGCTACGGGAAAAGGCCATCGCGCTGAGGAAGCACCGGGCCTGGTAAACTCCACACCCGACTCAGGGTACGGAGACTTCTATTGCCGCAATGATATAGACTTATTACTTTAAAGAACATCGTTTCATATAACGGAATGATAAACGTAGCAGTCGAGTAGCAAGCACATCAGACCACCCGGTTTGCTTGTCGATTTTCAATATTAGTGTAAGACTCGTCGAACAATGCCGGCATGAAATCAGGAACCTGCAGTATGAGTAGTGTGAAAAGCGCAACGGCTCGCCCGAAAAAATCATCGTCTTCCGAGCCCGGTAACCGTACTTCGCTATCGTCAGTTAGCAATGCCCTGAAAATGATGAAAGCCTTTTCCAACGAGACCAACGAACTGGGTATAACTGAACTTGCCCGGGCATTGGACGTTGCCAAAAGCACTGCACACCGTATTGCCACGACGCTGGTTGAAGACCACTTCCTGGAAAAAAACCCGGCGAACGACAAATACCGTCTGGGTTTAGCCTTATTCAGTCTGGGAGCCCTGGTGCGTCGACGCATGAATGTCTCATATGAGTCCCGCCCCATGCTGATGGAGCTGCGCGCGAGGACCAATGAAACCATACTTCTGGCCATTCCGGATGAAGATCAGATCTTGTACGCCTTTCACCTGGAAAGCAGTCACGCCATTCGCATGCGATCCGACATAGGCGTGCGCAAGCCTATGGCATGCACGGCGGAAGGCCAGGTACTGCTTGCGTTTATGCCGGAATCCGACAGAAATCTGATACTGCAGAAACCGATCAAACAACGAACAGCTCATACGATCACCGACGTCAACGCCTTGAAATCAAAACTGGAAACCATTCGCCTGCAAGGCTATTCACTCGAAGATCAGGAAAGTGAAACCGGCATGCGCTCCATTGCAGCGCCCATTTACAACAACGAACGAACGGTCGTCGCCAGCGTGGCACTTGCCGGGCCTGTCATCCGCATGAAAGATGAGCTCATTCCCGGCCTTGCGGAGCAGGTAATCCAAACCGCCATGGAGATTTCTCATAGGCTGGGGTATTAGTCGCCGAGACTGCACCCTAGTAGAGTAAGCAGACAGGATGCTTCTCCACCTCGAATTACCGCACCATTTTTTGTAGCAGCTGATCTACAGGTAGACATCAGGTTAGTACTCACAGAATTTTCACCGGCGACTGGCATCCTCACCTCATCGACACGACCGATCAATGAGGAAACCACCATGACACTGCATTGCGCATCAAACAGAACCCTGCACCGACTCACAGCCAGCGTTCACTGTCTGGGAAATCGAAAAACCGGAAAACCCAAGCCCCAGCAACAGGCCGAAGAAGCGCTGCTGCGTCGTATTAAGTGCCACCTGATGACTGAGCTCGACAACCAGTCGCTGACGCACCTGAAAATCTACGTCTCACTGGCCATGCCAACCAGCCTGCAGGCGCTGACCAGCGACATTAGCTTTCATGTCGATGATCAGCGTCACACCTTGCGGGTGACCGATCTGGGGGGTCGCAACCTGCCCGAGGAAAATAACTGGCAGGCGACGGTTTATCGGGGTGCTGCGGCCAATGGCAGTATTGCTGCATCGGTCAGTCTGGGGTGTTCGTAACAACATTCCTAACAACATTTGCAGCAACAAGCCCTGCCCGCGAACAATATGCAGTTAATGCACTCAATAATCTTTAAGCGCACAATCTTTTACCGATAACCCTGCCTCTCTACTCTTAATCCAGCCTTCTTTAATTGAAGGCTGCGATTTTTGGAAACACCGCGTCCTTACTATAAAAACAATGGGATAACCCCTAATGCGTCGAACCCTATTTCGTTTGCTGTCGAATCAGGCTGCCAGGCTATCGTGTCTGGCGCTGCTATGCATTGGCCTGAGCGCTCATGCCGAGTCACCGGACGATCTGCATTTCATTATACCGGGTGGCGAAGGCGGCGGCTGGGATCTTACTGCCCGCACGGTCGGCCAGACACTGCAAGAAGCAGGCATTGTTAGCCGGGTGAGTTACAACAATTTATCGGGCAACAGCGGTGGCATTGCGATGTCGAGGCTGGTCAATGGTCCCAATGAGCATCCCAACACTCTGATGGTGAATTCAACACCCATCATCGTTCGGTCCCTCTCGAATATTTTTGATCATACCTATCAGGATTTAACGCCGGTGGTGTCCCTTATCGGTGATTACGGCGCCCTGGTCGTCGCCAACGATTCGGACCATCAAAGCTTCGAAGATCTGGTTACCGCTTTCAAAACCGACCCCTTTCATGTGAAGTTCGGCGGCGGCTCGGCTCGCGGAGATCTGGATAACATTGTGGTCGCGTCCATTTTGCGCGAAGCGGTGGGTAAAAAAGCCCGGTATTTGCACTACCAGGCTTACGACGGTGGCGGCGATGCCATGGCTGCCCTGCTCAGTGGTGAGGTTGATAGCCTGGTCACCGGGTTTGGCGAAGCCATTCAATGGCAACGCGATAATCAGGTTCGCATTCTCGGCATCACCGCGCCCGAGCGCAGCCCGGCCGACAACCAGGTACCGACGTTCAAGGAACAGGGCTACGACGTCAATTTCGTCAACTGGCGCGGTTTCTTTGCACCCCCCAATCTGCCCGACCGACAAATCAACCAGTATATCGAGCTGTTTCAGCAATTGAGCCAGAGCAGTGAGTGGCGTCAGGCTATGACCGCGCGCGGCTGGGTTTCAACCCTTCATACAGGCCGGGATTTCGAACAATTTCTGGCCAGCCAGGAACGGGAACTACTCGATGTCATGCGGGATCTGAACATCTATTACCTCGGCTATTAGCGCACAAGGGTACCACCATGCAAACAATAACGACCTGGCTCACCAACCTGAGTCTAAAATGGAAGATGACGGCAGGCTTCGGTGTTGTTATTGGGCTGGTGGTTCTGCTGTCGTTGTTCGCGGTGAACGGGTTCAGACAGGTCGTCGACACCTTCCATCAGAAAGAAAACGTCAGCCAGATGAACGTGCAGGCGTTGCAGGCACAAATCGCACAGCGCCAATTTGAAACCACCGGCGCCGATGCCCGTCTGGAACAGGCAGATGACCTGCTCGCAGACATCAGTGCCACGGCGAGCCACAGCAGCACATTCGATCAAAAACAACCTTTGCTTTCGCTGCTAAACGAGTACCAGACCTCACTGGCGTTATTTGGTAACAGCCATCGCCAACAGCGATCTGCGTTAAATACCATTGAGCAGGCGAGCCTTACTGCAACGGCCAGCATGCAGCAACTGTCTGCCGCCATTCAGAATGAACTGGCATCGCGAATCAGCCTATACAGCGACGCGGAACTCACCTCTTTGTTCGAGCAATACCTGGGTGCCATCGCGCTCGATCAGGCATTACAACAGAACCACATTCAATGGCTAAGCGCTTTGGGGGCACAGGGCACGGGCGCGGAAACCACCGATTTAATGTCGGGTATCGGCACTTTGCAGTCTCTGGCTGAATCACTCGACGCCAACATGACCATCGGTCAGGCACTGGCCCCTTTGCAGGCGGTGAATAACGACCTGACCGTCTTCGGCGACAGCTTGCAATCGGTCGCGGCCGCCACCGAACAGCAACAACGGGTCAGAGCCGAAACACAGAATCACGATGCAGCGCTGCAACAGATGCTGTCGGCCTGGGAACGCCAGATGAACGACACCATGGCCAACGCAGACACTCGTTTTCTATCAGGCGTATCAATTCTGGGGCTGATTATTTTACTTGTTGCAACGCTGGTCGCCGTGGTGACCATTGGCTCCGTCATTCGACCCATCCGCGCACTGATGGCCTTTATGACAGCGCTGGGCGAAGGCAATTTAACCAAACGTGTCGACATTCAACGCAACGATGAAATTGGTCTGCTGTTTCACGCCAGCCAGAAAACGTCCGACAACCTCAGGGCGCTGGTCGCTCAGCTCTCCAGTGGCATCGATCAGTTGAGTGAAAACAGCGCTTCAATGGCAGACCATGCCCAGCGCAGCCACAAGGGGCTCACCGAACAAAAGATGGAGACCGATCAGGTCGCCACGGCCACACAAGAGATGTCGGTATCCATTCAGGAGGTTGCGACACACGCCACGAGCGCGGCGGAAGCCGTCGGTGCCTGCGACCAGCAAACCACGCTGGGCAGCCAGCGCATCGACCAGACCATCATATTAAGCAGCCAACTGGCCCAAACCGTAACCCAGGCCCGAAGCCAGATTCAAACCGTTAAGGAAGAGTGCGACCAGATTGATGCCATCATCGATCTGATCGCCGACGTTGCCCAGCAAACGAACTTGCTGGCATTGAACGCCGCCATCGAATCTGCCCGGGCCGGTGAAGCGGGCCGGGGGTTCTCAGTCGTGGCCGATGAAGTGCGCAGCCTCTCGCTCAGAACTCAGGATGCCACCGAAAAAGTGTATCGTCTGGTTAAACAGCTGCAGACCAAAGCGTCTGAAGCCCTGTTGCAAATGAACGAGAATGCGACCTTATCGGAGGCTTGTCAGACGGAAGCCACGCAAGCACAGGCTGCGTTCAACCAGGTCCGAGAGGCCGTTGGTGTAATCCGCGATATGAATCACCAGATCGCCAGCGCCGTCGCGGAGCAGTCGGTTGTGGCCGAAGACATTAGCCAGCGACTCGTTCACATTCAGGCGGCATCCGACGAAGCACTCAACGCCAGTGAACAGTCACTGGCCTCAGCCGAGCAGTTAAACACCCTAGGCACCGGCCTGCATGAAGGCGCACACCGCTTCGTGTTTCGTTAGCGCGGAGCAACGAAGTTTTACTGTTCGTAGGGAACAAATTCCCGGCCACCGATGTGTGTGGTTAGCAACTGAACATTCAATTCCAGCGACGCAAACGAAGATGAATACACGAAGGTTCTAGGCAAGGTGATGTACTGATTGTTGCGACAGGCGTGCAATACCTCACACCAGCCCGGCAACACGCCAGCCATGCGTTCGCGGGCATCATCCGGTACATCGCCGGCAGAGATACGATAGGTATCGAAGATAAAATCACCATCAAAGTCAGTCAGTGCTTCGGCGCTGAATTCCGCCTCACCCTCGATGCCCTGCACGATATCCGGTTGCCTGAACCCGATGTCCTGAATGACCTGCCCAAGTGAGCCGTACGACTCGGAGACAGCCAACTTGCCATCCCAGGCCTGCAACACCGTCACCTGAATTTCGGAGGCGTTGGGGATAATTGCTTTGGCTTCGGCCAGCCGCGCCTGGTAGCGCGCCAGTCGCTTGTTGTACTCACCCATCACACCTGCCGCATCGGCAAGATCGTGAATGAAATCCAGAACGGGTTGATCGGTATCAATGACCACCGTAGGCGCGACTTTGCGCATTTGCTCCACAGTTGCGGCATCGTGGTAGGCAAAGGCAACAATCAGATCGGGATTCAAAGCGACAATTTTTTCCATGTCGAGTTCGCCATAGGTGCCCACAAACTCGATCGGGCTGTTGTCGAAATCCACCCCTAGAAGGTCTTTTACGCCGCGCAGGTAAATACTGCCATCGTCACGCACCCGGCCACTGCTGCCAACCAGAGGCGCACCCAGCTCTATAAGGGGCATGGCCAGAACATGGTCGTTCAAGGTCACAATGCGTTGTGGCGCTTCCGGTATCTGCACCGGGCCGTTGTGATCAACAAAGGTTCTCGTCCCGGCAAAAGCCGACGTGGCCTGCATGAGTGCAAGGGTGCAGCCGATAGCCACCTTCAACGCCGCCGTTATAGTTCGTTCCATTGTGCATGTCCTGTCGTGATAGTTATGGACGCGAACTATATTGATAATCAATATTATTTACAATAATGAAACCCAGCTACTGCTCTCAGGTGACAGGGTCAACGAATACAAATATGGATAATCCAGCTGTTTATATTCAATTAAACGCCACTTTCAGTGAAAAACGACAGACGGGTCACGACCAAAGCAGAATCTAACCCCTTGTCATTAATGAAGTATTCTAACCGACACCCAAATATAGCCAGGCCGACATAAGGGCTGGCAAACAGGAACAGCGCGGACTAACATGACCTTCTAGTTTGTATTATAAAAAGACAATAAAAATAAGAGTACCGTCATGACTGAAGCCATAAACCTCGATCCGCTCATGCCCGGCTACCCCTTCAACGCCCACCTGGTAGCAGGAATAACCCCTATCGACCAGGGGGGAGAACTCGATTTCTGGATCGAACGCCCCTCCGGATTAAAGGGCTATATCCTGAATCTCACCACCTCGGGTTCCGGGCTGGTATTTCCGGGCTCAAAACACGAAACCCGGGTGAACACCGGCGATATGATGCTGATTCCGGCCGGCGCCTGCCATGATTACGGCCGCCACCCCGATGCGCCCAACTGGCACCACCGCTGGGTCTATTTCCGCCCCAGAGCAACCTGGAGCGAATGGCTGAACTGGGCTCAGGTAACCCGCAATGTCGGGTTCATGACTATCGAATCGCGGGAGCGAGTGCAACTGATCAGCCAGTTATTCAAAGACATCGACAACAGCCGGAAAAACGGAAACATGCTCTCGGAAGAACTTGGGCTGAACTTGCTGGAACAAATTCTGATCCGGTGTCGGGAATTCGACCAGCAACGGCCGCAGGCCCCGCTGGATAATCGTATTCACCGCGTCTGTCAGTTCATTAACGACAATCTGAGCAAAGAGCTTTCTATTGCCGAGCTGTCGAGTGTCGCCTGCATGTCGAGCTCCCGGTTTTCCCACCTGTTCCGCAAGCAACTGGGCATCCCGATTCGCCAGTGGATCGAAGACCAGCGCATCAGCCTGGCCCGGCAACTCTTGCTGACCACCGACCTGGCGGTAAGCCAGGTAGCGCAGTATCTGGGTTATCAGGATGCGCTGTATTTCTCCCGGGTCTTTCGCAAGAACCTCGGCCTCAGCCCCCGAGAATTCAGAAAAAGCCACCAGTAAGGTGGCTCTTCTTCAAACCTTCTTTTTCTACGCCTGGGTCGATTCGACTTTTTGCATCGCTGGTTCTTCTGAAGACGCGGGGTTTTTCCCGGAGTATCGCCGGGTGAAATGCACAATCGCCTTCTGCATCAGAATAAACATCAGCAACAAGGCGCCGATCGCCACCTTTGTCCACCAGCTGTTCAGTGTGCCATCAAAGCTGATAAGCGTTTGAATAATGCCCTGAATCAGCGCCCCCAGGAACGCACCGAAGACAAAGCCCACACCGCCGGTGAGCAGGGTTCCGCCAATCACCACTGCGGCAATGGCATCGAGCTCTACACCCACCGCAGCAAGCGGATAGGCCGAGCCGGTATAGATCGCAAAGGTGATGCCGGCTGCGCCGCTGTATAAACCACTTAATGCGTAAATGCGAACCAGCGTCGATTTAACCGGCACACCCATTAACGCAGCCGATTGCACATCGCCGCCCACGGCATAGACGTTGAGCCCGAAGCGCGTGCGTTTGGCCACAACCACACCAATGACCAGCAAAGCCAGCATGGCCATGGCGATGAACGTGAGCCCACCGCGGCCAGGCAAAGGCACATAAATTTCCGACAGGATAACCAGCAGCTCATGATCAATCGGTACCGAATTCAGGTTAATCATGTACGCCAGACCTCTGAACAGAAACAACCCGGCCAGCGTGACAATAAATGGCTGAATTTCAAAGTAGGCGATGATCACCCCCATCATCATGCCAAAGAAGGTGGCGGTAAGCAGAGCGATGATGGCTGCGTAAACCGGGTGAATACCAAGGCCGGTAATCAGGTAGGCGAGCAAGACGCCCACAAAGGCAATCATCGACCCGACCGACAGATCAATCCCGCCGGAGATGATCACAAAACTCATCCCAACCGCCGTTACAATAAGAAAGGCGTTGTCAGTCAGCAGGTTGGTAAACACCAGCGTATCTCTAAACCCTTTGTACTCGACCATGCCGTACCCGTACAGGAGGATAAAGACCACCAGTGTCGCGATCACCGGCAAATACCGTTCATTGAGCATCGGATGACCTCCTGAAGGCTTGCACGCGCGTTTTGATGAAATTCTGCGTGACCCTCGACTGCAACAGCAACACCAGCAAGATAATACTGGCCTTAACGATCAGGTTGTATTGCGCCGGCAAACCACTGGTTAAAATGGCCGTGGTCAGCGTTTGAATGATCAGCGCACCGACGATGGTCAGCCCCAGGTAGATGCGACCGCCACTGAGTGACGCACCGGCGATGACCACCGCCAAAATGGCATCCAGCTCCAGCCAGAGCCCTGCGTTATTGGCGTCGGCACCGCGAATATCAGCGGCGATAATCACCCCGGCCAGGGCCGCACAGAACCCTGAAAACACGTAGACCATCAGTATCAGCAATTTTGAATCAATACCGACCAGCCGGCTGGCTTCTGAATTGCCACCCACCGCTTCCAGGAACATGCCCAGCGCCGTTTTGCGCAATACCAAAACCGTAATGGCAATAATCACCGCCGCTAACACGACGCGGGCCGGTAGCCCCATGAAAAACCCGTTGCCTATGGCATTAATGAAGTCCGAATGGAAGGTCACGATCTGGCCACCGGTAATCATTTGGGCGATGCCCCGGCCGGCGACCATCAGAATGAGCGTGGCAACAATCGGCTGAATACCAAAAACAGCCACCAGAGTTCCGTTCCACAACCCACACACCATGCCTGCCAACACCGCACACCCCAGAACAATCAGCGGGTGCAGTTCGGTCGAAGCGGTCAGCACCGCCGTGACGGCACCGCAGATGGCAATGATGGCCCCAACCGACAAGTCGATGCCTTTGGTACCAATAACAACGGCCATGCCAAGCGCTATCAGTGCTGTCGGCGTTGAACGGTGCAGAATGTCGATCAGGCTGCCGTAAATATGGCCATCAACAATGGAGAGTCTCAAAAAACCGGGAACAACCAGGGCTGTTCCGACAATCAACAAAAACAACGAGATAATGGGAGCCAGCGTTCTGGCTTCCCACCTCATACTACGCTTAAGACGCATGAAACCCACCTATTCCAGTCATTGCGCTATCGCCTGAATAATTGATTTCTGGCTGATCTGATTACCAACAATTTCTGACACCTTCCCGCGATCCCGCAACACCACCACCCGGTGCGCAAAGGCGACAATTTCCTCAACTTCGGACGATGCCACCAGCAAGGACATGCCTTCTTCGCACAGCTCCCGGATAATGTTCAGAATGTCGTGGTGAGCCCCCACATCGATACCGCGGGTCGGCTCATCCAGTATCAGCAGTTTCGGATTGGTCACCAGCCAGCGTGCCAGAATCACCTTCTGCTGGTTGCCCCCACTCAGTTCACCAATGGGTTTTTCCATATCAGAGGTTTTAATACTCAGGCGTTCGATAAATTCACTAACCACAGCTTGTTGTTCAGCCATGGGAATGCGAGACCACCACCCCCGACTCGACTGCAGTGCAAGAATCAGATTCTCGCGCACACTCAGCTCGGCAATGATGCCGCGATGCTTGCGATCTTCAGGGCAATAGGCCATGCCCTGTTCAATGGCCTGCTTCGGTGTATTGATTGGCAACGACTGGCCAAGCCAGGTCTTGCTGCCCTGGTCAGAACGGGCCGCGCCATAAGCAAGCTCACACAACTCGGTTCGACCCGACCCCAGCAAACCAGCCAGGCCAACGATTTCGCCTTGCCGCAGGTTCAGATCAACCGGTTTCAGCATGCCGGTTTTACCTACCTGGCTGAGCGACAACACGACCGGCTTTTCTTCCGTCTCGGTGATATCACGCTGCTCATGCTGCAGCATATCGAGATCTTTACCCAGCATGTGGCCAACCAGCTCGGTTTGCGACAGGGCACGGGTTTTGAAAGTGCCAACATGGCTGCCATTACGCAGCACGCTGATGGTGTCGGAAATCGCGTATACCTGATCCAGAAAGTGGGTCACAAAAATAATGGCCATGCCCTGGGCTTTAAGCTGACGCATCAAACCGAACAGCCGGGCAATTTCGTCGCTGTCGAGACTGGCGGTCGGTTCATCCAGAATCAGAAGCCGGGCTTTTGAGCCCAGGGCGCGGGCAATGGCGACCATTTGTTGTACCGCAATGGAATGAGACACCAGCAAACTGTTCGGGTCGATATCGAGCCCGACTCGGGCCAGCATTTCCCGAGCCTGGCTATGTGCACTTCGCCAGCGAATCATCCCGAAACGCCGGGGCTGGTCGAGCAGGGTCAGGTTTTCAGCAACCGTCATGGTTGGTATCAGGTTGATCTCCTGATAGACGGTGCGAATACCGCTGTTCTGCGCATCCTGGGAATTTTTGATGTGTACCTTGCGGCCTTCCAGGGTAATGTCGCCGCTGTCTTTAGCGTAGATGCCCGTCAACACCTTGATCAGGGTAGATTTCCCGGCGCCGTTTTCCCCGAGCAACGCATGAACCTCACCCGAGTGAAAGGTTAGCGAAACATCATTCAGGGCGCGGACTCCGGGAAAACGTTTATTGATGTGCTCGATGGACAACAAGGGCGGTTGATTGACGTCCGTCATAATAGTTTTCCGCTAGTAACATAACGCCCCACCCCCGGAAGGGGCGGGGCCAGGTAGTGAACAAGCCTTACTGGCGTGCCTGGTACTCTGCTTCAGCTGTATCGGGCAGGTACAGGGGGCCGTTGGCCTTGATCCACTTATCGACTTCTTCACCACGCTCATGAGCGGCAATGGCGTCAAAGGCCGGCCCACCCAGGTGCGGGTTCAGTTCGATGGTGGCGTTGGCTTCACCATCGGCCATCGCCCGGAAAATATCGGGAACCGCGTCGATCGATAACACCAGAATGTCTTCAGCCGGTTGCAGTTGCGCTTCCTTGATCGCCTGAATGGCACCCAGGGCCATGTCATCATTGTGAGCAAACAACGCACAGATGTTTTCACCACCGCCTTCAGCTTTCAGAAAGCTTTCCATCACTTCCTTGCCGCCCGCCCGGGTGAAGTCTCCCGACTGCGAACGAATGATGTTCATATTCGGGAAGTTGGAAATCACCGAGTCGAAACCGGTTTTACGGTCAATGGCAGCCGAGGATCCGACAGTACCCTGAAGCTCAACAATATCGCAGACCCCATTGGTTTCAGCGGCCAGCCAGGAGGCGGCAAGGGCGCCTTCTTCGGTAAAGTCAGAGGCGACTTTCGTCAGATAGAGGCTTGGGTCTGCATCGACACCGCGGTCGATCAGAACCACGGGAATTTCCGCCCGCTGAGCTTCGCGCAATACCTGATCCCAGCCGGTTTCAACCACCGGTGCGAGCAGAATGCCATCAACGCCCTGGGCGATGAACGAACGAACCGCTTTAATCTGGTTTTCCTGGCGTTGCTGGGCATCGGAGAATTTAAGATCGATACCACGCGCTTCGGCTTCGGCTTTAATGGAGTTGGTTTCTGACGTCCGCCATCCGCTTTCAGAACCGATTTGTGAGAAGCCATAGGTTTCGGCAAACGCCGGGCTGCTGAGTAGAACCGCAGTGCTGGCAGCCAGTGCTGGCAGCATCGATGTAAACGTCTTGCTAAGTTTCATAATTCACCCCTTATGAGATTGTTGTTAGCATGGGTACACGGTGATCGTGAGTCAGCGCCACTAAAACTTACGGCCAAGGGGTGAACAAGTAAATCCGGTCAGCAGGACTCTAGTCCTTTTGTCCATGTTCACAGCCTAATTAGCGTGAGGCGTTCCCGAACAGCAATAACAGACAGTCACTGATGCCCCCTGTGCCGGGCAGTCAGCCCGGTGTCGCCTTCGGGTGTTAAATACACCGGGTTAGTCTGAGCGGTACATCGGTGCGTACCCTTCAACCACCTTTTAATTATTTGAGACCTGTTCATGCCTCATCGCCCGGTCATCCGGCACCTTATCACTGTTGCGGCCTTTGTTGGGCTCTTTGTCGCCCTCTCGCTGCCCAACCGGCTGGCCTGGATTGCGCCGCCCGCCTTTTACTTTTTCCCGCTGGAACTTCTGGTCATCGGTTTTCTATTGCTGATTCCGGGCGTTGTCGGCCGTGGCGTGCACGGTCTGCTGGCGGTGATGCTGGGCCTGGGCATGTTGCTGCGCGGCGCTGATCTGGTCACCCATGAAATCTTTGCGCGGCGCTTTAACCCGGTATTCGACAGCCACCTGCTGGCGGATGCCAGCCGCTTGCTAAGCGGGGTGCTGGGCAGCCTTGCTTCGGTACTGGTTGCCCTCGGGCTGGTGCTGGTTGTTGCCCTGGTGTGCTGGCTGGCCTATGTCATGCTCGGGCGCATTCAAAATACCCTGCAAGCCGCGCCGCGCATGGCCGGTGTAGCACTTCTGGTGGGGTTGCTGGCCTGGGGCGGATTAAAAGCCACGGGCTGGTCACGCGCCGATTCCTTCGCCTGGGATCAACTGGTCGCCCACGGGCGGGATACCGTTCACAGCCTTCGGGACATTCAGGATTTTGCAGCAACGGTCGGTGATGATGCCGCCGCCGAACTGCCCGCCGATTCGTTGTTTTCACGCCTGGAAGGAAAAGATGTCTACATTGTGTTCGCCGAGTCTTACGGCCGGGTGCTGCTGGAGCGCGATCCATTCAAAGACCCGATAACCGACAAACTGGCCTGGGCAGAAGCCGCGCTCGATGCCGAGGGCCTGCAGATGCGCAGCGCCTTTCTAACCGCCCCAACCGTAGGCGGACTGAGTTGGCTGGCCCACGCGTCGGTGCTTTCCGGCGCCTGGATCGACAGTGAAACCCGCTACAAAAGCCTCATTCTCAGCGAGCGGGTTACGCTGAACCGGCTGTTTCAGCAAGCCGGCTGGCGCACCGTGGCGGCGATGCCGGCAATCAGCCTGGCCTGGCCCGAAGGTGCCTATTACGGGTACGACCAGATCTACCATGCCCATAATTTCGGCTACGAGGGGCTGCCCTTCAATTGGGTAACCATGCCGGACCAGTACGTCTGGTCGGCCCTGCAGGCGCGCGAGCGCAGCGGGCAAAACCGGCAACCGGTCATGGCGGAACTGGCACTGATCTCCTCACACGCCCCCTGGACACCCAACACCAGGCTGGTGCCCTGGGATCAGGTCGGCGACGGCCGAATCTTTAACGACCAGGCCCAGGCCGGGCCCAGCCCGGAAGAAGTCTGGAGCGATGTAAATTCCATTCGTCAGTATTACCGCCAGTCGATCGAATACATGCTGGAGACACTGGTCTCCTATCTGCAGGAATACGGCGACGACGACCTGGTGCTGCTGGTGCTGGGCGATCACCA
The DNA here is from genome assembly GCA_018402545.1 of Saccharospirillum sp. GTDB lineage: Bacteria > Pseudomonadota > Gammaproteobacteria > Pseudomonadales > Natronospirillaceae > Saccharospirillum. The sequence goes on along the minus strand of JAGYIL010000001.1, from coordinate 687,473 downwards.
GGCTGCGCCGATGATCACCGGCGACGCCGAGAACCGTGACGTACCTGTGCACCTGATTGCCAGTGACCCGGCGGTTATCGACGCCATCGCCGACTGGCAGTGGCAGCCGGGCCTACTGCCGGATGCCAACGCTCCGGTCTGGCGAATGGACCTTGTACGCGACCGTTTTATCGATGCCTTTTCCGAACCCGACAAGGAGCCCAACTGATGGCACACACAGGATGGCGCGAACGCCTTGGTCTCTGGCGTTCACTGCTGATGTATTACGGAATTCCCGGAAGGCAGTCGCGCATGCGTCGCTGTTACGGCCAGTTCATTCGCCCAGGTGATGTGTGTTTCGAAATTGGAGCCCACGTCGGCAACCGGCTGAAGGCCTGGCGTGATCTGGATGCCACCGTAGTGGCCGTGGAACCACAACCATTGTTAATGGACACCCTGCGCCGCCGATATGGCAAAGACCCGAAAATTACCCTGGTCGAGGAAGCCATCGGTGCCGAACCGGGCGAAGCCACCCTGTTCATTAGTACCCGCACACCCACGGTCACGACGATGTCGCGGGAATGGATGACCCAGGTGCAACAGGATGCTTCCTTCCAGTCGGTACGCTGGGACCGCGAAGTGACCGTCCCCGTCACCACGCTGGATGCACTGATCGAACTTCACGGCGAACCCCGGTTTTGCAAAATCGATGTCGAGGGCTTTGAGCTGGCGGTACTCCAGGGGTTATCCCGGCCGCTGGCCGCCCTCTCGTTCGAGTACATTCCGGCCAGCATCGACATCGCGCTGGCCTGTATCGACCGTTTGGAAGCACTGGGCAACTACGAATACAACCTGGCCCCCGGCGAAACCCACCGCCTGCAATCCGAGCGCTGGCTCACCCCGGGTGAGATGACACGCAAACTGGAAGCAACCCGCGAAGGCAGCGGCGATGTGTATGCCAGACGCCTGGGGACTTTTTCATAGCTTATAGTCGGGTTTATTGATCAGGCAAGCACGGGCTGCCCGGGATGCTCATGTGGGGAAGTCCGCAGCATGGACTAAAACGCCGGGAGCGTTTTAGCATGAGCGCAGCGAGCCCGAAGGGTGAATCCCAGGGAGGGGATTCATATCCTGCGGCCTAGGCTCCATGGATGGATCTACGCCGACCCCACAGGAGTATTCCGGGCAGCCGGTGCGAACCAATGCCGCTGAACTAACGCAAACCTCAGAGGTTCAATACTTAAGCTGGCAACGCCAGCACATCAGTATGCCCAACGGTACAGGTACCAGTGCTTACATTGGATAGCCGAAACTGAACCCAGTCTTCCAGCGCACTGGCCTCGATGTCCGGGTTATTGGCAACTGCCCCAGCAATGCCGGTGATCAGCTCCGTCACCATCGCCTGATCTGCGCCGTCCAGCCCCCAGGGGCTGCTGGCGGAATACACCCTGAAGCCGGCTTGGGTGAACAGACGCTGCATAACCGCACCGGAGTCCGGCCCCAGCGCCGGGCCAAAGCCCTTGTTTGTGCGCTGATCCTGATTAAAAGCCGCCAGCACGGCGTCATCCAGCGGGTGGGGGGGTGTCCAGCGCGTGGTGCCATCGTAGTTCAGGGCGGCATAGAGGCCGACCGGGTGTTGCTGGCTATGCGCCTTCAACTCCGTTGCCAGAGCGCTCAAAAAATGCTCGGAAACCAGATCAAACAACGCCGACGCTGTTATAAGACGGGCGCCTTCGAGAGGCAGTGATGCCAACAAAGCCAGGTCCGCTTTGCAGGGCTCTATTCGGTGAGTCTCTCCATGCCTGCGTTTGGCTTCATCGAGCAAGGCCGCATCGTTATCAACCAGGCGCCAGGTCAGTGGTTGCTGATTCGGCGAAGTGAGCGCTCGCAACGTGGACCCCGTGCCTGCTCCCAGGTCAACCACCACCGGGTTTTGATGTGATGCGACACCTGCCTCCAGCCACTCTATTGCCTGGTCACGCAGGGCCTTGTCGCGGGCACGCCGGTCTGCGGCTTCCCGCAGATCTAGCCAGTCGATACTGAATCCACTCATCGTTGCTGAGATTCCTTATTGGTGTATTGCTTCGGCAAGGCGCGCCACCCGACCGGCAGTATCGGCCCAGGTGGGCAGGTTGGCAGCTGCGGTGCGGGCGCCGGCTTGCAGTTGGCGGCGCAAGTCACCCCGGGTCAGTAAACTGCGCAACGCCTCTGTTAACGCGGCGGTGTCGTCGGGCGGTACCAGCAGGCCGGAGGATTCAGGCACCACATCCGGTACGGCACCGGCCCGGGCGGCGATCACCGGCAAGCCTGCGGCCAGCGCTTCGGCGAAGACCATGCCGTAGCCTTCGTACCGGGAAGGCAGAACGAACAGGTCGGCATTCTGGAACTCGGCCTCCAGATCATCGACCGCGCCCACAAATTGAATACGGTCCTGCAACTGCAGTCGGTTCACCTGTTGCTGCAGGGCTTCGCTCCAGTCGGGGTCGAACCCCTTGCCGCCGACAAAACGTGCCTGCCAGGGCAAGTTGGCCAGTGGTGCCAGGGCATCGATGAGTACATCGTGGGCTTTGCGCCGGGTCAGAGAGGCAACTGTCAGCAACCGCAGCGGCGACCCAATACACGGGGCAAAGGGGGTCGGGTCGGTACCGGGCTGGGCCACTATTACCTTATCTGGCGGCATCGCGAACTGATCGATCAGAATCTGGCGGGTGTGCTCGCTCGTAACCAGCACGGCGCGGGCGGCACGCAAGGCCCGCTGCTCCGATTCGTGAAACCGCTGTTGCTGAGCCGGGTCGAGGCCCGATTCCAGGGCCAGCGGGTGGTGGCACAGGGCGATGATGTGCAGGCGCTGCGCTTCGGCTTCAGCGAGTTGATCCAGCGTGCCGAAGGCGAGCCCGTCGATGATCACCACGCTGCCATCCGGCACGGCGGCCAGCGCCTCGCGTGCGTCTTCCAGTGCCTGTTCATCCGGGAATGGAAACTGGTTTGAAAGCGCTATGGTTTCAACGCCCAGGCCCATTTGTCGAAGCTCGTGAATCAGCCGGCGATCGTAGTGATAGCCGCCCGTCGGCGTCGACAGGTTACCGGGGAAAACGAAATACACAGTGGTGATGTTCAACAGGGTTCTGATCCGTTCCCAACAGGGGGTCGTAGCTTAGTGAGTAGCGTCCGGGCATGAGACGGCAAGTCGCCCAGACATCCGTGAACCGTCATAACAGCATTCCGAGTACCTAATGTCCATGCCTGAAGTGACCAGAATGACCAGCACACGCATCCCCACCGAATACGGGGATTTCCAGTTGTGTTTCTACACCAATACGCTCGACAATAAAGAACACCTGGCTTTTTTCATGGGCGACATTGCCCACGCCGGGTCGGTTCTGGTTCGGGTGCATTCCGAGTGTTTCACCGGCGATGTACTCGGCTCCCGGCGGTGCGATTGCGGTGAACAACTCGACCGGTCCATGGCCATGGTCGCGAACGCTGGCACCGGCGTTGTGTTATACATGCGTCAGGAAGGCCGCGGAATCGGGCTGCTCGACAAGTTGCGAGCCTATAATTTGCAAGACCAGGGGTACGACACCGTGGACGCCAATTTAATGCTGGGGCACGAAGCCGACGAACGCGACTATTCGCTGGCCGCGCTTATACTGGAAGACCTGGGGGTCGATTCAGTACGGCTGATCACCAACAACCCGGCCAAGATCAGTGCGCTGGAAGCCGAAGGCATTACTGTTTCGGAACGGGTATCGCTGGCCGTTGCGGCCAACACCGATAACGCCGGGTACTTGCTCACCAAGGCGCAGCGTATGGATCATTTTCTGCCGATCAAACCGGTCATCAAATCTGTGAGCTCATGACGCTGAATCAGGACATTGAAAACTGGCTACTGGCTGAACAGAAAGCCGCACAGGATTCACCCGCCGGTGCCAGCCGCAGGCGCCCTCACGTGACGCTCAGCTACGCTCAGAGCTGGGATGGCAGCATCACCACCGCCCCCGGCGAAACCATGGCACTGAGCAGCGATGCCAGCATGCAGATGACACACCAGCTGCGCAGCCTGCACGATGGCATTCTGGTCGGCATTGGCACCGTGCTGGCCGACAACCCCCGCCTCAATGTGCGCAAATGGACCGGTAAAGACCCGCAACCCATCGTACTCGACAGCCAGTTGCGCATGCCGCCGACCTGCAAGCTGTGCCAGAGCGCTGAGCACGGCTGCTGGGTGCTGACCACCCCCGAAGCGGCGGCCGATCGAGATGACTGCGAACTGATCGTAGTGCCCGGCGATGCCGACGGGCACGTTAACCTGCATGAAGCCATGGCCGTCTTGCACGAACGCGGCATTCGCAGCTTAATGGTTGAGGGCGGCGCCTCGGTGATTACCGCCTTCCTACGGACCGGCCTGGCCGACGCCGTAATACTGACCGTCGCCCCGGTGTTTGTGGGCGGTTACAACGCCGTGGGCCAGCTGGGCGATGCCGACCGCATGCCCTTCCCTCACATCGACGCCCTGCACAGCCGGCAATTGGGCAACGAACTGATTGTCTGGGGTCGGCTACGCTACCAGGATGAAGCCAAACCCGGACCCGAGTTATGACAAATTCCGAAAGCCTCGCCCGCCAGGGGACCATAACAGCCTCTCAGCTCTGGTTTACCGCGCCCTTTCAGGTAGAAGTGCGCAACGTACCCCTGGCACCACCCGCGGCCGACGAAGTTCAGGTGCGAGCCCTCTACTCGGCAGTCAGCCCCGGCTCTGAATTACTGCTTTACCGCGGGCAACTGCCAGATTCGATGGCACTCGACAGCTCGCTCGAATCCCTGCAGGGCACCTCCCACTCCCAGTATCCAGTACAATACGGCTACGCCTGCGTCGGTGAAGTGCAACAAACCGGCGCTGATGTCGACCCGGCCTGGCTGGGGAAAACCGTGTTTTCCTTCCAGCCCCACGCCAGCCATTTCAATGCCCGCCCGGACCAGCTCATGCCCGTACCGGACGACATTTCCGCCGAGGCCGCCGTCTTTCTGCCCAACATGGAAACCGCCGTTAACCTGGTGCAGGATGGCCAGCCGATGCTGGGCGAGCGGGTCGTGGTGCTCGGCCAGGGCGTTGTGGGTTTGCTGTTATCGGGCGTGCTTTCCCAATACCCATTGGCCTCGTTGAAAGCCATTGAAGGCCAGCCCAACCGCCAGGCCCTGGCTCGCCACCTGGGCGTGCAGGCCGTATTCAGCCCGCAAGACGCCACCCCGAGCCAGCAACCCGACCTGGCCGATGCCGATTTGATCTACGAGATCAGCGGGCACCCCGATGCCCTGAACCTGGCCATTGGCCTGAGTGGCTATGCCAGCCGCATCGTGATCGGCAGTTGGTATGGCAACAAGCCGGTATCGGTCGATCTGGGCGGCGAGGCGCACCGTAACCGCCTGCAACTGATCACCAGCCAGGTCAGCACCCTGGCCCCGGCCCTTGGCGGCCGCTGGAGCAAACAACGCCGCTTCGACGTAGCCTGGGAGATGATTCGCCGCATCGACCCCACCCGGCTGATCACCCACCGGGTGCCATTGCGCGAAGCCGGCACCCTTTACCAGCAACTGCACGACGCCCAGGCCGGCATGGTGCAGCCGCTGTTTGATTATTCCGCTCACTAACCGAACAGGATGCCTATGTATACCGTCGCCGTTACCCAGGATTTTATCGCCAACCATTATCTGATCGGAGGGGACTGGGGCGCCGAGAACAGCCCCCACGCCCACCACTATGTGCTCGAAGTGCGGATCGAGAGTGAAACACTCAACGAGCATGGCTACCTAGTCGATATCGTAGAAATCGAAGCCGCCCTTAACAAGGTGGTGGGCTATTACCGCGACAGCATGCTGAACGACAAACCGGAGTTCGCGGGGCTGAACCCGAGCCTGGAGCATTTCAGCCGCATTCTCAGCGAGCACCTGCTGGCCGACATTACCCCGCCCGGCGCCGGCACTCTTACAGTCAAACTCTGGGAAAACGACCTCTGCTGGGCCGCCTACCGGCAATCATTCGGCTGATACGGCGTTGCCGGGCAGCCGGGGCCGGTGAAAGCTCCACAAACACCCCAGGCCCACCAGCAACACCAGCGCATCGCGCAGCCGGGTCAGCGCAATCAGCCCCAGGGCCGCGCTGACCGGCAGCCCCAACAACTGGAACGACCACAACAGAGAGGCCTCGATGGTGCCAATGCCCCCCGGCACCGGCAGCAACATGGCCAGCCGCATGCCCACCATAATGGTCAGTAAATCGGTCGGCGATGGCGAGAGGCCGAGAAAGCGCAACAGCAGCCACAACTCCAGCACCAACGCCGCCCACCCCAGCAACGACAACAGCAACGCGACCCAGAGGCGCCCGCGATGCAATGCCAGCGCGCCCTGCATCAACCGCACCAGCGCCTGCCAGCCGCTCTCCTGATTCGCATCGTCGTCTCCCGAACCACCACGCCAGCGTTGAACCAACGGGCGAAAGCGATTGGCCAGCCACAACGGGTGGCGCACCACCAGCGCCGCAGCCAATACCAAGGCCACCAGCACCCCGCCCAGTATGGCCGAGACCTGAAGGCCTTCATCCAGCGGCACCATGGCCATTCCCAGCAGCATTAGCACGCCCGCAAGCAAAACGGCGATATTGGTACTGGTTTCCACAAAGCGGTCCAGCCCCAGCATCGCTACGGCGCGGTGCAGGGGCTGGCCGAAGAAGCGCTTCAACCAGAACAACTGCAACGGCTCGCCACCAAAATGCGGACCGGGGGTCAGAAAACTGACCGCACTGCCCGCCTGGCGCATCCGAAACAGGCTGGCCAGCGACAGCGGCGCCTGCAATGCCTGCCCCAGCAGTTGCCAGCGTTTTACCGCCACATACAGAATGGCACCGTTGACCAGCGTCCACAGCAGCCAGTTGTGCCAGGTGAGCTGCCCCAGTTGGGCGGCAATGCTGTTCAGCGGCAGTTGCCTGAGCGTCCAGCCTGCCAGCGCGAGCGCTAGCAGCCAGAGCACCAGGGTGGTGAGGTTCCATCGGCTTAGGCCACGGCGTTGCGTCATGCAGCAGGCTCCCGGCGAGCGCCAAGCCGACCGCTGACGTGCAGCCAGTCGCGGCAAAAGCCAATTAGCAGCGGGATCATCAGGGCAATACCAAACCATTGGGTACCCGCCCCCGGCAGGGGAGGCCACAAGGCCAGCGCAACCAGCACCATTTGCGCCCCTGCCAGATATCGCCGCACCTGGCTCGGGGGCAGCGCATACACCGGCTGACCGCGTTGCCGGCGCCAGCGAATGCCCCACTGAAACAGGTAATAGGCCGCACTGACCAGCAAATAAATAACCGGAAGCTTGCCGGTAAAGACGGCGAACAGAGGCGCGATGAGCAAGCCAAAGGCATCCAATGCGGTATCGAGCTCGGTACCCAGCCGCGTAGTCTGCTGCTGGCGCCGGGCCACATAGCCATCGAGCCCATCCAGCGCAGCCGCCACGGTATAAAGTACGGCCGGCACGTAAAGCCACCCGGCGTGAGCCTGAAGCGGTAGCATTGCCAGAAACCCGGCCGTCGCGCCAAATAACAAACCGCGCAGCAACGTAATGCGGTTGGCCATACCCAGCCGGGTGAACAAGCGGTTATCGATGGTGCTGACGTTCAAATGAAGCCGTGTATGACACTGCCACAGCACAAACGCCCAGCCAGCCAGACCGCCTGCTAACCAGCGTACCCCTGTGACCGGCCCTTCAATAATCCATAAAACCAGTGCGCCGGCCAGCAACAGACCAGTGCCCAGCAAGGCAATGTGCACCAACTCGCGATGCAATTGCGATGGCACACTGGCGCCCGGCATACTGGTGAATGGTTCAGTGGAACCCGGCATAAGCCTTCCGGGTAATGCGAAGCGGGCGGTTAATGATCATAATACCTGAACCTGAATGAGGTGTGCCCGGAGTATACGACCCGAGAGCGCGATGGGACCAGTGGTGACGGCCGGGCTGATCCACCCTCCGGCTGGCCCCGTACCCTTTTGGCATGCACACTCATCGCGCCCGATCCGCTAACGGACAGGAAAGACACCATGTTATCTAGAAGTGCCTGGCCCGGTTATTGGCCATTGGCAGCCCTGCTATTGATGGCCTGCCTGCCGTTCAGCCAGCCGCTCATTGCACAGCCGACGTTCGCGTCTGACCCGTTGCCGTTCAGCTACCGCTGGCTTCAGGGCCACGCCCGTGAGCTGGCTTCCGAGCCCTTTGCACCCGACACCCTGGCCGACGACAACGCGCTGCGCGCCCTGAGTTACGACGATTACCGGCGCATCGTGTTTGACCCGAACGCCGCCGTGTGGGGCAACGAACCCCGACCTTTTCAGCTGCAGCTGTTTCACCCCGGCTTCCTGCATACTCTGCCGGTTGGCATTCACCTGGTGAAAAACGGCGTGGCCCGCCGCCTGGCTTTCGATACTGACCTGTTCAACTACCATGATAGCCCGGTTGATACCGATGCCTTGACCGCCGACGGCTATGCCGGCTTTCGGGTTCACCACCCCATTAACACCGCCGAACGGTACGAAGAATTCCTGGTGTTCCTGGGCGCCAGCTACTTTCGGGCCGTGGGTAAGAACCAATTCTACGGCCTTTCAGCACGCGGCCTGGCGGTGAACACCGTAGGCGAGGGCGACGAGGAATTTCCGCATTTTTCCGATTTCTGGATTGAACGGCCCGCCGCGAATGACGGCGACGTGATTATCCACGCCCTGCTCGACAGCCCCTCGGTCACCGGTGCCTACCGCTTTACCGTAACACCCGGCGACCAGACAGTAATCGACGTCGATGCCAGCCTCTACCCGCGCCGGGACAGACCGCGCGTTGGCATTGCCCCGCTGACCTCCATGTTCATGTTCAACACCACCAACCGCGCCCGGTTCGATGACTTCCGCAACGCCGTACACGATTCCGACGGCCTGCAGATTCTGCAGGCCAATGGCGAGCAAATCTGGCGACCGCTCGCCAACCCCGCGCACTGGCAGGTTTCTTCCTTTGAAACCGAAGACTCGTCCACGCCCGCCGGCTTTGGCCTGCTGCAGCGCCGGCAAGCCTTCGAACAGTTCAACGACAACGAAGCCCGTTACGACAAACGGCCTTCACTCTGGGTGGAACCGCTGGGTGATTGGGGCGAAGGCCACGTCGAAATGCTGGAAATTCCGACCGACAGTGAATACCACGACAATATTGTCGCCTACTGGCAACCGGCCGACGGCTTCAAAACCGGCCAGGAATACCGCTACCAATACCGCCTGCACTGGGGCACCGGCTCGCCATTCGCACCGGAACAGGGGCGTGTTATGAACACTGCCTCTGGCACGGCGCTCGGCAGCGATGAGCGTGTTTTTGTGATTGATTACAGCGGCGGGCAAGCACTGCCGAACCTGGCCGAGAACCCCGGTGCTGTGCGCATCAATGCCAGCACCAGTGCCGGCGAGATCACCAATGTGAGCGGCACCCTGGTGGAAGCCACCGGCCATTACCAGGCCTATGTAAAACTCGACCCAGGCGAAGCCGACCTGGCCGAACTGCGCGTTGCGCTTGAAGTAGACGGCGAGCCCTGGGGTGAAACCTGGCTCTACCGGTGGACGCGATGAAAGCAACGCTCTCGCTAACACCACCGGCATCGCCCCTGGCCATGCCCACCCAGCGGCTTTCACAGCGCCCGGCCACGCACGCAGCCGGCCAAACGCCTAGCCCCTGGCTGGCCCGTTACTTTACCTTCGGCGGCAGCCTGGCGCTGACTGTGGCCGCCAGCTGCCAGATGTATCTGACGCTGCCGCTCGCCGAAGCGATGATGGCAACCGGCCCCGGCGACTTTTGGGTAACGGCTTTGCTGTGGATGCTGCTGAGCCTGTTCACCCTGACCTTCGGCTGGATTTCACTTTCGGCCACCGCCGCCCTGGCCGGGCTGTTCTTCAACCGCACCCAAGCCGGAAAACAGCAACTCCTAGCCAAGTCCAATGCCGCCTTGCAGGGCAAAACCGTACTGCTGATGCCCGTTTACAACGAAGAGGCCGCCAGCGCCTGCGCCGCTCTGGCCGCCATGGGCGAAGAACTGGGGCGCCTGAACCTGAACCCGCATTTCGAGCTGTTCATACTTTCAGACAGCACCAACCCCGACATCATTGCCGCCGAAACCATCGCCGTGCAGTGCCTGCGCGACCGCCTGGGCGAGACCCTGCCGGTCTGGTACCGCCGCCGCACCCAGAACACCGAACGCAAAGCCGGCAATATTCGCGACTTCATCAACCGCTGGGGCCGCAGTTACGACTACATGGTGGTGCTCGATGCCGACAGCCTGATCGCCGGTGACACCCTGGCCACTCTGGTGCGGGAAATGGATGCCGACCCCCAAACCGGCATTCTGCAAACCCTACCCCGCCAATACGGCGGCGAAACCCTCTTTGCCCGGCTGCAGCAGTTTGCGGGCGTGGCCTACGGCCCGGTGTTCGCCCGAGGCCTGAGCGCCTGGCAGGGCGACAGCGGCAACTACTGGGGCCACAACGCCATTATCCGCATTCGCGCATTCGCGGCGGCCGCCGGTTTGCCCGAGCTGCCCGGCCCGCGCCCCTTCGGCGGCGAAATACGCTCACACGATTTTGTAGAAGCCGCGCTAATTCGGCGCGCCGGCTGGTCGGTAAGAATGCTGCCCGACCTGGTAGGCTCCTGGGAGGAATGCCCACCCACCCTGCTCGACGCCGCCATACGCGACCGGCGCTGGGCCCAAGGCAATGTGCAACACCTAGCCGTACTGCCCACCCGCGGCCTGCGCTGGCCAAGCCGGGCGCACATGATAATGGGCGTTATGAATTACCTGACCTCCCTGCTCTGGCTGGCCATGGTGACGGTTGGCTTAGTGCTGAGCACCCGCTTTGCGCTGCAAGAAAGCCAGGGCTTAGCCGGCGGCCTGCTACCCCTGTTCGATTCAGCCCGCATGGTCGGGCTGTTCGTGTTCACCATGGCCCTGCTCCTGCTACCCAAGCTGCTTGGGCTGCTGGGCGGCTTACTGAGCAAAGTACGACGCGGAGGCACCAGCCGACTGAGGTTTTTCGTGAGCGCCCTGCTGGAACTGCTGTTCTCGGTACTGCACGCCCCCATTTTTATGCTGGTGCACAGCCGCCACCTCTGGGAAATTGCCCGGGGGCAAGATTCAGGCTGGTCCGCCCAGCGGCGGCAAGGGAGTGGTGTAATCTGGCGGCCCTTACTGGCCAGCCATGGCGTGCAAACCGCACTTGGGTTGTTGGTTCTGGCGCTACTGCTGTGGTTATCGTCGACGCTGCTGTACTGGATGCTACCCACCGTCATCGGGCTGATTCTGGCGATACCGCTTTCTGCCCTGAGTGGCAGCAAAACAGTCGGCCGCTGGCTGGCTAAATGGGGCCTGCTGGGCATACCTGAAGAGGCAACCCCACCCGGCATCATGCAACGCCGGCAAGATTTTCTGGCCACCTATTCGGCGACAATCCAGGCCCAGTAACAAACCTCTCGGGCCTTAGAGCATGCGCCGAAATATTCCGTCTTTCTGAACCATATGCTTCATCGCCGCCCCAATGTGGCCGATGATCAACACGCCCAACGTCATCGCCAGGGCGCCGTGTATCGCAAACAACCGACCGGCCAGCGCTTCATCCACCGGCACAAACGGCATGGCAGGCAAGTGATAACCCCCCACGGTAATCAACGCCGGAAACGCCGTAACACCTGCCCAGCCAAACAAGGGCGTCAGCACCAGCAAAACATAAAGCAAATGGTGCAAGCTCTTGGCCGCCAGTTGCAGCTTGCGGGGCAACGTATCGGGATACGGCGGGCCCTGAAGCCAAACCTTCATCACAATCCGCAACACCATCAGCAATAGAACACTAAAGCCGATTGCCTTGTGCCAGTTGTACAAGGTGTTCGTTAAGGCACCCCAGATCTCGGCTGCCGCACGCTCGGCCATGATGATGCCGATGGGAATCAACGCGAAGACCATCAGCGCCATTAGCCAGTGCAGTAGTCGCCAGGCTAGTGGGTATTTTTGGATGTGGGGCATGGCTCTGTTCCCTTAACTGGTTTCAAAGAGGAGATTCGCTACCTGAAAAATATCATAGAGGTTATCGTTACGGGTGACTATCTTAAGGAGCCTCTGAACAACTCCCCCAGGGCTCTGCGCGAGCTAAAACGTTCTGCCACAAGGCGCACTTCGCAGCGCAATGGCCGTAGCCCTTGTCAAGAAGTGCAACGCCGGGGCAGGACGTTTTAGCCGCGCCCTACGGGTGGTGCGGCATTCCGACTTTCCGAGGAACGCTGCCACTTCGTTAGACTCATTTGAAAGGTCTAGACATTCCTGCATGAGTCCGCCTTGAGGCAACGTCCCTCGGATAAGCCAGAGCCCAGGGGGAGTTATTCAGAGGCTCCTTAAGGCTTCTCAGCCATAACCCGCTGCGCAAGGCATTCTCACCTTTGGACATTCTGACACACGGCCTGCTAGGTGCCAGCCTGGCACAGACACTTGCCCGAAAAGACCACCTTCGCCTTGCAAGCCTGGCCGGTTTTGTGGGCGGCATTCTGGCGGATGTGGATATTCTGGTGCGTTCCAGTAACGACCCGCTGCTGAACCTTGAAGTGCACCGGTCGCTGACACACTGGCTCCTGTTCATACCTATAGGCGGGCTGTTTGCCGCCCTCTTGTTATGGCCGGTTTTACGCCGCAAGTGCGGCTTTCGGGAACTGCTTCTATTTGCCACAGCCGGTTATGCGACCCATGCGCTGCTAGATGCCTTCACCAGCTACGGTACCCACCTGTTCGGGCCCTTCTCCGATGACTCAGTCGCCTGGAACCTGATTTCGGTAGTAGACCCCATTGCAACGCTTATTCTATTGGTCGGCTTCGTTTTCGCCTTCACTCGCAAGCGCTCATTGGCTGCGGGAGTAGGCATCGCCCTGCTGCTTGGCTACCTCGCCTTTGGCGGGTTTCAGCAAGACCGCGTTCGTACTCAGGCTCTGGAAATAGCCGCCGAGCAAGGGCATCAGCCAGGGCGACTGGTGATTAAACCAACATTAGGCAACGTTGTACTCTGGCGAACCCTTTACGAGCATGAGGGCTACTATTACATCAACGCCATAAGGGTTGGCCTGGAAACAGACATCATACCCGGCAACCGCATCCCTGCTCTGAACTACGAGCAAGCCTTTGCGCAGCTGGACACCAACGGCCGCCTCTACCGTGACATAGAACGCTTCCACCGCTTTGCCAACGGATACCTGGTCTGGCACCCTGAACAAACCGATGTTATTGGCGATGTACGCTACGCCATGCTGCCAAATGAAACCGCACCACTCTGGGGGGTACGCCTACCGCAAAACTGGGGTGGCGGTGAAGAGAACATTAGCTTCGAGCATTTCCGGCGCACTGATGCTGAAACACGGCAGAGGTTTATCGATATGATTAAGAACGAGAGCTGGTGAGCCTATGCAGTACGGCGGACAAATTAACTCGAATTGCTACTGTTAAGTTGCCCAAAACGGACAAGTTATGGTCGCAACGACACAAATGCACGGGGGAATAAACTAAATGGTGGGCCCTCCGGGACTTGAACCCAGGACCTGCCGATTATGAGTCGGATGCTCTAACCAACTGAGCTAAGGGCCCCGCTGAACGCACCGGGCGGTGTGTTCGAACAGAGCCCGCATTATACCGTCCAGAGGCGCCAAGTCTACCCAGGCTATTGATTCTCTTGGGGTTTTACTGGAACCCCCGGGCGGTGCTTTGGCTAACTACACTGGCCCTGTATTTGAATCAGGCGAGTTGGGTCTTCCGCGATGACGGTTTGCTGGGGCACGGGTGCTACGCCACCGGATTGCTGGGCTGGCGCCGGTTCCGCGGTTGGGTTAGCAGGCGTTGTTGGCTGGCTGTGCCAGATTAGGTGGTAATGGCAGTTGTTCAGTGAAACGGCCTCTCCTGCGGTCAACGTTGCCTGTTCGCCCTCTGCTTCCAGCCTTAGGCCGGGGCTGCCGGGCTGGGCTCTCAGTGTGGCGTTGCCGGGCAAGCTGGCGGGCAGCCGCAGGCGTTCTGCGAAGAACCAGGTGGGGCTGGCTGCGCCCGGGGCGGTCAGTTGCAGGGTTCGGTCTGGCCCTACCGGGCTGAAGTCTCGTTCCAGGGTGAGGGTGCAGTTTGTGCAGCTAGGGGCCTCAAAAGGCCAGGGTTCCAGGCTGGTCTGGCCCAGGTGCAGGCCCTCTTTGCTGATGGAGATGGCTACGCCGGTTTCAGTGGGGCCGGTGGTTAGGTTGATGTTGGCCGCAGGCCACGATTCAGCCGAGGCCAGGGTGGCGCACAAGAGTGCGCCGCCCAACGCGAGAGCCGGTTTCATGGTGCCACCTTGTGGGAGCGGATTCGTTCGAGCAGTTCAGCCGGTGGGCTTGGCTCGGCTATGTAGGGGCGGCGGTCGGTGTTGTCTGGCCCCACAAACCTGAGAATGGCGTTGGTCTGGCGCTGGCTGGTGGTTCTTTGCAGGCTGGCACCGTAGTTGTTCCATTCGTTGTAGCCCCCAAAATCGATCACCAGGCTACTCCAGTCGTCGTGGTCGGTCATGGTCGTTGCGCCGGTGGCCAGAATGTCGCTGAAGGTGGTAGAGGCGTTCACGTTCGTCTCGGTGTCGTCGCCGTTGCAGTTATAGTCGACCGGGCCTGAGCCCGGGCGGCCAAGGCCCAGGGTTTCATCCAGGTTGGCCGGGTCGAGGTCAACGGAGCTGCCATCGGAAAAGTCCATCCGGAAGTTTGCCGGGTCGCCGTAGGGGCCATCGACCAACTGGCCTTCGCAACCGCCGGCAGGCCTGTAGTCGCTGAAATACCGGTCGCCTTCGTTGTTGCCAATCTCCGGCAGGCCATTCAGCTGGTACAGGTAATTCATAATACTCAGGTAGTTGGGTTTGGCGTTTGCGTTGTCGTCACCGCCGTGAAGCAGGCTGAGGTTATGCCCCAGCTCGTGCATCAGGGTGCTGGCCTGAAAGTTGATCAGCGCGTTGGTTCTGGCCTGTGTTGTGCTGTCGAGGCCCCAGCTTCCTAGCGAGACGATGAGGTCGTTGCCGATCACTTCGGCAATACCGGATGAACCGGCAGACCCGTCGGCGTTGCGCGAGGTACTGAATAGAACGTAATGAAAGATCGGCAGCCGTTTGTAGTCGAAATAGGCGGCCTTGTAGTCAAAGAAGCTCGCCTGGCTGCCCGTTGGGCTGAAGTCGATGCTCAGTGCATAGGGTACTTCCTGCCCGCCGCCCAGATCGAAATTGGCCGGGTTTAGGCCGGGGCTTTCGTCGAACAGGTCGCCCGCGTCGATGTGCACGGCAATGTTTTTCGCGGCAAAGGCATCGATGACTTTCTGCAGGGCTTCGCGGCGCGGCTGAACCCCTTCGTCGAATGGCAGGTTACCGTCGTCGGTCGAGTCGACGTAATCGACTTCCAGAAAGATATCGGCCCTGCCGGCCCGGGCGCCCCACTCATAGAGCGGCATGCCGGCAAAGGTGCTGCCGGGCTGTTCGTTGCAATCGGGAATGCCATCCTGGTCAAGGTCTTCCGTGCCGCATACGTCGTTAGGCCCGCCGACTGTCGCCCAGCTGTAAGGAGTCCAGTCTGCGGCCGAGTCGGTGTCGGTCAGAAAGGCATCGCGGCCGATGCTCTGGCCAAAGCTGTCGCCTGCTGTAGGCAGGGCTGCCACGGAACTGCCCGTCCAGGCGTCTGCTTCACTGGGGCTGGGAGCAGACCCGAAGCTGACGTAGTCGATGGTTGCGCCATCGCTCAGGCGGTTAATTTCCAGAAAGCCGTTGCCGTTCCAATGGGGGCGCCATTGTTCGTCGTCGAGGTGGATAACCTGGGCGGTGTCTTCCGCCTCTGAATTCGAATAACTGCTTTGCGCCCGCACCACCAGGTACTGGCCCGGGGCAATTTGCACATTGGGGAACGCAAAGGTACGGCTATCCACAGTGGCCCAACCGTTTACAACATCGACACCGGGGCTGCGCAGCTCATAATCGGCCAGGTTCAGAGGGGTAGAACCGGCGTTATAGAGTTCAAACCATCGCATGATGTTCACATAGGGGGAAGCGCCCACTTCAGAGATGAACAGCGTCTGTCCCACAGTGGTAAAGGTGGAGGTATCTTCTGCTATTGGGGTGCCAAAAACGGAGGTTACGGCGTCTGTTAAGCGCCAACTGTAGTCGGCATTGGCGTCCAGCGAGGTGGCCAGGGTGAACTCAAGGCGATTACCCGCTTCAATGCTGTGACTGGCTATGCCGTGGCAGCTGGCGAAGTTATCGCTGCTGATTTGTACGCTGCCGTCGCAGATGCCGTTGTCTGTGTAGCTGAGGGTAGCCGGGTCAATAGGAACATCCGATTGGGCACTTAACCGGGTTTCCACGCTGACATTCTCAGCGGCATTCCCAGGCATGAGCGTCAGGGTTGGCACGGTCTCATCGGTAAATTCGAGCGTTATGGTGCGCACCTGAGATTGAAGCCCCACGTCGTCTACCTGCACGGTGAAGCTGTCGCCTGCCCAGGCATCGGAGTCAACCGGCTCGTATTCGAATTGGCCGGTGGCTGGGTCCACCAACTCAAGGGTTCCCCGGGTCGGGTCAGAGATGATGCTCAGTTGCGGATCGCTTTCGGGGTCGTCGCTTCCGCTGAAGGTAATGGTGCCCGCTATGCTGGCCTGGTATTGAAGCACCAGCGTCTGGTCGGCTAGCTGCGGCGGGAGGGGGTCTGAGGTTTCGGGTGTGTCGTCCGACGGGTCTTCGGTGGTGTCACCATCGGTGGATGAAACCGGGTCGGTGGTTTGGGAATCGGCGTTCGAGTCGTCAGAATCGCTGAACTGCTCGCTATTGCTATTACAGCCCGCCAATACACCACTGATTAATGTGATCAAAAAAAAGGCCCGCAACGGGCTTATGTTCTTCCTGTTATACCTGGACACTCGCCAGCTCCCTTCAGTCTGTTAACGGATCATTATCCCTTTTTATAACAGACCAAACGTTGTTTGAGGTCTCAAATATGGTGTGCTTTGGTGTCGCTGAGGGGCCGTTACAACGGGCTTCTGACGCCTGGCGAGTCATTCCGCGCCAGAAACCCGTTCGAAGGTTTAGCTTTGGCGGGTCTCTACCGTTAGGGTCAGCCCTGCTTTCAGGGTATTCGCCACAATGCAGCCGCGCTCGGCCATGGTCACCAGCTTGGGCAGGCTGTCGACGCTGGCAGCGCCGGTTACCGTCATCGCGATGCTTTCATACACCGGGGGCGTGCCGGCCAGGGTGCCGGTGATGCTGACGTCGATGTCGCCGAGCTCAACGTCCCGAGCCTGGGCAGCGGCCACCAGGTTAGACATGAAACACCCGCCGAGCGCCGCCAGCAGGGCTTCGCCGCCCATGGGGCCGGCGTTTTCTCCGCCTTTTTCGGTGGGGCGGTCCATAACAATATGGTGATCGCGAATGCGGGCTTCGCTGGCGGTGGTGCCGGCTCGGGTGAGAGAAACGGTGATATCAGGCATGGTCGGGCACTCCGGTGGGGTTTGCCCCAGTGTAAGGCGATTTTTATCGTCTCGGTAGTCAGGAGGTGGGGGCGTCTCTTTTAAGGTCAGTGCGTTAAGGTTCCCGAAAAGCCCGGTCGAGAATCGTACCAATGAAGTCGCCCAGTTCATCGAAATAGGCGTCGTCCATCGGTTTACGACTGACCGATTCGAGCACTGGTTGCAGCAACAACGGGGCGATCAGCAGGCTTTGCAGCACCAGCCTGGCCTGCTCGGGCCGGTGTATCCGGCCTTTGGGCAGGGAGTGGTCGAGCTGTTGCTCTACCTGCTGAATGAGGGGGCGAAGAATGGTGTCGATCAGCCATTGGCGTTGTGAGTCTGGCGCGTAGAGGGCACTTTTGACGACCATATGAATCAGCTCGCGGGGCGCGTAGCGGTAAAAGTAGCGAAACAGATCCCCAAACGACATCTCGGGAAACCGTTTTATGTTTTCCAGCACATAGGCTTTAACCGGGTTCAGATAACTGAGCAATACCGCGCGGTACAGCCCGCTTTTGTCGCCAAAATAATAGGCGATCATCGCGGAATTTACGCCGGCGCGGTCGGCGATGCGCCGAATCGATACGCGCTGATAATCCTGATGCAAAAACAGGTGCCTGCCGGCTTCCAGCAACCGGTGGTGAGCGGTGTCTGATCCCGGGCTGGGTTGTGGTTCTTGCATAACGCTTCCCTTTATTAGGCAACTGACTGGTCACGGGGTTGTTACTTAACACGTGTTGGAAGAAACGAAAGACTGAGTATCAGGTGCCGGGTGTGTCTTTCCGGGGAAGTCCGCAGCAAGGATGCTGCGGTCTAGGCCCCATGGATGGGTTCACGCCGACCCCGGAAAGACGCACCCGGTGACTGATACGGACTCATGGCAATACTGTGAGACCAAACTCCGACCTTGAACTAAAACAGCCACTCTACTTGCCAGAACAGTCGGTCGTTGTCTTCGGCGGCTTGTAGGGCGGGTGCGTCGCCGCTGCGATAGCTTACCCAGCCCAGTTCGGAGCGCCACTGGTCGTTGATGGTCCAGTCGGCGCCGAGTCGAATGGCTTGTCCGTTGTTGTCGGTCAGGCCAAAGCCCAATATGGCCGTGGTCAGCGTCAGCCGTTCGCGGGCGGTGCTGTGTTCAACGCCAACGGCCCAGCGGTGGCTGAATTCTTCGCCCAAAGTGGCCGCCATGCCGGGTTGATAGTCCGGAAGATACCTTGTGCTGAGTTCCAGCACCAGCCGGCTGTTCGCGGGTAGCGTCAGGTCGCTGCCCAGGGCCCAGCCCAACCGCTCGGTGGTGCGCACCGGGTCATGCGTTTGCGGCGAGTTGCCGTTAACCGGTGCCCAGGCCAGGCCGTCTTCGGCGGCCAGCTCGGCTTTCAGGATGGCTGGCCCCACGGGCAGGCTCAGCCCGGCACCGAGGGTGGTTAGGCGTTCGTAGTGGCGTTCGATGCCGCCGGGCCTGAATTCCAGATGGCCCGAGGGGTTGTAACCGCGCCAGATAAACGCTGCGATATCCGCATTGAGCCACAAGCCGCTCAGGCGAATGCCGCCGGAGTGGGCGCCCGGGTCTTCCCAGCCCTGGTCTGGGGTTTGGTCATCGGTTTCGGCCGTGGCCGGGTAATAGTCACTGCCATATACCGGCAGTTCCGCTGTGCGGGTTTCGTGGGCGATAACGCCCTGTAAGGTCCAGTCGCCCAGGTAATAGCGGGCCTCGGTCAGCCAGCGCGAGAGCCGGGCTTCATCGGCATCGTACAAGCCGGGTTGTGAAAGTTGTGGCGGGTTCACCGGCTCCAGTATCGACAGCACATCGTTGAAGCCCCAGGTCAGCACTTGCCGGCCGCTGGTGAGCACCCAGCCTGGCGTTGTGTAGGCGATCCGGGCTTCATTGAGTTCAAATTGGGTCTCGCGCTGGTCGCGGTAGGGGGTTTTCCAGTCTGCGTCTGATCTCAGCTCGAACACCCAATCCTGGCTCAGTTCGGCATCCACCAGAATGTTTAACCGCTCGGAGGGCCGCCATTCCAGCCGGGGGTTCCAGGCCGTTACCAGGCTCGCCAGGCCGCGATGATCGGTTGCGCCCGGTGCCGGGGCGCTGTGTGCCGTGGCCCACTGGCCCCGGTGGATCAGGCGGTTGGCGATATACAGCTCGCTGTTTGAGGCTGGGTCGGCGGTTTCAACCTCGCTGAAACCGCTGTCGAAGGCATCGCCGAAGGGGTCATCTTCTGCTGCAACGCTGGCGCACAGAGCGGCCAGAACGGGCAGCCAAACGCTGGGTTTCATAAGCCCTGCTCCAGGCGCTGAACGGTAAATTCAGACGCAGAAACCTCGGGGTTCAGGCTGATGTTGCTGAACGTCAGTTGGGTGCGGTGCACCGTCTGGCCACCTTCCTGGCTGACCACCTGCATCACCAGCGGCAACCAGAAGCCATCGCGTTGCTCCCATTCGGGGAGGTTCATCAGTTTGCGTTCATTGGCTTGTTCAAGCGTGTGAATGGCGCGGATGACCTGATGATTGCTTTGCTGAACATACACGACCGATTCGGTATAGCCGGTGCGGTCGACCACGCTCTGGTTGGCGGCGGTTGCACGTACCCGCCAAACGGGTTCCTCCCCTACCCGCTCTTCACCCAGCAGTTCGTAGGTCCATTCATCGAGATTGCGCGATGACATATCGGCATAGGATAAATCGGACCCCATGAAGCTGCTGCTCTGGTCGCTGCCGGCAATGCGTTTCGATTTATTCATGCTGGGCAGGAAGAGCCACTGGTCGTCATTGCGTTGCGGGTCGTCGTAATCGTGCACCAGAAAACCGGTGCCGCGCACATCGGAAGGTTCCAGAAAAAACAGCAGGCTGCGTTCACTGTCGTCAAAGGTTCGGCTGAGCGAACGCAGGCGGCGCACGCGCTGGTTGCCGTTGCGGTCGATGAGGGTCATCGCCATGTCGGATGCCATCAGTTCGGGCGACGGTTGGGCGTCGACCTGCTCCATAATCTCGCGGCCGGTTTCAGCCTGGGCGGTGTTGCAGGCCAGCACCAGCATGGCAATAAGAATGGCGATGCCTGCGGTCAGGTTCGGGGGTGCTTGGGTGAAGAATCTCATCAGTTAGTCTCCTGTTTCAGGCGTGGGGCATACCAGCGCAGCAGCACTGGTGTAAGCGTGAAATTCGATAGTGCAGCGAGCAGAAAGGCGGTTCCGCTGAGCAACCCAAAATGGAAAATGCTCGATACATCACTGAACAAAAACACGTAAAACCCGACAGTTAACACCACGGCCGTGGTCAGCAAGGCGGGGCCTGCATTTTCAAAAGCGATGTCGACGGCCTGTTCTGCATCGCCGGTTTCAGCAAAGGCAGTGCGGAAGTGGTGAGCAAAGTGCACGGTGTTATCGACGGTAATGCCAATGGCGACGGTCGCGACCAGCATGGTGAACAGGTCCAACGGAATGCCGAGCACTTTCATCAGCCCCATCACCACCAGAATGGGCGCCAGGTTGGGTAGCATGGCCACCGCGCCCAACCCAACCGAACGCAGCAGGGCCATCATCATCAGCGTGATGGCAATGGCGGCCAGGCCATAGCTCCAGGCGGTGGTGGTGATGACTTCATCGAGCGTATCGCTGAGCAGCGGCAGCAAGCCCGCTACTCGCACTTCAGCCCAGGGCGTCAGTGCCTGGCTGAGGGTTTGTTCCGTCACGTCAATAAAGCCCTGGTATTGCAGAATGTCGGCCCAGGGCATGATCAGCGTGATCTTCATTTCGCGGTAATCGGGGCTGACCAGGCGGCTCAGTTCATCGGCACCGCTGTTCTCGAACAGCACCAGTTCTTCGGCGAGCAAACTGGTCGAATCGGGAATGGCGTAATAATCGGCATCGCCACTGTTCAGGGCCTGGTGGGTGCCTTTAATGATGTCGAGCAGGGAATTGACGTGCCCGATGCTGACGCCGCCGGGGCGGCCTGCCTGAAGTTGCGTCAGCACCTCATCCAGCCGCTGCAGCATCTGCGGATTTTTCAGTCCGTTTTCTTCACCGGTATCGATGATGACATCCATATTTATGGTGCCGCTCAACTTCGCATCGATGGTGTCGGTCGCGGCGCGGATCGGTAGCGATGCCGGCATCCAGTTCAGGGGGTCGAACGAAAACCGCAGTTGCACCGCCAGCGTTAGCGCAATCGCCACTGCCAACAGCCACACACCCGCTAGCCAGGCACCACGGCGCAGGCTCAAGCCTGCGAACCAGCGCAGAACCGCTTGCACCGGGCCGTGTCCGTTGGCTTGCTCAGATACAGAAGCCCGTACCGTTCGTGGTGCCGACAATGGCCAGAGCGACATCAACGCCGGCATCAGCAACACCGTCAGCGCAAAGGCCAACATAACCCCCAACGCCGCAAACAGGCCGAGGTTGGCAATGGGGATCAGATCACCACTGGCCAGCGTCGCGAGCCCGGCCGCGGTGGTCAGTGAGGTCAGCAGCATGGGCAAGGCCGTGCGGCGAATCGCCAGGCGCATGGCGGCGTGGCGGTCTTGCCCGGTGTTGTAGGCCCGGAAAAAATGCGTCAGCACATGAATGGCATCGCCCACGGTAATGGCGAGCAGAAAAGACGGCACCAGAATCAGCGGCATCTGCACCGTCTGACCGGCCAGCGACAGGCTCGCGAAGGTTGCCAGAATGGCCAGCAGCACCGCTGAAAGCGGAATCACCACCGCCGAAACGCGCCGGAAAAACACAATCAGCACCGTGATGATCAGCGCGATGGTAAGGCCGATGAAGGTCTGCATCTCGCTCTTCATAGTGGCTTCCAGTTGCTGGTTAATCACCGGCATACCGGCCAGCACGGCATCCAGCCCTTCGGTCGCGGCCATTTCGGCTTCGAGCGCGGTAATCAACTCGAACATTTTCTCGATGGGCAGAAAGGTATCGCCTTCCCCTACGGGTGCGGGTGTTTCTGCAGATGGGGTCGTCGCAAAGGCGTCACCAAAGGCATCGTCGAACGCGGCCGCGTCGTCGGTTACCGCCTGGGGGTCAAAGTCGTAGGTATAGGGTTCAATCACCAAGGTGGTGAAGGTGCGGTCGGCGTTGACCACCAGCCCTTCCAGTGCGGGCGTCGCGGCAATACGGTCTTCAATGGTGGCCCGGCTCAGCGTGCCTACCGGTTCTGGCACCAGGTCATCGACATTCAGGCTATCGGCCGTGCCTTCCTGATAAGGGGCGTTCAGCAAGCTGTCGACCCGCCGCACCCAGGGCACTTGCTGTTCAATGCGCCGGTGAAGGTCGGCCAGCCGGGTCAGGCTCTCATCGCTGAGCACATCGGCGGCTTCAATACCGACCACGATAACGTCGTTGCGGCCATAGGTTTCCTTAACGGCGTTATAGGCCTGGCGCGCAGGTTTGCTTTCATCGATAAAATGCTCAAGATCGGTATCGATTTGCAAATGCGGCAACTGACTGCCAAGCGCCACCATAAACAGCAACAGGCTGGCCAGCACCGGCCAGGGGTGTCGCATAACCCAGTCGGTGTAGCGTTCCAGCCAGTTAGCCAGGCGGGTTGATTGCATTGTGGTTCTCCTTGGTAAAGGGTAAGACTCAAGTGCCAGTGTTTGCACGGAAGACCAGCGGCGGGTGCCTGGGGTGCCTCTGTGGGGTAGTCCGCAGCATGGATGCTGCGGTCTAGGCCCGAGACGTCGGACCGCCATGGACAGATCTACGCCGACCCCACAGAGGCATCCCAGGCATCCGGCGCGGACCATTACCGATATGCCAAAGCAAACTCTGAAACCTGAGTCATTAATCAGGTGATTAAACCTTAGCGCCAGAGCCTGTTGTGAAGCGACTGATAGTGTTCATCAAAGTGCATGAAATGATCAGTCGCCCACACCCGGGTGCCACCAAGGACCAGTGGTGCTCAACCCAAAAACCAGCGACAATAGCGCTATGACTCACTTTCCGATTGACCGCTTGGCCACAGGACATCCATGCTCAACCCGCTGATTACCGCCAAACGCATCCTGATCTCCGCCGCCCAGGCGCCGGACAGCGCATCGCTGATGCGTCTGATCGTGGAGCGCATTCGCACGGCCCTGAAGGTGGACGTGTGCAGCCTCTATGTGATGGATGAGCAGGGTGAACTGGTATTGACGGCCACGCTGGGTTTGTCGGAAGAGTCTATCGGCACCACGCGCATGGCGCCCGGCCAGGGCCTGGTGGGCACCATTGCCCAGCGCCAGCACCCGCTGAACCTCGATAACGCCGAACACCACCCGCGCTTTCGCTATTTCGAACAGACCGGTGAAGAGGACTTTCAGGGCTTTCTGGGGGTACCCATCATTCACCTGGGCCAGACGCTCGGCGTGCTGGTGGTGCAGGTGCAGGAGACCCGGCGTTTTACCGAGGAAGAAGAAGCCTTTCTGATCACCATGGCCGCGCACATGGCGGGCAGCCTTGCCGGCAACCTGAAAAAAGCCACTCGCCCGGCGGTGACGGACGATCACGTTTCGGTATTGCGTTTTCAGGGCATTAAAGGCGCCCCCGGCATTCAGATAGCGACCGCCTGGCTGGTGAAAGACGATGTGCGCCTCGACGACATTCCCGAGCGCGACGGCACCAGCATTGAATTTGAACAGCAACGCATTGCCGAAGCCATGGCCGACACCCGGGATGAACTCGATACCGGCCTCGACCAGCTCGGCAGCAACAGCAACGACACTCTGAATTCACTGCTCGACGTCTATAAATTGTTGCTGCAAAGCCCGGAACTGAAACAGGCCATTGCCGAAGAAATTCAGCTGGGTGTCAGCGCCAGCACCGCACTTAAACGGGCCATGCTCAGCCAGATTGCCGTATTCGAAGCCATGGACGACCCCTACCTGAAAGCCCGGGCGGAAGATTTGCGGGTGTTGGGGGTGCGGGTTTACCGGCATTTGCACGAAGAACTCAATGAGCGCATGCAGCCGGAAAACCCGGTGATTCTGGTGGGCCGCGAGATCAACATCTCGCACTTTACCCGCATCGATCACGATAAGCTGGTCGGCATTGTCAGCCTGGAAGGCTCGGCGTTGTCGCACACGGCCGTGCTGGCCAATGCGCTGGGTATTCCCGCCGTGGTGGGCATTGGCGATGAAGACCTGAGCAGCCTCGATAAAACCGAAATCATCATCGATGGTTACCGTGGCCTGGTCATCGGCCAC
This sequence comes from Saccharospirillum sp., assembly GCA_018402545.1. Lineage (GTDB taxonomy): Bacteria > Pseudomonadota > Gammaproteobacteria > Pseudomonadales > Natronospirillaceae > Saccharospirillum. The sequence continues at coordinate 662,742 of JAGYIL010000001.1, read as the reverse complement.
CCGCCGGTAGTGTTGCTGAACGAATTTCAGCGCATGGCGCGGCAGGAAAAAGCCCTGCAGGCGGACTTGTCGCATTTGAAGAGCCTGCCGGCAGAGAGCAAAGACGGGCAACGGGTTCGGTTGTACACCAACACCGGTCTGCTGGCCGACATTACGCCGGGTCTGGAACGAGGCGCAGAAGGCATCGGCCTGTATCGCTCGGAAATTCCGTTCATGGCGCACAATACCTTCCCGACCGAGGAAGAACAGGTGCGCATTTACCGGGGCGTGCTCAGCGCCTATTCACCCAAGCCGGTGGTGATGCGCACCCTCGACATTGGCGGCGACAAGGCCCTGCCCTATTTCCCGATCAAGGAGCAGAACCCGTTTCTCGGCTGGCGCGGTGTGCGCTTCACGCTCGATTACCGCAACATTCTGCTCGACCAGATTCGCGCCATGCTGATCGCGAACGTCGATAACGACAACCTGCAACTGATGATCCCGATGCTCAGTCGTGAAGACGAGCTGGAGCGGTTCCATGCCATTGTCGATGAGGCCGTCGCTCAGTTGAAGGAAGAGGGCTACCCGGTCAGCAAACCGCCGGTCGGCATTATGGTGGAAGTGCCCGCCGTGCTCTGGCTGTTGCCACGCCTGCGCGACACCATCGATTTCGTATCCATCGGCTCCAACGACCTCACCCAGTATCTGCTGGCGGTCGACCGCAACAACCCCAAGGTAGCGTCTCTCTACAGCCACCTGCACCCGGCGGTGATCAGCGCCCTGCGCGGACTGGTGCGCGAGTGCAAGCGGCTGAATTTGCCAGTGAGCATCTGCGGGGAAATGGCGACCGACCCGGTCGCGGTGGTACTCCTGCTGGGCATGGGTGTTCGCACCCTGAGCCTCTCGGCCTTCCACCTGCCCCGCATCAAATGGCTAATCCGCTATCTGCACATGAGCGACTGCGTCAGCCTGCTCGACCGCGCCCAAAACTGCCGCACCGAGCAAGACCTGCGAGACATGATCAACGCCCATATCCGCGAACTTGGGCTCGGTGCTCTCATTCAGTAAGGTGGCTGTGGTTCGCGTCGGCTAACGGGTATACCTCTGAGGGGTCGGCGTAGATCCGTCCATGGAGCCTAGGCCGCAGCCGAGGCGTCGGACCGATCCATGCTGCGGACTACCCCTCAGAGGCATACCCGTCATCCAACGCTGGTCTCCAGTGGCAACTCTTCGCTTTTTACAAAACCACCCACATCAGCAAATGCAATATCACGCCTGCAAAAATACCTGCAATGACGTCATCTATCATGATGCCCAGCCCGCCTTCAACGCGCCGGTCTAGCCAGCCGATGGGCCAGGGTTTGATGATGTCGAATATCCGGAACAGGATGAACCCCAGCACGACCGTCCATAGGCTGACCGGCACGGCGATCATGGTGATCCAGAAGCCTACAAACTCATCCCAGACGATGCCGCCGTGGTCGTGCACGCCCATGTCTCGGGATACACGGTCGCAGAGGTAACAGCCCAGAATGAACGACGCCACCACCACAAACAGGTAGAGCCAGAGCGGCAGCAGTGAGAGCAGCAGGAACAAGGGAATGGCCGCCAGGGTGCCGAAGGTGCCGGGCGCTTTGGGCGCGGCGCCACTGCCCAGGCCGAAGGCTAGAAAATGAGTCCAGTGGTTATGCCAGCGGCGGGCACTCGGTTCAATCATCCGTTACATCCTGTTGATAAGCGGTCGGGTCAGAAGTGTTGAAAGCCTGTCTCACTCAGGCCGTGAGCCTCGCCATTATGCCGAATCAGCGCCTGGCCGTCGCCTGTCTGTGCCTGGCCGATTCGGGTGAGCGGCAAATTGAGCGTTGCAGCCAGGGCCACAATGGCGTCGCGCTGACCGGGGGCGGCGGTAAAGGCCAGTTCGTAGTCGTCGCCCCCGCTCAGTATCCACGACAACACCTCTTCTTCGGGGTAGCCACTGAAACTGGGGGCTTGCGGCAGTGTGTCGGTATCGATCACCAGGGTCAGGCCACTGGCTTTGGCCAGGTGCCCGCAGTCGGCCGCCAGGCCATCCGACACATCTATGGCCGCGCTGGCCAGGCCGATTAACCGCTGCCCCAGTTCAAGGCGTGGTTCGGGTGCCCAGTAGGCCGCCAGCCAGTCGTCGGGCGCCGAGGCCCGGGCCGGGTTGAGCACCGCTGGCAAGGCGGCAGCCGCACGCCCGGGAAAACCCGAGACCCAGAGGTCATCGTTCGGTTGTACGCCACTGCGCTGCAACGGTGCATCGACCAGGCCGTGCATTTGCAGGCTGATCACCCGGGCCGGGCCCGAGGTAGTGTCGCCCCCGGCCAGCACCAGGCCATAGTGCTCGCTGAGTTCACGCAAACGACCGGCGAATGCTTCGAGCCAGGTGTGGTCAATCGGGCTAGGCAAGGTGAGGGCGAGGGTAAAGAACGCCGGTTCGGCGCCCATGGCAGCCAGGTCGCTGAGCGCGGGCAGAAAGGCTCGCTGGGCGGCCTGGGCGCCGGTAGCCGTTTCGGGAAAGTGCCGGCCGGCGACGGCGGTATCAATCGACATCACCGTTGCCCGGCGCGGGTGCCAGATCAGGCAGTCGTCACCCTGCCCCAGTATCAGATCAGGATGGGCACCGCGCCAGCCGCCAAAATAATGCTCTATGAGCTCGAATTCGTTCATGGCGGGAGTGTGGCGTTGCGGCCGGGGAAAGGCAAGCTGCAGCCTGGGGCTCTTCGACAGGTCCAAGGAAAATGGGGGTAGCCCAATGGAGCCTAAAGCATCTTCCGTTCGGGGTGAGCTTGTCGAACCCCCTTGGGGATGAGGTTTAACCGGAGGCTGGTCATGCTCCCCAAGGCCCTTCGACAGGCTCAGGGCGAACGGGTTTGGTGTGAATCAACCACCCTCGTGAATTCCGTTCGGGGTGAGCTTGTCGAACCCCCTTGGGGAGCGAGTTTAACCAGTGGTTGGCCTTGATACCCGAGACCCTTCGACACGCTCAGGGCGAACGGTAATGCTTCTGTGGTTTGCGCCTTTCATCTTATTATATTATATTACATATCAAGCTAGCTGGTGGTTGGTAAGCACCTGGTCTGCGAGCGGTTTCAGCAAACAGACGGCCCTTACCAATCTGATTAGCTTACTCAAACAACAATAAACCAGGCGCTGAGGAACGGACCGGCACTCGACCGACCCCACCCATCGCCCAGGGAGACAACAATGAAAAACCCTACCACCGCGCTCGCGGCCGCAGTCATGTCCTGTTCAATTGCTTTCTCTGGTATCGCCATTGCTGAAACGGTTGGCATTTCCATGCCCACCAAGTCGTCGGCTCGCTGGATTTCCGATGGCGAAAGCATGGTGGCGCAGTTTGAAGAAGCCGGTTACGACACTGAACTGCAATACGCCGAAGACGATATTCCTACCCAGCTGTCACAGATCGAAAACATGATCGTGAAAGGTGTGGACGTTCTGGTAATTGCCTCTATTGATGGCACCACGCTCTCGTCTGCGCTCGACCAGGCAGCCAGCATGGGCATTGAAGTAGTGGCCTACGACCGACTGATTCGGGGCTCCGAACATGTCGACTATTACGCCACCTTCGATAACTTTCAGGTCGGTGTGCTGCAGGCGGGCTACATCGAACAAGCCCTCGGTCTGGAAAACGGCGACGGCCCCTTCAACATAGAACTGTTCGGTGGTTCACCGGACGATAACAACGCTTACTTCTTCTACAACGGTGCCATGTCGGTTCTGCAGCCTTACATCGATAACGGTCAGCTCGTTGTGCAAAGTGGCCAAACTGGCATGGACACCGTCTCTACCCTGCGCTGGGATGGTTCGGTCGCCCAGGCCCGTATGGATAACCTGCTGAGCGCCTACTACTCCGATGAAGAAGTCGATGCGGTGCTGTCTCCGTACGATGGCCTGAGCATTGGCATCATCTCTTCGCTGAAAGGCGTGGGTTATGGATCTGATGATCTGCCAATGCCGATTATTTCCGGACAGGATGCTGAAGTCCCGTCGGTAAAATCCATTCTTGCCGGTGAGCAAACCATGACGGTGTTTAAAGACACCCGCGAACTGGCCCGAGTGACCGTTGGCATGGTCGACTCTCTGTTCGAGGGCAGCGACCCGGAAATCAACGACACCTCAACCTACGACAACGGCATTAAAGTGGTGCCTTCCTACCTGCTGAAACCCGTCAGTGTGGATGCTTCCAACTGGGAAAGCGTTCTGATCGACAGCGGTTATTACGACATGGACGACATCCGCTAAGCGGGCTTTCCCGACTAACGACGCACCTGGCAAGGCGTGAGCCTTGCCGCGGTGACCTGGCCTTTTGTGCCGGGTCACTGTGGGTCGCGTCTGTTTTCGATTAACGCAGTTACGACGAGGGCACTCTGTGGATACCATCCTCGAAATGCGCCACATCACCAAGACCTTTCCGGGTGTGAAGGCGTTGGACGGCGTCAGCATTCAGGTCAGGGATGGCGAGATTCACGCCTTGGTTGGCGAGAACGGCGCCGGTAAATCGACGCTGATGAAAGTCGTAAGCGGTGTTTATCCGCACGGCACTTACGACGGCGACATTCTGTTTCAGGGCGAAAAGCGCGAATTTAAAAACATTTCTGACAGCGAAGCGCTCGGCATCATTATTATTCACCAGGAGCTGGCATTGGTGCCGCTGCTGTCGATTGCCGAAAACATTTATCTCGGTAACGAACAAACCGCCAACGGCATTATTGACTGGCCAAGAACCTTTTCCCAAACCGAAGGCCTGCTGGCCAAAGTGGGCCTAAGCGAACCACCCGGCACCCTGGTTAGTAATATCGGGGTGGGCAAGCAGCAGTTGGTGGAGATCGCCAAGGCACTGTCGAAAGACGTCAAACTGCTGATACTTGACGAACCCACTGCCAGCCTGAATGAAAAAGAAAGTGACGCCTTGCTCGATCTATTGCTCGAGTTCAAACGCCATGGCATTACCTCCATTCTGATTTCCCACAAGCTCAATGAGATTCGAAAAGTAGCCGATACCGTCACCGTGATTCGCGATGGCGCGGCCGTCAGCCGACTCGATTGCTCGAAAGAGCCGATCAGTGAAAACCGCATCGTCGCCGATATGGTCGGTCGCGATCTGTCGGACCGTTTCCCGCCGCGAACCCCCGACATCGGTGAGGTGATCTTCACCATTCGCAACTGGAACGTCTACCACCCACAGCAAGCCGACCGGCAGATGATTAAAAACGTCAGCCTTGATGTTCGAGCCGGTGAAATTGTCGGCATCGCCGGGTTGATGGGCTCTGGCCGCACCGAACTGGCAATGAGCATTTTCGGCCGAACCTATGGCCAGAAAATATCCGGACAAGCCTGCCTGCACGGAAGAGAAGTCGATCTTGGCACCGTGCAAAAGGCGGTTAACTGTGGCCTGGCCTACGCCACGGAAGATCGCAAAACCTATGGCCTGGTGCTGGACGACACAATCTCACACAACATTTCGATGGCCAACCTCGGCGGTGTGAGCAAAGGCTTTGTGATGGATGACAACCATGAACAGGCCGTAGCGGAAGAGTACCGCCGGAAAATCAACATCAAAAGCCCCAACGTGAATCAGAAAACCGTGAATCTTTCCGGTGGCAACCAGCAAAAAGTGGTGTTGTCGAAGTGGTTGTTCACCGACCCCGATGTGCTGATTCTCGATGAACCGACACGCGGCATCGACGTCGGTGCCAAGTATGAAATTTACAGCATCATTAACGATCTGGCTGCCCAGAACAAAGCCATCATTGTCATCTCTTCTGAAATGCCGGAACTGCTTGGAATCAGCGACCGGATATACGTGATGAACGAAGGGGAACTGGTGGGCGAGATGCCAAAGGCAGACGCGTCGCAAGAAGCGATCATGACCATGATTATTCAATCCGGGAGACAATAACAATGTCGACACAAGCTACGTCAGTCGATAAACCCCAAGCCAATACCGCATCCATGGGCGGCTTTTTCAAAACCCATCTGCGCGAATACGGCATTCTCATTGCCCTGGTCGTGATTATGGGGCTGTTTCAATTTCTGACCGACGGCATTCTGATGAAGCCGATCAACCTGACCAACCTCTTTCTGCAGAACAGCTACATCATCATTATGGCGCTGGGCATGCTGATGGTGATTGTCTGTGGTCACATCGATCTGTCAGTGGGTTCGGTACTCGGGTTTATCGGCGCCCTGGCGGCGGTAATGATGGTCAACTACGACATCAGCTACCCGGTAACCTTTATTGTCTGTCTGATGGTCGGCACCCTGATTGGCGCTGCCCAGGGCTACTGGGTCGCCTACTATCGCATACCTGCGTTTATCGTCACCCTGGCTGGCATGCTGGTGTTCAAGGGGCTGACGTTGTGGCTGCTGAACGGGCAATCGGTTGGGCCCTTCCCGGACCAGTTTCAGAAGCTGAGCACCGGCTTTCTGCCCGACCTGTTTCCCTCGAGCGATTTTCATGTGACGTCAATGCTGCTGGGTACTGCGACAGCGACCTTACTCGTCTATTTCAACCTTCGCACTCGCCAGAAACAGGCAAGCTACGGTTCAACACTGGAACCGGTGCTGTTCTTCGTGGCACGCAACGCCCTGATCACCCTGGCCATTCTGTACATCACTTATTTGCTGTCTACCTATAAAGGGGCACCCAATGTTTTGATTCTGATGGCGCTGCTGATTTCGGTTTACACCTTTGTCACCCAGCGCACGACCTTTGGTCGCCGGATTTACGCCATCGGTGGTAACGAGAAAGCGGCCATGCTCTCGGGCATTAATACCCAGCGCCTCACCTTTCTGACCTTTGCCAATATGGGCATGCTCGCGGCGCTGGCCGGCATGGTGTTCGCCGCCCGGCTGAACATGGCCACCCCCAAAGCAGGGCTGGCCTTCGAGCTCGACGTTATTGCGGCGGTGTTTATCGGTGGCGCTTCGATGCGCGGTGGCTCGGGCAAGATCATCGGCGCGGTTATTGGCGCACTGATCATGGGTGTGATGAACAACGGCATGTCGATCATGGGGGTTGGCATCGACTGGCAGCAGGTGATTAAGGGTCTGGTTCTACTCGCGGCGGTTATTTTCGATGTTTACAACAAGAACAAGGCCGGTTAGCCGGCCCTTCAGGGCTATTCGCGAGTGACACGGGTTGACAGTGAACCCGGTTAATTAGACTATTATATTAATATATTACAAATAAGGCTTCCTGATGACTCGTCGTAACGATAATGACAAGAAAAACAGCGATACGGGCGGAACCCGACTGCGGTCAGCAGAATGGTTCGGAACACGTGACAAGAACGGCTTCATGTACCGCAGCTGGATGAAAAACCAGGGCATTCCCGACCACCACTTTGAAGGCAAGCCGGTCATCGGCATCTGCAACACCTGGTCGGAGCTGACACCCTGCAACGCCCACTTTCGCACCATCGCCGAGCGCGTTAAGAACGGCATCCGCGAGGCGGGCGGCATTCCGGTCGAGTTCCCGGTGTTCTCCAATGGCGAATCCAACCTGCGCCCCACGGCCATGCTGACCCGTAACCTGGCATCCATGGACACCGAAGAGGCGATTCGCGGCAACCCGATCGATGGCGTAGTGCTGCTGGTCGGTTGCGATAAAACGACACCAGCCCTGCTGATGGGGGCCGCCAGTTGCGACCTGCCGACCATCGTCGTCACCGGCGGGCCGATGCTGAACGGCAAGCACCAGGGCCAGGACGTGGGCTCCGGCACCCTGGTCTGGCGCCTGCATGAAGAGTACAAGGCAGGCAAGATCAGCCTGCATGAATTTCTCGATGCCGAAGCTGGCATGTCCCGTTCGGCTGGCACCTGCAACACCATGGGTACCGCCTCCACCATGGCCTGTATGGCGGAATCATTGGGTACCAGCCTGCCGCACAACGCCGCTATTCCCGCTGTGGATTCGCGCCGCTATGTGCTGGCACACATGTCTGGCATGCGCGCCGTGGAAATGGTGCATGAAGACCTGCGGCTGTCGAAAGTTCTGACGCGGGATGCCTTCATCAATGCCATTCGCACCAACGCGGCAATCGGCGGCTCCACCAATGCGGTGATTCACCTCAAGGCCATCGCCGGCCGTATCGGTGTGGATCTCGATCTGGAAGACTGGAACCATGGCCGGGGTGTCCCGACCATGGTCAACCTGCAACCTTCCGGAAAGTATCTGATGGAAGAATTCTATTACGCCGGTGGCCTGCCCGCGGTATTGCGCCAACTCGGCGAGCACGATCTGCTGAACCGGGATGCCCTGACCGTTAACGGCAAAACGCTGTGGGAAAACAACCGCGAAGCCCCCTGCCATAACGACGAAGTGATTTTGCCGTTCGACAAACCCCTGGTCAGCAATGGCGGCATCTGCGTGTTGCGTGGCAACCTGGCACCGCGTGGCGCTGTTTTGAAACCCTCCGCTGCTACGCCAACCTTGATGAACCATCGCGGCCGGGCCGTAGTGTTCGAGAACATCGATCACTACAAGGCACGCATCGACGACCCGGATCTGGACATCGATGAAACCTGCGTCATGGTGCTGAAAAACTGCGGGCCAAAAGGCTATCCGGGCATGGCGGAAGTCGGCAATATGGGTCTGCCCCCGAAGTTGCTGAAAAAAGGCATCACCGACATGGTACGTATTTCCGATGCGCGCATGAGCGGTACTGCCTTCGGCACCGTGGTACTGCACGTTGCCCCCGAAGCCATGGACATGGGTCCGCTGGCGGCGGTGCAGGATGGCGACATGATCCGGCTCGATGCTGAAAACGGCGTGCTCGAACTGGAAGTATCCGATGCCGAGCTGAGCAACCGATTGGCCGCTCTGAAATCAGACCAGGTGATTGCCCGTACCGGCGGCTACCAGGAACTGTACCGCGACCGCGTGTTGCAAGCCGACGAAGGCTGCGACTTCGATTTTCTGGTGGGCTGCCGCGGCGCTGCCGTGCCGCGCCATTCACACTGATCCGGTTTAACGGGAGACAATATGAACCTGAGCAATACATACCCCAGCCTGGCGGGCAAGGTGGTCTTCATAACCGGCGGTGGTTCCGGCATTGGTGCCAGCCTCGTGGAAGCCTTTTGCCACCAGCAAGCGACGGTGGTGTTTGTCGATATTCTGGAGGAGGAGTCCCGCGAATTGGCTGACCGGGTCAATGGCGAGCTGGGTCGTGAAAGCGCGCACTTCTATTCCTGCGATCTGGTCGATGTTGAACGCCTGCGGGCGATCATCAGCGAAGTGCGCGACCGGTTCGGGCCCATTGGCGTGCTGGTCAATAACGCCGCTCAGGATACCCGTCACGACTTCCGCGACGTCACACCCGACTACTGGAACGAACGCATCAACATCAACCTGAGGCCTCAGTTTTTCGCAGCCCAGGCCGTGTATGAGCACATGAAGGGATTGGGCGGCGGTTCCATCATCAATTTCGGTTCGATGAGCTGGCACGAATGCCAGGGCAACATGACCGGCTACACCACCTCCAAGGCCGCCGTACTAGGTCTGACCCGGGGCCTGGCACGCGACATGGGCCCGGACCGGATTCGGGTGAACACCCTGACCCCGGGCTGGGTGATGACTGAACGCCAGCTCAACAACTGGGTCAATGAAGACACCAAGAAGGTGATTGACCAGAGCCAATGCATTAAGGGGGCCCTGATGCCAGAGCACATTTGCGCCATGGCGCTGTTTCTGGCTTCGGACGACAGCTATATGTGCACCGCACAGGACTTCATCGTAGACGGCGGCTGGATCTGAGCCACCTCGACATTCAATACAAAATTAAAAGGTGATTCGCATGAGCGTTACAGGCAAGCAACTGATCGGCGGACAATGGCAAACCGGAACCAGTGGCCGCTACCAGGCCATCAACCCGGCCACGGGTGAAAAACTGGCACCGGAAATGAGCTTCGCCAGCGAAGAGCAACTGAGAACAACCACCGCTGTAGCCGCAGCGGCGGCACCGCTTTACGCAGCGACCAGCCCGCAAGAGCGCAGCCGATTTCTGGAAACCTGCGCCGATGAAATCATGGCGCTCGGTGATGAACTGCTCGACCGTGTTTCGGCCGAAACCGGTTACCCCCGTGCCCGCGCCGAAGGCGAACGCGGTCGTACCTGCGGCCAGCTACGCATGTTCGCCAAGCACATTATTAAAGGTGATTACCTCGACGCCCGCATCGATACCGCCCTGCCCGACCGCCAGCCCATGCCGCGCCCGGACATTCGCTTTTGCAAGCACCCGCTTGGCCCGGTGGTTGTATTCGGTTCGTCCAACTTTCCACTGGCCTTCTCGGCCGCCGGTGGTGATACCGCTTCGGCGCTGGCAGCCGGTTGCCCGGTGATTGTGAAAAGCCACAACTCGCACGCCGGCACTGGCGAACTGGTCGCTCAGGCACTGGCCCGGGCTGTAGAAAAATGCGAAATGCCGGCGGGAGTCATCAGCTTTCTGGCCGGTGAACGCAATGAAATAGGCAGTAACCTGGTGACGGCACCCGAGGTAAAAGCGGTCGGCTTTACCGGCTCTTTCCGCGGTGGTTCGGCCCTGTTCAAACTGGCCAGCAATCGCCCCGACCCGATTCCGTTCTTCGGCGAAATGGGCAGCATTAACCCACTGGTCGTTTTACCAGAAGTTCTCAAAAAGTCGGCCGCCGACATTGCCGAAGGCTTCGTGGGTTCGCTGACCCTGGGCACCGGCCAGTTCTGTGTGAACCCCGGCCTGGTACTCGGCATTGCCGGGCCTGAACTGAACGACTTCATGGAAGCGACCGGCGCTGCTCTGGCCGACAAACCAGCCGGTGTGATGTTGAACCAGGCCGTGGCCGAAGGCTATGCCTCAGGTGCCGCCAAGTTGGCCGAACAACCCGGTGTGCGCCAGGTTTCTGCCGGTAGAGCGCAGGATGGTGACACCGGTTTCTGTGGCCAGGCTTACCTCTATGCGGTCAGCGCCAAAGATTTCATCACCAACCCGGCGTTGCAGGAAGAAGTGTTCGGCCCCTGCTCCCTGGTTGTTGAATGCCGTAATGCCGATGAACTCAATGAGGTTGTCAGCCACCTGGCCGGTCAGCTGACCGGCACGCTGCACGGCACCGAAGCGGAACTGGCCGATGCCAAAGAACTGGTCCGCCTGCTGGAACAGCGGGTTGGCCGGGTGGTGTTCAACAACTTCCCGACCGGCGTGGAAGTGACCGACGCCATGATGCACGGCGGCCCCTTCCCGGCCGCTACCGACAGCCGCTTTACCTCAGTCGGTACCGCCGCCATCGATCGTTTCATTCGCCCGGTCTGCTACCAGAACAGCCCGCAAAGTTTGCTGCCGCCTGCGCTGCGTGATGACAACCCCTGGGGTCTGAGACGGCTGGTTAACGGCGAGTGGAAAGATGGTTCGATCTAGGAGGTAACCGATATGACAGACTCGCTTGAGTTTCTGTTCTCGATTGATGTTGCCAACACCCTGGGTGAGGGCGTGCAATGGCACGCCCAAAGTAACAGCCTGTGGTGGACCGACATTCAGAACAGCCGGCTCTACCGATTTGACTGGCAGAGCCGGTCGCTAAAACACTGGCAAACACCGGATCGGCTGACGGCTTTTGGCATTCTCTCAACCGAGCCCGTTCGATTGCTGGCCAGTTTTGCCTCCGGTTTTGCGCTGTATCAGCCCGAAACCGATGAACTGACCTGGATCGCCCGGCCGGAAGCCGGTAAGCCCGGCAACCGGTTCAACGATGGCCGTGTCGACCGGCAGGGTCGTTTCTGGTCGGGCACAATGCGGGACCATGGTGACCGCGAGCCTACTGGCACGCTCTATCGACTGGACGAAGCAGGTGTTCACTCAGTATTTCACGATCTGACCATCCCCAACGCACTATGCTGGAGCCCGGATGGCAAACGCATGTACCACGCCGATACGCCGACCGGTCAGATTCGAACCTTCGACTTTGACCCGGAACGCGGTGAACCCAGTGGCGCGAAACTGTTCGCCGAAGTTCCACGCGGCAAGCCGGATGGCGCTGCCATCGACGCCAGCGGTCACTTGATGTGCGCGCTCTTTGGCGGCAGTGGCATAGCCAGGTTTAGTCCTGAGGGCGAGCTAGCTGCCCTGCACGATTTACCGGTCTCCCAACCGACCTGTGTTGCCTTTGGTGGACCCAACCTGGATATTCTGTTCGTGACCTCAGCTACCGAAGGCATGACAGAACAACAGCGAAAAGCCGAACCCATGGCCGGACATGTGCTGGCGTATGCAACACCTTATCGAGGCCTGGCGGAATGCACGCCAGATGAAGCAAGATTACCCAAGCTACAAACTGAGTAACTATTGCTGGGAGGCCCTGGCCCGCGCCGGATACCGGTGTTACCTCTGCGGGGTCGGCGTGAATCCGTCCATGGAGCCTAGACCGCAGGATATGAATCCCATCCGTGGGATTCACCCTCCGGGCTCGCTTCGCTCATGCTAAAACGCTCCTGGCGTTTTAGTCCCTGCTGCGGACTCCCCCGCAGAGGTAACACCGGCACCCGTCGCTTACATTCTGCTCTCTCAAAAATATGAGTTACAAAAGATGGGTTTTGCACTATTGGCAAGTCGAATGAAATTGAGTTTCTTTGAAAAATTTATCTATTAATCAGTTTAGCGTCGACCTCGACCTTCGCCCCCGCAGTCGGGGGCTTTTTTATGGTCGCGTTACAGTACTTTTACAGGCTCACCAGCCGGTTTTGCAATGGCGATTGAGTTGCGCAGTGCGCGGCCAAAGCCTTCGGCTGATATTTCGAACACATCCCCTTCTCGGGTTTCGATACCATCGGCAAAACTCAGTGTGGCCGTACCATAGAAATGCACATGGGCATCACCCGGTTGGCGGAACAGGCTGTATTTGAAGTGGTGGTGTTCCAGGTTGGCGAGGCTGTGGCTCATGTTGCTTTCGCCGCTCAGGAAAGGCTTTTCCCACATCACTTCGCCGTTACGCACGATGCGTGAGTGCCCACGCACTTCAGCGGGCAATTCCCCAATCAGAATCTCCGGGCCGACCGAGCAGGGCCTGAGTTTCGAATGCGCCAGCAGCAAATAGTTTTGGCGTTCGGTTTTGTGGTCGGAAAATTCATTGCCGAGGGCGAAGCCAATGCGCCACGGCTGGCCTTTATCGTCGTTAATATAACAACCGGCAATTTCCGGTTCTTCGCCGGCATCGAGTGCAAAGTCTGGCGACGGCAGAGGCTTGCCTGGTGCTGCAACGATGTTGCCATTCCCTTTGTAGAACCATTCGGGCTGGGCACCGACTTTTCCGTGTTCCGGCTTGCCACCCTCAACACCCTGCTGAAACATTTTCATGCTGTCAGTCAGTTCAGACTCGGCCTTGCCGCTGGTTTTGGCGTGCATGTTGGCGCGGGTGTCGGCGCTGCCCAGGTGGGTCAGGCCTGTGCCCGTTACGAACAGATGCGCCGGGTCCGGATGGGCAAAAGGCGCGAGCAACCGCTGCTCATTTTCTAGCTGGTCATAATCAACCCGTTCTTTCGTGGCCAGTTGCTCAACCAGCTCGGTCAGTTGGGTAGACTCTGCAAGTGCACGCTGCGCCAATTCATACAGCGTGCCCACGGTGCCCACTACCTGGATTTCAGATTCAGAAAGTACCCGACCGAGGGCGGGCTTGTTATCGGAAGTCAAAAACTGGATCAGTCTCATCTTAGTTACCTTTTTTTATTTTATTCTCTGGGTCTGGCAGTCGCAGCAGAACTGGAGTGTTAGATCTTATTCAGCCTTATTTGTATTATAATACCATAATGAAACAGTAGAGTGTCTCGTATTCGCTGTCAACTGGCTCTACTGAGTTCAAGTCGGGAGGCGTTAATAAAAGACAAATTGAAGTGACGCTAATACAGGTGAAGAGGCGGGGGAACTCGTGGACGTAAGTGAGATGAAACTGAAGAAAGGAAACCGAAAAAATACCTGAGGATAGCGAGTCGTAACTGAGATCAGTTAACCGACTTCTCCAGTTCCTGCTCAATAAAGCTGAGGGCCTCGTCGATCAGCAGAAACATGCGCTGCTTGGCCAGTTCTGCATCGCCCGCGGCAATGGCGTCATAGACCAGTGAGTGATCCTGCACCACGCCGCGCGGGTTGCTTTTGATTACATTGGTATGGCGGATACTGACGTTCAATGCTGTGCGGGTGAAGTCGCGCATGCGAATGAAAAAGCGGTTTTCGCTGGCGTAGAGAATGCTGATGTGAAAATCGATATCGGCTTCGAGGGCCTGTTCCGGGCTGCCAGATTTAGCCTGGTCCATCCGCTCCAATGCTTCACGGATCGCCGCGAGTCGCTCCGGACGAGCGTTCTGGGCCGCCAGCGCTGCAGCGGCTGGCTCGATGGCGATGCGCATTTGCAGGAATTCTTTCAGCACCCGCATCGAAGGGTTACTTTCAAGCGACCAGCGCAACAGATCAGAATCCAGAATATTCCATTCTTCTTCCGGCAGGATGCGAATACCCTGACGCTGGCGGCTGGAGATCAGGCCCTTGGCCGACAGCATTTTTACCGCTTCACGCACTGCTGTGCGGCTGACACCAAAGCTTTCACACAGCACCGCTTCGCTGGGCAGGCTTTCATTGGCGTTGAACTCACCACAGACAATCGACCGGCCCAATTCCTGGGTCATGCGTTGGGAAAGACTAAGATTTCGCTCTAGAACGGCCATGCACTAAACTCTTCTTTAGCCCAGATCGGTTACCGGGTCGATCATCGGTGGACAGGCATCGAGGCCCAGACATTTATCCTATTATATCACATAAATAACAACAGCCTACAGTATCGCTCCACAATCAGGATTTTTCCAGTCGATGTCTACCGTAATACGCACGACCGAACCCGGGCAGACCGGTTCGATGTATCCGCGTTGGCAATAAGGGTGTTTGGCGCGACGCCTAAAAAGACATACACCCCGGGTCTGTAGCAGGCCCGGGGTGTATCAGGGGAAAGGTTCTTGCAAGGTGTCAGCCTTGGGGGCCTGCGGCTTTAATGGCGTCGGAGACGTCATACTTGGCAAAGTTCTGCTTGAACTCTTCAATCAACGCAGCGGCCTTGGCATCGTAGGCGGCCGGGTCAGCCCAGGTATTGCGCGGAACCAGCAGTTCGTCATCAACACCGGGGACAGCCACAGGAACGTCGAGGTTCAGGCCATCGATATGCCGGGTCTCAACATTGGCCAGTTCACCATTGGTGATCGCCGTGATCACCGCCCGGGTGACCGGAATGCTGAACCGCTTGCCTTCGCCGTAGGCACCACCTGTCCAGCCCGTATTCACCAGGTAGACATCGGTACCGGCCGATTCAACCCGTTTCATCAGCAGCTCGGCGTAAACACCGGCCGGGCGCGGGAAGAAAGGCGCACCAAAGCAAGTGGAGAAGGTGGTCTTGATGCCCTTGCCTGCCCCCATTTCGGTTGAACCGACCAGGGCCGTATAGCCACTGAGAAAGTGGTAGGCAGCCGCTTCTTTGCTCAGTTTGGACACGGGCGGCAATACGCCGTTCAGATCGCAGGTCAGGAACACCACGGCATTGGGTTCATCGCCCTGGTTGCTTAGCTGACGTTTTTCTATGTGCTCCAGCGGGTAGGCAGCGCGGGAGTTCTGGGTCAGGCTGTCGTCGGTGTAATCGGGCGCGCGCTGAGCGTCGAGCACCACGTTTTCCAGAATGGTACCGAAACGAATGGCCTTCCAGATCAACGGTTCGTTTTTCTCGGTCAGGTCGATGCACTTGGCATAGCAGCCGCCTTCAATGTTGAACACTACACCCGGTCCCCAGCCATGTTCGTCATCGCCGATCAGGAAGCGTTCCGGGTCGGCGCTGAGGGTGGTTTTACCGGTGCCGGACAAGCCAAAGAACAGGGTAGTCTTGCCATCGTCACCGACGTTGGCCGAGCAGTGCATCGGCAGCACATCCTGAGCGGGCAGCAAGAAATTTTGCACTGAGAACATGGCTTTCTTCATTTCACCGGCATAGTACAAACCGGCGATCAGCACTTTGCGCTGTTCGAAGTTAATGATGCAGGCAGAGTCACTGGCCGTGCCATCACGCTCGGGGTTGCAGACAAAGCTGGGGACGTTCAATACCTGCCAGCTGTCTTTGTTCTGAGCGTTCCACTCATCGGCCACAATGAAGAGGTTTCTGGCAAACACCTGATGCCAGGCCAGCTCGGTGGTTACTCTAATTGGCACACTGTGCTTTGCGGCTGAACCGACTTCCAGGTGACCGACGAAATGTTCACGATCGGCCAGGTGGTCGCTGACGCGTTGCCACAGGGCATCAAACCGGCCTGAATCAAAGGCGCGGTTTACTGCTCCCCATTCGATTTCATCCTGGCTGCCAGCTTCTTTGACGATAAAGCGGTCTTTCGGAGAGCGGCCGGTACGCTCACCGGTTCGGGCGACAAAGGCCCCGTTACTGGCAAACTCACCTTCTTCGCGGCGGACAGCAAACTCCAGCAACAGCGGGGTGCTCAGGTCCACGTGGGCGTTAGGGGAAAAAGCGGCCATTAGCGGTTATCTCCTTAATGGGGGGGGATTGTCCAGCGGATAGTTATAGTAGGTATGTGTTGATAGTTGCAGGGAGTGTACTGCCCGGCGACACTGGCAAGAAACGCTATTTCGTCAATAATTTTCTGACAAGCGACACGATGACATATTTTGCTGAAAGAAAACGACATCCAGCCCATCCGGTCAGCTTTTGATATGCCCCTTGTAGCCCTCAGCCACTGCGTCGCTATGGCGCGCGAACCGGGACTTTATGTACATTGATTGAGCATTGATGCAGAAATTGAATGGAAGAATGATCAATAAGCGGGCAATCAACCCGGTTTTCGGGTGTCACGATGTAGCAGGGTTTTGTCAGCCAGGTCTGGCCAAATGTTGTTAAGTTACAAGATTACCCGGTGTCCGGGGCTGTTTTGGTAATTCGATTTCATTGATGTTTTTTTTGAAACACTGTGTTCACCGGTGTCGATCGGTAGCGCATGGTGAGGCGCGAGAGGAATTGCCGTCCACCCCGGTAGTGGCTGATGCGTTTTCCTGAACCGTTAACTGGCCACTACCCTACGGACCAGGGAGGTTCATCCAGGCGCTCGCTGGCACTTGAACTCTACCGGGTGTCTACTCCGGACGGCGCCGGAGTGGCCTCTTTAAATCGGGCGACTGCCATACTGGCTCTCGGGCTTGCGCGGCGGGTCTGCTCGCTTCCCACGTTCGACCTGCTCTACCTTGCCGCCCGCCTTTAAAAAGGCTTCGACTTCACTGGCCATTTGCGACCGCAGAGCTTCCCGGTCGGCCAGCTGGCGTTCGGCATCTGTTTGTTCCGGCACCAACTTGCCCGGCTTGTTTTTTTCACTCACCTTGCGTCCCCTTTTCGTACGGTTTGGCAGGCGTTGCCGTCGTTAAGGCATCGTTTAATGACGCCTCGCGGCAACGACTCCCAAAATCACACACCGTTCTTTTATAAACCAATTTGGGTGTTTCGCAAACAAAATCGCACAAAGCGTTACCTAGTGCAGCCGCTAGGCATCCGACCAGTCCGTTGAATCATTGAACAGAGGCCGCAGCTCACGCGCAAAACGTCGGCTCACAGTGACCGGTTCGTCCAGCCCGCGTACGTTCAGCCAAATACCGCCCTGGGCATCCCGAGACAGCTTTTCCAGCCGGCTTTTGGGGACCAGGGTCGTCCGGTGTACCCGCACCAGATAGTCGGGG
Organism: Saccharospirillum sp.; assembly: GCA_018402545.1. Classification (GTDB taxonomy): domain Bacteria; phylum Pseudomonadota; class Gammaproteobacteria; order Pseudomonadales; family Natronospirillaceae; genus Saccharospirillum. The sequence goes on along the minus strand of JAGYIL010000001.1, from coordinate 644,992 downwards.
AAGCGTTCTTCGAGCTGTTTCAGGCTGTAATCGCACAACCGCTCACCCTGACGGCACTGGGCGACAACGTACTTCTGGTCGGCACGGAAACAAAACACATCGTTCAGCGGGATACGCTCTTTTCCGCGACCGGTTTGCAAGGCAATCACCGGGCCGATATCCGCGCCGCTCAGGGCGGTCAGTTGTGCCCGGTTCAACTGACTGGCCTGGGCCAACACCTGATGCAGGTCGGCCGCCTTTACCGGCTTCATCAGGTAGGAAACAGCCTGAACCTGAAACGCTTCGAGGGCGTAATCATCGTAGGCGGTACAGAAGACAATGGCCGGGGGGTTCGGCTGCTGCGACCATTGTGCCGCCAGCTCCAGCCCACTGAGCCCGGGCATGCGAATGTCGAGCAACACCAGATCGGCCGGGTCATCCGTTTGCCGGCGCAAGGCCTCCTGACCATTGGCGGCGGTGACGCACTGCGTCACGCTGTCTTCCGACTGCAATAGCCTGAGCAGGCGCTCCCGGGCCAGCGGCTCATCGTCTACGATCATGACTTTCAAGGGTTGCTCCTGTTGTTAAGGTGCGAGTTCCCGCGCGCCAGCAAGGTGGCGGGCAAGGTTAAACGAACCCGATAGGTTCGCTCATCGGCCGCCGCATACAATTTGGCGGCATCCCCATATAAGGTTGCCAGACGATGGCGAATGTTTTCCAGCGCAACCTGATTTCCCCGGGGGGTACGGCGTCGCTCCGCCCCCTGGTCGGCGCTGGGTTCCGTGACGGACGGCGACCGCACCAGCGGATTTTCGATCTCAATAATCAGTTGGCGGTTTTTCTCCCGGCAGCGAATCAGTAACTGGCCACCGCTAACACTCGGAGCTATGCCATGCACAATAGCGTTTTCAATCAGTGGCTGCAGTATCAGCACCGGAACCGACCACCGCGTTGTCGGCCGCGGCGTCTGCCATACCACGGTCAGGCGGTCACCCAGACGCCACTGCTCCAGTGAAAGATAACCATCGACCAGCGCCAGCTCATCGCTAAGGCTCCAGAACGTGGTGGCTTCTTTCAGGCTGGCCCGAAACAGGCGGGACAAATCTTCGATGGCCTGTTCGGCCGCCTCGGGGCGGGTCGCTATCAACTCCGCAATGGTATTCAGACTATTGAACAGAAAGTGCGGACGAATGCGGTTTTGCAGCGCTTCAATGCGGGCCGAGAGCTCAGCGCGAGAGCGATCCACCACCGCCTGCTGCAGTTGAAAATAGCGCAGCAACAAGGCCGCAATAATGGCCGTCGCTGCGGTGTGGCGCAGCACCATCACCGGGTCTATTGCGGCCCAGCCCCCCAGGACTACCACACTGCCAACCACGCTGACCACAAAACCGACCCCCGATACCGTTGAGAACGCGACCAGCCACCCCAGCCACAGCGGGCTGCGGGCCAGCCAGCGGCGCAACCGGCACAACAGCGCTGCCGAGGGCAACACGATCCACTGCACCGTCAGGCTCATGGCACCCAGTTGAATCCAGTCGATGCCCGATTGCAGCAATACCCACACGAGCACCAGCAACTCCGAGACCAGCACCAGAAAAAATACCGAGGTGGCAGTGCACAGGTCGGGCAGCACCAGCGAAGGCTGATTGGTGGTGAAAGCGGGGTTTTTTGCTGGCTTCAAGAACGCAACCTGCCTGTTAATCTGCTTGAGACGAGAAGCTCAGTGTCTCCCGTGCTTGCCCGGGGATCAAGCAACCGGCCCCAATACCCATAGCCAACGCCAGTCAAGCCGATATAATGCCCCTTCACTGTGCACAAGGAACCCTGTAATCATGTCTGATGACCACGCTCAAAGCACCAATGCCGCCTGGGGTGGCCGTTTTGCCGAAGCAACCGATGCGTTTGTGGCCGAATTTACCGCCTCCATTCAATTCGATCAGCGTCTGTACCGACATGACATTCAGGGCTCTATTGCCCATGCGACCATGCTGTCTGAAGTCGGAGTGCTGACCGCAGACGAGTGCGAACAGATTGTGAATGGGCTGAAGGCCGTTCAGGCCGACATTGAATCCGGTCAGCAGGTATGGTCGGTGGCGCTGGAAGACGTGCACATGAACGTCGAATCGGCCCTGACCACCAAGATCGGGCCGGTTGGCAAGAAACTGCACACCGGTCGCAGTCGGAACGACCAGGTAGCAACCGATATCCGGCTGTACCTGCGCGAAGCCATCGATGGCCTGAGCGCCGAACTGACCCGGTTGCAGCGCGGCCTGGTCACCCTGGCCGCAAACGAAGCCGATACCATCATGCCTGGCTTTACCCACTTGCAAACGGCTCAGCCGGTTACCTTTGGCCACCACCTGCTGGCCTGGAATGAAATGCTGCAACGTGATTTCGAACGCCTGCAGGATTGCCGCAAACGGGTAAACATACTGCCGCTCGGTGCCGCCGCGCTGGCGGGTACCACCTTTCCGATCAACCGTGAGCGCACCGCCGAGTTGCTGGGCTTCGATCGCGCCTCCGAAAACTCGCTCGATTCGGTCTCGGACCGTGACTTCGCCATCGAATTCACGCACTGGGCATCGCTGACAATGATGCACCTGTCGCGCATGTCGGAAGAGCTGGTGTTGTGGGCCTCGGCCCAGTTCGATTTCATCAACCTGCCAGACCGGTTCTGTACCGGCTCGAGCATTATGCCGCAGAAGAAGAACCCCGATGTACCGGAACTGGTACGCGGCAAAACCGGCCGGGTTTATGGCCACCTGATGAGTCTGCTGACGCTGATGAAAAGCCAGCCACTGGCCTACAACAAAGACAACCAGGAAGACAAGGAACCCCTGTTCGACACCATCGATACCCTGGCGGGCAGCCTGCGTGCCTTCGCCGACATGGTGCCTTACATCGAAGCCAAGCCTGCGGTCATGAAAGCAGCGGCGCTGCGCGGGTACAGTACTGCGACAGACCTGGCGGATTACCTGGTGAAGAAAGGTATGGCGTTTCGCGATGCGCACGAAGTGGTCGGCAAGAGCGTGGCCTATGGCCTGGCTCAGGGTAAAGACCTGAGTGAAATGACGCTCGACGAGCTGACCCCGTTCAGCGACACCATCACCGCCGATGTGTTCGATGTGCTGACGCTGGAAGGCTCGGTTGCAGCTCGCGACCACCTGGGTGGCACCGCGCCCAATCAGGTGCGGGCAGCGGCCGCACGGGCAGAGGTCTTGCTGGACAAACGTTCCTAAGGTGAAATTACTGGGTCAGTGTTTTTCCCAAGGGGGTTCGACAGGCTCACCCCGAACGGAATTGTATAAGATGGTTGCGAATAACCCCCGTTCGCCCTGAGCTTGTCGAAGGGCCTTGGGGAGCATAACCAACGAACGAAGCAGACTATCACCACTCCAGCGAGCGGTGATAGTCGTCGAGCCATTCGGTCATGTCTGCCGCGGCCAATGGCCTGGCAAAGTAGTACCCCTGCAATGAATCTATACCCAGGCGCACCAGTTCGTGAAAGGTGGCCTCATTTTCTACCCCTTCGCCGACGGTTTTCAGGCCCAGATTATGAGCCATGGTGATGGTCGACTCGACGATGACTCTGTCTTGCGAGTCCACCAGTAAATCATCGATGAAGCTCTTGTCGATTTTCAGTGCCTGAATGGGCAGTGACTTCAGGTAGGCCAGCGATGAATAACCGGTGCCGAAATCATCTACCTCAACCCCGACACCCAAATCAGCCAGCTGATTAATAATGGCGATGGCCCTTACCGGATCCGACAACAGGGTGCTTTCGGTCAACTCCAGCACCAGTGCCGAGCCAGGCAGTTTGTATTTCGCCAGCAACTGCTCGATTTGCCCCGGCAGTGCCTGGTCGAGCAACACGCGCGATGACAGGTTTACGGCCACGTAGCGTTCCGGATGCTTGCGACGCCAGTGAACAATTTGCGCCAGGCATTGCTCCAGTACAAAGCGGGTAATCAGCCGAATGCCCTGCCCCATTTCCGCCAGCGGAATAAATTCAGCCGGTGACAGTGCACCCAGTTCCGGGTGCTGCCAGCGAACCAGCCCTTCAAAGCCGGCGACACCACCGGTGACCGCACTGATGATTGGCTGGTAGGCCACCCACAGCTGGCCCGCACCAATGGCCACCTCCAACTCGGACAACACCGCAATGCGCTGGGGGGTATGAGCATCAAGGTGGGAGTCGAACACCACCACCGACTCGTTGTTGGCTTTGGCCGCGTACATGGCCACATCGGCGCAGCGCAGCAGTTCGTGGCCATCCTGCCCCTGGTCGGGGTAATGCGCCAGGCCGATGCTGGCCTCAACCTGCAGTTGCATGGCGTCGATCCGGTAGGGCTCACGCAAGCAGAGGGCCAGGCGCTCGGCGACGGCCAGGGCTTCCTGCTGGCTGATGTCGGGCAGCAACACCGCGAATTCATCGCCACCGAGCCGGGCGATGTTGTGGCTGGTTCGCCATTCCAGCATACGCTGAATGCGTGGCCCGATTTCACACAACAAGCGGTCGCCAAAATGGTGACCCAGGGTATCGTTAATCTCCTTGAAGCGGTTAAGGTCGAACAATAACAGGCTCGCGTTCTGATCCGGTTGTTGCCCGAGTGTCTGGCTGATCCACTGGTGTAACTGGGAACGATTTCCAAGTCCGGTCAGGCTATCGTGCATGGCCTGGCTGCGCAGATTCTGTCGCTGCATCAGGTTATCGAACGACAGGTTCAGGGTTTGAGCCAGCATCGACAGAAAGTCGAGGTCGTTCAGAATCAGGTCGTCACCGAGAATGGCCAGGCCCGCGACGGCCTGGTTGTCGACCACCAGCGGGACGTAAAACCACTGGCTGGTGTCGGTGCCCCAGCTGATGTGGCGGGTGGCGAGCGCCTGCTGCAAGGGTTTACTGTGCTCCTGAAAGTGGGTGCGCTGCTCTGGCCTGAGGCTGCTGGCATACCAGAACTCGCTGTCCGGCTGGTAGCAGGCAACCTGGGACAGGCCGACTTTCTGAGTCAGGGCGGTGCAACTGGACACCAGAAAATCGCGAATGCTGCTCTGGCGTTCCAGCCTTGTCGCAACATCAACCAGCCCCCGCAGGCGCTGCTGACGACGGTTCATAAGCTGATGTTGCTCACGCAGCGAGGCTTCAGCACTCAACCGGTCGCTGATGTCATCGAAGGAGAGCATCACCCCTTCGGTCAGGTTGCCGCTGACTCTGAATGAGTGCACCACCATGGTGCGAAGTGACCCGCCGAGCGTTTGCAATTGCCACTGACTTTGTCGCGCTTTCGCGTCGCTGGCCTGTTCGATAAACGCCAGAAAGGCGGGCCAGGTCTCGTAACCCTCGGGCTGATGATCCGGCAGGATGGAGGGCAACTGCAACGCATCCGGTTCATCGTGCACCCCGAACAGGCTGGCAGCCGCCCGGTTGATGTTGATCACCCGGCCCTGCCGGTCGACGATCATTGACGCCTGAACAGCGGTCTCGAAAAACGCCCGATAGCGCGCCTCGCTTTCCTGCAACTGCCCCTCAAGCCCAAGACGTTCTATTTCAGTCACGGCCCGTTCGGTATAGAGCTCGAGCACCCGGAACAGCGTTGAATCGACCTCCAGTGGTTCGTCATGGTCGATGACCAGTATGCCCACCCAGCGTCCACGCCGGTTGTCGAGCCGGAAGGCTTCGAGATGAACCATGGTATCGAGAATCGGCCAGTTGTGACGATCTGCTGCGGTAAGGCTTTCCACCAGGTGCGGCTGACTGGCGAGCGGCGCCAGCAGACTGTCTGCAAGGCGCATGCTGTAGCGCGGCTGCATCAGGCCGTCCAGAATCGAAACCAGACAATCCAGGTGCTGGTTGTCGTTAACCTGGAAAAGGCTCACTTGGCGGCAATCGAGCAACAGGGCCAGACGCCGGCACAGATGCTCAATAAAATCCTGGCCGGTGGCTACAGCGACGTCGGCATTCAACCGCGACAAAACCTTGTCGATCTGTGCATTGCGTTTTTCAATACGAACAGGGGCGTGGGTATCCACCAGAGACCCCAGACAGACAATATGGTCGCTGTCCTGCCGGATAAAATTAGTGCGCTCTTCGACCCAAATGTAACCCTGTTCCCGGTGTTTGATCCGATAGGTCATGAAGATGGGCGACAGCATGGCCCGACACCGGTCGTATTCGGCGCCCACTCGCCGGCGATCGCTGGGGTGAATCATCTGATACAAATAACGCCTGGGGTTCTCACCCAGAAAATCGTCTGGCGGATAGCCCGTCAATTGTTCTATCGACTCGCACACATAATTCAGAGCCCAGAGGTCTTTCTGCTCACCCCGTGATTCCGCCTCATACAGCACCAGTGGTGCATGTTTCAACCAGGAGGAGGAATCTACTAGGCGCCGGGCCGAGGCATTTCCGACCCTGGAATGTGCTGTTTTTCCCTTCAAAGGCATGAGTGACAGGCTTTTATAATCTGATTGTTGCCAGTTTAGTCAGTCAACGCAGATTTGACGAACTGGAAGGAACGTTTTCATTCTTTCCGGGAAGAAAGACGTAAGGGCGGGCAGCGAAAAGGTGGGAAAACGAGAAGTGCATCACAAAAAACGCAGCCCGGAGGCTGCGCAAAGAGAACTCACCATGATTAGATCGAAATGACTTACAGCCGGGCCTCGGTCTGTTCGTCAAAAAACACCGCTTTGCTCATATTGAACAGCAGCTCCATCGATTCACCGACTTTACCGGCCTCCTGGGGGTGTACCCGGCATTCACATTCCTGGTCGTTAATCCGCGCCAGAATCAGGGTATCGGCACCGGTTGGCTCGGTGACTTCGATCTTCACCGGTACCTGGGTAATGTACTGCTCGGCCACCAGATGCGGCATCACGTGGGTAATTTGCTCGGGGCGAATGCCCAGCACTACGGTCTTGCCCACATAACTGCTCAGGTCGGCCTGCTTCGGGTCAACCGGCAACTGGAAGATCGTACCCTGAGATTCGATCTGGACGGCGTAGTCTTTCTCCTGTTTGGTCACTTCACAGCGCAGGAAGTTCATCGACGGTGAGCCCATGAAACCGGCAACAAACATGTTGGCCGGATCATCGTACACTTCCTGCGGCGTACCGAACTGCTGCACGATACCGCCTTTCATAACCGCAATGCGGTCGGCCAGCGTCATCGCCTCGATCTGATCGTGAGTTACGTACACAATGGTGGTACCCAGACGCTGGTGCAGCTTTTTCATTTCGGTGCGCATTTCCACGCGCAACTTGGCATCCAGGTTCGACAGTGGCTCGTCAAACAGATAGATCTTGGGGCGACGTGCCAGTGCCCGGCCCATCGCCACACGCTGGCGCTGACCACCAGACAACTGAGACGGCTTGCGGTCAAGCAACGGCTCAATCTGCAACAGCTTGGCAACCCGCGCCACTTCTTCGGCGATTTCAGCCTTGGGCATCTTGCGAATTTCCAGACCGAAGGCGATGTTCTTACGCACATTCATGTTCGGATACAAGGCGTAACTCTGAAACACCATGGCAATGTCACGGTCTTTCGGTGCTTCGTACGTTACGTTGGTGTCACCCAGCAGAATGTCACCGGTGGTGACATCTTCCAGACCGGCGATGCAATTCAACAGTGTCGATTTACCGCAGCCGGATGGCCCGACCAGAATGATGAACTCACCATCCGTTACATCCAGGCTGATGCCTTTGAGGATGTGCTCTTCACCAAAACTTTTGTAGACGTTGTCAATTTTCAGCTCAGCCATGTTCAGAACTCCCGTTAACCTTTTACAGAACCGGCCGTCAGACCGCGTACAAAATATTTACCGGCAACTACATAGACCACAATGGTCGGCAGTGCCGCGATGATGGCACCGGCCATATCCACGTTGTATTGTTTCTCACCGGTTGAACTGTTCACCATATTGTTCAACCCCACCGTCACCGGCTGGGAACTCGGATCGGAGAACACCACCCCAAACAGGAAGTCGTTCCAGATCTGGGTAAACTGCCAGATAACCGTGACCACCAGAATCGGTGCCGACAACGGCAGAATAATGCGAAAGAAAATGACCCAGAATCCGGCACCGTCTAACTTAGCCGCCTTAACCAGTTCGTGCGGCAGATTGACGTAATAGTTGCGGAAGAACAGCGTGGTAAAACTCACCCCGTAGACTACGTGCGTCAGAATCAGACCCACCAGACTGCCCGATAAACCCAGCCAGCCAAGTAACTGCGATTGCGGCAACAGAATCGCCTGAAAAGGCAGGAAACAGCCAATCAGCAGTGCAGCAAAAAACAGCTCGCTGCCCCGGAATTTCCAGAAGCTCAGCACATAACCGTTCAAGGCACCCAGAATGGTTGAGATCGCAACCGATGGAATCACCATTAGAATTGAATTAATGAAGTAAGGCCGCAAACCGCGTTCTTCGCGAGCGCCAATTTGCACTTCACTCCAGGCCATGGACCAGGCGTCGAACGAAAACGTCTTGGGCCACTCAATTAACTGACCCATTCGTATTTCATCCATAGAGCGAAACGAGGTCACGATCATCAGGATCAGTGGTAGCAAATAATAGGCTGCCACAATAATCAGTACCGCATAAAGGACGGCCCGAGCATTGATGTTGGCATAACTCGGATTCTTTGACTTAGCCATTTTTCGGAGTCCTCAGTTCGGAGTACAAATAGGGAACCAGTATCGCCAGAACCGTCATCAGCATGATTACCGCCGATGCAGCGCCGATACCCAGTTGACCGCGCTGGAAGGAAAACTGATACATAAAAATCGCAGGTACATCGGTTGAATTACCCGGTCCACCGCCGGTTAACGCGATGACCAGGTCAAAGCTCTTGATCGCGATGTGGGCCAGCATGATAAACGCTGAGAAGAAAACCGGGCGCATTGAAGGAATAATGATACGGGTATAGACCGCGAACAAATTAGCACCATCGAGCTGTGCTGCCTTGATGATCGATGTATCAATACCACGCAAGCCAGCCAGAAAAATAGCCATCACAAAGCCGCTGGCTTGCCAGACACCGGCAATCACAACCGTGTAGATCGCCATATCGGGGTCGATAATCCAGTCAAAAACAAAACTATCCCAACCCAGACTGATTACAAATTTTTCAATCCCCACCGTGGGGTTGAGCAACCACTTCCATACCGTACCAGTCACAATGAACGACAACGCCATGGGGTACAGGTAAATGGTGCGTATGGCTCCTTCAGCCCGGATGTTCTGGTCTAGCAGGATGGCCATGACCAGACCGACCACCATGCAAATACCAATAAACAACACACCAAAGACCACCAGGTTCCACATGGCATTCAACCAGCGCGGGTTCATGAACAACCGCACGTACTGATCAAACCCCACCAGCTCGTAACTGGGTAGGAAACTGGAGTTGGTAAAGGAAATGAAGGTGGTCCACAGCACAAAGCCATAAAAGAACACCAGAGCGATGACCAGGGTTGGCGAAACAACGAGTTTCGGCAACCAATAGTCTATGCCCTTCTTGCGTGATGCCAACATAGGTTTTCCGTCCGTTCAGTAAGGAGACTCTGAATAGCTCAGCAGTGAGACTGGGCCATTAAGAGATTCCCTCAATGTCTGCTTGCGTTTGTTTGTCGCCTGATACCCTGTGAGACAGGCACCACAAACCAACCCGGGCCTCTTGTGGCGTTATTGTTCCCGGAGAAAGTTAAGGTCAGGCAGATTAACTGTATCTGTGATTTCGAGTTTTGCCAGAATCGGCCCGCTACCCGGAGGCGCGGGCCAAAGGTCGGTCAGAACGGCTGGAACGCCGTCCTGACCAGGCCGTGCCCTTACTGGGCAGCGCGTACTGCGCGAGCCAGACGAGTCGCTCCGTCTTCGGCACTCATGTCAGAGTTGAAAAACTCGGTGACGGTGTCGTAGATAGCGCCCTGAATGGTAGAGGTCGTTGACATGCCATGGGCCATGGAAGGCACCAGGCCTTCGCCAGACGCTGCGGTGCTCTTGAAGGTTTCCATAGAGGCCAGTGCGCAATCGTCAAACTTGCCCATGTCGAGGTCGGTACGAGCCGGGATGGAACCCTTGTTCAGGTTGAAGGTTTCCTGGAAGCTCGGTGACAGTACCAGTTCAGCCATCGTCAACTGGGCTTCTGCATTAGCGGCGGTGCGCTGCTTGAACATGGCCAGAGAGTCGATGTTGAAGGTAAAGGCATCGGCGGTGCCCGGGAACGGCGCGCAGATGTAATCTTCACCCGGGGTCATGTTGGCGGCGGTGAATTCACCTTTCGCCCAGTCGCCCATGAACTGCATGGCCGCTTCACCACGGATAACCATGGAGGTAGCCACGTTCCAGTCACGACCCGGCGCACCACGGTCGATGTAGTCGTTCACCTTGCGGAACTCTTCGAAGGCTTCAACCATGGTGTCTGATTCGAGTGCAGCCTGGTCCATCTCAACGAAGACGTCGTTGAAGAAGTCAGCGCCGCCAACAGCTAGCACGATGCTTTCGAAGGTGGTAGCGTCCTGCCATGGCTGGCCACCGTGAGCAATCGGCGTTACACCGGCTGCCTGCAGTTCTTCAGCTGCGGCCCACAGTTCGTCCAGGGTAGTCGGGATGTCAACGCCGGCATCGGCGAATACAGCCGGGTTGGCCCACATCCAGTTGACGCGGTGAACGTTAACCGGTGCAGCAACGTAGTCACCATCGTGCTTCATGACGTCGGCGACAACAGAAGGCAGAACGGCGTCCCAGTTGTTTTCGTCTGCAATGTCATCAAGGCTGGCCAGGAAGCCGAGATCGCCCCATTCCTGAATTTCCAGACCCTTGATCTGTGCAGCCGCTGGCGGGTTACCCGATACGGCGCGTGAACGCAGAACGGTATAAGCGTTTTCACCGCCACCACCGGCAACCGCGAAGTCAGTCCAGGTGTGACCTGCGTCTTCAACCATTTCTTTCAGAACCGCGATAGAGCGGGCTTCGCCACCGGAAGTCCACCAGTGCAATACTTCAACTTCGCCGGCCTGGGCTGAAACGGCCAGTGTGCCGCCCATTGCCATCGCGATCAGAGATTTTTTGAACATCATGGTCTCAGTCCTTCTGTTTGTTGTTTTGGTCGTACTGTCTTCAGTTTTGATGATTCCATCGTTGCGCAGGTCTCGGCTGGAGCCCTGTCAAACATCGGGGTCACCCGATTTCAACGGTGAATCAATGAACAAAGCTGTGAACTCGCACCTGCAACGATCGATGATCGACTTGCACAGTACGATTGCCACAGCCTTACTCTAGTCAGCCCGGTTGTCCGAGTAACGTCTCTAACAGCAACCTAGCGTAACAAAACCTAACAGCGGTCTGGCAACTAGAGGTGTTACCTCTGTTACCAGAGGTGACACCCAGTCAAACACGCACCAGGAAAGCCCGAATGGTGAGAATGAAAAATAAATGGGTTGGCGGGAAAGTAACACTGGCCCGCTAAAGGCGGGCCAGTGTATGTAACAAAGCTGTTACATTAGTGTCTGTTCAGACAAAAGGGGTCAGTGAGTTTCAGTCCAAAACTGCGCGCACAGCACGGCAACCGACTGCAAACCTTCTATGTCGGCTTCGGTAAAGGCATCCAGTTGATCGCTGTCGACGTCCAATACCGCCACTACTTCGTCGTCCACCATTACCGGCACTACAACTTCAGAACGCGACAGACTGCTGCAGGCAATGTGACCGGGAAAGGCATCGACATCCGGCACCCACTGGCTGGTTGCTTCGGCCCAGGCAGCGCCACAGACGCCCTGGCCGTGTTCAATGCGGGTACAGGCGATGTCGCCCTGAAAAGGCCCCAGCACCAGCTGATCGTCTTTCACCAGGTAGAAACCGACCCAGAAAAAACCGAACGTCTGGCGCAGGGCCGCGGCGAGATTGGCCAGGTTTGCCGTGCGGTCCGGCTCGCCCTGCACCAGGCCCTGAAGCTGTGGCAACAGTTCGGCGTATTGGGTTCGACGGTCGCCCGTCGGTGTCAGTGTTAAGGTGTCGGCCAAGTACTAGTCTCCCAGATGAGCCAGCTCGCGATACTGCGCAAGGGCGCGATCAGTTTGCTGGCGATGTTCAAAAAAACGGGCCAGAGCCAGGCCGGAATCGCGATTCGGATCGGTCCGCCAGGCTTCGACCAGATAATCTTCCGCCTTGCCCCACAAGGCCTGAGCCTCACACAGCTGACCGAGTGTCAGCATCAGGGCCGGATTGGTACCGTGGCGCTTTTCCAGTTGCTCGGCCAGTGGCAGTACCCGGGTTTCGGGCAACCGCGGATCCAGCAGGCAGCGCAGCAGCACTGGAGCGGGCGCTTTTTCCAGCGCTTTGGACAGCCGCTTGAAGGCGTTTTCAGCCTGGCCATGCACCAGCAGGCAGCGGCATTCCGCGGCCACTATATCCGCTTTCTGGCGTATGGACTTGGGCAGGGTCTTTAACGGTGTCAGAGCATCGACAGAGGTCTGGCACCCCTGCTCAATCAGTTGCAAGGCGACTTGCTGCTGCCACCGCTCGCGATCGGACGGGTTCAGATTCGGTGCCTTGTTCACGGCCTGCAGTGCGACCTCGGCCTGCCCCTGATCCATCAGTGCACGCCAGTAATCCGGCTGCAAGGAGCGCACCCGCTGCAGCCCCGGCTGTTGCTGCCACAGTGCCAGCAAGGCGGCTGAATCACCGGAGTGCACCAGACGTTCGGCCGTCAGAGCGTCAGCGACCAGGGCGAGATCCGGGTCTGCCTGTTTGAACTGGCTGACCCGGGCTGGCCAGTCGCCACTGTCTTGCCCTGGAATGAGCGTCAGCACTCGCGGCAGACGCTCCGAGCCACCGGCACTGACCACCTTGTGCAATGCCGACAGTGCAGCCTGGTGGTCGCCTTCCAGCCAGGCATTAACGGCCTGTCCGGTCGCGACCCGGGCCGTTTTACGATCACGCCGGTCGCGGTATTGGCGAGCGAGTCGCACCGGATTGACGCCGCGCAGCAACTTTATGGCCAGCCAACTGACCAGCAGCAAGACGAGAAACAGGCCCAGGGCGCTCCATAGGGTGATTTCGACCATCCACTGACCCCAGGCGATCATCACATAGCCAGGGTGTCGCACCATAAAGTGGGCCAGCAGGCCGGCGGCCAGAATCAGCACCAGCCACAACAGGACTTTCAGCAACAGCCGGCTCATGCGTCTTCCTCCCCGTCGCCAGCCGATTCAGTTGACTCTTCCTCGACCCGGGTCATGTATTGCTCCAGCGCTTCCACACTGGCGTGGATGTCTGGAAAGTCCGGCGTCAGCGTCAGGCCTTGCAGGGCATCCAGTTCCGTTTCGATGGCGTCGAGCTCCAGTTCAGCCGACATGACCGCGACGCGGCTCTGCAATTGGGCCAGGGCTTCGTTGTAGAGCGGCTGGTTGCGCGCCAGCAAGGCCAACTGCACCTGCTCGGTCAGCAGCAGGCTGTGTTGCTGCCACTGGGCAAACTCAGACAATAACGGCGGTGCCTGATAAGGCACGTCCAGTCGGCTGACGGTTACCAGGCTGCTCAGGCTGTCGCGGAAGCTTTGCCAGCTCAGCGTTGTCTCATTGCTTTGCTCACGGGGTTCCAGCCGTTCGGCTGGTGACCACTGGCGACTGGCTATGCGCTCGTTGATGGCTTCGAGCCGAAAGTAGGTGCCGTTCAGGTCGACACTGCCGACCGACTGCAGGGCAAGGCGGTCTGACGCAATCTGGCGGCGCACCGGCAACACGGCCGCTTCGGTCAGCCCGGCCAGCACCTGGTCGGCCGCGTTGAGTAAGCTGATGGCGATGGTGGCATCGCCATCGAGTTGCAGACGCCGCTCTGCCAGGCGAAGCAGGGTCAATGCTTCTTCCAAAGGCCAGCGATCGGCCTCCAGGTCCTGTCGCCGGCTGAGCCGCTGGGCGGTATCAATCAGCATGGCTTCGAGCGCCTGCTGCTCCTGCTGAACCTGTTGCGCCAGACGCTCGCGCGCCTCTTCTGATGATTCAAGTCGAACACTCAAACTTGATACCTGTTGGCGCAACTCACTCAATGAACTGACAACGGTGTCGGCTTCCTGCTGCAGTACCCGGTATTGCTGCCAGCCCCAATACACCAGCCAAGCCAGGCCAGCGACCATGAGTACCAGAACCAGCAGGGAAATCAGCAGGCGATTTGACCGGCCCGATCCGCCACCGGCCGTGCCTCGCCGACGACGCGGAGGCGCACCGGCATTGCCAGTGGGTTTGGCTTTCGACGCAGGTTTTGGCTCCGGCTTTTCCGGCTCGGGCGCTTCAGGCGAGGCATTGGACGCCCCGGCTTCTGCACGGTCGGCTGGGGTATCGGATGCAGCGGGTGCCGGCTTGTTGGTCGACGCGGCTGCAGCCGGCGTGCCTTCGGCGGGTTCCGCCTGTTCCACAACGGGCTTGTCGGTATCCGGTGCGGGTGTGTTGTCAGACTCGGTATCTTTATTCATGGGCAGTGCGGCCTTTGCTGTCACAGGGCGGCGGGCAAGGCCCGCGCTCCGGGTTCCATTATTGGGTATCAGTGTAAGGTGAACCGGGCCGTGCCGTCACGTCCCGTCCGGAAAGACATTGCGCAACCGCCTCCGGCGAAGCGCCAGGTGCCAGCAAGCAGTGTGCAATACCCCGCTCCCGCGCCCAGGCCATCAAACGCGGGGAAGTCAGTAACCAGGTGCCCTGCCAGCTGCGCCAGCTGCTGTTCCGGCTGTCCCACAAGGCATCGCCCAACAGCTGAGAGCTGACCAGAACAGCATCTGCCTGGCCACTCAGCCGGGCCATGTCCTCCAGCACCGCCGGGTCCAATGCACGGTGATACACATCAATCGACCGCACTTCTGCGCCCCGCTCCCGCAGTACTTGCGGATAGAGATCACGCCCGCCAGACCCCTTCACCACAAGCCACTTGCTCTGGGCAACCGACTGGGTTGAGGGCAAAGCAAGCACCTCTTCTGCTGTGTGGCCGGACGCCGGGAATTGCGGCACCAGCCCGCCCTGGCTCAGCACCCTGGCCGTGGCCGGGCCGTTGCACAACCAGTTAACGCCGAGTGGGGGTTGCGGCCAATAATGATCAAGCGCAGCCGTCAGTTGGCTGGCTGCCGTGGGGCTGACACAAATAACCCCCTGATATTCATCGAGATTGAGCCACAGCGACCGCTGCTCCGGCGTTTCCGGGTGCAATGTCAGTCGCCAGGGGTCGTGTAGCATCAAGTCGGCATAGGGCGCCAGCTGTGACTGCCATCGAGCCCAGTCAGACCTGGCCTTGGCCAGCAACAGGCGCATCAGTCAGACAGTTTGGCCAGAATGGCACCGGCCCCCTGGTCCAGCAGCTGCTCGGCCAGGTCGAGCCCCAGTGCCGAGGCCTGCGCAAGTTGCTCGGTCGCTGTGCCCTCCAGTAAAACCTTGCCCCGGGCTTTCAACAAGCGCTCGCCATTTACCTCGCCCACCCGGGCCTCCATGCTCAGGGTATCGCCTTCCAATACGGAAAACCCGGCGATGGGTACCTGACAGCCGCCCTCCAGGCGACGGTTCATGGCGCGTTCGGCGGTCACCCGGATTTGGGTGTGCGGGTGCATCAGGGGAGCCAGCAGAGCGCGGGTCGCTTCATCACCCGCCCGGATCTCGATGCCGACAGCACCCTGCCCGACGGCAGGCAAGCACAGATTGGTATCCAGGGTGTGGCGAATGCGATCTTCCAGCTTTAACCGGCGCAACCCTGCCGACGCCAGAATGATGGCATCGTATTCACCGGCATCCAGTTTGCCCAGGCGGGTACCAACGTTGCCGCGCAGGAAGCGAATCTGCAGATCCTGCCGTGCAGCCAGCAATTGCGCCTGCCGGCGCAATGAGGAGGTGCCGACGATGGCCGCTTCCGGCAACTCGTTTACGTGAGCATACTGGTTGGAGACAAAGGCGTCCGTTGGGTCTTCACGCTCGCAGATCACAGCCAGTTCAAAGCCCTCGGGCATCTCCATGGGCACATCCTTCATTGAATGCACCGCGATGTCGGCATCACCGTCGGCAATGGCAACTTCCAGCTCTTTAATGAACAAGCCTTTTCCGCCCACCTTGGCCAGCGGAACATCCAGCATCTTGTCACCTTTGGTGGCCATTTGGACCAGCTCAACCTGAAGTTCCGGGTGCAGCTGAGTCAGTGCAGAACGGACGTACTCCGCTTGCCACAGGGCCAGGGGGCTCTTTCGGGTTGCAATACGCAGAATCTGGGACATGAATCTCTTCGCCGTTAAATGAGGCTCAAAGTGTAACAAATAATCGCTGGCAAGCGCGTTTGTGATCGACATCCTATCTACTGCCACGAACCCTTTGATACGGTTTGTTACGTTATGTCTAGCTCCTGTCGAGGTATCCTGACTCAGCCGAGAGCGCCAACAACGATAAAAATACAGAACACGCTGGAGTACGCAATGACCCTATCCAAACGCACGATGGCGTTCAGCGCCATGCTATGCCTGCTGCCTGGCTTATCTCAGGCAGGTTCCGTTGAAGTATTGCATTATTGGACCAGCGGCGGCGAAGCCCGTTCTGTTCAGGTTCTTCAGCAGGCGATGCAGGAAGACGGCCACACCTGGGATGATTTCGTTGTGCAGGGCGGTGGCGGTGGTAATGCCATGGCTACCTTGCAGGATCGCGTGCTGCGCGGTAATCCACCCACGGCTGCCCAGATCAAGGGGCTGGATATTCAACGCTGGGCCCGACTGGGCTTTCTGAGCAACATCAACGATCTGGCGGACGAGCAACAGTGGGATCAGCGTCTGCCACCGGTGGTCGCGGCTGCCATGCAATACAATGGCGACTACGTTGCGGTACCGGTGAACGTGCACCGCACCAACTGGCTGTGGGCCAACAAACGCATTCTCGATTCAGTGGGCGTTGCGGTTCCAACCACCTGGGCCGAATTTGACCGGGCGGCCGAACTGATCGCCGGGGCAGGCTATCGGGTCATCGCCCAGGGTCATCAGGACTGGCAGCATGCCACCCTGTTTGAGTCTGTTGCCTTGTCCGTTGGTGGTCCGGAATTTTACCAGGCGGCGCTGGTCGACCATGATTTTCGGGCCATGCGCAGCGACACAATGGATGCGGTGTTCGATCGCTACTACCGGCTGCTCGAGCACATGCCGCTGTCGGACGATCTTAGCGACTGGAATCAGGCCACCAGCCTGATCATTAACGATGAGGCGGCCTTTCAGTTTATGGGCGACTGGGCCAAGGGTGAGTTCTCGGCAGAAGGCAAGGTCGCCAACACCGATTACGTCTGCGCGCCGGTGCCCGGCACCCAGAATCAGTTTCTGTTCAATATCGACAGTTTTGCCATTTTCGATCTGCGCGGGGCTACCCAGGCCGACCAGTCGGCTCAGAATGACCTGGTGCGTAACATCATGGACGATTCATTCCAACGCACCTTCAATCAAAACAAAGGCTCGATCCCTCCTCGCACCGACATGAGCATGAGCGCCTTCGACGACTGTGCGCGGGTATCGATGAACGAATTCATTGCGGCGGCGGCCAATGACTCCCTGCTGCCCAGCATTGCCCATGGCATGGCAACCACCGGTACCGTTCAGGGTTATTTTTACGAGAAGATAGGCGAACTGACGGTAAACCCGATTTCACCGTCGGACTCGTCACGCGAACTGGCCAAGGCCATTCGCTATGGCCAGTACGTCATCAAGTAAACCAACACCCGTTCAGCCAGAACTCTGGCTGCGCGGGTGTGCCTTCAGGTGCCAGATACGCTGCACGTAATCTTCAATCGAGCGGTCTGAGTTGAACTTGCCCATGGTCGCGGTGTTAATAATGGCGCTGCGTGCCCAGGCTTTCGTATTCTGATAACGCGCCTCAACCTGCTGCTGGGCGTCGCAGTAACTGCGATAGTCCGCCAGTACCTTGTAGGGGTCACCGCCTTTCAACAGGCTGTGCTTGATGGACGACAGGGCGCCGGGGTCATTCGGGGTTAAATAGCCGTTATCCAGCCAGTCGAGCACGGCCCTGAGCTCATCGTCCTGCTGGTACCAGTCAAAGGGGTTATAACCCCGTTCGTCGAGTTGACGAACCTCCTCTACCGACAGCCCAAAAATAAAAATATTGTCTCGCCCGGCCTCTTCGGCAATCTCGATGTTCGCTCCATCCATCGTACCAATGGTCAGGGCACCGTTCAGCGCCAGCTTCATATTGCCGGTGCCGGAAGCTTCCTTGCCCGCGGTTGAAATCTGCTCCGACAGGTCAGCGGCCGGTATGATCTTCTCGGCCAGGCTGACCCGGTAGTTGGGCAACATCACTACCTTTAATTTGCCCTGAATGCGATCGTCGTTGTTGATGCGTTCCGCCGCGCAATTAATGCCATAAATAATGTCTTTGGCCAATGCATAGGCCGGTGCTGCCTTGGCCCCAAACAAAAACACGCGCGGTACCGTTATCGCATTCGGGTCTTCAAGGAGTCGACGGTACAACGTCAGGATGTGCAACAGGTTCAAATGCTGTCGCTTGTACTCATGCAGGCGCTTTATCTGCACATCAAAGAGGGCGTGCGGATCAATATCGATGCCGGTTAACTGCTTGACCTCTGCCGCCAGATCGACCTTGTTCTGGTGCTTGATCGCCATGAATTCGGTTTGAAAACGATCATCGTCGGCCAGCGCCGTCAGTTGCTCAAGTTTGCTCAGATGCCGTGGCCAGTCGGCCTCGATGTGTTGGTCGATCAGGGCTGATAACCGGGGGTTGCAGGCCTTCAACCAGCGCCGGGGCGTTACTCCGTTGGTCACATTGGTGAATTTATCGGGCCAGAGCTGATCGAATTCGGGAAACAGGTCGGACTTCACCAGATTCGAGTGCACCTCGGCGACACCGTTGACGGTATGTGAACCCACCACCGACAGGTGCGCCATGCGCACCCTACGCTGATGCCCTTCTTCAATAATCGACAACCGGGCTTTCATGCCATCATCACCCGGCCACTGGCGCTCGACTTCCTGACTCAGGAAGCGGTGGTTGATTTCAAAAATGATTTCCAGATGCCGCGGCAACACCTTGGCAAACAGCGGCAGGCTCCAGGTCTCCAGTGCTTCCGGCAAGAGGGTATGGTTGGTGTAGGAGAACACCGGGTGACAGATGGCCCAGGCGGCATCCCACCCCAGCCGTTTTTCATCCATAAGCACGCGCATCAGTTCGGGAATAGCCACCGCCGGGTGGGTATCATTCAATTGCACGGCCACCCGCTCAGCGAACTGAGACCAGTCGTCACCGTGGGCTCGCTGGTATCGGCGAATGATGTCAGCCAGCGACGCGGCGCTGAAAAAATACTGCTGGATCAGCCGCAATTCCTTGCCGGCGTCGGTTTCGTCGTTGGGGTACAACACCTTGGAAATGGTTTCTGCCTGGGCCTGTTCTATCTGAGCATCCACATAGCCGCCCGCGTTGAACACATCCCAGTCAAAATAGTCAGTTGCCCGGCTCTCCCAGAGCCGGAGAATGTTCACATTGGCTCCGTTATAGCCGACGATGGGAATGTCCCAGGGTACGGCTTTGACCGTCCGTGCCGGTCGCCAGACTTTGTAGGCCCGCCCGCCTTCGCTCACTGTTTCCACGAAACCATAGAGCTTGATTTCCTGAACCGATTCCGGCCGGCACACTTCCCAGGGGTTGCCGTATTCACGCCAGTCATCCGGCCGCTCAACTTGGCGGCCCTGACTGAAACTTTGCTCAAACAACCCGTGCTCATAGTGAATGCCATAGCCAACAGCCGGGTAATTCAAGGTGGCGAGTGAATCCAGAAAACAGGCTGCCAGCCGGCCCAGGCCCCCATTGCCCAACGCCATATCCGGCTCTTCTTCCAGAATATCCGACAGTTTCTGACCCAGATTGGCCAGTGCCTGGTCGGCGATGTCATACAGCTGAAGGTTATTCAGATTGTTGGACAGCAACCGCCCCATCAGAAATTCCATGGACAGGTAATTTACCGCCCGGGTGTCTTTGGTGGAGTGGGTGCGCTGGGTATCGGTCAGGCCTGCCATCACGGCTTCGTTAACGGCGCCCGCGGTGGCTTTCCACCAGCTTTGCGGGCTGGCTTTCTCTTCGTAGGTACCCTGGGTAACATGCAGGTGATGAACAATGCTGGCCTGCATGGACTCAACGGTAAACGGGGATGAGCTGGGTTTATTCGTCATCGCGGTGATGCCCGGATACAAAGGCCAGTGCGTGTGTCACGGCCTTCTCGACCTCGGTTTCCATCGCGTGCTGCTCCTGCACCGACAGATAGAACGCCATGTCCACTGAAAACCGGTAATAGCGCGCCGGTAGCTGATTCAATGCCACACAGGCGATGTCGGCCAGTTCGTTCTCCGATTTGCCATCGGCTTCCAACCGGCCTTTCAAGTCATCGATCACCAGCTTTTCATAATAATTGGCAATTTGAGTGTCTATGGTCATGCGCGTGCCTCCGAATATCGTGTGTTGAAGACTAGACGAAAATACACCAAGCGACACGCACAGCCACTCTATTCAACCTCGATGCTGGCGACACTCTGGAATCCGCGAGGCAGCTTGTTGCCCCGCCGCCCACGCTCACCCAGATAGTGCTCAAGGTCTGCGCCCTTGAGCTTCAGCTTGCGCTTGCCGGAGTGGATGACCAGGGTGTTGTCGCTGCCCAGTACCACAGCGCCAATCATGAATTCTTCATGTTCAGCCGCCCGGGCGGCAGGAATGTTGATAATCTTGTTGCCCTTTCCTTTGGCCAGCTCCGGCAGATCGCGCACCGGGAACACCAGCAGACGCCCTTCGTTGCTGACGGCCGCCAGGTAGTCGGTTTCCCGCTGATGCACGACGGCCGGGGCCAGTACCCGGGCGTTTTTTGGCAGGCTCAATACCGCCTTGCCCGCCTTGTTCTTGCTGACCATGTCTTCAAAGCGGCCAATAAACCCGTAACCGGCATCGGACGCCAGCAGGTATTGCTGGTTCGGTTCGTCGATCAGCAAACCGCGCATTTCTGCACCCGGCGGCGGACTGACACGACCGGAAATGGGTTCACCCTGCCCGCGCGCGGACGGCAAGGCATGTGTTGCCAGGGTGTAGGACCGGCCGGTCGAGTCGAGCAAGACGGTGGGCTGATTGCTCTTGCCCGGTGCGCTGAAGGCGAACGCATCGCCCGCCTTGTAGCTGAGGTTCACACCATCGATGTCATGCCCTTTGGCCGCCCGGATCCAGCCTTTTTGAGACAGCACGACGGTCACCGGTTCAGAAGGCAATACTTCGGTCTCGCTGAACGCCTGGGCTTCTTCGCGCTGGACCCGTTGTGTGCGACGGTCATCGCCGAAGGTATCGGCATCGGCCATGATCTCTTTCTTGATCAGGGTGCGCATGCGCGTTGCCGAGCCCAGGGTTTTTTCGATCTTGTCGCGTTCGGCGGCCAGTTCATCCTGCTCACCGCGAATCTTGAACTCTTCCAGCTTGGCCAGTTGCCGCAATTTCAATTCGAGAATGGCTTCAGCCTGAACGTCACTCAACTTGAAGCGGCTCATCAGTACTTGCTTGGGCTCGTCTTCGGTGCGAATGATGTGGATGACCTCATCAATGTTCAGATAGGCGATCAGCAAGCCATCGAGGATGTGCAGCCTGGCGATGACTTTATCGAGCCGGTGTTGCAGGCGACGGCGAACCGTTGTGGTTCTGAAGGTCAGCCATTCAGTGAGAATATGCGTCAGGGATTTAACCTGGGGCCGGCCATCGGTACCGATCATGTTCAGGTTGATGCGGATGGTTTTCTCGAGATCCGTCGTCGCGAACAGGTGGTTCATGACGGCATCGACATCGACCCGGTTACTGCGCGGTTCAATCACCAGGCGCGTGGGGTTTTCGTGGTCGGATTCATCGCGCAGGTCGACCACCATGGGCAGTTTCTTGACCTGCATCTGGTGAGCGATCTGCTCCAGTATTTTGGATCCGGAGACCTGATAAGGCAGCTCGGTGATGACGATATCACCACCTTCAGTGCCATACCGGGCCCGAACCTTTACCGTGCCCCGGCCGGTTTCGTAGATTTTTTGCAGGTCGGCCGTTGGGGTGATCAGTTCACCGCCGGTCGGGAAATCGGGCCCCTTGATGTGCATCATCACATCAGCCAGCGAGGCATCCGGGGCGTCGAGCATGTGAATGCACGCAGCGGCGACTTCGCGGATGTTGTGCGGCGGTATATCCGTTGCCATACCAACAGCAATACCGGTGGTGCCATTGAGCAGGATGTGCGGCAAGCGTGCCGGCAACACTGAGGGCTCTTCCATGGTGCCATCGAAGTTGGGCACCCAGTCGACGGTACCCTGACCGAGTTCGTCGAGCAGCAGGCCGGCATGGGCATGCAGTCTCGATTCGGTATAGCGCATGGCGGCGAAGGATTTCGGGTCGTCCGGCGCACCCCAGTTGCCCTGACCATCGACCAGCGGGTACCGGTAGGAGAACGATTGCGCCATCAGCACCATGGCTTCATAACAGGCGCTGTCACCGTGCGGGTGGTATTTACCCAGCACGTCACCCACTGTACGGGCGGATTTCTTGTATTTGGAGGTGCTTTTCAGCCCCAGCTCACTCATCGCATAGATGATGCGACGCTGTACGGGCTTGAGGCCATCGCCCAGGTGAGGCAAGGCCCGGTCCAGGATGACGTACATGGAATAATCCAGATACGCCTTTTCGCTAAACTGGCTGAGCGACAGGTGCTCGATGTATTCGCCGGATTGTTCAGTCATTCGATGGGTTCGCCTTAGCAGGGTACGCGGTTCTGGGAGGCACCCCGGGATCAGTAGGATCAGACCGGTGTCAGTTCTGGCGCAAGTGTCGCAATTTCAACCGCTTATGACAATCAGGCATGGGTTCGCCATCAAACCCCAGAGCTGTCAACTGACCGGCATAACCTGATACCGGAGCCTTTGGGGTCTCATGTTTCTGTGGCAAACTAAATCAAAGGCCGGGTTATTCTGTCGACAGTGCCAAAGAGCCGTGCCAGCCACCGGGTCTAGCTGTCCGGGGTCGGCATGAACCTGTCCATGGCGGTCCGACGTCTCGGGCCTAGGCCGCATCATCCCTGATGCGGACTCCCCCGGACAGCTAGACCCGGCGACTGTCACTTGGCTTTGTGCCAAGCCTGACCACAAAAATAACACTGAACGTTTTCATAAAAGGAAACAGGCATGGCCGTATCGCGCCCTATTCGATGGATTTTTAGGACCCTATTACTTCTGTTGGTCCTGGTGGCCGGCGGTGTTGCCTGGCTTTGGTGGCAATTGAATGGCAGCCTGGCGCCGCTTGAGGGGTCTCACCCGATGCCCGGGTTGAATGCCGAGGTGCGCATTGAACGCGATGCCCAGGGCATTCCGACGATTTATGCCCAGAACCGCCCCGATAGCGCCTATGCACTGGGGGTGCTGCATGCCCAGGAACGGTTTTTCCAGATGGATCTGTTGCGCCGCAATTCAGCCGGCGAACTCTCTGAACTGGTTGGTGAAGCGGCACTGAGCTACGACCAGAGCATTCGTGTCCATCAGTTTCGTAAACGGGGCGAACGGGCCGTTGCTGCTTTGAAGCGTCCGGAGTTATTGCGCTTGAACGCCTATACCGCCGGTGTTAACGCTGGACTCGCAGCGCTCGATAGCCCGCCGTTTGAATATCGCTTGCTGCAAACCCAGCCGCGCGAGTGGCAACCAGCCGACAGTATGCTCGCGCTGTACAGCATGTACCTGGATCTTCAGCCGCAATGGAATGAGCGCGAGCGCTCTCTGGCGGTGATGGAAGATTTGTTGCCGACCGATTGGTTTGAGTTCCTGACTCCGGCCGGCGGCGAGTGGGATTCGCCGGTGCATGGCGAGGCCTATCAGTGGTCGCCGTTTTTCCCGGAGCAACCGCTGGCTGAGTTACAGGCTCCGCAGGAGTTGGCCGAACTGGATGATATGTCGCCCTGGCAATACCAGGACACTGTAGAGCTTGGTTCCAATAACTGGTCTGTATCCGGTGAGCTAACCGGCTATGGGGCGGGCATGGTGGCTGACGACATGCACCTGGGCCTCAGCGTACCCAATATCTGGTACCGGGCCAGCTGGACCGTCGCGGGGGCAGACCGCCGCATTACCGGGGCGACCTTGCCCGGAGCGCCAGCGATGGTTGTGGGTTCCAACGAGCATGTTGCCTGGGGTTTCACCAATTCCAATGGCGATTTTCACGACACCATTATTCTGCAAACCAACGCAGAAGAGTCGGAGTATCTGACGCCGGATGGCTGGCAGCCTTTTACCGTCGACAACGAGGTCGTTCAGGTAAAAGGCGGTGAATCTGTAACCGTGGCGGTTAAGTCAACGCGCTGGGGGCCGGTGATCGGTACCGATCACTTCGGTAATATGCTGGCCATGCGCTGGGTGGCCCATGACCCGGAAGGCGCCAACCTTGATCTGACGCGGATGGAAACCGCCGATACGGTGTACGATGCACTGACTGTCGCGGCCACCTCGGGGGTTCCCGGGCAAAACCTGAATGTGGTTGACGTTCGCGGCAACCAGGCCTGGACCATCATGGGCCGTCTGCCACGCCGCTTCGGGTTCACCGAGGCGGGCATCTCACCGACTGAACCCGCCGACTGGTCGTCGGGCGAGCTGGGCTGGAACGGCTATTTAAGCCCGTCTGAGTTCCCGCAAATTGTGAACCCGGAAGAAGGCAGAATCTGGACCGCCAATGCCCGCATTGTGTCCGATGAGTTGCTGGATCTGGTTGGTCGCAGTGATTACGCCCTGGGCGCACGCCAGCAACAAATCGAGAAAGGTCTATATGCGAGGGAACAGTTCACCGAGCAGGATTTTCTGGACATTGCACTGGATGACCGTGCGCTCTTCCTGCAACGCTGGCAGCGACTGTTGCTGGCTGTGCTTGAGAATGATGAGAGCCCGGGGTCGGACGAACGCTCTGAACTGGCAGCGTATGTGGCTCAGTGGGAGGGGCGTGCCAGTAAAACCTCGGTTGGGTATCTGGCAGTGAAGCGCTTCAGGGAGCGCACGATTGATCACACCGTGGGAGCGATCTATCGCCAACTCGGAAATGCTAGCAATGTGTTCTGGCCGGAGCGGGTGGATAATTTTCTGGAATACCCGGTCTGGGCACTGGTGACACAGCAGCCGGAGCAGCATCTGCCATTGGGCTATGACGACTGGGATGATTTCATGCTGTCGATGGTGGATGAAACCCTGGCGATCATGACGGCCGATGGCGAACCGCTGGCCGACCAGACCTGGGGCAAGGCCAATACTTTGTCGATCCGGCACCCACTAAGCGGTGCGGTGCCACTGCTGGCTCGCTGGCTCGATATGCCGGAAGAGCCCATGGATGGTGATACCTACATGCCACGGGTTCAGCGCACCAGCAATGGTGCCTCGGAGCGCATGGTAGTCGCGCCGGGCCAGGAGGAAAACGGGATCTTTCACATGCCGGTCGGCCAGAGCGGCCACCCGATGTCACCCTACTACGATCGCGGACATCGCGACTGGGTCGAAGGACGCCCAAGCCGGTTCATGCCCGGGCCAACCCAGTGGCGCATGACGCTAGAGCCGATGTAGTCAACCGAGGGCCGGAGGCTCGTTATACTGAATTGCCAGGAACACGTACCAGTCATCGGGTTGGCTTCTCCGGGGTCGGCGTTAACCCATCCGTGGGGCCTAGGCCGCAACATCCCTGTTGCGGACTACCCCGGATAAGCCAACCCGACGCCTGGCACTCAGCTTTCCCTCACATCAATACTCTACAATCCGCGGTTTGATGCCTGCAAACAAGTTACCGATGATACTTAGGACTCAATTCCACCACAGCTTCAACAAACGCACCGGCATGGTCAGGATCAACAAACTGGTGAATGCCGTGACCAAGGTTGAAAACATGGCCTGAGCCTTTGCCATACTCCGCCAGAATGCGTTCGACTTCGGTCCGAATTCCGTCCGGTGAGGCATAGAGCACTGAGGGGTCCATATTGCCTTGCAACGCAACCTGCTCGCCGACGCGTGCCCGGGCATCGGCCAGTGACGTCGTCCAGTCCAGACCCAGCGCATCGGCGCCAGACGCGGCCATCGACTCCAGCCACTGGCCACCGCCTTTGGTAAAGAGGATTACCGGCACTCTGCGACCCTGATGGGTCCGTTTCAGGCCTTTCACAATGCGAGTCATGTAATCCAGCGAGAAGGTCGGATAGACCGAGTGGCCGAGTGCGCCACCCCAGGTATCAAAAATCTGAACGGCCTGAGCGCCCGCTTCGATCTGGGCATTCAGGTAGTCTGTGACGGAATCGGCAAGGCGGGTCAGTAGCGCATGCAGGGTATCCGGGTCGTTGTACAGCATGGCTTTGATGTGACGGAAATCCTTGGAGCTGCCGCCTTCGATCATGTAAGTCGCCAGTGTCCAGGGGCTACCGGAAAAGCCAATCAGTGGCACTCGCCCATTCAGGGCACCGCGAATGGTACTAACGGCATTCATCACATAGCCCAGATCACTCGCCATATTTGGCTTATGCAATGCTTCTACATCGGCCATGGTACGCACGGTGCGTTCGAAGCGTGGGCCTTCACCTGTCTCGAAATAGAGCCCGAGGCCCATGGCATCGGGAATGGTGAGAATGTCGGAAAACAGGATGGCGGCATCCAGCGGGTACCGCTCCAGCGGCTGCAAGGTGACTTCACAGGCGAAGTCGGCGTTCTTGCACAGGCTGAGGAAATCGCCTGCCTCAGCCCGCGAAGCCCGGTACTCCGGCAAATACCGCCCGGCCTGGCGCATCATCCATACCGGCGTGCGGTCAGTGGGTTCGCGCATAAGGGCGCGCAGGAAGCGATCATTGGTCAGTTCAGCCATGGCGGTAGATCCTGTAGAAAAAGTGGGCGCATTATACGCATAGCCACCGCCACTGACGAATTCAGGTGCTTAACTTTGGTGATACACTGGCAGCGTACCCTTAAGACTTTGATGAAGGAGCCCGCGTGAATTTTCTGGGCCACTGGCTGTTTTCAGACCCAACCCCCGACGCCCTGATCGGCTCACTCTGGCCCGACTTCGCCCGAAGACCCGATCCGAACACCGTGTCAAAAGAGTTTTTGATTCATTTCGACCGGCACCAGTACATCGACAGATTGACCGATAGTACGCCGCTGCTCGAACCGCTAAGAGTTGCCTTGCGGCCAAAATTGCGTAAGACCACGCCTATAGTTGTGGACATGTTAATTGATCATCATCTGGCGAAGCATTGGACTGACTACCATGATGAACCCTTGGCTGAGTTCACTCAGCAACGATATCGGCTTGCAAATCAGTTCAAGGCACTACTTCTGTCAGAGCGGATGGAAAGAACGTTGTATTTTATGCAAAGGGATGACTGGCTGGTGGCGTACAAGGAGCCAGAACATTTGGTAAAAGCATTGGGGGGAATGTCTAGAAGAATTCGGTTTAACGATTCTATGGAGGCTTGGGGGTATTGGGCGATTGAGCAAGGGTCAAATAAAAGGAATGCTATCGACACCTACCTAAATTCGCGAATTCTTTCGAACAAATAACACGTCCCCCAGAAACAGTGTCCGGGGGACGATCTTAAAAAGTCAAAAAAACATTGTTAGAAAATAACGTCCACTTGACGCAAAGCATTACCCGCTCTCAGTATGCATGACCCTGGGCTGACTCCACCGTCAGCGGGTGTGAACCTAACTTGATAATCAAATCCAGTCCCAGGGCTTCTATAAGTGTTGGTGACAGCCCCATCTGGGGGGTTAATCACTTCCGCCTCTACTTCTTCGCAGGTAATGTCACTCAAGTCGGTCCCCACCGCAGGGATATTGCCAAGATCATCTGAAACTGTAAATGTAACAGGATCCGTGGAAACTGTAAGGTCAACGTTTCCAGGATCTGAGATAGTCAGGAATGGACGACTTAGGATCATTCCAAGGTCAACACCAATATACGTCAGCTCATCACAATGACCATTGTCACGAGCTACTTGAGTACAACTAGAACCACGATATTTAATTGCCCCAGTCCCGTCGGAATACAGCCCGAGCGCGGCAGCTTCACTTTCATTGGTCACAAAGTTGACTCTTGACCAGCAATTAGCAAATTGTGCAGGTACATCATCCCAAGTTCCCGACGTGCCCGTACTGCTACCGTCTACAAAATTCTCACCTAAATCATAGGCTCCATTATTATTGGAATCGAGATACGGTTCAGGCAGTGGGCAGAAATACTCGCCTTCATCATAGGCGCCGTTGCCATTTTCATCGATAAAGTACTCATCTCCACGCGTGAATGCGAGTACTCTTACCCCGCCGTCACTAGGCCAAGGGTTTGCACTGGTCCACGTCAGTGAGCAACGACCACCTACTACAACACAGCTTTCTACTGGGCCACCATTCTCACCAACTACCTGACCAGCGTTAGTTTTCAAGCTAAACACAGAACCTTCAGCAGCTGGCCCACCAGTTCTATCACTTACTATGAAGCTAAGCGCAACATCGACGCCAAACTCGCCCCATGCATCCGTAGGATTCAAGGTTTCCGGTCCAAAAGTAATCCAATGAGACATTGGAAGGCCAGAGTTAACAGTAATATCATAGGGGTTTTCAGTAGAGATGAACTCACCAGTAGGTTCGCCAAGGGAATCTAATACCTCGGTAGTTGCCGATACCTTAAACGTAGTATTAACCGTTCCGCTTTGCGCAATAGCATAGACTTCGCCAGCAGAGTTGGTTGTTCCAGTATCTTTGGTGAGCTGAACACCTCCAATTGGGTTTTCAATATTAAATGTCACATCCTGATTACCCACAGGAGCACCGTGCAAATCACGGACAATAAAGGGTACTCGAGTTGTCGTTGGCCTGCCTTCAGTGCCAAAACCCAATATCCCAATCGTAGAAAATTCTGGTGTTGCGCCAGTAATAGAACCAACCTCAATTCCTTCAACAGTCACGGTTCCTGCTGCTGTGGCTGATCCACTTGATGTACTTACCCGGGCGGTAACGGTGTCTTCACCCCGGCAGCCTTCCGCGGTATAGGTTGTACTGATGGTTCCCTGTCCAGTAGCAGTTGCCGGACTGAATGAGGCTCTTGCTGGCGTTATACTTGAACATTGAGAAGAAAATTCAACCGATACTGATTCAGCGGTATACAACGCATTACTACTGTTTTCATCTACAACGTTGACGCGTATTTCCGTTGAACCTCCGGCACTTAATGTATCGATAGAAATAGCCAATGCACCTTCCAGGAAGCTGCCGCCTTCACCAGTACCAATTGTCAGGTTCACCGGTGTGTTGTCATTTCCACCCCCAGTATCGCCGCCGGTATCGCCTCCACCGGTATCACCACCGCCAGTATCACCGTCGTTATCATCACTTCCATATCCATCGCCATCACAGGCAACCAGGGCTAATGACAGCAACAAGGCCATCCCTACTTTTTTATCGAACATCAGAGGAGCTCCATCCGGGCTTTGTATAGTGACTGTAAGGCCTAAGATAATCTTACCGGGCGCTGCAATCAAAAAAAAACGGCGTAAAACGCCGTTTTTTCCAGATTTAAGACTCAGGTCACACTTCGAGGTAATCCAATATCCCTTCTGCAGCTTTGCGGCCCTCGTAGATAGCGGTAACCACCAGGTCTGAACCGCGCACCATGTCGCCACCGGCGAAGATCTTCTCGTGGCTGGTCTGGAACGGATATTCCTGATGCTCCGCAGCGGTTACCCGCTGCCAGTCGTCCAGTTTGATGTTATTGGGCTCAAACCACTCGGCCGGGCTAGGTTGGAAGCCGAATGCGACGATCACGGCGTCTGCGGCCAGTATTTCTTCCGAGCCAGGGATCACTTCCGGGCGGCGACGGCCGTTTTCATCCGGCTCGCCCAGTTGGGTGGTGACCAGTTTGATGCCTTCCACCTTGCCATCGCCCACGATTTCGACCGGCTGGCGGTTGAACAGGAACTCGACGCCTTCTTCTTTGGCGTTGGCGACCTCACGGCGTGAACCTGGCATGTTGGCTTCATCGCGGCGGTAGGCGCAAATCACCTTGGCGGCCTGCTGGCGAATTGAGGTGCGGTTGCAGTCCATGGCGGTGTCACCACCACCGAGTACCACGACCCGCTTGCCTTCCAGGTTAATGTAGTCTGCCGGGTCTTTTTCCCAGCCTTTGGTGTGGTTAACGTTGGAGATCAGGAATGGCAGGGCTTCGTGCACGCCGTCGAGGTCTTCGCCCGGGAAGCCGCCTTTCATGTACTTGTAGGTGCCCATGCCCATGAATACGGCGTCGTAATCGGCCAACAGCTGTTCGAAATCGATATCGACGCCGATCTCGGTGTTCAGGCGGAATTCGATACCCATGTCTTCGAATACGTCACGGCGCTTGGCCATGATGGACTTTTCCAGCTTGAATTCCGGAATGCCAAACGTCAGCAGGCCACCAATTTCGGGGTATTTGTCGAACACCACGGCTTTAACGCCATTGCGTGCCAGTACGTCGGCGCAGCCGAGCCCGGCCGGGCCAGCGCCAATAACCGCCACCTTCTTGTTGGTCTGGGTCACTTTCGACAGGTCGGGCTTCCAGCCCATGGCAAAGGCGGTGTCGGTAATGTACTTCTCGGCATTGCCGATGGTGACCGCACCGAAGCCGTCGTTCAGCGTACAGGCGCCTTCGCAGAGACGATCCTGCGGGCAGACCCGGCCACAGACTTCAGGCAGGGAGTTGGTCTGGTGGCACATCTCCACGGCTTCGAGCACATTACCCTCGCTGACCAGTTTCAGCCAGTTGGGAATGAAGTTATGTACCGGGCACTTCCATTCGCAGTATGGGTTGCCGCACTCCAGGCAGCGGTGCGATTGCTCGGCGGCCTGCTTCTGACCATAAGGCTCGTAGATTTCCACAAACTCGTGTTTGCGGGTATGGATGTCTTTCTTGGCAGGCTCGCGACGGCCGACATCGACAAACTGAAAATCGTTGTTCAAACGCTGTGTCATATCCATTCTCCGTCGGATTACTCAGGGCGTGCCCGGGTGTTAGATAACAAATCGGACAGGCTGGCGGCCTTCGGCTTCCCCAGCCAGAAACGGCTGACGTAGTCGTCGTAGTTATCCAGCAGCTCGGCGCCCCAGGCGCTCTTGGTGTCGTCAACGAAGCGACCGATCACACCAAAGAGGTGATCCCGGTAAGTTTCCATGCTTTCGGTGCCGATGCGGTGAATGTCCACCAGTTCACGGTTGTACTTGTCCGGGAAGGTGTTTTCCAGGTCCAGTACATAGGCAAAACCACCGGTCATACCGGCCCCGAAGTTACCACCCACGTGCCCCAGCACCGCGACCATACCGCCGGTCATGTACTCGCAGCAGTGGTCACCGGCGCCTTCAATCACGGCCACACAACCGGAGTTGCGCACCGCAAAGCGTTCACCGGCGGAACCGGCCGCAAACAGAGTACCGCCGGTCGCACCGTACAGGCAGGTGTTGCCCATGATCGACGTTTTCTGCGTTTCAAAAGCGCTGCCCTTGGGTGGCCGGATAACGATCTTGCCACCGGTCATGCCCTTGCCGACGTAGTCGTTGGCATCGCCGTCGAGCACCAGGTTCAGGCCGCCCGCGTTCCATACACCGAAGCTTTGCCCGGCAATGCCGGAAAGATTCAGGGTGATGGGCCGGTCGCTCATGCCCTGGTTGCCGTAGCGCTTGGCGATCTCGCCCGAGGCCCGTGCGCCGATGGAGCGGTCGCAGTTGCCGATGGTGAAGTCAAACTCACCGCCAGTTTTATTCTCGATGGCGGGCAGTATGGCGTCGAAAATCTCACGCTGCTTGGTGCCTTTATCAAACGGCACGTTGCGCTCAATTTCGCACTGCTGCGGCTTGTCGGACGGCACCTGATCGCTGAACAGGATATTCGACAGATCCAGGCAGTTCTGTTTGTCGGTCTGGCCCTTCTTAACGGTGATCAGATCGGTGCGACCAATCACCTCGCCCAGACTGCGGTAACCCAGCATGGCCAGGTGTTCACGAACTTCCTCGGCCACGAAGCGGAAGTAGTTCTTCACCATTTCGACAGTGCCGCGGAAGTGCTGGTCGCGCAGATGATCGTCCTGAGTCGCCACCCCGGTGGCACAGTTGTTCAGGTGGCAGATACGCAGGTATTTGCACCCCAGAGCGACCATGGGTGCGGTACCGAAGCCATAGCTTTCTGCACCGAGCATGGCGGCTTTGATCACATCCAGCCCGGTTTTCAGGCCACCGTCTGTCTGCAGGCGAATCCTGCCGCGCAGGTCATTGCCGCGCAGCGTCTGCTGTACTTCGGCCAGGCCCAGCTCCCAGGGGGAACCGGCGTGCTTGATCGAGGTTAACGGACTGGCCGCGGTGCCGCCGTCGTACCCGGAAATGGTGATCAGGTCGGCATAGGCCTTGGCAACCCCGGCGGCAATGGTGCCGACACCGGGTTCGGACACCAACTTGACGGAGACCAGGGCATCCGGGTTAATTTCTTTCAGGTCGAAAATCAGCTGCGCCAGGTCTTCGATGGAATAGATGTCGTGGTGCGGCGGTGGCGAAATCAGCGTCACTCCGGGCACTGAGAAACGCAACTCGGCGATCAGCTTGTTGACCTTGCCACCAGGCAACTGGCCGCCTTCACCGGGCTTGGCGCCCTGGGCGACTTTAATCTGCAGCACATCTGCGCTCATCAGATAGGCAGGAGTTACCCCAAACCGACCTGAAGCAACCTGCTTAATCTTGGAGCGGCGATTGGTGCCATAACGCTTGGGATCTTCACCACCCTCGCCCGAGTTACTGCGCCCGCCCAGTTCGTTCATGGCAATGGCCAGCGCCTCGTGCGCTTCCGGCGACAGGGCGCCGAGCGACATGGCAGCAGAATCAAACCGCTTGAACAGAGCTTCGGCCGGTTCCACCTCGGACATCGGGATCGCCTTACGGTCCGACGTCAGTTCGAACAGGTCGCGAATGGTCGCGACCGGGCGGCTGTTCACGTAGTTGGCGTAGTCACGATAGCGGGATTCATCACCTTTCTGTACAGCATCTTGCAGGCTGGTGACGACATCCGGGTTATAGCCGTGGTATTCGCCACCGTGAACGTACTTGAGGTAACCGCCCTGCTGAATCGACTTGCGCGGTTTCCAGGCAATTTTGCCCAGTGCCTGCAGCTCTTCATGGAAATGCCTGAACCCGGCGCCCTGAATGCGGCTGGGTACGCCTTTGAAGCAAAGGTTGACCACTTCATCCGCAAGGCCCACGGCTTCAAACAACTGGGCACCCCGGTAGGAGGCAATGGTGGAGATGCCCATCTTGGACATGATTTTGAACAGGCCCTTGTTAACGCCCTTGCGGTAATTCTTGTGCAACTGGCGCGGATCACCCTGCAATTCATTAGTGCGGATCATGTCATCCAGGACTTCGTACACCAGATAGGGGTAGACCGCCGTTGCGCCAAAACCAATGGCAACGGCAATCTGGTGGGGGTCACGAATGGCCCCGGTATCGAGCACGATGTTGGTATCGCACCGCAAGCCGTGATCAACCAGATGGTGATGCACAGCACCGGTCGCCATGACGGCTGGAATGACCAGCTGGCCTGCTTTCAGGTCACGGTCCGAGAGTACGACAATCTTGACGCCTTCGCGGCTTGCTTCGGCGGCCGTTTTGCACAAGCGGTCCAGAGCCTGCTCCAGGTCTCCGTCGGCCGGGTACGCCAATGGCAATACCTGATGGCGGAACTCCGGTGCTTCCTGATGCAGGAAGTTCTGGAACTTCAACGGCGACAGTACAGGAGACGTCAGAATCAGCCGCTTGGCGTGATCCGCCGTGGGTTCAAACAGGTTTCGCTCCGGCCCCAGGCAGGTTTCCAGCGACATGACCACCGCTTCGCGCAAGGGGTCGATCGGCGGGTTGGTGACCTGAGCAAATTGCTGCCGGAAGTAATCGGTCACCGGACGAATGTGCTGTGACAGCACCGCCATGGGTGTGTCGTCACCCATAGAGCCGACCGCTTCCTGGCCGCTTTCGGCCAGCGGACGCAGAACCTGGTCACGCTCTTCAAAAGAGACCTGGAACATTTTCTGGTAGGCGAGCAGTTGTTCGGGCGACAGCGAGGAGCCGTCCACTTCTTCGGCCAGTTCCAGCTTGCTGCGCAGACGCACGGCATTGTTTTTCAACCAGTCCTTATAGGGATGGGTTTTCTTCAGCCGGTTGTCGATTTCTTCGGTTTGCAGAAATTCACCAGTATGGGTGTCCACTGCAACGATGCGCCCCGGCCCAACCCGGCCCTTGGCTACGACGTCTTCCGGCTTGTACTGGAAGGTGCCAATTTCTGAGGCTAGGGTAATAAAGCCGTTCTTGGTGATCACCCAGCGTGCCGGGCGCAGGCCGTTGCGGTCGAGCATGCAGACGGCGTAACGGCCATCGGTCAGTACAATGCCGGCCGGGCCATCCCAGGGCTCCATGTGCATGGAGTTGAATTCATAGAAGGCTTTCAGCTCGCCATCGATATTCTCGACGTTGTGCCAGGCTGGTGGAATCATGGTGCGGCAGGCACGGAACAGATCCATACCGCCGAGCAGCATCAGTTCGAGCATGTTGTCCATGCTGGAGGAGTCCGAACCGGTGGTGTTAACCACGGGCTGAAGTTCTTCCAGGTTCGGCAGATGCGGCGATTCGAACTTGCTCGCCCGGGCGCGCGCCCAGTTGCGGTTACCCTGAATGGTGTTGATCTCACCGTTGTGCGCCAGCAGGCGGAACGGCTGGGCCAGAGGCCACTTGGGCATAGTGTTGGTGGAAAAGCGTTGGTGGAACACGCAAATTCCGGTTTCCAGTGATTCACTCGCCAGGTCCAGATAGAAACGCGGCAAGTCTTCCGGCATAACCAGGCCTTTATAGGACAGCACGGTATCGGACAGCGAGCAGATGTAGAATTCGTCATCGTCCTGCATGGCCAGCTCTGCCTTGCGGCGGGCGCTGTAGAGTTTCACAGCGAGACCGTCTGGCGATTCGGCTTTAACGAACACCTGCTCGATCACCGGCAGACAATCGAGCGCCATGGGGCCGCAGACTCGGGTATCGGTCGGCACGGTACGCCAGCCAACCAGTTCCAGCCCTTCATTGGCAAGCGCGGTTTCCAACGCAGTACGGCCAGAGGCTGCCCTGGCTTCTTCGGCATTCAGGAAGATCATGCCAACGGCATAGTACTGGCCCAGATCG
Organism: Saccharospirillum sp.; assembly: GCA_018402545.1. GTDB lineage: Bacteria > Pseudomonadota > Gammaproteobacteria > Pseudomonadales > Natronospirillaceae > Saccharospirillum. Next base: position 609,769 of record JAGYIL010000001.1, on the reverse strand, counting down.
GCCTGGAACAGGGCATCGGCCTGCTCACGCACAAAAGCATCGGGCATTTGCAGCAACAAGCCACAGCCATCGCCGGTTTTGCCGTCGGCGGCAATACCACCACGGTGCGTCATGCAGGTCAGTGACTCGATGGCGGTTTGCAGCAATTCGTGGCTGGCCTGGCCCTGCATGTGGGCGATCAGACCGAAGCCACAGTTGTCACGGAATTCATCAGGCTGATAAAGACCGGTGGGGCGATCGAGGCGGTCAGACAGTAAAGGACTGTCTGTACGATGGAGACCCTGTTTCATAGTGACTCTCTTCTTATCGGGGAACACCGGCCGCCAGGGGTGAGGAATCCCAAGGGTTCCCACTTACACGGCTGGCTATGCCGGTGTTCATGCTGATCTGCTCAGGGAGGGTTGCCCGGCTTTGGCGAACGGCAGGTTACTTTATCAACCCCTGCCAGCCTTCAACCCGCCTTATGAACGACTGAATCTGCGGCTGAGTCTACTGAGCCAAAGCGACTTCACAAATTATAACGGTATAATAGGAGGGTAAATTAGTCGCTTCAGTGAAAGAAGCGACGTAAAGCTTGAAAATTAGTTGTTCTGAATAGCGGTTGCTTTTAAATCGGCCACATTTCTCGCCCAGGGAGACTGGCCGGAAAAATCGTCTGGGAGGTTGGGAATATCCGCTCTCGCGGTTGCTGAATCGGGGTACAACCCATAAACCAGCACGTGCCAGGGCCGGCTGTCCAGTTGGGTGGTTACAATACCGAACTGGTCTGGATCTGCCTGGTCTTCAATCAGGCGTACAATGGCGGCGCGATCCCTAACACCCAGTAATTGCAATGAATACTGGGAGTCACTGGCCGCAGCCAGCCAATTGGGCAGTGCGTCTGCGGCAGCCGCAGTGGTGGGTTCCGGTGCAGCTGGTTCCGGGGCGGGCTCAGGCACCGGAGTGTTGTCCTCTGGCTCAGGTGCACTGTCCGGCTCAGCGGGGGGTTCTTCCCGGGCAGGGGCAGCCGGAGGCTCGGTCACGGGAACAGGCGGTGCGTCGGCAGGCGTCGGTGCGTCATCTGCGTTTACGGTCGCGTCCTGCTGCCGCGCCTCAACTCGTGCAACGGCCTCTGCCAATCTCTGTTGCACTTCGGAGTTTGCTGTTGCAACCTGGGTGTCGGGTTCTCTAAGCGCCCCTGCCGGCACCGGCTCGTCCCCTCCCCGGCTGTAGAGAAAAACCAGCACCAGCAGAGTCACCACAGCCGAACCAGCAATCAGGTGAGTTAGCGGAAAACCTTGCTGGCGTTCCGTGGTCTTGAAGGTGCCTGCGATCAGGTAATCACTCACTACCTGATTCAAATGCCCGGGCAGGCCGTGCGCCAGATCGTTCAGCCGGGCAATATCGCGAGTATCGATCGGAACGGCGTCGAGATGCCCTGCAGCGGCAAAGCGGTCTCGCAAATACCCGGCGGCATCGGCTTCAGAAAACGCCTCAAGCACCAGCACAAACCAAAGCTCATCGTTTCCAGCCTGTTCTATAGCCGTTGCCGACTCAGCCAGCCACAGTTGACGAATACGCAAATCTGGCTGGGTCGCCAGGGTGTGCAATGATTGCACCCAGGATTGCACTTCGCCACTCCAGCGATCAGCGTGTTCTACAATCATCAGAAAATTTTCGCCATCGGCGGTGCGCTGGGCAACGGCATCGGCAATATTACGAAACAAAGAGGCAGTATCGGAATCGACCCGCAAACCCAATCCAAGCTGACCAATCAATTCACGGCAAATAAGGTCTAACTGACTGGCACTGCCTGCATCCAGCCAGGCGACACGCCACTCATCATCAAAACGTCGCAGCACTTCACGCGCCAGATGCCGCTTGCCACCCTCGGCAGGAGCCATCATCAGGCAGTCCTGTGGGCTGAAGGTCAGCAGGTGCTTGAGCTGTTCAACGGTATCGGAGCGTTCAGCGACACCGCTAAACACGGCTGCATCGACATCCTCGCCGAACGGATCTCGTGCCAGCCCATAATAGTCGAGCATGCGCTGGGTTTGATCGGGCATATCCTGCATAAAGGGTACCGGTCCTGAACGTACATTCATTAAACCGACTCACTTCAGCACTGTCCAGCGACTTTGTAAAGCCTCAGTGAATACGCCTTTCCGCAAGTCTGGCCAAGAGCTTTCAGGTTAACCCGTCGCAGGCTTCCTTCAACGTTTCAGCAAGCGCTTCCGGTGGAAAATTGGCGGTTACCACAGCCTGGCCCAGGCCAGTCAGCAACACCAGACGAAGCTGTCCCGACTCGACCTTTTTGTCGCGAGCCATATGTGTCATGAATGAATCCGGGGTCATTTTTGCAGGCACCTCGACCGGTAAGCCAGCCTGGCCAATGAGCGTCAGTGCGCGCGTTAAGACATCGTCGCGGATCCAGCCCAATCGTTTGCTCATCGAACAGGCCATGACCATACCTGCGCCCACTGCTTCGCCGTGCAACCAGGTCCCATACCCCATTTCCGCTTCAATGGCATGACCAAACGTATGACCAAGGTTCAGCGTTGCACGCAGCCCCTGCTCCGTCTCATCCGCGGCTACGATGCGTGCTTTCGCGGCGCAGGATTGGTAGATTGCTTCACTGATAGCTGCAGAATCATTAGCCATCAGATCAGTCATGGACTGTTCGAGCCAGCCAAAGAAGTCTGCGTCACCTATTAACCCATACTTGATCACTTCTGCCAGGCCAGCTGACAGCTCCCGCCCGGGCAAGGTTGTAAGTACGGTTGGATCAATGAGAACGGCAACAGGTTGTTTAAAGGCACCGATCATGTTTTTCCCGAGCGGATGATTGATGCCAGTCTTGCCTCCAACCGAAGAGTCGACCTGAGACAAAAGCGTGGTAGGTACCTGGACAAAATCAACACCACGCTGATAGGTTGCGGCAGCGTAACCGGTCATATCACCGATCACACCCCCTCCTAGTGCCACCAACACCGCTTTTCGGCTTAGATTGTTCTGAAGCAGGAAGTCATAGATCCGGGTCAGGGTTGCCTGGTTCTTGTGGGCTTCACCGTCTGGTAAAACCAGGGTAAGCAGCCGTCGCCCTGGCTTGTCGAGGCCCGCTTTAACGGCGTCAAGATATAACGGTGCGACCACCTCGTTAGTGACAATGACCACCTCAGTATGCGCAACGCAGTCGTCCCATACCGAGGCATCTTGCAGGCAGCCAGGTTGAATCAGAATCGGGTAGCTGCGGTCACCCAGCTCAACGGTTAGTTTCATAGGCAGTATCCAGTGCTTTCAGTTGTCGAAGGATATCGCGCACGACTGAGCGAGTACTGTGCCCGTTGGTGTCGACCATGATGTGCGCAGTTGCTTCATAGAGAGGGTTGCGCAGCTGCGCCATTTGCTTGAGCACCTGGCGGGGGTTGGCGTTCTGCAACAAAGGGCGATTCCGGTCTTTTGCAGTGCGCACCAGTTGTTGGGCAACCGATGTTTTCAGATAAACCACAATACCGGCCGAGCGCAACAATGACCGGTTCTTTTCACTGAGGATCGCACCGCCCCCCGTTGCCAGAACCTGAGGAGGCTCTGCAACCAGGTCGACCAGAACCTGGCTCTCCCGATCGCGAAAGCCAGCCTCTCCCTCCAGATCAAATATCCAGGGAATATTGGCTCCAGAGCGCTCTTCAATTTCTTTGTCGGAATCGACAAAGGCCAGGCCCAGTTGCTCAGACAGCAAACGGCCGATGGTGCTCTTTCCAGCGCCCATCGGCCCGATAAGAATGACTCTTCCAGATGACATCAATTCACATCAGTTAGCGGCCAATCCTTCTTGCACCAACTTCGGCGTAATAAAGATCAACAATTCGGTTTTTTCTTCGGACGTACTGGTTCGCTTGAACAGGGTACCCAATACTGGCAAGTCACCCAACAACGGGGTCTTGTCAATCGTGGTTACACTCTCTGTCCGGTATACGCCACCCAGCACAAGCGTATCCCCATTATTGACCAGAACCTGTGTCGTCACCGAGTTGGTATCAATGGCATTACCACCCGCTGCCAGAGAATCCTGGGTAACAACCAGATCAAGTACGACACGGTTATCCGGTGTGATTTGCGGCGTTACTCGCAATGACAGACCAGCATCACGGAAAATGGTTTCACCCTCTGCGCCCTGGAACGGAATGGACTGACCCGAGATGATGTAGGCTTCCTGTCCGTCGGAAGTCACAATTTTCGGCTGCGACACAACCTCTGCCGACCCTCGGGTTTCCAGCGCCGACAATTCTAGATCCAGCGCATAATCAAATGCTGCTACACCTATGGCAAAGGAGCTGGCGTTACCACCTGCAGGCAGGTTAACTGCCAGCGCATCCGGATAGGACTGGGTATATGAGGTACCGTCGGAATTGAACAGATCCTCGCTGATGCTGCTGGTGGAATCCAGGGAGCCCGAGGCAACCACCGGTGGGAAGTTACCGCCAGAGTTCACGTTACCACCCCAGCGAATACCCAGTTCTTTACCAACAGAAGTACGGGCTGCTACAACGCGCGCCTCAATCAATACCTGCCTGACGGGACGGTCGAATATCGCAATCGCTTCCCGCATGCGGTCGAGATTGCTGGCAGTGTCGCGAATGATCAGTGTATTGGTTCGGGTATCGGCTGATGCGGAACCGCGGCTGGATAAGAACCCGGATGCGGACCGACCCTGCGAACTTTCTGCACCACCTTCCTCGGTAGTACCTTCAGAATCAGCACCTGCCCCTCCGGCACCGGTTCGCAGTACTTCTAGAATATCAGCTGCCCGGGCGTAATTGATTTGAACAAACTCGGTTACCAGCGGCGCCAGCTGTTCAGCCTGCTGTTGCGACTCAAGCTCAAGACGTTCGCGCTCGGCGATTTCCTGTGCAGGGCCGACCAACAATACGTTACCGGTCTGACGTTTATCGAGCCCTTTGGTTTTAAGCACCAAATCGAGCGCCTGGTCCCAGGGTACGTTCTGCAACCGCAGCGTAATGTTTCCGGAGATGGAGTCCGAAGCGACCAGGTTAAGGCCAACATAATCGGCGATCAGCTGCAGTACGTTACGTACTTCAATATCCTGAAAGCTCAGCGACAGACGGTCGCCGCTGTAGGGGAACTGTGCTTCCTGACGTGCCTGTGCTTCAGCCGGGGTAACCGTTTGAACATCAATTGTCATACGGTTATCGGTCTGGTAGGCCAGGTAATCGAAGGCACCGTCCAACTCCAGTTCTACGATGCCATTTTCATCGTCCCGATAAACGTTGATGTAATGGACGGACGTCGCGAAATCAACGACATCCAGACGCCGGCGCAATTCGCGGGGAACATCGAAATCTTCCAGCTCTACGACAATAGAGCCGCCGCGTTCAATTATGTCGGTGCGCGCATTGTTGTTCGAAAACTCAAGAATAACCTGCCCGGTACCTTCTTCAGACCGACGAAAATCTACATTTACCAGTTCAGACCGCTCATTATTAGCGGTACGGCTGGCTTGGGTAGTCGACGAACCATTCGTATTCGACGTTGGCTGAACACTTGCCACTGGCTGCGCAGCACTACTGCTCGACTGACTTGAGGCGGACCCCAGCACATTTTCTGCACCTTCACCGACAACGATCCGGACCGTGTTACCCGACACAGCTGTAGCATAAGGCACCAGAGAAGACAGGCTAAGTACAATACGGGTACGCCCACCCGACGAAACGATGGCAGCATTTCGAGTATTTCCGGTACCTATCTGAACATAACGGCTGTCCAGTAGGCTGTCTGTGTCCCGGAAATCCAGTGAGATTCTTGCGGGATTCTCAATGCTATAGCCCACCGGTGTGGGAGCCGGACCATCGAACGTCAACTCCAGCTGAGTTCGGTCTCCCGACAATGCCAGGGCCTGAAAATCTGTAAGTGATACAGCCAGAGCGCTGCTGCACCAGGTCATCAGGACCAGCGGTAATGTGTACTTCTTAATAATATTTTTCAAATTCATTGGTTTCACCTTATCGCTCTCCCAGCCTTAATTGTCGAGACCCGAGAGAACTATAGCCCTGGGTCGCTCAACCCAGTTGTCCTGACCCGACGGTACAATTTCGATTAAATCTATCTGCGTTTCGCTGATGCTGATGATTTCGCCATGGTTACGACCCATATAGTTTCCAACCTGAACCCGGTGAATTTCACCATCACCATCGCGGATCAACCCCCAAAGATCGCCATCTTGAAGGCCAGCTAGGGTGCCTACCATAGTAAGATTCTCGACCCGATAAGACTCCAGAAATTCAGGAACCCTATCCGGATCCGGTCGCACGTTACTGCGTGGTTCTTCTGCCTCTTCCGTTTCCAGCTCAACAGGTCGGGGAGCCTCGAAAGGGGAGCGCTCACCACTGGCGGTGTAGGATACGAATTCAAAAGTTGCAAACTCGGGGGGTGGCGGAATGCTGCCACTTGGTCGGGAGTCAATTTCCGCCACATAATCTCTCAGGTCAACCAAAGGGTCTTCCTGAACACAGCCAACCAAAACCAACCCCAAAACAGCTGTCAGGAATGCACTGTTTCTCACTGCGCACCTCCCGGGTTATAACGGTAAGTCCGAGCATTGATGGTCATGCTCAAAGGCGATTCCATTTCCGCACTGACTTCACCACCTCGCTGCCGGTTCGCAACGGTCATGTTGAAATCATGCAGCGTAACGATACGCGGTATGGCCGACATTGCACTCACAAACGTACCCATCTCGTGATAGGTGCCACGCACCTGAATAGCGATGGGTGTTTCAATGTAGAACTCCCTGACAACATCGTTGTTGGGGGTAATACGATCGATCTCCAGACCACTCTGTGTGCCAGTCGTACTGATATCGTCCAATAAGCCCGGCATTTCCGTTTCGTCCGGTAGCTGATTCAACAAGGCGCCAAAGGACTCTTCCATTTCAGCCAACTGAGCTTTAAAGGAGTCCAGATTAGCTACCCGAAACGCCTTTGACTGATATTCCTGCTTCAGGTTTGGCTCCCGGGCAGTCGCCCGCTCCAGCTCGGCGTATGAATCCTTGATTGCAAACCAATAAAACCCAAAAACGATGGCACCCGACAGTATTAACAGCATTATCAGCTTAATACCGAATGGCCAGGACCCCATGTTCTCAAAATCGGGATTGTTGTAGTCGAAACGACGAAAGCCGTCAGCAAACTCCTGGAAAGTCATGATTCAGACTCCTCATTCGGGTCGGCCCGCTCAACCCGAATACTAAAAGTATTACCCACGACTTCCGCTCCGTCTGTTACTGACTGAACGTTGATCAGGAAGGCATTCTGAAACCAGGCCGATCGGTCCAGATTCCGCAAAAAGTCCGAAATACTCAGCGGACGATCAGCATTACCCGTAATGTTGATCGTTGTACCCTGACTGGTCATGGTATTGAAATACACGCCTTCAGGGGTCGCTTTAACCATTTCATCAAAGACATGCACGATAATCGGCCGATCACCTTGCAGGCTCTGAATCACCTCCATACGCTCGACCAGCTGCTCACGCTGCTCGCGCAATGACTGGATTTCTACAATTTTCTGATCAAGGTCGCTGATGCGACGCTCCAGAAAGGTATTGCGCTGATCCTGGAAGGCTATCTGACTGGCAACTTGCTGGTCCCAGCTCCAGCCTGCTGCACCGGCGGCAACCACAACCAGCATCAGAATCAGAATAAACTGCTTCTGTCGCTCCTTGCGGCGCTCTTCGCGCCAGGGCCTTAAATCAATATTTGCCACGTTCGAAACTCCTCAATGCCAGACCGCAGGCAATCATAAGGGCCGGTGCGTCATTGGTCAGATTGCTGGCATTTACCTTATTCGACAGCGTCATGCTGGCGAAGGGGTTCGCAACCATGGTGTTGGTTCCGATTTTTTCCTTGACCATTTGCGCCAGCCCCGGGATCGACGCTGTCCCACCTGCCAACAGAATATAGTCGACATCGTTATAAGGGGACGCAGCAAAGAAAAACTGCAGAGAGCGGGTAACTTGCTGGACAACGGCTTCCTTGAAGGGCTCAAGCACTTCACTGGCGTAGTCATCCGGTAACCCGCCCTGCTTTTTGGCAAGCCCGGCTTCTGCCTGGGTCATGCCATAGCGGCGCATGATTTCTTCAGTCAGTTGCTTGCCGCCGAACAGCTGCTCGCGAGTGTAAATGGTTTTACCGTCGTTAAGCACGCTGAGCGTTGTCATAGTGTGACCTATGTCCACCACTGCGACGGTCAGACCATCTTCGGAGGGCTCCAGCTCGGGTATCAGCAACTGAAAGGCCCGCTCCAGAGAAAAGGCCTCCACATCAACCGCACGGGATTCCAGACCACCCAACTCGAGTGCATCTTCCCGTAATTCGACGTTTTCACGCCGGCAGGCTGCCAGCAGCACATCCACCAGACCGTCGCCTTTCTCGGACGGGCCGATGACGTCGAAATCAATCGCGACCTCATCGAGCGGGTAAGGAATGTACTGGTCTGCTTCCACCTGGATCTGGTTTTCCATCTCCTCATCCGACAACCCGGCCGTCATTTGAATCGACTTGGTAATCACAGAAGAGCCGGAAACCGCCACCGCAGCCTGTTTCAGCTTGGAGCGCGACTTTGTAACAAGCTTGCTGATGGCTTCCCCCACCCCCTCAATGTCGTTGATGTTTTTTTCAACAACGGCATTTTCTGGCAGAGGCTCAACAGCGTAAGCTTCTACTCGGTAACCATTGGATAGCTGACTCAGCTCCATCAACTTGACAGAAGTGGAACTGATGTCGATGCCCAACAGCCTTTTTTGCTTCTTTTTGAATAGCGAGGCCACGAATGTTTCCCTTGAACGACACGCACTTACGAACGTTTTATAGGTTTTACATTAAGTATTACATAACACAATAGACCAATCCGCAATGTATAAAAAGCATCATTTCTGCCTATAATGGCGGCCTTTTACGGCGGTTTTCAGCTAACCCCTTCATTTAATTGGGAAAACATGAAGTATTTGGTCAAATCAGCAAGCGTTATTCTGTGGGCAATCTTCTCTTTGATTTGTGCCCTGGTTCTCATTTCAGCCAGTGTCTATCTGTATCTTAGCCCGTCTTTACCTGACGTACAGACATTAAGAGACATTCAGCTGCAAACCCCCATGCGCGTCGTCAGCGCCGATAACGAGCTGATTGCCGAGTTTGGTGAACAGCGTCGCAACCCGATTCAGTTTGATGAGATTCCGCCCTTGTTCGTCAAGGCACTCATCGCGATTGAAGATCAGCACTTTGAGGATCACCTGGGCGTGGATCCGTCAGGCTTTACTCGCGCGGTACTGACGGTACTGATGACCGGCGAAACCGATGGTCCCGGGGGCTCGACCCTGACACAACAGGTTGCCCGGAACTTCTTCCTGACCCGCGACAAAACGATCACCCGGAAATTCACAGAGATTCTGCTCGCCTTCCAGATGGAACGGGAACTCAGCAAGCAGGAGATTTTCGAGCTCTATGCAAACAAGCACTTTCTGGGCTACCGCGCCTACGGCATTCAGGCCGCCGCCGATGTGTACTACGACCGTGATGTTAACGACCTGACCCTGCCGGAACTGGCGATGATTGCTGGCCTGCACCAGGCCCCGTCGGCCGCCAACCCCCTGATCAACCCAGACCGGGCCAAGCGCCGTCGTGACATGGTACTGGGTCGTATGGCGGAACTGGATTTCATTCCACAGGCAACCTATGAAGCGGCCGTTCAGTCTCCGCTCACGGCAGGCTTCAGTGGAAGCCGGCCGCAGATCGAAGCCTCCTACCTGGCAGAGATGGTACGCGACCACATGGTTCAACTGTATGGCGAAGCCGCCTATACAGACGGCTACACCGTGCACACCACACTGAATACCCGTCTGCAAGCGGCTGCCAACCAGGGGATTCGCCAGGCGCTGACCGACTACAGCCGCCGCCACGGCTATCACGGACCTGAAGATCACTATGATGCAGAAGGCATGTCTGAAGAAGAAGCTCTGGCGCACTGGCGTGAACTGATCGACCGGACACCGCGTTACGGCGGCCTGACGCCGGCCGTGGTCATCGCCGCTACCGATGAAGCCTTGCGAGTCATGCCACGCGGCAGCGAGCCCGTTGATCTTCCTTTGGCGGAACTACAGTGGGCACGCCCCTACATCACCGAAGACAGCATGGGCCCGGTGCCCGAAACGGCCACAGACATCGCCGAACCCGGGGATCTGGTGCGCGTTGTTCAGACAGACGGCCAGTGGCAACTGACCCAGGTACCCTGGGCTCAAGGCGCCCTGGTGTCACTGAACCCCAGCGATGGCAGTGTGAACGCTCTGGTCGGCGGTTTCGACTTCTTATTGTCGAAGTACAACCGGGCTGTCCAGTCCAGCCGGCAACCCGGGTCTGTCTTCAAGCCCTTTGTCTATGCCGCAGCACTGGATAAAGGTTTTACACCAGCGACCATTGTGAACGATGCACCCATCGTACGAACCGACTCGCTACTCGAAGACGTCTGGCGACCACGCAATTCCGGCGACCGGTACCTGGGGCCAATTCCACTGCGTCAAGCTTTGTATCAGTCGCGCAATCTATCCGGGATCCGCATCCTCGAGGACATCGGGGTCGATTATGCCCGCCAATATGCCGAACGGTTCGGTTTCGATCAGAACAACCTGGCACGGGACATGACACTCGTCCTGGGCAGCACGGCCGCGTCACCCATGGACATCGCCCGGGCCTATGCGGTCTTTGCCAACGGGGGCTATTTGATTGAACCTTACTTCATTGACAGCATCACTGACGCCGATGGCAACATTATTTTTGATGCCAACCCGGCTGTTGTGTGTAAAAACTGCCCGGAAACACCTCGCCCCTTCGAGCTGGACACCAGTGACGAATCCACCTCTGCCCAGGCCGAGACAGAAGCGGTCGATGTCGCCCCGATTGCACTGAATCTCGAAGACGATCCGACAGCCGAGACCACCGCCGGGCCAGCCCAGCCACGCTATGCACCCCAGGTCATGTCGGAACAGACCGCTTATCTGATGGATTCCATGCTGAAAGACGTTGTACGCCGCGGTACCGGGCGCGTTGCCTATTCGTCCATGGGTCGTGATGACCTGGCCGGCAAAACCGGGACAACCAACAATGCAGTCGATGCCTGGTTCAGTGGTTACAACGGAGATGTAGTGACGGCTACCTGGATCGGCTTTGACGACAACCGGGGTCTGGGGCAGATCGAATTTGGCGGCAAGGCTGCCTTGCCCGCCTGGATTACCTTCATGCAAGTCGCTCTGGAAGGTCAAAGCAGCAACTCCCTGTCGCAACCGGTTGGCATAGAGCGGATTCGCATCGATCCGGCAACGGGCTTGTTGGCCCGGCCGAATCAGCCAAATGCCGTGTTCGAGATATTCAGGGAAGGGACGGCACCCACTGAAGTCAGCCGCGAAGATGTAACGATCGACTTTTCCTCGGACGGCAACGGCGGCGACAGTAATGGCAATGATGCCATTTCGCCTGAAATGCTGTTCTGACAAGCCCCGACACGGGGCTCATCAAACACAAAAAAAGGCCCTGTCAGGGCCTTTTTTATTGGTAGCAGGGTAAAGAGACCGCTCAGAGCTTGTATTCATCCGGCAACGGCAACCGGGCGACACCGGTCTCCACCGCTGCACGCGCTACCGCACCGGCAACCCGGTTCAGCAGGCGCGAATCCAATGCTTTGGGAATAATGTAGTTGCGTCCGAAAGACCATTGCTCGCCGCCATAGGCCGCCACCACTTCCGGCAGAACCTCTTCACGGGCAAGCTCCTTGATCGCGTAGGCAGCGGCCAGCTTCATTTCTTCGTTGATGGCCGTTGCGCGGACATCAAGCGCACCCCGGAACACAAAGGGGAAGCCAAGCACGTTGTTGACCTGGTTCGGGTAGTCAGACCGGCCGGTGGCCATGATCAGGTCATCGCGGGTAGCCAGGGCAAGCTCCGGCTTGATTTCCGGGTCCGGGTTGGCACAGGCAAACACAATGGGGTTGGGTGCCATTTTCTTTAATTGCTCGGCGCTGAGCATGTCTGGCCCTGACAGCCCAAGGAACATATCCGCGCCGTCGATGGCGTCGTCCAGCGTACGCGCACTGGTCACCGGATTAGCGAATTCGCGCTTGTACTGGTTCAGATCATCCCGGCCGGCATGAATGACACCCTTACGGTCGATCATCAACAGGTTTTCCAGCGGCAGGCCAGCCGACACCAGCAAACGCGAGCAGGAAATGGCTGCGGCACCAGCACCCAGAACGACCAGCTTGGCAGTCGCCAGCGATTTACCCTGAATCTCAAGGGCATTGAGCATGCCTGCGACCGTCACAATGGCCGTGCCGTGCTGGTCATCGTGGAAAATCGGTACCTTGCACTTTTCAATCAGCCGGCGCTCAACTTCAAAACACTCCGGCGCTTTGATGTCTTCAAGATTGATGCCGCCAAAGGTTTCGGCCATCAGCGAGACGGCCAGAACGATTTCATCAACATTTTCGGTATCGAGTTCAATGTCGATGGAATCGATATTGGCAAAACGCTTGAACAGCAAAGCCTTGCCTTCCATCACCGGCTTACTGGCCAGCGACCCCAGGTTTCCGAGGCCCAGAATAGCGGTGCCGTTGGAAATAACAGCGACCAGGTTGCCTTTCATGGTGTATTTGAAGGCATTTTCCGGATCTTCGGCAATGGCGCGCACCGGCTCTGCAACACCCGGGCTATAGGCCAGGGAGAGGTGTCGTGAGGTTTCGGCGGGCGTGGTGATTTCGATACTGAGCTTACCCGGGCGGGGCATGGCGTGGTATTCAAGCGCGTCGCGCTTTAACTCGTCTGACATGATCGGTGTCCATTATTATTGTGCAGATAGGTAGGAAAGCCCGCAAAGCATAACGAAGCGCTCCGGGTCGCTCAAGCAATCGAGCTAGAGGATAGTGCACGACAGTCTTGCTGACTACGCAAGAAATCCCCCGAAAAACGATTTCCGCGACAGCCAGATACAAAAAAGCCCGGCGGAGCCGGGCTTTCTCTTTGCACTGCTTGTCGATGGCAAGTAGTGATTATTTGCCGATCTTGCGAGCAGAGAAACGTGACTTGAAGCGATCGATACGGCCGCCTGAGTCAACAATCTTCTGCTTGCCGGTATAGAAAGGGTGGCAAGCGGAGCAAACGTCGAGGTGCATTTCACCGCCACGGGTAGAGCGAGTCTTGATGACGTTACCGCAGGAGCAGTTTGCCGTCAGTTCCAGATAGTTCGGATGTATATCAGCTTTCATGGGTCACCTCTGTTGCGCCGCCACCCGGTCATTATTGCCGGGCACCGCACTTTGACGAAAGAAACAGGTTCAGGGCACAATGCCTGTTCGTTGCTGTCTCCAGTAGTCACTGTTGACGAGCCGCTAGCAAGACCAATGCCCCAAAAATGGGAGCGCAATCATACCAGAGTCTGATCGATTGACAACCACTTCCAAAGACCCGCTGCGCATCGCTGATATCACCGTACCAGGCCCTTTCGCAGGCCCGCTAAGCTACCGGATCGAGCCGGGCCAGACGCCGGTTCCCGGCAGTCGGTGCAAGGTTCCGCTGCGCTCGCGCCAGGTGGTCGGCGTGGTGACCGGTGTTCGCCCGGCACAACCTGGCGACAGTGACACCCTGAAAAGCATTGTCGATGTACTTGATGACGCCCCCCTGCTCAGCCCCGATGTGCTGCAACTGGCGCAGTGGGTCAGCCGCTATTACTTATACGACGCCTACCCGGCCTACATGCTGGCCTTTCCAGCCGCGCTCCGGTCTGGCGAGCCAGCCGAGTTGAATGACGAGCCACAGCTTGAATTGACGGTCTCCGGTGAACATCTTGACCCCGACAAACTCAAAGGCCGTCGCCAGCGTGAGGCGCTGGCCTTGCTCCAGTCGCTGACTAAAGCCGGGCAGGTCTGCACGCCTGCACTACTAAGAAGCCAGGATGTCGACCGCACCCACTGGAAGGGCCTCATTGACAAGCGCCTGCTCAAGCAACGCCCGGCCCAGCTCTTCCCAGCCACTCCCACAGGAACGCTGCGTCAGCAAGCGCTGTCACTGAACCCGGACCAAACCGCCGCACTGGCGACATTGCCGGTCGAAGGCTTTGCCGTGCAACTGCTAGAAGGGGTCACCGGCAGTGGCAAGACCGAAGTCTATCTGCAAGCCATGCAACGCGTGCTGGAACGCGGCAAGCGTGTACTGGTGCTGGTTCCGGAAATAGGCCTGACGCCGCAAACACTGGCCCGGTTCCAGCAACGCTTTCAGGACAACCTGGTGGCCCTTCACAGCGGTATGACCGACAAACAGCGCAACAACGCCTGGTTGCGGGCCCAGGCGGGTGAGGCCAGCATCATTCTGGGGACACGCTCTGCCATCCTGACGCCCATACCGGACCTGGGGCTGATCGTCGTCGATGAAGAGCACGATGCCTCCTACAAACAACAAGACACCCTGCGCTACCACGCCCGGGACCTTGCCATTTACCGGGCCCGCCTGCTGAACATACCGGTTATGCTGGGCTCGGCTACGCCGTCACTGGAATCCCTGCACAACGCCCAGCAAGGCCGCTACCAACACCAGCAACTGCAGCAACGGGCCCAGGGTCAGAAGCGAGCCCGGCTGGAAACCATCGACATGCGCAAGCAGCGCCAGGAACACGGCGTCTCGGAACGCCTGCTGCACCGGATTCGCCAGCACCTTGAAGGCGGCAACCAGGTATTGTTGTTTCTGAACCGGCGCGGTTATGCGCCTTCCTGGTTCTGTCGTCAGTGCGGCTGGATGTCGGATTGCCCGTTTTGCGATGCCCGCCTAACCTATCATCGCGGCCGTCACCAGATGCTGTGTCATCACTGCGGCCATCAGGAGCGCCCGCAACAGCAATGCCCTGATTGCGGCTCAACCGACCTGACCCCTCTGGGCGCCGGTACTGAACGCGCCGAAGAAGCACTGGCAGCCTGGTTTCCGGACACTCCCATTATTCGGTTCGACCGGGACTCAGTCGCCAATGCGCGCGATCTGGAGCAACAGTTAAACCGAGCCCAGGCCGACGGGCCCGCCATACTGGTCGGCACCCAAATGCTGGCCAAGGGTCACCATTTCGAGCGCGTAACGCTGGTCGGCATCATCGATATGGACTCAGGACTGTTCAGCGCCGACTTCCGCGCCCGCGAACGCATGGGCCAACTTCTGGTTCAGGTATCCGGCCGCTCGGGCCGGGGCGACCTGGCAGGCGAGGTGGTGCTGCAGACCTTTCACCCGGACCACCCCTTCTTTACACCCCTGCTGGAGCAGGACTACCCGGCCTTTGCGGCTCAACTACTGGAAGAACGCCAGCGCTCCGGGTTACCGCCCTTTGGTTTCCTGGCCTGCCTGCGAAGCGACAGCGCCTATCCGCAACGGGCAGAACAGCTATTAAAAGAAATGGCCGGGCGCCTCCTTGCCGAGCCGGGCATCCGGGTATTCGGCCCACTGCCCGCCTTGCTGTCACGACGCGCTGGGAAGCACCGTTTTACGCTGCTGGTGCAGAGTGACCAGCGCAGCCGCCTGCACACCGCGCTGCAACCGCTGGTAGCCGACTACCCACGCCAGCAACGCCATGTCAGCTGGCATCTGGACATCGACCCGATCGATCTGATGTAACTCAAGTTTCGGAGTTCGGGTTTGCAATGTTGCCAATGGTCCGTGCCAGGAACCGGGTGCACCTGTCCGGGGTCGGCGTAAACCCATCCATGGGGCCTAGACCGCAACATCCATGTTGCGGACTACCCCGGACAGGCACACCCGGTGCCTGGCACTCGGTTAGTCGCGAACTCCGAAACGTGAGTTACCTACCCGGTGACTCATCGCGACAGCGCCAGCAGCGGTGGAGTCCGGACAGGGTTTCATGGATAATGCCCAGCATTCACACTGCCTCCACCGCCCAGCCGGGTGAGCGCCTCTGTACCGCCTACGATATAAACGGGAGTTTCGCACACAATGAAAGATCAGGTTGCCGAGTTACTGAACCAGGCTGTCAGCCAGTTGAAGTCCAGCGGCGTTATTCCCGGGGAACACCAGGTGCGCATCATGGTCGACAACACACGCGATAAGTCGCATGGCGACCTGGCCAGCAACATTGCCCTGACTCTGGCCAAACCCTGCGGGCAGCCACCGCGCGCCATGGCCGAACAGATCATTGCCGCATTGCCTGAAAACTCCCTGATCAGCAAAGTCGAGATTGCCGGACCCGGATTTATTAACGTGTTTCTGGCAGGCGCTTCCAGTGCGGAAATTGTTGCCGATATTCTCAGTCAGGGGGCCGCCTTTGGTCGCAATGCCAGTGGCCAGGGAGAGAAAGTCCAGGTCGAATTTGTGTCAGCCAACCCGACCGGCCCATTACACGTCGGTCACGGTCGCGGTGCTGCCGTTGGTGATTCGTTGTGCCGGTTACTGGCGGCCAATGGCTGGGACGTGACCCGGGAGTTCTATTACAACGACGCCGGCGCCCAAATCAAGAATCTCACTTTGTCTGTCCAGGCCCGCGCCAAGGGTCTGGGTCCGGAAGACAGTGGCTGGCCCGCCGATGGTTACCGGGGAAACTACATCACCGATGTCGCAAACAGCTACATGAACGGCGACACCATTGATGCCGATGACCGGCACGTAACCGGTGTTGCTGATGCCGACAACTTCGATGCCATTCAAGAGTTCGCCGTCGCCTACCTTCGCCGCGAGCAGGATCTGGATCTGAAAGCCTTTGGCGTGCGGTTCGATGTCTTCTTTCTGGAATCCTCGCTGTACGACGATGGCAAGGTGGAAGCGACGGTGCAGCGCCTGATCGAGCAAGGCTTCACCTATGAGTCGGATGGCGCCCTCTGGCTGAAAACCACCGAGTTTGGTGACGACAAAGACCGCGTCATGCGCAAGCGGGACGGCGGTTACACCTACTTCCTGCCGGACGTTGCCTACCACAAAGACAAGTTCGACCGCGGCTTCAAGCGCGTGATCAACGAACAGGGCGCGGACCATCACAGTACCGTCACCCGGGTACGTGCCGGTCTGCAGGCACTGCAACTGGGTATTCCGGAAGGCTACCCGGACTATGTGCTGCATCAGATGGTGATGGTTACCAAAGGCGGTGAAGAAGTTAAGATTTCCAAGCGGGCCGGCGACTATGTCACCCTGCGCGATCTCATCGACGAAGTCGGCAGCGACGCTACCCGGTACTTCCTGGTCTCCCGCCGCGCCGACTCGCAACTGACGTTCGATATCGATCTGGCACGCAGCCAAAGCAACGACAACCCGGTCTATTACATTCAATACGCCCATGCCCGGGTACATGCATTGCTGCGCAAGCTCGAACAGGAAGGCCTCCGCTACGACCAGCAACAGGGCATCGACGCTCTGAGCAAACTGGAGTTGGACGACGAACGGGCGCTGATGACCCAGCTACGGCGCTATCCGGAGGCCGTGGCCCATGCCGGCCAGTCGCTGGAACCGGCAGGCATCGCAACTTTTTTGAAAGATCTGGCCAGCCAGTTCCATGCCTATTACAACAATAACCGCATGCTGGTCGATGACGCCGAATTGCGGAATGGCCGAGTCGCCCTGGCGGTCGCCGTTGGCCAGGTACTGGCCAATGGATTGGACCTGCTCGGCGTCAGTGCACCGGAGAGCATGTAACCATGGCGCGCGATTTCGCCAACAAGCCACCACCGCCCCCGCCGGAACGCAGCCGCATTCCGCGCTGGGTGTGGGTGTTTACTACGCTTGCATCGGTCGCCTTTGTGGGTTTCCTGACTTACCTCAGCCAGATTCCGGCCGATGGCCAGGGCGCTCAGGCGGTACGCGACCGGGTGCAGCAAATTCAGATTCCGTCGCGCTCTTCAGCAGAAACAGACCCTGAGCCAATTGCGGAACCGGAAGAAGAAACATCGACCACACCGTCGCTGGAGCAGGCATTCGAGTTCTACCGGCTGCTGCGCGACGATGAAGTGCCGATTCAACTGACCCGGCCGGAAGCAGATACCCCGCCAGGGGCCGACGATGCGCCGAGGGACACCCGGGCGCCAGCAACGCCAGCTGCCGCTGAGCGCTGGATTATTCAGGTTGCTTCCTTCAGCAGGGTCGCCGATGCCGACCGGTTACGCGCCGAGTTGATCATCAACGGCCTGACTGAAGCGCATCTGAGTACCGTCGACCTCGGCGACCGAGGCACTTTCCATCGCGTGATGGTCGGGCCCTTTGACAATCGTTCACGACTTAACCGGGCACAGGATGTGTTGGCGGAACTCGACCACGAAGTCGTGGTGCGCAATCTGAACTGACGTTGAATGACCCCGACGGCCTTCGGGGTCATTCAACTCAAGTTTCGGAGTTCGCTAGTAAAAGATTAGCGCCGGATGCCAGGTAGGGCTATCGAGGGTGGTCCGCAGCAAGGATGCTGCGGACCAGGCCCCATGGATGGGTTAACGCCGACCCTCGATAGCCCTACCTGGTGGCCGGTGCGGGCGACTGACTACAAAGCTAACCGCGAACTCCGAAACTTGAGATTCAACATCCGCCTTTACGCCCCGCCAACACTTTGAAATTTGTCGCCCGCCCCCACATACCCGACAAAGCCTCAATGGATGTAGAGATGACGACGATTGTTTCCGTGCGTCGCGACAACACCGTAGTGATCGGTGGCGACGGCCAGGTCTCCCTGGGCAACACCGTAATGAAAGGCAACGCCCGCAAAGTACGCCGCCTGTATCACGAAAAAGTGATCGCTGGCTTTGCCGGTGGCACCGCCGATGCCTTCACCCTCTTTGAAAAATTCGAAGGCCACCTGCAGCAGCACAGCGGCCACCTGACCCGTGCAGCCGTTGAACTGGCCAAAGAATGGCGCAGCGACCGGGCACTGCGCCGGCTCGAAGCCATGCTGGTGGTCGCCGACAAGGAAACCACCCTGGTGATCTCCGGCACCGGCGATGTGGTTGAACCGGAACATGGCATCGTCGCCATCGGCTCCGGCGGCAACTATGCGCTCGCGGCAGCGCGGGCCCTGCACGAAAACACCGAACTGGACGCTGACGCCATCGCGCGGCGAGCGCTGGATATCGCAGCCGATATCTGCGTATTCACCAACCACAACGCCGTTTTTGAAGCGCTGTAACGAGGTATCTGATGTCAACCATGACCCCGCGCGAAATCGTTCATGAACTGGACAAATACATCATCGGCCAGGACCAGGCGAAACGTTCCGTGGCCATCGCCCTGCGCAACCGCTGGCGCCGCATGCAACTCGATGAGCGCATGCGCGAAGAAATCTCCCCCAAGAACATACTGATGATCGGCCCCACCGGTGTCGGTAAAACCGAAATTGCCCGTCGCCTGGCCAAGCTGGCCAATGCTCCCTTCATCAAAGTCGAAGCCACCAAGTTCACCGAAGTCGGTTACGTTGGCCGCGATGTCGAAAGCATCGTCCGCGACCTGGCCGAGACCGGTATAAAGATGTTCCGCGAGCAGGCTATGCTCAGTGCCCGGCCGCGCGCCGAAGACGCCGCCGAAGACCGTATCCTCGACATTCTGCTGCCACCGGCACGAGGCGGTTACAGCGAAGAAAACGAAGAGAAAGACGCCCCGAAAACCGATTCCAGCACCCGTCAGATCTTTCGCAAGAAGATTCGCCAGGGCGAACTGGACGACAAGGAAATTGAGCTGGAAGTGGCCGAGCAATCCGGCGGCGTAGAGATCATGGCGCCCCCGGGCATGGAAGAGATGACCAGCCAATTGCAGAGCATGTTTTCCAACATGGGCAAGCAACGCACCAAGAAGCGCAAGATGAAGCTGAAAGACGCCATGCGTGTGCTGACCGATGAAGAAGCCGCCAAACTGGTCAACGAAGACGAACTGCGCCAGCAAGCGGTGCAGGCCGTCGAACAGAATGGCATCGTCTTCCTCGATGAAATCGATAAAATCGCCAAAACCGAAAACCGGGGCGGCGGTGATGTCAGCCGCGAGGGTGTGCAGCGCGATTTGCTGCCGCTGATCGAAGGCAGCACCGTCACCACCAAATACGGCATGATCCGCACCGATCACATTCTGTTCATCGGCAGCGGTGCCTTTCACTTCGCCAAACCCAGCGATCTGATTCCTGAGCTTCAGGGCCGCCTGCCAATTCGGGTCGAACTGAATGCGCTGACGCCGGAAGATTTCAAACGCATCCTGACCGAGCCGGACTACTGCATCACCGAGCAATACAAGGAGCTGATGCAGGCCGAAGGCCTGAACATCGAGTTCACCGACGATGCCATTGAAGCCCTGGCCAACACGGCGTACCAGGTTAACGAGAACACCGAGAACATCGGTGCCCGTCGCCTGCACACCATTATGGAACGGTTGTTCGAAGATCTTTCCTACCGTGCCAGCGAAATGGGGGGCGAAAAGGTGACCATCGACGCCGCCTATGTCGACAAGTACCTGGGCGAGCTGTCGAAAAACGAAGACCTGAGCCGCTTTATCCTCTAACCGGCCGGCGGCGGAGCCCGGCTCCGCCGCCATGGAGGCACCGCCATGAGTACGGCCCCCAAACGCATCACCTACCACAATGAAGCCGCAGAACTGGAACTGGGCTGGGCCGACGGCACAAACCATCGCCTAAGCGCCGAGTTCCTTCGAGTACACTCCCCCTCAGCCGAAGTCCGCGGACACGGCGTCGGCCAGGAAGTCCTGCAAATCGGCAAGCGCTACGTCACCATCACCGGCATCGAACCCACCGGCCGCTACGCCATCAAAATCACCTTCGACGACGGACACGACTCCGGCCTCTACGACTGGGCCTATCTGCGCAAGCTGGGCGACGACCAGGAAACCTACTGGCAAACCTACCTCGACAGGCTTAGTAAGGCCGGCGCCAGTCGCGAGCCACAGTTCATTCAGGCTAAGCAGCTCTAATTATCCCCCGGGTTGAACGGTTGGCTGGGTTGGGTGCCAGTCGTCCGTGCCAGGCACCGGGTACACCTAACCGGGGTCGGCGTGAACCCTTCCATGGGGCCTAGGCTTCGGCATCCATGCCTCAGACTTCCCCGGTTAGGTGTACCCGGTACCCAGCACTAAGTTTTGTGCAACCGCCCAAGTAAGTGTTCTGAGTTAGAAATTCGTGATGATTTAACCCGAGGTGATCAAAGGGCTGTCGGGTGCGTCTACTGACGGCCGTTAGACCACATGGATGTGGTCTCCGAGCCCCCAGGGAGGGGTTTACGGCGTGCCGTCAGTAGACGTACCCGGTGGCCCTCTCGGCACATCAGTACAGGTTGCCTCCTCACCGATTAGCCATCGAATTTCTAACTCAGAACACGACACCCCCTTCACATTCGTCATATTGCCGCCAATGCATTAGCATTCGGTCTTTCCTTTTTAGCAGGTATGCCGGACCCGATGAAATACCGAGACCTCCGAGACTTTCTCGCCGGGCTGGAAGCACGCGGTGAATTACGCCGCGTGACTCAGCCGGTCAGCCCCCATCTTGAAATGACCGATCTGTGCGATCGGGTTTTGCGTCAGCAAGGCCCGGCGCTGTTGTTCGAAAACCCAACGGGTTACAACATTCCGGTATTGGGCAACCTCTTTGGTACGCCCGAGCGGGTGGCCATGGGCATGGGGGCCGAATCACTGGCGGACCTGCGTGAGATTGGCAAGGTGCTGGCCTATTTAAAAGAACCGGATTCGCCCAAGGGGTTGAAAGACGCCTGGGACAAGCTGCCACTGGTCAGGAAAGTGCTGTCGATGGCACCCAAGACCGTGCGCAAGGCGGTTTGCCAGGACGTAGTGCTCGAAGGGCCTGACGTGGATCTGTCGCAATGGCCCATCTGGACGTGCTGGCCGGAAGATGCCGCGCCACTGGTCACCTGGCCCTTGGTGATTACCCAGGGACCCAACGGCGGCCGCACCAATCTGGGGATCTATCGTCAGCAGGTGATTGGCAAGAACAAACTGATCATGCGCTGGCTGTCGCATCGCGGTGGCGCGCTTGATTTTCAGGCCTGGAAGAAAGAGCGGCCTGGCGAGCCGTTTCCGATTGCCGTGGCGCTGGGGGCTGACCCTGCGACCATTCTTGGTGCGGTCACTCCCGTGCCGGACTCTCTGTCGGAATATGCCTTTGCCGGTTTGCTGCGCGATAGCCGGACTGAACTGGTCAAATGCAAGACGCACGATCTGATGGTGCCGGCCAGTGCCGAAATCATTCTCGAAGGCTACTTGTACCCCGAAGAGATGGCCGACGAAGGGCCTTACGGTGACCACACCGGCTATTACAACGAAGTGGAACGCTTCCCGGTGTTTACCGTTGAGCGGCTGACGCACCGTACCGACCCGATCTATCACAGCACCTTTACCGGCCGCCCACCGGATGAACCGGCGGTATTGGGCGTAGCCCTGAATGAGGTGTTCGTGCCGATTCTGCAGAAGCAGTTTCCGGAAATTGTCGACTTCTATCTGCCGCCCGAAGGCTGTTCTTACCGCATGGCAGTGATCAGCATGAAGAAGCAGTACCCCGGCCACGCCAAGCGGGTGATGATGGGCGCCTGGTCCTTCCTGCGCCAGTTTATGTACACCAAGTATGTGATTGTCGTGGACGATGACGTGAATGCCCGCGACTGGAACGACGTGATCTGGGCGATCACTACCCGCATGGACCCAAGCCGGGATACGGTGATGATCAACAATACGCCGATCGATTATCTCGACTTTGCCAGTCCGGTAGCCGGCCTTGGTTCCAAAATGGGAATGGATGCGACCAACAAATGGCCGGGCGAAACCGACCGGGAATGGGGCCGGGCCATCGTCAAAGACCCGGAAGTGTCTGCCCGGGTTGACACTCTGATGCAGGAACTGGGATTTTAGTGCTACCTGGTGAACACAGTGTTGCACTCTGGCCACTTGGATCGAACATCATGTGCCTTTATAATCCTGACCATTAAGTCAACTTTATAACTCAAGGCACACTGATGAACGGTTTGGAACTGAACTGGCTGGAGCTCTACGGCTACCTGGGCTCGGCGTTGATCGCCATTTCCCTGATGATGAGCGATATTCGCAAGCTGCGCTGGATCAATCTGGTCGGCGCGGGCTCCTTTGCCAGCTATGGTTTGCTGATTGGCTCCTGGCCGGTAGCGATTCTGAACGGTTTTATTGTGCTGATCGATATCGTGCATCTGTGGCAACTGTCGCGGCAAACCACGGTGAGCCGCGCTGTTGAGTTTGCCGCCGGTGATAACTATGTGCAGACCGTTCTGGCCGATATCTGGCCACAGCTACTGACATTGAACAAGACTCAGCAGATTCTGGTCGAATTCGGGGGTGCTCAACCAAAGGCATTTACCCTGATCGACCAGGAGGAGACTGCGACAGAACAGCGCCTGGCAGCCTGACCGCCAGGGTTCCACCGGGG
Organism: Saccharospirillum sp.; assembly: GCA_018402545.1. Lineage (GTDB taxonomy): Bacteria > Pseudomonadota > Gammaproteobacteria > Pseudomonadales > Natronospirillaceae > Saccharospirillum. The sequence continues at coordinate 586,317 of JAGYIL010000001.1, read as the reverse complement.
TTGCTCCACTGTGTATAATGTCCATTGACATTAACCAAACGGAGCCACCCTGTGTCTCAAGCATCCGCCACCACGACCGCCACCCTGCACGATCTGAAAAAGCTCAGCGGTGGTGTCTGGATGGTTCAACTCAAGCCGCTCACCCCCTATTCCTATTGTGCCGGTCAGTTTACCGAGCTTATGATTCCTGGCTTCACCTCGCTGTATTACACCATCGCCAGCAGTCCGAGCAGTCCCTGTGTGGAGTTGCACATTCAAACGGGCACCGACCAGGCGGATGCACTGATCGACTATTTGAAAGATGCCGACTCCGTTGAGCTCGCCCCTGCGGGCGGCGACTGCCGGCTCGAGGTATTACCTGAAGAAGACGGCCCCCTGTTACTGATTGCATCGGGAACCGGATTCAGCCAGGTTAAATCCATTGTTGAAGATCTTCTTTCCCAGCACACCCGGCGCTCCATTCACCTGTACTGGTCGGGGCACCGGCTGAGTCAGCTGTATATGCTGCAAAAAGCCGAAAACTGGGCCGACTTGCACGATAATATTCACGTTTCTGCACTGATCTCCGAGCACAGCCACTGGGACGACAAACACCAGATGCTGGTGCACAGCATTCTTGGCGACCACAGCGATCTGAACCAGTGTCAGGCCATTTGCTGCGGCTCGCCAGCCATGGTCTATACCGTACTCGATAGCCTGTGCAGCAAAGGTTTTCGTCGCGACGCCATGCTCAGCGATGTCTTTATGTTCGCCCCCAGGGAGGCCCAATGAACACGGCCGAAGTCCTGCAGATCTTCGGCCTGGAGCCCCGGGAAACCCGATTGTATCTGGCGCTGCTGCAATCCGGCCCGGCCTCGATCCGGGATATCGCCGATCGCGCTGGCATCAACCGGGGCACCACCCATGAGTTGCTCAAGCGCATGCAGCAGAAAGGCGTGGTCAGCTACTTTCCCAAAGGCAAGCGCCGGCATTTCAGTGCCGAGCCGCCGCAACGCCTCAGGGAACTGGCCCTCAATCACCAGCAGCAAGTGACTGAAGCGCTGGAATTGCTGGACGACAAAGTCATTCCCGAACTGAGCCATTTGCGCCCGGCTACCGGCAATGCCGACGTGCACTATTACGAAGGGGATGACGGTATCGAACTGGTGCTGAAAGACATCCTCTCCACCGTCAGCGAACAGGAAAACCGCAGTTATTGCATTTATTCGGCCAAGGCGATCCGGAAATACCTGTATCGCCCATTCCCAAACTACACCCGCCAGCGGGTCAAGATGGGCATCAAGGTTAAGGTAATCGCGATTGGTGAAGGCGGTGAAGAAGCGGCACTGGCTGATCGTAAGTGGATCAACGAGCCCTCCAGTGACCGGGCCGGCAGTTACATTGCCATCTACCCGCCCAAGGTGGCGATGATCTCACTGAGTCATGGTGATTTACCGACAGCCGTGGTGATTAACTCCCCGACCATCGCTAACACACAGCAGGTTATTTTTAATACATTGTGGGAAAGTTTGTAGGGGCAAGGAGAGTTGTGATGGCAGCCACCTTTCACTCTTCCGTTCGGGATGCGCTTGTCGAACCCCTTAGGGATGAGCGTTAAACTCTGGTTTGTCCTGATCCCCAAGACCCTTCGACAAGCTCAGGGCGAACGGGCGTTGGTCTGAAGTGCCACCTGTTACATTCCGTTCGGGGTGAGCTTGTCGAACCCCCTTGGGGATGAGCGTTAAACTCTGGTTGGTTCTGATCCCCAAGACCCTTCGACAAGCTCAGGGCGAACGGGTGGTGGTCTGAAGTGCCACCTGGTACATTCCGTTCGGGGTGAGCTTGTCGAACCCCCTCGGGGACTGGGTTTAACCGCTGTTTAACAGCACCTTACAACCCCTCGAAACTAAACCCGTCCGGCAGCAATTCTGCCACCGTCCAGCGCTTGTAGGCTTCACCATCATTGGTCGCCCAGACAACGCCATCAGCTGGCATAAACTCGGCGATCACCTGACGACAGCCACCACAAGGCGAGAACAAATGCTCGCCCGGCATAAAAACCACCAGTTCGGTGATCTCACCGGGACGCACGCCGGTTGCGGCGGCCGTGTTAATGGCGTTGCGCTCACCGCACATGCCCAATGGATAGGAACGGTTTTCGATATTGCAGCCTGAGAACACCTCGCCACTGCGAGTCCGCAGGGCTGCACCCACCGGAAACTGGCTGTAAGGCACATAAGCGTGTGCAGCCACCGCTTTCGCAGCAGCCTTCAATTCAGTTTCGGGTTGGCTCATTCATCAATGCTCAGCGTTGCTTCCAGCGTCAGTTTTATCATGTCGTTGAAGGTGGTCTGGCGCTCTTCTGCCGACGTCGCTTCGCCACGAATGATGTGATCACTTACCGTCATGACCGTCAGCGCCTTCGCGCCATATTCGGCGGCGACGCCATAGAGACCGGCCGCTTCCATATCGACGGCGAGGATATTCATCTTCTCCAGCGCAGGCATCAGTTCACTGTCGGGTGAATAGAAGAGGTCTGAGGTGAATACGTTGCCGACTCGAACCGGAATGCTGGCAGCGCGGGCTGCCGCAACGGCTTTCTCCATCAGCCCGAAATCGGCCAGGGCCGCGAAGTCATAGCCGCGCAGTCGCAATCGGTTAACGCCGGAATCGGTGCTGGCACCCATGGCAATGATGACATCGCGCAGTTTGATGTCTGCCGCGACGCCACCGCAGGTACCGACGCGAATGATGTTTTTAACGCCGTAGTCGGTAATCAGCTCTTTGGCGTAAATCGACATCGATGGCACGCCCATGCCGGACCCCATGATGGAGATCGCCTTGCCTTTATAGGTGCCGGTATAGCCATACATGTTACGTACGTCCGCTACCCGGCGTGCATCGTCCAGAAAGGTCTCGGCGATGTACTGGGCACGCAGCGGGTCGCCCGGCATCAGCAGGGTTTCAGCGAAATCGCCAGGTTTGGCGTTGATGTGGGGAGTGGACATGAGCACCTCTTGTAATCTGACCAATCGTTCAAGTTCTGTGACTATAGCCAATTGACGCCGTCAAGCCAAGCCCGTGTTCAGGCTTGTCCCACTAACGCCGCGGCAGCAACACGGCTGCTTCCAGACCCGAGCCGATGCGATTGCGCAGACGCAGCTGGCCTCCATGAGCGTGAGCGATGTTGCGGGCAATGCTCAAGCCCAGTCCTGCCCCGCCGGTATTGCGGTTGCGGGAAGTCTCCAGGCGCACATAGGGCTCGAATACGCTGTCGAGTTTTTCTTCGGGAATGCCCGGACCATTGTCCACGATGTACAGCTTCAGTTCATGGCGACTGTCGACAATATCAATACCCACCTGGGTCCCATAAAAAGCCGCATTATGCGCCAGGTTGGACAAGCACCGCTTCAGTGCCAGAGGTTTGCCGAAATAGGGGCGCCGGGCCTCGCCGCGGATTTCCGGGTGGTATCCGAGCAGTTCAAGGTCTTCGGCCAGCTCGCGAACCAGCTGATTAATGTCGATTGGCTGGGTATCTTCATGCACGTCAGTGCTGCGCCCGAGATCCAGCGCGCCTTTTACCATGGCTTCCAGCTCGTCAAGGTCTTTGATCATCCGCGGTTTGGCATCCGACTCCTCCATCATTTCCGCACGCAGACGCAAGCGGGTGATGGGGGTTTTGAGGTCGTGCGAGATGGCCGAGAACATCCGCTCCCGGTCATCCACAAAGCGCAACACGCGCTCCTGCATCAGGTTGAAGGCGCGGGCAGTCTGTTTCACCTCGCGGGTACCGGTTTCAGCCAGAGGCGCCAGATGAATATCGGTGCCCAGCTCCCGAGCTGCGGCCGCCAGATTCGACAGCGGCCGCGTCAGCCAGCGCACCACTACCCAGAGAATCACCACTAGAATCAACATCAGAATCACCAGGAACAGCAGTTGCCCGCGATCCAGGTATTCGGTCTGGTCAAAAAAGAACGGGTCCGGCAGTAAACCGGCCAGGTACAGCCACTCGTCTTCGCCAATGGGTACCTGGGCGACCACCACTTGGGGCGGATCAGGCTCCAGTATCAGAGTGTTCTGGGCCCATCGGGGCGGCAGATCGACCAGCAACACATCGTTTTTATAAACGTTCAGCAGGCGCGGGTCGGCAAAGGTGGCATTCAAACCCGACAAACGCTGACCCAGCTTCTCTTCAATCGCCAGATTGAAGGTGGCCAGAAAGCGGTCTTTGGCGCCAGATGGTCGCACCGGGCTAACCTCGATAAACGCTTCGTTGACCGATACCAGAAACCGCGACCCGCCCATGTCCCTGAGTTGATTGATGATCAGGTGCCGGTACTCGGTCGGGTAGGCACGAATGAACTCGATGGTCGACCCCATGGAAAAGGCCAGATCCCGGGCCATGGATTCGGCCTGGGATTCGCGCTGATGTTCGAGGTAATACAGCCAGACATAGTTACTGATGGCGAAGGCGCTGATCAGCCCCAGCACCATCAGTACCAGTAATCGGCTGTACAGAGATGTGAAACGCAGCATTAACCGTTGTCCACGACGACCGGCACCGTAAGAATGTAGCCCGCACCACGCACGGTCTTGATCACTTGAGGGGATTTGCCATCATCATTCAGACGCCCGCGCAAACGGCTAATTTGCACGTCGATGGAGCGGTCAAAGGGGCTGGCATCCCGGCCACGCAGATGCAGACTGAGGTCATCCCGGCTGAGCACTTCGCCCGGGCGTGACAAAAACAGCTGAAGTAAATTGTAATCGGCACCGTTCAACGATTGAACATCACCTTCCGGGCTGGTCAGCTCTCGGTTGGTCACATCCAGAGTCCAGCAACCGAATCGCAGCCGCTGCTGGCCATCCAGACCCGTCCGGTGCTCGGCACCTTCCTCGTAGCGGCGCAATACGGCCTTGATACGGGCCAGCAATTCGCGAGGGTTAAAGGGCTTGCCCACGTAATCATCAGCGCCCAGTTCAAGGCCGATGATGCGGTCGGTTTCGTCTGAACCGGCGGTCAGCATGATGATGGGAATGCGGGAACGGGCGCGAATCTCCTTGCACAGGGTAAAGCCGTCGTCACCAGGCATCATGATGTCCAGTACGATCAGGTCGAGGCGCTGTGCGGGCCAGAACTGACGCATGGCCTGGCCATCAGCCGCTGTTATGACCGAAAAACCGTTTTTCTCAAGGTATTCTTTCAACAGGTCGCGGATGTCTTCATCATCGTCCACAACCAGGATGCGCTTTTGTTGTTCTGTCTGCATCTCTGATCCACTTCACTGGCAAGACTGGGTTCGATCAATGCGCCACCGAATTACGGTCGCCGCGCATCGGCGCTGGCTGACGCAGGCCAGAGTGTACCCCCTCAGCCTGGCTACCTTTGTAACAAAGTATAACAGCTGAAATGACAAACCGGAGTCTGCCTCTTTAGGAAAGTACCGGGTTTCGGCTACACTAATTATTGAAGTAATTCACATTCTGCCGATAACACGACGAAATAATTTCCGTTATCAGCTTTCCGAACCCGACGTGCCAACCCATGCCTTGCTGCAGAGCCCAACTCCGTGACCGAAACCAGTACCGTTCTGACGCCTGACAATGCCACCCGCGAAGCCTTGCTTGAGACACAGCGACGCTTCCTGACGGTGAATGAAGGTCGCCTGGCCCGCCTGCGAGACAGCCTTCAGGTACGCCAGCAACAATGTCTCGATTTGCTGCCAGTACTGTTTCACACCCATCTGCCCGGCCTCCCCGGGTACCTCGAAGACCCCTCGGTACCGTCCGGACTGGTGCAATACCAACCCTCTAACGCTGCGGTCACGCTGGCGCTGGCCTTTAACCGCACCCTGAAGGCCTCCCAGCTGCGCAACTACAACGCGCAGCTGATGGGTCTCTACCTGATGGGTTCCAGTGGCAGCGTAGCCCAGTCGACCACCTCGGATCTCGATCTCTGGCTGTGCTACAAGCCCGACCTGGATCGCAGCCAGATCCTCTTGCTGGAAGAAAAAGCCCGCGCCATCAGCGCCTGGGCGGAAGGCTTCAACCTGGAAGTGCACATCTTCCTAATGAACGCCCAGCACTTTCAGGGCAGTGATCAGCGCTCCCTGACCGGGGAGAACTGCGGTTCAACCCAGCACTTTTTGCTGCTGGATGAGTTCTACCGAACCGGTCAATGGCTGGCCGGTGCCCTGCCTGCCTGGTGGCTGGTACCGAGTGACCGGGAAGCCGAGCACGAGGCCCTGCTTGAGCACTATCAGTCGAAAAGCCTGATTCGCCGTGACGAACAGATTAACTTCGGCCCCCTGCCCTCACTGCCACCGGGTGAGTTTATAGGTGCCGGCATGTGGCAGCTGTACAAAGGCATCGAATCACCGCACAAATCCGTGCTGAAGCTGTTGCTGCTGGAAATCTACGCGCGGGAGTTCCCGACGGTCACCAGCCTCGCGCATCAGTTCAAGTCAGCGATCTACAACAACTTTCTGACGCTGAATGACCTCGACCCTTATATTCAACTCTACCGCCGCATTGAAACCTACCTGAGAGAACGGGAAGAGCATGATCGTCTGGCCCTGGTGCGTCGCTGCTTCTATTTCAAGGTAGGCATCGCGCTGAGCCGGCCGGCCCGAGCCCAGAGCTGGCGACGCCAGCTGATGCAACAGCTGATCAATGAATGGGGCTGGACCAGCGCTGAAGTGGCGCATCTGGACTCGCACCGCAACTGGTCGGTGACCGATGTCATGCGCGAGCGCAAACTGCTGGTCAGCGAACTGACCCACAGCTACCGTTTTCTGACTCAGTTTGCCGCCGAGCATCAGAGCAATCACCTGATGAGCCAGCAAGACCTGCTGATCATCAGCCGCAAGTTGCACGCTGCCTTTGACCGTCGTCGCGGTAAGATCGACTTCATACGCTTCGGCCAGGACGTCGACTTCAGCTATGAGAAAGTGCGCATCTACGAACGCCCGAGCCAGCGGGCCGAAGGTGACAACTTCTGGGCCGTCTACACCCGCGAACCAGATTCGGATATGGACCAGGAAACACCCCTGAAGTCGGCACCCGGCCTTCTTGAAGCCTTGTTATGGTGCCATCTCAACGGCCTGCTCGACGCTCACCTGCACATTCCCATCTTCAGCCAGCAGGGCCAGGCAACGGAATTTGAAGTGCGCAAAACCCTGGCCACCCTGCGCCAGGTTTTACCCTCGGCTAGCCTCGACAAGCCTCACCATACTTACTCGCAACCGGCGCAAATTGATCGGGTTCTACTCTTTATCAACCTGGGCTACGACCCGCTGCAACATCTCACTCGCCGTGGTCTGCAAAAAATTTCAGAACGCAGCAACAGCCTCGACTTCAGTGCACTGCGCGAGAACCTGGTGGGCACTCTGGATGTGGTGGTCGAAAACTCCTGGGGTGAGATCACCGTCGAACGCTTTGCCCAGGCCGATGCACTGACCCAGGCGCTGCAGTTCCTGCTGACGCGACTGGCCAAACAGAAAATCAACCGGCGCCCCGAGATTCGCGCCTATTGCCACAACCAAACACGCCCCCAGTCTATTGGCAAGCGGGTACAGGATCTGTTTGACGATGCCATCACAGCCGCGGACCGCGCCCACCGGGGCCCCAGCCTCAGGTTCCTGTTTAACCTGGGCGACCAGTTTCAGGGCATGCAACTGGGCGATAAACAGTTAAAACCCGTCAGTTTCGATACCGAAACCGCCCTGATCGACTGGCTGGGAACCGAGCAAGCCGAACGCTGCCCAATCTACCCGGACCGTTTGTTCGAAACGCAGCGCAATCATTTGAAAGTCGTTTTGTCAGCCCAACCCGCCGATGGTGGCCTGCTGGTGGTGTTTCAGGTAACGGGCCGTCAGGCGACGGTCTATTTGCTCGATGAGCAGGCTTCCGTGCTGCGGTTTACCCAGCCCTATTTTAATGCGTCAACGCTGCTGGCACCCTTGCTGCGCTTTCTGAAAATATCCGAGCACCGCCAGCGCAGTGAAGAAGACGCCATTCACCTGAATCAGCGCAGCATCAGTTGTTTTGAAATGACCCAGGAAGGCAGCAAGCTGCCGGTACTGAAGCGCCAGCGCCTGCAGGGGCTGCTGCAGGAAAACCGCTTTATCAACATCCAGGCGTTTATGGACCGGCACGGTGAGGGACAGTACGAATACCAGATGATCTGCAACGAGGAAGAGTTCAGTACCCTGGAACTGGGCGACCGGTTTTACACAGCTGTGGCGTCTTACATTGTCGGGCTACGAGCCCAGGGGCTACGCTACCCCATGTACATCACCGACCTCGCCCTATCCGACCGGATTATTGCTGGCCTGCCCTATGGACAGGCGCAGACGCTGCACTACGTGCGCGCCAAATTGCGCCTGGAACAGCGCATTAACGACGCGATGCGTCTTCTCTGAACCAGGTGCGGGGTTGGTAATTCTCAGGTCTCGGTGTTAGCTGAGAAGACCAGCGGCGGTTGCCGGGGGTGTTCCTGTGGGGAAGTCCGCAACATGGATGTTGCGGCCTAGGCTCCATGGACGGATTCACGCCGACCCCACAGGAACACCCCCGGTATCCGGCGCGGACCAGGGCCTCCAAGCCAAAGTTGCGTTAGTTAACCCGAGCCACCAGACTTTCCAGGTATTCCAGATCGGGAATGCTGGCTTTGCCCAGCTGGGTGATTACGGCCATTTTTTCCGCCTGGGCTTTGGTTGCCTGGCCGTCTTCGCGGACATCGGCATCGCCGAGCTTGACCATGCGCGGAATACCCTGAATCAGCATGCCAAAAAAACGGCTTTTAGCCTGGTTTGATACCGCGTTGAATACGGCAATACGGGCATCGCGTACATCCTGCCCTCGCACCTGGCTATTGGCGACTTCAAAACTGATCACCGGTACGCGTTCGCCACGCCAGTGCAGATGTCCCAGATGCCAGGGTGGCGCATTGTCAGCCTGTTCCAGCTCGGAGCGCGGCACCACTTCCGCAATGGAGACGTTTGGTACCAGCAGATTCTTTTGCTGCATGGGCACCAGAAGACTGGCGACAATGGCGTCCTGATCGGTTTGCGCTACTGTTTTCATCGTTATTCACCTTGTTGCCACGCCTGCGGCACTGTCTTCAGGCTACCTGAGTCACACGCTCAGCCAGCCAGATCAAAAGTTTTTCGGCCAGTTCCACCGGGGTTCCCCGGTCATCGGCAGCGCCGACCTGCTGCACAGAGTCGGGCATCGAACTTTGTACGCAACTGTCGGCAGACTGCACCCAGACAGTGCCGCCGGCTGCGCGGACATCGGCCGCACCGATGGCACCATCGCTGCCCATGCCGCTAAAAACGATCGCATGCGCGCGTGCGCCAAATTGTGCAGCAACGTTGGTCAGCAAATGATCCAGGCTGGGACCGTATGGCCCGGACCAGGGATTGTTTTGCCAGACGATGCCATGGTTCTCGGTAAACCGGATTTCATGGTTTACCGGCACCAGATAGACATGCCCGTTTTCAAGTTGCCGGCCATGCTCGGCATGAACCAGATTCAATTGCGTATGACGGCCAATCGATTGTTGCAGGGCATCAACACAGCCTGCATCGATGTGCTGTGCGTACAGGAAGCTCGCAGGCACCTCTGCTGGCAACACGTCCAGAAACTGCTTAACCGCCTCGGGCCCGCCCAGAGAAGCACACAGTACCCAAATCGGCCCAAGCTCCGTTTTAGGTGCCTGCTGCAGCGACTCCGGCAAAGAGTATACCGGTGGTGGCCGGGTAGCACGCAAACGCTCCAGATCGAAGATGGGGGCTTCTGCCGCTGGCTGCGCAGCCGGCGCCAGCGCCTGAAGTTTTTCCTGCATGCGTCGCTGCCAGCGCGGGTAGTCTTCATGGGTGCGGGCGGGAATCACCCCGTCACCAAACAAAATGGGCGACTCGGTACTTTCCAGCAGCGACTGCACAAAGTCGTCCCACTGGTCGTGGTTTTCCAGCTCCACCACCCAGACCCGGATGGTTTCATTATGCATCAGGGCGGGTTTCAGACGATCCGGGTCGGTATTGACGGCAACGTCATAACCGGCCCCGACCACAACATCCTGCAACAGATGCTGGACCAGGGGGGTGTCGGCGATGATGCCAACCCGGCTATGCTGGGACGTTGTCCCGGTCGCCGTCACCGCGCTCATGGTCTGTTCACGCCTCTATGCCCAGCAAACGCTTGATGGCATCGACCAGGGGGCCTTCCTGGAAAGGTTTGCCCATGTACTCGTTCACCCCAATCGACAACGCTCGCTCACGGTGTTTGGCACCGGTTCGGGAGGTAATCATGATGATCGGTATCTGCTTAAGGCGGCTGTCGTGACGCACTCTCGAGGCCACTTCGAAGCCATCCATATAGGGCATTTCGATGTCGAGCAGCATGATATCCGGCACCCTGTCTTGCAACTGGGCAACAGCATCCGCCCCGTGCTTGGCCAGAATCACTTCCATGCCCTGACGCTCCAGCAGGCGACTGGTGACTTTACGGACCGTTACTGAATCATCCACCACCATCACGGTGTAAGGGCTGTCTTTGTCGCGGACCGGTTTTTTCGGTGCCGGAATGGCTGTTTTGGGCTTCAGCAACGTAGTGACCCTGGAGTGTTCAATGGCCAGCGAGCTACGAATCAGAGCGGCCAAGTCCAGAATCACCACCACAGAACCATCACCGAGAATAGTGGCACCGGATACCCCGGGCACCGTACTGAACTGCGGCCCCAGTGTTTTTACCACGATTTCACGGCTGCCCATCAGGCGGTCAACGTGCAGTGCCATGGAGTGATGTTCATCGCTGCCTTTCACCAGCACCAGTGGAACCGGTGCGGTAAGCCCCTCAACGTTGGGCGTGGCTCCGGTTCGCAACAGGCCACCCATATACTCCAGGCGGTAGCGGCCACCGGCATATTCAAACAGTGGGGCATCGGGCCGGTAATACTCAGCCAGCTGCTTGGGCGTGACCCGCACAATACCCTCGATGGAGCTGAGCGGAATGGCGTAGTGGTCTTCTTCAATGTTGACCATTAGCGCACGGTTCACCGACACGGTAAACGGCAGGCGGATGGTGAACTGAGAGCCTTCACCCAGGCGGGAGTCGATGGCCATGTTGCCACCGAGCTGTTTCACTTCCGAGTTGACGACGTCCATGCCGACGCCGCGGCCTGAAATCTGGGTCACTTTCTCGGCGGTACTGAAACCCGCTTCGAGAATGTACTGCAGGATTTCACGGTCGTTCAGGTCGGCATCGGCCGCCATCAGGCCACGCTCAATGGCTTTGCTGCGAATGCGGTCAACGTTCATGCCGGCGCCATCATCAGACAGACGTAACACGATGTCGCCACCTTCGCGGGATAGATCCAGTCGCACCGAGCCTTTCACCGTTTTGCCGGACTGGAGACGCTGATCCGCATCTTCAATACCGTGGTCTACCGCGTTGCGCAACATGTGTTCGAGCGGCGAAATCATCCGCTCCAACACCGTACGGTCTACCTCGCCTTCGGCATTGCCGACAATAAAGTCGACCTGTTTGCCCAGTTCACCGGCAACCTGGCGAACAATACGGCGCAGCCTGGGTACCAGACGGTTGAAAGGCACCATGCGGGTTTGCATCAGGCCTTCCTGCAGTTCCGTGTTAATACGGCTTTGCTGCAATAAAAGGGTTTCCGCATCCCGGGTTTTGTCGGTCAGCGAGCCTTTCAGCTCGGTCAGGTCGTAGGTCGCTTCCATTAACGAGCGCGACAACTGCTGGATCTGGGAGTAGCGGTCCATTTCCAGAGGGTCGAAATCTTCGTAGTTGGTTTCCTCGGCCCGCTCCTGGCGAAACAGAATTTGAGCTTCAGTTTCCATATCGAGCCGACGGACCTGCTCACGCAGACGGTCAATGGTCGAATCCATCTCACCGAGCGTGAAACCAAAGTCACTGACTTCCTGCTCAAGTCGCGCACGGGCAATGGAGGTCTCACCGGCAAGGTTCACCAGCCCTTCGAGCAGGTTGGCATTAACCTTAACGGTCTCCTGCGGCTGGGCGCGGCGGCTATCGGCCTTGCGTTCAGCTTCCTTTCGCTTGAAGGGCAGTACATTGGTACTCGATTCACGGCTGTCGGTGGCGGGCAGTGTATTGCCTTCCGCCGAGGGCTCCGTTACCGCCGGCGCTTCCGTTTCACTGTGTTCAGGACTGCCAATGGCCATTGGCTGATCGGGATCATCCCAGCCATCTTCCTCAAGGTCCCGGGCCATCTGAATCACACTGGGACCAAACCCGGCACCACTGTTCGCATGGCCATCAAGCAGCGCGTTCATGGCTTCGACGCCCTGAACCAACTGGTCCTGACGGGACAGAATGTTGTTGAAGAAGGTTTCGTCGAGTGCGTCCTTGTTCTGCTGGGCACGAACAATAAAGGTTTCGAACTCGTGACTCTGGTCGCCCAGCTCTTTCAGCCGGGCCAGACGGGCGCCGCCCTTGAGCGTATGCAGCACGCGCTTCATTTCATCCGCATGGGTTTCGTTGCCGGGCTCTGCCTGCCAGTCTTCAATGGCCTGTTCGAGCTCGTTCAGCAACTCGCCCGCTTCATCGATGAAGATTTCCAATATGTCGAGATCGACATCAGCGGCCAGTTCCGCTACCGGTGCAGGGGCCGGTGCCTCTGGTTCGGCTTCAGGCGCTTCAGGTTCGCCGAGCAGGACTTCATCCGGCTCATTATCCGGCAAGGGCGGTTCCGGCTCAGGGTCCGGCTTGCTCTCTTGCCGGGCCTGCGCCATGTCGACAGGCTGAGCGGGGGCACCCGGATGCTTGCGGAAATGATTAATGGCCGCGACCAGGTCCGGAGCCGACTCGCAGCTCATGCTTGATTCAATGTCCTGCACCATGACCGCCAGCCGGTCGTGGCACTGCTGAATCAATTCCAGCAGACCTTCCGAGGCCTGATATTTGCCTTGTGCCAACCCCTCGTACAAAAACTCGAGTTCGTGCGCCAGATCGCCCAAGGGTGAAATCTCGGCCATGCGCGCACCCCCTTTGAGGGTGTGCAGGTCGCGTTGCAGACTTTCCACTTCGAGGGTGTTATCGGTGTCTTCACGCCATTTCTCGAGCGATGACTGAATGCTGTCGAGAATGTCGTTGGCTTCTTCCAGGAAGATGTCCACAAGCTCGGCATCGCCTTCGACCCGGTAGCGCTGTGCTGCCGCGACGACGGGCATGGGCGCAGGCGCCAATTCAGCCGCGGACTCAAGGTCCTGGCGGATCATGGAGTCGACCTGATCTTTATTGGAAACGGCCGGTTCAAGTGGGGTTGTCTCTGCATCGGGCAACATCTGGTGCAGCCGCTCTACAAACAACGCATCCTGACGAATACTCTGGCCCGCCGCGAGACGGTCCATCATGGAAATCAGCGATTCCAGGCCCGTATTGGCCAGTTCAAAGAAACGATCATCAGCCTCGCACGCTTCGCTCCGGGCACCCTCAACCAGTTGAGCCAAATTATGGCTGAGATCGGCTACTGGCATCAGGTCTACAGCCTGAGACGCCAGAGCCAGGGTATTGAGCTCCCGAATCAGCGCGTCGACTTCGGCATCCGGCTCACCGGCATCGCGCCAGCGGGTCAGAATCGTCTCGGCACCCAGCACCAGATCCATACTGTCGGACATGAAAATGGACATCAGGGCCGGATCATCCGGCTCCTGACTGGGATCCAGACGCAGCACCCGGTTGTAAACATCCTGCACCTGGGCTTCGAAGCCTGCCGTATCGACCGACTCACCCTGAGACGCCTGGCGAATCAGTGCGACGCCATCGCCCAGTAATGACAGAAAGCCCGCGTCGGCGACTTTGGAGCGTTCCTGCATATCCCGAACGAGCTGTTCGAGAGGCTGTACCAGCACCGCCACCGGTTCAACGCTGGCCATGTGCGCCGAGCCCTTAATGGTGTGCAGGGCGCGCTGCAGCGAATCCGGTAACAGAGAGGCCGCTTCCGCTTCTTCGATATAGTGATCGATGTATTCGAGATGACTCGCCAGCTCAGCCTGAAATATCTCCAGTAATGTATCGGTGCTGGCGTCACTGTTCTCGATCTCGAAGCTGTCAGAATCGAGGTCTTCGAGGTCGGTCTCCTCGAGCTCGGCCACTGGCAATTCGTCAAAATCGGCCCACTGCGACTCATCGTCTGACGCGTCAGTAACTTCCGCCCGTGGCAATTCAATATCGACGTCAACGTCGGCCGGTTCGGCCGACTCGGGTGTTTCCGCAGACGCCTCGCCCCAGCTTACCGGCTGACCTTTGGCCAAAGCATCAGCAATGGCGGCAAGGTAGTCGGCACGGGCCGTATCCGGTTTTAGTTTCTTTTCAAACGCCGTCATCAGCGCCGGGATTTCATCGGTGACCTCTTCGATCACCCGCACCAGGTCGTCCGAGTGGGAAATGCTGCCCTCGATCAGACGGTTGAGCATGTTTTCGATCGACCAGGCGGTTTCTCCCACCACACTGGCGCCGACCATGCGGCCGCTGCCCTTCAGCGTGTGAAAGGCACGGCGGAACTCGGTCAGTGCATCACTGTCGGACGGATCAGCCTTGTACCGGGGGAAGAACTCATGAATGGCTTCCAGAACTTCAGCGGCTTCCTCGATGAAAATTTCGAGAATGTCGTCGTCTATCAGATCATCGTCGTCGGCTTCCTGTACCCCGGCTTCGACCGGGTTAACCTCTGCCGTGGTTTCCGGTTCAACGCTGTCGGCAATGGCCTTATCGTCCGGCTCGGGCAGATCGTCTTCTTCATCCAGTGACAACCAGTCACCGGATTCAACTTCAGCCGTTGGCAAAGCGTCTTCTGTTGCCGGCCTGGCTTCGATATCGTCGTCCCAGTCGGTCAGGGTCTCGAAGTCGTCGATCGCCTCAATATCGAGTTCGTCATCGGCAGCGTCTTCAAGCTCGCCAGTGTCACCCAGCTCCAGTTCCTGCAGCGACAAATCCGGGAAATCTTCATCGGCGTCGGTGGTATTCTCAGTGTCGTCTGCGCTGTTTTCATTGACGGAGTCGACTTCCGGATAGAGGTTTACCGTGTAACCCAGTTTGGCAATTGAATCAGCGGCACGCTGCAGAATATCCAGATTGGTGCCACTGCCATCACGGGACAACCGTTCAAGGTAATATTCAACCCCCATAATGGCATCGGCCAGAGCGTCCAGCTCATGCCATTCCGGCGTGCGCTTGTTCCCCAGCAACTGGTCTTCAACGTAATCCTGTGCGTACTTAAGAACCGTTGCCGCCTGCTCCAGCGGTATCATGACCAGACCGCCACGAATGCCGCTCAGATCGCGGGGCACGGCTTCCAGCTTGCTGTGATCCCAGTGCGACCCGATAAATTCGACAATGGCGTCTTTGACCTGCTCCAGGCCATTGCGCGCTTCGCGAACAACTGCCTCCTGAGCACCATCCAGGCCGTCATCGTATTCGTCACGCTCAAAGCTGGCGTCGCTGGCAATACCGGACAGGCTGGCTTCTACGTATAGCAGTGCGCCGGCGATGTCCATCAGCACACCGTCGTCTTTCAGCTCAGGGTCCTGCTGTGTGGTCTTGATCAGTTCAAGCTGTTCATTCAACACCCGGCGCGGGTTGCCAAGGCCCAATACCGCCATGGTATCGGCCATTTGCTTGATGCCAGGCTCCAGCTCGGACAAACGACGCGACTCGGTAACCCGGGTGCGCACCATCAGATCCAGTGAATCTTTCAGTCTTGCCAGCTCTTCAAGCAGGGCCGAGACCACACTGCCCACTGTTTCACGGTCGGGCCCTGACAGACGTTGCCGTTGCGTTTCAATTTCCGCTTCGTTGGGCAAAGCCTGGCTGAGGTGATAGCTGTCCTGTATATGTTGCACCCGGCTGAGACCCGTGGCGTCTATCTTGGCCAGGTAATACAGCAGGTTCTTGAGCTGATCTTCATGCGGGTATTGCCCGGCTACACCAATGGGGTCGGCGAGCAATCGCTTCATGGCACCGTCGAGGTGCCGCAGAATGACAGTAATGGCCGCTGAACGTTCAATACGTCCGGCTTTCATCGCGGCAATAAAGGCATCCGCCACTTGCCACAACGCGCCCATTGGGGTGCGCTCGGTTAAACCGACCAGCCGATGAACCGACTTGCCCAGGTATTCAAGGTTGTTGTCGGTATCCTCGTTACGCAGCCAGCCCAGCAATGCCAGCTGGTACATCTGGCGTAATTTGCGCAGCAGTTGAACCACACTCGACTGGCCAATGCTCTGAGTATCCGGTTCGCCGACAAAACGGCGTGAGGCAGACAGATCCGGCGTAAACAGGGCCGTTTCCGAGAGCAAAGGCTCGCCCCGTGCCGCACGCAAATCATTCAGCAACGGCAAAATGACCACGGGCAGATCACTCTGGCCGCGCTTGAGTTTCTCGAGATAATTCGGCAATTGCAGAATGGCTTGCATCAGCAACGCCAGGTTATCCTGGCTGGGTGGAATATCACCGTCCACAATCGACTGATTCAGACGCTCCATTTCTTCAGCCAGCAAGGCTGCACCGAAGAATTCGACCATCTGCAAGGTGCCGTTTACCTGATGGATGTAGGCCAGGCTAAACTGAAGACGAGTGGTATCTTCGGGCGTATCAACGAACGCTTCCAGGGCTTGACGCGCCTGTTTCAGCGTATCGAAGATCTCTCCCTTGACCCATTCCAGTGCAACATAATCACGGCGTTCTGCCATGCCTGTACCCCTTTGTATTCATTTGTGTTTCAAGTAGGCCAACGCCCGTTCACCGGGTACGCGCGTCAGTTCAGGCATCTTCCAGTCCACAACTTCGCCCAGGCCCAGCACCAGCATGCCGCCTTTGGCCAGTCGTTTGGCCAGTTCAGACACGATTTCCTTGCGGCGCCACTTGCGAAAATAAATCAGCATATTCTGGCAATAAATCAGGTCCAGCTCTTTCATCGGTGAGCGAGCCAGCTCCAGTACATTCAGGCGCGTAAAGCACACCCTTTCTTGCAACGCTGGTGCCACCCGGTATTGCCCCACCTGAGGCGAAAAAAACCGCTCGATCAGGCGTTTATCCAACATTTCAACCCGCCGGGCCGGGTACACACCCTGACGAGCCGTTTCCAGAGCCCGGGAGGACACATCGGTTCCGGTTACGCCAAAGTGCCTGATCTGATCACATTCACGCCGCAACAAATCGGCTGTCATCATTGCCAGGCTGTAGGTTTCCTCACCGGTGGAACAACCAACACTCCAGATACTCAGCGGCCGGGTGACTTCATGAACGCGACGCGTCAGAAAATCACGTGTTAATGCGAACGCCGCCGGGTCTCTGAAGAAACGGGTTTCCTGAACCGTTACCCGGTCGATCAGGCAATTCCATTCAATCAGCCCGGCATCACCACTGCGAATATAGCGGTAATAATCCAGATAATCAGTGAACCCCAGCTCACGCATGCGAATGGCCAGACTGGTCTTGAGAAAGCTGCGTCGTTGTTCCGACAACTGCAACCCGAGACGCTCTTCCAGCAACTCCTGCCAGGTGAAAAAGGCACGGTCACTCAATTCAGGAGCCTGATGTACGGACGCGCTCTGGGTCACCACGTTACAGCCTCATTCACAATCAGCGGTGCATCGCTGCATGACCATAAACACAGCCACGCGTCCCGATGCCCCTGGGAACCCGATTTGGCCGCCGTTAAGCGACCTCATCGTCCAGTTCCGGGGCACCCAGCATGTCCAGGTCGTCGTCGCTGTCCGGCAGTTTGAAACCGGCTACCGACGAACGCAGGTCGTTCGCGAGCTGAGCAAGGTTACCAATCGACTTCGCCGTTGCAGTGGTACCGGCCGAGGTTTGTGAGGTAATTTCCTGAATAACGTTCATCGTGTTGGAGATGTGGCCGGCTGATGAAGCCTGCTGACGGGCCGCGTTTGAGATGTTCTGAATCAGGTCGGCCAGGTTCTTCGATACCGATTCGATCTCTTCCAGAGCAACACCCGCGTCCTGCGCCAGGCGTGCACCCCGGACCACCTCTGCCACCGTTTGCTCCATCGAGATAACGGCTTCGTTGGTGTCGTTCTGAATGGTTTTTACCAGCGCTTCAATCTGCTTCGTTGCGGCTGAAGACCGTTCCGCAAGACGCTGTACTTCGTCCGCTACCACCGCAAAGCCCCGGCCTGCGTCACCGGCCATGGAGGCCTGAATGGCGGCGTTCAAAGCCAGAATGTTGGTTTGGTCGGCAATGTCGTTAATCAGCGATACGATGTCACCAATTTCCTGCGAGGATTCACCGAGTCGTTTAATACGCTTCGACGTTTCCTGAATCTGCTCACGAATGTTATCCATGCCGTTGATGGTCGATTGCACCACGTCAGCACCTTTCTTGGCGATCGCAACCGACCGCTCGGCCACCGCGGCTGATTCGGCAGCGTTGGCAGATACCTGGTCAATGGACACCGCCATTTCGTTCACCGCCGCCGAGGCGCCGGCAATTTCCTGCGCCTGGTGCTCGGAAGCTTCAGCCAGGTGCATGGCCGTAGCCTGCGTTTCCTGGGCGGCCGACGATACCTGCACCGCCGTCGAGTTAATGGCCGATACCAACTGACGCATCTGGTCGATCGCGAAGTTAATGGAGTCGGCAATGGCGCCCGTGAAGTCTTCGGTTACCGTCGCCTGAGTGGTCAGGTCACCGTCGGCGAGGTCGGCCAGTTCATCCAGCAGTCGCAAAATGGCGTTCTGGTTCTGCTCGTTGGTTTCAGCGGTTTCACGCAAGTCTTTCTGTGTATCGCGAATTACCACGAATACCGCAATGGCAATCAGCACCAGTGCCAGGGCACCCAGGGCGTAAATCACCAGGGCATTGCTCAGTGGCCGGGTATCGGCCGATTGTTGAATCTGGCCAGCCAGGGTAGACGCCTGCTCAAGCAACACCTGAGAGTCGGTAAAAATATTGGAGGCTGCTTCACGCACCTGGAACAACTCGGGAGAGGTTGCCATAATCTGTGTGACCGAGCCGGATACGATCTGGAACAGATTGGCAATTTCATCCAGCGCTTCACGCGCTTCAATGTCGTCTACACGCTCAATGTCGAGGTTGGCGTTACCGTTCAGCATGCCGTCCAGAACGCGCTGGAACAATGCTGCGTCGCGCTCGAAGGAGTCGGCCGCCATCACAGCACCTTCACCACCCACCAGAACCCGGTTAATCGACCGGACAATCCGTTCAGCCAGCCATGCCTGACGCTGGGCTACAGCAACCTGGCCTGCACCGGCATCGGTTTCCAGCAAAATCTCAACGACTTCGTCGTACTCGACCTGCAACTCGGGAATCCGCTCGGACAGGGTGTTAGCGGTTTCGTGCAAATCGAGAATGGTCTCCTGGGATTCAACGATCAAATCCGAGTTCTGGCTAACCCGGCTCCAGATACGCGACAGACTGCTGATATCGACCTGTGGCGCGTGCTGTGCCAGTGACGGAGTACCCGTGATGGAGTTGCCCTGTTGCACATAGTTCCAGCGCACCTCGAATTCGGCACGTGAACGCTGCAGCAGCCCAAAGGCCTGCTCCTGACCGCCTGAAGCTTCCGAGGAGTTCTTCGCGATTTCCTGTGACAGTACTCGCATCTCACCCGCGTGTTCGAGCAACTCCTGGTCGAAGGCGCCCAATCTGAAATTCTGGTACACCACGGCAAACAGGCCCAGTACCACGACCAGCAGCGCGGCCAGCAGAATACTGAGCAAGCGGTTGGTGCCCAGGATGGTTAGTAAATTTCCGGCTCTTTGTTTCATCGTTCGAACTCCAGTTCGGCCTCAGGCTGTGCTTCTGAAATAAAATCGTTCTGATTGTGAGTCGTGTAATTATCAGTTTCGTAACTACATGATGCTTCGTAACTGCATGTATCGTAAGTACAGGCTTGCGGAACGGCGCTCAAGCGACCCCCCTTCCAGCCAAACTTTCCCCGGGCGTGCGGCCTGTATCCCGCAGGCCGCATCATTCACCCGATGACGGTCAGACCGCCACTTCCTGAAAAACGTCGTGTTCATAAAGATCCTCCATGCTGATCACCGTCCAGATCTGGCTGTCACGGACGTAGTGGCCACGCACAAAGGGTTTAATTGTCTCGGGTAATGACGGGACATCACCGGAAAAATCATCCACCGGGAAGTACTGCATGCCTTCTACCGAATCCACAATCAGACCGTCGATCTGGTCATGTTGCTCGATGACCAGAATCCGACGGTTACGCATGGACTCCTGGCTGGGCGTCTCGAAAAACAGATCCAGGTCAATCACCGGGATCAGTCGACCCCGGACATTGGATACACCCTGAACCCAGGGTTTGACGTTTGGCAGGCGGGTTACTGAAGGGACGTTCAGGATTTCTGTAATTTCATCCATAGCCGCGACAAAGTAGTGATCACCCAGTCGAAACCCGATGCCGCTCCAGGTTTCCCGCACTTCCTGCTGCTCGGGCAGGCCTGCGGCCTGGGTGCGACAGCGCAGCGCGATGTCCCGCAGTAGCTGAATCGGAGTCATGTCGGCCATGAGTGTGCCGTCAGTCCTGAAGGTTGCCGGCGAGTACAGCCTCGACGGTCGACAACAGTTGATCTTCGGCGACCGGCTTGACCAGGTAACCACTGGCACCCTGCCGACGACCCCAAACCCGGTCAGTTTCCTGATCCTTGGTGGTTACAATCACCACCGGAATGTGGGCGGTATCGGCGCCTTTGGTCAGCTGCCGGGTCGCCTGAAAGCCGTTCAGGCCGGGCATCACAATGTCCATTAACACGATGTCCGGCAATTCCTGACGTGCCAGGGCGACTCCATCGGCTCCATTATCAGCCGTCAATACTTCATGACCATGCTTTTCAAGCATGCCCTGAAACGCGTAGGTCTCAGTGGGAGAGTCGTCTACAATCAGAATCCGTGCCATGGTCCACCCGTTTATTTTTTAATCAGTAAATCAACAACAAAAAACCGCTCAGCCGAAGCATGCGGTCATTATTTTACGTAATCCCGAATTGCGCCCAGTAATTCTTCCTTGCCAAAAGGCTTGGTCAGATACTGATCGCTGCCGACAATGCGGCCTTTCGCCTTGTCAAACAGGCCATCCTTACTGGACAGCATGATAACCGGCGTTTCTTTAAAGGCACTGTTGTTCTTAATCAGTGCACAGGTTTGATACCCGTCGAGTCGGGGCATCATGATATCCACAAAAATAATGTCCGGTTTGGTATCGGCTATTTTAGCGAGTGCGTCGAAGCCGTCCGTCGCGGTGATCACCTCACAACCGACTTTCTTTAACAGCGTTTCCGCTGTGCGCCGGATGGTTTTGGAGTCGTCAATGACCATCACCTTGAGGCTTTCAAAGCTGTTATCCATAGGTCATCCCAGGGTTGAAAGCTATATTTTGAGTACCAGTATATCGGGTACCGGGCTGCAGTTAGCGTACCAGTGATTGAGCCCGCATGTCTGGCCCATGCTGGCACTGATGTGCTGTATAACGCTCGCAGGCCAGGTTACCTGTAACCTGCTGCGTAGCAAAAACCGCCCCTGCTAACACGACGCCACTACCCCGACAGCCAAAATCGGAGTATTTCGTCGACCGCTGTCATGCCCGGACGCTCTGTTACTGGCTGTCTAATACCATGGCTAGAACTTTTATCACAGAATCTAGCTATCCGCTATAAACGGCTGTAAAGAAAGTTGTTTTTGCTATACCAATCATCTATTACCATACCAGCCAATGATAACCCGAGGCTAGACATGAAATTAACGATCGGCATCGTGATGGACCCGATAGAGACCGTCACCTACAAGAAAGACAGCTCACTTGCCATGCTCTGGGCCGCGCAGGACCGGGGCTGGGAGCTGTTTTACATGACCCCGGCCGACCTTTTTCTGGACAACAGCCAGGCCATGGGCCTGATGCAGCCCTTAAGCGTATTTCGTGACCCAGATCACTTTTATGAACTCGGAACGGCCAAGGCCGCGCCATTGGCGGATCTTGATGTTATCCTGATGCGCAAGGATCCGCCATTCGACAACGAATACACCTATGCCACCTATTTGCTGGAGCGTGCCGAGCAGGCGGGCACGCTGATCGTCAACAAGCCGCAGGCGCTGCGCGATTGTAACGAAAAGTTATTTGCCACAGCCTTTCCGGACTGTTCACCACCGCATCTGGTGACTCGCAACGCCGCCTTGCTGAAAGCCTTTCACGCTGAGCATGGCGATGTCATTTTCAAACCCCTCGATGGCATGGGCGGCAGTTCCATTTTTCGACTGAAACCTGACGATTCCAACGTATCCGTCATTATTGAAACACTGACCGAACACGGTAAGACGCAAACCATGGCCCAGAAATACCTGCCAGAGATCAAGGATGGCGACAAACGCATTCTGATGATTGACGGCGAGCCCGTCGATTATTGCCTGGCCCGCCTGCCAGCTAAGGGCGAAACCCGCGGCAATCTGGCCGCCGGCGGTACTGGCCGTGCCCAGCCACTGACCGAGCGCGACCGG
Organism: Saccharospirillum sp.; assembly: GCA_018402545.1. Taxonomy (GTDB): domain Bacteria; phylum Pseudomonadota; class Gammaproteobacteria; order Pseudomonadales; family Natronospirillaceae; genus Saccharospirillum. The sequence continues at coordinate 563,804 of JAGYIL010000001.1, read as the reverse complement.
TGGATTGCCGCCCAGGTCGGGCCCGAGCTCAAAAAGCGCGGCCTGCTGTTCGTTGGCCTCGATGTCATTGGCGATTATCTGACTGAAATCAACGTAACCAGCCCGACCTGCATACGCGAGATCGATGCCGCGTACGACACCGACATCGGTGGCAAGCTGATGGATCTGATCGCCCGGAAGCGAGGAATGGCCTGATGTCGACCGCTGCCAGCGTAGGCGCTATCGATCGACTCAGCTTTACGCTGTTTCTGGCGCTTGGCTTGCACGCCCTGTTGATTTTCGGGGTCGGGTTCTCCGCCCCCGAAGCGCGTTCCATCCCGCCAACCCTGGATGTCACGCTGGCACAGCACAGCCGCACCGAACCCACGCCGCTCGACGAAGCCGATTTTCTGGCCGATGCCGATCAGCAAGGCAGTGGTACTCAGGATGAAGCGGCCCGCCTGACCTCCACCGAGCAGGCCGAGATTGAAGACAACCAGGTGTTTCGCACCACGCCGGAAGTGCAACAACTGAATTTTGCCGAGCTGGAAGCGGCGCGCAAGCGCATTCTGACCACCCGGACCGACACCAGCCGTACCGCTCTGGACCGGGCAGAGGAAGAAGCCCCTCCGGTTGAGGAACTGGCCAGTAACGACCCGCTGATGATCAGCCAGATCAACGACGTTGCCACCCTGCGCGCCATGCTCGATGAAAGCCGCCAAACCTACGCCAAGCGGCCCCGGGTCAGAACCCTGACCGCCGTGTCGGCGCGTCGATCGCTGGATGCCGCCTACGTCTTTAACTGGCTGGAAGAAGTCGAGCGGGTGGGCAACCAGAACTATCCGCAGGCTGCCCGTCAGGAGCGGCTCTCAGGCAGTGTCCGACTGGCAGTCAAGATGCGGGCCGATGGTAGCCTGGCCTCGGTCGAGGTCACTCAGAGCTCCGGCCATGCCCTGCTCGATCAGGCGGCCAAACGCATCGTTCACATGGCAGCCCCCTTTGAACCCTTCAGCACCGAGATGGCACAGGAATACGACCAGCTGGAAATCATCCGCACCTGGCAATTCCGTACCGACAATCAGTTCAGCCGGGATGCGTCATGACCCGGCCAGCCGGTCAGTGGCTGGGGTTTGATTTTGGCCTGGCCTGGATCGGCGTCGCTGCCGGCCAGACCATAACCGGCACTGCCACAGGGATCACCACCCTACGCGCCCGCGACGGCATTCCGGACTGGCCAGTCATCGACAAACTCGTTGCCGAGTGGCGACCAGTCGGCTTCGCCGTCGGCATCCCGTACAACATGGACGGCAGCGACAGCGAGATGGGCACCCGCGCCAACAAGTTTCGCAAGCGCTTGTACGGGCGTTATGGTTTGCCCGCAGAAGCAGTGGATGAGCGGCTCAGCAGTCGCGAAGCCCGAAGCCATCTGGGCTTGCAGGGGGCTAGCCTGTCCCGGGCGCGCCAGGCCGACATCGACAGTCTGGCCGCTCAACTGATTCTGGAAACCTTCCTCAGCCAATCCGCGTGATGCCCGTATGCCTGTGACCGAGCAAATCGATCTGCCCGAAGGCTACTACCTCGACAATTTCCGCCAACTGGTCAGTACAGTCGGCGAACGCTATGCCGACCTGCTGGATTCAACCGACCAGAATTTTCTGACCCGTTTTCGTGAACTGAGCGAACCTGCCGCCCGTCTGCTGGTGCGATTGTACACGCGCAAAGGACCGGTATTCAGAGTCAACCGGCTGAGCTATGCCGACGTAGGCCCGACCGAACCAGCCATCGCCGAGCTGGTTCAGGCCGGCCTGCTGGATCCGGCGCCCCAGCTAACGGCACTGGACATCGCCCGCTTGCTAACACTGCCCGATCTCAGACAATTACCCTGGTGCCCGGATCCGCGCCTCAACAAGGCGGCTTTGCTTGAACATCTCGCCCGCTTTCCCGATTCCCGCTCACCCGGCGACTGGCAGTTGACGGAGCCTCTGGTGGCTCGCTGCCACGATGCCACTCTACGCCGCCTGCAACTGATGTACTTTGGCAATGGCCGCCAGAGCCTGACCGACTTTGTGCTGTCGGATCTCGGCGTCTTCCGTTACGAACGTTACCCGCTGAACCGTGCCCAGCGCTGGTTTCAGGACCCGGCCGACATCGACCAGACACTGCACCTGATGGACCTGCGCGACCAGTACTACGAGGCCATCGAAACCAAATCAACAGATCCATTACCCGCGATTGCCCGGGCCTGCCTAGCCGCCGATTGGCGGCCCCGGGTTCAGGACCGAGCCTTTCGGCTGATGAACCAGCTTGGCTATCGGCTTGAGCAAGCCGGGCACTGGTCGCTGGCCCTCGCGCTGTTTAACACCAACGAAACACCCCCGGCGCGCGAGCGCCGGTGCCGCCTGCTGTACAAACAGGAGCGCTACACAGATTGCTGGGATACCTTGCAGCCGATTCTGGACGCCCCGCAGGATGCCAGCGAAGCCCGTTTTGGACCCCGATTTCAGCCGCGCCTGGCGCGCAAACTCAAGCGACCGGTGCTGAGTGTGTTAGCACCCACTGTCATCGAAAACCGCGCCCAATGGCCACCGGCTGCCATGAGTGTCGAGCAGCTGGCCTGTAGTCAACTCGAGGATACCGTCTGGCTGGAGAATCAGCTGCCGCTGGCCATCTTCACGCTGGTGCACTGGCCCTTGCTGTTTGCCGATGTGCCCGGCGCCTTTCACCACCCCTTTCAATCGGGCCCGGCCGACCTCTACCAACCAGACTTTCTACAACGTCGGGGGACAGACCGGCACCGCCTGTACCAAACCCTGACTCAAACCCGGGCACGCCAGCATCTGGTGCACCACAGCCAGGATAAAGCCGGCTTGCAAAACCCCTTCTTTGGCTGGGGCGGGCTGAGTTCAGAGCTGTTACTGCGTTGTTTCGATGTGGTTCCCTGGGACCACTGGGTCCCGATATTCCGGCACCTCTGGCTCGACCTGAAGCGTCACCGTTCCGGCTTTCCCGACCTGTTTCAGTTTCTAACCGACAGCTATCGCTTTATCGAAATCAAGGGGCCGGGCGACCGGCTGCAGGACAACCAGCGCGACTGGCTGGGGGTGTTCAGCCAAGCGGGTGTCCCCGCCGAAGTCTGGTACGTCGAGTACACCACCGACGCCGGACCGGAAACGTCTGCGGATGACACAACCCCATGACCCCAAGGCCCCACTTTCGCATCTCGATTCGTGCCCTGGCTGAGTTCTGCCTGGACGAAGGCGATCTGGTCAGCAGCTTCCGCGCCAGCCCCAGTGCACTGGAAGGCCGGGAAACCCATCAGCTAACCCAGGCTCGCCGCACACCAGGCTATCGACCCGAGCAAGCCGTCAGCCTCGACTGGCAAAACCCGGACTTTGATCTGACCCTCAGCGGCCGTATTGATGGCGCCTGGGCCAGCGGCATAGAAGAAATCAAAACACTGCGTATTTCCCCGGAAGAGCTACCCGATTCGGCCCGGGCATTGAATCAGCGCCAGGCACAGCTTTACGCGGCGCTCTGGGCACTGCCCCGCCCCGAACAGGCGCAATGGACGGTGCGGCTATGCTACGTGCACAGCCAGACACAACAGGAATGGCATGAAGATGAACTCTGGACCCGGGAGGCCCTGCTCGACCGGCTGACCGGACACCTGGCCCGCTACGATCACTGGTTGCAACAACTGCACGAACACCGGCAACGCCGGGATCTTGCCCTGGCCCGGGCCCGGTTTCCCTTTAGCCAGATGCGCGCAGCACAACGCAGCATGGCCGAAACCGTCTACAAGGCCCAGGCGTTGCAGCGCAATGCCCTGATCGAAGCCCCTACCGGTACCGGCAAAACACTGGCGGCGCTCTTTCCCAGCCTGAAGGCGCTGGGGGAAGGGCATCACCAGGGCGTGTATTACCTGACCATGAAAAACACCGGGCAGCCCCTGGTGCTCGACAGCATTCGGGCGCTGAACCTCGACACTACCGACCTGATTACTTTGAACCTGCAGGCCAAGGAGCGCCTGTGCCTCAGCCCTACTACACCCTGCGACGGATCGGTCTGCCCCTACGCCCGTGGCTACTTCGACAAGCGCCAGCGCTTGCGCCCGGCGCTGCTGGAGCAGGGTATCTGGGATCAGGCAACGCTGACCAGCCTGGGGGAGGAACATCAGATCTGCCCCTATTACCTGAGCCAGGATTGGGCCGTCTGGGCGGATCTGGTAGTCGGTGACGTCAATTACCTGTACGACACCACCGCCGTTCAGCCCTATCTGCTCCGGGAGGTGGACAACCAGGTCGCGGTGTTGATTGATGAAAGCCACAACCTGATCGACCGTGGCCGGGCCATGTTCAGCGCCGCCTTTTCAGGCCGTTCTCTAGCGGCCCTAAATGACGCAGCCCCGGCGAACGTGAAAGCGGCGTTGAAGCCGGTGCGGCGGGCGTTGCAACGCTGCCTGAATGATCAGAATGGCCTCAGCGAGCGACGGCCCGAGACGCTGGTCCTGGCCCTGCGCACCTGGCTGCAGGCCAGTGCCCGCCTGCTGCGCGAGGCACCCTTCTGGGAGCCCGGGCCCGCCTGGGAAACGCTGATTTTCGAGGCTGGTCGCTTCACTCGTATTGATGAACTGGCCCAGCCTGAGGATTTCTGCTGGCGCTACCAGGGCGGTGAGAACCGCGCTATCGACGACAAACGCATAGAGGTGCTGTGCCTGAACCCGTCGCGCTTGCTGACCCAGAAGCACGACCTGGTTAACTCGGTTACCGGCTTCAGCGCCACCCTGACCCCCTGGCCTTACAGTCTGGCCATGACCGGCCTCGCCAATGCCGTGCCGCTGACGCTGCCCTCGCCGTTTCAGCCACAGCAATTCAGAGTCACACTGATTACCGATGTATCCACCCGTTATCGCGACCGCGCAGGCCTGAAAGACGCCGTCCTCCCCCTGGTCCGGCAATTTCGCCGCAAGACCCCGGGCAATGCGCTGGTATTTTTCTCCAGCTACCAGCAAATGGCCGGCGTGTTCGAGGCGTTCGCTGATGACCCGACCGTGATGGCGCCTACACGCGATGCAACCTTGCTGGAGCGTCTGGCGTTGCTCGACCGGCTGAGAAATGAACAGGGGTTGATGGTCATGGCGCCCCTGGGCGGGGTACTGGGTGAAGGCATCGACCTGCCCGGCGATGCGCTGACCGGCGTCATGGTCGTCGGCCCCGGCCTACCGCAGGTCAACGAGCTCAATAACCGCATTCGCCACGCCCTGGACCGGCAGGGCCAGCCCGGTTTCGACTTTGCCTACCGCTACCCCGGCCTGCACAAAGTGCTGCAAGCGGCCGGTCGCTGCGTGCGCACCGAAACCGACCAAGGCGATATCTGGCTGTTGGACGACCGCTTCGCGGAGTATTACCACAAAGGCTGGCTACCGCCGCACTGGCAGGTCGAGATGCGGCGCAGAGATGAGCTGTTAGCCCTTACGCCAGACTGACCTGATTACGGCCCAGGTCTTTCGACTGGTACAGGGCCTGATCGGCGAGGCTGATCCACTCAGAATGCGACGACATTTCCGGGTGCCAGCTGGCGACACCCAGGCTGATGGTTACCTGCAAGCTTACGTCTTCAGATTTCAACACCTGTTCTTCAACGTGCACTCGCAGACGCTCTGCCAGGGTAACCGCATCTTCGCCGGTCGTATCGGGCAGAATCACCGCAAACTCTTCACCACCGTAGCGCCCGGCCACATCAGTCTCGCGCAACGTATTGCGGATGACCTCGGCCACCATCCTTATAACGTCATCGCCAATGGTGTGGCCGTGAGTGTCATTGACAGCCTTAAAGTGGTCAATGTCCATCATGATCAGGGAGGTTGTTTGCTGCGACCGTTGCTGGCGTTTGAATTCCTGCAACAACTGGTGTTCCCAGTAGCCGCGGTTGAACAAGCCCGTCAGGCCATCCTTGCGCGAAAACTCCTTCAGCCGCTGGTTGGCTTTTTGCAATTCAATCTTGCTCACCGCTACGTCGCTAACGTCGTAGACGATGATGCACAAACTGTTCACCTCACCCTTGGTGTCGGCCACCGGAATAAAAGTGCAGTTCTGATACATGAACTCGGACGTACCGGTTATGGGCCGGTTGTTCTTGAACCGGAACACATAGGGGCGCTGCTCCCAGGTAGTAAAGGCCCGGTTGCGAAGCTCCACCACGGTTCTTGCCTTGTGCTCGAACCAGTGCCGGGGAATATCGGGAAACACGACGAACAGATTCTTCCCCAGTGCATCCTGTGGCGAGATACCACTGTGGTTTTCCATAAAGCCGTTCCAGGCCATGACCTTGTAGTCCAGATCGACCACCAACATGCCGACGTCGATGGTTTGCAGTACTTCAATTAACCAGTGGAAATCATCTACTGAATTGCGCGGTGGCGACATGATCACTCCAGCATGAAACGGACTTTGCTTTCGAGCACCGCCAGGCTGTCTTCGGTAAACAGCAGTAGCAGATCGCAATCGACATTGCGGCTCTCAAGGCGATACGGAATTTCAATGGTCAGCGCCCGTTTCCAGTTGCCGGTCTGGTTGTTCACCAGATCCTGAAGGTGCAGGTGCTGGCCGAGCAACACCGGCTGACCCTGGCTGAAGGAAACATCCAGCTGTTCGGTCAACCCTTTCAGGCAGGCACCGATCAGAATGTTGGCGATGTCCATCAGCAGCTCAAGTTCAATGTCAGGCGTAATATCGCCCTTGAACTCGGTCAGTTCGGCAATGTCCTGGAAGCTGGTGTCGTTGAAGATCAGCAGGGCTTCACCGGAAATGCGGGAGCCGACAAACCCCTGGCAGACGGCACTGACGGAATCGACCGATTTGAGCGACGACAACGCCATTTTCAGTTCGTTGCGTTCCAGCAAATTGACCACCGGAATCGGCAACACCACATAATTGTTCAGTAACCTGGCCAGCAGGTCGGCGGCGCGACCCATGGCCACGTTGGCGATTTCCTGGAACACGTCGCGCATTTCTTCATCGAGATGCTCAGCGCTCATCAGGTCACCCCGCATAGATGCCGAAGTCGGTCAGCACTTGCTGCAACCGCTGGGCATCCACTGGTTTTTTGATAAAATCGACCGCTCCCAATTTTTTCACACGTGCCATGGCTTCGGGCTGAATATCACCGGAGATCACGACTACCATACAGGGCAGATCCTGCTTTTTGATGGCCTCCAGAACTTCAAAGCCATCCATCACCGGCATGGTCAGGTCGAGAAACACCACATCGCCTTTTCCGGCGCTGATCGCGGCCAGCCCTTCCTCACCATTACCGGCAAAGGTAACGTCTATATCCCAACCTGGAGGCAGTGCTCGCTGCACCTGTTTGCGGGCAAAACTTGAATCGTCACAGATCAGGACGGGTGTCGACATGGTTACTCCATCATGCAAATTGACATCTTTGAATGCGCAGACGCTATCGCTCAGTCGCTATCGCCTGGTAAACAGGACGATCCGCTCTCTGAGTAAAGGCAAGAAACGGCGCTCTGGCAAACCGTATAACGGACCTTTTTCTCATTTTGACACATGCAACTGCGGGTCCCAGTCTTTCCAGACTGGTTGGTAGTCTAACCTTTGCACAGCAGCAACGACATCCTTCAGGGTACGATTGTCGTCAATACTGAACTGTTCCAGCGCGATATCCGGCTCTACGGCATAACCACCCGGCCGGGTGGAAGACCCGGCGCTCAGGCTGGTCACCCCCAGAGGAAGCAAATGCTCGCGCAATGCGGCGGGCTCCCGGGTCGACAAACTCAGTTCCAGATCGGGGCTGAACAGGCGCCAGGCGCAGATCAATTGCACCAGGTCGGCATCCGACAACGGATGCGGCGCTACAAAGCCCCCTTCGGCCGGCCTCAACCGGGGAAACGACATCGAGAACCGGCTGCGCCAGCAACGACGCTCCAGATACCGCAGATGATGGGCTGCCATCAGGCTGTCCAGTCGCCAATCGGCCAGCCCGAGCAACACGCCCATGCCCAGTCGGTGTATGCCGGCAGCGCCTGCCCGCCCCAGTGCCGCCAGGCGGTGGTCGTAGTCGGCCTTGTTGCCCCGGGTATGATACTGGTGGTAGGTCGGACGGTGATAGGTTTCCTGGTACACCAGTACCGCATGCAGCCCGGCCCGGTGCAGGCGGCGGTAGTCTTCGGTCGACATGGGCTGCACCTCCAGGCTGATCTGCGCAACCTCCGGACCCAGTTGCTGCAATGCCCGCTCGAAGTAATCGACCCCTGCCACCCGTGGCGCCTCGCCGGCAACCAGCAGCACATGCTCAAACCCCTGACGCTTCAAGTAGGCCACCTCCATGGCCAGCTCTGCCGCCGTGAGCACCTTGCGGCGCACCCGGTTGCTCATCGAGAAACCGCAGTAATCGCATTCATTGGCACAGGCATTACTGACGTAGAGCGGTGCAAACAGCTGCTGTACCCGTCCGAATCGCTGCACCGTCAGCTGATGACTGAGCTGCGCCATGGTTTCCAGATAAGGCCGTGCGGCCGGGCTGAGCAAGGCCATCAGGTCATCCGTGGTGCGCTGGGGGCGGGCCAGCGCGCGCTCCACATCAGCGGCCGTTTTGGCATAGAGCGACAACCCCGAGGTTTGCCAGTCGGGCGGCTGGAAATCATGGTCAGCCTGCATGGGTATCACCCCCGGACTCCAGAAAAGCCGTCAATGGGCTGGAGGCCGCAGCCCGAAGGCCCGGTGTGGCCAGCCCGGCCTGGCGTGCCTGATAGCCCGCATCGACTGCCGCTTTGAACGCAGCGGCCATCGCAACCGGGTCGGTTGCGGTGGCAATGGCCGTATTAACCAGCACCGCATCGGCACCGCGCTCCATCGCTTCGGCAGCCTGGGACGGTGCGCCGAGGCCCGCGTCCACAATCACCGGTACCCGTGATTGTTCGATGATGATGTCGAGAAAGGGCGCGGTGACCAGCCCCTGGTTGGAGCCAATGGGAGCCGCCAGGGGCATCACCGCCGCACAGCCAGCTTCTTCCAGTCGTTTGCACAACACCGGGTCGGCGTGCACATAAGGCAGAACGATAAAACCCAGCTGTACCAGGCGCTCCGCCGCCTTCAGGGTTTCCACCGGATCGGGCAGCAGATAGCGCGGGTCCGGGTGTATCTCCAGCTTGAGCCAGGGGGTACCCATGGCCTCACGGGTCAGCTGCGCCGCCTGTATGGCTTCTTCGGCCGTGCGCGCACCGGAGGTATTGGGCAACAACCGGTACCCGGCGGCTTGCAAGGGTTCGAAGATGGCATCGCGATCGCGCCGATCCAGGCGCCGCAGGGCCAGGGTCACCAGTTCGGTGCCACTGCTGGCCAGGGCGTCGAGCATGATGCCGGCGTTGCTGAATTTGCCGGTTCCGGTCAGCAGGCGCGATGAAAATGACGTATTGGCAATGGTTAACATTATTAGCCTCCCGCCACTGCTGAAAAAAGATCGAGTCGGTCACCGTCGGTCAGTGGCCGCTGCGACCAGAGTGAACGAGGAACCACATCGCCATTGCAGGCCACCGCCAGCCCTCTGGATGCTGGTGTTTCACTGCCCTCCAGGTAAATCGAAAGAGCGTCGGCCAATGTCGCGTCAGCGGGCACTTCGAAACCTTCGCCGTTGCAAAAAATCATCATGCTGCACCTCCGGTCAGACGTTGCCACTGACGATCCAGATCGCGCCAGGCGTGCGGCGGTGACTCAGCCTCCGTAATGGCGGTCACCATCGCGACTCCGGATACGCCACAGGCCGCCACCGCGTCCAGATGCTTTCCCTTGATGCCACCAATGGCAACGGTCGGGCAGGTAGTACCAAGCAACGCCTGATACTCCGCCAGACGCTCAAGACCCTGTGGCTGGCTGGGCATGACCTTGGTGGTCGTCGCAAACACATGACCCAGCGCAATGTAGCTCGGCTGCAACCGCCGGGCACGACACAGCTCGACGTAGCCATGCGTTGAAATACCCAGACGCAACCCCGCCCGCTGTATGGCCGGCAAGTCCGCACCTGCCAGATCTTCCTGCCCCAGATGCACGCCAAAGGCACCGAATTCCAGCGCCAGGGCCCAGTGATCATTGATAAACACCTGGGCCTGGTAACGCTCACCCAGCTCGACGGCACGGTGGATCTGAGCCGCCAGGCGTTCGGTATCCAGCGTTTTCAGGCGCAACTGAATCGTGCTGGCCCCCGCCGCCAGCAAGGTTTCGAGCAGAGCAACATCGCCAACCACCGGATAAACGCCCGGTGCCCGTTTCAGTTCCGCAAACGCCTTGCCCGGTAACGAGTCATCCCCGTTCTGCCGAATGTCGGCAAACGGCATCGCCGACCGTCTCACAACAGCTTGGCGTGTCAGCGTGCCCGCCCCCTGCCCGGTGGCGTATGCCTGTTGCAGACCACGGTGCACAAAAGCATTCGCCAGGGCGACCGCGTCAATCAGGTCATAGCCCAGCGCGCGGCTAGCCGCCCAGGCGCTGCTGAGTGTGCAGCCGGTGCCGTGGGTGTGCGGCGTGCTGAGCCGGGGCTGCTGCAGGCACCAGTGCCCGCCTGTGTCGAAACACTGGTCGGCGACCTGGGATTCCCGGGCAGCATGACCGCCTTTCAGCAAAACACTCACGCCAGAGTCCTGGTGCAGTCGCCGGGCCGCTTCCTGTTGCGCTTGCGGAAGACCATCGCATCCGGTGAGCCAGCTCAGTTCAGGTTGATTGGGGGTGACCAGATCAACCAGTGGAAGAAGCCGGTGCAGGGCGGCGTGAACCGCCGGCTCCGTCAGCGCGTCGCCACTGGTGGCGACCGCGACCGGGTCGAGCACGACCGCGAGCCCTGGCCAGCGCTCGCGCCAGGCGGGCAATGCCTGAACCAGATAATCGATCTGTGCGAGGCTGGCCAGCAGTCCGATCTTGATCGCTGCCGGCGGCAGATCATCGGTCAGGGCTTTCAGTTGAGCCTGAAACACCGCCAAAGACACCGGTTCGGCCATGATCAACCCCTGGCTGTTTTGCGCCGTCACCGAGGTGATTACCGTCGCGGCATGACCGCCCAGGGCCGTGATGGTCAGGGCATCGGCCTGAATACCCGCACCGCCGCCACTGTCACTGCCGGCGATACTCCAGACGATGGGGCGCGGCTCACTCATCTTCGCCTCCTTGTGCCGGCGAATAGAGCTGCGCGCCCTGATCGCGAAATTCGGCCGACTTCTGTGCCATGGCGCTGTCGAGCTCAGCCTGGAGGGGAATCCGGTCTGCGTCGGCCTTTTCTGCAGCCACGGTGTCACGCACTTCCTGGCTGATTTTCATAGAGCAGAATTTGGGCCCGCACATTGAACAGAAATGCGCCACCTTGTGGCCTTCCTTGGGCAGGGTCTGGTCGTGAAACTGACGGGCGGTATCCGGATCGAGCGCCAGGTTGAACTGGTCTTCCCAGCGGAACTCGAACCGCGCCCGGCTCATGGCGTTGTCGCGAATCTGGGCGCCGGGGTGGCCTTTGGCCAGGTCGGCCGCGTGGGCGGCGATCTTGTAGGTGATCAGCCCCTGTTTAACGTCGTCCCGGTCTGGCAGCCCGAGGTGCTCTTTGGGCGTTACGTAACACAGCATGGCGCAGCCGTACCAGCCGATCATGGCGGCGCCGATGCCCGAGGAGAAATGATCGTAGCCCGGTGAAATATCCGTGGTTAGCGGGCCCAGCGTATAGAACGGCGCTTCATCGCAGCATTCCAGTTGCTTGTCCATGTTCTCCTTGATCAGGTGCATGGGCACGTGGCCTGGCCCTTCAATCAACGTCTGAACATCGTGTTTCCAGGCGATCTGCGTCAGCTCGCCCAGGGTTTCCAGTTCGGCGAACTGGGCTTCGTCGTTGGCGTCGGCAATGGAACCCGGGCGCAGGCCATCGCCCAGTGAAAACGACACATCGTACGCCTTCATGATGGCGCAGATGTCTTCAAAGTGGGTGTATAGAAAACTCTCCTTATGATGCGCCAGACACCACTTGGCCATGATCGAGCCACCGCGGCTGACTATGCCGGTGACCCGGTCCACCGTCATCGGAATATGGTGCAGACGCAGACCGGCGTGAATGGTGAAATAATCGACGCCCTGCTCGGCCTGCTCGATCAGCGTATCGCGATAAATCTCCCAGCTGAGGTCTTCGGCAACGCCCCCGACTTTTTCCAGTGCCTGGTAGAGCGGGACAGTACCGATCGGCACCGGGGAATTGCGCAGTATCCACTCGCGGGTCTCGTGAATATTGGCCCCGGTCGACAAATCCATCACCGTGTCGGCGCCCCAGCGGGTGGCCCAGACCAGCTTGTCGACTTCCTCTTCAATGCCCGACGTCACCGCCGAGTTGCCGATGTTGGCATTCACTTTCACCAGAAAGTTACGGCCAATGATCATCGGCTCGGCTTCCGGGTGATTGATGTTGCACGGGATGATCGCCCGGCCCCGGGCGACCTCATCACGCACGAATTCCGGGGTGATTTGCTCGGGAATAGCAGCGCCAAATGCTTCACCCCGATGCTGGCGCGTCAGTGTCTCGTCTTTCAGGCGCTCGCGGCCGAGGTTTTCCCGAATGGCGATGTATTCCATTTCCGGAGTAACAATACCCTGGCGGGCATAGTGCATCTGAGTCACGTTCCGCCCGGACTTCGCCTTGCGCACCATCCGGCTTCGGGTAAAGCGCAACGCCGCAAGCGCTGGATCTTCGGCACGCTGACGCGCGTAGTCCGAACCGGGAACATCTTGCCATTCGGTATCGTCGCGCGCTTCAATCCAGGGTTCCCGCAGTGCAGCCAGCCCGTGTCGCAAATCAATCCGCGCATCCGGGTCGGTATAGGGCCCTGAGGTATCGTAGACAATCACCGGCTCGTTGGTGCGCCACTCGGGCGAGACCGCCGTTCCGCCCACCCGGGTATCCGAGAGATGTATAGCGCGCATACCGACCCGGATGTCCGCCTGGGAACCGGCAATGTAGAGCCGCTCTGAGTTGGGAAAAGGCGCGACAGCGTCATCTTTCAATTGCTGAACACGCTCGCCCAGTGGGGCGCCTGGTGTCTGTTTGGCAGGTTTTTTAGTGGCAGGTGTGGATAAGGTCATTTCGATCGTTCCTCGCAAAAGCGACGGAGCGAACGCAGGGGGGAGCTGGGGGTGCAAACAAGATGCTGGCAAATAAACAACAGACGCCCGGGTCTGCTGTCTGCCAACACACACCCGAACAAGCATTCAAACCCGGAAAGCCCGGTTTGAACTGGAAATACCGAAACCCGGTGGGCTTGTTGCCTTCAGGGCGTGGCCCCAAGACTGGTATTCCCCTTGTTTCCTTCGCGAGTACGAACTCGATCAGGTTCAACGGATCCCGCTAGTGCGATCTCAGCCAGGGGGTTTCCCCGGCACTCCGACAAGACCCAAGTAGGGTAATGCCTCCCGCTCGATAGAACAAGCAGCAACACCATTCAATGCAGTCAGCCGCTATGGCCAGACGATCTGACGCTCATCGTCAACCCATTGGCTGTGATTAAAAAAACGGTCAAACAGGCGGCGTTCGGCCTGAATCTGGTCAACGTCTGTGAATTCGAAACGAATTGGGCTACCTGGGCTGCGTTGACTCAGACGGGCACAGTCAAGGCTCGCGACACATCCGATCTTGGGGTACCCACCGATGGTTTGACGGTCTTTCAGCAGGACAATGGGTTGGCCATCCGGCGGTATCTGGATCGCACCGTAGGCGATGCCTTCCGAAGCCAGCTTTCGGGCGTCAGCAGCCACGGCCGGGCCGTTGAGCTTGTACCCCATACGATTGATGTCGTTGCTGACAATGTACTCCGCGGTTTCAAAGGTGCGCCGGGCTATGACACCAAAGTGTTCATACTGATAACCCGGCATCACTTTAACCGTTAAGGGCGTTTGATATTCTGGTCGCAGTGCCTCAGGTACCGCACGCCGTGCAGGACTCTCCCCGGCCTTAAAGGCAAGCCGATCGCCCTGCTTCAAGGGTCCGCCATCCAATCCGCCCAGATTTTCGCGCATCACCACTGTGCGACTGCCAAACTGACGAGGTGTTTGCCAACCACCAGCGATACCAAGGTAAGTGCGCAAGCCTGAACGGGCCTGGCCAAAACGAATGACATCACCCCGCTGTACGCAGTGGCTGCTCCAGTGACTCAGCACCTGACCGTTCATTGTGACTGTTATATCAGCACCAGTAACGGCAATCATGGCATTGGCCGTGAATTCCGCCTCAAACTTGCCCAGCAGTATTTCGATGCAGGCTGCATTTGGCTCATTGTCCAGCAGCTTGTTGGCCCAGCGAAACGCGTGCTCATCCAACGCACCCCCTTCGGAGAGGCCCTGGCGAAAATATCCGGAACGACCCGTATCCTGAATGGTCGATTGCCATCCCGGATGAAGCACGACCAGCTCAGGCATCCGGTTGGCCCCCTTGCTCAATAAATTCGGACCGACTGATCGGGATAAAACGAACCCGGTCGCCAACGCTCAACAAGGCTGCCTGGCCACTGCGTCCGGAAGGGTCGAACATCACGCGGGGTGTGCGACCGATGATGTTCCAGCCACCGGGCGATGCCATCGGATACACCGCTGTTTGGGCATCTGCAATGCCAACACTGCCCTGTTGTACCTGGCGCCGGGGTGTGCTGTGACGCGGGGTAGCAATACGTTCGTCCAATGCTCCAAGAAAACCGAAACCCGGGTTAAAGCCAATGGCAAATACCTGGTATTCGCGGGCTGAATGAAGCTCAATAATCTCAGTAATCGACAATGATTTTTGCTGTGCCAGAGCGTCAAGATCGTAGCCGACACTCAGATCGTACCAGACCGGTATCTCAACCAGGCGACCACCAATGGAACCCGTTCCGCCAGCATCAATCGCGCTCAGTATCCGGGTAATTTCCCGCACCATCCATTGGCTATCGACCTGGTTATAGTCGTAGAAGCACAGCAAGGTGGTGTAGGAGGGAATCAGGTCAATGATCACCGAACCCAGTTCAGCGCGAATCGCCTCGACCGCCCGGGCGATAACCGGAATAAGCGCCTCATCAATGTCGCGACCGAACTCAACCTGAACTGCCTGTTCAGAAACGGCATGAACACGCATCAAAGTGCACTCAGGGCATCACGTACAGACCTTGCGGCAGCCAATGAGCTTGCGTTATCACCGTGAATACACAAAGTATCGGCGTCGAGATCCAGCCAGCTTCCGGTGTGCGTTGTTACGCCCCGATCCCGTGCAAAGCAAACCGCCTGGGCCACAATGGCCCCGGCGTCATGTAAAACACTGCCCGCTACCGAACGCGGCACCAGGTTGCCGGAATCGTCATAAGCCCGGTCAGCGAAGACCTCAAACATCAGGTCGACACCCAGGGCCGCAGCCAGTCGCTCATGCTCTGCCCGCTGTGCATTGGCCGCAATCATCACCGGCAAATCGCCGTAATCCCGCCCGGCTTTCAATACGGTTTCGAGAATGGCCGGGTCCCGCATCATGTCGTTATACAAAGCGCCGTGTGGCTTCATATAGTGAACCTTCGTTCCCTGTGCTCGGCACAGACCATCCAACGCACCGACCTGGTAAAGCAACAAGGCATGCAGCTCATCCGGTGAACAAGCCATAGAGCGACGCCCAAAGCCAACCAGGTCGGGGTAGGCCGGGTGGGCACCGATCTGCACCTGGTGTTCACAAGCCAGCTTCACAGTATTGGCCATAATCAGCGGGTCGGATGCATGAAAACCACAAGCGACATTTGCCAGATCAATCAGCGGCATTACCTCGGCATCCACCCCCATGGTCCAGACACCGAAGCTTTCACCCAGATCACAATTCAGTTTCATGATGAATCCTCTCGCCTGCAAAGCGGCCATACTTAACGTATAACCCTCAACTTACGTTTCGGAGATTGCATATAGCCAAGCGTCAGTGCGCCTCTTCCCAGGAATCACCGATACCAATATCAACGATCAGCGGCACATCCAGGCTGGCGCAATGCTGCATGCGCACCCGTACACCATCGATGACTGCATCCAGTTCCGACTCGGGTACTTCAAATACCAGTTCATCGTGCACCTGCATCACCATTTTCGCCTTGTATCGACTTTTATGCAGCCAGTTGGCGACATCGACCATGGCCATCTTGATGATGTCGGCCGCGGTGCCTTGCATGGGCGCGTTAATGGCGGTGCGTTCGGCGGCGCGTTTGAGCATCTGTTTGCTGGAGTTGATGTCCGGCAGATAAAGGCGGCGGCCATATACGGTTTCTACATAGCCGGTTTCGGCGGCTTCGGCCCGGGTTTGCTCCATGTACTTGCGCACACCCGGGTAGCGTTCGAAATAGGTATCGACATACAGCTTGGCATCACCCCGGCTAATGCCCAGTTGCTTGGCGAGTCCAAAGGCCGACATGCCGTAAATCAGACCGAAGTTAATCGCCTTGGCCGAACGCCGTTGCTCGGAGGTAACCTCTGATTCTTCCAGCCCCATAATTTCGGCGGCCGTGGCGCGGTGAATGTCCCGCCCTTCCCGGAACGCCTGAATCAGGTTCGCATCCTGTGACAGGTGCGTCATGATGCGCAGTTCAATTTGCGAGTAATCCGCCGCGACAATCTTGTACCCCTTGGGGGCGACGAATCCGCGCCGTATCGAACGACCTTCGTCCGAGCGAATCGGGATATTTTGCAGGTTCGGATCGGTAGACGACAACCGCCCGGTCTGGGCACCGGTCTGATTGTAGCTGGTGTGCAGGCGACCGTTGCTTTCCACCAGTTCCGGTAGCGGATCGGTGTAGGTGCCCACCAGTTTGCGCAGATGGCGGTATTGCAAAATCAGCTGCGGCAGTTCGTATCCCTGGGCTGCCAGTTCGCTCAATACTTCTTCATTGGTACTGGGGGCGCCACTGGCGGTTTTGGCCACCACCGGCAATTCCATTTTGGTAAACAACACTTCACCAAGTTGCTTGGGTGAGTCCAGATTGAACTCGGTGCCGACCAGTTCGTGACACTGCTTTTGCAGTGCATCCAGTCGTTCCTTGAAATCGTGGCTGAGTTTTCGAATGTAGGCCGTATCGAGCAGGGTGCCGTTGTTTTCCACTTCGGCCAGCACTTTCGACAAGGGTTTTTCGATGTGCTCGTAAACACCGGTAATCGACCGGCTGGCCAGCGCCAGGTCCAGCCAGTGTGCCAGACGCGCCGTCAGGTCCGCGCGCTCGGCAAACCAGGGGCCGATCTCGGCCGGGTCGGCACTTTGCAGAGGTAACTGACGCTTACCAAACTTGCCCAGAAAATCCTCAATGGTTTTCGGCTGTTTATCAAGATAAGTCCGGAACAGATTATCCAGCGAGATCGGTGAAAAATGATTGCTCAGTTCGCTGTTCCGGCGCACCGTACTGTCGTAAACAAAGGCCATCAG
The DNA here is from genome assembly GCA_018402545.1 of Saccharospirillum sp. Taxonomy (GTDB): domain Bacteria; phylum Pseudomonadota; class Gammaproteobacteria; order Pseudomonadales; family Natronospirillaceae; genus Saccharospirillum. Next base: position 546,392 of record JAGYIL010000001.1, on the reverse strand, counting down.
TTGAACATCAAGAGCCAGGTTTGCCGCTTCAATGGAACGCGGCATCAGTACATGCCAGAAGGCTTTAAAATCATAACCGCTTTTACGAACCGCATAGGTCGCGAGCACCGGCGATAGCAATTCGAATGTATCTTCTTCGCTCAGCGTATCGCCCTGTTCCGCCAGTATTGGCACATAACCGCCAACGCCCGGCTTAACCGCCAATGCAAACCCGACCAGGGCCGACTGGTGATAGTGCCCAAGCTCCCGAACCGGCAGCACGGTCAGCGCCTGATGCGCTTCTGCATGCTTTAAAAAAGCGGCCAGCTTGTCTTTAGAGTCCAGCAATTGATAGTCGAGGCTTTCGGGCTCTTCAACGTCAGGCGGAGTACCTGCAGCAGCCGACTTGGAGGCTTTGGTTTTTCCCGACGCTGAGGCGGAAGCCTTTTCCGACGTTTTACCAGAACGGGCCGGGGCTTCTTCACCGCTCAATTCACGCACCCAGGTCTTGAATTCATATTGCTGAAACAGGGCGAGCAGCGCTTCGTTATCCGGCTCAGTTGGCACCAGCTCTTCCAGGCGGACATCCAGTTCGCAATCGAGCTTGATCGTCGCCAGTTCATAGCTCAGGTAGGCCTGCTCTTTATGCTCTTCGAGCTTTTTCGCCATTGTCTTGGCGCCGCGAAAATCGAGCGTGGCGATTTTATCGAGGTTGGCATAGATGTCATCGAGCCCACCCAGCCCCTGAATCAGCCCAAGCGCGGTTTTCGGGCCAACGCCCGGCACGCCGGGAATGTTGTCAACCTTATCGCCCATCAGCGCCAGGTAGTCGATCATCAGTTCAGGCCCGAAACCGTATTTTTCGGTCATGCTGGTGACGTCCAGCTTTTCGTTCTTCATGGTATCGAGCAGGGTTACATGCTCGCTGACCAGTTGGGCCATGTCTTTGTCGCCGGTACTCACCACGCACTCGCAGCCGCTATGGGTAGCCTGATAGGCCAGCGTACCAATCACGTCATCGGCTTCCACGCCCGGCACACACAGCAAGGGCAAGCCCATAGCCCGAATAATGGTGTGAATCGGGTCGATCTGTACCCGCAGTTCATCCGGCATCGGCGGCCGGTTGGCCTTGTAGTCTTCGTAGAGATCGTTGCGGAAGGTCGGCCCCTTGGCGTCGAACACCACGGCAATGCGACTGTCCGGGTAGTCGCTGACCAGCTTGCGCACCATGGAGATCACCCCACGAATGGCATTGGTCGGGGTGCCGTCACTGGTCGAGAGGTTCTGAATGGCAAAAAAAGCCCGAAACAGATAGGAGGAACCGTCCACCAGGACAATCGGCGCACTGGGATTCGTAACCATGGTAGTCTCTTCTTTAAAATTCTAGCTGCATCTTACCACCTGAATTTTGGAACTTCACAACACAGTGGGTGAGAGTAAACCACATGCCGAGTACCGGCTGCCGGGTAGGCCTCTGCGGGGTAGTCCGCAGCAGGGATGCTGCGGTCTAGGCCCCATGGATGGGTTTACGCCGCCCCCGCAGAGGCCTACCCGGTAGCCGGTACGGACTCGTGCCCCCGTAGTTGACCCAGCCTCTGCTGCCCAAAAGGCAGCGACGACTCATCTTTTTCACGGTGGGCTTGGCTGTACAGTCGGTTTATACTCCCGCCTCCATAACGCAACGCAGTGCCAGTATGTCTGTATTTACTGAACTCAGCCGGGAAGACATCGAAACCCTGCTCGACGCTTATACCCTGGGTCACTATGCAGACCATCAGGGCATCAGCGCGGGGACGGAGAACACCAACTACTTTGTCGATACCGATCTCGGCCAGTTCGTGCTGACCGTGTTTGAGAAGCATCAGCCCGAGGAACTGCCCTTCTTTCTGGCTCTGGGCGAGCACCTGCACGATGCCCACTGCGCCGTGCCGCAGCCGTTTCGCACCGCCGAAGGTGAGTTTATGGTTCAGGTGTACGGCAAGCCGGCGGTATTGTTCGAACGGGTTGCGGGCCAGCACCAGCAACCCAGCATGGCGCATGCAGCGACGGTGGCGGAGGCCCTGGGTAAAATACACCAGAGTACCGGCCTGTTTTCCGGTAATCGCGCGCACAGCCATAGCATTAGCTGGATTCGGGCTCAGCAGCAAGACCTCGGCCCAGAGCTTGGCGCAGACGACGCGGCCTTGCTGGCGAGCGCCCTGGTTCGGCTTGAAGCCATAGACCGGAGCCTGCCGCAAGGCGTCATCCATGCCGACCTGTTTCACGACAACGCGCTGTTTGATGAAGACGGCCTGGCGGGCATCATTGACTGGTATTTTGCCGGTATCGACCTCTATGCACTGGATATCGCAACCTGCCTGATCGACTGGTGCCTCGATGACCAGGGCCTGCCAGATACCGCCAAGGTGGCTAACTTCATTAACCACTATGAGCAGACCCGCCCCTTGAAACCCGCAGAGCGCGCAGCCATACCAGACCTTACAATTCAAGCCGCCACCCGCTTCTGGTTAAGCAGGGAGCTGGCGCTGCGTGCCCACTCAGGCACGGGTAATGTCACCCAGAAAGACCCGCAGCAGATGAAACGCATCGTCAGCCATTTGCTCCAGAACCCGCTGGCCGGGCTGTAACCCACTATACTGTTCCGGACGAACCGGAACGCAGAATCCACAGCGCCGCAGCGTCGCTTTACCGGCGGCTGCGTGTGTATCGCCGACGCCCTGGAAGGCCCGGCCATTAATGAACCGGGGGTAAACCCCGATAGGACCTGTGAATGAAACGAAGCACCGTAAATGCCTCCGTCACACCCAAAGGCAGCCTGGAAGTGCTGTCTCAGCGGGAAGTGCAAAAACTGAAGTCGGCCGGTGAGAATGGCCTCTATGAGCTGTTCCGCCGCTGCGCCCTGGCCATTCTGAATACTGGCTCGACCAGCGACAACGCGAAAACCATCCTTGAAACCTATCCGGATTTCGAGATCGAGATTGTGCAGCAAGACAGAGGCATACGCCTGAACCTGCGCCATGCCCCGGCCGATGCCTTTGTCGACGGCGAAATGATCGCCTCAACCCGGGAAATGCTGTTCTCGGCACTGCGCGATATTGTCTACACCGCCAGTGAGCTCGAGAGCAAACGGGTCGATTTTGAATCCAGCGAGGGCATCAGCGACTACGTCTTCCACCTGCTGCGCAACGCCCAGTCGCTGCACGCCGGTGAAGAGCCGCGCATGGTGGTTTGCTGGGGTGGCCACTCCATTGGCCATGAAGAGTACGAATACACCAAGGAAGTCGGCCACGAACTGGGGCTGCGCGGCATGGACATCTGCACCGGCTGCGGGCCGGGCGTAATGAAAGGGCCGATGAAAGGCGCCGCCATCGCCCATGCCAAGCAGCGTATCCGCCAGGGTCGGTATCTCGGCCTGACCGAACCGGGCATCATTGCCGCCGAAGCGCCCAACCCCATCGTGAACGAGCTGGTGATTCTGCCCGACATTGAAAAGCGCCTCGAAGCCTTTGTTCGGGTCGGCCACGGCATTCTGATCTTCCCCGGTGGCGCCGGTACGGCTGAAGAGCTGCTGTATCTGCTCGGCATTCTGCTGCATCCGTCAAACGCAGACCTGCCATTCCCGCTGATTCTGACCGGCCCGAAATCGGCCGAGCCCTACTTTCAGCAGTTGCACGAGTTTATCGCCCGCACCCTGGGTTTTGCCGCTCAGCAGCGCTACAAGATCATCATCGGCGACCATGCCCAGGCAGCGCGGGAAATGGTGCTGGGCATTGAGCAGGTGCGTGTCTTCCGCCGTACCAAGGCCGATGCCTATCACTTCAACTGGCAGATGCACATCGACCACGAGTACCAGCGCCCATTTGAGCCCACTCACGCCAACATGGCCAAGCTTGAACTGCGCAAAGACATGCCGGTGCACTTGCTGGCAGCCAACCTGCGCCGGGCCTTCAGCGGCATTGTGGCCGGTAACGTTAAAGAGCAGGGTATTCGGCTGATCGAGCAGCACGGCCCCTATGAAATCAACGGTGACCCGGACATCCTGGAACCGCTCGACAACCTGCTCGAAGCCTTCGTCAAGCAACACCGGATGAAGTTGCCGGGCACCGAGTACATTCCCTGTTATGTCATCGGGAAAAAACAAACGGCCTGAGGTCCCGGCCCCGGGAGGGGTCAGGTTGCCGTAAACCGTAAAACACGCACGAAAAAAACGACTAGGCTGTACAGAAACCCCGCGAGCAGGATAAGGACCCGAGCAACGTGGTGAGCCAGACAGTCACAGCAAACCATGCCAGCAATCTGCCGGAGGCTGCCTGATGTGCATTGGGCGGTGGTTTCTGGCAATCGGCCTGGTGCTTGCCTGCCTGGCCTCTGCGGCTGAGCTACCGCCGGTTCAATGGGCTGGCGAACCGCAACTGGACCTGACAGAAGGCTTGTCTGCCCGCCTGGTCACCACCCGCACCGCTGCCGATGCCAGGCCCGCTTTCGAGCCGATAGCCGACCTGCCGCTCAGTGGCTACCAGGCAACCGGTACCCTGCTCCAATTCCAGCTGGCGGTGCAGAACACCACCTCAGACCCGCAATCACTCTGGCTCTATGTAGACGACCCCATCCTCAACACCCTGACACTGCGTTACGACGACACCAGCTTCCAGGTCGGCGAGTCACTGCCATTCAGCAGTCGGCCGCTGGCCTTGAATGGTTATGGCTTTGTCGTGAACTTTGCCCCCGGAGAAATCAAGACCATTGAAGGCGAAGGAACCGGAACCCTGATCAGCCTGCCCCTGACGCTCTGGCAACCCGAGGCCCTGATGGCAAAAACCCAGGCTTCCGGTTTCAGAGACATGCTGTTTTTCGGCATGATGCTGGCACTGACCCTCTTTACGTTGATGTTTTACGCCGCCACCCGAGTCAGGGCCTATCTGGCATTCAGCCTGTTCTCCCTGTTCCTGACCCTCTGTCTGAGTCTGCTGTTCGGCTATGCGCAGCGCTTTCTCTGGCCCCAGTGGCCTTTCCTCAGCGCGCCCATGGCTGCCGTCTCGCTCTATGCCATGATTGGCTTTTTTGCCTGGATGGCGCCTCAGATGATTGGCAATCGGCATCAGCCTGCGTGGCTGAGCCAGTCAATGAACTGGGCGCTGGGAGGGCTTGTCTGCCTGGGGCTGGTCTTTCTGATCGTTTCGAGCCGACCGTTGCTGATGGCCTGGCCCGTCGTCTGGAGTCTGGGTGCGGTGGTTATTCTGACGCTGATGCTCATAGTCGAACTGCGGCACGGTTCGCGCCGGGCACTGCGCTTTTCCATCGCCTGGTCGCCGATGATCATGGTTCTGCTGTTGCTGGCCGGCAGTGCGTTTGGCTGGATACCCTATTCCCAGAGTCTGATATCCCTGGTGTTGCTGGGAGTCGTGCTCAGTACCCTGTTGTTCGCGACCATCATTACCCTGTATCTGCGCGAATCCATTCTTAAGCGCCAGCGTCTGGAGCAGGAGACACTGCGCTTTAAAACCGAGCAGGCGGCAGAGCTGAAACGGGAGGTAGACCGCCGCACGGCAGAACTGACCGAGAGCAACCGCCGGCTGAACCAGCTGGCCCTGACCGACCCGTTAACCGGCCTGCCGAATAGACGCCACCTTGATGATTTCGGTGACATTGCCAAGCGTCTCAGTATCGAAACCGGCAAACCGCTACGGGTCGCCATCATGGATCTGGATTACTTCAAGACCGTAAACGACACCCTGGGCCACGACGTCGGGGATGTGGTGCTGAACCAGCTGGCCTGCCTGCTCAGCGCCGAATGCATTGATACCGCCACCGAGGCAAGGCTCGCGGGCCGGGTCGGTGGCGAAGAGTTTTCAATGATCAGCTACGGGGAGCACGAAACAGACTTTGAACAGCGCTTGCAACGCTTGCGCCAGACCATCGCCGCTCTGGAGATTCCGGAACTGCAAGGCAAACACATAACAGTCAGCATCGGTTGGGCCGATGTTGGCCCGACGGGCAGCATCTCCAGCGCCTTCCGTCGTGCCGACCAGGCGTTATACCAGGCCAAGGAGTCAGGCCGGAATCAGGTTGTCGCCGACCGGTCGCAGGGATCGCCTACAGCGTCCCGTAGCCTCCGGACCGGAACGTCGGGTACTGCCACTCGAAGCCCGTCGCAGCCAAACGATCGCTGAGCAACCGCTTTCCGCCTGCCACCTCGGGCACGCTAAGCAGCGTTGGGTACCCCTGCTGCTCGCGCAGGTAATTCAACACTTCATAGAGCGGTGCTGACTGGCGATCTGTCACCAGATAGCGGCTGTTCAGCGTCGATGCAAACGCAAGGTGCACCAGAGCAGCGGCGGCGTCTTCAATGTGAATCCGATTGGTCCAGTGGTTGGTTTCCGGAGGCGTGGTGTCGGCTTTCAGGGCCATACGCCGCAACCAGTCGCGACCCGGACCATAAATGCCACTCAGTCTGGCGACCGTTGTTTCAACCGGCAGCCGGTCGACCGCCGCTTCCATTTCCGCCAGACAATCGCCACCCCAGTCACTGGGGTTAATCGGGCTGTCTTCAGTCAGTTCACGGCCGTCGCTGGCACCGTACACCCGGGATGAGCCGACCACGATGACCCGCTCCGGCGGCGTGCGCCAGTGCTGCAAACTCCGCCCGAGCTGCTGCACCGGCTGCACGTAGCCACGACGGTAGCCTTCGGCATCCCGCTGCGCTGCCGACAGGGCGATGATCACCACCTCGGCACCGACATCCGGCCAGGGCTCTATGGCCAAATCAACGCTGCGTTGCTCAAACCCCAGCGCCGGGTCAGCTGCGGAACGGCGTAACCCGGTCACAGTCGCACCACCGTCCAGCAGGCGCCGGGCGACCCGGCGATTCAAATCCCCCACCCCGGCAAGCAAGAATCGACCTGGCATATCATTACCCTCTTGTATCGAAAATGAGTTTTCGATAGCTTATAGCAAATAGGTAGCCAACCATACCCGGCACCGCCTTCAGGTGCCCGCGTTGTTGAATTGCACCCGTCTTCTTAGCACTCACCAGGATACGCCCTCATGACGCTTACAGAATTGCGCTACATCGTCGCACTCGCCCAGGAACGTCATTTTGGCAAGGCGGCGGAACGCTGCTTCGTAGCCCAGCCCACGCTCAGTGTCGCGATCAAGAAACTGGAAGATCGGCTCGGCGTCGCTATTTTCGAACGCGGCAAATCCGGCGTCCAGGTCACTCCGGTTGGGCAGCGCATCGTCGAACAGGCCCAGCGCGTACTGGAAGAGAGCCATAAAATTGAAGACCTCGCCCATGCGGGCAAGAACCAGCTGTCGAGCCCACTGAAACTCGGCGTTATTTATACCGTCGGGCCTTACTTGCTGCCACACATCATCCCCCAATTGCGCCAGCTCGCGCCAGAAATGCCACTGGAGATTGAAGAAAACTTCACCTCCAACCTGCGCCACCGGCTGCGCGATGGCCTGCTCGATGCCATCATCATCGCCCTGCCGTTCAACGAACCGGATGTACTGACCAAGCCGATGTTCGATGAAGACTTCGAGATCCTGCTGCCCACTGGCCACCCGCTGACCAAACGCAAGAGCATCCCGGCCGAGGAACTGATCAAAGAGCCCTTGCTGTTGCTCGGTGAGGGCCACTGCTTTCGCGACACCATTTTCACGGCCTGCCCGAACATCGCCTCGGCCTCGCGCGACCCGAAAGGCCGCATCCGCACCATGGCCGATGGCAGTTCACTGGAAACCCTGCGCCATATGGTGGCTTCCAATCTGGGCATTACCATTCTGCCGCAATCGGCAACGGGCTCGCGCCTGTATAACGACGAACTGGTGTCGGTGCGCCCCTTTGCCAACCACGTGCCCCGGCGCACGGTGGCCCTGGCCTGGCGCGCCAGCTTCCCGCGGCCCAAGGCGATCGATCTGTTAGAGACCTGTGTGCGCCAGTGCAACATCGGCTCCAATGCAGCTTGAAGATCCGATCAGCCGGTTAGCCGGCGTTGGCCCGAAGCTGGCTGAAAAATGCCAGTCGATCGGGCTTAACAGCATTGGTGATTTACTGTTTCACCTGCCCTACAAATATCAGGACCGGACCCGAATCACGCCCATTGGCAAATTGCAGCTGGGCATGGCCGTGGTGGTACAGGGCCAGGTGCGCGGCTCCCAGGTGCTGTTTGGCCGGCGCCGCAGCCTGATCTGCCGACTGTCGGACGGCACCGGGCTGATCAGCATGCGCCTGTTTCATTTCACCAAAGCGCAGCAGATGCGGTTGAGCGAAGGCACCCATCTGCGCCTCTACGGTGAAGTGCGCATGGGTTCGACCGGGCTGGAAATGATGCATCCGGAATACGTCGCACGCGATGACGACCAGTTCCCACCGCTCGACAACACCCTGACCCCGCTGTACCCCAGCAGCGAAGGCCTGAACCAGAACCGGCTGCGCGCCCTGGTCGAACAAGCCATTACGGCGCTGAAGCGCCAGGGTGGCCTGGCCGAATGGGTGCCGCCCGACTGGCTGGCCGGCTGGGGTTTGCCGTCGCTGACGGACGCCCTGCTCACCTTGCATCACCCCCACTCCAGCAGCGATACCCAGGCCCTGCTTGATGGCCTGCACCCGGCGCAGCAACGGCTGGCGCTCGAAGAATTGCTGGCACACCACCTGAGCCTGATGCTGATTCGTCAGAAAACCCAGGCCAACGGCGCACCGGCCATACCGCCCAGCAAAACACTGGTGACCGGCCTGTTGCGCCAGCTGCCCTTTCAGCTGACCGGTGCCCAGCAACGGGTTGCCGGCGAGATCCAGAACGACATGGGGCTCAGCCTGCCCATGCTTAGACTGGTACAAGGTGATGTCGGCTCCGGTAAAACGCTGGTCGCCATGGTTGCTGCTCTGCAAGCGATCGAAGCCGGGTTTCAGGTGGCACTGATGGCACCGACCGAACTGCTCGCCGAACAGCATTTTCGTACCCTGCAGCAATGGGCCGAGCCGCTCGGTGTGCGCTGCTCACTGCTGCTCGGCAAACAGGGCAAACGCCAGCGCGAAGCCATACTGGCCGAACTGGCCGACGGCACCACCCAACTGATGATTGGTACCCACGCCCTGTTTCAGGCCGGGGTTGAATACCACCGCCTGGGCCTGGTGATCATTGACGAACAACACCGCTTTGGCGTGCATCAGCGCCTGGCGTTGAAAGAAAAAGCCCGCGATGGCCTGCCGCATCAGCTCACCATGACTGCCACGCCCATCCCCCGCACCCTGGCGATGACCGCCTACGCCGACCTGGATGTGTCCATCATCGACGAACTCCCTCCCGGGCGTACCCCTGTCACCACCACGGTGATCAGCCAGGAGCGGCGTGATGCGGTGATCCGCCGGGTCGATGCAGCCTGCGAATCCGGCCGGCAGGTTTACTGGGTGTGTACGCTGATTGAGGAGTCGGAAGAGCTTCAGGCCGAGGCAGCCGAAGAAACCGCCGATGTGTTGCAACGCTGCTTACCAGCAAGACGCGTCGGGCTGTTGCACGGCCGCATGAAACCGGCCGACAAGACTCGGCTGATGGCCGCGTTCAAAGACCGTCAACTGGACATTCTGGTGGCCACCACCGTCATCGAAGTGGGCGTCGACGTGCCCAATGCATCGGTGATGATCATTGAAAATCCGGAACGACTGGGGTTGGCGCAACTGCATCAGCTGCGTGGCCGGGTCGGGCGTGGCACCATCGACAGTCACTGCCTGCTGATGTTTGGCAGCCCGCTGTCGGAACAGGGCAAGCAACGTCTCGAGGTTATGCGCTCAACCAGCGACGGGTTCGTTATTGCCGAGGAAGATTTGAAATTGCGCGGCCCGGGTGAAGTACTGGGCACACGCCAGACCGGGGCCATGGCATTTCGGGTCGCAGACCTGGAGCGAGATCGCAACTGGCTGACTGTGGTACCAGAGCTCGCTCACCGGTTGCAAACCGAATACCCCAGCCACATCTCACCGCTGGTTGAGCGATGGTTGTTTAATGCAGACCGCTATGCTCAAGTGTGACGCAGGTCGCTTTTACAGTGATGCCATCACCGTTATTGACCCGGAATGGCACCCGACTACGAATAATGATCTAAACTCCAGAAACCAAATTGAAGGATTCATACTCAATGGCGAGTCCCATGGCCGAGCCCAGCAACAAAGACCTCCCTTTTCTGGTCAAACAGCATTTGCGCAAACACAGTATCGCTCATGAAATAGACGCAGACGGACATAGGGGCATCCGCGCTGAAGTGGCGCTATTGAGGGACACCTTCGGCCTGGTTCAGATCTTCTTTTGCTCAGATACCCTGCTCGATCTTGAGAAGGTCAAACGCCTGACCGGGCGGCAGCTGCAACCCCTGGCCCTGCAGGAAATCAACAAGATCAAGCTGAAACTGTCAGTGAGCACGCTGCCTGCCTTCGATGATTTAATGGAAGCGGAAACCCTGATCGATGAACGGCTGTATAAGCTAGAGGAAGTGTTCGTCTACAGCGGCAGCCGTCACGGACTCATTCGCCTGGCCAATGCCCAGTTGCTGAAACACAAAGACACCACCCGCGTTGCCGATTTATGCGAACCCTTGCCCGATATCAGCCCGGGCCAGGGCATCGATTTGTTCGAACAGGATCGCGAGCTCATTCATCGCTCGCTGAACAGCTTCACCGCCCTGCGCATACGCCAGCGCATCGAAGAGACACTGGAGATTCCTCCGCTGCCAGCGACGGCTCAGGCCATTATTAAATTACGCGTCGACCCGGATGCCGACATCAGCAAACTCAGCCGCATTGTGGAAAATGACCCGAGCCTGGCAGCGCAAGTGGTCAGTTGGGCCAGTTCGTCCTATTACGCCGCACCGGGGTCTATTAAATCGGTTCAGGATGCGATTGTCCGGGTGCTGGGTTACGACCTGGTAATGAACCTGTCGCTCGGCCTCGCGCTCGGCAAAACACTCGACCTGCCCAGCGACAACGCCGAGGGCTTTGCGCCCTTCTGGACCAAGGCCGTATACGTCGCCGCCGCCAGTGGCGCCCTGCTGTCGTTGATTCCACGCGAATTCAGGCCCGGCTTTGGCCTGGTTTACCTCACCGGTCTGCTGCACAACTTTGGCTACCTGGTGCTCTCTCACGCCTTCCGGCCGCATTTTTCAGCGGTCTGCCGGATGCGGGAGGCTAACCGCCACCTGCCCCACCAGTTCATCGAACAACACCTGCTTGGCATTTCCGGCGACCAGATTGCCGCCTACCTGATGAAAAGCTGGCAAATGCCGAGCGAAGTCTGCCTGGGCATTCGCTACCAGGCGGAACCCGACTACCTGGGTACCGGCTCCGACCACGCCCAGATGGTCTACCTGGCCAACAACCTGCTGCAACAATACGGCTTGCTTCCCGGTGAGAACCAACCGATGGACGCGTCGGTTTACCAGCACCTGCACATCAATCCGGATGAAGTGGACGACATCATGGAAACCCTGGTGGCTTCGCGGGATCAGATCGAAGGTATTATTCGCGGGCTGGAAAACTAGCCCGCCGTTGACGCCGGGCTGGAAACTGCGTTCAATGGATCTACTCTGACTCAACCCTGTATTTTGAGCCTGTCGATGCGCACACCCAAGCCCGCCCCTTCCCTGCCCGACTACCGCAACCGCTTTAACCGGGGGTTGTGGCTGCGTGAGCGCAAACGCGACCTGCTGGGTTACTTTGAAAGCCGGAGCATTGTTATTGGCCCCATCGACCCGGACCCTTATTGGGCCAAGGTGCCCTTTGTATCAATCTGGCGCGTCAGCAGCCTGGGAACACCCGGTTTCGATGGCTGGTACGGACTGGCGGGTGACCACCCCTGCGACATCGTCGGCATCAACAACCTGGTTGATCACCCAAGGGAAATTCTGCGCTATTTTTCCAACAAGTGGCTGTACGCCGCACAACGGCTAAAGCAAGGTGATGACTACGGTGACTTCAGAATTGAGCAAATAGCCGACCGACCCAAGGTCGGCCGGCTGATTGAAGACCGGGCGCTGCGACTGCAGCGCTGGGTAGACGAAGCGTCTCTCTGGGACTGAGCCACGCCTCAGCGATTAAAGGGCAGACAACTCGCCCGCCATTGTGTATACTCCGCGCCCCGTTTTTACCATAAGCTGAACGAAACCGTTCGGCCTGAAGGGAGCCTATTTGACCGATTCCTGCCTTGTCTGGGAATACGCCGGTTTACCGGTACGACTCGAAAGCGGCTCCTTCTTGAAGCCCGGGTACGCGTGGTGCGACCCCTCGAGGATGTGTTCTGAATGACTGATACCCCCCGTTTTGATCAACTGGGCCTGGCGCCCAATGTACTTGAAAACCTGACCAAGCTTGGCTACGAAACCCCGACGCCGATTCAACAGCAGGCCATTCCTGCCATCGTGGCGGGTAAAGATGTATTGGGCCTGGCCCAGACAGGCACCGGTAAGACCGCCGCCTTTGCCTTGCCGCTGCTGAGCATCATGGACAGCAAAGTCCAGGCGCCCCAAACCCTGGTGCTGTGCCCTACACGTGAACTGGCCATTCAGGTGGCCGAGGCGTTCCAGTCTTATGCCAAAGGCTCTGCCGGCTTTAACGTTCTGCCGATATACGGCGGTGCGGACATGCGCAACCAGTTGCGCGGCCTGAAGCAGAACCCTCAGGTGATCGTCGGTACTCCGGGCCGGGTGATGGACCACTTGCGTCGCAATTCGCTCGACCTGACCAACCTCAAGCACCTGGTGCTCGACGAAGCCGACGAAATGCTGCGCATGGGCTTCGTTGAAGACATCGACTGGATTCTGGAACACACCCCGGCCGACAAGCAAGTTGCCCTGTTCTCGGCCACCATGATTCAGCAGGTCAAACGCCTGACCCAGCAATACCTGAAAGACCCGATACGCATCGAAATTCAGGCCAGCCAGGCAGCCCTTGAGAAGATCGAGCAGTTCGTCTGGCACGTCGGCGGCATCGATAAACTCGAAGCCCTGACCCGTATTCTGGAAGTGGAAGAGTGGAATGCGGCGATTCTGTTCGTACGCACCAAGGTTGAAAGCCAGTTCCTGGCCGACAAACTGGCCGCCCGTGGCCACGCCTGTACCGCTCTGAGCGGCGACGTTGCCCAGAAGCAGCGTGAAGACATCATCAACCAGTTCAAGAGCGGCAAGCTCGACCTGGTGATCGCGACCGACGTGGCCGCCCGTGGTCTGGACGTTGAACGCATCAGCCACGTTATCAACTGGGACATTCCCGGTGATGTGCAGACCTACACCCACCGTATCGGCCGTACCGGCCGCGCGGGTCGCAGCGGCAAGGCGATCATGTTCGTCAAACCGCGCGAGCGTCGTTTGCTGCGCGATATCGAACGCGTGACCAAACAGCAACTGAAGCCTTACCCGCTGCCGAGCGCTGCCCAGTTGAGCGACCACCGCGCCGGCCAGTTCAAGGCCGATGTGCTGGAACGCATTGAAAGCGCCGATTTAACCTTTTTCCGCGCCATGATCGATGGCTGGGTCGAGAACACCGAAAATCCGGTCGATGCACGCGATCTGGCCGCTGCGCTGGCGATGATGGCGCAGGAAGACAAGCCGCTGCAGATCCCGGAAGATCCGAAGCCGCGTCCGACTCGCGACCGCGATGACCGCCCGAGCCGCGATGGCAAGCCCCGTCCGGAACGCGGTGCCAAGCGTGACCGCCCGCTGGACTACGACGCCCAGAAATACCGTCTCGACGTCGGCCGTAAAGACGGCGTAGAGCCGGGCCACATTGTCGGTGCCATTGCCAATGAAGCCGGCATCGAAGGCCGCTTCATCAACAACATCAGCATTCAGGAACAGTACACCCTGGTCGACCTGCCCACCGGCATGCCCAAGGAAATCCTGGAACAGCTGAAAAAGACCCGCGTCAAAGGCCGCCCCATGGCCCTGCGTGCCTGGGAAGACAGCCCGGCCGGCGCACCGGCACGGCGCAAACCCGCCGGCGACCGCAAGCCACGCAAACCTCGCAAAGCTGATTAATACTTCGGTTTTGCGTTCATAAAAAAAAGCGACCTTCGGGTCGCTTTTTTTGTTTCGGAGTTTGGGTTTGCTTGGGTGCTTTGAGTTCGTGTCAGGCACCGGGTGTCCCCTATCTGGGGTCGGCGTGAACCCGTCCATGGGGCCTAGGCTTCGGCATCCATGCCTCAGACTTCCCCAGATAGGGGACACCCGGCACCTGACACTAAGCTGGTTGCAAGCTCTGAAACTTGGTTACTCAAAACTCGCAGCTCGCAGCTCAAAACTCTCATCTCGCCCTTCACCCAATAAAATACTTAATCGCCGCCCCAATCAAAACCAGCGGCACCAGAATCCGAATCCACTTCGAATACTTCGCCGCCTGCTCTTCACTAACTTCCGAACCCTTGGCCGAGGTGATTTTAATCACCACCAACATCACCACTGCCAGTACAACCAGAATCGTCACAATAGGTGGCATCAGAGATCTCCAAACAGTTCGTTCATTCGTGTACCCGGGTCGTCGGCGCGCATGAAGGCTTCACCGACCAGAAACGCATTGATGCGGTTGTTGCGCATTAATTCAACATCGGCCGGTGTCAGAATGCCGCTTTCGGTAATTAGGGTGCGCCCTTCGTCGACGGCGTCTTTAAGTGCCAGCGTGGTGTCCAGGGTGACCTCAAAGGTGTGCAGGTTGCGGTTGTTAATGCCGATCAGCGGTGTATCGAGGCGCAGCGCCAGTTCCATTTCAGCGGCATCGTGCACTTCAACCAGCACATCCATACCGAGACCACGGGCCTGGTCGTGCAGGTCGGCCAGTTGCGCGGCTTCAAGTGAGGACACAATCAGCAGTACACAGTCGGCGCCCAGTGCTCTGGCTTCGGTAATCTGATACGGGTCGATCAGGAAGTCTTTGCGAATAACCGGTAATGCACAGCCATCGCGAACAGCGACCAGGTAATCTTCATGGCCCTGAAAGAAATCCCGGTCGGTGAGTACCGACAAACAGGCGGCGCCGGCGCGCTCGTAACTCTGCGCTATCTCGACCGGCACGAACGGATCACGAAGCACACCCTTGCTGGGCGAGGCTTTCTTGATTTCGGCGATCACCGCCGCCTTGCCAGCTTCAATTTTCACATTCAGCGCCCGGGCAAAACCTCGCGGTGCCGGGTGCCGGTCGAACTCACGCTCAAGATCCAGCGCGCTAACGCGCCGCGAGCGCTCAGCGACTTCTTCGCGTTTGCGATCGTTGATTTTTTTCAGAATGGTCGGCGTATCGGTCACGGTCAGGCTCCGGTCAGGGCGTCGGAGAACGCCGCCAGTTCTTTCATTTTCTCGAATGCCAGACCGGTCGAGATGGCATCCTGCGCCATGGCGATGCCCTGCTCCAGGTCACTGGCCACGCCAGAAACGTAGATTGCCGCACCGGCGTTCAGGGCGATGATGTCGGCAGCACGGGCCGAGACTTCATCGGTTGCGCCGGTGAGTGCGTTTTTGATCAGTTCGTAGCTTTCCTCAGGTGTTTGTACGGCCAGGCCGGACAAGCCCTGCGTAGCCAGGCCGACGTCTTCCGGCCGTATCTTGAACGTCCGGACTTCGCCGTCTTTCAGTTCGGCCACAAAGTTGCTGCCGCCGATGCTGAATTCATCGAGCCCGTCTTTGGAATGCACTACCATCACATGTTCACTGCCCAGGCGCTTCATTACATGCGCCAGCGGCTCGCAGAGGTTTTCGCCGAATACGCCAATCACCTGGCGTTTCACGCCAGCCGGGTTGGTCAGCGGGCCGATGATGTTGAAGATGGTGCGCATACCCAGTTCCTTGCGCGGGCCAATGGCGTACTTCATGGCGCTGTGATGGCCGGGCGCAAACATGAAACCAACGCCGACCGATTCAACGGCCCGGGCCGTTTGCTCCGGCGTCAGGTTGATGTTGATGCCCGCAGATTCGAGCACGTCGGCACTGCCAGAGTTGGACGACACACCCCGGTTGCCGTGCTTGGCTACCCGGCCACCGGCAGCGGCGACTACAAAGGCCGCGGCGGTTGAGACGTTGAACAAATCCTGACCATCGCCGCCGGTGCCGCAGGTATCGACCAGGTTATCAACATTCACATGCACGCTGGCCGCCAGCTCACGCATCACCAGGGCCGCGCCGGTAATTTCCTCGATGGTCTCCCCCTTCATGCGCAGGCCCATCAGGAAGGCACCGATCTGGGCGTCGGTGCATTCTCCGGTCATGATCTGGCGCATGACCAGTTGCATGTCCTCCTGGCTGAAGTGGCCGTGTTCGGAAATGCGCTTCAAGGCGTACTTGATATCCATGCTCGCTCCTGCGGGTCAGGGTAGAAGGGGGTCGGTTACGTTTTGCGACACTATATCAGATTGCTGCAGGCTGATCAGGCCCCGGAGCGGCTGATAGCGCCGCCGGTAGGGGAACGCCCAGAAACCTGGCCAGCAAGGCGTGGCCATGGTGGGTCAGAATTGATTCAGGGTGAAACTGCACCCCTTCTACCGCGAGCGACCGGTGTCGCACGCCCATGATTTCCTCGACGGCGCCATCCGGCGTTTCGGTCCAGGCCGTGACTTCCAGGCAATCCGGCAGCGCGGTCTGATCGATCACCAGTGAATGGTAGCGGGTTACCTGAAAGGGGTTTTCGAGGCCAGCGAAGACCCCTCGCCCGGTATGATGCACCAGCGACGTCTTGCCATGCATCACCCGGCCAGCCCGCACAATGGCCGCACCATAAACCTGGCCGATGCACTGATGGCCGAGGCACACGCCAAGAACTGGGGTCTTCCCGGCAAAATGCCGCACGGCCGCCATTGAAATGCCGGCCTCATTCGGCGTGCAAGGGCCCGGAGAGATCATCACCGCGTCCGGTAGGAGTGCGTCCAGCTCCTCCAGCGTTGCCACATCACTTTGCACCACCACCACCTCGCAGCCCAGCTCCTGCAGGTAGTGCACCAGGTTGTAGGTGAAAGAATCGTGATTGTCGATCATGAGTATCCTGGGCACAGGCACCTCTTTCTGTTCAGAGCACTATCATCATGGTAAACCAGACGGCGGCCACAACCGCGCTGAAGGTATTGAAGCCCGGTGCCCGCCACAAGGCGAGCAGCAGGAAGGTATTGTAGGGTAATGGCGAAAAGTTCAGTACAAGGGCAAGCCCAATTGGAGCCTCCACGGCAAAGGCGGCCAGCGCCAGTATGGTCATGGTTAGATTGATCAGGGTGCCGATGCTGAGGATATCCCTCCACAGCAGAACGTTCCAGGCAACCTGGCCGCGCCAGCGCCGGCTGAAGAAATGGTTGTCGGGAAGCACCTTCATTGCATAATACCTGCTCATTCAGAAACCTGACCGCCCCGTGTCGCTGACCGGGCGGGCGACAGTTTGAATCAAGCGCGGTTGAAATGCATGCCCGATTGCGCAGACACCCGACCAACTGGCAGGAGAAACCCCATTCCACGCACGCCCACACACAGACTGCTCGACCGCGACTTCTACCGCAACGGCCCCGACCACAGGGGCGGTAAAGAGGTTGGTTTTGCCGAGGTCAAACGCCGTTTCGGGCTGCGAACCGTCACCATTGGCCGCTGGGTCACCAAGGCCGAGCAGGCCAGCACCGCCAATCACTTTTACGACGCCCTGGCCGACTTGCAGCTCTTGCTGCACGGCCCGGCCGACCTGCTATCGCTGCGCGGCACACTATCGCTAACCTATGGCCGGGGCGGCCAGCCGGGCGTGGCAGCCCATTATGAACCGGGCTCACGCACCCTGGCGCTCGCCAAAAACGCCGGGCCGGGCAGCATTGCCCATGAGTGGTTTCATGCGCTGGATCATTATCTCTCCGACAAAGCCTTCAAGACGGCCACGGCCGGTCGTTTCGCCTCGGCCGCCTGGCTCGCCGACAGCCCGCCGATCGACCACCCGCTGAACCAGCTGCTGTTCGATTGCTACAAGGCCATTCTGCTGAACGAGGCTGGCACCGGCACCAGCGAGCTGTTCAAGCGTTCGGTAGCAGCCGACCGCAGCCAGGGCGGCCTGTATTACAGCCTGCCAGAGGAACTGGCCGCCCGGTCATTTGAAGCCTTTGTTCAGGATGCACCGCTGAAGAATCACTTTCTGGTAAAAGGCACCAAAGAATCGCCCGAGGCCAAACAAGGCCTCTACCCGCAAGACGCGCAGCGGGAGCGCATTAATGGGGCGTTTAACCGGTATTTTCAGGCATTGGGTAACGCACTGGCCCGGCAGGGGAACCCAACCAGCCAATAAAAAAGCAGCCATTGCGGCTGCTTGTTTTGGTGGGCTCAGACCCGAACGCTGACGTTTTGGCCGAGGTTGCCAATAGGATCGGCGGCCTGCTGGCCGGGGTTGATGCTCTGAATCAACTGAATGGCAAAATCGGCCTGCATATCAGTCGCCTTTTTTACCATTGTCAGGTTGGCCTCTTCTCTGGCCTCGTTTGTCGCTTTACCGCTCGAATAGGCCGCTACTGAACTTAAGGATCCAACATCCATAAGCCCCCCTTTACTCTTTGCACATTGAACACTCTGCGTCGGCGGGGGGCGGCGAACCTTGAAGCTCCTTTACATTTTGTTTCAGTTCTTTGCTGACTGGGCCTCGGCCTGCTTTTGCTCCCACAGCACCTTTACCGGCCGGGACAGCTTCTTTGGGTGACGCGGAGTGACCTCGGCAAAGCACTCATAGATGCGTTGCATATCCGCTTCGAGGTCTTCGCTGGGTTCGAGAATCAGCGGAAAGGTTACCTGCTTTCTCCGGTAATCGGCCGTTGCCAGCACAATGGGAATACCCGCCTGGCGAGCGATATGGTGAAACCCGGTTTTCCATTTATCGGCGTTGCTGCGGGTACCCTCGGGCGTCATGACAATGATGATGCGGTCATGGCGGCCTAATTCGGCCACGGTCTGCCCCACCACACCACCGGCTTTGGAGCGGTCGACCGGAATACCGCCCAGCTTCTTCAGCAGCCAGCCAAAGGGCCACCTGAACAGAGAGTTCTTGATCATAAACCGGGCGTGCAATGCCAGCGCGATGCCAGCGGTAATGCCCAATACGCCATCCCAGTTTGAGGTATGCGGCCCGCCCACGACGATGGCTTTGGGAATATCTGGAAAGGGCTGCACATACCAGCCCGCCAGTCGCAACAGGCCAATGGCCACCCGACGCAGCGGCGAGCCACCCGCTGGCAATGCCGTTTTTTTCTTATTGTTGTGCATATCGATCCTGACATCTTCTACATCAGGCCCGATATTAACCCATACCGGGCACTGACACACAGCCGATATACAAAAGCTATTACATCGGTCAGTAAAACAAACTTATGACAATGACTGACCACTGCTATAACTGGTGTCATGCAAAGCGGTAAGGAAGCCATGACTTGTCCGCTTGCCCTGATATTGACTGACATGGCTCAGACCGGTACTGGCTCCCGGCAGACGGGCGGTAAAGTCGTCGGGTTTATTGGCCAGTTCGCCAGGTCCCGACTAACGTTACACAACCTTATAACCAGAATAATTCAACCAAACAGTCACAGACGGAGAGAGTTATGACCACGAATCAGACAGAAGCAGCCGGCAAATGCCCGGTGATGCACGGTTCACGGACCAAAATGACCACCGGTACCGCGAACCAGGACTGGTGGCCGAACCAGTTGAATCTGGCCATCCTGCACCAGCACGCTCCGAAATCTAACCCCCTGGGTGAAGACTTCGACTACGCGGAAGCCTTTAAATCGCTGGACTTGCCAGCCGTCAAAAAAGACATCGAAGCCCTGCTGAAAGACTCGCAGGACTGGTGGCCCGCCGATTACGGTCACTACGGCCCCTTCATGATCCGCATGGCCTGGCACGCCGCCGGCACCTACCGCACCGGTGATGGCCGTGGCGGTGCGGGCACCGGTAACCAGCGCTTTGCGCCACTGAACAGCTGGCCCGATAACGGCAACCTCGATAAAGCCCGCCGCCTGCTGTGGCCGGTGAAACAGAAGTACGGCAACAAGCTCTCCTGGGCCGACCTGTTCATCCTGACGGGCAACGTCGCCCTGGAATCCATGGGCTTTAAAACCTTTGGCTTCGCCGGCGGCCGCGCCGACATCTTCCAGCCCGAAGAAGACATCTACTGGGGCGCCGAGAAAGAATGGCTGGCCACCAGCGATAAAGACAACAGCCGTTACACCGGTGACCGGGACCTGGAAAACCCCCTGGCAGCCGTACAGATGGGCCTGATCTATGTGAACCCCGAAGGCCCGGATGGCAACCCGGACCCGCTGGCCTCGGCCCGAGACATTCGCGAAACCTTCGCCCGCATGGCGATGAACGATTATGAAACCGTCGCGCTGACCGCCGGTGGCCATACCTTCGGTAAAACCCACGGCGCCGGTGACCCGGAAAAAGTCGGCCCCGAGCCAGAAGCCGCCCCGATTGAAAACATGGGCTTTGGCTGGATCAACAGCCACGGCACCGGCAAAGGCCGCGACACAACCACCAGTGGCCTGGAAGGCGCCTGGACACCCACCCCAACCCAATGGGACATGACCTATTTTGATGTGCTGTTCGGCTACGAGTGGGAACTGACCAAGAGCCCCGCGGGCGCTCAGCAATGGGCTCCAAAAGGCCTGGCCGATAAAGACAAGGCGCCCGATCCGGAAGACGCATCCACCAAGGTCGGCATCATGATGTCCACCGCCGATATGGCTATGCGTGAAGACCCGGAATACCGGAAGATTTCCCAGCACTTCCACAAAAACCCGGAAGAGTTCGCCGACGCCTTCGCTCGCGCCTGGTTCAAGCTGACCCACCGCGACATGGGCCCGAAAGCCCGTTATTTAGGCCCGGAAGTACCGGCAGAAGACCTGATCTGGCAAGACCCGGTGCCTGAAGTCGACCACGAACTGGTGAATGCCAGTGACATTGCCGACCTGAAAGGCAAGATTCTGGCGACCGGCCTGTCCGTCTCCGAACTGGTCTACACCGCCTGGTCATCTGCCTCGACCTTCCGCGGTTCCGACATGCGTGGCGGCGCCAACGGTGCCCGCATTCGTCTGGCTCCGCAGAAAGACTGGGAAGTGAACCAGCCAGATCAGTTGGCCAAGGTACTCAAGGCGCTGGAAGGGGTGCAGAAAGCCTTTAACGATGCGCAGTCGGGCAACAAGAAAGTGTCACTGGCCGACCTGATCGTACTGGGTGGTGTTGCGGCCGTAGAGAAAGCCGCAAAAGACGCAGGCCACAGCGTTGACGTGCCCTTCTCGCCGGGCCGCACCGACGCAACCGATGACCAGACCGACGTTGAAGCCTTCGACTGGCTGAAGCCCGAAGCCGATGGTTTCCGCAACTACCGTCGCGCTGCATTCACCGTTTCCGACGAAGAAATGCTGATCGACAAGGCTCAGTTGCTGGGTTTGAGTGCACCGGAAATGACGGTACTGGTCGGTGGTATGCGCGTGTTGAACGCCAACTACAAGCAGGCCAAACACGGCGTGCTGACCAAAACGCCAGGCAAACTCACCAACGATTTCTTCGTGAACCTGACCGACATCAACACCGAGTGGAAGCCGGTATCGTCTGAAGCCGACGTTTTTGAAGGTAAGGATCGCAAGAGCGGTGACGTGAAGTGGACCGGTACACGCGTAGACCTGATCTTTGGCTCCAACTCACAGTTGCGCGCCATCGCCGAAGTCTATGCCCAGAACGACTCGAAAGAGAAGTTCGTCAAAGACTTCGTCGCCGCCTGGACCAAGGTGATGAACGCCGATCGGTTCGATCTGGCGTAACAAGCACTAGGCTGTAAAAACGAAGGCCGGATGCCCAACAGAGGCATCCGGCCTTTTTTTAGGTGAATACTTTTCCAATGCCCAAACCCCCGTTAGGCCTGAGCCTGTCGAAGGCCCTTGGGGAGCAAACCCAGCCACAGACATCCACCGGTTCAACTTCACCACACCGTGGGAGGGCAGTCCCCTGCGCGACAGGAAACAAACCAACCACTGAACCACCCCATTCCCAATTAAGAGCGGACACATCTGACACCTCTAGGAAATAAGTTCTTGCCAACCCTGTCACAGAGTGAGAAGGTGAAAACACAACATATTGTGCCTTGGTGCGCCCTGTAAACGGCCGGGCGGTAGCGAGTCTGGTCGATTTCTATGCGGTCATTTGCTGTGAATTCCAGCTACCCAACCCCTTCTGATTGATTTGGTTGGTTGTGTACTTTTAGCTGTGTATTTAAAGTTGCTGCTGATTCCACGGGAGTGCTGTGGCAAAGCACCATCAGGTGGCTAAAATGCAACATATCCAGGATATCACCGTGGATATGTGACAAATGTGTTGAACTATTCTGGATAGTTAACAGATTTATTGGTCATTACGGGTTGATATTCGCGTGGCCGGAAAAGCTGAAATTTGGGTTCGGGGCTCTTTGGTAGGGGTTGTAATCGGTTGGTTTGAAATGCAGTGCTTTTATTGTCCCTGGATCATGTTCATTTTTTGATATGAACAAACTTTTAATCGAATATTGCTGCGATTCGTGAGGTGAACTGGAGATGCGTTTACGTACAAAAAGCGAAGGAGCACTCCGCCTCGGGCACGCCGTCACAGCACTGGCTCCTACGCTCGTGCTAGTTAGCTTTTTGGTGGAGGTCACACAAAGGGGGCGATTTCCAACTCTAGACGAGATGCCCTTTGTGGTAATAGGCTACGTGTTGCTAGCCTCCATCAGTTGGGTGGCGCTTTATTTTATTGTTTGGGTGTACTTTTGGATTTCGGAAGGATTCCGTCAAGACCGGAATCGAGACGACTCATGAAAAGATCACCTGCCTACTCATGGCAGGCCATATACCAGATGCCAAAATTATGACTTCTCTACTGTTTTGTTATCCATGATGGCAGGCGGTAGGCAGCACAATATATCAAGGAGGTTTTTTGGAAGACAATTCAGAAGAATGGAAAGAGGTAAGAGCACGAATCGATACTCTTTCAAATTCTGTTTTTTTGCTAGCTGGCGGCGCAATCACACTATCTTCTACTGCACTTTTCAATGTGAAAGGCTCTAGTTTTTCTGGTGTAATTCCTACTGTAAGCAGCCTCGCATTTTGTTCATGGTATTTACTGTTAGCCTCGATTACATTGTTTGTTTTGTTAAAGGCACACTTGGTTCTGCAAGCTTATTCTCGGCTCAACTCAGTCAAGCATTATTCAAATACAAAAATTACCAATCGAATTGGGTGGTTAATTGGGCTAACAGGCACTGTTTCGCTTACAATAGGATTAACTTTGCTAGTTCTGGTAGCCAGTCGAGTACTAGATGTTTAACAATACTCTGCAGCGGACAAGACGCTGAATGCGGCGTTATGAGTAAACCCAATGTCAGCTATCGATTGACAGCAGCGCGCAATAAAAGGGGCTGAGAAAGTCAGGGATCCGGTCGTTAATAGCTGCTCAAAAAACTGCACCATCAGCTTGTAAAGTAGAGAATTTAGATGAAAAAAAACTGGCAATCGACTAAATGAGCATCGCAGGAATACTCTCCAACCGTGGCGATATTTATCAGACACTTGTTGCCTTCGACTGGGCACTAACTGTCCTGTCCGATCCCGAATTTCAATGGCTTGAAATAGATTCGACAACCTATCTGGTAGATGATGTTGTTATTGGTAAATCTGACGGCTCCCTGATTTGTTGCCAATGCAAAAAAAACCAACCCAATTTCAGGGCATGGTCGGTAGCGGATCTTTCGGATGAGCTGGACAAGGCGGCTCAAGAACTGACTAGAAATAAAAAAGTCCAAGTCCGCTTCTATTCGCGTAGCGAATTTGGCTCACTCGCTAAACTACGTGAATACAGTACCCTCCATGGTAATGAGGCCGATTATATTGCCGAATTGACCCAAGAACATAGAAAAACAAATAGTGACTTGGCCGCTCGCATTACCGATCAGGTACCCGGTCTTTCGACGTATGAATTCCTACACCGTGTCTCCTTCGAGATCAGCCCAGACTTTGACCGCATGGAAATTTTTCTACGAGAACGTTTGCGTCTAATCGCAAGTAACTCAGATGCCGCCTTCAACGCTCTCTGTATTCGCCTCGATAAACTTGGTGGTCGCGTGAAGGACGGCAACCTGTCCGCCTCGACCCAATATCGACTGACCAAAGACGACATCAAAGACACTCTTCATTGCTCGGGCGCAATGCTCGTTCCGAACATGGACATTTCAGAGGTAAAAAAATCGTTTGCCAGCACTTCGGTCATTGGCAGGCATTGGCATCGGGACATTTCCGGGCAGCGCATGCCTAGCCCAGTTGTGGGCGCACTCCTAGCAGCTATAGATGCCAAGAAACGTGCTGTGTTGCTTACGGGACAACCTGGTTCTGGCAAAACCTGTGCGATGCTTAGCCTGCAAGAAGAACTAGAACAGCGTATGCAAGCCCGATCTGACCTAGTACCACTCTTTATCCAGTCACGTGAATTCGCCGACCTAGCAACGGCGCTGGATCGCCAGGCACAGGGCCTGCCAGAGCAGTGGGTAGAACAGGCTTCCCGTTTAGCTGAAGACGCACATGTTGTCGTAGTTATCGACTCACTCGATGTCTTGTCCATCGCTCGCGAACACAGCATATTGACGTACTTTCTAGCACAAATTGACCAGTTGCTACTGATTCCCAATGTTACCGTTATCACAGCTTGCCGCGACTTCGACCGTAAATACGATCGACGCATTGCGGCTAGGCAATGGGACTGCGAATTGCAGTGCCTGCCGTTGGACTGGGAAACCGAAATTGTACCGCTTCTTAACAAGCTTGAAATCGATTCGACGACTATTGATGCCGCCACCCGTGAACTGATCCGTAATCCTCGCGAACTTGCCCTGTTTGTCGAACTGGCTCAGCGTGAAGGCAGCTTTAACGTAGTGACCAGCCAAGCACTGGGGCAACGCTACCTCGACACCATCGTGAAGGCCGATCCCACGCTAGGGGACACAGCCATGCAAGCAATTGAAGACATTGCCGATGCAATGCTGAAGTCTCGCAGCCTGTCTATTTCAAATCAACGCTTCAATACTTCACAGGACATTCTGCGACGACTACACAGTCTCAATGTCCTGCTCGATACCCATGATGGTAAATTGACGTTTGGTCATCAAACTCTATTAGATGTACTAGTGATTAGTGGCGCCTTGCGCCGGGGCGTTTCACTCAATGAATTCATCCAAGACTTGCCACCCGTGCCCTTCGTACGACCAAGCATACGTAGCTTTGTTGCACAGTTGGCGACGGGAGAACGCCGCGAATTTAGGAAGCAACTTCGGACAGCATTGACAGGCAACTCCGCCTTCCATATCCGTCGCCTGGTTGCCGAATCATTTTCCCGAAAAATACCTCAGGATGATGACTGGCCGCTGATACGAGATTTACATGCCAACCATCGCGAGGTGTTTCAGGTGATTTACAACCAAGCAGCGTTGGTTGAGTGGCATCACTTTTGGCTTACTTATCTGGTACCCGCATTGAAGGAAATGCACGATGCCGAGGGGCTGACAACACATGTTCATCGCATAGCACAGTGGGCAAATGAAGATGCTGCTGGCGTATTGGCATTCTGGATGGATGCAATTGATTTAGATTGGCTGGACGGCAATAGAATTTCAGAGCAATTAGTTTTCTCTCTATCCGATTTTAGGACAGAAAACTTACCACTTGTCGTCCCCTTACTAGAACGACTACTCAGTGTGCCAAAACCAGACCATAGTTTATTAGGGCGTACTGTTGCACGTAGTGTCACCGCTGGTGCTATTGATGACAAGACTCTATGGAGCTATATCACTGGTGAGATCAACGATGATGAAGTAATGAAATTACATTTTGACAACAAGTTGCATTGCCAACCCCATGAGTTTGGTGACAAGGGTGAAGACTTCCTGAAAAAGCGGATGATGGAATCCACTGCTTTACTCGATTTAGCACTGGTAACAATCGAACAATGGAGCCAAACCCGATCAACGCGTTATGGTGTCACCCGAATAGGCTATCGCAGTGGATTCCTGAATGACAGCTCTTATAGCGACACTCATACGCAGAGCGATCTTGAACACATAGATAATGAAAGGGTTTTATTAGATGCTGTCGAAGCAGCCATTCTCTATCACGCCAAAAATCACTCTGACTGGTGGCAAGATAACCGAGAACGCTTATGCTTTAACCATGAAGGGGCGTTAGTTTACTTCGCCACCCTCGCTTTCATCAGAGACCCTGAGTCAAATATAGACTTGATCGGTCGCCTTTTATGCGACAGAAATTTACTCGAATTTGAACTCTCCTATGAATTAGGAACATTGATTCAGAGTGCATTTATTTACCTAGATAGCCATACACAAGATTCAGCCATGGCAACAATACAGTCCCTGTGGGAGGATGAATCGGCAACGGATGGCGAAACACGTTTATGGGTTTTGAAGAAGCGAGCTGAATATATATCCACGATTCCCTGTCATCTGCGTTCATCAGAAACCCAAGCGGTACTAGATGCATACGAAAAGATATATGGGAGATTATATCGACAGCCATACATCGGCATGAGAGGCGGCACTGTCGCCGCCCCATTTTCATACGAGGTGTTCCTCAATGCCAGTGATGGTGGAATACTTCATTTGCTTGTGCACTACACTGGGCATGACCGAGATTCCGATGACTTTTTGGTCGGTGGTGAACGAGAGGTTGGTTGGCAGCTACGCGAGGCTTCATCTCGCCACCCATCGCGATTCTTGGGATTACTGACATCCCATTGGGCAAATATTTCATCAGGATTTTGCAACGACATCATGGACGGTATTGCCAGCTACTTGGCACATCGCTATGGCAGCTTGCAAAAGAACGCTACTTGGGTACCAATTGATGAGCCTGATGCAGCTACCTTAGCGAACCAAATCCTTGATGAACTGGAAAGGCATCCCGCTCACTGGCAACTTAATCGCTCCGCAGCCAAGGCTCTGGAGGCCTGTACACATGTCATCCAGGACACACAAGTTGCTGAGCGACTAGTGTTCTTATCGATAGGCTTTGGAAATCCTAGAGAAGAAAGTACCATCCATGGGGATTCGGTCGATTTGCTTACCACTGGTATCAATATGATGACTGGGAATATTGCCGAAGCCTTGATGATTTTAGCCAACAACTTTCAAGAGCAAAACATTGAATTACCCGAGTTGTTACCACCAACACTACTTCGATTTGCCAGCATGGAAAATCCCGCAATCCGCGCTCTAATTTTACGACGCTTGCCGTACCTCCAAAGCCGGAACCCTCAATTAGGTTGGGATCTATTTGACCATGCCATGCAGGATTCCGTGGGTCTTTGGAAATCCGCAGAACGTTGCCTGTATTACGTCTATCGGGATCAGTTCGAGAAAGTTGCCCCCCTGCTTGAGCGCGCTCGCCGAGAGGGAAGCAAGGAAGACTTGGAAACTTGGGGTCGCATCTCAGCTCTGTCTGCCCTAACGGGACATATCAAACTTGCCGACTTGCTAAGAGAATTGAACATATTAAACATTACCGAAGCTTGGCAGGGAGCAGCAAGCGTTTGGACCCATACTGAGAATATCAAACAGCATCGAGAGCAATGTCTTACAGGTATCGAGGCGGGACTAAAAACAGATAGTCGTCATGCAGCCGTGGTTGCTCGACATACCGGGAACATCTTTCGAGACAAAACGCCACCTATCTCCATCCCGACAGGATTGATCGAGCTGTGCTTTACCGTGTTCGAAAGCGATAGCGAAAATAAACATCACCGGATATTTGGATTTGACGAATGGCTGAACGCTATATCACAGCGCGATCCCGATCTCGCCTTGGCCTCAGCAGAAACTTACCTGGCCTATGTTAGTCGTGCCAAGCCTTATTTTTACGATCATAACAATCAATTTGTCCAGCTAGTGACCCGGCTTTTCGCCGAAGCCGAGGAACGGGAAGAATCCGATCACGGTGCAATGCTTAAACGCGTGGTATCAGTGCAAGACTTACTATTGTCGCTGGGAGTTAATTCCATCAATGAATGGCTAAGGATGGCTGAGAGGCAATAACTACAGGGAGCTATATGAAGCTATATGGACACCCAGCTTAGTGGCATCTAAATCCGGGCTAATCAAGACACCCAACTTAACGGCGTTTGAAGCCCAAGTTCCCCAAGAAAAGTAGACACCTAATCTCCACATATGGACCTATCTTGATAAAGCCTACGCGCCATTCTCAACCCGTTTTTACCGCCCTGCCCGACAGCTTCAAGCAAGTCGACAAGGCCGTGGTCGCCACGAAAAAGCACTGGAGGTCTCCACCGCTGAGCGGGAAGCTCTGCCAGAGGCCCCATGCCTGAAGCCGCAATAGACAACACGCCTGAACACCAGTAATCCCTGTGACTGTTCAAAACGGTGCAAATCTGAGAAGTTGCGTCATTACCTGCTCAAAATACGCGAATATTGAGCAGATCTACCGCTAACCCGCAGGAATCGATGCCATGACGCTGACCGTGGCGAGGTGGTGCAGCTGCTATTCAACCTGCCGCCCCTGGACATGGACGGAGCGCCCTAGCCAATGCCCAACCTCCTGTCTGAAGGCAACATTGAGCGAGCCATAATGCAGATGAGCTAGCCATTCATCTCCTGGCATCTAGTCAGGGGGCAGCGACATCGGCTAGGCGGTCGGGAAAAGGTGGCGTACGTGTCAGCAATACAATACCCACCGCAATGAACCACAGGATTGAGCCCAGGCCAAACAGTGCACCCACCTCTTTCAGTGGAGGAAAAGCAGTCACGACCCCAGCCAGTGCTACCACCAGACCGACCATGTTCAGCCACCGCGGCAGCACCTGGTGGCGCAGGCCCGCTACACTTACCAGTAACACCCAGCAGCCTCCGACAACTTCATTGCCGCCGCCGAGTCCGTTGATCACCATCGACAGTGACAACCACATGGCCGTTGCTTGCTCGGGGCTGCGGGTATACACCTCAGTCAGCATCCCGAAGCCCACATTGGCTACCATGCCGGTCGCGATCACCAGCCCGGCCCAAATGCAGCCATAAATGGTTGCCAGGCGCGCCAGCGCAGACCCCCGGGAAAACTGACGATCCAAAGCCAGCGCCAGGACCACCAGCGACAGCCCGAAGACGCAGTAGATTATAAAATACCAGGCGTAC
Source organism: Saccharospirillum sp. (assembly GCA_018402545.1). Lineage (GTDB taxonomy): Bacteria > Pseudomonadota > Gammaproteobacteria > Pseudomonadales > Natronospirillaceae > Saccharospirillum. The sequence continues at coordinate 517,213 of JAGYIL010000001.1, read as the reverse complement.
ATTACGGCTGCGTTGTTTCTCAGAAACTCGACATGCAGGCGTGGATCAATCGCCAGCGAGCCGTAATTCGCCTGTGCCAGTACGGTAAAGTACAAGGCAAAACCCACCAGAAAGGTAGCCGCGCACAGCAGCGCGGCCAGGCCACCCGAACGTTGAAAAGCCTGCATGATGAAACTCCTCACCGACGTTGTCGGTTATTTCAACGCGCCGTCAAAGTAATGGTAGGGCAACAGCACCATCGGCTGGCCGCGATGCTCTACCAGATCGCGTAGGTATTGCTGGCGATAAAGATCCCGGTTAAACACCAGCGACTCACTACCTTCGACGTCGATCAGATACTGCAAGTCGCTCAGGGAGGACACATTGGGCCTTGGGCTTTCGACCAGCAACACCTTGTCGTCCGCGGTGATGCCTGCCTGCTGGCGCGCCAGATCAATGGCGTGGGTCAGGCTGCCGAGTTCATCGACCAGGCCGGCCTCCAGCGCATCGCTGCCGCTGTATATCCGACCGGCGGCCAGGGCTCGCATAGCTCTGACCGACATGCCCCGGGCTTCGGCGGCCTGGGTGACAAAGGTTTCATAGTAGCCATCGAGGCGACGCATGATGCCGGCGCGCTCCTCTGCGGTAAGGTCTCGGCTTGGCAATGACAGCCCGGGTACCGGCAAGCCGATACCAAAGCTCGCATCGGCCGACTCACCCCGGCTGACGGAGTCACTGTTGAGACGCAAGCGGTCACCCAGCCCATCGTCCCAAAGCCGCACGCCGGTCACGCCGATGCTGCCGGTGATGGTATTCGGTGCGGCCACCAGCGTACCGGCATGCATCGATACCCAATACCCACCCGAGGTCGCCAGGCTGCCCATCGACACCACCACGGGCTTTTCTGCTTGCGTCAGTTTCACTTCCTGCGCCAGCAGATCGGCCGCCAGAATCAGGCCGCCGGGTGAGTCTACTCGCAGCACCACGGCTTCGATGTCGTCGTCTTCACGCAGTTCCCGCAGCGACTCAGCCAGTTCGCGTGTGCGCATGCCGCTGTCGGTGGCAGTCATGCCAGTGGCGTACACCACGGCGATGCGGTGCGCCGGGCCCCACTGGTTGTCTCTGGGTTCGCGCAACACCTGCAAGCCATCGGGCTCGACCCGCTCTGGTTCCGTACCGGTTATATCTTCCAGAACGTCGTCAAGGTCTGCATAGCGGGCCAGCCGGTCAACGGCGCCCATCGCCAGTAAGTCGTCCGCCGTCAGGTAGATGCCCCGGTCGATCAGGGAATCAAACGCCTCGGGTGACAGACCCCGTCCGTCTTCCATACTGCTTTGCCATAACTGGTAAAAACTGTCGATCATGGCCTGACGCTGCGCCCGGTCGGCCGCCGACATGGTGCCACTCGACAGGCTCTCGAACGCCGTCTTGTATTCGAGGTTACGGAATTCGTCGACGCCGATGCCCCAATGCGCCAGCAGGTCGCCAAGGTAGGTGCTGCCGGATACAAAACCGGGCACCGTCAGCGACCCCATCGGATCCAGAATGACCTCATCGGCCGCTGACGACAGCAGCAGCTCGGTCATGCCGCCGTCTTCTATGAACAGCAGTACGGTCTTGCCGGAACCGCGGAAATCATCCAGTGCCGTCTTTATTTCCCAGGCCATGGCTGGCGGCACCTGCATGCGGGTGGTGTTCACCACAATGCCGCTGATGTCGTCGTCCTGACGGGCGGCATCGATGTAACGCAGGGTGTCGAGCAGGGAACGACGGCGGTCGAACAGACCCAGGGTCTGATAGGCCATTTCATCTTTCAGGTTCAGTTCCAGGTAGTCGTCACCGCCGCGCGACCAGGCGTCGAACACATTCCGGTCCCAACCACCGGCGCGCACTGAATAGGACTGATAGGCGTCGCCTTCGTCTGGCTGATGCGATTGGGCGCTGAAACCGGCATGGCCCAGGCTTACCTGAACGCCTGCGGTAACCGTACCCGTATCAAAGTACCGGCCGGTCAGCCGAATGCCCGGCATCACTTCCGAGGCGCCGCCAACCGACCAGCGCCCGTCTTCGAAGGCCTCGTCGTTACCCAGCGCATAGTCGGCAAACACCACCAGGGCGGTGTTGCCAAAGGGCCGAACAGCGATATCGGCCGTGCCCTGATAATACTGGGTATCGGTGGCCAGGGTGCCGGTCAGACCAAAGGAGGTGTAGCGATTTGGGCGGCTAAGCGTGCCCAGCGTAAAGTGGGTGCGCAGGTCCTGAGTGTCGGTATCGCCGCCGTACCAGCCGATCGACAGCCCTGCGGCACTGGCATCGGAGCCGCCACCAAAGGCCAGTTGATACTGGCGGACCTGATCGGCGCCGCGGTTATCCCGACCCAGGCTGAAACTGACCCCGGGTGCGGCCAGCGTCGCATTCCAGCGCTGTTCTTCGTAGAGAAACTCGTCGCTGGTCCAGTTCACGACCAGGTCGCCTTCGGTCAGGTAATGCAAACCGGCGGGGTTGTCGTACCCGTACAGGCCGAATTTCATCGCCCCGGGCGATGTCATCGAAAATTCATTTTGCTGATAGTAGCGCTGAAAACCGATGTCTTCGGCCAGGGCGGGCAAGCTGGCGCAGGCCAGCAGCGGCAGGATCATTATTCGGCGGGTCATGGCTGGCGTCCTTTTTTACGCAGTCTCTGCGTTGCAGCTTATGCCCAAGACCAGTCGTCAGACAGTAACGAAAGTCCTATTTTTAAGAGGGTGGGCGTTCACTGCCCGGCCAGGTTCTCGCCTATTCGTACCTCGGGCTCCAACACCCAACAACGATCATTGTGCCGGTACCCCAGTGGCTCGTAATAGGCATTGGCCGAGGGAGCGGCGAGCAGAATCAGCTTGCACAGCAGCCCCAGTTGCTGCTGGGTGACGGCTTGCAATTGCTTGCCAATTCCTGACTTCTGCAACCCCTGATCAACCGCCAGGTCCGATAGATAACAGGCATAGTGAAAGTCGGTCACGCTGCGTGCAATGCCAACCAGCAGGTCACCCTCCCAGGCCGTCACGGTCAGGCTGGCGTTGGCCAGCATGCCCTCAATACAAGCGCGGTCATGCACCGGCCTGCGTTCCGCCAGCGTTGAACGATGCAGCAGGTCGATAAACTGATCTGCCGTAACCGGCGCATTTACCCGATAGTCGATGGCCATTGACCCTTCCCTCTTACATGCAACAACAGGCTTCCTGACGGCCAGAGCAGCCTTCAGACGAATGTATAGTCAGGCAGGGCATCCACAATGATCTGATGATCATCAACGTCTTTCAGGCCGGTAACGGTGATGGTGCCCACCAGGCCGGCGCCGGTTACGACGATGGGTATAGACCCGCCCTTGGCAATGTAATCCTGATCACTAAGCCCGAAATCGGCGGCCAGTGATTTGCCTTTTTCCTCAAGATCCAGCCGCACGGCCAGTGAACTTTCGGCAAAATTGACGGCGGTGTTGACCTTGCGGCGAATCCAGTTGGCTTTGTCGGCCGACAAATCATTGTCGATGAATTCAAAAACGGTTTGGTTCAACCGGCGAATCGAAACGCCGATTCGGGCGTCGCGCTTGCGGGCCAGTTCGATAATGGCCAGCCCCATATCCAGGGCCATCCGGTTGGTGAACTGGTCGGTGATCAGTTGGCGTTCCACAGGCGCTTCCTTTTTTTCGGTAGAAGAAGAGTAACGCCTCATTCTTCCAGTCCTGATCGCCGTTCTCAACGTTTTTAGCGATCAGCATTTGCTACCCATGCCTTTGCTTTTGACCCGACCGCCCCCAACTCCCGTACCATTCGGACCGAAAAACCAACTCACCGCGAACAGATTCAAGGACACACCATGAGCGATAACAGCTACACACCCCCCAAAGTATGGACCTGGGAACCCGGCAACGGTGGGCAGTTTGCCAACATCAACCGCCCCATCGCTGGCCCCACTCACGATAAACCGCTGCCGGTTGGCAAACACCCCCTGCAGCTGCATTCACTGGCCACCCCCAATGGCGTTAAAGTCACCATCATGCTGGAAGAACTATTAGCCGCGGGCATTGCTGGCGCCGAATATGACGCCTGGCTGATCAATATCATGGAAGGGGACCAGTTTGGCTCCGGCTTTGTGGAAGCCAACCCCAACTCCAAGATACCCGCCTTAATGGACCACAGCGTCACCCCGCCACAGCGGGTGTTTGAGTCCGGTTCCATCCTGATGTATCTGGCGGAAAAATTTAACGCCTTTATTCCCGACTCGCCGGCTGGGCGCACAGAATGTTTCAACTGGCTGTTCTGGCAAATGGGCAGCGCGCCGATTCTCGGTGGCGGCTTTGGCCATTTTTATGCCTACGCGCCGGAGAAATACGAATACCCGATCAACCGTTACACCATGGAAGTGAAACGCCAGCTCGACGTGCTGAACCGTCACCTCGCCGAGAACACTTACCTGTGTGGTGACGACTACAGCATTGCCGACATCGCCACCTACCCCTGGTATGGCTGGCTGGTGCAGAACAAGGTGTATGAGGCTGCTGAATTTCTTGAAGCCGACGGCTACACCCATGTGCTGCGCTGGGCCAATGCCATTGCCGACCGGCCTGCCGTAAAACGGGGTGAGATGGTGAATCGCACCTGGGGTGAACCGGAAGAGCAACTGCCCGAGCGACATGATGCCAGCGACTTTGATAAATAGCCGTCTTGTTAGAAGGCTGAATTAACCGTTTAAAATCAGGGGGTTAAGAGAGCAAAAAGGCTCCCGCGAACGGTTACGGAGCCCTTTCAGGCTGACCATACGTACAGGGTTGTGGTGACTCACCCGATGAAACTCACCACACCCTGCTGACTACTTTTTCAGAAACAGATAGAGACCGACTGCAAAGCTTGCTGCACCGCCTATGTAAAGCATCATGACCCGGTCGGTCTCCGAACCGGTAACGAGTTCAGTCACCTGCGAGCCAACGGATTCCGACAACTGGAAACCCCAGAATGCCAGGCCCGCTCCCAGTACCAGTAATGCAATGCCGATCGCCCTCAACGGCAGCCCTGAACCTTTACTCATGGTCGTCTCCTTGTAGTGTTCTATGTATGTTGCTGACCCCACTCATCGGGGTCGTACTCTACATTGCTCCTTTGACCACGATACTGCAATATCGAAACGAGGCCAGTGCGGTTTCTGCCCGGGCATACAAGCCTGGTACCATTCGCCCGTTCGCATTTAACATGGATAACACCTCTGCTGACTTTCAAAACCAAGGCAGCCCGAAGCTGAAATCCTGGCACTCTGCTGTCGCACCGGCTTGCGTTTGAAGCTACTATTGGACGATACCATTATCGACCTGGCCCCTATGATTCAACCGATATTGCGGAGACTTACACTGCTGATTCTGGCCGTGCTCAGCGTCAGCATGACAGTACAAGGGTCTCCCCTGGTGGTGGTCGGCATCGCCGAGCCGCCTTTCAAAATGCATGAAGGACATCGTGTTATAGGAATTGATGCCCAGATCATGGGGCGGGTACTAGAGACACTTGAAATAGACTACGAGCTCCACTTGCTCGATTCTGGCAGCCGGATGTTACGGGAGGCCGAGGCGGGGCACATCGACGTTATCATGAGCATTTCCTACAGCCAGGAGCGGGCTGAATCCTTGCATTACCCAAGCGCTTCGTACAAACAGCTCAGCTGGCGCTTCTTCATTCGCACAGAAGACGTCGGGACCATTTCTTACTCCAGTCTTGATGACCTGACACCCTGGCGCATTGGCGCCGTGCAATCGTGGGCCTATACACCGGAATTCTGGGCAGCGCCGCTCAACCGAACAATGGTGACCGATCACCGCCTGCTGATTGACATGCTATTATCAGGCCGCATTGATATGGCGCCCATGAGTACTGCAGAAACACTCTATCTCATTCGAAACCGCCAGGTTGAAGACCGCCTGACGTTTCTCGACAAGCCACTGTCGACCCGACCTTACTATAACGTCTTCCTGAAGAACTCCACCCATCCCGATATGCCGCGACTCATGTCGCAATACGATCGTGTCATGGAAGAACTCCAAGCCAGCGGGTTCATCGATCAGGTGTATCAGGAGCATCTTGGCGTCAATGCCAGTATCAACTGATCTTGCCGCCGCTCCCTGGCTGGCGGGCTCAACAAGGCCTTCTGTTGAAAAATTCAATGGCAGCAAACGCCGTTGGCCTGCACCTATAATCTGCTCTCTTTTATTTTAATGTCGCCCGGTGAGTCGTGCCCTCAGATACGGCATGATCCAACGGTCCAGGCCAATTAACCCTGTGTTTCGGCTGCCCGATAACAGGATAAAACTGACCAGTATCATTTGCGGGTTCACACTGATCGCGCCTGAGAGCAGGAATGAAAAATTCATCACCATGCCAAAAAACACAGCGAGCAAACTGAATGCGCCAACGATCAACCCCAGGCCGACCAGCACCTCACCCCAGGCAATCATGAACTCGAACAGCGCCGCATTGGGCAGTGCAAAATTTTCCAGAAACGATGCCCACCAGGCTTGTACCAGAGGGCGCTCGCCCTGGGAATTGGCAATGGCACCGCGCAGAAAGCCAACAGCGCTGAACTCGCCGGCCACTTTACCCCAGCCAGCCATCAGCCATTGATAACCGAGCCAGACTCGGGCCACTGCCAGAAAGTAAGAAGCGACGGTCGCTTCCCTTAGCCAGGTTCCAATCATGAGTATTCTCCTGCGTTATGCGTGCATGGGCTTAGCCGAACAACAGGCTGAGCAAAATAGCCAGCACCAATGTTCCGCTAAACAGCTTGTTGTAGTTGAATGCAAAGGCGACCAGATAGAGTGGCCATACATCCTCAGGTATGGTCTCAGGACGCTCCAGCGGACGAGGCTGGCGAAACCGTTTAAACGTGATGATAAAGCGAGGCAAAGCCAGCCAGACCAGTAAGAACCAGATACTCAGCACCCCGGTCAGCACGCCCAGCGTCAGCACCAGGTACTGCAGCGCCCAAAGCCCGAGTGTTAAATTCCGGCTACCGGTCTCTCCCAGAATCACCGGAAGTGTGTGCACCCCTTTGGCACGATCCTGCTTCAGTTTGTCGGTATGCTTACCCAACAATACCGAGGTTGGGCCAATGCCATAAACCAGGGCGATCCAGAACTGGAACGACGTCAGTTCTGCGGAAACCACATAGGCCGAGCCCAGCACCATCAGCGGCCCCCAAACCAGCCAGACCGCAGGCTCGCCCAGGCCGATGTATTTCAGCGGCCAGGTATAAAACAGCACAAAGAAGGCGCCCGCCAGCATGAAATACAAGGTAATGAGATCGGTCCGCACCACCAATGCGGCGCCAATGGCCAGCGCAGCGGCACCGGTGAGCCCGATGTAGCCCATCATTTGCCGCTCGGTCAGCAAGCCGTTTTCCAGCGGCTGCGGACCGTATTGGGTTCGAAAGTAATTGTCTTTATCCACTCCTTTTTTCGAATCGGTCCAGTCGTTCAGCAGGTTGTTAGTCGCGTGAGCCAGCACCAGCCCCAAACACACAAGCGCAGCGTTGATCAGATCAAACTGACCGGCCGGAATTGCGAGTAACATGCCGATGCCGGCGGAAAACAGGGTCATCACAAACACGGCCGCCCGAGTGGCCACAAACCAGCGTTTTGCCAACCCCATGGCGCCCCAGTCCGTTGCATCGAGCCGGGGAATCTTGGTCATTATTTCTGGCCAGGTTGGAATCATTTTAGACTGAGCGCTCCTTGTTAATGTTCGTTGCCTGAGCTGGGCGTTGCACCTGGAAACCACCCGAACCGCTCAAGCCGACTCTGCACTATAGTTCACCCTGGGCAGACCTGCGTTTACCAATTGCCATTCGCTTGATCCAGATCAACCTGAGCGTCAACTTTACCCTGGCACATGGCGTTCCATGGTGAAAGACCGGAAGCATCCGCTAACGGACATTTCCGGGCCTGAACAATGACCCCAAAAGCGCTAAACTTCTGTCTTTAATGAAACTGGGTACCTCTGCATGTCTGTTGACCACTATAGAACCACCTTTCGGGCGTGTGCGATCAATGCGAGCCGCCACAAACCAGAGTCGATCAAAGCCACCTTGCAACGCCTGGCGGATGCCACCGGCGACGATGAACAGATCGACAATTACGGCAGTGGCGAGCTGATCGAATCGTTCGAGCGAGAGGTCGCTGACTTGCTGGGCAAGGAGGCCGCCCTCTTCATGCCCAGCGGCACCATGGCGCAGCCGATTGCGCTGCGCATCTGGGCTGACCTGGCACGAACCGACTTTGTGGCCCTGCACGCCACTAGCCACGTTGCCTTGCACGAACACAACAGTTACCAGGTTCTGTGGCAGCTGAAGGGTTGCGAACTGGGTGAATCACATCGGGTTCCGTTGCTGGAAGATCTGAAAGCCGCCGCTCGCGACCCACTGGCCGCGGTGCTTCTGGAACTGCCCATGCGCGAAATCGGCGGCCAACTGCCGCAGTGGGATGAACTGGTGCGCCAGAGCGACTGGGCCCGCGCGCAGGGCATCAAATTGCATATGGATGGCGCCCGCCTGTGGCAATGCCCGGCGGCGTACGATAAATCGCTGGCAGACATCGCCGCCCTGTTCGATTCCGTCTACGTAAGCTTCTACAAAGACCTGGGCGGCATTGCCGGTGCCATGCTGGTGGGCGATGCGGACTTCATTGCCCGTGCAAAGGTCTGGCAGCGCCGCGTCGGTGGCACCCTGTATGCGCTGTACCCTTATGTGATCGCCGCGCGCGAGGGCCTGGCCAGGCATCTGCAGGCACTGCCGGAACGTCGCCAACAGGCACGCTGGCTGGCTGAACAACTGAACCAGCTACCCGGTGTTTCCACCTGGCCAAAAATCCCGCACACCAACATGTTCCGCCTGCGCATTCGCTGCCAGCCAGAAGCATTTCTGATCAAAGGCGAGCGCTGGATGCAGCAACACAACATCGCCCTGATTCCACCGCCCTACCGTACTGATGACGATGCACTCCACTGTGAAATCAATGTCGGCGATGCCTTCGACTTGCTGGAAAAAGACGAGTGGGCAACCTGGATACAGCAGTTTGGCAAAGACATGTCAAACACACTCACGGCATAACCGCACACCGGGCAAGGCCCGTTCTTGCCCCTTAAACACAGAGCAAACCTGATGCTGGCACTCGACGATAAATGGGTCTGGGACTTTTGGCTTTACCAGGAAGGTGACGACTGGCACCTCTACTACCTTCAGGCCGACAAACGCCTTAACGATCCGAACTTGCGCCACTGGCACGTCACTCAGGGGCATGCCATCTCGACAGACCTGCGTAACTGGACAATCAAGGGAACCTGTCTGCAACCGGCCGAAGCTCCGGCCTGGGACGACAAAACCACCTGGACCGGTTCGGTTATTAAAGACGATGCGGGCCTGTGGCACCTGTTCTACACCGGCACCCGGAACAGCGAACAGGGTCTGAAACAACGTATTGGACACGCCACCAGTACCGACGGCCACGATTGGCAACGCGTCGGTACCGGCCTGGCCCTCGATATCGACCGGGCATTGTATGAAGAGTACACCCCGGGCTATTGGCACGACCGCGCCCTGCGGGACCCCTGGGTGATGAAAGACCCCGACGGCGATGGCTGGCTGATGTACTTCACCGCTCGCGTCCCCGGTCCGGCAGAGGCCAACGAAGCCGGCGCTATTGGCCTGGCTTACTCGCCAGATTTGTACCACTGGCAAATTCAACCCCCGGTCTTCGCAGGTAGCTTTGGCCAACTGGAGGTCCCCCAGGTGTTCAAACACCAGAGTCGCTGGTACTGCCTGTTCTGTACCAATGCCGAGCATTGGTCAAAGCGCTATGCCGACCAGGCAGATGGTTCGCCCGTCGGCGGCACCCACTACTTGGTTGCCGACCATCATCTGGGCCCGTGGCGGGTGGCACCAGGGCCTTTTCTGGATGGCTCAGACCCGGTTCGTCGCTATGCGGGAAAGATCGTACGCCACAAGGAAGAGTTGCTGTTTATGGGGTTTCTGCATGATACACAGCAAGGTAAGTTTGTCGGGCAAATTTCCGACCCCGTTAACGTATCGGTGGATCAATTGGGCCAGCTTAGCCTCTCATGAAGCGCCTGTTTTAACGCCCTGTGCACAGGCAACTAGGCCATGTTTCTAACCAGCCTTAGTTCTTGAATAGCGGAGTGTTTGGGGTCGGTCTTTATACTACCCTCGCGGACAAAACCATTGCGCTGATAAAGCCGAATGGCTCGTTCATTCTGCTCCACCACCCAAAGGTAGATGGATCCAAATCCATCGGTGCTGAGTTGTTCGATCATAGAATTCAACAGGGAACGCCCCAATCCGTAACCCCACTTATCGGGGTCGATATTGATCGACACGATTTCAGCAGTCTCGGATCCATCAAGATCCTTGTCGCGGGCCGGGCCGAACACGGCAAAGCCTTCTACACGACCTTTCACCTCGGCAACAATGTATGACCCTTTGCCGGCGCGCTCCAATGCATTGCGCCACATATCCGTCTTCTGGTTTACGTCGAGTGCATCCAGTAGCGCGGGTGACATTATGCCCGAGTAAGCACGCCGCCAGGCCGCTACCTGGATCTCTGCCATGCGGGTTTCATCACCCGCCCTTGCCTTTCTTACTTCAATATTCACCCTGTCTCAGACTCCCTCAAAACTGTTTCTCGACTTCACTAGTCATCCGTCATTTCATATAGGCGTGCCAAGTCAATCTGCAGCCTTCAAACATTCTTCCGGCACCCAGCCTGCCCCTTTATCTGCATGCTCTACCCAGCACCACTGGCAATGCTCGTGTTTAACAATTAGCCGGTCTCCTGGTTCTACGTCTAACTCTTTTGCTGAATAGGCTTTCAACGCAACTGCTGTTGAATGATTTTCAGACAGCTGAATGTATTCCAGAGGCGCCCAGCCCTCATTACCGACTTTATCGATAATACGTACCCACCCTAGAAACTCGGTGTCTTCTGCGCCCACTTCCAACTGATCGCCCGGTTCAAATGCAACAGGGTTTGGGTAGTTGGATTTATGGTCTCGGGTCACAATGGCATTACGCAAGTGCATCGCCGACGGCCTCCCTAGTTGTCGGTATCCGACCGTGTTTCCAAATAGCTCAGATCCAGTTCAAGGCCACTGCCCGGCTCACTGAACATGGTGACAAGCCGCGAGCCCAGATCCGTTACAAACCCCGGTGTTGCCAGCGCCAACGCCTTCAGTTCAACTTCCTCGTCATTCAATAAAAACGCCGCGGGTCGATTCCTTTATAGTCGCAACGGGCGCTAGGCCAACCAATCTACCCGACTACGTCATATCTCGCGAATAACCAACGTTCACTGGGTTGGCAAAGAGGGCATCCACTAACAGCAGAAAACGCCTTTACCACTCGCGATTGCCAGCACCAAAATGGTTCGAACCGCACAATACTGGTGCAACTTCAGTGACAAAAGAGGCTAAAGTTACCATTAATTCAGCTAAAGTCGCCAATTGGTTCCAGTCTTGCTATAAACGCCCGGAGTGCAGTCTGGCTGTTTGGGTGGGCTGCAATAATGGCTTTTAGAACAAGGAACTTCCATTGGAATTACTGGATCAATACAGCCTGAGCTGGATCATCGGGCTGGTCGTGGCGTTGTCGGTTACCGGGGTGATTGCCGGGTTAATGGCAGGTTTGCTTGGTGTGGGTGGTGGCATTGTGATTGTGCCGGTGTTGTATCACCTGTTCACCCTGCTGGGCATTGATGAAACGGTGAAGATGCATGTGGCGGTGGGCACATCGCTGGCGACTATTATTCCCACCTCCCTACGTTCGGCGCGGGCGCATGCCAACAAAGGCAATCTGGACTCCGCGCTGCTGAAGTCATTGGCACCCTCGTTACTGTTCGGCGTACTGGTCGGCACGCTGGTCAGTGGCCTGGTGTCTGGCCAGGTGTTGTCACTGGTGTTTGGGGTTATCGGGCTTTTAGTGGCCGCTAATATGGCCATTTCTAAAGAACCGGCAGCGCTGGCAAATACCCTGCCCCAGGGCATGGTTCGCCACAGCATCGGAACCGGTATTGGCGGGTTCTCCACACTGATGGGTATTGGTGGCGGCACGCTCAGTGTGCCTGTACTCACTCGCTGCCAGGTGCCCATGCACCGGGCCGTAGGCACGGCGGCGGCCATTGGTATTTTCATCAGCGTACCCGGTGCTCTGGGGTTTCTGATCAACGGCTGGGGCGTGCCGGAGCGGCCGCCGTTTTCGCTGGGCTATGTGAACCTGATCGGCTTTGCGCTGATCGTCCCGATGACCTTATGGACCGCCCCCATTGGCGCGCGCATAGCGCACGCCATTAATGCCCGTTTGCTGCGCCAGCTGTTTGCCGTCTTCCTGTTCATCACAGCGGTGCGCATGTTGTATGGCGTGCTGGTCTAAGAGCCTGTTGAATTAAGTGGGGCGCGTTTGCGGCGGCGCCACACCAACAGCCCCGCCATTAAGGGCAGCAGAGCGGGCAAAGCACCACCGCCACCGCTGCCTCCGCTACCGCTTCCACCACCGGTACTTCCGTCATCTTCCGGTGGGGAAGTATCCGTTTCGGCGCTGCGCTCGACAGCGCCAATATCGCAGACCTCACTGCCGTTGTCGTCGCCATCGGCCGGACGCGACTCACCGCGCTGATCCGTCGTTTCGCAGGTACCGGCACTGCCGGGAATGTTGGGGTCACCTGCATCAATGGCGGGGCTACCTGACTGCAGATCGTGGGACTCCATGGCCACAGGGTTCGCAAACTGGCAAACCTCCCCACCCTTTGCTAGTTTCGATGATAAAAATAGCGGGACCTGTGAACCATGTCTCAGGCTGGTAAGATCGCTCAGCGCAAAGCTCAAAGCCGTATCAGGCAACTGTGTTGCCTGGGCTTGGGTGACCAGCTCACTATCCCCACCCTGCTAGGCGAGCTGCACGACTACATCCCGTCGCATGCCAATTGTTTTTTCTGGTCGGATGATCAGGGCAATGTCCGGGATATTTACGACGAGCGACCCCAGGCACTGGAATGGCTACCAACCTATTTGGCTGAATTCCACAACCGGATTGAGCTGGAGGTATTCTGCGGCTGGCAACACTTTCTGTGCCACGGTACCCGGGCGGTGGACTACGACAGCTTGCTCACCGTGGATCGGCGCCACTACGACAACCACGCCTATTACCATGAAGTCATGAGCCAACTGGATTTCTACTGGGGCTTGTTTATGGTGGTGCGCGAACACGGCCGGCCACTGGGCGCTCTGGCGCTGCACCGAACGGAACATGAACGCCGCTTTGACGTACAGGATGCGCAGCATCTAGATCAGATCATGCCCTTTATTGCGCATGCTTTTTCAACACCGGGTAATCCTGAACACCACTGGATAGACAGCGACGACGAAGGCCTGGTAATCACCGATCAACAGGGTCGGTTGATCAGTGCATCTGCAGGCGGACAACACCTGCTGGCGCTGTCGAGCAGTGAACGCCCCTGGGCACCCGCCAAGCAGGGAGCGATTCCACAACCACCGGATTTATTGCGAATTTTATGCAGGCGACTGGCTGACATACGCGCTGGCATTCAGCTGAGCAAAGCGCCCAACGGAACCATTCAAAACGCCTGGGGTCGCTTTGTATTCCGTGCTTACTGGCTGCAAACCCAACACAACACCGGCGATACCATCGGCATCAGCATTCGGCGCCAGGAGCCCATGCCCCTGAAACTGGCCCGGCATATCAAACGACTGCCGCTGTCGACCAAACAAGCCGAGGTGTGCCTGCTCATGGCAACCGGTAGCAGCTACCACCAAATCGCCGAACGGCAGGGTATGAAACGCAATACGGCCATCAGCCATGGCCGCGAAATATATAGTCGCCTTGGGGTGCATAACCGCGAACAACTTGTTGCAGAAATTCTAGCGAGGCCCTGAATAAAGCACACAGAACACGGTCCAGTCTATATGGGCACGGTATAACATGTTTCGGCGTTCACATAACGCGAGCGGTGAACGGCATTGATCTGAGTGTTCGGGTGGGCAGTGTTTACGGCCTGCTCGGGCTAAATGGTGCCGGTAAAACCACAACGGTGGGTATGCTTGCCCCGCTGATCCCACCGGATAGCTGCTATGCCCGCGTACTCGGGCTCGATGTTGCCACCCAGACCAGACTGGCTGCAGACCGTTATAAGCGTGAACCCGGTGGCGCATCTGGTGACGGCCTTGCACGCTGTGCTGGATGGCACTGCAACACTGTAAGTGTCCGCCATCGCGCTGATTGCACCGGCCATACTGTTGGCTATCTTTGGGCCGGTGACGATGCTGTTGTATCGACGCCAGCGCTAAAAAACGGCAGTATCGCCCGTAATGTCATCTATAAATAAGGTCAGTCAATGACTCTGGACCAAGGCATCGTCTTCGCCGTTCTTCTCGCCACCCTGGCGCTCTTTATCTGGAACCGCTGGCGTTATGACCTGGTGGCGCTGGCCGCCTTGCTGACGGTAACCCTGGCCGGGTTAATACCGGCCGAAGCGGCGTTTGCGGGACTCGGGCATCCGGCGGTGGTCACCGTGGCTGCAGTGCTGGTGATCAGCCGGGGGTTGCTGAATGCCGGGGTGGTGGATGCCATTGCCCGGAAGCTGACGCAGGTGGGCGACAAACCCTGGGTTCAGGTTGCAACGCTGACCGGTATAGTGGCGTTGTGCTCCGGCTTTATGAACAACGTGGGTGCGCTGGCGTTGTTTATGCCGGTGGCTATCTGGATGGCTCGCCAGAGTGGGCGGTCGCCCTCCTATCTGTTGATGCCGCTGGCCTTTGGCTCGCTGCTGGGCGGCACACTCACCATGATCGGTACGCCACCCAATATCATCATCGCGACCTATCGCCGGGAGATCGACGGCAATGCCTTTGGCATGTTTGATTTTATGCCCGTCGGGCTTTCCATCACGGTCATTGGCGTGCTGTTCATTGCCCTGATTGGCTGGCGATTTACACCCAAACGCGAAGATTCAAACGCCGATGAGTTGTTTGAAGTCAGCGCCTACCTCACTGAACTGACCTTGCCGGAAGGTACCGATTACGTGGGCCGGTCGCTGCATGATCTGGTCGATTCGGTGCGAGACGAAGCCGATGTTCTGGTCGTAGGTCTGGTGCGTGACGAAAAGCTCACCGAGATGCCGTCGATTTACAAGGTTTTGCGCGCCGACGACATACTCTTGGTCGAAGCCGACTCCGACAGTTTGAAAACCCTGGTCAAGGCTACCGGGCTCAGTCTCGCTCCGGAACCGGACGAAACAGAAGAAAGCGAACAAACTTCCCAGAAACCCACCAGTGACGAAGCGTCTTCTGCCAACGATGACGAGAAGTCGGCCGAAAAATCAGATAAACGAAAGGAGCTGACACTCACTGAAGCCATCGTCACCCAGGGGTCAACGCTGATCAACCGGTCGGCGTCTGCTCTCGGTTTGCGTGAACGCTACAGCGTGAACATTCTGGCCGTTGCAAGGCAAGGGCAAAGATTGAACCAGCGCCTTGGCCAAATTCGCTTTGCCGGTGGTGATATTCTGCTGGTACAGGCCCACAAAGACCGCATACAACCAGCACTGAATGAACTGGGGTGTTTACCGCTGGCCTCACGTGGCTTGCGTTTGTTCACGCCCGATAAAGTCTGGATGGCCAGCGGTCTGTTCGCCGTTGCACTGGCGCTTATCGCCTTTGAAGTTCTGCCTGCCTCCGTTGCCCTGGTAACCGCCGCACTGGCCATGGTGCTCACCCGGCTGGTACCGCCCGGGGAGATTTACGACAGCATTGACCTGCCCGTTATCATTCTACTGGCGGCGATGATACCGATCGGGGAAGCACTCGATACCACGGGCGGCTCCCAGCTAATCGCCGACGGTCTGCTCGCGCTCGGCCAGTCGATCCCGCCAGCGGCCACGTTACTGGTGTTAATGCTCTCAGTCATGCTGCTCTCCAATGTCATCAACAACGCGGCCGCAGCCGTATTGGCGGCTCCGGTTGCCATCAAGCTTGCGGCCGGCATGGAGGTATCCGCCGACCCTATGTTAATGGCAGTGGCCATCGCCGCTTCCTGTGCTTTTTTGACGCCAATCGGTCATCAGTCGAATACGCTGGTCATGGAACCCGGTGGTTACAAGTTCGGTGACTACTGGCGGCTGGGGCTGCCGATGTCGGTTTTGGTTATTGTCATTTCAGTTCCGGTTATTCTTTGGGTGTGGCCCTTCTGAATCCGGTTTTCGTGATGCCAGTAACGGTTCCCGTTGCTCCCAGAAAAGGTAAGAAAGATCATTATGTCGCTGGCGTATTACGCGTTTCAGGAACACAAGAATCTGCTGGCAATGGGGCTGCACAGTCTGAAGCCCGATGAATGGCTATTGCCGGACGAAAGATTGGCCGAACAGACGGCACTAAAACAATCGCTCTGGTCTGACCTTGGTGAACGGGTTTATAGCCAGCTGCCCGAGTCTCACGCTGCCCAGCTGGAAGTCGCACAGTCGCTTGGCAAGTACCTGCCAGAGCACTACCCCGATCTGTATGCGCACTCCCCTAACGGGCTGATGTGTCGCTTCAATGGCACGACCTATCAATGGGACGACGCTGAAGCCACCTTGTTAAAGGCCTCCTGGTGCGTGCAGGAAGACCTCTGCCTGCTGCAGCCACAGGACGACCACTACCGCCTCACGGCCGCCAGCTTGTGCGCCCCCAGCTACTGGCGCTTGTTGGAAAAAATCGGCCAGCCACTCGACCGTATTCATGCACCGGTTCCCGGTTATGGCGAAAAGTTAAGTCGCAAAATCAACCGTTTTTTTCAGCACATCAAAGTCGACCGGCCGGTCTGGCGTGGCAACTGGTCGGTGGTTACCAGCGACCGTTTGTACCAACCGGGTAATGAGGAATCCGTTCCGATCACCAGCCCGGCCGATATACCGCGACGTTGTTTCATTCGTACTGAACGCCAAACCTTAAGACGACTGCCACAGACCGGTGCGGTGGTTTTTTCGATTCGAGTGCAAATAAAACCCTTCACCGATTTTCTGGATAATCCGGCCTGGCTGAATGATTTATACAACGCACTGGCCGCGCTCTCTGCCGATGAGCGCGACTACAAATCACTGCACCCGGTAGAACCTGCGCTATCACTTTGGCTTGAACAGCACCTGGCTGCCTTATCAGGGTGTTGAAAAAGGCCTCCTGCCTTTTTCAAACCACGAGAAGAAAAATTGCGATTTTTTCTTCTATCAAAAAATCAATGTTCCGGTAGCGGGCCGATGACATTCGAAGAACTTCTAGAGCCTGCTACCGCCGCATCAGAGACAGACACTCTCGCCCCGTCTCTTTTTGAAGACACTCTAACCTATTGATTTTAAAGGTTTTTTATATCACGCCTTCAGAACTGTCTTCGATTGGAGACAGTTCAAGTGGCCCTTTTCCGGGAAAAGCCCAAAAAATAATTATAACCCATTGTTTTATATGGATATTTTTAACCTGGCACAGCCTCTGCAATACCTCCTGTGAACGCGTTGGTCAGCCTCGCTGATAAGACGCTTGAAGTAAGCAGCTGTGTCACACAGCGATATCACTCACGTAAATGTTATATCCATCAAATAAAGGAGTAAGGAATATGAAAACTGCACTGACTCTAACCGCTCTGGTGTTAGCCTCTGCCTCAATGGGTGTTGCTGCGGAAACAATGGGCGCTGAAGATGCGTTTAACCAGCTCGATGCCAATGGCGATGGCGTTCTGACTCAGGACGAAGCCAATGTTGATCTGTTGCTGGCCGAGCAATTTGAAATGCTGGACGCCGACGGTTCTGGCGACCTGAGCATGGAAGAATTCGAAACGTTCTACACTGAAAACGAGACTACTGAAGGCAACTAAGCCGGACTGAAGACCGTTTTCAGACCAACATTGATGACCGTTTTCATGGGCTAAGGGATTTAGCCCTTTTTCCATTACCTGTTCGCAGCCCAACGCCTTTACTCTGTCTGCGGACCCGACAACATGAAATCTACGTCACATTCTCCTGCTTTGACTTTGCCTTCCGAGTCACGGCGACACTTTTCAATTAAACATCTATCGTTGCAGCAGCTGTCTCTGCAACAGCGCCTGATCGTTAGTTTTGCTATTGCACTCATTCCTCTGGCCGTTCTGTTGTGGCAGGGCCATACCGTTTTTCAACGCATTACCGTCATGGCACAAACAGAAGCACAGGCTGCCATGCGCGAAGCGCGCCAGGTTGAAAACCTCGATCGGCTTGCCGTCGACAGTGAACGTGCCTTGCGCCAGCATGCCGTGGTAACCAGCGACAACACCCTTACCCAATCGCAACAAGCCCTGCAGGAATACCAGCAAGCTGTGAGCGCTGCGTGCCTGATCATGGGAGGCGAAACCGAATCGCACTGCAGCGACCATCTGCAACTGATCGACGCTCAGTTAGCAGCACTCAACACATCAAACGAAGCGTCCAACCCGAAAACCCTGACTTCTGATTTACCGCAGCTCAGACAACACCAAAGCGATTTAACCGAATATATCTGGCGTCAGTTGAACCAGCGACTGGAAGCGCAGGGTGAAATCATTCAACAGGAACAGCAAGCTCTGTATTGGCAGACGCTCACCCTGGTGTTGCTGACCGCTGTCATGGTCGTCGGCTCAAGCCGACGCATTGCGGCCCCGATACAACGCCTCGACCGGATGATCCGCTCGCTTGGCCAACCCGGTGCCACGCCCGACCACAAGGGAATACAAGGGCCGCGCGAACTGAACGAGTTGGGTGAGCGGCTGACCTGGCTGTCGGGTCGACTGCAACAACTCGAAGCATTGCGCCTGGCCTTGCTGCGTCACGCAGCCCATGAATTAAAAACGCCACTGGCCAGCATTAAAGAGGGCTGTTCTTTGCTGGAAGAAGGTATCACCGGGCCACTCACCGCACCACAACGTGAAGTGGTCGCCCTGCTCAGCGGCAGTACCGACCGCCTGGCGCAACTGACCGAGCAATTGCTCGACTACAACCAGTGGTTGCAGCAAACCGAAGTCAGGCGACAAACCCTGAACCCGTCGGCTTTGATCAACGATACCCTCAATCAGCACCAACTGGCATTGCACCAGCGGGGAATGAACGTTCAGGTTGTGTGCACGCTCGATCGCCTGCACACCGACCCGACCCTGTTCCAGCGCATGCTCGACAACCTGATCACCAATGCCCTCGCTTATGGGGCTGACGCCGGCCAGATTCAGATCCGGCTGGAACACCAGTCACCCTGGGTGATTCTTGAAGTGGCCAATACCGGGCCGGCCATCCCCGAGCATCTGCACCAGAGTATTTTCGAACCCTTTCAGCGCGGCGACGCACCCCGGCAGGACAGCCTGCAAAGCTCCGGCCTGGGCCTTTCAATCGTGACCGACTGTGCCCGACTGCTCGAAGGCCGCGCCGGGCTGGCCGAGCGCACCGGGTTTGATGTCTGTGTGCGCATTCAATTACCGGTAAGAGGGGCAACCGCATGATGCACCAAACCGCAAGCCGCCTACTCCCGGTTATCCTAGTGGTTTTACTGTTCCTGCTATCCGGCTGCGCCGGGCTATCGCCTAAACCACCGGAGCCAACCACTCGAGGCACGCTGCAAGGGCAATGCGAACGCCCCCTGCTGCCCGAAGTGTTCGATGCCGAATCCAGTGCCTGGCACTGGCTGGACTTCAGTCAGACGACAACTCTGCTCGATTGGGCCGCCTTGCCCGCACACCCGGCGGACCACGACCTGGCGTTTGCCTGGGCACTGTACTTCAGCCAACCCGGCCAGAACCCGGTGCTGCTGCAATTGGGCATCGGACAATTGCAGCAGCTCAAACCCAACCTGCCCGCCAGCTTGCAACCGCTGATCGAGCTGCACCAGAGCGCGGCCCGCGCACTGCTGCTCGAATACCGTCAGCGCGATCGGCAACGCCAGGCACTGGAAAGCCAAATCACATCGCTGCAGCAGGCACTGGAACAAAAGCAGGCACAAATCGATGCACTGACGGCCATCGAATCCCAGTTGAATACCCGCGAGAACGGACCCGCACAGGAGGACACCCCATGACCCAGACTGCATCCAAACCCGCTCTGCTGCTGGTCGATGACGATGCCAGCCTGCTGCGCCTCCTATCGCTGCGCCTGGCCAGCGATGGCTGGCAGGTTGAAGCGGTCAGCGATGGGGCGGCAGCGCTGGCGTACCTGGAACGCCACACCGTCAACCTGGTGATCAGCGATCTGCGCATGCCGGGGCTGGACGGCATGAAGCTGTTTGAACGCATCACCGAGCGGTATCCGGATCTGGCGGTCATTCTGATGACCGCGCACGGCTCAATCCCCGAGGCGGTGCAAGCGACTCAACAGGGCGTACTCGGTTTTCTGACCAAACCGCTGGATCATGACAAACTGCGCGACCTGATGAACCAGGTGATGGACCGGGGCGGCCCGCAGTGCGCCGATGACTGGGACCGCGACATCATCGCCCGCAGCCCGTCCATGACCCGCCTGCTCGACCAGACACGTCAGGTCGCCCGCAGTGACGTCAGTGTGCTGATCAGCGGCGCCAGCGGCACCGGCAAAGAACTGTTCGCCCAGGCCATACACCGCGCCAGCCCGCGCGCCAAGGGCCCGTTCGTCGCGCTCAACTGCGGTGCCCTGCCCGAGCATTTGCTGGAATCGGAATTGTTCGGCCATGCCAAGGGTGCCTTCACCGGCGCCATTCGGGAACAGGCCGGCCTGTTCCGGGCCGCCGAAGGCGGCACTCTGTTTCTGGATGAGATCGGCGATATGCCCACGCCGCTGCAGGTAAAGCTGCTGCGTGTGCTGCAGGAACGCCAGGTACGTCCGGTCGGCAGCAGCGAAACCCTGCCTATCGACGTGCGCATTGTCTCCGCCACCCATCGTGACCTGAGCCGTGCCATGGAACAGGGCGATTTCCGGGAAGATCTTTATTACCGGCTGAACGTCGTCAACCTGACACTGCCCAGCCTGCGCGAACGCGCCGAAGACATCCCGCTGCTGGCGCGTTATCTCCTGCGCCGGGCAGCAGAACAGCACAACAGCCGCGTCACCCGTATTGAAGACAAGGCCATGCATTTGCTGATGACAGCACCCTGGCCAGGCAATGTGCGCCAACTGGTGAATGTCATCGAGCAATGCGTGGCGCTCTGCCCGAGCTCAGTGGTTCACGAAGCGCTGGTGCGACAGGCTCTGGCCGACCAGCAACCCCACTGGCCCACCCTGAGCGAGGCCCGCGATGCCTTCGAACGGCAGTACCTGATCCGCGCCCTGAGCATGACCGAAGGCAACGTCACCCAGGCCGCCGCCCTGGCCGGGCGCAACCGGACCGATGTGCACAAGTTGATTAAGAAGCATGGGTTGAACAGCTAGCTCCGATTTATACAAAGCTGACCTTTGGCCTACTTGCCAGCCGCGCCGGTGGCCCCATAATAGCGGGAACCATTTTCAGAGGTGTTGTTATGCAGCGCATTATGCTTTTCCTCGGGACCAACCTGGCCATCATTGTGGTGCTGGGCGTCTTTATGAACGTTATTCTGCCCGCTTTCGGGGTTCAGCTTGGCAATACCGGCGGCTATCTGGTGCTGGCTTTTGCCTTCGGCATGGGCGGCAGCTTTATATCGCTGATGCTCTCCAAATGGATGGCCAAGCGCGCGACCGGCGCTCAAGTGATTGAGAAACCCCGTAACGCCGAAGAACAGTGGCTGATGGAAACCGTTGCTCGTCTGGCCAAGCAGGCCAACATCGGCATGCCTGAAGTGGCCGTGTTTCCGGCACCGGAAGCCAACGCTTTTGCCACGGGCGCCAGTAAGAACGATTCACTGGTCGCCGTATCGGTCGGTTTAATGCGCACCATGAACCGGGATGAAGCCGAGGCCGTGCTGGCTCACGAGATCTCGCACATTGCCAACGGCGACAT
Organism: Saccharospirillum sp.; assembly: GCA_018402545.1. Lineage (GTDB taxonomy): Bacteria > Pseudomonadota > Gammaproteobacteria > Pseudomonadales > Natronospirillaceae > Saccharospirillum. The sequence goes on along the minus strand of JAGYIL010000001.1, from coordinate 495,230 downwards.
GGTAACCATGGCACTGGTTCAGGGCGTGTTGAATACCTTTGTGATTTTCTTTGCGCGCATTGTCGCGCAAATCATCAATAACGCTGTCGCGCGCGGTAACGACAATGGCCAGGGCCTGGGTTTCTTCAGCTACCTAGCGGTGGTAATGGTGATGGAAATGGTCTTTGGCGTGCTCGCCAGCATCATTGCCATGTGGTTCTCGCGCCAGCGTGAATACCGGGCCGACGCCGGTTCAGCGTCTTTGGTCGGCGCACCTAAGATGATTGCCGCGCTGGAGCGGTTGAAAACCGGGCAGGATTCACAGCTCGATGGTCAACTGGTCGCCTTTGGCATCAAGGGCAAGCGCAAGGAACTGTTTGCGTCACACCCCAGCCTGGATGACCGCATCGCGGCGCTGCGTCAGGCAGCCTGATAGCCTCTCAAAACCGGCGTTAGCCCAGGAGACTAGCGGCGGGTGCCGGGTGTGCCTTTGTGGGGGAGTCCGCAGCAGGGATGCTGTGGCCTAGGCTCCATGGATGGATTGAGTGGGCGCCATTCCGCCCGACCCCATAGAGGTATACCCGGTAGCCGGCGCGGACCAACACCGCCCAACCACAGGTGGCGGCAACGGAGCCGGGCATCCTCCCCGATAATCTTTTACACTGCGCCTTTCTGACCCCAACCGGGCTTTTTGAAAGGAATCCGCTGTGACTTTTCGTGCTATTGCGCTGGCCGTAACCGCCTTGGTAGTGAGCCTGGCATCGCCGGTTTATGCCAACGACCAGGACCGTCCCGGTCGGGTCTGGCATCAGATATCGATGCCCGGTTTCGACATTGTCTACCCGGAAGGTCTTGAAACCGAGGCGCGTTATGTCGCCGACCGGCTGGGGACTTACTGGCCGGCCTTGACCGAATCAATGCCCGTTCAAAGCCCACCCCGCCGCATTCCCATTGTGTTGTCCGCCGCTACGCTGACATCCAACGGCTTTGTACGCAGCGATCCCATTCAATCTGTGTTTTTCAATCAGCCCTCCCCTCTGGGCGGGCTGGAATGGCTCGACCTGCTGACCGTGCACGAGGGCCGTCATCTCGTTCAGTTTGCCCAGCCGCTGGATACCACCACCGGACGTGTAGCCCGGGTACTGGCCGGCGAGAACGGCAGCATGGCCATTGTGTCGCTGTTTTACCCCAATTGGCTGCTCGAAGGTGACGCTGTTGCTGAAGAAACCCGACTTACCTCCGGCGGCCGGGGCCGTGTCGCGTCATTCGACTTATGGTTGCGTACTCACGAACTGACCGGGCAACGCTATTCCTACGACCGGGCCATGCTCGGCACCGGCTTTGAACAGTACCCCCGGGTCAGCCCCTACGATTTCGGGTATCTGATGACAAGCTACCTGCGACGCGAGCACGGTTCGTTAATTCTGGACCAGGCACTCGCAGGCGTGGCCGAACCCGGTGCGGGTTTCACCTTCGACGGTCGCATTCGCGCCCTGACTGGAAAGAACCTGAGCCAGACCTACGACGCCGCCTGGGATGACCTGCATCAGCGCTGGCAAGGCACGGTCGATGCCCTCGACATTACCCCGGTGACGCCGCTTCGAGAGTCAACGCCGGGCCACTGGCAAAGCCTCTACCCGGTCGCGATAGACGAAGACTGGGTGCTGGCCGTAGAAGTAGATGTAAAAACAGGCAGCCATCTAACCATACTGTCCCAGGGTGAGACCTACCGGGTAGCAACGCTACCTGCTGCCGTCGCCGCGGGCTATACCGGCACCGCCAAGCAAAAAACCGTCAGTTACGCCAATAAACGTTTCTGCTGGGCCGAAGGCCGGGAGCACCCACGCTTTAACCGTGACGTCACGCGTGACCTGTTTTGTTATGACATTCAAACATCCAAGCGATATCAACTGACCGATTTGGGCGACGTCACCTCAGCGGGCCAGGCCAAAACCGGGCACCTGCTCGCCCACCGCTTCAGCATGGACCGTAACAGCCAGCTGGAGCTGCTAAGCCCGGAAGGTCAGAGTCTGCGCCAGATCCCGTTGCCGAAGCGAAGCCTGGCCTTTGATATGTCGGCCAACGACGAGGGTGACTGGGTATTTGCCCTGCTCACCGAGGCAGGCACCCAGCTGATGCACTGGTCTGGCCATACCGGTCAACTGCGCACCCTGGCCGGACCAGTGCAAGGCGAAACCTGGCGCTCCCCGGTGCAGGCCAGCGACTGGGTGCTTTACACCAGCGATCGCGGCGGTATCGACAGCCTCTGGGCACTGGACCCAGCCAGCGGCGCACGCTACCGCATCAGTCAGCGGCCCTTCGGTAACTACTTTATCGTCTGGGATAAGGAGCAACAGCGCCTGCTCAGCACCGATTACCAGGCCAATGGCCATGCCCTGGTCGAACACCCCTGGCAGGCAGCGCCCGGGCCGCAAGCGCACTGGGTGGCCGAAGCAGACGTTGCCCCCCAGGCAGCCTACATCGCCCCGCTGGCCCAACCGGTCGAGCCGGTGCAGGTAAACGCAGGCCCGGCCGAAAGGTTTTCCTACGCTCGCGGCGACTGGCTGCCCAACAGCTGGCTGCTGAGCGCCGATAACCAGGCGGCCACCCTAAACCTCTACAACACCAATCTGATGAACACCCTGAGCACCGCCATCAGCCTGGGTTACAACTGGGAAGTAGACACCCCCACCGGTTCCTTGGCCCTTGACTGGCGTCGTTACTGGCCGGTCGTTTCTTTCTCCGTGGAACAGCAACCCGATACTGCTTTGAACCGGATCGACACCGAAACCCGGCTGGCATTCTCCATACCGCTGCAGCAAACCCGGGGCGTTGCCCGGGTGGGCCTGGAACCAAGCCTGGGCATCACGCACCTTAACGCCTCTGCGATCGATTCAAACACTTCGACCGAAGCCAGCTTCATTGAGGCCGGGCTCTCCGGCTACTGGGCACACCAGGCAGCACCGCGCGACCTCCAGGCCCCTATCGCCATAGCCCCGTCCGCTCTGCTCGATACCCAACTGGACACCGGCGGTTACCAGCTGGCCCTGAGCAATACCGTGCAAATTCCCGGCCTCGCCGATAACCACCATTTCAGCCTCTCGGGTCAGTGGCAACGGCGCGACCCGGACTTTACCGGCAGCAGCCGCATACCCGCTTCACCCGTGTTCGAATCCGCTCCGGTAACCCCCGACATGGCCACCAGCCGGGCCAATTACCAGTTCAGCCTGGGCCCGGTGGATGCAGCCCTTGGCCGACTGCTTTATCTGCGCAGCCTGACTCTGGCGTTCGACGCCCGGGTGCAATACCGTGACGACGAACAACGCAGTGCGTACGGTGTTCAACTGAGCGCACCGTCCAACGTACTTCGCAACAGCCGGTTGCGACTCGTGCCAACGGCATCGGTGTATTACCGGCCAGAACAGGCCGACTGGGTACCCACCCTGAGCCTTACGCTGGGTGGTTAGTGTCATAAGGCAGAAATTCGCAGTGAATTTTGCCTGGGTAAGCTCTTGTGGGAGGCCACTCTGTGGGCGACGGGGAGCATCCCGGCCGATGAACAGTGCGATTGCCGGTAGTCGGTATCAGCGGTTGGTAATTTTCCTGTCGCCCAGAGGACTGGCCTCCCACTGTGCACCGCGGCCCGCTCCACCGGCACACCAGCGCTGCAAAGCAGTTCGCTTCGGTCTACACTGGAGATCAGGAACGGACCAAATAAAAACAGGGGTCGCTTGTTCCAGCCAGAACAGGCCGACCTGACAGGCCACTCGACCCGACCGACAAGGCAGTGTAACCACTATGAATCAACCCGACCGGGAACTCGTCGACCGTTTGCAGCATGCTCTGGAAGCCCGCCCCTTTGATCATCTGGGCGTTTTTGAAACCGACGCCGGCTGGCTGATCCGGGTGTATCAGCCCGATGCCGAGCACCTGGAAGCCCGTGATCTGAAAACGGGTAAATCCCTCGGTCATTTCAGTCGCTGGCCTAACAGCGATGTCTTTGAACTGACCCTCCAGCAAAAGAAACGCCCAGCCTATCAGTTGCATGTGCAGGGCAAGGGCGGCCACGAGTGGGACGCCATCGACGCTTACCAGTGCGTTGAACGCACCTTTGAAGACATGCCCTGCGATTCATCGACCCTGTACAAGACCATGGGCGCCCAGCTGTGCTCAACCAAGCTGAATGGCACCGAGGTGACCGGGGTTCGCTTTGCCGTCTATGCACCCAATGCGCGCAGCGTCAGTGTGATCGGTGATTTCAACAACTGGGACGGCCGGCGCCACCCGATGACCAGCCACCATGATGGCATCTGGCGTCTGTTTGTGCCGCACCTTCAGGCCGGCGATGCCTATAAATTCGAGCTTAAAGACGCGCGCGAGCACCTGCTGCCGCACAAGTGCGATCCCTACGCCTTCGGCATCACCCAGTATCCGGATTTCAATTCCATCGTCATCGATCACCGCGCCTATGAATGGCAGGATCAGGCCTGGCAGAAACGCTCCGCCAGCGATCCACGGCACGAACCGATGAGCATCTATGAGCTGCATGCCGGTTCCTGGAAAACCCGGGATGGCCAGCCGCTCAACTACCACGATTTGGCCGATGAACTGATTCCCTACCTGCTCGACATGAAGTTCACCCACCTCGAACTGATGCCGGTGTCCGAATACCCCTACGACGGCAGCTGGGGCTACCAGCCGATCGGGCTATTTGCACCGACCAGCCGTTTTGGCACCCCGGATGAATTCAAATACCTGGTCGACCAGTGCCACCAGAACGGCATTGCGGTCATCGTCGACTGGGTACCGGCCCACTTCCCGGCCGATGAGCATGGCCTGGCCCGCTTTGACGGTACGCCGTTGTATGAGTACGCCGACCCCCAACGCGGCTGGCACCCGGACTGGAACTCCTATATCTACGATTTTGGCCGCTACACCGTCTGTGATTTTCTGGTGTCGTCGGCGCTGATCTGGCTCGAGGAATTTCACGTCGACGGGCTGCGGGTCGATGCCGTCGCCTCGATGCTGTACCTCGACTATTCACGCGAAGAAGGCGAATGGACCCCCAACGTCGACGGCGGCAATCACAACTACGAAGCCATTGCCTTCGTGCGTCGCTTCAACGAAACCGTCTATGGCCGCTTCCCGAATTGCTACACCATTGCCGAGGAATCCACAGCATTTGACGGCGTCTCTCGCCCGGTCTTCGCCGGCGGCCTGGGCTTCGGGTTCAAGTGGAACATGGGCTGGATGCACGACACCCTCGGCTACATGAAACAGGACCCGGTGTACCGCAAATATCATCACGACGCCCTGACTTTTTCAGGCGTTTACGCCTTCAACGAGAATTTCGTACTACCACTGTCGCACGATGAAGTAGTGCACGGCAAAGGCACGGTGATGACCCGAATGCCGGGTGATGAATGGCAGCAGGCCGCCAATCTGCGCGCCTATTACAGCTATATGTTTGCCCACCCCGGCAAGAAACTGAACTTTATGGGCAATGAATTCGGCCAGACGCTGGAGTGGAACTACCGCGCTCAGCTCGACTGGGGCCTGCTGCAATACCCGCGTCACCGTGGCATCCAGGCGCTGTTCCGCGACCTGAACAAACTTTACCGCTCCGAGCCAGCGCTGTATGAAACCGATTGCGAGGCCGAAGGCTTTGGCTGGATCAACGCCGGCGATGCCGAGGCCAGCGTGCTCAGTCTGTTCCGCCGGTCGCTGGATGGCAAAGACCTGATGCTGATTGTCGTCAACTTCACCCCCATGCCGCGCGAAGATTATGTGTTGGGCGCTCTATTGCCGGGCAAGTATGAGGTAGTGCTGAACAGCGATTCGGAATACTACGGCGGCAGCAATTTCCCGACGGCCACCCGCTTGTCGACCGAGCCCGGCCCGGCCGATGGTCAGGCGCAGCATCTGCGGCTCACGGTACCGCCTCTGGGTGCAATGTTTCTGAAACTGATGCTGGAGTGACGCCAGGCAAGCCATGTCAGTCCGGGGCGCATTGGCGCATACTCTGGCGAAGTATTCGCCTGGGCGTCCGCAGAACTGAGCAGATTCGGCTCAGACACGCGCCCGCTTCACTACGAGGTTTTCAATGTCGAGCTCAACATCCGCAGCCGAAATGCGGCTTGAACCCGGGCACCCCTTCCCGCTGGGCGCCCACCCGGGAGACACCGGCTGTAACTTTGCGGTCTTCAGCCCCCAGGCTACCCGGGTGCTGCTGTGCTTTTTTGACGATCAGGATCAACCCTGGGGCGAGCCATTGCCATTACACCGGACCGGTGACATCTGGCACGGCCATGCTCCCGATCTAGCGCCGCAAACACGCTATGGCTATCGCGTTGAAGGCGAGTTCAAGCCGGGCCGGGGAGCCCTGTTCAACCCGAACAAGTTACTGCTCGATCCTTACGCGGTAGCGTTGTCGGGCCCGTTTGAACCCAATCGCAGCCTCTATGCCCACGATGCCAGCGACCTGACATGCCTGAAGCCTTGCCCCATGGACAGCGCCGCCCAGGTCCCGAAAGGCCTGACCCCGGCACCGGACGACTTTGACTGGCAGAACAGCCGGGCGCCAAAAACACCCTGGCCCGACACCGTCATCTATGAAGCGCACGTTAAAGGCTTCAGCCAGTTGAACCCTGCCGTACCCGAGCACCTGCGCGGCACCTACCTCGGCTTTGCCCATGAAGCGAGTGTGGCCCACCTGCAGTCGTTGGGTGTCACCGCTGTGCAGCTGATGCCCTGCTTTGCCTTTATGAGTGAGCCCCGTCTGCCCAACCTGGGGCTGACCAATTACTGGGGCTACAACCCGGTGTCTTTCTTCGCCCCCGACCCACGCTATGCCATCGACGATGCCGTCACCGAGTTCAAAACGCTGGTGCGGGCACTGCACCAGGCTGGCATCGAAGTCATCATGGATGTGGTATACAACCATACCGCCGAATCCGATTTGCTTGGCCCCTGCGTCAGCCAGAAAGGCCTGCACGGGCCCTGGTTCTACCGGCATCAGCAAGGAGACTTCAGCCACTACATCGACAATACCGGCTGCGGCAACAGCGTGAACCTGCACGAGGAAGTGACGCTGCAACTGGTGATGGACAGCCTGCGCCACTGGCTGCAAACCTACCGGGTCGATGGTTTCCGTTTTGATCTGGCCGCGGCGCTGGGCCGCGAGGAATGGGATTTCTCCAGCCGGGCCGCCTTTTTCATGGCCTGCAACCAGGACCCGGTGATTCGTCATTCGAAGCTGATCGCCGAGCCCTGGGATATCGGCCGGGGTGGCTATCAGCTGGGCAACTTTCCCGCCAACTGGTACGAATGCAACGATCGCTTTCGCGATACTCTGCGCCGCTTCTGGCGGGCTGACATGGGTGTTATGCCAGAGCTGGCCAATGTGCTGATGGGCTCGCGTGATGTACTCAACAAGAATGCGCATTCAAGCTCAACCAGCCTGAATTATGTCACCTACCACGACGGTTTTACGCTTCACGATCTGGTGTCGTACAACGACCGGCACAACGCTGCCAACCAGGAACGCAACCTCGATGGCCATGGCAACAACCTGAGCTTTAACTGGGGCGCTGAAGGTGAAACCGGTGATGCGAACATCCTAGCGCATCGCCAGCAGATCAAGCGCAACATGCTGGCCACCCTGTTGTTGTCCCAAGGCGCTGTGCATCTGCTTGGCGGTGACGAGCTGAATCGCACCCAGCAGGGCAACAACAACGCTTACTGCCAGGACAACGAAATCAGTTGGGTTCACTGGGACCAGAAAGACGGACCCTTCCAGCGTTTTATCACCCAGTGCATTGGCATTCGCCAGTCCAGCACGCTGTTTCGCAACCTGGTCTTTGATGCGCCAGCGCATTCAAACGCACCGGTAACGACAGATGCCGTGCACTGGTATCGCAACGATGGCTACGCCATGGAAATACGCGACTGGCAGAACCCCCACACCCGCTGCCTGGGCATTTTACTGTCTACCGACATCCGCAACCCGGCCATCAATCTGCATCGGTGTGAGGAATATTATCTGCTGATGCTGAACAGTGGTGGCCACGATTGTACCTTCACGCTGCCAGCCAATCCGCACTCGGGCTGGAAGGTGGAGTTCGATACGGCGCGCAATGAAGGGATGAGGCCGGAACAAACAGAACGCATCAGGCGGGATTATGAGCTGAAGCCCCACTCGCTGGTGCTCTTGAGCCGGTGCGATCCCTACACGGAATAAAAAAGGGCCCCTCACGGGGCCAAAAGTCGAGGAGTACTCAGAGAACCAGACGGGTTCTCCGCCATCCAACCCATCGAGCAGTCGAATGGCTAACCGGTGATGACCTCCACCGGCGAGAGGACTGCGGGGAATGCCCCGGGTACGGCGGGTTATTGCACCCAGAAGCGAGAGGTTCCGGCTGTCGGCCGGGACGAGACGTCACGATCACGTCGATCGTAAGCCTGGTCGAATAATTGCGCTTGCTGCTCAGACAGGGGCATCCAATCAGCATCGGGCCAGCGAATCCGGTAATACGCCAGATCGGGTACGTAGCTGGTATCGTCCTCACTGACCGCACCCCAGCACAGAACGGTTTGCTGAGCCTGTTGCGAGACAATGACCCCCATGGTCGCGCGATATCCAGGATGCGTATTAATGTATTCAAAAACAGTGGAAATGGCTGATTGAGTCACAGTGAATCCCTCCCTGCATTATCGTCTTGCTGTTGTTGTACTTCTAGGGAGTCTCTGAGCAATTCACGCGGGGCTCTGGCTTATCCGAGGAATCTTGCCGCGAGGCGGACTCATGCCGGAAGGTCTAGACCTTTCAAATGAGTCCAACGAAGTGGCAAGGTTCCTCGGAAAGCCCCGAAGGGCGGGTCCAAAACGTCCTGCCCCGGCGTTGCACTTCTTGACAAGGGCTACGGCCATTGCGCTGCGAAGTGCGCCTTGTGCCAGAACGTTTTGGCTCCCGCAGAGCCTCGCGTGAATTGTTCAGAGCCTCCCTAACAGCCTTACATCGGCTGACGGGAGCCACTATAAGCGGAATAACGGGCAGGAAAAGCGCGACGTTCAAAGTAGCGGTTCATGCTACTGAGGGTGTCGTATAGTGCGACGATTGGGGGTTTTCTGAGAAGAGTCTATGGATGGTGGCCAATTACAGTTCGCAGTTGGGCAGGTGACGGTGGCTGGAACCCGTGCCGGCTACCAGGTATGCCTATCCGGAGTAGTCCGCAGCAGGGATGCTGCGGCCTAGGCTCCATGGAAGGAGTCACGCCGAGCGAGTGTCGCACCACCCGTATAGGCCTGCCCGGTGGCCGGCACGGACTCCCGCCTGATGCCAGATTCAACCTTTCTGACTATAAACCAGCGTAATAATCCCGGTAGGCCTGCAAGGACTCAGGGTTAGCCAGCGCCGTCAGGTTGGCGGGCTCTTCACCGCGCAGAATCTGGGTGACGGCGAGCTCAACTTTTTTACCGGAACGGGTATAGGGAATGGCTGGTACCTGCACAATATCAGCCGGGACGTGGCGGGGCGTGGTGTTTTCGCGGATGCGCTGGCGAATACGGCCGGTAAGTGCTTTGTCCAGTTGCTGACCTTCAGGCAGCTGCACGAACAAAATGACCTTTACGTCACCGTCGACGGCCTGCCCTACCACCAGAGAGTCTGCTACTTCCGTCAGTGTCTCTACCTGGCGGTAGATCTCTGCGGTTCCGATGCGTACGCCGCCTGGGTTCAGGGTGGTGTCGCTGCGGCCGTGAATCACTGCCTGGCCGGCGTCATCGAATTCGATGAAATCGCCATGGGCCCAGACACCGTCAAAGCGTTCAAAGTACGCAGCCCGATAACGCTCGTCGTCGGGGTCGTTCCAGAAGCCGATGGGCATACACGGCGCTGGCTGCGCGCACACCAGCTCGCCGCGCTGGTTTACGACCCTTTCCCCGGCCTCATTCCAGGCTTGCACGTCCATACCCAGGTTGGCGCCCTGGATCTTGCCGCGAACGACCGGTGACCAGGGGTTACCACCGACAAAGCAGGACACGATGTCGGTACCGCCTGAGATGGACTGCAACATCAGATCCGGCTTAATGGCTGAATACACCCAGTCATAGTCTTCCGGCGCCAGTGGCGAACCGGTAGAGAAGACTGTGGTCAGGGCGCTCAGGTCAAAGGTTTTGCCGGGCTTGAGGTCCTGCTTGCGACAGGCAGAGAGGTACTTGGCGCTGGTGCCGAAGTGGGTGATGCCCAGCTTGTCCGTCAGCTGCCACAACACATCCGACCGGGGGTACATGGGGTTACCATCGAACAGAACCAGAGATGCGCCGGTCATCAGACCCGAAGCCAGCCAGTTCCACATCATCCAGCCAGTTGTAGTGAAGTAGAAAAACACGGAATCCTGCGAGATATCACCATGCAGCCGCAGTTCCTTGGCATGCTGCAACAGGGTGCCACCAGCTCCATGCACAATACACTTGGGTTTACCGGTGGTTCCCGAGGAATAGAGGATATACAGGGGGTGATCAAAGGGCAGTTCCAGAGGCGGTGCCTCGGGCCAATCACGACTGACCAGTTCTGCCCACTGCATGGCGCCGTCGATAATGTCCGCACTGGGCAGCGTATCTACCTGGATCCACTGTTTTACCGTTGGCAGAGCCGCCTGCAGGCTTTTAACGACAGAGGTACGTTCAATGGCCTTGCCGCCATAGCCATACCCGTTGCCGGCAATCACCACCTTGGGTTCGACCTGACCAAAGCGGTCCAGCACGCCCTCGTAGCCGAAGTCGGGCGACGCCGATGTCCAGACGGCACCTATGCGGCTTGCAGCCAGCATCCCAATGATTGCTTCCGGCGTATTACCGAGGTAGGCCGCCACTCGGTCACCAGGTTCCACACCACACTCATGTTGCAGAAAACCAGCCAGACGGGACACAGCCTGGCGCAATTCGGAGTAATTATAACGGTGTTCCGGGCGGGTTTCGGACACCGCAATTAAAGAGGTGTCCGCATCGCGACCGGCGTGTAACAGATTCGTACTGAAATTGAGACGAGCCTCGGGAAACCAGCGTGCGCCGGGCATGTTCGGCTGGTCGAGTACGGTATCTCCTGGAGTTCCCTGCACCCCGGCAAAATCCCACAGTTCGCGCCAGAACGTGGTCAGGTTCTGTACCGACCACTGCTGCAACGCCTGATAGTCATTGAATTCCATCGGGTATTTGCGTTTTAACTGGTCAGCAAACACACCCATTTGGGATTGGGCCTTTTGTTCGGCCGAAGGCGTAAATAGCACAGTCATAGCTTGGCTCAGTCTGTTGTTTTTATAGGTGTTGAGCCTACTGCTTTTATCACCTTTGGCAATGTACCCTGAACACAGTCTGGGACAATGCACTGTTCTTCTGGGCTTCCACCCGGATTTACAGCAGACACAAAAAAACCGCCCGAAGGCGGTTTTTGGGGTCTTTCCAGTGGTTTACAGCGGGCTTAGGAAGCCTCGTCGACCACTTCACCGTCTACAGGACGGTCTACCAGTTCAACAATCGCCATAGGGGCGTTGTCACCGGCACGGAAGCCACACTTCAGCACACGCAGGTAACCACCCGGGCGAGCCTTGTAGCGAGGACCCAATTCATTAAACAACTTACCTACAGCTACCGGAGAGCGAGTACGATCGAACGCCAGACGACGGTTGGCCACGGAGTCTTCCTTGGCCAGAGTAATCAGGGGCTCTGCGAAACGACGCAGCTCTTTTGCCTTCGGCAAGGTCGTTTTAATCACTTCGTGCTCAAACAAAGAGTTGCACATGTTTTGGAACATGGCCTTGCGGTGAGCACTGGTACGGTTAAAGTGACGACCAATTTTACGATGACGCATTGTTACATTCCTTACCAGCCGGACATAAGGTTACGAAAGAACCTTATCGTCATTCTTCAAACTTGCAGGTGGCCAGTTCTCGAGGACCATGCCCAGAGAAAGACCCTTGGATGCCAGAACGTCTTTGATTTCAGTCAAAGACTTCTTGCCGAGGTTCGGTGTCTTCAGCAGTTCTACTTCGGTGCGCTGGATCAGGTCACCAATGTAGTAGATGTTTTCTGCTTTCAGACAGTTCGCCGAACGCACTGTCAGTTCCAGATCGTCGACCGGACGCAGCAGGATAGGATCGATCTTGTCTTCTTCCTTCTCCGGCTCGCTTTCAGCGTGGTGATCCAGGTCTACAAAGGCCGCAACCTGCTGTTGCAGGATGGTGGCTGCACGACGGATCGCTTCTTCAGGATCCAGAGTGCCCTTTGTTTCCAGTTCAATCACCAGCTTATCCAGGTCTGTACGCTGCTCTACACGCGCCGCATCGACGTTGTAGGCAACCCGAACGACCGGGCTGTAGGTAGCATCCAACTGCAGTCTACCGATGGGTTTACTCTCGTCTTCACCACTGCTGCGGGATTCCGCAGGGACATAACCACGGCCAGTGGTTACACGCAGCGTCATGCTTACATCCGCATTGCTACCCAAATGGGCAATAATGTGATCCGGATTGGCGACTTCAACGCCATGATCCAACTGGATATCGCCCGCGGTCAGGTTACCTGCGCCTTTCTTCTTCAGCGTCAGGGTCACTTCTTCGCGGTCGAACAGCTTGACGGCGACGTCTTTCAGGTTAAGCAGGATTTCCTGTACGTCTTCCTGCACACCCTCGATGGTGCTGTACTCGTGCAATACACCGTCGATCTCAACGTCGGTGATTGCGGCGCCAGGCATGGACGACAGCAGGATCCGACGCAGCGCGTTGCCCAGAGTGTGACCGAAACCGCGCTCAAGCGGCTCGAGCGTGATCTTGGCCCGGTTGGCGCTGATTTCCTGCACATCGATATGACGTGGCGTCAAAAAGTCGTTGGCTGAACGCTGCATAGATGCCCCTATTTGCAGTGAGATTACTTGGAGTACAATTCCACGATCAGGTTTTCGTTGATTTCCTGACTCAGGTCAGCACGCTCGGGTTTGGACACGAACTTGCCTTCCATCTTCTTGGCATCAACTTCAACCCAGGAGACAGGCGAACGCTGAGCAGAGATATCCAGCGCGCTTTGAATACGCAGCTGAGTCTTGCTCTTTTCGCGGATCGCCACGACGTCACCCGGTTGTACCTGGTAGGACGCAATGTTGACGGTTTCGCCGTTCACCAGAATGGCTTTGTGTGCAACCAGCTGACGGGACTCGGAGCGAGTAGCACCAAAGCCCATGCGGTACACAACGTTATCCAGACGGGTTTCCAGAAGTTGCAGCAGATTTTCACCGGTTGCACCCTTCAAACGGGCAGCAGCTTTGTAGTAGTTACGGAACTGCTTTTCGAGTACACCGTACATGCGACGGACTTTCTGCTTCTCGCGCAGCTGTACGCCATAATCTGACAAACGACCGCGGCGTGCACCGTGTACACCAGGAACGGTTTCTGCTTTACATTTGGAGTCGAGTGAACGAACTCCGCTCTTCAGAAACAGATCTGTGCCTTCACGACGAGACAGCTTACACTTAGGACCAATATAACGTGCCATTAAACTCTGTCTCCTTTATTACACGCGGCGCTTCTTGGGCGGGCGGCAACCGTTGTGAGGGATGGGTGTCACATCGGTAATGTTGCTGATTCGATAGCCACACGCGTTCAATGCTCGTACCGCAGATTCGCGACCTGGACCGGGGCCTTTCACCTCGACGTCCAAATTCTTCAGACCATATTCCTGGGCTGCAACACCGGCTCGCTCAGCGGCGACCTGGGCTGCAAAAGGAGTGCTCTTACGAGATCCACGGAAACCGGAGCCACCGGAAGTTGCCCAGCTCAGGGCGTTTCCTTGGCGGTCCGTAATGGTCACAATGGTGTTGTTAAAGGACGCATGGATGTGCGCGATGCCATCAGCGACCTGCTTTTTCACCTTTTTGCGCGACCGGTTCGTACCTGGCTTTGCCATCTTCGATTTCCTATGCAAAAACTGTTATCAATACTTTGGTCAAAAGACCTGATTCAAGCGACCTTCAAACGGTGTTAGCGTTTGATCGGCTTCTTCGGACCTTTACGGGTGCGGGCGTTCGTCTTCGTACGCTGGCCACGCAAAGGCAGGTTACGACGGTGGCGGATACCACGGTAGCAACCCAGATCCATCAACCGCTTGATGTTCATCTGAATTTCACGACGCAAGTCACCTTCTACAGTGTACTTGCCGACTTCATTACGGATCTCGTCCAGCTTCTCGTCGGACAAATCCTTCACTTTAGCCGTAGGTTCAACCCCAACCGATGTACAGATGGCATAAGCAGTGGTGCGACCAATACCATAGATATAGGTCAGCGAGATCACCGCATGCTTGTTGTCAGGAATATTGACGCCTGCTATACGGGCCATTCAACTTACTCCGTTATCAAACGTTTAATAGAGCCGTTGTGGCTCTATTAATGAACCCCCTATTTAAGGGGCGCGAGATGATAGCGCCTGGGCTTTACAAAATCAACCCGTAATGCCCGGGCACTAACCAACCGACTGCAATTAACCCTGACGCTGCTTGTGCTTGGGATCCGTGCAGATCACACGAACAGCACCGTTACGGCGGATAATCTTGCAGTTACGGCAGATTTTCTTGACTGACGCACGTACTTTCATGCTTCACTCCAATAACTGGTAATCACTCAGTCTCTTCAGTTGTTGCCAATCGACTTCAGATTGGCCTTTTTCATCACTGACGAGTACTGGTGGGACATCAAGTGACTTTGCACCTGAGCCATAAAGTCCATCACAACCACCACCACGATCAACAGCGAGGTGCCACCAAAGTAAAACGGTACGTTGGCAGCTATCACCAGGGCCTGGGGCAGCAAGGACACAGCGGTAATGTACATCGCACCAAAGAAGGTCAGCCGTGCAGAGACCCCGTCGATATAACGGGACGTCTGCTCACCTGGGCGAATCCCCGGTATAAAGGCACCGGAACGCTTCAGGTTTTCAGCCACATCCTTCGGATTGAAGGTTACTGCCGTGTAGAAATAGCAGAAGAAGACGACTGCGAATGCGAACAGCAGAATGTACAGCGGCTGGCCCGGGCTGAGCAGCAGAGCAATATCCTGCATCCAGCCCATACCATCGCCACTGCCAAACCAGTTACCCAGCGAAGCCGGGAACAGCAAGAGACTGGACGCAAAGATGGGCGGAATCACACCGGCCATGTTGATCTTCAGCGGCAGATGACTGCTTTGTGCCTGGAACACCTTACGACCTTGCTGACGCTTGGCGTAATTGATGGTGATCCGGCGCTGGCCACGTTCAATAAAGACAATGAACGCCACCACAGCTACCGCAACGAGACCGATCAACAACAGAGCAATAATGCTGAGCTCACCCTGACGGGCACTCTCGAAGCTCTGACCGATTGCACCGGGCAAGCCCGCTACAATACCCGCAAAAATCAGCATGGAGATACCATTACCAATACCGCGTTCGGTGATCTGCTCACCCAGCCACATCATGAACATGGTGCCGCAAGTCAGTGTGACCACAGCAACAAAGTAAAATGACGGACCAGTATCGAACGCTATGTTCTGGCTGGCCAGACCCGCCGAAAGGGCGAAAGACTGGATGATAGCCAGCACCAGCGTGCCGTATCGGGTGTACTGGCTCATCTTGCGACGGCCAGCTTCACCTTCCTTCTTGAGCTGTTCCAGATGGGGACTCACGACCGTCAGGAGCTGCATGATGATCGACGCGGAAATGTACGGCATGATGCCGAGCGCGAAGATACTCATACGTTCCAGTGCGCCACCGGAGAACATGTTGAACATGCTCAGGATGGTGTCACGGTTACGCTCGAACAATGCAGACAGACTGTCCGGATTAATACCCGGAACTGGAATGTGTGCACCGATACGGTAGACCAGGAGCGCTAGCAGGAGGAAGCGAAGGCGAGTCCAAAGCTCGCCCAGCCCTCCTTGCGACCCGGCCGGTAGTCCTTGTCTGGTCATGGAGAATTATTCCTCTACCTTTCCGCCCGCAGCTTCAATGGCTGCCTTTGCACCCTTGGTGACTTTCAGACCCTTGACCGTAACGGCCTGGCTGATTTCACCGGACAGGATGACACGCGCCCGCTTGATTTTTTCACCGATAATATCGGCTTTTTTCAACGCAGCGAGATCCACAACCTCGACACCGGCCTTAACCAGTTCGTGCAGGCGAATCTCAGCGACAAAAGGCGCCTGACGGGAGGTAAAACCAAATTTCGGCAAGCGACGCTGCAAAGGCATCTGACCGCCTTCGAAACCTGGCTTGACGGAACCGCCTGAACGGGACTTCTGACCCTTGTGACCACGACCGCCGGTCTTACCCAGACCAGAGCCGATACCACGGCCAACCCGCTTGGGAGCGGTGGTAGAACCCTCAGCGGGGCTCAATGTATTCAGAAACATGTTACTCACCCTCAACCACGCGAACCATATAGTTCACTTTGTTGATCATGCCACGAACGGAAGGTGTATCTTCCAGTTCGCGGACCTGGCCCACCTTCTTCAAACCCAGGCCCTGCACACACAACTTGTGCTTGGGCTGAGTTGCGATGGGGCTGCGGAACAGCTGAACCTTTACTGTTTTTGCTTTAGCCATGTCCGTTACTCCGTAATGTATTCGACGGACTTGCCACGCTTGGCAGCCACATCTTCAGGAGAACGCATCTTGGCCAAACCATTAACGGTTGCACGTACGACGTTAACCGGATTGGTTGAGCCGTAGCACTTGGCCAGTACGTTTTGTACACCGGCGACTTCCAGAACGGCACGCATCGCGCCTCCTGCAATCACACCAGTACCGTCTGAAGCAGGCTGCATGTACACCTTTGACGCACCATGACGGGCGTTTACCGGGTATTGCAACGTGCCTTCAGTCAGCTGGACCTGGATCATGTTGCGGCGGGCCGCGTCCATCGCCTTCTGGATCGCAACAGGCACTTCACGCGCCTTGCCGCGGCCGAAGCCGACTTTGCCATTGCCATCGCCAACAACTGTCAGTGCAGTAAAACCGAAGATCCGGCCACCTTTCACCACTTTGGCGACTCGGTTTACCTGGACCAATTTTTCCTGCAGATCGCCGCCAGCTTGAGCTTGATCGTTATTTGCCATCATTCGCACCTTAGAATTTCAGGCCACCTTCACGGGCAGCGTCTGCCAAAGCCTTCACACGGCCATGGTATTTAAAACCAGACCGGTCAAAAGCCACCTGTTCGATACCGGCTGCCTTGGCCCGCTCTGCGATCAGAGCGCCAACCTTGACGGCGGCATCTACGTTACTCGTCGCGTCTTTACGCAGCGATTCGTCCAGCGTAGACGCTGATGCAACCACAACGCTGCCATTGGGAGCGATGACTTGCGCGTAAATATGCTGGTTCGACCGGTTTACACACAGACGGTGCACGCCCAATTCGCGGATCTTGATGCGGCTGCGGCGAGCACGGCGTAAACGGGATACTTTCTTTTCGTTCATGACCTATGCCCTTATTTTTTCTTGGCTTCTTTACGACGGACGTATTCATCCGCGTACCGAACACCTTTGCCTTTGTACGGTTCCGGCGGACGGAACGCGCGAATCTCTGCGGCGACCTGACCCAGCTGCTGCTTATCGGCGCTTTTCAGCACGATTTCAGTATTGCTTGGGGTCTCGGCCGACACACCCGCTGGCAGGGTGTAATCGATCGGATGGGAGAAGCCCAGTGTCAAATTGACGGAACTGCCGGATGCTTTCGCACGATAACCGACACCGTTCAGTTGCAGGCGCTTTTCAAAACCGGTGGTGACACCGACGACCATGTTGTTAACCAGAGCACGCATGGTGCCTGACATGGCGTGCGCGATCTTGCCTCCGTCACGGGGGGCAAAGGTCAGCGTATTGCCGTCCTGCTTTATTTCTACAGAACCGTGCAGATTGGTTTCAAGAGCTGCATTGGCGCCCTTGACAGAAATCTTGTCGCTAGCGAGCTTGACTTCCACACCTGCCGGAACCGTAATAGGAGCGTTAGCTATTCGAGACATCGTTCAACTCCTTTAGAAGACTTCGCAGATGATTTCGCCGCCCACACCCGCAGCACGGGCCGCGCGGTCGGTCATAACGCCTTTGGATGTTGAAACGATGGCGATACCCAGCCCACCCGATACCTTGGGCAGCTCGTCGCAGGCGCGGTATTGACGCAGACCTGGACGTGAAACGCGCTTGATCGATTCAATCACCGGCTTGCCTTCAAAGTAACGCAAGGTGATGTGCATTACCTTTTTGCCTTCGCCCTCAACAGAAAAGTCATCGACAAACCCTTCGTTCTTCAGCACGGTCGCAACGGCGATCTTTTGCTTTGAAGACGGCAGGGTAACAATGGCGTGACTGGACTGCTGAGCATTACGGATACGTGTGAACATATCCGCAAGTGTGTCTTGCATGCTCATTCAATATTACCTCTAAGTGTACAGCGAGTGCGGTAACCGGGGCGACATGCCCCGGTCCGGACCACTTTGCTTACCAACTTGACTTTTTCAAACCCGGAACATTGCCCAACATGGCTTGTTCACGCAGTTTGATACGTGACAGACCGAACTTGCGGTAAACCGCATGTGGACGGCCGGTCAACTGACAGCGGCGCTGCAGTCTAACAGGACTTGCGTCTCTTGGCAGCTTTTGCAGCGATTGCTGTGCTTCCCAAACCTGCTCATCAGTACTACCGGAGTCCTTGATGATCGCTTTGAGTTTGGCACGCTTCTCAGCATACTTGGCGATGGTCTTGATGCGCTTGGCTTCACGCGCCTTCATACTTACTTTAGCCATGACCTTTCCCCTTAACCTTTGAATGGGAAGGCCAGCGCCTTCAGCAGTGCGCGACCTTCGTCATTGGTGCGAGCGGTCGTGGTCACAGTAATATCCAGACCACGCAGCTTATCGACCTTATCGTACTCGATTTCAGGGAAGATAATCTGCTCTTTCACACCCATGCTGTAGTTGCCACGGCCGTCGAATGACTTGGGGTTGATACCCCGAAAGTCACGCATACGCGGCAGTGAAATGTCGATCAGACGATCCATAAATTCCCACATACGCTCACCGCGCAGTGTGACTTTACAACCAATCGGCCAGTCTTCACGAACTTTAAAACCCGCGATGGACTTGCGCGCCTTGGTGACCATGACCTTCTGGCCAGCGATCGCTTCAAGGTTTGCAACAGCGTTATCCATCTGCTTTTTGTCGCCGATAGCTTCGCCCACGCCCATGTTCAAGGTGATCTTGGTGACGCGCGGGATTTCCATGACGTTCTTGTACCCGAACTCTTCTTGGAGTGCAGGGACAGCGTCAGTTTTGTAGAGCTCTTTGAGTCTAGACATGTCGTATCCCGCCCTTATACACCAATTTCTTTCTTCGTGGACTTGAAGATGCGGACCTTGGTACCGTCTTCTTTGATCAAAAAGCCAACCCGGTCGCCCTTGTTGGTTTCTGAATTGAAGATCGCTACGTTGGAGGCCGCAATCGGAGCCTCTTTCTCGACGATCCCGCCCTGGACACCCAGGTTCGGGTTCGGCTTCTGGTGCTTCTTCATCAGATTCACACCAGATACCACAAAACGCGGGCCTTTCTTGGCGTCGCTGATCACCTTGGTGATCTTGCCGCGCTTGCCTTTGTCTTTCCCGGCAATTACGACAACGTCGTCGCCACTTTTAAACTTGTTCATTCGCTACTCCACTTCCTGCTACCGTCCAGTAACGTAAGCCCAGAGGGCTTACAGTACTTCCGGCGCCAGGGAAATGATTTTCATAAATTTCTCGGTACGCAGTTCACGGGTCACCGGGCCAAAGATCCGGGTGCCGATCGGGGCGTGCTGAGTGTTAAGTAACACCGCAGAGTTGGTGTCAAAACGGATCACGGATCCGTCAGGGCGACGTACACCCTTGCGCGTGCGCACAACAACAGCGTTCATCACTTGACCTTTTTTGACCTTGCCGCGAGGAATTGCTTCCTTCACGGAGACCTTGATCAAGTCACCAATGCCGGCATAGCGACGGTGCGAACCGCCCAACACCTTGATGCACTGGACGCGCTTGGCACCGCTGTTATCCGCAACGTCTAAAACGGTTTCTGTTTGAATCATCTCTCAAACTCCCAGGCGCTGTTAAACGGTAGTCGCACGTTCTTCAACGCGAACCAGACGCCAAGTCTTGGACTTGGACAAAGGACGGCATTCTTCGATGGTGACGAAGTCGCCGATCTGGCACTCATTGTTTTCATCGTGCGCATGCATCTTGGTAGAACGCTTTACGATTTTCCCGTAAATCGGGTGAGTAACCGTACGCTCTATCTTTACGGTAACGGTCTTTTCAGCCTTGTTGCTGACGACCTGACCGGTCACGGTACGGGCTGTTTGTTCAGACATATCAAGCACCTGCTTTCTGAGTCAATACTGTTTTGACACGAGCGATGTCCTTGCGGACTTGCTTCAGCAGATGCGTCTGAGTCAACTGACCCGTCGCTTTTTGCATGCGATATTTGAACTGATCGCGAAGCAACTCCAACAGGGTGTTATTCAGCTCGTCTACGGACTTTTCACGAAGATCACTAGCGTTCATTACATCACCTGCCGTTTAACAACAACGGTTGATATCGGCAATTTGGCAGCTGCAAGGCGGAACGCCTCCAGAGCTACATCTTCACCAACACCTTCCATTTCGTACAAGACTTTACCGGGCTGAATCTGAGCTACCCAGTATTCTACGTTACCCTTACCTTTACCCATCCGAACTTCCAAGGGCTTCTTGGAAATGGGCTTGTCCGGGAAAACGCGGATCCAGATCTTGCCGCCACGTTTAATGTGACGTGTCATCGCGCGACGTGCAGCTTCGATTTGACGAGCTGTAATGCGTCCGCGCCCTGTTGCCTTCAGCGCGTACTCGCCGAAGCTCACTTTGCTACCGCGCAGTGCCAGGCCGCGGTTACGGCCTTTTTGCATTTTGCGGAACTTTGTACGTTTAGGTTGCAGCATCTACGTACTCCTTACCGTGAAGCCTTTTTCTTGGGCGCCTTGGCTTGAGCACGAACTTGCTCGATACCACCCAGGATTTCGCCTTTGAAAATCCACACTTTGATACCGATCACACCATAGGTGGTGTGTGCTTCGGCCGTAGCGTAGTCGATGTCAGCACGCAGCGTGTGCAAGGGAACGCGACCTTCGAGATACCACTCGGTCCGCGCAATCTCAGCACCACCCAAACGGCCACTGACCTGAATCCGAACACCTTTTGCGCCATTGCGCATCGCGTTCTGCATCACACGCTTCATGGCGCGGCGGAACATGACACGACGCTCGAGCTGGCCAGCTACAGACTGGGCAACCAGTTTGGAGTCCAGATCAGGCTTGCGGATCTCTTCGATGTTGATGTGCACCGGAATCCCCATCATGGCGGATACTTCCTGACGCAGCACTTCTACATCTTCACCTTTCTTGCCGATGACAATGCCAGGGCGAGCGGTGTGGATGGTGATCTTGGCGTTCTGTGCAGGACGCTCAATCACGATTTTACTTACTGACGCTTTTTCCAGTTTCTTCTCCAGGTAGCTGCGAACTTTAATGTCGTTCAGCAGCTTCTTGGAGTAATCCTTGGAGTCGGCATACCAGACCGAACTGTGGTCTTTGGTGATGCCGAGCCGGATCCCGGTGGGATGTACTTTCTGGCCCATCTGTCATTCTCCCCTTATTTCTCGGCAACCTTGACCGTAATGTGGCTCGTACGCTTAAAGATACGATCAGCACGGCCTTTAGCACGCGGACGGATACGCTTCATGGTCATGCCTTCATCTACAAAGATGGAGGCGACTGAAAGCTCATCTACGTCTGCACCGTCATTGTGTTCTGCATTCGCAATGGCCGATTCCAGAACCTTCTTGACGATTGCAGCACCTTTTTGAGGGCTGAATGTCAGCAGATCCAGGGCTTCCGCCACTGACTTGCCGCGAATCATGTCTGCTACAAGACGACCTTTCTGAGCAGACAAGCGAGCACCGCGTAATACAGCTTGTGTTTCCATCATGTCTACCCTCTATTACCGCTTAGCCTTCTTGTCCGCAACATGACCCTTATAAGTACGAGTCAGCGCGAATTCACCCAACTTATGACCCACCATGTCCTCTGTGACATAAACAGGTACATGTTGACGGCCATTATGGACTGCAAAGGTCAACCCGACGAATTCCGGGAAGATTGTGGAGCGACGCGACCAGGTTTTCAGGGGCCGTTTGTCACCGTTTTCCAGTGCAGCCTCTACCTTCTTCATCAAGTGCAGGTCGACGAATGGACCCTTCTTAAGTGAACGTGGCACAGCCTTTTCCTCTTATTTCAGTTACTTCGAAGAACGACGACGAACGATGTACTTGTCCGTGCGCTTGTTCTTACGAGTTTTGTATCCCTTGGTGGGAACACCCCAAGGCGTGACCGGATGACGTCCACCCGAGGTTTTACCTTCACCACCACCGTGCGGGTGATCGACCGGGTTCATTACAACACCACGAACCGTCGGACGGACACCACGCCAGCGAGTAGCACCGGCTTTACCCAATACACGCAGGCTATGTTCAGAGTTGCTCACTTCACCCAGGGTGGCGCGGCAATCTGACAGAACTTTACGCATTTCACCGGACCGCAGACGCAAGGTGGCATAAGTGCCTTCGCGCGCGACCAGCTGAGCTGAGTTACCTGCAGAGCGGACCATCTGGCCACCCTTGCCGGGCTTCATCTCGATGTTGTGAATCGTCGAACCCAGAGGAATGCTGCGCAGTGGCATGGTGTTGCCCACTTTAATTGGCGCGTGCTCTCCGGATACGATCTGATCACCTGCCGTCAAACCGGCCGGCGCCAGGATGTAACGACGTTCACCGTCTGCATACAGAACCAGGGCGATGTTCGCAGTCCGGTTCGGATCGTATTCCAGACGCTCAACTTTGGCATTGATGCCATCTTTGTTGCGCTTGAAATCAACCTTGCGGTAATGCGACTTGTGACCACCACCAATGTGACGCGTAGTAATGCGACCCATGTTGTTACGGCCACCGCTCTTGGACTGCTTTTCAACCAGCGGCGCATAAGGCGCACCGGTGTGCAGTTCGGCGTTGTAAGTCTTAATAACGTGACGACGTCCAGCTGACGTCGGCTTTGCTTTAACAATAGCCATTGTTCGCAACCCCTACCTTATTCTGCCGCCAGGAAATCAATTTCTTGGCCTTCAGCCAGACGAACATAGGCTTTCTTAACGTCGTTACGCTTACCAACGCCGCGCTGAGTGCGCTTAACCTTGCCCTTCTGGATCAGAGTGTGAACAGACTGAACTTTAACTTCGAACAGCTGCTCCACGGCCTTCTTGATTTCCGGCTTAGTTGCATCCTTGGCCACACGAAATACGTATTGGCCAGTGCCTTCCGCTACGATGGTCGCTTTCTCGGAGATGTGCGGACCGTAAACGACCTGATAGATGCGTTCCTGGTTCATGCCAAAACCTCCTCAAGCTTCTTGAGCGCGGCAACAGTAATGACCACTTTTTCGTAGGCCACCAGGCTTACCGGGTTGATGCCAGCAACATCACTGACTTCAACGTGCGGTACGTTGCGAGCAGACAAGTACAGGTTTGAATCAACGTCGTCAGACACGATCAAAGCATTGCTGACGTCCAGTTCTTTCATTTTGGACAGAAATGCTTTGGTCTTTGGCTGTTCAATGCCCAGACCTTCAACCACGATCAGACGGTCCTGACGAACCAGTTCTGACAGGATTGATTTCATCGCACCACGGTACATTTTACGGTTAACTTTTTGTGACCAGTCCTGTGGACGAGCTGCAAAGGTTTTACCGCCGCCAACCCAGATGGGTGAACGAATGGTACCGGCACGGGCGCGGCCTGTGCCTTTTTGACGCCAGGGTTTTTTACCGCCACCGGCTACATCAGAGCGGCTCTTCTGAGCACGGCTGCCTTGACGGCCACCGGCCAGGAAGGCATTAACAACCTGATGAACCAGAGCTTCATTGAATTCTTTGCCGAACGTCGCGTCGGAAACTTCAACCTTGGCGCTGGCTTGTCCTGCAATATTAATATCCATTGCTTACCTCTTAGCCTTTAACCGCGGGTTGAACAACAACGTGAGAACCTGTTGCACCGGGCAATGCGCCCTTGATCAACAACAAGTTACGCTCTGCGTCGACGCGAACGATCTCAAGTGACTGCACAGTAGAGCGCTCAGCACCCATGTGGCCAGACATCTTCTTGCCTTTCCACACACGACCTGGCGTCTGGCACTGGCCGATAGAGCCCGGTGCGCGGTGAGACAGTGAGTTACCGTGAGTTGCGTCTTGCATGCTGAAGTTGTGGCGCTTGATCGCACCAGCGAAGCCTTTACCCTTGGAGGTTCCGGTCACATCCACACGCTGGCCTGCTTCGAACAGGACAACGGTCAATTCTTCGCCAGCCTTCAATTCGGCTGCTTCTTTCAGAGTGAATTCACGAGTGAACACACCGGCTTCAACACTGGCTTTCGCGAAGTGCCCTGCCTGAGACTTGGTAACGCGACTGGCACGACGAGTACCAGCGGTAAGCTGGACTGCATAGTAGCCATCGGTTTCCACACTCTTTACTTGCGAGACCCGGTTGGGCTCGACTTCTACGACGGTCACTGGAATGGAAACGCCGTCTTCAGTGAAGACGCGAGTCATGCCAGTCTTACGACCAATCAGACCAATTGACATTTCTTTCTTTCCTCTATGTACGGGGCTAAAACCCGCTATGGCCGCCCAGTTACTGCGCCTGAAACCATGTTTGGAACAACTGCAGCTTGGGCTGTTACATTAGAGACTCAGCGATTAGCCGAGGCTAATCTGTACGTCCACACCTGCCGCCAAGTCCAACTTCATCAACGCGTCTACGGTCTTTTCAGTTGGCTCAACGATATCCAGCATGCGCTTGTGAGTACGAATTTCGTACTGATCGCGCGCATCCTTGTTCACGTGCGGAGAGACCAGCACGGTGTAGCGTTCTCTGCGAGTCGGCAACGGGATCGGACCCCGCACCTGTGCACCAGTACGCTTAGCCGTATCGACGATCTCCTGAGTCGAAGCATCGATCAGGCGATGATCGAACGCTTTCAAGCGTATTCTGATCTTTTGGTTCTGCATGTGACCAAAGCTCCAAGATTGTTAAACAGCAATATACCCCCGGGAAATCAGGGGAGGCGTATTGTATGTATCTTGAGCAGGGCTGTCAACGGCGATTCGGAAAGGAGTTGTAGGCGGGGTTTTCAGTTAAAAATCAGTTAGTTAAAGCAAAAGAGGCGCCCTTGGGCGCCTCTTTTTTGAGCTGTTAGCTGCGAGCTTCGAGCTGCGAGCACTTACTAACCGCTCGCAGCTCTCAGCTCAAAGCTAATCTTTACTCAATGATCTTCGCAACAACGCCCGCACCTACAGTACGGCCGCCTTCACGAATCGCGAAACGCAGACCTTCGTCCATCGCGATCGGGGCGATCAGGGTAACGTCCATCTTGACGTTATCGCCCGGCATGACCATTTCTACGCCTTCCGGCAGTTCACAGGCACCGGTTACGTCGGTGGTGCGGAAGTAGAACTGTGGACGGTAGCCCTTGAAGAACGGCGTGTGACGGCCACCTTCGTCTTTGCTCAGGACATACACTTCGGCTTCGAACTTGGTGTGCGGGGTGATTGAACCCGGCTTGGCCAGTACCTGACCACGCTCAACGTCATCACGCTTGGTGCCACGCAGCAGCGCGCCGATGTTCTCGCCAGCACGACCTTCGTCGAGCAGCTTGCGGAACATTTCAACACCGGTCACAACGGTCTTGGTGGTGTCGTGGATACCAATGATTTCCACTTCCTCGCCAGACTTGACGATGCCGCGCTCTACACGACCAGTCACAACAGTACCGCGACCAGAGATTGAGAACACGTCTTCAATCGGCATCAGGAACGGCTGGTCAATAGCACGCTCAGGCTGCGGAATGTAGTCGTCCAGGGCTTCTACCAGCTTCTTAACAGCGGTAGTACCCATTTCGTTGTCATCTTTGCCTTCCAGCGCCATCAGCGCAGAACCGATGATGATCGGCGTGTCGTCACCCGGGAAGTCGTACATGGACAGCAGGTCACGCACTTCCATCTCAACCAGTTCCAGCAACTCTTCGTCGTCGACCATATCGGCCTTGTTCAGGAACACAACGATGAAGGGTACGCCAACCTGACGGGACAGCAGGATGTGCTCACGCGTTTGCGGCATCGGGCCGTCAGCGGCAGAACATACCAGGATCGCGCCGTCCATCTGAGCGGCACCGGTGATCATGTTCTTCACATAGTCAGCGTGGCCCGGGCAGTCAACGTGCGCGTAGTGGCGGTTCGGTGAATCGTATTCAACGTGAGAGGTGGCGATGGTGATACCACGCTCGCGCTCTTCCGGTGCGTTGTCGATGCCGTCAAACGCAACCGAGGCGCCTGTGCCCCACACTTCGTGACAGACGCGCGTCAGCGCCGCGGTCAAAGTAGTTTTACCGTGGTCAACGTGACCGATGGTGCCGACGTTTACGTGCGGCTTGGTACGTTCAAAAGTAGCCTTAGACATGGTGTCTTCCTCTAAGTTAGCTCAAAAAGATCAAGACTTCTTGATAATTTCTTCAACGATGTTCATCGGGGCTTCTTTGTAGCCTGAGAATTCCATCACGTAAGAGGCACGGCCCTGAGACATGGAACGCAGGTCCGTAGCGTATCCGAACATTTCGGACAGTGGCACCTCAGCATTGATGATCTTGCCCGACGGGCTATCTTCCATGCCTGAAACTGTGCCGCGACGACGGTTAAGGTCGCCCATAACGTCACCCATGTAGTCTTCCGGTGTTACCACCTCAACCTTCATCATGGGCTCAAGCAAGGCCGGGTTTGCCTTTTCCTTCAACTTCTTGACCGCCATTGAGGCAGCCACTTTAAAGGCCATCTCGTTGGAGTCAACGTCGTGGTAGGAACCGTCATGCAGAGTGGCCTTCATGCCGAGCAATGGGTAGCCCGCCAGAATACCGTTCTTCATTTGCTCCTGAATACCTTTCTCGACCGCAGGAATGTATTCCTTCGGTACGGTACCACCGACGATTTCGTTGACGAAAACCAGCTTCTCGGCGTTCTCGTCGTCAGCCGGTTCAAACTTGATCACAACGTGACCATATTGACCGCGACCACCCGACTGCTTGGCAAACTTGGAGTCGATATCGCAAGCGGTACGAATACGCTCGCGGTAAGCCACCTGAGGGGCACCCACGTTTGCTTCAACTTTAAATTCACGCTTCATCCGGTCGACAAGAACGTCCAGGTGCAACTCACCCTGGCCGCCAATGATGGTCTGGCCGGTTTCTTCGTCGGTACGAACGGTAAAGGACGGATCTTCCTGAGCCAGCTTGCCCAGGGCAATACCCATCTTTTCCTGGTCGGCTTTCGACTTCGGCTCAACGGCAACGTGAATCACCGGATCCGGGAAGTCCATGCGCTCCAGGGTAATCGGGTTGGACGGGTCACACAGAGTGTCACCAGTGGTCACATCCTTCATACCGATCAGAGCGCCGATGTCGCCAGCCAGCAACTCTTTGATCTCTTCGCGGTTGTTGGCATGCATCTGAACCATACGGCCGACGCGCTCGCGCTTGCCTTTGACCGCGTTCAGTACCTGGTCGCCACTCTTCAATACACCACCGTATACACGTACGAAGGTCAGTGTACCAACGAAGGGGTCGGTAGCGATCTTGAACGCCAGGGCGTTGAAAGGCGCATCGTCGTCGACCTTAACCGCTTTAACGGTTTCGCCGTCTTCGAGCAAGCCTTCAATCGCACGCACCTGAGTCGGTGACGGCATGTATTCGATAACGCTGTCCAGTACCGCCTGAACGCCTTTGTTCTTAAAGGCAGAACCACAGTGAGTCAGAACGATTTCACCCGCCAGTGTGCGCAGGCGCAGACCGGTCTTGATGTCGTCTTCATCCAGGGTTTCAGATTCCATGTACTTTTCCATCAGCTCATCGTTGGCTTCAGCAGCAGCTTCAACCATCTGAACGCGGAACTCTTCAGCTTTTTCCTGCAGATTCGCCGGAATGTCTTCCAGCTCGAAGGTCATGCCCTGGTCTTCTTCATTCCAGATAATGGCCTTCATCTTGATCAGGTCAATCACGCCAGCGAAGTCGTCTTCTGCACCGATCGGAATCTGGATCGGCACGGGGTTGGCACCCAGACGCTCTTTCAACTGCTTGACAACGCGATAGAAGTCAGCGCCGGCACGGTCCATCTTGTTGACGAACACCATGCGCGGAACTTCGTAACGGTTGGCCTGACGCCAAACGGTTTCAGTCTGCGGCTGTACGCCTGAAGAACCACACAGCACCACGACCGCACCGTCGAGCACCCGCAATGAACGCTCAACTTCAATGGTGAAGTCAACGTGTCCCGGGGTGTCGATGATGTTGATGCGGTGCTCATCGAATTGCTTGGCCATACCTTGCCAGAAACAGGTAGTAGCAGCGGAAGTAATGGTAATACCCCGCTCCTGTTCCTGCTCCATCCAGTCCATGGTGGCGGCGCCATCATGAACTTCACCGATCTTGTGCGACAAGCCGGTGTAAAAAAGTACGCGTTCGGTAGTCGTCGTTTTACCGGCGTCTACGTGCGCGACGATACCGATGTTACGGTACCGGTTAAGCGGAGTTTTACGAGCCACAACTCTTTCTCCTTAACAGAAAATGTTTGCTCTAAAGCTTAGAAACGGTAATGAGAGAATGCTTTGTTGGCTTCGGCCATACGGTGCACATCTTCACGCTTCTTGATCGCGTTACCCTTACCTTCGGCAGCATCCAGCAATTCACCGGCCAGACGCTGACCCATGGATTTTTCACCACGTTTACGGGCAGCATCAACCAACCAGCGCATCGCCAGCGCTTCACGGCGAGACGGACGCACTTCGACGGGCACCTGATACGTGGCACCACCGACACGGCGGGATTTTACTTCGACCATCGGCGCAATAGAATCCAGAGCCGTTTCGAACATGGCGATTGGATCCTGATCGGACTTCTTCTCTTTGACGATGTCCAGGGCACCATAGACGATACGCTCGGCAACAGACTTTTTGCCGTCGTACATGACATGGTTCATAAATTTGGCCAGTTGCGTGTTCCCGAACTTGGGATCTGGCAGTACTTCACGCTTTGCAGCAACGCGTCTTCTTGGCATTGATAAGCCCTCAAATAGGTCTTCAGGCAATTCTGGGATGAGCAGTCGTCCGACTCTTTCGACGCTTCGACAACAGCACCCAGCCTTACTCTTATCCTGAGACTGAATGAATCAAATGAAATTAGCCCTTAGGCCGCTTGGTACCGTACTTGGAACGAGCCTGCTTACGGTTGGCAACGCCGGAGGTATCCAGTGAGCCACGAACAGTGTGGTAACGAACACCTGGCAAGTCTTTAACACGACCGCCACGGATCAGTACAACCGAGTGCTCTTGCAGGTTGTGACCTTCACCGCCGATGTAGGATGACACCTCGAAACCGTTAGTCAGTCGTACACGACAGACTTTACGCAGAGCCGAGTTCGGCTTCTTCGGGGTAGTTGTGTACACACGGGTGCATACACCACGACGTTGCGGGCAGCCTTCGAGGGCCCGAACATCGCTTGCGACCGCTTTGCGCTTGCGCGGCTTGCGGACGAGCTGGTTAATTGTAGCCATTAAAGCCTCTCTAAAAGTTCACTTCTCATTACACGACAGCACCCGGATGGCGAGCCAACCGGGTCCTGTAGGGAGCGCGCATTTTAGTGATCGCGCAATTCTTAGTCAACGTAAGCGTACGCTTACTTGTTGAGCGCCTGACTGAGCGCCGCTTCGACATCGGATGCACTGATCGATGGTTTTTCACCGGTGCGTTCCAGACGTTTGCGACGACGTTCAGCGTGATAGGCCAGGCCTGTACCCGCCGGAATCAGTCGACCAACGACCACATTCTCCTTCAGGCCACGCAAGTAATCGCGCTTGCCAGTGACCGCACCTTCGGTCAGTACCCGGGTGGTTTCCTGGAAGGACGCCGCCGAGATAAAGGATTCTGTCGCCAGAGATGCCTTGGTGATGCCCAGCAGAACACGTTCGAACCGTGCTTCCTGCTGTTCAGCAGTGGCAGCCTTCTCATTCGCCTCAAGCAACTGGTTGAATTCAACCTGGTCGCCCTTGATGAAGTGGGTATCACCGTTGTCCAGCACCATCGCCTTGCGCAGCATCTGACGCACAATCACTTCAATGTGCTTGTCGTTAATGGTTACGCCCTGCAGACGGTAGACTTCCTGGATTTCGTCAACGATGTAACGCGCCAGCGCCTCGACACCCCGGACCCGCAGAATATCGTGCGGATTCATCGGGCCGTCGGAGATCACTTCACCTTTTTCAACCTGTTCGCCTTCGAAGACGTTCAACTGACGCCACTTGGGAATCAGCTCTTCGTAGCCATCCGAGCCGTCGGTTGGGGTGATCACGAGGCGTTTCTTGCCCTTGGTCTCCTTGCCAAAGCCAACGGTGCCTGAAATTTCAGCCAGAATAGCGGCTTCTTTCGGCTTGCGGGCTTCAAACAAGTCGGCCACACGTGGCAGACCCCCGGTGATGTCGCGGTTACCCGAGGTTTCCTGAGGAATACGGGCAATAACGTCACCAACCTTGATCACATCACCATCCGACAGACTCAGGAAGGAGCCATCGGGCAGGAAGTACTGCACAGGCTGATTGGTGTTGCCAATCATGATCTCGTTGCCTTCCGGATCGAGCAGCTTAACCAGCGGGCGAATCTCCTTACCGGCCGCATTACGCTGACCCTGGGGAATCACCTCGATGGTACCGACACCGGTCAGTTCATCGATCTTGCGGTTAGTGGTGATGCCTTCGTCCATACCGATAAAGGCAATCTTACCGTTCGACTCACCGATGATCGGGTGAGTGTGCGGATCCCACTTGGCCACGATCTGGCCAGCTTCAACCGCTGCACCGTCGTCGACGCTGATCACAGCACCATACGGCAGCTTGTACTTCTCACGCTCACGACCGTGCTCGTCGGACACCGCCAGCACACCGGAACGGCTAACCGCCACCAGGTCACCATCGGCCCGGGTAACGGTCTTCAGGTTACGCAGCGATACTTTACCGCCATGCTTGACCTGAACACTGTCTGCCGCGGTGGCACGGGAGGCCGCACCACCGATGTGGAAGGTCCGCATCGTCAGCTGGGTACCCGGTTCACCAATCGACTGGGCAGCGATAATACCGACCGCCTCACCGATGTTGACCCGGTGACCACGTGCAAGGTCACGACCGTAGCACTGGGCACAGAGACCGTAGCGGGTGTTACAGCTGATCGCTGAACGGATCTTGACCTGGTCAACACCCCATTCATCGAGCTTCTTCACCCAGGCTTCATCGAGCATGGTGCCGGCCGGTACCCAGGTTTCCTGGCTTACCGGATCGATCACGTCGGTGGCAACCACACGACCCAATACCTGCTGACCCAGACCCAGAACGACGTCGCCGCCTTCAATGATCGGCTCAACGATAACGCCTTCCTGAGTGCCGCAATCTTCTTCGGTGATCACAACATCCTGAGCTACGTCCACTAGTCGACGCGTCAGGTAACCCGAGTTCGCCGTCTTCAGGGCGGTATCGGCCAGACCTTTACGCGCACCGTGGGTCGAGATGAAGTATTCACCAACCGACAAGCCTTCCCGGAAGTTGGCCTTAATCGGGTTTTCGATGATCGAGCCGTCCGGCTTCGCCATCAGACCGCGCATACCGGCCAGCT
Organism: Saccharospirillum sp.; assembly: GCA_018402545.1. Lineage (GTDB taxonomy): Bacteria > Pseudomonadota > Gammaproteobacteria > Pseudomonadales > Natronospirillaceae > Saccharospirillum. The sequence goes on along the minus strand of JAGYIL010000001.1, from coordinate 463,368 downwards.
GACGAATCTGGGCCGGGCTACCCCGGGCACCGGAGTCGGCCATGATGTAAACCGAGTTGAACGATTCCTGCTCAACCTCGTTACCATCACGATCGGTTACCATCTCCTTGGAGATGCCTTCCATCATCGCACGGGCGATCTGATCGTTGGCACGGGACCAGATGTCGACCACCTTGTTGTACTTCTCGCCCTGGGTCACCAGACCCGCAGCAAACTGCTCTTCGATGTCCTGAACTTCGGCCTCGGCCTTGCCCAGAATCTCGAGTTTGGCTTTTGGAATAACAAAGTCATTCACACCAATGGACGAGCCGGAACGGGTAGCGTAGCTGAAACCCATGTACATGATCTGGTCAGCAAAGATCACCGTGTCTTTCAAACCAACACGACGATAGCACTCGTTCAACAGGCCACTGATGGCCTTCTTCTTCATCGCCTGGTTGACCAGCTCGTAGGGCAGGCCATCGGGAACGATCGAATACAGGATTGAACGGCCAACGGTGGTGTCGACAATGGAGGTCGCATCAATGGCTTCGCCTTCACTGTTTTCATACACCTGGCGCAGACGAACCTTGACCTTGGCTTGCAGGGCGACTTCACCGGCACCATAGGCGCGCTGAACTTCTTCGATGTTCGAGAACACCATGCCTTCGCCCTTGGCGTTAACGCGTTCACGGGTCATGTAATACAGACCCAGAACCACGTCCTGTGACGGCACGATGATCGGCTCGCCACTGGCCGGAGACAGCACGTTGTTGGTCGACATCATCAGCGCACGCGCTTCGAGCTGGGCTTCCAGCGTCAGCGGTACGTGAACGGCCATCTGGTCACCGTCGAAGTCGGCGTTATAGGCCGCACACACCAGCGGGTGCAGTTGAATCGCCTTGCCTTCAATCAACACCGGTTCAAAGGCCTGGATACCCAGACGGTGAAGCGTCGGTGCCCGGTTCAACATGACCGGGTGCTCGCGAATCACCTCGTCCAGGATGTCCCAGACCACGGCTTCTTCACGCTCAACCATCTTCTTGGCGGCTTTAATGGTCGTCGCCAGGCCACGGTGTTCCAGCTTGCTGAAAATAAACGGCTTGAACAGTTCCAGCGCCATTTTCTTCGGCAGACCACACTGGTGCAGACGCAGGGTAGGACCCACCACGATGACCGAACGACCGGAGTAGTCCACACGCTTACCGAGCAGGTTCTGACGGAAACGACCCTGCTTGCCCTTGATCATGTCGGCCAGTGACTTCAGCGGACGACGGTTCGAGCCGGTAATGGCGCGACCGCGACGGCCGTTGTCGAGCAGGGCATCAACCGATTCCTGCAGCATGCGCTTTTCGTTACGCACGATGATGTCCGGAGCCGCCAGCTCAAGCAGACGCTTGAGACGGTTGTTCCGGTTGATCACCCGGCGATACAGGTCGTTCAGATCCGACGTCGCAAAACGGCCGCCATCGAGCGGTACCAGAGGACGCAAATCCGGTGGCAGCACAGGCAGAACCGTCATCACCATCCACTCGGGCTTGTTGCCAGATTTTTCAAAGGCTTCAAGCAGTTTCAGGCGCTTCGACAGCTTCTTGATCTTGGTTTCAGAGTTGGTCGCCGGGATTTCTTCGCGCAATTGCGCGGTTTCACCGACCAGGTCGATGCTGTCCAGCAGCTTCTGAATGGCCTCGGCACCCATGCGGGCGTCGAAGTCATCACCAAACTCTTCAATGGCTTCGTAGTATTCCTCGTCGGTCAACAGCTGACCTTTCTCCAGGCTGGTAAGGCCCGGATCGATGACAACAAAGCTCTCGTAGTAGAGGATGCGTTCGATATCACGCAGCGTCATGTCCAGCATCAAACCGATGCGTGACGGCAGTGATTTCAGGAACCAGATGTGGGCAACGGGTGCAGCCAACTCGATGTGACCCATGCGCTCGCGGCGCACCTTGGCCTGAGTAACTTCAACACCACACTTTTCACAAATCACGCCACGATGCTTGAGGCGCTTGTATTTGCCACACAGGCACTCGTAATCCTTGATAGGACCAAAGATACGGGCACAGAACAGGCCATCACGTTCCGGCTTGAAAGTCCGGTAGTTGATGGTCTCAGGCTTTTTCACCTCGCCAAAAGACCAAGACCGGATCATGTCCGGTGAGGCCAGGCCAATACGGATCGAGTCAAACTCTTCCGACTGGCCCTGAGATTTCAACAGATTCAGCAAATCTTTCATCATTCAGCTCCGAAAGGAGTGGCTTTAGGCGGCCAACGGCCGCCCAACCGTCGTCAGGCACGTGCCGGTTGCCCGGCCCGCCCGACCTTACTCTTCGTTTTCCAGTTCCATGTCGATGCCCAGCGAGCGGATCTCTTTAACCAGTACGTTAAAGGATTCCGGCATGCCCGGTTCCATCCGATGGTCACCGTCCACGATGTTCTTGTACATCTTGGTCCGGCCGTTCACATCGTCCGATTTCACCGTCAGCATTTCCTGCAGGGTATAAGCAGCACCGTAGGCTTCCAGGGCCCACACTTCCATCTCACCGAAGCGCTGACCACCGAACTGCGCCTTACCACCCAGCGGCTGCTGGGTAACCAGGCTGTAGGAACCCGTCGAACGAGCGTGCATCTTGTCGTCAACCAGGTGGTTCAACTTCAACATGTACATGTAACCGACGGTGGTCCTGTTTTCAAAGGCCTCACCGGTACGACCGTCCCAGAGTTGAATCTGGCCGCTGTCATCCAAACCTGCCAGACGCAGCAACTCCTTGATTTCTTCCTCTTTGGCACCGTCGAACACCGGCGTCGCGATGGGTACCCCGCCACTGACGTTCTTCGCCAGTTCAAGGATTTCCGCATCGGAGAAGTCTTCCAGGGTTTCCTTGCGGATGCCCCGGCCGGACTTATTGTAGACCTCATCCAGGAAGCCGCGAATTTCGCTGACTGCCTTCTGGTCACGGACCATGTCGTTGATGCGCTTGCCCAGACCCTTGGCAGCCGCACCCATGTGCGTCTCAAGAATCTGACCTACGTTCATCCGCGACGGTACGCCCAGCGGATTAAGCACCACGTCAACCGGCTCGCCCTGATCATCGAACGGCATGTCTTCAACCGGCATGATCACCGAGATCACACCCTTGTTACCGTGACGACCGGCCATCTTGTCACCGGGCTGGATCTTGCGCTTGACCGCGACGTAACATTTGACGACTTTCAGCACGCCTGGCTGCAGATCGTCTCCGCTCTGCAACTTGCGCTTCTTGTCTTCAAAACGTGCATCCTGGTCGTCTTTACGTTCTTTCAGCTGGGCTTCGGCTTTCTCCAGCATTTCTGCCAGGGCTTCGTCCTGCAAACGCAGTTTGAACCAGTCTTCACGCGGCAACTCGGCCAGGTAGGCTTCAGTCAGGGTATCCCCTTTCTTCAGCGACGGTCCACCGGCTACGGTCTGACCCACCAGGTTGGCCTGCATCCGTTCGAAAACGGTGTCTTCGACAATGCGGTACTCAGCGTTCAAGTCCTTGCGGAACTCGGCCAGTGCCATCCGCTCGATGTCTTTGGAGCGCTGATCGCGCTCGACACCGTCACGGGTAAACACCTGGACGTCGATAACGGTACCGACCATGCCGCCTTTAACGCGCAGCGAGGTGTCTTTTACATCCGATGCTTTCTCGCCAAAGATGGCGCGCAGCAGTTTTTCTTCCGGCGTCAGCTGGGTCTCGCTCTTCGGCGTGACCTTACCAACCAGGATGTCACCCGGGCCAACTTCGGCACCGATGTACACCACACCGGACTCATCCAGCTTGTTCAAAGCAGACTCGCCCACGTTCGGGATGTCGGCCGTGATCTCTTCAGCACCCAACTTGGTATCGCGGGCGATACAGGTCAGCTCCTGAATGTGGATGGTGGTAAAACGATCTTCCTGAACCACCTTCTCGGACACCAGAATGGAGTCTTCGAAGTTGTAACCGTTCCAGGGCATAAAGGCGATGCGCATGTTCTGGCCCAGTGCCAGCTCACCCATATCGACTGAAGGACCGTCGGCCAGAACATCGCCCCGCGCAATGGACTCGCCCTGATGGACGATGGAGCGCTGGTTGATACAGGTGTTCTGGTTGGAACGCGTGTACTTGGTCAGGTTGTAGATATCCACGCCGGCATCGCCGCCCTGGATTTCATCTTCATTAACCTTGATCACGATGCGCGACGCATCGACGTACTCGACATAACCGCCACGCTTGGCCGTTACACAGACGCCGGAGTCAATCGCCACGCTGCGCTCAATACCGGTACCCACCAGCGGCTTGTCAGCACGCAGGGTCGGCACCGCCTGACGCATCATGTTGGAACCCATCAGTGCCCGGTTGGCGTCATCGTGCTCCAGGAACGGCACCAGGGCCGCAGCAGCCGAAACCACCTGACGCGGTGATACGTCCATCATGTCCACGTTGGCCAGTGGCGCCATGGTGAATTCATTCTGGTGACGTACCTGAACAAATTCGCCCACGATGTTGTCGTTTTCATCGAGCGGTACGTTAGCCTGGGCAATGGTGTGCTTGGCTTCATCGATGGCCGACAGATAGACGATATCGCTGGTCACCTTGCCGTTTTCAACACGACGGTAAGGCGTTTCCAGGAAACCGTAGCTGTTGGTACGGGCATAGGTCGACAGGGAGTTGATCAGACCAATGTTCGGACCTTCCGGCGTCTCAATAGGACATACCCGGCCGTAGTGCGTCGGGTGTACGTCACGCACTTCGAAGCCAGCGCGCTCACGGGTCAGACCGCCGGGGCCCAACGCGGAAACACGACGCTTGTTGGTAATACCGGACAGTGGGTTGTTCTGATCCATAAACTGGGACAGCTGGCTGGAACCAAAGAATTCCTTGATCGCAGCGGCCACCGGCTTGGCATTGACCAGATCCTGAGGCATCAGGCCTTCGCTTTCAGCCATGGACAGGCGCTCGCGCACGGCGCGCTCAACCCGTACCAGACCGACACGGAACTGGTTCTCGGCCATCTCACCCACAGAGCGAACCCGACGGTTGCCCAGGTGGTCGATGTCGTCAACCATGCCATTGCCATTACGGATATCGATCAGCGTCCGCAGTACGTCAACGATGTCTTCGTTGCTCAGCGTGCCTTCCCCTTCTTCGCCTTCACGGCCAAGACGACGGTTGAACTTCATCCGGCCAACGCCACTCAGATCGTAACGCTCGCTGCTGAAGAACAGGTTCTGGAACAGCGTTTCGGCTGATTCTTTCGTCGGCGGCTCGCCAGGGCGCATCATGCGGTAGATTTCTACCAGCGCTTCCAGCGGCGTGCTGGTCGGATCATTGCGCAGCGTATCTGAAATATAAGGGCCGCAATCCAGATCGTTGGTGTACAACAGATCGACTTGCTTCAATTTCAGTTCGCGAACTTTCTCGAGGATCTCAAGGCTGACTTCATCGTTGCAGTTAGCAAAGATTTCGCCGCTGGTCGGATCGACCAGGTCGGTCGCCAGTGCTTTGCCCAGCAGATACTCATCGGGCACAACCACAGTTTCAATGCCGGATTTTTCCAACTGACGAATATGGCGAGCAGTAATACGACGACCATCTTCGATCACCACGGTGCCGTCTTTGTCCTTGATCTCAAACGCAGCCGTCTCGCCACGCAGGCGCTCGGACACGATCTTCATCTCGAACTTGTCGTTTTTCAGCTTGAACTCAGACCGCTCAAAGAACATGTCCAGAATTTGCTGATTGGTGTATTCAAGGGCACGCAGCAGAATCGTCGCCGGCAATTTACGACGACGGTCGATACGTACAAACACCTGGTCCTTCGGATCGAACTCGAAGTCGAGCCAGGAACCACGGTAAGGAATCACCCGGGCAGAATACAGCAGCTTGCCGGACGAGTGGGTCTTGCCCTTGTCGTGGTCGAAAAAGACACCCGGTGAACGGTGCAGCTGGGAAACAACAACACGCTCGGTACCGTTAACAATAAAGGTACCGTTTTCAGTCATCAGGGGCATTTCGCCCATGTAGACTTCCTGCTCTTTGATATCCTTGATGGCCTTGCTGGGCGACTCTTTATCGTAAATAATCAGCCGGACTTTGACCCGCAGCGGAGCTGCATAGGTCACGCCACGCAGTTGGCACTCTTTGACGTCAAAGGCCGGGATACCCAGCTTGTAACTGACGTACTCTAAAGCGGCATTGCCAGAATAACTGACAATTGGAAATACGGACTTGAACGCTGCATGCAGCCCACTGTCCTGTCGTTCGGCCGCATCGGTCTCGGCCTGTAAAAAGTTACGGTAGGAATCCAGTTGTATTGCCAGCAGGTATGGGATGTCCATCACCGGCTTCAATTTGCTGAAATCCTTACGGATACGCTTTTTCTCGGTGTAAGAGTATGCCATCAGCAATCCCCAGCTTGTTCACCACGGTGGGTCTGAGCGGTTGACGGTCAGGGTCGGTGACGACCGTTGCCCGCCATTCGGTAATGCGATGATTGCCAGACGTCAACAATCATCCCGAAATCTGTCGCTTCCTGCGCTCCTCCTCTTATCGGAGGCCCCTGGCGTTTGCCATCGTCCTGACGGATCGATGCGGTCAATCCGCCTTACTTAATCGGGGTGCTCAGAAACTTTTGCTTCTGAGACACGAAAAGGCCGACGGCCAATGGCCGCCAGCCAATTCGACTGAATTGCCTAATTGCAATCCAGAACCATCGAAGTTACTTAACTTCCACGGTTGCGCCAGCTTCTTCCAGCTTGGCTTTGATCTGCTCAACTTCGTCTTTGCTGGCAGCTTCTTTAACTGCAGCAGGAGCGCCGTCAACCAGACCTTTGGCTTCTTTCAGGCCAAGACCGGTGATTTCACGAACAACCTTGATCACGTTAACTTTCTTCTCACCAGCAGAAGTCAGGATAACGTCGAATTCAGTTTGTTCAGCAGCGGCTTCACCCGCAGCAGCCGGACCGGCAGCAACAGCAACAGCAGCCTGGGCAGAAACGCCAAACTTCTCTTCCATTGCTTCAACCAGAGCTACAACGTCCATTACAGACATTTCAGCAATGGCGTTCAAGATATCTTCATTGGACAGTGCCATGTTACTAATCTCCAAAAATTCTCAAAAATGTTCAAACAAGGTGCGTAACAATTACGCAGCTTCTTTTTTCTTGTCGGCAACAGCCGCCATAACACGGGTGATAGAGGATGGTACCTCGTTGAGCGTACGCGCCAGCTTGGTAACCGGTGCCAACGTAACGTTGGCCAGCATTCCCAGAGCTTCGTGACGCGTCGGCAATTTCGCCAGACGATCAATTTGGTCCGCACCCATCAGTTCACCACCAACGGCCAGCGATTTCACTTCGAACTTTTCAACGTCTTTCGCGAAGTCTTTGAAAAGTCGAGCGGCAGCACCCGGGTCTTCCATAGAGAAGGCCAGCAGAGTCGGTCCGACCAAAGCGGGATGAGCCACTTCGTACTCGGTACCTTCAAACGCACGCTTGGCCAGAGAGTTCTTGACCACACGTACGAAGATTTTCTGCTCACGGGCCTGCTTACGCAGGTTATCCATATCTGCAACGGTTACACCGCGGGCATCCGCGATCACCAGAGACAGAGCGTTGGCAGCAACTGCATTCACCTCGGTGACAATGGCTTTCTTGTCTTCGAGATTCAGCGCCACAATCTTTCTCCTACTATTTTCTGGCTTAGCCAGGCTCAAATGAGCCTGTCACCATCGAAGGTCCGAAGACCCTGTGTTTTGACCCCCTTCGAGGTCAACGGTGGTAGGATCCAGCCCAATAAAAACCGAATCGGGGTCCACCGTCTGCGTAGGACATTAAGGGAACCGGGCGTCAACGATTCATAAAACCTCAGCCCTGAACCCACCTACGGTCTTTGACAATTCCCGCGAGTGACACCCACGGGAACCCCAAAGTCCTGTCGCGCCGCCCGTCTATCTATAGGCGACGACTTAAATCAGATAGTCAGCGAGCTCTGATCGATCGCAATACCAGGACCCATGGTCGAGGACAGAGAGATCTTCTTCAGATACACACCTTTGGCAGAAGACGGCTTCAGACGCTTAAGATCAGCGATGATGGCTTCTGCGTTTTCTTTGATTGCGTTCGGCTCAAACGCCACCTTGCCAATGCAAGCGTGGATGATGCCGTTCTTGTCAGTACGGAACCGCGCCTGACCCGCCTTGGCGTTCTTGACCGCAGTCGCGACGTCTGGCGTCACGGTGCCGACTTTCGGGTTTGGCATCAGGCCGCGCGGACCCAGTACCTGACCCAACTGACCAACAACGCGCATTGCATCCGGAGAGGCAATAACGACACCGAAGTTCAGATCGCCGCCCTTGATTTGCTCGGCCAGATCTTCCATACCGACGACATCGGCACCGGCTTCCTTCGCTGCTTCAGCATTGGCGCCCTGGGCGAAGACCGCGATACGCACGTCTTTACCGGTGCCGTTCGGCAGTACGGTAGAACCACGAACGTTCTGGTCCGATTTACGAGCGTCGATGCCCAGGTTAACGGACAGATCAACAGACTCTGCGAATTTTACGGTCGACAGCTCTTTCAACAGGGCAACGGCGTCTTCGATGCTGTATACCTTGGTTGCGTCAACTTTTTCGCGCGCGACTTTGGCGCGCTTGCTCAGCTTAGCCATTACTCAACACCCTCTACATTCAGACCCATGCTGCGAGCAGAACCCGCAATCGTACGAACCGCTGCATCCATATCGGCTGCTGTCAGGTCGGGATCCTTGGTGGTGGCAATCTCTTCCAACTGAGCACGGGTCACAGTACCGACCTTCTCAGTATTGGGGCGACCTGAACCGCTCTTGATGCCGGCTGCTTTTTTCAGCAGAACCGCGGCAGGCGGGGTCTTGGTAACAAAGGTGAAGCTGCGGTCGCTGTATACGGTAATAACAACAGGAATCGGCAGACCCGGCTCAATGCTCTGAGTCTCGGCGTTGAACGCCTTACAGAATTCCATGATGTTCACGCCATGCTGACCCAGAGCCGGACCTACCGGGGGGCTCGGGTTGGCTTGACCTGCCTTCACTTGCAGCTTGATATAAGCATTAACTTTCTTGGCCATGATAACCTCTCATTTGGGTGGTAACGCCGTTAGGCTCCCCGTCAAACATTACAGACAACAAAGCCCCGAAGCCGAATCGACCCCAGGGCATGCAGCCTGCCTGCGCATCAGGTCATTTTTTCGATCTGGGTAAACTCCAGCTCGACCGGGGTTGCCCGACCGAAAATCGATACCGAGACCTGCACCCGGTTTTTCTCGTAATTCACTTTCTCGACAGTGCCGTTGAAATCAGCAAATGGACCATCGTTGACCCGAACCACTTCGCCCGGCTCATAAATTGTCTTCTGGGTCGGCTTGTCGACACCTTCCTTCACGCGCTGCAAGATACCATCGGCTTCGCGACTGGTCAGTGGTGCCGGCTTTTCCGGAGTACCACCAATAAAGCCCATCACCCGGGGAATCTCTTTCACCAGGTGCCAGGTATCGTCATCCATTTCCATTTCAACCAGGACGTAGCCCGGGTAAAACTTGCGCTCACTCTTGCGCTTCTTGCCGTCGCGCATTTCAACGACAGACTCGGTCGGCACCAGGATCTCGCCGAACTTATCCTGCATGCCTTTCAATTCAACCTGCTCCTGCAAGGAAGCAGCAACGCGCTTTTCAAAGCCTGAGTAGGCGTGCACTACAAACCAGCGCTTGGCCATATCGATCTCCTTAACCAATAATCCGGGATACAACCAACCCCAGCAGAGAATCGACACCCCAAAGAATCAGAGCAACCACCAATACGACACCGATCACAACAAGACTGGTTTGGGTGGTTTCCTGCCGGGTCGGCCAGACGACCTTGCGTACTTCTACCCAGGCTTCTTTGCGCAACCGGTTAATGTACTTGCCACGTGCCGTTGTCAGCGCGATCCCGACCGCAACCAGGGACACAAACACGACCGCCAGTGCACGCACCAGCATGGACTGATCGCCAAAATAGAAGTTACCACCGATAACCGCAATCATCAGCGCGGCAACAACGATCCACTTAATCCAATCTAGGGCGGTATTATTCGACTCAACCTGAGCGTTCATGCGGTGGACACCTTAACTCTGGATAAATTCAGTGCTGCGTCTTCCCAGCACTGCAACTGTGAATCTTGGGCGCTTTAATGGCAGGCCAGGAGGGACTCGAACCCCCAACCCCCGGTTTTGGAGACCGGTGCTCTACCAATTGAACTACTGGCCTGTAAAGCAACTGGGCGGCGGATTCTATGCTAACTACCGCGCAGTTTCAAGCACTTAGGTGGCTTTTTTCAGGAAACGAACGAACCCTGGGGCATCGCTTCCATCCGACCAGCCCGAATCACCTCCAACAGTGATCGAAACTGCCCAAACCCCCTAAACACACCGACCTACCATGGGCAAATCGGATTTTCAGCCGAAAACAGAGCTCCGGCGGCAGGATACAAGGCGCCTCGGGCGCCTTGTAGCTGTTAGCTATAAGCTGCGAGCTTCGAGTCTTTACTAACCGCTCGCAGCCCTCAGCTCAAAGCTAATCTTTACTCAATGATCTTCGCAACAACGCCCGCACCTACAGTACGGCCGCCTTCACGAATCGCGAAACGCAGACCTTCGTCCATCGCGATCGGGGCGATCAGGGTAACGTCCATCTTGACGTTATCGCCCGGCATGACCATTTCTACGCCTTCCGGCAGTTCACAGGCACCGGTTACGTCGGTGGTGCGGAAGTAGAACTGTGGACGGTAGCCCTTGAAGAACGGCGTGTGACGGCCACCTTCGTCTTTGCTCAGGACATACACTTCGGCTTCGAACTTGGTGTGCGGGGTGATTGAACCCGGCTTGGCCAGTACCTGACCACGCTCAACGTCATCACGCTTGGTGCCACGCAGCAGCGCGCCGATGTTCTCGCCAGCACGACCTTCGTCGAGCAGCTTGCGGAACATTTCAACACCGGTCACAACGGTCTTGGTGGTGTCGTGGATACCAATGATTTCCACTTCCTCGCCAGACTTGACGATGCCGCGCTCTACACGACCAGTCACAACAGTACCGCGACCAGAGATTGAGAACACGTCTTCAATCGGCATCAGGAACGGCTGGTCAATAGCACGCTCAGGCTGCGGAATGTAGTCGTCCAGGGCTTCTACCAGCTTCTTAACAGCGGTAGTACCCATTTCGTTGTCATCTTTGCCTTCCAGCGCCATCAGCGCAGAACCGATGATGATCGGCGTGTCGTCACCCGGGAAGTCGTACATGGACAGCAGGTCACGCACTTCCATCTCAACCAGTTCCAGCAACTCTTCGTCGTCGACCATATCGGCCTTGTTCAGGAACACAACGATGAAGGGTACGCCAACCTGACGGGACAGCAGGATGTGCTCACGCGTTTGCGGCATCGGGCCGTCAGCGGCAGAACATACCAGGATCGCGCCGTCCATCTGAGCGGCACCGGTGATCATGTTCTTCACATAGTCAGCGTGGCCCGGGCAGTCAACGTGCGCGTAGTGGCGGTTCGGTGAATCGTATTCAACGTGAGAGGTGGCGATGGTGATACCACGCTCGCGCTCTTCCGGTGCGTTGTCGATGCCGTCAAACGCAACCGAGGCGCCTGTGCCCCACACTTCGTGACAGACGCGCGTCAGCGCCGCGGTCAAAGTAGTTTTACCGTGGTCAACGTGACCGATGGTGCCGACGTTTACGTGCGGCTTGGTACGTTCAAAAGTAGCTTTAGACATAGTCCCAGCCTCTCACCTGGATTCACATAAGCAAAAGGCAGCCACTGTTAAGTGCCTGCCTTCCGATTCACTCAGCCAGCCAAAACGCCGGCCACAAATATGGTGCTCACGATGAGATTTGAACTCATGACCTCTCCATTACCAATGGAGTGCTCTACCACTGAGCTACGCGAGCAAACGAACACTGCAGACAGACCAGAAGGCACAACCCGAAGGCTGCCTTTCGACAACGCTATCTGGAGCGGGTAGCGGGAATCGAACCCGCATCATCAGCTTGGAAGGCTGAGGTTCTACCGTTGAACTATACCCGCACTGCCTCCCGGAGGAGGAAATGGTGGAGGGGGACGGATTCGAACCATCGAAGCATAAAGCGGCAGATTTACAGTCTGCTCCCTTTGGCCACTCGGGAACCCCTCCAAACCGGGCGGAAGTTTGCATGAAGCCTGCCAGGGTGTCAACTCTGATCGTTAAATTTTTCTCAATCAGAACAAGCACTTAGACAACATGAAACCGGGTAAAACCCACCTTGCCTAACAAGGAGGCGCGCATATTATTGATTATGGGAATGAAATGCAACTGTTCGGCAAGGGTTTTGCGTCGCCGCTGCGGGGCCGCACCAGAGCCGGCCTGCCGCGGCGTACAGCGTTAACAGCGGAAGCGCTGGAACGAGGCCCCTTCAAATTCAGAGACGATGGAATCCACAGCAGCGTTGGATATCTGGCGGGCGGATTCAGCCCCGACCGTCAGCACCCAGACCTCGCGGGTCCGGTCTACCCGCTCTACCCGGGCCTCTATGTCTTGCCCGGCCAGTTCAGAAACCCGGGTTCTGGCATTGGCGTCCGATGAGAACAACCCCAGTGAAATACCGCCAGCGAGACGGCCCTGGTTGATCAGAAAACTCTCGATCTCGTCTGCCTGCAATTGCGCCAGGCGGTCACGACCTTGCTGATCGGTATCGAAGGGACCAATCACGACCCAGTAGTCCGAACGCAGAATCTCCTCGCGGGTGCTCATGTCCGACGATACTTCCAATGCCCGCAACCGGGATTGAATGATATCGGCCTGATCTTCAGCAGCGATACCGGTAATACGAATGCACTGCAACGGCTCGACCGCCGGTTCAGCCACCACGGTTTGTTCCAGCTCTGCCAGCTGGTTTCGCGTCGCCTGGTCGATCGCCAGATTGTTCATTTGTGCGACCGAGGGTTCAGCCACCTGCACGGCGGGCTGCGTCGTCTGCCAGTACTGATAGCCACCCAGCGCCAGGTTCAGCACCAGCAGGGTCAGAATTATCCACTTCATCCTAGAGATTCCATGTAAGCCGCATCCTTATAGAGTTGTTTCATACCGTCGATGACCAGGTCCGGCATCTGCTCTCCGGCGGGCTCTACCTGCCCTGCCAGTACCGGCGCATCGCCTCCGGTCCAGACCAGGCGGCAGGGCGACAAGGCATATTCCAACCAAGCCGAGTTAACCGCCGCACTGAGCGTCAGTACCGCGCCATTGGCGATGGCATCGGCAGTGCTGTGCCCGGGTGCCTTGCTCTGGCTCGCGGCCACGGCCGGTAACGCGAATGTATCACTTACCAGCGCACGGCGCATCAGCGCCAGACCGGGCACGATATAGCCACCCCGGTGCTGCCCGCTGGCATCCAGCGCATCGATGGTCAGCGCGGTGCCGGCATCTACAACCACCACGTTCTGCTGCCAGTGGCGCACGGCGATTAGTGTCAGCCAGCGATCCACTCCGTAGCGTGAGGGGTCGGGATAGGCCAGCTGAATCCCGTGCCAGCCATTTCGCACCGCTATTACGCTGATCTTGCATCGACCGGACGCTGACAGCGCTTCGCGAAGCCGGGCGCCGAAGGCAGAGACGGTCGCGATGACTACCTGCATGGGTTGCCAATGGTTTATATCGGCCAGTGCCGCATCAATGTCGAGCCAATAGCCCCGGCGCTCACCCATGCGATATTTGCACCGGCTGTTTCCGCAGTCGAGAAACAGGACTTCGGCCTCCTGAATCGGTGTCATAGCCGCCACTCACTCGCCAGCTTTACCATAGTACCGACACCTCCCCGCCATTGACGGTTCTGCGTTGCCCGTCTTCGTCATCAACGATCAGCTGCCCCTGGGCATCGATGCCGCGAGCAACCACAACCTCTTGCCCGCCGCCCTGCACCAGCGTGACCGACCGGTTCAACAAGCAATCGTATTCGGACCACTCTCGCAGCAAATCCGCCAAACCACCCGGCTGCGTCAGCCTGGCCAGCACGCTGTGCAGTTCATTAAGCAAGGCCGCCAACAAGTCATTGCGATCAATAAACCGACCGGAGAGATCACGCAAGCAGGCGATGTCGCGATCCAGCCCCGGCGGCGCGGCGTTCACATTCAGCCCGATGCCGATGACCAATACGGGCTGATCGAGCGGGTTACCCTGCAGCTCGCACAGCACACCGCCGAGTTTGCGACCTTCATAATAAATGTCGTTGGGCCATTTCAAGGCGACTGACAAGGTCGTAATCTGCCGAATAGCCCGCACCACGGCCACACCGACCACCAGGCTGGCGGCATAAAGGGCATCGCCCGTCAGCGATTCCCGCACCGCCGCCGAGACCATAACACTGCTGGCGGGCGGACTCTGCCAGGCCCGACCCCGGCGGCCCCGACCCTGGTGCTGATAATCGGCGGTACAGACCGACCAGCGACCCGGCGCGGGCGGCTGCGCCAACACCCAGGCGTTTGTGGAATCGACATCAGTACGGATATCCAGCACCGACAAGCGGCGCGTCACCTCACCCGATAGCAAGCTCAGTATCCGCTCCCGGTCGAGCAGACTGACCGGTTCGGCCAGCCGGTAACCCCGCCCCTTCACCGAATACACATCCACACCCTGAGCCACCAGCTCAGCCACCCAGTTGGACACCGTGGGCCGCGTCACCTGTAGTTCGTCAGCCAGTGCCTGGCCAGAGGTAAACTGCTGGTGGGACAATAGCGGCAATAATCGATACAGGCTTTTCATGCAGTCGGGGCAACCTTGCGATAACAGGACGGGTAACGGGCAGGCCTTGCCCGGTCAGTGCACATCATAGGGAAATTTGAGGCCACGGCCCAGAGCGAACCGTAACAACACAAGATTCGGAGGTTAGGTTGTCTGGGTGGTATTGGTCCGCACCGGCTACCGCGGATGCCCCTGTGGGGTCGGCGTGAATCCATCCATGGAGCCTAGACCACAGCATCCATGCTGCGGACTACCCCACAGGGGCACCCCCGGTAACCGCTGCTCACAGTATGCAAACTCCGAAACTTGAAGCCACAAGAGAGGAACTGCCTTAACCCTGCGCAGCCATGCGAGCCGCGGCCCGGTTGTGCTGATCGATTTTGCGGAACAGCAGCCAGCTGGAGAAAGCCACGATAGATACGACACCAATAATGATCGTCGCCAGCGCATTGATTTTGGGCGTCACGCCCAGCTTGACCTGGCTGAACACTTCAATCGGCAACGTAGTGGCCCCGGGTCCGGTCACAAAGCTGGCGATCACCACGTCATCGAGCGACAGGGTGAACGAGAGCAGCCAGGCGGAAATGATCGCCGGCGAAATCACCGGCAGGGTAACCAGGAAGAAAGCCTTGATGGGTGTTGCCCCGAGATCAAGCGCCGCCTCTTCGAGGCTCTGGTCCATCTCTCGCAGCCGGGAACTGATCACCACGGTCGAATAAGCCACGCAAAAGGTCGTGTGGGCGATCCAGATCGTCAGCATGCCGCGCTGGGCCGGCCAGCCGAGCGACTGTGCCATGGCCACAAACAACAACAGCATGGAAATACCGATGATCACATCGGGCATCACCAGCGGCGCGGTAATCATGCCGCTGAACAGGGTACGGCCGCGAAAACGGGTGAAGCGGATCATCACGATGGAGGCCAGCATGCCGATCACTACGGCCGTGCTGGCCGAGTAAAAGGCGATCTGCAGGGAGCGGCCTACGGCGCTCATCAGTTGCTGGTCCTGAAACAGCTCACCGTACCAGCGCGTCGACCAGCCGGCCCACACCTGCACCATGCGCGAGGCGTTGAACGAATAAATAATCAGCATCAGCATCGGGCCATAGAGGAAAAAGATGCCAAGCCAGAAAATGATGACGCTGAGACTGAAACGACCCGACTTCATAGCCCCGTCTCCTTGTTCTGATAGCGGTGGAAGAGCATGATCGGAATGATCAGCAACAGGATCATCAGCACCGCCAGCGCCGAGGCGACCGGCCAGTCGCGATTGTTAAAGAACTCCTGCCACAAGACCTTGCCGATCATCAGTGTTTCGGCACCGCCCAGAAGTTCAGGAATCACGTATTCGCCCACCACCGGAATAAATACCAGCATCGAGCCCGCAATGATGCCATTAACCGACAAAGGCAGGGTTATGCGGAAAAAGGAGGTTACTTTGCGGGCGCCCAGGTCGCTGGCGGCCTCCAGCAAGGCATTGTCGTGCTTGACCAGGTTGGCGTACAACGGCAACACCATAAACGGCAGGTAGGAATACACCACCCCGATGTACACCGCAAAATTGGTGTTAAGCATTTGAATTGGGCTATCGATAAGACCAATCCAGATCATGAAGTTGTTGAACACCCCGTTGTTACCCAGCAAGCCCATCCAGGCGTAAACCCGAATCAAAAACGATGTCCAACTGGGCAATAGCACAAGCAGCAACCAGGTGGTCTGCAAACGCGATGGCGCCTTGGCGATGGCATACGCCATGGGGTAACCCAACAGCAAACAGAAAACGGTTGCATTAAAGGCGATCTTGATCGAATTCCAGTAGGCGCGAATGTACAGATCATCACTGAGCAACCAGGCGTAGTTGCTGAAGGTCATGCGGATGTTCAGCGTCTGATCCAGCCATTCAAACATCGCCGTGTACGGCGGAATGCCCAGAAAGGTTTCCGACACCGATATCTTCGCCACCATCACGAACGGCATGAAGAAAAACACCAGCAACCAGAGGAAAGGCCCGGCAATCACCCAGCGGCGACCACCCGGCACAACGCGAGCCAGATCGAGTTTTTTCATGAGCGTAGCACCACGCCACTGTCACTGGCCCAGTGTACATAGACCGGGTCATCCCAGGTCGGCCGGTCAGCACGGCGTTCGACGTTCGCCAGAAAACACTGAACGATCTTGCCCTGCGGCAACCGGACGTAATATACGGTGTGACCACCCAGGTAGGCGATATCGTGCACAATACCGGACGACCAGTTGTAATCACCTTCGGGTTTTTCCCGGGTCATCAGGGTTTTTTCCGGGCGCAGGGCGAACAGCATGCTGCGTTCATCGACACCGGAGGTCACCCCGTGGCCAATGTAGATATCGGCATCCAGATCATCGGTATGCAGCGTCATATGATCTTCCTGATCGTCGATGATCTGTCCATCGAACAGGTTAACCGAACCAATGAACTCGGCCACCATACGACTGTTCGGGCTTTCGTAAATATCGACCGGTGAGCCGACCTGTTGAATAAAGCCCTGGTCCATAATGGCAATGCGGTCGGCCATGGTCATGGCTTCTTCCTGATCGTGCGTTACCATCACACAGGTCACGCCCACGTTTTCCAGAATGTCGACCACTTCGAGCTGCATTTCGGTACGCAATTTTTTATCGAGTGCGCCCATGGGTTCATCAAGCAGCAACAATTTGGGTTGCTTGGCCAGGCTGCGCGCCAGGGCCACTCGCTGCCTCTGGCCGCCGGACAACTGGTGCGGCTTGCGTCGCGCATACTTTTCCATATGCACCAGCTTCAGCATGCGTTGCACCCGATCGATGATCACGTCTTTCGAGAGCTTTTCCTGCTTCAGGCCGAAAGCCAGGTTTTGTTCCACGGTCATATGTGGAAACAATGCATAGGACTGAAACATCATATTGATCTGACGCTGGTAAGGCGGTTGATGGGTAATGTCCTCCCCCTCCAGCAGGATGCGCCCTTCGGTCGGATTCTCGAAACCGGCCATCATTCGCAACAGAGTTGACTTGCCCGATCCGGACGCCCCCAATAGCGCAAAAATCTCACCCTGACGAACCTCCAGCGAGACGTTATCAACCGCCAGGTCTTCATCGAAGTACTTGGTCACTTTTTCAATACTGAGCAGCGTTTTTTTCGCTTCTGTACTGGCTTCATGCTGTTGTCGGCGCGCGCCGGCCGCTAATGCCATCTGGGTGTCTCCCCTGTCACGCTGGCTAATATTACCGAGTCTATTTGTGAATAATGGGCAATCGCCCCATTGAACCCTGCATCGGGCTTACAGCCCTGCTCCAAACCTACTGGTGTTTCTTGTGCACTTGTTACAGTACCGCTTGGAGCAGAAATGTCGGGGCCGGATTAACCGGCCCCGTTGTCGTTCATTCGGTTAACTCAGCTGCCAGACTTGAAACGAGTCCAGCTGCGTGTAATTTCCCGCATGATGCTGTTGGGCAGAATTTCGTTGGTGAACAACTCAGTACCTTCCGGTGGATAGATGCCCGGGTTTTCAAGAATTTCCGGGTCAATGAACGGGTTGGCCGCTTCAACCGGGCTGCCATACCAGACGTAGTTGGTGATGCCTGCAGCCACTTCGGGCTCCAGCACGAAGTTGATGAACTCGTGGGCTTCTTCCACATTGCGGGCGTCCGCCGGAATCACCATCATGTCAGACCAGAGCACAGTGCCTTCTTCGGGAATGAAGTAGTCAACCGAGACATCGTTTTCCGCTTCTTCGGCACGCCACATGGCCTGGAATACATCACCGGACCAGCCGATGGATACACAGACCTCACCGTTAGCCAGATCGGAAATGTAGCGTGAACTGTGGAAATACTGAATGTACGGACGCACCTTATTCAATTCGTTCAGTGCGGCACGGTAGTCCGCTACGCTGCGGCTATAGGGGTCACGGCCCATATACTGAAGTATCAGCGGGAAGATTTCGTTACCGGAATCGAGGAAGGTAATACCGCATTCGGCCAGTTGTGAGGCGTATTGCGGATCGAACACCAGATCCCAGCTGCCAATCGGTGCATCGTCGCCCAGAATTTCCTGAATCTTGCCGACGTTGTAGCCAATACCGTTGGTGCCCCACTGGTAGGGAACCGAGTATTCATTGCCCGCGTCGAAGTTCTCGAGACGCTCCAACAACTCCATGTCGAGGTTGTCGTAATTGGTCAGCTTGGACTTGTCGAGCTTCTGGTAAGCACCGGCCTGAATCTGACGCGCCATGTAGTTTGTGGTCGGGACAACCAGGTCATAGCCAGTCTGGCCGGACAGCACCTTGGCTTCCAGTACGTCGTTGGAGTCGAAAACGTCGTAGACAACTTCAATGCCGGTCGCTTCGGTAAAGTCTTCCAGCGTGTCCGGGCCAATGTAGTCAGACCAGTTATAGATATAAACAACGCGATCTTCGGCGATCGCCGTTCCCGCAACGGCCGCCGCCAGTGCGGCGATGGCAATGGTCTTCTTATGTTTACTCATCGAAAGATACTCCCCTGCATCATTTTTTTATTCGGACCTTCGGCTGACCACGCCAGCCTCCAGACCACCTGCCTACAGTAAAATGAGATGATCAAAACACCAAAAGAATTTATTCCCCGGCCGGGAATTCTTTCTGCAACTGAGCCAGGGTCTGGTCCAGTGCCCGGCGCGTTCTGGCAACAAGTTCATCGATCTCGTCCGGTTTGATCACCAGCGGCGGCGACATCAGCATGGTGTCACCGGTGGCGCGCAACACCAGGCCCCCTGCCAGAGCGTAGTCCCGGCACAGGGTACCTACCCGGCCTTCTTCAGGGTAGCGGCTACGGCTGACTTTATCCTGAACCAGTTCAACCGCACCCAACATACCCACGCCCCGGACCTCACCCACCAGAGGGTGGTCCGCCAGCGTCTGCAGCTGTGCCTGCAAGTAAGGTGCCGTTTCCTCACGGACCCGGTCAACAATGCCTTCTTCACGCAGAATCCGCACATTTTCCAATGCTACGGCTGCACAGACCGGATGCCCTGAATAGGTAAAGCCGTGATTGAACTCACCACCACTGGCTTTGAACACCTCGGCGACCCGATCAGCCACCATGACGCCACCAATGGGCAAATACCCGGACGACAGGCCCTTGGCGATGGGCATCAGATCCGGCGTCAGACCGTAATAGTCGGACCCGAACCATTCACCGGTGCGGCCGAAACCACAAATCACCTCATCAACCACTAACAGTAGATCATAGCGTTTGACGATGCGTTCGATTTCCGGCCAGTAGGTATCGGGCGGAATAATCACGCCACCGGCGCCCTGAATCGGTTCGGCAATAAACGCACCCACCGTTTCAGGCCCCAGCTCCAGAATTTTCTCTTCAAGGGCTCGCGCCGCTACCAGACCAAATTCGTCTGGCGAAAGATCTCCGCCCTCACCATACCAATAAGGCTGACGAATGTGGGCAATGCCGGGAATGGGCAAGTCCCCCTGCGCATGCATGGGGCTCATGCCGCCCAGACTGGCACCCGCCACCGTTGAGCCGTGATAGCCATTGTGGCGGCCGATGATGGTTTTCTTCTCAGGCTTGCCCTGCAAATCCCAGTACCGCCGCACCATGCGCAGCACAGTATCGTTGGCTTCGCTGCCGGAGTTGGTAAAGAAGGTATGATTGATGTGCTTCGGCGCAATCTCGGCCAGAGCCCCGGCCAGTTCGACTGCCGGTGGTGTCGCCGATTTGAAAAACAGATTGTAGTAGGGCAATTCACTCATCTGCTTGCTGGCAGCATCGACCAGTTCCTGCCGGCCATACCCCAGGTTCACACACCAGAGCCCGGCAAAGGCATCCAGATACTCATTGCCTTCGCTGTCCCAGAGCATCACGCCCTCGGCCCGCGTAATAATGCGAGCACCCTCACGGCCAATGGCACCGCTGTCACCAAAAGGGTGCAGCATGTGATCGGCACCCTGATGTTGCCAGTGTTCGGTTTGAGTCAATGACGGTGCGGCTGTCATGACAGTCCCCCCTTTCAATTTGAAGTACAGGGCTCGGGTTATTTGAGTGGCAGGGTCCACGTCGGCTACCGGTGGTGCCTCTGCGGGGTCGGCGTAAACCCTTCCATGGGGCCTAGACCGCAGCATCCTTGCTGCGGACTTCCCCGCAGAGGCACCACCGGCACCCGCCGCTCACAATTTTGCCCCGAGCCTTTAATTATTAAACCGTGCTCAACAGGAACTCGCGTTCCCAGGAACTGATCACACGCTTAAAGCCTTCATATTCAGCCCAGCGGGTTGCGATAAAGCCATCAACGAACGTTGGCCCCAACAGTTCCCGCATTTCCTGACATTCGGACATGATTTCAAGAGCGGCTTCCAGGTTGAACGGTACATCCGGGTCGGCTTCGGCGCCTGCACGTCCGGTGACTGGCTTGCGCGGTTTCAAATCTTTCACCATGCCCAGGTAGCCGCAGGCGAGATTCGCCGCCATGGCCAGGTAAGGGTTGGTGTCGGCGCCGGGCAGGCGGTTTTCGACACGGCGGGATTCCGGCGATGCCTGGGGTACCCGCAAGCCAACCGTACGGTTTTCTTCACCCCATTCGATGTTGACCGGCGCATTGCCATCGGCACCCGGCAAATAGCGACGGTAGCTGTTCATGTTAGGGGCGAACATGGGCATTAGCTGCGGAATGTAGGCCTGCAAGCCACCAATGTAATTGAGGAACTGCTTGGAGGCTGAACCGTCCGGATTGGAGAACAGGTTCTTGCCGGTTTTGGCGTCGACCAGCGACTGGTGAATGTGCATCGAACTGCCAGGCTCACCAGTGATCGGCTTGGCCATGAAAGTTGCACCAATATTGTGCTTCAACGCCGCTTCACGCACCGTCCGTTTGAACACAAATACCTGGTCGGCCAGTTTCAGGGCATCGCCGTGACGGAAGTTGAATTCCATCTGGGCGGTGCCTTCCTCGTGAATCAGTGTATCGATGTCCAGGCCCTGGGCTTCGCACCAGTCGTAGACGTCTTCAATGATCGGATCGTACTCGTTGGCGGCATCGATGCTGAACGACTGGCGACCACTTTCCTTGCGGCCAGAACGGCCAATCGGTGGCTCCAGCGGCAGATCCGGATCGGTGCAGCGCTGGGTCAGGTAGAATTCCACTTCCGGGGCGACAATGGGTTTCCAGCCTTTGGCTTCGTATAGGCCCAGCACTTTTTTCAGTACCGCACGTGGCGACAGTTCGATCAGGTTGCCGACACTGTCGTAGCAGTCGTGAATCACGTGAGCCGTTGGCTCCAGCGTCCAGGGCACCAGAAAGGCGGCGTTTGGATCCGGGCGCAGAATCATGTCGATATCGGCCGGGTCCAGAATGCTGTAATAAGCTTCGTCGTCCGGGTAATCGCCGGTCGCCGTCTGCAACAGCACACTCTCGGGCAGGCGGATGCCGCGCTCGGCAATGAACTTGTTGGTCGGCATGATTTTACCGCGCGCGATACCGGTCTGATCAGGCGTGATGCATTCCACTTCGGTCACGCGGTTGTCTTTAAGCCACTTGATTAAATCGTCCATACAGGGTTCGTTCGGTTGTCACGCTCTACACGCATCACCGAACGCCTCAAACAGTTGTCGTTGTTGGGGATGGTTCATAACCTGCCATTCCGGGTGCCACTGCACGGCCAGTGCAAATCGCATGGCGGCGACTCGCACTGCTTCGATCAAACCGTCCGGTGCAGTGGCTTCAACCTCTAAGCCGCCCCCAAGTGTTGCTACACCTTGAACATGCAAGGAGTTTACCTCCAGGGTGTCAGTCGAAAGTATCTGCTGCAGCAACCCACCCCGGGTCAGTGCAACAGGGTGCGCCGGTGCGTACTGCTGCGCCAGCGACTCGTCTTTGTTTTCGCGATGCTCCAGCAAACCCGGCACCTCATGCAATGCCTGATGCAAGGTACCACCCAGTGCCACGTTGACCTCCTGAAAACCGCGACAGGCGGCAAACAGGGGCAGGTCCCGATCAAGGGCAACCCTGATCAGGGCCAGACTGAGCGCATCACGTCGTTCATCATAGGCCTGATCTGGCAACGGCGCTGCCCCATAATGCCGTGGATGCACCATAGAGTAACCCCCGGTCAGAAAGAGACCGTCGAGTCGGCTTACAAGGGAAGTGGGATCGAGCAGATCGGTCAGGGCAGGCAACAGCACGGGGGTTACACCAGCGGCCTGGGCCAGTGCGGTCAGGTACTTGTCACCTGCCATGTGAAAGGCATGCGGCGGTACCATCTTGACATCGCAGACGACGCCGACCAGTGGCCGGACACGTTCGGGCTGCATGCAAACCCCCTCTTGTGCTGTGCTTTATTATTACCGTGAGCACTCCGGCTTTGACCTCTGTCAGGCGGCAAAATCCGGTGGCTGCTCAGGTGTTTATTTTTTACCACGTTACCATAAAAAATAATCAACACAAGGCACTCAAATGGCCGAATGTTAATTATATAAAACATTATTGACGGCCTTAGGGCCCTAAAGGCCGGTAAAGTGTCAATTATTTTCACCACACCTCTTGAGCTTAGCCACTTTTTGGGGTTAGCTTGCTTTACTTAATTAATCCTCTCCGGGGCACGACTATAACCACTACACTGGGTGGTTCACGGCGACAAGGTCTCGCCCGTTAGCGATGCAACCCATAAGGAGCGCCTTCATGACAGAATCCATGATTCACAGCCTCAGTTTTATCGACGGCGACTGGGCAACCGCCCAGTCTGGCCGAACCTTCGATGTCACCAACCCGGCCAATGGCGATTGCCTGGCGGTGGTCACCGACTGCGGCCCGGAAGATACTGAACTGGCCATTGAAGCGGCGCATAGGGCCTTTGCCTCCTGGAAACAGGAAACGGCCAAGGGCCGTGCCACCATCCTGCGCCGCTGGTTCGAACTGATCATGAACCATCAGGATCAGCTGGCTGAACTGATGACACTGGAATGCGGCAAGCCCCTGGCCGAATCGAAAGGCGAAGTGGCCTACGGTGCCTCCTTTATAGAGTGGTTCGCCGAAGAGGCCAAACGCGCCTCGGGTGATGTGATTCCTACACCGAACAACGACCGCCGCATTCTGGCAATCAAACAGCCGGTCGGCGTCTGCACCGCCATTACACCGTGGAACTTTCCACTGGCGATGATTACCCGAAAGGTCGCCCCAGCGCTGGCCGCCGGGTGCACCATCGTCGTCAAGCCAGCCGAAGCGACACCGCTCACGGCTCTGGCTCTGGCCGATCTGGGCCGGCAGGCAGGCTTGCCGAAGGGGGTGTTGAACATCATCACCGCCAGTAACGGCAAAGCCGTCGGTGAAGTACTCAGCACTCATCCGCTGGTGCGCAAGGTGAGTTTTACCGGCTCGACCCCGGTTGGCAAGATGCTGATCCGCCAGGCAGCCGACACCGTGAAGCGGGTGTCGATGGAGCTCGGCGGCAACGCCCCCTTTATTGTCTTTGACGACGCCGATATTGAGGCGGCCGTTAAAGGCGCCATGGCTTCCAAATACCGCAATACCGGCCAGACTTGCGTGTGTGTAAACCGCTTCCTGGTGCAGGAAGGTGTGTACGACCGCTTCGCCGCCGCCATGGCCGAAGCCAGCGAACAACTTAAAGTGGGCAACGGCATGGACGACGGCGTCACCATTGGGCCGCTGATCAATGAAGCCGGGCTGGAGAAAGTCGAGACCCTGCTCAACGAAGCGACCGATCAGGGCGCCAAGGTGCTGCTCGGTGGCAAACGGCACAGCCTGGGCCACAGTTTTTTTGAACCGACCGTGCTGACCGACGTGAAACCAACCATGCGCGTCAGCCAGGAAGAAATTTTTGGCCCTATTACCGCCCTGACCCGGTTCAAAACCGAAGAGGAAGCGGTGCAACTGGCCAACGATACGCCCTTCGGGCTTGCCGCCTACTTTTACAGCAGTAACCTGTCGCGCATCTGGCGGGTTGCCGAGGCGCTGGAATATGGGATGGTGGGCATTAATGAGGGTATTATCTCGACTGAGGTCGCGCCCTTTGGCGGCGTGAAGGAATCGGGTCTCGGCCGCGAAGGCAGCCAGTACGGTATCGACGAGTACCTGGAACTGAAATATTTATGCATGGGCGGTCTCGACCGCTGATCCTTCTGGCGGCAAGGCCGTCCAACTGTTAAGTCGCTGTGTCAGGCCCGGTACGCCCGGGCCGTCATCGCCAACGATGAGAAAGCATCATGTCACACCCTGAAGTAACCGCCTTTCTGGAACAACACCCGGACGTCACCACCATCGAACTGCTGGTCACCGACCTCAACGGTGTGCTGCGCGGCAAGCGCATTGAGCGCGAGCTGCTGGAAAAGGTGTATGAAGAAGGTTTTAACCTGCCCGGCTCTGTGATGGCGCTGGACGCCACCGGCACCACCGTCGAAGAAACCGGCCTGGGCGCTGAAGACGGCGACCGCGACCGGCTTTGCCTGCCAGTTCCCGGCACTCTGGCCATGGTGCCCTGGCACGCCGACGGCGACCGGGCTCAGGCGCTGTTCACCATGTTCGAAACCGATGCCGAAACCCCGTTCCTGATGGACCCGCGTCAGGTGCTGGTGCAAGCGGTGAAGCGCTTCAATGAACTGGGCTATACCCCGGGCATCGCCGTGGAGCTGGAATTTTATCTGATCGACACTGAACGCGATGCGGATGGCAAACTGCAGCCACCGGTGTCTCCGGTCAGTGGCCGGCGCATGAGTTCCAAGCAGGTCTATTCGATGGATGACCTGGACGATTACGATTTCTTCATTCGCGATGTACTCGATACCGCCCACGAACAGAACATCCCGGCCGACACCGTCATCACCGAATATGCGCCCGGCCAGTTTGAGGTAAATCTCAACTACGGCAACGACCCGATGCGCGCCGCGGATGAAGCGGTGATGCTCAAACGGGTGATTGCCCAGGTGGCCCGCAAGTGGGAGATGGAAGCCACTTTCATGGCCAAGCCGTACATCGAGGAAGCGGGCAGCGGCATGCACATTCACCTGAGCCTGATGGACGGCGAGGGCAACAATATCTTTGCCAGTGAGGACCCGGAAAACGTACCGGAGATGCGCTGGGCCATGGGCGGTCTGATCGACATGGCCGACCACGTTCAGGCGCTGCTGTGCCCGAACATTAACAGTTACCGCCGCCTCAACCCGGATGCCTTTGCCCCCACCGCAAAAACCTGGGGCTACGACAACCGCACCTCGGCACTGCGCATTCCCTCAGGCAGCATTGAAGCCACCCGCATCGAGCATCGCCTGAGCGGCGCCGACACCAACCCTTATTTGGCAGTAGCAGTGGTGCTGGCAGGCGTCACCGAAGGCCTGCAGAACCATATAGAACCGCCGGAACCGGTCGAAGGCAACGTCTACGACCAGGACCACCCGGAACTCGCCGACAACGCCCGCGATGCACTGCGCTCCATGATTCTGGATGAGCGCGTCCAGAAATGGTTCGGCGCCGACTTCATCGAAATGTACCGCATCTGCAAGTGGAGCGAAGTAAGGCTATTCGAGCGCCAGGTCACCCCCATGGAATACGAGCTTCTGCTACCCTATATTTGAGTGTTCAGGGTTGCCTTTGTTTTTGTGCCACGAGTCCGTGTCCGGCACCGGGTGTGACTATCCGGGGCCGGGCGGAATGCCGCCCACTCAACCCATCCATGGGGCCTAGACTGAAACATCCATGTTTCAGACTTCCCCGGATAGTCACACCCGGCACCTGACACTCGGTTGGTAGTCACCTTCAAATTGAGTAAAAACCTGCTTTCCGAGCAGTCTTCGCCAGCCAAAAATAACGCTGGTGTTTTCGTCAATTTCAGGAAAAATACGCGCCCCTGAGAACCCAGGGTTAACCCAGAGGAGCCAAGATAGATGAGACCGGTAACTGTAGCTGCCACCCAGATGAGCTGTGGCTGGGACGTTGACGCCAACATTGCCAAAGCCGACGCCCTGGTGCGTGAGGCCGCTGCAAAAGGCGCACAGATCATCCTGATACAGGAGCTGTTTGAACGCTGCTACTTCTGCCAGAAGCAAAAGGAAGAGTACATGGCGTTTGCGACCCCGGTTGAAGAAAACCCGGCGATCAAGCATTTCAGCGCAGTGGCCGCAGAACTCAAGGTCGTGCTGCCCATCAGCTTTTACGAGCGGGCCAACAACGCCTTTTACAATACGGTCGCCATCATCGATGCCGACGGCTCCAACCTGGGCATCTATCGCAAGACGCATATTCCCGATGGCCCGGGGTATTCCGAAAAATTCTATTTCACGCCGGGCGATACCGGCTTCAAAGTCTGGGATACCGCCTATGCGCGCATCGGCGTCGGCATTTGCTGGGATCAGTGGTTCCCGGAAACCGCCCGTGCCATGGCATTAATGGGCGCCGAACTGCTGTTCTATCCGACCGCTATTGGCAGCGAACCGCAGGACAACACAATTGACTCGCGCGATCACTGGCAGATTACCCAGCAGGGCCATGCGGCGGCCAATCTGACGCCCTACATCGCCAGTAACCGCACAGGCGTTGAGGCCGAAGGCGAGCAGACGATTTCCTTCTACGGTTCCTCTTTTATTGCCAATGAACTGGGCCAGAAAGTGGCTGAGTTTGATCGCGATGACGAGGGTATTCTGGTGCACACTTTCGACCTGGATGAGGTGGCCAGCACTCGCCGCGCCTGGGGGGTCTTCCGTGACCGCCGGCCAGATCTGTACAACCCGCTGATGACAAAGGATGGAGGTCGCTGATATGCCAGCGCCGCTAACGTCGACTCCGCGCGCTGACGGCTATGGCATGCCCGCCGAGTGGGCACCGCACAGCCAAACCTGGATGCTGTGGCCGGAACGGCCGGATAACTGGCGCTACGGCGCCAAGCCCGCCCAAGCTGCCTATACGGCCGTTGCCGAAGCCATTGCCCGGTTTGAACCGGTAACCATGGGGGTCTCGGCCGATCAGTATGAAAACGCCTGTGCCCGGCTCAGTGCCGGCATTCGCGTGGTTGAAATCTCTTGCAACGATGCCTGGGTCCGGGATACCGGGCCGACCTTTATCACCAACGGTGATGGCGGGCTGCGCGCCAACGACTGGGAGTTCAACGCCTGGGGCGGTCTTACCGGCGGTTTGTATCAGCCGTGGAACCGGGATGATCAGGTGGCGCAGAAGATCTGCAATATGGAGCGCATCGAACGCTACCGCACCGAGGGTTTTGTGCTCGAGGGCGGCGCCATTCATGTCGATGGTGAAGGCACGCTGATGACCACCGAAGAGTGCCTGCTGAACAACAACCGCAATCCGCACCTGACGCGGGCGGAAATAGAGCAGCGTCTGCGGGATCACCTGAACATTGACACCATTTTGTGGGTGCCAGACGGTATCTACAACGACGAAACCAACGGCCACATCGATAACATGGCCTGTTTCGTCAGCCCGGGCCAGGTGGTACTCGCCTGGACGGACGACGAAGCCGACCCGCAGTACCATCGCAGCCGCCAGGCCTACGATTACCTCAGCGCCCATCGCGACGCCAAAGGCCGGTCATTGAGCATCACTAAAATGCCGCTGCCCAAGCCGCTGATGCAGACCGAAGCCGAGGTCGACGGCATCGACTGGGCCCAGAAAGCCTGGCCACGCCGGGCCGGTGAGCGCATGGCAGCGAGCTATGTAAACTTTCTGATGGTCAATGGCGGCATCATCCTGCCAAGCTTCGATGACCCGCAAGACGACATCGCCGCCAGCATTCTCAGCGACCTGTGCAAAGACCGGGAAGTCGTGCAGGTGCCGGGCCGTGAAATCCTGCTCGGCGGCGGCAACATCCACTGCATTACCCAGCAGCAACCATTGGCCTGAGAGCGCGAGTTAGCCTGGCAGTCACCTTTTGGAGACGGCTTAATTCAATGTTGTGGATAGAATCCGCGCCAGGCATCGGGAACGCCTCAGGCGGTCGCTGCAAGTACATCCATGTAAGCTCGTCGGTCCCCATCCCCGGGGACCGACGCCCGCCTGAGGCGTAGCCGACACCTGACGCTAATCCCCCGGGTTTAATCAACCAACATGCTCCTTTGTTAAAGATGCCTTTCCCGCCGCATTTCGTTACTCTTCCCCAACCTCTTTACTGCCAGACGAGACCTACATGCTTTACACCTTTTTAAAGGACACCGCCCAGTTCTTTCGCCAGCACCTGATCGCGCTGATCATCATCACCGTAGGCCTGGGGTTCATCTTCGAGGTGCTGTTTGTTTTGCTGCAAGGGGCGTTCGCCGATTTTCCCTATGCCTGGCCCCTTATGCTCCTGCAATGGGTGGGTGGCGTCTGGTCATCGGCTGCTGTGGTGCTGTACGTTCGTCACTCACTGAATAACCAGTACCTGCCTCCCAAAGACGCCATAACCCAGGCTTTGCCCTGGGTATTGCCATTGGCGGGCGTGCAAATTCTGACTGGCTTTGCGGTGGGCCTGGGTCTGTTGCTCATTGTTCCGGGGATCTATTTTGGGGTGCGTCTGGCACTGGCCACCTTTTATTTGATCGACGGCCGTGAGTCCATACCCGATGCATTGCGCAAAGCCTGGACTGGCAGCATGGGGTTCGGCTGGATCATCTTTGGCGGCTACGCGCTGATCTATGGGGTTCTATTGCTGGTCAGCCAGATCATAGTGGGCAGTCTGGATTTAGCGGCAGGCTATGGGCCGCTCAACTTCATCATTGCACTGATCTTTAAGCCGGTCGGTGCCTTTGCCCTGATCTTCGGCTTCCGCATCTACTCAGAGGCCGTCAAACAACCCGCCAAGCCCTGATCGGGTGCGGGTTCAGCCCGGTGGATAACACAGCCTCATCACCGTCGCAAGTGGCTTTTATTCACACTTCAATTGGCCACCCGGCCCTTCGCTGTCAAGCCATTTTTTCGTCAAAAAGGCTCTAAAACAGGCTTGACAGCGCCTGCCCTCCTCATTACCCGCCTAATGATATCGCATTCTACTTACCCACAGAAAATGTGGATAACCTTCTGCATAACTTTGGGACAAGCCCGATGAATGCGAATCTTTCCCCACTATCATGGCGTTACAGCCAGGTGTGAAAAATTGACTGATTTTCCAACACCCGCTTTGGACTCACTGGAGGATCGGGCTGTTAACGTCGAGGCCGAAATGTGCGCCTGTTCACTTTTTACACACAAAATCTGACTTTTACTCCACCCGTTAGCCTGTCATTCCTCTACCTGGTCTTTTTCGGCAGGCGACGCCAAGGGTTTGAATTTTCGAGCATTTCCTGATTTGGCTGCCGCTCTCCTCCTTCATTGTTCATGTAATCCGACCATCTCATTCAAATTCTCTGATTGATCAGTTGAAACCTGATTTGTCGTATTCCTTCTCGCTGGCCAGCACCCACAACAACTTATTCTGGAAGGATAACAACAATGCACACTCTAAAAGTGATCGCCGGAATCGCGGTCAGTGGCCTGATTCTGGCCGGCTGTGAGTCCACCAGCGACGATGATGACACCACAACCGCTCAGGCTTCGCTGCGGGTGCTCCATGCGTCACCCGATGCCCCTGCAGTCAACGTCTACCTGAACGATGCCATGACGCCCGCCGTCGACACGCTCGATTATGGCTCGGCATCTGCTTTTGCGTCTGTGGACGCTGGCACCTATGGCACCGAAGTTTATGGAATTCTGCCAGGCGGAGCCGACACCGATGACGCCGTTATCGATGCTGACCTGACCCTGGAAGAGGATATGGAATACACCGTGGTTGCGGTCAATCCACTGGCTAGCATCAGTGCTAAAGTCTTTGCTGATGACGGTTCAATGCAAGACAGTACCAAAGTGCGGGTTCAGGTTGCCCACCTGGCACCCGACGCGCCGACCGTTGATGTTCACGTAACGGCGCCTGGCGCCACACTGGACGGCAATTCAGTGCTGGGTACTGTGGATTTCGCAGATACAGATACACTGGGCCCTGTTCTGGTTGATGAAGGCACTTATCAGATTCGAGTGACTGCTCAGGGTGGGACTACTCCCGTTTACGATTCTGGCTCAGTTGAGCTCGCGGCGGGTAGTGACCTGTTCATAGGTGCCATACCGAATGTGTCGGGCATAGGCGATTCACCAATTTCCCTTTCCGTGTCTGATGGTACGACCACCAGCATTCTCTACGATACGGAGGATGGTGCTGCGGTGCGGGCAGTCCACAACGCTGAAGACGCAGGCGAGGTCGATATTTTCGCAGCAGCGGATTCGACTGAGAATCTGGACGTCGCCGATTTCAGTGATGGCAACGCCCTGTTCAACAACGTCACCTACACTGGCGTTTCCAATTACGCCGAAGTGGGTGCAGGTGACTACGATGTGGCAGTCAGCACCGACAATGCCACCGCGGCCATCTCTGCAGAAGGGGTAACACTTGCCAATGGTATGAGCTATACCGTGTTTGCCATGGGCACCGCTGATACCAATGACGATGCCGATCTGGAACTGGTGCCCTATGCGGATGACCGTCGCGCCATTGCGACAGCCGCCAAAATCCGCATCATTCACGGCTCAGCCGCTACAGCAGATGTTGATTTATATGCCACCGCCGGTACTGACATCACCAATGAAAACCCGGCATTCGAAGATGTTGCTTACAAAGACAGCACGGGCTTTATCGAGCTGGCAGCGGGCACCTATAACTTCACGGTCACCCCAGCCAATGATAAAACCATTGCCGTTCAGGAAGCCCTGACGCTGGAAGCCGGTGAAATCTATACCGTGTGGGCCAGAGACAATGGTGCCGCGGTTGAACTGGGTGTTCAGGACGACAGCAACTGATTTACAGGCAGTCTATCTGTATTAAAAAAGGCGGCTTAATGCCGCCTTTTCTGTATCTGCTCCAGGACGGATCCGAACAATTCAGAGCCTTCCTAGTCACCCTGTTTATGCCGCGACACCCGCTCCATCGTCCGGAGAATATCCCGCCAACTGACCATCCCCAAGGGCTGGTTACCCTGAGAAACCACAGGCAGGCAGGAAATTTTATTCCGGTTGAACAGGCTGATAGCGTCAGCCAGAGAGGCCTCTGGCGATATGGTGATGGGGTCGCGCGTCATCACCTGATGGGCGCGCCGGAACAGGGTGCTCGTATCCCGCGTTTGTTCCGACGGTGTCCCCACGTAGGGGGACAGTGCTTTCAGAATATCCCGATCGGATACGATGCCCTTGAGAATGCCGCGTTCGGTAACCAGCAAGTGGTGAAACCGGTGTTCTTCAAACAACTCGCGCATGCGCGCCACGGTATCTTCCATGCCAACCACCACCGGGTTGGGGTTCATTATTTTCTTAACACTCATCGACGCTTACCGTGCTGTGACCGTTCTGCTCAGCATACCGCTATCGCTCTGGGGTGTCTTCACCCCCTGGTCAGGTCAGTCGAGCCCTTCTACCTGACGTATTGCCGTCAACTCTTCCCGGGCAACCACCAGCCCCCCTTCTTCACGCGTCGCGTCGATGGTGCCATCACCGTTTTCATCAACTCCGTTAACCAGGGCATTGATCAGCCAGGCCATGTCGTCGAGCGGCTCCTGAGCGGCAGAAACGGACCGGGCGTCAAGAGCTGCATTGCCGGCGCGAACGGCCAGTTTGGCCAGTGATTCGGCATTGCGCAACGGATTACGTACCCTGAGGTTATTATTAATGATGTTGTCGGATGCGCCCGGCGACTGGGCAGCATACAGAGTGTGTTTTTCTGCGCCGTCGGCCCCCTCGATAACACCAAAACCCAGGCCTGGCCCACTGCTCTGTTCATCGGGGTCCAGCGCATGCAGTGCATGAGCCACATGCAATTTGAGGGTAGCGAGGTCTCCGTTGTGATCTTCGGCCAGCCTGACGTGAGTCAGAGCGATCTCGGCTTCCTGAAGGGCCACGGTCATGAGCCCCACCTGACCGGGCGCCTCCGGCCAATTGGTCGAGACGTGTTCCAAATGCATGTGCGCAACGTTCATGGTGGACTCGGCCTGAACGCCACTCATCAGAGCCAACGCCACACAACACCCAGCCATACTGATGGTTCTTTGCTTCATCCTGCTACCTTCCTGGTCTATGAATTTGAGAGTCGTACTGCTTAGACGAAGCCTAGCGGGTTTTGGATGCAAGCGAACACAAAAAGCAGGATATCAGCTTTTGCGGCCGTATCGGGCGAGGTAGCTGTCAAGTTTGTTGGCAAACGCCATCCGGTCGGTATTATCCATCGTCTTCTGCCCGCCAGACTGAATGCCGCTGGCGCGCAGCGTCTCCATGAAGTCGCGCACGTTCAGCCGACCACGAATATTGTCGCGGGTAAAGGCTTCACCCCGATGACTCAGCGCGCTGGCGCCTTTCTCAATCACTTCTGCCGCCAGCGGAATATCACTGGTGATCACCAGATCATCCGCTTCCGCCAGTCGAACAATTTCATTATCCGCCACATCAAACCCGGCCGGCACCTGCACCGAGGTCACGTATTTCGACGGCGGCGTCTTGATGTACTGATTGGCCACAAAGGTGGTCTGAACCTGCGTCCGCTCCGCAGCCCTCACAATAATGTCGCGGATCACAGTCGGACAAGCGTCGGCATCTACCCAAATGCGCATATCAAATTCACTGCATTGCTGGTTTGGCGGTATTTTCGCATGCTTTGGGGGTTGAATGGGACTTCAGATCGGTGGCACTGGTTGGCTGGGAGGCACTTTCGGCTGAGGCTTAAAGTTGTGCGGAGGCAGTCGTCCGCAACCGGCACCGGGCGCGGCTCTGGCGGTCGCTGCAAGTACATCCTTGTAAGCTCGACGGTCCCCATCCATGGGGACCGACGCCCGCCAAAACCGCACCCGATACCGGTTGCTGGTCTGAATCGGTCAAAGTTTCCGTGTCTCCCGAACCATTTAGATGCCCAGTTTGTCTCGCAGCCCGTAATAGGTGGCACCAATGGCTGTATAAGGCGCCCTGAACAATTGACCACCTGGGAAACGAAAGTGTTTCAGGCTAGCGAAAGCATCGAAGCGTTCGGCCTGGCCGCGCAGGGCTTCGGCGATCAGCTTGCCGGCCAGGTGGGTGGTGGTGACACCGTGGCCGCTGTAGCCCTGGGCGTAATAGATATTGTCGCCGATGCGGCCGAATTGCGGCAGCCGGCTCATGGTGAGCAGGAAGTCCCCGCCCCAGGCGTAGTCCAGCTTGATGCCGGCCAGGCTGGGGAAGGTCGCCTCCAGGCGTGGACGCAGGAAGCGTTCAATCGAGGCCGGGTCACCACCGCCATAGGTGACACCGCCGCCGTATAGTAGGCGGAAATCGCCGGTGATCCGGTAATAATCGAGCTTGTAGTTGCAGTCTTCCACGCATTCCAGCTGTGGAATCAAAGACCGGGCGCGCTCTTCACCGAGCACTTCAGTGGCAACAATCTGGGTACCACAAGGCATTGATTTAGCGGCCAGTTCGGGAACCAGATTGCCCAGGTAGGCATTGCCGGCGACCATCACGTATTTAGCTCGCACCTGGCCTTTTTCCGTGTGAACCACCGGCGATTCACCCCGGTCTATTTTTACCACCGGCGAGTCTTCGAAAATCTGGCCACCGTGCTGCTCAATCGCTGCTGCTTCGCCTAACGCAAGATTCAGTGGGTGAATATGCCCGGCCCGGTTATCGCGCAAGCCGCCGATATACTGATCAGAATTCACCACGTTGCGTACCGCATCCCGATCGAGAAAATCGAGCTGAGTGTGACCATAACGTTCCCACAGCGCTTTTTGCTCCTGCAGCTCATGAAGCTGGCGTTTGTTGAACGCCACAAACACACCGCCATCGCGATAGTCACAATCGATGTTGTAGTCGCGAATGCGCTGACGAATGATGTCAGCGCCTTCAAAGGCCATGCCGCCAAGCATTTTGGCGGTATCCATGCCGTAGTTTTTTTCGATCACATCGATGTCGCGGCTATAGCTGTTTACCAGCTGGCCGCCGTTGCGACCACTGGCACCATAGCCGATACGTGCGGCCTCAAGCACCACCACGCTGAAACCGGCTTCGGCCAGATGCAATGCGGTCGACAGGCCGGTAAAGCCCGCGCCAATCACACAGACATCAGCCTGAACAGAGTCAGTCAGGGCCGGGCGATCCGGGGTCGGGTTGGCACTGGCGGCATAATAGGAACCGGTGTGTTCGGTACGACGGGTCATCTGAGGCTCCACAAACAAAGAATGGTGAATATAACATTAGGATCGGACGGGAATAATATACCGCCCAGCCGAGCGTTCTGTGTAGATATCGGGGTTTACTGGGATGACTAGCAGCGGGTGCCGGGTGTGCCTCTGTGGGGTAGTCCGCAGCAGGGATGCTGCGGCCTAGGCCCGAGACGTCGGACCGCCATGGACAGATTTACGCCGACCCCACAGAGGCATACCCGGTATCCGATGCGGACCAAAGCCACCGAAACAGCCCGAACTCCGAATTTTACTCAAGCGTGGGCATCAAGAAATCTGCTCCCATGTCACCTTCCGGCCAGCGTGCAGTCACGGCTTTGCGACGGGTGTAAAAACGTACTCCTTCCATGCCGTGCATGTGGTTGCTGCCGAACAGCGAGCGCTTCCAGCCGCCGAAGGCATGGAAGGCCATCGGTACTGGAATCGGCACGTTGATGCCGACCATGCCGACCTGAATATCGCGGGTAAACTGACGCGCCGCGCCACCGCTGCGGGTGTAAATTGAGGTGCCGTTGCCGTATTCATGGGCGTTGATCAGCTTGACCGCGCTAACGTAATCCGGCACACGCACCACGCACAATACCGGGCCGAAAATTTCTTCCTGATAGATCGTCATTTCAGGGGTCACGTGGTCGAACAGGCAGCCACCGATGAAATAGCCCGACTCATGTCCGGCTACTTTGTGGCCACGGCCATCGACAACCAGCGCAGCACCTTCCTTGACACCGGCATCGACATAACCCGCCACCTTGGCCAGATGTTCTCGGGTAACCAGCGGCCCCATGTCCAGGCCTTTTTCAGCGCCGTTGCCGATTTTCAGAGTGCGGGCTTTTTCTGCGAGCTTGTCGACCAGTTCGTCGGCGATGTCGCCGACCGCGACGGCAACTGAGATCGCCATGCAACGTTCACCGGCTGAACCATAGGCCGCGCCAGTCAGGGCACTGACGGCGCCATCAATGTCGGCATCAGGCATGACCACCAGGTGGTTCTTGGCGCCGCCGAGTGCCTGTACACGTTTACCATGGGCACTGGCGGTGCTGTAAATATATTCCGCGATGGGGGTCGAACCGACAAAGCTGACGGCCTGAATGGCCGGATGGGTCAGCAGTACATCAACAGCTTCCTTATCGCCATTTACCACGTTGAACACGCCATCGGGCAAGCCGGCTTCTTTGAGCCATTCGGCGACCAGTAAAGGCGCACTCGGGTCTTTTTCCGAGGGCTTCATAATGAAGGTGTTGCCGCAAGCAATGGCCACGGGCCACATCCACATCGGCACCATGGCCGGAAAGTTGAAGGGCGAAATGCCAGCGACCACACCCAGAGGCTGATTGACCGACCAGGCATCCACACCACGACCGACCTGCTCGGTGATTTCGCCTTTAAGCAGATGCGGAATGCCACAGGCAAATTCGACCACTTCCATCCCGCGCACCACTTCACCGCGCGCGTCTTCAAACACTTTGCCGTGCTCGGCGCTGATCACTTCAGCCAGCTCGTCCAGCCGTTCTTCAAGCAGCATTTTAAAGCGAAACAGAACGCGCGACCGGTTGAGAGGAGTGGTTTCAGACCAGTCTACAAAGGCGGCCTTTGCCGCTTCAATGGCACCGGCGACTTCGTCGGCACTGGCCAGAGAGACCTCGGCTGTCTGTTCACCCAGCGCGGGGTTATACACCGGGCCGGTGCGCTTGCTCGGCGCGGTGGTTGCGCCGTTAATAAAATGGCTAATCTGTTTCATCGAATGTCCAGTTTGATCAGTAAATGTCTATCGGGGCCGGCTCAGTCGGTGGCTTCAATGGCCGTTTTCAGTGTCGCTATCAACTCGGCGATCTGCGCTTCATTGATGATCAGCGGCGGCGACATGGCAATGGTGTCGCCCGTGCACCGCACCAGCGCGTTGCCTTTCCAGTAGCAATGATGAAATACATCATAGCCACGGGCACCGGGTGCTTCGCGCGATTCCAGTTCTACACCACCGATCAGACCGATGTTGCGAATGTCTTTGACGTTGCGTGTGCCCTTCAGACTGTGCAGGGCATCTTGCCAGATGGGCTCCATCTCCAGCGTGCGCTCGAACAGCCCTTCCTGCTCGTAAATGTCGAGTGTCGCCAGGCCTGCGGCGGCGGCCACCGGATGACCGGAATAGGTGTAGCCATGAAAGAGTTCGATCACCGACTCCGGACCGTGCATGAAGGCATCGTGAATGAAGTCAGCAGCAAACACCGCACCCATTGGAATAGCGCCGTTGGTCAGGCCCTTGGCAGTAGTCATCAGATCCGGCGTTACGCCAAACCGATTGGCAGCGAAAGGCTTGCCGACGCGGCCAAAGCCACTAATTACTTCATCGAAAATCAGCAGAATACCGTGCTGCCTGGTCAGCTCACGCAGACGTTGCAAGTAGCCTTTCGGAGGCAGAATAACGCCTGCCGACCCGGCGACCGGTTCCACAATGACAGCCGCAATGGTTTCAGCGCCATGCAGCGCAATCATCCGTTCAAGATCCAGAACCAGGTCAGCGCCGTGCTCGGGCAACCCCTTGCTGAAGGCATTTTCCGGTAACAGCGTATGACGCATATGGTCGACGCCGTTCAGTCCCATGCCGAACGCTTTGCGATTATTAACCAAACCACCGACAGAGATGCCACCGAAGCCAACGCCATGGTAACCCCGTTCACGGCCGATCAGGCGGGTACGCTCGCCCTGGCCACGTGCCCGGTGATACGCCAGAGCGATCTTCAGGGCGGTATCAACCGACTCCGAACCAGAGTTGGTAAAAAACACCTTATTAATGCCATCGGGCGTGTGCTTGATCAGCCGCTCTGCCAGCTCAAAGGGCCTCGGGTGGCCCATCTGAAAGGTTGGCGCATAGTCCATCTCGCTGATCTGCCGGGCAACGGCCTCGGAGATGTGGGCCCTGCCATGACCGGCATTTACGCACCACAGACCCGCCGTACCGTCCAGCACACTGCGGCCGTCTTCCGTCGTGTAATGCATGCCTTCGGCACCGACCATCAGCCGGGGTTCAGACTTGAATTGCCGGTTGGCCGTAAAGGGCATCCAGAACGCATCGGTTTTTGCCGGTGAATCGGCCGGGCGGGTCGTCTGGGTTTGCTGGGACGTATTGTCTGGGGTCTGGGTCATGGCCGTTCTCACTCCGACTGAACCGCGGCGCTACCGTCAGGGTGCACCTTCGATGTTTGTTATTTCGAACACATGGAGGCCAGTGTATGTAAAATAATTAAAACATCAAGTCTTGCTGTCGCCCTGATTCGATAGGGTCATCAAGGCATAACTGCTAATAGCTGAAGGTCATATGGCTGGCATCGGTACTCAGGGCAGAGTGTACCCTTCGCGTTCAATATATTGAAACCCGGGCAGCGACTGGGGTAAGGTAGCGTGCAATAAGAATGACGCTGACTAACAGGTTCCCAACATGACCGATACCCTCGAATACTGGACTCAACGCGCCGCCGAGCTCAAGCCGGAAGGCCGTGCCTTTATCAATGGCGACTATCAGCCGGCTCACTCAGGTGAGACGTTCGAAAGCCGCAGCCCGATCGACAACCGGTTGCTGGCCAACGTAGCGGCCTGCGACAGTGCCGATGCCGATATTGCTGTGCGTCACGCACGCGCCGCCTTTAACGATGGCCGCTGGTCGCAACTGCCGCCCGCCAGGCGCAAAACCATCATGCTGCGCTTCGTCGACCTGATCAAACAGCACGGTGACGAGCTTGCCCTGCTGGAAACGCTCGACATGGGCAAACCCATCTCCGATGCCCGCAATGTCGATATCCCGGCCACCCGTCGCAGCCTGCAATGGTCGGCTGAAGCCATTGACAAACTCTATGACGAAGTCGCCCCGACAGGTCCGGGCGAGCTCGGCCTGGTGACGCGCGAAGCCGTTGGTGTGGTGGCCGCCATCGTTCCCTGGAACTTCCCGCTGATCATGGCCAGCTGGAAAATTGGCCCGGCCCTGGCCATGGGCAATTCGGTGATTCTCAAGCCGTCTGAAAAATCCCCGCTGTCCGCACTGCGCCTGGCGGCCCTGGCCAAAGAGGCGGGCATTCCAGACGGTGTTTTCAACGTACTGCCCGGCTTCGGCCACACCGTCGGCAAGGCGCTTGCCCTGCATATGGATGTCGACACCCTGGTGTTCACCGGTTCTACGGCTATTGCCAAGCAACTGATGATCTACGCCGGTGAATCAAACATGAAGCGAGTCTGGACCGAAGCGGGCGGTAAATCCCCCAACGTCGTCTTTGCGGACGCACCGGATCTCTCGGCTGCCGCCAAAGCCGCTGCTGAAGGCATCTGCTTCAACATGGGCGAAGTCTGCACCGCTGGCTCTCGTCTTTTGGTGGAGGCCAGCATCGCCGACGACTTCATGGCCGAAGTCGTGCGCGCCGTACAGGACTGGAAGCCCGGTAACCCGCTAGACCCGGCCACCAACGTCGGTGCCATCGTCGACGAAACCCAGCTAAAACGGGTTCAGGGCTATATCGACACGGGCAAGACCCAGGGCGCCCGGCTCTCGACCGGGGGTAACCGCGCCGACACCGTCGACGGCGGTTTCTTTATGGAGCCGACTGTCTTCGAAGACGTCACCCGGGATATGACGATCTTCAAGGAAGAGATTTTCGGACCCGTGCTTTCGGTAGTACGATTTTCCGATGAAGCAGACGCCCTGGCCATCGCCAACGACACCATCTACGGTCTGGCTGCCGCCGTCTGGACCAGCAACCTGAGCCGGGCGCACCGCTTTGCTCGCGGTCTGCGGGCCGGGTCGGTCTGGGTCAACCAATGGGATGGCGGCGACATGACCGCACCTTTCGGGGGCTACAAGCAATCCGGCAACGGTCGCGACAAATCGCTGCATGCCTTCGACAAATACAGTGAGATCAAGGCCACCTGGATTAAACTGTAACCCCTCCAATACGCCCTTCACCGAGGTCGACAGGCCAGTGCCACTTGGCTTGTCAACCTCGACATCCATTGTTGAGGATTCCAGCGGTTTTCATGCTAGACGAATCCGGACCCAACCTATATCATCCCGCGCCTTCCCAGAGCCTTCTTATATATAGATGGTGATCTGCTACAGACGAGGCGCTTCGATCAGCGTGCCTCGCTGTTTCAGCGGACAATCCGTGCCCGGAAGCGCTCGTTTATCGTACAACTCGATTGCTTTAAGAGAGGAGCCAACGTCGCTCATGTCGTTGCTATGGATACCGCTGCTACCCCTGCTGGGCACTCTGATTCCGCTGCTGGCTGCCAAGCTGGAGCGCACCCTCATTCTGGCGTTGACGGCAATCGCGCCGACCCTCGCTCTGATTCTGCTGCTCAGCTTCACGGGCGAGGTCTTTTCCGGCAATACCCTGACCTTCAGTCTGAGCTGGGTACCCGTGCTGGGGCTGGACCTGGCCTTTCGACTGGACGGCCTGGGCTATTTGTTCAGCTTGCTGATTCTCGGCATCGGCCTGCTGGTGATTCTCTACGCTCGCTATTATTTGTCCAAAGACGATTCCATCGTTCGCTTCTACGCCAGCCTGTTGCTGTTCATGACTGCCATGCTGGGCATTGTACTGTCCAACAACCTGCTGCAACTGTGGATGTTCTGGGAGCTGACCAGCCTCAGCTCTTTTCTGCTGATTGCGTTCTGGCACGATAACTCCGCCGCCCGCAAAGGTGCACGCCAGGCGCTAACGGTGACGGCGATGGGCGGTCTGGCACTGCTGGCCGGTTTGGTGCTGATCGGACAGGTAGTTGGCAGTTTTGACCTTTCTGTGGTTCTCGCCAGCGGCGACCTGCTGCGTGAACACAGCCTCTATCCGATCATTCTGGTCCTGGTGCTGCTGGGAGCCTTCACCAAGTCGGCGCAGTTCCCGTTTCACTTCTGGCTACCCCACGCCATGGCCGCACCGACACCGGTCAGCGCCTATCTGCACTCAGCCACCATGGTCAAAGCCGGCATTTTCTTGATGGCGCGCTTTCACCCGGTTCTGGCTGATACCGACCTGTGGGTCTCGATTGTCACCCTCACTGGCCTGACTACCCTGGCACTGGCGGCCTATTTCGCTCTGTTCAAGCACGACATCAAGGCATTGCTGGCCTATTCCACCGTCAGCCATCTGGGCCTGATCACCCTGCTGATGGGCCTGGGAACGGAGCTCGCTCTAATGGCGGCCCTGTTCCATGTGATCAATCACGCCCTGTTCAAGGCTCCGCTGTTTATGGCGGCAGGTATAGTGGATCATGAGACCGGCACGCGAGACTTGCGCCAGCTAAACGGCTTGTGGAAGTACATGCCAATCACCGCCACTCTGACTATGACAGCCGCTGCGTCCATGGCGGGCCTGCCGTTGCTCAATGGCTTTCTGTCGAAAGAAATGCTGATGGCCGAGACACTCAAGTTTGATCATTTCGGGGCGCTCTCCTGGCTGATTCCCGTCATGGTCGTGTTCGGGGCAATTTTTTCGGTCGCTTACTCCATCCGCCTGGTGCACGATCTCTTCTTCAACGGTGAGCCCAAACGCCTGCCGCGCATGCCGCACGAACCTCCGGTCATGATGTGGCTTCCCGTGGCGTTTTTTGTGGTGCTGGTTGTCCTGGTGGGTGTTGCACCCGTTATCGTCGAGCCGCTGTTATTAAGCGCGGTCTCCGCCGCCAGCGGCCAGCCTGCACCGGATACGCACCTGCAACTCTGGCACGGATTCAACATGGCTCTGGTCATGAGTGCCATTGCCATCGGCACTGGCCTGTGGATTTACGGGCGACGCCTGCATCTCTATGACTTCCAGGAACGCTTTCCGGAAATCAATGCAAGCGAGAATTTCGACCGTGGTGTCAAAAACGTCATGTACAAATGCCGGGACTGGTATCAGCGAATCGACAATGGGTCGTTGCAACGGGCGACCTTTTTGCTGCTGAGTTTCACACTCGTCATCCTGCTGCCAACACTGACCGCCAAGGCTGGCCCGGGCCCGGTGTTCAATGTCAAGCCGATGGACGGTGCCATGCTGTCGGGAACCCTGCTATTGGTGTTTGGTGCCATCATGGTCGTTATCCTGCATCACAAGCGCCTGCTTTCCCTGTTGATGATGTCTGTCGTCGGCCTGGTCGTCGCGCTGATTTTCGTGCTTTATTCTGCACCGGACCTCGCCCTGACCCAGCTTTCGGTTGAAGTGGTCACACTGATTCTCATTGTGCTGGCCCTGTTCTTCCTGCCTCACAAAACACCCGAAGAATCCAGTTCACCCCGAGTCATGCGCGACCTGGGCATCGCAGGCTTGTTTGGTGCCCTGATGGGCACTCTGACCTATGCACTGATCACTCGTCCGTTCGACACTATTTCCGGCTTTTTCACCGAGAACGCCAAAACCGGCGGTGGTGGCACCAACGTGGTGAATGTGATTCTGGTCGATTTCCGCGGGTTCGATACTTTTGGTGAGATAACCGTTCTGGGCATCGCGGCGCTGGGAATATTCAAACTGTTGGCAGGTGTGCGCTTGCACTACCGCAGTGCTGACGCTGCCGGTATGACCTGGTCCGGCGACAAGCACCCCTTCATGCTGAATGTGGTTTCCCAGAGCATGCTCCCGCTGGCATTGCTGGTATCGGCCTATATCTTCCTGCGCGGCCACAACATGCCGGGCGGAGGGTTCATCGCGGGGCTGATTACCGCCGTGGCCATCATTCAGCAATACATCGCCCATGGCATCGACTGGTTGCAAAGCCGCTTCCGTTTTGAATACAGCATTCTCATCGCCAGCGGGCTGCTGGTGGCCACACTGACCGGCATGGGATCCATGGTTCTGGGTTACCCCTTCCTGACATCCTGGTTCGATTACATCACCTGGCCCATTGTCGGCAAATTCGAAGTAGCCAGCGCCATTGCCTTCGACCTGGGTGTTTATCTGACCGTTGTGGGATCAACCCTGATGATTCTGACCAATCTGGGCAAACTGACCACCGCGCACAGGCCGCGCGAAGAGGAGGCAATCTGATGGAAGGCTTATACGCTATTTGTGTCGGGGTGCTGACCAGTTGCGGTATCTACCTGTTGCTGCGGGGCCGGACGTTTCCGGTGATACTGGGCCTCATCATGCTGTCCTATGCGGTCAACCTGTTCCTTTTTGCCAGTGGTCGTCTCAATTCCAACATGGCCACC
The DNA here is from genome assembly GCA_018402545.1 of Saccharospirillum sp. Lineage (GTDB taxonomy): Bacteria > Pseudomonadota > Gammaproteobacteria > Pseudomonadales > Natronospirillaceae > Saccharospirillum. Next base: position 420,218 of record JAGYIL010000001.1, on the reverse strand, counting down.
ATTCTCGGGGAATCCGACACCTTTGCCGACCCGCTACCCCAGGCACTGGTCCTGACCGCCATCGTCATTGGCTTTGCCATGACCGCCTTTATGCTGGTGTTGTCCATTCGGGCCTACTCCGAAAACGGTAACGACCACGTTGATGGCAAGCCCGCCGATGAGCGCGTGCACGACAGCTCCATCGCCGCCGACAAGGGAGGCCAAAAGGAGTGATCAACCACCTGCCCATACTCCCCATTCTGATACCGGCTCTGACCGGGGCGCTGCTGCTGTTGCCGCCACTGCAACGCAGCATGCGCCACCAGCGACTGCTCAGTCTGGCCGCAACGCTACTGACCCTGTTCGCCGCCCTGGCGCTCTATAACAGCAGCGGCGAAGCAACCACGCATTACCTGCTCGGCAACTGGGAGCAACCCTTTGGTATCGTTCTGGTTGCAGACCGCCTGTCCACCCTGCTGGTTCTGCTGACGGCAGTACTGAGCTTTGGCGTGGTCCTGTATGCCAACGCCGGAACCGACGAAGCTGGCTCCTTTTTCCACCCGTTGTTTCAGTATCAGTTAATGGGCATTTACGGCGCCTTTTTAACCGGCGATATGTTTAACCTCTTTGTCTTTTTCGAGATCCTGCTGCTGGCCTCCTATGGCTTGCTGGCGCACTCGGGCGGCAAGGCCCGCATTCGTGCCAGCGTCCAGTATGTGACGCTGAACCTGATCGGGTCGGCCCTCTTCCTGGTCGCCCTGGGTCTGCTGTACGGCACTCTGGGCACCCTGAACATGGCCGACATGGCCGACCGCGTGGCGATGATGCGGGACGACCAACTGGTGCTGCTTGAAGCCGCGCTGCTGATTCTGGTGGTGGTGTTTGGCCTGAAGACCGCCCTGGTGCCGCTGCAGTTCTGGCTGGTGCGCAGTTATGCGGCGGCCACCGCGCCGGTGGCTGCCCTGTTTGCTATCATGACCAAAATTGGCATCTACGGTTTTTACCGGGTGCACATTGGTACCTTTGGTCATCAACCCGAATTGAACAGCGGGCCCATGCAAACGCTGTTCTGGATCATGGCGGCGGTGACCATGGTGGTGGCCATCATCGGCGTGCTGGGCAGCAAGAATCTGCGCACCCTCACTGCCAACCTGGTACTGATTTCTGTCGCCACCCTGATGTTCACCGTGGCACTGGGCAGCGAAGCGGCAGTCTCTGCCGGGCTCTACTACCTGATTCACTCCACACTGGTAACGGCTGCCCTGTTTTTACTGGCTGACATCATTGCCCACAAACGCGGACCGGCGGCCGACAACTTCGTACCCGCGCGGCCCATGAGTCAGCGTACCCTGATCAGCCTAACCTTCATGGCCGTCGCCATTACTGTGGTCGGCATGCCGCCCATGTCCGGTTTTATCGGCAAAACACTGATTCTGGTCTCAGCGCAGAGCGGCAGTCAGCAACTGGCCGCCTGGTCCTTTATTCTGATCGGTAGCCTGGCATCACTGATTGGCTTGTCGCGTGCGGGCACGTCGCTGTTATGGCACACCACCGGCAGCAAGGCTCCGGCGGAAACCACCAGCGCCCTGCCTATAGCAGCACTGATGCTGTTTGTGCTCTCGGCCCCGGTCATGGTCGTCCTGGCCGGACCGCTGACAGACGCCCTCGCGCAGACCGCCGGACAACTGCTGACATCGGCAACGGAGGTCGCCCTGCAATGAAACAAACGTCTCACTGGCGCTGGTTGCCCAGCCCCTACCACAGTCTGCTTATTCTTCTCGTCTGGTTGCTGTTGAACAGTTCCATTTCGGCGGGGAATGTCATTCTGGGCCTGATTCTTGCCTTCGCCATCCCCTTGCTGACCGACCTCTTTCAGCAACGCCACCCGCGCATGGTGCGCCCGGACCTGGCGATGCTGTACATCGCTCACCTGGTCTGGGACATCATCAAATCGAACCTCGAGGTGTTAAAGCTGGTACTGGGCCCGATGGATCACTTGCAACCGGGCATGATTGTCGTGCCGCTGGACATCCGCGAGCCCCTGCCAATCACCATGCTGGCCAACACCATCACACTGACACCCGGTACCGTCAGCGCTGAAGTTTCCGCCGACAAGCAATACCTCTATGTGCATTGCCTGCACCTGGAGGATGAAGCCGCGCGCATCGCCGAGATCAAGGAACGCTACGAAGCCCCACTGAAGAGGATTTTCGAATGCTGAACACCGTCGTCATGATTGTTTCCGGCATGGTCAGCCTGGCGCTGATCCTGAACCTCTATCGCCTGCTGGTCGGCCCCGATGTGCTCGACCGGGTACTGGCGCTGGACACCATGTACATCAACGGCATCGCCCTGATTGTACTGCTGGGCATCTATTTCCGGTCTGCCCTCTACTTTGAAGGCGCGTTGCTGATCGCCCTGCTGGGCTTTATCAGTTCCACTGCCCTTTGCAAATTCCTGATTCGCGGCGACCTGATTGAATAGCGGAGACCTGACATGAGTACTGTGACTGAATGGGTTTTATCAATTCTGCTGCTAACCGGCGGTGTCTTTCTGCTGGCCGGATCAATCGGCCTGGTCAGACTTCAAGACATCTACATGCGTTTGCACGCACCGACCAAGGCGTCGACCCTCGGTATTGGCCTGGTGCTGCTGGTCTCGGCCATCTACGCAACCCTGACCAACGACGGCATTAGCATCAGCGAATTGCTGGTCACGGTGTTTCTGTTTTTTACCGCCCCCATCACCGCTCACATGATGGCCAAAACAGCCCTACACCAGCGCTTGCATCGTCTCGAGCGTACCCAAAATCAGGATCTGTTCGAGAATGCCAGGTTGCGCCTGAGCCCGGATGCGGAGCTTGACGACACTGTCAGCAAACCGTAAAGACGACAGAACCGGGAACGACCTGCTTATATGGGAAACGCTGTCAACGGCTATGCACAGCGTTAAAATCTGTTACATTCTACACCTCCTGATCGCCCTGACTTTGGCAAGCTAAGTATCGGCCCCGCCAGGCTAGAGGAGTGTGTAATTCATTATGGCTCAAACTCGGCTGAATATTGCACTGGGCTCCATGGTCCTGCTGCCGTTCGTTCTATTTATGTGGGTGGTGTTTACCTATCAGCCCCCACTGACCCAGCTATCCTGGCCCTGGGTTCCCTCACTCGATATTAATCTGATGTTTCGGCTGGACGGTCTCAGCGTCCTGTTTGCCGGGCTGATCACCGGCGTTGGTCTGTTGGTTCAGCTTTACTCCCTGGCCTACATGAAAGGCAAACCGGCCCGGTTCTCATTCCACCTGCTGCTGACCCTGTTCATGCTGTCAATGCTGGGTCTGGTGCTGGCGGACAACATCCTGCTGCTGTTCGTGTTCTGGGAACTGACCACGCTCACCTCGTATCTGCTGATCGGCTATAACCACGAAGAAGCCAAATCACGCAAGAACGCACTACAGGCCATGATTATTACCGGTGCTGGTGGGCTGGCGTTGCTGGCCGGGCTGCTTATGTTGGGCAACCTAGCAGACAGCTATCAGTTGAGCCTCATCATCGAGCGTGCGCCGGGCTATCAGAACAGCGTCTGGTTCATCCCCTCCCTGATCTGTGTGCTGGTCGGTGCTTTTGCCAAATCAGCCCAGTTCCCGTTGCATTTCTGGCTTCCCGGTGCCATGGCCGCTCCGACACCAGTCAGTGCCTACCTTCACTCGGCCACCATGGTCAAAGCCGGGGTTTACCTGCTGGCGCGACTGCTGCCAGTTTACGGTGAAACCGCCTTGTGGGGCTGGTCGCTGGGCCTGGCCGGAGCAATCACCGGCCTCTGGTGCGGGCTGCTGGCTCTGCGGCAGACCGATCTCAAACTGATGCTCGCCTTCAGTACCAATGTGGTTCTCGGCAAACTCGTCATGTTACTGGGTATCGGCACTGAAACGGCTGTGTCTGCAGCCCTGCTGTTGATCGCTGCGCATGCTTTCTACAAGGCCGGGCTGTTCATGGTGATCGGTATCGTCGACAAAGCCACTGGCACCCGGGAATACGCTCAGTTGCGGGCGCTGAAACCGGTACTGGGCATCAGTTTCGTGGCGGCCGTTGTCGGGGCCGCATCCAAAGCCGGTTTTCCACCGACCATGGGCTTCCTGAGCAAGGAATACATGTACAAGGCCGGCGCCTATACCGATGTGTTCGTCACCATCGCGATGGTAGCCATTAACATCCTGCTGGTGACCCTGGCCCTTGTGCTGGTGATGAAGCCGTTTCTCGGGGAAAAAGACAACCACACGGCTGAGATCAAACCGGTCGAACAGTACAAACTACTGTGGATGCCCCCACTGCTACTGACCTGCCTGGGCCTCATTGTCCCGCTGCTGTTCCTGGGCCAGTTTCAGGCCATCATCATCGACCCGGCCATGCTGGCGATGCTTGGCAATGGGTCGCCGGAAGCCGTGAAACTCTGGTCGGGCATCAACCTTGCGCTGATATTAAGCCTGCTAACCCTGATATCCGGTGCTGTGCTCTACAGGTTCTATACGCCGCTCCATCAATTCCTGGTGCGCCTGACCGGTGCGCTGCCGAATGGACCGGATGTCTATGCCAGAATTCTGGATGCGGTGATTAAACTGGCAAGCTGGCAGACCCGAACCCTGCAACACGGTCAACTCAGCGGCTATACCTTGCAATTTTTCATCGTGCTCGCCGCCATTCTGGTTTACGGGGTATACGCCACTGGCGCGCTGCCCAACCTGAGTTTCGATGCCGAGTTCTACGAGTACGCCATCGGGATTCTTATGGTTGGCTGTGCAGCGATTGTACTGGCCTCTCCATCACGACTGACGTCCATCGCCACCCTGGGCATGATCGGCTTCCTGACAACGCTGATTTTCATGATCTACAGCGCACCGGACGTCTCCAAAACCCAGTTGCTGGTTGAGACCCTGTCGGTTGTTTTTATTGCGATCGTGATGCGTAAATTGCCTCTGCTTAACACGGTTCCCAAGCCAAGCCGCCGTCGGCGCCTGGTGCAATTGTCTGTGGCGGGAACCATCGGGCTGTGCATGACCCTACTGATGCTGATGATTACCTCCGACCCGCTTGACCAGAGTCTGCCGGAATATTTCTCGCAATACAGTTACCCCATTGCGAATGGTCGCAATGTCGTCAACGTTATTCTGGTGGATTTCCGCGCCTTCGATACGCTCGGTGAGGTCGTGGTCGTGGTGGTCGCGGCCATTGCCGCCATCAGTGTCGTTCGCCGCTTCAGGAAGGGGGATGAGCAATGAACTCCATTATCTTTCGCACCGCCTCGCACATTGTATCGGGGCTGATGCTTCTGTTCAGCGTCTACCTGTTTTTCCGGGGGCACAACCAGCCGGGCGGAGGCTTTATCGGCGCTTTGATTGCCGTGATCGCCTTCGGCCTGCTAATGCTGTCCGAGTCACCGGACTATGTTCGACGTCAGTTGAAACAAACCCCCCTGTTCATGAGCCTGATTGGTGTGCTCTGCCTGCTGGCCGCCGCTGTGATGCCACTGTTTTTTGGTCAGCCTCTGCTGACCGGTCTCTGGTGGAAGGAGATTCTGCCTCTGGGCACTCCGCTGCTGTTTGACCTGGGTGTTTACCTGGCAGTGATCGGCGGCGTACTCGGCATTCTGTTAAAAGTGGAAGAGGAATTGAGCTGATGGAGACCCTGTGGAGCATCGTAGTCGGCGTCATGCTCGGTGCCGGCATCTACCTGATGATGGAGCGCCACCTCGTTCGTTTCATTTTTGGCCTGATGATCGTGAGCAACGCCGTCAACCTAGGTATCTTCGTGGCCGGCAGACTGACCAAGGGGAACCCGCCTCTCATTGATGAAGGCGCCCTGGAGCTGGCCGAAGGCTTTGCCAACCCCTTGCCCCAGGCATTGATTCTAACCGCCATCGTTATCGGCTTCGGGTTACTGCTGTTCACCATGATTCTGGCGTATCGGGCGTCCACCGAAATGGGCACCGCGGATCTTGATCAATACCGTGAATCCGAGGAATCATGATGACCGAGTGGCTTTTGGTGGCGCCGGTTATCCTGGCACTGAGTACGGGCACCTTCGCAGCACTGTTCATGCGCTGGCGAACCCTGTCGCTCGTGGTTATCTGGGTGGGCGCGGTGGTACAGGTGGTCTCCGCCATTGCCTTGTTAATGAGCGTGCTGGACGAAGGCATCGTTGCCGTGGCGGTCGGCAATTGGCCGGCGCCCTTTGGCATCAGTTTCGTCGCCGATAATCTGAGTGCCGCCATGGTGCTGATTACGGCCATCATCGGGCTGGCAACCGTGGCCTATGCCTCGGCAGATCTGGCTTTACGCCCTTCCTACCCGCTATACCATGTTTTGATCCAGATTCTGCTGGTCGGTGTCTACGGCAGTTTTCTGACCGGCGATATTTTCAATCTCTATGTCTGGTTTGAGGTCATGCTGATCTCATCTTTTGGCCTGATGATTCTCGATGCAAACCGGGTTCAGATCGAAGGGGCCGTCAAGTACGTTATTCTGAACCTCGTCTCCACGCTGGTATTCCTGCTGGCCATCGGCTTGCTGCATGGCGCCACCGGCACCTTGAATATGGCCGATCTGAGCCTGAAAGTACCGATGTTGGACAGTGGCAAGACCACACTGATCGCCAGCCTCTTTCTGTTTGGCTTCGCGATCAAATCGGCGCTGTTTCCGGTGTTCGCCTGGCTACCGGCCTCCTATCACACCTTGCCGAGTGGGGTGGTCGCCATCTTTGCCGGCCTGCTGACCAAGGTTGGCGTTTATGCACTTATGCGGGTGTTTACTCTGGTTTTTTCACTGCCAAACACCGGGCTGCAGACACTCCTGATCATCATTGCCGGCTTAACCATGCTCACCGGGGTATTGGGAGCCGCCAGTCAGTTCAATATCAAACGCATTCTGTCATTTCACATCATCAGCCAGATCGGCTATATGGTTATGGGGCTGGCGCTGTATACGCCACTGGCCATTGCCGGGGGTATCTTCTACATTATCCATCACATCATTGTTAAGGCGAACCTGTTCCTGATCGGCGGTTACCTGCAACGCAAACATGGCAGTGACAATCTCTCCGATCTGGGGGGAACCTACAAGGCACTGCCCTGGCTGGGCGTTCTGTTTATCATTCCTGCCTTTTCCCTGGCCGGTTTTCCACCCTTGTCGGGTTTCTGGGGCAAGTTCATGGTCATCCGGGCCAGCCTGGAGACCGGCCAGTACATCCTGGCTGCCACAGCGCTGTTTGTCGGGTTAATGACCATTTTCTCGATGACGAAAATCTGGTCCGAAGCTTTTTGGAAAGCCCGGCCTGATGGCCAGCCGAACGAGCCCCTGACCCGCAAGGAACACTGGCTCTATTTGACGCCCATCGTAGTACTGGCAATCATGACGATCATCATCGGCCTGGCCGTTGAGCCCCTGTATCAATTCGCCGATACCGCCGCACGGCAATTGCTCGATACCACCCAGTATGTGGATACCGTCATGGGAGTCCTGCGATGAACCTGTTAACCCTCAACATTGTACTCGGCGTCTCTTGGATGCTGATCAATGGCAGTTTCAGCATTTTCAATTTTATCGTGGGCTTTGTCGTCGGGTTTGTCTGTCTGTCACTGACTCAGGCTACCAGCGGTCCCTTGAATTATGGCCGGCAGGGGTGGGCTGCCGTGAAACTACTGATTTACTTCCTGAAAGAAGTCGTCATTACCAGCATAAAGGTCGTGTGGGACGTGTTGACGCCCACTCACCTCAGCGAGCCCGACATCATCTATTATCCGCTTGATGCGAAATCTGATCTGGAAATCATGCTGCTGGCCAACATGGTTTCAATGACACCCGGCTCCCTGACACTGGATGTCAGCGAAGACCGGGCTTACCTGATCATTCACGCCATGTTTGCGCGGGACAAGGCAGCCGTCATTGAAGAGCTGAAAAACGGACTGGAAAAACGCTTGCTGGAGGTGACCCGTGGATAGCGTTCTCAGCGTTGCAACCAACCTGTCTTTCGTCAGCCTGATCTTCGGCCTGGTATTCTGTCTGATGCGCATGGTAAAAGGCCCCACGCTGGCGGATCGTGTGGTCGCCCTTGACCTGATCGCCTTTCTGACAATTGGCTTCATCGGAGTCTACAGCATTAGCAGCGACGAGCCCGCGTTTCTGGATATTGCCATCACCCTTGCCCTGGTCGCCTTTCTGGGCACCATTGCCTTTGCACGCTGGATCATGAAAAGCCAACTGGACAAGGTTGTTGATTCGGAGGACGAATTGTGATTTTTGAAGCGTTAACGGTTCTATTCATGCTGATGGGCGTGTTCTTCATCACGGTCGCAGGCCTGGGCATTCTGCGCATGCCGGACCTTTACATCCGCATGCACGCCAGCACCAAAGCCGGCACCATCGGTCTGGGCTTGCTGATGGTCGCCGTCGCTCTGCATTTCCGGGATGTGGCTTCGGTGTCGCGCGCGGCTGCTATCATGATTTTTCTGGTGCTGACAGCCCCTGTTGCCGCCCACATGCTGGGCAAGTCTATGCTCGATAAGGGCTATAAAATGTGGCACAAAGACGGCACAAGACGCTAAACGCCGGTAACCTGAGGCATTCGACACCTTGTAACTGGCGGGAGACCCCTCAAAGTACCCCTGCTCTCCAGCGGTAGCGAGTCTACCGCCGGTAAAATTGAGTATTTGCTCACAAATCCAACACAAATATGACGTTTCAAACGGCCAACTGATCAAGTCAGTTTGACACCCCCTCCACACGCTGCTTTTCTTCCTCATGCACTTACGTTGTCGCGATGATCTGATCGTGAAGTGACCTGGGTGTCCCGTATCGTGTTGCTGTCTGCGTGGACAAGGAACATCCACTGGTGTCATTGCACCAGCTAGGGACGGGGTTAGCCCATGTCTGACGCTTCAGCCAATACTGTGCCACAAACACCGCCTGCTGAAGGTGATTACCGACTGGTCGTCACCTCTATTGGCAAGGCCACACCGGCGTCCGCCAAATCCATCGCACTCGGACTCGGCGTTTCCGTTCAAAGCGTACTCAATGCCCTTTACCGCGCGCCCTCCATTCTAGTTGACCGGGTGTCGTTCGACATCGCCGAACAGATGCAATCACTGCTGACCAGCCTGGGCTACGAGACGCGGATTGACTCCTGCGATCAGCCCCTGACGCCTGCGCATGACTACTTCGATATCGCCGCTTATATCACTGACGTTCAGGCTTACGACCGCATCCTCGATGAACTCGCGCGCTTTCTGGGCACGACCGCCGCTGAGACATCGCACCTGCTCACCTCGCCGCCCGGCATCATTCTCGGCAATGTCAGCCAGGCTACTCTAACTGCGCTGCGTGACCGTCTGGGCGATGGCATTGAACTGATCGCCTCAAACCCGAAAACCGCTCGCTACAGCGTCTTTCTGACGGTAGACAGCCCCGAGCAGGCCCAACGTACCGGACTGGAACTGCGTCGCCGGGGTTATCAGCCCATCGCCGATCAGGGCTGCGTATTGATTGACCTCGATAAAACCCAGGCCGATGCGCTCTGGTCCGCCTTTCAGAAAGCCAACACCCTGCGGGTGATCAATCAGGATTTTCTGCGCTACGATCTGGTGCTGACCGAACCCGGCCAGGGCGCCACCGCCGACGCCTGTGCCGCCCTTGGCGAATTAGCGGGCATCCCCGAGCACATCATCCCGAAACTCTTTGCCAATACCCCCATCACCCTGATCGAAGCACTGCCCAACCAGCAACTGCAATCCACGTTGCTGGCTCTGACACAGGCCGGGCTCAGCGTCCGTGCCGACCTGATCAGTTTTATGCCACTGGGGCTGAAGATCACGCACACACGGGAACCCCGGCAATTACAGCGTACGCTGCAGTCTCTGGGCTTGCTCGACGGTGCTCAAGCGACCCTGCCTGCACTCCCCTTCCAATTGCCCTACGCCCTGCCTGAATTGCAGGCCCGGGTGGTACGCGGTGCTTTGGAGGCAACCGGCACAGCCGCAGAACTGGTGGAGATAGCCTCATGACCCAGGCGAAGGCAACACAGTCAGACAAGCCAACCAGCGCTGACGCGCACGCCTACCATCTCGGTGTGGCTGAAGCCGGAAAATGCTGTGCACTAAAAGGCGACCATGATGAAGCCCTGCGTCACTATCGCGAGGCCATCAAGCTCGCCGTATCGGCCCGGGCACCCGAAGTGTTTTTCCGGCACTACAGCCAATGCGTTCTGGAAAGTCTGGAACTGACCGGCAGCTATCAGGACGTGCTGGACTACTGCGAAAAGGCGGATGTCTACTATCAGACCCTTCGCCAGGAGCCGGGCAACCAGCGCCAGCTGCACGCCCGGGATCACGGCAGCATCCTCGAACGCCAGGGCCTGATCTACGCCAAGCTCGGCGATCGCAAGGCGGCCTTTGCCAGCCTGGAAAAGGCACGCCAGATTGCTGGGCAAAACACCCTGGGGCTGACCGAACAGGTGATCGGCTGGTTGCAACGCGGTCTGCACCCGGACCCGGCCCGCCTGACCGACGCTCAGCGCAAGCATCACTATTTCAGCGTTCGTGCCGACCAGGTCGACGCTCGCCGGGCACGCCCGTTACCGGCAGCGGCGACCGCCGGCCCGGCGTCGCACCGCACCCGCAGTTCACTGTTATAAACCGCTGATGACTCCGCCTTCAGGCGGCCAGGAGAAAGGCAATGGCAGATTACGATGGACTCACACCCGGCCAGGTACTGGCAGACGCCAGTGTCGCCGAATTCATTAAAACTCTGGGCTTGTCCATTGCCGAGGCGCAACAGGCACTGGATGAAAATTCGGTTGATCAAATCGCCGAATTCATTACCCCCAGAGACGGGCTTGGCGGTCGCACCTTACTCGACCTGGGTTTGTCGCCGGCGTTTTATCATTACCAGCACGCCGATATTGCCTGTTCCTTGCAATTGAGCTTGCGCGTCGAAAAAGACCTGAGTGTAGGTCTGAACCTGAACGGTTCCTTTAGCGACACTCAAACCTCCGACAGTAACCAGTCCGAAAGCAGTGAAAGCACCGAGAGCGGGTCGAGCACGGCCTCGCGTGAGCGCACCGCTGAAATCAGCGTGCAATCATCCAGTACCGGCGCACTGACCCTGGGCGGCCGCCAATTCCAGATCAGCGGTGATGACCCTCTGGCACGCATCCGCGCACTGCAGGAGGCCGTGACGTCCGATGCCCAGGCTGGTGTACCGCGCCTGTTGTACGAACACCCTGACCGTAGCTTCGCCATCAGCACCGATGCCGAACCCGAAAAAGTTGCCACCACCGACCGCACCGTCGCGTTCAAGGGCGGCGGCTTCGACCGCTGCGTGATTCAGATCGATGCCAACAGCGCTACCGATTATGAGTTCAATGGCAGTACCACCGTAAACACCACCGCTCAGGGGTCACTGCAGGCATACGCCGACCATGTGAAAACCGAAGTGGAAGGAGCGGGTTACACCGCAACGCTCTATGCGCCTACTGTCCCAATCACCACCACCCATTTCAAAACAGGCAAGCACCACCTGGAAACCTTCAGCATTGATGGCACTACCTATAACGACGACATGATTCAAAGCCTCGGCTATCTGGCCCAGTTCGCAAAGGATCATAATTTTGACCTGGAAGTCGAAGGCTTTGCCGACGCCCAACCCTATCGCAACCAATCTTCTTCCAGTTCCGACCAGAGCAACATTGATCTGGGCAACCGCCGGGCGGATGAGATCATCCGGATTCTGGTGGGTCAGGGTCTGCCAGCCAACAAGGTTACCCGAAAGGCTTCCCGGGGCTCTGCCGACGCCCTCACTGCCGGTGGTACGCCTGACAACGTAAATTTTCGCAAAGCAGAAATTCGCATTAAAAACCGCTCGGTCTACTACCTGCTGGTGCGCTCGCCCAACTCAGGCCTGACAATCGAAAGCGTCACACCGGATAAAACCACGCCCGGTACCAGCGGCAATGGGTTCGCCTGGTTGTACCGGCCTCAACCGCTGTCTCTGTCTGGCAAGAAAGTCACCATTGAGGGGACCGATTTCCCCTTCTCCGGCGCTTCAGCCGCAGGCCATGCGGCGGGCAGCCCGTCAGCCTATGCCGAGAACCTGAAAAACGACATTAACGCCAACGCCAGTGTCGATTTCAGTGCCTCCGCCGAGGCCAATGTGGTGACGGTGTTTGGCAAGAGCGCACCGTTCCGGCTGACCCTGGTGTCGTCTGAAGAACGCTCGATACAAATCAGCGGAACCGAGGGTGTCACCGTAACCCGGCAGTTCACGCGCACCGAGTCGTCGAGTCTTACGCGGCAAAACACCGGCAATCGCACCGTGGCGGTTGGCGCATCACTGGATGTACGTTTCTCACGTCAGTTTGAAATGAACGTCACCGGCAACTCTTCCATTTCGGCGCGGCTGGTCTCCATTCCCGCGCCACCGGAGTTTCTGGAAACCATAAAAACCTTTCTGGCACAGAACGATTGAACGGCCATGAAGCAACGACCGAGGAGCATTCATCATGAGTGAGGTACCGGCGGTTACTCGCTCGTTAATGTCGGCCCCGCTGCCGCAAATTATTGAAAAGCTGGGGGTCGCCATTGCCCAGGCGCAACTGGCACTCGATAAAAACTCGATCGAGATTGCGCAGTCGCTGGCCGAGTCGGAAGTCGAAATTGGCGACACCACCTACAACCTGTTATCGCTCGGGTTTGTGCCCAGCTTTTATGCATTTACCGAGGCGACGGTGGAAGCCAAGCTCAGCTTCAGCATGACGGAAAGCACCGAAACCTCGGTGAATGTCGGGGTGCAGGTGGGCGTTCAATACGGCGTCTTCATGGCAGCGGCGTCGGTGGATGTGGGCTATGCCCGAAAGTTCTCGGTATCGGCCGAAGGCATGTCATCCATCGCGGCGCGGCTGGTGTCGTTGCCCGCGCCGGAAACGTTTTTATTGTTACTGAAACAACAATACCAGCAAGAGATCTGACCAACCGGAACTGAACAGTCAGCCAGAGGAGAGCGGCAATGGCAATTGGACAAGAACTGCTGAATGTACCCATGGGCGATATGATCCGGCAAATGGCCTTTGCCATCGCCGATGGTCAGTATCAGCTCGATGAAAACTCGATCAACGTCGCTGAAATGATGGGTGGTCTGACCACGGTGTACGACGAACGTGGCAATGTCACCTTCGACGACAGCCGGGTCTTTTTTGGCTACGAATACATGACCCTGGCCGAGGCTGTGGCCTATGCCACCGTTGATGATGCCGTTTCAGGCTCGTTAGACGAGAACGAGGCCGTCAAACTGCTTGATCTGGTCAAAAAGATCGCCAAAGACCTGCACGATGTTGATGATGTGGCCAGCCTGAATGCCGACCAGAAAAAACTCGAGATTCGGGTACCCGTTCGACATTCGATGATGGAACTCGGCTTTGTACCCACCTTCTATCAATTCGTCGACACTATTATCGAAGTCAAGATCGCGATCAAGATTACCCGTGAACGCGAGTACACTCATACCCGCAGCAACAAAACCACAGACCGGGCCAATGCTTACAAGCGCAAACGGTCGTTCTGGGGCACTTCCAAATCATCAGGCTCAGAAAGCAAGGTCACCACCAGCCAGGTCGATGCCACTTATTCCAGTAAATATTCCTACACCGCCGAAGGTGCATCCATTTTACGTACCAAGATCGTTCCCGTGCCGCCACCGACCGTACTGGAAGATCGCATTCGTTCTTTCATGGAATCCGAAGAAGCACGGCGCGAAGCTAACCTGGAAGTCCGGCGCCGTGACCTGGGTCTGGACACTGACGACGATGCATAAATTCCCGCACGTTTTTTGCGGCCGACAGGCGGAGGGCTAACCCATGTCCATTGGCACAGAAATGCAAAACACGCCCTTCCCCGAGATGGTTCGAACGCTCGGGATAGGCATCGCAGAAGCCCAGTATGAACTCGATCTGGTATCACTCAAGATCGCCCGGATGATGGCCGGCTATGCGCCCGACCCGGAACCCGAAGACGGTGAACCGGCCCCCACGCCAACCACACCACCGGAACGCAACATGCTGGTGAAGCTGGGCGATGGCAATGAGTACTCCCTGCTAGAGCTCGGCTTCGTGCCCACTTTCTATCAGTTTGTCGACACTCTGATCGAACTGAAACTGTCGATTTCGATGTCGCGGGAGACCAACTTCAAACGCTCATCCACCAATGTGAATGCCTCGGTCAGCGGCAAGGTCGGGTTCTTTTCGGCCTCCGCCAAAATGAGCGTCAGTTCAGTGTCGGCCAGTTATTCCTCCAAATATCAGTACTCGGCAGAGGGCTCCTCGCTGATGCGCACCAAGCTGGTACCGGTACCGGCCCCGGCAATATTGGAAGAGCGCATCCGCTCAATGATTGCCAGCACCCTGACCGACGCCGACGATGAGTAAACCATGACCCGAAGGACCTGGCGTGACCTGGATCAGGACTCAAACGGGCGCTCAACATCGTCCGCTGGGCCTTTACCAGCCTCTGCTGCAGTAACAGGCAATCGTGGGGCAGCGGATCTGGCCGAGGCCGCCCGGCTGGCGCCGAACAGCCAGCTCAACCAGCTTCTGACCCGGCGCAATGAACTGGAATCGAAACTGCGCGGCCTGACCGGTGATCCGCAACAGGACCCGGCCATCAGCCAGCGTTTTCCGGTGGCCAGCTTCGCCGAACGGCGCCGGCAGGAGCAGGAATGGGCTGCACAACGGGCTGCCGCCCGGCAACGGCAGAGTAGTGACCTTGCGCCGATAGGTACGCCTCGCGGCAGTCTTCCTGCGTCGCCACTCGAAGGCCGTATGGATGCCGGGCTGCCGGGCCGCAGTGGCCTGAGCGAGGGGCCGGACAATCGCTTTGCCACGGCCAGCCGTCAGGCTCGCTCTGGCTTGCGTCGCGTTGGCGACGCACTGACGCCACTGCAATCGGTCAGCCAGCCGGTACGAGACGCCCGGCAGTCAGTCGACGGCGCTCGCGATCAACTGCGCGATCTCGACCAGCAACTGGCCAGCGAAGGGGTATCCGAAGCAGAACGGGCCGAGCTGCGCAATACGCTACAGGGTGACCGGCTCGACAAAACCAGCTCAGTGTTGAACCGCGCCCAGTCGGCACTCGATGCACCGAAGCAGGTTGTCGATCGCATCGAATCCGGCTGGCAAGCCCGTGAACAACGCCTGACTGGCGCCATGGACCGGTTTTCCAGCTACGCCGATCGTCGCGAACAGCGCCTGTCGCTCGACAGCGGCGGCTCCGGAGACCTGTTCGCCCGCATGCAGGCGAACCGGCAACGCGCTCTGGAGCGACGGCGCGAACAACAACAGGCGGAACAACGCGATCAGCAGCGCCGGGAGCGGGCGCTGGCCAAACAGCGCGAACGATCACGGGAACAGGACAGTGTCTGATACGCCCTGCTTTTCATTACAGACAGGCAACAGCCGTTCAAGCAACGGGCATTAAACGAGGTAGTTGAATGAGCGAAGGAAAATTCATTGCGGACACGCTGGAAAGCGTTCTGGTCGGCATTGCCGAAAGTCTGCGCGAAGCCCAGGAAGAACTGAACAGCATTGCGCCGCTCGACGGTTACGGACGGCCCGCCCCCCAATACCGCATTCCGCACCTGGATTTCGAAGTGGGCTTTCAACTCAAGTCAGAAACCAAATCCAGCGGCGGCGTCCGACTTATTTTTGCCCCGGTTAGCAGTGGCGAAGCGTCCAAGGAAGTGACCAGCCGCATTACCGGCCGGTTTGTGGCCGTGCCCCCAGGCGAAGGGATGCCGGTCCCGCAACTGGCCGCCGACATCACTGCAACGGGTAACCGACGCACCCTGACCTTTACGGCCACCACCAGCGCTGGCGAAGTGCTGACCGGTGCCGACATTGAACTGAACCTCGACCGCGAAGCCTCAATCGGTTTGTCCAAAGCCGCTGGTGTCAGCTCACCCCGGCTAACGGCGGTGTCGCTAAGCAGTGCGGTGGTGCAAACCGATGAGTCGGGCGTGGCGGTCACTGAAGTGCAACTCGGCGGTGCCCTGCAAACCGCCGCCAGGGTGGTTCTGGTCGCAGAGCTTGGCTTTGAAACCCTGCGCCTGGTCATTGGCAAGGAGGTGAGCTGATGGGCAAAGTCGTCGCCACCGTTCACCTGCTGACCGACGAAGGCAAAGTCGCCGAAGGCCATACCCTGAGTCTGGAAGCCTACCAGTTGAAAAGCCGTCGCTGGCAGCCCGTTGCCAGAGGCAAAACCGACGCCGAAGGCAAAGCCACGTTAACCAGCGCCGCCACCGTTGTCAGTGAGACCATGGCTCCGGCAATGCGCCTGACTGAAACCGGTTCACCGGCGCCGCGCGTCCTGGCTCACGGCGGGCTGATGCAATATGACACCCGTCAGCAAACCCTGTTTCTCGATTTTGGCAAAATCGAACGTCTCGAAGAAACCGCACACCGGTTGCAACACGTCGACCCTCGCTTTGCCCGCACCAACGAGTCAGTGGCCGGGGCACCGGTTGCGCCACAGATTTCAACGCTGGCCGTCAACCGCCTGGTAATGGCCAACCCGACGCTGACCGCCAATCTGACCCGGGTCGATGTGGCGGGAGAACGGGCACGCCCACAGCTAGAAGCCACCGAAGCGAAGCTGGACCCGGCCATCACCGCCACCCTGCTGAACACCAAAGAACTGGATACGCTCAAAGCCCGCGAAGTGCAGCTGAACGCCCAATTGCTGGATAAAAGCCGGGAATTTACGCTGACCAACGAACAACTCTCAACCGCCAAAAGCCGCATCAACACGTTGGAAACCAACTTGTCGCAAACCGCGACCGAAAAGGAAGCGCTGGCTGCAAAAGTCAAACAACTGGAATCCAACACCCGCCAACCGGCCGCGATTGAAACCGTGCTGGTAGGTCTGGGCTCCAAGGTAAGCAGCTCCAATACCCGCATGAAAGCCGAGGCGCTGCCTTACCGGCTGGGTAACGTGAAAATCGATCTGCGCGGATCAATGTCGGACGACGGGAGTTCCATCGTAATGGGCGAAGCCGGTGGCGGCTTCAGCACCGAGCTGATCAGTGAATCGTCCGATACAGGCGCAACCAGAACGTCGGTCCCGGACGTCATCGGCCTGACGGAAAGTGCCGCACGCCGGGTATTGCGATCAGTCGGGTTGCGCATGGCCAGCGCCCACCAGCAACTTGCCGAGGGCGCGGGCGTGCCCGGCCAGGCACTCAGCCAACACCCGGCCCCCAGCAGCGAAGCGGAACACGGCAGCTCGGTCATGGTGGTGTTTGGCGAACGCAAACAAGAGGCTGCGCCGAAATGATCCTGATACACGGGCCTTTCCGGTGCTTCGGAGTTCGCAGGCAAAGGACTAGCACCGGGTGCCAGGTAGGGCTATCGAGGGTGGTCCGCAGCAAGGATGCTGCGGTCCAGGCCCCATGGACGGGTTTACGCCGACCCTCGATAGCCCTACCTGGTGGCCGGTGCGGGCGACTGGCAACGTAACCAACCGCGAACTCCGAAACTCGAGTCATTAACAACAGGAGCACGTCCATGAAAAATTTGCGCTCACTGGTACAAGATGTAGTGGCCTCGCCACTGGGCGATGTCATTGCCTCGGTCGGCGAAGGCGTCGCAAGCGCGCAACAGGCACTCGATGACGGATCGCTGGCCGCCGTGCTCGAGCTGTACGCCGAGAATAATGACGCCAAAATGAAGCTATTGCAGGACATCGGCTACCGGCCCACCTTCTACGCCCTGCCGGAAACGACCGGTGAAGTTCGGGTGGCCTTGCGCCTGGGGCAGGGGGCGGCCGGCGCGTCACAGGCGACCGCGGTTAAGAAAACACCGGTGCCGGCGGTTCGCGCGGCGCTTGGGCGACAGGGACTGAACACCAGCCGGAAGCTCTACGCCTCACCGGTCGATGCCGGTTACACCAACCAGTACGGATTCAGTGCCGACGTCAGTGCCAAGCTGACCTTTCGCATAGTGCCCATCCCGCCACCAGACGGTGTCGATGAACTGCGCCTGGTGCCGAATCTGGTAACCGACCGGGACGGGAACCCACGCAGCCTCGCTGCTGCCCGCGCCGTGCTCGAACAACTGGGCTTGAGGGTTGCGCTGGCTGCGGACGACACAGACGCCAGTGACGACTCGCTGATCGCCAGCCAGGATCCAAGCCCCGACAGCATTGCCCGTGCCGGAGATGAGATCCTGCTTACACTGGCACCGTGACTATCGACACCTTGTGACTGGCGGGATGCCCCTCATGTTGTGGGCATCATTCACTGAATTCGCTCATGGAGATCACAGTGACCGCCTTTTCGATACTCGATTTATCCCCCGTCAATCAGGGCAGTACCGCCCGAGAGGCCTTGCATCGCTCCAGGGCCCTGGCGCAGCACGCCGAAAAAGCCGGTTACACCCGGTTCTGGATGGCCGAACATCACAACATGCCCGGCATCGCCAGCGCCGCGACGGCGGTAGCGCTCGGCTTTGTCGCCGAAGGTACTGAGCGTATCCGCATCGGCGCCGGTGGTGTCATGCTGCCCAATCACGCACCACTGACCATCGCTGAACAGTTCGGCACCCTGGCCGCCCTCTACCCAGACCGGGTGGACCTTGGCCTCGGCCGCGCGCCCGGCACCGATGGCGCCACCATGCGGGCTCTGCGCCGTAACCCAATGAACGCGGCCGATACCTTTCCGGACGATGTGCAGGAACTGTTGCACTACTTTGAACCGGTACAGCCTGGCCAGACGGTGCAGGCCGTGCCTGGTGCTGGATTAAGAGTGCCAGTCTGGTTGCTCGGCTCCAGCCTCTACAGTGCCCAGCTTGCCGCCGCACTCGGCCTGCCGTTTGCGTTCGCCTCACACTTTGCGCCCGACCATCTCGATCAGGCCCTGGCCATTTACCGCGAACGCTTCAAGCCATCCGACTATCTGGACGCTCCGTACGCCATGGCAGCCGTGAATGTGTTTGCGGCCGATACCGAGCATCAGGCCCGGGTGCTGAAAACTTCGGTGGAACAGCAGTTCATGGCGCTGCGTCGCGGCACACCGGGCCCATTGAAACCCCCGGTCGAGCCGGACCAGGTTGGCAGCCCGATTGAGCGCGCCCAGGTGGATCACGCTCTGGCTGAATCGGCCGTAGGCACACCCGGCCAGGTGGTAGCCTGGTTGCGGCGCTTTATCGACCGGACCGATGTCGACGAAATCATCTTCACCGGCCAGATGTTCGACGACAAGGCCCGGTTCAAATCGTTCGACATAGCGGCCGATGCTATGCGAGCCATCGCCGCCAGCCAGGTGGCCGTATAACCACTGGCCCCTATTCTCCCAACAATGTATCAGGAACCCATTCTATGACCGACGCATTAACGATAGACCCGAATCAGTCCGTACTGGTGACCGGCGCCACCGGCTACGTCGCCGGCTGGATTGTGAAAAACCTGCTCGACGCCGGCGTCACCGTGCACGCCGCCGTGCGCGACCCGGACAACGCCGACAAGGTCGCACACCTCAAGCAACTGGAACAGAATGCTCCGGGCGCGCTGAAACTGTTCAAAGCCGATCTGCTCGACCCGGGCTCCTATTCCGACGCCATGGCCGGCTGTTCAGTCGTGTTCCATACCGCCTCTCCGTTTATTTTGTCGTTCGACGATGCGCAGAAAGACCTGATCGAACCGGCCCGCCAGGGCACCCTGAATGTGCTCGACAGTGTGAATAACACCGAAAGCGTCAAACGCGTGGTACTGACCAGCAGCTGCGCGGCCATCTATGGCGACAACATCGATCTGGAAACCTCCGGCAAGCCGGCTCTGGATGAAACCGACTGGAACCGGACATCGTCGCTGACCCACCAGCCGTATTCCTACTCCAAGACCCTGGCCGAACAGGCCGCCTGGGAGGCCGTGGAAAAACAGTCGCGCTGGGATCTGGTAACCATTAATCCCTCCCTGGTGCTGGGGCCGGGCATCAACCCGCGCAGTACTTCGGCTTCGCTCGGCATGTTCAAACAATTTGCCAGTGGTCGACTCAAGGCGGGCGTTCCTGCCTTCTACATCGCGGCTGTCGATGTGCGTGAAGTGGCCGATGCGCACATCAAAGCCGCCTTCATGCCGCATGCCAAAGGCCGCTACATTGTCTCCGGTCACGACAGCAGTTTTATCGAGTTCGCCGAGATTCTGCGCAAAGAATTTGGCGAAGGGTACGGCTTCCCGAAGCGCATTCTGCCCAAACCGCTGGTCTGGCTGGTAGGGCCACTGGCGGATAAAGCCATGACTCGTGCCATGGTCAGTCGCAACGTGGGGCACCCAATCCGCTTTGATCACAGCAAGAGTGAGCGTGAACTGGGCGTGCAATACCGGCCGCTGCGTGACTCGATCACCGATTTTTTCAATCAGTTGCTGGAAACCGGTCAGATTCGCAAAGCCGGTGGTTAACCCGGCACGAGAACGGTAAAAGAGAGGGTGTTATGAAACCTGTTCTGATGGTGGGGTTCACTGCCCTGGTGACCTTGCTTGCGGCAAGTCTGGCGTTTGGCGAAACAGATACCGAGCAGCGTTACCCGGATGTGATCGACGTCAGTGTCAGTGCCACGGGCGACGACCGCTTCACCTTCCAGGTGACGCTGTCATCCCCCTACGACACGCCACAGCGATACGCTGACGCGTTCAGAGTGATGTCCGAGGAGGGAGACACCCTGGGGGTACGGGAATTGCTGCACGACCACGCCAGCGAACAGCCGTTCACCCGAAGCCTGTCAGGCGTATCCATCACGCCCGGCATTACCCGGGTGGTCGTTCAGGGGCGCGATCAGGCGCACGGCTATGGCGGTGAAACCATGACCGTTTCGCTCCCCGGGCGATAACGTCAGCCAGCGAGGGAGCCTCCAGGTCACCAGGGAAGCGCATCGCCGTTGCTGTGCCAGAACGAACCGGTATTTTCCAGCGTCAGGCCGTCTATGCGCGCAGCCAGGCCAGCAGCGGCCTCTTCTGGCGTAATCATGCCACCAAAATTCACCATTCGGGTCTTAACGTAACCGGGGTGCAATAACGCCACTGCGATGCCTTTGGGTTTGAGGTCTACAGCGAGCGACTTGCCAAAGGCATTCAGCGCGGCTTTCGACGCCCGATAGCCATAGCGCCCTCCGGAATCGTTATCGGCGATGGACCCCATGCGGCTGGTGATCAGGACAACTTTGCTACCGGTGCTCAGGGTGGGCAGCAACGCTTCCGTGACACGCAGTGGCGCATAGGCGTTGATTTCCATCTGGCTGCGAATCGAATCAAAATCGATCGACCCGAGCTGCTCATCCTGCAAAAGGCCTGCGTTGTTAATCAATAAATCGATGCTTTCACCGGCAACGGCTGAGACCAGCGTTTCAATGTCTGTTGCTCGGGTAACGTCGACACCCTGAACCACTTTTCTGGCCACTGCATCCAGCTCCGGCGACGACTGGCGGCATACGCCGATAACCTGCCAGCCGTTGCCAGCATAATAATGGGCCAACGCCAGACCAACACCCCGATTCGCGCCGGTTATCAGTACCTGCTTCATTATAGTGCTCCTTGTATGTGACCAAGTGTGGAGCCCCAAAACTAACCGATGATTGCTTGGGTTGCCAGGTGGTTGGCAGCCTCAGGCAATGAGTGCGTAAACGACACCCGCCAATACCAGTCCATAAAGCATCACGCCCGCCAGTATTCCAGTATTGCGGCTTCTCCTTACGCTACCCCTTTAAAGATGCCCGATAATCCATAACAGGTCTTCCGTTAGAGGCGGAGCAAAAATCCGGCCATTGCTGTTATTGTTGGCGTCGCCACATGCCAGCCAAAGCGCTAATGAGTAGTTCGCAGCGGGGACGTTTGCCTCGCTTACGGGAAAATAGCATCGTCCAACGTCAAGTAGAGACTCCCTAAAACGGCTTAAGAGTTTCCTCAGAGTTCAAAGCGTTGGACCAGTGTTTTCAACTGATCGGAGGTTTGCTGCAATCCCTGGCTGGCCTTGATATTTGCCTC
This sequence comes from Saccharospirillum sp., assembly GCA_018402545.1. GTDB lineage: Bacteria > Pseudomonadota > Gammaproteobacteria > Pseudomonadales > Natronospirillaceae > Saccharospirillum. Next base: position 398,177 of record JAGYIL010000001.1, on the reverse strand, counting down.
CGCTGTCTTTCTGGCTTCGTCAGACTGGTGGCGTACATTGTCTATACCCTGATCGATAATAACCAGTTGCTCGCGCTGGCTATGCGTCAGACTGCCAATCTCAATGTTCTGTGCATTGATGTCACCCACCTGATGAATAACAGCACTGAGCGCCTTCGCCACCTCATCGGTCGCCCGGACGTTACGTTCAAGTTGTTCCAGGCTGACGTTGATAGCCTCATTACCGCTGTTGGCCCCGGTTTTTAACGACTGCGTCAGAGCTTCGATCTCGACGGTGGCATCACCGGTGCGCTGTGCCAGTTGCCGTACTTCATCGGCGACGACGGCAAACCCCCGACCTGAATCACCGGCTCGCGCAGCTTCGATCGCTGCATTCAACGCGAGCAAATTGGTTTGCTCGGAAATTTCACGAATAACGACCAGAGTTCGACTGATGTTGTCGCTGTCGGTTTTCAGCCGGCTCATGGCGTCATTCACCGCCGCTATACGGTTGGACAGAGCATCCATTTCGCTTTTAGCTTGCTGAACGCCCTGCTGACTGGTCTGTATCGTGCCATCAACCTGCTTGGCATCCTTCTGCACCTGCTCACCGATATCCGCGACCGAATGCACCAGGGCACCCAGTTGCCGGGTTGCCGTTTCAATCTCGGCTTCGCTGCGCTGCTGGGCTTCAACCGCAGCCTGGGTCGTTACAGTGGTACGGTGCATGGCCGCGACACTGCTGGCAATGGCATCGCCGGCTGCGATCATGTCATTAACATTCTGACGCAAAGACTGAATCAGCCCATTGACCTGCACGATCACCGTTTTGAGTTCGCCGATTGCACCCCGGGTTTCAATTTCCTGGCGCAAATCATTTCGGGCAACCCGATTAACACCCGCCACAAAACGGGAAATCGGCTGAACGAGCAGTCGCTGCAGACCAACAATTGCCACCAGGCTGAAGCTAAGGGCGATGACACACAGCGACACTAAAATCACCGGCAGATGCTGAGCCTGCCGTTGCCGGCTGATCGCCTGGTCCTGCACCGCATCGAGCCGTTCCGACTGGTCGGCAGATACAATGCTTCTTATAGACTGAATGGATTGCTGAAACTCAGTCTGCACCCTGGGGATAATCTCCAGTGATTCACCGAGGTCCTGGGCGGTGTTGGACAAATCGTCTGTCAATGCCCGGGTCACTTCATTATTGCTGCTGACAATGGACAAAGTGCTCGCCAGTGCAGCTTCGGATTCTGCATTGGTTTCCCGCTGCTCAGCCACGGCAACCTGCGCCGCCTCTGCCAGTTCATTAACCTGTGCAGCTGTCGTATTGGCCAGTTCCAGGCTGCCGTTCTGAATGCGACTGGTGCGTTCGGCGACCCCGGTGGCTGCCAATATCAACTCAGGCAACAGCGTGCTTCGTTCCTGTTCGTCGTCACTGCGGGTGAAGCTATTGAAGTCGCCCCGCAAGGCTCGCAACTCCCGACGCAACTCGATCAGCTCTTGCCGGGTGTCATCGCTCTGATCGACATTGAACATGGCACTGGTCATGATGGCGAGCCCCCGGGTGATACCAATGACATCATCGCCAATAGCGGATTCATCAACGCTGATGCCGGCGGAGAGCTGATACAGGTTCAGAAGTATTCGCTGCGCGTTGCCATTGATGGTCTGGGAGGTGGTGATCATGGTCAGCAGTGGCCCTGATACCAGGGCCAGATCTTCCGTAATCCGGCTGGAACGGTCGCTGATGGCCTGTAAGCTTTCATTCTGGGTTGCCGCAACGCGTTGAAGATTCTGCAGGCCACTGTCGATTTCGACGGCAGCCTGACCGGTGCGTTCCAGTTGCTGCTCCAGATCCCGTAACCGGTCAAAGGACTCCTGAGCGCCCGACAGTGCTGCCAGTTGCGAATCGAGATCACTCAGGGCAACCAGCGATTGTTCCAGATTGCCAGACACGTCTTCGGTTTCCGACATCAGGTGTATCAGGCTGCCACTGAGCTGATGCACGCCGTACAATGCATAACCACCAATAACCACCAGCCAGAAAACCACAAACCCGAACAGTGAGTAGATCAAACCCTTGATGGTCAGTACTCGAGCCATGGAATGGTCTCCCGGACTGGGTTGTTTGCCCGTGCTCAGGCTGAATTGACGGGGGGTCATTCTCAGTGTTGCATCAGGAGTGCAACGTTTCTGAGTATTACCAGAATAACCTTTTAATCGACCTATAACACAGCAACTTAAATACCAAAATGTTATAAGTAAAAAAGAGAGGGAAACAGCTTGAATGGCGGTGTTGATTTTGCACTGCTCTGGTGCGGCTTTCCGGACATGCACCCGGGCCGGTCAGGTTGATCCACAACAACCGATAGCGGTGGTTAAGGAGCCCCTGAACAACTCCCCCGGGGCTCTGGCTTATCCGAGGGACGCTGCCACAAGGCGGACTCATGCAGGAATGTCTAGACCTTTCAAATGAGTCCAACGCAGTGGCAGCGTTCCTCGGAAAGTCGGAATGCCGCACCACCCGTAGGGCGCGGCCAAAACGTTCTGCCCCGGCGTTGCACTTCTTGACAAGGGCTACGGCCATTGCGCTGCGAAGTGCGCCTTGTGGCAAAACGTTTTAGCTCGCGCAGAGCCCTGGGGGAGTTGTTCAGAGGCTCCTTAATATTACCTTGCGGAAGTAGACATGATGCAATCCATTGGCCGAATGATGGCCGCTTACCTAAGTCGCGGTAACCCCAAGAATCAGTCAGTTGAAACCAGTGCCCTGGTTTCCGTATTACCCGCTCTGAAACGGGCCGATGTGTTACTGGTTGAAGGCAACAGCAAAATAAGCCAGGGCATCAAGTACCTGACCCAGTCTACCTGGTCGCACGCAGCGCTCTACATTGGCGAAACCCTGGTGCCCGGAAGTCAGGGTTCACCGACGCCCGCACTGATCGAGGCCGATGTGCGCGACGGTGTAGGGCTGGTTCCGGTTAGCCGTTATGCCAGTTTTCATACCCGTATCTGCCGCCCTGTAGGGCTCAGTGACGACGATATAGATCGGCTGATCGCTTACGCCATGCAACACCTGGGGCACCAGTACGACTTAAAGAACATTATTGATCTGGTACGCTACCTCTTGCCCACACCGCCGGTACCACAACACTGGCGGCGTCGTATGATCGCGCTGGGCAGTGGTGACCCGACCCGGGCCATTTGCTCCTCACTCATTGCCAAAGCCTTCCAGCACGTTCACTACCCCATATTGCCAGACATAGAACACATTGACCGTCAGGACCCGGGGTGCATTCGCTGCCGCGACGAAATACTGCATATTCGCCACCACAGCCTGTTTACCCCGCGGGATTTTGATGTATCGCCCTTTTTCCAGATCATCAAACCCCGAATTGCCGCCGGCTTTGACCCGTACCGGGTTACCTGGTCCCGTGACCCTTTGGCACCGCCCCTTGAATGAGAGCTGACATTGCATACCCCCGTACATGGGTATGCACTACACCACGCTTATTACAATTTTGCCCAGATGATCAGCCCGACCAAACCGAGCCATGGCGGCGGGTACGTCGGCCAGAGCAAAAGGCCCGTCGATCATGCAATTCAAGGCACCCGATTCGAACAAATCTTTGAGTCTGTCGAGCCCCTGGTTTGGCTTGAGTGCCAGTATTTTCAACTGCTTGTTCGTCACCTTGCGAATAACCGGGCCCGCGCAAAACAACTGAAACAGTTTTGGTAAATACCCGCCCACCGATACGTAACGCCCACCGGGTTCCAGCGCCTTCAAATACCGCAACGGCGAGCGTGTTGTTTTGGCATCCAGCACCAGATCGTAGCGTTGCCCATGCCGGGTAAAATCCGTTTGTTCGTAGTCGAGCGTGTCGTCAAATCCCATGGCGTTCAGTGCACCGAGTTTTGATGCTTTGTCTACGCCGGTCACCTTGCAACCAAAGGCTTTCGCGATACCCAGACCAATCGCACCGACACCTCCGCCGGCGCCATTAATCAAAACCCTGTCGCCCTGGCGAATACCACCAACATCAACCAGACCCTGCAAGGCAAGCAACCCGGCATGAGGCAAGGCAGCCGCCTGCTCGAATGTCATGTTGGCAGTCATCGGATGCACGGCCTTTTCCGGAACGCTGACGTATTCAGCAAACCCGCCAAACCCCGCTTCCGACAAATCACCATAAACCCGGTCGCCCACTGAAAAGCCGGTGACTCCGTCTCCCAGTGCTGCAACAACGCCCGCGACTTCCGTTCCCAGTATCGACGTTTTGGGTTTGAATGGCCCGGATAACAAACGCAGAATTAATGGCTGGCCACGCAACAGCGTCCAGTCCCAATCATTAATGGCAGTGGCATGGACTTTAACCAGCACCTGGTCTCTGGCAGCAATGGGCTCGGGTTGTTCGAGCAACTGCATCACTTCAGGCGTGCCGTAGCGACGGTAAATGATGGATTTCATAACATCTGGCGGCTCCTAAACTGATCACTCCGTTCTATATCGCAACGGTGCGGGCGTCAACGTTAGCGGCAAAAGAAGTGACGATCAGCCAACGCGAGCCAGGGTCAAACCAAATCAACAACCCGGTGTGACCGGTTATTCATTATCCAAAAGTCACAGGCAGTAATATGACCGCTGGCACTGTGACGACCTGGCAAAACGCTGAACACTTTGCGTTTTGTATAACAACAGCCCAACCAAGGGGCGACAAGGAGAGCATGAATGAAAACCTGGCAGACGCTGTTAGTAAGCGCCGCTATTTTGGCGGCGGCCGGGACGGCCGTTGGAATCATGATGAACCAGACACCCGAACCGGAAAAAACCGAAGCGGCGGAAACCGAGTGGCGTATTGAAAGCGTTCGGGCTGAAGCCGGTTTTTATCACCCCGAAATTCGCTTGGTCGGTCAACTTGAAGCGGCGCGTCAGCTTACCGTGACAACAACGCTGAGTGCCGACATTATTGAACTGACTATAACAGAAGGTAGCCGGGTTGAACCCGGTGACCTGCTGCTGCGTCTGGACGACTTCGATAGCCGCCAGCAACGCGAACAGGCCGAAGCCGACCTCGCCGACATCACCTCTCAACTCGAAATTCGCCAACTGCAACAAGTTCAGGAAACCCGGGCTCTGGCAGTGGCCAACGCCGAACTAGAACAATTACAGGCGCGCCTGACCCAACAACAGCGGTTGGCCGAACGCGGGCTCGCCTCCCAGCAACAAATAGAAGACCTGCAACAGCAAGTCGACCAGCAGCAATTAAGCGTCTTGCAACACCGCACCAGCGTCGACAGTCATCCCGCCGAACTCGCTCGACTGAATGCCAGCCGTGCCAAGCTGGAGCTCAACCTGGAACGTGCGCAACGTACACTGGACCATACTGTCATTCGAGCGCCCTTTGCCGGTCGCATTGCCAGCGTAGAGGTCCGCCACGGCCAAACCACCCAGCCGGGCCAGGCATTGCTCACCCTGTACTCGGATGACGCCCTGCAATTGAAAGTGCAACTCCCCCATGCCCTGGCCGGTGAGGTAAATTCGCTCGGCGCCACCCTGACGCAGGGTAATCGCGAGACGGAACTTCAATTCGATCGTGCCCAGGCCCAAATGAACGCCAGTCAGAGCGGTTTTACCGCCTGGTTCAACCTGACCGACACAACAGGCTGGCTACCGGGTGGTTATGCCAAAGCCACCGTGCAACTGCCGGCCAGGTTCAGTTACCGGGTACCGGAAGCCGCAGTTTTTCAGGACGGTTGGCTCTACCGTATTACCGACGAGCGCCGCCTGCAGGCTGAAGCGGTCGACATTCTGGGCATTAATCAGGAAGGCGATAACCGCTGGCTGGTGGTTCAGGGCCCCGAGCTCACCGGTGACTTGCGGCTGCTGACCACCCGCCTGAGTAACCCCATTACCGGCATGCGGGTTCACGAGCCCGGCGTCGACCCGGATCCGGATCCACAGGCCGAGGCTGAATCGGCCGAACCAGCCGGGGTTAATTTATGACAACGCACAACAACCACGGCCTGCTGGCCTATTTCAGTCAGCACCGGGTCGCCGCCAACCTCATCATGATCGTTGTGGTGCTGTTTGGCTTAATGGCGCTCAGCCGATTACCGACCCAATTGATGCCCGATTACAGCTTGCCGGGCATTGAGATATCGACCGCCTGGCCGGAAGCCAATGCCCAGGCGGTTGAAACCTACCTGACCACACCGCTGGAACAGGCTTTTCGACAACTGGATGACGTAGAAGAAGTCTGGTCCTGGTCGAGCCAGGGGCACAGTCAGATCATCGTGCGCTATACGATGGATGCCGACATGGACAGCGCCCTGTCGGACATGTCCGGCTTGCTGAGTGGTTTTAACGACCTTCCGGAAGGCGCCGAAACACCCAACCACCAGCAGGTGGTCGAGAAAGAGGCGGTGTTCTCTCTGTTGATTGGCTCAGCCGGGCCGCTGAGCGAATTGCGCCCCCTGGTGCACGATTTCAAAACCGACCTGATGAGCCGGGGCATTGCCGATGTGGATGTGCGTGGCTTCCCGGATCAGGAGATCGCCATCGACGTCCCGCTCGACCGGTTACTGGCAAGCGGAGCCTCGCTCAACGAGATCGCCAACCAGGTTCGCACCGTCAACCGGGATGACAGTGCCGGCCAGGTAGGTGACGATTTTAACCGCGCATCGATTGGCAGCCAGCGGCGCGACGACGGGGCCATTGCCCTGACTGACTTGCCGCTGGCCAACCAGCACCCCCTGTCTTCCCTGGCTGACATCAACCGGCAAGTAGCGCCCGGCGCCCGCCATTATGTCCTCGAAGGACAGTCCGTCGCACGCCTGCTGATCTACCGGTCCGATCACCTCGACAGCCTCGACACCAGCGACATCGTCCACAACTGGCTGGATGAAGTTCGCCCCGGCTTGCCCGCCGGCACCAACATCGTTGTCTGGTGGGACATGTCTGAATTCGTGCAAGGCAACATGGACATGCTGCTGCAAAACAGCCTGATGGGCCTGGTACTCGTCATCGTGATTCTGTTTGTTTTCCTGAACCGGCGAGTTGCCTGGTGGACGGCCATGGGCATTCCCGTCTCGGTGCTGGGCACACTGATTCTGCTGTATTTTACCGGCGGGTCGATGAACTTTCTGTCGATGTTCGCCTTTCTGATGGCGCTGGGCATCATCGTCGACGACGCCATTGTTGTCGGCGAAGAAACCGTGACCCAAATGGAAAAAGGCCTGGCACCGGACGAAGCCACCCGGGTTGCCGCCAAACGCATGTTTGGCCCGGTCATGGCCAGCTCGCTGACGACCATTGCCGCTTTCTTTCCGTTGCTGCTGGTACCCGGCCCCTTTGGTGAACTGTTGCGACCCATACCGGTGGTTATCATCAGCGTTATTGTCGCCTCACTGATCGAATGTTTTTTAATTTTACCGGGCCATCTGAACCACAGTTTTCACGGTCGCAACCCCACACGCAGCCGTTTTCGGCTGGCGATGGATAACCGGGTCCACCGGCTGCGCGAACATTATTATCGCCCTTTTGTGACCTGGAGCATCCGAAACCGGGCGGTCACCCTGAGCCTTGCCATTGGTCTCTTTGTGCTGGCCTGTGGGCTGCCCTTGTCGGGCCTGGTACCGGTGACCGATATGAACAACATTGAAGACAACATGGTGACCGCCTACATCGAGTTCTACGACGGTACCGATGAAGCCGTGATTGACCGCTATACCGCCCAGGCAAAGTCTGCCCTGGCAAACACCGAAACCGCACTGGGCAATGGCCAGCCAATCGTCGACCAGGTGTATGAAATATACAGCGCCGACGAAGGCTTCACCCAGATACAGGCACGGCTGGTCGACCGCGACAACCGACCGGTTTCCAACGGTGACTTTCTGCAAGCCTGGGGTGAACGAATCGAAGCCGGACCGGAAGTCTCCTATCTGTCGACCGGCAATGAAGAGGGCAGTGGCCAGTCAACGCTGACGTTTTTTCTCGCCGGCCGCACCCTGGTCGATCTCAAACAAGGGGCCGACGCTCTGAAAGCCCGACTCGAAGACTACGCCGGGCTGGCGAACGTGCGCGATACCCTGCCCTGGGGTGATGAACAGCGCCTGTTCGAACTGAATGCCACCGGCCAGGGCCTGGGGCTGAGCGAGCCAGACATAGCTGCCCAGATCCGTCAGGCTTTTATGGGCATTGAAGCCCAGTCGTTTACCGAAGACGGCCATGATATTCCGGTAATGGTGCGGCTTGCCGAAGCAGACCGGGAAGCGCCGGGCGCCTTGTATGACCTGCCCGTGCGAACCGCGACGGGTCAGTATGTGCGCCTGGCTGACGTTGTCGATTTTCGAACCGAGCGCGAACTCAGTTCCATATTTCACAACAACGGCCAACTGGGCGTGGAAGTCAAAGCCGACGTGCTCGGCGAAGACGCTAACCTGGCCGACATAGCCAACGACATTCGCGCACAGGAGCTGCAACCCATTCTCGACCGCTACGGACTGACGGCCGAGATTCAGGGCAGCGCCCAGGACATTCAGGAAATGCAGCAGAACCTGATCTTCGCAGCCCTCGGCGGGTTCGCGCTGATCTACTTCATACTGGTGTGGATGTTCGGCAGTTACAGCTGGCCGCTGGCCGTTATGTCGGCCATACCGCTCGGGATGACCGGGGCTATTTTCGGGCACTGGCTGCTCGGCTTTGAACTGACGTTTTTGTCGTTCTTCGGCTTGTTTGGCCTCGGCGGCATCATCATCAACGACGCCATTATTCTGATCAACCGCTACCAGGAAATTCGCGTTGAACAACCGGAACTCGACTCGAGACTGGCCATTATCGACGCCAGTTGCCAGCGCTTTCGCGCCGTCATGCTGACCTCCATCACCACCGTAGCCGGGCTGATACCCATTCTTATGGCTGACTCTGTGCAGGCGCAGCTGGTGAAAAGCATGGCCACTTCGCTGGCCTTCGGGTTGGCCTATGGCACCTTGCTGGTGCTGGTCGTGATTCCCGCCACCCTGACGTTTATTGAATCGGCCAATCACCGGCGCCAGCAATTCGCCGGATGGGTCAAACGGCGGGTGTTTTTGTAAGCTATGAGCTTCGAGCTTCGAGCTGTGAGCTATTAGCTCGGAGCTGTTAACTCACAGCTCGAAGCTCGAAACTCAAACCCCTTACCAGCCGCCTTTATGCGGGCCGCAACGGGTCGTTTGACGCGCGGCACACACAGGGGCGTACCGCTTTCCGGGTCGGGGACAATGCGTGCGTCCAGGCCGAACACCCCGGCCAGCAAGGGCTCGGACATGACGGCTTCCGGTTTGCCCTGGGCCATAACCCGGCCTTCTTTCATGACGACCAGCTCGTCTGCGAAGCGGCAGGCCTGATTCAGATCGTGCAGCACGGTAATCACCGTGCGCCCCTCGTCGATCAGGTCCCGCACCAGTTCTAACAGATCATACTGGTGCGCCAGATCCAGATAGGTGGTGGGCTCGTCGAGCAGTACGATGTCGGTTTCCTGCGCCAGGATCATCGCCATCCAGACTCGCTGGCGCTGGCCGCCGGAAAGCTGCGATACCGGCCGGGTCGCCAGCCCGGTGACATCCATCCGCGCCATCGCCAGGCGTACCTGTTCGCGATCGTGCTCTCTAAGCTGGCCAAAGGCGTTGAGGTGAGGCGCGCGACCGTAGGCAACCAGGTCGAACACCCGAATACCTTCCGGCACCAGGGGCGTCTGTGGCAACAGGGCGATGCGTCGGGCGATGGCTTTGGTGCTCAGGCCAGTCAGTGTGGCACCGTCCTGCAGCTCGACCTGCCCGTTGTGCGGCGTCAGCAGGTGCGCCAGGCTTTTCAGTAACGTGGACTTGCCACAGCCATTCGGGCCAACCAGCGCGGTCAGTCGGCCCTGGCCGAGGCTGAGTGTCAGGCGGTCAATGATGATGCGCAGGTCATAGCCGACGCTCAGGTTCTGGACATGGAAAGCGGGATTCAGGGTCATGGCGTCACCAATGTTTGTAGCGGGTGATCAGAAAAACGAAATAGGGCGCACCGATAAAAGCCGTGACAATGCCGGCCGGCAATTCGATCGGAGGCATCAGAATGCGGGCGAACAGGTCGGCGCTGACCATCAGAATAGCGCCCAGCAGCAGACAGACCGGGATCAGCGGCAAGTGCCGGTACCCGACCAGAAAGCGGGCCATATGCGGCGCCACCAGGCCGACGAAACTGATGGCGCCGCACACCGAAACGGATGCACTGGCCAGCGCCACGGCAGTTAACAGAGCCAGCAGTCGCAACCAACCAACACGGGTGCCCAGGCTGGTGGCGGCTTCGTCGCCCAGATCGAGTAGATCGAGCCGGTAGGCGAGAAAGGTAGCGACGGGAATCAACACCGCCAGCCAGGGGGCTATTAACGGCAGATGCGACCAGTTGCGCCCCCAGACAGACCCGGTCAGCCAGATCAGCGACGAATTGATTTCCAAAGGATACATCGTCAGCAAGAAATCAATGGCCGCCGCGAAGAGAGCCGAGAGAGCCACACCGACCAGTGCCAGTGAAGCCGGCTGGTTCAGCACCGGCCGCGCCAGCCAAAGCAGGCACCCGAGGCTGGCAAAACCGCCCGCCAGTGCAACGAACGGGACCCAGACGACGGAGGCGCCGGTCCACGCAATGGAGAAACCGACGACGGCCAGGCTGGCGCCACCAGTGACGCCCAGAATGTCGGGCGAAGCCAGGGGGTTGCGCACCACCCCCTGCACCAGCAGTCCGGACAACGCCAAAGCGGCACCGACCAGCGCGGCGATGAATAGCCTCGGCATGCGATAGCCGTAGAGAATGAATTCATAGTCGGGCTGGCCATGCACCAAAGTCTGCCACAGCTCCGGTGGCGAAATGTTTACCGCGCCAAACCCCAGGTGCCAGGCAGCAAAGACGAGGAGAATCGCCATCAGGGTAACGGACATTGGCAACCAGCGAGTCATGCCATGGCCTCCAGAATCTTCCGTCGTGCCAGGAACAGAAAGAAACCCGCACCGAGGAGCGTGGTAAGGATGCCAACCGGGCTGTCGTTTGGAAAACGCAGTCCACGCGCCAGCGTATCGGCTACCAGCAGCAGGATCGCACCCAGCAGGGCACAGGCCAGTACCAGCAATCGATAATCCGACCCGATCAGGGCGCGGGCAATATGCGGCACCATCAGGCCGACAAACCCGATCGGGCCCGCGACACTTACCGCAGCGGCAACCAGCAGTACCACTACCAGGCTGCCCAGCCAACGCACTTGCCGTAAACCGCCACCGAGGTTCTGCATGCGCTCTTCACCCAGGCGCAACAGGTTCAACGGTTGCCCAAGCCACAACGCTCCGGCAAGCCCCAGTACCGTCCAGGGCACCACCAACCGGACGTCATCAAAGGTGACGTTGCCGAGGCTGCCGGTCAGCCAGTGAAACACGCCGTAGGCGTTTTCATCGGCGAGGATAACCGCGCCCCGGGTCATGGAAAGAAACAGGAAATTCAACGCGACGCCCGCCAGAATCACTCGCACGGGGTGGATGGGCGTGCGGTGCAAACCACCCAGAAAGAACACCAGCACACCGGCCAGACCCGCGCCGCAAAAGGTCACCAGCAGCAGTGGCAAGGCGGCTACCCAGGCGATCAGACCCGTCGCGGAGACGGCGAACGCCAGTGCCGCTCCGGAACTGACACCAAACACCGATGGCGATGCCAGGGGGTTCCGGGTCATGCCCTGCATCACCAGGCCGGCGACGGCCAGGGCCGCACCGACAAAGGTTGCGGCCAGGGCGCGCGGCAGGCGCAATGACGCGATCACCTGATGTTTCAGATTGTCAGGGTCGAATGCCAATACCAGGGTGACAACATCCCGCAAGCGCAGATCGAACTGGGAATAGCTGGTCAGGGCCAGGCCAAACGCCACCAGCAGAACCGGGAGCAACGCCCCAATCCGCCACAAAGGTGAGAGGGTTTGCCTGACTGGCAAGGCTAGCGTCATTACTGAGCGGCCGTGGAGGTACCCAGCATTTCAACCAACTCTCCGGCCATGATTTCCGCCGAGATCATGCCCCGGTTGAGCGACCAGAGGCGCGGGTCGGTTTCAACGTAATGGTCGTTCTTTACCGCGGTAATAACAGACCACAGCGGGTTTTGTTTATAGGTATCGACAGCGGTCTGATCGCCGTACTCGCCAACCAGAAAATAATCCGGGTTGGCCTGAACCAGACGCTCAAGCGTAATCTGGATGTAGGCTTGCTCGGTCTCTTCCGGGATGGGACTGTTCAGGCCCAATCGAGCAATAACACCGCCGGCATAGGCACGCGGGCCGTGCAACCAAACTCCCTTCTCGCTCGATACCGCGAACTGCACGGTGGCATTGCTGTTCACCTGGGCGGCGTAAGCATCCATGATCGCGTTGTGCTGCGCGATGCGCTCCGCCATGGCCTCTTCCTGACCGAAGGCCTGAGCGACTTTCATCACCGCGTTCAGGTTGTCTTCGTAGGTTTCGCCACGGCTTTTCAGAATCAGGGTGGGTGCAATGCGCTGCAGGTCTTCATAGACGGCGGCGTGGCGCTCGACATCGGCAATGATCAAGTCGGGATTGAGCGAGGCGATGACTTCCAGACTCGGCTGGGAACGGGACCCCAGAGATGTCCACTCATCCAGCTTGGCCCGAATCGGATCGATCACCCGGGCCGCATCGCCATCGTCGGCCACGCCAACCGGTGACACGCCCAACGTCGCCAGCGCATCAACGAAAGAAAACTCCAGCGCCACCACCCGTTGTGGAGGGGCGGGCAAAACAACGTCGCCCAACTCGCCAGCCACCCGGACTTCCGCCAGGGAAGCTCCGTACAGCATCAATACAAGGAACAAAGACAGCACGCGTAGCATGGTTGGCACTCCTGAATGGTTGAAGCGCCGATGGTAGATAACCACTCCTGCAAATGCAAATGCAAATCATAATCATTAGTGTCTATATAAACCCTCATCATCCTCACTGGTGTTGTCCATCACACCCTGAATTGACACAGCCACAACTCATACCCACCCACGATGAATGCTACAACCTGAGAATCTTCGCCGAACAAGACCGGGCCCTGATGGATATGTTTACCGCCATTACCTCCGAACTCTCTCGACTGGCCGGGGCTAGCTTTATCGGTACATCGCTCTGGTACAGAGCCAGGGTATTTATGAGTAGTCAGTCGCAATCCTGGTTCCCGCCCTGACCCGGGGGTGCAATACACCTTGCTCAAGGTGCAGCATTTCGCTCATGCCCTGAGATAAGCTTCTAGCTGTGAACTGTTTGCTCGCAGCTCGCAACTCACAGTCCCACCCCAAGACTCCGCGCCACCCATTCCCAGGCCAGAGCGTCAGCAAGGGCTACATTACCTTCATTGAACACCATGGCGACCACGGTATCCCGTTCGGGAGCCAGCACCAGCAGGCTGTACCACATGGTATTGGAGCCGTTGTGCCAGAGCATGGGCCCGGTGTCAGCGTTGCCTTCACGCAGCACCCAGCCAAAGGCATAGTTTTCAAGAACAGGGCGGTGCAGGCGCTGATAACTGCCGGCACTCAGCAGGGTGCCTTCACCCCGCTCACCGCGCAGGTGCTCGTAGCCATAGCGCGCCAGGTCTTCGACCGTCATATGCACCGTCCCGGCCGGGCCGATGATGGCATTGTTGTCTGCTGTCTCACCGGCGGCCAGGGTGATGCCCAGCAGGTGTCGATGGCCACGTGGCTCGGTTAGTGATTCCCCGCCACTCTGGGGTGGCCCAAAGCCGGCACTACCAAGATCCAGCGGCGCGAACAAACGCTCGCGCATGGCTTGCTCCCAGCCCTGGCCAGTCAGGGTTTCTATCACGACGCCAGCGAGGGTATACCCCACATTGGAGTACTCGAACCCGGAGCCAGGCGTGGATTTCGGCGGCTTTCTCAGTACCTCCAGCACGGCCTGGCGGCGTGCAGCCGGGCGATCTGCTTCTTCGGGTGATGCCTTCATATTGACCCGTAGCGAAAAGTTCGCCGGCAAGCCTGAGGTATGGCTGAGCACCTGCGCCAGCGTCAGCCCTTCCCAGCCCGGGTCTGCCGTGTCGGACATGCCCAGAACGGGAAGCAGCGGTGTATCCCAGTCTATGTCACCGGCCTCTACCAAACCGGCCAGTACCGTCGCCGTCATCGACTTGGTGACCGAACCAATGTGCCAGCGATCGGTCGCAGTGACCGGAACGCCAGACCCTTTCTTGCGACCACCGGCGGCGCCGAGGTATCGAACCTCACCACCCTGAATCACGACAGCCGCCATGCCGACCAGGCCAGTTTCAGCCTGTTGCTGCTGTAGCCAGACATCGTCCATAACCTGCTCCCTCTCCTCGGCCAGACTGATCGCCTGCCCGTGCAAAAACAGCATCAAGCCGGCCAATAGCATTACGCGATAATTTCGACGAGTGAACTTGTTCATTGCAAACACTGGGGTTACCTTGGAAAGCTCTGATTGAGCTGTGAAGTAGATGTAAACCAGTCGCTTGGCTGCGCCAATGACCAGAAGTCACCTTTGTAAAACCCTAGGGAACGCCGGGATGTTAGTCAAAAAATTACCAGTCACCTTTATGGCGCTATGCCTGGTGGCCACGACCGTGCTGGCAGGGTGCGCAACGACCCCAATGCCCGCCCCGAACGACGACGATAACCTCCTCGGGCAAGACGTTCGCCTGTTGTACCAGCAGTGGGGAGAACCCGAATACCGCTCCAATGCGACCGCTGACGAACAGCAGCTTCATATCTGGGACATCAACGGCTGCAAAAACAACATAACCACCCGGCCCAATGGCACCATTATTGGCTATGCCGTAACCGGCGATTGCCCATAGGGAGCTCACTGCGTGACAACAGAGCCCCGTTTCAGTCTGAAAGTGCGCCTGCATCAGGGCGATGCCATCGCGCTTGGCCCGGGTAAAATTGAGCTGCTCGAAGCGCTGCGCACCACCGGCTCCATCAGCTCTGCGGCGCGCAGCATGAAGATGAGCTATCGCCGTGCCTGGCTGCTGATCGATACCATGAATCAGTGCTTCAAGGCACCACTGGTCAGCACCGCCAAAGGCGGCAAAGGCGGTGGCGGCGCTCATTTGACGGAACTGGGTGAACAGGTACTGAGGCAATACCAGCAGATGGAGCAGACTGCCCTGCACAGTATTGAATCGGACATTGCAGCGCTAATGGCACACCTAAAACCTCAGTGAACGGCTATGCCTTTGACCAGGGCGTACACCTGATCTCCCGGCTGCAAGGCCAGTAGCCGGCGTGAGCGTTCGGTAATGCGCGACAGTAACGTCTGATTCCCAAGCCTGAGTGCGATCAGCACATGCCCCGGCTGCAAGTCGGCTTCCAGCGCCTCAATCTGAACCGCCAGGCAATTAAGCACACTGCTGTCGGTCGCCGGTACCCGGCTGATCGTTACATCCCGGGCCGATACGCTCAACCGCACCCGGGTGCCACAGGCCTGGTTCAGCTGAGAAACCCAAACCGACTGGCCATCGCACTCCACCTCGGTCAGGTGGTCTGCGTCATCCTGGCGGGTAACAACACCTTCCAGCAGCGCTTGCGCGCCCTGCTGATGCGCCAGCGGCATGTCGAGCCGGGTGAGCACCCGGGCCACCGGACCCTGGGTCAATACCCGGCCGTCGTCCATCAACACCAACTGGTCAGCCAGTCGCAACACTTCATCCTGACTGTGGCTGACGTACACCACGGGCAACGCCAGGGTGCGATGCAGCTGCTCGAGGTACGGCAGAATCTCAGCCTTGCTGTCGCTGTCGAGCGAGGCCAGGGGCTCATCCATCAGCAGCAGATCAGGGCTTGTCAGCAGTGCCCTGCCCAGCGCCACACGCTGGCGCTGGCCGCCGGAGAGCTGGTCCGGGTAGCGATTCAGCAGGGGTGCCAGCCCCAGCAGTTCGACGGTCGTCTGCCACTCAACGCGCCGATGCGACGGCGCCACTCGCCGCCAGCCATAGCGCAGGTTGCGCTCCACGGTCAGGTGGGCAAAGAGACTGGCTTCCTGAAACACATAGCCCAGAGCACGCCGGTGTGTTGGCAGGCACTGACTGTCCGCTTGCCAGACGACGCCAGCAACCTCTAACTGCCCCCTGGCCTCCGGCTCGAGCCCGGCCATGCAGCGCAGCAGGCTGGTTTTGCCACAGCCGGAGCGACCAAAAACAGCGGTAATGCCCTGCTCAGCCAGATCAAAGGCGGCATCCAGCGTGAAATCACCCCGTTTAAGCTGAAAACGGACCTTCATTGCGCCACCCCTACCAGACGAAAACGCCGGTTCAGAGCGTACACAGCCAGCAGTAACGAGAACGCCAGCACCAGCAACACCAGCGAAAGGCCGTGAGCTGCGCCGTAGTCCAGTGCCTCGACGTGATTGTAGATGGCAATTGACGCCACCTGCGTCTGGCCGGGAATGCTGCCGCCAATCATCAGCAGCACACCGAATTCACCCAGGGTATGGGCAAAAGACAACACAAAGGCAGTAAGAAAACCGCGCCGGGTCAGCGGCAACACAACGGTCAGAAAACGATCGAAAGGCCCGGCGCGCAGCGTCGCGGCGGCTTCGAGCGGCCGGGTGCCCAGGCTTTGAAAGGCATTTTGCAGCGGTTGCACCACAAAGGGCAGGGAATAGACCATCGACCCGATGACCAGGCCGGTAAAGCTGAACGCCAGATGGGTTAGCCCAATCGACTCCAGCGCCCCGCCTATGGCGCCCCTCGGGCCCAGTAAAATCAATAGATAGAAACCGATCACCGTCGGTGGCAACACCAGCGGCAACGCCACCAGCGCTTCTATCAGCACCTTGGCCCGGCTTGGGGTAAACGCCAGCCACCAGGCCAGGGGAACGCAGAGCACCAGCAGCAGAACCGTGCTGATCAGGGCGAGCCTGAGTGTCAGCAACAAGGCTATCCAGTCTGCCTCGGCGATGCCGGCTATCACCATCTCAGCACCTCAGGGTAAGTCGGCGGGCAGATCATACCCGTACGTCCGAAACAGGGTGGCCGCTTCAGGCCCGCGCAGGTAATCGGCAAAATGCCGGGCGACCTCGTTTTGCGCTGCACGGCGAGTGATCACCAGCCCCTGCTCCAGTGACTGGTGAGCGCCAGCCTCGATCAGCGCATGCCCACCCTGCGCCGCGACACCGGGGTTTAGCACCTGTGCCAGGGCAACGATACCAACCTCGGCTGCGCCGCTTTGCACCAGCTGCAGGGTGCCGGAGGCGTTGTCGCCATAGACCAGCCGGGGCTGCAGAACGTCCCAGACGCCAGCAGAAATCAGCGCTTCTTCTGTCCGCGCGCCATAGGGCGCAAGCCGGGGGTTGGCGATGGCTACCCGGCGGAAACGCTCATCGGCCAGGTCAGTCAGCGCCAGCGATTGCGCATCGACGGTACTGCTCCAGATCGCGATGCGACCGATGGCGTAGGGCATTGCCTCACTGGCGGCAAAGCCGTCTTCCACCAGCGCTGCGGGGTAGTCCATATCAGCAGAGAGAAACACATCGAAGGGGGCACCGTGGGTGATTTGCGCGTAAAACCGGCCCGACGACCCGTATTGAACCTCGATGGTGTTGTCCGGATAACGCTCGCGATACTGTGTCGCTATCGCCTCCAGTACGAAACGAAGCTGGGCAGCCGCTGCCACCCGGGTAATTTGCTGGGCGTGAACCGGCATCACCGCCGTCACCATCAGCAGCATCGTTGCCGCCAGGCCAGCCAACACCGTCTGACGGATCCACATGGTAGGCTTCCTGACGTTAGGGCTTATGCCACCGAAATATATAGCCATATATAACGCCTTACAACTCCCTACCCTAGAGAGTACAACGCTGCTCAGGCATCCGGCGGGTCATCATCCTGCTTGAAACGCTCCATCAGAGGTTTGACGCTGAGGCCGTGCAGGACGATGGACATGGTCACCACAATTAGCGTCAGGCCAACCAGCTCCAGCGCGATTACTTCGGGCAGGCCGTGCTGAATCGCATACATCAGGTAGTACAGGGAGCCAATGCCACGAACGCCGAACCACCCCACCATGGCACGCAGAGGCCGGGAGGTTTTCGTACCCAGCAAGCCGACGTAAACGCTCACCGGGCGGATGACCACAAACACAAACAAGGCCAGCAAGACCGAACGCAAACTCCAGGAGTCGAGAAACAACGTGCCACCGATCAACAACACCAGCACCATTTCCGAGAGGCGCTCCAGTTGCTCCTTGAACAACAGTGACCCACCACTGACGGACGGTGGCGGCTCGTCATAGGGGTCACTGGTTTGTGCTTCCGGTTCAATTAACGTCAGGTCCGGTTTGGGCGGGCGTGCACGGGGGCTGGCCAGTGTGAGCTCGGTGTTGCGCAAGCTCACCGCTGCGAAAAAAACCGCCAGAAACCCCCAGGCACCCACGAGCAGACTCAGGCCATAGGCCACTCCGATCAGCCCCATACCCAGGAAGTTATCCATCAGGTTATGGCGCGGCGGCAATTCGCGCAGTTTAAAGGCGACCCGGGCCAGAACACCGCCACACACCACCCCGATGGCAATTCCCGCTGCTGTTGCCCACACCACATCGACCAATACCCAACGCAGATTGAATTCACCCAGATCGTGCAGACCCAGCATGCCCAGCCCAAGCATCACAAACGGAAAGGCACTGCCATCGTTCATGCCCGCTTCGCTGGTCAGCGTAAAACGCAGCGGATCACGATCGCCGGGGTGGCGGGTCTGAACATCAGTCGCCAGCACCGGGTCGGTCGGCGCAAGAATGGCACCCAGCAGGATGCCAACCCCCAGCGGAAAACCAAACACATAATAGGTAAAAGCCGCGACCATACCGACACTGATAATCATCGATACCGACGCCAGCATCACCGGCGCACGCCAACTGGAGAGCGTGAACGGCACCGGCATTTTTACACCGGCGGAGAACAGCGAAATCAGCACCACGACTTCGGTGAGTATTTCCAGTAAGGCCGATTCCTCAAGCGGATTGAAGTGAAATACATTTAATACCGTTGGGCCGAGCAGCATTCCTAGCGCCAGATAGAACATGGCCGGCGTAATGGGCGAGCGTTCCAGCACGGTAGCCGTTAACCCCCGCGCCAGCATCAAGCCGCCAACCAGCAGAAACCAGAGCGAAGCAGACATGGTTCGTTTTCCGTATCGGGCAAATGAAAAGTGGGGGATGGCAACACTTGGGTCAGCCAGTGTACCCGTCACGCTTGCCCAGATTAGCGGGAAACCGGGCCGGTTTCCGTTCGCTACGCCTCATACCGGTGCATCACCCGGATGGCTTTGTGGTTTATCGAACAGAGTAACCCGCTCTGGAAGCGCATACTGGGCTATTGGAGATTCAACCACCATCGCCGTTCAGTGACCCATCGCCCGGCTAACACCCGGCATGGCGGGAACGCGACAGCACAAGGCTTTTACCATGAAGATCCGCATTGGCTACGAACTGGAATTCAACTGCCCGCAACCGACGCCGATGATCCTCTCACTGAGAGTGCACGCCAGCCGCGTCCCGGACCTGGCCGAGCCCGACGATATTGCAGCAAAACCGCCCATCCCGCTTGTCGATTATGTCGACAGCTATGGCAACCGTTGTACACGCCTCGTGGCCCCAAGTGGCATTCTGCGTCTATCCGCCAATGCCGTCATCGACGACAGCGGCTTGGCCGATACCATGAACCCCGCCGCACAGCAGTCTCCGGTCGAAGACCTGCCGGACGAGGTATTGCTCTACCTGCTCGGCAGTCGCTATTGCGAAACCGACCCGCTCGCCGATACCGCCTGGCGAGTGTGTGGCCATTACACCACGGGCTGGGACAGGGTCCAGGCGATCTGCGACTTTGTGCACCATCATATTGAGTTTGGTTACCACCATGCGCGCCCTACCAGAACAGCACTGGAAGCCATGCAGGAGAAACAGGGGGTGTGCCGCGATTTTTCCCATCTGGCCATTGCTCTGTGTCGCAGCATGAACATTCCCGCCCGCTATTGCACCGGCTACCTGAGCGATATCGGCATTCCCCCGCCCTATGGTGAGATGGACTTCGCAGCCTGGTTCGAAGCCTGGCTCGATGGCCAGTGGTACATATTCGACCCGCGCAACAATGAACGTCGCATTGGCCGCATTCTGATTGCCCGCGGTCGCGATGCGGCCGACGTTGCCATCAGTACCTCGTTCGGGCCGAACGTGCTGCAATCGTTCAAGGTATACACCGATGAAATCATCGAACGCCAGCCCGACCGGTCAAGGCAACAGGCCAGCAGCGCACCGCTTTTCTGAGCCGGCGGCGCCGTTAAATTTGATCGTTGACCGTTGCAAAAGATCGCCACATTAATCCATCTCGCATTCAGGTACTATGAGTAACTGAACCCGGGGAAATGCCAGGAGCACGCATGTCCACACCCATTGATCAACCCAGTATCTACAAAAAGCTGCGCGACAAGGCTGAAGCCCAGTTGCGGGCGGGCACGTCACCCAGTGGTGGCCACGGCACCATGGGTGTCGATGCCCTGCGCCTGCTGCATCGCCTATCCAGTAACCCGGAGAAAGCAGACGATGCCCTCAAGTTTCTGCACGAACTGCAGGTTCACCAGGTGGAGCTTGATCTGCAACATGAAGAGATCGCCGCTAACGAACAAACCCTGGCCGACGATCTCGGGCTTTATGAAACCCTCTACGAATGTGCGCCCTTCGCCTACTGTGTGGTAGACCCGGAAAGCTGCGTCATTCATGGCAATATTGCCGCTGCAGAATTGTTTGGCGTGCCCAGGGCGCATCTGGAAGGTCAGCACCTCGACGCCTTTCTAAACCCGCGAGACCTGCCAAAACTGCTGAGCTTACTCGCCACAGTTGCCAGAGACGGAAGCCGCGGCAGCTGCCTGGCTGAAACCGGCAGAGATACACAGCCGCCGCGTCAGTTGCAGTTCCAGGCAACCCCCGGGCCCGAGCGCGAGCAACTGCTGCTGGTCTGTTACGAGCCTGGAAATGCGCAGTAGCCTCATGGTTGACAGCAACAAGATGACGGCATGGTTTCCGCTCACGCCACTGATGGATCAGTGACCCTGCGTATCATGGGCATAGGCGCCTCTGCCGGGGGTCTGGCTCCGTTGGAGCAATTGCTGGCGCACATTCAGCCAAACAGCCAGATGGCGTACATCGTGGTTCAGCATCTCGACCCCAACCACAAAGCGATGCTGTCGGAACTGCTGCAACGCGCGACTCCGATGTCAGTCGAGGAAGCCACCCAGGGCAAACGCATCGAACCTGATTGTGTGTATGTCATTCCCCCCAATACCGAACTCAGCGTTGTCGACGGCGCCCTGCACCTGGCCCCCCCTGCAGAGCCCAGAGGCATGCGACTGCCGATCAACGTACTGTTTTCGTCACTGGCCAGCGCCTGTGGCGACAAAGCCGTCGGCGTGGTGCTCTCGGGCATGGGCTCAGACGGCACCCTGGGCTTGCAGGCGATTAAAGCCGTCGGTGGCCTCACTGCCGTGCAACAACCCGATACCGCTCAGTCTGACGCCATGCCCAACAGCGCCATTGCTGCACACTGTGCCGATATCGTTGCGCCACCCGAAGATCTGCCCGCCCGCATCCGATCGTGTATTGAACACATGCCCGACCCGGTTTCACCTCGCGAGCCGCCGCAGGAAACCCAGGTGGCCTCTACCCCGCTAAAACGCATTTTGCATCTGTTGCAGCGGCGCACCCGGCATGACTTCTCACTCTACAAGCCCAGCACCCTGAACCGTCGAATCGAACGGCGCATGGCGATACACAGCATCGACTCACTGCCGCATTACGCCGATTTTCTGCAGAACAACCCGCAGGAAATCGACCTGCTGTTCAAGGAAGTGCTGATCGGGGTGACCAGTTTTTTTCGGGATGCACCCGTATGGCAACACCTGGCAGACCACACACTGCCAGACCTGCTGGCACACCCCGACCGAGAGGCCAACCTGCGTGCCTGGGTAGTGGGTTGCTCAACCGGCGAAGAAGCCTACTCCCTGGCAATCACGTTTCTCGAAGCGCTCGACGACCTGCCTCGCCCACACAACGTTACCCTGCAAATATTCGCCTCCGACCTGAGTCCGGACGCCATAGCCACTGCTCGCCGCGGCTTCTACCCGGCCGACATCAGTACCTGCGTGTCACCGCAGCGCCTGACCCGATTTTTCACCGCACAGGACGACGGCTACCGGATCAACAGCGAGCTGCGCGACCGGGTCCTCTTTGCCCAGCAGGATGTGGTACTCGACCCGCCGTTCACCCGCCTCGATCTGATCTCCTGTCGCAATCTGCTGATTTACTTCGACCAGAGCCTGCAACGCAAGCTGATTCCACTGTTTCATTACAGCCTGCGCAATAACGGTGTATTGTTGCTGGGCAGTTCAGAAACGGTTGGACGTTACACCCAATTGTTTGCCCCCATTCAATCGAAACTGCGTCTCTACCAACGCCAGGAGAATTCGCAGGACAGCGACACCCGATTACCGGTAAAGTCGTTTCCTCCCCTAACCCGGATCGCCAAGGAGCTTCCCGTGCCACCCAGCAACACCCCCCCTCCGGCCACCGACAATCTGCAAACCGCGGCCGACCAGGTACTCTTGCAGGTCTACTCCCCGGCCGCCGTCGTGGTCAGCGATGAGGGTGACATCGTTTACATCAGCGGGCGCACGGGCAAGTATCTGGAACCGGCCGCCGGTAAAGCCAACTGGAACTTTCACGCCATGGTGCGCGATGGTTTGCGCGCCCCAATCGCCAGTGCATTGCGGCAGGTAACTGAACAAAGCGAACCGCTGCATCTGCATGAACTGCAGGTGCAATTGCCGGGCGGTGCCCTGCAAAATGTGGATGTCACCGTACAGACACTGCGAGAGCCCAACGCGTTGCGCGGCATGAGCATGATCGTGTTCAGGGACGTCGCCCCGGTGAAGACCAGTAAAGCCGGCAAACGCTCGCCAAAATCAGCCACTCAGCAAGTTCATGCCGAAGAACTGCAGCAATGCCAGGATGAAATTCAGACGCTGCGTGAAGAAAACCGGGCCTCTCGCGAAGAATTGCAATCGGCCAATGAGGAACTGCAATCGACCAATGAAGAACTGCAATCCACCAACGAGGAACTGACAACCTCAAAAGAAGAAATGCAGTCTATGAACGAAGAGCTGCAAACCATCAATGCCGAAATGCAGACCAAGCTCGACGACCTCGCCCTGGCGCAGAGCGACATGAAAAACCTGCTCAACAGCATTGAAATTGCCATTCTGTTTCTCGACCAGAACCTCAACCTGCGTCGCTTTACCGACCGCGCCTCAAAGATCATCAGCATTCGCGACAGCGACATCGGCCGCCCGCTCAGCGACCTGACCACCACCCTCAACTACCCGGACCTGAACGACGATGCCCATTCAACGCTGAACACACTGGTCTATTCCGAGAAACAAATTTCCAGCACCGATGGCCGCTGGTTCACGGTCAGAATCATGCCCTATCGCCGCCTCGACAACGTCATCGACGGCGTCGTCATCACCCTGCTCGACATTACCGAAACCAAAGAGCTGGAGCAGGCCCTGCGCCAGGATTTGAAATCCTGAATCCTTCGGGGCAGACCTACCCGCAGTCACCTCGCATTCCCGTGACTGCGGTTTAAAACCCCTTTGTCTGACTATTCTGCAGGCATTGCCGACATGTCCATCCACATGGGCTCCCAGACGTGGCCGTCGGGGTCCGCCAGACTGCGGCTGTACATAAAACCGTGATCCTGAGTCGGATTAATATCCGCTGTGCCATGGTGTGCAACGGCGGCGTCGTTCATGGCATCCACGGCCTCACGAGTGTCGCAGGACAGGGCAAGCATCACCTCGCTGGAGGTCGACGGGGGGATCGGGCGGCTGGTGAACTCCTGCCACTTGGCATGCGTCAGCAGCATGACATTGATCGCCTCGCTAAACACCATACAGGCGGCTGTCTCGTCGGTGAATTGGGGGTTATTCTCGAAGCCAAGGGCCGTGTAAAAAGCCTTCGACCTATCGAGATCAGTCACCGGCAGGTTCACGAAAATCATTTTAGTCATGGTCCGTCTCCTGGAACGCTGTTAATGGAATGCTAGCTTGTGTAGTCGGGCGGCAACGAACGATTTCGACAGATGGTAACCAATAAATTAAAGCACCTTCATAAACCGTCGAACAGCCGAACGTTACCCCTGAAACCGGGCGGGAACGGGCGACACGCCCTGCTTGGTGAAACCTTGCAGTACTCCGATTTACGGTTACACCAGATTGCACCCGATCATTCAATTGAACATCTCCAGCCATTCATTATCCGGTTAGAATTCAATAGCTTACGCTCACTCCAGCACCGAGATGCACTTTTTTGAGGCATTCAGCCTTGCCTATTAAGGGTTTGCTGTTAGTATGAATGTTCAATTGAACATCTAACAATAACAAACGTCTGGGGCAGGTCCTTTCAGGATGTTCAATTCAAGGCATGGAGCCTTTAAGCATGGACCGCACCCAATGGAGAACCAACCATGAGTCTGCATAAAAAAGTATTTACCCGCCTGTCACCCACGGCGACATTAGTGGCCTCTGCCCTGCTACTAGGCCTTAGCAGCCAGGCACTGGCCGACTGTGAACGTGGCGCACTCGACGCCCTGTATTGCGATACAGACGGTGATATGGTGGCCGACCTGCCCACCGATGAATCACAATGGGTTGATCCCGACACGCTGATTTTCGCCTACACCCCGGTTGAAGATCCGGCCATTTATTCCGACATCTGGCAGCCCTTCATCGATCACCTGGCGGAAGTAACCGGCAAGGATGTGCGCTTTTTTGCCGTGCAATCCAACTCGGCCCAGGTAGAAGCCATGCGCAGCGGGCGTTTGCATGTGGCTGGTTTTTCCACCGGGCCAACGCCATTCGCGGTTAACCTGGCAGGCGCCGTTCCCTTTGCGCTGATGGGCTCAGACTCCGGGCAGTTTGGGTATTCACTGCAGGTGTACACCCACGTTGATTCCGATATTCATGAAATGGCCGACTTGAAAGGCAAGCGTATCGCCCATACTTCGCCAACGTCCAATTCCGGCAACCAGGCACCCCAGGCCCTGTTCCCGGAGCTGGGTGTGGTACCGGGTGAAGACTATGAAATTTCGTTCTCCGGCAGCCACGACCAGTCCATGCTCGGTGTCGTTGCAAAAGACTACGACGCGGCGCCTGTGGCTTCTGAAGTGGTTGAACGCATGGCGGCGCGGGGCATGTATGACGAAGATGAAGTGCGCCTGATCTGGGAGTCCGACCGCTTCCCGACCACCTCCTACAACCACGCCTACAACCTGCACCCGGATCTGGCCGAGAAAGTACGCGAAGCGTTTTATACGTTCGAGTTTGCCGGTACCGAGCTGGGTGAAGAGTTTGAAGGTGTCGAAACCTTTATCCCGATCAACTACAAGGATAACTGGCGCGTCATCCGCACCATTCAGGCCTCCAATGGTGTGCAGTACACCCGCGATAATCTTCAATAAGCGCTTCAAATAAGAACGGGTGCCTCCGCCCAAGGGCTGGAGGCACCGTCGGGAGTGAAACAGATGTTAGAAATCACCAACCTGGTAAAACGATATGGGCGCAACGATCCGGTGCTCAAAGGCCTTAATCTGAGCGTCGACGGCAGCAGCGTTGTGTCGATAGTCGGTGCATCCGGTGCGGGCAAGAGCACCATGCTGCGCTGCATCAACCGACTGGTCGAGCCGACTTCGGGTTCGATCAAGCTCAACGGCCATGAACTGGTCAATCTTCGCGGCAGCGAACTTCGCCATTCCCGCCGACGCATCGGCATGGTGTTTCAGGGGTTCAACCTGATCGACCGGCTGACGGTAATGGAGAACGTCCTGTCCGGGCGGCTCGGTTATGTGTCGTTTTTCCAGGCGCTGACCCGCCGCTTTCCGCAAACCGATATTGACCGTGCCTTCAATCTGATGGAGCGCGTGGGCATAGCGCACTACGCCAACAAACGGGCCGATCAGCTCTCCGGTGGTGAACGCCAGCGGGTTGCTGTGGTGCGCGCTCTGATGCAGGAGCCCGAGATTCTGCTGGCCGATGAACCAACCGCCTCACTCGACCCGAAAACGTCCCAGCAAATCATGAGCTTGCTGCAAACCCTGGCCAGTGAAATGTCACTGCCGGTGCTGATCAATATTCACAACGTTACCCAGGCCCGCATGTATACCGACCGCATTGTGGGTATGCGCCATGGCCAGATGATCTTCGACGGCGCGCCCAAAGATTTTAATCAGGACGCACTGGATGCCATTTACGGCGGCATCGAATCGCCGGAAGAAGACGGTGGTGAACCGCAACACCAGACGGCTCAGGAGGCACTGGCATGACACCCGTCAGAACCGCTACCGATGCGTCGTCGGGCAGGGTCTGGAAGAAACCCCCCTTCATTGCCAACCCCTGGGTTCGCTATGGGCTGGTTGCCATCACCCTGGTGTATTTGTACTGGGCCTTTTCAACACTGCCTTTCAACTGGGAACGCATTGCAGAAGGCTTGCCGCGTGCGCTAAGAATTTTTGGCGGTGCCTTTCCTCCGAGCTTTGAACGCGCCGGCTTGCTATGGACCGGTTTCAAGGAAAGCTTCCAGATTGCGTTTTTATCCACGTTACTGGGTGTGTTTCTGTCGGTACCCATCGCGGTCATGGCAGCGCGCAACGTCGCTCCGTTGCCGGTGTATTTACTCGGGCGCACAATCATCATTGTGTCGCGCAGTTTTCATCCGGTCATCGTTGCCATTCTGTTTGTTGCAGCCGTTGGCTTTGGACCACTGGCGGGCATTCTTACCCTGACGCTCTACTCCATCGGTTTTGTCGCCAAGCTGTTGGCGGAAGAAATAGAAGAGATCGACTGGGGCCAGGTTGAAGCCATGCGTTCGGTCGGAGCCGGCTATCTGAAGATGCTGGTTTACGGTGTGTTTCCGCAAATCATGCCGCGACAGATTGGCTTGTCCATGTACCAGCTCGACAGCAATTTACGCGCTTCGGCCGTAGTCGGCATTGTCGGCGCCGGTGGTATCGGTGGCACGCTGATGAACGCTTTCGGACGTTACGATTACGATTTTGCTCTTGCCATACTGCTGATGATCATCGGCATTATTCTGGTCAGTGAAGGCATCAGCGGATGGGTGAGGAAAAAAGTATGGTAGATCACGCTGAAAAATTGTCCGATCACGTCTGGTCTCGCTACGACCGCAAAGAGCAGTGGACCCGCTACGGGGTTTACCTGGTCACACTGATCGCCATTGTCTGGGCGGTTCGCGACATCGACATTTTCTGGCCCTGGGTCTGGGATGCCCCCAACCAGATTCAAAACCTGGGCGCACGCATGTGGCCGCCACGGTTCGATACCTGGAATGCCATCTTCCACGCCATGCTGGAGACGGTACACATTGCCACTCTGTCGACCCTGCTGACCATTTTTATTGCCCTGCCGGTCTCCTACATCGCGGCACAGAACACAACACCGAACAAGGCTACCCTGTGGCTGGGCCGGTTCATCCTGGTCTCAAGCCGCTCAGTGAACACCATTATCTGGGCGCTGCTGTTCGTGGCCATTTTTGGCCCGGGTGTATTGGCTGGCATTCTCGCGGTGATGTTCCGGTCGGTTGGTTTTATCGGCAAACTGATGGGCGAGGCCATCGAAGAAATCGACCGGCGTCCGGTCGAAGCCATGGAAGCCACCGGCGCCAGCAAAATGAAGATTGTGCTGTACGCCATTGTGCCCCAGGTAATGCCGGCGTTCTTTGCCATCATCATCCTGCGCTGGGACATCAACATCCGCGAGTCCACGGTGTTGGGTCTGGTGGGGGCCGGTGGCATCGGGGTGTTGCTGCAAGGGTCGATTGACCTCTTTGCCTGGCAGTCCGTTGCCACCATTCTGCTGGCGATTGTCGCACTGGTTATTCTGGGCGAAGCGGTCACCAGCGCCCTGCGCAAGAAAGTCATTTGAGGCCGGTAAAGGATGCCCGGGGCTGCCTGCGGCATCTTCAGCCAGTCGAAACTCGCCGGCAAATCCGCTAGTATGGATTTGGCAAAGCTGATGTTCTGTTCACCGGGTTGGACCATGCCGAGGCGCGCCTCGTACAATATCAACAAGGGTTTACTGATAGTGGCTTTATTCTGATGGGTGCCAAAGAACGGCAGTACAGTATTCTCGAATGGGTGCGCGAACAGGAGCATGTCGAGGTAGAAGACATTGCCCGTCGCTTCGGTGTCACCACCCAAACCATTCGCCGGGATATCAACAGACTGTGCGAACAGGGTTTGTTACGCCGCCGCTACGGCGGTGTCAGCTTGCCGACCAGTGCTTCAAAAAGCCCGCTGGGCGACCCCAAAGTCCGCAACCTGCTGGCCAAACAGACGATGGCCCGGCGTGTTGCGGCTGACATACCTGAAAACGCCACCGTCAGCCTGGGGGTGGGCAGCAGCATCGAGCTGGTCGCCCAGGCGCTGATTCACCATCAGTCACTGCGCATTCTAACCAACAACCTGAGTGTTGCCTCGGCGCTTTCCGGAAACCCGGGTATCGAAGTGATTGTATCGGGCGGACAATACCGGCATAACGATCACGATGTGGTCGGCCCGGAAGTCACCAACTTTTTCAGTTCCTTCATTACCGATTACGGCATCATCAGCACAGGCAGCATGGACCTCAACCACGGCCTGATGGACTACGACATTCGCGAAGCGGAAGTCAGCCGCGCCATTATTTCCAACACCCGATCTCGCCTGCTGGTGGCGGACCGGAGCAAATGGACACTGAACTCACACTGCAAAGTGGCGTCGTTCAAATACGTCGATCGCTTCTACACCGATGTTCTGCCCGGCGAACAACGGCAGAATCTGCCAGATACGGTTGAGGTTATCGAATGCGGCGACGCCGACGTCACGATCGACCAATCCGATTCATTATCGGTCAGCAACCTCTAACGCCCCGCCTGCCCCGTTTGGGTTATTCGGAACGCAAACACCCGCACCTTGCCTTGAATCCGCACACTCAGCGTCACTGCCCCTCACAAAAAAGGCATAACGTCTATATCCAGCTGGCGCGCATCGAGCGTTCCAATAATGTCGTAGCGACAGCCTTTTTTGGCCAGATCGACCAGCTCCGGCTCGACCTGAATCCGGTTCACGGTGCTGTAAAACACTCTGACCACCGGCTGCTTGGGGCTGCGTCGGTTCGCCTCAACAACCACTGCAGCGCGATTCCCCGACAACTCAACCAGTGCACCCACCGGGTACACCGACAGGCACCGAATGAAGTCGTACACAAGGTCTTTGTCGAGGTGAAAAACGCTCCACTCAATCAGCTTTCTCAGCGCCATGTCGGGCGCCATGCCTGTGTGATAAACCCGGTCTGCGGTTACAGCATCGTAAACGTCGCAGATGGCCGCCATCCGGCCATAGCGATCGATGTGTTCCCCTGCCACGTTTCGCGGATAGCCCGTGCCGTCGAGCCGTTCATGATGAAGCCGGCAAATTGACCGGCTCAGGTCGCTCAACCCGGCCGTCACATCAAGAATTTTCTCGCCATAGGTGACATGGCGTTTCATTTCGTCCCATTCTTCAGCTTCGAGCTTGCCGGGCTTGTGCAAAATCGAATCTGGCACCAGCACCTTGCCTATATCGTGCAGAATGCCACCGATCACCAGCTCCTTTAAGACGTTGTGCTCAAGCCGCAGAGAGCGGCCAAATATGCCCAGAAGAATGCCGACGTTAATCGAGTGTTGAAGAAGATAGGTATCTTTTGAGCGAATATGAGACAGGCACGCCAGGGCGTTTTCGTTGGTATTGAGCGATTCAAGCAGTTCTTCGGAGGTCTGATCGACCGCCGCCACATCGATGGACTGGTTGTTCTTAACATCATTCAACACATCGTCCAGAACATTACGGGCTTGCTGGTAGCGCCTTTCAGCCCGGTCGCGCTCTTGCGACACAGGCACCCGCTTCACCGCCGTTCCGGCATCCGACTGAAGTTGCAACGACTCCAGCTGCTGGGCTTGAACCTGCTTTTGTTCATCGGCAGGCAAAGCCTCCGGACAATCCAGCCCCTTGGCGGTGTCTATATAAAGTTCGGTAACCCCAAGCCGCTTGATCTTCTCGATGGTCGCCTGGTTGCCAATCTTGCCACTTCGGGATGCATTATTGCTCGGAACCCACTGGTTATTCAGGTCGGAGACATACATTCCGGGCTTCAACATGCTGATCAGTATCTTCTTTATCACCGTACACCCCAAAACACGAAGAAGGCCTGCCACTACCGCTGAGTTATATTACCAACTTGCCCTATACCTGTCCCTTATATGAGCAATTATTAATCAATTATCCAAATAGGCCCGTCATATCGCTCACTGTTCCGGAAAACGCTGCGATCAGCGCACTTAACGTGACCCTATACCTGAAGACGGCCTGCAAAACCCGCGCCCGGCTGTTAGAGTTAACGCCACCGTGCGACAGGCGCTTGATCTTTAAAGTGGCATGGCTGATTTAATAGTTATAGATACACCCTATCAGTTGCGGCCTTATGCGCCACGTCGACATGCAACCCAAAACAAAAAAATTGCCAGGGAGCCGAACCATGGAAACCACAGCGCCGCTCATCCCTCGCAAACACCTGTTCAGCAACCCGGAACGCAACGTAGCCATGATCAGCCCCGATGGCCGGTACCTGGTCTGGCAGGCACCGCTCAACGGTGTCATGAACATCTGGCTGGCGCCGAGTGATGATCCCGGCGCTGCAAAACCGATCACCCATGACACCCATAGGGGTATTCTGGCATGCCACTGGGCTTACAACAGCCGGGTGGTGCTTTACTCCCAGGATAAGAACGGCGACGAAAACTGGCATGCCTACGCTGTAGATATCGAAACCGGTGACAGCCGTGACCTGACACCCATTAACGGGGTGTCGGCGATGTTTACCCAGCTCAGCGAGCGCCACCCTAACCGCGTCGTCATTGGTTTGAACGACCGGGATGAATCACACCACGACCTCTACCTCATTGATGTGCTCACAGCAGAGCGCACCTTACTGGTCGAGAACCCGAGGTTTCAGACCATCATTGTGGATCGGGACTTCCAGGTTCGGCTGGCCGGGGAAGTGGAAGCCGACGGTGCCATACAGTGGAATCAATACGATCAGGGCAACTGGCACCCTCTTGAGAGAATTCCCGCCGAAGACGCCATGACCACAAATATCGTCGGCTTTGAATCCGACAACAACCAGTTACTAATGTTCGACAGCCGGGGGCGAGACACCGCTGCCCTGGTTCGCTGGAATCTCGTCACCGGTGAACGCGAAACGCTGCTTACCGATGACAGAGCAGACATTTCCATGCTGATGATTCAACCAGGCACGCGCACGGTGCAGGCAGCGGCGGTGGAATACGAACGGCTGGAATGGATACCACTGGCACCGGGCATCGAACTCGACCTGGCCTTCCTTAAGACGCTGTGCAACGGCGATTATACAATCACCTCAAGAACGCTGGATGACCAGCAATGGATCGTTACCTACAGCACCCCGGAACAACCTCGTCACTACTACCGCTATGATCGCAGCCAACGAACAGCTGATCTCCTATTCACCAGCCGTCCACAGCTGGAAGGCGCGCCTCTGTCTCCAATGCACCCGACGATCATAACCGCACGCGACGGGCTTAACCTGGTCAGCTACCTCAGCTTGCCTGAAGAAAGCGACCCGGAACGAGCCGGCGTTCCATCGGCGCCCCTGCCCATGGTGCTGCTGGTACATGGCGGCCCCTGGGGACGCGACAACTACGGGTGGAATGCTTACCACCTCTGGCTCGCTAACCGGGGCTATGCGGTACTCAGTGTCAACTTCCGCGGCTCCAACGGTTTTGGCAAAGCGTTTATCAACGCTGGCGACCGGGAATGGGGCAGGAAGATGCACAATGACCTGATCGACGCCGTTGACTGGGCTATTGCAGGCGGCATCGCCCAGCGTGACAAAGTTGCCATTATGGGCGGTTCCTATGGCGGCTATGCCACCCTGGCGGGCCTGACTTTGACTCCAGAGGTGTTCGCCGGTGGTGTTGATATAGTCGGCCCGTCCAACTTGATTACGTTGCTGGAATCCATCCCACCCTACTGGGCGCCAATATTCAATATGTTTGCCAACCGTGTGGGCGACCCACGAACTGAATCTGGCCGTGCCTTTCTCAAAGAGCGCTCACCCCTGACTTATGCAAACCGAATCTGCAAGCCGCTGCTTATCGGCCAGGGCGCCAACGACCCACGGGTGAAACAACAGGAAGCCGACCAGATAGTCGCCGCAATGAAAACCCAGGGCATACCGGTTACCTATGCCCTCTACCCGGATGAAGGCCACGGCTTCGTGCGACCGGAAAACAACCTGTCTTTCAACGCCCTGGTCGAAGGCTTCCTGGGTACCATACTCGGCGGCCGGGTCGAACCCATCGGAACGGACCTGCACGGTACCAGCTTGCACATTCCCGAAGGTGCAGAACACATTCAGGGTTTAGACCCGAGCCTGGTAACCGCTGGTTACCCGGAAAAAATATAGACTGGCGGCTTCATTCGCCCGCCGCGAAATGCGCCATCTGATCGGAAATAAAACCGGTGCAATCATAAACTGCTATTCTTGGCTCAGTTTCCCTGTTGTTCAGATGCTCCCTGATTCACTTTTGGAAGGAATTCCCATGAAAACCGCTATTCTGGCTGGTATCAGTTTATTGCTGATCTCAGCCTGCGCCACCAGCCCCACCGGCCGCTCCCAATTGATGCTGATATCGCCGGAAATGGCCATCAGTGAGTCCAAACAGGCCTACCTCAGCACGGTTACTGAAATAACCAATGAGTTTCAGCTGATGACGGACGAGGCGTGGGTTGACCGCATTTCAACGATCACCGGCCGCCTGGTTACAGAGGCGATCAGGAAATACCCGGATTCACGAGACTGGGACTGGAGCGTCGCCATCATCGACGACCCGGACACCCTGAACGCCTGGTGCATGGCGGGCGGGCGAATGGCGATCTACACCGGCATTGTGACCCAGCTGAACCTGACGGATGACGAAATCGCCCAGATCATGGGGCACGAAATTTCCCATGCGCTGGCCAATCACACCGCCGAAAAGATGTCCCGCGCCGTACTGGTGAATACAGGCTTGGCCATCACCTCTCAGGTAACCGACCAGAATGGCTATGTACTGAATGGCAGTGCCATCGCCGCACAGCTGGCGCTGCAACTGCCCAACAGCCGGGATGCGGAACGTGAGGCAGACGAAATAGGCATAGAGCTGGCAATTCGGGCGGGTTACCGACCCGAGGCAGCCGTCTCGCTCTGGCGCAAGATGTCGCAGGCTGGCGGCGGCGGGCCGGAATTTTTAAGCACTCACCCCTCACCAGGCAACCGGATGGACACACTTCAGGACCTGGGTAACAAGCTGTCGTCGTTGAACCCAACGCAGGCAAAATCGGCAGTTCACCCGGTCAGGATTGTGACCGATACTCAGCAACTGTAAAACAGCGAATCAATGTGGGAGGCATTGCGCCATTTATGCAAGCCTCCCTGGACTTTCCAGGTCGCAACAGACCTTCCGTGGCAGCGTCACCCGACATTTTCGCTCAACTCTGTGTGCAAGATAGCCAAGCCGACTGAAACCCAAACAGTGCCCCGCCTTCGTTCATACCCAAACAAAGTATAAAGTTTTGTCTAAACTGCCAGATAACCTGCTCAGAGTCTGAATGTCCTGACCCACCTCTTTTTGGAGCTACCCGGCTATGCTCGGCTTTTCTAACAACGTTCTCACGGCAATTAACAATACCTTTGCCTCTATTGAGTTCAAACTGGATGGCACCATCGTTAGAGCCAATGCGCTTTTTCTGGAAACCATGGGCTACCGGGCCGACGAAGTCGTTGGCAAGCACCACCGGTTGTTTGTAGACCCCGATGAAGCGAACAGCAGGCAGTATGAAGACTTCTGGAAGAACCTTCGGGCAGGCAAGGCACAAACCGCACGGTTCGAGCGAATCACCAAAGACGGCCACAAGGTCTGGCTGCAGGCTTCCTATACGCCCATTCTGAAAGGTGGAAAAGTAAGCCGGATCATCAAGTTTGCCAATGACATTACCAGCCAGGTATTGCGTGAATCGGATTACGAGTCAAAGGTTCAGGCCATTCTTCGGTCTCAGGCAGTCATCGAATTCGACCTCTATGGCAACATTCTGGACGTCAATGAGAACTTCCTCGCGGTATTTGGCTATGAAAAGCAGGAGCTGGTCGGCAATCACCACCGTCTGTTCGTCGATGCAGCCTATGCCCAAAGCACGGATTACAAGGTATTCTGGGAAAACCTGCGCAAAGGTCAGTTTCAGTCCAGCGAGTACCGGCGAATCGCCAAAGATGGGTCGGATGTCTGGATCCAGGCCACCTATAATCCCGTCAAGGATCCAAAAGGCAAAGTACTGAAAATCATCAAGTTTGCCAGCGACATCACGGCCGACGTGTTAAAGCGTGAGAAGTTCAAATTGCTGTCGCTGGTCGCCAATGAAACCGATAACTCAGTGATCATTACCGACGCCAATGGCCTGATCGATTACGTGAACCCTGGGTTTGAACGCCTTACCGGCTATAGCCTTCAGGAAGTCGCCGGCAAGAAGCCGGGGGCACTGCTTCAGGGGCCAGATACCGACAAGGCTGCGATCGCCCGAATCCGCCAGTCAATTGAAAAACAAGTACCCTTTTACGACGAGATATTAAACTACAGCCGCAGTGGTGAACCCTACTGGATATCCCTCTCCATCAATCCAATCTTCGATGACAGTGGAGCCATTGATAAATACATATCCATCCAGGCAAACATTACCTCTGTCAAGCAAATGGCCCTCGACTTCAATCGCAAGCTGGCTGCCATCAGCGAAGTCTTGTTGCTCGTAGAGCTAACCCCCAATGGTAAACATTCAAACTGGAACGAGTTAGCCAATTCCAAGTTACGGCCGATCATTTCAGAAGCAGAATTCGCAAGCCTTGTGTTTAATGGGTTAACGAAAGAAGAAATTGGGCGAATAGATACCGAAGGGTCTGTTAAAAAGATGGTCAGTGTTGAACGCAATGGAAAAGCACTGCACCTCGACGCCCGCCTATGCTGTCTCAGAAATGTGAAACAGGAGATAGCACAGTACCTGATGCTCGGGCTTGATATCACAGATCGAAAACAGGCGGTGGGTCAGACCAAAGTGGCGATGACCAGCGTGCTGGATGCAAGCAAACAGATCAGCGCCATTGTCAGTGCCATTAACGGCATTTCCGAACAAACCAACTTGCTGGCACTCAATGCCGCCATAGAAGCGGCGCGTGCCGGGGATGTGGGCCGGGGGTTTGCGGTTGTCGCCGATGAAGTAAGAAGCCTTGCTGCAAATTCAAAGCGATCAAGTACTGAAATAGATAGTCTGGTAAAAGTAACGGTCGGGAAGATTGAGGAATTGGCAGGCCTGCTGTCCAAAATCGACGACTAAGCCTGCCTCGATACCATTAACGCTCACGTCAGTACAACGACTGCTCCGGCCACACATACCAGAGGCTGAATGCCAGCGGCAGTGCGGTAACCATCACCAGCACTCCCAGCTTAAGCCACCAGCGGCTTGATTCAAGCCGGGCATGAAACAGGCTGCCAACCAGCCAGGGCAACGCGGCGGCCAGTAGAGCCACGGCAGGTACTTCAACCAGGTGGTAGGCCGTCAGCGCGACCCACATCAGCGGCAGAGTCAGGCAGGGAAGCAGGCGTTGCCACAAACGGGGCACTTGCCAGTTTGCAATAAGCGGCGCACCCCGTGCAACCCACCAGCAAACCGCCATCACCACACCCATGGCGCCGGCAATTTCCGCAAGCTTGATACTGCCGGCCAGTCCGACGGTCGGTGCCAGAACCGCCACCGGCGCGACCAGGAAACCTGGCATCCAGAAGTCTGTAGTTTTCGGCGAGTCTTCCCGGTCATCTGCACCCAACGCCACCAGCGCAACCGGCACCAGCAGCGCCAGTGCCTGACTTATCCAGACCACGGGGCCAATTGAACCGGCAAACACCCAAACCACCCAGACACTGATTGGAAGGCCCAGCAGCATTAGCGCCGCGCCCTGGCGTCGGCCGAGAAAGGCGGCGACGACGGCCACCAGCGTCATCAGCCAGAGGCCATCCATCGCTGTAGGTTCCAGCAGATGATTTAACCGGAACCCCTGTATCCAGCCAAAGGCGCCCAGTATCGCCAGCAACACCCCGATCACGGGTGCCCAACTCAATCGCACGCTGGCCGCCGCTGCCGCCAACATGACCAGCAATGGCATTACAACGGTGGGCAGCAGCATGTCACCAATCATGGTTGTAACTCCTGCCGGCTGTTATTCGCGAATACCTTCAATGAAGATCGTCAGTTCGGTTTCATCCGGCACGTTGGGGATGAAATAGTCGATGTCAAAGTCGCTGCGCATCAGTTCGGTGGTTGCCACGAAACCCTGACGAAAGCCACCCCAGGGGTCGTCACCTTCACCGATTTTCACGATGTTCATTTCCACTTCGCGGGTCACACCATGCATGGTCATTTCGCCCGTCAGTACACCTTCGTCTGCGGTGCCTTCGTAGCCGGTGCTGGTAAACTCAATGGTCGGGTACTGGCGAACGTTGAAGAAATCCGGGCTGCGCAGGTGCTCGTCGCGGTCGGTGTGGTTGGTGTCGATGCTGTCTGCCTGAATTTCAATTGATACGGCATTTTCCGACAGGTTCTCGTCCGACCAGGTATAAGAGCCTGAAAATTCGTTAAAGCGGCCCGGCAAACGGGAAACACCGAGGTGACCGGTTTCGAAAGTGACTGCCGAGTGGGCATGGTCAATCTGGTAATTGGCGGCCAGTGCCGAGGCACTGATCATTGAGACGGAAATGGCCACCAGCGTCAGGGACAGAGTTTTCATGATCGCTTCCTTGTATAGGGTGAGACAGGATAGAGCCCGCCACTCTACTGAGTCACTCGCACGCTGTAATCCACTGTAATTGAAAATGGCTTTTTCGAATTTGGAAAACAGTGACCCCGGTTTTACATTGATGTATAGAAAGCATAAGGACGCCAACATAAAGTCCAAAACCGGGTAACATGACCAGTTAGGTTAGAAGAAGGATGCCGGTGATGGACCGATTGGACGCCCTGCGGGTGTTTTGTGCCGTAGTCGAACACAGCAGTTTTTCCCGCGCGGCGACGGAGTTGAACATATCGGTCGCCAAAACCAGCAAGCTGGTTCAGTCACTGGAGCAGGCCCTGAACACTAGCCTGTTGCGTCGCAATACCCGACGCATCACCCTGACCGAAGCCGGTGAACGCTATTACCACGACGTTGTGCCGCTGCTGGAGGAGATGGCCAACATCGATGCCCGTGTCGAACGCATGACCACCACCATCACCGGCACCCTGCGCATGACCATGCCGCTCGACTTCGGGCGCCGGCTGATTATGCCACTGATCCCCGATTTCAAACTGACCTACCCCGATCTCGAGCTGGACATTGAACTGTCAGATCGTCACGCCGATCTGGTTGCCGAGGGCTTCGACCTGGGCCTGCGCGTTGCCAACCTCAAAGACAGTAGCCTGATCGCCAAACCGCTCGGCACCTATCGCATGAAGTGCGCAGCCTCACCGGAATATCTGGCCCGTCACCCGGCCATTAATACGCCCGAAGACCTGGAAGCGCACCCCTGCCTGACCTATTCATTGAGCGCCCAACCCAGCAACTGGCACCTGATCCGCGGCGAAGAGGAAGCCCGGGTCCGGGTTCGGTCGGCTCTGCAGTTGAACAACGGCGATTTGCTGGCCCAGGCAGCCTGTCAGCACCTGGGGGTCCTGTACCAGCCCGACTTCATACTCAGCACCTACCTGGACTCCGGCGCACTGACACCCATCTTAACCGACTGGCAAGACCGGATGGTTCATGCCTGGCTGGTCTACCCGGCCCGAAAATACCTGCCGATGAAAGTGCAGGCGATGCTCGGCTTTCTGAAAAACCACCTTTCAGATCAATAACCGGTTACCAAGGGTAGCGGAAAAGCCGTCTGGCGATTCAGCCAATCCACCGCTTCACCCTGACCCCGCACC
The DNA here is from genome assembly GCA_018402545.1 of Saccharospirillum sp. Classification (GTDB taxonomy): domain Bacteria; phylum Pseudomonadota; class Gammaproteobacteria; order Pseudomonadales; family Natronospirillaceae; genus Saccharospirillum. The sequence continues at coordinate 359,958 of JAGYIL010000001.1, read as the reverse complement.
TGCAGCAACGCCCGCTCCATGTGTCAGCCATGCACCACCGGCTAGCCAGTCGTTATTGAAGATCCACTTTCGCATTCAGTGTCAAGTAGATGACGGCAAGTGTCGGTGGCGCCTTGGCAAAGCAGCGATCGGGGTCAATAATCAGTGAGTAGTTCGGGGATATGTGCAGTTTTCTACAAACAGACGCTAAAGCGGTTGTTGCCTCACAGCACTGTTGAGTATTGTATCTGGGAATAAAAACAACAAAGACCTGTAGTTCGTTACCCGAAGACTGCCTTGGGGTCCGAACGCTGGCAGGTCATCACTGCGAGGCCATTCATGTCGAATGATCAGTATTACGATAGCAAACCCTGGGAAAGCCATTACCGGGCAGCCCGATCCGGGGCCGGTACCAGCACGGCCAGTCAACACAAACACGACAACCTACCCGCCCTGATACAAACGGCCAGCCAGTCCTACAGCGACCACCTGGCGTTCACCACCTGCATGCCAAACGGCATGAACGGCCGGCTCACCTACGCCGAAGTCGATGAAATGTCAGATGCCTTTGCCGTCTATTTGCGCGAATGCATCAAGCTTGAAGCCGGCACCCGGGTTGCGGTGCAAATGCCCAACTGCCTGACCTTGCCAGTGGTCGCCTTCGGCATTCTCAAAGCCGGTTGCATTCTGGTGAACGTCAACCCGCTCTACACCAAACGGGAAATGGAGCACCAGTTCAATGACAGTGGTGCCCAGGCGCTGGTCATCGTCGATATGTTTGTCGATAAACTCGAAGCCATACTGGCGAAAACCGCTATCAAACAAGTGGTCATCACCTCCGTTGCCCAGTGGTTTCCCCCGGTGGTAAGGGGTGTACTCAAAGCCGTACTGAAATACTGGAACCGGGCGATTCCCCAGCATCAGGTCAAAGCCGACGACATCAATACGGCCGTGAAAAAAGGCCGAGAAGCAAAAGCACAGGCAAGCATAGACGTGCGCCAGTACTGGGAACATCTGACTCGCTCTGACACCGCGCTGCTGCAGTACACGGGCGGAACCACCGGGGTCAGCAAAGGGGCCGAGCTGACACACGGCAACCTGATCAGTAACCTTGAGCAGGTCGATTCCGTGGTGCAGGGGCACATCGAGCCTGGCAAGGAGTGCATTCTGACCGCCTTGCCGATGTACCACATCTTTGCGTTCACGGTGAATTTGCTGGCCTTCTACCACAAAGGGGCGCACAACATTCTGGTGCCCAGCCCCAGGCCCATCCAGAATTGTCAGCGTGCTTTTGATAACTACCCGATTTCAGCCATCTCGGGGGTCAACACCCTCTATAACGCACTGCTGAACGAAGAATGGTTTACCGTCTACCCACCCAAAACCATGAAGGTAGCCATGGCAGGCGGTACCGCACTGCACCAGTCGGTCGCCGAGCGTTGGCGTACCATAGTCGGCAGCCCCATCTCTGAAGGCTATGGCCTGACCGAGACCGCCCCGGTTATTTGTTTCAACCCGATCGGCCAGGAACGCGTCAACAGCATCGGCATTCCCGCACCCGATACCGAGGTGCGCATCGTCGATGAACAGGGTGCCACCGTCCCTGTCGGCGATCCCGGTGAAATCATCGTGCGTGGCCCTCAGGTCATGAAAGGTTACTGGAAGCGCCCCCAGGATACCGCCGATTCAGTAAAAGACGGCTGGTTCTATACCGGCGACATCGGCGTGATGACCGAAGACGGTCACTTCAGCATTGTCGATCGCAAGAAAGACATGATTCTGGTCAGCGGCTTTAACGTCTACCCCAATGAAATAGAAGACTGCATCGCCCGCATTCCACAGGTGCAGGAATCGGCGGTGATTGGCGTCGCCGACGACCAGACAGGTGAAGCGGTACAGGCGTTTGTGGTGTTGCGCGAAGAAGGCATTACCGAGCACGACATCATCGCCCACTGCAAGCAGGAACTCGCGGCCTATAAAGTGCCCCGGAAAGTCGTTTTCTGGGATGAGTTGCCCAAAACGCCGGTCGGCAAGGTACTCAGAAAAGAAGTCCGCGCCGCCGTCATACAAAAATAACAGCTACTCAGTCGGAGTACAGAACATGCTTAGTCCATTGGAAGAAAGTTTACTGTCGGTCATGATGGTGATCATCATGTTTGGCATGGGGTCATCACTCACCTTTAAGGATTTCCGCCTGGCCTTGCGTCACCCGCAAGCGGTGGGTGTGGGTTTTGCCTCACAGTACTTGCTGATGCCGCTGATCGCCTTTGTGCTGTCACGGGTTCTGAATTTAACGGTTGAACAAACGGTGGGGCTGGTGCTGATCGGCTGCATGCCAGGCGGTACCACCTCCAATATTTTTGCGTATTTCTCAAAGAGCTTGCTCAGCCTGAGCATTATGATGACCATTTGCTCCACACTGGCCGGCTTTGTGATGGTGCCTTTGTTAATGGAGTTCTATACCCAGGGCATTGATGATGCGTTTCGCATCCCGCCAGACCAGATTGCGCGCTTACTCTTTGTGTTGCTGATTCCGACCCTGATCGGCATGTGGCTGCGCCGTAAGAATTCCAACATCGGTGCGGTCATCGAACTGATGGGCGGTATTCTCGGGGCCATCGTCATCATCTTTCTCGTGATCACCTGGGTACCCAGAAACTGGCGTTTGCTGGTAGAAACCGGCTGGGAAGTATACGCCGCGGTGATATTGATCGGGCTCATTGGCTTTACCTTCGGCTATATATTCTCCCGCGTGCTCAGACTGAACCCGCAAAAAGCCAGAACGGTATCTTTGGAAACCGGTATTCAGAATGGCCCGCTGGCAGCGCTGATCGTCATTATGACGTTCGCCGATGAAACCCAGCAGCTCATCTTGCTGATACCGGTTATGTACTCCCTGTTTATCGTGATCAACTCCACCATTGTCACCGTCTTCTACCGTCGCTGGACCCGGCGTGAAGAGCTGGCGCGAGACCAGGCCAAAGTGGAACCCGCCTGAAGCACCCCCTCCCTGTCACACCTTGCGGCTAACCGACGCAAGGTGTTGCTCTGAGTACATCGCTTGTTTTCAAACGCCCGGTTGAGCCATGCGCTTGGCTGAAAACATCTGACTGCGGCATATTGATCCAACAAATATTGTGCTTGAACACCACAAGGGATCAGATCACAAATCAAACAGCTGTAAAATTTTAGATCCGAAAAAGTTGACTGCGGCCAACTCAGACTTAGACTCCCAGGCGCCACTCTTCAACAAGGATTCCTCATGCAGGCGCCCGGTGCAATTCGCCATGGCTGGACAACCACCGAGGCAGGTGAGCTATTCGCACTGCCTTTCAATGATTTGCTGTTTCACGCACAGAGCGTACACCGCCAGTATTTCGACCCCAATCGCGTGCAAGTCAGTACCTTGTTGTCGATAAAAACAGGCGCCTGCCCGGAAGATTGCAAATATTGCCCGCAAAGCGCGCGCTACAATACCGGGTTAAAAAAAGAACGGCTGATGGACGTAGAAACCGTGCTGCAACGGGCGAAGGAAGCCAAACAAAATGGCGCCACCCGCTTTTGCATGGGCGCGGCCTGGCGCAACCCTCACGTCAGAGACATGCCCGCCGTTATCGGGATGATCAGCGGCGTTAAAGCACTGGGCCTGGAAACCTGCATGACACTGGGCATGCTCAGCCCCCAGCAAGCCGGAATGTTGAAAGACGCCGGGCTCGATTACTACAACCACAACCTCGATACCTCACCAGACTACTACGCCGACATCATCAGCACCCGGACTTACCAGAACCGACTGGATACGCTGGAACAAGTGCGCCAGGCGGGCATGAAGGTATGTTCAGGCGGCATTGTTGGCATGGGTGAAAGCGCCAGCGACCGGGCCGGGTTGCTGGTGCAACTGGCCAACCTGGAGCCGCACCCTGAGAGCGTGCCCATCAACAAACTGGTCAGGGTAGCGGGAACACCACTGGAACAGGTAGAAGAGCTCGATGAATTCGAGTTTATTCGCACCATTGCGGTAGCCCGCATCATGATGCCCAAGAGCTACGTTAGACTCTCCGCCGGCCGTGAAGCCATGAACGAACAGACGCAGGCGCTGTGCTTTTTGGCCGGTGCCAATTCGATATTTTACGGCTGCAAACTGCTGACCACACCCAACCCCGCAGAAGATGCCGATACCCGCCTGTTCAATAAACTCGGCATCAACACCGAACACAGCCACGACGCCAGCCAAAATGAGCAGGAAGCCAACGTAGTGAATGCGCTGAATCGTCAGGCAACCGAACCCTTGTTTTATGATGCCAGCTCCAGGTCCTAATTCACCTCCGGGTGCATGATTTGCCTCTAGGGAGCCTCTGAATGACCAATGGGCAAACCATCACGCACCGAAGTCGCCGCCCTCCTAAAAAATCCACTGTACAAGCCACAGTCACGGCTTCCGTTTACCATCGCACGAGTGATTCTCCAACTAGCGGACAACAGTGAGCCGGTGAATGCAGGCGCAGGGCAGACTTTTGATATACTTCCGCCCCGATTCCACCATGCCCATCGCTTCAAGAGTCTCAACAAGGACACGCTCCATGAACCGGATTACCAAAACCCTCTGCATCAGCGTCACCGCCCTTCTGGCGCCAGCCGTTCTGGCCGACACCTTTGTGTTCACCGCCATCCCCGATCAGGACGAACGCCGGTTAACCGAACGGTTTGGCAAGATCGCGGACTATCTGGAACAGCAGCTGGGGGTCGACGTTCAGTACATTCCGGTTAAAAGCTATTCTGCCGCCGTCAGCGCGTTTCGCAGTGACCAGGTGCAAATGGCCTGGTTCGGCGGGCTAACCGGCGTGCAGGCCCGACAGTTGGTGCCGGGCAGTCAGGCCATTGCCCAGGGCGTGGAAGACACCGCCTTCACCTCCTATTTTATTGCCCATGAAAGCACCGGCCTGGCACCGGCCGATGCGCTGACCGATGCCTTGCGTGGCAAAAGCTTCACTTTTGGTTCCAAGGGTTCTACCTCGGGCCGGTTAATGCCGGAGTTTTATCTGCGCGAACAGTTCGGCGAAGCGCCGGAAACCCTGTTCAACCGCGTCGGTTTTTCCGGCGACCATTCGCGTACCATCGCCCTCGTCGAATCGGGCGCTTATGACGTGGGCGCCGTAAACTACGCTGTTTGGGACGCCGGAGTCGAGGCAGGTGATATCGATACCGACGCCGTGCAGGTCATTTGGGAAACCCCGGCCTATCCGGATTACCAGTGGACAATCCGCGGCGATGCCGACGCCCGTTTTGGCGACGGCTTTACCCAGCGCGTTCAACAGGCCCTGCTCGACATGACCGACCCGGATCTGCTCACTGCCTTCCCGCGCAGCGGTTTCATCCCGGCAACGAACGCAGATTACGCGCCGATTGAAGCCACAGCCGTCACCATCGGCATCATGGACGCCCAGTGACCGGGTTTCGGCTCCAACAGGCCGCGCTAACCGTTGGCGGCCAAGCTGTTTTGCATGATCTGGATATCACCATCCGGCCAGGTGAGCGGGTGGCGTTGCTGGGAGAATCTGGCGCAGGCAAAACGACGCTGTTGCGAGCGCTGCGCGAGCAGCAACCAAACTGTATCGCCTGGTGCCCGCAGCAGCCCGGCCTGGTACCGGTGCTGTCTGTCTTTCACAATCTTTATATGGGCCGGCTCGATCAATACGCCACCGCCTATAACCTGTTGAACCTGATTCGCCCCACGCCGGCCCGCCGCCGCGAGGTTACCGCACTGGCCAACCGGTTGGGCCTGGGTGATCAGCTGTGGAAACCAGTAGAACAACTCTCTGGCGGTCAGCAAAGCCGGATCAATCTCGGCCGGGCGCTGTATCAGCAACGCTCCATTTTCATCGGCGACGAGCCAGTTTCGGCCATCGACGAACGTCAGGGTGCCGATCTTCTCGCACTGGTGTGTGACCTACACGAGACCGTCGTGCTCGCCCTGCACAACGTCGACCAGGCCCTGGCGCACTGTAACCGCATTATTGGTATTCGCGACGGTCGTGTAGCATTCGATAGCCCGAGCGACCAGCTGACCAGCGCCGACATCAAACCGCTTTATCCATCAGACGCTTCATGACCACACGCCCCCTGCCCCGCGGTACCGGTGCCATGCGCCGCACCACCGGCCTGTTCATTTTGCTGGCGCTGCTGTGCCTGCCCTGGGCCGACATCGCCGTGCACACTCTAGCCCCCGGCCGCGAATTGGGGCGTCTGGCGCAAGGCCTGCTGTGGCCACAATGGCCCACCACCCGCACCCTGGCCGACGCCATTGCCAGCACCCTGGCCTTCGCTTTTCAGGGCGTGGCTTTGGGTGCCATCGCTGGCTTTGGCCTGGCGTTGCTGTACCGCCGGCGAGCCGTGCGCTGGCTTGCCGCCTCACTGCGTGCGGTGCATGAACTGTTCTGGGCGCTGTTGTTTATTCAGTTATTCGGGCTCAGTGCCCTGGCCGGTGTGCTGGCCATTGCAGTGCCTTACGCCGGGATATTCGCCAAGGTTTACGGCGAACTGCTCGAGGAGACCGACCCGGCCCCGCGCCAGGCATTGCCGGCCAACGCTGGCAGGCTCTCGAGCCTGATGTTCACCACTCTCCCCCAGGCCTGGCCGAACCTGGCCGCCTACACCCGCTACCGTTTGGAATGCGGCATACGCAGCTCTGCCGTGCTCGGTTTTATTGGCTTGCCAACGCTGGGCTACCACCTGGAAAGTCTGTTGCGCCAGGGCTTCTACGCTGAGGCAGCACCGTTTTTCTACGCCCTGCTGATTCTGATTGCCACCCAACATCGCTGGTGCCGGGGCTGGATGATTCCGGCCATGCTGCTGGCTGCGCTGTGGTGGCTGCCGCCGGTAGCCCCGGTAAACGGCGCCCTGATCTGGCAATTTCTGACTCACGATATCGTGCCCGCCCCGTTGCGTAGCGGCATGGATGCACTGCCCTGGTTTATGGATCTGTGGCAAGGCCAGCTTTGGCCGGGGCTTATTAACACCCTGGTATTAGCCATGCTGTCGCTGGTGGTAATGGGGTTACTCGGCGTGATGCTGTTCCCAACCGTTTCACGATTATTCGGTAACCGATGGACGCGCGGCCTAAGCCACGGCGTGCTGGTGATTCTGCGTTCTCTGCCGGAATACCTGCTGGCGTTTATTGCACTTATCTTGCTCGGCCCTAGCATGCTGCCCGCGATTATCGCACTCGGCCTGCACAACGGCGCCATCATCGCCCACCTGATCGGCCAATACAGCAACACCCTGGTGCTGCGCGACGATGCCGCCCGGGGTCTAAACCGCTATTTCTTCGAAGTGCTACCGCGCCAGTTCCGGCTGTTCCTGGCCTTTTCACTCTACCGCTTCGAAACCGTCATCCGCGAGACCGCGATTCTCGGCATGCTCGGTATCCCCACGCTCGGCTTCTTCATCGATTCCGCCTTCGCCGAATTTCGCTTCGACCGGGCGGTAATGCTACTCGTCGCCAGCGCCGTGCTTAACATTGCGGTAGATAGCTTTGCCCGGCGAATAAGACAACGGTTGCATTTGCAACACAAGGTTCAGGTGTGCTGAAAATCGATCATGACCCAGGCACAAAACACAGTGTTAGCGTTACTTCGAGTCCAGCAATTCCCGAAAAGCAACAGGCAGCCCACTTCGCACTTTTACAGTCAGGGTGTGCTCATTTTTCTGCCACAGAACACCCAGATAGATAATCGCCAGGCCGATGGCGGTGAGCGCTATCGGGAAGAGCAGGCTGCCTTCAAAGACCGAATGCGCAAGGTAGCCGAGATAAAAGCAACTGCCCAGGGCACCAAATACCACGAAGACTCTGCGTACCAGCATGACCCCCAACCCCATCATTACCAGGTTAATGGCAAAATAAAGCAGTTTGGATAATTCGCTGTCTGAATTCTGGGCAGTCAAGCCGCCCCAGAAGGTTAATACGCCGAACAGGTAGAGCCAGAACGCATAATCGGCTGAATGCCTGGCTCGAATATCAACCCAGAATGCGAGACCCAGCATCAGCAACCCAAAATAGAGCGATACCAGTGCCCTCAATTCAAAATCTGGTCGCTCACCTACCAGCATGGCCGCCAAGTCCATCGACAAATACCACAGGGTGAACGCGATCGGAAGCACCAGAAAAGGGTACTTGTACAGGCGCGCGATGATCACACCACTGGCGAGCGTACCGAGCTCCATGTATAACCAGTGCCATTTTATATACCGGTGGTAGTCACGGTACTCGCTCCCGTCAGGCCAGACGCCCAGCGCTTGCTGCAGCCCATAGATAAACAGGGGAGTGATAAACACGGCGAAGGTGGCGCAAATGCCTGCGGGAATTGCGTAGCCCTGTTTCTGGAAGCGATTGGCGAGTACCAAACCACCAGCCGCATACAGCAACGAAATACACACGATCCCCCAGCCACCAAATGCTTCCCAGCCGAGCCCCATAAACAGCGTCATCGCGCCTATGGCAATGAGGCCACCCAAATAATACAGCACGTGAGTCAGGTTGAAGCTGGGGCCAACGTCTAGCTGACGTTGCAAAAAAGCCAATAGCTGCGAAGACTGCTCTTGCGAGAGAATGCCTTCCTCTACGGCCGCATCCATTGCGCTTTTTGTTATTTTCATTCGATTTTTCCTTCCCTTTTTCTTTGTTCAGGGCCACCTGGTTCTACCCGACGGTACAGACTGGGCGAGGCGGAAGACCGCCGACATAGCGCCGCTATTTCAAGGTTTGAGACCGAAGCTCTGGACTTGCTGGCAAAGTGAACAATGACAGAACCTTCAGCTTGGCCTACTGAACCCTGCCGGGAGCGTTGTTCGAGCTTCGGCGAGAAGTTCCACACTTGCAACTGACTTTCCAGCGACAGACGTGCGAAAGTCTGGACTGTGGCATGGCCCTTTCCTTGGGGGGTTGGTTATAGAGAGACCCCGGAACATGAGGAAGGGCCTAGCATCATGAGGCTAAACCGGGTCAAGAATCGGACCGATACGGCCAATTTTTATCAGTGCTATTCATTTTGCTCTGCTTAACGTCTTGATCGTTTTGGCGAATGCTACATGGCGGGCCGGCGCACGCCGGCCAAGCCCGGATGCCTATTAGCGCGGCATCATTCTTACATCACTCAATTGAGTTAGCGGTACTGGCTTGCCCAAATAGAAGCCCTGAGCAAAGTTGACACCCAGCCGATGCAATTCATTCGAAATGGCTTCCGATTCCACAAATTCGGCGATGGTTCTGAGTCCCATTTCCTGACCAATGTTATTGATCGACGCCACCATTACATTGGCTGTAGAGTCGCTACAAATATCTTTCACAAAGGCGCCATCAATCTTGATGTAATCAACAGGCAGGTTTTTCAGATACCCAAAAGATGAAACGCCAGATCCAAAGTCATCGAGCGAGAACTCGCAACCAATAGCTTTTAGCCGTGCCATAAAATGCAGAGCGCTGCTCAGGTTTGCGATGGCACTGGTCTCGGTTATCTCAAAACATATTGAATCCGGTGGTACCTTGTTGTACTCCATTCGCTGCAGCACAAAGGTGAGAAAGTCCGGGTCGGTGAGGGAGTTGGCCGTCAGATTAATGGAGTAATGGCCGGGAACACGGTCGCTCCTGCGGGTGTAGTCACCCACCCAGGCAAGGGTGTTTGCAACCACCCAGCGGTCGATGGCACTTGCGACGTTGTAGCGTTCCGCCGCCGGCATAAATGCCCCGGGAGGGACAACCTCACCCCCGGTTCCCAGCATTCTTACCAGCACTTCATACCGGTGAGTTCCTTCGGCATCTGCATGCAAGGACACAATGGGCTGTACATAAAGCCGGAACCGGTCTTCATCCAATGCCCGGCGTATTCGGTTAACCCACTGCATCTCCCCTTTGCGTTCCAACAACTGGGAGTCGTCGGGCTCAAACACATGCACCCGGTTGCGCCCTGCTTCCTTGGCTGCATAACAAGCAGCATCAGCTGCACTCAGTAATGGGGCTATGCTCTGTCCCTGGCCGCTGACAGGAACAAGACAGATACTAATACCCACCGCAAATGTCTGGTTTTGCCATGAAAATCGAAAGTCTGCCACCAGTTCGCGAATACTCTCGGCGACCTCTGTGGCTTCGCTGGTGCTGCAATGACGCAGCAATACACCGAATTCATCACCGCCCAGTCGGGCGAGCACATCGACTTCACGAACCCGGCTGCCCAGCAAAGTCGCCAACTGGCGCAACAACTCATCACCCGCAATGTGCCCACAGGTGTCGTTAACGACTTTAAACTGGTCCAGATCCAGATAACACATTACGTGCCCGTGTTCTGCCTCTACCGGTTCCGTCAGCATTTCACCCAATAAGCGCTCAAATTCCGCCCGGTTAATCAACCCGGTCAATGCATCGTGCGATGCCTGATAACTGAGATCACGGGCAAGCTGGCGTGGAATCGAAATGTCACTGAACGTCAACACCGCGCCGATGATGTGACCTTCAGAATCATGAATTGGAGCGGCAGCATCTTGCACTGAGATGCTTTCCCCTTCTCTGGGCAGGATGGCACGGTGCGTCGTAAATGGAATTGTGCTGGAATTGGCAATGCGACGCAGTAACTGGGATACCGGGTTTTCCAGTCGCTCACCCGTCGATTCGTTCACCAGACAATAGACATCTGACAGCCACTGCCCGTTTGCCTCAGCCATGGGCCAGCCTGTCAGTTGTTCCGCAACCGGGTTCAGGTAGGTCACACGCCCTGACCGGTCGGTGGTGATCACCCCGTCGGCAACGGCCGCCAGCGTCACTTGCGCCAGTGTTTTCTCTTTGAACAACTGGTCCTCAATTCGGCGGCGCTCGGTAATGTCGCGGACAATTCCGGTGTATACCTCCTGGCCTTCTTCGACCCCAAGGGTGAGTGTAAGCTCCGCCAGAAAGGAACTGCCGTCCCAACGGTAACACTGCACTTCCTGCCGGGTTTCGCCACCCGGGTCGGGTAACGCTGTCTTTTTTTGCCATTGATCATCAGCCAAAAGCTGGCTCAATCGCAACGGGCCGGTATCGAGAGGTAACGCAAATAGCCGCTGCGAACCGGGGTTGAAACTGGTCAGCAAACCGTCGCTGCGAAAGGTGATAATGCCATCACGGATATCCCGCACGATGGCCTGTGTTTTTTGAACCGCTTCGCCCAGCGCACGGATCACCCGGTTATACTGCCCGGCAATCTGGCCGACTTCGGTAAAGGGTTCTACCGGAACTTCTCCGTGAAAACCACCGGCACGGGCATCCCCTTCCATATGTTCAAGCAGTTCAATCAACTCGGTGCGGGTACCGTGTTCGGAAATATTTAACCCCAGACGTTCAGCCTCTGCGGTGACCCGCAACGGCATGAAACGATTAAGCTGATTCAAAACCAGCCAGGCAACCCCAAAACTCCAGATGGCACACACCACGATGCCTTTGAGCTGAACCACGAACTGATCCCAAACGCTGAGCCCGGTTCCCAGCACCTCCGGGTCGCCAAACAGTGCCACCGCCAGCGTACCCCAGATGCCCGCGGCAAGATGCACCGGCACGGCCCCGACGGCATCATCGATGCGGCATTGCAATAGAGCATACTCAGCCACTTTCATGACCACGCCACCGACAGCTCCGATCAGTATCGCTTCCGGAGCAGTAAAGGCATGAGCGCCCGCGGTGACTGCCACGAGGCCAGCCAACAACCCGTTTATTGGCTGAATGGCATCGGTATAACCCCGCAGGTACCAGTTAATGGCAATGACCATGGCCACGCCGGCCACCGCTGCCAGCAGCGTGTTGACAATAATTCCCGGCACCGTTTCATCCGCTGCCAGGGTGCTGCCTCCGTTGAACCCAAACCAGCCAACAAACAACAACAGCGCCCCCAACAGGGCCAGCGGCAGATTTGACCCGGGCATCGACAGAGCCGGCGTATCCTGTTCGAAACGACCTGCCCGGGGGCCAATTAGCAGCAGCACCGCCAACGCGACCCAACCGCCCACACTGTGCACCACCGTAGAGCCTGCAAAATCAACAAACCCCGACTGGCTTAGCCAGCCCTCGCCCTCAGCAAAGACCCCCGCCCAGGCCCAATGGCCGAATACCGGATAGATAAGGCCAGCGACGAGTCCGCCGACCAGGAGATACACACCAAACCGCAGTCGCTCCGCCGTTGCACCGGCAATAATGGTGACTGAGGTGGCGCAAAACATTGCCTGAAACAGAAAGAATGCCGAGAGCCAGGCATCCTGCTGGCCCACCAGAGGCACAAAGTAATTGCCACCCAGCCACCCCGCCTGGCTAACGCCGAACATCAGGCCGAACCCAAACAGCCAATACAGCAATACCGACATGGCTAGATCGGCCATGTTCTTCAGGGCAACATTGATGGCGTTCTTACTGCGTGTCAGGCCAGCTTCGAGGCATAGAAAACCCAGTTGCATGTTGAACACTAGGGCAGAGCACAACACCAGCCAAAACACATCAAACAACGACTTATCCATTAAGCGGATACCTTACCAGTGGTTACATCGACAACCTGCCGTTCTACAAGGCTCCGTACTCCCAACAAGAAGCAAGATTCAAACCATCGAGTAACCACTGTTCGGTATTGCAGCCAGCTTCGCTTCTATCACTTACAACGCCCGGAGTGCGGCCGGCAGCGCCCCAAAACAGGGCGCAGCCAGCCCGATTCATTCCCACCAGCTATCAGAAGCCAACTATTTGTAGCCATTTAATGTAGGTATCTTCTCGACACGCCCTAACGTCCTCGTTTGCCTGCAAACACACCGGGAGAAAGGCCCGCGTGCCGGACAAATGCCATCCCGAAGGCGTTGGCAGAACCGTAACCGACCCGCAGTGCAATCTCCGTGTTGGACAGCCTGCCCTGCCGCAGTAGGGTTTTGGCGATGGCCATACGCCAGTCCGTCACGTATTCCATTGGCGCGCGTCCGATTTCCTTACCGTGCATAACGTGGACACCTACCTGACCATTAGCGTTCATTAACTTAGGTGTCCTACTTCCCCAACTTATTAAACAGGACACTTGACCTCAAGTTAACTTGAGGAATTAGCATGGCGTAACTCAAACAAAGCAATGACACTGAGGAACCAGCCATGTGGATCAACCAACTCATCCAAACCATCAAAGCACGGCGCAAGCTCGCTCTATGGTTAAAACGCCAGCGGGCAGTCCGTTTGGAACTAGCACACTTGAGTGATCACCTTAAAAAGGATATCGGGCTGAACACTATTCAGACTAACCATTCGCCGCACTGGCAGCAAGCTCAACCAGGAAACCTGGCTCGATCGAACGCCACTGGCACTTTGGTTAGCCGATTCTGGCTTTCCAAGTCGTTACCGAAATGGTCTTTCTTGAAGAGTTGGAATAGCTGGAACTCTTAGAATGTGAGCCCTATAGTCGGATACAGAAAATACTCAGGAGTGTCGGAATGCGCTTCAAAGTCTCAACGGGACCGGTCAGAAACACCAGCCGCACCAGAGCAATATTGGGTGGGTTAATCTGTTTTTCACTCGGTGGGTTCAGCACATACATTCTATTCGGGGGTGGCGAGCTGGTTTCCGGGGTTCCGTTCTTATCTAACGCAACCAATGAATTGATTGGCCGTTTTGTTGTAGGTCTCGGTGGTATTTCATGCTTCGTATTGGGTGGCTACGCTTTCTATGAAGTCTGGTTATTGCACAGAGTTCACGTAAAGCGAAAAATGAACGGTGTGTAACCACAATTCACCAGCGTGCTATTAGAAAAATTGCTCGCCCTATTTGCTGGTGAACGGCAATGCTGCCCCAATCGCCATAAACAGCCCGCCACAGACCTGATTGAACCGCTTGCCGACTCGCGCCAGCCAGGGCCGAATGGTGAACGCCAGCCGAGCCAGCCCGTACTCGACAAAGAACTCACCCACGGCAAAGGTCAGCGCCATGATCACGAACTGCTGCAACAGGGCCGCATTCGGGTCCAGAAACTGCGGTAGAAATGCACCAAAGAACAACAGCACCTTGGGGTTTGAAACAGCGGCCAGCAAACCTTGCCGAAACAATGTGGTGCCCGATACCCATCTCTGTTCCGAAACATACTCGACCTGAGGCGGAGGTGAGCGCCATACCTGGATGCCCAGCCAAACCAGATACGCAGCCCCTACCCATTTCAACACCATCAACGCATGGGCTGAGGCCTGCAATAACATGCCGATACCAAACATCGACAAGGCAATGGCGATAATAAAACCAAGCGTGCCACCACTGATGGTAAACAGAGACCGCCGGTGGCCATAAAGCGCGCCATGGGTCAGCGCGAGCAGGCTATTGGGCCCGGGTGTTAACGATAACCCAATGACCGCAACCAGATAAATCAACCAGATGTCCAGCGCCATGGCAGCCCCCTCACTGACCAAAAAACCACTATGAAGCCTGTCCGGGTTGTTGTCTACTCAGGTAACAGCATTGAGGTCGCCGTCATGGCTACCGGCGTCACCCGGGTCGTCGGCTTGTTGCAACAACCCGACATAAACAGCGTTTTTCGCCAGCAACTGCTCATGGTTACCCTGTTCGACGACGCGCGCCTGGTCGAGCACGAGGATGGTATCGCTGTGCCGGATCGTACTCAGGCGGTGTGCAATGGCGATCACGGTCCGCTCTTTGAACAGTCGGCTGATCGCCCGTTGAATCAGGTTCTCGGTCACCGAGTCGACGGAACTGGTCGCTTCGTCAAGCATTATCACCTGGCCGCCCTGGGCGACAGCCCGGGCAAAGGAAATCAATTGCGTCTGACCGGCACTGAGGTTACCGCCATTGCCGTCCAGTTCCATGTCATACCCGCCGGGCAGTGTTTTAATAAAGCCATCGGCATACACATAGCGTGCGGCTTCGTGTATCTGTTCACGGTCTACCGAGGGTTTACCGAGGCCAATATTGAAGGCGATGCTTTCGTCGAACAGGTACACATCCTGCTGCATCAGTGAAAACAGCGGCATGGCGTCTTCGATCGAAAGGGACGACAGTTCGATGCCGTTGAGCAGGATGCTGCCCTCGTAATCCTGGTAGACTTTTGAGATCAACCTCAGAATCGTCGATTTCCCGGACCCGGTCGTTCCCACCAACGCCAGTTGATGGCCCTTTTCCAGTCGAAAGGAGACGTCTTTCAGCACCCAGGGGGCGTCAGCCGCGTAACGGAAAGACACACCCCGGAACTCCAGCGACTCGAAGGTCTGCAACCGTTTCCCCAGGGCGTCTTGGCTGATAAGGTTCCGGCCATCTTCTTCCAGCGGTTCCTGAAAGAGCTCGTCGATGTGATCGAACGCAGCGAACGACCGCTGAATGGCGGCGATCTGCCCGGTAAAATCACGCAGCGGTACGAAGACTTTTTCCATGTTGTTAATGAAGGCGATCAGCACGCCGAGCGTCACCGCTTCCTGCACCACCTTGCCGGAGCCGTACCAGATGATCAGACCAATGGTGATGGTGGTCACACCGGTAATGACTGAAAACAACACGGCATCGTATTTATTCGACTTCAACTGGGCCTGTAAAAACGACTCTGTATAGTCGGCATAGCGTCGTTCAACTTCCTCTTCGGCTCCGTACAACTGCACGGTCTTGACGCCCAGCAGACACTCCTGCAAGAAACCGGTGCCCTTGGCCAGAGCGCTGCGGGTAATCTGATACATGCTGCGCAGCTTGTCGCGAATCAGCTTGGTGATGTAGAGCACCGGCGGAAAGACGGTCAGCACGATCAGGGTCAGTTTCCAGTCGATGGCCAGCATCAGAATGATCAACGCGATGGTGTTGATCAGGTCCCGCACCATCGACAAAACACCCATGACGAAGGAATCGGAAATGGCTTCCAGATCACTGGTCAGACGCGACAAAGTGACGCCCGTCGGTGTCCGGTCGAAATAGGTTCGGGGCAGTTTCAGGATGCGCCGGAACAATAACATGCGGATATCAAACAGCGTGAACTGCCCGGTTTTGCGCAGGAAAAACGAATAGCAGGAATCGGCGATGTAGTTGACGACGACCACGCCGACCATCAGCCCGATCAGCAACGGCAAGCCTTCGAATTCGCCAACGGACAGATAGTCGTCAATAATCTTGATGGTCAGCCACGGAAACAACAGGTTGCTCGCGATAGAGAGCGGCAACATTGCGACGCCGATCAGCCCCCAGGTTTTGTAAGGCTTCGCAAACTGCAGAAAGCGGCGAATGTAGCTGATGTCGAGCCCCCTGATCATGCGCTTTCCTCCACATCGTGCTGCTGCAGTTCCCAGGTTTCCCGGTAGTAGTCGCTGCTGTCGAGCAATTGCTCATGGGTACCCCGGGCAATGATTTCACCCTTGTGCAGCACCAGAATCTTGTCCAGATTTTCCAGAGCGCTGATGCGATGTGAGACCACCAGCACCGACTGCTGACCGATGCGATTGAACAGGCCGCCGAGGATTTTGCGCTCCGTCTCGTAATCCACGGCGGAGAGTACATTGTCCATGATGATCAGATCGGCCGGGCTGAGCAGTGCCCTCGCGATACTCAGACGCTGCTTCTGGCCGCCGGAGAGCATAATGCCCTTTTCGCCCACCAGGGTCTGGTCGCCGTCCTGAAAGCGCGAGATGTCATCGCTCAACTGGCTCAGCGCCAGAACCTCGTCGATCTGATGTTTGTCGATAGGCTGCCCATCGGTTCCGAAGCGGACATTGGCTTCCACTGTATCGGAAAACAAATAGGGCTCCTGGGTGATGGTGCGCACCGTGCCACGCCACTGCCGGCGCGGCAGTCGGGCAATGTCTTCCTCGCCCCAGAAAATATGCCCTTCCGGAACATCGAGATGGTGGTTAATGCAATTTACCAGCGTCGTTTTCCCGGCCCCGATGCTGCCCAGCACACCCACCTTTTTACCGGGCCCGATATCGAAGCTGATGTCCTTCAGTGCCAGAGTCTCCTGCCCCGGGTAGGCAAAGTTCAGATGACGGACACTGAGGGTTCGCCCAACCGGCGCCGATGAAGCAGGCACAGGCAAGGTGCGATCCGTCTCGGGTATCTCGGCGTTCATAATAGACTGAACACTTTCGATGCTGACCATCCCCATCTGATAGACCACGGCGATCCGGCCCAGTTGCGCCAGAGGCAACGCCAACAGTGCGGAATACGACAGGAAGGCGGTCATCTCCCCCAGCGTCAGCCCCTGTTGCAGAACCATGTAACCCCCGAAGCCGAGAATCACGACCTTCATCAGGTCGTTGGCGTAATCCAGCAACGGCAGAATGAACGTCTGTATCCGAGTCACTCGCATAATGGTATCGAGCAGGCGGCCGTTCACCTGCTCGATTTCAGCCAACACCCAGGGACCCATCTGCTGGTTCTTGATCAGGTCAATGCCGGAGAGGTAGTTCATCAGCTGTTCGGAAAGCCGTTGCAACCGATTCATGCGCTCAGCCTGGTATTTGCGCATTCGCAAAAAGCCCTGGTTGAAGGCAATGAACGCCAGCGCCACCGGAATGACCGAATACAGCATCAGCGAGGGCGAAATGCGCCACATCCAGATCGGCGTCAACGTCAGCGCGAAGATCACATTGACGGTCTGCAGGAAGCCAATGCCGTAGAACAGCCGGATGCCGTTCATGTCATTGTTGATGATCGAAATAAGCTTGCCGGACTGAAATTGCTGATGATAGGCGTTGGGTAATCGGTTCAGACGGAAAAACAGATCGTTCTTCAGCGTCGCTTCGGTAATCCGCCCCGGGTTCAGTGAATACATCCGCGACAGAATGCGCACACCAACCATGATCAGCGAAAACGCAACCACCCACAGCACGTACTCATTCAAATTACTGCGGGCCGCCTGGTCGGCTTTGCCAAGCAGGTCGATGGCCTGCTGAATGTATCGCGGTATCTCAACCTGCAGCCAATTGACCACGAAAATACAAACCACAGCAATCAGGTACGACCACTTATTCAGCAAGAAATAGTGAAGAATGAACTGGCGTTTAGTCATCGGCCTTCTCAGGCGTGCTGCAGACGGGAGGTTCGGTGCAGTGGGCGGGCGGCTCGATGCCGTACTCGTTTTGACAGGCACGGATAATGGCGTGGCGAACATCGCACTGCTGTTCGAGTGCGTCGAGCAACCAAACCGGCAGACGAACCGGCCGTGTTTTGATGCCGGGTTTACGGCCACAGCCGGGCCGGGCGCCGCCGCGGCTGCAACAGCCGTCTGGCTTGTTGGTCGAATCTGACAAGGGGAACTCCAGGGGAACTTTTGAAAAGTGTACACTTTTCATTTTAAAAGTACAGCCCGGGCTTCGTCGGCTTGCCCTGCCTCAGGCTTTCTCTAGGGAGCCTCTGAACAACTCCCCCGCAGAGCTTGAGCCAACCGGGTGTTTCCGGTTTACTGTGCGCCATTAACCTCTTCAAGCAACGACAGGAGCAGATCGATGAGCCGCCATTTTGAAAACGCCGAAGGCTTATGTGAAGACCGCGACCCGGCAACCGAGGGTTTTGTCTTCAACCAGACCATGTTGCGCATTAAGTCTCCACAGGCCTCGCTGGACTTCTATACCCGCGTGATGGGCATGACACTGGTGCGCAAACTGCCCTTTCCCGAAATGCAATTTACCCTCTACTTCCTGGCCGCCGTAGACCCGGCCGACCTGAAAAACTGGGCAACCGACACCGACACGCGCACAGAACAAACCTTCAGCCGCCCAGCCATGCTCGAACTGACTTACAACTGGGGCTCGGAACAGGATGACGCAGTTGCTTACCACAATGGCAATAGCGACCCTCGCGGTTTTGGCCACATCGGCTTTGCCGTACCCAACCTGAACGATGCCTGCGCCCGCTTCGAAGCCCTGGGCGTACCCTTTGTGAAGCGCCCACAAGACGGCAAAATGAACGACCTCGCCTTTATTCAAGACCCGGACGGCTACTGGATCGAGATCTTTGAACCCAGCCGCATCCCGGCTGGCCTGGCGGCGCATCTGGGAGAGGAACAGGCTCAGTAACTTGTTGTTGGTTCGGTCAATACCGCCGATGTACACTACAGGGCACTTTTTGACCAATGCTGACCTTCGGCATGAGGTTCGAGAACATTTTGCCCGTTCTTTCTTCAATTCCAGAATCAGGCTTGAACATTGTAGTGCACGCTAACGCTGTGCTTGCAGGTCTTAACGGATAAGAGGACTACCCGTGAAAACGCTAAACAGAGCCCTTGTTTCGCTATTGGTGCTAGCACCCATGCTGGCATGGCCGACGACCCATCGCGATGGCGTCACACTGGTTCAGGGCACTGAAGAGCGCGTAATGAACCTGGAAGAGCTCCACGGTCAGGCAGACGTGGCCCTGGTTATCTACGAACCCTTCCGGCGCGATCAGATCTCAATCCAGGGCATTCGCCTGGCAGACTTTGTGGAGCAGCACTTCAAGGGTACCCCCGGCAGTATCGAGCTTCAGGCTCACGATGGTTACACCGTCGTCATCTCCGACTGGCAAGACCGAAACTGGATTCTCATGACCCACGAGAACAACCGGCCACTGACATTACGAACCCATGGTCCGGTGAGGTTGGTAGAGGAAGACCTGCGCGATCGCGATCCGGAAATCCTGCGGGATTTCACCGACTGGGTATGGATGATTCAACAGATCAGGGCGGTAGAGTGAACCTGCTGCAAAAACGGTTATCCTGGTGGTTGTGGTTAGCCACGTTGAGCTTTGGCATTGTGGCAGCCTGGGTAGTTTACGAAGTACGCTGGTTTTACCCGGATCTACAACGGCATTTCGGCCCGGTCGGCGACCCCCAGGTAGGGCGCCAAATTATCACCCGCTCACGCGAGTACCTGCAAAACGGGTTAACGATACTGGCCTCAGAGCCGCTGGATGAAGACCAGTTTGCAGACGGTTATTTTCAATTTGAACTGGCTTACAGCTTTCTCAATGTCGGGCTCTATCTGGAGCGTTATGACTGTACTGAAACGAGCCTGAACCAACTCGACCAACTGCTCGATCGCCTGACAAGTGCAGCCACAACCGATCTGGCGTCCGTCGTGCGCACCGTCAACCCTGTCATTCAGTGTGCGACATCCATTGAACAACACCAGTGGGAATTGCGTCAGACACGCGCTTTGCAAATGGCCGAACGCCTCGATCGCAGTCAGCGCTGGTTTTTAACCGTTACCGGCATTGCCTATTCTATGGGTGTATTGTTTCTGGTGTTTTATGAGCTCCAGAGGCGACGCACCGACCATTCTTTAAAGTCCCAGTTATCCTGGATGGAAAAAGCGTTGGAAGATGCACTCACCGGCGCGCAAAACCGACGAGCCTTCGACCAGGATCTGCAACGCCATTTCGAACGCTTCCGGCAAGGCGGCGACAGCTTTTCGTTGCTGATGTGCGACTTGGACTACTTCAAAACCTACAATGACCACTTTGGCCATACGCGCGGTGACGAAGCCTTGCAACAGGTGGTTGAAGCCATCACCCAAACCCTGAGACCCGGGGATCAGGTTTACCGGTATGGCGGTGAAGAATTGGCCATCCTGTTGCCCAATACCACTCTGTTAGAGGCGCGCCCCATTGCCGACAGAGCCATCGCCGTCGTGCGCCGTCTGGCGATCGACAACCCGGGGAGCCCATTGAACCTGCTGACCATAAGCGCCGGCCTCGCAGCCAGCGCCAGCACAGACACAACAGGAGAAGACATACTGAACCGGGCAGACGGTCTTTTGTACCAGGTAAAAGCCCGCGGCAAAGACGCGGTCATCGACGAATCACAGAGCGAAGAAGATCTGGGTGAATCTACAACGACCTGATACCTTCTGGCATCAGAAGGCATTAATGGTCTGGCCCCTTCCCAATCAGCCTCACGTACGAAAACTCCACTCTTGACCTTCCATTAATGGGAAGGTTTATCTTTCCTGAACCTACTCATGAAGTACTTGTACAGGAAACAAAAGATGAACATCCAGGTCAAACAGAACCTACCGGTTGCGACGGCCATAAGCCTTCCAATTGAAGGCATGAGTTGTGCTTCCTGCGTCGGGCGTGTGGAGGCAGAACTCAGGAAAGTTGAGGGGGTTGATGAAGTCGCGGTAAACCTGGCCACCGAGCGTGCTGAGATACGCTCTGCTGCACTGGTCGATCGCGGTCTACTCGTTAAGGCCATCGAGAAAGCGGGCTATTCAGTACCAGAGGCAACCACCGAGCTGGCCATAGAGGGAATGACCTGCGCCTCCTGCGTTGGCCGGGTGGAACGGGCTTTGAAGGCCGTCCCGGGCGTTACCGGCGCGACGATCAATCTCGCTACCGAACGGGCCAGCATTCGTGGCAGCGCGGGCGCTGAATCGCTCGTTGCGGCAGTGGCTGGCGCCGGCTACTCAGCCCAGCCGACTAACCAGAGCGGGCAGAATACCGACGCGGCAGACGCCAGAAAGGAGGCCGAAAAGGCCGCCCTCAAACGGGACTTGACCCTTGCTGCCTTGCTGACCCTGCCCCTGTTCGTGATCGAGATGGGGGCTCACTTTATCCCCGGCATTCACACGTTTGTGGCGAACACCATTGGCATGCAGACGAGCTGGTACATCCAGTTCGCGCTGGCCAGTCTGGTCCTGTTTGGACCGGGCCTGCGATTCTTCAGGCAAGGCATACCGTCGCTGCTGCGCGGCGCTCCGGACATGAACTCGCTGGTGGTGCTGGGGACTTCAGCGGCCTGGGGTTACTCCGTCATCGCGACTTTTTTCTCTGACGTCTTGCCGTCCGGCACGGCCAATGTCTACTTCGAAGCGGCAGCTGTGATCGTTACATTGATTCTGCTGGGCCGCTTTCTGGAAGCCCGTGCCAAGGGGCGCACCTCACAGGCCATCAAACGGTTGGTGGGCCTGCAGGCCAAGACGGCGCGCATACGGCGGGATGGCCGGACTGTCGAGATCGCCATCGGCGACGTTCAGCCGGGCGACCTGGTAGAAGTGCGCCCCGGTGAGCGCATACCGGTCGATGGCGATGTCGTTGAGGGCAACAGCTACATTGATGAATCGATGATCACCGGCGAACCCATTCCAGTCGCCAAAGCCCCGGGCAGCCCGGTTGTCGGCGGCACGGTTAACCAGAAGGGAGCGCTCGCTATCAAGGCCACCGCGGTAGGTGGCGCGACCGTGCTCTCGCAGATCATTCGCATGGTGGAGCAGGCACAGGGCTCCAAGCTGCCCATCCAGACGCTGGTGGATAAAGTCACCCTCTGGTTTGTGCCTGCTGTGATCGGTGCGGCAATCCTCACCTTTCTCACCTGGTTCTTCTTTGGTCCCTCTCCAGCGCTCACATTTGCGCTGGTCAACGCCGTGGCGGTGCTGATCATTGCCTGCCCGTGCGCCATGGGGCTGGCTACGCCCACCTCAATCATGGTGGGTACCGGGCGCGGCGCCGAAATGGGCGTGCTCTTCCGCAAGGGTGAGGCGCTTCAGCTTCTGAAAGACGCCAGGGTGGTCGCGGTTGATAAAACCGGCACGCTGACGGAGGGCAAACCAGCACTCACCGACCTAGTGGTTGCCGATGGTTTTGAACGAGACGAAGTACTGGCTCTGATCGCGGCGGTGGAGGAAAAATCAGAACACCCCATTGCCCGCGCCATCGTTGAGGCGGCTGAAGCCGCTAACCTGGTGCAACCGGCGATCACCCACTTTGAATCCATTACCGGCTTTGGTGTTACGGCGGAAGCCGGGGGCGTAGCCGTCCATATCGGTGCCGACCGCTACATGAGCAAGCTCGGCCTGGATGTTGCACCCTTTGCCGAGACTGCCTCACGTCTGGGCGACGAAGGGAAATCTCCGCTTTATGCGGCCATTGACGGGAAGCTGGCGGCCATTATTGCGGTTGCCGATCCCATCAAGGACGGAACACCGGAAGCCATCACCGCGCTGCATGCGTTGGGGCTCAAGGTTGCAATGATCACTGGCGATAACCAGCGCACGGCCAGGGCGATTGCTCGCCAGCTCAATATCGACGACGTAGTGGCTGAAGTCTTGCCCGAAGGCAAGGTCGATGCGGTGAAGGCGCTCATGGCCGAGCATGGCAAGCTCGCCTTCGTTGGCGACGGCATCAACGACGCCCCGGCACTTGCGCAGGCAGATGTCGGCATCGCCATCGGCACAGGTACCGACATTGCCATTGAAGCGGCAGACGTGGTGCTCATGTCTGGAAATCTGAAAGGCGTGCCCAACGCCATCGCACTTTCCCAGAGCACCATTCGCAACATCAAGCAGAACCTGTTCTGGGCCTTTGCCTACAACACGGCACTGATACCAGTGGCAGCCGGCATTCTCTACCCGGCCTTCGGCCTCCTGCTTTCGCCGGTATTCGCTGCCGGCGCCATGGCGTTGTCGTCCGTGTTTGTGCTTGGCAACGCCCTGAGGTTGCGACGCTTCCACGCCCCCATAGCCGTTGACGAAAGTGCCATGTCATAACCCCAGGTGAACGTTACACAAACGACCTGAATGCAACCGAGCCTGCCTTCGTGCGGGCTCGATGCTATTTGGGACACCCGCCTTAGCTTTACCGTTATCGAGTTGTTGAATCAGCAGCATCTTCCGGCAATTTTGCGATCACCTTGATTTCAAACTGAAAGCCAAACAACCAGGTAACCCCAATGCCGGTCAGAGTTGGGTAGGGCGCCTTCCCCCAGTTTTCATGCACTACTTTCATGACAGGGCCAAACACCGACTCAGGGTCGACAACAAACAGGGTGGTGTCGATCACATCATCAAAGGTGCAACCCGCCTCCCTTAGAATGGCATTCAGATTATCGAACGCCAGTTGTACCTGTTTTTCCAGGTCGGGTTCCGGCGAGCCGTCCTCGCGGCTACCGACCTGCCCGGACACAAATAAAAGCCCGTTGGACCGGATCGCCGGTGAATAGCGGTTCTGTTCGTAAAGTGCCTGGCGACCGGGCGGGAAAACTACGTCACGTTTGTTCATGGGTAACTCCATCGTTGCTGGTTGGTGATGGGGCTACTGTAAAGCTGCATGATGGACCGATAAACTGGCCATTACCGTCAACATTGTTTGTATAATCCAAACAATCCAATAGAGCCGGAGTACCCATGGACCGCTTCAATGCCATGCAGGCCTTCATTCGAGTGGTGGAAACCGGCAGCTTTACCAAAGCCGCTGACACGCTTCACATGAACAAGACCAGCGTCACTCAATTGGTTCAGCAGTTGGAGGCGCACTTGCGCGTCAAGCTGCTCAATCGCACCACCCGCAAAGTCAATGTAACCGCCGACGGTGCGGCCTACTACGAACGAGCGGTGAAGCTATTGGCCGATATGGACGATGCAGAAACCAGCTTGCCCAGTGCGATTACCGCTCCCCGCGGGCGATTGCGTGTGGATGTCCCCAGCCCGCTGGCCCGGTTTATTCTGATACCCGCCCTGCCTTCGTTCTACGCACAGTATCCCGACATACAGCTAGACCTGGGTGTCAGTGACCGGGTTGTGGATATCGTTGGGGAGGGCGTGGACTGTGTATTGCGTGGCGGGGAGCTGGCCGATCTTTCGCTGGTGGCACGCCGTGTAGGGAGCTTGCCGTTCGGTCTGTATGCATCCCCCGGGTATCTGGAGCAGTTCGGCACACCATTGCACCCAAGCGAGCTGGCAGGGCCAAATCATTGCGTTGTCGGCTTCACCTGGGAACGTATTGGCAAGTCGCTGCCCTATGTGTTGAAACAGAATGGTGAGTCTATAACGGTGCAAGGCCGAAACCGAATTTCCGTCGACGATGGCAATGCACATCTGGCTGCAGGTATGGCAGGCCTGGGGGTTCTTTCACTTCCGGTCTACATGGCAAATGAGGCGGTCGCCAGGAATGAACTGATACCCCTGTTCGAAGACTGGCAGTTTGACCCTATGCCGATGTACGTCGCCTTTCCGCAAAACCGGTATATCAGCACCAAACTGCGCGTGTTCATCGAATGGGTATCTGACTTGATGAAACCAGTAGCAACTGGCAGGAACTGAGGAACCCACCACAATGAGCTAGTACAGGTTATCGGTAGCCTGTTCTTGATAGTGGTCTTTTGTGGGTTTCTCGACAGTGATATCCCCTCTCATCCAGCTGCCACGGAGGAAGCTGAATTTAGGTAACCCGGAACCGGGCCACCAGATCTTTCAACTGATGCGACAATTCTGCCAGCTCTCCACTCGCGGTGGATATCTGAGCCATAGCCTGTTTGGTCTCGATAGATTTCTCTGATATGGCAGTCACATTACGTGTGACTTCCTCGGCGGTAGCAGACTGTTCTTCCGAAGCCGTGGCAATCTGCTCGGCCATGCCCGACATTTTGGCCACTTCGTTAACGGCTTCACGAAGCTGCACCACAATGTCGTTGGAGCGCCCGGATATTGCGGTGGCACGGCTGCTGCATCGGGTGACAACCTCTGAAGCCCGTTCTGACGAACTAACCAGGGTTTTAATCGAATGACTGATCTGATCGGTAGCCTGCTGGGTATTCTGGGCCAGGCTCCGGACTTCGTCCGCCACAACAGCAAACCCGCGGCCCTGCTCACCGGCCCTGGCTGCTTCGATTGCCGCGTTCAGAGCCAAAAGATTGGTCTGGTCGGCAATGGATTTAATCGTGTCCAGAATCGCAGTGATGGATTCCATATTCTGCCGGAGTTCATCAATACCCGCTTCGGCTTCCTTCAGCTCCTGTGCCATCGCTTGCGTATCTGTAACCGAAGTCTCAACTTCCGTAGCACTCAGGGTGACCGATTTGTCGGTGCGCCGTGCAGCCTCGGCAGACGCCAGGGTACTCTGTGAGACCTGGCTGATCGCCACCGACATCTCTTCAATGGCAGACGCCATTTGTTCGGTCTGCTCCGACTGCTTGTTCACGTTATCTAACGTTTGCGAGGTGGTACCCGCCAACTCTTCAGAAGCACTGGCCTGACGTTGGGAAGCATCCTCAATCTTGAGAATAACCTCTTTTAGATTGGCAGCCATGACAAGCATGGAACCGTACACGCCGATGCTCTTTTCCGACCCATCACTCTGAATGACAAGGTTCCCCAACGCTATCTGTTCGGCTAGCTTCTGGAGATCGACCGGGTCTTTACCTAGCGGCTTCAGAATCCGGTTGGCGGTCCAGATAGCGACAACCATGACAGAGAGAATCACAACTCCAATGGCGATGGCAGCCATTAACCAAAGCGCCCGGACCGGAGCCAGAGCTTCATTCTGGTCTACTTCGGCCATCAGCGCCCAGTTCAGGCCGGCCACTTTGATAGGGCGGTATGCCGAAAACACTGGCTGCCCGCGATAGTCTTCAATAACTGATTCGCCAGAGCTCCCGGCCAGGGCCTCTCGTACTGCCGCCGTATCAACCCGACCCGTTTCAGGGTTGGCAAATGATGCATTCACACTCAGGTTATCAGGGTCCAGAAAGGAATCCGAACGCATCAGCATATCTTCCCCAACGATGTAGGTCTCGCCCGTCTCACCCATGCCTTCCCGTTCCTGCATAATGGCATTGAGACGGTCGATCGGAAACTGAAATGCCAGCACACCCACTCGTTTACCCTCTGCAAAAACCGGGGTCGCGATGAACCCGGCAGGAGCATTGTAAGAAGGTGAGTATCGCGTGAAGTCAATAAATTGGGGGGCGGTACTTTCCTGGTCCGACAGCGCCTGCCTGAAGGCCACTGCTAGCCCGGTATCCGCGTAAGGGCCATCGTTCAGAGAGGTTGCGAAATCCACTTCCTTGAACACGGAATACATAATGTGCCCGGTCTCGTCGTCAATCAGAAATACGTCGTAAAAGCCAAACCGGTCTAAGAACTCCTTGAAAGACGGGTGCCACTGCTCATGCACAGAGTTGTAACTCTGAGAGCCGCCGGCCGCCATAAGCGTGTCTTTTTCACCAACCGGGTTCGGGTTCCGAACGATGTATTCAAACTGAAGTGCCAGACTATTGCTGTTCAGTGATTCCAGATAGTCGGACGCAGGAAGCCCCGGCCCCCCATTGGCGTTCAGATTCGGTAAAAAGTTCTTTTGATAGTGTTCTGTAAGCTGCTTCCGCATTTCCAGCAAATCAACATCGCCCTCCCGGGCAAAGTCATCAAACGTCTGGTCGAACGCTTCCACGGCCATCTGGGTGCCCCGGTGAGACGCCATTGCGCGGAGTTGCCCCTGAATGGTTTCCAGATAATGCTCGACAGCATCTCTTTTCGTGTTGGCCGCAATGGCTAGCCTGGATAGCGCCTGCTCCCTGAGACTCTGTCGGCTGACTTCAGCATTGAAAAAGGTCATGGCTAGAGCTGGCACCAACCCAACAAGTAGTAGAGTAATGAGCAGGCGCTTCTTCAGGGTCATGATGTTCTCGTTTTGTTAATTTTTGTTGGCTACTATCGGCTCTGACACTCGAACATTTAAATTAAAGCAAGAGATTTAAAATGCAGACCGGACAAACACCAGACTAACTTCCCAGCCAAGCGAGACACCCATCTCAAAATGCACTAATCAAAACTACCGGCAATGATGATTGCCCTGTTGACCCTCCATTGAAGAGCGAGCGACCAGTACATCCACTACTGCATCATAGTTCAAGCGACTACCACACTAATCTTGATAGCCGACTAAAGTGGATGTTTCAAGAGCGTCAACAGCGCCTGGCTTATGGCATACTAGATTCTCATTGTTGCCAAATCCGGACACTACCATGGCTAAAGGTGTATTCCACACCCTCACCACCCTTACCCTAGTCACCGCTCTGGTGGGCTGTCAACCCGAAGGTTCCGAAACAAACAGTACCGGACAAACCCTGAACGGCTGCGATGTCGATGCCTACCAGGCCGACATGCTGGACCAGGTAAATGCCGCTCGTGCGAACTCGCGAACCTGTGGCGATACCGGCTTCCCTGCTGCGCCTGCCCTGAACTACCAGTGTGACCTGAGTTCAGCCGCAGAGCGACACAGCCAGGACATGGCTACCAACAACTTCCACAGCCATACAGGTTCTGATGGCCTAAAACTTGAAGACCGGGTTAATGCGACTGAGTATGACTGGAGCACGATCGGCGAAAACATCGCAGCCGGGCAACGTACAGTGACAGACGTCATGGAAGACTGGTTAGAAAGTGAAGGCCACTGCAAAAACATCATGAATGACCAATTTGAACATTTCGGCGTGAGCAGAGCGGATAACGAGGCAGCCGATTTTCAACGGTACTGGACTCAGGTATTTGGAGCTCAGCGTTGAATGCGCATTATCGGAATGCTCCCATCATGATAGCCCCATACCAGTTGGCACACCCAATTCAGTGTTCTCTCAAATGAAAGACGCCGCCGGGAAATTCACCACAAATTTATTCGTGAGAGCTATCGAAATATAAACCTTGATAGCCAACTAATGCGAGTGTCTCCCGCAGGGGCCGTGGCTGAAAATCCCGATTTCTAAGCTATTCAGTTATTTTCCCGCCTTACTTCCAAATACTTACTGCTCGCTTCGAGATGTTTGAAAACTCTGATTGGATTTTTCCTGCTACCCGCTATGATTGATGATGGGACGGACGCCCTGACCAAACGGCTTCAATGCGCCAAACTGGTTTTGCCAAATTACCAACAATTACCAAGACACCCAACCCACTAGCATTAATACAACCTAGTAGTATTAGCTCCTATCTGATCAATCCCGTACAAGCGAATTCTCATAAAGGTCGATTTCCTCAAGCAGCCACTGCCTGAACACCAGAAGGCGCGGGTTATCCACCTCTGAAGGGCTGCAAACCAGATAGTACGCAAATTCGTGGCTTCTCCAGGGCATGATTGGCATGACTTTATTGTCGCGCAGCAATTGACTGGCGAGGGACCTCCGGCCGATGCTCAGCCCCAGGTTATCGGCACAGGCTGTCAGGGCCAAACTGCTGTCTGAGAAACGCAGCCTGGGATGCGAGGTTGTTAACTCGATGCCCGCTTCCTGAAACCAGGTTTGCCAGAAGCTCCAGGGCTCGGAAGGCAACACACTGTCATCTTCCAACAATAACTGGGAACCGAGCACAGCTGCGGGGCGCGTATCGGTTAGCCGGCCCAGCAATGCAGTAGGCGCAAGCACTGTAATCGTTTCACTCATCAGCAGCTCTGAGTGCAGGCCCGAGTAACGGCCAGCCCCAAACCGAATGCCGATGTCTGCCTGGTTCTCCCGGAAACTTAACAATTCGCTGTTTGCCCGGCACGTTAACTGCAAACCCGGGTGTCGGGCATACAGACGACTCAGGCGGG
The DNA here is from genome assembly GCA_018402545.1 of Saccharospirillum sp. GTDB lineage: Bacteria > Pseudomonadota > Gammaproteobacteria > Pseudomonadales > Natronospirillaceae > Saccharospirillum. Next base: position 330,692 of record JAGYIL010000001.1, on the reverse strand, counting down.
GGGCCAGCCAGTATTGAATGAACGAATGGGGAGCCGACAACACCAGCGGGCCCTCTGCACTCGGCTGTTTCAGGTCTCGCGTGGCTTGCTCGATCTGGGTGAACACGCTGGCCAGACGCTCGTAGTACAGCCGGCCTTCGGGTGTTAACCGAACGCCCCGTGGCAAGCGCACAAACAGAGGCACATCGATCCGCCCCTCCAACTCCTTAATCCGATGGCTGATCGCTGCGGACGTGAGGTTCAATTCCCCGGCAGCAGCGGCAAAGCTGCCCAGCCGCGCAGCAGACTCAAACGCACGAAGCGTATTTAACGGAGGGAAGGTAACCGGGTTCATGGGTAAATTCTAGTATCCCTATGGGCTACGATAAAGCGGTTTCCATAAATTATTCTAATGGCAGACTGAGGGCTATTCCCATTCAATACACAGGAGTCAGACATGATGAATGATCAGCTCTTCCGCCTAACCGCGTTCACAACCGACCCGAATGGCGGCAACCCCGCTGGCGTTTGGGTAGGAGAAACGCTACCCGACGCCGCCACCATGCAACGCATTGCGGCTGAGGTCGGCTACTCGGAAACGGCTTTTATCGCGCCCTCCCAGGGGCACAACCGAACGATCCGCTACTTCAGCCCGTTAGCCGAAGTCAGCTTCTGCGGCCACGCAACCATCGCAGGGGCGATCGTGCTGGGTCGTACCACGGGAGTGGGCCACTACACGCTGAATACAACGGTAGGCCCCGTGATGGTTCAGGTGAAATCGGCAGACAACCAGTTACAAGCCGCACTAACCTCCGTTGAAACGGCCCACAACCTCGCTTCTGCAGAACTGGTAGGCGAAGTACTGACCCTTCTGAACTGGTCTCCCGAAGACCTGGACCCTGCCATCAAACCGGCCGTTGCCTATGGTGGTGCATGGCACCTGGTACTCGCCGTAAAGTCACAGGCAAGGCTTAATCAGCTTAGCTATGACTTTGAACTCCTGAAAACACTGATGCTTCGCGAAGGGCTCACTACCTTGCAGCTAGTCTACCGCGAGCGCGATGACCTATTTCACTCCCGCAACCCCTTCCCAGTGGGCGGTGTGATTGAAGACCCAGCCACGGGCGCTGCTGCCGCTGCATTAGGGGGTTACTTGCGCGATGCCGGGTTAATTGACGTGCCAGCACAGTTCCTGATTCGCCAGGGCGAGGACATGGGCAGGCCGAGTCAGTTGCAGATCTCGGTTCCGGCCGAGGGCGGTATTGTAGTGGCCGGCACGGCCGTCGACATTGATTGACGGCCTAACAACCGGGGCCCGGATGCCCCGGCAAGCAACTTTGATAGCACTTACGTCGAGTTCTCATTCAAAGGCTGCGAATATAAACTGGCGCAAATACAAACAGTAAAAGCATAGGAACCAACGTCAGAACCGTCAGCATGATATGTTTTAGGCCTATATTCATTTCCTGGATTGACTCCAATATCACGTGTCCGCTTTAGTCACAGGGTCAAGGTATTTCGCGATGATCAGCTCGCATACCACGGAGGCGTCATTCAGTTGTTGAGTTGTCACCACAGACAACCCAGCTCGACTCAAGCGAGACTCGATCTCGGCCAGGGTAGTATTGTGCATGTTCAGGTTCTCTGGCTCTTCCGACAGCAACAAACGCCCGCCCGGTTTGAGCACTCGGGCGATCTCCACCAAGCTGGAATCGATGTCTTGCCAGTGAAGGTAGGTGCTGAACGCTAGAACAGTATCGACACTGTTGTCAGGTGCCGGAATAGACTCGGCAGCCCCGGCTTGCAAGTCAATGCGGTCCGACAGCCCCGCATCATCGGTTTGGTGGCGGGCAATCGCCAGCATGGCCGGAGTGGGCTCGATACCGACCAATCGACCAGTAGGGCACAGAGTCGCCAGGTAGCGCAGACTGTTACCCGTCCCGCATCCCAGATCAACCACCGTTTCTTCACCGCGCCACTCTACCGCATCCAGCGGCATACGAGTCGTCGGCCAGTTTCCGTAGTTGTCGGCGTACCATTGTGCGGTTTCTTCTGTCCATTGGCCGGTTGGCTCTGTGTGTGTCATCCGATTGATTCCGCTTTGAGTGTGGCAATAGCTTAACGGTGGCGGGTGCATTGCGGGAGAGGGCGCCTTCGGTAATAATCGGCGAATCTTTCGATATTGCAATGCTTTGCGGAGCCGTGCTACCTGATGGAGGTCGATCCTTGGAACTTAATCCGCCATTGACGGTGGCTCGTTACCGGATTCCGGAGCTGGAACCGCACAATCAGGCTCATCACGCTGAGCACGTTATCTCTTTTCTGTTGTCCGGTGAGCTATCGATAGAGCAAGGCGACATCTTGTCGCTGGGGGCCGGCACGATGATCGTGATCCCGGCGGGGGCACCGCACCGGTTACTGACCGGACGAAACCTGGAATTATGGCATCTGTCCTTCTGCCCGCATTGTCTGGGCTGGACCGGCAACGATCCGCAGTTGGCTCCGTTCTCGTCGGTTAAGTTGGGTGCTTTTCCCGCCGTGGCGATACCAGAGCTTCGACGGCCGATACTGAGAACTTATTTCGAGGAAATTGATCGTCTGGGGCAGAGCCTGTCAGCAGCCCAACTGGATCGGCAATGCAGCCTACTGAGTCTGATCATGGCCGAGCTTTCGGATGTCATGAAGCCCGGTCATCGCAAAAGTGATAGTTTGGTCGAGCGGGTGCTGGACTATGTGCAGCAACATTGCCGCGAATCACTGAGTCTAACTGACGTGGCGGTCGCCGTGCATCGAAGCCCTGCCTACGTGACCGACCGTGTCAAAAAGGCCACCGGTGCCAGTGTAGGGCAGTGGATAACCGCCAATCGGCTGCAGCAAGCCAGCGCCCGTTTGCTGCACACTCGAATGCCCGTGGCGGAGATCGCCGAACAAGTTGGGTGGAAGGACGTGACGCATTTCATTCGGCAGTTCAGGAAGCACTACAGGAAGACACCGGGTCAGTGGCGAAAGGCTCAAATGGCCGGACGCGAACACAAGCAAGATGAACAGACGACAGATTGACCGGTTGACCGGTATTTCTGCATGCCGAATGCCGTGCTGACGGGACATCCAACACAAATTTATTAGTGAAAGCTATCTAAAGCTAGTTCCTGATAGCCCTCTAGGGTAGGTATCTCAAAGGTGCTGACGACGGGTCGGGCTGAAACCGGTGTCAGCCGCTGCTGAACACCGGTACAGTGAGTGTTGGTCAGATCAGACCAGCTCAGCCAGTTGCGCTGGATTAAAATCGGTCAGCTCATCGCTGGCGCCACGCTTCACTTTCTGCGCCCAGTTGGGATCACCCAACAAGGCCCGCCCGACGGCGATCAGATCAAACTCTTTGCGCTCCAGGCGCTGCACCAATTGGTCCAGCTCCGTGCGCTGTGAACTGTGGCCGCCAAAGGCAGAGAAGAAATCGCCATCAAGGCCGACCGAACCAACGCTGATGGTGGTTTTGCCGGTCAGTTTTTTCGCCCAACCCGCAAAGTTCAATCCGTTTTCACCATCCACCTCAGGAAATTCGGCTTCCCAGAAACGGCGTTGCGAGCAATGGAAGGCATCCACTCCCGCATCGGCCAGAACCCCGAGCCATGCTTCCATTTCCGCCGGTGACTGCGCCAGCCTGGCGCTGTAGTCCTGCTGTTTCCACTGGCTCAATCGCAACAACAAGGGGAAGTCGGGGCCCACCGCCTGGCGGATCGATTTAATGACTTCAACACCAAAGTTGGCACGTGCCAACACCGTGTCGCCACCCCAACGGTCGGTCCGCTGATTGGTACCTGCCCAGAAAAACTGGTCGATCAGGTAACCATGAGCGCCGTGCACTTCAACCACATCAAAACCCAGACGTTTGGCATCTACTGCGGCTTGAGTAAAGGCGTCGATGGTGTCAGCGATATCAGCATCGGTCATGGCTTTGCCAACTGGCTTATCCGGAGCGAACAGACCGGACGGGCTTTCCATCTCACCCTCGGCCGTCCAGCCGCTGCCGCTGGGCGCCGTGCCGGTATGCCAGATTTGCGGACCCATGCGACCGCCAGCCTGATGCACGCCATCGATCACCGTTTTCCAGCCGGCCAGCGCTTGTTCGCCGTGAAAGAAAGGAATGTTCGGTTCGTTGCGCGACACCGGCCGGTTAATCACCGTACCTTCCGACAGAATCAGACCGACATCCGCTTCAGCGCGACGACGATAGTAGTCGGCATTGGCTTGGCCGGGAATGCCTTCGGGCGCCATATTGCGCGTCATAGGGGCCATAACAATGCGATTTTTAAGGGTTAGAGAGCCCAGTTCAACGGGCTGAAAAAGAACGGATGTATCAATAGAACCAGCAGACATCAAAAGAATTTCCTGTTCGGTTGTTTAACGGCGCCCATAGTATATTTTTTACACCTAGTGTAAATTAGGCACTTCAATTGCACCAAGTTACCTTGAGGAAACCTTGTGGCCGACAACCCTTGTTTTACCGCCCATTGCCCAAACCGACTGCTGTTTGCCGAAATTGCCGACAAATGGACGATGATGATTCTGACCGTCCTTGAGGGGCACCCACGTCGATTCAACGATATCAAGCGACTGCTGGAAGGCATTTCTCAAAAGTCACTGACCCAAACCTTAAGACGCCTGGAACGCAACGGTATTGTCACCCGCGAAGTCATCAGTAGCTCACCGGTAGCGGTACAGTATGAACTAACAGACATCGGCCAAAGCCTGTTGCAGCCCTACAAGGCACTGTATTGCTGGACAGTAGAGAAACTGCCGGATGTGAATAAAGCCCGCAAAGCATTCGACCAGCGCCAACCTGCCTGAATCGAAACGGAGAGAACACTAACCATGAAGATCGAACCATCAATCAATGTCCTCGGCGGAACGCTTTCGCCATGCTCCGCCGACCCGCTGACCGGGTTTTTCCGGGACGGGCACTGTAATACCTGCGCCGAAGACCAGGGCAGCCATACGGTCTGTGCATTAATGACCGAGGAGTTTCTGGCCTTCTCGAAATACGTCGGCAACGACCTGAGCACGCCTCGCCCGGAAGTCGGTTTCCAGGGTCTGAAACCGGGCGACCAGTGGTGTCTTTGCGCCAGTCGCTTCCTGCAGGCCCACGACGAAGGTTGTGCGCCGATGGTGAATCTGGAAGCCACTCACAGGAGTGCGTTATCGATCGTGCCACTGGAAGTACTGAAAGCCAACGCGCCCCAGTGAGCCCCGAGGGTTTGCGACTGCCTGGATGACTGGACACCCACCCCAAACTTATTAGTGAAAGCTATCGAAATCTAAATTTTTATAGCCACCTACTGTGGGTGTCACCAGAGCCGCTTCGAGACCTTTAAAACCTCCGGCCGGAATTTCCCCAATGCCCACTATGATGTGATGGCTGTTCTTTTAGCCGTCCTACTAGTTCTTATGAACATCGCTGCGCAACCATGGCACGAATCTGTGAAGCAGTATCCTCGCTTTCAAGCCCTTCCCCGTGGCAGGGCAGCAGAACCACTCGTTGATCCGCCGGCATAAGCGCCTCCACCCAGTGACGAAAGCCCGGCCTGGGAACGCTGGATCGAAATATTGGTGCTATCCAAAGACCCAGGCGTAAACCATACAGACGTTGAAACCAGCGTGTCAGGCGCTTTGGCGACAGCTCCTTCAGGTTCATCAGGCCATCGCAAACCACCCAGTAGGTAGAAGCCTCCTCACGCACGCTAAGCCAAACCTCCCCGAATTTGGACTCAGGCACTTCATGTACCGCAAAGTTCGGAGACAAGACGGCGGCCAGATCTTCCACTGTCCCGACATTCGACAAGCCCTGCTGCTTCGCCAAGCGCAACCGGGTCTGTTCACTGGCCATCACTCGGGAGTTTCTGAACGCCTCGGACCAAGCTTTTACGCCGGAGATATGTACCCGATTGGGAGCCAGGATAATGAGCTCTGCACCCGCCCCTAGCCATGACAATGTGTCATCCAACAAGGCCTTCCCCGGACTGTAGACCAGCCAGCGACTATCATCTAGCTGAACCAGGTAGCTGTTGCTGACGGCGAAGTCGGCTCGATAACGGGATTGATAAAGACGTTGCTCATTGTCTACCGTTTCCCATAGACGGGTCATAGTTAGTGGTTCCTTGTGGTTGCACTAAGCTGGCTGCCCTATCAGTCATCCCAAAAGGACCAACCGCTTAGGATATAATTCATTTTAAAGCCCAACAAATACTCGACTACACTCTTTTTTAACCACCGTGTCTCTCCTATCAAAACCAACTCTTAAAAAGTATATCGTCTCGGTTCTCCAGAAAAACCAGCCCGTATACTTCCGGTATAAATCAGCGGCTGTCAAATCTCTTTGGATAATTGGATTATCATAAAACGAATCAAAGACAACGTCCGCCCGATAACTATCGTCAATCAGCAGATCATGGCTACTGAAGAGTGCATTAACTTCCTGGTCACTCATGCCGTAATTAATAGTTGAATATAGCTCACGCGTGAGCTCTGATTTACACTCTGAAATATCAGAGGCGAGTGTATTGGCACTCAAAATAAGACTTGTAAGAATTGCGAATATTCGCATGGTGCCTTTCCTCTATTCTTGATGCATCAGTCGAGCGATAAAGTCGCATTGTGTACTGGCGCCCAATGTGACGGATGGTACTCATTACCCGTTAACTGTTCTACAGCACTGGCCGCATCGGTGTTCGAGGGTATACGACTCCTGGATGCCTGGGCAGTCAATTGGGACACCCACCCGAACACTTTGATAGTCGCATAATGTAGCTGTCTCAACAGGACCGAGACTGATCTTTCCTACTGCCCACGATGATGGCTGTCCATGTAGTTACATATTAGTCTCTGGGTATCCGGCTAAGCCACTAATGTGCCTGTCTCATTAGCCCTTCACAACAACATGCTAATTAACAGCGTCATCACCCCAGGAACAAGCAACCTCACGATGGTACCAAAGGCAGCGTCTTCATCCCTGAGTTCGTCAGCAGACTTGGAGATTCCTGAACCGTTAATAGTGGTTTTGCTGATCTGGTATTCTGCACTTTCGCCCGATGCAAAGCGCCCCAATAGGGATAGGCAAAAAAATCCAATTGGCATAATAGCCACCCAAAATAGAACGTCTTGATAGGTTATTCCGGAGTCTTTTCGCCAAAACCAAAATGCGGCGCCGATTAACAACATTCCAAATGTATACGCGGCTGATTCGACTAGAAACTTAACGTATCGATTATTCATTTCTTAGACTCCCTGATTCGCAATAGCAAATACTGTCAAATATACGAGCAGTAGATCACTGCATAAAGACCGCTGAATACCTACTTGACAATCTACCAGGTCGGCAGGCACCCATACAAGCTACGGTGTTTAATGAAGTGCCTATTCTCCCTCTCCACTCAAAGTTAGTGCGAGCTAACTTGCCTATCCTATTAGTTTCGCCCCGATCAGTTCAAGCTGGAAGGACTTAATCACTCAACCATATGAAATTAAATGAGTCTTTTCCGGGTGTACGGAAAATTTCTGTTGGGGGAGTAATACCGGTCAGGGAAGACAAACCATCAACCTTAACAATCCGATCATTTTCGAGTTCCAATGTCCTTGCCCAAAATGTGTCATCTATTATTCTTCCATAGAACGGCTCATCAACAGAGAATATTTCAGTTTTCACACCACTAATGGGATCCAGTTGTTCCAAGACATTTTCGACACCGCTATTCCTCCATATATAAAGGTAATCACCAGCCGTTCCTGCTCCGAAAGCACCATGCAATGAATCGGTATCAAGCACCTGTAGAACAAACGTACTTTCGTCGAACTCAATGATGGACCGGTTTAGCTCATCAAAAAAATACGTTCTATCACCAATAACACCAATATAATGACTTCCAGATGCGCATGCAGGCAAAATTATCCGGCTGTCGCCAACATATTCAGATGTGAGTGCACCTTCATCAACAACTCTGAATATCTCTCCTTCATAATATGAATTGTATTCCCATGGCTGATAATAGAGGGTGCCACTTGCACCCACCCAATAAAACACATTTGAGTCAATGGCTAACTGGTCTGTGTCTGCTAGGCTGGCAATGACAGTACTGCATTCATTGCTCGCAGTTGCTGTAGTTGTAAAAGCGAGCAACCCTTGCTGGCTGAGATGAAAATTCCTTGTATTCTCAGAGTTAGGAACTGAATAAGTGACTAACTGGCCGTTTGAATCAAACTCCCCCACCTGAAGCTCCATTTTGTTAAGAGCATGGTCAATTACCCTGAAAACAGCAAAGTCCCCATAGGTTTGGAAAATGTCCTCCTTAAACTCAAGAAAGCTTCCATAATCCCCGTAAAGACCGATGTCATTAAGGCCATCCAAACTCGTTAGTTTGGGTTCTTCTATCACATCCCCCGATGATGAACGAACCCAGTATACCTCATAGGCATAATGAATCACGGCCAAGTTGTTTGCCCCCCGAGTTGGAAAACTCGAAACATAGGGGTTCAAATGCCCATTCTCATCGAAGACTGCGACTTCTTCAACTTCTCCATAACGGGTGACTTTCTTTAACGGTTCCCCGCTTTCTGTAAACAGGATAATGGCATCCTGGATATCAAAATGATGGGGGATAACCGGATCATCATTAGTATATTCACATGCGGAAAGCAAAACAGTGCCAGTAAGTATCCATACTTTGTTCATTAATTGCCCTTCGTCAGGGAGAGGGAAGCTTGTCCTTCTCCTCCAATGTGGTGGTTAACATCCATCGTCAGATAAATTATCAGTACTCGTTACTCAATACTATGAACCAAAGGCGAATAAAAGAAGGAAAATATCAGATTTTTTAATCCTGGCAACACATTTATGATGCCTGCCCCATTAGATCGCCCTTCACTACCCGGGCACTGATTACCAGTTTAGCTACCGATTTTCGTTGGCTCCAATACCACGCCAGAGAACTCTACACCTCTGAAGGAATGGCCAGATTCTCCGTTTACCGTTAGCTCAACTGACGAACCACAGGTTGCCTCTTTCAAGGCTATGGGAAATTGGGCACCGACGATACTTTCCAATTTCCGCAACCAACGCTCAGCAAGCTTAGTGTCAGAAGATAGAATTGAACACGTTTCGATCCGTGTAATACCAACGTCGGCACTGTTAGGCACCATATACGGACTGAACTTCTTGAATGCTCCCTCATCGTATTCAATAAAGCCAATTTCTATGTCCGTACCCGGTATTTTGGGAAGAACCGTAAAACGCCAGGGAAGACGTTTCTCCAACAAACCAAATAACCACTTGAATCGGGTGCGTTCGGGTTTTGATGCGGCAATCTGAGCCTCTGTAACTTTGTTGTACAGGTGGTCCAGGCTAACCGGGCTATGAAAAAAGATACAATAGACGCCCCACTCTCCCTCTTCATGCCGTTTAGACCATTGAGGTTGCCACTGGTTATCCCGGCTCAGTATGTCGACAACTTCAAAGTACTGCCGCCCAATCCAGATATTCGATACCTGGAATCCTTTGGCTTTCTTCCCCCAGGAAGGCTCAAATGGGAGCCCGGCTGCATCCAGTTGTTGCTTAATTTTCTGAACTTGTTGACTGCTATCTATATGTAACACCAGGTGATCTAGCTCGAGCATATGCCCTCCCAGGCAGTTTGATATCTTTACTCCTTCGACCCTGGTGAACAGTCTACGCTACACTTTAGGAAAAGGCAGATTACGAGCGCAGAGGCAGTAATCCTATTGAGGCATGCATCACAAAACAACCTGATTCGCCATGATGGCCGTACTGCCAATTACCTACTTTCCTAACTGCGACACCCACCGCAACCAATAGTATTAAGCTATTATGAACATACCTTCGATAGCCGACTATTGTGCATGCCCTATTAGCCATGGAAGGCCTCATTTGGCATCCGGTCGAAGTCCGAGTAAACTGAATCGGTCACTCACCAACAGAAGGAGCTCCGCATGCAGTCCGCTGCAGTTATGTGCGTATTAAGTTATGCATACCACCTTGGAGACCCACGCAAAGCGATTCTGGCCGTTTAACGCACAGAATACGCTGACCTTTCCATCTCCAATCAGTGTTCATCTGTGCTTCGTATTGAATTGCACACAGGTGAGTTATGTCTCTAATTTCCTTATTCGATGTCTCCTATCAGGCAGGCACCAAATCTCTATTCAGTCAGCTATCCGTTTCCATAGAAGCAGGAGACCGTATTGGACTTGTTGGCCATAATGGCTCCGGCAAATCCACACTGCTGGCCTTGATGGCGGGTGATCTGGAACCAGATGACGGACGGGTCCAGGTTCAGCGCGGGCTGGTCATCGGTCGGGTTGAACAATTTTTGCCGTCTGAATTGAACCCCATTTCACTGCACGATGCGGTCATTGCCGTATTGCCGACAACCAGGCAGCTTACCGAAGGCTATCGCGTTGAAAGCATTCTGACCGAACTGGGTTTTAACGAGTCGCAGTGGGCATTGCCCATGGCGAGTCTCAGTGGTGGGCAGAAAAACCTGGCACTGTTCGCCCGTGCCGTCTTGCTGGAACCGGAACTGCTGTTGCTCGATGAACCCGGTAACCATATGGACAGCACAGCGATGTGGCATCTGAAGCGCTACCTACAGAAACCAGACGTGCCAGGCTTTATCATGATTTCGCATGATCGGGACCTGCTCGACAGTGTCACACAGCGGACACTCTGGCTGCGAGATGAGCGCATCTACAGCTTCAACGACAGCTACACCGTTGCCAAAGCGCGGCTGGCGGAACAGGATGAAGCCGCAGAGAAAGCCCGCAAGGCAGAAGAGCAGCAGATCGACAAACTTCAGCGCAGTGCGAAACGCCTGGCGCACTGGGGAAAAGTCTATGACAACGAAGATCTGGCCCGAAAAGCCAAGACTATGGAAAAACGGATTGATCGGCTTGAGTCCGAAAAGACCTTTGTTACCGCTGGCTCAGGCCTGTCATTAAACATCGATGCCGAGCTGCTGAAAGCACGGCAACTATTCATACTGGAAAACGAAAGGGTGACAGCTCCTGATGAAGCAGAACTGTTTCATGTCGAGGAGCTGCTGTTTCGGCCAGGCGACCGAATTGCGCTGCTGGGCGTCAATGGTGCCGGTAAATCCAGCGCCATTCGCCGCCTGATTGAAACGCATCAATGTCCGTCGGATCAGCAATCGACGACCCGGTTCAACCCGAACGTGCGAATTGGTTATTTCGACCAGGAACTCGAACGGTTCGAATCGGATCAGTCCATTCAGGATTGGGTTCGTGAGCAAACGAGCGCCGGTGACGATGATATTCGTCAGTCGCTCATCCATTGGGGGTTTCCCTACCTGGATCACAGTCGGTCGGTACGGATTCTCAGTGGGGGCGAGAAAGCCCGCCTGCTGCTAATGACCTTTCAACTGGATCAGTCCAACCTGCTGATCATGGATGAACCCACCAACCACCTCGATCTGCAGGGAAAAGAAGAACTCGAAGCCAACCTCAGGCAACCCGGGTTGTCGATGTTGTTTACCTCACACGATCGCCGGTTCATTGAGCGGGTGGCGACCCGATTCTGGTGGATTCATCGTGGGCAGTTGATCGAAATTCATGACCTCGGTCAATACGATGACGGCTTTGGCTCACACAATCATGTTGGGTCATCGCAACTCGGAGCTGATCCTGATGCACCTCTCCATACAAGGCCGGACTCGCAAATGGATGATCCGGACCGGTTGCTGGAACGGATTATCGAACTGGAACAGAAACTGGCTGATGATCAAGCCCGAAAACCGAAATTTCAGAAACCCGAACGTCAGAAGCAATGGCAAGAAGAGCTGGCCAGGTTAATGGCGAGGCTTGAAGTATCGGGAGGGTGACTACCACAGTCTGTAATTCGATCTGAATCCGGCTTAGCCGGGAGGTAGCCTGGCCTCCCGGCCTGGTCCAGGCAACTCAGGCAATGGGATGGACACCACTTCACCTACCAGGAATCTAAATGCGCGCCGCGCTTTGCCAGCAATAATGACCCGGTATTCAAGCCTGATCCACTACACAACGGAGATATAGACGGCAATTGCACCAATTATCAAAAAACCAACCATGACAAATGACGACCTCAGGACCCTATCAACGAAGACCAAACTGAGACACCCATCTCAAAACCATTAATCAAAGCTATCAGGAACAAGGCTTTGATAGTTACTAAGTGTGGGTGCCTCATGAATCTATCTAATACCACAGTTGCACCTGCCAAGTGCGCATCTTTATCAGGGCCCAGGAGTGAACTTCAAATCACTCCTAACCAGTAGGCCGGATATATGTCAGTACGACTGCTCTATCATTGAGAACGTAACGGTAAAGGCAGCATCATAAAAACACTTTAAGCCAGACCAACATCTGGCTTGACAGGTGTCGGGCGTCCATATATGTCCTGTTAGGCTTGATGGATAACCCACCGCGACCACCCTAACAGGAGAGCACGATGCGAATGAACAAGACCGAGACAATCCGACACCGGTACAATCGAATTGCGCCCATCTACAACCTGCTGGATGCCGTGATGGAAGCCCGGATGTTTAAAAAGGAGCGAACCGCTCTGGTACAGCAGGCCTCCGGTGCCATTCTGGAAGTGGGCGTGGGTACGGGCAAGAACCTGCCCCACTATCACAAGGATGCCGACCTTTATGGCATCGACTTCAGCCCGCGCATGCTGGCGAAAGCAGAGCACATCGCCCGGGATCTGAATACCTCGGTACACTTGCTGGAGATGGACGTCCAGGCGCTTGCATTTGCCGACAACAGCTTCGATTGCGTAGTCACAACCTGTGTATTCTGTTCAGTGCCCGATCCGATTAAGGGCCTTGCGGAGATCCACCGGGTGCTCAAACCCGGGGGCCAGTTACTTATGCTGGAGCACGTGCGCAGTGACGGAGCGGTGAAAGGCAAACTCATGGACTGGCTTAATTTCATACCCGTGCATCTGTATGGCGCCAATATCAATCGCCGGACACTGGACAACCTCCACGAGGCTGGGTTCAACCGTATTGAAAGCAGTAACGCCTGGTCGGATATCCTCAAGCGGATTCGGGCGGTAAAAGACTAGCGCGGCTGGTGAGTTTTCGTGAAACGTTCGACTGGCCGTTAGGTTCTGAATGCATAACCTCGACTAAAACGGGCCCGCCATTGAAAAGCTACCAAAACACCCATCCTTAACAACATAAACACAACTTATCGGAGGCTGGCGTTGATAGTCGTTTTTTGTGGGTGTTTCGCCAGTGTTTTCCTCACTGGACTTAATGTCATTTCATCATCAGCCAAGCTGGCATGATTTCCTTCATGCGGTGGTTATTAGCACCACGCTCCAACGAAGTCGTTATAATAGCCGCCAAATGAAGGTCATTATTGAGTGGGGTTCCAGATGGTTGAGGCTGCAGACATCGGCATTATCGGAGGGGGGTTGGCGGGTCTGTACAGTGCCTCTCTAGTTTCGCAGCAAGGGTTTGACGTCACTGTGCTGGAAGCGCGAGACCGGGTCGGTGGTCGCATCCATGGTCTGCCTCTCGACAATGGCGATACGCTGGACCTTGGGCCTTCCTGGTTTTGGCCTCATCAACGCCGCATGGCGCGGTTATGCCAGCAATTGGGCATTCCAGTCTTTGAACAATACACGGCAGGTGATGCGCTCTACCAAGCCTCTGCGAACAGCACTATTGAGCGTTTTGCGGGGGCGGGAACGCCCCTTTCCTACCGCATCGACGGTGGTGTGAGCCAATTAACTCAGGCACTGTATCGGTCGTTGGATAACGGATGTGTGCATCTGAACCAACCGGTGCATCGGCTAACGCGGCAAGACGATCATTGGGAAATTGAAACCCCGACGAGTTCCTTCAAGGCCAGGCGGCTTATTATTGCTGTACCGCCGAGAGTGGCGCTTGAATCAACTCAGCTTGCCCAGCATCTATCCGTTGCGCTGCAACGCACGCTGCGCGACACACCAACCTGGATGGCCGCCCAGGCAAAATTTGTTGCCCACTACGCAACCCCGTTCTGGCGCGAGCAGGGGCTGGCTGGTGATGCCTTCAGCCGGGTTGGGCCCCTGGTAGAGGTACACGACGCCAGTGCCGGAGACGATCGCGGGTATGGCTTATTTGGGTTTATTGGCGTCAGTGCTCAACAGCGAGCAACGCTGGACCAGGAAGCCTTGCGTCAGGCTTGTTTAAACCAGCTGGGGCAGATCTTTGGTGCCGATGCGCTCAACCCCATACAGACGATGATTGAAGATTGGAGCCAGCAAGCGTTCACCTGCACCCCGCAGGATCGTCTTGACCCACCGCAGCACCCTGAGTGTGATCTCAGTGCGTTTTCACAGGAGCTGACGCACCTGCAGCTGGCATTCGCAAGCACCGAAGTGGCTGTGCAGGAAGCAGGTTACCTTGAAGGGGCATTAATAGCAGCGCAAGCGGCTGCCACGCGTTAGAGCACCCCGGTCGTCTGGCTATCAGCGCTAGCGGGACACACCCACCAAGTTAATTGGTGAAAAGCGATCTAACCCATTGCTTGATAGTTGTCTAATGTGGGTATTTCATCAGGGCCCCACCTAGATTCCTACCACAATGTCCCATTCTGCCTCCAACTCCGCAGAGCTGGAGCTGGAAACGACAAACTCGGCTTCCACCAACTGCCGCAACTCTGGGCTCCCCACGTTCCGATATAGTCTGTCTTTAGAGTTCTGAGGGTGCCCAGCAATATAAAGCTGAGTGGTCAGGTCCTCGAACGCCTCGCCCTTCACCATGAAGTGAATGTGCGGTGTTCGGCCCGGGTACGGAACAGGCTTGATGGTGCGGAAACGATAGCGACCGTCGGCGTCGGTCGTTGTTGTGCCGAAGCCCTGGAAGTTCGGGTCCTGGATCGCGTTATTGGGATCGCCCTGGTGATGGTAGCGGCCGTTGGCGTCGCATTGCCATATCTCGACCCGCACCTGGGGCACGGGTGAACCGCTGCGGTCGAGTATGCGGCCATAGACGTTACAAATAACGCCCTTCGCCTGCTCACCATCATTAACGACAGTCAGGTCATTGTCGCGGTCGAGCGGCAGCTCATCCGGGTAGAATGGGCCGGCAGATTGGGGCGGAGTGAGAACGAAATGCCCTGCCGCACGCAGCAAGGGTGCCGGCAGCAACAGTGGCCCGGATGCAGCCAGGCCGATCAGAAACCGGCGGCGATTGGTGTCGGTCATGTCGATTCTCCGGATAGTTGGGCGATTAGAGAATCAATGTAGCAGGTGCGGCCATGTGTTGTTGCCCGGGGATCACTAAACGTTAACTGAGCGGGGGGTGTCACGTAAACGTTCGCCCTCTAAGGGACCAAACTGAGACACCCATCTCAAAGCCATTAATCAAAGCTATCAGGAACAAAGCTTTGATAGTCAATAAACGTGGGTGTCTCATGAATATGTCATGAAACTGCGAAACATCGGCTAAGGCTGCCAAACCCTTCTGGAGAGAGCTTAGGTAACCCGGGGTTCTTGGTTTTCGGGCAAGCCGCACAAGAAGCAACTACACTACTCCCCATATTCAATGCTGAATTCGCTTCGCGAAGAGGTCGGATATGCGTGTACTGACAGCAGTATTCTTCGCCTTCACTCTGAGTGCCGTTGCAGCAAAAAGCCAGGCAGAACTGGCGATCGTTACCGAGTCGTTCCCGCCATACAACTATATTCAGGATGGGGAGCCAGCAGGCCTTTCAACCGAAGTCGTGACACAAGTACTCAAAACAGCCGATCTCGAAGCCTCCATTGATTTTTACCCTTGGGCGCGTGCGTATCAGGTCGCCCTCAACGAGCCCAATACCCTGATATACTCCATTGCCCGCATAGCAGAGCGAGAACCCCTGTTTGAATGGATCGGTGTAATTGCACCGTACCGCACATCGTTCTACAAGTTGAAATCCACCCCCGATATCCAGATCGCCTCACTTGAGGACGCCAAGCAGTATCAGGTCGGCATTTCGCGCGCTGACGTTATCGAGACCTATCTGGTCAATCAGGGATTCACTAACTTGCAGGTATCTGGGCAGGACCGACTGAACGTCCTGATGTTGAATTTTGGCCGGATACAGCTAATGGCCTATGATGAAGCCGCCTTCCCGCTCCTGGTCGAAGCCGAAGGGCTGGACATTGATGATTTCGAGCGCGTGTTTCGTATCGAAGGCTTGTCTGGCCAACTCTACATGGCAATGCAACCGGACAGCGACCCCAACCTGATCCGGGCGCTGAGAGACGGCCTGGACACCATCAAGGCCAACGGGGACTACGATGCTATTCATAACCGTTATTTCTTGTATTGATACCGGAGTTCGCGATGCGTATTACTGCGAACGTGAACACTCAGTTTTACGTCACGGGTTCTCCCAGGACACCCACCCCAGTAATTAATAATAACTATCAGAAGCTTATTCTTGATAGCCATCTAATGTGGGTGTCTCGACAGCGACCTTGGCATGACTCGAGGTCCTGGCGGGTTGCTAGCCCTTACCAGGCAGAGGGCTTTCACCTCAAATCTTCTACCTGGCTTGCCCGGCGCACTGGGTTTCTCGGTAATCCCCCTTTTTATATATGGCACTTCTTTTCTACGTACTCCATCGAATAGTTATTTTTGTTGGCTAAAGGAATTAGTACCATGTCATTTTGAAGGAATAGAGCTTTCGGGGATCTCATAACCTCAGGGTTCGTGCACCTGTTTTTTCTTGAAAAATCCACCTCCCAAGCCACTCGTTCAATAAATAGCTGACTTGCCATAGAAGCAATACCTGGTGATGCCACAATAAATCCGAAGGCGAAAACGAACAAAATCCCCTTGAGAGCTCTGACTACTACTTCCCCTATTCCAATTTCGAAATTCAACAAAACCACAGAAACCCAGACATTTACATATGTCAAAGAAAACATTATAACCACTAACGAAAAAGCAAGGACGATGTCCTTTGCAAAATATACAGCAGACAATATTGCAGTAGTCGTTGGTAATGAAGAGGCTTGAACAGCATATATTTCGTTAACAGTAGTACCGGCCATTGTGTATTGGAAGTACGTATAAACAGCAATTAGTAAGCCAATTATGTACTTAAACATAGGTTTATTCATTAGTGCTTCCGTTAGTTGGTTTCTAATAAGCACATCGACGACCATAAAAAATGGAATCAATAAAGAGAATATAAACAAAAGTAACGTCAAAGGTACGCTCTTAAATCCAAACATCGAAATCACTATGGCTACATATACTGCCAGCTGTACTATTGCGTATTTAAACAATCTCGACCTTAGTGATACAAACGTTTGTTTAACAATTTCTCTCATACATACTCCTTGGAGGCTTACAGTAATGATGCAGTACTTTTCGCACCCATTTACTTGTGTTTATGATTTTTTTGTAGATGAGGGCGAATAGTTGCTTCTAATTCAGCTACTGCACTTAATACCTTACAATCAAATTCATCTCTCTTAGTGTCTTTTGAAACAATAGCTCTCATGAATTTACCAATACTGTGATGCCCATCACTGAAGTGCCTGTGCTATGTAGCCCTTCCAATAGTCGAATGAGATGGGTGTCCAAGAACCCTGCCACCTAAAGCGGTTGCCTCAAGAGCGACTAGATTTTTTTTCCTGCTACCCACTAAGATGGCTATCCTGTTAGTTGATGTCAGACGTCCATATATGTCTCAACAGTGTGTTTTAGTCCGATTTTGACATCACTATTCCAAGTTTTGGTCTAAAACTTCTGGAGTATTTGAACTTATTAAGTTGATTTTGAATTATTAAGGTGTGTAGAAGAAATTCATCACACATTTCACTTAAAAGGTTTCTATATTTATACGTAAAGTACAAGATTTGTAAGTAATCATAATCCTTTCCAATTAGCCATTTACTACCAGGCGTATCCTCGGTTACATCAAATTGCATAAATGCAACTACTGAACTAGCAGAAGGGTGCGTATACTGGCATAATTCTCTCCATGCACTTCTTGCCTTTTCTGAATACCCTGGTTCGAAATTATCGGCATACTGCTTAAACGACTTCTTTTTATGAGAGCTAGGGACATCTTTTTCTCCCCATGTGTCTCTTCCATGTGTAAAGTGGATCAGTGAGTCCTCAAGCTCTTTGTCAAGAAAAGAGCTCATTTGCTTTTCATCGCTAATTTTCTTAATCTTTTTTTGAAGTATCTCCCGGTTTCAAGTAATAAGTGCAATTAATTATGCAGCAAGCAAATTAACTTGCTGCCCCAAAAATAGTTCATTCGGTGACTTTCCACCTCTCGTAGCTCTTGGCCTGGAATTTAGTCTGTCCATGACAAACTGGATTTGTTCATCGGTTACTGTGTTGAAGTCAGTTCCCTTGGGAAAGTACTGACGTATCAGCCCGTTTGTGTTCTCGTTGGTGCCACGCTCCCATGAGGCGTAGGGATGTGCGAAGTAAATGTTCGCTTTCAGTCCCGCAGCTATGGCTTCGTGTTCGGCAAACTCCAGCCCGTTATCCAATGTAATCGTTTTTACCCTGTCCCGGTATTGAGCCATGCTTTCGATAGCAGCATCTGCAAGTGCGTTTGCATTTTTTCCAGGAAGCCTTGCGATCACCGTGTACAGTGTTTTCCGCTCGACCATAGTTAGAAGCGCACCTTGATGGCCTTTTCCTATAACTGTGTCGCCTTCCCAGTCCCCGACTCGACTGCGGCTATCAACAATCGCTGGGCGATCGTCAATGCTCACACGATTCTTGAGCTTGCCACGGCGATCATAATGACCGTAGCGCCTTCGATACCGTTTCGAGGCCACTCTCAAGTGCTTATAGAGGTCCCCACCATTGGCTTTATCCGCGAGAATGATCTGATAGATCGTCTCATGGTGCAGCGACACTCCTGCATGTTTTTCAAGATAGCTGGAAACCTGTTGTGGGCTTAGATCCTGACGAATCAGCTGTTCAATCATGTGTCGGACACTATTCGTGACCTTGATCGCCTTATGTGCCTCGCAGCGACGCTTATCGGAAAACTCCTGGGCTTGCTTAGGCCTGTAGCCACGCAGACCACGGTTCCTTTGCAGCTCCCGACTGATGGTGGATGCACTTCTGCCCAACACATCGGCTATGCTTTTTTGTGAATGTCCTGCTTTCATTAGCGCATAAATTTGGTATCGTTCATTACTGGTCAGCTGGTTGTAACTCATAAGTGCTTTTTCTCTTGGCGGAGGAAGGTGCTGAGTCTACCAGCTGACCTCTCTCTCTATCCAATTGCACTTATTATACGAAACCGCGAAATATTTATCTTCATCAACACCATCTTTTTTGGTTGGAATTCGATTAAGTAAACTATCACGATCTATACGAGCTTCAAACATTATATTGATAGTTGATTTATCTGGATCTAAATCTAGCATAAAATTAGAAATATTCTTTAGATTGTCTTCATCTGTATATTCCACAGTGATACATAACCTTATGCTCAACTCATCTGTATCTGTTTCCCCAGAAATATTATAAAGCTTACTCCTTACTGCGACTGGTAAATCACTAAAACTAAAAGAAGGGTTTGGCTTAGATAGAAACTTTTCAAGCAAGACCACAAAAGACGTTTTACCTGTATTGTTTTTCCCGACAATCAGAGTTAATCCGTCAGTCATATCCAACGAACTATCTTGAAGCAGACGAAAATTTTCAACTTTTATATTTTTTATTTTCATTGTTCCCTCAAAATTTGTCATTGCTAATCTAAAATCACTTTAAATTGATGAGCAGATACTCCGTTCCCATGACGAGATAATTTCAACATCACCACCAACTAACTTTATTACTTTAGCGCCTGAGTCACCCCTCAAACGTCACCCAATATATCGATGGAAATTTAAAACTGATTCTAGTGTAGCGCTGAATTACGCCACGTTTTTCGGCTGGTTTGGAGCGAAGCGGAAAACCAGGCCGGCAACAGCGCTTTGTTAGACAATGCCATCACGTCGCGCCAAGAAGTCCATTTTCTTTTTAAATCTTGAGCGCAGTTCTTTTGATGCTGGAGCTCTAAGTTGAGCAATTTAATCTCGTATATCTGACTTCAATGCCTCATGAACTGCATTCCTATTCAGAACCTCCATTTCATCAATTCGCTCGTACAGCTCGCCGATTGACCACACTAAGGCTGAACTTTGAACTTCGGCCTGATGAAGAATTCCGCACCTAAATGCTTTGTAAAATGTCTCTCTCTGCTCGTTAGTCGTAAAGTAGCCAGAAAAATGTGGACTATTTCTAAGAAAGTTAATAAAAACTTTCTTAGATTTTCCATTAGTTGTTTCTAATCCTTCCTTGAACGCTTGCATTGTTTCTATTAAGAGCTAGTCGATAGCTAGGATTGTAAATCCAAATCGCCTCTCGGTAGCTTTGAATTCATCCTCTGCTTCAATGAGCTTATCAACAGGCTCAATATATCTGGCACTTAATCGATCATTTAGAACATCGATTGCGGTCTGCCAGTCATCCTCTTTCTCGACGAGATCTAGCCCTCTCCATTGATCGGCAGTGAAATTTGGTGCAATTTCCATAGGTTACCTTAGTGCCTAACAGTTTATTCAAACTAACTTCTATAGCTGTTCCAAACCCACTTCAAAATGACCCAATCACACCAAACTCTGTAAAACCTTATTCTAGAGCCTCATTAAGGCCCCTAGATGCTTTCACCTAAGCAAGTATCGATAGATACCCACGTTGTGTGCTCGCACGAAAGAGTTATTTTTAGCCCATGAAAATCGATCAAAATCGCTACCGCCCGGCCGGTTACATGGCACACCAAGGCAAAATAAGTTGTCCGTTCACCATGGCACTCTGTGACGGAGTTGGCAAGTATTTCTGTTCTGAGAGGTGCGTTTGCGCCCCCCAAGAACCATCGACGGGCTCTGGCTGAACGGGGTGGAGGTTTCGGGAGTCGGGTTCTGGGGTTTGTTTTGCTTCCTGTCGCCCAGGGGACTGGCCTCCTACAAAAGAGGGTGTGGGTCTGGGGTAAGGTTCAAGCTCACCTCCGCTCACCATCCAACTCCTCCAAAGCAACAGAAAGCTGCATAGCAAACCGAGCCGTCGCCACCGGCAACACCCGCCCCTTCAACTGCCCCAACAACAAATGCCCTATCGGCACATCCCGCGCTGGCAATTCCCGAAACACCAACCCGTTATCGGGCGCGGCCTGCAGGCCTATGGGTATCTGGAACCCCACCACCTGTTCATGGCGCACATAGTGGCGGATGAGTTCGAAGGATTCTGTGTCTAACACCGGGGTTACGGCGCGGCCCTGGGCTTTGGCGGCGCGGTCTAGCAGGTTGCGTACGCCGTATTCGGTGGCCGGGAGGATGTGGGGGTGCTCCAGGCAGTCGCGCAGGCGCAGGTCGGGTTTGCTGGCCAGGGGGTGGCTTGCGGCGAACACAGCGCATACGGGTTGGGGAATGCTGTGCATTACGTCGAAGTCGACCAGGTGTTCCGGTTCAAACACCAGGGCCAGGTCGCTGCTGAAGCTGGCCAGTTCCCGTTCTACCTGGCTGCGGTCCCGTACCTTTATGGCAAAGGTAACGCCGGGGTAGTCGCGCCGGTAGCGCGCTATCTGGTTGGGCATGAAATACGGCACCAGCGCCTGGGAGCAGGCCAGGGTTACGTGGCCGCGGCGCATGCCAGAAAGGTCGGCTACCAGGGATTGCACGCGTTGCAGGTCGGATTTCTGGTTGCGGAAGTGTTGCAGCACCAGCTCACCGGCCGGGTTCAGGCGTACGCCGCGTGTTAGCCGCTCGAACACCGGGGCGCCGAATTCGGCTTCAAAGCGTGCGATGCGGCGGTTCAGGGCGGAGGCGGTGATGTTGGCGTCTTCCGCCGCTTTGCGGATGGAGCCGGCGCGGGCCACCGCCTCTATTAACTGGAAGGTGTATAGATGCCGCATGGGTCTGCCCTGTGAACGAGTGGTGCATTTAATGAACCGGAAGTGTGAATTAATAGCATTTCCCGAACCACCGGTAAAGCGGCAGTATAAAACCATCCCGAGACTGTTCATTTGATGTCCCGTAACCGATGGAGCCAGCCATGACCGACACGAATCGCCGTACCTTCCTGAAAACCTCCGCACTGGGCGCCGCCTCGCTGCCTTTTCTGAAAGTAATGCCTGCCATGGCCGAAGGCCGCGATACGCTGGTGGTGGTATCGGGGCAAACGATCAATAGTCTCGACTTGCACCGGGTGGGCACCAACCGGGCGAGTTATCAGGTGGCCATTAACTGTTACGACCGCCTGGTCAGCTTCGGCACCAAAACCCTGCCGAGCGGTGAACTCTCTTACGATTACGAGACCATCGTGCCCGAGCTCGCCGAAAGCTGGAGCCTCTCGGATGATGGCCTGGTCATCACCTTTAAGCTGAAGCCCAACGCCACCTTCTGGGATGGCCGGAAAGTCACCGCCGAGGATGTGAAATGGTCGTTCGACCGGGCCGTCTCGGTCGGCGGCTTCCCGACTACCCAGATGCGCGCCGGGGGCTTAAGCCGGCCGGATCAGTTCGCGGCGGTCGATGCCGAAACCTTCACCGTCACCCTCGACTTCCCGTCGAAGCTCTCGCTGCCCGACTTAGCCGTGCCGGTGCCCTTTATCATTAATGCCCAGGTCGCCAAGGCCAACGCCACGGCCGATGACCCCTGGGCCATGGACTACCTGCACCAAACCCCCGCCGGTTCCGGTGCCTTTAAAGTCGCCCGGTGGGACCAGGGGCAGCAACTAGTGTATGAACGAAATGACGACTGGGTCGGTGGCCCGCTGCCGGCTGTGCAACGGGTGATTGTGCGCGAAGTGCCCAGCCAGTCGACCCGGCGTGCGTTGATCGAGCGTGGCGATGTGCAGGTCTCGTTCGATATTCCAGATCGGGATGCGGCCGAACTGGCCGATAAGATGACGGTGCATTCAACGCCTATCGAGAACTGCATTCACTGCGCCTGTTTGAACACCGCCTTTGAACCCTTCCAGGATGCGAACGTGCGCAAGGCCATCGCCTGGGCGATTCCCTACGAGGCCATTTTCAACACCGCCGCTTACGGCCGGGGTGCGCCGATGTGGGGTGGCCCGGAAACCGTGACCGATACCCAATGGCCGCGCCCTTTCCCGTACAACACCAACCTGGATACCGCCCGTGAGTTTTTGGCGAAATCGAACTATGCCGATGGCTTTAGCGTGCCGCTGTCGATCAGTCTGGACTTGGCATCGTGGATGGAACCAACGGCGCTGCTGATACAGGAAAACCTGGAGAAAATCGGCATCACCTGCACCGTCGAAAAAATACCGGGTGCGAACTGGCGTACCGTGGCGCTGGTGGATAAATCGCTCGCCTTCCATCTGGAAAACTTCGGCGGCTGGTTGAACACGCCCGATTACTATTTCTTCTGGGCCTACCAGGAGGGCAAGCTGTTTAACTCTTCGAACTACTACAACGAAGAAGTGGAAGAACTCACCAACCGCACCCTGCACATGCCCATGGACCACCCGGAATACGCGGGCCTTATTCAGCGCATGTTCGAGATCGTGATTGAAGACATTCCGCGCATTCCGTTGTGGCAACCGGCCCTGAACGTGGCACTAAACGGCGCGACGGATTACGAGTTCTGGTTCCACCGCCAATTGGATGCACGGCCAATCGCTGGGGTTTAAGACTATGAGTGCACCGCTTCGCGCCGTTCTCTGGCGCATTCTGCAAACCGTGCCGGTGGTGTTCGGTGTGGTGGTCATCAGCTTCGTGCTGACCCGGGCTCTGCCCGGCGACCCCGCCGTTTATTTCGCCGGCGCCATGGCCGATGAACAGTCGATCGAGGAAGTGCGCGTTGCACTGGGGCTCGACCAGCCGCTGTGGCGGCAGTTCTTTCTCTACGCGGGGGATTTGCTGCAGGGGGACCTGGGCAATTCCATCTCCACCGGCCAACCGGTATTAACGGACCTGGCCATGCGTTTGCCCGCGTCGCTGGAATTAACCTTAACGGCGTTGCTAATTGCCTGCGCTATTGCCATTCCGCTTGGCGTGTTGGCCGCGGTGCGTCAGGGTTCCTGGGTGGATCATCTGTGTCGGGTACTGGTCACGGCGGGTGTTTCATTGCCCACGTTCTTTACCGGCATTCTGCTGATTTATGTTTTTTATTATCTGCTGGGTATCGCGCCATCACCGCTCGGCCGGTTGGATTTTATTTATTTCGAACCGCCCCGGGTAACGGGTTTTTACCTGATCGATAGCTTGATCGATGGTGACCCGGAAACCTTTTTCGCGGCATTGCGACAGCTTATTTTACCGGCTACTACGCTCGCGCTGTTTACGCTGGCACCCATCGCGCGAATGACGCGGGCATCAATGCTCACGGCCTTGTCGTCTGACTACATTCGCACCGCCCGGGCGGCGGGTTTATCCGGCGCCATGGTGTTGTTCGGCTATGCCTTTCGCAATGCCTTGCTGCCGGTGGTCACCACGCTCGGCATGGTGTTCTCGTTCGTGCTCGGCGCCAATGTGCTGGTGGAAAAAGTCTTCGCCTGGCCGGGCATTGGCTCTTACGCGGTAGAGGCGCTGGTGGTTTCCGATTACGCGGCCATTCAGGGCTTTGTGCTCGCCATGGCTCTGCTGTTTGTGTTTCTGAATCTGGTGATCGATCTGAGTTACACCCTGATCGACCCGCGCATAAGGTTTGCTGCCAAATGACGACTGCAACCCCCACCTCAGTTCCAACCCAGGGCGGCCTGTGGGCGCATTTGGTTTATGTGCTGCGGGATAACCCGGTCACCTTGTTGTCGTTCGGGTTATTCGCGTTTTTTATCGGCTCGGCCGTGTTAGGGCCTTACCTGGTGCCTTACGACCCGCTCGCCACCAATTCAGCCATTGCACTGCAACCGCCCAACTTCAGCCACTGGTTCGGTACCGATAACCTAGGGCGGGATGTGTTCAGCCGGGTGATTGTGGCCACGCGGCTGGACCTGAGTATTTCCATTGCCGCTGTGGCGCTTTCGTTCGTAATCGGCTCGGTACTCGGTGCCATTGCCGGTTACTGGGGCGGCTGGCTGGATGCCGTGCTGAACCGGGTGTTCGATACCATTATGGCGTTCCCCTTGTTTGTGCTGGCCATGGGCATTGTGGCGGCGCTGGGCAATACCATTGAGAACATTGTCTACGCCACGGCCATTATCAACATTCCGTTTTATGCCCGGCTGGTACGCGCTGAAGTGAACATTCGGCGTGAATCCGGTTTTGCATTGGCGGCACGGTTATCGGGCAATTCGCACTGGCGAGTACTGGCGTTTCATATTTTCCCCAATGCCTTGCCACCGATGATGGTGCAGGTATCACTGAACCTGGGCTGGGCGATTCTGAATGCGGCGGGCCTGTCGTTCATTGGACTGGGCGTGCGCCCGCCCGAACCCGAGTGGGGCATCATGGTCGCCCAGGGGGCGGACTTTGTGGTCTCCGGCCACTGGTGGGTCGCCTTGTTCCCCGGCCTGTGGCTGATGTTGGCGGTGTTCACCTTCAATTTAATGGGCGACGGCCTGCGCGACATCGTCGACCCACGGCGGAGAACCTGAGTATGTTATCCATCAAAGATCTGGCCGTTGGCTTTCGTACCCGGCGCGGTGAGGTCCAAGCGGTGCGCGGCATCAGCCTGGAACTGGCCAAGGGGGAAACCCTGGGCATTGTCGGCGAAAGCGGTTCCGGCAAGTCGGTCACCTCCTTCGCGCTGATGCGCATTCTCGATGCGGGCGGTTCCATAACCGCCGGTGAAGTGACCTACAGCGGCATCGATCTGCGTCGCGCCAGTGAAAAGGACATGCGCACCATTCGCGGCCGCGAAATCTCGATGATTTTTCAGAACCCGCGCGCCGCCCTGAACCCGATTCGTAAAGTCGGCCATCAAATAGAAGATGTGCTGCGCCAGCATGCCCGAGCCACCCGGGGCGATGCCCGTGAAAAAGCCATACAGGCATTGCGCGATGTGCGCATTAATAACCCGGAGGCACGGTACCACGCCTACCCGTTCGAACTCTCGGGTGGCATGTGCCAGCGCATTGTTATTGCCCTGGCGCTCGCCTGTGACCCGCGTTTGCTGATTGCCGATGAACCCACCACGGGCCTCGACATCACCACCCAGAAAGCGGTGATGGATTTAAGCCAGGAGCTGATTCGCGAACGCGGCATGGCGTCGATTTTAATCACGCACGATCTGGGCCTGGCCGCCCAGTATTGCGACCGGCTTGCGGTGATGAAAGACGGCGAAATCGTCGAAACCGGCCCGGCCGAAGCCGTATTCGCCAACCCGCAACACGATTACACGCGCCGGTTGGTGGAGGCCACGCCAAGGCCGGATGCCAGCGTGCGCAGCCTGCTACCGGCAGACCGTCGACCCCCGGAAATCGACTACACCCCCAGCGACCAGCCATTACTGGAAGTGCGCGACCTGCGCAAAACCTATGCGGGCAAAGCCGGACCGGTTCATGCGGTGAAAGGCATTTCGTTCACGGTGAACCAGGGCCAGAGCGTTGGGCTAGTGGGGGAAAGTGGCTGCGGTAAATCGACCACCTCGTCGATGCTGGTAAGGCTGCTCGACCCAACCGAAGGGCAGATTCTCTACCAGGGGAATGACCTGGCGCAGATACCCGCCGAACAGTTCGGCAAGCACCCGCTGCGCGGCGATATTCAAATGGTGTTTCAGGACGCGACCGATAGCCTGAACCCCAGGCACAGCGCCGGGGATTGCATCGCCGAACCGCTGCGTCGGCTGGCGGGTTTGCGTGGCAAGGCGTTGCGTGAACGGGTTGAGGAACTGGCCGAGTTAACCGGCTTGCCCGCCAACTTGCTCAGCCGGTTCCCGCACCAGCTTTCCGGTGGTCAAAAAGCCCGCGTCGGCATTGCCCGCGCCATCGCGCTCGACCCGAAATTTCTAATTCTGGATGAACCGACCGCCGCGCTCGATGTGTCGATTCAGGCGGTCATTCTGAACCTGCTGGCCGACCTGCGTGCACGGCTTGGCATGAGCTACCTCTTCGTCAGCCACGACCTGAACGTGGTGCGCTTGCTGTGCGATGAAGTGATCGTGATGCAAGACGGTGTCATCGTCGAAGCCGGCCCGGCGGAGCAGGTGATGTCGGCACCGCAACACCCCTACACCCGCGCCTTGCTGTCGGCTGCACCCCGACCGCCCGAGCGCGTTTTAGTAACACCCACATTGCGAGAGGTGCAAAGCGCCCTATGAATCACCTGAATTCTGTTCCGCCCCTGGCCGAATTACCGTTTACGCTGGCGTCGTTGCGCCAGACTTATGCCGGGGGTGTGGTTCACCCGAGCCAGATTATTACCGAGTTGTACCGGCGCCTGCGGGCGTTGAACGACCCCGGCATTTTTATTCATTTAATGGACGAAGCCGAGGCGGTGAAACTGGCCCATAGCCTGGGTGAGTTCAACCCGGAACAACCCCTCTGGGGCATGCCCTTTGCGGTTAAAGACAACATCGATGTGGCTGGCATGCCCACCACGGCGGCCTGCGTGGCGTTTGAATACGCACCGGCCGAAGATGCCCACGTCGTCGCCTGCCTGCGCGCCGCCGGGGCGATGCCCATTGGCAAAACCAATCTCGACCAGTTCGCCACCGGCCTGGTCGGCGTGCGGTCACCCTTCCCGCACCCGCGCAATGCCGTCGACCCGGACATCGTGCCCGGTGGGTCATCGTCCGGGTCGGCGGTTGCCGTTGCCCAGGGGCTGGTGCCCTTTTCTCTCGGTACCGATACGGCCGGTTCCGGCCGGGTGCCGGCCGCGTTGAATAACCTGGTTGGGCTAAAACCGACACTGGGTGCGATTTCGAACCGGGGGGTTGTGCCCGCCTGCCGTTCGCTGGATTGCGTCTCGATCTTCGCGCTGAACATCGATGATGCAATGACGGTGCTGAACGTAGCGAATAACTACGATGCAGCCGATGCCTACGCCCGGCCATTAACGCTGCCCGCCACCAGCACACCGCTGCCAAACCCGGTTATTGGCGTACCGGATGCGGCGAGCCTGCGCTTCTTTGACGATGCCCTGCAGGCCGATGCGTTCGAAGCCACGCTCGCCCAACTGGAAGCCGAAGGCGCGCACATTAAACGCATCGACTTCGCGCCGTTTTATCAGGTGGCCGATTTGCTCTACCACGGCGCCTGGATCGCCGAACGCACCCTGGTGATTGATGACTTGCTCACCCATACACCAGACGCCGTTCACCCGGTCACCCGCCAGATCATTGAGCCCGGCCAGAAACTAACGGCGATGGATGCGTTCAAGGGCCTGTACCAATTGCAGGCGCTCAGGAAAACCTGCCAGGCAATACTGACATCGTTCGACTACCTGTGCGTACCGAGCATCCCGACCTTCTACACCACGGCGGACCTCGAAGCCGACCCGATAGGGCCGAACAACCGGCTCGGCACCTACACCAACTTCGTTAACCTGCTCGACCTGTGTGCGCTAACCGTGCCTTGCCCGCCGCGTAGCGACGGCCGCCCTGGCAGTGTCACGTTCATTGGTACCAATGGCAAAGACAGCCTGCTCGCCGCCGAGGCCCAGCGCCTGGAAGCCTGGGCCCAGGTCAGCCCCGGCAATACCGGTTGGCCTTACCAGAGTGCGCCAACCCCGGCAGCAACTGCAACCAACGACGAAGTGATACTGGCCGTGTGCGGTGCCCACATGAGTGGCCTGCCGCTTAACCATGAATTGACCTGGCGCGGCGGCCGTTTTATCGAAAAAACTGAAACCGCACCCCAGTATAAGTTGTTCGCGTTGGCTGGTGGCCCACCTTACCGGCCGGGTTTGGTTCGCCAGGAAACCGACGGGGTTTCCGTCGCATTGGAACTCTGGGCGCTGCCGAAAACCGCAGTGGGAGATTTTATCTCGGGCATCCCTTCGCCGCTGGGTATCGGCACGGTGGTGCTGAGTGATAAGCGGCAGGTTAAAGGGTTTGTGTGTGAAGCTGCCGGGTTAAATGGTGCAGAGGATATTTCTGCTTTGGGTAGCTGGCGGGTGTTTTTGCAGTCGGCTTGAGCCCTTTGCCCAACCCTCTTCCGTCGGACGGGAGAGGGTGTTCCAGTACCGGTCATTTCATGTCATTTTCTCGGTCAGACTAAGCCGCCTCGAAATCCAAAGGATGAATATCATCAAGATTAAGTGAGTTTCTAGCTACCCAGAGGTCATACATATCCTGCATGATCAGCCAGCTCTCAGGCGTACGGCCAAGAACTTTAGAAAGCCGCAATGCCATTTCCGGGCTGATACCACTCTCACCTTTTAACAAGCGAGACAAGGTAGAAGGCGAAACGCCAAGGCTGGACGCTAGCTGGCGAGCGCTGATGCTGAAAGGCTCCAGATAAACCTCCCGGATAAACTCGCCCGGGTGCGGCGGATTGTGCATAGCCATTAGTGATAATCCTCATAATCAAGTACATAGGCGTTGCCGTCCCGACAGCCGAACTAGTCAAACCGACACGCCTGCCGTATCAAGTCGGGGTAAGGCTGCTCAAACTCATTACCGGGGGGCAAGCCGGCCTGCCAGGCTTGCTCCATCAGTTGGCGAACGTATGTTGCATCCTGCAGGCGCGTTTCCACGCTGGTGTCTGGCAATACCAGGCTGACGTCAGGCGCGTCGGTGGCATCTATAGGTTGGCGGGCCAATTGTTCGAAGCGGTGCAACTGCTGCGTAAAATCGAACGTCTGGGGGGCAACCCGAACCACCCAGGGCGCTACGCCGTAATGGAGGTTGGCGGAACCGTCCGGGAACAGCGTCAGCCGGCATTCGCCGGGCGGCATGAACAGATCAAACGGCCTACTACCGGCCCCTTCACTGGCGCCAGCTGTTGTGAACAGTGCCAGCCCTGCAACCAGTGGCAAACACCGCCTGCCAATTCTCAGAGCACGGCTCTCTTTACTCTCACGCCTGCCTTGTCTGTCATGTCGCATGGCTAATCTACGCTCCCTGGTAGGGGTATAGGGGCTGGCTCCATGTGCTTGGCCCGCCGAATGCGGTCATTTCACCGCCGCCTTAAACACCATGTTATACACTAAAAGGATACTCTCTAAATTGATGCTGTCTGAATTACTGCTAACTGAATAGCTACAACAGCGGCCAATCAACCCGGCCACCTGGCGCTGCAACTCTGTGAAATTCCTCCAACAAACAGCTGGTTCGGACGCTCTGACTCTCTGTAAGCCATGTAATCATCCTCTTAATTCCACCATGCGAAACCATATTCTGTTTTAGTAGACATTGCAGAACCGTTTCGGTATATCTGTGCCGAATTCGATTTCGAAGATATTCGAACTCAATAACGACAAAAAACGAAAATCAGGAACCTGCTATGTCAACAACACTAAGAACGGCTCTGATCGGCATCGTGCTGATTCTGCTCGGTGGCTTTCTCGCAAATCGCATTCAAACCGTCTCCGGAGAGGTGGATGTCAGCACTGTCCGGTTTGCCGGGAACAACGGGCTGGTTACCCATGCCCGGCTCTACGTGCCCAATGGGGTCACCAATGACAACCCGGCCCCGGGCATTGTGGCCATTCACGGCTACATCAACAGCAATGAAACCCAGTCGGGCTTTGCCATTGAGTTTGCCCGCCGGGGTTATGTGGTGCTGGCGCCCGACCAGACCGGTCACGGCTATTCAGACGCGCCCGCCTTTGCCAACGGCTTTGGTGGTATGGATGCACTCGCTTACATGCAAACCTTACCGTTTGTGGATACCGATAACATCGGTCTCGAAGGCCACTCAATGGGCGGCTGGTCATCACTGGTCGCCGCCTCTGTCATGCCGGATGCCTATAAGTCGATCGTGATTGAAGGGTCGTCGACCGGTACCTTCGGCGCGCCCGACGGCACCGCTACCTGGCCCCGCAACCTGGCCGTGGTGTTCTCGGCGTACGATGAGTTTTCGCAACTGATGTGGGGCGTGGAAGTTCCGACCGATATCCGCTCGACTGACAAACTGAAGACGCTGTTCAATACCGATGAAACCATTGAACCTGGCAAACTCTATGGCGATATCGACGCTGGCACCGCCCGCATTCTGTACCAGCCGCCGGTCACTCACCCGGGTGATCACCTGTCGACCGAAGCCATTGGCTACGCCATCGACTGGTTCGATCGCACGCTGGAAGGCGGGCAACCCATTCCGGCCTCAGACCAGATCTGGATGTGGAAAGAACTGGGCACCCTGCTGGCGCTGATCGGCATGGTGTTGCTGATTCCTGCGATCATCCCTGCGCTTGCGAAAACGGCGCCTTTTCAGTCGCTTCAGGGCACTCCTGCCGAACCGAAACCCATTGTCGGCGGCGGCTGGTGGATCGGCGCGCTGGTGTTCATGGCGCTGCCTGTAGTGACGCTGTTCCCGTTCAAGGGGTTCAGTGAAGCCTGGGGCTGGCAGGCCAGTGCCTGGCTGCCGCAGAACATCACCACTCAGGTAATGGTGTGGGCGCTGGGGGTTGGCATCATCTCTCTGGTCTTGTTCATGCTTTGGCACACACTGCTGAACCGGCAAACCGGTGCAACGGCGCGCCATTATGGCTTGGCCACCAGCCAGGGTTTCTCGCTATTGGTTGTGGTCCGCTCGCTGGGTCTGGCGTTGGCGGTGGTTGGCGTGCTGTATGCGTCGCTGATCGCCACTGCCTATATCTTTGATACCGATTACCGGTTCTGGGTATTCGCCATCAAGCCGCTGAGCGCGTTGCAGTTGCGCATTGCGCTGGTCTACGCCGTTCCCTTCTGCCTGTTCTTTACTGTGGTCGGTATTCTGCTGCATGGCCAGTTACGCAACGGCGCCTGGAGCTTTCGGCGGGAATTATTCGTCAACTGGGTACTGCTGATGGGCGGTTACGCCGTGTTGCTGATCGTGCAGTACACGCCGTTGTTCCTCGGCGGCAGCATGACCATTGCGTCCGAACCCCTGTGGACCATCATCGCGTTCCAGTTCCTGCCATTGATGACCATTGCCGCCCTGGTGTTTACGGTGGCCTACCGGACCACCGGTACGGTATACACCGGTGCGTTCATCAACGGTTTGCTGGTAACGGGCATCGTGGTTGCCAGCCAGGCAACTCACTACGCGTTCTAATTACAAACCACACCAGCAAAGGCCGGTTTTCCGTTCATGGATAACCGGCCTGACACCAGATAACCGCCCCGGTTAATCCCCCCGCCACGTACGATCATTTCACCGCCGCCCTTGCAGACCCGGTACTTCAACACCACCATAGCTGTTAAATGACCGCAACGACTGGAGCGGGCAGATGTCGTGCTCCACTTTACCGAGGCCACAGAGGCTCCCAACCATGCAAAGCTTAGCCGCACAGGAACTGAACTCATGGCTCGACGATGGGGAGCGCGACCAACCCGTGCTGCTCGACGTACGTGAGCCCTGGGAGTTCGAGACCTGCCATATAGAGGGGTCGGTGACGATGCCCATGAACACGGTGCCAGACAACCTGAAAGCGCTGGACGCAGATCAGCCGATCATCTGCATCTGCCACCATGGGGTGCGCAGCATGCAGGTTGGAATGTATCTTGAGCAGCAGGGTTTCACCCGGGTCATCAACCTGACCGGTGGCGTTGACGCCTGGGCCAAACAGGTTGACAGCACCATGCCGACCTACTGAAGGTGCCCGGCCAATTCAGACTATGAGGAACTCCGCCATGCCGGCTAATGACCCGAAAACCAGCGCCGTTACAACGCTTGAAGCGCTTGCCGCACTGGCGAATTACTCGTTCATGGATTCGCTCAACCATGATCCGGATGCAAAAGCAGACGGCGCTGATCACGCACCGCGCCAGGTATTCTCGGGCCACTATGTTCCCGTGGCCCCAACGCCCATTGAAAACCCCGAGTACGTCGCGCACAGCAAAGCATTATTTCGTGAGCTCGGTTTGGACGACAGCCTGGCCCAATCAGCCGACTTCATGGCCATGTTCTCGGGCGACCTGACCCATGTGCCGGAACCTTTGCGCAAGGTCGGCTGGGCCACCGGCTATGCGCTGTCTATCTACGGCACCGAATACTATCAGCAGTGCCCGTTTCAGACCGGTAACGGCTACGGCGATGGTCGCGCGGTATCTGTGCTGGAGGCGGTGGCCAACGGCAAGCGCTGGGAAATGCAGTTGAAAGGCGGCGGGCGCACGCCCTATTGCCGCGGAGCCGATGGCCGGGCCGTGTTGCGCTCCAGCGTTCGGGAGTTTCTGGCGCAGGAACACATGCATGCGCTCGGGGTGCCCACGTCACGTTCGCTGAGTTTGTATGCTTCAAAAACAGAAAAGGTCAGACGACCCTGGTATTCGGAAGGCTCACGCTCCGAGAACCCGGACATTCTGGTACTCGACCCGGTCGCGATTTCCACTCGTGTGGCGCCCTCCTTTATTCGGGTCGGCCAGCTCGAACTGTTCGGCCGTCGTGCTCGCAAGAATGAACACCCGCGCGCGATGGAAGAGCTCGAACAGCTGGTGTTGCACCTGATCGATCGTGAATACGACGGCGAAATCGACCCGGGCCTGAGCACATCTGAAAAGGTCGTACTACTGGCGCGTCTGTTCCGCGACCGGCTCACCCGGCTGGTCGCCAACTGGATACGGGTTGGCTACTGCCAGGGCAACTTCAATAGCGATAACTGTGCCGCCGGTGGCTTCACGCTCGATTACGGCCCCTTCGGTTTTTGCGATGCGTTCGACCCGATGTTCCAACCCTGGACAGGCGGTGGCCAACACTTCTCATTCCTGAACCAGCCCGCCGCCGCAGAGCGCAACTTTTACTCGTTTTGCTCAGCCCTGCAGCCACTGCTGGTATCAGACCAGGACAGCCTGAAACAACTGATCGAGATTCACCGTGACTTCCCGGTGGTCATGCAGGCTGAACTTGAAACCATGTGGGCCGCCAAACTTGGGTTAACCACCTTCGACGAGCCATTATTCAAAGAACTGGTTTCGCTAATGGCGCAAACCCCGGTTGATTACACTCTGTTTTTCCGCGAACTGTCATCGCTGCCCGACGACATTGCGCCTCTCAGGAAAAGCTTCTACAAAGCATCAGACAGTGCTGGTGCCGCCATACGCTCAGTGTACTCAACAGACCCGGATGGCATGGAAAAACGCTGGTCAGAATGGCTCGCCCAGTGGCAGTCACTCATCAGCAGCGAATCAGACTCTGCATCTTCGCGCTCGCGTGAAGACATCGCCCGGCAAATGAAACTCACCAACCCGAAATACACGATGCGGGAATGGTTTGTGGTGCCTGCGTATCAGCAAGCGATGCTGGGCGACTATTCACTGGTGCATGAACTGCAGGATGTGATGACTCAGCCATACGCGGAACAATCGGAAGCCGTTGAAGAAAAGTACTATCTGCTCAAGCCCGTGCAACTTTTTGATGCCGGTGGCTGGTCGCACTATAGTTGCTCTTCATAATCACCCAACCTGAAACAGACCCCGATGAAACGCACGGTACTGATCATTGAAGATACACCCGACATCGCGCAACTGGTGCGCATGCATCTTGAGGATCTCGATTGCGCCGTGCTGGTCGAAAACCGGGGCGACAAAGGACTGGCCCGTTTCCGCGAGGGCGGCATTGATCTGGTGATACTGGATCTGATGCTGCCGGGTATGGATGGCCTCTCGGTGTGCCGGGAAATTCGCACCCTGCCGGGCTACACCCCGGTGTTGATGCTGACCGCACGCACCTCGGAGCTGGACCGGGTACTCGGCCTGGAAATGGGCGCCGATGATTACCTGACCAAACCGTTTAGTGTGGCTGAGCTGACCGCCCGGGTAAAAGCCCTGTTTCGCCGGGTCGATGCGATGTCACAACCGGCAAATGAGCCGGTCAATGACATCGTGGTGCGCGATCAGCTTCGGCTCGACCCTTCAAAACGCCGGGTCTGGATCGCCGATGTCGAAGTGGAACTGACGGCGCGCGAATTCGACCTGCTATTGCATTTTGCCAGCCACCCGGGCCAGGTGTTCAGCCGCCTGCAATTGCTGGATGCCGTTTGGGGCTACAACCACGAAGGCTATGAACACACGGTCAACACCCACATTAACCGGTTGCGCGGCAAGATCGAAACCGACCTCACCCAGCCGCACTACATCGAGACCGTCTGGGGTGTCGGTTACCGGTTTCGCGAATGAAAAGCCCCTTTAGGATGGCTCGCAGCGTCTATGCCCGTTTGTCACTCGGTTTGTTTGTTCTGCTGGTGGCCGTTGGGCTGGTGTACACCGCCATCAGTCTGGTGGCATTGAGCCGCTACCAGGCATCGGTCAATCAGGAGTTGAACCGCAACCTGGCGATGAACCTGGTGGCCGACCAGAACCTGGTTGATAACGGTGAGCTGAATTTCGACGAACTGGACAAGCTGTTCTCGCTGTACATGTCGATAAACCCCAGCATCGAGATCTACCTGATCGACCCCGATGGCCGCATTCTGTCGTATTCGGCCGACCCCGATAAGATAAAACGCAACAGCGTGTCGATGGCGCCCATTCGCCGGTTGCTGGCCGATGCCAATGCCTACCCGCTGCTGGGTGACGACCCTCGCAGCCACGACCGGCAGAAAGTGTTTTCCGTAACGCCGGTACCCTCGGCCGGCAATGTTGAGGGGTATCTGTATGTGGTGCTGCGGGGCGAGGAGTACGATGCCGCTGAACTGATGGCCCGGGAAAGCCAGTTTTTCATCACCAGCGCCTGGGCCGTGGCGATCAGCCTGGGCATTGGGTTGCTGGCCGGGCTGGCCGTGTTTCATCTGCTCACACGCCGGCTGAAACGCCTGGCAGACCGGGTCGATCATTTCCAGAACCAACTGGCGACGGACGCCCCCCAATTGCCGGCCCCGGCCGGTGATGAAATAGACACGCTCGCCTCGACGTTCGAGCGCATGTCGACCCGCATTAGGGTGCAACTGGACCAGTTGCAGGAGAAAGATGCCTTGCGGCGTCAGCTGGTGGCTCAGGTATCGCATGACCTGCGCACGCCACTGGCCTCCTTGCAGGGGTACATTGAAAGCCTGCTGATTAAACGCGACCATCTGAGCGATGAAGAACAGGCGCGGTTTCTAACCATCGCCCTGAACGAATCACGCCGGCTCGGCCGACTGATCGACGAACTGTTTGAACTGGCCGCCCTCGAAGCCCGGGAAAAACAGCCCGAGCCAGAGCCGTTTTCCCTACCAGAGCTGATTCACGATGTGGTGCAAAAACACCAGCCAGCCGCCAGCAACCGGAACCTGGCGCTGTCGGTTGGCGGTGAACTGGCCCTGCCCCTGGCCTACGCCGACCTCGGCATGACCGAGCGCGTGCTCGACAACCTGATCAGCAACGCCATGGACCATACCCCCGATAACGGACGCATCGAACTGACGCTCGCCCAGGCGGGTGAGGCCGTCACCGTAACGGTGCACGACACCGGCCCCGGCATCCCTGCAGATGACCTGCCGTTTATCTTCGACGCGTTTCACCGCGGGCCTGCCGGACGCAGCTCGGCTCATGCCGGGCTAGGGCTGGCCATTGCCCGACGCATCATGACGCTGCAACACGGTAGCCTCCGTGCCGGCAACCACCACGAGGCGGGCGCAGAGTTTGTGGTCAGCCTGCCACTGGCGACCACGCTTACGACCTCGCCAGGCAACCCTAACGCCTTGTGATACTTTTGTTATAAACAACAGACGTTCCTGTGAACCTTTGCCGGCAGACTGTCTTTCGTAGAACAGGAAACCCCTTCTTCTGCCCAAGGCTAACGAGGAACACCCTATGAAAACGTCATTGCTTTATACAGGCTTGCTGGTCGCCATCACCTTTGCCGGTGTACATGTGGCGGCCAGCAATCATTCTGACCAGACCAGCCAGTATGCCCCGAACGATCCGTCACTGGCGGTCGCCACCTTCGCAGGCGGTTGCTTCTGGTGCGTTGAGGCCGGTTTCGAGGCATTGCCCGGCGTTGCTGAAGCGGTATCCGGTTATACCGGTGGCTCGGAAATGAACCCGAGCTACAGCCAGGTTTCCGGCGGCCAAACCGGGCATACCGAAGCGGTTCAGGTGTATTACGACCCGGACGTCATCACCTATGAAGGCCTGCTGCAAGGCTTGTGGCGGATGATGGACCCGACCGATGCCAATGGCCAGTTTGTGGACCGCGGACGCCAGTATCGCCCGGGTATCTTCTACCACACACCGGAGCAACAGGCGCTGGCAGAAGCAGCCAAGCAGGCGCTGATTGAAGAAGACCGCTACGAAAAACCGGTCATCATTGAGATCGAGCCGTTTCAGGCATTCTACGATGCCGAGGAATACCATCAGGATTACCACACTGAAAACCCGATCCGGTACAAGTTCTACACTCACAATTCCGGGCGCTATCAGTTCATTGATGCGGTGTGGGGGAAGACCGGCACATCGACTACAGCCAGTTCAGACCCATGAATGGGGATGATATGGACGGCATGGATAGTATGGAAGGCATGGATGATATGGATGATATGGACACCATGGATGGCATGGATGAAATGGACAGCATGGATGACATGGACATGAGCGCCGCACCGGGCTTTAACGCAGCCACGTTCACCAAGCCAAGTGATCAGATGCTCAGGCAGCAGCTCTCGGACATTCAATACCGGGTTACCCAGGAAGATGGCACCGAGCGAGCATTTAATAATCCGTACTGGGATGAAAAACGCGAAGGCATTTACGTGGATATCGTCTCGGGCGAGCCGCTGTTCTCATCGCGCGACAAATACAAATCCGGAACCGGCTGGCCGAGCTTCACCCAGCCAATCATGCCGGAGATTCTGGTCGAGAAAGAAGACAGAAAACTGTTCTCAGTACGCACCGAAATACGCAGCCGCCATGCCGATTCGCACCTGGGCCACGTGTTCACCGATGGCCCCCAGCCAACCGGCCTGCGCTATTGCATGAACTCGGCCGCATTGCGGTTTATTCCGAAAGGTGACATGGCAGCGGCGGGATATGGCGATTATATCGAGATGATTGCGCCGCCTATTTCCTGAGTGTCTGGCAACCCTGAGACGCCGGTGAAGAGCGCGTTATCAATGCACTCTGCACCGGCCCTGCCGTCAGTTATCTTCAAACCCACCCAAAAAGGTTCGCAGCAGGTCATCCAGCTGTTGTCGCTGCGCCTGCGTTAACGCAGCGGCCAGTTTGGCCTGGGTCTCCACATGGGCGGTTACGGCTTCATCAATAAGGCGGTGCCCTTCCGGTGACAGCGAGATCAGGAAACCGCGCCCGTCCTCCGGGTTTTTCACCCGGTTGATAAGCCCCGTCTTTTGCAACTGGTCGATGCGGTTCGTCATCGTGCCCGAGGTGACCATGGTCGATTCCATCAGTTCGCCAGGCGACAACGCATAGGGTGGCCCTGAGCGCCGTAGGGTAGCCAGTACGTCAAAGCTGGCGCCGTTGAGACCGTACGCCGCCCAGGTTTTTTCCATGCCGCGCATCAGGTGCTGGTTCAGCCGTTTGATCCGCCCGAGCGTGCCCATGGGGGCTACGTCGAGGTCGGGGCGTTCCCGATGCCATTGCGAGAGTATCTTGTCTACTTGATCCATACCGCCAGTATCGCGCCGATTTATCTTGACGTCAAACTATAATACATTTATCTTGATATCAAGACATTATCGGAGGACGATACTCATGACCGCTTTATCCGGGACCACACACTCCCTTCTTTCTGCTAACAGGCCCGATTCACCAAAGACCTGGCTTATTCCATTGCTCAGCCTACTGGCCGGGGGGACTCTGCTGGGCATCTCAACCAATCTGGCCAAATTCGCCGGTGAGGTACGGTTATCGCCTCTGGCCTTTCTGTTCTGGTCGGTCACTGGCGCCGCGTTTTTACTGCTGCTGGTGTCGGCCCTGCGCCGGCAATTACCACCGGTTAACCGGCGGACCATCGAATACTACGCTGTCTCGGCCTTTGCCGGGGTGGCAGGCGCCAACTTGCTGTTCTTTTCTGCCATTCCCCACGTGGGTGCCGGCTTTGTCGCCCTGACCATCACCCTGCCACCGTTACTGACCTATCTCGGTGCACTCGCACTGCGCCTGGAAGGGTTTCAGGCGCTGCGTGCACTGGGCGTTCTATCGGCACTGGCTGGCACCGTTGTTCTGGCGGCTCGCAAACTCTCGGCACCCGATGCAGAGCAGTTCTGGATTCTGTTAACGCTGGCTGGGCCAGTCTTGCTTGCCATTGGCAACCTGTACCGAACTCTGCGCTGGCCTAGCGGCGTCCCGGGCAGTGCCCTGGCGCCAGGTATGGTGATGGCCGCTGCCGTTATGCTGCTGCTGATGGGACTGCTGCCTGGTTTTTCAGTTGCCGTGCCGTTAGAAAGCTATGTACCGCTGACGCTGATTGCACTGCAGGCCGCAGTATTTGCCGGCCAGTTCTGGCTGCTCTTTCTGCTGCAGAAAACCGGTGGACCGGTGTTACTGAGCTTG
Organism: Saccharospirillum sp.; assembly: GCA_018402545.1. GTDB lineage: Bacteria > Pseudomonadota > Gammaproteobacteria > Pseudomonadales > Natronospirillaceae > Saccharospirillum. The sequence continues at coordinate 291,166 of JAGYIL010000001.1, read as the reverse complement.
CTTGGCTCCGTAGGCGCCCTGGTCGGCGTACCGGTGGCGGTAATGCTACAGGGGGAAACACCGCCGGAAGGTTTACTGGTGGGTATCGTGCTGATTGGTGCCGGTATTGCGCTGCTGAACTTCAAAAAGATCAAACCCCGCTAACCCGGCTACGATGCCAGGCTTTTCGGTGGGGTACTGACTAGGCGTGTCACTCATTTCTGTGGCTCCAGCAACAAAGCCGGCAACTGACGGATGTCTGTAAAGTGATAAGTGGGCGGGGTCAGATCGTCGGGCAGTTCCGGCGACAACCAGGCGGTATCCCAGCCAAACCGGCGAGCACCGATGATATCGGTCTCGTAGCGGTCGCCGACCATCAGCACCCGGTTTTTATCCGGGCGTTGCATCGCTTGCTCCATGGCCTCGAAGATGGCCGCTGCGGGTTTGCTGGCACCCACTTGTTCGGAAATGCACAGTACATCGATGTACTCAGCCAGACCACTGCGCTCAAGCCGCGAGCGCTGCACCCGGGTTAGGCCATTGGTCAGAATGCCGAGCCGCGCATGATGCGACAGGTCTGCCACAACGCCTTTGGCGCCCTCGAGCAGGTGTGACCCTTCCGCGAGGAAATCCAGAAAATGATCGGCCCATTCTGCCGGGTCGGCATTGATACCCATTTCATCGAAAAACCGCTGAATCCGCGTCACCTTCAGTTCGCCCGGGGCGATGGCTCCACGCTCCAGCTCTTGCCAGAGGTGCTTGTTGATACCCCGGTACAAACGCTGGTGGGTGTCGGTATCTTCCACATTGTGGCTGGTCAGCAAGCGACCCACTGCGTGTTGCTCTGCTTTGCCAAAATCGAACAGGGTGTCGTCGGCGTCAAAGACGATCCATTGATAGTGCATGAGTGTTCTCTCGAGTCAGTACTCTAGTCAGTTTGCTCCGCATCCTGGCGTTTTACCACCTTGTGCTGGTCTTCACTGATGCCCATTTTCCAATAGCTGGAGACATAAAGGTGGCTCTTTGCGATCGCTTTGTCCTGTTTGAAAAAAGCCCGCAGTGCACGCATGCTTTGAAACTCGCAGGCGGCCCAGACGGCCGGCTGCCCTGCCAGCCAGTCGAGTTGCTTAACCCGGTTCACCAGCAACTGCCCGTCCGGATCGGGCTCGGCGTTAACCACCCAGACCAGTTCCAGATTATCCGGTTTTTCCAGATCCTGAATGTCGGCGCGGTCGAGCACCTCAATAACGGCATAGCCCCGGGCATTGGCCGGCAGCAGCCCCAAATTGACACTGATCGCGGGCAGTGCCGTCATGTCGCCGACCAGTAGAAACCAGTCGGCCTGCTCATTGACCAGCTTTTTGGGGCCCGGGCCGCCAATCAGAATCCGATCGCCCGGTTGGGTGTCCAGAGCCCACTGGGATGCTGGGCCCGCCGTATCGTGAATCACAAAATCAACATCGATTTCAGCATCGCGGTGGTGGCGAACGGTGTAGGTTCGCATCAGCGGGCGGGCTTCGCCCGGGGTCGGAAAAATCAGTTTGATATAGGCGCTTGCCTGATCAGCCGGAAACGACGCCATGCCCGCACCGCCCAGGGTGATGCGGCGCATGTGAGGGGTAACGTCGCAGGAACTCAGTACCTCAAGCTCCCGGGGTTCGGGTTTGGCCATTCTGGGGTCTCCTGTTATCAGAAGCGCTGCATTTCAACACAAATAAACTGCAAATGATATAGATTCCCATTTAGGAGAGCCGACAAGCACGCTGTTTGCCTGTGTTACAGCGCCAGCTTTTCCGGCAGTTCCGACAGGACAGTCACCGTCACCTCCGGTGCCTCATCCCAGGGGTCGAAAGGCCCATCGCTGCGCTTCACCCAGGCGGTTCGCCAGCCAGCGTATCGGGCCCCGATGATGTCGAAGGGGTTGCCGGAGATCAGCCAGGTCTGATCGGGGACAGCATCGGTCGCCTCAATAAAATGGTGATAGACCCGGGGCGAGGGTTTAAAGGTGCGCAATACATCGACGCTGACGATGCCATCGAGGTATTCGATCAGACCGGCGTGGGTCAGCAAGTCAGCCGCCACTTTGGCTTCACCGTTGGTAAAGGCAAAGGCACGGACATCACTTAACTGAAGTTGCTGCAACAGGGCCCGGGCGTCCGAGAAAGCGGGGAGCGTTCGGTAGGCGGCCAGCAGGGCGTCTTTCTGGCTGTCTTGCAGCGTCGCCTGCGCCTCCAACAAGACGTACTCGAGTGCCTGTCGGGTACAGACCGAAAACGGCTGGTAGTGCTCCATCAGACCGCGCCGAAAGCTGTACTCCAGTTGTTTCTCGCGCCAGCGTCGGCTGATGGCACTTGCCTGCTGCTCATCGCCCAGCGCTTCCGCCAGGTTGGCTTGAATGCCCTGTGTGTCGATCAGGGTGCCATACACATCGAATGCCAGGGTAATCATGGTTGCCTCCTGGTTTGGGGGTTATCCCTTTTGGTCGCCGCAGTGTAGACGACAATTAACCCAACAAGAGACGAAACACCGCTTCAGCCGGCAGATGGCTCGTTCACGTACCGTTCAACACACGCCAGAAGAACCGCCATGTCGGCATCGGTACCGATCGAAATACGGACATAGGCGTCGATTCTTGGTTTGTTAAAGTACCGGATCAACACGTTATCCCGCCGCAACCGCTCGGCCAGCTTCGCCGCTTCGAGGCCAGACGGTGGTTTGGCAAACAGGAAATTGGTTTTTGAGGGCAATACCTCAAACCCCAGGCCGGCCAGGGTTTCCGCGGTGGCCTCTCGGGTCGCCATAATCTGCTGACAACAAGCTTCAAAGTAACCCGTATCCTGAACAGCCGCGCAGCCTGCCGCTTCGGCAATTCGGTCGATCGGATAGGGGTTGAAGGAATTTTTGACCCGGTTCAGGGCGTCGATCAAATGCGCCTGCCCGGCCGCAAAGCCGAGCCGCATGCCGGCCAGAGAGCGGGATTTGGAGAGTGTTTGCACCACCAGTAAATTAGGGTACCGGTCGATCAATGCCACGGCCGACTCCGCGCCAAAATCCACATAGGCTTCGTCGACGACAACAACCGATTCTGTATTGCGTTGCAGTAAGGTTTCAATCTGACCGAGCGTCAGCGCCAGGCCGGTAGGGGCATTCGGGTTGGCAAAAATGATGCCGCCGTTATCGCTGGAATAAGCGTCCAGATCCAGAGAAAAGTCATCCGCCAAAGGGATGTTTTGAAATTCCACCCCAAACAACTGGCAGTAAACCGGGTAAAAGCTGTAGGTGATGTCCGGAAACAGGATGGGCCGGGCTTGTTTGAGCAACCCCATAAACACCATGGCCAATACATCGTCCGAACCGTTGCCGACAAAGACCTGCCCGGGCTTCAGACCCAGGTTGCTGGTAAGGGCATCTTTCAACGACTGTGAATTCGGGTCCGGGTAGAGCCGCAACCGTTCGGCTGTCGCCGGTTGCTGTAACAGCTGCGCAACGCCCGGTGCCGGTGGGTAAGGGTTTTCGTTGGTGTTCAGCTTGATCAGGCCGTCTACCCTGGGTTGTTCACCCGGGGTGTAGGGGTCCAGTGAGTGAACCAGGGGGCTCCAGTAAGACGACATGCATAACCTCTAATCAGACATTCAGTGAACGACAGCATACCAAAAGCCCTTACCTGCCTGACAGTCGCTAGTCCTGTTTCAACTGGTACATGATGAAATCACTCGGGCCACCGGTATAGCGGTCATAAAAACCACGACCCCGTTCATTGAAATGCTGGGTAATCCAGCGCAAGGCCGGCCAGCCACGTTCACTGGCCAGAGCTTGCAGCGCGTCGAACAGAGCATCGGCAGCGCCGCTGCCGCGTGCTGCCGGGTCAACAAACATGTCATCCAGAAAACCCACATCACAGCCACCCAGTGGACGCGGACAGGCACGAACATGGGCCAGACCGACGACAGCACCGGCCTCATCACACACCACCAGCCCTTCGAGTACATGGTTTTGGTCGAGCAGCCAGTTCCATACCCGGTCTGCGGTCGCATCATCCATCGGCACGCCATAGAAGTCGGCGTAGCCGTTGAACAGGGCTTGCCAGGCGGGTTTGTCGTCGTCTATGACGAAGCGAGTTTGAAAGTCAGTCACTGTTATTCTCCAACATAGTTACCCTCCAAATACCGTAAAACTCAGGCCCACGTAAAGGCCGTACCCTAGCAGCAATACTGCGCCCTCGGGCCGACTGAGTCGACGGCCGGTGTACAGAAACCAAAGCAGCAGGACCGAGGTTCCCAGCATCACCCATTGATCGAACTGCAATATCCGCTCATGAACCGGCAGTGGCTGGAGCAACGCAGACACGCCCAGAATACCCAGGAGGTTAAAAATGTTGCTCCCCAGAATATTGCCAATAGCGACATCGGCGTGGCGCCGAAAAGCGGCAATCACCGATATGGACAACTCAGGCAAGGAGGTACCTACCGCCACCAGAGTCAGGCCGATCACAGCCTCTGAAACACCATAGGATTCCGCTATGCCCACGGCCCCTCTCAAAAGAACCTGCGAGCCCAAGATCAGCAGCACCAACCCCAATACAATAGCCATAATGGTCCAGAGCGTCGTCTTCGGCAGCGAGGTGACTTCTTCCCCTTCCGCCTGGTGCAGCTCGGCCGAGGGCGCTGCTCCGGAGCGTTCCGTCCGGTAGGCCCAAATCAGGTAGGCGGAGAGTGCGGCCAGAAAGATGGCGGCATCCGATCGTTCCAGTGCGCTTCCGCCAACCAATATCAGGAAAAGAACACTTGCCGCCACAACGGTGACTGCATCGCGGCGCAACGCCAAAGGTTTTACGGCCAGTGGCGTTATCAGGGCACATAGACCCAGAATCAGCAGTACATTACTGATGTTACTGCCTACCACATTACCAATCGCGATGTCGGGCCGTTCACTCAAGGCGGCATCGATTGACACAACCAACTCCGGAGCAGAGGTACCGAACCCGACGATCAACAGACCACTCAACAGGGGTGATACACCCATTCGCGTGGCAGCGGCCAGAGAGCCTCTGATCAACGCCTCCCCGCCAGTGGTCAGAAGTAAAACCCCCAGAGCGACAAATAATAGATTCAGCATAAGTTGGAAATACCCAGTTTGGATTCGTTGAGTTCAGCGGTCTCTGTTGGTGCATTGCCCGGTATGACGATGCATAAGCAGGATGCCCTTACCGGTTCTCACTGTAGTTCATGCACTTCGCCAGTAACGTCTTCAGGGTATCCGCACCCAGTTCATTCATCATCTGAATGTTGTTATCGGGTATAGCATCGACATCCGGGTAGGCATCAATAGCGGCTTCCAGTGAATCTTCACGCAACAGATGCAGCATGGGGTATGGCGAGCGGTTGGTGTAGTTTTCCGGGTCATCGCGCTCGGTTCCGCCGAACTGGTATTTGGGGTGGAAGCTTGCGATCTGGAAGATGCCCTCCAGCTCCAGTTCGATCAGCAGGCCTTCGGCGACACCCAGAAAATCGTTGTAATCGTAAAAGCTCTCGTAGATGCGCGGGTGAATCAGCAGTGTCGTTTCTATGCGATCTTCACCGGCCAGGAACAGCAACTCATCTTGCAACGCCTCGATCAGCGCGGCTTCGGAGGTGGCGTGGGTTACGCTGAACCGAACCCGGTTTTTTACCAGCTCGCGCTTGGCAAAGGGGCAAAGGTTCAGGTCGATCACAACCTGTTCAACCCAGGCGCGAGTCTGGGCGATGAGTGTAGCGTCGTCGTGCACGGGGCAAACCTGCATTTCAATGAGTGTCAGGTGCGCAGTGTATCACCGCTGACTGAAAAGGCTTGACTTCAAACGGCCAATCGGTATCGTACTAGTACGCTAGTACATACCAGACACCCACTTCAGAACCTGCGGCCAAAAACGATGACCGACGACCCGTACAAAACCGAGTTGATACGCCATTTGCTGGCTATCGACACCCCCGGTTCCATGGATACCGCCCTGGAAAGCCTGCTGACCCCGGCGGAATACCAGGAAATCAGTAAACGCCTGCAGATTTTCAAACTGCTGAACGAGGGTGTGGCCCACCGCAAAATCGCTGAATTGCTGGGTGTGGGCATTGCCACGGTATCGCGGGGCTCGCGGGCCCTGCGCGACACCCACTGACCCAACCCACCTTAACGGAACCCACCTTGCCTGGATGCCTTTATGTCTGACACGCCCCAACCCTTTACGCTGCCGCGCAAACCACACTATGTGAAGCTGGCCGCCGACTGCGATTTCTTTCAGCTGTTCAAGAAGATCGAGAAGCAGTTCGATACCTGCTACATGCTGGAATCACTCGGTGAAGACAGCCACATTGCCCGGCATTCCATCATAGGGTTTGATCCGGAGTATTGCCTCTATGCCAATGGCCGGGAACTGACCATTGAAGACCGCGACGGCCATGCCAACACCTATTCAAGCAGCAACCCCTATGAACTGTTGCGCAGCCTGATGCCGCAGAACATCATCTCGCGAAAATACGCGGGGGGGTTGTCTGGCTATCTGGGCTACGATGCGATGCAGTATTTCGAGCCGACCCTGCAGTTAAAAGCCAATGATGATTTCGATACCTTTCGGTTTGGCTTATATAAAGATGGCCTGATTCTCGACAAAATGACCGGTGAGGTTACCTACTTCTATTACGACAACAGCCGCTACGATTTTCTGCAATCACTCATCGAATCTGACGACGTGCCGAACGCTGAGCTGCGCATTACAGCGCTGGGCGATACCATGAGCCAGGCAGAGCATGCCGCTGCGGTGGCCAAGGTGAAACAGGACATCATCGACGGCAAAATCTTTCAGTGCGAAGTGGGTTTTAAAAAACGTTTTAAAATAGAAGGCGATACGCTGGCACTCTATGAAAAACTGCGCGAGATTAACCCCTCACCACAGATGTACTATGTGAAATTCGGTGCGCAGAAGCTGGTGGGCGCCAGCCCGGAAATGCTGTTTCGGTTGCGCCAGGGCGAAATGGAAACCTTCCCGCTGGCGGGCACTACCAAACGTGGTACCAACGCCCAGGAAGATACTCAGTATGCACGCACCCTGTTGAATGACCCGAAAGAAATTGCCGAGCACAATATGATTGTCGATCTGCACCGCAACGACATTGGCCGTGTGGCACAGTTCGGCACGGTAAAAGTGCGCAGCCTGATGGACATTAAACGCTTCAGCCATGTGCAGCATATTTCCAGCGAAATCGTCGGCATTATGGCAGAGGGCGAAGACATGTTTTCGGCCCTGGCCAGCAATTTCCCGGCAGGCACGCTGACCGGCGCGCCCAAAATTGAAGCGATGAAAATCATCAACGACCTGGAGATCGATGGCCGCGGCCCCTATGGTGGGGCGGTGGGTCAGTTCTCGTTCAATGGCGATTGCACCTTCGCCATTCCAATCCGAACGGTTTTTGTGAACGGCGAGCGCGCCTATGTGCAAACCTGCGGTGGCAATGTCTACGACAGCAACGCCGAAGATGAGTATGAGGAAATTCGCCGCAAGTTTGCAGGCACACGCAAGGCGCTGGAACCCTTTATGGATTCGGAGGCGTCGGCATGAAAATCCTGATCATCGATAATTACGATTCATTCACCTATAACCTTTATCAGTTCATCGGGGAGATTCTGACGTCGGCCAAGAACCGGGGCACTCTTGAGCAATTCGAGATTCTGGTCCGCCGCAACGACCAGATCAGCTTTGACGACATTAAAGCGATGGCGCCGGATCGCATCATCATTTCACCGGGCCCGGGCTCACCGGATGATGAGCGCTACTTTGGTGTCTGTGCCGACGTTATCGAAAAGCTGGGTAAAACGACGCCACTGCTCGGGGTGTGCCTTGGCATGCAGGGCATTGTGCACGTATTTGGCGGCCAGGTGGTGAAAGCGCCATTGCCGATGCACGGCAAGATCAGCCCGGTCACACACAACGGCCAGTCGGTATTTCGGGGAGTGCCCGATCAACTGGATGTGATGCGTTATCATTCCTTGATAGCAGCGGCTGAAACTCTACCTGAGTGTTTACAGGTAACCGCTTCAGTCGGAGATCTGAGTGCAGAGGATTTCGAAGACCGGGAGCGACTGGCCCGGGGTGGGAATTTCGAATTAATGGGGGTGAAACATCGCGATTATCCGATTCACGGCATTCAATTTCATCCGGAATCCTTTGCGACCGAGGGTGGTAAAGAGTTGATTGGGAATTTTCTGTTTATTGAGGATGAGCGAGGGTAAACAGACTTGCCAGGCTCTTTAACCCCAAGAGATCGCTCTCCCGTAGCCGGGAGAGCGTTCGAGCCCTTGGCCTTTAACCGCCGCTGAACGGAGCAACGATGCCAAGCACTACCAGGGCTGCAATGGCCGGTACGGCCTGCACCCATACAATCTTGCGGCTGACCGTAGCGGCGCCATAAAACCCGGCGACGATGACGCAACTGAGGAAAAATATCATTACCGGAACACCGGATGTGCCAAGCAACAAACCCCAGAGCAAACCAGCAACCAGAAAGCCATTATACAGGCCCTGATTAGCGGCCATTACCTTGGTTAATTCAGCTTTTTCGGCGTTCATGCCAAACACCTTACGGCCTATGGGTGACGTCCATAAAAACATTTCCAATATCAGAAAGCCGAGGTGCAGCAAGGCGACCAGCGCCACCAGCGTTTGAGCTAAATACATCACAAAAGTCCTTGTGTGAGGAAGGGTTAGTGCTGCGGCGCAGGGCTTGCAGCGGCCAAACACAGTTTAACGACAGACTCGAAGTCATCGACAATGGCCAGTGGATGAAACGCCTCCAGCGGCACGTTGCCATGATAACCGTAACCGACGGCAATGCCACGCATCCCAATAGCATGGGCCGGTTTAAGGTCGTTTTCAGAATCCCCGACCATGATGGCTGCGGCCGGCTCAATGCCAAATTCGGCACACACCTGAACCAGACTTTGCGGGTCGGGCTTGGGTCGTTCGACTTCGTCGCCGCACAATACCCGGTCAAAGAAAGACGCCAGCCCCAGTTCAGACAGAAAGGTGCCGGTAAAGTGAGAACTTTTATTGGTAATGCACGCCAGCCTGAGCCCCTGGTGTTGCAGGGTTGCCAGGCCGTTGACGACGCCGGGGTAAATATCGGCCTGCATCAGCGTGCGCTGATAAGCCTCGCGAAACAGCGTGTGTGCCCTGCTGGCATCGTCTTCGTAACCGTGGCTGTAGAGGCCGCGTTCTACCAGTTTTTCCGGCCCATTGCCGACCCAGCGGCGTACGTCTTCAATGCTGCAGCCATGGCCGGTGAGCGTGGTTAATACCTCGTCGAGCGCGGCGTAAATGCCGCGCGCGCTGTCGACCAGGGTGCCGTCGAGATCGAACAGTATGGCGGTTACCGGTGTCACAGACTAAAGCCGTAGCGCTCTGCCAGAAAATAGGCAATGGCACTGTCGGTGTTCTTGCCGATGATGCCGGTCGATACGGCTTTTACTTCATCGAGGGCGTTTTCCATGGCGTACGCTTCGTCGGCTAGCTTGAACATGCTGACGTCGTTGTCTGAATCGCCAAAGCAGACCAGGCGTTTTGCCCCGGTCTGCCGTTGAAGAAACTTGACCGCATCGCCCTTGGTGCCACTGATGTGGTGAATGTCCATCCAGTAATAGCCTTCGCGGTACATATCGGGCCCGGCGTACACTTGCACATTGGGCATATCAGCCAGTTCTTCGGCCATGTACAGCACTTTCTGGTTTTCGGTCACGGCGAAGACGTTCAGGATCTGTTCCTGAATCGAGGAAAAATCGGCATTCAGTTGCACGTTGATCGCCTGGCTTTCCATGTATTTGGCCCAGGCTTCTTCGCGCTCGGTGCCGATACGGCGAATCACCGCGCCAATGCGGTCTTCGTGATCGAGCGTATTCAGCCAGGGGTTAATGCCGTGCACTTCCAGACGGCGGCAAACTTCAACCAACTCCATCGGGTCCATCGGCTGGGCGTTGATGCGCACGTTTTCGTTGAGATCCCAGATCAGCACGCCGTTCTTGTACGCCTGGGGGTGGCGGAACCGCACATCGGGCAGCGCTTCGCGACCGCCATGTGGCATACGGCCGGTGGCGACGGTCCAGGCAACGCCCAGTTCATCGAGCTTGTTCAACGCAGTGCGAGTCAGGTCGGTGATGCTATCTTCGCCGTCGATCAGCGTACCGTCGAGGTCAAATACCAGTAATTCGTCCACAGGATCTCCCGGGTGAAGGGCGGTGCAAACATGGCACCGCTTAAATAGTACGTCGTTATAAAGCCGCTATGTCCAATACTCGCGTTTCGGAGTTCGGTTGTACATTGGTGCCATGAGTCCGTGCCAGGCACCGGGTATACCTATCCGGGGTCGGCGTAAACCCATCCATGGGGCCTAGACTGCAGCATCCCTGCTGCAGACTACCCCGGATAGGTACACCCGGCACCTGACACTCAATTGGTTGCAAACTCCGAACCTTAAGTCAAAACCACTCTGTGGAGGCAACTGAGCCATTAACTGAGTGGTAGACATCGATCAGGCGCTACGGGTTTTGGCCAGTTCCTCGCGCATTTCGGCGATGCGGGTTTTGTAGTCATCAGTGTTAAAAATGGCAGAGCCGGCAACGAACGCATCAGCACCGGCTTCGGCTATTGCCCGGATGTTATCGACTTTCACGCCGCCGTCGACTTCCAGCCGAATATCGCGGCCCGAGGCTTGTATACGGGCGCGGGCGTCACGCAGTTTATCGAGCGCGGAGGGCAGGAATGACTGACCGCCGAAACCGGGGTTGACCGACATGATCAGCACCTGGTCGATCTTGTCCATCACGTAATCGAGATAATGCAGCGGGGTGGCCGGGTTGAATACCAGGCCGGCCTTGCAGCCGCCATCACGGATCAGCTGCAGCGAGCGATCGATGTGGTCGCTGGCTTCCGGGTGGAAGGTAATGATGCTGGCGCCGGCCTCAATAAAGTCGCCAATCAGCCGATCTACTGGAGACACCATCAGGTGCACGTCGATGGGTGCGGTCACGCCGTGATTGCGCAATGCCTTGCACACCATGGGGCCGATGGTCAGGTTGGGCACGTAGTGGTTATCCATCACATCGAAGTGGACCCAGTCGGCACCGGCGTTCAGAACGGCATCCACTTCTTCGCCCAGGCGGGCAAAATCGGCGGACAGAATGGAGGGGGCTATGACAAAATCGGACATTTCGGGGCGTCTCACGGCTGGCGGAACGCCCATTCTAGTGACTGCCAGAGGGAGGTCAAACGCCAATGTGTCCGACCACCGATAAAACCCGGGTTACCGCCCGATGACAAAACGCTCCCTGCTGCTGATGGTCAGCCTGTTTGCCCTGCTCGCGGTTAGCGCTTACAGCCGGGCAGAAGCGCTGGGCCAGGCGCGTGCCAACCACCTGAATGACCTGGCTCAGGCCCGGGCCAATGCTCAAAATGGCGAAGAAATCGTCATTCTGGGCGAAGGCGATAACGCCTTTCTGGGCCTCAGCCTGCAACAACGCACGGCAAATCCCCAGGGTGCGGTGCTGATTCTGCACGACCAGGGCCACAACCCGGACTGGCCAGTGTTGCTGCAACAAACACGCAACTATCTGCCCGATGTCGGCTGGAATACCCTGTCGATCGCCCTGCCACTGGTCGGCGGCTATGCCACCGATGCCGATGCGACGCTCGATCGCATTGCGCTCGGTCTGCAACGACTGAACCAGGACGGCCAGTTCAATCTGGTGATTCTTGGCTATGGTGAGGGCGCCTACTGGGCGGCCCGCTATCTGTCGGAACGTCTGACGCCAGACCAGGACATCGGCTACGGGCTGATAATGGTCAACGCCAAAACCATCGAACCCGACCTGCCCGACCTGATCGGCAGCCTGAACATCGCGATACTCGACTGGGTCTCCGACGACACCCCGGCGGCGTTAAGTGCGGCCGATAACCGCCGCGCGGCCGCCCGACGCAACCAACTCGAACGCTTCACTCAGATCCGAGACCCCGGGCAAGCCTCGTTTTACAACCAGGCTACGCCAAATCGCACTACCCGACGGCTCTGGGGCTGGTTACGCACCCGAATGGCCGGGCGTGAGGGTGAAGTTCGGACGGTTGAGGAGTAGTGGCTGTCTGGGAGGTTTCTTTTTCAGGAGGCATGAGTCCGTGCCGGACACCCGGTATACCTCTCCGGGGTCGGCGTAGATCCATCCATGGAGCCTAGATCGCAGCATCCATGCTGCGAACTACCCCGGAGAGGTATACCGGGTGTCCGGCACTAAGTTTCTCGGTAACTCGGACGACTGAAAACCAGGATAGGCCTACCTTGTGGCCGACACGGATTTCTGACTCAGTTGCCAAACTGCCAACTATTTTGCCCCCAAGGGGTCACTCCACCGCACATCTGGGCTATGCTTTTCTGCTGTGGCTCTGCCACGCAGTTATCGGGACCTCAGGAGCGCAGTATGACGACCCCCGACCCTTCTGTTCGAAATCATTCAGAACACACTGATAGGGCACTAGCCGCCTGGAGTGTGGATTCCACCAGTGATTTGCTGGTTCGACTGGCACGGGAAACTACCGTAGCCGGGCTGATGCATCGCATTCTGAAAGAAGCCCGGTTGCTGACCGGGGCTGAAGGTGGCACTTTTTACCAGCTGGATGAAAGTTCGGATTCTCCTCAGTTAGTCTTTAAGGCCATTCATAATACGGTGCTTGGGCTGGAAAGCCGCGACCCGGATCAGCTGAGCCAATGGCCGGCCATTCCGCTTTATCATCGCCCGTCGAATGGCTCCGGGAGCGGTCAGCCAAATCATCAGAATGTTGCCTCCTGGGTGGCCCTGACGCGTCAGGCGGTCAATATTGATGATGTTTATCAGACTGGCGATTTCGATTTCAGCGGTACCCGCCATTTTGATGCCGAACACCGTTATCGCTCCCGCTCCATGCTGACTCTGCCGCTGTTAAACCATGAAGACCGGGTGATTGGCGTGCTGCAGCTGATTAATGCACACACCGCGGAAGGCGAGACCCGCCCCTTCACCGATGACGACCAGCGCACCGTTCAGGCCATGGCCAAGTTTGCCGCCCTGTCACTCGATAACCAGTTACTGGTGCAAAGCCATAAAGACCTGCTCGATGCCTTTATTCAGGCTCTGGCACGTATCATTGATGTTAGGTCGTCGCATACCTCGGCCCATTGCGAGCGCATTCCGGTATTGACGGAAATGATGGCGCGCGCGGCCTGCGAGGAAACCGAGGGCTACTTCGCTGACTTCAACTTAAACGATGACGAATGGTATGAGCTGCACGTAGCCGCCTGGCTGCACGACTGCGGCAAGCTGGCCACCTCGGAAACCATTCTGAACAAGGGCCGCAAGCTGCAACGCCTGCTCGATGGCTTCGATGCCGTTGCCGCGCGCTTCGCCGCCGCCATGGCCCAGGCCGCGTCGGCGGCTGAAGTCGATGCCTTGCGTGAAGAGCTGGATTTTCTGGAGCGGATTAATCGCGGTGGTGAGTTTATGCCAGAGCCGGAAAAAGACCGGGTTCGGGCCATTGCCAGCCGGACCTGGCGCGATGCCTGGGGCAACACCCAGCCATTACTGAACGAAGATGAAGTCACCAACCTGTGCATTACCCGGGGTACCCTGAACGACGAAGAACGCCAGGCAATTAATCGCCACATCGACATTACCATCGATATTCTCGAGCAACTGCCCTTTCCACCCAAATTGCGCCGGGTACCGGAGTATGCAGGAGGGCACCATGAACGCATGGACGGGCGCGGCTTTCCGCGCGGCCTGACCCGCGAGCAAATGTCGATTCCGGCCCGGATGATGGGCGTGGCCGATGTGTTCGAAGCGCTGACGGCGAAAGAACGCCCCTACAAACCGCCGATGCCGTTGAGCCAGGCATTTTCCATTCTGAAAAACATGCGCGACGACCAGCACATCGACCCGGATGTATTCGAGCTGTTTCTGCGCAGTGGTAAATGGAGAGACTATGCCGAGCGTTTTCTATTACCCGATCAGTTCGATGTGGACGATATAACACCGTATCTTGCCGACAGCAGCATCAATGCCACCAAGCCTGTGAGCAAGCCGTAGAACATTGGCGTCCAGCTTGCTGCCAGCAACAGACTGGCCAGCAGTGCACCTGTGGCGGCGGCCAGATCCCGCCAGAAGGTGAAACCATTCAGGCTGTGGTGACGGCTGCCATCAGACAATGCCTCGTCCGCCAGGCGCTTGGGCACCAGTATCATGTAGAGCCCGTGCCCAGTGATGGCGAACCCACTGGCCCAGAGCACCTCAGTGAGGGCCATCAGCACACCGGCGACCAGCATCAGAGCCAGGGAAATACCCAGCCAAAGCCGTTCGGGCACCCAGGGATTCACCCGAATAGAGACCACCCCTACCAGCAAATTGAACAGTCGCTTGGCAAGCAGCAACCAGGCGGTGATCGCCAGGGCGGCCGCCGTCGACCAGCCGGCGACCACCAGCAAAGGCGCCAATACCACGGTCCAGACTCCATCGAACAACAAGCACAAAACAAACGTCAGCCGGTGCCAGGCATTGGGCCAGGGAAAGCGCGCCCGGGTTGGCGACTGCGGGTCCGATTGCGCCCGGGGCAACGCCAGCGCCGGCCACAACGCCACCAGGCAGAGCGCGCTGGCCAGCACCAGCACGGCCTCAATAGCAATGAATTGCACCAGCCAGGGCGCGATCAGCAACACCGACAAGGGCCCGACTTCCTGCAAGCTGGTGTACCAGCCCAGGTTCACCATGCGTCGTTCCGGCTGGTGAGTCGCGTAATGCAGACACCCCAGCCGCATCAGCGCATAAGCCATGCCCCACAGCAAACGGGCGAGCAATAACACCCAGGGGCTGGAAAGCATCAGAAACGCCAGGCTCGCGGCCGTGGCCAGGGCAACAGCTTGCAACATGGAGGTGCGCGGGCCAAAGCGCTCGAACCAGGGCAGCAACCAGGGGTTGATCAGCAAGCGGACGAAGCGATTGGCCGACAACAGAATACCGACCCAGATCAGCGTTAGCCCGAAGTCTTCAAAGTACAGCGGCAGCAATAAATACAGAACCGAATCGGACACCAGCGCCAATGTTAATACACCGCTGGCCAGTACCGTTGGCTGGCTGTGCTGATGAATCAGGCGCAGCACGGACGTTTGGCAACCGGGGATTCTACGCTGGCAACATCGTCAACCCGAGCCTGATAATCCGCCTTGTTCTCTGAAAAACGATGCGTCAGCATCGCAGACTGGTTGCGCAGCAGCAGTGTCATGCGGAACAACTCCTCCATCACATCCACAACCCGGTCGCGGTAGGGCGAATCCTTCATCTGGCCATCGGCATCGAATTCCTGAAAGGCTTTGGGCACCGATGACTGATTGGGGATGGTGAACATGCGCATCCAGCGGCCCAGCACGCGCAGCGCATTGACCACATTAAACGACTGCGACCCGCCGTTAACCTGCATCACCGCCAGCGTCTTGCCCTGAGTTGGCCGAATCGCGCCCTCACTGAGCGGTATCCAGTCGATCTGATTTTTAAACACCGACGACACCGCGCCATGAATTTCCGGGGAACACCAGACCATGCCTTCGCTCCACTGCGCCAGCTCACGCAGCTCAACAACCTTGGGGTGATCCACCGAGACCCGGTCGCACACCGGCAAGCCTTCCGGATCAAACACCCGCACTTCGGCCCCGAACTGCTCCAGCATCTGAGCGGCGTTCAGCGCCAGCTTGCGGCTGTTCGACTCTGGCCGCAGTGAGCCATACAACACCAGAATCCGCGGCGCATGGGAATTGGGTTGCTGATAGCCCTTCTGCAACTCACTCAGGGTGCTCTCAAGACTGTGGTCGGGTATCAGTGTCATAATGCCTCCATAATTCCAGATATATCGAACTATAAAACCAAAAAAAACTCGCTCAACCGTTAGCAACTGCTCTCGGTACAGCACTCTTCCATCAGGTAACCGATCAGGGTGTTCAACCGGTCGTACTGGGCAAAACACCGCAATACCCGCCCTTCCCGAACCTGCTTCACCAGACCGACATTAACCAAGCGACTCAGGTGGTGCGACAAGGTAGACCCTGGCACCTCCAGTTGCTGCTGCAATTCGGCAACCGGTGCCCCACCATGGCCGGCGCGAACTAAAAGACGATATAGCCCCAGGCGGGTCGGGTGGCCCAGTTCTGCCAGTTGGGCGGCGGCTTGTTCAAGTGTAAGTGTTGTCATTGGGCTAATTATCCACCCGGGAAGCAGGTCGTCAATATATTTCTAGTAATATCGAAATATAGAAAAATTACTGTGGTTGCTGTGACCGCTGGGCTCAGGGTGTCATGAGTTAGAAATTCGAGTTGATTGAACCACTTACTATACAAGGACTGTTGGGTGTGTCTGCTGGGGGCCGTTAGACCGCAGGGACGCGGTCTCCGAGTCTACATGGATGTATTTACGGCGTGCCCCCAGCAGACACACCCGACAGTCCGTTTGGCACTGAAGCAAAGGAAGGTAACCAGCCAAATTGTCCGCGAATTTCTAACTCATGACACCCGACTTAGCCACCTTAGAAAACCCTAGCCAGATCTCACATCTCAACGGTCAGTTCTTTAAGAAACTCGATGAACAACCGGGTCTTGGCGCTTAGCATGCGGCGGCTGGTATAGACCGCTGAGGCTTTGGCCATCAGGTCCAGCTCCATGTTCTGGGCCACCTGCACCAGCTCGCCGCGTTCGATGGCCTTGCGGCAGTAAAGTGAGGGCAGCAGGCCAACGCCAGAGCCGGCGATAACCGTATCGCGCACCATAATCGGGTCAGTGGTTTCGATCGAGGCCTGTATTTCCACCTTGTGCTTGTCGCACTGGTAACGCACCGGCAACGCCGTTTTGTTGTAGCGGCGTTCGCAGACGTGCACCTGCTCGACCAGCGCATCCAGACCGGGGAAGGTATGGCCGGCCGGGTAGGTGTTCGGGCTGGCCACCCAGATCAGCGGGGTCTCGAACAGGGGGACGGCGATCAGTTCCGAATCGGGCAAATCACCCACCTGAACCGCCAGATCAATGTGCTCGCCGATCAGATCCACCGCCGTGGGGGTTACCTGAATGTTCAGCTGAATCTCCGGATACTGCTTGTTGAAACGGTGCAGGTGACCGGCCAGTACATCGCGGCTGAACGCCATCGGCAGTGAAATGGTCAGCTCACCGCTGGGGGTGTGGCTCAGGCCATTCATGTGCGCATCGGCGGCTTCAACCTGCTCCATGATGAGCTGACAGTGTTTGAAGAACACCTCGCCTTCACTGGTCATCCGCATCTGGCGGGAGTTGCGCTCCAGCAGGCGCACCTGGAGGTCATCTTCCAAACGCTGTACAAACCGGCTAACGCTCGACTTCGGCATCCGTAACGAACGTGCCGCGGCCGAAATACCTTCTTTTTCAACAACCGCCACAAAGACGGGCAAATCAGATATGTTCCACTTCATGAACGAAACGTCCTAATGTTATAGGTTGTCCCAAATTGTGCACTTAACTAGTCTGGTTGTCACCCCCAAAGCGTAGCTGAATAAAACCGGTGCCCTGTTGCCCAGCGAAAGTGACAACAGGAGGCAACCGGGACAACGACTATACTGGCAACGCCGTACCAGAATGAACCATTCAACATTGAGAGAGCGACCCATGAACCGCGAGTATCGAGACATACCGGGCACCTACGTGATGGATGGCCAGCATTGCCGCAAAGGCTACCATCTGAACATGTTCTGCATGTCACTGAACAAAGCCGAGAACCGCGACGAATTCCGTAAAGACGAAGCGGCGTATCTGGAAAAATTCAAGCTGACCGACGAGCAGAAGAAAGCCGTCCTCGAACGGGACTGGCTGGGCATGCTGCGTCTGGGTGGCAACATTTATTACACCTTCAAGCTGGCCATTTTCGATGGCCGGTCCATGCAGTTTGTCGGCGGTGCCATGTCCGACGTTACTGAAGAAGAGTTTCGTCAGATGATGATTGCCGGCGGTCGCCCGGTTGAAGGCAACCGCAGCAAGAAAGAACAGGAGCAGTCGAATGGCTAACATTGTAACCGGGATTGGCACCTCGCACGTGCCGTCCGTTGGCGCCGTGATCGACAACAACAAAGAGCAGGACCCATACTGGAAGCCGTTGTTCGACGGCTATCAACCCGCCCGCGACTGGATACAGGACAACATGCCCGACGTGGCGATTGTGGTCTACAACGACCACGCCTCCGCCTTTGGCCTGAACCTGATCCCGACCTTTACGCTGGGTGTGGCCGAAGAATTCCCGCCCGCCGATGAAGGCTATGGCCCGCGCAAGGTGCCAACAGCCGTGGGCGACCCGGACCTGGCATGGCATCTGGCCGAATCACTGATTCTCGATGAATTCGACATGACCATCGCCAACGAAATGTCGGTCGACCACGGCTGCACCGTGCCACTGTCGATCATGTTCGACAAACCCGAACAGTGGCCGTGCAAAATCATTCCCTTGTGCGTCAACGTGATTCAATATCCACCTCCGACCGGCAAGCGCTGCTTCGATCTGGGCAAGGCGATTCGCAAGGCCGTCGAAGCCTACGACAAAGACATCAAGGTCGCGATTTTCGGCACCGGTGGCATGTCGCACCAGTTGCAGGGTGAACGCGCTGGCCTGGTCAACGCCGAGTTCGACCAGTCGTTCCTCGACCGCCTGACCACAGACCCGGTAGGTCTGACTAAAATCCCACACGTAGAATACATGCGTGAAGCGGGCTCCGAAGGCATCGAACTGGTGATGTGGCTGATCATGCGTGGCGCCATGGGCGACGAAGCTACGGAAACCTACAAGTTCTATCATGTACCGGCGTCCAACACCGGCGCGGGCCTGATCGTGCTGGAAGATGGCAGTCAGAAATAATTGGCAAGGGCTGGTCGCTGTGCGACCAGCTTCGGAGTCAGGGGTTCACTGGTGGCTTGCGCCCGCGCTGGCTACCGGTGATGTCTCTGTGGGGTCGGCGTGAACCCGTCCATGGGGCCTAGGCCGCAACATCCATGTTGCGGACTTCCCCACAGAGACATCACCGGCAACCATCGCTCGTCCTGTGCAAACTTCGAACCTTGAGTTACTGAGACTACAACACATCCCTGAGACTCTGGGATTACAACAAAACTGGAGACGGCCATGATCATCGATTGCCATGGACATTACACCACCGCACCGTCGGAGCTGGGCGATTACCGTGACCAGCAAAAAGCGGAGCTGAAAAACGATCCGATGTTTCAGACTACCAAGGGTATTCTGAACATCACCGACGACCAGATTCGTGACAGCATCAAGAACAACCAGCTGAAACTTCAGCAGGAGCGCGGCACTGACCTGACTATTTTTTCACCTCGCGCCAGCTGGATGGGGCATCACATTGGCAACGAAAGCACCAGCGTCGCCTGGACAGAGCATTGCAACGATCTGATTCGCCGTGTCTGCGATCTGTTCCCGGAGAACTTTGCGCCGGTGGCCCAGTTACCCCAGAGCGCCAACGTCAAACCGGATGCTGTGGTGCGCGAGCTTGAACGGACCGTTAACGAGATGGGCTTCATCGGCTGCAACCTGAACCCGGACCCTTCCGGTGGTTACTGGAAAGACAAGCCGCTGCACGACAAGTTCTGGTACCCGATTTACGAGAAGATGAGCGAGCTGAACATTCCGGCAATGATTCATGTGTCCGGTTCGTGCCACGAGTGCTTCCACACCACCAGTTCCTACTACCTCAGTGCCGACACTACCGCTTTTGTGCATTTGATGATGTCGGATCTGTTCAAGGATTTCCCGGATCTCAAGTTCATCATCCCGCACGGTGGTGGCGCGGTGCCTTATCACTGGGGTCGGTTCCGCGGCATTGCCCAGGACCAGGGGTTCGATCTGGAAGAGAAGGTGTTGAACAACATCTACTTCGATACCTGTGTCTATCACCAGGAAGGCATCGACCTGCTGCTCGACGTGATTCCGACCAAAAACATTCTGTTTGCTTCAGAGATGATTGGTGCAGTGCGCGGCATCGACCCGCGCACCGGTCACTACTTTGACGATACCAAACGCTACATCGACGGCAACACCAAGTTGAACGCCGCCGAGAAGAAAATGGTATTTGAAGACAACGCCCGCGCTGTCTTCCCACGGCTTAAGGCCTGACCCGGTATCGGGCCAGCCGACTTCCTTGTGTTGTGCTTTCTGACCCGCCTCTGGCGGGTCTTTTTTTGCCTGTCGCTTGAACTTGCAGGGCCCATACCGGAGGATACGCCCTTCACTTCTCACGATGGCCCCGCCCGTCAGGAAAGCCAATGCCCCGCACTGTCATCCGTCTACTCGCCCTGGTTGTGCTGCTGATTATTCTGGCGATACTGTGGCGCTACCTGGCCAGCACCGGCCTGCTGACGCCCGAGCAACTGGAGAACTGGCTTGGCCGGCTGGATACCGTTCGGTCTTCACCCTGGGTTGTTCCCGGCACCATCCTGGTCTACGTCATAGCGCTCTTGCTCGCCTTTCCGCTGACCCTGCTGGTGATTCTGACCGGCCTGTTGTTCGGCCCTTGGTGGGGGCTGTTGTACGCCACCCTGGGTACACTGAGTTCATCGGGGGTGACCTTCTGGATAGGGCATCTGCTGGGGCGTGAGCCGCTGGAGCGTCATGGTGGCAAGCACCTGAAGTCGCTTTCCGGTTATATGAGTGTGCGCGGTATTCGCGCCATGATCCTGATCAACCTGCTGCCGCTGGCGCCGTTCACCTTCACTAACCTGATGGCGGGCGCCTTCAACATGCCCTTTGCCCGCTATATGATCGGCTCGGCCATCGGCATTATTCCGGGGCTGGCCTTTGTGACGGTACTAGGCGGGCAAGCCGGGCGTATCCTGAAGGCTGAAGACAATCAGGATCTGCTGCTGGCCATCGGCGTTTCCGCTGTTGTCGCCCTGTTGTTTGCTGTCGTAATGGTGCTGGTGCGACGCTACCGGAACCAACCTTAACTGAGCTCTTTTGCCCGGCGGGCCAGCAGTTCGCTGTAAAACCCATTGATGTTTTCAGCGAAGGCATCGGTATCGTGGTGGCTGGCGAAGGCTACCGCCCGTTCGGCGAACTCGGCGCGGACCTCATCGTGTTCGATCAGGTGCTGCACCCGTTCTACCCACAGATCCACCCGGTCGAAGGTTTTAAAGCCGGTCTGGCCATCCTGTATCACATCATCGGTGCCGCTGGAGCGAACCGCTACCACGGGCAGGCCGGCGGCCATGGCTTCCAGAATCACCATGCCCTGGGTTTCTGATTTCGAGGCGAACACAAAAACATCGGCCAGTTGGTAGTAGTCGGGAATAGTATCCGGGCTGACGGCGCCTACCAGCGTCACCGATGCCTGCAGGCCTAATGTCTTGATTTTCTCTTCCAGAACCGGGCGTTCGTCGCCCTCGCCCACCAGCAGCAAGCGCACCTTCTTATCTGTTTTCTGTTGCAACTGATGCATGGCATCGACCAGAAAGGCCACGTTCTTTTCCTTGCCCAGCCGCGACACGCTGACCAGCACGCGATCGGTCTTCTCGATTTGAAAGTGCGTCTT
Organism: Saccharospirillum sp.; assembly: GCA_018402545.1. GTDB lineage: Bacteria > Pseudomonadota > Gammaproteobacteria > Pseudomonadales > Natronospirillaceae > Saccharospirillum. The sequence goes on along the minus strand of JAGYIL010000001.1, from coordinate 269,553 downwards.
CAGCTCGGCGATCCGGTTTTCATCGCGCTGGTTAAACTTTTCAAAATCGATACCGGTCGGTTGCACGCACACGGGCGATTTCACACCAATGAGCCGCAGGTATTCTTCTGTCGACACCGTCGGCACGATCACACCATCACAACGGTTGCAAAAACGCCGGATCAGCTCATGCGAAATAACATTCCGGAAAATGCGCCCCGGCAACGGCACATAATGCGCGTACATTTCAAGGCGGGTGTGGTAGGTGTAAACCGAAGGCACTTTGGCCCGCCGGGCTAGCCACAAGCCGATGGAGCCGAGCCAGAACGGATGATGCAAGTGCACGATGTCCGGTTTGTACTCACGAAACAGCCTGAAAATACTCCGCTGAAACACATTCGCGAGCCGGAATTCGCGCTTGCTGCCAAAGGCGGCGAGCGTTCTGACGCGCAGCGTATCTTCCCTCGGCTCGCCCTCCTGATCGTACCGGGGCGCCACCACTTTTACCTCGTGCCCCTGTGCTTTCAAGCCGCGCAATAACCGCTCGATGGAAATGGTCACGCCGGAAATAAACGGGAAGAAATTGTTGGTAAAAAACAGAACGCGTTTCGGCTGACTGCGCCAGGGCGTGTCATCGATGGCGTACTGGGAATAGAAATCCCGGTCTTCAAACAGGGTTTCGCGTAATTTGAGGCCGATCAGCACCAGCAAACTGAGAATGATCAGAAAGCGCCCGAAACTGACGTAGAAGAAAGTATAAACCGAAGACCAGAGACTCTCGATGGTGCGATACCAGGAGGTCTCAAAAACATCGAGGTGCTGCACGTCGGCGATGACCTCATCGGCTTCTACCCGGACTCTCAAATAGTGATGAAAGCTGTTTTCGTCATCGATGATCAGGCCACCACCACCACCGGTGGTAATGTAGCGTACACCCTCGATGGTCTGATCGTAGTAAACCGATATCTGCGATGAGAATACGATGTCGACCTGGTGGGCCTCAAACAGGGCTCTCATCTCGGCCCTCACCCGGTCGTTCTCGAAGTAGCTGTCTTCCTGAAAGATCGGCGTGTTGTGCGCCGGCGGGTGAACCGGCGAGCCGATGAACACAAAATGGTGGTCCGCTTCAGACGTCGACAATTCATGTTCAAGCCAGTCCAGCTGCCAGTTGTAAGCGGTGTTGTCGGTACTGTCGAGAAAGATGAACTTGGCGTTGGCGGCAGCGAACGAATAGAAATGCGGGCCATACTGTTCATAGAAGCGCAGCCGGCCCAGTTCACCGTCTTCATTCTTGCCGTAAGTGAGCAACCAGGGGTGGTTCAGGTAAGAGAAAATGGTGTACACCGAGCGGTAATTCTCGGCGGCGCCCCCGCTAACGGCGTTACCGGCAGACACGGTGAATTCCGACTCGCTGGCATTGATGACCGGTATGATCTGGTCCTGAAAAATACTGACCGAATTATTGACGTTACCGACGACCGAAAATTCGAATTGGTCGCGACCGTCGAGCTGGTTCTGAATGCGTTCAATCTGGCCGGCATGCATCGAACTGACTTTCGGCTCGGAAAAGTTCAGATACAGCTGGTACGCCACCAACGCGGCGATTACACCGATATTGATGTAATACAAAGTACGTTTGGTCGATTTGCGCACGTCTGGCACCTTTTCCCTGACTGAACAGTGGCCAGTATGGAGGCTGAGTCAGATGGCGTCTACGTCAGCCATTGGTCATCTTCTGTGTGTGTGAGTTGAAAAGAGGGTGCCAGACTGGCCTCAGGGCTGGTACATTGAAGCACTGCTCAGCCATTACCCTGGGTTTCAGGCCACCGCTAACGACCCGGCAGGCACCAACCACAATAAAACCTTCGCCAATATGCGACCAGGCAGGTGAGATGTTGAGTACTTGGACCTTTATGAAACGCTTCGCGCGGTCACCGGCGGCCATTGGCAGCATTGTGCCCAGTAGCCGCTTTCTGGTGACCCGGATGCTGGAAAGCGTTGACTGGCAAACAACCGACCATATTGTCGAACTCGGCGCTGGCACCGGCGTCATCACCGCCGCCATCGATGCCCAGCGCAAACCCGGCTCAACTTTTATCAGTTTCGAGCGCGACGACGACATGCGCCACGAGTTGAACGCGCGCTTCCCGGACGTACACACCCATCACGATGCCTTTCTGCTGCCCGATGTTCTGGCAAACCACGATCTGAACAGCGTCGATTGCGTGATATCCGGCCTGCCGTTTGCCAATTTCGACAACCAGCAGCGCCATGCCCTGTTTTCAGACATTCATGCCGCCCTGCGCCCGGGCGGGGTGTTCATCGCCTTTCAGTACACCCGGCTGCTGCAGCCCTACTTCCTGTCGGTTTACGGTCGTTACGAATGCAAGCGCGTGCTGATCAACATCCCCCCCGCCCTGGTCTATTTTTGCACCAAGCAGTGACGTTTCTGTACCTAGCCGAAACCGCCCCCTCTGACATTCGCTTTTGAAACGTACCGAACCTGCAACCAGGCTCGCCACAAACGGATTTGCAGGCCAAAGAGGGGCTGCAACAGAGCGTACTAACCATGAAACGCCGCAAAAACGTACACTGGCCCCAAATCAAACAGCGGAGAGCCCCATGAAGAACCTGAAAGACACCCGTCGCATCGGCCTTGGCTGCATGAACCTGTCGCACGCCTATGGCCCGCGGCCTGCTGAGGCCGACGCCATTACCTTCCTGAACGAAGCGCTCGACCTGGGTTACGACCACCTCGACTCTGCCGCCCTCTACGGCTTTGGCAGCAACGAATCGCTGCTCGACAAAGCCGTAATGCACCGTCGCGATGAGTTTTACCTGGCCAGCAAGTGCGGCATGTTCAAGGATGAAACCGGTCAGCGTTCAATTGATGGCCACCCGGATGTCATCAAACAGACCTGCGAAGACGCCCTGCGCCGCCTGAACACCGAGGTTATCGACCTCTACTACCTGCACCGCTGGGACAAGCGCATTCCCATTGAAGAAAGCATTGGTGCCATGGCCGATCTAGTGCAACAGGGCAAGGTACGGCACCTGGGCTTATCAGAAGTCTCGGCCGACACACTGCGCAAGGCGCATCGCGAGCATCCGATCACCGCCCTGCAGACTGAATACTCTCTGTGGAGCCGCAATCCGGAAATTGCCGTGCTGAAGGCCTGTGAAGAGCTCGACATCACTTTTGTCGCTTTCAGCCCGTTGGCCCGGGGCTACCTGAGCGGCGAGCTTACCGACCCGAACCAGCTCCCTGACACCGACATTCGCCGCAAGATGCCGCGTTTCTCCGACGAACACTATCCGAAAAACCTGGCTATGCTCGACCCGGTCAAATCGATCGCGGCGGATCTGGGCATCACCCCCGCCCAGCTGACCCTGGCCTGGGTGCTGAACCAGACCCCCACCATGGTCGCTATTCCCGGCACCACCAAACTCGACCACGCCCGGGATAACCTGGCCGCCGCCGACATTGAACTCAGCGAAGATGTTCTCGACGAACTCGACCGGGCGATTAACCTCGATACTGTCAGCGGCCCTCGCTACGGCAAGGCGACACTGGCCGAGATCGACACGGAGCTGTTCGACAGCGAAAAGGACTGACGCTGCTAAGGTGGCGATATCCGGCTCAGAGCCAGAGTTGGATAACGCCAATCCCACTGGTGATCAACAGCACCCAGCCGAGGCCCTGATAGAATCGTGAGGCCTCGGTTTTCAGCAAGCGGGTATGGAAACGAAGCCCCATCACATGGCCAATCGCTGCGGCAGGCAGTAACCACAGCTGATGAATCAGTTGCAGGTCAACATCGAAGGCAATAAAGGCCGTCAGCTTGATGCACACCAGGATAAACCAGAGCACAAAAAGGGTGTCACGCAGTTGAAACCGCGGAATCTTCTGGGACACCACGGCAATGATCAGCGGTGCGCCCACCAATGAGGTACCGCTGATATAACCGCCCAGGGCAAGAAAGACCCCATCGAGCCATTTGCTGTTGCTACGAAACGGCATCTGCAAAATGTAAGTGACGGAATACAGCCCGACAATAACGAAAATAATGCCGCTCATCACCGCATCCGGCAGGGTCAGCAAGCCGAACACGCCAATCAGCTTGGGAATCAGCAGAATCAGAATAACCGTGCGCAGATAGCGCCAGTTGATGCTGCCCTCGGCTTTCTCCGTGCCCGTTGCCTTCGGTCGATTGCGATGACTTTGCCAGACCGTGATCGACGAAAACACCAGCAGATGGATGGCAATGATCGGCAAGAACACCACCGGCCGGTCGCTGATCAGCAACAGAAACGGCAACGCCAGTGCCGCACCACCAAACCCCAGACCGGAACGCACAAAGCCGCTCCAGACAAAGGTCAGGAAAATACCAGTCAGTTGCAACCAGGAAAGATCAGCCACGGCAGGCTCCGTCGAGTGGGGGAGCACAGTGTAACCGTCTGTCAAAAAATGTCAGCGGTGGGGGGTAGTGGTTCATGCGCAAAGTTCTGTCACTGTTCACTTTACGCATGGGCCACTAGCCTCAGAACTCAAGTTTCGGAGTTCGCCGAAATGACAAGCGGCGGCTACCTGGGGTACCCCTGTGGGGTAGTCCGCAGCATGGACTAAAACGCCGGGAGCGTTTTAGCATGAGCGAAGCGAACCCGAAGGGTGAATCCCATGGATGGGATTCATATCCTGCGGCCTAGGCCCGAGACGTCGGACCGCCAGGACGGATTGAGTGGGCGGCATCCCGCCCGACCCCACAGGGGTATCCCAGGTGGCCGGTGCGGGCCAATGCCTCTTAGCCAAACCGAACTCCGAAACTTGAGTTACGAGGCAACGGAAGGTCGCTCCGACCGAACCGCCAGCAACGCCTCATTCAGCGTTGAAAAATACTGACTGACCCCCGGTACCGGCTTTACCTTGGCGCGAGCCAGGGTTTTCAGCGGCTGGAATTGCAGGTCGGCGATGAAGATACGGGTGTTGTTTCGACCGCAATTGGCGATCAGCTTTTCCAGGGCAGCGAGCCCGCCGGCATCGAGAATCGGTACGCCATCCATGTACAGAATTATGCCCTGACGCTGCTGGCACAGTTGTGCCATTTCACCAAAAACCCGATCCGCGGCGGCAAAAAACAAAGGCCCGTTAATCTTCAGGACTGTCCAGCCCTCGGGCAAGTCACCCTCGACCAGTTTGCGATTCTGGCTGATGTCGGTAACGCGGGTCATCTCGGCAATTTCTTTCACAAAGAGCACAGCCGCCAGCAGGATGCCCACGGTAATAGCCATCACCATGTCGACCAGTACAGTCAGTGAGAAACAGGTCAGGAACACCCAGATATCGCCACGCGGCGCGGTTTTTAGCAGGTGCACGGCTTTGGGCGCTTCACTCATGTTCCAGGCGACCATCAGCAGCAAGGCCGCCATAGCGGGCATGGGCAGCCAGGCGAGCACCGGCGCCAGAGCTACCAGACCCAGCAGGACGACACCGGCGTGCACCATGGCTGAAACCGGACTGACCGCACCGTTCTTGAAATTTGCGGCCGACCGGGCCAGGGCTGCCGTTGCGGTAATGCCACCGAAAAACGGCGTCACGATGTTGCCAATGCCCTGCCCCAGCAACTCACTGTTGGCACTGTGCCGCTTGCCCGACATGCCGTCGAGCACAACGGCGCAGAGCAGGGATTCGATGGCACCGAGCATGGCAATCGCGAAGGCGGCAGGCAACAATTCGATGACCAGTGCCCAGCTCAACCCAACCGGCAAGCCATCGCCACCGGCGCGTTGCCAGGGCCACTCAAAGGCTGGCAGCACCGGTGGAATGCCCTGCCCCGTCGACCCATCGGCCAGGGAGTAACTGAACCGGCTGCCTATGGTATCGACTGACCAGCCCTGGCTGTTCAGCCACCAGGCGATCAGCGTGCCCACTACTACCGCTGGTAAATGCGCCGGTACCGGCCAGCGCAACCGGGGCCAAAGCAGCAGCACGGCAAAAGTGGCGACGGCCACAAACACACTGGGCCAGGCAAGTTCGGGTAATGACTGTGCCAGTAGCCAGACCTTGTCTGCAGTGTGTTCCGGCATCGATTCGATGGGTAAGCCGAACACATCCTTCACCTGCAAGATGGCAATCACAACGGCTATGCCCGCCGTGAAACCCAGGGTCACCGACTCGAGAATGTATTCGATCAGTCGGCCCAGGCGCAGCACTGCCAGCCCGACCAGAATCATGCCCGACATCACGGTGGCCAATAACAGGCCGCCCAATCCATAGCGTTGGGCAATGGGGTATAGGATAACGACGAAGGCGGCTGTCGGGCCGGAGATACTGAACCGGGAACCGCCGGTCAGGGCGATAACAAAGCCGGCAATGATAGCGGTGTAGAGACCGTATTGAGGGGGGACACCGCTGGCAATCGCCAGGGCCATGGCCAGGGGAATCGCAATAATGCCAACGGTGATGCCCGCCAGCAGATCACGCACCAGCTTGCCTGTGTTATAGCCTTCAGCCATCACTTCGCGCAGTGCATGGGCTGGCTTCAGGGAAAACAGATGAGCGCGATGGGGCATGACAGGTAACGGCCTTTACATTAGAAACACATTATATAATACAGCCGGGGCGCTTCGATAGTGACGCGGGTCAATCGTCTTCGGTTGAGGAGGCCCGGGTGCCGTTGGTGCGATGATTTGCCGACAGTTCGGTGGCCACGCTGTCCGGCAGCTTCTGGCGCACAGTGGCGCCCAGTTCTTCGAGTATTTCAACCTGGCGCACCAGCGACCCCCGGCCGTCGCGCAGTGTTTTCCAGGCGGTATCGTAAGTGTTGCTGGCGGTGTTGATCTGGCTGCCGAGCTTTTCCATGTGCACCGCGAAGGTACGCAGTTTATCGTAGACCTTACCGGCCTGATCAAAGAGCTGTTTGGCGTTCACGTTCTGGCGTTCCAGCGTCCACAGATTGGCTACGGTGCGCAACGTTGCCAACAAGGTCGTCGGCGTAACGACCACGATGTTCTGTTTGAAGCCGTCGTTAAACAACGCCGGGTCGGATTGAAAGGCAGCAACAAAGGCAGGTTCGATGGGCATGAACATCAACACAAAATCCGGTGAGTTCAAACCGTTCAGATGCGGGTAATTTTTATCGCTTAAGCTGCGAATGTGCTGGCGGACCGCCGCGACGTGCCGCTTCAATGCCAGCTCGCGTTCCAGTTCAGTGTCGGCAGCGACGTATTGCTGGTAATCATTCAGCGAGACCTTGCTGTCGATGATCAGGTGTTTGCCATCGGGCAGGTTGACCAGAAAATCCGGCCGTTTGTTCTGGCCATTGTCGTCTTTGAAGTTGGCTTCCCGGTCGTATTCACGGCCGCGTTGCAAACCCGCGCTTTCCAGAATTTTCTCGGCCTGCATTTCGCCCCAGTTGCCCTGCAGTTTTTTATCGCCTTTCAGCGCGCGGGTCAGGTCATCGGCCTGCTGGTTTAATTGGGTATTGAGGTCCTTTAACTGAGTCAACTGACTCATCAGCTCACTGTGACCCCGGGTATCCTGGGTATGAATGTCGTCGATGCGTTTGCGGAATTCCTGCACCTGTTCGCGGAACGGCGTCAGTAAGGCGTTCAGGCTGGTCTGGTTTTGTTCGCTGAACCGTTTGCCTTTGGCTTCAAAAATCTCGTTGGCCAGTTGGCTGAATTCGGCTTTCAGGGCGTCGCGGGTGTCGGTCAGCAAGGCGACCTGTTCGCGGTGGTGTTGTTGCTCGGCCTGGTGTTGGGATTCAAGCCCGGCCAGCCGGGTTTCACGCTGACGCAATTGCAACAAAAGCCGGTCGTTCCGGGCGTTCAAATCGTCGAGCTGAGCCTCCAGCCGCTGCTGTTCTGCCGTATGTCGCGACAGTTCAAACTGCACTTGCTGATGATTCTGTTCAGCGTCGGCCAGGGCCGCTTCGAGTTGACGGCGAGTGCGAATGGCAAAGCCACCCACCACCAGACCACCCAGGGTGCACGACAGGGCCAGACTGATCCAGACTTCCGGCAATTGCCACCACAGCATCCGGCTCTCCTTGCTTATTGATCAACGCCCGCATGGGTTTCCAGGGCTGCCGAAACCTCTGACGCCTCCGGCAAGCCCAGCTCGCGCCAGCGCTCAAACCAGTGCCCCTGAGGCATCGACTCAAACGCATAATGCCGCCCCTGCCAGTCGAACGCCAGACGATGCGCATGCAGATAGAGGCGTTCGGCTTCGGTGCCGCCATAGCGTTTGTCGCCGATGATCGGGCTCGACAGGCTTTTCATCGCCACACGCAACTGATGCGTTTTGCCGGTGTGCGGCACCAGCGTATAGCCGCGCACGCCAGGCGCGAGTGATACCGAGGTGAAGCGGGTGATGGCCGGATGCTCGCGAGTGCGTGCCAGCTTCCACTGACCGCGCCGGCTGCGGATCATATCGCCGATGACGGCACCCTGTTTCTTACTGGGTTTGTGATCGCTGACGGCAAGGTACTGTTTTTGAATCTGCCGGTACTGAAACTGCATGCTCAGCGCCCGGTTGGCGGCCGCGTTGCGCGCCATCAGTACCAGGCCGGTGGTCGGTTTATCGAGCCGGTGAACCGGGAAGACATCGCCACCTAGCTGGGCCCGTGCCCAACGCAGCAGCCCCCAGCTGTCTTCGGATTCCTGCACCGTCCAGCCAGCGGGTTTATCGAGCACGCAGAAGTGCGGATTGCATTCGATGATGGCCGGGGGAATCACGTCCAGACACTCAGATCGTCGTCGTTGACCGGCAAGTCATCGTTGTGATGACACTGCAGGCGCAGTTTCATCAGGCGTTCGCCCCAGCGGGTGTTCTCGGCGGCAAGATCTGCCTCGTTCAAACGCCAGTCGCGGTGCTCCAGCCGAATGGTGAAGCCGCGGTCGGCCTTTTCCAGAGTCCACAACACCAGGGTGTTTTCCCAGTCCGGGTCGCCCAGCACGCACAACCATTCCAGCGTTTTGTCGGGCTCTTCCTCAACCACTTTGAGCGTTACCGGACTGTCCAGATCATCCGAGCTCAGTCGCCAGCAATCGCCGCCGGCAATACTGACGGTGCCATCCCACCAGGATTGCAGACCAAGCCGGGTTGTCAGCATTTCCCAGATTCGGCTGGCCGGCGCGTCGATTGTGATCTGATGAAGCAATGTAGCCATACCCACCCTCACCCGGCAAAGGCCGGATCTCGTTTCATTCATTCGTCAGCACTATTCTGACACGATTCGCCTGTTCAAGTCGCCCATCGCGAACTATGGTGGCGGGATGTTAATCGATGACCCACCCCTATGAATGCACATGGCTCACCGCTGGCACTGACGCCCGAAGCCTCGCTGAATCGCATGCCCGTCGTCATGACCGCGCAGGATGAACCCCGCCCAGCGCGGTACTGGGTTTCGACACCGGCGTTGCTGTCGCTGATTCATGAACACAACCCGGGCGACGAGCGCTCGGTGCGCCAGTTCCTGACGACCTTCAGCGGCGAGGCCGAGGCCGACCAGGCCATTCTGCAGACCTTTGCCAAACGCCTGATCCGGGTGATCCAAACCGCCCGCACCGGCCAGGCCTGGGCGGATGGGTCCGACTTCCAGCGCCGGTACGCGCACTACTGGCAAAGCTGCGAAACCCTGGTTTTGGCGGGAGGGCTGACCAGTGGCGAGTTTGGCCAGCAGCTGGCGCACCTGCTGGAAAACGCGCTGGCGCCGTTGAACGTGCTGGTATCACCCTGGGCCGGGCAAACCGGTCTGGTTGGGCTGGCCCAGCACTATGGTTCCGCCGAGCCGCTGGTGGTGATGGATTTTGGCGCCACCGGCATCAAACGCGGGCTGGCGTATCATCATGGCAACCGCATTGTGCCGCTGCCGGAACTAACGGTAGATCACTGGCTGGACGATCAGGGCCTGTTCAGGGCGGAAGCCTTCCGGGCGGTATTGAAAGACACTCGCGAGCACCTCGACGGGCGCTTGCCACTGGCCATCAGCCTGGCCTGCTATCTCGACCACGGCCATCCGCACGACTATCACTCCGGCGTTTACCACCGGCTTATTGAAGATTGCGAGCACCTGGCCACCACACTCCACCAGCAGTGGTTGCCGGGCGCCGGTTTCTCGGGGCTGGCCTTGCTGGAACACGACAGCACCGCAGCAGCGCTGGCCTTTCGGTTTTCAAAACCGGCCATGATGGTAACGCTGGGCACGGGCCTCGGTGTTGGGGTGTGCCCGCGGCACGGTGGCGTGTAGGCGCCGGGGCGCCACGCACAAAAAAGCCCGCACTCTGGCGGGCTTGGACTCAATGCTAACCAGTCTCAGTCGAGACGATTACTGCAGCATCGCCTGAACACGTTCCATCAACTCGGGGTTCTGGCTCATCTGCTCGGCAATCTGGTTGTACTCTTCAACCGTCATACCGGTATCTTCAACGGCAGCGACCATTTCAACCTGAGCTTCCTGTTGCAGCTCCTGAGCGTCTTCCTGAGATTCAGCAGACGCGATCTGCTCGGAATACTCGTTACCCAGATCCCGCACATCGGTCAGGGCAGTAGCAAACTGTTCCAGTTGAGCGTCGTCCACACTAGCAGCACCATCTTCAGCCATTGCAGGAGACAATGCAGCGGCAACGACCAGAGTAAGACCGGCTACCAACAATTTTAAGTGACTCATATCGACTCTCCTTACTTTACTTACCTGATGTATAAACGTTTACGTATTTGCCGGGTTAAGTTTGTCAGAGACGCCCTTCTCGCCGGTTGACCTGGTAATAGCGGGAATCGTGCCAGGCATTAGAAAATTGCAAAAGAAATTTACTAACCCACTGATTTTAAAGGATTTTATACATTTTCTCGAAACACGACCTCTCCTTTGTGCCTTGCAAAGGTCAGGTATTCGGCGCCTGCACTGGATACCTTGTACCCACTCTGTATACATTTGTCTCACATCTGGTCCTGACTTCGCTCATAGAGGTCCGGATCGTTGCTGACCTGCACCGCAATAGCGTTGCATTCCCAGGTTGTTCGCTGCACACAAAACAACGGCAGCCTTTACCCCGCAGAGCGCTGGTTCATTTCCTGCATTAACAGTTGTTGCACGGCACTGCCACGATACCTGGGCGAGAGATGGTGTATACTTTAGATACACCACCCGACTTGGGGTTATCAGATGCCATCGCCGCAAAACCGCTTTAATCGGAGACAAGAAACCGTGTTTAAGGGTCCACTACGAAGTTTGCATTTATCGATGCTGGTCTGGGTGGTAATGCCACTGCTGATTTTGTCGGCTCTGGTGGTGCAGTTGAGCCTGCACCTGGCCGTTGCACCGGCGCAGGAAGAACGGCTCAAGCAGGATCTGGAGCTGGTCGCCCGGGCCGTCAGGTTGCCCATTGGTGAAAGCCTGGCCAATGGCCAGGAGGCAGACATCCAGAACGCCCTTAACTCGGTTTTCTCGATCGGCCGGGTCTACGGTGCCACCGTTTTCGACATCGACGGCAATCGCATTGCCTCTGTCGGTACGGCCGATTCCAACTTGCGCAATTCACAGGTTGCCCAAATCGTCGTGGAAACCGGCGATACCCAGGAACGCTCGCGCACCATTGATGGCCGCGATCTGTTCAGCCAATTCCTGCCTTTGTACGGTGCCGGAAGACAGATTAACGGCCTGATCCAGATCACCCGACTGGAAAGCGACTTCGACCAGGCCAACCGAATGGTGAACCTCTACTCCTGGGGTGCCTGGATTATTGCCGCCGGGTTGATGGTGATAATCATCGTCTTTGGTCACTACCGCGGCATTGGTCGCCATGTGCAACGCCTGGTTTATGCCATGAACCGCATTGAGGAAGGCGACCGCTCCATTCGGGTGCCGGCGACGGGCCCGCGTGAAATGGCGGACATCAGCCTGGCACTGAACCGCATGCTCGATGGGCTCGACCAGGCTGAGCGCGAGGTCCGGGAACATCAGCAATCCCAGCGGGAACTGAACAAGCGCATGCAGGCGCAGGAGAAAATGGCCGCCATTGGCCGGGTTGCCAGCGGCATTGCGCATGAACTGGGTGCGCCACTGAGCGTTATTTCGGGACGGGCCAGACGCCTGAGAAACCACATTGGTGACGACGCTCGGGGGCAGGAGCAGCTGCAAAAGATTGAGCATCAGGTCAGCCGGCTGAACCGGATCGTGCGCCAGCTGCTCGATTACTGCCGCCCTGACGGTCACGCTCAGGTACGCCTGAACCCAGAATCGGTCGCCCGGGCGGCAGGGCACGACCTGTCTTCCGAATGGCCGGAGCACCTGGCCGGTATTCAGTGGGAGATCGCGCCCGACCTGCCCTCTCTGGTCGGCAACGAATCCCGACTGGTACTGGCACTGGTCAATCTGATGCGCAACGCCATGCAAGCCGCACAGAGCCAGGTTCGGGTCATTATCGCGGCGGATGCCACCTCGGTCCGGTTCATCGTTGAGGACGATGGCAACGAACTGGCCACGGCCCCCAGTGAAACCCTGCTGGAGCCTTTTTACACCAGCAAGCCAGCCGGCCAGGGTTCCGGGCTGGGGCTGGCCATTGTGAATAATGTGGCACTCGAACACGACGGTACGCTGACCCTCAGCCAGGGGGAACAGGGTGGTTTTCGGGCGGAGTTGAGTCTGCCGCTGCAGCATCTGTCACAGGAGACGCTAACCCATGAGTGACCAAACCCGCATTCTGATCGTAGAGGATGACCAGGACCTGGCCGACCTGCTGGTGGATGAACTGAGCGACGAAGGCTTTCAGGTACACCACTGCCTGTCGACCGAGGCCGCCGTGCCCACCCTGCATGAACTGAAACCGCACCTGGTAATCAGCGACCTCCGCTTACCCGGCAGCAGCGGCATGGACATGCTCAAACAGTGCCGCACCGGCGACACCCAGCCCAGCTTTCTGATGATCACCGCCTACGGCACCATTAACCAGGCGGTAGAAGCCCTGAAAGCCGGGGCCAATGAGTTTCTGACCAAACCCTTCGCCATGGACCACCTGATTCTGACGGTGCGCAAGCTACTGAAGCACCAGCAAATGCAGACCGAGGTGGAACAATACCGGCGGCTGTTGGCGTCGGACCAGTTCCAGGGGTTGATTGGCCGCAGCCGGGCCATGCAGTCGCTGTATCATCAAATTCAGCAAATTGGGCCGGCGGACGGGCCCGTTCTGGTTCTGGGTGAGAGCGGCACCGGCAAGGAGCTGGTGGCCAAGGCCATTCACGCCGAGAGCCAGCGCGCCGAGGGCCCCTTTATCGCCGTCAATTGCGCCGGTATTCCCTCCGAATTGATTGAAAGCGAGTTCTTCGGGCACGCCGCCGGCGCCTTCACCGGAGCCCGCGGGTCCCGGCCCGGGCTGTTCAGTCAGGCCGAAGGCGGCACCCTGTTGCTGGATGAAATTGCGGAAATGCCCTTCGGATTGCAGGCCAAACTGCTGCGGGTATTGCAGGAAGGCACCGTGCGGCGCGTGGGTGAGGATACCGAGACGCCGGTGAACGTGCGCATCATCGCCGCCACGCATCAGGACCTGGAACATTGCATACAAGACGGCCGCTTTCGGGAAGACCTTTACTACCGGCTGGAAACCTTTGCGCTGGCCATCCCGCCGTTGCGTGAGCGCCGGGGTGATACGTTGTTGCTGGCCCGCCATTTCCTGAAAGCGGCCATTCAGACCAAAGAACCGGCCATCACCGGGTTTAGCCCGGAGGCGGAACAGGCGCTCGAACACTACCCTTACCCGGGCAATGTGCGGGAACTGCAAAACGCGGTAGAACGCGCCATTGCCTTTTGCGACCAGGCTCAGATAGACCGCCACCATCTGCCCGCCCGCATTGCCGACTACGAGCCCGGCAAGCTGGAAGCCCCGTCGCCACTGCAACCTCAGCAGGTTGCACCCGGTCTGACCAACACCGGCACCCTGCCCAGCCTGGAGACGGTACAGCGCGACTACATTCACCAGGTATTGTCGGTCACCGGCGGCAACAAACGCCAGGCCGCGTCGATACTGGGTGTCACTCGTCGCACACTGTACCGATGGCTCGCCAAAGACGACGACCCCGCTGACGTGCCATGAAGTCGAACCCTGTCAGCATTTCCGCTCGCCAGGGGCTGTGAAGCTGTATCCGCCAGCCTCTGATCAGGGCTATACTGAAAAAACCCTTAACCAAGCCGAGGATAGACTGCATGCTGGTAGTGAGTCTGGTCACCGCATTGTTGCTGTTGCTGGCGACCTTTTTCGTAGACTCAACGGGTGGCGATGCAGCCCTTGCTGCCGCGGCCGCCATCACGCTATTAGTGAGCGCTTACTATCGCAGAAATTTAACGGCAATACATCTTGCTATGCTTGCAGCTGTCACCGTTGTTCCGGTAACCCAGTGGTTTGAGGTACTGGTGATTGAACGGGACCGCAGTCAGCAACAGCAGGTCGTAAGGGAACAGATTGGTCGCCTTTCCAGCCAACTGGAAACCGCTCTTATCGCCAACCGGGGCTATCTGGACGCACTGAGCTTGCTGGTTTCAACGGAACCCGATGTCAGCCAGGAACGCTACCGGCAATGGTTGCAGCAATTGATTCCGGCGCAGACGTTTAGTCTGCTGAACACCACCATCACCAACCAGTTCATGATCACCCACGTTTACCCACCGGAGCCGCAGAATCTCGCCCTGCTTGGCACCAACCTGGCGCTGGTGCCCGACCAGGTCGATGACATCCGCGACGTGATGGAAACCCAGACGGCTAAAATCGTTGGTCCATTGAACGTGCTGCAAGGCGACACGGCGCTGGTCTACCGCCTGCCAATCTCCGGCCAGCCACACATGATCATTTCGGGCGTGGTCTCACTGGATCAGGTCATCGCGCGGGCCGTCTCGGGTATGGATAACCTCAAACTGGGCTTGTCCGTCAGCCGTGGTGAAGACACAACCCGTTTGTTCAGCCAGGGCACTCTGGGCCGTCACCGGGTATCCAACCAGTTTGAGCACGGCGGCCTGGCCTGGTCGGTTCTGGCTGAGCCCCAGGCGGGCTGGGCAACCCCCACCCAGACATTGTGGTTGACCCGCGCTTCGGCCTTTGGGGTCTGGCTATTCATCGTCTTGCTGCTGGGGTCGCAATACCGCGTCATGCGTCAGCGTGAAAAGGAGCGGCTGCAATTGAAAATTCAGGAGAGCAAGCTGCTGGAAGCACAGCGGCTCGGCCGGCTGGGCTCCTGGACCTCGTTGCCTGGCGATCAGTTTGCCTTATCGGCCCCGATGATGGAGTTGCTCGGCACCGATCAGCCCAGGTTGAACCGGGAGGCGATGATCAACTACATCTACGAGCCCGACCGGCCCTACTTCACCATGCATACCCAGAGCGTGCTGGATGGCAGCCAGCCCTTTGCCCGCTTCGAACACCGCATCATTACCCCGAGCGCCCTGCTCTGGGTAGAACAAACCATTGCCGTAAACGACAACCAGGAACTGACCGGGATGCTGCGCGACATCACCGAGATCAAGTCGACCGAGGCCGAGCTGCAGAAGCTGAACTACTACGATTCACTCACCGGTGCGTCCAACCGGAATTTCTTCGGCAAGCAGGTACAGCAGGGCATTTCGCTGTCGCAACGCAATCAGAACCACCTGGCGCTGGTGCTGTTTGACCTCGACAACTTCAAGGCCATCAATACCAACTATGGTCACACCGTTGGCGATGAGGTACTCAAGCAACTGACCGAACGCATCAAGTACTGCATTCGCAACAGCGATACCGTTGCCCGGTTGTCTGGCGATACCTTCGCCATTTGCCTGCAAAACCTGAAAGACCCCAGCCATTCCATCTTTGTGGCCGATACGCTGCTGAAATCCATCACCGAGATCATTGAGATCGACGAAGTGCGCATCAGTATTACCGCAACGCTGGGCATCGCCACCAGCCCGACCGACGACACCGACTATGAGGGCCTGGTCAAGAAAGCCGAGATCGCCCTGCGCAAGGCCAAAGAGATCGACCGCGGCAGTTACCAGTTCTACTCCGACCAGATGAACCTCGAAAACGACCGCCGCCAGGACATACTGCGCCTGCTGCCCTATGCCCTGCAAAACAACGAATTTCACCTGGTGCTGCAACCCCGGGTCGACCGGGTCGATCAGCGCTGGCGCAGCCTGGAAGTCCTGTTGCGCTGGAACAGCCATGAACTGGGCGTGGTTTCACCTGGCGAATTTATTCCCATCGCCGAAGGCAGCCATTTGATTGTCGAGATCGGCAACTGGGTTATCCGACGCGCCCTGGAAGAGTTCAGTGAGCATCTGGGTCAGCTTGACGATGACGTCGTGGTATCAATCAACCTGTCGCCCAAGCAATTGGAGGAGCGGAATCTGAGCCTGTTCATCGCCAGTGAAATACACCAGGCCAATGTGCCTGCACACCGCGTTGAATTCGAGATAACCGAGCACTCACTGACCGAAGAATCCGACACAACCCTGGCCGCCATGGCCGAACTGTCGTCGATGGGCATTCGCTTTGCCATGGATGATTTCGGCACCGGTTATTCCAACCTGGGCATGTTGCAAGCGCTACCGCTGCACGTTCTCAAGATCGATCAGCGCTTTATTCAGCGGCTCGAAGACGGACCCAGGCACCTGGCCCTGGTCGAGGCCATTATCGATCTGGGCCATACGCTCGACCTGACGGTGGTCGCCGAAGGTGTAGAAACCGAAGCCCAGGTCAGGTTACTGGCGGAACTGGGCTGTGACGAACTGCAAGGCTACTTCTTCTACCGTCCGCAACCTTTCGCAAAACTGCTAAAGGAGCGGGTAAACACCTAAAAGGTAGGCCCACCTGGGTGACAGAAGGCCTAACCGGCCTGACAATCGGAATCACCTCAAATAATGCCAGATCGGATGCCACAAACCCAGCCGCGATCAGGCCAGCGTGCGCGGATCCACCGATTTCTCAGCCCAGACTTTACGACGTGACCAGGTCGCCGCCAGAACCGTGGTGACGGCAAACGCCACAAACAGCGCAGCGACCAGCCCTGCAGGCAACAGCCAGCCAGACACCCACCAGGGCAAGGTGGCACAAAGCAGCCAGAACGCAGCCGCAAGCCGCGTAGCGTATTTGCGTTGCTCCAGAATCCGGCCATTAATATACAGCCCCCCGCCCAATGGAACGAAGTGCGCCAGCGCCAGGCCAAACGTCAGGTCATTGGTGAACAGCAGGAACCAGACAGTCCAGCCCATCAGCACAATGTGTATCGCGACCACAACAGCACTGACAGCGGCCGACGGCGCGTTATTGAATTTCTGCTGGGTGTCCGGCAGGCAACGCGGCAGGGGATAGTTTTCTTTAACGTCCTCCGGTCGCCAGCCGGTGGGCATAAACCAGATCCGCAGCTTGTCTTTCCAGCTGCGAGCGTGCCAGGCATCCTGAATCAGCTGCCCCCAGGCATGCCAGTTGGCGAAAAACGGATTCCAGCTGTGCAGCGGCTTGCGTACGCCATAAGCGCAGGGTTCGTCCGCCAGCTCCGGCTGGTACGTCCGGAACAGGCGGTCCCAGAGAATGAACACACCACCAAAATTCCGGTCAATATAGGGGTCGTTAATGGCATGATGAACCCGGTGGTTCATCGGTGTCACAAACACCTTTTCATACCAGCCCAGCGTGCCGATAAAGCGGGTATGCACCCAATACTGATAAATCAGATTCAGCGAACCGACAGTGACAATAACTTCGGGTGGAAAGCCGACAAACAGCATGGGCAAATAGAAAATCGAGCCGATCACAAAGCCATTGAACGGCTGGCGCAATGCCGTAGAGAGGTTGAATTCCTCACTCTGGTGATGCACCACATGAATTCCCCAGAGCACATTGATCTGATGCTGACTGCGGTGGCTCCAGTAATAGCAAAAATCATAGAACACAAAGGCCACTACCCAGAGCAGCGGCGTCATGGTCAGCTCGCCGTGCGGCAACACCGCCCACAGTGTGGCGTAAGCCAAAAAGCTCACCAGCCGGGTGGCAAAACCCATGGTCTGGCTGAGCATACCGGTGCTGAGTGAGGCGATGGCATCGTTGGTGCGGTAATAACCGGTTTTCTTGCGCCAGTCGACGACCAGCTCGATCAACAACAACAGCATAAAACCGGGAATGGCATAGAGAATCAGATTCACACAGAACCTCCACTGGCTGACCCGACGTCAGTATAGCCGACCGGTCGCCGTGTATTATTGTTATTAAAGCGACAGTCTGACCCCGCACGCGGGCCAAAGGCAACCGATGGTCCGCGCCTCCGCTTTAGAAGGGCCTAATACTCAAAACCGAACGCCGACCATGGCGTTCTGTTCATCAATCCAGCAACTCTTTTCTTCAATCCCGCAACAAAGCCCGCACAATACAGAACTGGGCCAGATAGTAAGTCAGCATAACCGCCCAGGGTTGCCCCGGGAACGGCGACGCGAACAAGCCAATAGCGATCAGGGAGTCTGACAGAATAAACACCGCCGCCCCAAAAAACGCCGGATACAGCGCAAACCGGCTGTTCAAAGCGGACACACCCATGAACAGGATGGCGACCATGTACGCCAGTACTGGCACCGTAAGGGCCGCCAGGTTTGGCCAGCACCAGATCAGCACCGCCATGGCCCACACCAGCAAAAACACCACCCAGGCAAACCGGTCAGGCCGCCAGGCAAAGCGCCGGGCAAACAAAACACCGTACGTCAGCTGCGCCACCAGAAAAGCACCGAGCCCAAACACAAAGAGGTTCAGCTCCAGCAGCACATCACCCAACGAACTGATCAGAATAGCCACTAATAACAATGGCTTCGCTGGCACCGAAGACGCACGTAACACAGCAAAGGCCAGCAACCAGATTGGTGCCGCCTTGATCACCCACTCGAACGCAAAGGGCGAGCCCAGCATGGCAATCAGATAGATCAGCGCCAGCGCCCAGTAGCTTTGTTTAATCGCAATGCTCATTCTGCTATTCCTTTGGCTTTTTGCCGCAGTTGCGTCAACAGCAAAGTCAACGCAACACCCACAATAACGCAGACAATGCCCAGCCACTGCGCCGCCGATACCGGCTCACGTAGCACCACAAGCGTCAACAACGCATTGAACAGTGGTGCCGTGGTCATCATCAGCCCGGCAATGTTGGCATTACTGGCCCCCACCGCCTTGATCCAGGAGAAGAACGCGACCAGCGAAGGAAACACCGCCACATAAGCCACCGTCCACCACAAGTCAGTCGGTGGTATCAGAATCTCGCCACGCAAAGCCCCGCTCAACCAGAACGGTACGATCATCAAACTGCCCACACCAATAAAAAATGTCAGCATGCCCACGCTGTTCACTTCCCAGACCGGCAACTTCTTCAGCATCACCGAATAGAACGACCAGCTGATCAACCCGATAAAGAAAATACCATCGCCGATCAGCGACTGGCCACCAATGCTGAGCGCCATCTGACCATCCGTAAGCACCACAAAGGCACCGAACACAGCCAGCGTGGCGGTGAGCCACTGGGCAACGCTCATCCGACCAATGCCCAGCCAGGCACTGAGCATAAAGATCATCACCGGCATCAGCGCCGCCATGGCCCCAACGTTGACTGGCTGAGTGTACTTCAGGGCCCAGTACTGCAGCGTGTTGTACAGAGTGACACTCAACAAGGCGAGCAGCAGCAGCGTTTTGAAGTGAGTTCGATACCAGGGCCATTGGCGG
Organism: Saccharospirillum sp.; assembly: GCA_018402545.1. Classification (GTDB taxonomy): domain Bacteria; phylum Pseudomonadota; class Gammaproteobacteria; order Pseudomonadales; family Natronospirillaceae; genus Saccharospirillum. The sequence continues at coordinate 249,861 of JAGYIL010000001.1, read as the reverse complement.
CGGATATGCGGAATACCAAAGGGCGCGATCAGCAAGAATGCCAGCCACCAGCGAAACTGGGACAGGGTAAAAGCCGGCAGCGATACAACGGCAATTTTGCCGACGATGGCGTTGGTTGCCCAGAAGAAATTAGCCATGGCTGAGAAGCCGATGGCGATCAGGAGTTGGCGTGAGGTCATAGTACTGCGCGTATCGTTTGAATTTATTATGGAGTGGGAGTGTCGGGGTTTTGGGGGGTTGAGGCAAGTTCTGAGCTGCGAGTTGTGAGCTGCGAGCTTCGAGTTAAGAGCTTCGAGCTGAGAGCCACGAGCTGTTAGTAGTGAGTACAAGGTTTCAGAGTTGGCCCGATGCGAGCGACGGGTGCCGGGGTTACCTCTGTGGGGTAGTCCGCAGCATGGATGCTGCGGTCTAGGCCCGAGACGTCGGACCGCCATGGACGGATTCAAGCCGACCCCACAGAGGCACACCCGGCATCCGACGCGGACCAATGCTACAGTCCCAAACTCCGACGCATAAAAAAAGCGACCCGTAGGTCGCTTTTTCGACAAGCCACTTAAGCCTGTTACTTATTGCCGCGCAGTCGCTTCAGTTCGCGCAGGGTACGCAACTGGGCTGACGCACGCGCCAGATCAGCTGCCACCACCGCGAATTCTTCTTCAGCGATTCTATCGGCAATGATCTTCTCGGCATCGGCCTTGGCTTTCTCAGCCGCAGCCATGTCGATGTCACCACCGCGCAGAGCTGTATCGGCCAGAATGGTCACAACATGCGGCTGGACTTCAAGGAAGCCGCCGGATACGTAGAACACTTCTTCCGAACCGTTCTGCAGTATCAACCGAACCGGTGCCGGGTTCAGCCGTGTCAGCAAAGGCAAGTGACCCGGCATGATACCAAGTTCACCCTTTTCGCCCTCACAAACGACCATTTCAACCAGCCCCGCGAAGATGCTGTCTTCCGCGCTGACGATGTCGCAGTGTACTGTCATAGCCATGATTACCCCCGGCGCGATCAGCCCTTCTTGGAGCGGGCGTTGTAGGCTTCCATCACTTCATCAATGGTGCCTTTCATGTAGAAATCCTGCTCGGGAACGTGATCGTACTCGCCGTCCAGAATGCCCTGGAAACCACGAATGGTTTCTTTCAGCGACACATACTTGCCTGGCGCTCCGGTGAAAATCTCTGCAACGTGGAACGGCTGAGACAGGAAACGCTCAATCTTACGGGCACGGGCTACAACCATCTTGTCTTCGTCAGACAATTCGTCCATACCCAGAATCGCAATGATGTCCTTCAGCTCTTTATAGCTCTGCAGAACACCCTGAACGCCACGGGCACAGTCATAATGCTCGTTACCAATAACCAGCGGGTCGAGCTGACGCGAGGTTGAACCGAGAGGGTCAACCGCCGGGTAAATACCCAGGGCAGCAATGTCACGGCTCAGTACAACGGTTGCATCCAGGTGGGCAAAGGTTGTGGCCGGTGACGGGTCGGTCAAGTCATCCGCCGGTACGTATACCGCCTGAACCGAGGTAATAGACCCGGTCTTGGTCGAGGTAATACGTTCCTGCAGAACACCCATCTCTTCCGCCAGCGTCGGCTGGTAACCTACCGCAGACGGCATACGACCCAGCAGTGCTGATACTTCAGTACCGGCCAGGGTATAACGGTAGATGTTGTCCACAAAGAACAGAACGTCACGGCCTTCGTCACGGAACTTCTCGGCCATGGTCAGGCCGGTCAGTGCAACCCGCAGACGGTTACCGGGGGGTTCGTTCATCTGGCCGTAAACCATGGCCACTTTCGATTCGGACAGCTTGTCCAGCTTGATAACACCGGCTTCAGACATTTCGTGATAGAAGTCGTTACCTTCACGAGTCCGCTCACCGACACCGGCGAACACAGACAAACCACTGTGTTCAGTCGCGATGTTGTTGATCAGCTCAAGCATGTTTACGGTCTTGCCTACACCGGCACCACCGAACAAACCAACCTTACCACCCTTGGCGAACGGGCAGATCAGGTCGATTACCTTAATACCGGTTTCCAGCAGGTCCTGGCTTTGGGCCTGCTCGGCATACGATGGGGCGTCGCGGTGAATGACCATATGGTCATCGGCACCGATGTCGCCGCGCTCGTCGATAGGCTCGCCCAGTACGTTCATGATACGACCCAGGGTCGCAACACCAACGGGTACGGTAATGCCCGTGCCAGTATTTTCTACGCTCAGTCCACGCTTAACGCCTTCGGTGCTGCCCATGGCAATGGCACGTACAATGCCGTCGCCCAACTGCTGCTGCACTTCCAGGGTCAGGTTTACTTCAGCGACTTTCAACGCGTCGTAAACTTTCGGTACGTTGTCACGCGGGAATTCCACGTCGACAACGGCGCCGATAATCTGTGTGATACGTCCGCTACTCATCTTCTGTATCCTCTCAAAACCGTTTTATGAAACCGCTGAGGCGCCACCCACGATCTCGGCGATCTCTTGGGTAATGGCTGCCTGACGCGCCTTGTTGTATTCCATATTGAGACTGTCGATCAGCTCCCCGGCATTATCAGTGGCGTTCTTCATCGCCATCATGCGCGAAGCCTGCTCGCAAGCCAGATTTTCCACCACACCCTGGTAAACCACCGATTCAACATAGCGAACCAGCAGATGATCCAGCAGCGCTTCGGCATTTGGCTCGTAAATGTAGTCCCAGTTATGTCGGCGCGACGTCTCGTCTTCAGCGGCCTTCAATGGCAACAGCTGCTCAATTCCGGGCTTTTGCACCATGGTATTTACAAATTCGTTGTACACCACATACAAACGGTCGATCTTGCCGGTGTTGAAGTCGTCGAGCATGACTTTTACGCCGCCAATCAGGTCACTCACAGCGGGTTTGTCACCCAACTGGGACATGGTTGCAACTACGTCGTAACCACGTGACTTGAAATAACCCGACCCTTTGCTGCCAATGGCACAAACTTGCACCGTAGCGCCCTTCTGTTTCCAGTCGGCAACGTCTTTCGCAACTTGCTTGAACAGGTTGACGTTCAACCCACCACACAATCCGCGATCGGATGAAACCACGATGTAGCCCACCCGCTTGACGTCACGTTCTTCCAGATAAGGATGACGGTAATCGGCATTGGCGTTCGCCAAATGTCCGATAACCGCCCGGATTTTGTCAGCATAGGGTTTACTGGCGTCCATCCGGTCCTGAGCTTTACGCTTCTTACTCGCAGCGACCATTTCCATCGCGGAAGTAATCTTCTGCGTGTTTTTAATGCCCGATATTTTCGTGCGAATCTCTTTTCCGGCTGCCATAGCAATGCCTCAGTTCAATCGGCTGTCCGGAGACAGCCGGTGAATTACCAGGTCTGCGTTGCTTTGAATTTATCCAAAGCGTCCTTCAGCGAACCGGCAATCTCATCGTTATAGTTGCCAGTATCGTTGATCTGTTTCATCAGATCTGTGTGTTCGCTGTTCATGTAGGAGTGCAGTGCCGCCTCAAACCGACCGACTTCTTTGATTTCCAAAGCTTTCAGATGGCCTTCGTTGGCGGCATAAACTGAGACTGCCATTTCTGCAACCGTCAAGGGTGCATACTGGCCTTGCTTCATCAGCTCGGTAACGCGCTGACCATGCTCCAACTGAGCCTTGGTCGCTTCGTCAAGATCCGACGCAAACTGAGAGAACGCTGCCAGTTCACGGTACTGAGCCAGAGCGGTACGAATACCACCGGCCAGCTTCTTGATGATCTTGGTCTGGGCTGAACCACCTACACGCGATACCGAAATACCGGCGTTCATCGCAGGGCGAATACCCGCGTTGAACAGGTCGGTCTCAAGGAAAATCTGACCGTCGGTAATTGAAATCACGTTAGTAGGTACAAACGCAGAAACGTCACCACCCTGGGTTTCAATGATTGGCAGAGCGGTCAGAGAACCGGTCTTGCCTTTCACTTCACCCTTGGTGAACTGTTCAACGTAGTCGGCGTTCACACGCGATGCGCGTTCCAGCAAACGGGAGTGCAAGTAGAACACATCACCCGGGAAGGCTTCACGGCCCGGCGGACGACGCAGCAGCAGAGAAATCTGACGATACGCAACGGCCTGTTTGGACAGGTCATCGTAAATGATCAGAGCGTCTTCACCGCGGTCGCGGAAGTATTCACCCATGGTACAACCGGCATAAGGCGCCAGAAATTGCATGGATGCTGGTTCAGAGGCCGAGGCGGCGACAATGGTGGTGTATTCCATGGCGCCGTGCTCTTCCAGCTTGCGCACCACGTTGGCGATGGTCGACTGCTTCTGACCAATGGCGACGTAGACACACTTAATGCCGGAGTTTTTCTGAGCCATAATGGCATCAACCGCCAGAGCGGTCTTACCGGTCTGACGGTCACCAATGATCAGCTCACGCTGACCACGGCCAATCGGCACCATGGCGTCAACGGCTTTATAACCGGTTTGTACCGGCTGGTCGACCGACTGACGGGCAATAACGCCCGGAGCGACCTTTTCCAGCGGGTCGGTCAGGGTGGTTTTCACCGGGCCCTTGCCGTCAATCGGGTTACCCAGGGCGTCGACGACGCGACCGAGCAATTCCGGACCAATGGGAACTTCCAGGATGCGACCGGTGCACTTACAGGTCTGGCCTTCGGCCAGATCCTTGTAGTCACCCAACACGATCGCACCAACGGAGTCTTGTTCCAGGTTCAACGCCATACCGAACAGGCCGTTGTGGAACTCAATCATCTCACCAGACATGACATCTGCCAGACCATGAATACGCACAATACCGTCGGATACGCTGACGATGGTGCCTTCGTTCTGGGCCTTGGAGCTGGTATCGAGTTTGCCGATACGCTCCTTGATGATGTCACTGATTTCTGAAGGATTCAGTTGCTGCATTCTTTTTCCCTCACTAGGAATTCATTGCTTCAGCGAGTTTCGCCAACTTGCCGCGGACCGAACCGTCGATGACCATGTCACCGGACCTGATCACCACACCACCCAGTAATGACTCGTCGATTTCAACGGTCAACTTCACCTGGCGGCTGAGTTTGGTGGTCAGTTTGTCGGTCAGCGTCTTTTGCTGACTGTCGCTCAAGGAAAATGCACTGGTCACCAGAACATCGGCGGTTTTTTCCTGCTCCGCTTTCAGCACGTCAAACTGTTCGCTGATTTCGGACAGCAGTGCAAGACGACGATTTTCAGCCAGAACGCTGATTAGGTTAGACCCGCCCTCGTTCAAGGCATCGCCAGCAAGTTGCTGAAAAGCACGAGCTTTGTCAGCGGCGGACAGCTCAGGATTGGCAATTAGCCGCTCAACTGTTTCGTGCTGACTGATAGCGGCCAATATCGACAGTTGTGTCGACCAGGCATCCAGTTGCTTACTGTCCAGAGCTGCGTTAAACGCGGCTTTGGCGTAAGGACGGGCCAGCGTACTTAATTCTGCCATGATCCCTCCTTACAGCTCGGCTGTCAGCTTGTCCAACAACTCGCTGTGTTTCTTCTCGTCGATTTCGGTTTGCAGGATTTTCTCTGCACCGGCTATAGTCAGTTCAGACACTCGACGACGCAGCTCTTCACGCGCCATGTTCACTTCTTTATCGACTTCAGCACGGGCGGAGGAGACGATACGCTCACCTTCTTCCTTCGCATCGGTTTTGCCCTGCTCAACCAGTTGAGCCGCACGGCGGTTCGCTTGATCCAGGATAGCCGCGGCCTCATGCTTGGCCTCTTGAAGCTTTTTGGCTGCCTCGTGTTGAGCGAGTTCCAGATCTTTCGCAGCTTGGTCGGCAGAGTCCAGGCCTTCTGCTATTTTCTTCTGGCGTTCTTCAATGGCACCAATAAGCGGTGGCCATACGAACTTGGCGCAAAACCAGACGAAGATGGCAAAGGCGATGATCTGTCCGAGAAACGTTAAATTAAAATTCACGACTTTACCTCGTCTTTATGTAGGGTTACACGTGTGGAAATGCCCCGATACCGGGGCCCACTCGTGATTACGCCATGGTAAAGACCAGTACCAGTGCGATACCTACGCCAATAATGGGGATCGCTTCGACCAGACCGGCAATAATGAAGAACTTGGTTTGCAGTGATGGAGCCAGCTCAGGTTGGCGAGCAGTGGATTCCAGCAATTTGCTACCCAGGTTGGACATACCCAGTGAAGCACCCAGTGCAGCAGCGGCAAGAATAATTGAGACAGCAATAAAGATCATAGTTTTCTCCTAGACTTACATCAGTTCAAGTTTTAAAAGTTAAGGGTAGAGCGAAAGCTTTCAAATGGTGCGACAGCATGCCGTCGCCCCCTGTGAAAATCAATGTTCTTCGTGGGCCATAGACAGGTACACAATGGTCAATACCATGAAGATAAAGGCCTGCAGCACAATCACCAATATGTGAAAGATAGCCCAGGCTACTTGCAACCCTGCCGCCAGCGGCAGAAAGATAAAGCCAGCACCGAAGAGTGCGGCAATCAGAAGGAAGATAACTTCGCCGGCAAACATGTTGCCGAACAAACGCAAACCGAGGCTGATGGGCTTGGACAACAAGCCAACGATCTCGAGCACCAGGTTGACCGGAGCAAGATACCAGGTGTGGAACGGGGTTAGACACAGCTCTTTAATGAAGCCAACACCTTTCACTTTAATTGAGAAGCCAATCACCAGCATCAGGACGAAAGCGGCCATGCCAAGCGTCACGTTCGGATCGGTTGTTGCAGCGATTTTCTGGTAGTTGACACCCATCAGTTCCAGTGGGAACGGGATCAAATCGACCGGGACCAGCTTCATCAGGTTCATCATGAACACCCAGACAAAGATAGTCAGGGCGATGGGCGCGATGGCGCCGGTTTTACCATGAAACACTTCCTTGGTGGTATCGGCGACAAATTCGACCACCATTTCAATGGCACACTGGAATTTACCCGGTACGCCAGCGTGCGCTTTTTTGGCCGCGCTGCGAAACAGCCACATCACCAGTAAACCAAGACCCAAGGCCCACATCAGGCTGTCGACGTGAAAGGCCATAAACCCCATGGAAGCGGCTTCGGACGCACAGCCCGCCAGTGTCCATTGGGTGGTCTCGTTGACGCCTCCGTAACAAAGATCGGCCCCGGCGGGCAGTCGCCCGTAGGTCAGATTGACCAGGTGGTGGGCAATGTATTCGCCCGCGTTCTCGTATTGACCTGCTGCCATGAGTTCAAAGTCCTCTTGTGCCACGCCTCAGCGTGGTCGTGAAATTGAAAGCGGTGCTGCCAGCGCAGCCAGTGTGTTCAACCCGAAAAAGGTGAAGACGGTGGCTGCGACAGAAATTTGATGCTCGCTGCGCCAGAGCAGGATCAGGCCGGTCCCGATGATCACCCACTTGCCGATCAGCCCGGCGATTGTACCTGCCAGATAACTCTTGCTGTGCGGATCGCCAAAACCGCGCAAGCTGCGCCAGACCCAGAATGATTGTCCGGCGATGGTGATCAGCCCGGCCCAGAAGACGCTGTAGATCACGTCAGGCCAAAGCGCGTATGTCACCACCAGTGCAAAAGCCCAGGCAACGCATTGAATCAGACTCAGGCGCCAGAATGCAGGGCGGGGAACCGGTTTGGGCGTATTGGGTGTGAACAATCCCATCTGATACTTGTATGCCCTTGTTATACCGGCTGAGTCTGGTTTATTTTCACCTTTACCAGCCCCGCCTGAAAAACCCCGGGGAGTATATTGGGTTAACAAGGCGTCATCAAGACGCTTTGTGACTTTTGGCAGTCCCCATGACCCAACCCGGATAGAGCCCGGGTTAATGGTTACTTTACGTGGTTCAGGATACCGTCGAGCTCATCCAGGCTGTTGTATTTGATCACCAGGGAGCCCTTGCCGCGGGCGCCATGCTTGATTGACACCGTGGCGCCCAGGCGCTGTGACAGCATCTCTTCAAGGTTCTGAATATTGGCATCGGCCTTGTACTCTGAACGATCAAGCCCGGTCTTCTTGCCTTCCACCAGGTTGCGAACCAGTTGCTCGGTCTGTCGCACCGTCATGCCCTTGGCGACCACCTGACGGGCCGCTTCTATCTGTTGCTCGCCCTGTACACCCAATAACGCCCGGGCATGGCCCATTTCCAGGTCGCCGTGTTCAAGCATACGGCGTACATCGGCTTCCAGACTGATCAGCCGCAGCAGGTTGGTCACAGTCACCCGATTTTTGCCAACGGCTTCGGCTACGCCAGCCTGAGTCAGATCGAATTCCTTCTGCAGACGCTGCAACGCCAGCGCCTCTTCCATCGGGTTCAGGTTTTCACGCTGAATGTTCTCGATCAGCGCCATGGCAATGGCGTCTTCGTCGGAGACATCGCGGATCACGGCTGGAATCTGATCCAGCCCGGCCATCTGGGAGGCGCGCCAGCGGCGTTCACCGGCAATGAGTTCGAAGGATTCGGGGCCCTGGGGGCGCACCACTATGGGTTGCATCACGCCCTGGGCGCGAATGGATGCGGCCAGTTCTTCCAGTGCATCGGCCGACATATCGCGCCGCGGCTGGTAGGTGCCACGATGAATCCACTCGACCGGCAGCATGCGCAAACTGCCGTCATTCACATGAGAGACCGGCTGATCGGCAATGGCCTCGACTTCCCGTCGGGTCGTGATCAGGGCGTCCAGGCCGCGTCCCAAGCCTCGTTTCTTAGCTGCCATTTACACAGATCCTGTCAAATGTTCGGTATCGGGTGGCTTGACGCCCTCGACCCGGCGAACCAGCTCTCCGGCCAGCGCCAGATACGCCAGCGCTCCCTTGGAGGAGCGGTCGTACTGCAACACCGGGGTGCCATAGCTGGGGGCTTCCGCCAGCCGCACGTTGCGCGGAATCACCGAGCTGAAAAGTTTGTCGCCAAAGTGGTTTTTTAGCTGATCGGAGACATCGTTGGTCAGGCTGTTGCGCGGGTCGTACATGGTGCGCAGCAGGCCGCCGATTTCGAGTTTCGGGTTCACCACTTTCTGAATGCTGTGAATGGTGTCCATCAGCGCGGCCAGGCCTTCGAGGGCGTAGTATTCGCACTGCATCGGGATCAGCACCTGCTCGGCGGCGGCCAGGGCGTTTACCGTCAGCATGTTTAGCGACGGCGGGCAGTCGATAAAAATATAGTCGTAATGGTGCTTCACTTCGGCCAGGGCGTACTGCAGCCGGTGCTCTTTCATTTTCACCGACATCAGCTCCACTTCAGCAGCGGTCAGGTCACCGTTGGCAGGCAGCAGATCGTAACCAGCTTCCGGTGTGGTGACGATGGCCTCAGCACAGCCAGCCTTGCCGGTAATGACATCATAGACGCTGAGGTCGATCTCATTCTTGCTGATGCCACTGCCCATGGTGGCATTACCCTGGGGGTCCAGATCCACGACCAGTACCTTGCGCTTCATCGCCACCAGAGAGGCGGGCAGATTGGTGGCGGTGGTGGTCTTGCCGACCCCGCCTTTCTGGTTGGTAATGGCAAAAATATGTGTCAAAGCCGAATCCTTATGTCGTTCGGGCCGACAACTGTACCAGATGTCGCGCGTCCGCACTGAGTAAAGCGCTGCCCGGAACGGTAAGCGGTGTGACCCGATCGACCTGGATATCACCCGGCAAGGCGGTGATCTCGTCGGTCGGGTACAATCCTTTCATGGCCAGAAAATGGCCACCCGGTGCCAGCAGATGCCGGGATTTTGCCACCATATCGGCCAGGGTGGCAAAGGCGCGTGACGAGATTTGTGAGAAGGTGCGCTCTGGTTGCCAGGCTTCGAGGCGACTGTGCACCACGGCAACGTTAGTAACACCCAGCTCCAGCTTTACCTGAGTCAGAAAGCGGGTCTTCTTACCGTTGCTGTCGAGCAGCGTGACCGGCTTGTCGGGATCGACCAGCGCCAGAATCATGCCCGGCAGGCCCGGACCGGTGCCGACATCCAGTAAATCACCCGGGCCGACGAACGGCAGAATCGACAGACTGTCGAGCAAATGCCGGGTGATCATTTCCTCGGGCTTGCGCACTGAAGTCAGGTTATAGGCCTTGTTCCATTTCACCAGCAGGGCGTGATAAGCCAGCAATCGCTGCTGTACAGCGGCGTCCAGTTCAATGCCCAGCTCGTCCAGACCGTCACTCAGCAGCGATGCATAGCGCTCACTCATGCGCTGTGCTTCTCAACCTGTGCGGCCTTACTGGCGGCGGACTGTTTCTTCAGATGAATCAGTAACATCGAGACCGCCGCAGGCGTGACGCCGGAAATACGCGACGCTTGCGCCAGGGTTTCCGGACGAGTCTGCTTCAACTTCTGTTTCACTTCGTTCGACAGGCCGCCAATGGCGTCGAAATCCAGCTCGGCCGGCAGCTTCATGCTTTCGTGCCGGCGCAGGGTATCGATGTCGTCCTGCTGACGCTGTATGTAGCCTTCGTATTTGGCGCTGATCTCGACCTGCTCGCTGACCGCCGGGTCGAGCGAGTCAGTCGGCACCAGTTCGGCGATATCGGCGTAAGTCAGCTGCGGCCGTTTCAACAGGTCACGCAGGGTGGTTTCGCGCGACAGCGGCTGCGCCAGTTTGTCGTGCAGGGCTTGTGCCTCGGCCGATTTCGGCTGTACCCAGGTGCTGTTCAGCCGCTGGGTTTCGCGGGCGATGGCTTCCTGCTTGGTGCTGAACGCCGCCCAGCGGGCGTCATCGACCAGGCCCAGTGACCGGCCGGTTTCGGTCAACCGCGCATCAGCGTTGTCTTCACGCAGCAGCAGGCGGTATTCGGCGCGGCTGGTGAACATCCGGTACGGTTCCAGGGTGCCCATGGTGATCAGGTCGTCGACCAGCACACCCAGATAGGCTTCATCACGACGCGGCGTCCAGGCCTCTTCACCGGCGGCGCGGCGAGCGGCGTTCACCCCGGCCAGCAGGCCCTGGGCGGCGGCTTCTTCATAGCCGGTGGTGCCGTTGATCTGGCCCGCAAAGAAGAGATTGCCGATGAACTTGGTTTCCAGGCTGTGTTTCAGGTCACGGGGGTCGAAATAATCGTATTCGATGGCGTAGCCGGGCCGGGTAATGTGGGCGTTCTCGAAGCCCTTGATGCTTTGAATAAAGTCGATCTGCACGTCGAACGGCAGGCTGGTGGAGATGCCGTTCGGGTACATTTCGTAGGTGGTAAGGCCTTCAGGCTCGACGAACACCTGATGGCTGGTCTTGTCAGCAAAGCGGGTGACCTTGTCTTCAATCGACGGGCAGTAACGCGGGCCAATGCCTTCGATTTCTCCGGCGTACATGGGCGACTGGTGCAGGTTGTCGCGAATAATGTCGTGCGTGCGCTCGGTGGTGTGGGCGATCCAGCAGGCCACCTGACGCGGATGTTCTTCGACCCGGCCCATATAGGACATGACCGGCAGTGGCGTATCGCCCGGCTGCTCGGTCAGTTGGCTGTAGTCGAGGCTGCGGCCGTCGATGCGCGCCGGGGTGCCGGTTTTCAGGCGGCCAACACGAAATGGCAGCTCACGCAGGCGCTGCGACAGTGCATTGCTGGGCGCATCGCCCATGCGGCCACCGGAGTAATTCTGCATGCCAACATGGATTTTTCCGCCGAGGAAGGTGCCAGCGGTCAGCACCACGGTTTCAGCCATGATATGGATGCCGGTTTGAGTGACCACGCCAGTAACCACATCGTTTTCCAATAACAGGTCGTCGGCCGACTGTTGAAACAGTTCAAGATTCGGCTGCAGTTCTACGATTTCCCGAATCGCGGCCCGATACAGCTGGCGGTCGGCCTGGGCGCGGGTGGCGCGTACGGCCGGGCCTTTGCGGCTGTTCAATACCCGGAACTGGATACCGGCGCGGTCAGTAGCGCGCGCCATGGCGCCGCCCAGAGCATCGATTTCCTTGACCAGGTGGCTCTTGCCAATACCACCAATAGCGGGGTTGCAGGACATCACCCCGACGGTATCGGCGTTGTGGGTCAGCAGCAGCGTCTGGGCACCGGTGCGGGCAGACGCGAGCGCCGCCTCGGTTCCGGCATGACCGCCACCGATCACTATGACATCGTAACGCTTGGGAAATTGCACTGAACACCTCGGGTTGAACTGAGCCGGGGCTTGGTGATCAATTTTTCACCAAATCCCGGAAAATGGGGCGCAGATTATACGGATTAACAGGGGCGTTTGGCACCCCCTTTTCTTACTGTGGCTCGGGCTTGTTTGGTGGCTTTGGTCCGCGACGGGCACCGGTGGGTGCCTCTGCGGGGGTCGGTGTGAATCCGTCCATGGAGCCTAGGCCGCAACATCCATGTTGCGGACTACCCCCGCAGAGGCACCCACCGCCACCCATCGCTCGCTTTCCAGTCAATTCTGAATGCTTTTACAACCGACCATGAACCGCTTTTCGAAATACTTCAGTCAGCACGGCTGCGTTCAACGGTTGTGGGTTGCCACCGGCTGAGGGGTCAACGGCGGCCAGGCGGCCGACTTCGTCTGCCTGATCGTCTGGGACGTCGATGTCGGCCAGGGTGTGGGGTATGCCCAGCTCACGGCGGAAGTCCAGCACCCATTGCAGCAGGACATCAAACGAGGTGTCTTGCAGGCCCACGGCCTGAGCCACCGGCACCATGCGGTGCTCAATGCTGGCGCGGTTGTGCACCATGATGTAAGGCAGTACCACGGCGTTGGTGAGACCGTGGTGGGTGTTGTACATGGCGCCGACGGCATGGGATATGGCGTGTACGCCGCCCAATCCTTTCTGGAAGGCGATGGCGCCCATGCTGGCAGCGGTCAGCATTTTGGTGCGGGCTTCCAGGTTGCCGCCGTCTTTGTAGGCGACTGGCAGCGACGCCGCGACCAGGCGCATGCCTTCCAGCGCGATGCCTTCACAGATCGGGTGAAAGCCCGGGGCGCAGTAGGCTTCGAAGCTGTGGATGAAGGCATCCAGACCGGTTGCGGCGGTGATGTGGGGGGGCAAGGCGGTGGTGACTTTCGGGTCCAGAATAACGGCGACCGGCAGCATCTTCGGGTGAAAGACGATGATTTTGCGGTGTTCGGCTTCATTGGCGATGACCGAGGCCCGCCCTACTTCCGAGCCGGTACCGGCCGTTGTTGGAATGGCGATGACCGGGGCGATGCCCTTTGCGTCGGCGCGGGTCCAGTAATCGCCGATGTCTTCGAAATCCCAGATCGGGCGGGTCTGGCCCGACATAAAGGCGATGGCCTTGCCTACGTCGAGGCCGCTGCCGCCGCCGAGGGCGACGACGCTGTCGTGCCCCCCCTTGCGATAGGCCGTCACACCCGCTTCGACCATGGGGCCGGTCGGGTTGCCTTCGACGTCTGCAAAGAGCGCGGCGCCTAGACCGGCACTGGTCAGCGCTGTCAGGGTGTCAGTCACCATGGGCAGGCCAGCCAGGCCACGGTCGGTAACCAGCAGTGGCGCCTTGAAGCCCAGTTCCTGGCACAGCGCGGGCAGTTCCTTCAAACGGTCCGGGCCAACCAGGATGCGGTTGGGCATGCCCCAGTTTGCGATTAACGAGGTTTCAGTGGTCATGGGTCAGCCTCCGCTGGGCAGTCGTAAGTGAAAACTCTTGGGTTGAGTCAGGGCGTCGTATCCGATTTCGGACAGTGAGGCACCCCGGCCGGTGTGTTTGACGCCGGTCCAGGCCAGGGCCGGGTCGAGCACGTCGCACCGGTTCATGAACACCGTGCCGGTCTGGATCTCGCGCCCGAGGCGTTCGGCCGCTTCAAGGTCCCTCGTCCAGATCGAAGCGGTTAGACCAAATTCGCTGTCGTTCATCAGTTGAATGGCTTCTTCGTCTGACGCGACCGGCATGATGCCGACCACGGGGCCGAAACTTTCCTCGGTCATCACCCGCATGCTGTGATCAACCCCGGTCAGGATTTGCGGGGCCAGATAGGCGGTGCCGGGTTTGTCTTTCGGGAAATCATCGGGCTGAATCAGCGCCGAGGCTCCGGCTTTGACCGCATCGGCAATCTGGCCGCGCACAAAGTCGGCGGCCGAGGCTTTGACCAGGGGGCCCAGTGTGGTTGTTTTTTGCAGCGGGTCACCCAGCACCAGCTTGCGGGTTTCGGCGACCAGTGCATCGACAAACGGCTGGTACACATCCTGATGCACGTAAATGCGCTCCACCGAGCAGCAGCTCTGGCCGCTGTTGAAGAAAACGCCATCGGCCAGATTAACGGCGGCATCGGCAATATCGACATCCGCGCGCACATAGGCCGGGTCTTTACCACCCAATTCCAGGGCGGTACCGGCAAACTGACCGCTGTCGGCGATGGCTTGCTGAATGCTTTGCCCACCGCGAACTGAACCGGTAAAACTGACGAAACGAATGGCCGGTTCTTTCAAAATAGCCGCCGTGGTTTCGTGGCTTAGCGTTACTGCCTGGAAAACACCCTCCGGCAAGCCAGCTTGCAAAAGAACGCGCTGCAACCGTTCGGCACAGAGCAGGGTTTGCTGGGCATGTTTGAGCAACACCGCATTACCCGCCGCCAGCGCTGGCCAGACCGTATTAACCGCTGTCATATAAGGGAAATTCCAGGGTGCAATGGTCAGCACCACACCAACCGGGTCGCGTCGGATGTAACGTTTAAAGCCGGGTTTATCCGGCATTTCCAAGTCGGCCAGAGCGCGCGGCGCTATCGCCAGCATGTAACGGGCGCGTTCGCTGAAGCCATTCACTTCACCGCCCCCCTGACTAACAGGACGCCCCATCTGCCAGGCCAGTTCTTCCGCCAACTCGTCACGCTGCTCATCAAGCAGCTCAACCGCCCGCTCCAATATGTCCACTCGTTGTGTCAGCGGCATGGCTTGCCACTTTTTCTGTGCGGCCGACGCTTGTTTTACCGCTTCACGGGCCTCGATCTCACTCAGATAAGGCCGCTCGGCATACTGGGCGGCGTTTACCGGGCTGATGATTTTTGCCATCTCAGTCATATTTCATTTCCTGTTATGTGTTCGAGTGCAGCTCGTGTCATGAGTTGGAAATTCGTGGTGATTTAACCTCTTACTTACTTAAGGACTGTTGGGTGCGTCTACTGGGGGCCGTTAGACAACAGGGATGTTGTCTCCGAGTCTACATGGATGTATTTACGACGTGCCCCCAGTAGACGTACCCGACAGTCCGATTGGCACCGATATCGAAGCAACCACCTACTCGAATTGCCCAGCGAATTTCTAACTCATGACACAGGCAACCTATCAAATAATTTCGAAGTACCTCTGCAATTCCCAATCGGTAATGGCTTTTCTGAATTCGCGTTCTTCCCATTCCCGGGTCGCCGCGTAGTGGTCAACGAAAGCATCGCCGAAGAGTTCGCGTGCCGCTTTTGAGGCACGCAACCGCCCGGCAGCGTCCATTAGCGTCGCGGGCAGTGTTCGCTCGGGCGAGAACTCGACATCGTAGGCGGTACCGGCAATGGGGGCGTCTGGTTCTATCTTGTTTTCTATGCCCCACAAGCCCGAGGCCAGTGCCGCGGCCAAAGCAATATAGGGGTTAATATCTGCTGCTGAAATTCGGTATTCGACACGTTGTGATTTGGGTGAGCCAGGAATGGCACGCAAGGCACAGGTGCGGTTCTCGATGCCCCAGCTGGCCGACGTCGGCGCCCAGGCGCCGGGGATTAACCGGGTGTAACTGTTCACAGTGCAGGCGATCATCGCCAGAAATTCCGGCATTAAAGCCTGTTGCCCGCCGATGAAATGGCGCATGGTTTCAGACATCTTGTGTTCGCCACCGGCTTCGTCGTAGAACGCCGAGGCACCGTCTTTTTTGTGCAGCGAGACATGCATGTGGCCGCTCTGGCCCGGGTAGTCGGCCGACCATTTGGCCATGAAGGTGGCCATCATGCCGTTGCGCTGGGCATAGACTTTGGTGAAGGTTTTGAACAGGGCCGCTTTGTCGGCGGCGTTCAGGGCGGAGTCGACCGCCAGTGCCGCTTCCAGTACGCCGGGGCCAGTTTCGGTGTGGAAGCCTTCCATCGGCATGTCCATGGCGTTGCAGTAGTGCATGAAGTCGTTGTAGAACTCGGCCATCACCGAGCTGCGCAATACCGAGTAGCCAAAAAAACCGGGCGTGATGCTGGTCATCTGCTGGTAGTGTTTGTCGCGCACCGACTTCGGGGTTTCTTCAAACAGGAAGAATTCGAATTCGCAGGCGGCGAGTGCGTTGAAGCCAAGGCCGTCGGCACGCTCCAGCACGCGACGCAGCAGACCGCGCGGGCAAATGGTTTCGGCAGGGCCGGTGAATTCACAGAGGAAAAACAGCGTATTGCCTTCGGAGGGAATCTCCCGGCAGCTGTCCGGCACGATGTTAACCCAGGCATCCGGGTAGGCGGTGTGCCAGCCGGTGTAGTCGACGTTATCGTACAGTTGATCGTTACTGTCCCAGCCCAGCACCACATCACAAAAGCCGAAGCCGCCCTCCAGTGCCGACAGGAATTTGCTACGGCTCATGTACTTGCCGCGCAGCACCCCGTCAATGTCGAATACTCCGACTTTTACCTGGCTGGCGTTGCGCTCTTCAATAATGGCTTTGGCGTCTGCTTTGGTTTTTACGTCTCTGGGCTGCATCTCAACACTCCTTTTGAACTGGCCTATAGATATACCTCTCCCGCTTGGAAGAGTCATCGGTTTGGCTTAAAAAAATTCAGGAAGTCTCTTTTCAGCCAAACCGGTCGGGCCGAAACGCACCAAGGTCGACCGCTGGTTGCTCACCGTCAACCAGTTGGCCCACTATCTGTGCACTCCCGGCCGAGAGTGTCCAACCGAAGGTGCCGTGGGCGGTGTTGATGAACAGGTTGTCGGCCGGGCCCTTGCCAATGGCTGGCGGGCCATCCGGTGTCATGGGTCGGAACCCGGTCCAGGCTTCAGCCGTTTCCAGATCAGCCGCCCCCGGAAAACGCATGGCGGTGGCGCGTTTCAGGGTGTCGAGCCGGCGGGCGGGGATGTCGCGGTTAAAGTCAGCCAGTTCGACAAAGCCGGTTACCCGCAGCCGATCGTTCAGCCGGGTTGCCACCACTTTGAATTCATCGTCGATCACGGTCGATTGCGGTGCCTTGTCGGGGTTGGTCAGCGCCGCCGTCAGCGAGTAACCCTTGACCGGGTAAAGCGACAACTTCAGGCCAAACTCCCGGGCAAGCTCCGACGACGCCGCACCGGCGCAGAGCACAAAGGCATCCGCTTCCAGTCGCTCCACGGCACCGGGTTCATAGGCTCGGGTTAATGTCAGCGCTACTGGCTTGCCGGCATCGGTGATGACTTCGGCCACCGATTGGCCGTAATGAAAGGCCACGCCCTGTTCGGCGCAGACTTCAGCCAGTGCGCGGGTAAACTGGTGGCAGTCACCGGTACCGTCGTCTTTCAGGCGCAACGCACCCAGGATCGGCGGATTGCGGGCCAGACCGGGTTCGAACGAATACACCGCGTCGGGCTCCAGCATCTGGTGCTCAATGCCCAGGCGTTGCAACAGGGCCGAGTTGTCGCGCAAACCCTGCTGGTTTTTCGCGTTACTGGCCAGCTCCATCAACCCGCGATGGCCACCGGAAAAATCGAAGGGGTGTTTTTGTTCGATGTCGATGAAACACTCGCGACTGAAAACCGCCAGCTTCAGCATGGCCACTTTGTTGGCCTCGAATAGCCCGGGTTGGCGCGCATAGCGCCAGGTATCCCAGAGAAAGCGCAGCGTCGACAGTGACGGCGGTTGCTTCATTTTCAGCGGGCCATCAGCCGACAGCAACCAGGGCAATGCCTTACCAATCATCGCCGGTGACGCCCAGGGGTAGACGTAGCCGTAACTGCGCTGGCCTGCGTTGGCCTTGCTGGTTTCCATTCCCGCTGCTGACTGGGGGTCAATCACGCTGACAGTGTGGCCACGCTGGCGCAATGCCCAGGCGGTGGTCACACCGACCACACCGGCTCCAATAACCGCTATATGCATGCTTCAGGCTCCTGAGTGCTGCTGCCAGACTTCGATGGCGGCGGCCAGGTCTTCCAGGGACGCGCCGACCGATTTAAACACCGTAATCTCATCGCCGCGCTCGCGGCCCGGGGTTTTGCCACGCAATAGATCGGCCAGGTCGGCGCGGACATCGTCGAAGGTGAAGTCGCTTTCGTCCATGGCCTGCAGCAGGTCACCGGCTTCGCCCCGGGCACCTGCGTAGGTATCGACGAACACCTTGCCGCGGGTGATGGCCACACTGTCGCACTCACGCATGGTGGGTCGAAAGGCGCCAACCAGATCCAGATGCGCACCGGGCTTGAGCCAGTCGCCTTTCACCAGCGCCTCGGTTGACAGCGTGGCACAGCTGACGACGTCGGCCTGGCTCACGCTGTCGGCCAGATCAGTTACAACGCTGGTCTCAAAACGATCCTGGTACTGCGTTGCCAGCGCCGCGGCTTTCTCCGGGTTGCGCCCCCAGACCTGCATTTTCCGAATGGGCCGCACGCTGGCGTGGGCTTCAATCAGCATGGGTGCCAGCTTGCCGGTGCCGAGCACGACCAGCGTTGCGGCATCCGGATGCGCCAGTTCGCGCGCGGCCAGGGCAGACGCTGCGGCCGTTCGACGTCGGGTCAGTTCGCTGCCATCGATGCAGGCCAGTGGCTGACCGGTATCGCCATTGCTGAGCAAATAAACACCGGAAATGGCTGGCAAGCCAGCCGCGGCATTCTGCGGATAGACGTTAACCATTTTCACACCCACATAGCCATCCGTTTGCCAGGCGGGCATCAGCAACATGGTGGCTTCACCGTCTTGGCGATGCATGGCGTGATGGTGGCGCGGCGGTGCTTCAACTCCGTCGACAAAGGCGCTCGCAATACGCTCAATCAGTGCCGGCCAGGCAAGCAACCGAGCCACCTGTTCGCTGCTAATGACTTCCATTGAATGCCTCCGTTTCTGCAATGACGCCGCGAAAAATTAGATTTTCATCATACGAGGCTTGCCTCCTATTACAAGCAACAGTGCCTTTAAAGCGTCACCTTATTGACAGCTCTTGCGAATTTTCCCTGAAAATAGCCCCCTCGCTGGCTTGCGGTGCCGGTCCTGTGTCTATACTCCGCGTTAATTGTCCCGTTTCGGAGTCTCTTGTCGTGATACGCCTTGTTGTTGGGTTGCTGTTGTTAGTGACCGGTACCGCTTTTGCTGCTGGTAATGTCTTGCTGGTGACAGACCTTGAAGATAACTACCTCGCTTTCCGGCCCGATCTGCGCCTGGTGGCCAGCAATGCCCTGAACCAGTTGCAGGACTACGAAGTCGCCCCAGCGACGACATCGGTACGTCCGGATTCCGATGCGAAAATAGCGGCGATGAACCAGGCCGCGCTCGACGCAGGGCTGGATACTCTGGCTGTGGTCACGCTCTATACCCCCAAGCGCCGCACCGCCACCCTGACCACCACTTTCTACAACACCCGCACCGGCGAACTTTCACTGCAGCGTGCACTGGAATTCCGGCTTACCGATGATGTGCCAGCGCTGCTGGCGCAACTGGAATACGAATTACCGCTGGTGCTCAAACGCGCCTTTCGCGAACTGGGTACCGTTGTACGGGTGACTGGCGACGAACTGATTTTTGACCTCGGCATCAATACCGGCGTTGAAGTGGGTGACCTGTACCGGGTATTCCGCCGCGGCGAGGAAATCCGTGATGCCCGGGGTGACAGCTACGGCTATGTTGATGAGCAGAGCGGCATTGTTGAAGTAGTGTCTGTCAGCAGTGTTTATGCGGTCGGCAAAATCAAGCTCGGCCGCCTGTCAATTCGCAGTAACGACTGGGTAGAGCGAGCCAGCCCCGATGTTCAGGCCGACGGGCTGATTCTCTCGAAACTCGATGATCAGGTCGCCATCAATCTTGGCCGTGAAGCCGGGGTAACACCGGGCAGTTACTTTGCGGTCTACAAGACCATCAAACCCATTACCGATGACGATGCCTTTCGCGAAATCATCGGCCGCATTCGCATTAACTCGGTCGACAATGGCGTTGCCCGCGGCGAGATTGCCCGCTCCGACCATTACGACCTGGCCAAGGCGCTAATTGAAGAAGGCGATGCCGTCGAGGAAGTCAGCTACCGGCACCGCAATCAGTTCGTCATCGGTCAGAACAGCTTCAGCATTCTTAATGAACCGGAACAGGGCTGGTTTGCCGGTCTTCAGTTTGATTCGGCCTCTGACATTGACCTCGCTTACCGCATTCGCGGCAGTTATGGCGACCTCTGGTATCTGAGCCTCGGCCTGGTTAGCGCCATCGGCCACAGCGAGAGTTTTCGCTACGGCCTCGACGGCGTATACGGCCCGGATGGCCCGGGCACCCAACTGTTTGTTGAGGTCGACATACCCACACCGCTGGACGACAACGTCCGGTTTTCCCTGGAAAGCGGCTACTTGCTGGGTGCTCTGGAGGAAAAGGAAGGTGTAAACATCAGCCTAAGTGTTAAGCTGGGCCTGGATGCATTGTTCTGAAAACGCCGATGACATCAAAAGGACAGCTTGCCACGACAGGGAACCGTGACAGTGAACCGCCTTCCAGAGGCTGGTTAGGTAACTGGGTCCCGTGGCTCTCAACCCCCTTACAGCGATGCCTTGGTATCGCCTCTGTGCTGACGTTTCTGGCGTTTTGCCTGGCAGGCCTGTTGTTTACCGGTGCGGCCAGTGCCGAGATCCGGTTGTCGCAAATCAACAACAATCTTACGCTGAATGCGCTCAACGGTGGGCTACTGCCCCTCGATACGCCCCCAAACCTCGATGCCTTGCCGCAAACGTTCGAAAGCACTCCGAATTTTGGCTATATCCGGGACGACCAGAAGGCCTGGCTGGCGCTGAGCGTCGTGAACGACACCCCGCAATCCGAGTGGACGCTGGCCATCAACGCCGAAGCCGCCGATTACGTGGATGTCTACTCGGTTATGGCGGGCCAGCCCATCGACCTGAATTCACCGGTGTTTATCGCCGGTGACCGTCGCCCCAGCGACCTGCGCCGCTATCCGTTCCCCGGTTACCTGGTGCCAATAACCATTGCCCCCGGTGACACCCGGGAAATCTACATCGCCGCCTATGGCCGCAGCACACTAGCGCTCGACGTCAGCCTGAACGATGAAGCCTCCCAGATACACTCGGCCACCCGTGAAATGCTGCTCGATGTACTGCTGATAACCCTCAGTGGCGCCATGTTGCTGTTCAACCTGGTGATGTGGCAAGTCGACAGAGACCGGTTCCGCTTCAATTACCTGATTTACCTGAGCGGCATCATTCTGTTTTCGGTATACAACTCGGGGCTTGGCTACCTCTACCTCTGGCCCGATTCCACCTTTATTCAGCAAAATGCCGCGTTTTTCGGGCTGGCAATGTTCTTCTGGGGTGGCTACAGCTTTTGCCAGCATTTCCTGCGTACACGCGCCCATTATCCGCGCCTGCACCACGTGCTGAGCGGGCTACGCTGGCTGGGTATCGCATCGATTCCCTTTGGCCTGCTGGATATGATCAGCCACGCGGTCACCATTGTGACCCTGGCCAATCTGATCTTTTTTGTAACGGTTATCTATCTCGGCATCAGCGCCACCTACAAGGGCCTGAACTCGGCACCGCTGTTTCTGATCAGCTGGTCGGGCATGGTGATCTGCTCGGTTCTGTACAACCTCTATGTGCAGGGCGTGCTGCCCTCCAACTTCTTTGTGCAGCGTGCGCTGTTGTTTGGGGTGGCTTATGAGTCGCTGCTGATGTCTGTCGCCCAGGCCAATTACCTGCGCAACGACCATCGCGAACGCGAAGAGCGTGAAGCCGAAGCCAAGGAAGAAGCCCTGCAAACCCTGGCCCGGCTCGACCAGGCCTTGCAGGATGCGCGCGACGCCAACCGCAGCAAAGATGAATTCCTACGCCTGGTCAGCCACGAATTGCGTACCCCCATAACCCATGCACTGGGCGCACTGGCCGAACTGGCCAGCAGCCCGCTGAAGGCCCGGCAACAAGAACTGTTGTATCTGTTGCAAAACGCAACCCACACCACCCACCACCAGGTAGAAAGCCTGCTTTCCTACGCCGAGCTACTGGCCTACCCGGTGGTCAGCCGGCCTGCTGTCGTTGACGTGCGCAGCCGACTGCAGGATTGCAAAAACAGGTTGTCAGCCGCCTTCTCGACCCATGGCCGGGCCTGCACCCTGATCGGGGCCGACACCCTACCCGGCGCCTTGTCACTCGACTGGCACAACACCCAGCATATACTGGATCACTTGCTCGACAATGCCCTGCAGCACAGCCAGTCCGGCGATATCGAAATGAGTGCACACTTCGACGCCACGGCCCAGAGACTGAACCTGACCCTGCGCCAGCCCAACCCCATTGATACCATTCATACACCACCGGTGACCGATCTGGCCAACCCTGAAAACCCGGCTGACAAGACGCCCCTTTCGGGCCCGACACTCAGCCTCTATCTCAGCCAGGCCTTTGCCGACATTCTGGGCGCCGAACTGACGCGAGAGCAGCATGCCGACCACACCCTGACCCGGCTGAGCCTGCCCTGCACCAGCGCTCCCGAGCCGGAAGGCATGACCACTGAAGCAGCCCCATTAGCTGGCAGCAAAGTCCTGATCGTCGAGGACAATCTGCTTAATCTGAAATTGCTGACCGCCATTCTGGAGCGGGAACAGTGTGAACTGGAAGTCGCCTACGACGGACTGGGGGCGGTGGAGCAAGCCGCTGAGGTTCAGTACGATTTCATTTTAATGGACTGTCAGATGCCAAAGATGGACGGCTTCGAAGCCACCCGCCAGATTCGCAAGAGCGATGGCCCCAACGCCAATACCCCCATTCTGGCCATCACCGCCAACACCATGGAACGCGATCGAGACGAAGCCTTCTCGGCGGGCATGGATGACCTGATCCCCAAACCCTTCTCACGACCAATGCTGGTAGAGCGCCTGCTGCACTGGCAACAGGGCCGCCCAACCTGACTGCCCGCTGAACCCGGGTCGCCATCTTTACGCACGGCGACTGGCCCGGGCTGGCATCGCGAGGTAAGGTTGCTATACAGAGTTTTGACAGACCGCTGACGATGCCTACAAGACCGATGTTCCCAGCCGACAACCCGACGCCCAACTGCCACCTGCGCAGCCTGCTGCTGATCACCACAGCCAGCCTGTTTCTGGCCGGTTGTGCTGGCTACCAGAGCTACGAAGCCGGCTCGCACAGCCAGCCCGTGGCTACCGGCCAAACCGCCCCGTCGACTGGCAGCACCGGCACCACCCCGTCCAGCCAATCCGCCGTCGTGAGCCAGTTACAACAGGTCTACCAGCGCTATCAGGGCACGCCCTACCGCTATGGCGGCACCACGCCCGCCGGGTTTGATTGTTCAGGATTCATCGTAACGGCCTACCGGGAAGGGCTGAACCGCACCGTGCCCCGCACCACTGAGTTGATGTTAAGCCAGGGGCAGTTTGTACGGCGGGACCAGTTGCGCGAGGGGGATATCGTTTTCTTCCGCATCGGCGGAAAAGACCAGCATGCGGGTATTTACCTCGGGGATGAACGCTTTATTCATTCGGCCTCCTCGGTTGGCGTAACCGAGTCATCACTCGGCAACGCCTATTGGCAGCAGCGGTATTCTCAGGCAAGACGCTTTCTTTAGTGGCTCAAGCTTCAAAGTTCGGCCTCCTCAGGTGGCTATCGGCCACCGGTGATGCCTCTGCGGGGTCGGCGTAAATCCGTCCATGGAGCCTAGACCGCAGCATCCTTGCTGCGGACTACCCCGCAGAGGCATCACCGGCACCCAACGCTCGTGTTGTGCCAAATCCGAAAATGGCGTCACGAGCTCAAAACATCTACCTCAGCGGCGGCGCGTACAGTAAGCCGCCTTTGTTCCACAGCTGATTCAGCCCCCGCTCGAAGCCCAGTGGTGAACTAACGCCGACATTGCGTTCGAACACCTCGCCGTAATTGCCCACCTGACGGATTATCTGATACGCCCAGTCGGCTGACAGGCCCATGGCTCGGCCGGTGTCTGCGTTCACACCGAGCATGCGCTGAATCACGGGTTTGGGGGATTCCCGCATGGCGTCGACGTTGCTCTGGTTAACGCCGTATTCCTCGGCATTGACCATGGCGTAGACCGTCCATTTGACGATGTTGTACCACTGCATGTCGTCCTGCCGAACGGCCGGACCCAGGGGTTCCTTGGAAATAACCTCAGACAGAATGGTGACGGCCTGAGGGTTTTTGAGCCGGGTGCGCTGGGCATACAGCTGCGACAGATCGGAGGTTAAAACGTTGCACCGGCCTGCCTCGAAGCCACGAAGCGTCTGGTCGGAGGTAGCGAAGACCACCGGCTGGTAGTTCATGCCGGTTTCCCGAAAATAATCGGCCACGTTCAATTCGCTGGTGGTGCCGCCCTGAATGCAGATCGCTGCGCCATCCAGTTCTGGCAGACCGGTGATACCTGAAGACTGGGTGACCATAAAGCCCTGGCCATCGTAGAACACGATGCCCGCGAAGATCATGCCCAGGGTGGTGTCCCGGGCGTGGGTCCAGGTGGTGTTGCGCGACAGCATGTCCACTTCGCCGGAACTGAGGGCATTGAACCGGTCGCTTGGGGGGAGCGGCGTGTAACGCACCTTGCTGGCATCGCCCAGCACAGCGGCCGCGACCGCCCGGCAGACATCCACATCGAGACCGCTCCAGCGGCCTTCGGCATCGGGGTTCGAGAAGCCGGGAATCCCGGTCGAGACGCCGCAATCGAGGTAGTTTTTGCTGCGTACATCACTGAGTGTTGAGGCCTGCGAAGCGGCTGCCAACAGTGTCAGCCCCGCCAAAACCCCCATCATTCGACGCCCTGCGGACGCTACTGCCTTGCTGCCCATTCTGAACCCCTGCTGTCGCTACCCGAGCCCGGTGGCATCGGGTGTTTGAGCCTGGTTAACGGCCCTTCGGTTGTCCGGTCACTCTCACCGGTACAGGCTGATGGTAGCAGCCTGACCACCGCCTATCATTTACCGACTGACCGATCCGGTCAAGGAGGGCAGATCGAGGCCGAGATCCGGGCTGCGCATATTGCCGGACCAGTTCATGCCGAGACTCGATGGCCATTCACCGCTGCGCAGGGCTTCGAGCAGGGAAACACCCAGCCCCCCAAACCCCAGCGACACTTCGGTTGTCTGGCGCTGGGTAACGCCAGCGCCGATGTTCATTTCCGACAACGACATTCTGGAGAGACTGCGCCCGTCGGCTTCGATGCCAACATCAAAGGGGCCGGTTGCCAGGTCGAAGCGGTTTGGATTGGTGACCACCAGGTCCAGTGCCAACGTCAGGCTGGTGAAGCCGATGTCTTCAACCCGCCAGTCAGCCAGGCTGACCTGCGGCGATTTAGGCACCGGCACGGTAAAGTCGTGCGACCAGTCAAGCTGGCGTGCGCCCAGCACGGGCACCGAGAGTGTCGGCTGCAGCTTCAGTTCAAGGTTCGCTTCGCCGGCGGCGTAGGCATCCCGTGCGCGCTGCAACAAGCCGGCGGCGGTGACTGTCCAGTCGAATTCCAGGGTGGTGGATGAGCGGGCCGCCAATCCATTCAGTGTGGGGGTGCCCAGGTCGATCCAGGGTTCGCCGTCGAGCCAGAGCTGGGCGGCAAATTCGGTGATCGGCAGGCGATAGGCGTTGGGGTTGGTCAGTTTAACCTGGCTGGAGCCGTTGACGCCGGTCCAGGTGATGCCGGTCAGTCGGGTAGACTGGTGATCAAAGCTGGGTTGACGATAGGCGTCGTCTACCCCAAATCCGGCACAACCGCTGAGGATGAAGGCGGTGGCCACCAGGCCACCCAGACGTAACCATTGCTGACGCATAGTGTCGATTCCATTAACGTGAGAAAGCTCCACTTTACTGGATCTGCCCCCCAAGGTCGCGCCTCAGATCAGCAATTTTCAATAACCCGCAAAACCTCCAGACACGCACACAACGTATGGTAATCACACTTGGCACCGGCGGCGCTCTTCTCGTTCGAGACTTTGCGATTATTCCGATACAACAGCCGGAACCAGGCACCGTAGTCGTGATCGACAAAGTGATCCCAGCTGTATTGCCAGAGTTGCTGGAAGCAGTCGCGGTAGTGTTCGTCACCGGTAGCCTGCAATAACAGCGCGGCGGCGGCAAAGCTTTCGGCCTGCACCCAGAAATATTTGTCGTCATCGCACCATTTGCCTTGCGGATCAAAGCCGTAGACCAGACCGCCGTGCTCGGCATCCCAACTGCTTTGCCAGGCCCGGTCGAAGAGGCTTTTTGCGCGTTCGATGTAACGAGGCTGAGGGTCGTGGCGGTGCAGCATCAGCAACAGTTTGGTCCACTCAGTCTGGTGGCCGGGCTGGAAGCCCCAGGGGCGGTAGAGATTTTTCGGGTCGTCTTTGTTGTAGTCCCAGTCGATGTTGAAATCGGTTGTGTAATGCTCCCAGATCAGGCCGTCGGTTAGGTCAGCCTGGCGGAAGGCGATGTTGTTGGCGAGGGTTTTGGCGCGGTCGAGAAAGCGTATGTCCTGGCTGGCTTCATAGGCGGCGATCATGGCTTCGCACAGGTGCATGTTCGAGTTCTGGCCGCGGTAGTCGCTGAGCACGCCGTCGGCACTGAGTTCGTCGGCGTAGAGGCCGTATTCGGCTTGCCAGAAGCGTTGTTCGAGCAAGTCATAAGTGCGATAAAGTGGCTCGGCGCTCTTGATAACGCCGGCTTTCAGGCAGGCGGAATAGGCGAGCAATACGAAGGCATAGCCGTAGGCTTGCTGGGTCAGGTCTTCGGGCTCATGGTCACGCAGGGTCCAGGCGTACAGGCCGTCTTCTTCGCGCCAGTGCACCTGTTCGACATAATCCAGACCACGACGGGCACGAATGCGATACTCCTCAAGGTCGAAATGCAAGCCAGCCAACGCGTAGTTCACTACTAGCCGGGTGCTGCTGACCAGTTGCCGAAAGCCAGGATCAAAAACATCGCCGTTGTCATAGTAATTATGAAAGAAACCACCGCTCGGGTCGTCGACTCTCGGGTCGTAAAACGCCAGTATCGACTGACAATGCTGATTCAGAAAATCACGATCATAAAAGTTCACAGAGCGGCCCTCGTTCTTGTTTGGTTCGAATCTATTAACGCTCAATAAAATCCGCTTTCTCAATGATTTGCAACTCACTGACCGGTTTTCGCTGGTCGATGTGGTCCAGCAGTAAACCAACCAGTTGCCGTCCGACCTTGTGCAAGTCCTGATGGAAGCCGCTCACCGGTGTGCGGAAGTACTCGGGCAAGGGTGAGGTTTCCAGGGTGACCAGATCACAGTCGATTCCGACCACCCGGCCGCTGTCGTGCAGGCCGGCCAATATACCCATGGCGGCAATTTCGGTGCCGCAAATAAAGCCATCGGGTTGCCAGTTGCTGTTTAGCCACTCGCGAGTTTGGGCTCGGTAGTCGGTCGCGTTGGCTTCGACCAGTAACTGGCGATGTTCATCGAAATCCAGTCCGGCTTCCAGCAAGGCACGCTGGAAACCGACCTTGCGATGCCAGCCATAGAGGTAATGCAGTGGCGGTGTCAGCATCACCAGTTTTCGGCGACCGCGCTCGAGCAGATAGTTGGCAGCCCGGTAGCCGAAGTCGATGTTGTCGGTGTCGTAAAAGGGGTGTTGAATCGCCAGTTCCGTGCGCCCAAAGGTGACCAGCGGCAGGTTCATCGAATGCAGGTATTTTACCCGTTCATCTTCGCTGCGAGTGATGTTCAGGATCACACCGTCGGCCAGGCCGTGCTCGGCAATATAGCGCACCGGTTCGAGTTCGTCCTGCTCCGGGCGGCTTGGGATAATCGTTAGGTGATAAGGGGTGTTGGCCAGAGCGGCGGTGAGGCCTTCTATGAGTGGCAACGTGCCCAGGTCGCCGACGATCTCGCCCGGTTTGATCACCGGCATGACCAGGGCGATGACGTGGGTCTTGCCCGTTTTCAGGCCAATGCCTGAATGGTTGGGCCGGTAGCCCAGTTCTGCGGCGGCGGCTTTTACCCGTTCGATGGTCCCGGGTTTCACTTCGGCGCCACCCTTTAAGGCACGGGATACGGTGGTCACCGATAAGTCGAGATGTCGGGCGAGTGTCTTGAGCGTTGCTCTGGGTTTATCGGGCGTCATGGTGCCCTTCCTCTGTTGAAACACTCATCATTTCAAACGCACCAACATACCCATGGTTTCCCGGTAGCTTGCTGCCAGGTGATAGACCGACAGTTCATCGCGACCCAATGGCTGACCTTGCCAGCGCAGGGTTTTGGTCTCGCCGGGCAGCAGGGTGAAACTGTTACCGCTCCAGCGTCCGGTTCCCGGGCTGTCCAGGGTGACGTAATGCGCCGGGACGTCGGTTCTCAATGTTGCCCAGAGGCCTTCTGCGTCTTCACCGGTTTCGATCATCAGCGCTGCCTGTGGCAAGTCGAGGTGCTTCCATACCGCGAAGTAAGTGGTGGCGTCGCACTGGCCTTTGGTAACGGGAATCGCAGTTGCGCCGGTTGTTTGCTCAAGCTCATAGTCGCCCCGGGCGACGGCAAAGGTTTGGGTTGGATCTTCGGCGGTTATCTCTGCCAGGCACAGGCTCTCCCCGGCTTCCAGTCGCTGGTTGATCGGCGTTGTCTGCACGACCTTCCCGTCCAGCCCGATGATCTGCCACTGGCCACTCAGTTGGGCCGGCACTGGCAAGTCGTTCACTGCGATCAATTGTTGCTTCGCGCCCTCTCCAATCCAGAACCATTGCACCGGCTGGTAAAAACGCCGGGCGTGGTAGTGCATCTGCTTCCAGCCGCCGCCGTATTCCAGGCTGCTCCAGGAGGCCACCGGCCAGTTGTCGTTTAGCTGCCAGTAGAGGGTGCCCATGCAATGCGGGCGCAGCGTGCGCCAGTATTCGATGGCGGTTTTCATCGCGATGGCCTGTTGCACCTGGCTTAGATACAGGAACTGGTCGAAGCCCATCGGGAAGCGAAAATAACGAGTGAACATCTCGACGATTTTGGCGTTCCCGGCCGGGTTTTTCTGATGCACCTCCATCACCGGGCTGGTGACGTTGCGATCGTCGGGTTCAGTGAAGGATTCGATAACGCCCTTCGACGGGAAGGACTGATAGCCAAATTCGCTGCAGAAACGCGGTTTGATGTCGTAGTAGGCGGAAAAGGATTTGCCCGAGTGCCAGACATCCCAGTAATGAATATCGCCTTTATTGTCATCGTGCCAGGCGTCGCCAAAATCCAGCTCGCCGTTGCAGGGTGAACTGGGCCAGAACACCCGGCTCGGGTCGGCGCGTTGCACGGTGTCGTCCAGCACCCGGTTCAGCCGGTCGTAATTGACCAGGTATTTTTCGCGGTTGTTGCGTGAGGTTTCGTACCAGTTGATGGCGCCGATCACTTCGTTATCGCCACACCAGATGGCAATGCAGCCGTGGCTTTGCAGGCGCCGCACCTGCCAGTCGACTTCGGGAGTAACGTCGTCCAGAAAAGCCGGGGTACTCGGGTACAGCGAGCAGGCAAACATCAGGTCCTGCCACACCAGCAAACCCAGGCGTTCGCAAGTTTCATAAAAGGCATCGTGCTCGTACAGGCCGCCGCCCCAGACGCGGATCATGTTGAAGTGCGCCGCGGCTGAAGCTTCGAGCAGGTGCTGATAGCGCTCGGGCGTGTGGCGTGCCGGGAAGGCATCGGCCGGTATCCAGTTGGCGCCTTTGGCGAATATTTCGACGCCGTTGACCACAACCACCATGCGGTTACCCGCCTCATCGGCGCTCAGGTCCCAGTGCAGGTCACGCAGGCCAATGTCGCGCTGCCAGAGCTGGCCGTCCATCTCAACCGCCAAACGATACAGAGGCTGATCACCATAGCCATTGGGCCACCAGAGCGCCGGATTGGCCACGACCAGTTCGGCCCGTCCCTGGTTCTGACCAGGCATTAGGGTTAATTCAACCGGTTCTGCGCCGGGCAGCCCCAAGTGAAGTCGTTGCTCGGTTTGTGCAGCACCAAGGGTATCGACCGTGACCTCCAACCGCGCCTCGCCGGGCTGGTGATGCTGGGTGACCCGAACGGTATCCAGCAGGCGATCTGAATGGACTTGAATCAGTGGCGCGGTGTAGAACCCGGTCGACATCAGACAGATCCCCCAGTCCCAGCCGGCGTCGCACTGGGTTTTGCGCACTGTGTTCATGTGCGGAATCTGGTTGTTCGATTCACTGTAGGGCACCGGGAACGGCAGTTGTGCAGCCCGCTCGGCACCCAGCTTGGCGGCATCGTGCAAGGTGATGCGCAGGCGGTTTTCGCCGACCCGGGCCAGGGGTTTGATGTTCAGGTAAAACCGCCGAAACAGGTTCGACAGCGTCGCCACCGGCTTGTCGTTCAAGGTAACGGTAGCGTGAGTGTCCAGATACTCCAGTTGCAGTGTTATGTCCCGGGCAAGGTTAGCCTCCGACAAGTCGAAGGTTCGTTCCAGTACCCAGGTTTGCTGATGTACCCACTGCACCCGGGCTTCGTTATCCCGGTAAAACGGGTCTGGCAGATCACCGGCTTGCAACAGCACTTGGTGCACATCGACCGGGACATTAACGTCGTAACGATGTCGCGGTGCGTCTTCGCGAAACAGTTGCCACTGATCTTTGAGACATAGGGTCGTGGTGGGCACGGGCTGCCTCCGGTTGAGCTGAAACCGTCATTCTACTCAGGCAACCGCCAAAATGACAACGTTACGATTTTCAGACAAGCCGATCTCGGAGTGGTATATATTAGCTATAAAAAGCTATTAAAATACACAATTACCGTCTATTTGCCGACAAAGTTAATTACCATACAGACAGAGAAAAACCATAACGTTGCAATTAAACCACTATTGGAACAGCGAACGATCATCGGTGACACGTCCGCATGCCCAAACTGAGCCACTTACAGCACCCAGTCATTACTAAAACTGTGATCAACATCATGTAACTGAATCAGGGTGCTTCCCACGAGCCTCTACCCCTCTATAGAATCGCCAATCCTGAAAGGATTGAACCATCTACATGGAGCGCACATCGTGCATAAAGTGATTCCCCTAGTCCTACTGTGTCTGGCGTTATTTGGCTGCAACAGCTCCAGCGATTCCGATACCAACTCAGACGCTGCTTTTGAACCAACCACCGTCGAACTCGAACGACTGACGCTGCTGGATGTCACCGGCCAGCCACTGGCGAATGTCTCGTTTACTATCGAAGCCGATGACTCTGAACGGTCCGCCAATACGCTATCCGGTGGGGTATATACCACCGACGCCACTGGCTCGGTTACCATCCCCTTTCTGAGCGCAGGCAATTATAGGCTCAGCATCGACATTGAAGGTGACGACACCGCACTCAGCGTTAAAGTCGGCATCAACAACACCAATCCGGTTGCCGCTATAGCCATGCCGGTGTTGCTCAATGAAGACAACACCCTCACCTCAGTAGAGGGCGATGGGTTTTTCGCATCGTTCAACGGCATCATTTACGACAGCAAGGGCCCGGTTGAAGGTGCCCAGATAGAACTCTCGGCTGGTGCTGCTTCTAACGGTGCCATCGCAACGGCCATTAGTGATGAGAATGGACATTACAGCCTGATCGTCAACGTCGGTCTGGCCATCGTGTCTTCGCTCGACAACGCCGTCTTGCGCGTGACGCATGACGACTTTTCACCACTGGTCATCACCAACCTGGATATCCTGGGTACCGGCGCGGTCACCGGCTTCAATCACGGCCTGGTTCAGGGCAGTGCCTCGGCCGATGTTCTCTACCGGGAAACGTTCAGCCAGCTTGCATCCGGTGCAACCTGCGGTGCCTGGACCAGCGATTCGGTTGATGGCGGGGTTCTGAATTTGTGGCACAGCCACGACGCAAACCAGGGCATTCGCAACCAGGCGCTTGAGGATAACCTGGTCAAACTGGCGCCGGATGATCAGAGCCAGGGCGCCATTCCCAACCCGGGGACAACCCGGGCGTGCTGGTATGGTCAGCCTGGCAATGCCCCGGCGGCCGGGAGAGGAAATTTTATCGGAACCGCGGAAGTTACCGGTGGCGGAATCACCCTTGATGGCGGCACTTCAGACGAACCCAATGCCGGCGCCATTGTTTCACCCCTGATTGACCTGACCTCAGCCAGCAGCCCATTGTCAGTGACCTTCCGCAACTGGTGGGAGATAGAATCGGTTAACCCCAACAACGAAGGGTTTGATCTGATGTCCGTTCAGATCAGCACCGATAATGGCGATACCTGGTCCACACTGGCCAGACTTAACCCGCTGTCTGACCCGATCGGTCAGGCAGACCGCGCGCCACTGCCCTACAGTAACCGCGGCTACAACAAGGCCCCTGCCTGGCTGTGGCAGGAGCCCATCGACATCAGCGAGTTCGCCGGAGATCAGATCCGACTCAGGTTGGAATTCGATACGGTCGATGAACTCTATAATGGCTTTCGTGGCTGGCTGGTTGATGAAGTACGCATCATCAACCAAACCGGTACCTTCCCACGCTGGACAGGTGGCGAAGACGATTACACAGACGACGAGGACGACCTTCAACTCAGCGACGTCAGCCCGGTTCCTGGCTTGCCTTTGGTGATCGGGGAAGACTACAGCTTTAGTGTTACCGCAGAATTCCCTGGCGATGCAGAAAACGTTCAACTGAAGATGTCATATATCAGCTGGGAAGACATGCTCAATGCGCAGGAGCCGACCCTGCTTGCGGAGTTGGACCCAGGTATTACAAGCGGCACATTAACCAGTGGTCTAACGACGGTTGCGGATGACATTTTCTACATTCTGATCGAGGCGGTTGACGACCAGGGGGTCGAGCTGAAATCCGACTTCATTCCCTATAGCGCGATCTGATTTCGCCTTACTCCTTTCCCGGCCTATTCAGGCAGGGAAAGAGGCCTCAGGTTTGTGATGCCCTAAAGGGCCTCTGACCACACCGCAAATTCATTGCCACTGGGGTCGGTAAAATGAAAGCGCCGGCCACCGGGGAACTCGAAAATATCCTGCACTATGGTGCCACCGGCCGCTTTAACCTGCGCCAGTGTGTCCGTCAAAGCAGCGCTGTATAGCACCACCAAAACACTGCCGTTGGCGGTTGTTGCCACCTGTTCGGACTTGAAAAAACCGCCATCCAGCCCCGCATTTTCAAGGGCGACGTAGTCGGGCCCGTAATCCACAAAAGACCACCCGAAGGCTGCTGCAAAAAAGCGCTTGGTTGCTTCGATGTCACGCGAGGGCATTTCGAGGTAATTGATCTTTCCGGTTGCTTTCATGGTGCTTTCCTTATCTGGCCTTATCTGGGGATGGCACTGCACATTCAACATTACAAGACCACTTTTCCACGGCCCTGTCAACCAGTAGTTTATACAGTATTGTGGTCTATGTCTGACTGCGCTTCGCCTACTACACCCCAGGGCGAATTCAACCTGTCTGAGCGGATCAGAGTCGATATATTGACCAATAGCCATGTGGCGGAACCTGCACAGAGTATTCAGACAGTGAATCACCCGGAAACCCTGCTTGACCGGCTTTCAGCCATCGGACAGTCGCTTTCACTCAGACCCCGGGCACGAGCCCTGCTTGGGTTGGGTTCGGTCGGGCAAGCCCGCGACCGGCTGGATGCCTATTCCGACTTGGACTTTTTTGCCGTTGTGCAAGCAGGTTCAAAGCAGTCCTTTCTGAACGATCTGTCCTGGCTGAGCGACATAGCCCCGGTGGCCTATTGCTTTCAGAATACGCCGGACGGCTTCAAGCTGCTGTACGCCGATGGCATTTTCTGTGAATTTGCCGTCTTTGAAGAACCCGAAATGGACACCGCTGTCTATACGCCAGGGTCCATCGTCTGGAAAGCCGAGGGAGTAGACCCGGCCATTGCCATTCCCAAGGTGTCGCCCCCGGCACTAAACGACAAGGAAACCGACTGGCTGATTGGCGAGGCGCTGACCAACCTCTATGTCGGATTGATGCGGGATCACCGGGGAGAGCATTTGTCTGCCATGCGTTTTATTCAATCCTTTGCGGTCGACCGGGTAATCAATCTGTTTGATCAGTCATCGGCCAATACAGACAAGGAGCAGGACCCTTTCAACCCCGAGCGCAGGCTGGAGCAGCGACTGCCGGAGCTTGGCCCGCTCTTGCCGGATATGATGCAGGGGTATCTCAACAATCGGCCGTCGGCACTGGCTATTTTGTCCCTGCTGAATCAGCATTTCAGTCTGCCAGAAGGTATGGTTCGGGAAATAAAGACGCTTTGCCGGCCAGATACCGCCAGCCCTCATTTCGTTACGGACTAAACCCGACGATGCTGTAACGCTTCGCCCGCCATTAACCGCTGAATGTTATCGGCCGCGCCCTGCATAATGCCCTCGACCGACCGGTCACTTAAGCCGGCAACATGCGGCGAGGTCAGCAGGTTCAATGTGAAGATCGGGTCGTCCGGATCAGGCGGTTCCTGCCAGAACACATCCAGCGCTGCGCCGGCCAGATGGCCACCTGTAAGAGCGGCCTGCAATGCCTCGCGCTCGACCAGCCCACCGCGACCGACATTGATCAGATAACTGCCGGGTTTCATCTGGCGAAACCGATCGGCATTGAACAACTGATGCGTCTGTCCGGTATCAGGTAGGGTTAGCACCACCAGATCGGACTCTTCGAGCAGTACCGACAGCTCATCCGGGCTACCGAGCCAGTCCAGTCCAAATTCCGACGCCAGAGCAGAATCAGGCTCGCGCTTGATCGCTACCTGTCGCACCCCAAAACCACTCAGTCGACGGCTGACCGCCTGCCCTATCGCGCCGAACCCGACAATGCCCACCGTCGCGCCCATCAGGCTGCGGCCAACGGGCACACCCAACTGTTTTCTCTGGCGCTGTTCAGGGTGCTCCGCCGTGCGCCGCATCAGCGCCAGCATAAAATAGATCACCATTTCCGCCACCGAATCGGCATTGCCCGACACATCGGTCGGTACATTGGCGACCGCTATGCCTTTGGCTTTTGCCGCTTCCAGATCCACCCCTTCCAGGCCGGCGCCAATCTGTTGAATCAGTTGCAACCGATCTGCGGTTTGCAACAGCCCGGCATCGATACGACTCATGGTGGGAATCACCACCTCGTACCCGGCGAGGCTTTTCGGATTAAGCCCACCGGCGGTGAAAGTGACATCGGGCAGTGCTGTGCGGAAGCGATGCAAAATCCCGCCCCAGGCGTTTTCCGGGGCCGCAAATAGAACATTCATCGATAACCCTGAGTGTGAGTGTTTCGCTATGCTAACGTATTTTCAGAGAGATAACTTGTTGCCAGACGAGCGTCTATTCGCGCTTTGAAACCACCTCAAAATTACTCCAGAACGGCGCCCCCTGAATGTCAC
Source organism: Saccharospirillum sp. (assembly GCA_018402545.1). Taxonomy (GTDB): domain Bacteria; phylum Pseudomonadota; class Gammaproteobacteria; order Pseudomonadales; family Natronospirillaceae; genus Saccharospirillum. Next base: position 214,526 of record JAGYIL010000001.1, on the reverse strand, counting down.
ATTGCATCTGCTCCAGCCAGCGTGCGGTTTGGTGGTTGGAATTATTAAACAGACTGTAATTCTCTGGTGCTCTTCGAAACGAAAGATAGCCCTGATCGATCTGTTCACCCCCGGCACCCTCCCAGGCCAGCATCAGGTCATCGTGCAACTGATCGGCCAGGTGTGCCGGCACTTCAATGGCCTCCGTCCGAGCGCTGGAAAAGTGGCGACGCAAGTCGGCACTACCGGGTTCAGGCAATTCACGACGCGACAAAGTTGCACCAGAGGAAAAGAATAACGCCTGGAATCCAGCAAACAGATTGCGCTTCTCTTCAGCGTAAAAGCGCCAGTCGCCAAATCCATACTCAACGTAATGCCCGGCGCCATTCGGCAACGCTAGCCGGGTATGACGACCATAAACGCTAAGGTAAACCATAGCCGGTTCCGCCGTGGGCTCTGGTGGAATAATGGTCCAGGTACAGGCCTGCAGAAAGGGAAGCACACCGATTAGTAGTGTAAACGTTATTGCCCTTAACGCTTTGTAGCTATTTTTCGGGTGTTGACCCTCATTCATGACGCTCTCGCAAATTGCATGATTTCTTGTAGTGAGGGTAGTCGGCTTGGGAGCCTGCTAAATAAGGTTCCAACTACACCTATAACTCGCCCTCATGGAAAACAGATTCAATCTTGTTACCTTCCGGATCAAGCAGAAAGGCAGAATAATAGCCCGGATGATAGGTTCGAATCCCTGGTGCGCCGGCACACTGACCGCCAGTGGCAATTCCTGCGGAATAGAAATCTTTTACCTGTTGAATGGATAATGCCCGGAAACACCAGTGACGACGGGAATCCGGACAAGCTTCAGCAGACTGTAGGATACTGAGGTAAGTATGAGCATAGTCGTCCACCGAATTTCGCTCGCCAAATCCCATGGCGGTGGGTACGTCATAAATCACTTTTGCACCCAGCACTGACATTACCTCCATGTAAAATGCTCTAACCTGCTCAAGGTGTCTTACAGTAAGGGAAACATGATCCAGGAGTTTCATTCTTCCTCCGCCTAAAACCCTAACCCGGGCACTCCGAGCGCCTGGTTCGAGCCAATACCAACCCCCACACAGCGCGATGAGCGTTGAACATCAGCAGATTGCCGCTGGCAATCATCGCCAACCCAATCAGCGCGCTGGCATGCCACTGGTAGCCTTCAAATATCGTCGACAACACCAGCGCCACCAGGGGAAACAACACGGTGGCATAGGCTGCTTTACCGGCCCCGATACGGCCAACCAGCATAAAATAGGCACCAAAGCCCCCGATAGACCCGATAACCGCCAGGTAGACCAGTGCACCCAGGTACCTGGGCTCTTCTGGCAAGCTAAAACTCGCCCCCTGTACCACGGCGATCAACCCCATGAACAAGGCCCCGTATAACATGGCGAAGGCATTGGTCGTGTTAATTTGCAGCCCGCGCCGCTGATGCCGAACCGATACCATGTTGCCGAGTGAAAACCCAAAGGTACCCAGTAAAGAGAGCCCAACAGCACCCAGCAAGGTCCAGGTGGCCTCAACGGCGATCAGATCCTGCCAGAAAATCAACACCATGCCCGGCAGGCCTAACGCCAGCGCCCAATAGAACACCCGGGGTACCGGCGTGCGAAAGAACAGGTAGCCGTTAACCGCATTAAACAGGGTCGACATCGAAAACAGAATGGCGATTAGCCCGCTGGGCAAGTAGGCCGCAGCGGTGTAGAAGCAATAGAAATTCAACCCAAAAACGCAACCACCCTGTAGCAGGCAATACAGATGGTCGCTGAAACCCAGCGCCTGGCGGCGGCGAAACACCGTAAGCCCGGCCAGCAATAACAGAGCGGCAATAAGAAAGCGGTAGAAGACGGAGACCGGCACGGCCACATCGCCCACTTGCCAGGCAATGGCCAGCCAGGTTGAACCCCAGATCAGAACCGTCGAGATGTATAAAAGGCTATTCATGGTGGGCCGTTCTCACAGTGATAAGCGTTAACCACAGTATCACCCTACCGGTAATCGCTGGCTTTCAGGCACTTGCGCCACTTTGCCTGTTCTTGCGGTTATGTGAGTCGTCAGATTGAAATTCCTACCGGGCCTGAGTGCTGTTAACCCAGTTCCGAGGAGCCACACCATGTCTGCCGATACACTCACCCATTACCCCAGAATGAAACAGACGCAAGCTCGTCTGGTGGGCAGTACCCGGCTGAAAAACGGCATGGCGCTGGCGCGCTGGAGCAATCATGACGACCGAATTGAGAACATTCAGTCCAACCACCATACATTAAGCGTTTACCTGAACGGCGCTGAGAACTCGCTGCGCCGACAGGGGTCGCGCACCGTGGGCAGCCAGAGCAGCAACAGCGTGTGCCTGATGCCCGCCAGCCTGACCACCAACTGGGACGTGCTCGGACCTATCTCACTACTGCACTTCTATTTCAGCGACGCTCACCTGAGCCAGTTGATCGAGCAGGTATGGGATAAGGATGGCCGAAGTGTACAGCTCGATGAAATCGACTTCGCCCAGGATGCCCTGCTCACCCAGCTGTTTTGCACCACCCTCAGTCAGAGTAACTGGCAAGACCCTCTGGACCAACTGGCACTGGATTCCGCCACCCAAACGGCGCTGATACACACTCTGCGCCACTACAGCCAGCGCCGCCTTCCAACCCTGCGCCCAACCGGCGGGTTACCGGCCTGGCAGTTGAAACGGGTCGTAGAATACATCGAACAGCACCTTAACCAGCCCGTCACCCTGGCCGATATGGCCGGGGTAACCGGGCTGAGTGACTTTCACTTTGCCCGCATGTTCAAACAGGCCACAGGCTACCCACCCCACCGCTACCTGCTGCACCGTCGCCTAAGCCAGGCCCGTCACCTGCTCGCCGGGACACCACTGACGATGACCGAGATTGCGCTGCGCTGTGGCTTTGGATCGAGCAGTCACTTCAGCAACCGCTTTCGACATGAAGCGGGTATCAGCCCCTCTGAATACCGCTCCCAACACCAGTAGAAGCCTTAGTTAGTCAGCTACTTCACGAGCTGTCGCAAACGGACACGATTTGGGCGTTGTGATGACCACAGCGTCGACTCACCCGTGTAACGATCTGCAGGCTGCAACAACCCCGCGTAAGAGGGCATTTTATGATCAGGATGTTGTCCGGTGTTTGGCCGCTTTTGCTGGGCATTGTGCTCATTATGCTGGGCAATGGCATGCATTTCACCCTGATCGGCCTGCGCGGGGGGATTGAAGGGTTTTCGGCCGCTGAACTGGCCATTGTTACTTCGAGTTATTTTCTGGGATTTTTGTCCGGTGCCCGCTATAGCCCCCGATTGATTCGCCGGGTGGGCCACGTTCGCGTCTTCGCGGCACTGGGCAGCTTCATGTCGGCGGGCCTTATTGCCTTTCCGCTGCTGACCGAGCCCTGGGCCTGGGCACCGCTGAGGCTGCTTGTGGGCTTTTGCATGTCCGGCATCTACGTCACCGCCGAAAGCTGGCTCAACGACGCGGCCACCAACGAAACCCGCGGTAAGGTGCTCTCGGCCTACATGATCGCTCAAACCCTGGGCATCATTGGCGCCCAGGGGCTGCTGACATTGGGCGATGCCGGTACCTCCGTACTGTTTATTGGCGCCTCGATTCTGGTTTCCATTTCCTTTGCACCCATCCTGCTTACTGTAACGCACGTTCCGACGGTTGAAGTCGCACGCCCAATGTCCCTGCGTGATCTTTTCTCCGGCTCGCCGCTCGGTACCGTCGGTATTTTTCTGCTGGGCAGCGTCTACGCAACTCAAACCGGGATGGGCGCCGTCTACGGTAGCCAGATTGGGCTGACGCCGACCCAGATCGCCCTGTTCGTGGCGATGCTGTTTGCCGGTGCCCTGCTGCTGCAGTACCCGATTGGCTGGTTGTCAGACAGAATGGACCGGCGCAAGCTGATCTTCGGTGCCGCTACGCTCGGTGCTGGCTCTTGCGTTGTTGGCTGGCTCACCGGTGGCAGCCTCTGGCCATTGATGATGGCGGCCTTTTTCGCCGGTGGCGTCACGACGCCACTCTATGCGCTGTTTCTGGCCTATACCAACGATTCACTGTCTGCCGAAGACATGGCGTCGGCCTCTGGCGGGCTGGTGTTCACCTTCGGGCTTGGTGCCATTACCGGCCCACTGGTAACGGGCTGGGCGATGGAGGGGCTGGGTCCCTATGCCTTCTGGCCCGTGCTCGGCGCTACCTTCACCTGCATTTCACTCTATGCGCTCTACCGCATGACCCAGCGCGCGGTGACGCCGGTCGAGGCAACCGAGCATTACCTCGGTGTTGTGCCTACCGCCTCACCCGTGGCGGTAGAGGCCGCCGGGGTTTGGGCGGCAGAACATGCGGAAGCCGAGCGTGAAGCAGAGGATGAGGCAACTAACTCACCCTGACCCTCTGCAAACCCGACGCTCAGTCACACCTTCAGACGGCCACACCCTGCGGTGTGCCGCGAAGCGTTAGCAACGACAAGCCTGCCGCCACCAGTGAACACAGTGCTATGGCCGCCGTCAGCATCAGTGGGGTTCCGTCGAACACCAGGCTGATCACGGCGATGGCCAGGGCACCCAGCATCATTTGCAAGGTACCGCCCAGGGCGGCGGCCGTGCCCGCAATGGGGCCATGCTCTTCCAGTGACAGCACCATCGAGGTGGGAACAACCAACCCCAGAAAGGCATAGGTAATAATCAGCAGGGTGACCAGCAGCGGAAAGCTGTCATTACCCAGGGCAACCAGCCCAAACATCAGGCAAGCCGACAGGGCGTACCCGGCCACTGCCCATTTAACCACGGTAATGGAACCGAAGCGGACGCCGAGGTTGGCAGCCACCTGGCTGGTGGTGAAAAAGCCCAGGGCGTTCAACGCGAAGGCGAGGCTGAACTGGAAAGGCGTAAGGCCGTAATAGCCGGTATACAAAAATGAGGCCGTGGCCAAAAAGGCAAAGAAGCTGGCCATGCCCATACCGCCGATCAGGGTCAGACCCATATAGCCCGGATCACGAAACAACACGCCGAAGGCCTTCATCATTGCGTTGAACCGGAACGGCGCCCGGTCTGCCGGTGCCAGCGTTTCCTTAAGCGAGAACACCGTTAGCAACAGACCCAGCACTGACGCAACAGCAACGGCCAGGAAGACAGCGCGCCAGCCGAACGGAACGATGATGGCAGTCCCCATCAGCGGGGCCAGCATCGGCGAAATGGCGATAACCAGCATGATGGTCGACATCAGCCGGGTCGCTTCGGTACCGGTGTAGCGATCGCGAATCACGGCGCGCGGAATGGACATCACCGCCGCTGCGCCGACGCCCTGCAAAAAACGCAGGGCGATCAGCCACTCAATGGTGGGCGCTAGCGCACAGCCAATCGACGCGACGCCGAAAATGCCCAGCCCAAAATACAGCGGTGGCTTGCGGCCGAACACGTCGGAGGCCGGCCCGTAAAACAGCTGACAGATACCAAATGCCATGAAAAAAGACATCAGTGTCCATTGGGCAGCCGATACCGAGGCCCCCAGGTCGTCACTGATGGTCGGCATGGCCGGCAGGTACATATCGATGGCGAAAGGGCCAATCCAACTGAGCAGGCCAAGTACCAGGGCCATTTTAATCATCTCGATGTTCACTGAAATTCCTTGGGTGTTGATTAAAGAAGAGGTAAAAAGCTGAAAGCTGGCTATGGTAACGCTTTCTAAAGACAGTTCCACGACCGTTCAGCTTTCTTTATATAGGTGTCGCACCAGAGTCTCCGGAATCGACTGGGATCAGCAAAGATTACATACGCATGGCCTTTATCGGCTTGTGACGACCCCAGTTGGCGACTAGCGTGGCATAACCAGCTCACTTCTTGGCCAGCCCTGTGACGGCTTTCTCAGAAGTCTTAGTCGACCGAACGACAGGCTTGATGGTCTTACACCCGTGCATTTACTCTGGCCGGCTGCAGTTACTCCCGACTTGAACAACCACAAAGGCAGATTCCAGGATGAATCTTGAACAGCTGATAGATCAAATTGCAGATGCCAAGCAACACAGAGGGCATCAGGTTTCACTGGAAGACGTACTGTCTAAAATAGGGCGTCGTTCTTTCGGGCCTGTCTTACTGTTGGTGGGGCTGGTTACCATGGCACCGCTGGTCGGCGACATACCGGGCGTGCCGACGCTGATGGCCATCATCGTCTTTCTAACGGTCGTTCAATTATTGCTGGGGCGCGACTACTTCTGGTTTCCCAACTGGTTGCTCAGACGGTCCATATCGAACGAGACGTTAAGCAAGGTCACGAACTGGTGTCGAAAGCCCGCCCGGTTTGTCGACCGCTTACTTCGCCAGCGACTGGTCACCTTTGCCAGAGGCCCGGCTAATTACGCCATTGCCATCGTTTGTCTGATCATCGCCATGGCCATGCCATTGATGGAAGTAGTGCCCTTCAGCGCCAATGGTGCCGGCATAGCACTAACTGCGTTCGGCCTGGCATTGATCGCACGGGATGGCCTGCTCGCACTGATCGCCTTTGTGACGACTACGGCTACCATTACTCTGGTACTCAATAATTTTCTTTAAACATCACCTACTTAACGCTAACGCTTTTCAAGCAACACTCAGTCCCACGAAGTAGCCCTTACTGATCTGAATGAGTGCTCAGGTACCTTCATCACTAGCGGGTAGGTGGGTGGCAGCTTTGCCTGCATGGACGATGAGTTTAACTGGCTCTGGTAGCAACCAGTGTTCAAGCCAAGTTAATGACGCTTGCCGATGGTTTATCTGGCCTATAACGAGCATCAAAAATATTTTTCAATTATTTCGAGTTGCGTACGTCAGCGAACAGACCCGACATTCCCAACAGCCTATTGTGAACCAAGATGAGGCAAAGGAGCAGTAAGGAGCAGCCACTACAGGAGGTTACATCTCGCGCCACAGGGACGACGGCGCAAACCCGAATTGAGCTTTGCAATTAAGGAGAAGTTACTGTGAATAATATCGTCTATATTGTCGGTGCTGTTGTTATCGTTTTGGCGATTCTTTCCTTTCTTGGTTTTCGCTAGAACCCCTTCCTTAGGGTCGTTACCGAACGGCCTGCAGTCGCGCCTGCGTAACCCCAGAAAGGGTTACCCGAATCAGGTCGACTCCCGGTATTCAAACGTGGAGAAATCCGCCGGCATTGCCGTACCAGAAAGATCCTGAGCCGCCATGCCAACAAAGGCCCCCGTGAAGTTATTGCCTGCGCCGGTACCGGCTTCGTCACTGAGCACCGAGTAGTCCAGCTTCAGTGGTAGCCGTTGCCAGCTTTCACTCTGGCTCGCCCAGGAAAAATACAAATACTCAAAGTCCACCTCGGCCCGTAACCGGACCAGCCCCTCGGCTGGCAGTGGAATACGCTGGCCCTTCAGCGGGTAATGGCCATGGCCATTGGCATCTGCCAGGCAACTCATGACATCCAGACAGCGGCCGACAGTTTCGTCATGGCTGATAAACAGATAATGATACTTGCGGCTGTTGTAGTAACACACCAACCCTGCCATCTGCTGGAAATGCCTGGGCTGAAAGTCTAGCGTAGTCGAGGCCTTAAACCGGTGGCTTTGCTGACGCCGCGCCACCAGTGAACTGTTGAACAAACTCCCCAGCGATTCCCTTCCGTACAAGCGCAAATAGCCCGGGCGTTCGCTCAGGCTGAACAGGGTCTCCGGGCAGGGCGTACGCAGCCACTGAAAATCCACCGGCAGGCGGCTGGCCGTGAAGCGGTAGTCTATGTCGGTTTCCCGGGCTGGTGCTGGTTTGTGGTTTTGTGTGTGTGGCGCTGGCACCTGAACCTGAGGCGACAGGGCGTCTGCATCTGGCCATAGCCAATCGTCATCCCCCCACCTTAGCTTCTGAATAGCGGTTTCCCGGCCCAGGGGGCTACGTCCCCGGTTGGCCAGTGGGCGGCTACACAGATGCACCAGATAGGTTTCCCCCTCCGGGGTTTCAACCAGATCGCCATGGCCAGCTCTCTGCAAGGGGCATTGCGGGTCAAACCGGGCGGTGATCAGGTGCTGTTTTGGGTGCAATTCGTAGGGCCCGGTTATTTGGCGAGACCGGGTCAGGGTGCAAGCGTGGTCGTATTCAGTCCCCCCTTCAGCCGTCAGCAGATAATAGTACCCGTTTCGTTTGTAGAGGTGCGGCCCTTCCACCATGCCAAGGTCACTGCCGGCAAAGATATTGTGCACCGGGCCTATCGGGGACAGGTTATTCCGGTCGAGCTCTTGCAGCACTATGCCACCAAAAGACGGTTTGTCTGGCCGGTAATCCCACAGCATGTTCAGGAACCAGCGGCGACCATCGTCGTCGTGAAACAGCGAGGGGTCGAAGCCACTGCTGTTGATGTAAACCGGCGCCTGCCAGTCGCCATCGATCGTGGTGCAGCGGGTGATGTAATTGTGCGCGTCCTTGGCATCGCCACTGTGGCGTTTAACATCGGTGTAGACCAGATAAAACACCCCCTCGCTGTAGGTAAGACAAGGTGCCCAGACACCACAGGAATCCGGATTGCCACGCATATCCAGCAAGTCGGGCCGGCTCAGGGGCCGGCTGACCAACTGCCAGTTAACCAGGTCGGTCGAGTGGTGAATCTGCACGCCCGGATACCATTCAAAGGTGGACGTAGCGATGTAATAGTCGTCACCTAACCGGCAGATCGACGGGTCCGGATTAAAGCCGGGAAGAATCGGGTTGGTAATGGTTGCACTCATGAAAAATTACCCTTTAACCGCACCGCCGGTCAGCCCGGCGACAATGTATTTTTGCGCATACAGGAAGAAAGCCACCGCCGGCAAATTGTTACGGTAATGTAGGCCAGAATACGATTCCATTCCGACCCGTACTGACCACGAAATTCCATCAGCCCCAGGGGCCAGGGGTAAACGCTTTGATCATTCAGCATGATTAACGGGAAGATGTAATTGTTCCAGCTCCCTACCAGAATGAACACACCCACCGTGGCCAGAATGGGTTTTGACAGTGGCATCACAATGGTCCAGAAAAACCGGCCATAACTGCAGCCATCGACCAGGGCCGCCTCGAACAGCTCCTTCGGCAATTGCTCAAAGAAGGTTCGGAACAACAGCACGCTCATAGCCAGACCAAAAGCAACCTGAGGCAGAATGACGCCCGCATAGGTATCGAGCAAACCGATGTCCCGAATTTTAATGAACAGCGGAAGAATCGCAGTAGCGCCGGGAAACATCATGCCCAGAATCACGTACGAATACAGATACTGTTTGCCGGCAAACCGGATGTGCGAAAACGTGAATGCCAGCATGGAGGCGATGATTAACACCAGGGCAACGGTAAAGCCGGTAATGACAACGGAATTGAGCATCATCTGCCAGGTCATGCTGCTGGTGAGAATATCCAGATAAGCGGTGGCATCCCACTGGCGTGGCAAGCCCAGCGGGCTGACCCTCAATTCCCCCAGGCTCTTGAAGCCACCGAGTGTCGTCATCCAGAACGGCAGTAAAACAAACAGGGCAGCGAGCAGCAATAAACCCCAGCGCGCCACACTGGCAGAGACACTGCGTCGATCGGTCATCTCCTTCATGCGGTATTCCTCGCCATCACAAAGCGTTGATAGACAAAGGCAAAGATGGCACACATAACAAACAGCAACACGGCAACAGCGCTGCCAAAGCCGATGCGCGAACGCACAATGCCGAATTCGTAAAGGTAGGTCACAATGGTATGTGCCGAGCCACTGGGGCCGCCTGAGGTGACCAACGGCATCGCCATTTCAAAAAACTGCAACGCGCCGATAACACTGAAGAATATCGACAACCGAATGGCGGGCATGATCAGCGGCAGCTTGATGCGAAAGATGATTTGCAGCCGGCTGGCACCGTCGAGCCGGGCGGCTTCCACCAGATCATTCGGCACACTTTGTAACCCGGCGATGTAGATCATCATGTGGTAGCCAAAATACTTCCAGACCACCACAACCAGAATGGCATTGAAGGCCCAGTCCCGGTCTGCCAGCGGGTAGAACGACTCCATGCCAAACAGCTGGGTAAAGGCCGCAACCAGGCCAAAATTACCGTCGTAAATAAACCGCCAGATCAGGCCGGCGACGACATCGGCCAGAATAAAGGGCAGAAAGTAAACCAGCCGGAACAGAGTATTGAGGCTGCCCTTGCTGGCGATGCTTAGTGCCAGCATCATAGCCAGCGGCAATTGAATCAGCAGGGAAATCAGCACAATCTTCGCCGTATTCCACACAGCTTGATGGAAGACCGGATCCTGCAGAATAAACTGAAAATTGCGCCAGCCAACCCAGCGTCCGCTTTCAGACAGTGCGGTAAAGCCATTCCAACGGTAGAAACTGTACACACCGGATTCAGCAATTGGCAGGATTACCAGCAGGGTGAACACCATCAGCGCCGGTGGAATAAACAACAATAAGGTAGACAGGCGCCCGCCGGTGTTCTGGCGGTACAGCCAGTCTTTCACGGCCGACCATCGGCCGGTACGCTGCGCTTCGAGCGCGATATCAACAGATTTCATGACAGTCTCGAACGGCTTTGATCGAAGAAAGGCTCATTGACTTTGCCGCCAATGAGCCCAGGGAACATTTCGGCAGAATTATCGGAAATCCCAGGCCTGCTGTACCCGATCTACGGCGTCTTCCGGTGAGATTTCACCGGCAAACAGCTCGGCCGACACGTCATTGATAACGCCGCCCACATCAGCGCCCAGCGCCTGATCCCAGAACACCTGATGCCAGGAGGAGTTGGCAATGTTCTCGGCAATTTGCTTCATGTGCGGGTCTTCCACAGCCTCAGCCGCGCCATTGGCAACCGGAATGATGATGCCCGCTGCAGCCAGTTTGCGTTGTTGTTCTGGCGCCAGGAAGAACTCCAGCCAGCGCACGGCCGCATCGCTGCCGTTGCCCGAGGTAAAGGCCCAGCCGTCGACGCCGCCCAGGGTCGCTGAAGGGTCACCCAGGCCACCTTCTACCATAGGGAAATTGAAATAACCCAGGTTATCACCGGAGACGCCTTCACCGCTTTCGGATTCGGACGTTTGCACGCCGATATCCCATTCACCCATCAGGTGGATAGCGGCCTGCCCGTTCCCGAACACACCGGCGGCTTCGTTATAGGCCATGCCCCGGTAACCGGGCTGGAAAGGGTCGAGCTCTGCCAGGCGGCGCAGTTCTTCACCGGCACGAATGTAGTGCTCGTTATCGAAGCTTGCTTCATCGGCCAGAATCGACTGGAACACATCCTGCCCGCCAATGCGCATGGCCAGGTAGGTCCAGTAAAAATGCAGCGGCCAGCGTTCGGCACCGCCAGCGGCGATGGGGGTAATGCCGGCATCCTTGAGCGTATTGACGACGTCCAGAAAGTCATCCCAGGTTTCAATGTTGTCTGCATTCACACCGGCCTGCTCGAACAACGCCTTGTTGTACCAGAAGCCGACCTGAGCCAGCCGGTAGGGCGCACCATAGAGCCGGCCATTGACCTCAAAGGCGGACATGGCGCCCGAACCAATATTGGCTCTCAGGCGGTCTGCCTTGTCGGTGATGTCTGCAAGCAGGCCCGCTTCAGCGCGCACCCGGTAATTGCCGCCGCCGAAGCTCCAGTACAGATCGGGTTTGGCGTTCGATTGCAGCAGCGTGGGCAAGCGGGCTTTCATGGCATCGTCGTCCATAAAATCCAGCTGTACCTTGATGTTCGGGTTCTGGGATTCGAAGTCGACCCGAATTTCATCCCAGGTATCGCGAATGAACTGATCTTGCTGGTTATGCAGTACGGTCACCGTTTCTTCGGCGAGAAGTTGAGTGCTGCACACGGCCAGCAGAGTGCCGACGCAGGTAGAAACGATTAAGTGTTTGAGCTTGAGCATGGGGCCTTCCTCTGGTTGTGATGGTTTATTGTTTTTTCCCTGACTGAATCAGGGCGGCCTTTAATTTCACGTCTCAAACTAAATTAACCACAGGAGGCTGGTGCTGTCAAAATATTTTCGAGTGTCGAGTTAAATCGATCACCATTCAGGACTTGGCGTTGAACCCCTGGAACAATTGGGTGGCGGGGCTGCCAGAAATGTAAACGGATGCACTGAACCGACTCGGCCATGACAGATACAAGTCCGGATCCGGAACTGAGAGCGTTGGAAGGGGGCGCCGAAATGGGGGGCTGGCTTCAGCCCCGGAGCAGGTTACTGCGGATGTGAACGAATGGCCTCACCAGCCAGGCGCAAGGCCTCTACCCGCGAAGAACAGACATGATGGGCCGGAACCATATCGAACAGCCCCACGCCCTCCAGAAACCTCGATGTTTCCTGAGCAGGGCGAACAATAAACACCTCCTTGCCGGCGTCCAGGGCATCCTTGAGCGCGTTTTCAATGGCCAGGGAGACGGTGGCATCGACCAGAGGCACGTCGCTGATATCCACCACCATGGCAGTGCAACTCATGACGGCATTATGTTCCCGGGCAATCGCCTTGGCCACTCCGAAAATCATCGGGCCGCTCAGGTACAACAAGAGCAGCTTGCCCTGGGCTTCATCGAGCAACTGCTTTTCTTCGTTGTTCAGCGCAATGGCGTCGTCGGAGTCGGTAATGGTTTTGATGTTTCGGGTTTGTTCGCGGCTGAGCCGCTCGATGGTGATGATATTGGCGATAAAAACACCCAACCCCACCGCCACGATGAGGTCGAAGAAGACGGTTAAAAACATCACGCCATACATGATGAAAGTGGCGTTCCAGGAAACGCGGTGTGCACGTTTCACGAAACTCCAGTCCAGAATGTTAATGCCCACTCGCACGGCAATACCCGCCAATACCGCCAGGGGAATGCTCTCGGTCAGTTTCGCCGCCCAGAGAATGACGACCATTAACACGACCGCCCGCACAATGCCCGACAACGCCGAACGCGCCCCGGTTTGAATGTTCACCACCGTGCCCATGGTGGCACCGGCACCGGGTAAACCGCCAAACAGGCCCGAGACGAGGTTGCCGATGCCCTGCCCGACCAGCTCTTTATCGGATTTGTGCTCCTGACGGGTGAGGCTGTCGGCAATAACGGCGGTCAACAACGCATCGATACAGCCCAGCGTGCCCAGCACCAGAGCGTCTACGATCATTTCGTTCCACTGGCCCCAACTGAAGGTCGGCACGACCATGGAGGGCAAGCCCAGATCGATCTCACCAATGCGGCGAACCTCAAAGAAACCAAGAATCGTCAGGGAGAACAGAGTGCCCGCGACCAGGGCGATCAGTTGGGCGGGTACATAGCGCGTCCACTGCTTGGGCGCGAAGAACAGAATGCCAATGGTGACGGCACCCAGTATGAACTCGACCGGCCTGATCGAGGTTAACAGCCCGGGCAAGGCCGCCAGGGTACCCGTTACCCCGCCCGGCGGGCTCGGGTGACCGAGGAAAGGCGCCAGCTGCAGGATGATCAGAATGATACCAATGCCTGACATAAAGCCGGAGACCACACTGTAGGGCATTAACGTGATGTACTTGCCGAGCTTGAGCGCCCCCAGCGCGATCTGGAACAACCCGGCCATCATAACCACGGTAAACGCCATAGCCTTGCCGTTTTCCGGGTTATCGGCAATAAGGGTAGTGAGTACGGCCGTCATCACGACCGTCATGGGGCCGGTGGGCTCGGATATGAGCGTCGAAGTGCCACCAAACAGGGCCGCGAACAACCCAACCAGCACCGCCCCGTAAAGCCCGGCCTCAGCACCGGCACCGGACGCAACGCCGAACGCCAGCGCCATAGGCAAAGACACCACCGCAGCCGTCAGGCCACCGAAGATGTCACCTTTTAGGTTATCGAACCGAATGTCGTTAAACAGCTGCATGGGTCCATCAACACGTGTCTGGTGATCTTATCGGCAGAGTTTACGGGATGACGCACCCTGCCGCATCTTCGGTAGGCCAATTCACCGTGTCCTGAGCGTTAACAATCGCCCGCGTGACCTTCGGCCATGGCACATGAGGTATTCGCCTGAATAGCACCAGCAACCGGCTGACCGCCGGCACTCACCGGCACCCAGGCTTCCGCCCAGGTGCGATTGGCGTTTTCTCCCTTGTCAGCCAATGCCGCTGTCAGGAAGTCTATAAGCACTCGAGTTCTGGCGGGCAAATAATCGCGCTTGGGGTAGATGGCGAACACACCGCTGCCCGGTTCCGGGAGCCGGTAGTATGGGTAGAGCGACACCAGGGCACCCGATTCAAGGCCCTCTTTGGCGAGAAAGTGTGGCAGTTGAGCAATGCCCAGGCCATCCATACACATATGGGCCATCGCCTCGCCATCGTCGGTGATGTACCGGCGCTGCAATTCATAGGGAAGGTACTCCCCGGTTTCATCGGGCAGGAGGATGGGTTGCAACTGCCGGGTTTCCTTAATGCGAAAACCTATCCATGGGTGTGCATGAAAGTCTTCACGGCAGCGCGGTGTGCCATGCGCTTCCAGATACCGGGGGGAGGCGCATACCAGGAAATCCATCGGGCTGAGCCGACGGGCCACCAAACGGCTGTCTTTGACGTAACCGGTGCGCAATGCCAGATCAATGTCGTTATCGATGAGATCGACATGCAGATCGTTGATCTCAAGTTCCAGCCGGATATCCGGAAACTGTTGGCAGAACGACTGCAGCAAGGGACGCAGATAGAGATGACCGTAGCAGACGGCCGAACTGATGCGCAGGGTACCTGTGGGCGAGTTGTTGGATTGCTGCAACGCCTCTTCGCAGCTTGCGAGGCTCTGGAGCATGCTGCGAACGGTGTCGGCGTAGCGCTCGCCGGCTGCCGTAATCCGCAGTTGCCGCGTGGAGCGCTGGAACAGGGTAAACCCCAGTTGCGCTTCCAGACGGCCGATGGCTTTGCTGACCGTCGAAGGATCACTGCCACACAACTTGGCGGCAGCCGAAAAGCTGCCGCCATCGCACGTGGCTATAAAGATTTCCAGTGACCGTAATTTGTCCATAGGCAAAGTATAGCAACAAAGAAACGTGAACAATATTCACGACACTTTGGGATAGCGCGTCCCTTCACTCAGTTAGCCAGATGCCTAGAATTCAACGAACGACTGATTTCTTAGTACAGGGTGATACTGTGATCCGATATGTATTCAACAAAGCTTTGACGGGCATGCAGCGGCGCTACGATTACGACGTTGGCTATCTGCAGGAGATTCTACGGACCGACCTTCGAGGCTTTCTGAAGTACCTCGGGTTTCAGGTTATGGCATCCCACGCCGGGAAGCTGCCGGCAGAGCCGCTGTTTGCCGCCCGACTACGAGCAATTATCTGGGACGATTGCGGACCCTGCACCCAACTGGTAACAACGATGGCGCTGGAGGCCAGGGTAAACCCCGAACGCGTTGGCGCCATCGTAACAAACGACCTCGATAACCTGCCCGAACACACGGCCCTGGTAGCCCGCTTCACCGATTTGGTGCTTGCCCATGACCCGGAAGCGGATGTGTTGCGTGAACACATTCGGGCTCAATGGGGTACCCGGGGCCTTATCGCCATTGGCTACGCCATCAGTACCTCACGGGTTTACCCGGCCTTGAAATACACGCTTGGCTACGGGAAAGCCTGCAGCCGGGTTCAAGTCAACAAAGAGACCCTGGTGCCCAAGCGCTCGGCAGAGATGGCACACCGGTAAACCATGGCGCTTATCGTTTACTCATTGTCGTCTTCAAATTCACGCCTGGCATTTACCCAGGAATCACTCATTACCTGGTAGGCGTCGGTAAAGCCCTTTTTCATTTCATCCCAGGCACCGGCCGAGCTGTTTCTGAAGTTGTCGTACCAGCCGGCCAATTCGCTTCTCTGCTCACGCAGTCTGTTCAGGTTGGCCCTGGCATCCTGACGAGCTTGTTGGCTCATTGATTCCCAGTTGTTGTCGATTCGGGTTTCGAGCTCATCGATCTTACCATCGAGTCTTTCCAGTGCCTGACCGGCTTCTTCCACGGCCTCGTCACGCTGGTTGGCGGTGTATTGCCTGAGTGTGTTTATCAGCTCCCTGGTTTCCTGTTCGACATCCTGTGCCGTGACGACATCGTCATCGGATTTCGAACAGGATGCCAACCCTAGCCCCAATGCTACTGTTATAACTACTACTGAAAAAAAAGAGCGCTTTTCCATCATTTAACTCCTGCAAAACCATTCAGTCGTGACGACTCCATATCGAAACACCCACATCGACTATTGAGGCAACCCCCAGTAACCACCTTCTCGATAGTCGATAATGGTAGCTGTCAAGATAGTCTGGTTGTGCCGCGCTGTTCATCATTTACTCTTACATACGGTGGTACAAATAGTAATCCGCTGCTTCAGTAACCTGAAAGAAGGCCAGTGGTGGCACAGGAAAGCGATCACTGGCTTGCTCATTATGCCAATACGCATGCCCTACCAGGGCACTATCTGGCCAAGAAACCGACCGCCACTATGATGCATTGATAAACCGCATGCGCCGGTAAAAGGCAGGCCCCTGGCCTTCTGGCAAGGCCAGGATCTCCTGAAAGAACCGACTGTATACCCGGCAAACATCCGCCGTATTGGCTTCGGTGTGCGTCGAATTATCGAGATAGCGAATATCGTCACCCATGTTGGCTTGAATACGCTCTACGGCTGCCTGAAACTCAGCCGGTTCCATCATTGCGACCTGATCTTCGGCATTATAAACAACGCGCGTGAATAGCGCCTTGAGCCGCTGCCAGTGTTCCTGCGAGGTTATAGCTCGGTAGTCGAGATTCCCATAGCGCGCCGGGTCGATCATTTGTGGGCAATACCTGGAATGAGACGCCATCAAATCGCCCATCTCCGATAACAGCGCCGTTAAATCGGCATCGTTGGCCCGGTCTGCTACCGTCATCGCCCAATCATCAAAGTAGCGTGGTGCCACAGCCACAATGTCGAATTCCGGACCACTAAGCGCCCGCTCTTTCCAAAATGCATCAACCAGTTGACTGTGAAACTCCGGATCCAGGCGCGCACCCACTTCAAATAGGGCCACAGAACTTAAGGCCTCACGAATAGGTTGATACCGTTGCTGACGATATTCTGCGGGCAAAATATCGTCGACTTCCACGAAGTTGCTGACCAGACCCGACTGTTGCAGTTCTTCAAGCGTCGGCCACCACAGCCCACCCGGTGGCGCATCGAACATGCGGTCAATCACGGCACGGTCGATGCCTCGGTCGGCATAATGCTGGCGGTCGACAACATATTCCTTGTCCTGGCTCGACAAGCTTTCGCGGGTAATGGGATTGGCGTACTGGTGAAACCCCAACCTGGCGCCGTTCGCTAACGTCCGGCTCGTGCCGGCCACAAAGGCCAGCGGACAGGCAGAGTTACAACCGACCGAGCTGAACGTGGCCCATTGGTGGCGTTCAATCAGTTCGGCCAGAGCCCGCCCTTCGTAGAGCCGACCACCGCCACTGTCCAGAATAACGCCTTCAATAGCCTCTGGTTCTTCAAGCGCTTCGACAAACTCCTCGAGCTCCCGAGTCATTCCAAAACCGAAAAACCCTTCCAGATGAATCAGATTACGCTCATCCAACACTGCGATGTGATAGCGGGCCAAAGGGTCCGCCTGAAACCCGTTGGCCCAGTGTTCCCGGTAGGTCGGCAGCTCTTCTTTGTAAGTCTGAACACGACTGAAGCAACTGAGCACTACGATGCCTATAACCAGAATCGGCCCTATACGCCTGTGTTCATCGACCCAAACCCGATGAGACGTGCGTACCAGACCGACCAGTTGCCAGGGCAACAAGAATACTGATACGAGGGCCACGCCAATCAATTGCCAGCGGGACTGGTACACCGGAAACTCGATCCACTCCAGGGCTACGGGTGCCCGCAGCACCATCATAACGACCAGATTCAAGACGACCAGATTGACCCAAAACGCCCAAGCCAGCGAGCATCTGCCCTGCCAGTGTTTTTGGATGTACTGGATAGACCTCTCCAACTATCATGGTGCTACAGCGAGCAGAAACACAGCGCTGAAAAAACGACCCGGACCAACACCAGACCATGGATGATCAATAGTATCCAACCCAGCTTCCGATGGGAAACTGGAGGAGAATTTACTCATCTGTCAAGCGAACCTGAGCGCTGCATATTACGAGGCTTCTTCAAAAGGCAAGGCAGGCCTTGCCTTGACAGTATTACCTGCCAATAGAGCTGCCAGGTACTGTTGAAGTTGAACGTTATTCAACACTCACCTCAGTCAATATCACTGGCCCATGGTGTCACTTTGACGATGGCCCGCTGACGCGCTTGCCTTGTTAACTGCTATGCCCTATTGCTTTTTCTCAGCCGGCGATGACGTTAATAGATTTTCCCCTGGTGTCCAGGAATTGCGAGCTTGCTCTTTTATTTCACCAGCCTCACTTTGCAAGCCTGCTTCTGCCTTGGTTGCCACTATTTCAGGATCTCCTTGTGGCTTCTCTGGCGCGGAGACAACTGGTTCCGTCTGCCCCTGGGGCGCTACCATGTGTACGGGTACGCCTTGCGGAAAGGTAACTTCGCGAGCTTCGTCTGGTAGTGAGATTCCCGATTCCTGAAAGGCCCGCTTTATAAGGCGAATAACAGACGATTTCACTTTCAACCAGCTGTGCTGACTACCATCGAGCCAGAAGTATATGCGGAGGTTAACCGTAGAGGATCCAAGGTTTTCGACGAGCACCAGGGGCTCTGGTTCGCTCAAAACGGCGGGATGGTCAGCGAGCACCTTAAGAGCAACCTCCTGGGCGAACGGTATCGAATCCTCATAGCCTATACCCACTATAAAACTATCGCGCAGGTTGGGGTTACTGGTGAAGTTGAGAATCGTGCTTTTAAAGACTGTCGAATTGGGGACTTGCAGCTGATTACCGTCAAGTGTCATCAGTACCGTAGTGCGAGAGGTCAACCGCTGTACGTAGCCTGTGGCGTTCGCCACTTCGATCAGATCGCCCTCACGAAACGGTTGCTGCAGACTCAAGAATAAACTGGCCAGAAAATTTTCGGTAATATCGCGAAAAGCGATACCCAGCACCAAGCCAATTAAGCCGGTACCACCCAACAAGGTAAGTGCGAGTTGTGTTAACCCTGCTATACGTAACACAAGGTAGAAGCCAACAACCATGACAACGAGCCCACCCGCCCGGGCCGATACTTCGCGCAACAGCTGACTGCCGGATCGAGCTAAAAGCCAGCGACGCAGCGCAAAGGTTGTCAACTTTGCAAGAACCCATGAAATGATGATGACGATCAGCGCTACCACGATCAGGGGCAGCA
This sequence comes from Saccharospirillum sp., assembly GCA_018402545.1. Lineage (GTDB taxonomy): Bacteria > Pseudomonadota > Gammaproteobacteria > Pseudomonadales > Natronospirillaceae > Saccharospirillum. The sequence goes on along the minus strand of JAGYIL010000001.1, from coordinate 195,224 downwards.
ATTGAACGAACCCGCGCACCAGATTATACAGTTCCTGATAGGCGGGCTTGAAATCCCAAATTCTTGAGGGCAGCACCTCGATTTGATTGACGACGGCAATCACGCCTTCTGTATTCCTCGCCAGGTCTCCAGCCCACCGCCTGGATTCATCGCTCTCAGTCGTGCCAGTGAGCCTGACGATCCCTCGCTGAACAGTGACCTCAGGCCCACCAAACCAGTTGGTCGTCTGTAGAATATCCGAGATTCGTTGTCTTATCTCATCATCCGTAGCGACGGGGTCAATTTCGACTCTGTCTGGCGCATCGGAATTGTTATCAGGCGCCAGCACCGGCGCCGGTGTGATCATACTGCTGTCTGTAGACTGCTCGGCAATCGCAAAGTTAGACAAAAGGATGGAGCAATACAGTCCAACCGTGCAGATAAGGCCGGGAGATCGAGACCAGCCCTCCCGGTTGCTCAGGATCATTCGACCAGAAGTGTCGTCCATTTTCACGTTTCCGTTGGCACATTTTCCTCAAGTGTAGTGCCTGGCTCACTCAAAAACTGGAAGCAGCCTTCTTTTTGAGTACTTAATGGCTCAGTTGAAAATCAATGCGTTCGTCAGAGGGCGCAACGGGCACCCGGCAAGCGCGGACACCCATCATAAACAATAGGTTCAGGCTATGAACTTAATGACCCCGATAGTCCACTAGCGTGCATGCCCTGTTTGCCACTGCTTGCCAAAGGAACTGCATTGATAGATGCATGGTGTGACTTTTTTGTTAAACATCGTAACCATCAAAACGACGACTCCCGCACAAAACATGACTTCCTCTTTGCACACCGAGTGAATCTTCCGCAACAATGCCCACGTTGTAAGACAACTCCATAAGGAGCTGGAGTTGCCTCAGTACATCGACCGCCTGGTACTAGCCGGTCGATGGGGCGTTGCCGCCAAACCGACTTGAAGGTAGCGCTGCGAACGACTGCCAAACACAAAAATAAAGGATAACAACATGACTCTATCCAGCTCCAGGGCCACCCTGGCCAACGCGCTGAGCGGCGCACTGTCCCTTCCTCTTGCTGTACAGGCTGAAGTCAACGACGACATACCAAATTACTCGGATAAACTCTATGGTCAGCAGGATGCCGCCAGCTTGAAATACACAATCATCTCCGATTCCGAGTTTCACAGGCCACTTGCCTATCTGGCCCACTATCTGGGTTATGCCTGGACAGGCGGTACCGGTTCACAATACGTAGGCGAAGATTACAGCATCTACCAGGATAACAGCAGCCAGTACACACTGCAGGCCCGCTACAACAGTAACGACCCCTACTCGGGAGGGTATCGAGCCAGTGAGCGTCTGAAAATGCAGCTCAAAAACATCCGCTTCGTCACCAATCCATCCGACCTCGAATTGGGTGAACCACAGGTGTACAACCGGGTGCCGATCAAAACCGTCACCTATGAAATACGTAACGAGGGCAATACAACAGACACCAAAGTCGCGACACTGACCTACGACGAAACAGAGAGCTGGTCGAAGGAAGAAAACTTCTCGTTCTCCGAGACCATCGGCATCACCAACACCTATGAATTCGATTTGGGTGTAATGGGTAATTCAACAGAGATCAGCGCTGAATTCAGCGCCACTCAGGGGTGGAGCGAAACCAATGGTGAAACCAACACCGTATCTCAAAGTGCGCAGTATCGGGCTGAGATGCCACCGCGCACCAAACGCGAAATAACGATTACGTTCTTCAAGCAAACAGCAGACATCCCGTACACCTCGCAGATGTACATGGATTACGACCTGACCTATGAGAACTTCCTGCGCTGGAGTGGCAACGCCCGGACCGACCATCCAACCAACCGGCCCTGGGAGGTTTACACCTTTGGTGATCGCAACGGATACAGCGCAGCCGAGGATGTTCTCGACCAGTACCTGCACCGGCAGATCAACGGTTACAGCCAATGGGACTGGAACTGGATGATCAATGAATACGGGGCGGGCTCCATTCAATGGGCCCTCGGCAACATCACCAAGCGGGCGTACGGTGCACCGATGAACGGCAAGTTCACAGCCATTGATGCCAGCCAATACAACATCACCGCTGGGCCAGCGGTACCGCTCGATTCAATCTCGAAACAGGATCAGCCATCCGACCGTATTCGGCGTAATTCCGACAATGGCGAAGCAACCCTGCTGAACGTTGAGAATTATGACTGGGAAGACCGGGTTACCAACGTCAATCTGACGATCGAAGGAGCTTTGCAGCAGACGATGTGACGTTGGTGTCCATCGTGGGTGAATGTGCCTCGGTTTACAGGTGGCATGTTTACCGGGTGGCATGAACCTGACCCTACACCAGCAGCCCCTTTAGGGGCTGTATATACGTCCTGCTCAGCTCGCTCTTAAACTTTAATCCACTGAGTGTTCTGTTCACTTCAGAACAATTAAAGCTAGAAGCGCTCCAGCTGCCAGCTTAGTGGCAGCATGGTGGGCGCTTCTTTACCCTAATGACCAGTCAGAGCGACTCCCTAGTCAAAACTGCTCGACCAAAGATCAAATGTCCCACCACTCTGCCTCTGATGCCAAACGGCCATGGCCTCACCCTTGCTGTTCATACCAAGCGCCGGTTTGTCGAGGTTGTTTTCGTTGGTATCGTCGCTCTCTATCGCGGTGGCTCCGCTCCAGCCAGCACCCTTCACATAACGGTTCACCAGCGTGCTGGATTGCGGCACGGTGTCTTCCTGAAACCAGATGGCAATACCATGACCGGTGGCATCCATCGCAATCTGCGGAGACATGGGGGCGCCCGCCAGGTTGTCGATGATTTCCGGGGTTCCCCAGCTTGGGCCGGCCACCGTAAAGCGGTTGCTCCAAACGTCGTTTCCGTTGTCCTGCAGCCAAACCGCCAGGGCGTTACCGCTGCCATCCACAGCAATTTGCGGCGCCATCACATTACCGTTGCCATCGGCAATCGTCTCTGCGCCGCTCCAGGTGCCAGCTACGGCGTTGTAGCGGTTAGCCCAGGTATTAAAAGTACCGCTATCATCGGCCTGGCCCCAGACGGCAATCGCATTGCCATTGCTATCAAATGCAACCTGAGGGCTGAAGCCTACGTCCGTGTCAGAGCGGGTCTCAAGATCGACGGCAGTGGTATTCCATGCCCCTCCGCTGAAACGCGTCGCCTTAACGTCACCCGTAAAGATACCATTGCCCAGTATCCAAACCACCACAGCATTACCAGAGGAGTCCATAGCAAGGGCTGGCTCAAGGGCCTCATTGCTGTCTTCGTTCTCGATCAGCTCGGCGGTACTCCAGGTACCTGAATCAAATCGACTGGCCCAGAGGTTGTTGCGGGTACCGTCGAACTGATTCCAGACTGCGATGGCGTTACCGTTTCCATCCACGGCGACCTTCACTGCACCGGCGTCGCTGGCACCGGTATCCAGCTGCACAGGGGCGCTCCAGGAGTCGGATGCAGCCTCATAGCGGGCAGCCCAGATGTGCCATACACTACTGCCGTCGGCCTGCTGCCATACGGCGAACACATTGCCGTCGCTATCTACCGCAAGTTCGACACCTGACGCATTTCCGCTGGCAGCTTCAAGTGAGGCCGGCGAACTGCCCCAGCCGGTGTCTGGCACGTAGCGATTAGCTACTACGCTGTTGATGGTGCCATCAAACTGCAGCCACACGGCAGTGGCCACACCTTGTTCATCGACCACCACACGGCCGCCATTGTTATCCTGCGCACTTGTATCGACGGTGTCCGGGGTTGCCTGCCACGCACCATCCGCTGTGGTAAAGGTCCAGACTTCATCTGCGGCAAGTGGATTACCCGCCTGGTCAGTGATTCCGGTCGTCAGCGTTGCGGTGTGAGGGGTCAATACTGCCATTTTGCCGTCGGGCGCCAGGGTTGCAACGTTGGTCAGGGCGTCGAAGCTCACCGTTCCGCTGACCGCGCTATCGGTGGCCAAAGTGAAGGTGGTGTCATCGACAGTGACGGCAAAAATATCTTCATCGAAGGCGGCAGTGATCTCGCTATCGCGGGCTACACCCGTTGCCCCATCACCCGGGGTAAGTCCACCGCTGCTGACAGCCGGCGGCGTGGTATCCAGCGCTATTGGTGTGGCACTGACCTCCGAGGACGCAGGGCCTTCACCAGAGGCATTCTCAGCGGTAACAATCACGTAGTAGGTCGTGTCGTTTACAAGCCCGGAAATGGCATCACCACTGTTCACATTAGCAACTTTGGTCCCGGTCGCCGTGGTCACACCACTGCTGGTGGCATAATAAAGGTTGTAAACGGTGGCGCCGGTGACAGCAGTCCAGGTCAGACTCACCTCACCATTGCCTGCCGTCGCCAAAACTCCCGTCGGGGCTACAGGCAGCAAAAGTGTATAGGTCTCACTCACTACAGCAGACTGGTTGCCGGCACCATCCACCGCCAGAAAGCGCAAGGTAGTCGTGGTGCTGATGGGAATCACGTCACTGTAGGTGGTAGAGCCGGTGGTCGGCGCAGAACCATCCAGAGTGTAGTGAATAGCCGCACACCCGGAGCCACCCGTATCGATGCACGCCAGGCTGACATCCACGCTGGTGGTGAAGCTGGTGCCTGCGGGTGTGGCCGACACGGTCGGCGCCTGCTGATCGACTGGCGTCGCGCTGACTTCGCTCGAGCCCGTGCTTTCGCCGCCTGTGCTGACGGCCGTGACGATGAAGTAGTAGGTCGTGCCGTTACTGAGGCCGGTTACGGCATCCCCACTGCTTACTCCAGGCAACTCCGTACCACTTGCCGTGGTGACACCGCTGCTGGTTCCATAATAAACGTTGTAACTTGCAGCGCCAGCTACAGCATCCCAAGCCAGAGTCACCTCGCCATCTCCGGCCGTCGCCACTACACCCTCAGGCGCAGCTGGTATCGGGGCCGTCACAACCAACTCGTTACTCGTGCTGTCGGAGGCGCTGTTGGTCGCGCCATCTGTAGCCGTCACCACCACATCATAGGTACCCGGGTTTAGCGCGCTGGGAATGGCCAGGCTCCAGGTGTCACCGGATGCGGTTAAAGCGGCATCGGTGCCGAGCGTATAGGTGGTGTTATTCACCGCGACCGTCAACGATTCCGCATCGGCCGCATCGAAAGTGCCAGTGATCGTTGGCGTCGTTTCGATGGTTGACAGTGATGTGACCGTCGGCTCGCTTGGTGCCGTAAAATCGATCACTAACTTGGCTGCAGCCACTGTTTTACTTGCAACAAAAGACCCATCCCCAGAACGGTCCTTTATTATCAGCTCGTGCTGACCCTCAAGTAGTCCATCAGTAAACTCGAAGGAGTCGAGGTTGTCGAGGTTAAGGCCTCTGGGAATAGTCACTTGCCATTCGCCTGTTGACCGGTCAAATGTACCCACGGTCTGCTGGCTAAACCTGTCAACCAATACTTCTCCCTGACCAGGGATGACTCTTGTCTCAGCACCGATCCACCAAACAGACCTGGTCGCGCTTGTGAACCGCCCCAAGTATAGAGTAAACCCTCCGTGATCGGTCGGGAAGAACCCGCTGATCGTTGGGTTAGGATCATTGGTGAGGACATCTCTAAGCACCCAGTCCGTTGCACTGGTCGCGGAGGTGATCACCAGCTCAAGGGTGGTGGTATCGCTTTTATTGTCGCCTGAACCATCGGTCGCTGTAGCCACCACCTCATAGGAACCTGCGGACAAAGCATTGGCATCCGGAATCGTCAGGGTCCAGGAGTTACCCGCGGTACTCAAAGCCGAGCTAACACCCCGGGTATAGGTAACACCGCCGACATCCACCGTGAAGCCAGTGGTGTTGGCATCTTCGAAAGTGCCTGAGAGCGTCGGGGTCGGATCTTTGGTCGTTACGGGCGTTACCGTGGGAGACGCCGGCGCAAGGACCACAGTCAGGTTGCCAGAGGCGGAACTGGTGTTACCTGCAGTATCTGCAACAGTGACCTTGATGTCATAGCTACCGATAGCCATCGCTGTCGGGATGTCCAAAGACCAGTTATCACCGGAGGCGGTAAGTTCGTCGTCAGTGCCCAGGGTGAACGTCCTGCCATTGACGTTCACGTATAACCCACCCCCAGCATCCGAAGCGTCGTAGGTGCCAGAAAGCGTTGGCTGCCGATCCACCGTGGTTAGATCCGCAATAGTAGGTGAAGCCGGTGGTGTTGGGTCGAGGGGTGGCGTGGCACTGGCCTGGCAACTTACGGCAACATCACTGACAGCGGCAGTAGCTGTACCGCTGCCATTGGTCACCGTACATAGCTGCCCGTTGGGCTGCGTTTTAACGACAACGTTATATCTGCTGCCGGAGGTGACTTCGAAGGAAAATTCACCGTCGCCGAGAACACTGACTTCGTTACTGCCATTCTGCAACACCAGTTTGGCCGTTAGACCGGTCACCGCGCCTTTCACCGAAGTCTGGGTTGCTACTTCGTCCTCGCACTCATTGCTGGTGTACTGAAGCTCACTGATTCTGTTACCCACTCCCTCAACCACAAAGAGTCGGACACCATCAGGATCGTTCGCTGAACCCACTTTAGTAACACCTAAGGGCAGTGACAAAAGGTCGCCGCCGGCATCCGCACCGGAATCCGCATCCGCCTCGGCCGAAAGGGAGGTCACTTTACCGGTTGATATCTCCACTTTTCGAATCCGGGAGCCTAAATAGTCGGATACATAAAGTACATCGCCATCCCGTACGAGACTGGTCGGTGACTTGAATGCGGCGGCACTGCCTTCGCCGTCAACAGTACGCTCTTCACCCGTCCCGGCTAAGGTTGTGACCTCGCCTGTGGAGATGACAATCTTGCGAATCCGATTATTCCCGAAATCCGCCACGTAGAGATTACCATCATAAATCTCGATGCCCATAGGAGAAGCAAATCTAGCCTGGATACCCGTACCGTCTGAAAAACCTCTGGTGGAGCCTGCCAACACGGTAACTTCACCGGTGGATATCCTCACCCGACTGACTCGGGAACTACCCCGTTCCCCTAAATACAAATAGGTACCGTCGGTCGCCATGCCGAGAACGGTGTCGATCGAGCCAACTAGGGGCAGCGGCGTCACCACCCCGGAAGCAATCGTGATCTGGTCAATAGTGTTATCGTCCTTGGCCACGTAGAGATAGGTCCCATCGACCGCAACTGCCCGAGGCTCTTCAGCGAACGTTGCGAACGTTGTCACCTCACCCGTAGCTACCACGATCTTGCGGATTGCATCATTACCGCCGTCTGCCACAAATAGATTCGTGCCGTCGGTGGTGATATCTAATGGGCTACTGAATTGCGCTGCAGCACCGGTACCGTCGGCGAATCCCTCAGTACCTCCGGTAAAGACAGATAAATCGGTCACGTCACATGCTGAACCGGTGTCAACTTCCGGCTCTATACACCCGACAAGCAGGGTGGCCGCAATCAGGGCAGCCAAAGACTTGAAAATACTCACAGATACTCCTCAACTTTGGTCCCGGCTACAGATCGCCGTCAAACCCGCAAGTTTTCTTGGTTTTGGCTGTTCTTCCGTCCAATTCAGGAAGGGTTCCTGCCGATTGGTTCCGCCGAGCCAGACCCGAGGGTCACTAACGAAGAGGATCGTCAGTCGCACTAGTCTCCGGTTCGATTGGAGTTACGTTGTTAACGTTATTGTATTTTTTAGAAAAATAAAAGAAATGGTTCAAATGGCAGTAGCAATGGACAACAAATAGCTGAATTGAGGGATGAGCTGGGATCAACCATCCAGTACTTTATCCAGCCCCTTTGCTCGGCGCTATCCTACAGATAGTCCGAAAACTTTTTATACAACGCAAAAACGTACAAATTAGACATTAGTTATACATCTAGAGCCCATCTGAACGATTCTTACAAAACCTAGAATGGGCTTATATAAATCACCTACCCTGTTTATATGCTCAGGCATCAAATAATACACAAAGACATTCGCCTAAAAAATTCTGTCCAATTGTCAATAATTATTGGTTACGAAATTATCCTTTATGGATATCGAAATCGTATGTCCTAGAATATCTATTAAACCTTTGCCACGGATCTCACCCGTGACACCCACCTGACCATTGTCATAATACTCGCCTAATGTACATGACCTATTGTTCCACCCATCCGTTGCTTTCGTTTAACGTACGATGACCATGCTGTAACTAACGCGACTCCCGATTGGTGGTCAATAGCGTATCAACAGTGACCGCTCGCCAATCCTCGACCCGGCGATTGATAAACCCGGCGTCCTTGTATGCCTGGGTGATGACACCGGCTTTCTTGAGTCGCATCAGCCCCAGGTGCAAGGATGAGTTGAAATAGCTGCCTTCGGGGTGCGCCCGGGATATAGCGAAATGCCGGGTGCCGGTCAGGCCGATCTTGACGCCTGGAATGGGTACCAGTGTGCCGGCGTCGAGTTGGAGCTGCATGCCTTCGCTCTGTTGAAACGGCGCCAGCAGGTAATCCTGGCTACCTTCGAACACCGCTTCGACCATGTCTCCCCAGGTGTCGGCATGAGTCAGAGACTGGGGGCCAAAGGCGTTCAGTGTTTCCCAGTCGACCGCCCAGTTGCGGCTGGAGATTGCCCGCAAGCGTCGCAGCTCAGAGTCGGTACTAGCAGCCAGGGCCTGGCTGTTGTTGACCGGGGTATAAAAACCCGCCTCAAATTGCCCGCGCTCGATCACGGCAGTGGTGATGTACAGCTCCTGCCAGCGCTCGGTCAGGTCGCTGAGCCAGGCGCTGGTTGCTGAGGCAATGGCAGTACCCTCGGCTAACGCCTTAAGGGTAACTTCATAGTCGGCTTCTGTGACAAAGGTTAGTTCGAAATCAGCGCGTGACCGCTCCAGGGCCTGTTGCATCAGGATTACCTCGACCACATCGCGGCGACTGCCAGGCCCGGAGAAATCGGTGATGGCGAGCGGGTCGCGGCCGTCGAGCAGGGTTTGATAGTCCTCCCAGACATCTGGCGGGACCAGTACCGTCAAAGGGTCGGCGTAAGCTGCGGGGAGCAAGGTAAGCAGGCAGATCAGTTTTTGTAGGAACCGCTTCATATAGTGCTGACTCAGGTTAAGTCTGAAAACCCAAGTAGAGCGGAATATTAATGCCAATGCAATACCAATATGTCCATTGGTAATTATTAGGTCCTATTTTCGATGGAATAACAGAGAGCCAGGAATGCAGGCGCCGAGGCATCTCAACCGTGACACCCGCATGACCATTGCCCACCCGACAACTGCACCTGACCATTGATATCGAAAAAAGTGCCACGCTTGCGATTTGAATCCCGGCTGAGAAACTCAATACCGGTTGTGGTTTTCAGCAAGTAAAAACGCTGTCGCGTGTGTACCGGTTCGATGGCGTATCCGAACCGACTACCCTGCTACCGGTTCCGAACCAGTATCACCGGGCCTTAACTGCAGCTGCACACCGAGTAAAAAATTGCGCAACACCTGATCTTTGCATTCCCTGTAATTCGAGTTGCCCGGCTTGCGGAAAAAAGCGCTTAACTCATGTTGACTCAGTTGGAAATCGACCACCTTAAGAACGTCCAGAATATCGTCAGCTTTCATGTTCAACGCAATTCGGAGCTTCTGGAATACCTTATTATTGTTCAGGCGGTTTTCGGGCTCTGGTTGCTGACCATCACGTTTACCACGCTTGAAATTGATGAAACCATTAAGAAACACAGCCAGCTCTCTATCCGTCATCTTAAGGAACTCACTGTCTTCTTCCTTTTTTAACCATCCAACCACCTGCTCACCGGTAACCTCGTAGTCGGCCAGGGCGAAAATATCGACCATCGTGCGGTCTTTCAGATCGAAGGTATAACGTACGCGTCGTAGGATATCATTAGTGGTCACAGTACAGCTCCTGGGCTTGGGTAGACGAATAGAATAGACAGCGTTCCTGAAGAGAACGCCATATTACCATAACCCTGTACTATAACCTCCGCTGAATACCAGATAGTCCACCTTAAGACCGCGGCCCCGGAATTAGCAGAGCAAGCACCACTGAACCTGAGTGCCATGATATATACTTCTGACTATGGCTTCTTCACTCGTTACTCGACTATTCTGGGTGTCTCGACAATGCTCTATGTGCACACACCTAGTATAGCAATTCCAAGCACCCGTTCTACTGGTAGCCGAAGAACGAACTTGTCTACCAACCAAGATGTCCGGTTTAAATGGAGGCCACCACACTTTCTGACCCATTAACAGCACTTAACCGGCCAAGATAGCTGACGTCAGACATGCATAAAAACGCTGGTGTTGCAGTATGTTTTTTTATTAATCTTTAATAAAAACATAGAGTACTGATATGGAAATAGCTAACAAAAATAGAAAGAACGATATAACCATCAATGGTAGGAAAAACACCACGTCATATGCAACAGGTGTAAATCCAAATGGTAACAGTGCATAAGTAAGCAATAAAATTACACCGGCAGACAATGAGGATAATTCAAGAGCTTTCTTTGTTCTGACAAGGATCGGTTTTGTAACAACGTTCTTGAAGAAATAACTTACTATTGTGTATGTAAATGCACTAAGCAGAATAGCAAGCACAGAATCCATGTCAAAATAAATATGCAGCACGTCAATATAAATATAGATAAATACAGAAGTAGCCATTGCATTGATTAGAATGATCGACTTACAAACGAGCCTCAACCTACTCGACATACTACTCTCCCAAAGTAATTGAAATTATATCAAGTAGATTCGGAACCAGTTTCGTAGCCATAAAGTCTCCCGGGTCACCTGATAATTCCGATTCTCAACACTTCCACTCTCTTATAACTGGGTAGCCCCGTTGAACGCTTTTATAGAGCGGAGAAAAGGGCGTTCGGTAGAGGGACGCCAAGCCCGGAACGAACTGCAACTACTGGTTTGGCAATTTTTTGCGCCGCAACATACGATCCACGATGTAACCGAGTATGCCGCCGACTGCGATCGGCACAAGCGCATAGAATGGGATAATGACCAGCGCGATAGCCGCGTTTGGGTTGGCGCTCAAGTCTAATGTGCCATACGCCCATGCCAAATAGCCAAAACCAAGAATGCATGGCGCCAACAATGAAGCAGGCCGCTCATACTTGAAGCTTAAAGCGAGGATGCAACCCCAGGCTACCGCATTTAAAGCAGCAAAAAACAGCCAGCCTCCGAAATCGGTATCCGTATACTGCTTCAACCACTCGATGCCTCGAGGCATTCGCGCCAAATAAGGTAGGAGGATACCTACCACCGCGACAATTAAACGAGCTTTGCGCATGGTCATTGTAGTTGCCCACGTTTAACGGTTAACTCTCGTTTTTCTATCCATGAGGACGATGCTCCCGCTTTAGTTTGCTTCAGACTAGCGACTTTTTGCGGATCTGGCCAGTATCAGGCTGTATTCGACCCGTGCCCTCCTGGGACTGTCTCATCCCGACAGAGCGGGCACTCATTACAGTCAATAGCGCCAAGCTAAGCAATGCATGAGTTTGATAGTCGACCAATGTACATGTCCTAATAGCTGGTGCATGTCCTAATAGCTGGTGTAGCATTCAGGCATCCATAGGCAGGTCTTTCAGAAGGCCGGCCATGTCTTCGGCATGCTCCTCTTCCTGCGCGAGAATTTCTTCAATCACCCGCCTTGAAGTCGGATCCTCACTGCCAAGGTACCGGGCAATTTCCCGATAGCTGTCGATCGCGATACGTTCGGCAATCAGATCTTCCTTGATCATCTCTCTGAGGCTATCGCCTTCGACGAATTCAGCATGGGACCGGCTCAACAGCCCTTCGGGTGAAAAGTTCGGCTTGCCACCCAATTGAACAATACGCTCGGCCAGCCAGTCGGCATGCTGAGCCTCCTGTTCGGCATGCTCAAGAAACTCCTGGGCTGCAACATTGGCTTTGATGCCATCTGCACGGAAATAGTGGCTTCTGTAACGGAGGTTGCACACAATTTCGGTGGCCAGCGCCTCATTTAGAATCTTCGTAACGTTTTCCCGGTCTGCCGAGTAGCCTTCCGTTACCGCGCCTTCTTCTATGTGTTTGCGAGCGCGCTCACGCAGTGTTTTAACATCGGTTAGAAATGGTTGATCGGTCATAATAAACCTCCGTTTGAAACGTCGGGTTCAGGCCTTCTTTTTGGCCAAGTGAACAAGAGGTGGGGGGCATAATGCAGATTTCCAGCTCAATGGCGTATTTATCGTGTCTGATTCGGAACGATCTGCCGTCTCGAAAAGCATACTGCAGCCGTGAGCTCCCGGGTGACAGCCACCTTGCAAGCGGCCGCCGAGTAAGACCCTTACAACCATTAGCACCCGCCAATGTACGGTATAAGTCTGATAGTCATTTATTGTGCCTGTTTATCTGAGCACTCCTGAGCGCTATTGCATCAAGCGGGCTATGAACCGGATACCCGCATGTTGTGTTCGCTGTTGCACAGACTGTCTGTGCCTGTGAAGTTAGCCTTAGGTTTTGGGGATACAGCGCGTTCACTGGCTATTCAATGACTTAGAGTATCGTGCTGTATTTCCCGGCAGATTCGCAAGGAGCAAATACCATGACCATCACTACGGTGAACCCCGCGACTGAAAAAGAAATCAAAACCTACAACATCATGTCCGAAGCGGAAGCGACGGAGCGTCTTGAGGCCTGTCATACAGCCTTTCTGGAGTGGCGCAAGCTGAGCCACCGGGACCGGGCTCCGTACCTTGAGCGAATCGCACAGACGCTGCGCGCCAATGCCGATGAACTGGCGGCGCTGATGACCACTGAAACCGGAAAGCTCCTGAAAGACGGCTACATTGAAGTCGAGATATGCGCGGCGATTCTTGATTACACCGCCCAATACGGCCCTGAACTGCTGGCCGACGAGGAACGCACGCACGGTGCCGACGAAAAACGAGGGATTGTCAGCTACCAGCCGATCGGTGTCATCTATTCGATTCAGCCGTGGAACTTCCCCCTTTATCAGCCGGTTCGCGTGCTGGCGGCCAACCTGATGGCCGGCAACGGCTGTATGCTGAAACACGCCAGTATTTGTACCGGCTCTGGCCTGCGTCTGCGTGAACTATGCATAGAGGCAGGCCTGCCTGAAGCGCTGTTTCAGGTCATCATTATTAACCACGATACCAGCGATACACTGATCGCCCACCCCAAAGTCCGCGGCATTACACTGACCGGAAGCGATGAAGCAGGGCGACACATCGCTGCTGTAGCCGCGAAAGCACTGAAGAAAACCGTACTCGAACTGGGGTCGAACGATGCCTACCTTGTGCTGCAGGATGCCGACATTGAAACCGCCGTGAAATATTCCGTTATGGGGCGGCTGTACAACAACGGCGAGACCTGCATTTCAGCAAAGCGATTCATCGTAACTGACAAAATTTACGATGCCTTTGTAGACGCCTTCGTCGCTCAAATGAAGACAATCCAACTGGGTGACCCCACTGATGAAAACAGCCAACTTGGTCCGCTTTCAAGCCAGGAGCAATTTGATACCGTCAAGGCACAGGTCGATGCCAGTGTTGCCAAAGGGGCAAGAATACTGTGCGGAGGAGAGCCAACCGACCGCACAGGTGCGTATTACCCGGCCACCGTTTTGTCGGAGCTTGCCCCTGGCATGCCCGCTTATGACGATGAAATTTTTGGTCCTGTTGCCTCAGTCATACGCGCCAGCAGTGACGAAGACGCCATGAGGCTGGCCAATGAAAGCCGCTATGGCCTGGGTGGTGGGATTTTTTGCAAAGATGAGATGCACGCCCTGATGCTTGCTCGCGATTATTTCGATACCGGTATGGTTCGCATTAACTCGTTCGGCGTGGCAGACCCGAACATGCCCTTTGGCGGCGTCAAGAACTCTGGCTATGGTCGTGAACACGGGGGCTTTGGTATGAAGGAATTCATCAACGTGAAGTCCATTTTTCTACCCTGACACCGCACACCCTCTTGCGGGTATCATGGCATGGCCAACCTGACAGCCGGGGTATGCGAGGGCATGAAAGCGGTCGTGTTTGCGGCGGCGCTAACACAGGTCGATACGACGGCCTGGCGCAAGATATGCAGACGGCCTGTGAATACCGTTAATACCGACCAATGGCAGCTTCATGAGCCCCAGAGCGCACCACTGCAGGCGTACTAATGGCCTATTTCTCATTGTAAGTCGGCGATAGCGTTAACAGGTTTTCCCCGGGCATCCAGGATTTGCGAGCCTGATCTTTAATTTCTCCGGCTTCGCTTTGCACGCCAGCTTCTGCTTTGGTCACGTCTATCTCGGGATCTCCTGCCGGGTGTTCAAGGGCGTTGGCGGCTGGTTCCTCCCCCTTCGGGCGTAATCATGTGAACGCGCACGCCTTGCGGGAAGGTGATCTAACGTGCCTCGTTTGGGGCCCAACGGTGACAGCCAGGGTGGAAACCCACCCCAGCACATTTAAACAAGCTATCAGAACAATTTCCTCAATAGTCACATAGCGCGCAGGCCCGATGGCTTATTGCCCTGCCCCTGCCTGGTAAAATGCTCGAAGCGAGCTCACAATGATGTAGGTGCCGAGAATAAACAGGGAAACAAAAAACACGGAACGGAACGTCTGTTCGGACAAGCCATTCCGAATTTTTTGACCGAGAACCATACCGGCGATCGCGGGTATTACCGCTACGACGGAGATTGCACCGCTCTGCGGTGTCAGAAAGCTGGATTGCTGCAACGCCACAGCCAGGGCTGCGGTGGAGACTGCGAACAGCATGCCCATTGCTTGAATAAGCATGTTTCGCGACAGCCCTATCGCCTGCAGAAACATCACACCAGGCACGACGAATGATCCCGTCATACCGGTGAGCACGCCGTTTATGAAACCAACTATTGGCCCTGCCCAGTGCTCGTGACGATTTGATATAACCATTCGGAAGCCAACCAGACTCACCACTGAGTATGTAATCAACAACCCGCCAAGCAGCGCAGTCAATAAAGAGAGGTTGATGCGAGTGAGCGCTGCCGCTCCGATCCAGACCGTGAGTGTGGCCATCGCAAAGAATGGCCAAAGTCGAACCAGAATTGCCCTCGCGTTTCCACCCACAATAGACTGCCAAATATTCGTAACAAAGGCAGGAACAAGCAGCAGCGCCATCGCGGTTGGCAGATCCATCGCAACAGTGAGTATGGCAAGGCTAACGGACGGAAGACCGAGTCCGACTACGCCTTTAACGGCCCCTGCGACCAGAAACGTGCCCGCAATTATCAGCAGGGATGTGGCATCAAGCATATGCAGCTGGCTTAGCGTGCATAAGCGGTTTGAAGCGCATACAATTCAGTTGCCCTCTACAATGAACAAAGTACATTCGGCGTTATCAGTACGTTTGGGTTTCACCGGGGCGTATTCATCTGAATCTACAAACCCCCGGGCGCTTTCCATGTCCGGGAATTCGATGATGACAATCCGGGAAGGCGACCAAAGCTCAGTTTCCCGGATATCCATCAGACCGCCTCTGGCCCGATAAACACCGCCAAACTTCTCCGCGATCGGCTTTGCCAGTTGTTTGTACTCCTCATAAGCTGCCTGATTTTTAATTTTGGTATCCACTACTAAAAATGCGCTCATTTGAATAGCTCCAATATCTTAGGTGTGTTGACTGTGCCTACCCAGGCAGTCCACCGGTCAGCTGAGGGACACTCACCCTATCCTGCGACCAACACGGGAGGCTTTTGCCGGCATTTCTACCGACCTATGAACTTTGTAGAGTAAATTCCCGGCTAATCTACTTACCCCCTGGTTCCTGTGCTGATAGCTCCTGTTCTGACGCCTTTCCCAGCCAATAGCAGCAGGCTATGGAATAATGGGTTCGATAGCTAGCGCCTGTGGATGACCCATTGGTCTTAGTACGGAAAACGCATTTTAGCCCTTCATGACTGATCGGTCTGGGAAGATCGACCGTATCGAAGGGGTCTACGGCAATTGGGCAATAACAATACAGACCTACCGTTTGTAGCCCCTGGAGCAACCTCTGAGAATCGAAGCAGCAAGTTACAAAAGATCGACGGTAACGATACCTGCGGTCTTTAAACAGCCCTTGTCACACAAGGCCTGCATCGCACACTACTCAGACTTGCTGCACCCTTTAAACAGTCGCCTGCGTCAAGGCCGCTGGATGCCACCCATGAAGCCACTGACTGGAGACGCGTCCGGCTCCGAATCAGGTTTGGACTGGTCAGCAAGCCTATGACCACTCAACCCTCACCAGCAGCGACCGAGGGACGCATGCCTCTCGCATTACAGCAGGTTTTCATCGGTATTGCCCTGATTGTATCGATGCAACTACCGGTATGGTTGTCTCCCGTTGGCACTCAGGGCTACATGTTCTGGCCCGTAACCGGTTTCGCCGTGGCAGCACTTACGCACCGGCCACAACTGTTTCTGGGGGTTGCCGCGGCACTTTGGTTATAGGGTGTACTGGGGCCTCTGGGCTGGCTAATTGGCACCTTGAATTTATTAACCCTGATAGGCCCCTTACTTTACTGGCAGGTAGACAAACGCTGGCGTTTTGCGGATTCCGTGCCTAAGCGGCGCCTCACCGGACTGGGCCTGCTGGTTGTTTTTTCACTGCTGCCGTCTGCCCTAATAGGAACCCTGCTGATTGTTCTGTCAACCGGCCTTACCCTGGAATCGGCCTTTCTCGGGTTGCTGATTTACCTGCTGAGCGAGTTCACTGGCACCGTCGTCTTCCTGCCGTTGGTGGGCCAATGGCTAACCCACAAGCAACCCGTAAACTGGCAAAGCATCGCGCTGGTCGCTGCTGTGGTTGCTCTGCCATTGCTGCTGCCTGCTGTTGGCCTTGGGGTATTTTCCCAGGTTTCACTCTTTTTGGTACTGCCTGTGCTTATTGGTATAGCCCAGTTAGCCAGCCGGTCCACCCTTAGCCACGCCCTGCTGCTGGTCTTTATTGCGCATCTGAGCATGGCCTACTTTGGTAAAGGCGGCTACTCGCAAATCAATGAAATGGCGGAGATGGCCTCGCTGGCGCTCTTGCTCCTGGCGGTTTTTATTACCATGGATACCCTGCAAGCCATGCGGGTAGACCGGGACCGGGCCCTGCGAAGTTCGACATGGCAGGCAGAACACGATCACCGGTCACCGGCATTTAATGAACGTGGCCTTATCCGGTGGTCTGAAAAGCAGCAGCTCAATGCATTTGCCGGGGTGTTCTATAAGCCTGTGAACAACCAAATCTACTTGCAAACTCTGTCGTGGGAGCAACTCGGTAACCTCGAAACCTGGCTGTTCAATACGCTCCAGCTGCTGCTCCCGACAGCAACGATTGCAAAGGTGAGCGATTTAACGCTCGTGGCTGTATTACCCTCAAAGCACTTAAACATGCAACAGTTGGAGAACCTGCTGGAAGTCAGGATCACGGTTGATGACACCAGCTTCACCATTGATGGTGCGATAGCCTCGTTTAACCAGCTGGGGTCTGATATGACGGAAAACCTGGCCAAACTCAACACCCTGTGGTCAACCGCCGTCAAGGAGCCCAACATGCGCATCAGCAGTGAGGCATCCATACTGGATGTGGCCTCGCGTCAGAGCATGATAGGGGTATTCCAACGCTACCGGAATGCCGTTGAAAATGGCGGGCTGGAGTTATGGCTGCAACCCATTCGAAGCCTGAGCAACGGCAAAACGACCAAAGCAGAAGTGCTGGCCCGGCTTAACACCAAAACACGGGACGGACGGCCTTACCTCGCCAACCCGGGCGATTTTCTGCCCGTATTCCAAGTGTTCAACTACCTGACCGAGTTTGACCGGCAGGTGCTGGACTATACGTTCAGTCACTTCGAGGAAATGCAGAGTAGCCTTGGCGAGTCGGGGATGTTGAACGTAAACATAACCGGTGCCACCTTGAGTGACAGAGACATGGTGGCCTGGTTAACCAACAGCCTGGAAGTGAACAATGTTAACCCTTGCCTGGTTTGCATCGAGATTACAGAAACCGACAAAGTAGAAAACCGTAACAACGCCATTACCAATATACAGGGCTTGCGAGCCCTGGGGTTTCAGGTCGCCATCGACGACTTTGGGACTGGCCTGGCCAGCTTTGAATACCTCAATCACTTTGCGGTCAACGTCCTTAAACTCGACGGCCAGTTCATCACCGATATTGCCGAGAACGAGAAGCACCAGGCCATTGTTCGGGCCATGGTGAAAGTCGCTGAAAGCTATGGCCTCGATCTGGTGGGTGAGTTCGTTGACAGCGAAACCGCTCTGGATTGCTTAAAGGAGCTGGGAGTGCATTATGCCCAGGGTTACTACATCGGCAAGCCGAGCAATACATGGCAATACACGGCACCAAAAACCTTGCTCAAAGGGCTTGCCTGACACCGTGTGACAGCCAGTCGACTATTGACGGGGCCACCCAAACTAGCGGTTTATGATGTAGAGCATTCAAGTTAATAGCACCAGCCTATTAGATTTCTGGCTTTAATAGCCAACCAATACGCATGCCCTATTACTTCAGGTGAATGTGCCTCGGTTTACTGGTGGCCTGTTTACCGGGTGGCATGAACCTAACCCTCAACCAGCAGCCCTTTGGGGAGGGGCTGTATATCCGTCTTGCTAAGCTCGCTTTTAAACTTTATTCCACTGAGTGTTCTGTTAGCTTCACAACATTCAAAGCTAGAAACGCTCTCTAGCTGCCAGCTTAGTGGCAGCATCGTGAGCGCTTCTTTACCCTAATGACCAGTCAGAGCGACTCCCTAGTCAAAACTGCTCGACCAAAGATCAAATGTCCCACCGCTCTGCCTCTGATGCCAAACGGCCATGGCCTCACCCTTGCTATTCATACCAAGCGACGGTTTGTCGAGGTTGTTTTCGTTGGTATCGTCGCTCTCTATCGCGGTGGCTCCGCTCCAGCCAGCACCCTTCACATAACGGTTCACCAGCGTGCTGGATTGCGGCACGGTGTCTTCCTGAAACCAGATGGCAATACCATGACCGGTGGCATCCATCGCAATCTGCGGAGACATGGGGGCGCCCGCCAGGTTGTCGATGATTTCCGGGGTTCCCCAGCTTGGGCCGGCCACCGTAAAGCGGTTGCTCCAAACGTCGTTTCCATTGTCCTGCAGCCAAACCGCCAGGGCGTTACCGCTGCCATCCACAGCAATTTGCGGCGCCATCACATTGCCGTTGCCATCGGCAATCGTCTCTGCGCCGCTCCAGGTGCCAGCTACTGCGTTGTAGCGGTTGGCCCAGGTATTAAAGTTACCGCTATCATCGGCCTGGCCCCAGACGGCAATCGCATTGCCATTGCTATCCATTGCTATCTGGGGAGCGAAGCCAAGATCCAAGTCAGCGCGGGTCTCAAGATCGACCGGGGTAGTGTTCCATGCCCCTCCGCTGAAGCGGGTCGCCTTAACGTCACCCGTCAGGATGCCGTCGCCCAATACCCAAACCACCACGGCATTGCCAGAGGAATCCATAGCGAGTGCCGGCTCCAGCGCCTCATTGCTGTCTTCGTTCTCGATTAGTTCGGCGGTGCTCCAGATGCCCGAGTCAAAACGACTGGCCCAAAGGTTGACTCGGGTACCGTCGAACTGATTCCAGACCGCGATGGCGTTACCGTTTCCATCTACAGCGACCTTCACTGCACCGGAGTCGCTGGCACCAGTATCCAGCTGTTCAGCTGCGCCCCAGGAGTCGGATGCAGCCTCATATCGGGCAGCCCAGCTGTGCGAGACGCCACTGCCGTCGACCTGCTGCCAAACGGCGAACACATTGCCGTCGCTATCTACCGCAAGTTCGACACCTGACGCATTTCCGCTGGCAGCTTCAAGTGAGGCCGGCGAACTGCCCCAGCCGGTGTCTGGCACGTAGCGATTAGCTACTACGCTGTTGATGGTGCCATCAAACTGCAGCCACACGGCGGTGGCCACACCTTGTTCATCGACCACCACACGGCCGCCATTGTTATCCTGCGCACTTGTATCGACGGTGTCCGGGGTTGCCTGCCACGCACCATCCGCTGTGGTAAAGGTCCAGACTTCATCTGCGGCAAGTGGATTACCCGCCAGGTCAGTGATTCCGGTCGTCAGCGTTGCGGTGTGAGGGGTCAACACTGCCATTTTGCCGTCGGGCGTCAGGGTTGCAACGTTGGTCAGGGCGTCGAAGCTCACCGTTCCATTGACCGCGGTATCGGTGGCCAAAGTGAAGGTGGTGTCATCGACGGTGACGGCAAAAATATCTTCATCGAAGGCGGCAGTGATCACGCTATCGCGGGCTACACCCGTTGCCCCATCACCCGGGGTAAGTCCACCGCTGCTGACAGCCGGCGGCGTGGCATCAACCGTATCAATGACATACTCGGCAGTTTGAGTCGACCCTTGATTACCCACTGTATCAGTCGAGAAAAACTTCAACGTTGTTGAGGTGCTGATCTCAAGCGGGACAGTGTACTGCGCCGACGACGTCGTTGGATCGGAACCATTAGTAGTGTAATAGGTCGCATCACACCCAACACCGTCGTCAGTGCAAGACAAAGTCACAGACTGAGTAGTGCTGTAGGTTCCAGCCGCTAGACTCGCTGTGGTTTCCGGCGCATCAATGTCGATCACAAGTGCTAGGCTGTTAATAGTGTCTTCGGCATTGCCAGCATCATCAATTGCAACAAATTTCAGCGTCACACTTTCGGTTACAGAAATAGGCTCGTCTTCATATTTTGAGGAGTTCTCTGAAGGATCGGCACCATCTAAAGTATAGAAAACGGAACAACCACTACTTGCGTCATCACATTGAAAACTGACTAACTGAGGATCTGAGTATGATCCTGTAGAAGCATTTGAGATGGAAGTGGGAAGGTCTGTATCGAAAGTGAAAGTAAAGGTTCTAACAAACTCTTCATTTCCAACAGAATCGACAGAGTAAGCTTTCAGTTCGGTGGTGCCAGACTGATTTAATGAGATATCGGCATCAGCGGTATACGTCTGCGTCGTGCCTTGACCGGCAACTGGCTTACTGCCATCCGTCGTATAATATGTCGCTGAACATGAGGCGTCACCCGGTCCACTATCGGTGCAACTTAACTTTGTCGATGCAGGTGCATTGCTTGCGTTAAAGGCGCCAACTGAAATGGAAGTGGTAGTTACCGGTGCGACTGAATCGCTCTGCGGATTTTCAATTCGATTAAATACATACATACCTCCTCCCCCACGATAACCGGGGATATCAAAGAACTGCCCTTTGTTGATCCCAGGAAGATCGACGATGTCATTAGGCGAAGAGACGGCTACAGTTTCTGCATCAATAAATGCGACAGACGCACCGACTTCTCCATCAACATGATTGAAAGGACCTTTTAGATAGGCAATTTGAGTCCATTTCCCATCGATCAACTCTACAATATATGCGGCTCCTGATTCCTCATGTCGATTTGAGTTATCAGCAACACCATCCCCATTTTTCACGCCAGCTATCTGAGCATCTTCACTAGGAGCACCAATAACGACGCGATCACCAAAAATATCCACGCTAGCACCGTAGTCATCACCACCAGTTGGATTCGAAGCTCTGAAATGTGCCTCTACACTCCATTGATTGTTTTGAAAGCGATAGAGATATACACCTCCTGCATTAACTGTGCCCTTTGTCAAATTGTTCAGCTCTTCGCCTTGACTAATAGTATTGGAGCCATAAGAGTCATCGGTCGTAGAAATGAGGAGGACATCATCTTTGAGTTTGACGTGGTCTGCAAAGTTTCGACTGGTATTTTGAACATCATTGTTACTAGAATCTTTCAAGATTCCGAAAGAGATTAGATTCTCCATGGACCAACTAGTGCCTGATCGAACATAAGTCACCGCCGCCCCGACACCTAAGCCCGAGTAAGATGCTGCATGCAATGCATCAAAGTCTGTCTCTGGCCCGAACACTCCAAATTCAGACAACGATAGCTGAGGAGTGCCAAGCACCACTCTATCTCCGTCCAAACTGACCGAGCTACCAAATCCGGGAACATCCCTCCCCGTGTCAAAAGGGAGTTTCAAGTAAGTTTGCTGTGACCAGATTGTGCCGGATCGAATAAATACGTACGCGCCACCAAATGTTCCTGAACCGTAGGTTGGAGCGCTGCTGCCATTAATTACCCTTGTTTCAGCACTTCTCTCTGACGGGGCTGATACTATAAGGGTGTCGCCATCTAGATCGATATCGAATGCGAAGCTCGTCCCATTAGCGCCAGGATGGGCCTCCAGAGTTTGCTCTAAGCTCCATGTTGTTCCAGCCTTTCTGAAAAGCCAGACGAATGATTTACCCAGATTCCGTCCTTCCGGGATGCTTGCAACTGCAATAGTGTCGCCACTCACGGCAACCTTGTTGCCAAAGTACACATTAGGTGAAGCGTCATTCGCTGTTGGGTTGGTAATAATTGCGTCTTCTACCCAGGATTCTCCGCTGCGTGTGTAGACGTAAACAGCACCGGTGTCTTCAGGGGCAATTGCTCCTGATGCAGAATAGGGAATGTATCCTCGAGCACCAACGACTAACGTTGTTCCGTCTGTGTCTGAATCTTCACCGAAATGATCATAGGATGCTGCATCAGAGGCTTTAATAAAGGTGTCGTGCTGCCAGATGTATTCAAGGCTGGTATCTTCTTTCGTTTTGGAATCAATCGAACCCCCGTCACCCCCAATACAAGCGGTTAAAAATGACGTACTAAGCAAGGCGACGAGGCCCGCTGATAAAAGCCTGTTGAACGACATCAATGCTCTCCAAAATGAAATGGTCTTAAAGGGGAGATTATCGCATTTGAATGAATTCATCGATTTTTTTGTGATCAAAATCAACTTTTTTGGAAAAGAACGTATGTTTTTTAATCACTTACTGCCTGAAAATTGTCATTGAATGAGACTAAAAAGCCGCTTGAAAGACAAAACTCTGTGATTTTGACACATGCGGTGATTCAGACTTCAGCCAGATAGATAGTGGGGGCATTACCGAACTACGTGGCCATCAAAAGTAACACCCCTTGTCAACAAATAAGAATTACAATGTTATCCGTTATGGATGTCGAAAACCTGGGTACTCTAGCATTCATCCAATCTCTAACGAGGAAACCCATTACAGGCGATAGCACTGACCTATGAACCTATGGTTCTGACAGTCGACTAATTCGCATGCCCTATTAGCCCCTGAAGAATGCCCTGGCTTTTCTTACACCTAGGTGTCCGGTTTAAATAGGGGCTATTACACCCGC
Source organism: Saccharospirillum sp. (assembly GCA_018402545.1). Classification (GTDB taxonomy): domain Bacteria; phylum Pseudomonadota; class Gammaproteobacteria; order Pseudomonadales; family Natronospirillaceae; genus Saccharospirillum. The sequence goes on along the minus strand of JAGYIL010000001.1, from coordinate 171,987 downwards.
GATATACCTATGGGCCAATCCAAGGACATAGCTTTTTCATCTCCACACTGGCGATACCAACCCCGTACTTTCTCGCAAATAACTCAAATTGCCGATGAAACAAATTATAACGGTGCAATTCGTTCTTATAATGGCGAGCACCATTAAAGAAATAAAGGCGCAACAATCGCAAACACAATGGCTTGGGTAAAGTTACCAATAAAGCCCGATCAACCCTGCTTAGATCTTCCATATTATCAATAAAGCCGATCTTCAGGCCAAACCGCTTGAGCGGGTTTGATTCCAGCGCTAAACATTTGCGATAAGACATTGCGTAGCCAGCTAATGTGCATGTCCTATTAGTCACTGAAGAGACCGACCCAATAAGCAACAGGACCTAAGTACAGGATTATCACAAGCACTGGGTGTATCAGAATCATTAATAGACCAAGCAGAAATAGTGCAGCAACAAGCTTTAGCCTCCACCGGTCCCACATTTCCCAGATTACGGTGCAATAACAAATACCTGACAGAACCAATGAGACTAACGCTCCCATCTTTAAACTCAAGTATGAATTAATGACTTCCACATAGAAAGCATTGGCAATAGCGAAAACAAGCCCCAGTATCAAACCGGAGAGTACCAACCAAAAGTACTGTCTACTTGAAATCTTCATCGGGAGATCGTAACCGGTCTACAAACCACTGAACATAAAAAAGACTGCCTTTTTATAGGCTCGCCGCCTTTTCCTCGACTGCTTCCAGTTTAACCCGGTAACCACAAGCCTTGGCATACTTCTGCAGAGTTCCCCAGCTCGGATTACCACGACCCCTCTCCAGCCTCGATATGTTGCTTTTTGCGGTTCCGATTCTCTTAGCCAGTTCATCTTGTGTAAGCCCGGCCTTTGAACGCATGCTGATAAGTTGATCGATGAATTCAAATTCCCCTGCCAGCTTTTCATATTCATCGCGGACAGCTTTATCTTTGAATGCTTCTTTTTTCAGTGCCTTAAGACTCATACTTTTTCACCTCCTGAAGTCGGTTTCTCGCAAGCTCCAGTTCTCTATTGGGTGTTTTCTGATCTTTCTTCACAAAGGCATGGAGCACAACAATTGACTCGCCCTTCATATAACAGAAAAAGCCTCTACCAATGCCTTCTTTTGCCTTGGCACGAACCTCAAATAACCCATTACCCATCGGCTTTGTGTGTGGCTCACCAAGATGGGCTCCATGCTTTTCCATCATTTCCAAAAGCCGGATCATCCTGGCTTGAATCTTCGGTGGCATGCTAAGAATGTCGTTCCGTACGTCTCCGTAAAAGACAATCTCCCATTTCATTGCTACTGCCCCTAGACCCTGAAGGTATCATATATGATAACTAGGCAAAAGAAAGACTAATTAGGTATTAAAATGTTCATTTAATACCTGTTTAGAATAACAACTACCCAGGTACCCCCCCCTTAAAGCTTGAGCCCTACAAGTATATCCAGTATTTTATACAGCACTCAAGCAACAATCGTCAGGGTGAGACACATGCCACGTTCAAGGAAAACCCAAATCGCCCTGGAGGCGACACCCTACTACCACTGCACCTCCCGGTGCGTGCGCCGTGCCTTCCTGTGCGGCCGTGACGAGCATTCCGGCAACGACTACGAACACCGGCGCGGGTGGATTGAACAGCGCATGCTGCAGCTAGTTGAGGTGTATGCTCTGGATATCTGTGCCTATGCGGTCATGTCTAACCACTACCACATAGTGCTACACATCAACGCCGAGAAAGCCAAGGCCTGGACAGATAGCCAAGTGATTGAACGTTGGCACACGCTGTATTCCGGAAACTTCCTGACTCAGCAGTATATGGCTGGGAAAGACCTGTACGAAGAACAACTCAAGGCCATAGCGGAACTGGCCGCTGAATGGCGTGAACGACTAATGTCGATCAGCTGGTTCATGCGAGCCCTGAATGAAGACATCGCCCGCCAGGCCAACGCAGAAGATGGCTGCACCGGCCATTTCTGGCAATCTCGCTTCAAATCCCAGGCCTTGCTCGATGAAGAAGCGCTGGCAACCTGCATGGCCTATGTAGACTTAAACCCTATTCGGGCACAAATGGCATCTACACCTGAAACATCAGAATTTACCTCTGCCAAAGAACGGATAGCTACTGCCCAAGAAGCCCCGGAATCACCAGAACCACATCAACCAAAAAAACTGTTCCCGTTTGTAGGCTACCCGCGCCAGGACATGCCTACTGGCCTTCCCTTTCGACTGCAAGACTACCTCGAACTGGTAGACTGGACCGGGCGCCAACTACGGGATGACAAGCGTGGAAGTATCGACAACGGCATCCCGCCCATTCTTGAACGCCTGAACATCGATGCTGAACACTGGGTCTACAATACTCAGCACTTTGAAAGCCAGTTTAGAGGTTTGGTAGGTACCGCCATTTCCATCAAAGCCAAATTTCAGCAGTTCGGCTATCAGCGAACCCCAGGGCTTGGGTTGGCGGAACTGCTTACCTAACAATTCACTTTGAAAGAATACGCTTCACTGGGCAACCTGAGGCGCTGCTGTGCGTGGAAGCCGGCAATTTGGCTGGTTTTGGTGCAGTTGAATTACTTCTACTGATTTCTTTGCCAAGTTCCACAAATTGTTTTCTGCAGAGAAGGTATTTCATTCACTCTTTCTTACTATGCCTGTCCCACTTGTCTACCACTTGTCCTACTAGTCGGTGCGTGGAAACAGGCAGTTTGGCCGGTTTTTATGCAGATGAACTACTTTCACTGACTTCTGTGCCAAATTCCCAAAATCATTTTCTGAAAACGAAGCAGTTGAAGTTCTCTTTTCTAAATATGCCTGTCCTGTTAGCCCTGTTGGCCGGCCAATTAGCATCTACTGGGTTTTAAGTATATTTGCAGACAATTCACATAGAGCTTTATTTTTTGAGAATACGTAATTCGAGCCTGCTAGTGGACCTGAAGTGCACTCTACTATAATGATCGAGTTTTCATCGCTCAAGATGGTACAACTATAATCATCGACTACAGTCTCTGGGTTTAACCAATCTAACTGTCCAACAGACTCTACGCAAGTACCCTTCTTGCCTGCCACCATCCACCAGGATCCATTTCCGTCTTGTGTGTCGCCGGAGGCGTTTGCCCAGTGACTAAAGGAAACCACAACAATCAATATTCTTAGCAATGATCTCTCCAAGAGCTTTATCTTCCCAATCAACAGTAGACACCCATCATAATCAATAGAGAAAAACTATGAAAGACATGACCATGATAGTCGACTATTGTGCATGTCCTATTAGCCTCTATTAAGAACGAAGCAGTTCAAGTTCCCTTTTCTAAATGTGCCTGTCCTATCAGTCACCCTATTTGCCCACGGACTACTGCGGCTTGACAGGTGTCGGGCGTCCATATATATCCAGGAAAACTAATTGCTTTCCCCTAATAATTAACATGCACGCGATTAGAATGAGGATAATAGTTATAAGCAGTATATTTCCAAACACTTGGTAGGGCGTCTTGCCACTCATCAAGTAGAATTCTCCCTTTAAAACATGCGGGATGTTTGCTGGTGCCATGTCCTTTATTTGGCCATACGGGTCAATAATGGCTGTTATGCCATCCTGCGTTGACCTAACCATATATCTTCGGTTCTCAGCAGCACGTACTCTACTCACCTGAAGGCTTTGTTCTTTCAATGACTCATTAACCAGCCATGAGTCATTACTCAGCATCACAATTGCATTGGCTGTTGATGATGTGTTTCTCACCAAACTGGAAAAAAAAGATTCGTAACAAATAACAGGGCTTATCCAGCCGTTAAGTTCGTTGCGTCCAATCTTGAATCCTTCCTGATTTTTAACTCCTTGGGAGTAACCGAATTCGGACAAACCCAACATGTTTCCGAAAATAGTTGCCCACTCATTTTTAGGAGTATACTCCCAAAAAGGAAATAGCTTTTGTTTATTATATATGTTCATTTCATTTCCTATTCCAATAGCACTATTGTAAGCTTTCCCTGCATAGTCGGATGTTGCCATTCCCATGACAATTAATGAATCCATGTCAAGTGCGTATTCTTGGAAAGTAGAGGTTATACTGCTCATTTCTGATAGATAAGCTGGAATTGCCATTTCTGGAAAAACCACTAAACTGGTTCGGGGTATGCTCCGCAATACTTCTTTCAAGTTATTTTCTATAGTAGCAGTTCTGTTTTCATCCCATTTTCCTTGCTGTTTTAAATTTGTCTGAACTAGTGCTACTGATATAGCATTCTCATCTAACTTACTGACAAAAGAAGTTTTGCTAAAAAGTAGGCCAAAAATGAAAATACACGATATATAAAAAGTTAACATCCGTACGTATTTTTTTTCAATGAATAACAATGTTAGCAGCGATGAGCCCAAAAGGATAAGTAATGAAACTCCTTGAACTCCAATAACCGGGTACCAACCGGAAATCCAGTTATTCGTAGCTGAATAACCAACCAAATACCATGGAAGACCAAGTACTTCAGATCGGAAGTATTCAAAACTAAACCAAATCAATGGAGGATACAAAACCCTAGTTGAAGTATTGATATTATCATTGGAAAGAACTAAGGAAAGGAGTATGTACTTTGTGGAAAAGTAGCCAGCGCCAATGATTACAGCGATGATGTAAGCAATGTAGGTCGAATGTGTTGATGTCTCTATCATTGAAAATGCCGACAAGAGTCCATAATAGAATACTGAGAAAAAACCTACTCCAAAGAGAAAGCCATTTAGTGCAGCTTCTTTTAATCTGAGCTTTTTACAGGTATGGAATACCAATGCAATAAAAATAAATGCTAGGAACCATAGGTTGAAGGGCTCAAAAATAAAGAAGAAAAATAGCCCCGAAAATAAGGAAATAGACCTGGTCTTGGCTTGTTTAAACCGGCCCACACTGGAGTCAGCTTTGTTGCATGCGTCTTTATTCATAAAGTTGTACCTTTAGTATAGAGGACTGCCTTTTCAGGCGTCTTGCAACAAAGCTGATAAGTATTATAAAATCGATCAGTTCGGTTTGAGCAGCCCCTTAATCACATCGAGATCTTCAAAGTGGCTAAAGACATAATTTACACCTTCTGAATTGTTTCGGCCGCTGAAGTCTTCTTTTAGCATTAATTTCAAATTGTCGTTTTCTTGGAATTCATTCAAGAAATCGTCATCGTCACTCAAGCCGACCACAAGTGCTAAACGATGGTGTGGCGGAGCCTCCATAATATAATCCAGCGTATAGTTGACACGTTCTCTTTTGGTATTTGTTTTTAGTAGACTAGTCATTAAAAATTGATCTCTAAATTGTATTGTACTTATTACTGGTTCATCCATAAACGTTGATACCGGATATTCTGAGTTTTGGGTTGTGATGTATCGTTCCATCACATACCGGGAAGCATCCGAAAAAAACACCTCTTCGGATTTACTGTCCTCGGTCAATGCTTCATCTGATAACAGCTGATTAGCAGCCTGTCGAATGAATTTATCGTTGAAATTACTTAGAACTTCTTCAGAATAATTAGATTCTGAAACAAACTCGACTAGGTTGGATAACCCAAGTTCTGACTTGTCGCTATTTGATAGCGCCAATTGCAATCTCGCATCTAAATACTTATCATCTGAGAAAAGATCTGTGTCTTGATTTAAAACACTAATTAAAAGATCATGCTTTTCCGCACTGGCTATTCTGGGGTATATTTCCACTACTTGAGGTAATACTTCTTTGCTGGGGGGCGTCAATAAAAGAATGTCGAAATATTCAATTATTCTCTCTCCATTTTCTACAATAATGTTTGCGGAACTTGGGTTTTCTTGGAATAGTTGGCCGACCTTGAGGTCTTGGTATAAATAATGGCTGACTCCTAATAGTTTAATTAGCTCGTTATTCACATGTAAGTCATGTCGTCCGCTGTCGATTTCAGCTATAACCATTTCTGCAACTTCAATTGGGTTTAGAAAGTGTGCACTATCTGTGAGCATTTCAATTGCTGTGTAATCGAGTTCCGACTTCTCTATTTCTTTTTCTATTAAACCCCACAATAAGAAAGCTTTTTGTGACCTGGTCAATTCATCTGTTAGCAGCATATTGTCCAGCTCGACGTTTAGCTCCTCTACACTGTCAAAATTACTAATCCCATTTTCTAACACACCGGAAATTTTGGCGTATTGTTCTCTGTATTCTTTACTTGATAAGTCAGGGGTGTCATTTAGATCGTAGTAGTCATGAATTAATTGTCTTTTATCCGCGTCGTCCAAAGCGTAAGCTTCAACACTGGATGTATTAGTCTTTAAAAACTGCCGATCATTACTGATATCAATATTCGTAATATTTGATATCATGTTAGAAATAGGTGATCCGCCTTTCTCCCTGGAGTTTTGAGTGATAAAAACAAGAGAGAGTCCCACAGCCAGGGTTAATACTGGTAACCCATATAAATATTTTTTTTTCAACTCTGCAAACTCCGATTTTCACAATTTTGAAGTTATCGTTATATTCGGTTAAAAGACATTATCTTGAGAAACGAAGCTTACTGAACAAGCTCCTTGGAGTTATCGTATTCAGGCCAGAGTCAGCCCAGACCCTCGCACCTTGGTAATAGGACCAATTTACAAAAGTATCGCAGCGCCAAAGGCCAGGTTTAACCACCACTTTCTTTTCTCGACAAAAGCTACTGGCCCAGCTTGTACAAACCTCCTCTTGCTTACCCACTATAAATGAAGTTCTTAATGTGTAATCTGGGTTATAAAGTCTTTGTGCCCAGCCCTCATCTATCATCTTTTGCCGGTCAATAAATATAGAGGTGTTGTACCGGGCTCCCCACCATTTTGTTTTGTTGTGAAAACTTCTTAATGAATTCTGTTGCACTACGCTAGATTCATTTAAAACTTCCATCACTTTACTACCTGTCCACATTCCTACGTGGCCAAATGCGCCTAAACCAGTAACATTTAAGTCTCTACCTACAATGTCACCAACAGCTTGTGGCCTCTTGGATATGATTGGTTCTGGCTTAGAGGGGCGCGATGACCACGGATAAGCGGAAGTACACACTAATGTAGCCAGGATCATACAGGTTATTGCTTTCTTCATTTTTCTGTCCTTGTTTAACACGTCAGTTCAAAAGTGAAATCCTTCCTATACTTATGAATGATTTATGTTCTCACTCTTAGGTAGAGTTAATATATTAATACCATTGTGCAAAAAGACACAACAAATAGTTTCTCCGGTATACTTAAACGATACCTTTCTGACATTAGTTCCTACTCTTTCTGCGGCTCATTGCTGACGGCTAACTGGACATGCAGTGCGCCGGGCTAAGCCGGTAAAAGATTGGAGGTGAAAGCCCTCTGCCCGATAAGGGCTAGCAACTTGCCAGGGCCTCGAGTTATGGGCCGTTGTGTTAATGGTCGTGGTTTTCAGCAAATAGAACCGCTGCCGCGTGCGCACCGGTTCGAACTGCCGGGCTTCATCCGGGTAGCGGTAACTGGCATGCCAAACCAGCGGGTTCAACGAGATGCCTTGCCGATGCAGGAAGCTCCTGGCGTCATCGGGAAGTTGGGCGATGTCCCTTTGGGTGCTCATTGGGGTCCCTTGATGATGAGTGTCCATTTCTGTGGCGCACATCCTGGCGCGCCGGTGCGAATAGATACCAGAATATTCTGGTGCGATCAGCACAAACGTGTGATTACTGGAGAGTAATGCCAGGGAATGGGGAGTCGGTCACAAGATCAATGTCAGTTGGTTATACGCAGGTCCCCACCTGAACACTTGACCAGCCAAAGTTCACCCAGTATTTTATACAGCATTCAACTTCAGCCGGCCGTCAGGGTAAGACGCTATGCCACGTTCAAGGAAATCCCAGATCGCCCTGGAGGCGACACCCTACTACCACTGCACCTCCCGGTGCGTGCGCCGTGCCTTCCTGTGCGGCCGTGACGAGCATTCCCGCAACAACTACGAACACCGGCGCGGGTGGATTGAACAGCGCATGCTGCAGCTAGCTGAGGTGTATGCTCTGGATATCTGTGCCTATGCGGTCATGTCTAACCACTACCACATAGTGCTACACATCAACGCCGAGAAAGCCAAGGCCTGGACAGATAGCCAAGTGATTGAACGTTGGCACACGCTGTATTCCGGAAACTTCCTGACTCAGCAGTATATGGCTGGGAAAGACCTGTACGAAGAACAACTCAAGGCCATAGCGGAACTGGCCGCTGAATGGCGTGAACGACTAATGTCGATCAGCTGGTTCATGCGAGCCCTGAATGAAGACATCGCCCGCCAGGCCAACGCAGAAGATGGCTGCACCGGCCATTTCTGGCAATCTCGCTTCAAATCCCAGGCCTTGCTCGATGAAGAAGCGCTGGCAACCTGCATGGCCTATGTAGACTTAAACCCTATTCGGGCACAAATGGCATCTACACCTGAAACATCAGAATTTACCTCTGCCAAAGAACGGATAGCTACTGCCCAAGAAGCCCCGGAATCACCAGAACCACATCAACCAAAAAAACTGTTCCCGTTTGTAGGCTACCCGCGCCAGGACATGCCTACTGGCCTTCCCTTTCGACTGCAAGACTACCTCGAACTGGTAGACTGGACCGGGCGCCAACTACGGGATGACAAGCGTGGAAGTATCGACAACGGCATCCCGCCCATTCTTGAACGCCTGAACATCGATGCTGAACACTGGGTCTACAATACTCAGCACTTTGAAAGCCAGTTTAGAGGTTTGGTAGGTACCGCCATTTCCATCAAAGCCAAATTTCAGCAGTTCGGCTATCAGCGAACCCCAGGGCTTGGGTTGGCGGAACTGCTTACCTAACAATTCACTTTGAAAGAATACGCTTCACTGGGCAACCTGAGGCGCTGCTGTGCGTGGAAGCCGGCAATTTGGCTGGTTTTGGTGCAGTTGAATTACTTCTACTGATTTCTTTGCCAAGTTCCACAAATTGTTTTCTGCAGAGAAGGTATTTCATTCACTCTTTCTTACTATGCCTGTCCCACTTGTCTCTCTTTCACTCTTTCTTACTATGCCTGTCCCACTTGTCTCTCATTAATTCAATCTATCGAAAACCAGTATTTGATAGCCACCAAATGTGGGGGGTCTCGATTGGTCTGTTTGCTGCAGAGAAGTTATTTCATTCACTCTTTCTTACTATGCCTGCCCCACTTGTCGATTCCAACTCATCCAGCGGCTAACAAGGAAATGTAGTAGCCACGGTGGATAGCGGCCTCATGCCACGCGTTTAGCGGAATGGTTCTTTACCCCGGAAGCCTGAATAAAGCGTTGAACCTGTTTCATCGGCATATGATCACTGGTATCGCGTCCATACCAGCAATCTACAATGTGGCCCTTTTCGTTGATCAGAAAATCCGCGGGTACCAGCTTCACATTCGGGTTCTTCGAAGGGTAGCCACCCTTTTTCATACCCATGAAGATGCGCGGCAATTTAAATAAAAGCGCCTTGAGCAGGGCAAAGCTGGAGTGTTCCACCCCGTAACGGTTGTAAATCTCAAGATCTGGGTCTGCCACCAGCCGGAACGGCCTGGGGTGGCGGGCTACGTAGTTGCGAACCTCTTCGTTCGTAGAGCTGAAAACCGCAATAACCTCAACATTATTCTTTTGCCATTCTTTGTAACGGTGGGTCAATTCATACACTCGGAAATTACAGAATGGACAGGCGGCGTCCCGAAAGAAGCACAGCATCACCTTTTTGTCTTTGAAGGCACTCAATTGAATGGGCTCGCCGTATACATCCTTGGTGGTAAAGTCGATTATAGCTCTAGGGGCTTGAAGTCTCATAGCGTATCTCTTGTACAACGGATTAACGATCTAACCCATAGCTACGCTTCAAACCTGATTTTGGATGCTCAAAGAGAACTACTGCATGTCGATACTGACCGGCCCCCCATTTCAACCTATAGCAATAGCCTATGGTAGCCGCCTTTACGATAGCCGGCTAGAGTGCATGTCCTAGTAGCCTTCTTGGTAGAAATTGAACAGCGTTGGTTCGATGATATGTAAATCGGACCATCTCAACTCCTCCTCCATCTCTTCTTCAGACGGAGCATCCCAGCCACTTCTCATCAGCGAGCCTGGGTTTCCACGCTTGATTAATTCGGAACCGACATTGAGCGTAAGCTGCCAAAAGTTGCTGGCAAGATAATACAGTCTGACAGCCTCAAACTTGTCCAATGCGTACTCCTTGCACTTCATAACGTTTACGGCTGGGGCGAGGTACGAGTCCCAAGCCCGTACTTGTTAAGTTCGCCGAATTCATATACTGAGTGCGACAGTTTCGACAAATAAGCGGGTGAGCTGCCAAAATGGCCGTTTTTCTTTCCGACCAAAGAGAGATAAACGATGACCACTTATTGACAGCTCACCCTGGAAGACAGGGTACTGATATCGCACCTTCGTTGGCAAGGCGTAAGTTACGCCGAGGTTGCCAGTCAAATGGGCCGACATCGAAGTACCATATATCGGGAGTTTGAGCGCAATAGTTGCCATAGGACAGATGGTGCTTATAGGCCCACGAAGGCCGACAGCCGTACCCGAGGACGGCGGAGTCGATCACGACGCAATCGACACTATGACGAGCAAGATTTCAAGCTTGTCCGATACTATTTGCGGCAAAAATGGAGTCCTGAGCAGATTACGGGTTTTTTGAAGATGAACGGACTCCAACCAATCTCCCACGAAACAATTTACCAGTACATCTGGCGAGATAAGGCCAATGGTGGCTCGCTATGGACTCATCTTCGCCAGTCGCTCAAACAACGTCGAAAGCGCTATAAAGCCTATGACAGCAGGGGTCGGCTAGCCAACAAGCGGCATATCTCCGAACGTCCCGACAGCGTCGAAACCCGCAAATACAAGGGGCATTGGGAAATCGACACGGTCATGGGCCGTGGCTCGAAAGATTGCATCGTAACAATCAATGAGCGAAAAACCGGGTTCGTTATGATTGGAAAGCTGCGAGATCGAAGCACCAAGTCGCTGAACAAAAAAACGAAACGACTGATCGGCAGGGATCCTTTATCTTTCAAAACTATCACTGCTGACAACGGCACTGAGTTCCACCAGTACAAAGAAATTGAACGAAGCGCAAACGTCCGATTCTACTTCGCGAACCCGTTTCATTCCTGGGAGAGAGGAAGCAACGAGAATCTCAACGGTCTTATCCGCCAGTATCTACCTAAAGGCACCAGTATGGCAGAGCTGACACAGCAACAATGCGATGACATCGCTGATCGCCTGAACTCTCGGCCCAGAAAACGCTTCAACTACAAAACCCCAGAGGATATGTACTATGGCCGATAATTATTGTCGCGGTTCAAGCTTGATACTAGGTTCATGCCATATCCACTCTATATAGTTTTGGTGCTTCAAGTATATCACAATATAACATCCAGCCACTTTGCGCAGGATCTATAGCTCCAAACAGCCATAGCTGTTTAATATTTATTCCAGTAAGGTCAAGGTCTTCAATCTTTAATGTGAAATTTCTTGTCAATTTCACAGCGACAATTAAATCCTTCGAATCTTTATATTTCTTTAAGCCTGAAACTATCTTCTGAACAGAGCTACTTGGATTCAGGTCACTAGGCACTAGTTCTTTCAAATGTATGGGTGCAAAGTTCTGTGTTTCATCGTTCACCCACATACACACACCATCATAATCTGAACTTTCAACTTCAGAGTAGAAGACCTGAATATTCAACGCATTAGAAATCAGATATGAAAATAGTGCTAGGTGCCATGCTTCTTTCTCGGGTTTCAGACTATTAGTTCTTAAGTTTCCCAATTTCGTATTTACGTTAGATATAGAAACTGTTTCTTGAACTGCTCGATATCTAGGCAATGTCTTAGCAGGGTCTTTAAATACTAGTTTTTCCCACTCTCTAAGCATTCGACCTCCTAGAACTTAACGCCTGGGCTCAGCGGCCGGTTTGGAGGCGCACCGCGCCGGAAAAACGGTCCGCTGCAGCCCCTGGTTATGTCTAGTTTTGCACCCACTCGATGTCTGTGATGACCATGTAGGTGAATCCATTATCAACACTGGTTCGATAAGCCCCTTTGGCGTTCAACACAAAAGCTGCCATTGAGGTCATTTCCCAACCATCAACCTCATCACCTTCCCATTTATCAACGGTTAGCGCATCGTAGCCGTGCTTTTCGCCAAAGCTCTTCACTCGGTACATTTGATCTTTGGCTTCATCGACAATTGAAGGGTTGGCCCAGGACCACAGCCAAGTATTGGATACGGTTGAAATTGACCCTACGAACTGAACGTTAGCCACGACAGCGGGGACGCCATCGTTGGAAAAAACCAGTGAACTCGTATCTTGGTCCCAATCGAAACGTTCATGTTCTCCCAACTTATATTCCTCCATCAAAACGTTTTGACGCTCTGACAGGAAATTGTGTGCTTCTGTGATTTGAGCTATCCATTGCTCATCTGCGTTTGCATCTGACATAAAAATACTCAGCAATAAAGCGGTCAATTTCTTCATATGATTTCTGACATAACGTTTCTGTAACCGGCGAATTTGAGCGCCAGCGAAGATGAGCCCAAGGCCAGCTTGCGTAGCAAGGTTGTCTGGCCTGTGGTTCACAGGTTTGTTAGATGGAGTCAAACCAGCTCTCCATACGATTCATGTCGTAGTCTAACAGCCAATGTTTCCTTCTATCATACGTCTTCTTAAGTAGATTCTTATTTGGACCTACAATATCCATTCCCCGGTCATCATATGGGTGTGCCAACACACCTAGCTCAGTATTGTAGAAGTAAATATCAAACCAAAAACTAGGTGATATGCCCAATTCAGTTCCGATCTTACCAAATAAAAAACGTTCAATATCAGCGATGTCTATATCAAAGACTAGATAGTTTCTGTGCCATTCATCATCTTCGACCCATTCTCTAATCATGAATCTATTTTTAGGAATCTGAATCCCTAAGTCTTTTAACTCTCTGAATTGAGACTTACTTTCTATGTATCGCTCTCCAGAAAAAGCAATACAGACTGACACCTTATCGATACTAGAAAATAGTTCATCAAGTATCTCTCTAGCTTTGATTAGTGCGGTAACAAACTGATTTGTTCGTGAGCCACCTTCTGCCAACTCAAATCTCAGGCAATTCTCATTGCTATAAAAAATTGCATTTGAAAAAGAGTGCTTCCCAAATAACTTGAAGGCTTGTTCTATCAATGTGTTTCCTTCTAACAGTTTGTTCATCGTCACTTTCGCCGCTGATCCCGCCAAACTTGACTAAAAACAGTCCATGCCAAGCCGCTGATACCCCGTAATGAAGGGCCTAAGGCCATCATCCATCTATTAAACACTCACATATCAAAACCAGAAAAACCGTCGTTTCAGACGACTATCACCGATATCAGCGTCTCTAGCGACACATATTCCGGATAACTCCCGGGATATGCGTCGCTTAAGGAGCATTAAATGTGATGAAACTCCCATCTACAGATTCAGAAAAAACCAATCCCACTTGGGACTTATTCAGTAAACATAGCGTCATATCAGTGGGAAACTGGCTAAACAGTCAATTTCTATAGGCATGTTTGCCTTAATAAATTGAGAAATTTGCAGCCATAAGGTTGCGGTTCAGACTCGCTACCGCCCGGCCGGTTACATAGCACTCCACAGCAAAACAAGTTATTTAAACACCATGGCACTCTGTGATTCAGTTGGCAAGAATTTTTCTTTCAGGGGTGGCGGATGTGTCCGGTTTTTGGGATTTCGGTGGTTTGTTTTGGTCCCCAAGGCCCTTCGACGGGCTCAGGACGAGCGGGGGGAGGTGTCTGTGGTTTGTTATGTTTCCTGTCGCCCAGGGGACTGGCCTCCTACGAAGTGCTTGGTGCGGAAACGGGGCTGGGATGGGTTCGGTGGTTTGTTGTGGGCCCCAAGGCCCTTCGACGGGCTCAGGGCGAACGGAATTGGGAATGGTGGTTTATGGTTTGGTGAGGGCCATGCCCTCACTCCACCTCACTACTCTGCTTCCACTCAGTCCCTTCAATCGCCAGGTCCAGCTTATCGCCAGAAGCCAACTTACCCACACCCGCTGGCGTGCCGGTCAGCACCACATCGCCCGGCTCCAGCCGGAAGTCTTTCACAATCTCGGCCAGCAAATCCGGAATGCTGAACAACATGTTTTCAACACGGCCATGCTGCTGCGGTTTGCCATTCAGTTCCAGGGTATAGCCCCAGTCGCTCAGGTTTTCGGGCATCTGGTTTACCGGTAGCCAGCTACCCAGTGGCAAGGAGCCATCAAAGGCTTTGGCGCGTTCCCAGGGGTGGCCTTTCTTTTTGAGTTCGTCTTGCTGGGTGCGGTCGGTCAGGTCTAGCGCCAGGGTTACGGCGGTTACCGCGGCCATGGGGTTTTCGGAGTGTTCGGCCGAGAGTTGGGCGCCTATTAGCAGGGCCAGTTCGGTTTCGAAATGCAGGTTGGGGCGTGGCAGGCTGATGCTCTCGCCCAGGGTTACGCAGGCGCTGGCGGGTTTGATGAACAGTAAGGGGGATTCAGGTACGGCGTTGCCCAGTTCTTTGGCGTGGTCGGCGTAGTTGCGGCCCACGCACACGGCTTTGCCCATGGGCAGTAAGATCGATTCGCCGGAAACCCACTGGTGTTGATACATAGAAACTGCTCCCGTTCTGCGGTTGCGAATGAAGTTGTCTCTACTTTAGCGGGAAATGGGCCCGGTTACTAACCCGGGCCTGCCCTGCCGCCGAACGGTGCGTCCGGCGCGGGCGTGTGGGGCGGCTAGCCTTTTACCCCGCCGGAGGTGAGGCCGCCGACCAGGAAGCGCTGGGCAATCAGGAAGACGATGGTGATGGGTACGCCGGAAAGCACGGCGGCCGCGGCGAAGTCGCCCCAGAGCTGGCTTTGGTCTTGTATGTATTGCTGGGCGCCGACGGCCAGGGTCATCTTATCGAGGTCGCTGATGATCACCGAGGCAAGCGGGAATTCGTTCACGAAGCCGATGAACGCCAGTATGAACACCACCGCCAGTATCGGTACGCTCAGCGGCAGCAGGATCTTGTAGAAGGTCTGGAACGGGGTGGCGCCGTCTATCGCGGCCGACTCCTCCATGGCCGGGTCGATGGTGTCGAAATAGCCAATCACCATAAAGATGTTCAGCGCCAGGCCGCCCATGTAGCCGATGATCAGCGCGGAATGGGTGTTCAGCGCCAGGAAGTCGACGAAGCCGCCCAGTTTGTCGAACAGCAGGTAGAGCGCGACCAGGAACAGGGTGTTGGGGAACATCTGAATCACCAGCAGGGATTTGAGCATGGGCCCCTTGCCCTTGAACGGCAACCGCCCGAAGGCGTAAGCGCTGGTGGTGGAAAGCAGCAGGATCAGCATGGCGCTGATGCCCGCTACCTTAATGGTGTTCATCAGCCAGCTCAGCACCGGGAAGGTCGGTTTGGAGACGTAGGCGTTGCCGTATTGCACCGTGGTGCGGGTGGCGTCCGCCGGTCGCTCGGGCATGGTGAGCTGGCCGCTGGCCTGGCCGTCGGCAGCAATAAACACAACGTCGTCACCGTAGCGGTTGGCCTGGTCGGCCTGGTCGAGCACCAACTGCACGGGCTCGGTGCTCGATACCACGCGCCCTACCCGGTCCAGAAAGCCAATGCTCAGGTAGGAGCGCAGCGGGAAGTACTCGGCTTCTACTCTGGGAGCGGCCGTCAGCGTCCAACTACCATCGGCGTTGAAGGTTACGTCGCCGAGCGCGTTATTGAAGGTAACAGAGTCGACGCCATCGAGGTCTTTCTTCTGCGGGTTCATGCCCACGTAGGGTTGCTCGAACGCCAGGTACCAGTGCTCCAGCGTCGGGTTGCTGGGAATAATGGTATCGACCAGGGTATGACCGGTGCGGAACGAGACCGAGACCAGATACGCCAGCGGATAAATCACGAAGGCGAGAAAGACGATCAGCACCAGGTGAGCGCCGATGACGCGTGCCTTGTGTTCCCGGGTTTTAATCATGCGGCTCTCCTCAGTGTTTTTTAACGCCGACTTCGACTTTGGCGACTTTTAAATACAGGAAGGCGATGACCGCGACGATCATGAAAATGAAGGTCGAGATGGTCGAGGCCAGTGCGAAGTCTTGCGTGTCGCCCCGGAACGCGAGGCGGTAGGCGTAGTTCACCAGCAGGTCGGTCTCACCGGCCTGGGGGTTGGAGCCGATGATGATGGGCCCGCCCTTGGTCAGCAGTTCAATCAGCACGAAGTTGTTGAAGTTGAACGCGAAGGAGGCGATCAGCAACGGCAGCAGTGGCTTCAGAATCAGCGGCAATGTAATGCGGAAAAAGTTGTTGAACATGCCCGAGCCTTCAAGCCCGGAGGCTTCGTACAAGTCTTTCGGGATGGATTGCAGCATGCCCAGGCACAGAATGAACATGTAGGGGTAACCGAGCCAGGTGTTCACAAACAAAATCATGGCGCGGGTGGTGTTGGGGTTGGAATTCCAGTTCGGGGCGATGCCGAACAGGCTTTCGAGAATGAAGTTGATCTCCCCGAAGTTCTGGTTGAACAGTGCCTTGAAAATCATGATGGAGATAAAGCTGGGCAGTGCGTAAGGCAAAATCAGCAACAGCTGGTAAAGCGCCCGGCCGCGTATCGGTTCCCACTGCACCAGCGAAGCCAGCGTCACGCCGATGATGAAGGTGGCGACCACGGTGAAGGCGGAGAACAGCATCGTCCAGGTGAAGATCTGCACGAAGGGGTCGAACATGCCTTTGTCGGTGAGTACGCGTTTGATGTTGTCGAACCCCACGTTCACGGTGAAGCCGGGGTTCAGGCGCTGGCCGTTTTCGTCTTCAAAGTAACCGGCTTCGAAGTTGGGGCTAATGACGCTGCCGTCTTGCTGATTAACTAGGTTGCCATTGTCGTTAAGTTCATACAGCGGGTAGGTGGTGGAGAACTGAGTAAGGCGGGATTTCATCAGCTCGGTGCCATCGGGCAATACCAGCATCACCCGATCGAGTTCGCTGCGCAGCAGAATGGCGGCGTTGCGCGGGGCGGGTTGCAGGTTGGCCAGCGTTGAGTCTAAAGGGCCGCTGGCTTCGAGTTCCAGGGTGATTTGTTCGGTGTGCGTCATCGGCACAGAGTCGGTGGCCACATAGGTGTCGCCGGTGTTTTCGTTTTCGACGGTAATGCGGTAGTCGGTGCCGTCTTCATACAGCACCAGGTCGTAATTGGCGCCGTCTTCGGCGGCGTAGGTCTGGTTCAGGAAATAGGACTGGGCCTGTTCAAAGCTGATGAGGTGCAGGTTGGAATAGTTGGTGAAGCCAATGCCCAGGGTGTACAGAATCGGGAACACGATAAACAGCATCATGCCGGCCAGGCCGGAGAATACGTAGCGCCATACGTAGGCGCGGTCGAACAAAAATATGTAGGCGAAGGCCGTGGTGAACAGCAAGGTAACCACGGCAAACAGCGGCTCGCCCTGGCTGTACATCACCAAAACGATGTACATGAAAAATAGGGAGATGGCGCTAACGATGCCGCGCTGCAGCCAGAGTTTCCAGCCACCTTGAGCGGCGGACTGCGGAACCATGGGGATGGCGTTTGGGTTTGCCATGGGGGGTACGGCCTCGTTTGAATTCGGTCGGGATTTGGTTCAAAAAAAGAGCTTATCCCGGCACTGGCAATAAGCTCTGAAAACTTTCAACACCACTTGCTTTGGTGGTCAGCTCTGCTTTGGTGCCTTTGGTCCGTGTCGGGCACTGGGTATACCTCTCCGGGGTCGGCGTGAACCCGTCCCTGGGGCCTAGACCGCAACATCCATGTTGCGGACTTCCCCGGACAGGTATACCCAGCACCCGACACTTGGTTGGGTGCAAGGGTCAGTGTGAGAGCTAACCCTTGTGGGACTGGTTACTGAACAATGCGCGCGGCGGCATCGTTCAACGCCGGGCCGGCTTCCTGGCGCCCCTGAACAATGGCGGTCAGTGCGGCTTCGGTGTTGCTCCAGAAGGCGCCCATCTCGGGGATGTTCGGCATGGGTTCACCGGCTTGCCAGATGGCGTAGGCATCGGCCAGGGTCTGGTTATCCTGCGACAATTCGGCCATGAAGGCTTTGTGGGTAACGGCACCCAGGGCGCGGTCGTCGTTTACGGTTTCCAGGCCTTCCTGCGTCAGCAGGTAGTTTTCGATGAATTCGATCGCCAGGTCTTTGTTCGGGGAGGCGGCGTTTATGGTGGCGGAGAGTACGCCGGTGAAACCCTGGCCTGCTTCGCCATCGAGTGTTGGGTAGGGGCCGACCAGAATGTCGATGCCGGCTTGCTCGTAGTCACCCCAGGCCCAGGGGCCGTTGATCACGCAGGCGACTTCGCCGTTTTTGAAGGCGGCATCGAATACGCCGTAGTCGACGCCTTCGGGCATGACGTCGTCTTCAATCAAATCACGGATCATGCCCATAGCTTCGATGGAGCCTGGCTGGTTGATGCCGGTTTTCTTGGCGTTGTATTGGCCGTTAATCTGTTCGAAGGCGTAGCCGCCTTTTACGGTCATGACGCCGTAGTTGAAGTAGGCGTTGTTGTACCAGTACAGCAGCGGGGCTATGCCGTCTTCAGCCAGGCCGGGCGCGGCGGCGCGGACATCTTCCCAGGAGGCAAACGGGGCATCAACGATGTCGGCGTTGCAGATCTGGGTGGGGCCTTCAACCGACATGGGGTAGCCGTAGGTGGTGCCGTTGTAGGTGACGGCGCCCCAGAAGGAATCGTCCAGCGCATTGCGGACGTCGCGGCCGGGTTCAACCGGGGCCAGCAGGCCTGATTTGGCCCAGTCACCAATGCGGTCGTGGGCCCAGATGAAGATGTCGGGGCCCTGGCCGATGGCGGCTTCTTTCTGGAATTTTTCGGTCACGGCATCCGGTGTTTCTACGGTGACCGGTATGCCCAGTTCTGCTTCGAGGCGGTCGCCTACGGCTTGCAGTCCATTGTAGCCTTTGTCGGCGTTAATCCAGACCAGCAGTTCGCCTTCTTCGAGGGCCAGTGCGGAGCCTGCGGTGGTCATGGCGGCCACAGACATGGCCAGAATCAGTGTTTTTTTCATCATTGCCGTGCTTCCTTCCTGTGTCTTTTTTGTTGTCGCGTGCGGCGGTGCACGTCGGAGTGCTTTCAACCGGAACGCGGGCAAAAATATCGGGTTGGCAGAGCCAAACACAGGCGGGTTTTTCGTCCACCGGCAAAAATCCACCCAATCCAACCCCCTTTGGGGGTGGAGTGAGGCTATTCGTCGTGATCAATCGATGTTCGGGGGGTGCACCCTTAAGTTCGGTGGCCGGGTTGGCTTAGTGGCATGAGTTCGCTGCGGCGACCTGGAGCACCGCCGCTTGTTGTGTCGGTGAACGCGTAATTGGTAAGAACTGGTTTAGCGATCCGTCGTTTTGATACCAGCGGCAGTAAAGCGGTTGCGCAGTTGCACCTGTGTATCCACTTCGGAATAAGCGATGCCCAGCAGTAACCACATAGTGCCGGATGAGCTTTCACGGGTTCTAACGACGCGGAGCTCTTCGTTTAGCCAGGCCAGTATCACTTGCTGGGCCCGGGTTTCATCTTCTTCGGCGACGTCGCCAAACCAGTTAACGAGCCATTCAAGTGCCATGGCGTGTTGTACTTCCAGCCGGGCGCGTTCGATGTTGTCGTCGGTTTCAACATCGGCGGTGGCCGGGGCGGTGGTTAAGCGGGTAATGGGGTAGCCTTCGATCTGCTGGTCGCAGATAAAGGAAGGGGCCGGTGTGCGGGTGGTGTCGGGGAAAGTGCAACTGGTCAGCTCCTGTTGCATGCCACGGGACATACAGGCAGACAGGCCGACTACCAGCAGCAGAACCAGACTGGTTTTTCCCAAAACCCAGGCACTGTTGAAGCGATGGTCTTGCACAGACACGTCGTTGGAACTCCCTTCTATGGACACAGGCAGATATCAAAAAACCCGACGCATCGGGTTTATGTCGTACAGCCAGTATGCCAGTTGGGGGAGGAAACGCCAGTCACCTTGGTTGCCTGGGTTCCGTGCCGCGCACCGGGTAGACCTATTCGGGGTCGGCGTGAACCCATCCATGGGGCCTAGACCGCAGCATCCTTGCTGCGGACTCCCCCGAATAGGTCTACCCGGCACACAGCACTTGGCTCGGTGGCAATTCCGAATTGGTTATTAAAACAAGATGCGCGCGCGCATCGTTCCTTTTACTTCTCTCACTTTGTCGAGCGCTTTCAGCGAGCAATCCTGCGCCACGTCAATAACCACGTAGCCGATCTTATCCCGCGTTTGCAGGTATTGGCCGATGATGTTGATGTCGTTCTCGGAGAATATCCGGTTAATTTCGGACATCACACCGGGAATGTTCTGGTGGATGTGCAACAACCGGTGCGCGCTGGGGTGTGCGGGCAGTGCGACTTCCGGGAAGTTGACGGCGGAGGTTGAGGTGCCGTTGTCGGAATAGAGTGCCAGCTTCTCGGCCACTTCGATGCCGATGTTGAACTGGGCTTCCTGAGTGGAACCACCCACGTGCGGTGTGAGCAACACGTTGTCGAATTCGCGCAGTGGCGATACAAACTCGTCGTCGTTGCTGCGGGGCTCGACCGGGAAGACGTCGATGGCGGCGCCGAGGAGTTTTTTCTCTCTCAGGGCACCGGCCAGGGCGTCGATGTCTACTACCGTGCCGCGGGCGGCGTTGATGAAGACCGAGCCTGGCTTCATGCGGGCGAACTGTTCGGGGCCCATCATCCACTTGGTAGAAGCGGTTTCCGGTACGTGCAGAGTCACGACGTCGCTGGTTTCGAGCAGTTCGTTCATGGAACCGACCTGGTTTGCGTTACCCAGGGGCAGTTTGGTGACGATGTCGTAAAACTGAACGTTCATGCCAAGGCCTTCGGCCAGCACACCCAATTGGGTGCCGATGCTGCCGTAGCCGACGATGCCGAGTTTTTTGCCACGGATTTCGTAGCTGTCGGCGGCGGTTTTGAGCCAGCCACCGCGGTGGCAGGCGGCGTTCTTCTCGGGAATGCCGCGCAGCAGCAGGATGGCCTCGGCCAGCACCAACTCGGCCACGGAGCGGGTGTTGGAGAACGGAGCATTGAAGACGGCGACGCCATGGAGGGCGGCGGCGTCGAGGTCTACCTGGTTGGTACCAATGCAGAAGCAGCCGACGGCGACCAGTTTGTCGGCGGCCTCGAATATCTCGGCGGTGAGCTGGGTGCGGGAACGAATGCCGATGAAGTGGGCGTCTTTGACCTTTTCGATCAGTTCGGCTTCGGGCAGCGAACCCTTGTGGTATTCGATGTTGGTGTATCCGGCTTTGGTCAGCGTATCCAGGGCGCTTTGGTGCACACCTTCCAGCAACAGGATGCGAATCTTGCTTTTATCCAGCGAATTTTTGCTCATGCTCAGACTCTTGGTACCAATGAAATGGGTGGCGCGCGGATGATACCACAGCGTTTCCGCCATACGAGGCGCCAATTACGCAATGAACTGTTCTACCTTGGGCAAAACACGGCTTGGCTGGGCTTGGTGCCACGGGGTACGCGATCGACACCCTGTCTGAGTCTGGCGGGACGCTGCAAGTACATCCATGTAAGCTCGGCGGTCCCCATCCGTGGGGACCGACGCCCGCCAGCCTCAGACAGGATGCCAATCGCTTGAATGTGGTTACATTTCCCACAAAACAGCGACTAACCCACGAAGTTCTTTAACTGTGGCTACCAAGCTGCGAAGGACTGTCGGGTGTGCTTATTCGAGGCCGTTAGACCGCATGGACCAAAACGCCGGGAGCGTTTTGGCATGAGCGTAGCGAGCCCGGAGGGTGAATCCCATGGATGGGATTCATATCCTGTCTTCGAGCCCCCAGGGAAGGGTTCACGGCGTGCCTCTAATAAGCATACCCGGCGGTCCACCCAAGCTACCAGGCAGCGGCAACATGAAGCCGCAGAAGTAAACGCCTGGCAACTAATCTAAGTAACCAACTGGGTGTCCCGGGGGTTGCGGGGAGCATAGCGGGCCGGTAGTTGGTCTATGTGGTCGAAGGTTCTGGGGTCTTTGTAGGGGAGTTTCATGAAACCGCGTAGGCCGAGGCCCTGGATGTCTTTTACGGCGGCCAGCATTCGGTTTAGGTGGTTGCGGAAGTTTTCTTCCTGGCTGGCGTCGAGCAGGCGGTAGTAGTTGTGGATTTTGAGGTTACGTGGCAGCACTTCGAAGATGATGCAGCCGGTGTGGTGGATGCGGTCGAGGGCTTCGATCTCATCCATGATTGAAGGCGGCAGGGTCAGGTATTCGTCCGGGTCGCGGCCGTCTTCGAAGTAGGAATGCATGCGTTCTGTGTCTTCGCCTTTCGGGGCCGGGGTGACCAGATAGGGGATGCGCAGGCTTTTTGGGGGGATGAAGGCATCGGCCTCAAAGCGGCGGTCCAGGTGTAGGGTGTCGCGGGCGTTGTACATAACGGCCTTGAAAGTGCCCTGGCGGTAGACCCCGCGCGCGAGGTTGACCATGTTGTTGACCGACTGGTGGAACGAACGACGCAGTTCGGGGTTGTGCAGGCTGAAGGCGGATTCGATGCGGACGCCGTCGGCATGCCATTTTACCGCCAGGCCGCCGACGATAGGGTAGCGGCCAAGGCGGCTGACGGCGGCGACGAAGGCTTTTTCGGTTTCGCCCATGCCTTGCAGGTAGTTTTTGTAGTACTTGTCGAGCTGTTCGTCTTCAACATCCATCAGGGTGTCGTCTGGGTTTTCCTGACGCAGGAAGGATTTGCGCGAGCTGTAGACGGCGGTGTCGACTTCGCGGTGGCGTTCGCTGACCCATACCGGAATCATTGGAGCGAGATCATCGGCCGGGGCCATGGCGACGATGTGTCGCATGCGGGTCATGTGGCCGAGGAAGTAGTTGCCGGCCTGTTGGCGCTGGCCGGTGTCGTCGTCGAGCATGGCAGCGAGCACACGGGCGAATTCGATGGGCAGACCGAGCGCTTGCGGTGTGATGACTTTGCGGCCGAAGCGGCAGCCCTGGCCTGAGGCAAGTGCATACAGGGTGGCGGCGGTGCCCTGTTCGTCGAACCGCGGGGATGAGAGGCCGCCGTTCAGTTGTTCGTCGCCAATGAAGTAGACGTCGCCGAGTTTGGCGTTGGTGTGTTGCAGGTCGGATGACATCAGGTCCATGACGCTGTTGGAGATGAACTGGTGGTCGGCGTCGAGCTGCGAGAAAACCGATGAACCCCAGTCGATCAGTTGCACCTGTTCGGTGGCCGGGTCGAAGACCAGATTGCTGGGTTTGATGTCACCGTGGACGATGGGTCGCCATTGGCCCTGGGCGTCGGTTCGGGTGCGCAGGTAACGCAGCAGATCGGCGAGTTGAGCGGCGATGTTCAGAATCAGTTGCGGGGGCAGCCGGCCGGCTTTGAGGCCGTAGTCGTCGAGGTCGAGCCCCGGGGCGCGGGTCATTACCAGAATGGCCTGTTTGCCGACGCGGACGAAGTCTTTGACCTGGGGGATCTGGGGGTGGTCGAGCAGCGATTGCAGGTCGCTTTCTTCTTCGAGCCGGTCTTGAACGTGCTGGGGCAGGTTGATGCGTGAGAACTTGAACACCAGATCAACCCCGGTGCGGGTTTTGCCCCCAAACACGAAACCGAAGGCGCCCTTGCCGATCAGTTCGATGTCCTGATACCCCAGCCGCTCAAGCTGGCGCATGCAGAGCTTGATCCAGGCTTTGAGCTTGGCGGCGTCCTGATGCGAGAGCAGGTAGATGCTTTGCTCTTCAGGGATGTAAAAGTGCTTGAGGCTGTGCTCCACCGGCGGGCTCCTGTCTGGTAAGCCCAGTTTGGCTAATCATGGCTGGAGTTTCCAGCCTTGTAGTTGAGTTGCTCTGGTGGCAATCGGACTATCTAGTGCCTGAGGCTCAAAATAACCATCGCACCTCGTGGGAGGCCAGTCCCCTGGGCGACAGGAAGCAAAAACAACCACCGACACTAACCACAGGCAATCGCCCAATTCACCGGCCCGGATACTCCCCGTCGCCCACAGAGTGGCCTCCCACAAAACCAACCCCGCCTAAGGCTCAAACCAGCCACCACACCCCGTGGGAGGCCAGTCCCCTGGGCGACAGGAAGCACAACCACCCACCGACACTAACCACAGGCAATCGCCCAATTCACCGGCCCGGGTACTCCCCGTCGCCCACAGAGTGGCCTCCCACAAAACCAACCCCAGCCTAAGGCTCAAACCAGCCACCACACCCCGTGGGAGGCCAGTCCCCTGGGCGACAGGAAGCACAAACAACCAGCGACACTAACCACAGGCAATCGCCCAATTCACAGGCCCGGATACTCCCTGTCGCCCACAGAGTGGCCTCCCACAAAACCAACCCCAGCCTAAGGCTCAAACCAGCCACCACACCCCGTGGGAGGCCAGTCCCCTGGGCGACAGGAAACACAACCACACACCGACACTAACCACAGGCAATCGCCCAATCCACCGGCCCGGATACCCCCCGTCGCCCACAGAGTGGCCTCCCACAAAACCAACCCCAGCCTAAGGCTCAAACCAGCCACCACACCCCGTGGGAGGCCAGTCCCCTGGGCGACAGGAAGCACAAACAACCAGCGACACTAACCACAGGCAATCGCCCAATTCACCGGCCCGGCTACTCCCTGTCGCCCACAGAGTGGCCTCCCACAAAACCCATCCCAGCCTGAGGCTCGATGCGGCCTCTGTACAACTGGCACTATTTATCGAACGCGCTCGTAAACACAGAGGTTAACTGCCGAGGCGAGGTTCAGCGATTCAATCACACCAGATCCGGGAATGGTGAAAGCGGTGGCGTTCAGGTCATTTAAGGCTTCGCGTGGAACGCCTCGTGCTTCGTTGCCGAAAACGTAGCAGTCTACTGATTTAAAGCTGGGATCGGTTAGTGCTTCACCGCTCATATCGAGGCTGGCGATGCTTGAGTAACGCCCAGCCAGACTGTCCAACGGCACATCCAACGCCATCGGCACATGAAAAATCGCCCCCATGCTGGCGCGTACGACTTTGGGGTTGTAGGGGTCGACGCTGCCGGGGCTGAGCAGGCAGCGGAAGCCGCCGAACCAGGCCAGGGTGCGCAGTATGGTGCCGAGGTTGCCGGGGTCCTGAATTTCGTGGAGATAGATGGCGATGTCGGTTTTGTCGTTGGCTTCTGCCGAGGGTGATGCCGGGGAAATGGGCACCACGGCCACGATGCCCTGGGGCGTTTTGGTATCGCTGATCTGCGCCATTTTCTTGCTGCTGATCAGCTGGGTGCGCAGCGGGCTCTGCCAGCTTTCGTAGGCGTCTGTGACCAGCAGCTCGGCCTGGCGCAGGGCCGGTTGCTGTTCGGCGGCGCGTTGCAGTTCGAGCACCAGGTGTTCGCCTTCAACCAGGTAGTGGCCAAACTGGCTGCGGTATTTTTTCTGGTGCAGCTTTTTGATGTCGTCGAGTTTCACGCTGTGGCACCTGCCGCTACACCGTTTGACTCGCCCGCATCGGCCAGCATGGCCAGCGCGAGAGCTTCGGCGACTTTAATGCCGTCGACACCGGCCGAGAGGATACCGCCGGCGTAGCCTGCGCCCTCGCCGGCCGGGTAGAGGCCGCGGGTGTTGATGCTTTGCAGGGTGGCGTTATCCCGTTTGATGCGGATGGGTGACGAGGTGCGGGTTTCGATGCCGGTCAAAATGGCGTCGTCGCGGTCGAAGCCGCGAATCTGTTTGCCAAAGGCAGGCAGGGCTTCGCGAATGGCGTCGATGGCGTAGGCCGGTAGCGACGGGGCCAGGTCGCCGAGTTTGATGCCGGGCTGGTAGGAAGGTTCAACCTCACCCAGCGCCTTCGACGGGGTGCTGCGAATGAAGTCGCCGACCAGTTGGGCCGGGGCACAATAATCCTTCCCGCCCAGTTCATAGGCTTTGGATTCCAGTTGTTCCTGCAGCTCCACACCGGCCAGCGGGCCGCCGGGGAAGTCCTTCTCGGGGCTGATGCCGACGACGATACCGGAGTTGGCGTTGCGTTCGTTGCGCGAATACTGGCTCATGCCGTTGGTGACGACCCGCCCGGGTTCGGAGGTGGCGGCGACCACGGTCCCGCCCGGGCACATGCAGAAGCTGTAGACGGCGCGGCCGTTTTTGGCGTGGTGCACGAGTTTGTAGTCGGCGGCGCCGAGTTCGGGGTGGCCGGCGTATTTCCCGAGGCGGGCTTTGTCGATCAGTGATTGCGGGTGTTCGATGCGGAAACCAATGGCGAAGGGTTTGGCTTCGACGTAGACGCCCTGCCGGTGCAACATGCGGAAGGTGTCGCGCGCGCTGTGGCCGAGCGCCATCACGACGTAGCGGCTGTCGATGTGGTCGCCGTTTTCGAGGGTGACGCCGGTTACCCGGCCATCATCGAGCGTCACTTCGGTGACTTTGCTTTCAAAACGAATTTCACCCCCCAGGGCAATGATTTCTTCGCGCATTTTGGCGACGACGCCGGTCAGCCGGAACGTGCCGATGTGGGGTTTGCTGACGAACAGAATTTCTTCCGGCGCGCCGGCCCGCACGAATTCGTGCATGACTTTGCGGCCATAGAATTTCGGGTCTTTGATCTGGCTGTACAATTTGCCATCGGAGAACAGGCCCGCCCCGCCCTCGCCATACTGGACGTTCGATTCCGGCGACAGCTCATGCTTGCGCCACAGGGCCCAGGTGTCTTTGGTGCGACGGCGGACGTCTTTGCCGCGCTCCAGGACGATGGGTTTGAAGCCCATTTGCGCGAGAATCAGCGCGGCGAACAGGCCGCAGGGGCCGAACCCGATGACGACAGGGCGTTCGGTGATGCTGGCAGGCGCTTTGGCGACCGGGTAATAGGCGGTATCGGGTGCCGGGCGAACGTGCTGGTCGTCGGCAAAGCGTTCGAGCACGGCAGCCTCGTCATTCACCTCAAGATCGACGATGTAGACAAATTTGATTTCCGAGTTCTTCTTGCGCGCATCATAGCTGCGCTTGAACACGGTAAAGGACAACAGGTCGGCATCGGCCAGCTTCAACCGGGCAACAATGGCCGGGCGCAGGGCTTCGGGCGGGTGGTCGAGCGGTAGGGCAAGTTCATTAAGGCGAATCATACAAAATCCTGGTCGGTGTCCCCGACATGGTGGAGGTTTGGCTTAGTGGCTTGAGTCCGCGTCGGCTAACGGTTAGGCCTCTGCGGGGTCGGCGTGAACCCGTCCATGGGGCCTAGGCTTCGGCATCCATGCCTCAGACTTCCCCGCAGAGGCCAAACCGGCATCCGACGCTTACATTGTGGTCACTTTGAAACTTGGGTTAGTAACCGAGTGTAGAATATGAGCCTTGTCTGCCGAATGGGGCGGAATTATACGCACCGGACCGGTTTGTGTCAGTGCTGTGGTTTTACGCCCTGCCCGGCCACAGCGTACAATGGCGGCTTATTCGATGAATCAGCACGGTTAATTGGCTATGGCCCGATCCAAAAGCAGCACTCGGTGGCTCGAAGAGCATGTAAACGACCCCTTCGTGAAGCAGGCGCAGATCGACGGTTACCGCTCGCGCGCGAGCTATAAATTGCTGGAAATCAACACCAAGGACAAACTGATCCACCCGAACATGCTGGTGATGGACCTGGGTTCAGCGCCCGGGGGCTGGTCGCAGGTGTCGGCCAAGCTGGTGGGGCACAAGGGCCGGGTGATCGCATCGGACATTCTGCCGATGGATTCGATCGCAGGTGTGGAGTTTATTCAGGGCGATTTCACTGAAGAAGCGGTGTTCGATGAGATTATGGCCACGCTGGATGGCACGCTGGCCGATGTGGTGATCTCCGATATGGCGCCGAACATCAGCGGTGTGGATGTGGCCGACCAGGCGTCGTCGATGTATCTGGTCGAGCTGGCGCTCGATATGGCGCGGCAGGTACTCAAGCCAAAAGGCAGTTTTGTCGCAAAGGTCTTCCACGGCGAAGGCTACGATGAATACGTTAAAGACCTGCGAACGTCGTTCGATAAAGTAGTCATTCGCAAACCGGATTCTTCGCGGGCCCGCTCGCGGGAAGTCTATGTGGTTGGCAAGGGCTTTAAGGGATAAGAGAAACAGTCTCGATATTCATCGAGACTGTTTTGGTGGTTGCTCGGTTTAGGGTGCCAGTCGGATCGGACCGTCAGGTATGCTCCTTGAAGACACGCCGTAAACCCGTCCGTGGGGGCTCGAATGCCGCATCCATGCGGCATCACGGTCTTCAATGAGCAAACCTGACGGTCCTTGGTTGAATTGCCACCTCTTAATTCTGAACACCCATCCAATGTAATCGTGGGTTATGGCCGCCTGTTGCGGCCTTTCCAAAGCAGGGCCTTTTCAATACTCTAGCGGCACTCAAATTACTCAGCTTCGGAGTTAGCTACCAGCCAAGTGCCAGGTGTCGGGTGTACCTATCCGGGGAAGTCTGAAGCATGGATGCTTCAGTCTAGGCCCCATGGACGGGTCTACGCCGACCCCGGATAGGTATACCCGGCACCTGGCACGAACTCCAGGCACTAACCAGAAACGAACCCAAAAGGTGAACCGGTGGCTCAATACGTTTTTACTATGAACCGCGTCGGCAAGGTTGTACCGCCGAAAGAACAGATTCTGAAAGACATTTCGTTGTCTTTTTTCCCGGGGGCGAAGATCGGGGTGCTCGGCCTGAATGGCACGGGTAAGTCTACCCTGCTGCGTATTATGGCCGGGGTTGATAAGGATTATCTGGGTGAGGCGCGGCCTCAGCCTGATTTGAACATTGGCTATTTGCCGCAGGAGCCTGAGCTGGATGAGACCAAGACGGTGCGTGAGACCGTTGAAGAGTCGCTGGCGCATCTGAAGGATGCCCAGGTTCAGCTTGAAGCGGTTTATGCGGCCTATGCCGAGCCGGATGCGGATTTCGACAAGCTCGCGGCCGAGCAGCAGAAGCTGGAGAACATTCTGGCGGCGGCCGATGGCCATAACCTGGAAAACCGGCTGGAAATCGCGGCCGATGCGCTGCGCCTGCCGCCCTGGGATGCGCCGGTCAAGAACCTCTCCGGGGGTGAGCGCCGCCGGGTAGCCTTGTGCCGTTTGTTGCTGTCCAGCCCCGATATGCTGTTGCTCGATGAGCCGACCAACCACCTGGATGCCGAATCCGTCGCCTGGCTGGAGCGTTTTCTGCACGAGTTTACCGGCACCGTGGTGGCCATTACCCACGACCGGTACTTCCTCGATAACGTCGCCGGCTGGATCCTCGAGCTGGACCGTGGCCACGGCATTCCGTTCGAAGGCAACTACAGCCAGTGGCTGGAGAACAAGGAAAAGCGTTTGGAGATGGAATCCAAACAGCAGCAATCGCATGAAAAGGCGGTCAAGGCCGAACTGGAGTGGGTGCGCCAGAACGCCAAGGGGCGCCAGGCCAAGTCGAAGGCGCGTTTGCGTCAGTTTGAAGAACTCAGCTCGCGTGAGTTCCAGACGCGTAATGAGACCAATGAGATCTACATTCCACCTGGCCCGCGCCTGGGTGATAAGGTGATTGAGGTCGACGGTGTTTCCAAGACCTACAACGGTAACCTGCTGTATGAAGACCTCAGCTTCGTTGTGCCGCCGGGTGCGATTGTCGGCATCATTGGGGGTAACGGTGCGGGTAAATCTACGCTGTTCCGGATGATCGCCGGGCAGGAATCACCGGATACCGGTGAGATTACCGTCGGTGAAACGGTCGATCTGGCCTTTGTTGGGCAGATGCGTGAGTTGGACGACAGTAAAACCGCCTGGGAAGAGATTTCCGACGGCCAGGATCTGATTTCCGTGAACGGCTACGAGATTCCGTCGCGCGCTTACCTCGGCCGCTTCAACTTCAAAGGCAGCAGCCAGCAGAAGTATGTGAAGCAGTTGTCGGGCGGTGAGCGCAACCGCCTGTTCCTCGCCAAGCTGCTGAAACAGGGCGGCAACGTCTTGCTGCTTGACGAACCGACCAACGATCTCGACGTTGAAACCCTGCGTGCACTGGAAGAAGCCATTCTGGCCTTCCCGGGCGCGGTGATGGTGATCTCGCACGACCGCTGGTTCCTCGACCGGGTGGCGACTCACATTCTGGCGTTTGAAGGGGATTCCAAAGCGGTATTCTTTGAAGGCAACTTCACCGAATACGATGCGGATTACCACAAGCGGACCGGTAACCAGGGCCCGAAACGCATCAAATACAAACGCATCAAGTAAGCTTATACTGTCCCGGCCCCAACACCGCCACATGCTGTGTTGGGAGCCGCCCCTGCAGACCGCTAGGTCTGCGAGTCAGTCTGACCCGCCCGCATTACGAGGAAGACCATGAGCTCAAAGACCGGCCCACTGACCGGCCAGAAAACCCCGCTGGCAAAAAAACTCGGCCTTCTGGTCGGCCTTGGCTTCTGTTCCGGCGTGTTGCTGGCCATTGCGGTCTGGTTGCTGAGCCTGAACATTCCGATGATCAGCGGCATGATGGGCCTGCTCTGCACCATCGGCAGCCTGGCGTTGCTGGTGGCCACCTTTCGGGTTTATGCGGCCATTTCGCTTTCATTGGCGCAGAACGACCAGAAACATCTGCAAAATGCGCTGATTCAGGCCAAAGACATGCTCGACACCAGCAAGCAGCTGCGCGACGACCATGTGCTGCTGCAGAGCGTGTACAACAACCTGACCTTCCCGGTCTGGCTGAAAGACCGTTTTGGGCGCTATCTGGTGGTGAACAACACCCTGACCAACCACTGGTGCGATGGCGTCGATGCCAAAGGCAAAACCGATGCCGAGGTGCTGAACGCCCAACTGGCCGAGGTGTTTATGGCGTCGGACGAACAGGCACTGAACACCGGCCGCCACCAGGTGCTGGAACTGAAAATGGACCTGACCGGCCAGCCTTCGCGCTGGTACCGGATTGAGCGCCACCCTTTGGTCGGTGAGAACGATGCCATTGTCGGTATTCTGGGCTTTGCCATCGACATTACCGGGTACAAGGTCTCGGACGAGCGCCTGCGGGCAGATCAGTTGATCGACCCGGTGACTGAATTTGCCAACCAGCAGGGCCTGCGCCGTTTTATCGACGAGCACGATGAAGAGATCGACGATCTCTGGTGCCTGCATGTCGATATCGATCACTTTAAAGTATTGAACGACAGTATGGGCAACGCTGCGGGCGACCAGTTGCTGACGCAGTTGTCGCAACGCCTGAAACACCACAGCGACGAGGAGGATTTCCTCGCCCGCGTTGGCGCCGATGAGTTTGTGATGTTCTGGTACGGCACCGAGGTGCCTTCCGATGACGACCGCGATGAGCGCCTGAAAGACCTGCACCTGCAATTGAACCAGCCGTTTTCGATTGGCGAGAGCAGCTACAGCTTTACCGTCTCGATCGGTGCGGCGCGCGCGCCCGGCCATGGCCTGACGGCGAACGAACTGCACCAGAACGCCGGTATTGCGCTGTTCAATGCCAAGAAGAAGGGCCGCAACCAGGTGCACTGGTACCACAGCGATTATGAAGACCAGGCCCAGCGCCGGCTGCACAAGGCGCAGATGCTGAAGAACGCCCTGAAACAACAGGATCTGGAGGTTCACCTGCAGCCGCGCATCGATTCGCGCACCGGGGAGATTCTGGCGCTGGAGTGCCTTGCGCGTTTGCAGGGTGAAACCGGCGATCTGATTTACCCGGGGCATTTCATGGAGCTGGCGGAACATAACGGTTCGATTCGGGAACTGGACCGCTGGATGCTGGAGCAGGCGCTGCTGCTCATATCCCGCCAATTGAACGAGGGCGCTCACCCGGTGGTGCTGGGTGTGAACCTGAGCGTGCAAAGCATTAATGACGATACGCTGCGCTATCTGACGGCCTGGCACGGTCGCAAGCCGGATGCGCTGCGCTATCTGGAAATCGAGATTACCGAGCACCACCTGCCAGACCAGAACGATGATTTCCGCCAGCGTCTGGAAGCGCTGGATGGCCTCGGCATTGTGCTGGCACTGGACGATTTTGGCTCCGGCTATGCGAACCTGTCGAAACTGCCGGATCTTCCGTTCCGGATCATCAAGCTCGACCAGAGTTTTATTCGGGATCTGCCCAATTCGGAGAAACAGATTGCGGTGGTAAAGGCGATTGTCGATCTGTGCAATTCGCTGTCGATTACCGTGGTGGCGGAGGGTGTTGAGACCGAAGAAGAACTCAATGCGGTCTCCAAACTGGGCTGTCACTACATTCAGGGCTATGTCTATTCCAAGCCGCGCGCCCTGGCCGATGCCATCGAATGGTTTGAGCAGCGGCAGATGGCTCGTCAGTAGGCTCAAGTTTCGGAGTTCGGGGTCCATTGGGTGGCAGTGGTCCGCGTCGGCCACCAGGGGTGTCTCTGCGAGGTCGGGCGGGATGCCGCCCACTCAATCCATCCATGGAGCCTAGACCGCAACATCCATGTTGCGGACTCCCTCACAGAGACACCCCTGGCAGCCGCCGCTAGTCTCCTGGGCGAACTCAAAAACTTGGGTTTGCTGCCCTGCTTCACTCAAAATCTTCTCAGCTATTGCGCGGCCGTGACGAATTCATTACCATGCCGCTCCCTGGCTGGGGCTCCCCGGTCAGTTTTGCGGACGTGGTGGAATTGGTAGACACGCCAGATTTAGGTTCTGGTGCCGTAAGGTGTGAGAGTTCGAGTCTCTCCGTCCGCACCATTCGAAGTCAGTTACTCCCTTTCTATGTAATCGCTCAGTGTCTACCCTGACTCAGCGGCGCTTTTCTGGTCTGCCATAAGTACGATACATCGTGGGAGGCCAGTCCCCTGGGCGACAGGAAGTACAACCAACCACCGAACAGACCACGGGCAATTGCCCAATTCACCAACCCGGATACTCCCCGTCGCCCACAGAGTGGCCTCCCACAAAACCAACCCCACCTAAGGCTCAAACCAGCCACCACACCCCGTGGGAGGCCAGTCCCTTGGGCGACTGGAAGCACAAACAACCACCGACACTAACCACAGGCAATCGCCCAATCACCAGCCCGGTTACTCCCCGTCGCCCACAAAGTGGCCTCCCACTAAAACCAACCATAGCCCGAGGCGCAAAATTGCCGCCGCACACAGTAGGAGGCCAGTCCCCTGGGCGACAGTAAGCATAACCAGCCACTGACACTCACCACAGACAATCGCTCAATTCACCGGCCCGGATACTCCCTGTCGCCCACAGAGTGGCCTCCCACAAAACCAACCCCGCCTAAGTCTCAAACCAGCCACCACACCCCGTGGGAGGCCAGTCCCCTGGGCGACAGGAAGCACAACCACCCACCGACACTAACCACAGGCAATCGCCCAATTCACCGGCCCGGCTACTCCCTGTCGCCCACAGAGTGGCCTCACACAAAACCTACCCTTGCAATCTCCCTAGGCATGAAGGCACAATTCACACTTGTTAATTAATTAACATTTGTTAATCAGGCCGACAATGACCGATATCGAACAGCAACTTCTAGCCGCCATCCGCGCCACACCCATGGCCACCCAGCAACAACTGGCCGATCAGTTGGGGCTTAGCCGTGAATCGGTGGCCGGGCATATTATGCGGCTGACGCGACAGGGGGTGATTCTGGGCAAGGGGTATTTGCTGCCCGATCAGGACCGGATTGTGGTGCTCGGTGGCGCCAACGTGGATCTGACCGGTCGCTGCCACTCAGCTTACCGGCCGGGCGATTCCAACCCGGGTAGCCTGTCGCAGAGCGCCGGTGGTGTTGGCCGCAACATTGCCGAAAATCTCGCGCATCTGGGCCACGATGTCACGCTGATCACCCTGCTCGGTAACGACACCAATGGCGATTGGTTGCACCAGTGTATTGCGGCCGCCGGTATTCGCACCGATGGTCTGCTGCGCCACCCCACCCTGCCCACCAGTACGTATCTGGCGATGAACGATCACCAGGGCCAGCTTATTGGCGCCCTGGCGGATATGGGCATTGCCGAGGCGCTGACGCCCGAGATATTGGCGCCAATGCGCTCGACGCTGGTAGCGGCCGATGCGGTGGTGGTTGAAGCCAATGTGCCGGAGGCGACGCTGGCCTGGCTGGCTACCCTGCCGCTGAAAGGCAGGCTCTACGCCGATGCTGTCTCTACGGCCAAGGCGCCTCGTCTGCAGCCCCTGTTGCCGCATCTTAAAGTGCTTAAGGTTAACCGCTCTGAAGCCTCGGCTCTGCTGGGCGAAGCCAGCTACGAGCCGGAAACACTGGCGCGCCGGTTGCTGGAACGGGGCGTTCATACCGTGGCCCTGAGTCTGGGTCGCGATGGCCTGATGCTTTGTACCGACCAGCAACACCACCGTCAGGGCATTTACCCGACCCACATCGCCAGCGATACCGGTGCGGGCGATGCCCTTGTTGCCGGGCTGATTCACGCCGACCGGGCGCACTGGGAACTTTCACACAAAGCGGCGTTCAGCCTCGGCTGTGCCGGCCTGACGCTGGAATCGAGCGGTGCCAACCACCCGCACCTTACCGAAACAACTGTTAATCAATGGATACTCGACCGATGAATAGCTACCTGGACATCAAACCCGAAGTGGCGGACGCCCTGGCCAAAGGCCTGCCCGTTGTCGCGCTGGAAAGCACGATTATTTCTCACGGCATGCCCTGGCCGGATAACGCCACCACCGCCAAGGAAGTGGAACAGATTATTCGCGATGCCGGTGCCGTACCGGCAACCATCGCCATCATCAACGGCCGCCTCAAGGCCGGTTTGACCGGTGAAGAAATTGATACGCTGGCGAAAGCCGGGCAAAGCGTCGCCAAATGTTCGCGCCGTGATCTGCCTTATGTGGTCGCCCGGGGTGAACACGGTGCAACCACCGTAGCGGCGACCATGATCATTGCCGATATGGCCGGCATTCGCGTCTTTGCCACCGGCGGTATTGGTGGCGTACATCGTGGTGCCCAGCAGAGTTTTGATATCTCGGCTGACCTGCAGGAATTGGCGCATACCTCAGTTGCCGTTATCTGCGCCGGTGCCAAGTCGATTCTCGACCTGGGTCTGACCCGTGAATACCTGGAAACCCAGGGCGTGCCGGTACTCGGCTACCAGACTGATTCGCTGCCTGCGTTCTACACCCGCACCAGCGAGCACAGCGTCGATTACCGGCTCGACAGCGACACGGACATCGCGGCCTTTTTGAACGCCAAGTGGGGCATGAACCTGAACGGTGGTGTGGTCATCGCCAACCCGATTCCAGAAGCTTACGCCATGGATCCGGCCAAGATTCAGCAAGCCATTGAACAGGCGCTTGCTGAGTCGGTCGAACAGGGCATCAGCGGTAAGGAATCGACGCCTTTCCTGCTGGCGCGCGTAGCGGAACTCACCGGTGGCGACAGCCTGGCCAGCAACATTCAACTGGTGTTCAACAACGCCCGTCTGGCGGCCGGCATTGCGCGTGAATTGATCGCCTGACCGATCCAGGTCTGACAAGCCTCCCTTCCCCTTAAAAAAGCCTCCGGTCCTACAAACCGGGGGCTTTTTTTGTCAATTTCTATCAAACTGCATCGATATCCGGAATAGCGGTTGCACAACGCTGCGCGGCTGGCTAGTTTATTGCTACGAACAAAGCAATCATTCATGCGACGAGTTCTTTCACGTCGTCGCTGCTCCAAAGAAGTGCGCTGCCCTTTCCGGCGAGCACCCAATGGAGACCAGGGATCGGAATGTGCTGTAGCGGACGGGAAGTCGTTAACTCCAATAAACAGAAAAGGTTAACGTTTCAATGCAGACCCACCCCCTGGTTCGACGGCTCGCCTTAGTGTGCGCCTGTATGCTTCCGGCGACTTTGTTTGCCGAAGACTTTCCACGCATCAACCTCTACACCGAAAATTACGGTACCTTTAATTACAGCCTGACCGGCGCTGCCTACGAACACGATATTGAAGACATTGGCGGCACGGCCACCGAGATTGTCGAGAAGCTATTCAACGAGGCCGGTATCGACTTCAAATTGCGCCTGCGCACCTGGTCGGTTGCCTATGAACGCGCGGTTGAACGCCCCAACTACGGCGTTTTCTCTACCGGGCGCACTGAATCGCGGGAAGACCTGTTCGAATGGGTGGGCCCGGTCGGTCAGTACAGCTGGATATTGCTGGCAAGACAAGGCAATACCCTCGACATCAATAGCCTGGAAGACATACGCGGCCTGCGCATCGGCGGCTATGAGGGCGATGCAGCAACGACCTTCCTGCAGGAACAGGGCTATGAAGTCTCCACCCTGCCGAATGAATCACTCAACGCCCAACGCCTGGCCAATGACCTGATTGACCTATGGATCACCTCGGATATCAATGGCTACAAGGTTGCGGAAGAAAGCGGCTACCCGGATGTCGAGGAAGCCTTTCGCATTCGCACGGTCGATTTATACCTGGCGATGAACCCGGCAACCGACCCGCGCGTCATTAATGCGTTGAATTCGGCCTATGATGCACTGATTGCCCGGGGCGAAATCACCTTCGATTGAACGGGTTTCATTAGGGGTAGCGTATGCGTTGTCGTCTGATCCCGCTGGTTCTGATCACCCTGCTGACCGGTTGCAGCGCCTTGCAGCCCTCGGGCTCTGCGGTACCGGCGGTTTCCACACCGTCCATTACGCTGCCACTGGTAGCCAGTTGGTACAACGGTAAGGTGTATTATTACGTAACCACCGATGCCTGGCCCAGAACCATGGCGATCGCCAAGGGCGCCAACTTCACTCCCCGCTTTCGCGATGCCATTCCGCCCCGCCCCAAACCACCGGGGCTGAAAACCATTCTGGAGCGGGTGTACACCTTTCCGGCGGGGGAGCAGATCAACATCATCCCCTCCGCTCCCGACCCGATTGGCCCGACCAGCAATAACCGGCCCTACAGCCCTGTCTGGCAGATGGTGGAAGTACGCTGGCTGATGCCGGACCACCGGCAAGAGCTGAAGTCGGAAGCAGAACTGCTCGATGCGGAGGCAGAAGGCTGGGTAGAACTGACGCTGACTGAGGTTATTGTGAACTGCGCGGTGGTCGCCGATGCCGAGGGTAACCGGCTGCCAGGCAGCCAGTTACACGGTTTACCCGCTCAGCCGCGGTAGTAGCGCTGTTCGACAAAGGGCATGCGGCTGACGGTCATCGGCAAGCGCTTGCCACGCACTTCGGCAAACACTCCGGTATCGAGCGCGCTATAGGCAGTTTCAACATACCCCATGGCTATCGATGCTTCGGCACTCGGCCCAAAGGTGCCGCTGGTCACGACGCCAATACGATCACCTTCGGCACTGAACAGCTCCGTGCCTTCCCGCACCGGCGCCCGGCCCGTTCCGACCAGGCCAACCCGCTTGCGCTGCCAGTCTTTGTTCGCGATCTGCGCCAGAATAACCTCAGCGCCCAAAAAGCCGCCCGGGCGCTCGCCATCGGCACGGCGTGGCTTGCTAATCGCCCAGATCAGGCTGCCTTCGAGCGGCGTGGTGGTGGTATCTATATCGTGGCCATACAAGCACAAGCCGCTTTCAAGCCGCAGTGAATCCCGCGCGCCCAGGCCGATCAGTTCAACTTCAGGCTCGGCCAAAAAGCGCCGGACCAGGCGGTCGGCTTCGGCCGCCGGAATGGAGATTTCGTAGCCGTCTTCACCGGTATAGCCACTGCGCGAGACATAGCAGTCAACGCCATCGAGCGTTAGCTGCCAGTTATCCATAAACACCATGTCGGCGACGGCCGGCTCATACCGCGCCAGCACGTCCACGGCCTTCGGCCCCTGCAGCGCTACCAGCGCCCGGTCATCGAGCCGCTCCAGCGTTACACCGTTGCCCAAATGGGCTTTCAGGTGAGCAATATCCGCTTCCTTGCAGGCTGCGTTCACGACCAGATACAAACAATCCTCATAGCGGGTGACCATCAGGTCATCCAGAATGCCGCCGGTTTCGCTGGTAAAAATGGCATACCGCTGCTTGCCAACGGGCAAGTCGATAATGTCGACCGGCACTAGCTTCTCAAGCTCGGCCGCTGCCTGCTCACCATGCAATTTCAACTGACCCATATGCGAGACATCAAACAACCCGGCCGCAGACCGGGTATGCAGGTGCTCCTGCTTTACCCCAAGCGGGTACTGCACGGGCATGGAGTAACCGGCAAACGGCACCATACGGGCACCCATTTCAATATGAAGGTCGGTCAGCGGCGTGGTGTTCAGGGAGTCTGTATTGTCAGTCATAAGTCACCTGTTTACGTGTGAGCAGACCCGAAGTCTACTCTGGAAAAATGGCGTGACCGGCATAATGCAACAACAAAACCTTGTTTCCAATAAGAAACATGAGGGAATGGTTGTCTTTTGCGCCACGGTTCAGAGTTCGGGGTTACTTTGGTGCCTGTAGCCCGTGGCAGTCACCGGGTGGTCCTATCTGGGGTCGGCGTGAACCCATTCATGGGGCCTAGACTGAAGCATCCATGCTTCAGACTTCCCCAGATAGGACCACCCGGCACCTGCCACTCAGACTGGTGCGAACTCCTTGATACCGGCTCCATTCCTCGAGACTTGTTCAATACGGCTGGAATTCAACCCAACCAAACGAGCTTTGGACGCCGGGTGCTGGGTTGGCGGGACGTCGCTCCCCATGGATGGGGAGCGCCGAGCTTACAGGGCGGTCCGACGTCTCGGTGTACTTGCAGCGACCCGCCAACCCAGTACCCGGTAGCCAAAGCGACTTCTGCCGCAGAATTAAATTCAACCCGCCCTGGAGCAACCTCCCAACTAAGCCGTCACCCACAAAACCTCGGCATCCTGCTCGCTGGTTGAGACCAGGGCATGCCCCATGGTGCAGTCGTAGTAGGCGGAATCGCCTTCGTTGAGGGTGACGGGCTCGTAGAATTCGGTGTAGAAGAGGAGGGAGCCCGAGAGGACGAATAGGAACTCTTCGCCTTCGTGGCGGATCCAGTCGCTGAACTCGTCGAAGGTGCGGGTGTGGACTCGGGTGCGGAATGGCACCATTTTCTTTTGAGTCAGTTGGGTAGCCAGCAGTTCGTGTTCGTAGGTGGGCGTGGGGTGGGGTTTGCCCTCGCCTTTGCGGGTGATGTCGCGGCGGCCGCCGGCGCTGGCGCCCGTGCGGGGCCGGGCGAACAGCTGGGGGATATCGATGCCGAGGCCGTGGACCAGTTTGTTGACGGCGCTGAATGTCGGCGATATTTGCTCGTTTTCGATTTTCGACAACGTCGAGCGGGCGAGGCCAGTGCGTTTGCTGGCTTCTTCAAGGGTCAGGTTCTGGCTCAGGCGGATGGCGCGGACGCGCTGGCCCAGTTGCAGCGGCTCCAGAGTGGCTTCGGTGGCGCTTTTACGCGCGACACGCATGGCCTGGGTTTCGTCCTCTTGGGCGGCTCCCTGTTTGAGAAAAAGAGGTTCGTCTGGCATGCGTCTCTGGGCTCGCTGCGTGTGTGGCTTGTATCGGCTAAGGCGCCGAGTATCGCACAGGCATTCCGGGCTGGGAACGGTCGTTCTCTGATGAGCATCTACTGTTTCCTATAAGAAATATTTGTTGTCATCGTGAAAGGCCGTTGCTACCCTTTCTGCGTAGATAACTGGCAACCCCAATACCTGTATCCGGGTTCCCAACCAGAACCGGCGCCCGCGCCGGTTTCGTGTTTCTGGGCGTGCCAAACCTGACTTTCAGATCAACTTTTAAGGACACTCCGATGACCGCCATCCCAACCGAACTGCGATACGCGAAAAGCCACGAGTGGGTACGCGACAACGGCGATGGCACCGTCACCATCGGCATTACCGACCATGCTCAAACCCAGCTCGGTGACGTAGTGTTTGTAGAGTTGCCCGAAGTAGGCCAGGAACTGAGCGCCGGTGGCGAAGTCGCGGTCATAGAATCGGTCAAAGCCGCAAGCGACATCTACAGCCCGGTGTCGGGCACCGTCACCAGCGTGAACGACCAGTTGGAAGATGCACCCGAGACCATCAACGAAGACTGCTACGAATCTGGCTGGATTTTTACGCTGACACCCAGTGATGACACCGAACTGGATGCCCTGCTGACTGCGGATCAATACCAGGCCACGGTTTCCTCGTCAGAGGATTAATCAGGCCTGTTTGATTTCGTGGGAGGCCACTCTGTGGGCGACTCGAAGCATCCAGGTCGGTGAATACAATTAGTGGCAATGGTCAGTATCAGCGATTGTTTGTCCTCCCTGTCGCCCAGGGGACTGGCCTCCTACTTTGTGCGGCGGCTATTTTGAGCCCCGGGCTACGATTGTTTTTAGTGGGAGGCCACTCTGTGGGCGACTGGAAGCACCCAGGTCGGTGAATACAATTAGTGGCAATGGTCAGTGTCAGCGATTGTTTTTCCTCCCTGTCGCCCAGGGGACTGGCCTCCTACTTTGTGCGGCGGCTATTTTGAGCACCGTCAAATAACCTTCAACCAATTACTTTTGAGGCTACACCATGAACGCCAAGTTGCCGCTCACTCAAAAACCCCTCGCCCAACTGGTGGGCGCCAGCTTTAGCCAGCGTCATATCGGGCCGGATGCGGCTGAACAGGCTGCCATGCTGACCACTCTGGGCTTGGCTAACGTCAGTGACCTGATCGACCAGACCGTGCCGGGTGCGATTCGTTTGCAGCGGCCGCTGGCCGTTGAGCCCGGCCTTAGTGAAGTTGAGGCGTTGGCTGAACTGAAGCAGATCGCCAGCCAGAACCAGGTGTTTCGCTCCTACATTGGCCAGGGCTATTACGATACCCAACTGCCAGCGGTGATTGTGCGTAACGTGCTGGAGAATCCGGCCTGGTATACGGCCTATACGCCGTACCAGCCGGAAATTTCTCAGGGCCGGTTGGAGTCGTTGCTCAACTTTCAGCAAATCATTATGGATTTGACCGGGCTGGATCTGGCCAATGCCTCTCTGCTCGATGAAGCCACGGCCGCTGCCGAGGCAATGACTTTGTGCCAGCGCGCCAACCGGCGCTGCAAGAGCAATGTCTTTTTTGTTGCCGACGATGTGCACCCCCAAACCCTGGCCGTACTGGAAACCCGGGCCGAGCATTTTGGGTTTGAGCTGGTGGTGGCTCCGGCTGAGCAAATTAGCGAGCACTCACCCTTTGGCGCCCTGTTCCAATACCCCGGTACCGATGGTCAGATTGCTGATTTGGGTACGTTGATTACTAGCGCCAAGGCCCAGGGCGCCATGGTCGCCGTTGCCAGTGATTTGCTGGCGCTGATGCTGCTGAAATCGCCCGGTGAATTGGGTGCCGACATTGTGCTGGGGTCGGCTCAGCGCTTTGGTGTACCAATGGGGTATGGTGGCCCGCACGCGGCGTTCTTTGCCGCCCGTGAAGACCTGAAACGCCAGGTGCCGGGTCGGATCATCGGGGTTTCGGTTGATAGCCGAGGCAACACCGCGCTGCGCATGGCGATGCAGACGCGGGAGCAGCACATTCGCCGTGAAAAGGCGACGTCTAACATCTGTACGGCTCAGGCTCTGCTGGCTAATCTGGCGGCGTTTTATGCGGTTTATCATGGCCCCGAGGGTCTGAAAACCATTGCCGAGCGAGTGCATCGGCTGACAGCCATTCTGGCATTGGGGCTGCAGCAAAACGGCATTACTGTTCCCACTTCTTTCTTCGATACCCTGACGCTAAGCGGTTTCGATGTCAGCGTGCATGAACGTGCCCGCAACAAGTCACTCAACCTGCGTGGTTTCAATGATGGCCGCATCGGCATCAGCCTGGATGAAACCACCACTGAGGCCGATTTGCTTGATCTGTTCTCCGTGTTGCTGGGCGACGATCACGGCCTAAACATCGCTGAATTGGATGCCCAACTGCTGGGCGAAGCCTCACTCGGCATCGATTCGGCTCAGCGTCGAACCGATGCGGTACTGACCCATCCGGTATTCAACCGCTACCACAGCGAAACCGAGATGCTGCGCTACATTCGCTCGCTGGAAAACAAGGATTACTCCCTGGTGCACGGCATGATCCCGCTCGGCTCCTGCACCATGAAGCTGAACGCCACCGCTGAGATGATTCCGGTGACCTGGCCGGAGTTTGCCAAACTGCACCCCTTCGCACCGGTCGAGCAGGCCCAGGGCTACGCCCGCCTATTGGCCGATCTGGAGCGGGATTTGGCGGAGATAACCGGATATGACGCCATTTCGCTGCAACCGAACTCCGGTGCCCAGGGTGAATACGCGGGATTGCTGGCGATTCGTCGCTATCAGCAGGCCAATGGCGAGGGCCAGCGCACGGTCTGTCTGATTCCCGCTTCGGCGCACGGCACCAACCCGGCTTCGGCCGCGATGATGAGCATGGAGGTGGTGATCGTGAACTGCGACGACGAGGGCAATGTCTATCTGGCTGACCTCCGTGCCAAGGCGGAAGCGGCTGGTGACCGGCTCTCGGCCTGCATGATCACCTACCCGTCAACGCACGGGGTGTATGAGGAAGGCGTGCGCGAGCTGTGCGAGATTGTTCATCAGTTCGGTGGCCAGGTGTACCTCGATGGCGCCAACCTGAACGCTCAGGTCGGCCTGACCCAGCCCGGCTTCATTGGCTCGGACGTGTCGCACCTGAACCTGCACAAGACCTTTGCCATTCCGCACGGTGGCGGCGGCCCGGGTATGGGACCGATTGGCGTGAAAGCGCACCTGGCACCCTACCTGCCGGGTCATTGCACAACCGAAGGCACGGGTGCTGTATCAGCGGCCCCTTACGGCTCGGCGGGCATTTTGCCGATCACCTGGATGTACAACCGCATGCTGGGTCGCGATGGCCTACGTCAGTCGTCGGAAATCGCCATTCTGAACGCCAATTACATTGCCGAACGCCTGAAAGACGACTATTCGGTGCTGTACCGGGGCCGCAATGGCCGGGTGGCCCACGAGTGCATTCTGGATATTCGGCCACTAAAAGCCGAGACCGGCATCACCGAGGAAGACATCGCCAAACGCCTGATGGACTATGGCTTCCACGCTCCGACCATGAGTTTCCCGGTACCGGGCACGCTGATGATCGAGCCGACCGAGTCGGAGTCCCAGGCGGAGCTGGATCGCTTCATCGAAGCCATGCAGGGCATTCGGGCAGAAATTGAGGCCGTTAAAAACGGCCAGTACAGCGAGGAGCACAGCCCGCTGCGCCAGGCGCCCCATACCCAGCAAGACCTGGTCAGCGACTGGGACCGGCCCTACAGCCGGGAGCAGGCGGTTTTCCCGACCGCCGCCACCCGCGCTGCCAAGTTCTGGCCGGCAGTCAACCGGGTCGACAACGTACACGGCGATCGCAACTTTATGTGCAGCTGCCCGGGGACGGACAGCTACCGGGCTTCATAA
Source organism: Saccharospirillum sp. (assembly GCA_018402545.1). Lineage (GTDB taxonomy): Bacteria > Pseudomonadota > Gammaproteobacteria > Pseudomonadales > Natronospirillaceae > Saccharospirillum. Next base: position 128,639 of record JAGYIL010000001.1, on the reverse strand, counting down.
CACAGACAGCTTTGACTGTTTAGCCGGAGTCCGTGTCAGGCACCGGGTGCACCTATCTGGGGTCGGGCGGGGTGCCGCCCACTCAACCCATCCATGGGGCCTAGACTGAAGCCGAAGCGTCGGACCGATCCATACTTCAGACTTCCCCAGATAGGTACACCCGGCACCTGACACTAAGTTGGCTGCCATTCCCGAACCCATCTAAAAACTCCGGGTTGTCACTGCAGCCCGGACCGTTCGATGCTACATTATCAATCTAACCTGGTTGCTGTAGTGTCATGCGTTGTGCCATGTCTAAACCTTCTTCATCTGCTGCGGAAGGGCTGATCAAGCCCAATCCGGATTCCTCTGACCTGTTTCTCGCGGTCTCAAGGGCGTCTGCCTATCTGACCCACCCCCGGGGCTGGCGACATGGCATTGCTGACTTCCTGGCCGCGCTGGGCACGGCCACCTCGTCCAATCGAACCTGGATGTTTGAAGTGATCGACCAGGGCCCCGATCACTATACGACCGACTTTATTTTCGAATGGGCTTCCGCTACCGAGTTTTCTGAAATCAATGACCCGCGCTTCAATCATCATCGGGTTGAAGTCAACACTGCGGATACCCGGGCCTTTTACCAGTCGCGCCTGAATGGTGAAGTCCTCAGGCATCACCGTGATTCTGTCGGCCCATTCTTGAAGCACGAGTTCGAACTGCAAGACATTCAATCGATGCTGACCATTCCGATCATGGTCGATGGCACCTGGTGGGGCATTCTTGGTTTTGATGATTGTGACGCCCCGCGTGATTATTCCGACAGCATGGTCGCCGCCCTCGAAATCGCAGCAACGCTGATTACCAATGGTATTTTGCGCGAACGTCTGGAGTGGGAGGTGAACCACGATCACTTGACCGGTTTGCACAACCGCCGGGCGCTGATTCAGCGTATTGAGCGATCACTGAAGGAATCGCCCGATCTCGGATCCCTTATCATTATTGATCTCGATGATTTCAAGTACATCAACGACACCTTGGGCCACCAGGCCGGTGATGTCGCTCTGAAGGCCGTGGCCGACTCTCTGCGTTCAGCGCTGCCCAAAGGAGCAACGCTTTCCCGCTTTGGGGGTGAGGAGTTTGCGCTATGGCTACCGGCAGACGGTAATGCCGCCTGTGCGCTGGCCGAAATAATGCGCGAGAAACTGGAAGAACTCGACATTAGCTGGCAAGGCTCAAGCATGGCCATTCGTGCCAGCTTCGGAGTGGCGCAAATGCGCCCCAGCAAGCACCCGGAGACAACGCAGGTGCTGTTCGACCGGGTCTTCGCCCGGGCTGACCGGGCGCTGTTCGAAGCCAAGGACAGAGGGCGAAACCAGGTGGTTTATACCGACTGACGGCTAATCAGGCCGACTTCAACTTGAACTGGCCAGCCAATTCCTGAAGCTCAACACCCAGGCGGCTCAATTCCTGGTTCGATTGTAGCGTCTCTTCGCTGGCTGTAGCGGTCTGATCGGCCGATTCGGAGATGGTCAGAATACTCCGGTTGATGTCTTCCGCCACGGCGCTCTGCTGGGTTACCGCTGCCGCAATTTGCTGGTTCATGGCCTGAATCTGGGCGACCGCCTCGGTTATCGACTGAAACGCTTCCCGAGCCCGGGTCGCCGGCTCTTTGATAGCTTCGGCCCGTTCAGAACTGGCTTTCATCTTGTTCGCTGTGTGCTCGGCTTTCTTTTGCAAATTGCTGATCAGTGTTTCGATTTCTCCGGTCGACTCTTGGGTGCGTAGGGATAATCCACGAACTTCATCAGCCACCACCGCAAAGCCCCGGCCCGCCTCACCAGCCCGCGCTGCTTCAATCGCCGCGTTCAGTGCCAGCAAGTTGGTTTGCTCGGCAATACCGGCAATGACATCCAGTACTGTACCGATCTTGTCGCTGTCTTCTTTCAACTCGACGATCGCCTCGGTGGCCGCCGCCACTTCATCGGCCAGTTCTTCAGTCTGTTTAATGTTGCCACGAACCAGGTTGCCACCTTCTCGGGTCAGTTGCTCGCATTGTTGGGCCGAACCGGATGCCTCTTCAGCATTCTGCGCGACTTCGCGCACTGTGGCGGTCATTTCATTCATGGCTGTCGCCACCTGGTCGGTTTCGTTCTTTTGCTCGGTAATGATTTTGGTGTTTTCCTGGGCAACGGCCGACATCTGTTCACTGGCAGAAGCCAGTTGGGAAATTCCGGAACCCAACCGGCCAATCAATTCCTGAAGGCTCAGAATTGTTTTATTGGTGGTCTTCATCAATACGCCAATTTCATCGGTGCGTCGTGTTTTCAATTCCTGATCAAGATTCCCTGAAGCCAGCTCTGTCATCACCTCTACCAGTCTGGACAGTGGTTTGCTGATCATCGAATTAATACTGATCGCAATGAGCGCTCCCAATAAAAGCGCCACCACCGCAGCGAAAACAATAATCAAATCAGCCCTTTGAATGATCTGTCTAATCTGGGATTCCTGAGTATCGCTGTAGTCATCGATAATCGTTTCCAAGTTTTGGGCACTGGCTACCAGGGCTTCATCGAACCGGTCCATTTCGGTGTCGCTGGCATTGTTTTGCAGGCCTTCGACCAGAATGTCAAAGCTGGCTTCATACCGGCCGACCTCCTCGGTCACTTCCAACATGACTGCCCGGCTGCGTGGGTTATCGGTTGCATCCATAATAGCGTTTGCATCATTGCGCACGTCGTCAAGAATACTCGCCACTTGATCCAGGTAGCGCTGCTCCTGACGAATCACATAATTCTTTTCAGCTATTCGGGCATTGGCCATACGCATAGCTAAAGAATCAGAGGCAATAACCTGTTGATACTCGCTGCTAACGAGATTCAGGTTCTGATAACCGGTAATGGCAATACCAGCGGTAAGCAATAGTACAAGCCCAAAGCCCAGAAAGAGTTTTAAGCGTGTCGATAAGTTGTAGATAGGTTGGGTAATAAAATCAAACATATCCGAGTCCTAATAGTCGGTCTGGAGACGCACCTCGCATCTCCTTCTTTGTACTCATTCAATTGATTATACGGAGCATCGGATTTTTCGATCATGTCAGATTATTGGCAGTTTTGAGTATCCGTTTGATCACTAAACTATTAATCTAGGGAATTTATTCCAGCGCCAACAGGGTGTGAATCTCATAAACGGTAATAAACGGCGCTGCGAAGGGATTTTTGATCATTACTTTCTTGGAAGGTTAGGCATTTACAGAACGTTAATTAGTGGCCTTATAGTCGATCAATTAAAACGATAATTACCTTTTTCTAATCATGGTGTTTACAAAAAATAACCATATGACTTTGAATTCATGAAAAAAGCGACCGAATCACTTTCTGTGACGCAGGTCACATCTCCTAATGATGTTTAAACCTTCATTAATGCACCAATATCTAGGGAGCCTCTGGCCAACTCCCCCAGGGCTCTGCGCGAGCCAAAACGTTTTGCCCAAGTGGGCGGCACTCCGACGCACTTCGAAGCGCAATGGCCGTAGCCCTTGTCAAGAAGTGCAACGCCGGGGCAGGACGTTTTGGCCGCGCCCTACGTGTGGTGCGGCATTCCGACTTTCCGAGGAACGTTGCCACAAGGCGGACTCACTTGAAAGGTCCAGAAATTCCTGCATGAGTCCGCCTTGTGGCAACGCCCCTCGGATAAGCCAGAGCCCCGGGGGAGTTATTCAGAGGCTCCCTAGCACGGCCAGCAACCAATGACCTGAATGGAAAGCTCAGCTTCTTTGGCCTGATGTCTCAGACCCTACTCAGCCTGAACTGGCCGGCCAGCTCCTGTAGCTCGACACCCAATCGACTCAGCTCCTGATTCGACTGCAAGGTTTCCTCACTGGCCGTTGCGGTTTGATCCGCCGACTCGGAGATGGTCAGAATGCTGCGATTGATATCTTCAGCCACCGCACTTTGCTGGGTCACCGCCGCAGCGATTTGCTGATTCATCGCCTGAATTTGGGTCACCGCTTCGGTGATTGACTTGAACGCTTCCCGCGCCTGATTGGCCGGGCCCTTGGTGGCTTCCGCCCGCTCGGAACTTTGCTTCATGGCACTGGCAGTCTGGTCAGCCTTTTTTTGCAGGTTGGTGATCAGTGCTTCAATCTGTTCGGTCGACTCCTGAGTACGACGGGACAATCCGCGCACTTCATCGGCCACGACCGCAAAGCCCCGCCCCGCTTCACCGGCGCGGGCAGCTTCAATGGCGGCGTTGAGCGCCAACAGATTGGTTTGATCGGCAATGCCGGCAATCACGTCCAGCACGGTACCGATTTTATCGCTGTCTTCCTTCAACTCGACGATTGCCCGGGTGGCTTCGGCCACTTCATCGGCCAGCTCTTCGGTCTGTTTAATGTTGTTGCGAACCAGCCCACCCCCTTCGCGGGTTAGCTGCTCACACTCCTGGGCTGAGCCAGACGCTTCTTCCGCATTTTGCGCGACTTCACGCACGGTGGCGGTCATTTCATTCATTGCCGTGGCGACTTGGTCGGTCTCGTTCTTCTGTTCGGTGATGATCCTCGTATTTTCCTGTGCAACGGCGGACATCTCTTCGCTGGCAGAGGTCAGTTGGGTGATGCCCGACCCCAGACGACCAATCAATTGCTGCAGGCTCAGTATCATCTTATTGGTGGTTTTCATCAGCACACCGACTTCATCGGTACGCTGGGTCACCAGTTCCTGATCGAGATTTCCCGAAGCCAGTTCGGTCATAACATCCACTAGCTTCAACAACGGCTTGCTGATCATCGCCGTGATGGTGATCGCAATGATTGCACCCAGTACCAGAGCAATCGCAGCGGCCCAGAGAATAACCTTCTCAGCACTTTGCACCGTTTGATTGAGCTCGGTTTCGCGATCTTCACTGTAGCCACGGATGATGGTTTCAATATCTCTGGCACTGGAAACCAACGCCTCCTCATACCCTGCCAGCTCGGCTTCGCTAGCGTTGTTTCGAATGCCATCAACCATGACATCAAAATTGGCTTCGTAGAGATCCGCTTCTTCAATGATCGCCTGCATGGCTGTTCGTGTACGGGGCTTGTCGGTGACTTCCAGCAGTGTCGTTGCTTCTTCCCGCAATAAATCGAGCCGGCGTTCATTCTCATCCAGGTTGCTTTGCTGCTGTCGAATGATGTAGTTCTTCTCCGCCATCCGTGCATCCGCCATCTGCGCGCCCACCGAATCCAGTTGCCTCAGACGCTGGTACTCTTCAGCCACGCCATTGATATTCTGAAAGCCGGTCACGGCGATGCTGGCCGTCAGCAACAGCACGATGCCAAAGCCACCAAAGAGTTTCATGCGCGTAGAGAGGTTATAAATCGGCTGTGTGATGCGATCAAACATGGTCTTTGTCCAACCCCCAAGTCATTGTATAAATAGGCACGGTTTGGAATCAGACTAGCAGTCAATTCTGAACAGCAAGCAGAGCGGTTTTGAAATACGCCCCATCAACGTCGACTGAACCCGTTTATGGCTATTCGTCACAATCATTCTGGTTATTAATTGAGTTGATTGTCGTCCAATGGGAGGTTAGTTGATTCAATATCCAAGAAATGTCTAGCTTCTAAATAGCTTACATTCCATAACAAAAAAATCCTTCCTGTTGCGTCCTTTCGCAACACTATTTCACCAAAGGCACAGAATGGCTTAAAACACGGGGCATTGCGGGCCGTATCGGTTCCAAGGTCGATTCAAAGCGAGCGGCGGCCTCCGGGCTGTTATAACAACCCTACCCTCTGCTCGCTAAAATTGGTATGACTACCGTTTAAACCGGTTCACCAGTTCATCCAGCTCCTGGGCTACTTTATGCACCTGACCTATGCGTTCTGCAGCATGGGTTGAGAGGTCGGTATTGCTGGATGCCAGGTTCGAGATGGTGACGATTTGCTGGTTAATTTGCTCCGACACCTGGGCTTGCTCCTCCACCGCAGCGGCCATCTCCTGAGACATGCTGGCAATACCGTTGACCGACTCGGCGATGCCATCGAGTTTTTCAGACGAAATGGTGACCTGCTTGAGCCCTTCTTCGGCATCTTTTTGCCCTTCACCAGCGACGGTAATCGCCTGTTTAGCCCGGTTTTTCAGTTCGGCAATGATCGAGTGAATTTCCTGAGTCGACCCCTGGGTACGTTGCGCCAGCTGGCGCACCTCATCGGCAACAACCGCAAAGCCACGCCCCGACTCGCCAGCTCGCGCTGCCTCAATCGCTGCGTTCAAGGCCAGCAGGTTGGTCTGCTCTGCAATTTGCTCAATGATCTGGGCGGCACCCATGATGGTTTCGGTTTGCTTCGACAAATCGCCAACCGCTTTGCTAATTGCGTCAACCTTGGTTTTCAGGTGCTCAATGGCCTGATGCGTCTTGCGCGATACTGCTGCGCCCTCTTTGGCCAGGCCACTGGCCTCTTCTGCTCTGTTAGCGGTTTGCTGCACGTGATCGGACACTTCGTTAATGGTGGCCGTCATCTGGTTCATCGCAGCCGCTACCTGGTCTGATTCATCCTGCTGCTTGAGCATTTCAGCCTGGGCTTCGCTGGCCATGTTCAAGGCTTCAGAGGCATCGTTTCTGGCACGGAGTGAGGCATCCTGAATGCGGGTTAGCACCGTATCCAGGTGTGCCTGCTCGCTCATAATGGCCACTTTCAGGCGGCCCAGATCGCGGGCATCGTCGGTATAGCTTTTGACAGCCAGGTCGTGTTTGAACGATTTTCCGAGCAGTTTATTAAGCCCGGCCATTAGCGAGCGCCGCGACAGCGACCACCAGCCCGACAACCCTACCAGTGCAACTAGCGCCAAGCCATAAGCCAGAACCGTCTCACCAGAAACGAACAGGGCCAGTGATACCAGCGCTACCAGGGCGGTTGCCAGTGTTTGCTTCGGTGGCAATGCTGGGCCGGCTTTAAAGCCAGAATTCTTTATCTTCCGGTAAAGTTTTGCGGCTCGTTCGACGTCGCTGCGTTCGGGGGCACGACGAACCGATTCGTAGCCAATGACCGTGCCGTTTTCGGTGACGGGCGTTACGTAGGCGTTCACCCAGTAATAGTCACCGTTCTTGCAGCGGTTCTTGACCAAGCCCATCCAGGGTTGGTTGGCCTTCAGGTGTGACCACATCACCTCATAGGCTTCGGGCGGCATGTCCGGGTGGCGGATGATGTTGTGGGGCTGACCGATAAGCTCTTCCCGGGTGAAGCCACTGACGCGTTCAAAGGCATCGTTGCAGTGTTTTATCCGGCCTTTCAGATCGGTGGACGAGATCAGTTTCTCGTCGGTTGAAAAAGAAATTTCCTTATCAGTAACCGGTTGATTATTTCTCACTACGTCCTCCACGTCCTGCTAGCAGGCGTTATTACTATCTGTAATCGGGCAAGACCAACCGGTTTCCGTTATCTGACTGCAACTGTACGCAACGCTTACTCGGTACTCGACCCGGACAACTCGCACTGCAGGCACATTGATCTTCAATTGCCTGGTGCAAACCCTCATATCGGCCTGGCTCCCGGCCTCTTTACATGATTCTTTTTGTTACGCCTGCCAGTTCACAGACTGTTTTTAGGATGGGGTACTGCAAACGGAAGCATTGCCGCAACGACATCAGGTATAGACCAGCGTTTGGCATTGAGCAAAGACACCCATAATATAAGTGTAGGAATAGGTGTAGGAAGAAGTTCGCTACAGTTGTAGGGAGTTGGTTGTCACACGGGGAAGAACAGAGGGGGCTACCGGGCGAAACTCGCCCCGGTAACCCGAACTTACATCAAGCCGTTGCAGAACTGCGCGGGCGTGCAGGTCTTGGCTTGCGACGTACGGTTGGCTTGTTGGCCGGGGTATCAGAACGGCGATCGTTGCGATCACCGGACGAGCGGCCCTGGCTGTTGCCATTGCGCGGCGACTGCGAACGAGCCGGTCGTGAGTTGCTGACCGGCCGCTTGCTGCTGGCACGGCCTTCCGGTACCCGTTGCTCCGGCTCGAAGCCTTCGATTTCGGTACGCTCGATGCGCTGACTGGTCAGCTTTTCGATGCCGGCCAGAAAATCCGCTTCATCGGCGCTGACCAGGGAAATGGCCTTGCCGGAGGCGCCGGCGCGACCGGTACGACCGATGCGGTGTACGTAGTCTTCGGCAATGTTGGGCAAGTCGAAGTTCACTACCTGTGGCAGCTGGTCGATGTCGAGACCCCGGGCGGCGATGTCGGTCGCCACCAGAATGCTGACTTTACCGGCCTTGAAGTTGGCCAGTGCCTTGGTGCGGGCGCCCTGGCTCTTGTTGCCGTGAATCGCGGCAGCACGGATGTCGTTCTTTTCAAGAAATTCGGTCAGCTTGTTGGCGCCGTGCTTGGTGCGGGTAAACACCAGCGCCTGTTGCCAGCCGCCGTCGTGAATCAGCTTGGCCAGCAGAGCGGGCTTGCGCTTTTTATCGACGGTGTGCACCAGTTGGGTCACGGTAGCGGCCGTGGTGTTACGTGGCGTTACCGAGATTTCGACCGGGTCGTTCACCAGGCCTTTGGCCAGGGTGCGAATTTCCGGTGAAAACGTGGCCGAGAACAGCAGGTTCTGGCGTTCTTTGGGCAGAACGGCCAGAATTTTCTTGATGTCGTTGATGAAGCCCATGTCGAGCATGCGGTCGGCTTCGTCGAGCACCAGTACTTCGAGTTGTTTGAAGTTAACCGCACGCTGGTTGAACAGGTCGAGAAGACGACCGGGTGTGGCCACCAGGATGTCGGCGCCTTTGCGCAGAGCCATCATTTGCGGGTTAATCTTTACGCCGCCGAAAACAACGGTGGAGCTCAGGTTCAGGTGGCGGCCGTAAGTCACGACGCTTTCCTGAATCTGGGCAGCCAGCTCCCGGGTTGGGGTCAGAATCAATGCGCGGGTGCTGTTGCTGCGGGCACGTTCGCCGTCAGCAAGGCGTTGCAACAGGGGCAGGGTAAAGCCTGCGGTTTTGCCGGTGCCGGTCTGGGCAGCGGCCATCACATCACGGCCGGACAGTACGGCGGGGATCGCCTGGGCCTGAATGGGTGACGGTGTATCATAGCCTTGGTCGGCCACTGCTTTCTGCAGTGGCAATGACAGGCCGAGAGAGGCAAAGCTCATAGTTCGGAGGTTCTCTATTTAAAAGACAAAGATGGGTGACCCATCCTTTTAACAGGCAGGTCGCGGCGCCCGTTTTTGAGCGGCGGTGCAGCTTACAGGAAGGGGCTGCAGAACGCCATGTTTGGGTAGGTAATAGACTGGTCTGGTGGCGCCATGGATTAGAAATTCGCTGGGTAACCTGGCTTAGTGGTCAATGTTTCGTCGGTGGCTATCGGACCACCGGGTACACCTATTGGAGGTACGCCGTGAATACATCCATGTAGGCTCGGAGACCGCATCCATGCGGTCTAACGACCCCCAATAGGTGCACCCGGTGGTCCTGAGGTTATCTCAGGTTAAGTTATCTCGAATTTCTAACCCATGTCGGTTGAGCCAGAGGTTACAAATTGAAACCTACCCAGTTTCTTTGAATCTTAGCGGTCATAAGTTGATCATTCTTCGCACGCAAAGCTAGCAGCCGAAGCGTCATTACCACCTGTGTATCTCGCTACTTGTGGGTAGGGGCAAAGTTTACGCTCTACCTGACCCAGTTGCGCCATGGCATCGTCATTGCCTGGCATTACGCCTGCTACAACGGCTTCAGGTGCCTTACCCTGTTCGACCCACTCAACCAGTGCGGTGAAGAAGTCGAAATCATCCACTGTGGGGCCACCGGCGCCGTGTGGCATACCGGGGACGCGGTAGTAGCGGGCGAAGGCTTCTGCCTCGTCGTTGTTGTTGGCATCGAGTTTCTGGTACCAGTTTGTGGTGTCATTGACGGAGAACACCGGGTCGCTGACGCCGTGGAAGATCAGCATCTTGCCGCCCTGGTCGTTAAAGTCGGCCAGGGTTGGGTTTTCCGAGTCGGGTGGGGTCATGTAGTCCATGGCCGATTCGGGGTAGCGGTCGGTGGTGGCGTAGATTTTCGGGGCGTCGCTGTCGAAGTCGAAGTCGAGCAGGTACTGTTCGAGCGCCTGGGGGGTGCCGGCTACTTCGGTGGGCGGTGTGGTAAACAGCTGCGCCAGAGAGGCGGAACCCATAACGCCGATCAGGGGTTGGTTGTTCCAGGGTGGAATCGGGGTTTCGAGTTTCCAGAAGCGCCAGTCGCCAGAGCCGATGCCGATGTCCCAGGGCCAGTCGCTGTACAGGGGCACGCCCTGGGAGTTAACCGGGCCGTTGTGAATGGCCTTGAGGGCGGCTACCTGGGCTTTGCTCAGGCAGTTACCCGCCATGGCGGCATCGCATTGCAGGGATTCGATGTTGAAGGCTGACTGGCAGGCATCGGTGTCGGCGATGTAGCCGTCTTCGAGTCCGTCCAGCGAATCACAGGCCTGGGCGATACCGTCGGCTACGGCTATTAATTGCTCACGGCTGAAGGCGGTTCTTACGTCGCCGTTGATGGCTTTGAATGCCTGAATATCCCAGGCATGTTGCACTGCGGCCCGGGGCAGGTTGAAGCCGGGGTAGCCGACCAGCAAGCCATCGAAGGCTTCGGGCATGCGCGAGGCGGCGACCATGGCATGACGCCCGCCGTTGGAACCACCGACGCCGTAGGTGTAGTCGATGCTGTTGTCGTAATAGGTTTCTACCATTTCAGTTGCCAGCGGGTGCAGTTTGCTGACGGCGGAATAGCCGTAATCACGACGGGCTTCAGGGTCAAAACCAAAGCGGGCACCACCGGCCAGGCCCGCATCGGGGTTGGCATCGCCGGCGTGGCCGGCATCGCTGGAAACCACGGCATAGCCGCGGTTCAGGGCGGTGTCGGATTCATCGCCGCCTTTCAGTTCACCCACGGCGGGGACAACCGCGCCGTCGTTGCCGCCATTGAACTGGTGGACGAAGCGCTGGTTCCAGTCGTTGGGCAAGCGCAGTTCGAAACTGATCTGATAGTCTTTGCCATCGGCCCCGGTGGGAGCGTGGGCGGCCCCCAGAATGCGGCAATGGTCGACGGCGAAGTCGTCACCAGCGGCGACGGTTTCGATTTGGCTGATCGACAGATCGGCGCTTTCCAGGGCTCCAATGCTGTCATTCGTGCAGGCCAGGCCTGCGGCGAATGCGGGTGCAGTACCAGCGGCAAGCAGGCTGGCCAGCAGTGTGCGTTTTACGCTCATAGAAATCTCCTTTTTGTTTTTATAGAGACGACAATTCAGACGTTGAAAGCTCGCAGCACTTCCTGCGGAATGGGCTGGGATTTGATCTTGTCGGGATCTTCCGGGTCTTTACCAACCCAGACGCGGGTTTCGAACCCTTCGACGGCCAGAGCATCGCCTTTCAAAATACGGTGATGTACATCGAAACTGCTGCGCCGGAATTCGGTAATGGTCGATTCAATCACCACTTCTTCGCCGAAGTGCGACGGGATATAAAATTTCGAGCGTGTATCGACCATGGGAATACCGACAATATTGAACTGCTTCAGCATATCGAACTTTGGAAAACCGGCTTTGGCAAAGAGTTTGCCGGTGCAGGCATCGAAGTAGGCAAAATAACGCGGGTAAAACACGATGCCGGCCGGGTCGCAATCACCCCATTCGATGGTTTGTGTGTGTCGGTTAATGAGCATGGGGGGATCCTTAATCGGTGAGTTTAATAACAGCGGCGGACGGGACAGACTGGTAGATGTCATCAACGACAGCGGCGCGGTTTTCCAGAACGGCGCGCTGGTTGATCGAGCCTTTGTCGGTAATTTCATGGGCATCGAGACGCGGCAATTCAGTGAGCAGCACCAGCCGTTCAACCCGGTTCGAGCTGCCCGTGCTGCTGGCTTTGAGATCACGCAACAATTGCTTGAACCGTTCAATCACGGCGGGATGCTTCACCACCTCGTCGATGTCGGCGTCTGCATCCAGACCCGCCAGCAGCCGGCACTGCTCCCGCTCGGGAAACACCAGCGCGGACACAAAGGCCCGGTCGAGCCCGGCGATTACAACGTCCTGCACCACAGGCGCACCGGTGTCGATGATTCGCGCACGCAGCGGCCCGACACTAACCCAGGTACCGGTATCGAGTTTGAAATCTTCGGAGATGCGACCATCGAATTTCATGCCGCGTTGAGGGTTGTCCGGGTCGATAAACTTGGCGGCATCGCCCAAACAATAGAAGCCTTCGTCATCAAAGACCTTGGCGGTCACTTCCGGCTGACGCCAGTAACCCGGCATCACATTCGGGCCTTTGACCCGGCATTCAAGCTTGCCGCCGTTCGGCACCAGCTTTACCGACACACCCAGCGCCGGCAACCCAATCACACCGGACTGAGATTCTTCCAGCGAGGCAAACATCGCCGAAGGCGCCGTCTCTGTCGCGCCCAGACCGGTCAGCATGCCAATCTTGGCGCCAATGGATTTAATGGCCAGATTATCCAGCTTGTCCCACACATGCTGGGCAAGGCCAGCGCCGGCAAAAAACATCAGGTTCAGATCACGGAAGAAGCGGTCGCGCAACGCAGCGTCTTGTTCAAGGCGATCGGCCAGAAGCTCAAACCCCTTGGGCACATTGAAATATACCGTTGGCGATATTTCCTGAAGGTTGCGAATGGTGCGTTCAAACAACGCCGGCGTCGGCTTGCCATCATCGATGTATAAGGTACCACCGTTGTACAACACAATGCCCACATTGTGGTTACCACCAAAGGTATGGTTCCAGGGCAACCAGTCGAGCAAAACCGGTGGCTCTTTTTTCAGAAACGGCATAACACCAGCGAGCATTTCCTGATTCGAGGCCAGCATGCGGTTGGTGTTGATCACACCCTTGGGCATACCGGTAGAACCAGAGGTAAACAGAAATTTGGCAATGGTATCGGGTGTCAGCACCGCGTGAGCCTTGTCGACGGCATCAGTAACCGGGGTAGCCAGCAAGCTTTCAAATGCGAGCGCCCCAACGGCATAGCCGGTTGAATCAATGGCAATGACTTCAGCATCGTCGGCTGCAATCGCATTCAGCGCATCACCGTAGTCAGCGGCCTTATCCACAAGATAAGCACCCGGTGTCAGCAGATCACAAATGTATTTTGCCTTACCAAAATCCTTGCTGATCAGACAATAAGCCGGAGACAAGGGCGCATAGGGAATACCCACATACATGGCCGCCAGCGCCAGCAATAAATGCTCGGTGCTATTGCCACTCAAAATCGCAAGTGGCCGCTCGGGCGACAGCCCCATATCCAACAACGCCTGCGAAAGCGAACGAACCCGCTGCAGCGTTTCACCATAACTGACCGGCGCCCATTCACCCTCGCCATTACGCTCAGCCACAAACACCCGGTCTGGCGCCACGCTTGCCCAGTGATCCAATCGCTCGATCAGCGTATCGGGATAGGCTGGCAGTTGCTCTTCGGTTTCCAGCAACTGAGTGCCATCGGAACGCTTCGTCAACCGGGCTGTCGCCCGACCAATCTCAATATCGCGGTAACCTGTTGCCATGTCCTCACCTTCTTATTTTAAGTCACCCGGCTCTTTTTTATTTTGAGCCTTCGTGGTTACTGTGGTTAACGTTGAATATTATTCGGTGGCCGTCGTTCGGGTTGCAGGCCCGCTTCACTCCGTACCGCTTGCAGGCACATCCCTGTGCCACCAACCGGCACGCGGGCTTCCTGCCCGCTACTGCGTGAAACGCCCCTGCAACCCTGCATCAATTGCCAACCTAAAATTTTTCTAAAACCTCGTGAAAAACTATTCGATCTTTCAGATGAAATGTTGCCACCAATCCAAGTGACAGCTGCCGGGTTGGTCTATCCGGGGTAGTCTTAGGCATGGATGCCGAAGCCTAGGCCCCATGGACGGGTTCACGCCGACCCCGGATAGACCAACCCGGCAGTTGGCACGAACTCATAGCAATAAGGCCAACCCTGCAAAGGCATACCCGTGCGCCGTAACGAACTCATGACAAAAAGCTCATCCGAACTGGTACTTAAGAAGCCCACGATCCGCATTTTGAACCCGATCCAGGTGTACTCGAATTTCTGGTAAATGGTGCGCGCAGTAGAACGCCAGTAATGCCTGAATGTTGTTTCGTTCTTTGGGTGTTACGCCGTCGTTTTCGGCAGCCAGGACTGACAGACCCAGTTGCCAGCCAAGGGCCAGAATGCCGGTGGCTTCCAGTAGTGCTACTGAGGCTGCGTGCATCAGGGTTGCGTTGTTGCTTTGGTGTTCCAGCAGATCGCGAACTGTGTTGCGCAGGGCATCGATTTTTCGGGTTAGCAGTGCCCAGTCTGATGAACACTCCGGGTGTTCGCTGAGTGGCTGAAGATTGGTTTTTATTCGGTTCAGCCAGTCGTAAAAGACTTCGCCATTGTCGCGTTGGATTTTTCTGAACAGAAAATCCTGCGCCTGAATGCCGGTAGTGCCTTCATAAATGGTGCTGATGCGCAGGTCGCGATAGAACTGGGCAACGCCGGTTTCTTCGATAAAACCCATGCCGCCGAAAATTTGAATGGCATCGCCGGTCAAACGGTTGGCCATTTCGGTGATGTGTGCTTTGAAAATGGGCGTTAGTAGATCGAGTTCCTGTTGCGCTTGTTGAGATTCGGGGTGCGTTTTCTCGCGGACGCAATCGACCTGGTGGCCCAGGTGCAGACCGAGCATGCGGGCGGCAAACAGCCGGCTGCGCATGCCGAGCAGCAGGCGTTGAATATCCGGGTGTTCTACCAGGGCCACCGGACCTTTGCCGGTTTCGACATGACGGCCTTGTTTTCGCTCCTGCGCCCAGGCCAGGGCGGCCTGGTAGGCTCGTTCGCCGACGGCGACACCTTGCAGGCCGACGCTTAAACGGGCCTCGTTCATCATCACGAACATGACTGCAAGACCGCGATTGGGTTCACCAACCAGCTGGCCCCAGGCCCCCTGCTTGCCACCCAATTGCAGTGAACAGGTCGGGCTGCCGTGCAGGCCGAGCTTGTGTTCGATGCCGGTGCAGACCACGTCGTTTGGCTGCAGCTGACCGTTCTGGTCTTCGATGTGGCTCGGCACTGCAAACAACGAAATGCCTTTGCTGCCTGCCGGTGCATCCTGAAGGCGCGCCAGCACCAGGTGGAGTTTGCGTTCGGTGAAATCGTGCTCGCCATAGGTGATGTAGAGCTTGTCGCCGTGCAGACGGTAGCCGCCCTGCTCATCCGGTACTGCCCGGGTTTTCATCAGGCCAAGGTCTGAGCCTGCAGCGGGTTCGGTGAGCGCCATGGTGGCGGTCCAGTCGCCGCTGACCAGGTGTTCGCCGTACTGTTCGATCAGGTTGGTATCGCCACTGGCCAGTATGGCTTCGACGGCGCCTTCGGTCAGCGGCTGAATCAGGCTGAATGCCAGGTTCGCGCCCTGCCAGCCTTCGGTGACAGCCATGGCCAGCACCTTGGGTAATGCCTGGCCGCCGAGTGCTTCCGGCAGGCACAGGCCGGTCCAGCCGGCTTCGCGGAATTGTGCGTAAGCCTCTGCCCAGCCATCCGGCGTTGTTACCCGGCCCTGGTCGAGGCGACAACCTTGCTGATCGCCGGTCGCATTTAACGGTGCCAGTACTTGTTCGGCAAAGCGGGCGGCTTCGTCGATGACGGCACTCATCAGTTCGTCATCGAGTGCCTCACAGGCGGCTAACTGGTTTAGCCGGTTGCGGCCAATCAGATGCTGCAGACCGAAACGGATGTCTTCAACCGGAACTCGATAGGCCGTCATGACATTACCTCGCCGCCATGCGCAGCGCGCCATCGAGGCGGATGACTTCGCCGTTGAGCATGGGGTTTTCCAGAATGTGGGCGGCAAGCGCGGCGAATTCTTCTGGTTCGCCCAGGCGAGCCGGGAACGGCACCGAATCGCCGAGTGATTGCTGCACCTCTTCGGGCAAGACCGACATCATCGGCGTTTTAAACAGGCCGGGCGCAATGGTCATCACCCGAATGCCGAACGCCGAGAGTTCCCGCGCCAGTGGCAGTGTCATGCTGACGATGCCGCCTTTGGAGGCCGAATAAGCCGCCTGGCCGATCTGGCCATCGTAGGCGGCAACCGAGGCGGTGTTGATGATAACGCCCTGCTCCAGCCCGTCGTTCGGCGGCGTGTGCTGCATTACCTCGGCCGCCAGGCGAATCACATTAAACGTGCCGATCAGGTTGACCTGAATGGCGCGCGAAAAGGTTTCCAGGCGGTGTACGCCCTTGCGGCCGAGCACCCGTTCGGCACCGGGAATGCCGGCGCAATTGATCAGAGCGTTGAGGGGACCCCAGCGTTCCTGCAAAGCCGCCAACGTAGCGCCGACGTTGGCTTCGTCGGTGATGTCAGTGTGGGCAAATACGGCATTGTCGCCGAGCTCTTCGGCAAGCCGGCGTCCGGCTTCGTCGTTTACATCGGCCAGTGTAACCCGGGCACCGGCGGCTACCAGATGGCGCGCCACGGCTTCGCCGAGGCCGGAACTGGCCCCGGTGACCAGGGCATTGAGTTCAGACAGTTTCATGATGCCCCCTTAACCCGCATTTTCCAGCAGCACACTGATGCCCTGCCCGCCCCCGGCACAGGCCGAGGAAATGCCGAATTGCTCGCCGCTTTCTTTCAACTGGCGGGCCACGGTGTGGGTGAGGCGCACACCGGTTACACCCAGCGGATGACCGATGGCGATGGCGCCGCCGTTCACATTCACCTTGTCGCGGTCGAGGCCGAGTTCACGTTCAACTGCCAGGTACTGGGCGCCGAAGGCTTCGTTGATTTCAATGCGGCCGATGTCAGCCAGCTTCATTTTCTGACTGGCAAGCACACTGCTGATCGCCGGGGCCGGGCCAATACCCATGATTTCCGGCGGTACGCCGACCACCGAACCGCCGACAATTCTGGCCAGGGGTTTCAGGCCATGCGCCCGAACATAATCACCAGAGGCGACCAGAACAGCGGCTGCACCGTCGACAATGGCCGAGGAATTACCGCCGGTTTGCACACCGCCAAAGGCTGGGCGCAGCTTGCTGAGAATTTCCAGCGGGCTGGGGCGAACATGGCCGTCGCGGTCGAAACTGGCAGCCCGGTCGGAGAGTTTGAGACCGCGGGTTTTATAGCCTTCGAGTGGGAATTCTGTGCTGCTGACGGATACCACTTCGTCGTTGTAAAAGCCCCGATCCCAGGCATCAATCGCCGTGGCGAAACTGCGTGCGGCGTAGTCGTCAACGTCGGCGCGGCTGATGTTGTAGCGTTTCGCCAGTTCTTCAGCGGTGTGGCCCATGGCCATATCCGGGGCGGTGTCGATCATCGCTTCCCAGAGGAAATCACCGAACTCAACCTGGCCGAGTTTGAAGCCGGCCCGCTGGGTGTAGGAGGCTACCGGGTTGCGTGACATCGATTCGGCGCCGGCGCACAGCACCAGTTTGGCTTTGCCGAGTTTGATCTGGTCGGCGGCGGTCAGAATGGCTTCAAAACCAGTGGCACAGAGCCGGTGCACCAGCAGTGACGGTGCGGTTTGTTTTACGCCGGAATACAAGCCGATGTGGCGCGGTAGCATAAAGGCATCGAAACTGGCCTGGGCAACGCTGCCGGCAATCACCGCATCAACATCGCTGGCCGGAATACCGCTGTGCTCGAAGGTGGCGCGGGCGGCGTAGATGCCCAGATCGATCGGTGAGACTTCACGCATTACGCCGCAGTAGTCGGCGAAGGGCGTGCGCCGGCCGTCGACCAGATAGATATCATCGTATTCGGATATGAGCGCATCGCGCTCGGACGCCTGATAAGTATTGCTCATGATCATTTCTTCCTGTTCAGAAATTGGCCTATGCGGGCCTGAACCTCGGGGCTGGTCTGGGTCATGCCGGCGACCAGCGATTCGGTAAACAAGCCGTCGTCCATCGACATGCTGTCGATGCGGCTCATGGCACTGACCATAGCCCAGTTCGACAACTGAGAATTCTGCGCGATGCTGGCCGCCAGCTCGCGGGCTTTGGCCTCGCCTTCGCCTTCAGCCACACGATAATGCGCCAGGCCCACCCGTTCGCCTTCATCGGCGCTCAGGGTGCGGCCGGTGAGCATCATCTCCGTCATTCGGCCTGCACCTATTACACCGGCGACCCGCACCGAAGCGCCGCCACCAACAAAAATGCCGTGGCGGCCTTCAGGCAAGCGGAAAAAGGTGGAGTCTTCGGCGATGCGCACATGGGCGGTGGCGGCCAGCTCAAGGCCGCCGCCAATCACTGCGCCCTTCAACACAGCCACAATGGGGATACCGGCGTTAGTCATCTTGCCGAACACCCGGTGCCACATCTGAGAGTGACGTACCACTTCAAAGGGTTCCCGGGCCTGGTGCTCCGCCAGGTCGAGCCCGGCGCAGAAGTTATCGCCCGAGCCAGTCAGCACCACCACGCGAATGGCATCGTCCAGCGGGTTGAACAGTGCTTCCAGCTCAAGTAGCAGAGCGTCGTTAATGGCATTGTGTTTGGCAGGGCGATTGAGACGAACGTGGGCAATGCCCTCGTTGATGTCCATCGTTACCAGTGCGGTGTCGGTCATTGCGATTCCCATCCTGATCGGGTTGGAGGCCGCCGGTTAGTTAAGGTTTGTACCCGGTGGCCACCAATGAATTCTTTGAGGCAAAGACTACCGATTAATTGTTGTACTTGTAAACAATTTATTTTTAATCATATTTTGCGATAAACAACAACTGCCTTGGAACAAATCGCTCTATAGAGGGCTCTAACTCAGATTACTTCGGGTCCATACTCCTCCTCAGACGGGTTAAGGCCATCCAAGATTTACGCTATTTATGTTGATAAGCACAACAATGTATGACATAAACAACACAGACTTTACTCGGTGCCAGACGGCGCCGATGGAACACCGGCACGACCCACAAATACAACAAGACACAAAAGAGGTTACCAAGATGCGTACTACCGGATTTCTTGCCACCCTGACCCTGAGCGCCGCTGCATTGGCCTTTGCCACTCAGGCCGCTCACGCCGAAAACCTGCGCCTGGCTCCGGGCACGCCACCGGCTCACCCGGGCCACACCCCCTTGTTCACCAGCTTCCAGGAGCAAGTGGCCGAGAAGACTGGCAACCGGATGACCGGCAACATTCTGGGCACCGAAGTGGCCAACCTGGGCAATATGCGCAATGCTGTCACCAGCGGCCTGGCCGACGCCGGCATGTTCCTGCCTGCTTATTTCCCATCGGATCTGCCAGAAATCAATCTGGTCGGCGACCTGTCCTTCCAGGGCACCAACTCCCAGGCGATGGGCGCCGCGATGACCGACTACATCGTCAACTGTGCAGACTGCCAGGAAAATCTGAAGAGCCTGGGCATTGTGTACACCAGCAGCCACGCTTCCGACCTTTACCAGCTGCTGACCACCGAACCGGTCCGCGACCTCGACGACATGCAGGGTCTGCGTTTGCGTGCCGGTAACCCCCAGTATGCTCGCTGGGCCAGCGCCATGGGTGCATCGCCTTCCAACACCTCGGTTGGTGAAACCTTCGAAGCCATTTCCCAGGGCATTCTCGATGGCACCATCGCGTCGTCGGCCGATTTGATCTCGTTCCGGCTCGACGATGTGATCACCCACATCACCACTATTCGCCTGGGCACTTACCACTCCACCATTTCCCATGCCTTCGGTCGCAACAGCTGGGCTCGCCTGAGCGAAGCCGACCGCAAGATGCTGGCCGAGTCGTCCAGCCTGTCGAGCGCTCTGGCAACTCAGCGCTGGGCCCATGAAATGCCTGCCGAAGCCGAAGCACTGGCGCGCAGTGAAGGCATCGAGTTTGTTGAACCCAGCCAGGAATTGCTGGATGCAACGGCTACCTTTGTTGTAGACGACATGGCTCAGGTGATCGCCGATGCCGAATCCCGTTATGACCTGAACAACGTGGAAGCCAAGCTGGAGCAATTCACCACTCTGGTTGATAAATGGACGGCCATTGCCACCGAACTCGACAACGACCCGGAAGCCATTGCAGAGCGGGTTAATGAAGAGGTCTGGGCCAAGGTCGACTTTTCTACCTATGGTGTTCAGTAAGGATCCCCTGATCTAACCTTGTCTTAAGCAATTGGCGGCGCACCCTCAGGTCGCCGCCTTTTTTATCACTTTCCATCACTTTTCATAAGAACGTGAGTGACTTACACGATGTCGATCACCGGATTAAATCGCCTGGCCGATCAGTTGTCCCGGGCACTGGCGTTGCTGGGCACACTGGGCATTGCCGCCATGCTGATCCATGTTACGGCGGATGTGGTTTTGCGCAGCACCCTTTCGTACTCCATTCCTGCCACGCTGGAAATTGTGACCCGCTATTACATGATCACACTCGCCCTGCTGCCGCTGGCCTGGGTGGAACATCAGCGCAATATGATCGCGGTTGAAGCGGTCAGCGATATGCTGGGTGACCGCTTCAAAGCCTGGACGGATGTGCTGGTCGCGGTTATTTCCCTACTGATTTATTTTATTTTTATGGTGGCGACCTGGACCAAGGCCGTCGAACAATTTGAACGCGGTGCCTATATTATGTCGCTCGATTTCCCGATGCCGGTCTGGCCAACCTATTTCGTTATTCCCATCTCGTTTGCCCTCGCGTGCCTTGTCTGCCTGATTCGACTGGTGACGACGCTCTCGGCCACCACCTCATCCAACGCTCCGGAGTAAGGATTCACCATGTCGGTTGAAATCGGTTTTTACGGTCTGGTTGCTCTGCTGGTATTGCTGGCCTTGCGGGTGCCGGTGGCATTGGCGTTAATGGCGGTCTCGCTTGGCGGCGTCACCTGGATGATTAACTGGGATGTAGCCATCGGCATGCTCGCCGGCACGCCCTATGATTTTGTGGCCAAGTGGACCCTGAGCGCGGTACCCATGTTTTTGCTGATGGGTTTCGTCAGTTACCACGCGGGCCTCACTGCCGGGCTGTTTAATGCGGCCAAGGTGGTGTTTCGCTGGCTGCCGGGTGGTCTGGCGATTTCCAGTATTTTTGCCAGCTCCGGCTTTGCGGCGGTATCCGGTTCGAGCCTGGCCTGCGCAGCGGCCATGGGCCGTATTGCGATTCCTGAGATGGTCAACAGCGGTTACAAGCCGAGCTTTGCCTGCGGCACTATCGCCGCTGGCGGTACCATTGGCGCGCTGATTCCGCCCAGCATTCTGATGATCGTTTATGGTGTATTCGCCCAGGTATCCATTACTCAGGTTTTCCTCGGTGGCATCACCATTGGTCTGCTGACCGCCCTCAGTTACACCATCGTTATTTTGCTGGTCAGCTGGCGCCGGCCCGACATTGTGCCGCGCAAGCTCGAGGGCGCTTACGATTACAGCCCGGCCCAGGCCATTCGTGAGATCTGGCCGGTGTTGTTGTTGGGTTTTATGGTGTTCGGCGGCCTGTTCAGTGGCTTCTTCACGGCGACTGAAGCCGGTGCCATCGGTGCAGCCGGTGCCATCATTATTTCGGCGGTGCTGGGCAAGCTGAGCTGGGGGCTGATTCGCACCTCATTGCTGGAGACCCTGTCGACCACGGCGTCGTTACTGATCATCGGGGTGGGCGCCAGCATGTTTACGGTCTTCCTCAGTCTGAGTGGTCTGGCGGGCTTTATCTCCCAGGCGGTATCGGGCTGGGACCCGACCTATCTGCAACTGATGCTGGTGGTGGTGCTGATCTATCTGTTCCTCGGGCTCTTTATGGAACCCTTTGGCGCCATGCTGGTCACGCTACCGATTCTGATGCCGATTTTCGAGCAATACGACATCAGCCTGATCTGGTTTGGCGTGCTGCTGGTAAAACTGCTGGAGATCGGGATGATCACGCCGCCGGTCGGCATGAACATTTTTGTGATACGTGGCGTAGCCAGCCAATACGCCAGCCTGGTCGATATTTTCAAGGGCGTCAGTACCTTCCTGGTGGCCGACCTGGTGGTGGTAGCACTGGTCATCTTCTTCCCGGCGATCGTGCTAGTGCTGACGGGTAGTTGAACTTTCAGAGCTAACTCAGGAGCCAGGAGTTTTTGCTGGCTGGTGGGTTTGCCCTTTCTGGGTCTACTACAGCGCCAATCGTCCGTGCAGGCCACCGGGTATCCCGATCCGGGGTCGGCGTTAACCCATCCATGGGGCCTAGACCACAACATCCATGTTGTGGACTTCCCCGGATCGGGATACCCGGCAGCCTGCACTTAGTATTGCGTGCTCGGTGGAGTAAGCAATATGAACTGTGAAACGTGAGATGGTAATATGGACGCTTTGTTTCCGT
Organism: Saccharospirillum sp.; assembly: GCA_018402545.1. Classification (GTDB taxonomy): domain Bacteria; phylum Pseudomonadota; class Gammaproteobacteria; order Pseudomonadales; family Natronospirillaceae; genus Saccharospirillum. Next base: position 106,390 of record JAGYIL010000001.1, on the reverse strand, counting down.
TGAGGAACGCCAAACATGCCACCGCTGGCAGACATTTAGTAGGAGCCCCGATGACCCAGGACACCCCAAAAATAGATGCCACACTGCTCAACAGCCTGGTGGGTTACCGGTTGCGCCGGGCGCAACTTGCCTATTTCGAAAATTTCACGGCAACCTGTACCGAGCAGGGGGTAACACCGGGTCTGTTTGGTATTCTGTGTGTGGTGCGGGACAACCCGGGGCTGACGCAAACCGCCGTGGCCAATGCCATCGATACCGATCGCTCGGCCATGGTGTCGGCGGTCGATAAACTCGAAAAGCAGAGGCTGATCGAACGCCGCCAGTCAGATTCAGACCGGCGCTCCTATGCCCTGTTTCTGACTGACGAGGGTGTGCGGTTCACCGAGAATCTGCACAAGAAAGTGCTGGCACACGAGGCGCATTTTGAGCAGGTGATGAACAAGGGTGAGAAAGAGTGGTTGCTGGGCATGCTGGAACGCATTATCGAGCTGGACCACCCTGAGGGCTGAATACTACATCACTCCCAGCCCGACAAAACACCAACCTACCCATCCGTTCGCCCTGAGCCCGTCGAAGGGTCTTGGGGAGCATAACCAACCACCGGCCAGACCCAAGCCCCAAGAGGGTTCGACAAGCTCACCCCGAACGGAATTGGAACGATGGCAATTCATACCCACCCCCGTTCGATGGAATGGTCTCCTCCCCCTCAAGCGGCATCACAATGTGCCATGATTGGAGTTGAAGACAACAATCAAAAGAGTGGAGGAGACCGTGAACAACATTAGCGTATTAGGCTTGGATTTGGCAAAGAACTCCTTTCAAGCGGCTATTTTGAATGGGCATGGAAAGCAGGTGCGCCAACGCACGTTGAGACGCCAGCAGGTACTCGAGTACCTGATGAATGCCGACGTTGATGTGATTGCCATGGAAGCCTGCTCTGGAGCACACCACCTGGCCAGAACGCTGCAAGCGGCCGGGCGAGCTGTACAGTTATTGCCAAGCCAACATGTAAAAGGCTATCTGCGTGGTCAAAAGAACGACCGCAATGATGCACTGGCGATTGCCGAGGCTTGCCAACATGGCAGGATTCGACCGGTCCAGGTCAAGACACAGGATCACCAGGACGACCAGGCATTCCACCGAATCCGTAATCGCTTGAAGCAGGATCAAACGGGTCTGATCAATCAGATGCGAGGGTTGCTGTCTGAGTATGGACTGGTCATTGCGCAAGGGGTCGCTTCGTTCCGCAAGGAAATCCCCTGGGTATTGGAAGACGCGGAGAATGGGCTAAGCCCCCGGTTCAGAGAACTGCTGCATCGACGTTATCAACATTGGCTGGCGTTACAAGAAGAACTGGACTGGTTTGATCGGTGTTTGAATGAGCAGGTCAAACAAAACCCGGTTTGTCAGAAGTTAATGGAACTGCCGGGAGTTGGCCCTGTTGTAAGCAGTCAGCTGGCGTGCTGGATGGGCAATGGACACCAGTTCAGTCGGGGGCGAGATGCGTCAGCCGCCCTGGGAGTTGTGCCCCGTCAATACAGCACGGGCGGGCGGGAGTCCCTTTACGGCATTACCAAGCGCGGTGATCCAAACCTGAGAGCGGCCATGGTACACGGGTGTCGAGCCGTTGTGGCGGCGGCCGTCAAAAGGGGGAAAGACGATCGGCTCAGTCAATGGATACAGAGCCTAGTTGCGCGACGAGGCTTTAACAAAGCGGTTGTGGCGCTGGTCAACAAACTGGTACGGGTGGCTTGGGTGATTGTAGCCCGGGGCAAATCCTACCAGCCTGCGGGTTAACCTGACTGCAAACAGACTAACCTGCAAACCGAGCACGTTGAAAGAAGGAGAGCACGTCCCAGGTTGCGTAAGTAACAGACATTGATGTGACACAGGTCAGACCGGCATATTGAAAACCTGATCAGGGCGATGGCTTTAGAGGCCGACCGTTCGTATAGGACAATATGCGCGCATTATCATCAAGGCCAGAGGCTAAGCCTCGAGAACAGGCCGGATATACGACAGCAAACCTGAAAACACATCAACGAAGTTGCTTGCACAATGGGAGGAGACCATATACGCCCTGAGCCTGTCGAAGGGCCTTGGGGTGTATGACAAACCTCCGGTGAACCCCGCCCTATAATCCCGTCAAGCCATACACCACCGCGCCCATCAAAGTCGCCACACCTACATGACCACTCACCCGCAATGCCACCAGCACCGACGCGCTGCCAGCCACCAGGCGCAGCGTTGATCCGACGGGCTGCTGCGGCTGCCACAGCCCCACCAGTGAGAGCACAATCAAGGCGGTAATCGCCGTCAGCCCCAGTGCGCTGAGCATCAGCGTCAGTCGCGACGGGCGTTGAGACAAGCCAGACCCGGTGACCAGAGGCAGAAAACGCATCAGAAAGGTACCCGCCCCGGCCAGCAGGATCAGCGTGAGAAAATTCAAGACAGCTTCTCCCGATGTAGCTCGACCCAGGGGCGGATCAGCGCGCCACCGACCATGCCGATGATCATCGCCACATGCCCGGGCAACCAAAGCAGTGACACGCCGGTCAGCACGGCGCTGACGGCGATCACCGGCCAAAGCGCTCGCTGAAAGGCCTGACCGAGCAAGGCAATGAACAGGGCGGGCAACACAAAGCCGAGCGCCTGGCCAATCACGCCCTCATCGCCCCCCAGACCCGCGCCTAACATAACGCCCAGTGCTGTACCCAAAACCCAGGAGCCATAAGCACCCAACCCTACGCCCACGCACCAGACCGGCGGCAGTTTGCGCCGGGTGGCTTCGGACATGGCGGTGGCGAAGGCTTCATCGGTAAGGCCAAATGCCAGCAATGGCGACCAGCGGCCCGGTTTGCGAGCCAGCTGCGCCGCCAGGGCCGGGCCATAGAAGACGTGCCGCACATTCAGCAATAGAACGGCTGTCAGTGCCGTCAGCCCACCGGTGCCAGCCGCGAGCAGGCTGACCAGAATAAACTGGGCTGCACCGGCGAACACGATGATTGAAATGGCCATGGCCTGCCAGGGCGCGAGGTTTGCCTGCAACGCGACCACACCAAAGGAGAACGCCATGGGCACGTAACCGATGGCCAGTGAAGCGCTGGCACGCAGGCCAGCCAGGAAATGCGACAGATTTGAGGCTGAATCGTCAGACACAGTCATCACCGGGGATAAATTCAGTCCGCTTTGTATCGAAGGTATCGCCGTCACTCAAGCATTAAGTGACAGCATGCTGTATTTGGCAGATTCCGGTAGAAGTTCACACTGGTGACTATCAGCCAGTGTACAGCCCGCCTGCGCTCCGCTAATCTGTACCGCGGCTCCCTTCCCAAACCGTGTCATAAAGGATTTAACATGATCGCACTGGTCATCGGCCTGGTTATTTTTCTCGGCATGCATTCCACCCACATGTTGGCGCCGCAATGGCGCGAATCGATGATTCGCCAGATGGGTCTGATGCCCTGGAAAGGTCTGTACAGTTTGCTCTCACTGCTGGGCTTTGGCCTGATCATCTGGGGCTACGGCATGGCCCGGCTCGAACCAGTCTGGGTCTGGTTCGCCCCCGGCTGGACCCGCCACCTCTCGGCGCTGCTGATGATTCCTGCCTTTATTTTTCTTGCCGCCGCCTACGTACCAGGCAACCGCATCAAAGCCCGGTTCGGCCACCCCATGGTACTGGCAGTAAAAACCTGGGCCATTGCCCATTTAATCGCCAACGGCACCCTGGCTGACATTCTGCTGTTCGGTAGCTTTCTGGCATGGGGCGTGCTCTATTTCATTCATGCGCGCCGTAAAGATCGGGCAAACAACACACAATACCCGGTCAAAAGCGCCAAATGCGACGTTTTCGCCGTAGCCGGCGGCCTCATCGCCTATGTTGTGTTCGCCTTCTGGGCTCACCAATGGCTGATCGGCGTTCCGCCCTTCGGCTGAGTTTTCTACAGCGCAAGTTTCGGAGTTCGGGTTTGCTTTGGTGCCAAGAGCCCGTGCCAGGCACTGGGTATCCCTGTCTGGGGCCGGCGTGAACCCGTCCATGGGGCCTAGACCGCAGCATCCTTGCTGCGGACTTCCCCAGACAGGGATACCCAGCACCTGACACTCAACTGGTTGCAAACGCCGAACTCGAGTAATACAAACCTCAGCTTCTCAGCAGACCCCCATACAAACTGGTAAACTGGTCGTCTAATTCTTAAAGACTCGCATTCAAAGTTGGCACTATCCAAGTGGCGGTGACCGGGTTGACCCTTCCGGGGAAGTCCGAAACATGGATGTTTCGGTCTAGGCCTCATGGATGAGTTTACGCCGACCCCGGAAGGGTCAACCCGGTTGCCGACACGAACCATAGGCAACAAAGTAAACCCTGGCACCGGAATGCGAGCGACACTCTCAGGACATAGCCGATGATGCAATCTGACGATCTCCACCTTCACCTGCGTAATCTGGTGGTGGGTGACTACCCCCAACTCCAGAAACTGATGGACCGGGTATACGACGATATTGGCGGAGCCTGGCCGGAAGACACCATTAACCGCCTGATCAAGGATTTTCCGGACGGCCAGATCGCCATTGATGACGATGGTGAACTGGTCGGCGTGGCGCTGAGTGTGCTGGTGGACTACACCACCTTCTCCAACCCGCACAAGTACGACGACCTGATCGGCCAGCGCGAGATCATTCTGAACAACACCAGCGGCGATGCCATGTACGGGCTCGATGTGTTGATCGACCCGGATTACCGGGGGCACCGCCTGGGCCGTCGGCTTTACGACTCGCGCAAGGAGTTGTGCCGGCAGCTGAATCTGCGCGCCATTCTGGCCGGCGGGCGGATTCCCAATTACCACGAGCACGCCGACGAGCTGAAGCCGACTGAATACATTGAACAGGTCGCCCGCAAGGAAATACATGACCCGATTCTCTCGTTCCAGCTGGCCAACGATTTTCAGGTAAAACGCCTGATGCGGCGTTATTTGCCGGAAGACGAGAAATCCCTGGGGTTCGCTACCCTGCTTGAGTGGAACAACATTCTCTATGAGCCGGCCGACCGGGTGCTCGACAACACCCGAAACCACGCCCGGGTTGGTGCCGTTCAGTGGCAAATGCGGGAGTTTGCGTCCGTTGAAGACGTATTGCAGCAAGTTGAATACTTCGTGGACGCGCTGTCAGGCTACCAGAGTGATTTTGCCGTCTTCCCGGAGCTGTTCAATGCGCCCTTGATGGGCCTGACCGACCAAACCGATCAGGTGGAGGCGATTCGCTTTCTGGGTACCTTCACCGAACGCTTCAAGACCGAAATGAGCCGGATGGCGGTGAGCTACAACATCAACATCATCGGTGGCTCTATGATTGAGGCCGATGAAGATGGCTACCTGTACAACATTGCCTATCTGTTCCGCCGCGATGGCACCCAGGAACGCCAGGCCAAGCTGCACATTACGCCTCAGGAGCGGCGCGACTGGATCATCGAGGGTGGCAATGAACTGGCGGTGTTCGACACCGATGCCGGACGCATTGGCATGCAGGTCTGTTACGACGTTGAATTCCCGGAGCTGAGCCGGCTGCTGGCCGATGATGATATGGACATTCTTTTCGTGCCATTCTGGACCGATACCAAAAACGGTTATCTGCGAGTGCGCCACTGTTCGCAGGCCCGGGCGATCGAAAACGAGTGTTATGTGGTGTTGTGCGGCAGCGTTGGTAACCTGCCGTCGATCGAGAACCTCGATATTCAGTACGCCCAGAGTGCGGTTTTCAGCCCGTCGGATTTCGCCTTCCCGCACGATGCGGTGTTGAACGAAACCACGCCCAATACCGAAATGATCTTCTTCTCGGATCTCGATTTCAACAAACTGAAACTGGTGCGCAGCGAAGGTTCGGTTACTAACCTGAAAGACCGGCGCAAAGACCTGTTCAGCCTGACGCGGCGGAATCCAACTTAGTGCTTAAACTAGGTCTGTGGCGGTAACCCGCCCTCGACACTGACCGTGCCCCTGCGGGCGGTCCGACGTTTCGGCGCCGTAGACCCATCCATGGGGGCTCGACTGCAGCATCCATGCTGCAGACGCCCTGCAGTGACACGGTCAGTGCCGAGGGCTAGCTTTCATCGGTTAGTCCAAATTTCGAGTTATACAAAATCGACCCGCGCATTGAACGCCACAACAACCCGGTCTTTGCTGCCGAAGTACGGCAGGGCCGAGTGTTTTAGATAAGATGGAAAGATCACCACTTGCCCGGCCACAGGCTGAATGTCGTAAATCCCCTGCCCGTTCAGGTAAAGACTTCCCGCATCCAGGAAATGATCGGCATTGACCCTTGGGTCGTAAAATCGGTTTACGCCGCTGCGCCGGTCGAAGTCGGTATCGCCTGCGTCGAGGTAGTAGATACCGCACCAGGAGCAGTTGGGATGGGAGTGGGCATCGTGGTAGCCGCCCGTCTGGGTAAGGTGGTACCAGCTTTCGGTAATGGTGGCTTCGGCGCTGGCATCCTCGGGCCAGTGGCCTTCGTTTACATAGGCGGCGATGTCCAGAACCAGTGACGATAACGCCTGGTTGAGTACCTGCACGTCGAGGTCGTCTCCGTCGAGAAAGTCCAGCTCGCTCTCGAACAGGTGCTGCTTGGCGCCTACCGCGACCTCACTGGCGACGGCCGTTTTGTGTTGGGCGTGATGGCGGTAGATGTGTGAAATCAGATGGCTGGCAATCAGTGAATGCTCGGCCAGGGTTGCGATGAACAGTTCGCTGCCCCATAGAGGAATCGGTTCGATCGTCGCTGCATCATCTGAACTGGCAACGGCAGTAGTACTTGGTTGGGAGTCTTGGCTCATGACAAACAGGCCCGATAGTAACGTCTGGTTGCCGCCAGTGTACGGCCAGGGCCCCGGCCAGACAAACGTTGCTGGCTGTTGCGTTGAGGGAACGAAGCGGTCGACCCTGATCGGCCCGTCCGTGGTACCCTGAACCTAATGTTTTAACCCCTGATCCGGAGATTTGAATGAACGCTGTTACCCAATTGCTCCAGTCCCACCGCTCTATTCGCGCTTTCACTGATAAACCAGTCCCGCAGGCACTGGTTGAAGATCTGATCCGTTGCGGCCAGGGTGCGGCGACCTCTAGCTTTATTCAGACGACGACGGTCATTCAGGTCACCGACCCGGAAAAACGCGCCAAGCTGGCTGAATTGGGTAATAACCAGAAATACATTAACGAAGCGCCGGTCTTTTTCGTGTTCTGTGCTGATATGAACCGCCACAAGCAAGCCTGCGAAATGCACGATGCCCCCATGCTGAGCGGTTTTACCGAGCAGTTCCTGACCGCTTCGGTCGATGCCGCGCTGTTCGCCCAGAATCTGGTCGTCGCGGCCGAATCTCAGGATCTCGGCATCTGCTACATCGGCGCGTTGCGCAATAACCCGGAAGGCGTCAGTGAAGTCCTCGGCCTGCCCGATCTGGTCTACCCGGTCTTCGGCCTCTGCATCGGCTACCCGGACCAGAACCCGGAGGTCAAACCCCGCCTGCCGGTCTCGGTTGTGCTGAAGCAGAATGGCTACCAGCCAGACGATGTGGCCACGGTTAAAGACTACGACGAACACGTCCGCCACTACTACGCGACCCGCAGCGGCAATCCGAAAAGCCAGAGCTGGAGCGAGCAGATCTCAGGCATGCTGCAAAAAGAAGCGCGGCCACATATGTTGCCGTTCTTGCAGAAGCGTGGGTTTTTATTGAAGTAAGCGAGCGGACTGAGGTGCCATCCTCCCCAATTCCGTTCGGAGTGGATTGAATTGCCACCACTCTCCATTCCGTTCGGGGTGAGCTTGTCGAACCCCCTTGGGGACGCACTTTAACCTGTGATTGGTCATGCTCCCCAAGGCCCTTCGACAGGCTCAGGGCGAACGGGATCCTACCCAAACGCCTGCGTTTTTACCTCTAAACCATCCACAGCACCATATCTTGCGGCTGCTCCAACAAGGCTTTCCAGTCGTTGCAGAAACGGGCAATGGTACCGCCATCCAACACCCGATGATCACCAGACCAACTAACCTGAATGATGTCCCGAATTTCGAGTTCATCATTCTTGTTGGGTCTTGGCAGGCGTTGTAGTCGACCGATACCCACAATCGCCACTTCGGGTGCATTCACGATGGGTGTAGTGACCGTGCCGCCAATGGAACCGATGTTGGAAACGGTAATGGTGCCGCCTTTCAAATCATCGGGGCTCAGGCGGCCTGATCGTCCGGCTTCGGTCAGGCGTTTTATCTCATCTGCCAGTTCCAGCAGGCTCAGGTTTTGAACGCCTTTGATGTTTGGCACCAGCAAGCCCATGGGTGAGTCTACCGCCATGCCAATGTTGTGATCGGCGAACTGGTGGATTTCGTCGCCCGCGTCGCTCATGTGGCTGTTCACAATGGGGTGGCGTTTGAGTGCGACGGACAGGCTCTTGATGAAAAGACTCATCACCGTTAACTTCACGCCCTGGCTTTCCAGCCGCTGATTCAGCGAGCGGCGCAGCCGGGTCAGTTCGGTGACGTCGATTTCTTCCGAATAGGTAAAGTGCGGAATCGTCTGGGCCGAGTGCGTCATCTGCCGGGCCATGGCGGCGCGCATGCCTTTTACGGGAATGACTTCGACCTCGCCCTTGCCTGCTGGTTTTGCTGTGGGTTTGGCTGACTCCGCTGGCTTGGCTTGGGCTGCCGGCTCATCGTCCAGTTCACCCAGATAACGCAGCATGTCTTCTTTCAGTACCCGACCGTTCTTGCCGGAGGCAGGTACATTGCCCAGTTCAATAGCATGCTCCCGGGCAATGCGTCGCACGGCCGGGGTTGCCAGTACCTTGCGCCGGTTTTCATCGGTGCTGCTGATGCTCTGGCGCGTTTGCGTCACTGCTTCCGGTGCCTTGGGTTGAGCGACGGCCGGGGCGGTGGGTGCATGGCCTTCGTAGTCGCTCAGTGCCAGCCGGAACAGTGGTGAATGAACTTTGGCGATTTCGCCTTGTTCGACGTAGCGTTTTACCACGCGGCCCGCATGCTTGGCGGGAATCTGCACCAGGGCTTTGTCAGTTTGCACATCGGCTACAGGCTGATCTTCGGTGACGGTATCGCCTTCCTCGACCAGCCATTCGACCAGTTCGCATTCAACGATGCCTTCGCCAATGTCCGGCAGAATGAAGTCTTCTTCGTAATCGTTTTGCGTGACGGGTTGAGCTGTCGGTTGTTCGGCCCCGGGGGTTTCCGGCTTGGCCTTTTCGTCCATTTTGTTGGTGGAAACGGGCGCTTCGTCGGCGATTTCCAATGCGAACAGGGGGGCATGTACTTTCGCTATCTCGCCCTGCTCAACGTAACGCTTCAGCACCCGGCCCGCGTGTTTGGCGGGAATTTGCACCAGGGCTTTGTCGGTCTGTACGTCGGCCACCGGCTGGTCTTCGACCACGGTGTCGCCTTCTTCAACCAGCCATTCCACCAGTTCACACTCGACAATGCCTTCGCCGATGTCCGGCAGGATAAAATCTTCTTTCATGGTCCTGCTCCTTAATAATTCATTGTGGCGACAATGGCTTCGAAGACCTTGGTCTCATCCGGCATGTATTCGGCCTCGTGAGACAACGGATACGGCACATCGAGCCCGCAGACGCGATTCACCGGGGCTTCGAGGTGCAAAAACGCCTGTTCCTGAACAGTAGCAGCGATTTCGGCGCCAAAACCATTGGTCAGCGGGGCTTCATGGGTAACGACCAGGCGGCCGGTTTTCTTCACCGAGGCGACCACGGCGTCGACATCCCAGGGCAGAATGCTGCGCAGGTCAATGACTTCGCAGTCGATGCCTTCCTTTTCCGCCCGCTCGGCGGCCTTGCTGGCCACTTCCATCTGGGCGCCCCAGGCGAGCAGCGTGCAATCCTGTCCTTCGCGTACGGTTTCGGCGACACCGATGGGCAGTTCATAGTCCTCTTCAGGCACGTCACCCACGGCGGCGCGATACAAGCGCTTCGGTTCAAAGAAAATCACCGGGTTGTCATCGCGAATCGAGGCCAGCAACAGCCCTTTGGCCTGATGCGGGTTGCGCGGCACGACAATTTTCAAACCGGGAGTATGCGCAAAGTACGCTTCGGGGCTTTGCGAGTGGTAATGCCCGCCGCGAATGCCACCGCCGTAAGGCGTGCGAATGGTCAGGCCACCGACATTGAATTCGTTACCACTGCGGTAGCGGAACTTGGCCGTCTCGTTAACGATCTGGTCAAATGCCGGAAAAATATAATCACCAAACTGAATTTCAGCGATGGCTTTGTGCCCTTGCGACGCCAGACCATTGGCAAAGCCAATGATGCCCTGCTCGGTCAGCGGCGTATTAAAACAACGCGCCCGGCCGAACTTTTCCTGCAAGTGACTGGTCGCCCGAAACACGCCACCGAAGTGGCCGACGTCTTCACCGAAACAAACGACTTTGTCGTCTTTTTCCATGGCGGTCATCAGGGCGTTGTTGATCGCCTGTAACAGATTCATCTGACTCATGCGTCCAACCTCCCTGATGTTTTCGGGTACTGATCCGGGTATTTGCGCATGTGCGCTTTCAGTTGTTTCAATTGCTGACGCAAATGCGGTGTCGGTTCGTCGTAAACGTCGGTAATCAGATGATCAATGGTCGGCACCGGTCGCTTCTCGGCGGCTTTCATCGCGGCCAGAATGTTGGCCCGGTGTTCGGCGTACAGGGTTTTCTCCTGCTCATCACTCCACCAGCCCTTGTTGGTCAGCCAGTGTTTGTAGCGCAGGATCGGGTCTTTCTTGGCCCATTGGGCTTCTTCGTCTTTGGAGCGATAACCCGTCGGATCATCGGAGGTGGAGTGTGCCCCGAGCCGATAAGACATGGCCTCAATCAACACCGGTGCATTGTGTTCGAGTGCATAGGCGCGGGCTGCAGCAGTGGCCGCATACACGGCCAGCAAGTCGTTACCGTCAACGCGCAGCGTGGCAATACCATACCCAATACCGCGCGAGGCGACACCATCACCACTGAACTGCTCGGCCGACGGCGTGGAAATCGCATACCCGTTGTTGCGACACAAAAAGATCGTCGGGCATTTCAACACGGCCGCCATATTCAGGCCGGCATGGAAGTCCCCCTCACTGGCGGCACCCTCACCAAAATAACAGATGGTACAGGCATCAAGGCCGTCCAGTTTCTGACCGTAGGCATAACCGGCGGCTTGCGGAATCTGGGTACCAAGGGGCGAGGAAATGGTGTTGTAATTCAGTTCTTTGCTGCCGTAGTGAATCGGCATCTGGCGGCCTTTGCCCAGATCGCGCTCATTGGAAAAGCACTGATCCATAAACTGATCGACACTGAACCCCCGGTGGCGCAAGGCACCCTGCTCCCGGTATTGCGCAAAAATCATATCCTGAGGCTTCAACGCACCCGCACTGCCCACACTCGCGGCTTCTTCACCGAGCGAGGCCAGATAAAACGGAATACGACCCTGGCGCTGCGCCCCAACCATGCGTTCATCCAACACCCGAATGAACACCAGGTCGTCATACAGCTTCAACGCCATCTCTTTATCAAATTCAGGTTCCTGCGCACCCTTATACAAGGTGCCGTCCTGCTTCAATACTTTAAAGGTGGGGATATCGAGGGCATCGCCCAGCACAAAGCCTGGCTTATGGATGCTTTTACTCATAGGACCCGTTCCTGTTCTTATAGTTTATTAACATTTCAGACCGCCTTTTGGGCGCTCCCGTTTCAAGTCATCTTTGGCCCCGGAGGATCACCCCGGTTCCAGTTAGCTTAGCTTAGGGGCAAATGGTTGGGTTCGCAGCCACCGCTGTGTTTCTGTCACGAGCCACCCTGTTGGGTTCGGTTTACGTTTGTGGCTTTGGGCCGCGATGGGCGCTGGGTACAGCCTTGGCGGGTCGCTGCAAGTACGTCCGTGTAAGCTCGGCGGTCACCACCCATGGTGACCGACGCCCCGCCAAGGCTGCACCCAACACCCATCGCTGGTCTCAGGCGGTTAATCCAAAAAAACCATAGAAAGATGAACCGAAACTAACCACCCACGCCTTTGTTCATTGTTATTTAGTTGGATTGAAACCACTTGAGCGGCTTCAGGGGGTGACGGGTAGGCCTTTTTCGGACCGTGAGATCACATGGATGTGATCTTCGAGCCCCCACGGATGGGTTCACGGCGTGTCCGCAAAAGGCCTACCCGGCACCCCCGACCCAACCTCCCAAGCAGCTCAACAACTTGCCACGGACCTCAACTCATGGCCTGGCTAACCTTGGATGGCACAGGCTTGCCCAGCTTTTCAAACAACCACCGACCTGTAGCCGCCAGCTCCTCAAGGTCGACGCCGGTATCGAAGCCCTCGTTTTCCAGAAGGTAGACCACCTCTTCGGTGGCGACATTGCCGCTGGCTCCGGGCGCATAGGGGCAGCCGCCGGCACCGCCGACGCTGCTGTCGAAGGTGCGGATGCCGAGGTCGAGACCCGCCATGATGTTGGCGGCGGCCATGCCATAGGTATCGTGGCAATGGAGAGCCAGTTGGTCGGCATCGTGCTCGGCCAACAGGGCGGTGAGTACCGCTTTGATCTGGCGTGGCGTGCCGCGACCGATGGTGTCGCCCAGGCTGACTTCGTAGCAGCCCATATCGAACAGGGCGCGGACGACCGGTAGTACCTGTGCCGGGGTGATTTCGCCTTCGTAGGGGCAGGCGACCAGGCAACTGACGTAGCCGCGTACGCGTACGTCGGCGGCCAGCGCTTGCTCTGCCACCGGCTTGAAGCGGGCCAGGCTCTCCCTGATCGAGCAGTTGATGTTTTTCTGGCTAAAGGTTTCGCTGGCGGCGCCGAAGATGGCGATGTCTTTCGCACCGGAGGCCTGGGCTGCTTCCCAGCCTTTCAGGTTGGGTACCAGCACCGGGTAGCGTTCGACATTGTTCAGGTCCAGCCCGGCCAGAACCTGATCGGTTCCGCTCATTTGCGGGACCCATTTTGGCGAGACGAAACTGCCTGCCTCAACCGTCGTTAGACCCGCCCCAACCAGCCGCCGGATCAGCGCCAGCCGGTCGGTCACCGACAGGGGTGTTGATTCATTTTGCAGGCCGTCTCGCGGCCCGACTTCGACGAGATTTACCGCTGGCCTGCTCATGCGGCGGCCTCCTCTTCAGGTTCCACGACGAACAGCACCTGGCCGTCTTCGACCCGGTCGCCGACCGAGAGGGAGCATTGCACCAGGGTGCCATCTGAAGGCGCGGTCAGTGTGGTTTCCATTTTCATGGCTTCCATCGACAGGATCTTGTCGCCGCGTTTGACCGCAGCGCCGGCTTCCTTGTGCACGGCGGTTACGGTGCCGGGCATCAGCGCTTTCACCTGGCCGTCGCCGCCCTGGCCATCTTCGTGGGCGGCTTCTGCCTGCCACCAGACCTGATGCCAGCGGCTGTGGCCGTCGTCTACTTCAATGCCGTTGGCATCCGGCCAGGCGTCCAGTTGGCAGCGGTGCTGGCCTTCCCTGCCTTGCAGGCGGTAGTGTTCGTTACCCAGGTGCTCGACCGTGACGTCACTCAGCGTCAGCGTTTCGGTGGCGCAATGCGCCTGCCAGACGCCCTGGTGTTCAGTGACCACGCATTGCTCGGCTTCGCTGCGGTTGTACAGCCAGCGCCGCTGCTGAAACCGGCGCCAGCCGGAGAGCCGCTGCCAGGGGTCGGTGTGGCCGGCATCCTGGTGATTCTGCACCACGCTGGCGGCCAGGGCGGACCAGCAGGCCGGTTGCTCCGGCTGGTGTTGCCAGAGGTCGCGGTTGGCTTCGATCCAGTGGGTATGGATGTTGAAGTCGGCGACGTCGGTTGCAGCGCAGAGACGGCGCAGGAAGTTCAGGTTGGTGGTCAGCCCGACCAGGCGGGTTTCTGCCAGCGCGCGGTTCAGACGGGCCAGGGCTTCGTCCCGGTTCGCGCCGTGCACGATCAGTTTGGCCAGCATGGGGTCGTAGAAGGGTGACACCTCGCTGCCGCTTTCAATGCCGGTATCGACGCGTACACCCGGGCCCTGAGGCCAGACAACGTGGCTGAGGGTTCCGGTGGTCGGGCGGAAGTCCTGGTCCGGGTCCTCAGCATAGAGACGCACTTCAAAGGCGTGGCCCTTTGGAGCCGCAGGGCGCTCTTCCGGTAAAGACTCGCCTTCGGCAATGCGTAACTGAAGCGCGACCAGGTCGAGCCCGGTAATGCATTCGGTGACCGGGTGTTCGACTTGCAGGCGGGTGTTCATTTCCAGAAAGAAGAAGTCGCCACTGGCGTCGACGATGTATTCGACCGTGCCTGCGCCAACATAGCCGATGCTCGATGCAGCCACTTCGGCTGCCTGCCACATGGCCTCGCGGGTGTCGTTATTGAGCGCTGGAGCCGGGGCTTCTTCGACCACTTTCTGGTGGCGCCGTTGCAGTGAGCAATCGCGCTCAAACAATGACCAGACGTTGCCGTGCGTATCGGCGATGATTTGCACTTCAACATGGCGCGGGTTAACCAGATAGCGTTCCAGCAACAGGCGGTCGTCGCCAAAGGCGTTACGCGCTTCGCGGCGAGCGCTTTCCAGAGCATCGGCGACAAGGTCAAGTTTTTCGACCACACGCATGCCTTTGCCACCGCCTCCGGCCGAGGCTTTTACCAGCAAGGGGAAGCCAATGCGTTCGGCTTCTTCCAGCAGACGGGCATCGCTCTGATCGTCGCCATGGTAGCCGGGAATCATCGGCACACCGCGTGGTTCCAGTGTTTGTTTGGCGGCGGCTTTCGAGGCCATGGCGCGCATCGCCGCCGGCGGTGGCCCGACCCAGGCGATGCCGGCGTCGGTGACAGCCTCGGCGAAGTCGGCGTCTTCCGATAAGAAACCATAGCCCGGGTGCACGGCATCGGCACCGGTTTCCCGCACCGCTGCCAGCAAGGCATCGCGATTCAAATAACTCTGGCTTGCGGTCGCGCCACCCAGGCAAATGGCCTGATCGGCCTCGCGTACATGCAGGGCGTTGCGGTCGGCGTCGGAATAAACCGCGACGGTTTCAATACCAAGCGCGCGAGCGCTGCGCTGAATGCGCCGGGCAATTTCGCCGCGGTTGGCGATGAGTAAACGGTGTATGCGTTTCATGAGGGTTCAATCCAGTTCGGGTTGCGCTTGTCGAGAAAGGCGGTCAGCCCTTCCTGGCCTTCGGCACCGACGCGTTGACGGCCGATGCGTTCGGCAAGCTCATCCATAAGTTCATCGTCGACCGGGCGCTGAGCAACGTCTTTTACAAGGGCCTTCGCCATGGCCTGGGCCTCGGGCCCGCCGGTGGTCAGGTCGCTGAGCAAGCGCGACAGTTCAGCCGCCAGGTCTTCTTCATCGACAACTTCGTGCACCAGGCCCATGGCGCAGGCCTGTTGAACAGTGAACCGCTCACCCGTTTGAAAATAACGCCGTGCCTGACGGGCACCCATGGCACGCACCACAAAGGGAGAAATAGTTGCCGGGGTCAAACCCAGCCGCACTTCACTCAGAGCAAAAAACGCGTTCTTAGTCGCCAGCACAATGTCGCAGCAAGCCAGCAACCCAACACCGCCACCCATGGCCGCACCCTGGGTAACGCCCACCAGCGGCTTGCGACAGGCATCGAGTTTCTGCATCAGCGTCGCCAGTTTTCGCGCGTCGTCCCGGTTTTCGGTTTCAGTGCGGTCTTTCATTGCCCGCATCCAGTTCAAATCGGCACCGGCACTGAAATGTTTGCCTTCGGCCTGCAGCACCAGAACTCTAACGGCTGGGTTGGCATCAAGTGCGTCAACCTGATGCGTCAGCTCAGCGATCAGTTCCGCGCCAAAGGCATTGCGAACCTCCGGCCGATTCAGTGTCAAATAAGCGACAACACCTTCTTGTCGAACAGTTAATGCCTGCATAACGACTCCTGTCTAAAACAGTCAATACTCGGAGGTCCACTGTACAGCGTTGCCAAGAGGCCGTGCTGGCCACCGGGTGTGCTTATCCGGGGTCGGCGTGAACCCATCCATGGGGCCTAGACCGTAGCATCCATGCTACGGACTACCCCGGATAAGCACACCCGGCAGCCAGCACTCAGCTAGTGCAAACTCCAAATCTAAATCAATTACATCCGGAACACGCCATAACGTGTTTTTTCGGTTGGTGCATTTCGGCTGGCCGACAGTGCCAGTGCAAGCACAGCACGGGTGTCAGCCGGGTCGATAATACCGTCATCCCAGAGTCGACCCGTGGCGTAGTAAGGATCGCCCTGGGTTTCGTATTGCGCCTGAATTGGCGCTTTGAAATCGGCTAACTCCGCTTCGGTCATCGGCTCCCCTGCCGCCGCTTTCTGATCGGCTTTTACTGTAGCCAATACGTTCGCAGCCTGTTCACCACCCATCACTGAAATACGGGCATTGGGCCAGGTCCACAGGAACCTTGGGTCGTAGGCGCGGCCGCACATACCGTAGTTACCGGCGCCGAAACTGCCGCCGGTGATGATGGTGTATTTCGGCACTTTTGCGCAGGCCACGGCGGTGACGAGTTTGGCACCGTCTTTGGCGATGCCGCCGTTTTCGTATTTCTTGCCAACCATAAAACCGCTGATGTTTTGCAAGAAGACCAGTGGGATGTCGCGCTGATTGCACAGTTCGATAAAGTGCGCGCCCTTTAAAGCCGATTCCGAAAACAGAATGCCGTTGTTGGCGAGAATGCCGACCGGCTGGCCTTCGATGTGAGCGAAGCCGCAAACCAGAGTGGTGCCATACAGGGCTTTGAATTCATCCAGTCTGGAGCCATCGACTATGCGCGCAATCAGTTCACGGGCATCGATGGGTGTGCGGGTATCGTCGGGGATCAGGCCGTAGATTTCTTCGGCCGGGTAGGCCGGTGGCTCGGCTGGCTGCAAACCCCGTTCGGGTTTTGCCGGCCAATTAAAGTGGCGAACGGCCTGGCGCGCCTGCACCAGAGCGTGATCATCGTTGTCGGCCAGGTAGTCGGCGACGCCACTGGTGCGCGCGTGTACATCACCGCCGCCCAGGTCTTCGGCCGAGACTTCTTCGCCGGTGGCGGCTTTTACCAGCGGCGGGCCGCCGAGAAAGATGGTGCCCTGGTTGCGCACGATGATGCTCTGGTCACACATGGCGGGCACATAGGCGCCGCCCGCTGTGCAGGAACCCATTACAACGGCAAGTTGTGGAATGCCCTGGGCTGATAGGTTGGCCTGGTTGAAAAAAATGCGGCCAAAATGGTCACGATCGGGGAAGACTTCATCCTGCAGTGGCAAGTACGCGCCGCCGCTGTCGACGAGGTAAATGCAGGGCAAACGGTTTTCAGCCGCAATGGCCTGGGCGCGCAAATGTTTTTTAACCGTCATCGGGTAATAGGTGCCGCCTTTAACGGTTGCGTCGTTCGCAACGATCAAGCAATCAATACCTTCGACCCGGCCAATGCCTGCAATTACTCCAGCGCTGGGCACGGCGTTTTCGTACAGACCCCAGGCCGCCAGTGGCGCAATTTCCAGAAACGGAGAACCGGCATCCAGCAAGCGTTCGATACGTTCACGCGGCAAGCGTTTGCCCCGGGCGAGGTGTTTGGCGCGCGGGCCTTCACCACCGCCGAGCTCGATCTGGTGCAAGCGTTGTTGCAATTGGTCACGCAGCTCGCGGTTTGCCTTTTCCTGCCGCTGAAACTGTTCGCCGCGCACGTCGATGCGCGATTGAATCCGGCTCATGCGCCACGCTCCTCAATGGATCGAACGATAATTAAATTCTGAATATCACTGGTGCCTTCGTAAATTTTGGTTACCCGCACATCGCGGGCAATCTGCTCCAGCGGGAAGTCACTGAGGTAACCATAGCCGCCTAAAGTCTGCAGTGCATCGGAGCAGACTTTTTCGGCCATTTCGCTGGCAAATATTTTGGCCATGGCGGCTTCGCGCAAACAGGGCAAACCGGCGTCTTTCAGCCGCGCTGCATGCCACACGAGTTGCCGCGCCGCTTCAATTTGCGTCGCCATGTTCGCCAGCCGAAAACTTACGGCCTGATACGTCATTAAGGGCTCACCAAAGCTGGTGCGTTCAAGTGCGTAAGCACAAGCCACTTCATGCGCTGCCTGTGCCATACCCACGCACTGAGCGGCAATCCCAATACGCCCACCTTCAAGATTACCCAGGGCAATCGAATAGCCCTGGCCTTCCTTGCCCAGCAAGGCATCGGCAGGCAAGGCAAGATCGTTAAAGGTTAGCTGAGCCGTATCCGACGCCCGCTGCCCCATTTTTTCTTCGACGCGGCTTACTTCGTAACAAGGCAAATGCGTTGGCACCAGAAAAGCACTTATGCCTTTCTTACCCGCCGCCGGGTCCGTCACCGCAAACACAATGGCAAGATCAGCAATCGCGCCATTGGTGATAAACTGCTTGGTGCCATTCAACACCCAACCGCTATCGGTTTTGATCGCCCGGGTTTTTAACGCTGAAGCATCCGACCCGGCCTGCGGCTCGGTCAGACAAAACGCACCCAATTTTTCGCCACTGGCCAGTGGCACCAGCCATGCCTGTTGCTGCTCCGCAGACCCAAACCCAAGCAAAGGCCCACAGACCACAGAATTCATAACAGAGGTAATGGTCGACAAGGCACCATCACCCCGGGCAATTTCTTCAACCACGAGCGCCAACGTCAGATACCCGGCCTCCACACCCCCAAGTTCCTCCGGCACAGTCAACCCATAAAACCCCTGCTGACCCATGGCCCGAATCACATCAATCGGATGCTCACCACTGCGATCCCACTCAGCCGAATGCGGTTTCAACTGCTCGCGCGCAAAGGCACGCGCAGCATCACGCATCATGATCTGAATATCACTTAACCCAAAATCGGACTGTACTGTCATGAATATAGTGCCTGTCGTTTTTGTTCAGGTTGCCTGAGTACGGCTTACCCTGCCTGATTGCCGGGGAATCCGTGCAAGGCGTCGGGTAAGCCTTTCCGGGGTCGGCGTGAACCCTTCCATGGGGCCTAGACCGCAGCATCCATGCTGCGGACTTCCCCGGAAAGGCTCACCCAACACCCTGCACTCGTGTCTCGGTTAAATAGTCACTCAGCAATTAAATCTTTTCGTCTTGTGCATGCTAAACAACCACCGTGGACCAGCTCTGGGGGTCGGGTGCGGTGCTGGCGGGGCGTCGGTCCCCATGGATGGGGACCGCCGAGCTTACATGGAAGTACTTGCAGCGACCCGCCAGGGCCGTACCCGACTTCCAGAGCGACTTCCGCCACATAACTAAACCAAGCCGCCGTTCAACCACCGAGCCAACCAGCACCACCAAACTCAACGGGTTTCGTTGAAGAGTTCCCGGCCGATGAGCATGCGGCGGATCTCACTGGTGCCCGCGCCGATTTCGTAGAGTTTGGCGTCGCGCAGTAGACGGCCGGTTGGGTATTCGTTGATGTAGCCGTTGCCGCCGAGTACCTGAATTGCATCGAGGGCCGCCTGGGTTGCGTTTTCGGCGGCGTAGAGGATGGCACCGGCGGCGTCTTTGCGGGTGGTTTCGCCGCGGTCGCAGGCCGCACCGACCGCATAGACGTAGGCGCGGCAGGCATTTAAACGGGTGTACATGTCGGCGACTTTGCCCTGCACGAGCTGGAACTCGCCGATGGGCTGGCCGAACTGTTCGCGTTCGTGCACGTAGGGTAAGACAACATCGAGACAGGCTTGCATGATGCCGACCGGGCCGGCGGCGAGGACCGCGCGTTCGTAGTCGAGGCCGCTCATCAGGATTTTTACGCCGTCGCCCTCGTTGCCCATGACGTTTTCGACCGGGACTTTGCAGTCTACGAACACCAGCTCGCAGGTGTTGCTGCCGCGCATGCCCAGTTTGTCGAGCTTCTGGGCGGTGCTGAAACCGGGGAAGTCTTTTTCGATCAGGAAGGCGGTAATGCCGCGCTTGCCGCCGGCCGGGTCGGTTTTGGCGTAGACCACCAGTACATCGGCGTCCGGGCCGTTGGTGATCCACATTTTGTTGCCGTTGAGCAGGTAGTGGTCGTCCTTGAGCTCGGCTTTGAGCTTCATACTGACCACATCGGAGCCGGCGCCCGGTTCGCTCATTGCCAGCGCGCCGACGTGTTCACCGCTGATCAGTTTAGGCAGGTATTTGGCTTTCTGTTCAGCGCTGCCGTTGCGGCGAATCTGGTTGACGCAAAGGTTGGAGTGAGCGCCGTAGCTCAGGCCCACTGAAGCCGAGGCCCGGCTGATCTCTTCCATGGCGACCATGTGGGCCAGGTAGCCCATGCCGGTGCCACCGAGTTCTTCGTCAACCGTGATGCCGAGCAGGCCCAGGTCGCCGAATTTTTGCCACAGATCGGCCGGGAAGAGGTTGTCGTGGTCGATCGCTGCGGCGCGCGGGGCGATTTCTTTCTGGGCGAAATCACGGACGGTGTCGCGCAGCATGTCAAGGGTCTCGCCCAGGCCGAAGTTTAATGCGGGGTAACTGTTCATAGCGAATCTGCCGTCCTGTTGGATTTGTTTTGATTGGATCAGTCGCTGCAGGCTAATTAACGTTGACGTTAACGTCAACTTAGACCAGCTAAGGGGGTAGTCAAGAGAAGTTGACGCTTTCTGGAAAAGCGCCTGGTGGGCGGGGTCTGTAAAAGATGGGTCAGGCGGGCTGCCCAGTGCTGAAGCAATCGGGTATTGTAGCGCCAACACGAATAACCACAGGTTAACTCATGAAACACGTACTGATTCTGCTCGCGGCCCTCTCGCTGGCGGCCTGCTCTTCCAACCCCACCAAAGCCCCTTATGCCGGTGAGAACGAAGGCCTGGTGATCTTCGCGGCCGATATCGAAGTCCGTGGCGATACCGAGCTGGAATACGATTTCATGTTCACCGTTGAAGACGTTGCCAGTGGTGAACAGCACCGTTTGCGCATGCCGGTCGTGGAAAACCAGACCTACGCGGTGATGGGTCGGCTGGCACCCGGTGACTACCGGTTTGTGAAACGCGAAGACGTTCGGCGTGATGCCCGGGGTATTCGCCTGTTCGATATTGAAGGCGAATTCAGCGTTGAAGCCGGGCATGTGACCCTGCCCAAACACGTGATGGTTGAGAAGAAGCTGTTCACTCGCAAGGTAGAGATTACCGACCTAGACAGCGATGCCGCCGAAGTGCTGTTTCTGAGCGATATTCTGACCGACGATACTTACGAGGGCTGGTCGCTGCTGCGCCCGGCGGAATAATCGCTGCACCCGCCCAGGCCCTTAAACCCGATACTTATCACCTGCGCGCCGGTCTATCAGCATACCCCGGCGCTGGCATTCGCTGATCAGCAAGTCCACATCCCCCGGGTTTAAAAAACCCGCAAACGCCTGCTGGTCATCCCGGTAGGCGAGGGCCAGATGTGGTGGCCCAAGCGGATGAGTGGGCGGTGAAATCACCAGCCGGGTATAGCGCCGCGGCCCCTGCCAATGACGCTGGCGCCGGTAGACGCCCTGCTCCAGTCGGATATGGTCTTCTTCGAACCAGAGCACTTCCTGCTGCTGGCAACGCCAGGCGGTGACGATCAGGCCAGCCGCTACGGCCAGCCATTCCAGCCCGGCGAAGGGCAGTACCACCCAGGCACCTATCCACACCATACCAGCGACAATCACCGTTGAGACGGCCAGTAAGGCGCCCAGTACTTTCATGGTGCCTTGCCAGCTCATGGAGCGGTTGGGCTGCAGGACCAGAAAAGGTCCCTTGTCTGACGCATTTACGGTGACCAATCGTTTTACGACTCCTCTTTAACTCGCCTAAATCAAGTTTCGGAGTTTGCTCAGGAGACTAGCACCGGGTGCCGGGTATGCCTCTGTGGGGTAGTCCGCAGCAGGGATGCTGCGGCCTAGGCTCCATGGAAGGATTAACGCCGACCCCACAGAGGCATACCCGGCATCCGGTGCGGGCCAACGCCTTTGAGGTGAACCGAACTCAGAAACCTGACATCCAACCGTCATTGCACTTCAAGATCGGCCAGGCACAAATCGGTTTGCTGGCTGCTGTTATCAGAATCGGCCTTTAGGCCGATGGCGTCAAAGTGGTCGGGCCGGTCGCCGAAGGCTATCTCCCAGTCATCGAGGATACGCCGTTCGATGCGGTGCCAGTCGCCCGAGTCGCCATTGCTGACCACCCACATGTGAAACTGGCTGGTAAAGGGATTCGGCCAGTGGGTGTCTATGTCCACTTCACTGGCGTGTACATAGGCCAGCACCCGTGAGCGCCAGAAAAACAGCGGGTGCTCAACCGCCACGTAAATGCGGCCGGCAAAATCATCTCCGGGTTTTTCCTGCCGGGTGACCCCGGCAATGTCCTGCTCCGCGCGCCAGCGCCAGCGAATCCGGGTGCTGTTGTCGAGTTCAACCTCCTGCTCCCAAATTCGCGCCGAGGCCGTATTGTCAGACCTAATGCGCAGGCACGCCTCGTCGGCGAGCCACTCAAACCGCGCCTCACCTTCGAAGCTGTGCTCCGCCCAGGTATCTATTGCCTCAAGCGGCAACGGCTCGGCTAGGGCAGACCCGAAGTAAAGAGCCAGCAAAAATGTGATGCCGTGCCTTGGCACAGCGCTCAGGGGGCGTATCATTGAAACGTTACTCCATATCATTCGCCGGTTTCACACGTCACCACAGGGCCATCATGTTGTCGCACCTTACCCGCCGCTTGTCGCACCACTCACTGACTGCCGTCTTCACTGTAGCAGCAGCCTTTGCACTGGTCGCCTGCCAGACCGAGGAAGAGGCCAGCGTGGCCGAGATCGCCAATCGCCCGGCCGAACCAGTGGTAGCTGAAAACACAGCAGACTCACCTGGCCTGTCACTGTCTGAAGAAGAACAAAACCTGGAGCCGCCCGAAGGCTC
Source organism: Saccharospirillum sp. (assembly GCA_018402545.1). Classification (GTDB taxonomy): domain Bacteria; phylum Pseudomonadota; class Gammaproteobacteria; order Pseudomonadales; family Natronospirillaceae; genus Saccharospirillum. Next base: position 83,533 of record JAGYIL010000001.1, on the reverse strand, counting down.
GGAAATCGCCCCGATGTCGGTTGCCCCGGGCGACGACCTGGCGTTTCAGGAACTGAGCTGGGACGATCTGCTCCCCGCCGATTTCGATTTCAACACCCTGCGTGAAAAGATCGATCTCGACAGTTACGAAATTTACGACCTGACGGATGAAGACCCGGAAGCACAGCGCCTCTATTCCGACCTGCAATCGGTCATGGCCGATGTCCCCATGGTCGAGGCACTCGATGGTGTTGAAGCCCGCATTCCGGGCTTTCTGGTACCGCTGGAAATGGCCGCCGATGAAGTCCGTGAATTCTTCCTGGTGCCCTACTACGGCGCCTGCATTCATACCCCGCCACCCCCGGCCAACCAGATCGTTCACGTGGTGCTCGATGAACCCGTGGCGTTCGACAACATGTTCGAACCTTACTGGGCCAAAGGCACCATCGACGTTGTTAAAACCGATACCGACATTGGTACCGCCGGCTACCGGTTGAATGTGGCTTCGATCTCGCCCTACGAGTGAGCCCTGCCTAGCTTCAGTTCGTCCCCGAGCGCCAGCGCCTCAGCGAAGGTGTCGTCGTGGGTCACTATGACCAGAGTGCCTTCATAGTCCTGCAACGCCTGCTCCAACAGGGCTTTCGAGTCGAGATCCAGGTGATTGTCCGGTTCATCCAGTAACATTAAATCGACTGGTGTCTGGTGGCTCAGTAGCGACAGCAAGGCGACCTTCAACCGCTCACCGCCGCTGAGCGATGCGACGGGCTGCAAGGCCTGGTCGCCGCGCAAGCGCAAACTGGCCAACTGGGTGCGCAACTCTGATGCGGGCCGTTCGGGCTGGTCGCGTTGCAGGTTATCGAGCGCCGACGCAGACGGATCCAGCCCGGAGAAGTGCTGATCGAGGTATCGGACCGAACCGCGTACCTCTCGCTCTCCAGCCAGTGGCTCAATCCACCCCGCCAGGCATTTGAGCAACAGCGATTTGCCGCTGCCATTTGCGCCCGTTACCCGCCAGCGTTCACCACCGTGTACCGTCCAGGTAAGCGGCGCCTGCCTCACAAACGGCAAACTCAGATTCGCCAGGTGAACCTGCACCGCACCGGTTACTTTCGGTTGAGTAATCACCAGTCGCTGGGTTCGCAATTGCTCAAGCTCGGCCTGGGCCGTTTGGCGCTCCTCACTCAGGGCGTCGCGACGCTGGGTTTGCTGCTGGCTCAGACGCGCCTGCGTCTGTTCCGATCGGTTTTTACGCAGCCCCAGTAGCAGTTTGCCCTGAGAGTGTGAACGACGCTCCTGCATGCCCTGCTGGCGTCGGCTGGCCGCTTTCTCAAGCGTTGCCTGCTGTTGTTGCTGCAGCCTTCGCTGCTGGCCGGTCAGGTGATCCAGCCGTTGCTCTTGCGCCGCCAGCTGTGCATCGCGTTGCGCCTGGTAAAGCTCGAACCCGCCTCCGTACTCCACCAACTGGCCATTGCGCAGCTCCAGAATCCGGTCGACCTGTTGCAACAGGGTGCGGTCGTGGCTAACCACCAGAGCGCCGCCTGGGTGCCGCGCCAGTGCCTGCTGCAACCAGCGCCGGCCGGCAAGGTCCAGATGGTTGCTGGGCTCATCCAGCAACAGGTAATGACCGCTATGCATCAGCGCCCGACACAGGGCCAGGCGAGTACGCTGACCGCCACTCAGCGCCTCAACCGGCTGCGCCAGGTCTGGCTCGAGCCCGGCGTCTGACAGTTGTTTTGCCCATTCGGCGGGCCGGTGCCAGTGGTCAGCCACGCGCTCCAGATCACTGGGCTCGGCATCGCCTTGTTCCAGACGGCTAAAGGCATCAAACAGGGAGGCGACGCCCAGTGCGTCGGCCACCCTGGGCCCGGTCAGAGGGTCCAGCTGGGTCTGGTAGTAAAACGGGACTGACCAGGTCACCTGGCCATGGGTGGGCGCGTACTGCCCGGCCAGAACCCCCAGCAAGGCCGATTTGCCATGCCCATTAGGCCCCACCAGTGCGGTAACGCCCGCCGGCAGAGACGAGCTTAACCCGGACCACAGGGGGTCTTGGCCCCATTGCAGCGTCAGTTGATTAAAAAAACAGATTGGATCGGACACAGAAACCCTCCCGTGGGCACGGGACCGGTGACGCGCAATGCGGACTGACCGCCAGAAAAAAGGGAATGCAACAACAAAAAAGCCAGCTACCCCGGAACGCCACCTGTCCATCAATTCAACGTAGGCCAGACCAGTCAATCAGCTCAGTAACACAGCTTATCGGCAGGTCGGCTGCTACTCGACTATCGAGTACATCCGTTGGTGACAGGTTCACTTCATTGGCGTAGGGCTCGCTTTATGGAATGGAAAGACAGGCGTCGGATAAGGGTGCTACCCGACGCATCAGCACATTACGTGAGCGTCAGTGCTTTTTCAACCCAGTCGGGTCAGTTCCAGCGGCGTAACGCCCGGCAGTGACCAGACAAAATCCGGCCCCATCAGCTGCGAGGGCGTTGTGCTGCCAGCCCCGGTAACCGCTTGTTCGAGCACCGCTGTTACCATCGCCAGTGGTGCGGTGATGGTCAGGTCGTAGCCATTGGGCGTTTCAAACCGGCCGACCACTTTCTTACCCGCTGCGTTGCGCGCTTCACCCCAGAGGTAAGTGCGACTTCTGGCACGTTGGTCGGCGGTTGGGCCAGGTACGTTCTTTTCGATGCGACGCTTCAGGAACGATTGCACCCAGGGTTGCCCCATCAACCAGCGCATCGATTGCAACCGCTTCATGCGCTTCACTGTCCGGTCGGCTACCGGGACATACACCACCACGTTTTCCACACCGGTGCTGTGATAGGCCGTACTGACATCGCCCCAGGGAATGCTGACCGCCGTGCGTTCGCCCTGCCCCATGTCGAGCCGGCGTGTTTTCAGTGGGGTTTCCACAATGCGCCCCTTATGACGAATCCGGCTCAGGCCCGCCATGCCTTCCACCGAGGTTTTGGCAGTACCCGGGCTCATCGGGCCACCGGCCTTGAAGGCGAGGTCGAGTTCGGTCATGTCAGGCAGGGCTTGCTTGAGCTGGGCGGCCAGGCAATCGGTCGGCACCACATCAAACCCGACACCCGGGCAAACGATAATACCGGCTTCCCGGGCGCGTTCATTAATACGCGCGCTGTGGGCGTGCTCAAACACATCCATTTCGCCGGTAATGTCGAAGTAGTGCGCCTTGCTTGCAAGACACCCTTCCAGCATGGGTGCACTGGTCGCGGAAAACGGACCGGCACAATGCAGCACCAGGGTCATGTCTTCCAACTCACGTTTCACCGCAACCGGGTCGGACAAATCAAATACCCGAAACCCCAGTTTCAGTTCGTGGGCCAGAGTGCGCAGCCTGTCTTCATTGCGACCGGCCAGCATGGGCGTTAAACCACGCGCTACGGCTTCGCGGGCAATCAGCTCACCGCTGTAGCCGTAGGCACCGTAAATCATCCAGTTCTTTTCCATGCTTACTCCCTCCAGAGCCTGATACTCGTCTGCCATCCAACAGCCTAGCCCATCGGGCTACCGGATGTTGATTTGGTTTCCCATAGCCTTGGGGTTGGTGAATTGAATTCAAGAATGGCGAAAAACAGGCGGGAATTAGAACCACTGAAACATTAAGGAACCTTCCTAGACGGAAATATCAAAGTGCAGCACCTCTTCCCGCTGACCCAGCTTCGAATACAAGGCTATGGCGGCTTCGTCTTCAACACCGGTGTCGGCCTGAACAAAGACCACATAAGCGCCCCGGTCGGCTGCAATGCGACGCAAGGCATTGATCAGCGAGGTCGCTACTCCCTTTCTCCGGTAGTCAGCCAATACCGCCAGATCGTACAAATAGATTTCGCAGCGCGCCTGCTCAAACTTGGGCAATTCGTAAGCCGCCAAGCCACCGATAACCGTGCCGTTTGGCTCCACCGCCACCAGTGCAATAAACGCCTCGCTGCCCAGCAGTTTTTGTTGATACTCCGGAGCCGGTGGTTTCCCGGTGTAGGTCGGCAAGTCATCGAACGCCTCGCCAAAAACCTGCATCAGGGCATTCAGGCGTGGCAGATCGGTTGGAGTTAACTGCTGTATGTTCGCTTTCATGGTGGCATTTACTCCCAATAAGCGGACCGGTAACGTGCTAACCGGTTGCCCGCAGAAACAGGGTTCAGCGGGTATCGGGAATCAATCGTTTGCCCAGACTCACCGCCGGATCAACAACATAGCCCAATGCCTGATAAAACGCGATAACCTCCGCATTAGTGGAACGAACTTGCAAATTCACCTTGGGACACCCCCTGTCTTTGAGCAACGTTTCAACCCGCGCCATTAACTGCCGGCCATACCCGTTCCCATGCAGGCCCGGTTGCACTGCCAGGTAATTTACCCAGCCACGATGCCCTTCATAGCCGGCCATTGCTGTCGCGACCAGGGTGCCATCCACCTCGCCGACCAGAAACAGATCCGGGTCGACCTTCAGTTTCCGGTCGATGTCTTTATAGGGGTCATTGTGCGGCTTGGTCAGCCCGGTGGTTTGCCAAAGCTCAACCACCGCAGCACGGTCTGTTTCGCGATAGGGGCGGATTTCAAAATGACGGTCTTTCAATGAACACCCTCTCTTCTAACCGGAACTGCCAGAGCACCCCTTGCCGACGGTACCATGGGTACTATCAGTCAAAAAACGGTGGGATTACCCGGTATTCCATGGTGTAAAAAAGGGATCATAAACAGTTTTGGTTGCCACAACCAGGCAATGACGCTCCTTGAATAGCCAGTAGCAGACCCGGTTTATAGCGCAAACTCAAGATTTCCAGAGAGTCGTTATAGCACCATTAGAAAAATCGATAATTGTTGCGGCCACCCGCTTTGGCAAGGTACATGGCTGCATCTGAATTGTGAATCAGCGACTTGGCATCGGTGCCGTTTTCCGGGTAGACACTGATGCCAATACTCGACGAAACCGTCAGGCTGTGGCCACCAATCTCATGCGGCACGGCAAAGCGAGCCAGCAACTTTTCGGCGATATGGGCGGCATCCTGTTTTTCCTCAATTTCGGTCAGCAGAATAACGAACTCATCACCGCCATGGCGGCTCACGGTATCGGTAAAACGCACACAATCTACGATGTCGGCAGCCAACTCTTTGAGCAGCTGATCGCCCACGGCGTGCCCCTGGGTGTCATTAATTTTCTTGAAATCATCGAGATCCAGAAACAACAAGGCTATCTGGGTATGGCGACGTTTCGCCATGCCAATGGCGTGGGTTAGCCGCTCGGCCATCAACATACGATTGGGCAGGCCGGTTAGAAAATCGTGCTGTGCCTGGTGGTTCATTTCCTTCATTACAGTACCGGATTGGCGGGCATCGTGGAACACGATAACGGCACCGGCGATCTGATCATCGTGATTCCGAATGGGTGCTGCGGAATCCTCAATGGCCATGTCGGTACCATCGTGGCGAATCAGTATGCTGCCCAGCGCCAGTTCGACGGTTCTGCCTTCGTCGACTGCACGTTTTGAGGGGCTAATTGCACGCTCACGGCTCTCGCCGTTTATGACGTAGAAAACATCCTCAACATTCTGGCCAAGTGCCTCATCACTAGGCCAGCCGGTCAGAGCTTCCGCCACCTTGTTCAGGTATATAACCTTGCCATTCATATCTACGACCAACACACCATCGCCAATTGCATCCAGCGTAATGTGGGCAATGTCTTCAAACGAGAGAGTACCCAGTGCACCCGTCAGAAAATCGTTCAATCTGGGTTTTTCTCGCACTTGCGATGCAGTATCCATCACATGAAACAAGGCGCGAAACTGCCACTGAACCCAAATACTGAAGGCCGACATTTTTCTTGAAAGGAGCCGCGTGGTTACTTCTCTGGTATCGGGTAACCTGGCATTGCGACGCTGCAAATTCTCCGGATGCTTGGAGGAAACAGCACGCGAGTGTTTCGAGGAAGTGTGAGTAATGGGCATTGTCTTATCCAGTTCATTGACCATGGCATTGACTGTGGCGTGTCGGCTGCAGCGTGTCTGTGCGCGAACCCACTAATGGACATCATGAACGATTCTGCTGGCACCACCGCTGGCAGTGCACGGCAGAACGAAAGCATCAGACTTGACGTTCTCCAACCGGGTGACGGACCTGGTGCGGATCGGATCGCAGCAGCCGGTCTGACTCCCGCTTTACGACGGCATAGCATTCGCAACTCAATTGTTCGAGCTGCTTTCGATCGAGGATTTCAATGTGGCCGCGCCGGTATTCAATGACTCCCAGTTTTTGCAGCCGCCCGGCAGCCTCGGTAACTCCCTCCCGCCGCACGCCCAGCATATTGGCGATCAACTCCTGCGTCATGATCAGGTGGTTGGTGGGCAAGCGGTCGAGCGACAACAGTAGCCAGCGGCACAATTGCTGGTCTATGGTGTGGTGACGGTTGCACACGGCGGTTTGGGCCATCTGCGTGATCAGTGCCTGGGTATAGCGCAATACCAGGGACATCAGCGGACCATGGCGGTTGAATTCATCAATAAGCCGCTGCCCCTGCATCCGGAAACCCGTGCCACCGCTCTGTACCACAGCACGGCTGGAGGTGCTTTCACCGCCCATAAAGAGCGAAATACCGACCAACCCCTCCCTGCCAACGACGGATATCTCGGCTGACGCGCCGCTCTCCATAACGTAAAGCAGGGAAATAATGCTGTCTGTCGGAAAATAAACGTGTCGCATCTTGTCGCCCGCTTCATAGAGCACTTTCCCCAACGGCAGGGGCACTTCTTCCAAAAATGGAAAGATTCGCTGTTGCACATCGTCTGGTAAGGCAGAAAGAATATTGTTTTGACGTGGGTCTAAGGCCAGATCCATTGTAGAGCTTCCCTTTTTTGACAATGTCATCGCTGGACTATACCTCATCTCCCTGGCGTTAAGCATGGTGTTTTACCTTTCGACTATCGCATGTGCCGGATTGGCAACAATGGGCTATCAGTCTCCCAAACACGCCTTAATACCTCCCTGTTGTCCTTCAGTTTCGCCTTATCCCTATCGTCCTTGCACGTCGTTCATGACCAATCCCGGTGGTAGCGGCAAGGAAGACTGATAGCCCATTCTTACTATTCCGGTTATCACTCAGGCTATCCCGGTATTTGCCACTGCTCTGTGCGGTATCGAACATTGGTGGAAAAAAAATGAATTTTCTCCTGCGGCGCACGCCGGACCCTTGCCAGTAGCTGACTGTCTAAACGAATTTTCCTGCACCTTTTATACCCATTACACCGGGCCAGACCACTAGAATGTCGATCAGCTCACAAATCCGATAGAAACCAGCCTTTAAGTCTCCCCGGCTTTACGTGGCACAGCGAACAGACACCCCTTACTTGCCAGGCGCACAGTGCGGGGGGTGTGGACATCCTTGCGGTGCCCCCACCTGCAGCGAATCAGGCTGGCAGCAGAGGGACCGTAGAACATGTCAGGGACGATGCTTCAACCGGAGGGCACCACCGGTGCCCAACTATTCCTCCAACAGGCCTATCGCCAAAGGAGATTGCTATGAACTGGGATATTATTGAAGGCAACTGGAAAGAGTTCAGCGGCAAGGCACAAGCGAAATGGGGCAAGCTGACCAACGACCGGCTTGATGTCATTGCCGGGCGTCGCGATCAACTAAAAGGAGAGATTCAAAAAGCCTACGGCATCAGCAAAGATGAAGCCGAAACTCAGGTAAAAGAGTTTGAAGAAGCCAAAAGAGATGTCCCCTCTTAACGTTAGTTTTTCTATGACAGCAGACGCTGCGGACAACTGCCGCCGCGTCTGTCGGGCATCAGAAATAACAGCAAGTGTTATAGCCGCCCTGTCAGAAACATCACCAGTATGATCACAACGATAAGCCCCAGAATTCCACTGGGCAGGTACCCCCATTCACGGCTGTGCGGCCATGCGGGAATAACACCCAGTACTGCCAGCACCAGAATGATCAAAAGAATGGTTGCCAGACTCATAACAGTAACGCCTCGGGTTAACAGGGATCTTAACGTTACGCTTTAAAAGACAAGGCGTTCGGTGCGCTATCGTACAGATGCCAGCTATTTACCGCCTTACAGTTCAGGGGACACACAATGAACAGGGAGGTAATCATCGATGAAAACCATGCAACGGCTTGCCGTCATACTGATTGTTCTGGGTGCGCTTGCGCTGGCCTATGGCGGGTTTAATTACACCATGGAAACCCATGCAGCCAAGCTCGGTTCGATGAGCCTGTTAATGGAGGATCGGGAGCCCATCGCGGGTCCGGTTCTGGCAGGCGTTGGTGGACTAATGATTGGCGGGATTATCTTCGTTCTAGGGCGTTCTCCGCGTTAGTAACTGGAGTTCACTTTTTTCAACAGGAAGGAATATCACTATGTTCGCAACACGCAACAAAAAATCCGGAAACCGGTTACTTGCCACTCTGATGGTGGCCGCAACGGTTCTACTACTGAGTGCCTGCGCGTCAGCGCCGGTATCTCCCGAGTCCACCATGACCAATGCACGCGAAGCCATCGCCAGTGCTGAAAGAGCTGGTGCCCGGCAATACGCAGGCGCCGAGCTGGACGAAGCACAGCAAAAACTGATTCTCGCTGAAGAGTTCGTGGTTACCGAAGAATTTGAACAGGCAGATCGCCTGGCGCAGGAATCTCTTGTTGTGGCGGAACTGGCGCTGGCGCGCACCGAATCGGCCAAAGCCCTGGAAATTAACCAGGAAATGAGCCGCAGCACCGATGCCCTGATTGAAGAAATGCAACGAGTAGGAGAATGACCATGAATGCTTTAACAACACACGGATTAAAACGCGGGTCTCAGTTAAGCGCTGTGGCACTCTCACTGCTACTGGTTGCCTCCTGCGCTTCATCACCGGTCAGCCCTGAGGGTTCAACTCAGGTTCGGAACAAGCTGACCGCGTTGCAGAATGACGGCAATCTGGCCTCTCAGGTACTTGTCGAACTTCGCGAAGCGGAAGAAGCGGTGCAACTTGCTGAAGAGCCGATTTCAGAAGATGAGACCGCGCTGGGTGAGCACCGGGTCTACATTGCCGATAACAAGGTTGCTATTGCCCAGGCCAAAGCAACAACACGTTTTGCAGAAGTTCAACGGGCCATGCTCAGTGAAGAGCGAGAAGCCGCACGACTCAAAGCGCGCACCATGGAAGCAGACCGCGCACGACAGGATGCAGACCGGGCTCGCAGTGATGCAGAAGCCGCCGACCAGGCCAGTGCCAGAGCAGCAACCCTGGCTGCCCAGCAGGCCGCCGAATACCAGCGCCAGATTGACGCACTGGAAGCCAAGCCTACTGACCGTGGACTGGTGCTGACACTTGGTGACGTGCTCTTTGCAACCGGAAGCGCAGAGTTGCAGGGCGGAGCCAGCGGCAACCTGAATAAACTGGTGGGCTTTCTGAAGCAATACCCGGAGCGGAATGTTCAAATTGAGGGGCATACCGACAACGTTGGCAGTTCGTCACTGAACCAGGCACTGTCGAGACAGCGGGCCGAATCGGTCATGACCTATCTGACTCAGCAGGGCGTTTCCGCGCGCAGAATATCAGCCATGGGTCTGAGCATGAACCAGCCGATTGCCAGCAACGACACGGCCAGCGGTCGTCAGCAAAACCGTCGGGTAGAAATCATCATTGATGACCCTTCCTGATTGGCGAGAACCACGATTCGCAACGCATTGAAAGAGCAAACCCTGGCAGGTTGCTGGAATCCATCGAATGCCAGCAAGCTGCTACCGGAGCAGGGATGTTCCGGAACTTAGCAAGGTTTGACGCACTTGTGTTGAAAAAGGCAGGAAGCCTTTTTCAACAACCAGCAACAGGAGGTTTGGATCATGATGCACAAAAAAGGACCCGCACTGAGACTGGTCGGCAGTGAGCGCCCGCCACCCAAAGAGCGCTCAACTCCCAATAAGGAAGGCGGCAACACGCCAGTACCACAACCCGAAGTTGTCGCTGACTGGGAAGATGAAGGTGGCCGGGTAGACCCGGCAAGAGAGAGACCCGATTCCGACTCGCCCGCCAGGGGCACTTGACCGTAACCGGACAGGAACGTCCGGGCCAGAACGGACGGCTGAGATGGTTTCCCCTGCTCACCGCCCGATTAAACGGCACCTACCGGGGGGAGTCGAGTCACCCCTGACTCAACCTCCGGGTTTTTTATCAGTCAACCTGCCAAGACTCATCAACACCTCGTTGCGCAGCCACCGGTTTGCCGGGTCGGCATCGCGTGACCGGTGCCAGTACATATAAACCAACAACTGCAACCCCGACAGCGGAAACGCGACTGAATCGAAACGCTGAATGTTCAATGCTTGTTGCAGAAACAGACGCGGCACGGTCAGCAGATAATCCGTCGTGGCAACCACCTGACAGGCCGTCCACAGGCTTTGGCAACGCAAGGCCGGTACACGCCGGTGACCGTGCCGGAGCAGCCAGTCGTCTTCCAGTCCGGGCCCGTCGGCACGGCGCGACACCAGAATATGCCGGCTGGCCAGGTACGTTTCCAGACTGATCGGCTGCTGCAGAGCAGGGTGCCCGGGACGACCCATGACCACGTAGTCCGACCGCAATACCGCTTGTTGCTCAATCTGCTCACTGACATGCACCGACGCATCGATAGCCAGATCCAGTTGCGCCTGGGCCAGGCCATCGACCAGTGAAGACCGCGCAATGGCCTGGCCAGCGATGCGCACCCGGGGAGCCTGCTCGGCCACCCGTGCCATCAGCGACGGCAACATAACGTTTTCAAACGCGTTGTTCAGGCCAATTACAAACGACTGCTCTGATGTGCCGGGATTGAAATGATCCAACCCACTGAGAACGTGCGTCAGTTGCTGCCAGGCGCTGGCGGTATCGGCCAGAAGCCGCTGAGTCTGGGCAGTAGGCACCAGAGTGCGACCCCGGCGTTCAAACACCGGGTCATCAAAATGCTGCCGCAATCGCTTCAGGGCATGACTGACGGCGGGCTGGGACAGGTGCAAAATCTCCGCCGCCCGGGTCGTGGAGCGGCATTCATCGAGCACCCGCATCACCACCAGCAGGTTCAGATCGAGCTTATCGAGGTTCACGGTAACTATTCATTTGGTTAATAGAATTCGATTCACAGAATTCATTCTTTTTATACGTGGACCTTGGCTAGACTGCAAGCAAGCCTCTGCTGACGGGAACCACCATGGTCTACGATCTGTCCAAACGCGCCAAAGATACCCTCGCCAGGGTACAGGCCAGTGTCGATAACGACATCATTCCGCTCGAACGCCCTTTTGCCGAAGCGATGAAAAACCCGGACCGGGGCTGGCAGTTGATGCCTGAGATTGAAGCCTTGAAAGCGAGTAATCGCACTGCCGGGCTGTGGAACCTGTTTCTGCCGCCCGATGCCCGCCTTGAAGGGCTGGCTGTCGCTGCACCCACCCAGGGGTTCAGCAATTATGAGTATGCCTTTATGGCCGAGGCCATGGGCCGCTGCCTGCTGGCGCCTGAGGTGTTCAATTGCAATGCACCGGATACCGGCAACATGGAAGTGTTGCTGCATTACGGCAGCGAAGCGCAGCAACAGCAATGGCTGGCACCGCTGCTGAAAGGCGGGATTCGCTCGGCGTTCTGCATGACCGAACCGGAGGTGGCCTCGTCTGACGCCACCAATATGGAAGCCACGGCCGAGGTGGAAGGCGATGAGGTCGTGCTTAATGGCACCAAATGGTGGAGTACCGGTGCCGGCCATCCGAATTGCGAAGTGCTGATTTTTATGGGCCGCAGCAGCACGACGGCACCGCGCCACCAGCAACATTCAATGGTACTGGTACCACGCCATTCACCGGGCGTTACGGTAGAGCGGTTGCTGAGCGTCTTTGGTAATGAACACAAGCCCTACGGCCATGGCGTGGTGCGGTTCGATAACGTCCGCTTGCCAAAATCAGCATTAATCGCCGGGCCTGGCCGTGGTTTTGAAATTGCCCAGGGCCGGCTCGGCCCCGGGCGTATTCACCACGCCATGCGCGCCATTGGCGCGGCGGAGCGTTTGCTGCAACTGATGATAGAACGCGGCCTGTCGCGCACCGCCTTTGGCAAGCCGCTGGTCGATCTGGGGGGTAACCGGGAGCGCATCGCCAACCACCGCATGGCGATTAATCAGGCGCGCTTGTTGTGCCTGCATACCGCCAAGCTGATTGACCGCGAGGGGGTGCGCAGCGCCTTGTCGGAAGTCGCGCAAATTAAGGTCGTAGCCGCTAACCTGATGCAGAATGTAGCCGATGATGCCATTCAGATGCATGGCGGCGCGGGGGTTGACGATGCCCTGCCGCTGGCAGAATTCTGGGCGGGTGGTCGGGTACTGCGCCTGGCCGACGGGCCCGACGAAGTGCACCGCGCCACCATCGCCAAACTCGAACTGAAACGCTACGGAGCCAAGCACTGATGCCGACTTCCAACACGCCTGATACCGTGGTTATTACCGGTGGCGCCAATGGCCTGGGGTTCGCGCTGGCCAAGGTACACGTCACCCGGGGTGACCGGGTTATTCTGGTCGACCGGGATGCCGACCAGGGGAAGGCCAGTGCCGACGCCTTGTCGGGCAAGGTTCACTTTATTGCCTGTGACCTGACCGACGCAGCAGAGTGTGAAACCCTGGCGAGCAAGATCGCGTCGGTCACAGCCAACGTTTCCCGTCTTTACAACAACGCCGGTATTGCCGGCAGTATCGGCACCTTGAAACACCAGACCGATGCCAACTGGGCGGCCGTGTTCGGCATTAATGTCTTCGCACCGGCACGACTCACCCGACTGCTGCTGCCGCTAATGGAAGCAGCGCCAAGCGCAAATGTGGTTAATGTTGCCTCAATGGCCGGTTTATTGTCGGCCAGCCATATGTCGGCGTACAGCGCGAGCAAGGCGGCGCTGGTGTCACTCTCTGAAACCCTGCACAAAGAACTACAACCAGCCGGCATCGGCGTAACCGTCGTCTGTCCGGCTTTCTTTAAAACCCGACTAACGGACAGCATTCCGCCACAGGAAAGCAAAGCTCGGGCATCCGTTGAAAAACTGATGGCCAAAGGCAAGCTCAGTGCCGACCAGGTCGCGCAGATCATCGCCAACGCGGCAGATCGCGGCCAGTTTATGGTGTTGCCCCATGCCCGCGAACGCTGGCTCTGGTATCTGAAACGGCTTTCCTACCGCGCCCTGCATGCGGTGATGATGAGGCAGCAGCCGTCACCGGCCAGAGCCCGCCGTGATACAGGAGCCCCGCAATGAGCCAGACCGACCCCACCATTGCCATGCGCCAGGGCGAGACGCTGGACGTTGCCGCGCTGGACCAGGAGCTGAAAACGCACCTGCCAGACCTCACCGGAACGCCCGAGGTTACACAGTTTCCCGGTGGCGCCTCGAACCTCACCTATCGACTGGCGTATCCGGACCAGGTGTTGATTCTACGTCGGCCACCGCACGGCCCCCTGCCAAAAGGGGCGCACAACATGGTGCGCGAAGCCGAGCTGATGCAGGCGTTGCACCCGCACTACCCGAAAGCCCCGTCTGTGCGTCTGATTGTGACCGACTCGCCTGTACTCGGTTGCGATTATTACCTGATGCAGGCCATTCCCGGGCTGATACTGCGCCGAACACCGCCTGGCGACCTCACGGCAGACCAATGCCGCCACCTTTGCCAGGTCTTCATTAACGGCCTCGCCGAGTTGCACGGCATTGATGTAAAAGCCACAGGCTTATCAGCGCTCGGCAAAGGCGAGGGTTACATAGAACGCCAGGTAACCAGCTGGACTGAGCGACTGGCCCGCGCCCAAACACCCGATGTGCCCACCTTCGACGACATCGGTCAATGGCTTGCAAAGCATCAGCCCGAAGAACTACCTGCCTGCCTGATTCACAACGACTACCGGTTCGACAACCTGGTACTCGACCCGAGTGACTTCCATGTGCGCGGCGTGCTCGACTGGGAGCTGGCGACCCTCGGCGACCCGCTGATGGATTTAGGCACCGCCCTTGCCTATTGGGTTGAAGCCAACGACCACCCGGCCATGCTCGCCATTCGCCCGCAGCCCACTCATCTGCCCGGCATGATGACTCGCGATGAACTGGTGGCTGCTTACTTTGACGCACGCGGGCTGACGCCTGTCGATTTTCGGTTTTACTCCGTCTTCGGGCTGTTTCGCCTGGCCGGCATACTGCAACAGATTTACGCGCGGTTTTATCAGGGACAGACCCAGGACAAACGCTTTGCCGGTTTCGGCACCGTGGTCGCCCACCTGCACCACCGCTGCCATGAGCTGACCGACTAATGGCCACCGTTTATCTGGTAAGACATGGCCAGGCCTCACGTGACATTCTCGATTACGATTCGTTGAGTGCGCTGGGCCGATTGCAGATTCAGCATCTTGCCAACTACTACCGGCCCTATTGGCAGCCGGCCCTGCGCCACAGCGGCACTCTGGTGCGTCAGCGTCAGAGCGAGTCGGCTTTTGCCGAGCAGATCGGTGACAAGGTGGCCGCGACCGCCGATGCCCGCTGGAACGAATTCGACTTTCTCGACATCGTTCGCCAGCACCGCCCCGACTGGCAGGACCCGGCCCAAATGCAACAGGACCTGGGACACGAAGATCACCCCGGCCGGGCGTTTTTATCCGTGTTTCGCGGTGCACTTGAGCGCTGGATTGATGCCGGCACCGATGCGCCCTACACCGAAAGCTGGACCGACTTTAACACCCGAACCGCCGCTGCGCTGTCGACACTGGATGACGATAAAACACACTGGATATTCACCTCGGGCGGGGTGATATCCGCCCTGGTTTGCCAGGCGCTGAAACTGGATGCCGCCGCAGCCATGCGCATCAACCTGGGTTTGCACAATGCCTCCGTCACCACTCTTGCATCGCAACGGGGCCAATGGCGCCTGCAAGGCATGAACCAGACTCAGCACTTTATCGACCAACCCGACTGGCTGACGTTTCATTAATGGCCGTCACACTGACATCAGCTCAAATAAAAACGGAGCAACCATGACCAACCCTTTTGACTTAACCGGAAAAATTGCCCTGATCACTGGCGCCAGCAAAGGCATCGGTGCCGCCATTGCCCATGCACTGGCCGACCAGGGCGCCTATGTCATCGTCACCAGCCGCAAGGCCGAGGCTTGCGCCGACGTGGTTGACGAAATAAAAGCGAAAGGCGGTAAAGGGGAAGCGGCGGCGTGCCACATAGGTGACCTTCACGCCATGGAACTGACCGTTCAAACCCTGTTGGAACAGCATGGCAAGATCGATATTCTGGTCAACAACGCAGCAGCCAACCCCTACTTCGGCCCGATCGACCAGACACCGCTAGACGCCTTCAATAAAACACTGGAAGTAAACATTCGCGGCTATTTCTACATGACCAATCTGGTTGGGCAGTCGATGAAAAAAACCGGCGGCAGCATCATCAACATCGCCTCGGTCAATGGTGTGATCCCGGGTGATTTCCAGGGCGTGTACTCGATCACCAAATCAGCCGTGATCGCCATGACCAAAGCCCACGCCAAAGAGTGGGCCCGCCACAATATTCGCGTGAACTGCCTGTTACCCGGCCTGACCAAAACCAAGTTTGCCAGCGCCATTACCGACAACCCGGACATGATGAAACAGGTGATGCCACACATCCCGATGCGCCGCGCGGCCGAGCCGGAAGAAATGACCGGCCAGGTGCTATATTGGGCCAGCGATGCCAGCAGCTACACCACCGGCAGCGTGGTCAATGTGGATGGGGGGTATTTGTTGGTGTGACTGACAGCACGGTCTTCTTTTGGCAATCAATCTATAGTCATTAAAAAGCGTCCGAGAAGACCATGTTCTTTGTTTACCTTCTAGAATGCTCCGACAATAGCTATTACACGGGCCACACGGATAATCTTGAATACCGGATACTCCAGCACAAAACGGGCTCGGATCCCAACTGTTATACGTTCAATCGTAGGCCTGTTACCTGTGTTTTTAGCGACGCGTTTCCAACTCGATTGGAAGCCTTGAAGATGGAGCTCAGGATAAAAGGCTGGAGCAGAAAGAAGAAGATTGCATTGATAAACGGGGACTGGGGTCTGCTAAAGGAGCTGGCGAAAAGCAAGCAATAGCATCCCCCGTTCGCCCTGAGCTTGTCGAAGGGCCTTGGGGAGCAAAACCATCCACCGGCTTACCCATATCCCCAAGGGGGTTCGACAGGCTCACCCCGAACGGAATAATGAACCGTACCACCTCAGACCACCCCCGCTCGCCCTGAGCCCGTCGAAGGGCCTTGGGGAGCACAACCACCCACCGGTTAACCCCAATCCCCAAACGGGTTCGACAGGCTCACCCCGAACGGATTAAGGATCCGTACCACCTCAGCCCACCCCCGTTCGCCCTGAGCCTGTCGAAGGGCCTTGGGGAACACAACCACCCACCGGTTAACCCCAATCCCCAAACGGGTTCGACAGGCTCACCCCGAACGGATTAAGGATCGGTACCACCTCAGACCACCCCCGTTCGCCCTGAGCCTGTCGAAGGGCCTTGGGGAGCAAAACCATCCACCGGCTTACCCATATCCCCAAGGGGGTTCGACAGGCTCACCCCGAACGGAATAAGGATCCGTACCACCTCAGCCCACCCCCGTTCGCCCTGAGCCTGTCGAAGGGCCTTGGGGAGCACACAACCATTCACCGGCTTGCCCATATCCCCAAGGGAGCTCGACAGGCTCACCCTGAACGGAATGTACTTGGTGGTAAAACACGAATCTCCACCCTAATATGAACGTCAAACCAATCTTGCTTAGGCAAAATCGACCCGAAGGAGCCCCATAATGCTAATGTCAGCCGCAAAATCCACCCTGGTTCTGGTCGATTTTCAGGGCAGGCTTTTGCCTGCAATCAGCGATGGCGAAGCGGTGGTTGAGCGGGCCCTCACCCTGGCTACTATTGCCGGGTTGCTGGATGTACCCGTTATCGGGACCGAGCAAACGCCCGACAAGCTTGGGCCCAATGACGATCGAATTTATCAGCACTGCCAGCAAACGCTGCACAAGAATACCTTCGATGCCTGCGAGAGCGGCCTGCTAAATGCGTTAGAAGATCACCGGACACACGTCATTCTTGGTGGCTGTGAAGCTCATATCTGTGTGCTGCAAACCTCTTTGGGTTTGCTGGACGCAGGCTTTCGGGTCTGGGTCGTCGCCGATGCGGTAGGCTCCCGGCTGCCTGCCAACCGGGAACTGGCGCTGCAGCGATTGCGGCAGCAAGGGGCCGATATTGTTTCAACTGAGATGGTAGCTTTTGAATGGCTGGGCCGGGCTGACCATCCACAATTCCGGAACGTTCTGGCTCACATCAAATAACACCTGGCAGTGTACAATGGCGCTCTGATTGTCACACGGGCCCTTTAACCATGCTGGTTCACTTTACCCAATGGATGCCGGATTCCCTGAGCGCACTGGCGTTCTGGAGCCTGGTATTCGTTAGCTACCTGACCTCAGCCATTACCGCCGCGCTGGGAATCGGTGGCGGCATCACCCTGCTGTCGATCATGGCCAACCTGCTGCCAGCCACTGCGGTCATTCCGGTTCATGGCGTGGTGCAGCTTGGCTCCAACCTAGGGCGATTAACAACGTTGCACCGCTTTGTCGACTGGCGCCTGGTGCTGTGGTTTTCCATCGGCAGCCTCGCTGGCTCGGTCGTCGGCGCGGGCGCCGCCACGCGCTTGCCCGGGGAAGGCCTGCAAATCGCCATGGGGGCTTTTATTTTATACACCGCCTGGTTTCCGACTGTTGCGTTACCCGCCGGCCGGAAATTCATTTCACTGCTCGGTGGTGTTACCTCTTTTATTGGCATGATCGTCGGCGGTGTCGCACCCTTTGTCTTTGCCGCCATCAAATCGATGTTTGCCGAGCGCACTGCACTGGTCGGCACCCTGGCGGCCATGATCAGTGGCCAGCAATTACTGAAGGTCGTGTTCTTTGGCTTTTTCGGCTTTGTGTTTACTGAATGGTATTTGATGATCGCCCTGATGCTGATCACCGGTTACCTCGGCACACTCACCGGGCGGATTTTTCTGGAACGCTTTACCGCCGAACAGGTGCAACCGATTCTGAAGGTCGTGCTGACCCTGATGGCCGCACGACTTCTGTACCTGGGTATTTTTGGTTAACGCGAGAAGACATCCGGGTTATAGAGGTTATGGCGCCCGACCTTCTGAATATCACGTTCGCCGCACAGCGCCAAACTGACATCCAGTTCATTCCTTAAAATTCGCAATACATCACTCACACCGGCTTCACCGGCCGCGCCAAGACCGTACAAGAAAGGCCGGCCAATATAGGTGGATTTGGCACCGAGACACAGTGCTTTCAACATCGCCTGCCCGGTGTGAATTCCGCCATCAATATGAACTTCCATGTCATCACCGACCGCATCCAGAATTGCAGGCAGCACTTCAATCGTGGAGGGTGCTCCATCAAGCTGACGCCCCCCATGATTAGACACAACAATGGCATCGGCGCCGGTTTTTACCGCCAGTTTGGCGTCTTCGGGGTCCATAATTCCCTTAAGAATAATTGGCCCACCCCAGCGCTCTTTGATCCAGGCGATGTCATCCCAAGACAATTTCGGGTCCAGCTGCTTGGCCGACCATTCCGACAGCGAGGTCATGTTCTCGATCCCTTTGACATGCCCAATTACATTGCCAAAACCACGCCGTTTGGTGCCCAGCATACGCATTGCCCAGCCGGGTTTTGCCATAATCTGTAACAAGCTATTGAGACTAAACGACGGTGGGGCACTGAGGCCATTACGCACATCTTTATGGCGCTGACCCAGAATCTGAAGATCCAGCGTCACGACCAGGGCGCTACATCCGGCAGCTTTGGCACGGTCAATCAACCGGCCAATAAAATCCCGGTCGCGCATCACATACAGCTGAAACCAGAACGGCTTGGAGGTATGCGCAGCCACATCCTCAATCGAACAAATACTCATGGTCGACAACGTAAACGGAACGCCGGCTTTCTCCGCCGCCCGGGCAGCATGAATTTCACCATCAGCCCATTGCAAGCCGGTCAACCCCGTCGGCGCCAGCGCCAATGGCATCGACACTGTCTGGCCAACCATGGTGGTTTCAAGATTACGATCACTCATATCAACGGCGACACGCTGACGAAATTTCAGCTTGTCAAAATCCGATGCATTCGCCCGGTAAGTCGACTCGGACCAGGAACCGGAGTCTGCATAATCGTAAAACATCCGAGGAACCCGACGACGGGCCAGTCGCTGATAATCGAGAACATCACAGGGCTTTGCCATGAAACACACTTCCTTAAACTAAGAATCCAGGCTCGTTACATTCACTGCCACTGGGGTCGTGTCGGCCACCGGGTAGGCTTAGCCGGGGTCGGGCGGAGTGCCGCCCACTCAACCCATCCATGGGGCCTAGACCGCAGCATCCTTGTTGCGGACTACCCCGGCTAAGCCTACCCGGCAGCTGACACTTATCCTGGGGTTAAACTAGAAGCCTCAGACCTTATACCCTCAGTCGAATTTAACTTGAGGGCTGGTCATTAGCCTCCAAAGTAATCTCCGGATGCGGACTCTCGGCTGGTGTTGCCCGTTGCGCCAGATATGCCCCGGCAATAACGACCAGAGCCCCCGCCAATTGCGCGGTGGATAACGCCTCACCCAACAACAACCAGGCCAGCACAATGGCAGTCACCACTTCCAAATAGGCCACACCACCTGCTACCGGGGCTGACAAGCGCCGGATAGCGGCGACGCCGGTTACATACGCCAGTGCAGTAGCAACTAACCCCAGCCAAACGACTGAAACCATCGCCGACGTTTGTATGCCAGCAATGGTGATGTCGCCCGCCAGTATCGACCAGGGTAACGTCCAGGGCTGAGCGATCAGCGACAGAGCAAGAAAGGCTACAACGCCGCCAATGGAAATGAGTGCAAGGGGTTCGACATCGTCCTGCGCTGCGTCGGATAGTAAAAAGAAAGACGCCTGGCCCACCGCAGCACCAGCCGCGAGCAACAAGCCGAGTGGGTCCAGTATCAAACCATCCCAGACTTCCAGCAGACCCGCCAGGCCCAAAACGGCCAGCGCCACACCCAGAATCGCCGAACCGGCTACTGGCTGACGGCGCACCAGACTTACCCAGAGCAACACCAGCACGGGTCCAAGGAACTCAATCAGCAACGCAATGGCAACGGGAATACGGGAGACGGCGCCAAAATAAAGCGCCTGAACACCGGCGATGGGGAACACGCCATAGGCGATCAGTAGGCGCCATTGGGTTCGCAACAAACGCCGGTAATGCCAGGCGACCGGCAACAGAATCAACACCATGCCCAGCAAGCGCAGCCAGGTCACATGCAGCGGCGACATGCCCGCGACCATCAGCGGTTTGGCAAAGGCACCAGAGCCGCCAAAGGCCAGCGCAGACAGCAGGGCAAAGCCCAGCCCCGTTACCTTCTGGCGGGCAGCAGTACCCGGTGCAGTAATAGCAGTGGACATGGTTCGTAATCAGAGGCCAAAAATGAACCCGGAGTCTACTCCGGCAAACGCCTGAATGCATCTGCACGGAGCGTTGCAACAGCTGTTAACGCCAGGCACCCAGAATCAGGCCCATCAATGTAAACACAACGGTCCAATAGCCACCATGAATCAGAATATAGTGCCAGCTTCGCTGTTCAAACAGCCCGGTCACACCAAAGGCAAACAGCAACCAGCCAAAGCCGGTTAAGAAGCCATAAAAGGCACCGGTGCCTGCGTTAATCTCGGGCGTATTCAGAAACATGGCCAGGCAATAGGCCATGATCAGCAAAAAGATAAACGACAGCCCAAAGATTTTGGGCATGTTGGCTGACTTTATTTTTTCTTCGTCGAGTCCGGCTTCGCGCATCCAGACATTGGCAAACAGCAGGGGGGAGTACCAGAGGGCGCCGACTGCAAAACCGATGAGTGATGCCAGCAGAATTGCCCAGATGTTCAGGGTTGCTACGTCCATTCCGTTGTCTCCATTGAGTCTTTTTGTTGTTGCAAGCCAACCTCCGGGAAGCCCCTGGCTTGTTCATTGAGTATAGAACGAACGCGTCAGAACGGGGAATTATAGAACCGCCATTTAAGGGCTGCTCCCAAAGTCCGTTAGCAGTGAAAAAGCCTTTCGTCTTCAGCGGGATTTGGCGTTCAAGCACCACAGGACAAGGCAAAAAAGCTGAGCTATGCTGGCCAGGTCATCGCAACCGGGCAAAGCCTATGATCACCGTTACCTTCACGCCCAATCTGCAACGTCATGTGTTGAGTCCGCCTCGCGAACTTCAGGCAGACACCGTGGCCAACGCGCTGCATCAGATTTTTGCTGAAAACCCAGCGCTCGCAGGCTACATTCTGGATGACCAGCACCGGCTGCGGAAAAACATCGCTGTCTTTATTGACGGCACCCTGATTCAGGATCGAAACACCCTGTCTGACTCACTGCAGCCGTCGTCTGATGTGCAGGTGCTGCAAGCGCTCTCCGGTGGCTGATACACCGGAACACAAAAACAAAAAGCGGGGGAGACTCCCATGAACGAAACCGTGCACATCGGCACCCGAAAAGGGTTATTCCAATTCACGCGCACTGCCCCTGGCCAGTGGCAACGCAACGAGACGGTCTTCCTAGGCGACCCGGTCACCATGGTGTTGACCGACCCACGCACGGGCGACCGCTATGCCGGGCTGAACCACGGTCATTTCGGCGTAAAACTGCATGCGGCCCGGGCGGGCACCAGTGAGTGGAAGGAAATTGGCACACCGGCCTTCCCAAAGGTGGAGGACGGCGACGGACCAACGGTCGAACTGATCTGGGAACTGGTAACAGGCGGGGATGATGAACCCGGCACCCTATGGGCGGGCACCATTCCGGGGGGTCTGTTCAAATCGACCGATAACGGCGAAAGCTGGCGACTGATCGATGCGCTCTGGCAAAAACCGGAACGCGAGAAGTGGTTTGGTGGCGGTTACGACAAACCCGGTATTCATTCCATTTGCGTACACCCGCACGACAGCAACACCATTCGGCTAGCCATTTCCTGCGGTGGCGTTTGGGAGAGCACCAACGGTGGTGAAACCTGGCAGCAAACCGGCCAGGGTTTGCGAGCGGCGTTCATGCCACCCGAGCTGGCCTACGACCCGGTCTCGCAAGACCCGCACCGCATGGTGCAATGCGCGGCGTCGCCCGACCACCTGTGGATACAGCATCACAATGGCATTTTCCGCTCGGAAGACGGCGGCCATAACTGGACCGAAATCACCGACGTCTCACCTTCGGTCTTCGGGTTCGCCGTCGCCGTTCACCCGACTCAACCCGATACCGCCTGGTTCGTACCCGCGATCAAAGATGAGCATCGCATTCCGGTAGATGCCCAACTGGTTGTCACCCGCACCAGAGACGGCGGCAAAACCTTCGAAACCCTCACCCGGGGCCTACCCGAAGAACCCGCCTACGACCTGATCTACCGCCACAGCCTCGACATCGACGACGGCGGCGACCTGCTCGCCTTCGGGTCCACCACTGGCAACCTCTGGGTTAGTGAAGACCAGGGCGACCACTGGCAATGCCTGTCAAAGCACTTGCCGCCCATCAATGTGGTGCGGTTTGATTTGTAATACGGCGATTAAGTTTGTCTTGTTGCCAATAGCCCGTGTCGGAAACTGGGTGTACCTATCCGGGGTCGGCGTAAACCCATCCATGGGGCCTAGACCGCAACATCCATGTTGCGGACTTCCCCGGATAGGTACACCCAGCACCCGACCCTCGTTGCGCAGCCCTAGTTAAGCCAGTCGCTACTGAATTGCCACCTGGCGCAACTCTCCCATAGACTGACGAATAATACTGACGCTCGATTTCAAAAAGAGCCCGGCCATCAGCGCTGCAACCACCAGATCCGGCCAGGGGCTGGCGGTAAACGCCACCAATACAGCGGCGCCGATTACCGCCACGTTACCAATCGCATCATTGCGGCTGCACAACCAGACGGACCGGACGTTGGCATCGCCATCCCGGTAACGCAACAGAATCAGAACGCTGGCCATATTCGCCACCAGGGCCATCACACCGATAGCGCCCATAATGCCAGCGCTGGGAACGCCCAGAATCCACACTTGCCAGATCGTTGAGCCCAAAACCCAAACGCCCATCAGCGCCAGGCTAATGCCTTTCAACATCGCCGCACTGGCCCGGGTTCGCAGTGACCGGCCAATGACCCAGAGGCTCAGGCCATAGGTCAGTGCATCGCCGAGAAAATCGAGCGCATCGGCTTTCAGTGCCTGCGAACCCGCCCAGGCACCACCGAGAATCTCGACTACGAACATGGCCGCGTTAATGACAATAACGGCCACCAAGGCTTGCCGGTAGCCCCGGGTTGTGCCATCAAAGTTATTGGTTCCACAACACTGCTGACCCATGGTTATCCCTCGCAATTGTTCAACACAGAGCCCAGTCTATTAGCTACAATGATTGTAGGTTCAAACACTTTTTAAGGGAGTGTCCAAGCATGCAACATTACAGCATAGGCCAGTTGGCCAAACGCCTGAACTGCGCCGTTCAGACGCTGCGGTATTACGAAAGTATAGGCCTGGTCGCGCCGCCGCATCGCACCGAAGGCAACCAACGGCGTTACAGCGATGCCCACCTGAACCAGCTGCGCTTCATTCGCCACGCACGGGAACTTGGCTTCTCGCTCGAGGCCATCAAATCCCTGCTGCGCCTGTCGCGCCACGCCAACGAGCCCTGCCATGAGGCCAACGCCATTGCCGAAGAGCAACTGACCGCCGTACGCTCGAGAATTGCCCGGTTGCAGGCACTGGAGGAGGAATTATCCCGGATGGTGGGGGTTTGTGAAGGAAATACGGTGGAGCATTGCCGGGTAATTGAAGTGCTGGAAAACCATGCTTTGTGCTTGCATGACCACGAGGCAGGAAAAGAGAGTCTTTAGTTAATTTCTATCTTGCCAGTAGTCAGGAGCACGATGCAGATTCATAACCGCAACAATAAAAACGGAGCCATTTTCTAATGTGTACAGAACACCGTAAGGGAATCTGCGCAATAATGACCGACGAACATCACCATCGAAGACAGGCCAAGCTTCGGGATATTCAATTATTCTCTGAATGGTCAAGTAAGCTTCCACGGCAAAATCATGGCCCAAGCCGGCCCGAATGTTTTCGTAGTAGTCAATCGACTGATTAAATTCAAGCTCGGCATCTGGGTGGAACAAAAAGGTCATTTATTCAGCCGAGTCCATACACGCTCAAATACCGCCTCACCCGAAACCACTGCTGATTGCCCGGTACGCATTTCTGCCAGCCTGCGCTTTGCCTCTTTTGCCCAAAGCTGCTCTATGTCTGATTCAGGTGGATTGAAGCTCAAAAGTAGTGAATCAATCAACCTGGCTCGCTCTTCGACCGGCAACATCGCGGCCTCGTCTATCAGTTCATTTGTCTTCATGGCACTGTCCAATACTCTTTCATAACTATCGCTGATGGTAGTGCAATCTCACCCGGCGCGGTAGTTACTTTACCGCCTGCAACCATACTCAAAGTAACTGTTCAGCCCTGCTTTCTCTCCAGCGCCGCCCGACAATCCCGCTCCGCCTGTTCCAGTTCCTGCAAGGTTTTCTCCAGATCTTCCTTCTGTTGCAGCAGCGTCTCCCGATGTTCGGTCAGGGTTTTCAGATACTGTTCCAGCTGGGGAATTTCATCGTCGGGGGTTTCATAGGCGGTGACCAGTTGCTGAATCTCATCCAGACTGAAGCCCAGACGTTTGCCTCGCAATATCAGCACCAGCCGGGCGCGGTCGCGCTTGTGGTAGATGCGGCGCTGGCCATCGCGCTCGGGGGTTAGCAGGCCTCTGTCTTCGTAAAAACGGATGGTGCGAGTGGTCACGTCAAATTCGCCGGCCAGGTCGCGGATGCTGAAGGTCTGCAATTCGGGTGTCGCTTTATTCATGAGATCAGGGACTTCAGGTAATAAATCACAGGTCACCACTACAATACGGATACCACAAAAAAATGGGGTCTGATCATCTAGTTTTGATTGGCAACCAATTAAGTGCGGGTACCGGGTGTGCTTATCCGGGGAAGTCTGAGGCATGGACTAAAACGCCAGGAGCGTTTTAGCACGAGCCCTGCGAGCCCGAAGGGTGAATCCCATGGATGGGATTCATATCCCGAAGCCTAGGCCCCATGGTCGGGTTCACGCCGACCCCGGAGAAGCATACCCGGTATCCAGCACGGGCCCATGCCACAACGCCTAGCCCAGACTGTTTGCCAGAGTTTACGCACGCCTCATCACGCATGGTTCGCCACAAGTTGACGTTAACGTAAACGAAAACTAGCCTCGGGATCAATAAAAATTACAGCTCATCCACAGGATCCTCTATGACGACGACTGCGTTCAGTACCGACTCACTTCAAACTATCGGTGTTCTGGGGGCCGGTACCATGGGCCATGGCATCGCCCAGGTGTTTGCCCAGAGTGGCTATACCGTTCATCTCGTCGATAACCAGCAAGCCCAGCTTGAAACCGCCTTAAAAGCCGTTGACCGCAGCCTGGGAAAGTTCGTTGAGAAGGGAAAACTGACCGGCGACCAGCATTCAGCTAGTCTGGGCCGATTGCACACCCATACCGACATTGAGGTGTTTGGCGGCTGTGACCTGGTGGTAGAAGCCATTACCGAGAACGAAACCGTCAAGATCGACCTGTTTCGCAAGCTCGATGCCCTCTGCCCTGCCGAAACCCTGTTCGCCTCCAACACCAGCGCCATCTCCCTCACCCGCATGGCGGCCGCGACCTCCCGACCCGACCGCTTCATGGGCATGCACTTCATGAACCCGGTGCCGCTGATGCAACTGGTGGAACTGATTCGGGCACTGCAAACCTCGGATGCAACCTTCAACGCCATCAAATCGCTCAGCGAACAACTGGGCAAAACACCCATCGAAGTGCGCGACGCCCCAGGCTTTGTTTCGAACCGCATTTTGATGCCGATGATCAACGAAGCCATCTTCACACTGTACGAGGGCGTTGCCGACGCCGAGGCCATCGATTCCGTAATGACACTGGGCATGAACCACCCCATGGGCCCGCTGAAACTGGCCGACATGATCGGGCTCGATACCTGCCTGTTCATCATGAACGTCTTGCACGACGGTTTTAAAGACCCGAAATACCGGCCCTGCCCGCTACTGGTTCAGATGGTCGATGCTGGTTACACAGGCCGCAAGAGTGGTCGCGGGTTTTACAACTACGACTGAAGTTGCCGCTTTCACTCAAGTTTCGGAGTTCGCTCAGGAGACTAGCAACGGGTGCCGGGTATACCTCTGTGGGGAAGTCCGCAGCAAGGATGCTGCGGTCTAGGCCCCATGGATGGGTTCACGCCGACCCCACAGAGGTATACCCGGCATCCGGTGCGGGCCAACACCACAGTCGTGAACCGAACTCCGAAACTTGGGTGATAGCCACAAAAGACACCTGCTGGGAAAACGCCTTATGAGTCACGATAACACCGCACCATTGCGCATCATCACCGCCGCCAGCCTCTTCGATGGCCACGATGCCGCCATCAATGTGATGCGTCGGCTGATTCAGGATCGTGGTTGCGAAGTGATTCACCTGGGCCACAACCGCAGTGTAGACGATTTGATCAAGGCTGCCCTGCAGGAAGACGCCGATGGCATTGCGCTCAGCTCTTATCAGGGCGGGCATATGGAGTATTTTCGATATCTGATCGACCGGCTCAAAGCCAGCGGTGCAGGCTACATGGCGGTTATTGGTGGCGGTGGTGGCACTATCACGCCCGAAGAAATCGCTGAACTCGAAGCCTATGGCGTTACCCGAATTTACCACCCTAACGACGGTATGAAACTGGGTCTGCCCGGCATGATCGACGATGCTGTAGCGCGCATTCGGGCCGCTCGCGATGCCCGGCCTACATCGCTGCCCAGCGATGCCCACCCGGACCTGATTCAGGCATGGGCTCTGTCGGATATTGAAGCGCGTCGCAAGACGCCGAACGCCAAAAGCAAAGGCGCACCAACGCTTGGTTTAACCGGTACTGGCGGCGCGGGCAAATCGAGCCTGACCGATGAACTGGTGCTCCGTTTCGCCACTGAATTCCCCGACAAACGTTTTGCCGTACTGGCGATCGACCCGACCCGACGGCGCACCGGTGGGGCCCTGCTGGGTGACCGCATTCGCATCAACAGCCTGCGCCTGCCCAACGTCTATTTTCGCAGCATGGCGACACGACGCCAGCATCTGTCGACCAGCGAAGTATTGCAGGACGCCATTGCCGAGCTGAGCCATCAGGGGTTCGATCTGGTGTTTGTGGAAACCGCCGGTATCGGCCAGTCAGACAGTGCCATTGTCGACCTGGTTGATCTACCAGGCTATGTGATGACCCCCGATTACGGCGCCGCCAGTCAGCTCGAAAAAATCGACATGCTCGATCTGGCCGACTGGATCGTGATCAACAAATTCGATGGCAAGGGCGCGGCCGATGCGCTGCGCGATGTGCGCAAGCAATGGCGCCGCAACCGCATTGATTTCGAATCCAAAGACGCTGACCTGCCGGTCTTCGCCACCATCGCCAGCCACTTTTCCGACCCCGGTGTAAACCGCGTATTCAATCATCTGTGCCGGCGCCTCAGCGAGGCAACAGAATCCAACTGGCAGGCTGAACTGACCGAGGGTGACCCGCAAGCTCATGTATTAATCCCCGGTGCGCAGCAACGCTACCTGGCAGAGATTGCCGAGCAGGGTCGCTCCCTGCGTGAACAGCTGCAGAACCAGGCTGACTGCGCGCGCACCGTGCAACATTTGTATGAAAGCTTGCGCTTGCTCGGACTGGACGATCTTGCCCCTCTCAATGAAGTCGCACCCGAAGGCCTGGACGCTGCGCAAAAAGCACTGGCTGAACGGCACAACGCGGCACTGGAGCAACTTCAACCCGAAAGCCGGCGCACCTTGCTCGACTGGGATGCCCTGATGGACTCGGTGCAAAGCGATACCTTCGAATACCAGGTGCGCGGCAAAGCCATTACCGGCGACAACTACCGCGACACCCTCAGCGGCAATCGCATCCCCAAAGTCAGCGCCAACACCAGCCAGGACTGGGGCGAACGGGTCTGGTTCAGCGGCCAGGAAAACCTGCCCGGCCACTTCCCCTATACCGCCGGGGTTTACCCCTACCGGCGCAGCGGCGAAGACCCGACGCGGATGTTCGCCGGCGAAGGCCCACCGGAACGCACCAATCGTCGCTTCCACTATTTGTCGCTCGGCCAGCCCGCCGCACGACTGTCGACCGCCTTCGACTCCGTCACCCTGTACGGCGAAGACCCGGCCGAACGCCCGGATATTTACGGCAAGGTCGGCAACAGCGGTGTCTCCATCGCGACGCTGGACGACATGAAAAAACTCTATTCAGGGTTTGATCTATGCGCACCAACAACCTCGGTATCGATGACCATCAACGGCCCGGCGCCAATCATTCTGGCGATGTTTCTGAACACCGCCATCGATCAGCAAGTTGAAAAACATTTGCGCGACAACGGCGAATGGGAAGACGCACAACAACGCATCAACGACATTCTGGGTGATGTTCCGGTCAGCTATCAGGGCGAGTTACCGGAAGGTCATTCCGGCCTGGGTCTCGGCTTGCTCGGCGTCACCGGCGACCAACTGGTCGATGCCGACACCTACCAGCGCATTGCCGCCAAAACACTGACTCAAGTGCGCGGCACCGTACAGGCCGACATTTTAAAAGAAGACCAGGCACAAAATACCTGCATCTTCTCAACCGAATTCGCCCTGCATTTAATGGGCGATGTTCAGGCCTGGTTTATCGAACGTGACGTGCGCAATTTCTACAGCGTCAGCGTCAGCGGGTATCACATAGCCGAAGCCGGGGCCAACCCGATCACCCAGCTCGCGTTCACGCTGGCCAATGGCTTTACCCTGGTCGAGTATTACCGCGCACGCGGTATGGACATTAACGCCTTCGCGCCCAACCTGAGTTTCTTTTTCAGCAACGGCATGGACCCGGAATACGCCGTGATCGGCCGGGTCGCACGGCGCATCTGGGCACGGGCCATGAAGTACCGCTACGGCGCCGACGCCCGCTCGCAAATGCTGAAATACCACATTCAAACCTCGGGCCGTTCGCTGCACGCCCAGGAAATTCAGTTCAACGACATTCGCACCACCCTGCAAGCGCTCTATGCGTTGTTTGACAACTGCAACAGCCTGCACACCAACGCCTTCGACGAGGCCATCACCACCCCAACGGAAGACAGCGTGCGCCGCGCGGTGGCCATTCAGCTGATCATCAATAAAGAACTCGGCCTGAACCAGAATGAAAACCCAATGCAGGGTGCCTTTACCCTGGAGTACCTGACCGACCTGGTCGAGGCGGCCGTCTTTGAGGAATTCGAACGACTGAGTGAACGCGGGGGTGTACTGGGCGCCATGGATACGATGTACCAGCGCAGCAAGATTCAGGATGAATCGATGCTGTATGAACACAAAAAGCACAGCGGTGAACTGCCGATCATTGGCGTGAACACCTTCTTGTCGAAGAAGGACAAAGAGACGGAAGCGCCCATTGAACTGATGCGTTCAACCGACACTGAAAAACAGCAACAGATCGAACAGGTCGCCCGCTTCCAGCATCAGCACAAAGACCAGGTAACCGACGCACTCACCACTCTGGCCGATGACGCCCGGGCACGTCGAAACTTGTTTGCGACGCTGATGGAGACGGTGAAAGTCGCCAGTCTCGGGCAGATTAGCCACGCGCTGTATCAGGTGGGCGGGGAATATCGTAGAAATATGTAGTAAGAGATCGAGCTGCCCGGCGGCTTACTACTCAAGTTTCGGAGTTCGCAACCAATTAAGTGTCAGGTGCCGGGTATACCTATCTGGGGAAGTCTGAGGCATGGACTAAAACGCCAGGAGCGTTTTAGCATGAGCGCAGCGAGCCCGAAGGGTGAATCCCAGGGAGGGGATTCATATCCCGAAGTCTAGGCCCCACGGATGGGTTCACGCCGACCCCAGATAGCCTTACCCGGTGCCTGACACGGACTCCTGGCACCAAAACAAACCCAAACGCCG
Organism: Saccharospirillum sp.; assembly: GCA_018402545.1. Classification (GTDB taxonomy): domain Bacteria; phylum Pseudomonadota; class Gammaproteobacteria; order Pseudomonadales; family Natronospirillaceae; genus Saccharospirillum. Next base: position 53,380 of record JAGYIL010000001.1, on the reverse strand, counting down.
AAACTCGTGACGCTACCCCCGATTCAACCCGCGCTCTGCCGAGTAAACCACCACCCGATTGCGCCCCTCCTCCTTGGCCTGGTACAAGGCGTCGTCCGCGAATTCCGTCAGTTCTTTCAGGCTATGGTTCTCTGATGGTTTTAGTGTGCACACCCCGGCACTGATGGTGACAACCCGGGCAACATTGGAATAGTCGTGACGCAGTGCCAGCGCTTCTATCCTGCGCCGACAGGTCTCGGCGATCTCGGCCGGGTCTTCGGTGTCGGGCAGGACCAGCGCGAACTCCTCGCCACCGTAACGGGCCACCAGATCCAGCGGCCGGGTTGCAACCTGGCGCAGGGCTTTGGCCACCTGCTCCAGCGCTGTATCACCCTCGGGGTGGCCGTACTCATCGTTGTAGGGTTTGAAATTATCGATATCGAGCATGACCAGTGACAGGGCACTCTTTTGTCGGGCCGCCAGTGCCCATTGCTGCTCCAGATGCTGGTCGAAATGCCGGCGATTGGCAAGCCCGGTCAGACTGTCGGTCAGCGAAATGCGCTCCAGCTCCGACTTGGCCGCATTCAGGTCTTGCGTCTGGCGCTGGGTTACAAAGACATAAATCACCAGTAACACCACCACTACTGTTCCCGAGCCAAGTACCAGCCAGGGCACATAACTGCGTCGCTGGGAATACAAAGACGCGGCAGGGGTCACCTCGAAATGCCATTGCCGGCCTGCCACATCGGGCAGATCGTGAACCACGGTTTGGGAAGTCAGCCAGTGTTCAGACTGATCTGGCACAGTGTTGTACAGAACGTCTTGCGCGCCCCGGGTTCGATCAACCACCTGTAACTGCATCTGCTCAGTGATCCTGTTACCGACCGATTGATTGACCAGTTCGCCGACCCGGAATACCCCATTCAAAAAAACCATGCGTGGCTCGTCACCGTTTGCCTCACCTTCAGCCAACGGCGGCAAAAACTGCGGAGTAAACACCAGAAACCCGCGCTGATTGTCAGGCTCTTGCACTAGCCTAATACCCGCTGTCGCCACCATTTTGCCACTTTCCATCGATTGCAGCAGCGCCGCCAGACGGCGGGGCTCACTGGCCAGATCAAAGCCGAGAGCCGCCTGGTTGGATTCGATCGGCTCAATCATCTGCACCGGCGCATATTGGGGCCGCATTGACACCGGCACCACCTCGCCACTGGCATTGCGTTCGGTAACCCGATAACCCGGGTACCAGTCATTCATGCGGGATTCAAAGGCGGCAAGTGTCTCGGGGGTCACAATCTCAGCCCAGGCAAAGGCCTGAATGGCTGGCGACCGGGCCAGAACGTCGTCAGTCAGCTGATCGAAGCGGTCCGGCGTCATGGTCCTCACCAGTGACACCGACGCATTTAGCGCAAACAGGATTTCCAGATTCAGCACCACTTCGCGCTCGAACGACAACGCCTGCTGCGCCACTTCCGCCGCAAAGGATTGATGAATAGCGTTGGTTTCAGCCTGATACAGAAACCGGGCCAGCGCCGCAAACACAATAATGCTGAGCGCCGCCAGAATCAGTGTCACGATTCGGATAATCGATGGTGCTTTGGCGGTGGATGCCACTTCAGTGAAGGGCCGTTCTGGCTGCACAGGCAATCCTCAGCATGGGTATAGTAATCACACTAGCCAAAGTTGCAGCCAGCGCCATCAAATCAGGGGTAAAGTGTCATGACATCCGGTTCAGGGGCTTTATCTGCCGGATGCTGCAACGCCAGTACAGCGTCGTTCAGTGCCACCAGCGCTACCTGGTCGGGCGCGGCGGTATCCGGTGTGCGGGCAAACAAACAGGCTTCCACCTGCACCAATGTGGCCCGCTCTGGCGCTTCGAGCCGGGCGCGCAATCGACCCGGCGTTTGCTCAGGCCGGGTTCGCAGCCAGCGCAACAGGGCGGCGTGGTAAGCACTCACATCACCATCGCGCGCCGCCCGGGTCATTTCATCCCGGGCCGGGGGCGGCGGTGTGGTAGGTTCGCGCCTGCTGCCTGGCGTGGTCTCTCGCAGCCGGCGTTTCAGGTAACGGTTGCTGGCCCAAAAGACCAGAACCGTGGCCAGCCAGCCAATGCCCAGGCTGACACTGACCCAGGGCCAGACACCACTCTGTCGGTCTGTCACCTGTTCTGCATTCTGCACGTCTGACAATTCGCCCGAACCGGACCCATTCTGCCGTGCGGGGTCGGTCAACCGGTCCATGGCTTCGTTACTGATACCCTCTATACGAACGGTGCGCGCTGGCAGTTCAGCGTACTGCAATTCGTCAGTATTGGTGTTCCACCAGGGCACTCTTACGGCGGGCAAGTCGTAACGGCCGGGTTGTGCAAACACCAGCGCAGCCTGATCGGTTCGTTGCTGCTGACCGCCAGGCTGACTGAATTCAGGGCTGTTGCGGTAGAGCCGGAAATCGTCTTCCGCCAACGTCGCCAGCGGGTCGGGCAACTGGGTGGCAGGCTGGCCCTCAATGCGAGTTCTGATCTGCCAGTCGAGATGCTCACCCGCCTCGGCCTGCACACTGGCACCCAGGTTATCGCTCAGGGTAACCGACTCGGCCGGCAGCCAGACGGCATCGGCCGGGTAAGAGGCCGGAATGGGCTTAACCTCAACGTCAAAGCCCGGGTGAATGCGGTGCATGCGCAATTGCTGGCCGTAGTTGCTGCTTTCGTACTGCCCGACAAAGCGAATTTCAGGGATGGAGAGCGTGCCGTCCTGCTCCGGCGTCAGCCGGTAAACCAGTTGGTAGCGCCGGTAGGGCTGGCCGCCATGGCGCGTCTGGGTGTTGTCTTCGGTCAGTTTCTCGGCATCGAAGGCGCTCAGATCCAGTTGGTCGAAGTTGCCCTGTAACCGTACCTGGTAGTCTAGATTGATGGTCAGGGTGGTGCTCTGGCCAATGTAGAGCGACTCATCGTCGATCGCGACCGACAGAATCACGGCTTCCTCGGGCAAGCCTTCCTGACGGTCGGCCGGGTCCATCACGGTTACCATGATCGGGCTAGACTGGTCGCCCCCTAATCTGAAATTGGGAATTGCCAGGGTGCCGATTTCGCGCGGTTGCAACTGCAGCCGCCATTCCCGCCAGCGCTCCTGGCCCTGGGCGGTAGAATAGCGGCTCTGGGTGGTTTGCGATTGGCCGACCACCTCGAACAGGGTGGTCAGCGCTGTCAGATCCAGCGGCTCATTGGCGGCCGGAAAGTCGGCGCGAATGGTCAGTGTCAGCAGTTCATCCTGATACAACCGCGTGCGGTCCACATCGGCCGTCACCGCCGCCACGGCAACGGCGCTGACCAGCCACAGAGCCACCAGCAAACCGGCGGCCAAGCAGCGACGGCCGGCTCTCCGGGCATAGGCCGACAATGACATCAGGCAGTCGCGCGCGGTGGTTACCATAATGAATCAGGCTCCTCGTCCGTTGGGGCTTGTTGAAACTGGTACTGAAATTTTCGCTGTAACACCTGGCCCTGAACCGCAGGTACCCGGTTGAGCAATTGTTCGACGGCCTGGTCGCGGCGCCGGGCTTCGAGGTCGGCCTCCGGTTCAGACTGGGCTTCAGTATCCTCCGGTTCGCCCGGTGCTTCATCGCTTCCGGCGTCACCTTCATCCTGATCCTGCCCGGCGTCGTCCTCGTCCTGTGGTTGAGGCTCATCCTGGTTGCCTGGCTGTTCCGGTGGCTGCTGAGCGGGGTCTTGCGACTCGCCCGAAGGAGAGTCTGAATCGCCATCCTGCTGGTCTTCGCTCTGTGGGTCCTGTTGTTGCTGGTCCTGTTGCTGTTGCTGTTGCTGTTGTTGCTGTTGCTCCAGCGCTTCGGCCACCCGGTCTCTGTTGTGGCGGGCGGCGGCCAGATCGGCTCTGGCCAGGGCTTCATCGTAGGCATCGATGGCCTCCTGCAAGCGCCCCTGGTGAGCCAGGGCATTGCCCCGGTTGTAGTGTGCCGAGGCGTTATCCAGCTGTTGCCAAAGTTCAGCGGCTTGCTCGTAATCGCCCTGCTCAAACGCCAGCTGGGCAGCCAGGTCGGGGCGTTCGGTCAGCGCCAGGCTACGATTTACTTCGCCATCCTGATACGCCTGAAAGGCCCGTTGTTCCCGGTTTTTCAGCAGCGGGTCGGCCCAACCGGCAGCCTCTGCCGGCATGGGCTGCCACAGCAGACCCAGCGGCAAGGCGTAGACCAGGCCACGCCGATACCAGGGCAGCAACAGGAACAATACAGGCAGCAACAGCCAGAACCCCCATTCGCGCACCTGACGTTCACTGGAGGCCTCGCCCCGGTCAATATTGAGGTCGAGACTGGCCACCGGCTGCTCCATGGGCAGCAGCGTCGCATTCAATTGGCCGGCGACGTCCCGAAACGCGGCCCGATCCAGCGTGGGCATCACCATGCGGCTGCCGTCCTGCAGATAACCACTGCCATCCGGCAGGGGAATCGGGCCGCCCGACTCGGTGCCCATCGGCATCAGCCAGAGGCGCTCCACCGAGGGCCTGGCCGCCAGCAGGGCGTCGATTCGGCCAGGGCTGGCGTCGTCGGTGATCCAGAGCAGCTGGCTGCGTCCCTGAAGCGATTCAAGTCGCTCGCTCACCTGCTCAAACGCCAGCTCCGGCCGGTTGCCGAACTGCGGCATGATGTAGGGCGACATCTGTTCCAGCTGCAACGCCAGGGTTTCGATATCCCGGGTGAGCGGCACCAGCCAGTGCGCCGAGCCCGAGTACACCACCACGGCCGTGCGTTCAAACACGCCCGACGAGGCCCAGTCCTGCACCAGGCGCTCGGCCCTAACGGCGCGGGACGGTGGCGTGTCCTCCACCGTCATCGACAGGGTTGCATCGAGCACCACGATCAGGTTGCCAGCCGTCAGCGTCGAGCCTCCGGTTAGCGGGCGCGCTGGCCCGGCAGCGGCGACAATCAACAGAACGCCGGCCAGCAACAAGGCACCCTGCGACAGCGACTGCCGGCGGGCACCGCCCTGATAATTCAGGCGACGCAGCAGACGCTCATCCATCAGTCGGTGCCAGGCACCCTGGCGTTGCTGTCGACGCCAGCGCCAAATGGCCCAGACCAGCCAGGGCAGCAGTGCCAGCAAGATAAAAGGACGCGTCCAGATCATGACGGTGCCCTCCGGCGCCGGCGCGGCAACCGGGCATGCTGACCGATCACCATCACCAGCACGGCTGCAAGGGCGGGTACCCAGAACCATTCGGCGGCCAGTCGCTGCGCCTGCCCGGCCCGCGGGCTGGGTTCCAGGGCATCGATGCGGTCGTACACATCGGCCAGCTCGTCGGTGTTTTCAGCGGCAAAAAGTTCACCCCCGGTCTCCCGGGCAACGCGGCCCAGGGTCTCCACATCGACCCCGGCGCCGCGCATGATGCCGAAGAAATCGCCGCTGCGCTGCTGCCCGAAGGCAATGGTGTGCACTCGGATGCCGCTGTCGCGCGCGGCGCCGGCGGCGGCCATGGGCTCCAGTTCACCGGCATTGTTTTCACCGTCCGATAGCAACAGTATCACCGGGTCGGTCACTGGCTGATCACGCAGCTGCTTAACCGCCAGACCCAGGGCATTGCCAATGGCGGTGCTGTCGCCGGCCATGCCGGGCAGAATGTCAAACAGCAGGTCGCGCACGGCTTCGACATCTGGCGTTAGTGGCGCCTGGGTGTCGGCAAATTCGCCAAACACCACCAGGCCGAGTGCATCGCCCTGGCGTTCGCGGGCAAAATCGCCGACCACCTGCTGTACTGCCTGAAACCGGCGCACCCGCCGGCCGTCCCACTCCATATCCGGTTCTTCCATGCTGCGCGATACATCCACCACCAGCATGATGGCCCGGGCCGGTTGCTCGGGCTCGACCCAGGGCCCCAGCGTTTGCGGACGCGCCAGTGCCAGAAGCAGCAAAGCCCAGGCCAGCCAGAGCCAGCGGCTGTGCACGGCTGAAGGGCCACCGCTTGAAGCACCGCCTGCCGACCAGCGCGCCAGGACCGGGTGGTCGAGCCGGTCACCCGCGTCCACCGCCTTTACCCAGCGCGCGATCATCCAGGGCACCGGCATCAGGGCGAGCATCCACCACCAGGCCAGCGTCATCGGCACCACCGTTTGATCAGGGTGCGCGGTTCGCGCCAGTCGATTTCTACGTGGGAGTCGGGGCGATAGTGAGCATTGACCCAGGCTGGCACGTCGTTGCGGTTCAGCGTAGTCCGCACCAGTTGGGCGAAGGCGGGAGCGGATTCGGTTCTGTGCGCGGGCGCGTGCTGGGCAGCTGCGTTGCGTAACACTATGTGCAGCTGCTGCAACTGGCGTGCGCCATTGGGTTCCTGCTGCAGGGTTTTCAGCGCCAGCAAACAGCGCCGGCGCATGCGCCTCCGGCGCCACAGCCAAGCGCCCGCGACGATGACGGCGACCAACAGGATCACACTCAGCCAATACACCGGCGCCGGTGGCCAGAACCCCGGTGCGACGGGCGCGGCGTTCGCTTCAAGTTCGGCCAGCAAGGTCGCCAGCGCCGGATCTTGCGGACTCAGCTGTGGATTGGCCAACGGTTCACCTCCCCCCAGTCGAAATCATGGACGAAATGGCTGATCAGCCTGGCCTGATGCGCCGGCGCCCAGCGTTGCCAGACCCGCTGACGATGTTCAAAAGCCCGGTGGTGGGCACTGCGCACCGTGGCGGAGCCGGTATCAAGTTGAACGCTTTTATCGCGGGCGCGGCCCTGCAGTACCCCGACGTCGGGCAGGTCGGATTCGAGCCGGTCGATCGGCTGCAGAATCAGGGTGCGGTTGATGCGGGCTTGCGGCAGACAGGCGGCCAGGGCATCGGGCTGCCAGTGCGACAGGTCGGAGACCAGCCACAGGGTCGGATTCTGGCGCAGCAGCGACGCAATGTCGCTCGGGGCCGGCGGCACGGTGCCCTCGCGGTACCGTTCAGCCAGTTGAGCATGGGCGTCGACCAGGCGCTGGCAAAATTGAGCGACATCGCTGGAGCGGCGCAGCATCATTGGGCGGGCATCGCCCACACCGGTAATCACCGCCCGGGTCGGGTGTCGCAGTGCCAGCAGGCGCCAGGCGAGAAAGGCCGCCCAGTGGCAGGCCAGTACAGACTTCAAGGCGCGCTGGCTGCCAAAATAAAGACTGTCGGACAGGTCGACCCAGATCAGCTGCGCCGCCTGCCGGTCTTCTTCCATCACCTGTACAAAAGGCGCCTGCTTGCGGGCCGTGACGTGCCAGTCGATGCGACGCACGTCGTCACCGGGCTGGTAACGACGCATTTCAACAAATTCGCGCCCCTGCCCCCGGTACGGCGACCGTTGCTCGCCCGCCCCCAGCCCCAAAGCCCGGCGCACCGGCACCCGGCCGAGATCTGCTGCGACAAAACGCAGGGCCAGCAACTCGTCTAGCTCTACTTCGGTACCCTCGACCGCGAAGGGTGTGGCCATGCCCGCTGTGCTCATATCACCCGACGGCCACCCGCTCCAGCAAGTGGTTGACGACGCTGACGCCATTCCAGCCCTGAGCCTGACCAGACAGCGACAACACCAGCCGGTGCGCCAGCACGCGAACGGCAACCTGTTGCACTTGCTCGGGCGTGACAAAATCCTGCCCCTCGAGCCAGGCCAGCGCCCGGGCACAGCGGTCGAGCGCGATGGTGCCGCGCGGCGAGGCACCAAACTCGATAACTCCGGCCAGCTCCTCGCTGTAACGTTCGGCAGAGCGGGTAGCATCGACCAGGTGTACCAGGTAATCGGTCACGGCATCGGCCATATAGACATCGTTCAGCGCCCGGCGAGCCGCAAGCACGTCATCGGGCGAGACCTGGGGCAAAGCCCGGGTCTGGTGGGCTTCTTCTTCCCGCGCCAGCTTTAAGATGGCGTGTTCAATGCCGACATCGGGGTAATCAAGTGAAACTTTTAACAGAAACCGGTCGAGCTGGGCTTCGGGCAGGGGATAAGTGCCTTCGTGCTCCACCGGGTTTTGTGTGGCCATCACCAGAAACGGCGAAGCCAGCGGGTAAGTGGTGCCGGCAACCGAGACCTGGCGTTCCGACATCGCCTCCAGCAAGGCGGACTGCACCTTAGCTGGCGCCCGGTTGATTTCATCGGCCAGCACCAGGTTAGCAAACACCGGTCCGGGCTGAAATTCAAAGCGATGCTCATCGGCCCGGTAGATCTCGGCCCCGGTAATATCAGACGGCATCAGGTCGGGCGTGAATTGCACCCGGCTAAAGGCGCCATGCACCCCTTCCGCCAGGGCTTTAATGGCCGTGGTCTTGGCCAGGCCCGGCGCGCCTTCCACCAGCAAATGCCCGTCGGCGAGCAGCGCCAGCAGCAGCGATTCGACCAGTTCCGGCTGCCCCAGAATCCGGTGTTGGAGGGCGTCTTTCAATTCGAGCAGAGGGTGTTGCGTTGCCATTGGCGAGCCTGTTTCATTCATGGAGTTGAATCGATCAGTGAACGCCGGTCCCGCAGACCGACCCGTCGATTCTAGAGCGCTGTCAGGCCGGGTCAACGTCACCGGCAAAAGGAGGCCGGGGGTTTACACTGGCTTGACCATGCTGGTTTTGGGTTTGTGGCTGTGGCGTCGTGTCCTGCTTTAGAAATTCTGTGGGTAACTTGTTCGGGTGGCATTCATGTCTACAGTGCCAGGCGGAGTATTGGGTAGGGTTAATGGGAGCACGCCGTAAATACATCCATGTAGGCTCGGATGCCGGATATGAACCCCATCCATGGGGTTCACCCTAAGGGCTCGCTCCGCTCGTGCTAAAACGCTCCTGGCGTTTTAGTCCATGCGGTCTAACGGCCCCCATTAACCCTACCCAACACTCCTCGGATAACTATCAGGTTGATCGTTACGAATTTCTAAAGCAGAACACTAACCCCGCACCCAATTGAAAAATGGCCAAATCGAAATGGCGACCACCACCGCCAAACCAATCCACACCAGAATCAGAGTCGCAGGCTCGTCACGCCACCGGTCTTTCCAACTGGGCGCCCGGCCTTCTTCACGGGCTCGCTGCACGGCTTCCCGTTGTTCAGTCTGACGCTGCTGTTGATATCGGTCGATACAGGCTCGCGCGGCGGCATAGTCATCATCCTGTACTAACCAGATAGCGGCCACCGAAATGCGCCAGCGACCCGCGCTGGTTTCATAAAACTCAAAGCCTTCAGCCGAGAGCAAGTCACGCACTTCATCGGCCTCTTGCTCACTGACGCCATTTAACCGGAATACCAGGACGGCCATCGCCGTTCTCCTTTAAATTTCAAACCTAATACTTAGTAAAGTAAGGGTTAGCAACCAGGTGAGTGTCAGGTGCCGGGTATGCCTCTCCGGGGAAGTCCGCAGCAGGATGCTGCGGTCTAGGCCCCATGGATGGGTTCACGCCGGCCCCGGAGAGGCATACCCGGTGGCTGACACGGACGACTGACTGGCAGTTGCGACTCTAACCGGTTTGGTCGTATGGTTGCTATTCCAGTCTTAGCCGGCACACCCGATCATGAACTTTGGCCCGTCCGACCTGGTTACCAACAGCGTAACCTTCACTTTGAGTAATGGCGAGCTTGCCGAGCAGCTGTGGTTGCGTGGAGGCTCTGTATTGGTGATTAGCGCGACGGCGCTGGCATTGTACAAAGACGAAGCCGCCGTCGGCGACCCGCTTGGCAATGGCCTGATAGCGCTGACCGATCTGTCCAAAACTTCACCGCTGACCCATCGCGACGGGCATTTTATGACCGAGCACCGGGCCGGGTACATTGGTTTGCACGGGGAGCGGATGCTGCTGATTACCCCGGTTGCCATTCAACTGTTCGATGATCGTCTCGATGCCTTGCAGAATCGCAACGAACGGGCTCGCTTGCCGTTGGAATAACGGGTTGTGTTAAACTGATCGCACTCTCATTTTCCAGCTTAAGGACACCACCATGCCTTCCTTCGACATCGTCTCCGAAATCGATGAAGTGGCCCTGCGCCATGCCGTCGACAACGCCAACCGGGAACTGGCCACTCGCTTCGACTTTCGTGGCGTCGAAGCCAGCATCGAGCAAAAAGGCCTGGTGGTCACGCTGAAGACCGAATCTGACTTTCAACTGCGCCAGCTTGAAGAACTGTTCTCCAAAGCCTGCGTCAAGCAAGGCATCAGCGCCGCCGGTGCCGACAAGGAAGACACACCGGTGCACAGCGGCAAGACGTTCTCCTGGAACATGACGTTCAAGCAGGGCATCGACCAGCCGACGGCGAAGAAGATTATCAAGCTGATCAAAGACAGCAAGCTGAAAGTCCAGGCATCAATTCAGGGTGAACAGGTTCGGGTTAACGGCAAAAAGCGGGATGACCTGCAGGCGGTCATGGCTCTGCTGAAGCAGTCAGATATCGAAATTTCACTGCAGTACAACAACTTTCGCGACTGAGCGAAACCATTAATGCCGGGCTGACCTGACGTCTGCCCGGCAATCGCTGCTAGTGACTCATATCGCCATGATCCATCTCCATGGCGTGCCCACCCTGATGCGGGCCCTGCTCACCGGGGCCTTCGATTGTGAGTTCAACCTCAATCTCACCGGCTCGCTCAAATTCCAGTGTCACGGTTTCACGCTCGCCTTCCACCAGCCGGCGTTGCAAACCGACAAACATCAGATGATAGCTACCCGGACGCAGCACAAGCGCCTCCCCCTCAGGCACGACGACACCGTCTGGCAGGTGCTGCATGCGCATCATGCCATCGGCCATGCTGGATTCGTGGATCTGAACCTCGGCGGCAAAATCGGCCGCCGCGCCAATCAGGCGGTCGGGCTGGTCGCCAGCGTTGTTAATGCTCATGAAGCCCCCGCCAACAGGTGCCCCCGGTGCTGTCGCCCGTGCCCAGGGGTGGTCGATCGACAGGGAGCCCAGCGTGTAGTCGTGGGCTTGAGCCACGACAGAGAATAAAAGTGTGGCCAGCGCCACGGTCAGTTTGATGTTACGCATCGTTGAATTCCTTACTGCATCGACGGAATGACGCAAACCGGTCAACTCCGTTGATAGGTTATGGGTTTTATCAGTGATTGGCCGCCGCGACGATGACAACGGTCGATGGTTATGGCTTACAGGTGTGCAGTCAGGGGCGGGGCGCGACTGGAATAGGCTTGAAATGAGGTTGTACGGGGTGAAACAAAACAGTCTTGCCGGGTGACTGCGGCCACGCCTGACAAGGCTGCAAATGACCAGATTTCGGGCAAACCCAGCGCCTGGTTTACGCAGGGGCAGTGTTGCGACGACGAGCTGGTTTCAACCGGGGCCGTCTCGGCAGTTTCCAGCGTATCGATCTGTACCCAGGTAACGCCCAGCCCGGTGCACAGGCGCAGCCAACCCTCAGCGGTTTGAACGCTGCTGGCGTTGACAATGGGTATGGCGGTGAAGCACAGCCAGGTGATGACCTGGAGTGCCCAGCCCGCCCGGAGCTGCCGTCGGGTCACAGCGTCATGTCTCGCTTTCAGGGTTGGTCACGATGACGCACGCGGCCGGGTGCGTCAATCAGCAAACCGGTGGCGCGACGTCATCGATGTCGAGCAGGTCAAAATAACTCTGCCCCAGCGCGATGTAGCGAAAGGCACGTTTATCGAGATACTGGTTGATGTAGCTGTTCTGCTCCAGTGCCCGCAGGTAATCGTTATAGCTGGTGTAGCTGGAGGCGACTAGGTCGGTACCGGTCAGGATTCTGCTGGCGTATTTGTTCAGAAACCCGACATAGTGCTCACGCCGGTCGGCATCGCGGAAATAGCCGTCGTACAGGACATTCCAGGAGATATCGAACCAGAGGTTGGGGTAGGTATCCATCAGCCGGCTCATTTCGGCGACGTGTTCTTGCGGATCGAGCTCCATTTGCTCACGCGAGGTGCCCAGGTGCATCCACACCACGGTGTTGTCCGGGTATTGCTCCAGCACCGCTTCCATCAGGTGCACGTAGCCGTAATCATCTTCGTCATTGCCCATGTCGGAATGCAGGGCCAGGGGCATATTGCGCTCAGCCAGTCGTTCCATGAACGGCGCCCAGTTGGCAATGTCGTCCAGCGTGGCTGCTTCATGGCCGTAGGAAAACAAGGCCTGCTTGACCAGATTCGCCTCGCCCATCCACTGAAACAAACCCGGAAACTCCCGGTCCAGTATTGCCATGCGGTCGACGATGCCTTCAGGGTTTTGCAGATCGGGGAACGTCATTGAGGCGCGCAGCTTCACCCCGGTTCTGGGGTAGGCGTTCATGTTCACGCCGTTGACGAAATCGTTCTTCATCGTCGGAGCAATCACTGCATTGCCGCTGCAGTCACCGCCATTCAGGCAGGCCCAGTCCTGAATGCGGGTCTGGCCAATGCCATAGACATTGGCGTATTTGATGCCCGCACGTTGCAGGTATTCGACCATGACCTGATGATCAAGATGTGGGCCGCTGAATGGCTGGAAGTGCAAGTGGCTGTCAACCACCAGCCGATGGCCCTGAACACTGCGGTCGTAACACATTTCTGCCAGCGCTGAACCGCTGACCACCAGAGACAACACAGCGCCCATGAGCGCTGATTTCCTGCCACTCTGCTTCATTCCACACCCTCTCTTATTCTGCATTTTGATTCGTTCGGTCGGCCGGGTAGGCGAATACCTGCACCATGCAGTAGGCCCAGAACGCCAGACCGATATGAAACACATCCATTCCTACCGGCAAGCCCAACAGCGGCTCGGCACCACCACCAATCAACAAACCATTGACCACAAAAACAACGGCAGCGAGCAACAACCAGCCCGCCTGAACACGCTGACCCCGCTGCCACAAGGCCACCACAATGGCGCCAGCGACCAGTGTCATGACCAGACCAATGACGAGCTGGAACAGCGATAATCGACTCAGCCAGTAGCCGAGAATAAACACCAGCGTCGCATCGGCCAAATGCGCCAGCCATAATTTACGGTGCAGGCGTAACCAGCCGACCCAGTCGAGCAGTGCCATGGTCAGCAGATAGAGACCGGCAACGCCAAAAGCCCGTGAGGCCAGGCTGTGCAGCTCATCAAGCCCGGCCTGCCACTGAAAGCCGAACTTAATCGCGCCAATGGCGGACGCCAGCCCCAGCAATGTAAAACAGACGGCGGCCATAAAGGCGGCCGAGCGGCGGGTTTGCATCAACTGCAGACTGGCCCACCAGGCACTGGCCGTCAGAATCATTTCGGCCACCCACCAATGCGTCATGGGCGACCTTACTCTTCGGCCGACAGGGCTTGCAGGCGATTCTCCAGCGCAGCCATACCCGCAGGCACGTCAACTGGATGGCCCAGGGCGTTAAAGGTGGAACCGAACGCATGCAGGGTGCGAAACAGGTTGTGAACCCGGCACTGCTCGCCCATCTGGCCGATTCGCACGATCGGCGGGCCAAAAGAACCGGCGATCTCGACCCGAAAATGACGGGAGATGTGAGCACAAACCGCTTTCGAATCGAGCCCTTCGGGCAAGGCGATACCCACCACTGAATTCAATCGGGCTTCGGCAGGCACATAGAGCGACAGCCCCAGCGCTTCAATGCCGCCCTGGAGCGCCAGGCTGCTCTTGCGATGACGCTGAAAGCGACGCTCCAGCGTTTCCTCGCACACCAGGCGCATGGCTTCGTGCAGGGCCAGCAGTCCAGACACCGGCGCGGTGTAATGATAGGAGGCTTCATGCCAGAACCGGGTGGCAAGGAGCGCGTCGAGCGTCCAGTGCGGCATCGGCACCGGGCGCTGCAAAATGCGCTGCCAGGCTAATTCGGAAAAGGCAACCAGAGAGACGCCTGGAATTGAACTCAGCCCCTTTTGCCCACCGGTGATCACCACATCGATGCCCCAGTCGTCCATGTTCAGTTCCATGGTGCTCAGCGTACACACTGCATCGACAATGAGGCGACAGTTGTATCGCTGAGCCAGGGCGCCAATAGCGGCCAGATCTTTATTGTGGGTGGTGTTGGAGGTTTCGCCCTGAACGATGGTCATCACCTCAGGCTGAAATGTCTGCAGGATGTCTTCAATGCGGCGAGCGTCCGCACTGCTGCCTTCGTCGACCAGCAATCGTTCAACCTCGCCACCCGCGCGCCGGGCCATTTCAGACAGGCGCTGTGAGAAAAAGCCATTGCAGACGCACAGCACCCGCGTACCGGGCCACACCAGGTTGGTGACGGCCATCTCCATCGCTGCCGAACCAGGGCCGGCCACGCCCATCAGCCAGGGCGATTCGGTCTGAAAAATATAGCGCCCCATGCGCTTCACCTGATCGATGATGCGCGCCATGGTCTCGCCCAGGTGATTGATCACAATGCCGTTCGCCGCCGCCACCGGGCCGGGAATGGGCACCGGACCGGCCCCCATCATCAACAGGGGTTCTTCGGGCAAAATCTGGTTTAGGCCATCAATGTGGGGAACTTGAATCATCCTGGGTGCGTCCTGCTGGGTGGGAAATCAGTAATCGAAACAGTGCCCATATCATGATGTGCGACGCCCGGCAGCGCAACCATCAGCCATGCCAGGATATGTCCCGGAGCCGTCTTTCATGGACAGAGCTCGTTCACTCGCCACCAGTAGCGCCTTGCGCCTGGCCAGCGTTTCGCTGGGCTTCTCACCGAATTGACTTGCATACAGTGCAGGCAGACGCCCCAGATGGTTCAGGCCATGTTCCAGCGCATGCCAGGAAATACTGGGCGAATCGCCTTCACACGCCAGTAAGGCCATGCGCAGCCTAAGCAGCTTGCAACGCTGGTAATAACGGTACGGGGTCATGCCGATGTAACGTTTCATCTGGTAGTAAAGGGTGCGCTCGCTGCTGTGCACAATTCTGGTCAGGTCCTCCAGGTTGAACTCCCAGCCCGGGTTGTTGGCAATGAATTGAACCGCCTGCTCAATTTTTGGATCAATAATTCGCCGTCGGGGCAGGTTGATCTGGAAGGTCGGTTCACTCAGGCACGCTGTCAGTTGTGCCAGCATATACCGGGTCTCACGGACGGCACTTTCATAGTCCGGGAAATACCGGCTCCTCAGGTTATAGTCCTCCAGCAGCGAGCGAACTTGCTGCCGTTGACGATCAGACTCCAAAAAGCTCCGGTCACTTGAGAACCTGGCTGCGTCTGATTCTGGAAACTGAACAATCGTCAATACCGAATGGCCGTCGGTAACCAGATCAAAGGGTTCATCGGCACGTACAAGGAATACATCATTCTTAAATTGTATCCGCCCCGTGCATACCCAGATCAGCACCGGCTGACCAGCGTTCCGTCCAGTCACCCCCGTAGGTCCGTCCACAACGATCTGACCCAGATTGCCACTGGCGGTATAAAGGACGGACATCCCGGGGAAACTTTTCACGCTGGGTGGGAATGAAAACTCAATACCGGGGAGACCAAGCAGTACCTTAACACTCCCCAGCCACTGCCCGGGGCTTGACCGGGTAAAGCGCAAATAGGAAGTCAATCCAGATCCGTAATACATCATCAGACTCTTGTTATGGTGTCATTCGAGGGGGTCTTATATGAGAGTATACTAAAACTGAATCACCCGATCGGTGCGGCGGACCATTGCAGCGACAATCTGCAACGCTATTGATCCATATCAAGGGCGTGAAACAATTGCTCGCTCCAGCGCTGGGGTTTTGCGAAAAGGAACCCCTGTCCATGTTTGCAATCCAACTGGCACAGAATCAGTCGCTGCGGTTCGTTTTCCACACCTTCTGCAACCACTTCGAGGTTCAGGGCATGGGCCATGGCCAGAATGGCCCTGACCAGAGTAATGTCAGCTTGTTGCTGGTTAAGCCTGGCAACAAAGCTCCGGTCAATCTTGAGAACATTGACCGGTAGCGACTGCAGATACGCCAGTGAAGAATATCCGGTACCGAAATCGTCAATCGCTATTCGAATGCCCTGCTCCTGCAATGACGCCAGTTTTAAACTCAGCTGATCATTAAAATGGACCAGTGATGTTTCGGTGATCTCCAGTTCCAGTTCCCAGTTAAGCTGATCGGTATAACGGCGCATTCGGGTTATTTCCGACACGAAACCGTCGTCCAGCATATGCCGGGCAGACACGTTAATGGCCAGACGTATACCCATGGGTAGTCTGAAGGTGCTCTCCTTCAAGTGAACTTGAATATTTTGCAAAACAACGGTCGTCAACTCGGCTATCCAGCCTCGTTTTTCGGCAATCGGAATAAAGTCGCTGGGTGGTACCGGACCGAGAACGGGGTGATGCCAGCGCACCAGTGCTTCCAGCCCTGTTACTTCACCACTTTCAAGCATGTAATGTGGCTGATAAACCACACTGAATTCATGATGGGATTCGACGATTGAGCGAGACAGATACTGCCCAATGGTTTCTTCATACAACAGCTTTCGGTTGATGTCCGGATTGAAAATCTGGTACCGAAACCGGCCCATACGCTTCGCGGAATACATGGCCTGATCCGCTTTTTCAAGCAACGATCTGTCTTCGTCTGCATGCAAGGGAAACAAACTGGCACCGATCGACAAGCTTATATAATGTGGCTCATCATTAACAACAAAGGGTTCTTTGAAGGCGTTCAGTATTCTCTCGCAAAAGGCTTCTGTTCCGGCCATGCTGTCAACCTCGATGATGGCTGCAAATTCATCTCCCGAGAGACGCGCAAGTACATCCCCCTTGCGCAAGACCGAATGCAGCCGCTGTGCCACCTGCACCAACAACTCGTCACCCTTCGCATGACCATGAAGATCGTTCACTTCCTTGAAGAAATCGAGGTCCAGGTACAGCACTGAGAAGTGTGCCGGGGAGTGATCCTGCTGTCCGGTTCTCGATTCCAGGAATGCCTGGAACAAATGGCGGTTGGGCAGTCGGGTAAGCACATCGTAGTAGGCGAGGCTGGCCAGCTTTTCATCCATCGCCGCAAGATCACCCACGTCCATGAAGGTGCCAACGTAGCACTGCGACTCATTCACCTCGACGCCGTATATGGTCAGCCACTGCGGGTATATCTCACCATTGGAACGCTGGTTCCATACCAGCCCTTCCCATCTATTTTCAGTTGACAACTGTCGCCACATGCTGCGGTAAAAATCACGTCCGTGATAGCCCGAGCTGAGAACCGAGGGTTTTTCACCAACCACGGTGTCGGCGTCGTATCCGGTCACCTGTTGAAAAGCCCGGTTGACGTAGACAATCCGGGGCTCCTGAGTCGCGAGCATCATGGCTCGGGGGTGGGCGTCGACAAGTGCCTTGAATTCCCTGTCCAGAATACCTGTGTCCATAAGTCAGAATGATTCAATGTGTCGGTGTGTATGAACAGGCTAGTGAAGTTTCAGGACCAGCCTATCCAGATAATGCAAATTAATGCGTCAATACATTGAAGAAGGTGACTTCTGGTTTTCGAAAGCAAACTTTGTCGCTGGTGATTTCCTGAAAATTCCGAACCCGAACAGAAAATTTGCAAAATCTGGATGGCTGCATTTGGGTTGGCCACTCATAGTGGCTGACACCTAGAAAATCGAGACAGCAGAATGCGTAAAACAGGACCAGTCACCGGACATCAGCGGTCATACGCGGCCAGCGAACATCTGATTACTACAACAGAACTCGACAGCACCATTACTGCGGTTAATGACAGTTTTGTGGCCATTTCCGGCTACACGAAAGATGAACTTATTGGCCAGCCACACAACCTGATACGACATCCGGATATGCCAGAAGGCGCGTTTGCAAATTTATGGGAATCCATCCGGGCCGGCCATTCCTGGAAAGGGCTGGTTAAAAACCGATGCAAGAATGGCGATCATTACTGGGTGGACGCCTTCGTAACCCCCATCACCAAAAACGGAAAAACCGTTGAGTACCAGTCAGTTCGGGTACTGCCAACTCCGGAACAGATTGCACGTGCGGAGAAGGTGTACGAGGTCTGGCGTACGGGCAAACTTCCTTCACGGTATCAGGCCCTGGCTTTACCCTTGCATCTTAAAATAACGGCCGCTTATTTGGCCCTCTCCGGACTGCTGCTAATCACCGGCCTCTTTCAGGGGCTATGGACCCTGGCATACGGCTTCACTGGCATGTCTTTGTTGTTTGCAGCGACGCTGTTTGCTGTCTGGCCTCAGGTAAAACTGGCCCGCGAAGCCAGAGTGGGTACTCACCCGGTGATGCCCTACCTCTATACCGGTAAGCGAGGCGACGCTGCCTGGCTGGAATACGATCGCATGAAGCGGGATTCGACCATGAGGGCCATCGCCGCAAGGATGCACGCCAATGTGGGTGTCATGGGCTTGTCCAAGGAAAAAACGCTCGACTGCATCCAGTTTTCCATGAATCACATTCAGGCGCAACGCAGTGACATAGTGTCGATTCAGCAGGCCTTCGATGAACTCGAATCCAGTGTTCAGCGAGTCAGCGAACTGACAGACATCACCCACTCCGCTACTCAGTCCGCTCGCGAATCGTCGCGGCTTAGCAATGAAAAGATGCAACAGATGACCGATGCCATTACAGCATTGACATCGCAGTTGGAGCAGGCATCCACGGGTATCGAAGATCTGGCTCGGCGCAGTCTGGATATCAATCAGGTACTGGACGTCATTACCGACATCGCCGAACAAACGAATCTGCTAGCCTTGAACGCTGCCATTGAAGCCGCCCGTGCAGGTGAAGCCGGGCGGGGTTTTGCCGTCGTCGCCGATGAGGTTCGCGGCCTCGCCCGGCGCACCCGGACCTCTACCGATGAAATTAGCAGCATCATCAATGGTCTGCGTCAGGTTACCGGGTCGGTGGTGGCAACCATTCACCAGGGTCATAAAGCCTCAACGCTCGCAACCACCATGACCCGGGAAGCACAGTCGAGCCTGAGTGATATATTGGGGCATATTGAACTGATTGAACAACACGCTCAGGAAGTGGCCAGCGCCACCGAAGAACAATCTGCCCTAAGTGTCCAGGTTCAGCAGCAAAGCAATAACCTCGGTATGCTTGGAGACCAGTCTGTCACCAGCAGTGAGCATGCATGCAATGAATCCGAAAACCTGGCTCACGCCGTCGACCGGGCACAACTGCTGGCCAGCCACTTTCTGGCCATGCTGACCCGGGGTCTCAAAGAGTCATCGGAACAAGCTCGCTGACGCCCATGCATAAGCGCTATTAATCCCCCAACGCTGAACGATCCGCCCGTCGCAACAGCGTTTTAGCACGGTAGCCATCATCAAATGCCCGGACCAGAGCCTTCCAACAAAACTTTACGTCTCTTTTCATCCTGGCTGCCACATTGCTGCAACAGATCACTACACTGACTAGTATATTTTCTTCTGTAGGCTCAATAATCGGCCCGAATTCAGCCACATGTGACCAGAGGAAGGACGATCAGGATCTGTTGCGAATGAAAGCACATACTCCCGCTCCCGCCAAAAGGGCTGCCTCACCCTTGCTGGGCCTCATCGCCAGCGTGGTGTTCGTGACACTCTTGTTGGCAATTCTGCTGTATTTCGACGTTCACCACACCATTATCGATTTGTTGCACTGGGTGGATGCCCAGGGCATCTGGGGGCCAGTACTGCTGATACTACTCATGGCGCTGGTGGTGGTGCTTGTGTTGCCCGGTATATTGCTGACCACCGGGGCTGGCTTTGTGTTCGGCGTCGTTGAAGGGTCGATCTACATTGTTCTGGGCACCACGCTGGGCGCGCTCGCTGCCTTCATGATTGCCCGCTATTTGTTTGGCCCCTACGCCGTCGATTTTGTGCGCCGTCGTAACCGGTTGCGGCTGATCAATGAAGAGATGAGCGCCAACGGCTGGAAAATTGTCTTGCTGACACGGTTGATTCCGTTTTTTCCCGGCAAACTGTCCAACTACTTTTTTGGGCTGACCCGGTTTTCCTGGCAGGGGTACCTGGTCGGTTCGCTGATCGGTTTTATTCCGTTCTCTGTACACAACGTCTACCTCGGCTCGATCGCTGCCGATGTCACTACGCTTGGCTTGCGCAACACTGAGCGCACCGGGTTTGAATGGATCCTCTACGGCGGCGGTTTTGTCATGACCGTGGTCATCGTGTTCTATCTGAACCGGCTGGCACGGCGGGCCCTGAGCCAATACACCGAACCTGCTGACAACGAGGAGTCTTAAACATGAAGTGGACCAAGTGGCTGCCCTGGCGTTTTGCCATTTCCTACATTGCCAGAAAGCAGGGCATACTCGATCCCATTCCGATCATGGCGAGGGTGCAGGCTCTGGCTCAGCCCTCTGAAGTGGCCGAACCGATTGAGCTGATTCGCTCCGGCGTTGTGTTTCACGCGCGCGGGCTGATCAACAGCCGTGTGATCCAGCACAACCTCGACTGGGTGTGGCCGGTCTGGATCGAACGGCAGTTCGATCCGAAAGACCCGTCTTTCATTCCACGGGCCTTTGCCATTACCCACATCAACATCAGTAATCGCAACTGGACGGCTGTGGGCTACCCCGATTGCCCGGACTTGCCGATTGTCGACCCGAACGGCCTGCTGACTCCCCTGTTTAATGGCTGGTCACTGGATGCCTGGCTGATCACGGAAGACGGTCGCCGTTTGCTGCCGTCCAAACTGAAACAGGTTGATCAGCGCCAGCACCTGGACGATGGCCCACTGATCCGGACAGTGGCAACCGATGAAGGACTGGAGCTGCGCACCAAAGTCTGGGTTGAACGCGTCGACGGTAAAATGCTGTGTCGGCTGCACATCAGCGGCGACAGTGACCAGGCCGGGCACCTGGTGCTGGCATTGCGCCCATACAACCCTGAAGGCATCTCCTTTATTCACGATGTGGCACTGAATGACAGCCGCGATGGCTGGCGCATTAACGACGAAAGCACGGTTCAATTCTCAGCACCGGCAGACCGCCACCATCTTTCCCATTACCGCGAAGGCGACGTGAACATTCATCTGCACGATCGTGAAGACCAGCACAGCGGCCATTGCGAAGTGGGCATGGCCACCGCCGCTGCCCTGTTCAACCTGGAGCCTGGTGTGACCAAAGAGCTGACCGCCAGTATTGAACTCGATACCAAGCCGAGCACCCCGTTAATTGACGATGCCTGGACGGCCGTCAACAACCAGAGATGCACCCTCACCTGCCCGGACCCGCACTGGCAATTCCTGTTCGATGCCGCCGCAACCTCACTGGTATTGCACTCACCGGACGATGTATTCCCGGGCCCCTACACCTACAAACGGTTCTGGTTCCGCGATGCCGCCTACATTATCGATGCCTTGCTTAGCATCGGCTTAACGCATCGCGCGGAGCGGGCACTGGATCGTTTTATCGATCGACAAACAGCGGCCGGCTATTTTCGCTCTCAGGAAGGTGAGTGGGATTCAAACGGCCAGGTACTGTGGATACTGGAGCGGTTTTTTAAGTTCACTCACCGGCGCCCGGACAAGTGGTTGAACATCATCAAACGCGGTGCCGACTGGATCATCAAAAAACGGGTGTCAACGAAGCTGGATG
The DNA here is from genome assembly GCA_018402545.1 of Saccharospirillum sp. GTDB lineage: Bacteria > Pseudomonadota > Gammaproteobacteria > Pseudomonadales > Natronospirillaceae > Saccharospirillum. Next base: position 31,933 of record JAGYIL010000001.1, on the reverse strand, counting down.
CCCCTCATGCGGGCCTGATGCCGGCCGGTTTCAGCGCCGAACACCTGGGGCCGAACGACTTTTACTACTGGGATGATTTCTGGAGCGTCGCCGGCCTGCACTGCGCCAGCCGCATGGTGGCCGCGACTGACCCGGAACTGAGCCAGCGCTATGTCGATGCAGCGCGTGATTTTGAACAATCGATCGAACGCAGCCTGGCTACCCAGGCCGACAAACTGCGCCGGCCTGCCATGCCTGCCTCTCCCTACCGGCGGCTCGACTCCGGTGCCATCGGATCTGTGGTGTGCGGGTATCCGTTACAACTCTGGGCAGCGGACGACCCGCGCATGAGTGATCTGGTCGAGTTTCTGCTGGAGCGTTGCTTCCTGAAAGGCACCTTCTATCAGGACATGATTCACTCGGGCCTCAACGCCTACCTCACCCTGCATGTGGCTCAGGTGATGATGCGTGCAGACGACCCGCGCTATCTCGACCTGATTGACGCCGTGGCCGACATCGCTTCGCCAACCGGGCAGTGGCCCGAAGCCATTCACCCGCTCACCGGCGCCGGTTGCATGGGCGATGGCCACCATGTCTGGGCTTCTTCGGAATGGGTATTAATGATGCGCTACTGTTTCTTGCGCGAAGAAGGCGACCACCTGGTCCTGTGCCAGGGCATTCCCGAACGCTGGCTCGAGGCTGAAGGTCCCATTTCATTCGGGGCCGCCCCGACCGAGTTCGGTGAAGTGACAGTAACGGTTAAAGCAACCAGCGCTACCGAAACTGAAGTCCGCTGGGACGCCGACTGGCATGGCCCGGCGCCCGCACTGGCCATTCGTCTGCCCGGCCATCAACCGGTCTGGATTGACGCGGGGCAGACGCAGAACCAGGCCGTACTGATCCGGTGAAGTGTCAGTCGTATTGTTGCAGGTCGTTGCTGCGAATCATCGCCTGCAACTCACTCACGTATTCCTGTCCGCGTTCGGAATAACGAATCAGGGCCGGTGCCAACGCCAGGCCGCTGATGTCGTTGCCTTCGCTGCGCAGCGACGCCCGCCGGTTACGCAGATCGGCATAGGCGGGGTGGGTGTTGATGTTATTCATATATCGACGAACCGATTCCCGCACCGACTCGAACGCGGCCACTTCATGGCTGGCCCCGGTGTTTCGCGCCTCGGGCACCAGCCCGCAACCAGCCACAAAACACCACTGACCGAAATAGTTATTGCCCAGCCGGGCAAAGCGTGAGGTGCCCCAGGCACTCTCGTTAGCGGCCTGAGCCAGCGCTATGGAAGGCGGTACCACATCCAGCCGTTTGATCAGTTGTGCCCGATCTGCGGTCTTGGTCGGGTCAAACGCTTCCAGTTCATAGCGCTCGGCCAACTGCAGCAGCCAACGGCGCTCAGCCCACCCCGGCGAGCCGTGTTCCTGAATGGCCAGCAACCGCTCGCGGCTGCTCAGTATGGCGGCGTTCTCCTGTTCGACCAGGGGCACCATATACTCAAAAAAAGCCGCTTTTCGGGCATCGCCGGCGGCATAATCGTCGAAATTCGGGGCGGCCGATGGGCCCAGAGGCAACCAGAACCCCAACAAGGGTGCCAGAACAAAGAAGACGGCTATAACGGCTAAAGGCCATATTTTGTTCATGCAAACTCCTGAAAACTCGATTAATCAGATCTACAGTCTACGTTAATAACCAGCAAGCAGGTCGATATAGCACTATTTCAGTCAACACCGGGGGTTGAATCTGGTATTTTGCCGACTGCCCAAATGCAATCACACTTTACAACGAGACCCCCCATGGCAACACAGGGAAGCCGTTCACAACGCCTGCTGGCACTAATCGACCAGGAATTCAAATCCGCCGTCGGCCCGATTGGCGAAATAATCATAGAAGATACCCGGCAAATCTGGCGCCGCAAGGGCTGGAAAGGCCCGTCAGCGCTGCGCCATTATATCAGCGAGCTGGCTTCGAACATCGAGAGCGAACGGGATAAACAGGCTTTTCTGGAAGCCACCAGCAAGGTGGTTTACAGCATGACATCCGGTACCGGGCAGCCCCCGGCTCGCCGTTAATCGTATAGCAACATAAAGGTATAAAAGGAGTTACCGCTCATGTTCGGAAAACGGTTTTCGATCAGCACCCAGTTCGTGCTGCTGCTGTTGTGTGTTCTGGCATTAAACGCAGGCGCCTTCTTTCTATTGCTCAAGAATGTCTACATGCAAGAGCTTCGAGCCCAGGCGCAAACCGTTGTCGCCAACGTCGATGCCTTTGGCACCTGGGTGGCTAAAACCGGGCGGGTCTGGGTGCGCGACGGACAGGACAGCTTCCTGGGGGAAATGGACGTTCACCCGGTCGATAACCCAAGCCAGACCATCACTTTTTATTCGAAAAACCCGGCACTGGCCCAACGGGAATTCTCAGAAACCGTGGCGGCCTCAGCATCGCCCGCAAAGTTCCGCATGACTTCGCAAAACGTGATGAACCCGGCCAATACCCCGGATGCTTTCGAATCACGGGCGCTGAACAACATTCAGTCGTTTAATTTGCCCGAGTTCTTCGAGACCGTTGGTGGCGAATACCGCTATGCCAAGCCGGTGTATCACACGGAAGCCTGCATCGTTTGCCATGGCAGCGCAGCAAGTGCGCCGCGCGATGTGCTGACCCGTTACGGCTCTGAAAACGGTTTTGGTTTTGAAGCAGGCGACCTGGCCGGCATCATCAGTGTGACCATCCCGCAACGCAACCTGCTGGCTGGCACGGTATCGCTGTTCGGTATGGTTGAAATACTGGCCATTGCCCTGTCGATTCTGGTCATTCTGTGGTTTGTGCGACGCACCATTATTCAACCAGTGGGTGTGCTGACGCAGATGGCCGACAACATTTCCAAGGGGCAGGAAACCGAACTCGATGTCAGCTCAATACCGCTGAACAGCCGCAATGAAATCGACCAGTTAAAGCTGGCGACCTCGCGCATGAAAACCAGTTTTAACTTGTCGATTCGCAAGGTAAAGGAAGCGCGTGCCGCCGCCCAGCAAGCTATTAAAGTGGCCAAAACCCTGAAGGCACAACAGGAACAGAAAATACAAAAACCAGAGAAGGATTAACCTCGCTGCATCACCGCCACAAACATGGTGTCGGCGTCGTCTTCCGGCGCGCCGACCATGCTCTGGCTGAGCAAGGTAAACTCAGGGTGTTCTGACAGAAACTGGCTTACCCGGTCTTCGTTTTCTTCGACCAGCCAGCTGCAGGTCGCATACACCAGATAACCGCCCGCTTTGACCGAGGCTGACGCCTGCGCCAGCAACTGATCCTGAATCGGCTGCAGGGTGCGAATGGATGCTTCAGTGAGGCGCCAGCGGCTGTCCGGATTACGCCGCCAGGTGCCGGCACCCGAGCAGGGGGCGTCAATCACGACCCGATCGAAGGCCCCGGCCTTCAAGTCAGCGACGGCCTCCGGCCGAGTCCCATCCAGTGTCTGAGTGCGCAGATTGGTAAAACCCTGCCGCGCAGCGCGGCGTTCGGTCTCCTGCAGGGCATGGGCGCGAATGTCCGTTGCCAGTACCTCACCGACCGGCCCTACCAGACTCGCTAGCGCCACTGCCTTGCCACCACCTCCCGCACAAACATCCCAGACCCGATGGCCGTGCTCGGCCGCCACGGCTTCGACAATGCGCTGGCTGGCGCGATCCTGAATTTCCACCCAGCCGGCATCCCAGGCTTTGGTTTTGGTGACTGGGGAATCGGAGGCCAGTGCCAGAACATCGCCCGCCTGGTCCAGCACGGCAAGGCCCGCTGCGTGCAATGACCGGGCTGACTGCTCACCCTTGCCAGGCAAAGCGCGCAACCAGATCGGCGGACGGGTTAGTTGCATCGCGAGCCATTGCCCGGCCTGGGAATCGGACCAGCGGCTTGCTGCCACGCGCCGTTCCAGCCAGGGCTGCCAACCAGGCAGCCACCCCTGACTGGCGGCTTGCAGCGCGGGATCGTCGCGCTGACTATCCAGCCAGGCGCGCCGCTGTGCGACATCCGTCAGCTCATTGGGCACCTGCTCGTCCAGACCGTCCAGCAACACCAGCCAGCCCCAGAGCTCAACCGCAGGAATGGCCTTGAAGGCTTGCCAGAGGGTGTCGGCAGTCCAGGCTTCCTGCCCGTCATTGTGGGGGTCTGACAATGAATAACCCTGTTGCAGAATGACCGGCACGGCGGCCAGGCGGCACAGCTGAAACAACCGGTCACTATAGAACCGCCGGTCTTTGCCGCCGTAGGCCTTGCGCTCCCGAAAACGGGCGGCCAGCCAGCGATCCATCTGCGGCCACTCCGGTTCGGCTTGCAGCGCCCGCGTCAGGTCGCACAGATGTGGCCAGCGATAGCCGGGCCAGTGTGGCCGCGTCGGGGTGTCGGTGTGCGCCATGGCGTGAGGTCCTGTTGTCATTGCAAGGCAAGCGAGCGGCGCAGTATAAAGCAGGCGTCAGGTGGAATCACGGACCGCTAGCTTGACACCCAACCCGTTCGCCCCGAGCCTGTCGAAGGGTCTTGGGGAGCACCTCCAACCACTGGCTTAATCCGATCCCCAAGGGGGTTCGACAAGCTCACCCCGAACGGAATTGGATAATCCGGCTCCTCATTGCGTTGTGCTTCGGTTTGCCCGGCGGTGCCACTCTGGCATCATCCTCCACCGTTATTTTCATTAGGATGCCTGTCCATGTCTCAACCCCTGGCCGTGATAACCGGCGCCACCAGTGGCATTGGTGCCGCCTACGCTGACCGAATGGCCGCCGATGGCTATAACCTGCTGCTGACCGGCCGGCGCGAAGACGAACTGGCTGCGGTGTGCGACCGGCTACGCCGGCACTACCCGGTTGAGGTTGAGTACCGGCTTGTGGATCTGGCCGAGACCGATCAGCGCGAGGCCCTGGTTCAGGAAGTGACCTTGCTGCCGCGGCTGGATGCTCTGATCAACAATGCCGGTTACGCCGAGGATGGCCGCTTCGGCGACTTGAACTGGTCCCGTCACCAGGCACTGCTCGATGTGCATGTCACCAGTACCCTGCAGCTGACCCATGCCGCCCTGCCCAACCTGATCCGGGCCCGGGGGCTGCTGATCAACCTGGCGTCGGTAGCCAGTTGGCTGCCCACGCCGCAAAGTGCCCTTTATGGACCCACAAAAACGTTCGTCAGGGCGTTTACCGAGACGCTGGCGTTGAGTTATCGGCGCGAAGGGTTGCGTGCACTGGCCGTCTGTCCCGGTTTCACGGTCACCGATTTTCATGCCCGCCTGGGGCTCGACCCGGGGAGTTTCTATAAACGCCACGGCATCACCCGAGCCTGGTCGGCCAAGGCCGTGGTCGAGCGCTCGTTCAACGACCTGGCCCGGGGCCGGGTGTTGTCGATTCAGGGTTGGAACTACCGGCTGATTGTTGCCGTTCTGCGCCACCTGCCGGTGCGCTGGCTGCACGCGGCACTGTCCCGATCCGACCGGGCCCGCTAACAGTCGCTGACATCCGGTAACCAGGAGACGACCAAATTAGACTTTAAGCCTGGCTTTCCGGGCCGATAATTCTTAATACGGTCTGCGCCCGGCCCAGACGTAAAGTTTCTCGGCATCTGGCGCAAGCGGCCCGTTATCTGCTATAAGTTGTGTGTTAATAAAGTGATGTGGTTCACATTATGTCTATAGCTCGGGATCGTCGGATTTGAGCCAATACAGTCAGCGCTTGTCCGATACAACACTTCGCATGCCGGTTGCCTTGTTGCAAGTCGGGATGTTCGTGTGCCGGTTAGACAGGCCCTGGCTGGGCACGCCCTTCCTGATGCAGGGTTTTCTGATTGAAAACCGGGACATGCTGCACCAGGTGCAAAGCCTGTGCAGCCAGGTGTGTGTCGACACCCGCAAGAGCCTTGTCAAATTCAAGGCGCGGCCCGGCAAAAACCAGGCACCCCCGACCTTACCGGCCTCTTTTGACCGCGACATGGCACAAATGGGGTTGCGCAGCGTATTGCCCACCTACACCCGCACGCTGAAGCACGTCAAAGAGGCCATGCGTGGGCTGAGCAAGGGTCACCCGCTGAATCCCGACACCCTGGGCCAGCAAATCGATGATTGCATTACCGCCCTGATCGACAACATTCCAGCCATGACCTGGCTATCACGCGTAAAAAGCCACGACGATTACACTTACGAACATGCCCTCCATGTGAGCCTGCTGTGCATGGTGTTTGGCATTCACTGCGGCTGGCCCCGGGACGAGGTGCGCACGGTCGGGCTGGCCGGTTTATTGTTCGACCTGGGCAAGCTGCGCATACCGAAATCGCTGCTGACCAAACCCGGCCCGCTGACTGAAACCGAATGGCAATTGTTTCACGAACATCCGAAATGGACGCGCTATCTTCTGGAAAAATCGGGTTTCGGTCACGATGTTATCGCCGCCTGTTACTACCACCACGAACGGCCCGATGGCCAGGGTTACCCGGTGCAGAAGCTGGCCGGCCAGGTGCCGTTGAGCGCCCGGCTGATTCATATTCTGGACGCCTTTGACGCCATGATCAGTTACCGGCCCTATGCCCAGCAACGTACGGTTTACGATGCCATTCGGGTGCTCTACAAAGGCCGTACCACGGAATTCGATTCTGCCCTGGTCGATCAGTTCATCGAATTAATGGGGGTATACCCCATCGGTACCCTGGTCGAACTGAGCAGCGGTGAAGTTGCGGTGGTGATCGGTCAGAATCACGATGCCAGGCTGTTGCCCAAAATTGCCGTGGTTCGCGACCGCAACAAGCAACCGGTCAGTGAACGCGTCGTAAACCTGAAACACCTGACCGGAAATGACGGCCTGCCCCAGTTTCGGGTTAAGACCATGCTGCACGATGGCAGCTACGGCATTTTCATGCAGGACTATACCCGCCAACTGGTGCTGGGAAACCAGGCTGCACGCTGACGACCCACCGACTTCACCTACCCCGACCTTGTGCCCCGTCGTACAATGGCCGACACTCTCTGAACCCCCGACAATGACTGGATACGCATGACCTGGGACTGGCTGCTGACACTGGGCCTCTGGCTCTACATTGCACTGTTGATCGCCCTGAGCTTCCGCATTCTGATGCGCCGGCGCAGTGTGGGTGTCACCCTGGCCTGGCTGCTGCTGATTTACATCGTGCCACTGGTTGGCTTTGGTCTGTATCTGCTGTTTGGTGAACGCTATCTTGGCCGGTTGCGGGCCAAACGCGCCATGGTTCAAAACCGGTTTTATAACCAGTGGCTGCATCAGGTCGGCGAACGCGACGCACTGAATACCCTGATCGATACACCACTGCGACCGGTTATGGAGCTGACCCTAGGCAGCTTGAAGTTACCGGCCTTGCGCGGCCACAACTGGCAATTGCTGAGTGAGCCGGACAGTGTCTTCGACGCCCTGCTGGACGACCTGAACCTCGCCGAACACTGGATCTTCATGGAGTTCTACATACTGGAACCCGAAGGCCGGGTCGAGGAAGTTCTCACCGCCCTGACTGACGCCCGGGCCCGTGGCGTGTCTGTCTATTTGCTGCTCGACAGCGTGGGCTGCAATCGCTTTTTGAAAAGTGCCCGGCACCGCCAACTGGTTGAAGCCGGTGTCGAGGTGCTGGACGTATTGCACGCCAACGTGCTGCGCATGTTCCTGCAACGCATCGACCTGCGCCAGCACCGCAAGCTGGTCAGCATCGACAATCGAATCGCCTACAACGGCTCAATGAACCTGGCCGACCCGGACTGGTTCAAGAAGCACAGCGGCTTTGGCCCCTGGGTCGATGTGATGGTGAGGGTCGAAGGCCCGATGGCGTCGATCATTCAGGGCACCATGATCTTTGACTGGGAAATGGAAACCGGTCACCGCCTGAACACGGCCCTAAGCTGGCCAGAAGCGGCCAGCGACGGCCCGGCACTGATGCAATTTCTGCCGACCGGCCCGGCCTTCGATGAAGACATTTTGTTGCAGGTATTGCTGACCGCGGTACACAACGCGCAGCGCCGGGTGATCATCACCACGCCCTATTTCGTGCCGGACGAATCATTATTGCAAGCGCTCAAGTCGGTCGCCAAGCGTGGCCTGGAGGTTACCCTGCTGGTGCCGAGACGCATCGACAGCCGCCTGGCCAAGTACGCCGGGCGGTCGTTTTACGAAGAATTGCTCAGCCATGGCATTGAAATATTGCGCTTTGAAGGCGGCCTGCTGCACACCAAGAGCGTGATCATCGACGACCATCTGGTGCTGGTCGGCTCGGTGAACCTCGACATGCGTTCACTCTGGCTGAACTTCGAGGCCACCCTGGTGGTGGATGACCCGGCCTTTTGCAACGCCATGGTCGCCGTGGTGGCCGAGTATAAAAAGAACAGCCACAGCCTGGACCTGACCCAGTGGCGCAAGCGCCGTTATCACAAGCGAGTCGTGGAAAACCTGGCGCAGCTGGCCAGCCCGTTGTTGTGAGTGCACCTTGTTCTCCTGTGGGACGGGAGAGGGAGCAGTTCGTTGGTTGAAGACAACCAGTGCCCGTCACTCGCAACTATAAGGTAGGCCCGAGGCTAGCCAACAGGCTTGGAATACACCCCAACCAGCATTAATACGGCAACAACGCCCGTGGCCGGAATCAGCACCAGCACGAATTTAAGCGGGTGATACAACCCCGAGGCGCCGGCCATCAGCCCTATGCCACCGCCGCCGCCAATCAGCCAGTTGCCCGGCATATTAACGAGAACCGCCAGGGCGATATACGGGTGACTGGCGAGTTTGTCGCTGGCAAAGCGCAGCATCCGATCGCCCGGGCGATCACTGGTCGCCGCGGCGACCCGGTCTTCAAATCGCCGCTGCAGGCGTTGCACCTGCGGCCACTCGCGCAGCCAGTAGCCGATGCTGAAGGCCAGCAATAAGCCCAGTGGGGTTGCCGCCCAAATGGCCAGAATACCGAGGGGGCCGAAGGCCGCCATGATCAGCCAGCCCAGCTCCACCGCCGGCAGGAAGGGCACTGACAGCGCGATGGCGTAGATCAGCGCCGTGCCGAGCACGATCCAGACATGAGGTTGATTCTGTGCTTCCAGCCAGCGCATCACCAGGCCCTGTCCATCGGTAAAAAACACCAGCCAAATCATGGCGGCAATGGCGACCCAGGCCAGGATGCGCCGAATCATCGAGCGGGGGCGCGTGACAAAACAGAGGAGGCCGCCGGCTTTTCAGCACTGGTGCCGGGGCTAAGCAGAAACCGTTTATGCTCGGCAGTCCGCGCCAGTGCCAGTGCCTGCATCAGCCGCCGGTTAAGCGCCTGGGGCGATTCCGACAGTTCGCTGAGGGTAGCGCCCAGGCTGACCCGAAGCCGTTCGCTGGCGCTGCCCATTTCAAAGTTGCGCCGGGTCACGACTTCCTGCAACTGGAGCATCAGCGCTTCAACCGACTCGGCCGACGTGGCCCGGTCACTGACCACCATAAACTGATCCCCCCCCACCCGGGCCATGAATTCCGACTCCGGTAAGTGCGTGCGCAGACGCTGCGCCAGTTTACGCACTAACACATCGGCCATTTCCTGGCCTTTGCGATGGTTTACCTCGCGAAAATCGTCGATATCGAGAATCACCACTGAAAATGGCAGAGCCTGGTTATACAGGGTCGCCATGCGCTCCAGACTGGCGTTGCGGTTAGGCAGGCCGGTCAGCTGATCGATCAGGGCCAGGCGTTCCAGCTGGTCGCGCTGACGCAATAGCCGGGTAATGAAAGAGCGGCAGACGACCGACATCGCCATCAGACAGACCATCAGATCGAGCCATTTGTACCCGGCATAGTCGTCTGCCGACATGGAAAACCAGGGTGAAGTGCCCCGGGGCAACAAGAACACCAGGGTCATCAACACCACGGTCAGCGTTAACAGCGATAGCTGCCACTGACGCTGCTCGGGCGGCAGCACCATGAAAATCAGCGGAGGGACCAGCAGAAAATAGTATTCGGCGGACTGTTCGGGCGTGAAACCGTAGAGGTTCATCACCGAAATGCAGAACAGCAGCACGGCAATCATCCAGATCGAAGCCAGCAGTGGCCGGCTCAGGTAGTACGCCAGAATGGCCAGGGCATGCAGGGCACCACACAGCACCAGAAACAACCCGAGTACACTTGGCGGTGCCGTCACTTCCAGCACCAGCGTATAGAGGCCGTAGGCAAAAAGGCCGAGCCAGAGGCAATGGCGCAGTGACTGGCTGCGTAATTCAGCATCACTGGGCACTGCACTCGTCCAATATTTAACCGACACTGTTGTGAACCTGAGGTAATGGATGTCGCCTGTCGTCGCTGCCTTTTCCCTGTGCAGGCGGGCTTATTGGATGTTGAGGTGCACCAGAAGAGGCCTGATGCACTCTGAATTGCATGCTAACAGACCCCTTGAACCGGGCATTGAGTGCTGTCGGTTGACAGCGCCCAATGCCCTTCGCGGTCTGAAACAGCATGCACCGCAGTTTACTGGTGCACGTGACCGTGCTCGAGTTCTTCTGCGGTGGCTTCGCGGATATCCGCAACTTCACCTTTGAAGCTCAGCGATTTACCCGCCAGCGGGTGGTTGCCATCGACGGTTACGGTATCGCCTTCAATGGCGGTAACGGTGACCTGCAGCGGCCCGCCCTGAGTCTGGGCTGTAAATACCATGCCTTCTTCCACTTTTTCGACACCCTGGAACGATTCCATGGGCACCGACTGGACCAGACCGTCCTGGATTTCGCCATAGGCTTCTTCCGGCGTTACCTGGACATCAAAGGCATCGCCCTGGGCCAGGCCGTCGAGGGCTTTTTCAAGACCGGGGATGATGTTCTGGTTACCATGCAGGTACACCAGAGGATCGCGCCCTTCGGAGGAATCTACGACAACGCCGTCTTCATCCTTCACTTCATAATGGATGGATACAACGCGTTGAGCAGCAATGTTCATAAGAGGCTCCTGTTTGGAGGTGGCTACGTACTGCAGCCTGAGAATGTAAGACCTGTGCTTGAGTGCACAAGTCCTTGCCCTGGTTAGTCTCACTTGGGTCCGGGCACGGATCCGAAGCTCAGGCCGGCAAGAATACCAGTGCCGGGCGCCGCATGAAAGGCAACCGGGGCGCTAAAGCGTTACCAAGCGTAGTGCCAAACCCCGGTTAAAATCGGACAAAAGCTCGACAGTGAGTCGTCAAACACCGATAAAACGAACCATGGCGTCCGTGGCCAGATCCAGGTTTTCGGCCAGGCTGACGCCGCTGACTTTGCGCGGCTTCAGGCTGTGATCACCGTCCGGGCACCAGACCAGCGCTACTGAATCCGGCAGGGTGTAGCCGGCCACCTGTTTACGGTTACCCAGCGCATCACGCTCACCCTGGCAAATCAGCACCGGGCACTGGACGTCGGGCAGGTGCTCAAGCCGGGTCTTCTCCGGTTTACCCGGCGGGTGAAACGGATAGCCCAGCACACAAACGCCCGCGACCTCCCGCTCTGTAGCCACCAGCGTCGCCATTCGACCACCCATGGATTTGCCACCGATGTACACCGGCCCGTCGCCCAACTCATCCAGTACCTGATTAAACTGCGCTACCAGCCGGGGGCCTCTGTCGGGCGGGCGTTTCTTGCCCGTCGTCCGCCGCTCTGCCATATATGGAAATTCAAACCTGATGACACGCACACCGCGCCCGGTTAACCGGGTGGCCATCTCGTTCATGAACTCCGAGTCCATGGGTGCACCGGCGCCATGGGCCAGAACCAGTATCGGGCCATTCTCGGGACCCTCTGCAATCATGGATAGCTCCTGTTTTTTTGTGAACAACAGGAGAATGGTACCCCAGAAGGATGACCCTGTTCGTCTTCGGCCTGTAAACCGGCCGGACCAAACCTATGCTTCACCCCTGAAAACACTATACTGGCGTCCCTGATAGTCGCTTCGGACGTGAACGCTTATGCGCACCCACACCGCTCTGGTTGCAAGCCTGGTACTGCTGGCCGGTTGCAGCTCTGTTCCGCTCAGCAACGTCGACACCGAGGAACTGGAAGTCACGGTGGACTACCGCCAGTTGCCTGACCGGGTCGAACTGGACACCCAGTGGCGCACCGGCTTCTGGAACCGCCGCGTTGATGCCAGTGGCACCCCGCCAGAACTGCTGACACGTGGCGGTGAAGTTCTGGTGCTCAATCGCGGGGCGGATGATGGCGAATACTCAGTGTCGCTCGACCCCGAGACTGGCCCCTACCGATTGACGATTCCGGACCTGGCCGACCTGACGTTACCGGTGGGAGAAACCGTCTCACTGGCCGGTGCCAGCAGTATCGCTGGCGACCGTTTTGACCGTGAAGACGAACTTGTACTGTCGGTGCGCGGCACGACCGACCGGCCCCGGGGCTGGTCGTTCACCGCCTGGTGTGGCAACGAAAGCTGGACCATCAACCGCTCGCTACCGCGCGATGAAACCGAACTTGAACTCGATCTCGGCCGCCTGATGCAACAAATCAACAACGCCGCCGAAGCCGATCTGAACGGGCAGATCCGGGTGCGAGTCAGCCTGTGGGAAGCCTTCGACATGGACTGGCAACCGCCGTTCAAACCCGGAGTTGCCCGGGCCGAAGACCGCGTCGAGTTTGAAGTCGATACCGCCAGCTTCCGGTTCCAGGCCACAGTGCGCATTCAACTGGCGCAAAACGCCTTCTTCAGCCTGCAAAACCAGGCCTGGCCGGTGAGATACTGCTCATGAAACCGTCGGACTGTGCGCAGCCAGCCAGGCGCTGAATTCCGGCAAGGGCATTGGCCGGGCAATCAAATAGCCCTGAACCCGGTCGCAGCCAAGCTCGGTGCACAGGGCCAGGGTTGTCTCCAGCTCCACGCCTTCGGCGACAACAATGGCGCCCATGCTGCGCGCTAGCCTGACGATGGCAGCGACGATATCCCGATCCACCTCCGACGTTTCCAGCTTACTGATAAAAGCACGATCGATCTTAATTTCATCGGGTCGAATGCGGCTCAGATACGCCAGAGAACTGTAGCCGGTGCCAAAGTCGTCAATGCTGATCTGACAACCCAGCTGGCGCAGCCGATCCAGCATGGCCATGCAGGCATCGGGGTTTTCCATCAGGACCGATTCGGTCACCTCTACCTTGAGCCGGGTCGCATCGACTCCGGTTGCCGCTATTCTCATGGCCAGATCCTGATCGTCGGCCCGGGTAATCAGATCCAGTACCGACAAATTCACCGACATGGATACCGCCTCGTCGCGGTGTGCCGAAAGCCAGCGAGCCGCTACCCGCAGTACCTCACGGGTTAGACTGGATATCCCATAGGTTTGCTCAGCCAGCGGAATAAACTCACCCGGCGAGACGTTGCCCAGCGTCGGGTGCTGCCAGCGCAACAGCAATTCACCAGCAACGACCGCACCGCTGGCGAGATCGATAATAGGCTGCACATGGCAGTGCATCTGGTCGCGCTGAATCGCCTGCGGCAATGCCCGGTTGAGTTCATTCTGACGAATAAAAAAGTCGTTCTGCTGATCGGAGTAATAATGGATGTAGTGGTTTTCACGCTCTGCGGTAATCAGCGCGACATTGAGTTTGCGCAACAGCTCATCCAACGATTCTGTCATGTCGGTCACCGCATAGGCGGCCATTCGGGAAGACACTTCAAACCGGTGGTCATCCTCTTCCAGCACCAGGGTACGCATGGGGGCCATGGTGGCATCGAAATCAGTCAGGTCGGCGGCGTCAAAAACCGTCATGAAACTGCTGCGCGACCAAAGCACCATTGCCGCTCGCGGTTGCCGGCTGCCAGCAGCATCGGCTTCGTACCCGGCCAGTGGCATAACCCCATGCTGGCTGAGCAGAAACTGGTTCCAGCGCTCCGTCGCCTGCATCCACAGCCGATGGGCCACCGTTGGTCCGAGCAGGCGAATCATGCTGCGAATGCCATCAATTTCGATCAGCACCACAACCGGTTCTGACATCTGCGCGCTCAGCCTCGCCCAGTTCGGGCTCAAGACCTTGCTGAAATAGGCCCGGCTGGGTAATCCGGTTTCCGGATCCTGCAGCAGCAATTGCTTCTGTCGGGTTTCCAGATATCGCATGCGCGAGGTAACGGCAAACGACATCAGCAACAGCTCAATAACGGTGGATGCGAAAAACGCATTCAAGGTAAACCAGGAAACCGGTAACTGACCGGCGTAGGCGGCCGTTCCTATGGCACCGCCAACGATTTGAACCGCGATGGACCCAAGCAGGAAAGCCGCCGGGCCATACCCGCGCTGAATCTGTTGCGCACTGATGTACAGCACGGGCCCGAAGGTCACCAGTTGCATCAGCACGAGCGGAATAAACAAATAGTAGTCGGGCACCACCAGGCTGATCAGCGCAAACGCCAGGTTCACGCCCTGCAGTGCACGCACCAGAGGCAAGCGGAACAGCAAACCCTGATCGGCGCCCTTGCCCAGAAAAGGAATGGCAAAGGAGAATATCAGGAAGATCACCAGGAAGTTCATGGTCATGATGTGGGTCGACAGAAATTGCACGACCGACAACGGCATAAAAAGATGACCGAAACCGGTCAGCGCCGAGAAATAAAACACAATGAGTACGTGAAACACCATGAACCAGCGGTAAGCGGCGTCGGCCCGCCCGTACAGCAACACGGCATTGAAGGCGAACATGGCCAGCGTCAGCACCAGCATCACCCAGTCCGTCGCAATACGGTTCTGGTTTAGGTGATCCTGTTCCACCTCTGGTGAGACCAGTAACGCAGGGGCCAGAGGCGTCGAACTGAACAGGCGCAAAACAAGATGGTATTCGCCCGGGCCCGGTACCTGAATGCGGTCCTGGTAGCGTTCCGCGGGTCGTTTCTGCGCCAGTCCCGGCTGGTTCATGCCCAATGGATGGGAACTGATCAGCCGATCCCATTCATCGAGCAAATGCACTGTGAATTCCGCCAGAATGACGTTTTCGTTGGTCAGGATGAAGGTCTGGGGGACGCCGGGTTCGCCCTGCAGCTCCAGATCGTACCTCAGCCACAGCGCCTCGCGACTGACCATGGGCGGGTCGGACCGGGCACTGAGAAACAGAGCCGCTTGAACGTCTTCCAGTTGTTCTTCCGGCGCGGCCAGAACCGCCGCCTGTGGTTGAGTAAGCCACTGATGATCAGGCCAGGGGGTCGTCGCCGACGCCTGGCTGGCAAACGCCAGTACCACAATGAGCGCCCGCCATCCTCTGGCGGCGTGGCATCGACTGAACCAGCGCCACCCGCCGTAAGCCTTCCCTGCTGTTTTCCCGGTACCGGGTTGGATCATCGCTGTCACGGTCGATACTTACCTCACGCCCTGGGACATTCCTGCGAACTCGAAAGGCCATACCCCTAACTGGTCAGGACCTGTTTCCAAAGTCTAGTTTGTATCTACGACAATGCAGGGCTAAACGGACTGAATTTCGCCAATTTTCCGTCGATCTGTACCCAGCGTTTATCAAAACAGAACAGCGTACGCCTTAAGTCGATGCGATAATTGTCGATAATGATTATTAATGACAGCCATCTCAGGGCAACACTGTGGCAAGGTGTGTGCCTGGCGCCCTTCTCTGTGCTCAAATATTCAAGGATCCGATGCTATGTCCTGGCTTAAAAACCTGTCGATCGCCAACAAGGTACGACTTCCCCTATTACTTATTCTGATCGTCACCCTCGTCAGCACCGTCAGTGGCGTACGCAGCCTGATGACGGTTACCTCCAGTTCCGATGTGCTGATTCAGCGTTATCAGCCTGCCCTGCTGACCCTGGCCGAGATGGACACCTCTCTGCACCAGGCCCTGCTGGCACAGCGCGCTTATATCCAGGCGGCGTCCTGGGGCTCGGTTCGGGACGAGCTCGATGGCTACCAGGCCACCTTCACAACCGAATCCGACAAGGCATTGCAACTGGCCAGCGCCACGGCCGCAACGCTGGCGACCGACAACAGTGCAGCGCTGATGGAACAGTTCACCACTGCGATTGAGGCCTGGCAGACCCTGAATACCGAAATTACCGAGTTCGCCGATGGCGGCGCCGCATCGGTTGCCCTTCAGATCGGCGAACTGGAAGGCGCGCCGTTGTTCAACGAGGCCCTGGGCATCAAGAATTCGCTGTCCGAACAAATCAGTGTCGATTCCACTGCGCGGGTTGAAGCGGCCGAGTCCATCAGCGACCAGGCCATCATTCAGGCGTGGCTTCAATTGGCGGTTAGCCTGGCGCTGCTTGTTGCCATCGCGCTCTGGCTGCCATTGTCGTTGTCGCGGCCGATCGCCCGCCTGCGCGATCGCCTGAACGACCTGGCCTCGGGCGAAGGTGACCTGACCGCACGCCTGGCGTCAGACCGGGCCGATGAAGTGGGCCAGCTGGCGCACCACTTCAACCGGCTGATGGAAAAACTGCATCAATCGATGTCGCACATCACCCGGGTCAACGAAGAATTGCGAGACAGCAGCCATATTCTGAACCAGGCCAGCAGCGGCAATATGTCGCTGGCACAACAACAGGAAGCGGCGCTGGAACAAGTGGTCACGGCCGTCGAGGAATTGCACGGATCAGCGCGCGAAGTGGCCAGCAATGCCGAGCGCGGTTCCAGCACCGCCAATGAGGCACTCGATAACGTGCGCACCGGCACGCAGCGTGCGGCCGAGGCCAACAACAAGGTAACTGAGCTTAAAGCCCAGCTGGACAGCGCCACCCAGGCGTCTCAGGTACTGGCCGAGGAAGCCACCAGCATCACCAGTGTGCTGGACGTCATTCGCAACATTGCGGAACAGACCAACCTGCTGGCGTTGAACGCGGCCATTGAAGCCGCCCGGGCCGGTGAGCAGGGCCGGGGCTTTGCCGTCGTCGCCGATGAAGTGCGGAGTTTGGCGCAAAAGACACAGCAGTCCACCGCCGATATTCAGCAACGCATTGAACGCTTGCAACAGGGTGTGGATAAAACGGTGAACGCCATGCAGACCGGTTCCAGCATGGTTCAGGAAACCGCTGGCAATGTCGGTGACACCCAGAGCTCCTTCATCGCCATCGAATCCCTGATGCAGGATATCAATGACATCAGTGCCCAGATTGCGACGGCCACAGAAGAACAGAGCCAGGTGGTGTCCGGCATAACCGAACATCTGGTCTCGATCAGTGACTACTCTAAGGAAAATACCCGACATTCGCAGGAGATCGATCACGCAACTGACCAGCTTGTGGAACAATCGAGCCAGGTTCAGACGGTGTTGTCGGGGTACCGGCTGAGCTGAGACTCACCTCAACCGGTCACCCTGGTGGTGGCCGGGTAACCTCTCAGTCGTCAGACTGTGGGTTGAGCGGCGCGGCCAGGTTCAGCGTCCAGTAAACATCGCCCGTGTCAGATATGGCCTGACCCATGCCCAGCGACGTGAATTCGGCTTCCATGATATTGCGACAATGCCCCGGACTGGCCAGCCATTGCTGAACCACATCGGCGTCGCCGGTTGCGGTCATGGCCACGTTTTCGCCCAGAGTGGTCGCTTCATAGCCCTGTTGCTGCAAGCGCCGGTAGGCATCCTGTCCATCACTGCTGAGATGACTGAGCATGCCATGTTGCGCCATGTCGTTGCTGTGCCGCTGGGCGGCGCCTGCCAGCGTACACTGATAGCTCAGTGGCTCGGCGGCGGCTTGCAATACCCGGCCACAATAGCGCGCTTCGCTGCGTGCCTGGTTTATCTGTTCCAGCCAGGCCTGATCGGTTGCATCCAGGCAATGGTCGAGTGTCCACTGCGAGGTAGCGCCAATGGCCCCTGCGGTTCGAAACTGCCATTGCGCTCCGCTGTAGAGATCACCCTCGGCCGACATCAGCCGCGGATTCAATTGTACCCGGTAGCGTTGATTCGGAATCAGGTTGGAAGTCGGGATCAGTCGAATACTCTGGGTGTCGGCGACATAGACGGTTCTGGCGGGAACACGCCGATCATCCAGCCACAATTCAACACTGTTGTCGGTGATCGATTCAATTAACAGCGGGGTATCGAAGGTGATGCGGATGTCCCGCGTCAGTGCCTGGTTCTCGGCACCATCGACCGGGCTGTGATCGATAACAGAAAACGCACTGGCACTGCGCGCCTGAAGTGGCGTGCCGGCCAATACGCTGTTCGTTGCGAGCGGTTCGTCGATGGCTGTATTGCAAGCGGCCAGTGTTGCCACCAATACACCCAGACTGACCTGTCGCCACGCCTGTTTTTCTATCACCGTATCCATACTCGTTTCTGTTTTAAGCAGTGTACCTGTGCATGAGCAGGCGCCAAGACTTTTCCTGATCTTTTCATGAAACAAAGACAAAAAATGCCAACCGGGTCCGCAAAACGGGCTTAAGTGGACCAACAAAGATGCCTGGCGGTGCTTCACGGCAGCACAGGATACTGCGAGAATAGCGCATTCACCTGCCCACCGAGCGTTAGCATGACCCTGACCAGTGCCCTGACCTTCTTTGTCGCCATTTTTATTTTCGGCATCACCCCGGGTCCGGGCATCTTTGCCATTATGGCCCGCGCGTTAAGTCAGGGAGCCAGAGCGTGCACGGCACTGGCCTTTGGCATGGTCATCAGCGACGTGGTCTATCTGGTATTGGCGTGCTTCAGCCTGTCGGCCATTGCCGAAAACTACGGCACGTTGTTCACGCTCATTCGGTATGCCGGTGCGGCCTATCTGATTTACCTTGGCTGGAAACTCTGGACGACGCCAGCGCCGACTGAAGCGGGCGACATTCCGGTAAAGCGTTCGGGTATCGGGGCCAGTCTGCTGCAGGGCATCGCCATCTCAGCCTCCAACCCCAAGGTTATTCTGTTCTACATTGCCTTTTTGCCGACCTTTATGGACCTCACCCGGCTCAGCCATACCGACATAGTGCTGGCCGCCGCGCTCACTGTTGTAGCGCTGATGGCCGGATTGATGCTGGTTGCCTGGGGCGCTTCGAAAGCTCGCAAACTGGCCCGGTCCAGCCGGGCCATGCAACGGCTGAACCGGGCTGCTGGCACCATCATGATCAGTGCCGGCGCCCTGCTGGCCGTCAAAAGCTGACGGCGTTGAATTACTGACCCGTCTGGGCAGCAAACCAGACGTCACTGATTTCATGGCCATTGACGTCACCGCGCTGGCGATCACCCACCCAGGTGTATAGCGGCTGGTTTTCATACGCCCACTGGTAACTGCCATCTGTCCGTTCAATCACCGTAAACGCGCCCCAGGTTTCAGCATCTTTTGCAGCGGTGAACGGTGGCCAGCTTTCCGCACAGCCGTCGTAGCAGTTTGATACCGAAGCTGAGTCGCGGGTGAAGGTGTAGAGCGTCATCCCCTGCGTTGTGGCAAAAACTTCACCAATGGCAGTTTCCACTTTCGAAACTACGCCGCTTGCCGGTGACTCATTATTGCTGCAATAAGAGCTTGCATAGGAGTCAGTAGCGCAACCGGTTAATACCAGTGCAGATGCCAGAGCGAAGGTGCTGAGTGTCGGTAATTTCATGGTGTGTTCCCTTTGAGTCATGATCAAGAATGCGTCGTCCAAGTGCATTGAACGGTGAAGTTAGGGTCCATTGGACGTCCTACTTACCCCTCAGACGACTTGATCAGCTCAAATGGATGCAGGCACCCAAAATTTTTTTCAGCCAGGTTACGCAGCTACTACACCGTTATTGCCAGACTCGATATTCAGGTGACGCTCGCCATACAACTGCTTGAATGATACCGACACCAAAACAACGCCCAGCACGGTATTCACAGTGACAATCAACGGCTGAAGCCACCAGTAAGCAACGGCAGGCAGGCTCATTTGAATCAGAACATCCAGCATTCCAAGCGCCATCAGGGGCGCCACAGTTAATGCCACCATGCGCCAGCCGTTTCCTTTGGTTAATGCCATGGAATCGGACAGAGTAACCGAAGGCTGCTGGCTGATGGCCGCCGACGGCAAAATCAGTGTCATTCGAGCCCACAAATACAACATAGGTAGCATCATTAACCAAATAAGCGGCAGCGCCAGCAACGGCTGTTCAACGCCGAAAGACTCGATATTCCAGTTTGAGAAAACGGCGGCAAGAATACCAAGAAGGACCAGAGCATACAGGACGGAGGGCACAATCATGATCAGGGTCAGCTTAAGCAATCCCCAGGCATAGCGCGTTTCAGCCTTCCCCCAACGAAGTGGCATCTGCCGATCAGGAGATTGCAGAAATTGACGGTGAACACTGACGGCAACGACGACGCCCGCCAACAGAGCAACACCAACCACAACCCAATATTGCCAACTCAGAACGGGAAGGTATTCAGTGGTGGGCTTGGTGAATTGCAGCAGCCCGTACTGGACCACCAGAAAGGGCAGTGCCAGGATCAGCAAGGCCCGGGCATGGCTGACGCTGTAACGGAGGCTATCTGTGATTAACGCAAAAACGGGTAAACGGCGGGCAGGTACAGATGACATTATTGTCTTCCTTGTTGGCAATGAGTTTAATGACCCGGAGCGATCCTCGCCCCGGGCGGTGAGCATAGTAATTCCCGTTACCACGACTCACCACGATTTCTCATCCGTTATGTGATTAACTTAACACCAGCGAAACCAGATAGCCGGTATAGCCTGCATACACCAGCAATAACATGCCGCCTTCTACCCGGTTTATGCGCCCCTGGCGGCCGCGCAGGCCAATACCCATGATCAGCAGCACTACCGTCAGCGCCGCCATCACTACCCAGTCGCGGTACAGCACTTCCGGATCAACCGCCAACGGGTGAATACCGGCGGCAATACCGACGACCGCCAGCGTGTTGAACAAACCGGAACCCAACACATTGCCCAGAGCCAGTTCATGCTCGTTCTTCTTAATCGCCACCAGGGAGGACGCCAGCTCCGGTAGCGAGGTACCGACTGCCACGACCGTCAAACCAATGATCAGATCACTGACACCAAAGCTCTGGGCGATGATCACGGCACCCCAGACCAACAGACGCGAACTGATCACCAGCAACACAAGACCAATAACCAGCCAGGTAATGGCTCTGGACAAGCTCATCGGGTGGGAGTCAATTTCTTTCAGGTATTCGGCTTCGAGCGAGTCCGCCGGCTTCTGCCGCCCCTGAAGGATCGACCAGCCCATGATGCCGAAAAACACCAGCAACAAAATATAGGCATCCAGCCGGCTTAATTCGCCATCCAGCAGCTGATAACCCGCAAGCACGGTAACGGCCAGCAACAATGGCAGCTCTTTGCTCAGTATGCGCGACTGCACCCGAATCGGCGCAATCACCGCCACTAGGCCGATAACCAGGCCTATGTTAGTAATGTTCGAGCCATAAGCGTTACCCAGTGCCAGGCCAGGGTTACCCTGCAGCGAGGCAATGGCGGAGACCACCATTTCCGGTGCCGAGGTACCAAAACCGATGATCACCATACCGATCAGCAGCGGTGACATACCCGCGTATTTGGCGGTCACCGAGGCGCCTTCAACAAACTTGTCGGCACTCCAGACCAGCAAGGCCAGTCCGGCGACAACAGCCAACCAGGCTGAGAACATAAAGCTCACTCCAGCTAGAAAAATAGTGGCGCCAGTATAGCGGGGCGCGTCTTAAATGTCGGGGGTATTTTCCTGGGCGGCGTTCAACCAAAAAAGGGCCCGAGGGCCCTTTTCACCGCGCTGTCCGGACTCAAAGCTTGCGCATGGTCAGTACAACCTCACCCACGCGAATGCCGAATTTGCTCATCTGCGTTACGTTAATCAGCGTCTTATCATTTACCTGATATAACCAGTCGTCCATGGTGACGTTAATGGTATTGCCATTCGCCATCGGCACGGACAACACGTACTTCATGTTTACCGCATTGCCGGCAAAACGCATTTCAGCCGGTTTGACCACATCCCCTGCCGTGCCGCGATAATACTGCTCACCAACGCGCTCGAAATTCCAGACCCGGGTCTGGCGTTCGCCATCGCTCCAGATGAAGACCTCATCGAGCACGCCGCCGTTTTCATCCCAGCGGGCATCGATGGTTGCGTTGAAATAACGGCTGACCTCGCCGTTGCGGCCACGCACCACCCCTTCAGCAACGAGGGGGCCGTTAAAATACTCGATCGGGTCGAACACCAGATCGGCGTCTTCATAGGTTGCGACGGTCACACTAGCGCACCCCGTCAGCAGCGCAACAAGCGCTGTGCTTGCGATGAGTTTCCACACAAAAGAGCTCCATTGATTGGTTGCTCAGTTGTACGTACACCACCGCTCTACGGATGGACTAGGAACTTCATGTTTTGCGTCTTTCACTGTGTTTCGTCCTTCAATGTTTCGCGTCCTACAATGTCACCCGTCACTCAATCCCCTACAACCACTCCAGAAAAGGCTCGACGGTTGCCCGGTCGAAGGTTCGCTCCTGGCCATTGCGCACAAAGCGGATGCGCAATCGCTGTGGGTCTTGCTGCACCACCCGGCCGACGCCCCACTGCTGGTGCCGCACGCGCCGGGCAGCGGGCGGGGCTGCATCGTCGGCAGTACCGGCAACTGCATCAATCGGTCGCGGTGCGGCCTCCCAGTGAACGCGAAGGGATGCACCAACCGCGTTCAGATAGCGGCTGACCATGTGCGTGTCCATCGCATCGTTCAGGGTCAGCTCGGTACTGCCGTCATTCAGGGCGTGCGCCAGGTCCGTCGACCCCAGCCATCGCAGTTCGTTGACGAAAGGGCTGTCCGGGTGTTCGCTGCGGTCGGCCGGCGTCAGCAGTACCAGATGTTCGCGCGCCCGCGTCATCGCCACATAGAGCAAGCGTCGCTCACTGTCTTCCGAGGTCGGCCGGGTCAGGTCGCCTTCAGGATGGTAGGGGTAAAACCGGGCGTTGACCTCGGGCAAAATCACGATCGGCCACTCACGCCCCTTGGCTTTGTGAATGGAGGTTATGTGTACGCCCCGCTGCGACTGGCCAGAAGCATTCTGACCGGTCTGGTGTTGCTGCCACTGACGCAAACGCGGCGAGGCCTCAGCAGCGGGCCAGTCCTGGGCCGCTACAAACTGAGCGAAGGCTTTAACGGTCGCGACCTGATCATCCACCTGCTGGGCAGAAAACGCCGACTCTTTCAGCGCGGCGTAGTACTCCGTTCCGCGAATCCAGCCGCTGAGCAACTCGGAGGCACTGGCCTTCGCCTCCTCCGCCTTTTGCAACAGTCGCGCCCGCTCCATCAACTGATCGGCCTGGTAGCCCGACAGCGACTCGGGAATGGCATTGCGCAAATGCCGGGCGACATCCACCGCCACCGTAGCCAGCCGTTTAACCAGATCGTCGATGATCGCCTTGCGGATCTTTAGATAAGGCTGGGTCAGCAGTGTTTGCCACGCCTGGCGGCGCCGGTCCGGGTCATAACGGCTGAAATCGCCACTGGCCAGATCAAACAGCACCCAGAAGGGGCGCAATTCGAACCGCTCCAGCACCGTCTGGTGGTGATCCAGATGGTAAGGGACGTCGGCCGCCATCAACAGCAGCTCAAGCCGGGCACTGTTCGCCCACAGCCGGTTCAACACCGCAACGTCGCTCAGCGGACGCTGTTGTCGAATCTGTTGAATCAGCCCCAGCGCCGTGCTTGCGCCATCGTCACTGCGCACCTGCTCCACCCGGGTGGGCGGCGTGATGGCATGGGAGTAACACAGGGTGCGGCTGTCCGGGTGCAAATGTCCGGCACCGATCAAGTGGTTAGCTAACAGGCTCAAGTGATGACCGTAACGAAAGGTCCAGCTCAGTTCGTAGTCGTGCACCGCCTCGAACTGTTCGGTAAAGCCCTCAGTCAACAAGGTCGGCTCCGACCCGCGAAACTCATAGATGGTCTGGTCCGGGTCACCCACCACCATCACCTGGCCGCGCCCACCGTGCACGATTTCGAGCAACCGTTGCTGAATGGGGTTAATGTCCTGGTACTCATCCACCAGAATTTCCTGCATATGGCCACCAAAACGCTCGGCCAACTCGGGCCGGCTGTTCAGGCAACGCACCGGGTCGTACAGCAGGTCGCTGAAGGTGACACGACGCTCCGACTGACGCCACTGCTCAAAGCGCTCAAAGGCTTCGATGAAGATCCGGCACTGAGCAGGCAGGTGGCTTTGCTCAAACACCACCTCGGGCGGGTTCAAACTGCTTTTCACCAGTTCAAAATAGGAAAGCGCCGGTTCGACCCACTTCTTCTTGCGGGTCAGAATGTCTTCGGCCTGATCATCATCGGCCAGCTCCCGCAGAATACGCCAGACCAGCGGCTCGACCTGGGCATCGGACAACAGCGTCCGGTCAAACGGCGGCAAGTCGCCATCCTGAACCAGGCGCTGATAAATGCGATAACCGAGCGAATGGAAAGTCCGCACTTCCGGCAAGCGCGTTCCCGCCGGGTTCTGCTCAGTCAGACGACGGGCGAAGTCCCGCTGTGCCGTTTTATTGTACATCAGCACTAACAGACGGCGCGGTGACAGCCCTTCACGAATGCGGCGGCTGACATAAGCCGTCAGCGTCGCCGTCTTGCCCGACCCGGCCACCGCCACAATACGCGCATGGCCACCCGGGTGGGCGATGATGCGTTGTTGCTCGTCTGTGAAGTCGGTGTCGGAAAAGCGCATGCTTGGTCAGAGTCAAAGGCGGCGGACAAGGCTAGCAAAGTCATGCTGACTTGTCTGCGATTTAACCGACTGTGATTTCATTCATGTCTCGTAGTTTGCAACCAACTGAGTGTCAGGTGCCGGGTGTGGCTATCTGGGGGAGTCTGAAGCAGGGACTAAAACGCCAGGAGCGTTTTTGCATGAGCGCAGCGAGCCCGAAGGGTGAATCCCAGGGAGGGGATTCATATCCTGCAGTCTAGGCCCCATGGACGGGTCCACGCCGACCCCAGATAGCCACACCCGGTGCCTGATACGGACGCTTGGCACCGGAGAAAACCAAAAGTCGAAACAGGCGCTCCTTAACTATTGGCATTGCCGGTCGATAACCTGAACAATGCTTACCCCGTCGGCCCGCTTGCAAGGCCACCGGGGCCTGACTAATCTGATTGAATGCGGACTGCATCCGCGCTGTAAGGCATAGGAGCCCGTCGAATGTCGATGTCGAACGAAATGTGGGTTGTGGTTCAGCTCGATACCGAGCCGCTGGCATTCCCGGCCACTCTGATCAAAGAAGTGGTTCCGTGGCAGCCGTTGCATCCGGTCCCCAGCGATGCCCTGGGTGTCATGGGGCTGGTCAGCCTGCGCGGCGAAACCCTGGCGGTTATCGATGTACACCAGATGACGGGCTACGGCCAAATCACCGAGCCCAGCTTTCTGCTCGTGCTCGACCTGTCGGAAACCCGGGTTGGCATGGCCGTTACCAAGGTTGAGGGGGTGCAATACTTTGCCATGGAAGACGCCGACACCAACATGGCTGGCGGCTACATTCAGGGCACCATCGAAAAAGACAACCGCCTGTATCAGCTGATCAGCCCGGCGGCACTCGAACAGGTAATTGCCCAGCACACCGACGTCAAATCCCTGATCGACGAACTGTAGCGCCACCGGTCCGGCCCTTACCCGGGGTTCGGACCGCACCATCCCGCCTCGCCGCAGCCACCCGAACCCCGTAAACTACACGCATGGACATCACCAACGCTGCCCTGCTGCTGGGCCTGTTCTTTCTGGGCAGTTACATTCAAACCGTCACCGGCTTTGCCTTCGGCCTGATCGTTATGGGCCTGAGCTCGGTTCTTGGCCTGGCCGACCTCGCCTTTCTGGCGTTCGCCACCAGCACCCTGAGTCTGGCCAACACCGGCATCGCCCTGCGTGGCCACACCCAGCATGTGCATCGCCCGGCAGTCATCGCCATGCTGGCAACGGCCATCCCGTTAACCGGCCTGGGCTTATGGCTGCTCACCCACTTCAGTCAAAGCAGCCTCAGCCTGCTGCAACTGCTGCTCGGCATTACCCTGGTCATCAGTTGCCTGCTGATGATGCTCAAACCCAAACCCCAGGCCGACGTAAACGGTCGTTTCGCCTTTGCCACAGCGGGCGCCATCGCCGGCTTGCTCGGCGGCCTGTTCGCCACCTACGGCCCGCCACTGGCGTTTCTGATGTACCGCCAGCCCCTGCCACTGCTCAGCATTCGGCTGACCCTGCTGATGACCTTTTTCGCCACCTCAGTCGTTCGCATCGCCCTGGCATTACCCTTTCTGCAAGACGCCATGAACGTTCTGCTGATCTGTGTACTGGGCCTGCCACTGGTCATTCTGGGCACGCTCATTGGCAAACGCTTCGGACCTCCCCTCCCGGAACTCTGGATGCGCCGTCTGGCGTTTGCTTTGCTGATGGGGTCGGGCTTGAGCCTGGTGGCCTCAGGGTTGATGGCTTAGAAATTCGCCTTGGTTCAACCACCTGTGATGACCCAAGGACTGCCGGGTACGTCTACTGGGGGTCGTTAGACCGCAGGGATGCGGTCTCCGAGCTTACAGGGAAGTATTTACAGCATACCCCCAGTAGGCGTACCCGGCAGTCCGACTGGCACTAAGTACAAGGTGCCAACTTCGCCAATTACCCTGCGAATTTCGGGCTCATGGCACTAAGGGCCGCCCAACGAATACACCGATACAGATCATTACGAATCAACCACTGGCATCCTGATCGCGGCTGATTATACTGTATATCCATACAGCTTATCGAGCACCTTCATCATGTCTTTGCTGAACGATCTGACCCGGAGCGGTCGGCTTTGGTCCGCCAGCGACTGGCGCATGGCCCGTATTCATGCCGCCCCCAGCGGCTACGCAGCACTGGATGCCGAGCTGCCCGGCGGTGGCTGGCCGCTCGGTGCCGTTACCGAAATTCTCTACGCCCGGCCTGGCCAGGGCGAACTGAGACTGCTGCTGCCGTACCTGGCCACACTCAGCCAGACAGACCAGCTCTGGCAGGCCTGGTTCAACCCGCCCTACCGGCCCCATGCCCCGGGGCTGGCCCACTGGGGGCTCGACTTGTCCCGGCTGTTGCTGTGTCAGGCCCCACGTCAGGACGACCTGCTGTGGAGCCTGGAGCGCTGCCTGACCACCGGCGGCTGCCAGGCCGTCATCGCCTGGGTCGACCGGCTCGACAACGCCCACATGCGCCGCCTGCAGCTGGCCGCCGAGAGCAACCGGCTGCCGGTGTTTCTGCTGCGCCCCGAACGCTGGCGCGACCGTGCGTCCATCGCCGCCCTGCGACTTCAGGTGTGCGCCGAACAGGCCGACCGGGTGCAGCTGCACATTCTCAAACGACGCGCTGGCTGGCCGCTGCACAACCTGGCGGTAACCGTGCCGCTGCAACCCGACAGAGTCCGACACCATGGCTAACACCCGACTCTGGCTGTACATCGACTTTCCCCAGCTTGCCTTGCAAGCCCGGTTTGGCACTCTGGAGAGCGCCACGCCGCAATTGCTGCTCAACGCCCGGTCCGGCATTGAACAATGCAATGGCGCAGCGACTGCCCTGGGTGTGCGACCCGGAATGAACACCGCCACCGCCTACTGTCTGCTGAGCGACGTCGAAACCGCCCACTACGATGCCCTGGCCGAACAGGAACAACTGCAACGCCTGGCGCTGTTGCTGTATCAGGCCTGCGCCGATATCCGGCTGTGCCCGCCTTCAGGCCTCAGTCTCGAAATCGGCTCGATGCTGCGGTTGTATCAGGGGCTTGATGCCCTGGTCAGCTCGCTGCGAGAGCGTCTGGATCACTGTGGTTTCCACTACCGCTGGGCTTGTGGTCACACTGCTCAGGCCGCTCAGGTGTTGGCCATCAACGATCAGCCGCTCGTCAGCAGCGACCGCCAACGACTGATCAGCGCACTCGACCCCATTGCCATCGACCGGCTGGGCCTCGACGCCAAAGACGCCGCCCGGCTGAAATCCATGGGCCTGCACTGCTATGCCGATATTCGCCGGCTGCCCCGGGCCGAACTCGGCTATCGCTTCGGCCCGACCCTGTTGCAACGGCTCTCGGCTCTGGAATCCCCCGACACCCTGGGCCACCGCTTTGACATCCCACCGCATTTCGACGAACGCCTGGAGCTGAGCCACGAGGCCGAGCACAGTGCCAGCCTGCTGTTTCCGCTCAAGCGCCTGCTGACGAACCTGGAAGCCTACCTGAAAGCGCGTCAGCGCCTGGCCGACAACCTCTATCTGCGTCTGAACCATCGAAACCGGCCCGCAACCCGGCTGCGCATTCAAGCCGTACAGGGCTCACGCAGTGCTCAGGAGTGGCTCAGCCTGATCAACCTGCAGCTCGACCATCTGGTCTTACCGGAACCCGTACTTTCGCTGCAACTGAGAGCGCGGCGCTTTCGCACCGACCCCATGCCCACGGGTGACCTGCTAGGTACCGCCTATCCGGAAGCGGATGCCGATCGTTTGCTGTCTTTGCTGGTTTCGCGGCTTGGTCACCACCAGGTACACACACTGACGACTACCGCCGACCCCAGACCGGAACACGCCACCCGGCTTACCCCGGCGGTCGATCGCGCCGGGCGCCCGGAATCGTCACGCCCCCGTTTCCAGCCTTTGCTGGTGCCGGATAGCGGGCAAAGGGTCGAACCGCAACAATTTCAGTTACTGAGCGGACCCGAGCGCATTGTGATGGGTCGCTGGGCGCAACCGGCCCCTTACCGGCGTGATTATTTTCGCGCCTGGCATCCACACCATCAGCAAGCCGTCTGGCTCGCCCGTCACGACGATGGCCACTGGAGCCTGGCCGGCTTTTTCGGATAACCCATGACCGACTCACTGCCCTACGCCGAATTGCATTGTCTGAGCAACCACAGTTTTCTGCGCGGTGCCTCTCACCCGCAGGAGCTGGTACTGCGAGCGGTCGAGCTGGGTTATCAGGCGCTGGCCATTACCGACGAGTGCTCGGTCGCCGGCGTGGTCAAAGCCTGGCGCGTCGTCAGAGACCAGAAGCTACCGATTAAACTGATCATCGGCGCCGAATTTCGTCTCGACGGTCAGTTGATCATCCTGCTCGCCCCCACCGAAGCCGCCTACAGCCAGCTGTGCCATCTGATTACCCGGGCCCGGCGACGGTGCGACAAGGGCGAATACCGGTTAACCCGCCAGGATTTCACACTGAACCTGGATGACTGCCTGTGCCTCTGGTCACCCCGGGCGCGCAGTGATGATGACGAACAGTTGGCTTACTACGCCGATTGTTTTAAAAACCGCTGCTGGGTGCTCGTGGAAAACCTGCTGACCGAAAACAGTTTTGAACTCGCCACTCACGCCCAACAACTGGCCAGGCAACACAACCTGCCCGCAACCTGCGCCAACAACGTGCACATGCACACACCCGAGCGCAAAGACCTGCAGGATGCCCTGACCGCCATTCGCTTCAACACCACCCTGACCGAGGCCCTGCCCTACCTGTTTCCCAATGCAGAGAACCATCTGCGCTCGGCCAACAAACTGCACAGCCTCTACGGCACGGACCTTATGCAGGAAACCCTGCGCATTGCCGACCGGTGCGACTTCACGCTCGATGCCCTGCGTTACCGTTACCCGAAAGACATCCTTCCCGGCCAGTACACCGCCGAACAATATTTAAGACTGCTGGTGCGCCAGGGCGTCGCCCGGCGCTTTCCTGAAGGCAGCACAGCCGAGATCGACGCGACCATCGAGCGCGAACTGGCGATGATTCGCGAGAAAGACTACGAGCATTATTTTCTGACTGTCTACGACATTGTGCGCTTTGCCCGGTCGCAAAACATTCTGTGTCAGGGGCGCGGTTCTGCAGCGAACTCGGTAGTCTGCTATTGCCTGGGCATCACCGAAGTAAACCCCAAACAGGCCTCTTTGTTATTCGACCGGTTTATATCCAAAGGGCGCAACGACCCGCCGGACATCGATGTCGATTTTGAACATCAGCGGCGCGAAGAAGTCATTCAGTACATTTATCAGAAGTACGGCCGCAAGCGGGCAGCTCTGGCCGCCACGGTAATCAGCTACCGGCGCAAAAGTGCGTTGCGCGACATTGGTCGCGCCATGGGGTTAAACATCAGTCAGTTGGACCAGAAAATTGCCAACTATGGCTGGCGCTATCGCAGCAAGAACTGGATCGAGGAAATCATTTCGGACGGCATGGGGTTATCCGAACATCAGATTGGCGTGTTCAAGCATTTGCTGGAAGGCATATTGGGGTTCCCCCGTCATCTGTCACAGCATGTCGGTGGTTTTATCATTACCGAAGGTGTCGTAGCCGATCTGGTCCCGATCGAGAATGCAGCCATGCCCGACCGCACCGTAATTCAGTGGGATAAAGACGACCTGGAAACGGTGGGGCTGATGAAGGTCGACATTCTCGCGCTCGGCATGCTCAGTGCCGTACGCCGCACCCTGGATCTGATTCGCCAGCACCATGGTAAGAACCTCAAATTACAGCATATCCCGCGCGACGATGCCGCCACCTTTGCAATGATTCAACAGGCCGATACCGTTGGTGTTTTTCAGATTGAATCACGCGCACAAATGAACATGTTGCCGCGCCTGAAACCCAATTGCTATTACGACCTGGTGGTTCAGGTGGCGATCGTGCGGCCCGGGCCAATTCATGGCGACATGGTGCACCCCTACCTAAAGCGGCGCATCGGTAAAGAAGCCGTGCACTATCCGAATGAAGCGTTACGACCGGTGCTGGAACGCACCCTGGGTGTACCCATCTTTCAGGAACAGATCATTGCACTGGCTATGGTCGCTGCCGGTTTCAGTTCCGACGAAGCAAACGATTTAAGACGCTCAATGGCCAGTTGGAAACAGAGCGGACACATTAATAAATTACGCTCCAAACTGACCGAGCGCATGCACGAAAACGGTTACCCCGATGAATTTATTCAACGCATCAATCGCCAGATTGAAGGCTTTGGTGAATACGGCTTTCCGGAATCTCATGCGGCCGGGTTTGCGCTGATTGCCTACTTCTCGTCCTGGCTCAAATGCCACTACCCGGCAGAATTCTGCTGTGCCCTGCTGAACAGCCTGCCTATGGGGTTTTATACCGCCTCACAGCTAGTACAGGATTTACAACGTCATGGTAAAGCCGTTTTACCGGTTAACATTAATCACAGTGGCTGGGAAAACCAGCTGGAATGGCACAACAACGACACGGCCATTCGATTGGGTTTTTGTCGGATAAAAGGCTTTACTCAAAACAGTGCAGACAATCTGCTCAGGCATCGCCCCAAACACGGCTTCAAGCGCATTAAGGAACTAGAACGGTTGCCCGGCATCAGCACGGCCGATCTCGACCTGCTGGCCTCAGCAGGCGCCTTCGCCGACCTCAGCCATGATCGCTACCAGGCACGCTGGGAAAGCTCGGCATTACGACTGCAAACGCCACTGCTGACCGACGCGTACGAACCGGCAACCGATCAACAAAACCAATTGCCAGCGCCGAACGAACTCGACAACCTGATTGAAGACTATCACAGCCAGGGACTGACCCTGGGGCGACATCTGATCACCCTATTGCGGGAAGACAAAATCATCCCTGAGACCATACCTGCCAGCGATTTGCTACCCATGATGCAGACCGAACAACGCCGAATTGCGGGGTTATCGAAACGACTGGGGTTAAACCAGCCAGACCGGGTGCGCCTACCCATCCGCGTGCTGGGACTGGTGGTTAACCGGCAACGGCCGAAAACAAAAGCAGGCGTTACTTTTGTTACGCTCGAAGACGACACCGGAAACATCAACGTCATTGTCTGGTTACAGCAGGCACAGCAATACATAAAAGCACTGACTACCGAGCAGTTAGTGTTGGTAACCGGTTTGATTGAAAAAGCCTGGGATAACGATGTGGTTCATGTCATCGCGCAACGGATAGATGGATTAGGGGAAGCCAGCAAGGAGGTAAGCATTCGGTCGCGGGATTTTCATTGAGTGGGTGAGTGAAGTGAGCGCGATAAAGCCGCTGTACAAAGTGGGAGGCCA